>OZ240241.1:4800000-8426055 GCA_965198115.1 Candidatus Latescibacterota bacterium | reverse complement strand
CAGGGCCAGGCTTCCAAATGTAGGCAAGCTGGTATCTCTGAATCCCCAGAATGGCCCCGGACAACAGAGCATCGCAGGCGGGCAACACGCATGCGTGTTGGCTGAACAAGCTTCGAACGTATTGCGCGAAGTGAAGGGCGAAAATCCGGACTGTCGAGTGCACATCTTTGCCGCGTGTCCGAACAGCTTCCTATTCTACCTTGGCCAGCAGCACCAGGGCATCTCTCCCTGTATCGTGTACGAGTTTGACTACGACCGGAAGCAGCATAAGACTTACCAGCCGTCGTTCATCATAGACTGATGCTGGCAGATCGTAGAAACCTCGTGGAGCCCCATCGGCACTCATGAACATCGGCGAACGTATGTTACAGGACCCGAAAAGGCCACGGTGCCCCTGCGTTGAGTTGGAACCTCTCCCAGCTTTAAGCTGGGAGAGGATTCAGTTCACTAACGCTCTCTGCTCTGCCGGAGCGATGGCGGGCTTCGAAGGATGGAGGATCAACACGCCTTTGGCTATCGAGTACTTCAGATCCGGCCAGGACATCTTGATCTTCTTCAACTCACGGAGGCACTTTGTGCGGAAGGTGTCAACGGTGCGGTTGTCGCTGGCCTTGTCTGGGTGCAACCCGAACTGCCGGTACAACTGCTTCCAGGAGAGCCGGAGCGAGCTCTTGAGGCCAAACGTCCGGTAGGTGAGCCACAGGTAGAGATCCAGGCCGGCGCAGCGTTTGAGGGCCTTCAGGGTGTTCATGTCGAGGGGCACCGGGTGGCGGATGATCTCGTTAAAGAACGCCTCGCCCAGTTCGATCTTGCTCTCCCAGAGCATCCCCCCACAAGCTGGTTCACCTGATCGGCCTGGGTGAAGTGGTGCACCGCCTGGGGTGAGGAAGGGCAGCCTTCTGAAAAGCAACGAGCCGGCGGATACCGGCTTCAAAAAGGGGTACTGTCCTCTGCTGCAAGCTGCTCCTGGCTTCCTCTCCGTCGCGGCTCGGCCGTGGCGGAATGTTGTGAGCAGAACCCGGTAACTGTTATTTCCGATGTCCTGCAGGACCTTAACGGTGAGCATGAGCGCGTCCAGGGCCAGCGCGTCTGGCGAGCCTGTCGTAGCCGTCCATCAACTCGTCCAGGAGATTTCTTGCGACGTGATGTCTCGTCTGGATCACCTTGCCCTCACAGGTCTGTAAAACTGTAGAACAGTTTGAGACTTAGGCAGAAAACCTTACACCCTCGACTACGGATCCCCTTTCCACGTGCTGTTCGTGTACTTGAAAACCAACGAGCTACTTGCCTTCATGCTTGGTTCCCTTGGTAAGCTTGGCGATCGATCTGTCAATTTTCGAGCCGAACCTACTCAAGAACAAGAACTCCTTAACACAGACATCCAAGAAATCGGCTTCGGTAAACTTGCGAAAGCACCTTACGGGTTCCATCGCATATCTTGGGTTTATCTCGTAGCCTTTTCTCGTCAACTGGTCGCCGCAACAGGCAAGGAACTCATCACGAAACTCTCTCTGACCAAAACCTGCGCGCGCCTTGCCAACCTCTATGTGAAACACGAACGGTAGCTCGCCACGCTCGTGGTGCGTCTTCTTGATCCACGTCTCGAAGTGAAGGCCACCACCGGTATCGTTGAACCACCCTCCCTTGAAGAGCTGGATGCCAGCCCCGTCAGGATTGCGCTTGTTCGGGTAAACACCGGCGGAGATCTGCCAGCTATCCTTCAACTCCTCCGTCGCTAGCAGCCTCTGTTTGGCTTCCAAGCACCTCTCCCCGTATAGCAGATAGACTTGCTTAGTGTCTAGCTTGACCTTGCGCATATTGAAGTCCCTTTGGTGAGCTGCGTACTTGGAAACCAAACCGTGACTTCCTCGATAGTCTCGTGTGTTCTTCGACGTGTCAAGCCTCATCTAAGCTCGATACAATGGCGTGTTCCTTGCCAAGCTGTTCCATGGACTCCCCCCCTATTTTGCTTTACGTCGGCGAGGAATTAAAGAATCCGCGGCGTGACATGCCGCTCGGTCTCGGTGGTGCCGTGGCAGGTATTGGCGGAGGCCAATGCGCCGCTGGTCGAAGTCGTGGCGCGCGCGGCGCCCTGGTTCCCGGCCTGGATGCTGCGCCGAAGCGTCGGTTCGCCGCTGGCAGTTGAACGTGGAGGAGGCCCACTAAATCAAATTCGAGAGTAAGGACATCCCGACAGACAAGCCGAGGTCCTGTCGAACATCTCTTGAAGCAGGAACGGAAATGAAGAAAGCCCCATCTTGACATTTAGAGAGGCCTTTGTTTCAGTAGACCTCTCGGCGATGACGGAAAGAGTAAAGCACTACGTCACGGCCGATGATGTCGTACCGGAGCCGGTAATCGCCCACACGGATTCGCCATTGGCCTTCGCCCTCGGCAACGCCAGTCAGCTTGGCGATGCTGTGCTTGCGCCCGCGATTATAGGGATCTACACGAAGCGTCGATCGCAGCCGTTCGAGCACATCTGTCAACTCTGGATGCTGCTTTAAAAGGGCTCTATCCGGGTTTCTCAACGGTGAAACTATAGAATGACAAGGTCATAGATCGTTCCCTACGCTTGGTTGTGTGTGTAGGACAATCAAAGCGAAGGGGGTGCGACCTATGACCGGGAGCAGATTACTATCGAAACTGCTGAGATTCAAGGGGTTCCGTGTTGTCAGCTGGTGGTTTGAGGGGAGAAGCTGCTTCGTCATCGCCGTAAAGCCACATAAGAATGGTTGTTGTTGTCCGGAGTGCGGCCGTCGAGGTAAAATCGTCCGCACAATGCCCCATCCGCGTCGGTGGCGTGACATTCCGGTGTGCGGGTGGAGGGTCTGGCTTCTCTACCATCCTCGGGAGATTCGGTGTCCTACCCACGGTCGTGTGGTCGAGGAGATTCCGTGGGCGGAGCGGTTCTCTCGGGTGACGTATCGCTTCGAGTATGCCATGCTGCGCTACTGCCAGACCATGACGCAGAAGGCGGCGTCCGAGTTGCTGCGCATCTCTGCCTCGACGCTGTCGGATCTCCTTCACCGATCCATCACGCGGCTTCGTGAAGGTCATCGTATCCGAGGGCTCAAAACCATCGGGATCGACGAGATCTCCTACGCCAAGCGTCACAGGTACGCCACGCTCGTTTACGATCTGGACCGCTCCTGCGTGGTGTGGGTTGGCCGCGGCAGGGCGCGTAAAACGATCGATCGGTTCTTCACAGAGGCTCTCAGTCCCTACCGGAGATCCAAGATCGAGTGGGCCTGCTGCGACATGAGCGAAGCTTACATCGGAGCCATCCAGGAACACTGTCCGAATGCCAAGCTGGTCCTCGATCGCTTTCACATCGTCAAGGCTCTCAATGCCGCCGTTGACGAGGTCCGTAAGGACCAGTGGCGTAAAGCTGCCCCGGATGAGCGCAAAGCCATGAAGGGCCTCCGATGGCTCCTCTACCGGCACTCAGCGACACGCTCCAGAGGGGATACTCGGACACTCAAAGCACTGGAGAAGGCGAACTACCGAATCTATAGAGCCTGGAGACTCAAGGACGAGTTCGAGCAGTTCTGGGAATACAAAGCGCCCTGGGCTGCCGAACGCTTCCTGAAATGCTGGACGACGTCCGCACTCAGAAGTCGACTTGAACCCCTGCGAAAGTTCGTCAGGACCCTGCGACAGCACTTCTTCGGCGTCCTCGCATTCGTGAACACGCGTCTTACCAACGCCATCGCCGAAGGCCTCAACCGAATCGTCCAAATCGTCAAGAACCGAGCCAGCGGATTCCGCACACTCGACGCATTCAACGATATGATCTTCCTTACCGTCGGAGACATAAACATCCCTGAGCAGATTCCGAAGAGGTTCCGCACACTCTAACCGCGCCCCCATGCCAGGAACCACGGCACCTTCACCCACTTCATCTCGTTGAGAGATCCGGATATAGCCTTTAAAAGGCTCTATCCGGGTTTCTCAACGGTGAAACTATAGAATGACAAGGTCATAGATCGTTCCCTACGCTTGGTTGTGTGTGTAGGACAATCAAAGCGAAGGGGGTGCGACCTATGACCGGGAGCAGATTACTATCGAAACTGCTGAGATTCAAGGGGTTCCGTGTTGTCAGCTGGTGGTTTGAGGGGAGAAGCTGTTTCGTCATCGCCGTAAAGCCACATAAGAATGGTTGTTGTTGTCCGGAGTGCGGCCGTCGAGGTAAAATCGTCCGCACAATGCCCCATCCGCGTCGGTGGCGTGACATTCCGGTGTGCGGGTGGAGGGTCTGGCTTCTCTACCATCCTCGGGAGATTCGGTGTCCTACCCACGGTCGTGTGGTCGAGGAGATTCCGTGGGCGGAGCGGTTCTCTCGGGTGACGTATCGCTTCGAGTATGCCATGCTGCGCTACTGCCAGACCATGACGCAGAAGGCGGCGTCCGAGTTACTGCGCATCTCTGCCTCGACGCTGTCGGATCTCCTTCACCGATCCATCACGCGGCTTCGTGAAGGTCATCGTATCCGAGGGCTCAAAACCATCGGGATCGACGAGATCTCCTACGCCAAGCGTCACAGGTACGCCACGCTCGTTTACGATCTGGACCGCTCCTGCGTGGTGTGGGTTGGCCGCGGCAGGGCGCGTAAAACGATCGATCGGTTCTTCACAGAGGCTCTCAGTCCCTACCGGAGATCCAAGATCGAGTGGGCCTGCTGCGACATGAGCGAAGCTTACATCGGAGCCATCCAGGAACACTGTCCGAATGCCAAGCTGGTCCTCGATCGCTTTCACATCGTCAAGGCTCTCAATGCCGCCGTTGACGAGGTCCGTAAGGACCAGTGGCGTGAAGCTGCCCCGGATGAGCGCAAAGCCATGAAGGGCCTCCGATGGCTCCTCTACCGGCACTCAGCGACACGCTCCAGAGGGGATACTCGGACACTCAAAGCACTGGAGAAGGCGAACTACCGAATCTATAGAGCCTGGAGACTCAAGGACGAGTTCGAGCAGTTCTGGGAATACAAAGCGCCCTGGGCTGCCGAACGCTTCCTGAAATGCTGGACGACGTCCGCACTCAGAAGTCGACTTGAACCCCTGCGAAAGTTCGTCAGGACCCTGCGACAGCACTTCTTCGGCGTCCTCGCATTCGTGAACACGCGTCTTACCAACGCCATCGCCGAAGGCCTCAACCGAATCGTCCAGATCGTCAAGAACCGAGCCAGCGGATTCCGCACACTCGACGCATTCAACGATATGATCTTCCTTACCGTCGGAGACATAAACATCCCTGAGCAGATTCCGAAGAGGTTCCGCACACTCTAACCGCGCCCCCATGCCAGGAACCACGGCACCTTCACCCACTTCATCTCGTTGAGAGATCCGGATATAGCCCTTTAAAAGCTTCTGGGCGTCTCGCCTGAAGCGAGATGTGATGTGTACTTTGAACGACTGCGGCATACCGGTGGGCTACTTGCGTGCAGTCTTCTTGGTCTTCTTCTTCGACCCTGGTGCGCCAGCAAGAAATTCATCCAGCGAGGAGGTCTCACCTCGCTGATACTCTGCGTGGCCTTCCGCGATCTGCTTCCGCATGCCCGGGTCCTGAAGTTCGAGCCAGTCTTCCATATCATCTACGTTCATTAGGCCAGCTACGGGAATGCCATCTTTCTCCAAGATGAAGCACTCCCGGTTAAGATAGGCACGTCGCCCGACCTGACCCAGGTTTGATGCGCGCTTTGGTGATGGGGATGTGATGGACCATAGGTTTCGGCAACTTCATCTGCTTAGCCACGTCGGCTGCTCCTGTGATGATGATTAATTAACATTAATCAATGTGTAGTATAATCATGCAAACTCGTCAAGGAGGGCGAGGCCCTTGCCGCTCTTAAAGGTGCTCCCCAGGAAAAGGGATATACGTCCGACGAAGTGAGGCAGGCTTACGACGTGCTGGAGCCCATCCCGGTGACGCGCGGGTCCTGATCCGGCGTCTTGGCATCGGCTTCGGTGCGCTCGCTCATCGTCAATCCTCGCTTTCAGTTTCTGTTGCTGCACGCCGGCAGTCCAAAAAGTTGCCCACTCAGGTCCCGATTTCCACGTTCGCCGCCGAACGTGATACCGAGAGAAGCCTCTAAGGACCGAACCCACGCCAGTCGAACCTCTTCCTCGTTCGAGGCACTGCTGAGTTGTCGGCGTAGCTTGTTGAACTGCTGAGAGTTGGGTTTCTGGAATACCCGTCTTGCCATTGAGGCTCCCCCTAAAATGCTTTTATTGGATTCCCTCGGGCAGTATCGGGTTCCAGTTCTCGGGCGTGCGATTCAAGCGTGGCCATGTCGCGATGCATGATGGCCCTGGCGCATTCCAAGCAGTAATGATCCCAGTTGCGTCCGTTGCGAACTTTCAGGCGCTTGTCGCCGCACGCGATGCGGTGCCGGGTGTTGCCCTGGCAATTATGCGCCCTCTTGGCTACGTCCATCTCGGTGCGGATGAGAAGTGATCTAAATCGCGGCACCGAAGACCTCTTGAATCGCTCGCTCAACGATGCCAGTGAAAACCTGCTCGATCTGATCCAACTCGATCCGGCTGAACTTGTGCCGTTCTCCGGGCTGATGTTCGACGGCTGCGTTTACTTCCCGGTCAATGGCGGCTTTGAGCACGACAAAATTGGTCCGGCCAAGGTGCTGCCGGTCGAGATCGTGGCCCTCTGGGTTGATGCCCCGAACGGCGAGGATACTCCCGGTTTCGGTGCGAATACGCTGATCAAGGCTGCCCCGCTTGGCTTGGCACTGCCCCTGTCAGTCAGAATCTGGGAGAGGAAGGCCGCGTTTCATTTGGGTGGTGCGGAGGTCGGAGTGTCCGGCCACAGGTACCGCACGTCCTGCCAGCGGCACGTTCCGACTCAGCCAAGTGAACGGAACCGGTTAAATGGCGATCCGTTCCACTTCGTCCAGCGAAATCTCCTCCTGCCTCCGGTCGTAGAGCTTGGTGGTCCGTGGGGACTCGTGGTTGGCGATGTGCTGCGCCGTCTCGAGCGTGCCGCTGTTCTTCAGGTAGGCGGTGATGCCGGTGGCGCGGAAGGTGTGGTTGCCGATCCGGGTCTGGATGCCGGCGGCTTTTGCCCGGCGTTGGATCATGCGGTAGGCGTCCTGCTGCCACAGAGCGTTGCCCGTGAGCCGGCCCGTTCTCCCGACCGCGGTCTGGAACAAGGGTGCGTCCGGGTCCTCCGCGATGCCGGCCGCGGCGATATATTCGTCCAGATACCGCTCCAGGTTGTGGTGGCAGGGGACTTCATGCTCCTTGCCGCCTTTTTCGTGCAGCCGCACCCAGCCCCGGCGGCCCTGCACGAAGAAGTCGCGGACTTTCATCTTCAGCACGGCGTTGACGCGGGCGAAGGTGTAGACCATGGCGCCGATCAGGGCGCGATCGCGCAGGCCGACAAGGGACGGTTCCTCGTCCACTCCGTCCTGGCGCTTCGTCGTTCGGACCGTCCCGATGCTCTCGAGCAGCTCGCGGGCTTCCCCGGCCGTCAGGACGGGCGTCTTGCCTTTTCTGACGACGTATTTGGGGCCGCGCACGGCGTGGGCGGGGTTCACGTCGAGAACGTGGCCGGTCACCAGCCAGTCAAAAAGCATGCGCAAAGCGGCCAGGTGCTGCTTGACGGTGGGCGGGGAGAACTCTCCCTGCAGATCCTTGATGAAGGCGGCGACGTGGAAGGCCTGCACGTCGGTGAGCCGGGCGAGGCCGCGGGCGCCGCACCAGGCGTCAAAACGCCGCGCGGCACTCAGGTAGGCCCGGCGGGTGTGGTCGTTGTTGATCTGGGCGGTGAAAAACTCCAGGACGCGCCGGGCGGCCTTGGGGGTCGGTGCGAACAGGGACGCGGGCTGAAGCGGGCTTGCCGGAGAGAGGGTGAGTCCGGTGCCCGGGGTCGTGATTCTTTGTCCGTCGAAGCCGGTGTCGCTCATGTCGCGGGGCCTCCCCGTTGGGTGTCATATTAGAGTGTGATAAAGGACGTTATCACACTAATGGAAGACGCAAACCGTTTCTCACTCACAGAACAATGAAGGGGGCAGTCCTGGTCTCGGACGCTTGGCCAAAGATTGCATTCCGAAGTCTCCGCGTAGCTTTTGAGATCAACACCCTGAAGGAGCACAGTATAGCCGACCAGAAAAACAACCGCTGTCGCGATCCAGCTGCCCCCGAAAAACCCAAGCAACCAGGACTGAAACGACGCACGAGAAGAGCTTGGCGAGGCGCCGAACAAGGCCGTCTTTCACGGGGGAAGGTACTCTCGGATGCATCGTGGCGTAGTGGCACATCCCGTTCAGGTAGACGACACGAAACATCCAGGCAATTTTCCCACTCCGAGGCCGGACAACGGGCAAAACCTTAGCTGGCCGCAGCCCGCCCGCTGATAGCCTCCCGCAACCCTTCCAGCAACCCTTCGAGCTTGGCTTGGCTATGCTCCACCCGGCCCACGCGATCCCCCAGTTGCTTGATGTCGTCTCGCAGCCGTGACTCCAGTTTTCCCATGTCCTCTCGCATATCCTTCCGCAACCCGCGATTACTGGTCAGGATCACCCCGGCCAAGGTCGCCCCTATTGCCAGGACTGCAACCAAGACACTGATTAGCTCAACGCTCATTGCTTCCTCCCAATCCGTTCGGTCTATTCTCCCACGCCCCCTAAGCAAGACCAACAGGCGGTGAGATTTACATCAGCTTCCCCACCAAGCCCCCAGAGCATCCAGGGTCCGCACGGCAGCCTCGCGCACCCAAGAAAAACCCCCGGCGAAGGCCACCGCCCCGACCACCGACACAAACCGCTAGAAAGCCCAACGCTCGGCCTTCTGGTCCTCTTTGATCTCCCTTTGCAACGCAATGATGGCCGAATAGCAAGTGTGCGCGGTGCCCGTGAACTTCTTGAGGCGCCTCTAACTTTTCGGCAGTCCCAACCAGCAGCCGCGTACTTCGCTTCGGCGGCCTTCACTCGATCGCTGGTCAACTTGGACGCGAACTCCCGCGCCAGTTCAACCTCGCCCTCGTTCAACTCCTGGGCAAATTCCACTTCCCCCGGAAAAGCCGCCCGTTGACCCGCTCGTGCTCGTCCGCCGCTTCCCAATAGGAGCGCGGGTCATTCTCGGCCCACTCCGCGATCACGATGCTTCACATGTGCTCAACGCCTTTCGGCATCACAGCGGTTCTCACACCCGTAGATGTCGGCACGGACGCATCCCTCGGAGCGTGGTGTTCCCGGAGTCGCCGTCCGGCCGCCCGGGTCTGAAGCGCGTTCACTTCGGAGAGCGCCGGCCTCTAGAACCTGAGCTCCCCCCGGAGGAGCATCGCGTCCTCCGGCCCAAGGTCCACACTCTCCCTTCGCCCCGAACTCGAGGCCGACGCCCATCGTCCGGCCCGAGCTGAGCTTCAGGCCGAGCCTCGTCCGCCCGGAATCGTCGGCTCCGCGCCCGAGCCCGTAGCCGACCTCTGCGTCGAAACGTTGCGCGAAGGGCATTCCGCCCCCGCGCACGAGGCCGCTGGCGTTCTCCAGCGCCCACAGGTGCTGGAGAACGCTCGCCGACGCCCCCGCGCTCGATCCGACCCGCATCTGGAGACCCAGGCCGTCGGCGCCCGGCTCGTAGACGAGCGAGCCGCTGTAGCCCCACTCCTCGTAGGACTCGTCAGCGTGGGCGACGAGCATCCGCCCGTTGACTTGGAGCGTCAGCGATCCCCGAGCCCAGTCGAGTCCGCCGCCCACCTCGAATCCCCGTCCGGTCTCCGCGTCCCCGCCGTCGTAGCGCACACCGCCCTCGACCTTGGGACGCACGACGCCTCCGAGCCCTTGGATCTGGCCCGCGCCCTCGAGCATCAGCCGCCCGCGGCTCGCCGTGCCCACTGCCTCCGCCAGCGCGGCGGTCTCGTCCGAGGACGTCTCCGTCCATAGGAAGTCGGAACGCAGCGCGATCTCGAGCCCACCGGCACCCATGAGCACCGCCCGGGCACCCGCCGCCGCCATCGAGTTCCTCAGGTCCGCCGGAGAGCGCGGCCCCGCTCTCCGGCGCGATCTCGAGTCCGCCTCGGCCCCAGCCCGCCGCGCCCCACACCTGCGCGCGCTCACCAAGCCGGACTTGCACGTACGGATGCACACTCGTGAAGGGCTATTCTCTTAGCCGGGCTTGCTGCTAGTTCTCTTTCGCGTTGACGCGCCCGCTACGACTCAGTTGGCGGCAGCTGTACCAGCAGTTCGGAGTGAACCCGTCAAGGGCAAATGACAACCGCACGGTCCAAGATTTTCGCCTCGGAATCTACAGTAGCGGCGGGCGGGAAGGGAACCAAGCTCCGCAATGTTGTTCCGCGTTTCGTCCCTCCCCGGGGAGTTGGCGTCTGGATCGTTCGTTCGATTGGGGTCCTTCCAAATGACTAGTAGAGGGTGCCTACCCAGGATCGGGGCGGGGTGTGGTCAGTTCGAAGACGTGGACCCCTAGAGAGAAGAACACAACGCCGCCCGCCGCGTACCTGTAGTCGAGCCGTGCCCCCTCATCGACGACTATCCAGTCGGTGAGAGAGCGCGAGTAGCGGACCCGGAAGTCCAGCGGCCACTTCAGGTGAAACGTCGAACCCGCGCCGATCGCCCACGGCCATCTTGCGAGGCGCTCGCGGTCTTCACCGGCCGTTCCGGTCTCGGGATTCGTCGATCCGGAAGCGAACTCGGTCCACATTCGACGGATTCCACCGAAGACGTAGACCTGCGAGCGGCCGTCCCCTAGCCAGTGCCCGAAGAGGATGTTGCCACCCGCCCCGTACAGGTCGCTGAAGTCCCACTGGCCGGGCCAGACATCGTGAACGTTCCCGTTCGGGGTCGGAGAAATCGTGCCCTCAAGCTTGCGTCGGCTGGAGACGGCACTTTCGATCTCGCCGCCCACAAGCCAGCTCCCCGGGAGCTCCAAGAGTAGCCCGACCGAGAGGTTGCCCGCGAGGGCGAGGCCCGAAGAGGACGATGTGCTTGAACTCGATCCCCCCTGGATGGTTACTTCTTTGGTGTGTTCGACCGTAATCCGGCCTACCTCGGGAGCCAGGCGCACAAAGAAGACCGACTGCGCGTGGGCTTCGCCTGCCCCAATGCACAGGCTGGCAACCACCAGCAAGCCAATCAACGCCCCTAGTCCACGCTCGTGAGTTTCCAAGATGCTTCGACTCTATTCCAGTGAACCATGATTGATCGAGAAACCGAGTGGCCATCTTAACGTACTGTTGGTGCCAGGAGCCATTGGGAAGACAATCCTCAGTGGAGTTGCCCCCCTACGTGGTCTGGGGCTTTCTATCGTCCTTGCTCTTGCAGAATCAGCGTATCTGCCGCTGCACCGCCCTGGCGAAGACGGCGGCGGTTCGGACGACCCGCACCGTGATCGCGTCGCGCAGGCCTTCCAGCAGACCTTCCAGCTTCGCCACGGCCGAGTCGCACGGCCCGCACCCTATCGTCGGTCGTCTCGAACCGCGCCGTGACCCCGTCAAAGTGTTTCTCCGTCTCCTTCTTGAGGCCCCTCACGTCCTGATGCACGTCCTTTATCGTCCGGCGCAGGTCCTTCAACGTCGACATCACCACGCCGAACACACAGGCAAGCAGTGCGGCCAGCGCGACGCCCACCTAGATCGTGCCGATCAGATCATCGCTCATCGCAGTACGCCCTCCGGTGTGGCACGGTTTATTCGAAGACCTCGAGCCTGCCGTCCCTGACGACCAGGATGATGGGGTCGTAGATCGCGTCGCCGTCGGCATCGAAAGAGAATGACCCTAGGACCGTGTTGAAATCCCGGATGTCGGCCATCGCCGCCCGGATCGCTCGCGCATCCGTCGATTTCGCCTGCGCGAGCGCTTCTGCCAAAACATGCACCGCGGCATACGACTGCGCCGCCCAAGGGCTCGGGTTTTGCCCGTATGTCTCCTCATACTTTTGGACAAAAGCCTGGTTCCCGGGTGTCGAGGCCGTGTGAATCCACGAAGTAAACGTGATGGCGCCTTCGGCGGCCGCACCGGCCGCTTTGACCTCGTCGATCGCCAAGTCGAGGATGATAAGGGAAGTGCCCAGGTCACGACCTTGGATCAGGATCAAGGTCATCTCCGGCGACAAGGCCGAGACGAAAACGGCATCCGGGTCGAGCGCCTCTATCCGCGTCAATTGCGCCGAAAAATCGGTGTCGCCCGTCTCGAACGTCTCGGTCGCGACAACCTCGACGCCGTTGTCCGCGAACGCTTCCGTCAACGCCTCATAGCCGCTCTGGGAATAGAGATCGATCCGATCGTACAGCACGGCCACCTTCTGATACCCCAGCTTCTCCCGGGTCGTCGCCACGCCGACCGGCACTATCCTATCGACGGTAATACCCGCACGGAAGATGAAATCGCCGATCGCGCTCAACCCCGCCGCCGACGAGATCGAGCTGAACGCCACCACCTGATTCTCTTGCGCGATCGGAAATGCCTCCACCGCCGCCGTGGAGATGCCCGGACCCAAGATCACGGGCACCCTGTCTTGGTGGATCAGCTTACCGAACGTTTCCACCGCCCCCGCAGCCGTGCCTCGATAGTCCTCGACGATGAACCGGATTTTGGGGGCGATGAGACCTGATTCGTTGACCTCTTCGAGCGCAAGCTCAAAACCGTTCCTCACCGACAGGCCGTACAACGCACTGGGACCGGTCAGGGCCGCGACGACGCCCACGGCGATCTCTTCGGGCGCTGAGGACAGAAGCGATGAACCCGTCACGCGCGCCTTCCCTCCAACGGCCAGATCGAGCAGCACCTCATACCCGCCGTTGATCGGGATGCTCGACCACCTCCCCAGCAGGTTTCCGTCCTGCCACGCACGCGCCTGGTAGTAACCGGTCGCATTTTCACCAAGCGCCACCCGCGCCCGGCCCACCTCATCCGTCGTGCCCGACCACGCATACTGGGCCGACCGCCCGGAGATAGATCGTGAGAACTCCACAGCCGCACCGGGCACAGGCATCCCATCATCTTCGCGCACCGTCACCACCACCACGGCCTGCGTCACGCCCCTGTCGACAGCCGCCTTGCTCAAGGACCGCCTAACCTGCTCGCCAGCCCCCTGACCCCCCTCTGACACCGTCACACGCTCGCTGCCACAACTCCATAACACCCCGCCGGCAAGCACCACCACAATCACACGACGAAAACTTCTCGACATAACGACCTCCTTACGTTTTCCCGAGGGTGACCTGGGCCGCCAAGGGTACGGCGCCGAAACCCGCTGCCTCCACGCATCAGTCTCCCAGGTAGACAGCCTCGAGCTGCCCCACGTCTCGTCATCGCGTCCAGGCTGGACACACCCCAGAGCACAAATAGGGCCTGCCACAGGAATTGTCAAGCTTTTGTCCGTTCTGCACGACCGAGACGCCTGCACCGTTTCCTGTCCTGTTCTCTACCGGGGTGCTTCACTCACCTCAGGGCAGCTCCTCAGAAAAATGGGACAAGGAAATGAACTTCGCAGAACGTACTACAAGTAATCCTCGGCCCGTTGCGCGGTCCTGCTGATCTCGCACCCATCGAAGGCGAGCGAGGGCGAGGCGGCGATCTATTCCGGCTCGACCGACTGGCGCAATTCCGTTCGGGCGCTGTGGGCGGTCCCGATCCCCTGGGAACGTCCGGCTGCGGAATGAGAAGGCGTCCTACGGACTGGCCGGAGCGGCGCTGTGGCTCGGCGGTTATCCCCAGTGGCGTAGCATGAGCCCGACCGAGGCGGCCCTGGCGGCCTGGCTGCCTGGCTGCCGAACTGCCCGGACGAGGCGAAGCGCGAGACGGCTTCACTGACCCGCGACCTGTTCGAAAGCATGTCGCTCTCGAGTCTGATCCGCGTGGCTACGGCGGTCCATCGAAGCGCGCCGTCGGCGGATGGGATCGACGACCCGGAGCCCATCACCGATGAGTCACTGGAGCGGCTCCCCGGCCGGATCGCCGAAGGCCATGAGACCGTAGCGGTACATGCCGCATGGCTCGCGTCCCAAGAAGAAGCGGAACGGCCCCGGCATCATCCTTTGAGCCCGATTGTTCGGGCGTGGCAGGAGCGGCCGGACAGTCTCGCGGCCGCGATCGTTACCACGACCGTGGGCGATTCCCCGATGGTAAAGCGAACCGGCGCTGATTTCCGACCTGGCCCGCACGGCCTGGGACGATGCCGGAACCGTCGAGGCGGCGACGGTCGATGGCGAGGCCCTGGCCGCACGGATACCGGACGCGGCGGCCGTCCACCGGCCCCGGATGAGGATGCTGAAGCCGAAGCCCGGCGAACAGATGGGCATCGAATGGCCTCGCGGCTTGAAGCCGCGGATTCGGCCCGACATGCGCCTTACCACCACGCTGGAGGGAATGCCCCCGATCCTGGCGGGCGACCTGTCGATGATCGTGACGACGTCCTACGCGCTGAACCGGCCCATCTACCTGACCGAAACCGAAGGCGCGGCGCTGCTGGCGCGGACCCGCGGGGGCGAATTCCGGCGGCCACGGGAAAGCGACCGGGAGCGGTTCCGGAGGGCCTGGGTGGCTGGACGCTGGGCCTTGATTGTCTACGACCCGCACGACACAGCCTCGGGCGGACGCGCCGTCGAGCTGCTGGACGCGCAACGCACGGCGTCCGGCCTGTACGTGATCGGCCCCCCGTTGTGGGCGCGGCAACTGGCGGCGAAGGGGTTGGCTGGCCGGAAGTGTCCAGGACCTGGCACTGTTCGACCTGCCGCCCCCCCCCCCCCCCCAAAAAAACGCCTAACGGCGCTTTACTAGGGGCGCCGCCTGGCTGTCGAGGCGGCCTGGCTGGCCATCAGAAAGATGGGCAAGGATTCGGCCCCGTGGCGCTGACCGACTACACGGGGAAGCCCAAGACGAGTTCACGCGATTAAACGTTCCCCCACCTCTCTAAGATTTTGGCCTGCCTCCCTTTCGCATCATGGCGCGGGTGGGACTCCCATACCCCCTCCTTGACCGCCTTCGGTGCGAACAGTGCGACACGCTTGCCTTCGTGAAGGATGAGCTGCTCGATCAGCATCAAACCGACGAAGGTCTTGCCGAGACCCACGCCGTCGCAGAGGGAATCCAGGATTTCGCGGCCGGGGCGATCGAGGATAAGAAAAGACAACGGTCTGAGGATGCGCCCGCCGACGCTGCGCCTACGCCCGCCACCGAGGATGCGCCCACCACCGCAGAGGGGGAAACCGATGAAGGAACACGCCAAGAAGGAGGACCTGGACAGCTTCGGGTTGATGGCGATCGATCACTGGAAGGAGTATCTGCCACGGAAGTTCAAGGCCCTGAAGGAGGCGGGGACACTGATTCAGAGCGCCTACGAGGCCCAGGAGAGGACGAAGGATCTGGGGGTGCATCTGCACGAGCAGGGGATGCGGATGCACAACGGGATTCGGATGCACGAGGCCAAGGAACTGGCTCTGGCCGAGTGGATATTGCTCCCGGCCGAGGAGTAAAGGGCGAGAACTTCACGGCTCCTTCCGGCTTTGAGGCCGAGATCGAAAAGGGCGGTCAGAAAACCAAGTATCGCAAGAACGTGGCCGCCATTTCACTCCTGAAGGTGCTGGAAGCTGAAAATCGCGTAGCTACTCTTTAGGCGTTAGCAGGAAGGCGGGGCGATGTTTCATCGGAGCGTTACGCCATGCAGGTTGTCCGGTGCGCGTGACTGTCCGCCAGTCGCTTTGCCGCCGTATGCAGTGGGGTGAGGCCGTCTTTGGCCATCGTTCCTTCCCGCCAGTTCGGATTGCCCGAGGTCTTGGGGGGGTCCGGCAAGATCGATCCCCCTCTTGAGTAGGTTTCTCGGCACGGGCTTCTCAAGCAGATCGGGGTACTCGCCGAGCACTTTCTGTAGCCAGCCTCGAGCGCTCTCCACCATCCCCTCAACGTCAGCCGCCGTCTCATCTTTCCATGTCCCGGCTCTACGACCGGACTCCTGTCCGAGAGGCATCGTGTCCGGTGCCCCCCGACTCCACAGAGGCGCGTTGACGGCTTGCCGGCCCCCCCCCAAGCCGATCGGCGCTCCTGAGCGCCCTCAAGACCCTTCCCGGAGGGCCAGGGATGGCCACAGCACGATCACGGGCCAATAGATGCCCACGCGCGAACCGAAGACGGCAATCACCCCGCGGGCCAGCATCCAGTCTTTAGCGCTCCGGGTCAACTGATCGATCAGGCAGCACTGCTACCCCCAGAAAAGGCGGGCGAGGATTCGGCCCCGTGGCGCTGACCGACTGCTCCGGCCCAGAGAGCGCGAGAGAACTTCACTGCTTTGAGGGTGTCGAGGATGTCCGCGTTTGACCAAAGAATGTTGAGTCGAGCAGGTGATGACGCGCGGTAGGCCCCCCGGTCGAAACCGCGACCGGGGGGCCTGAAAAGCTTTTTGAATGTGGTGTCAGGAGGTAGGGATGTTTTCGGAATTCGAGGTGGCCAAGGATCAGCCCGTTTGGAATGATTGGAACCATTTTATAGAGTGACGCCGCATTCTTTGGCCATTCTTTTCGTGTCCTGGGATGCCCGCAACTTCAAGCCTGCCACACAGATGCGTCGCACTCGATGTGTTTGTCGGTGAGCGTCATAGAGGCGTTCCAGAGCGTTCCAAATTCCGGGCTTTTCCGATGCCCGAATATAGGGCCTTTGCCACCAGGGGAGAAGGAAACAGCCCCCTTTAGCCCCCTTGGAATCAATTTAATGGGGAATCGAAATTACCGGACGACGATCGATGCCCGAAAGGCGCTACGGGACTGCGTTTTTCTGCTTTTTGACGCTGGACGGGATCTAGATCGTCCCTCAAAGAGTCGCGTTCCAACCCGATGCCCGAAAGACAGGACTTTTGCCAGACGGGGACAGGGAAACAGCCCTTTGAACCGATTAATGGCCGGCCGAAATTAGAAAACTACCAGAGGATCTACATTGTGGGAGTTACGAGAGGCGGCTTGCCGGACCCACCAGCCCACCCAACCGGCCTACGAAATCCCCGCCCTCTATCGCATTGTCGTCCACCTTATCTCTCTTGAGCGACCGCTAGGAGGTCTAGGCGACTGAGTAGTCCCACCGTGATCGTCGCTTGGAGTCCCAGAACACGAAGGCGCTTAGCAGCTCCTGGGCAGGTTCAGAATGCAGTAAAGTCTTTGTACGCAATCCGCCTCAGCCTTCGACCCGCAGGGCACAAAGTAGCATGTGTCGTCCAGAGCACTGTCCTTGAGCCACAGGAGGATGCCAACCTGGATGACCAGATGACGCTGCATGGTTTCTGAGCGATGCGCGCATACGATTCGGGACGAGGAGTTGGCCGGCTTCATCGAGCACCAATTGACCCAAGCGGTCCAGCGAGTCCGAGGCCGGCCCGCGACCACTCCGTTCGTCTCCGTCCTTCCGCTTCGCCGCCGCATCCCGTGTTGCCGTGGCCTTGCTCACGGCGTCGCCACCGTTGAGCGCCAGCAACTCGCGGCGGCCACCGCGGCACCGAGGCGTCAACGCACCGGCACCACGTCGGGAACCGGGCGAGCGGTCCATCCGCGATGCGGCTAAACTAACGGCCCCATCCGTACCCGAGCCGCACGTAATAGTAGGCGCCGTTGAAGCCCCACGGCGTGTACTCGCTGTATTTCTCGCCGACCGACATCGCGCGCGCGCTCTCGTCCGGGTAGGCGTTGAACACGTTCTGGCCACCGATGGTCAAGTTCGCTCCGGCGCCGAGCGCGATGCTCGCCTCCAGGTCGACAAACGGTCGGCCGTCGAAGAAGCCCTGATCAATTCCGCCGGACGGCAGGAACGACTCGGCAAAGCCGCTGTCGTAGTCGTACCAGCCGCCGAAGTAGTTCAGCCGGCCGACAACGCTCACCCGTGCGATCTGCTGGGTCACACCGATGTTCCAGCGGGTCCGCGGCAGCGCGTAGGCGTACTCGGTCAGACGCCGGTCGTTCAGCAGCCCCATCTCGTTGTCGGTCACATCGGTGTCGGTGTAGTTGAAGACGGCGCTGATGGTCGTGTTGCCGCGTAGCGCGAGCGGCGTGAAGGTCGACACCAGATCGATCCCCTGCGACGCGGTGGAGAACGCATTCGTGAAGAACCGGAACCGCCGCAGGTCGCGGGCGGCCGTCACTCCCGACGCCAGCAGACCATTGATCTCGTCTGCCGTAAGCGTGAAGTTGCTCGTGATTCCGATGCGGTCGGACACGTTGATCCGGAAATAGTCGGCCGTGAAGCTGAACTGGTCGGTGCCGAAGACGACGCCGACGGCGTAGTTGATCGATTTCTCCGGGGCAAGCGGGACGCCGCCGCGCAGCGCCGCCAGCGGCGAGGTCGACGGGATGGTGCCGTTGTTGACCAGATCGCCGAGCGCGGGGTCGAAGATGGTCGAGATGTTGAATCCGTTCTGCTGGCCCGGCGTCGGGGCGCGGAACCCGCTGCTCGCGCTGGCGCGCAAAAAGAGGAAGCGGGCGGCGAGCTTGCCATTCACCGTCGTGCCGAAATCCTCGAAGCGCTCGATGCGAACGGCTGACCCGAGCGTCCATTCTCCCTCGGTGCCGGCCAGCTCGAGATCGCCGTAGGCCGCGACGTTGCCGCGGCTCCAGGTCCCCGCAGCCATCGGCCCGTAGCCGAAGAACCCGTTGGACCCGGCCGAGAAGCCCTGTCCCCGGCCGTAGGGGCCGACCGTCCACGACTCCGGATCGCCGGCCTGGGTCTCGTACTGCTCGTTCCGCCATTCCGCGCCGGCTGCGATGTTGATCATCTCGGTGGCGGCAAAGGAGAAGTCGGCGTTGAGGCCGACAGCCCGCTGCCGGTTGCTGCCGAGATTGAACGCGGTCGGCGTATCGGGGCCGAGCGAGGCGTTGACCGTATTCCTGATGAAGAGGTCGGTCTCGTGGGCGCCGAAAGAGGCGCTCACGTCCCAGTTGAAGCCGCCGGCGGTGAAGCCGCGGACCCCGCCCACCACCGACATGTCCTGCGCTTTGCCCCCGAAGCTCGGCGTGAAGCCGCCCGGGAACAGCTCCCGGAACGAGAAGCAGTTCGGGTCGTCGAACACCTGCTGCAGGGCAACCGGGTCGGCCACGTTGTTGGTAATGGCCACCGTCGGGCAGTTCGCCGAGCCCGTCCCGTTCGCCGCCAGCACGTCGCCGATCAGCAGCGTCTTACCCCTGTCGGCGCTGAACACACTGCCGCGGGTGTTCGGGTTACGGAAGAAGAAGCCGCCGGTCACCTTCTTGCTGGCATAGTTGGTGTGGGCGTAGACCTGCACGCTGGCGTCGGAGGTATAGCCGAAATTCCCGAAGAGCTTGAGGTCGTCCTCAATCTCCGGCGAGCCCCAGACCTGCGGCGTGTCGGACCACACGTCAGCGTTGCCGGCGGCGATGAGGGCGATCGCGTCGTTGCGCGGCGCACTCCGGTTGGTGGGGTTCGCGCCGCCGTACTCCAGGCTGAGGTTGGCGAAGCCGCTGGCGCCGAGCGGCAGACCGACGTTGGCGGCCACATTCATCGCCTCGCCGTCGCCGTCGCGGTACCTACCGGTCCCGTACTCGAAAGCGCCGCCGGAGGCCGCATCCTTGAGCTGGAAGTTCAGCACGCCGGCGATCGCGTCCGAGCCGTACTGCGCGGCCGCCCCGTCCCGCAGCACTTCGACCTGCCGCAGCGCGATGGCCGGGATGGCCGAGATGTCGGGTCCCTGCGAGCCGAAAGCCACCCCGTTGCCGCCGTGCCAGTCGATGATCGACGAGCGGTGGCGGCGCTTGCCGTTGATCAGAACCAGCGTGTGGTCGGGAGCCAGGTTGCGCAGCATCGCCGGCCGGACGACCGTCGAAGCATCGCTGATCGGCTGGGCGTTGACGTTGAAGGACGGGACAACCGTCCGGAGTTGATCCTGCAGGTTGACGGTCCCCTGCCTGGCGATGTCCGAAACCGGGATCACGTCCACCGGGACCATCGACTCGGTCACGGTGCGGGGGCGGGTGCGGCTTCCCACCACAATCAACTCGTCGAGCGCGAAGACCTCCACCTCGAGCTGGATGTCCAGATTGAGGGTCTGGCCCGCTGCAACCGTCACCTCCTGGGTGTGAAGACCGAAGCCGAGGAGGCGGATCTCCAGCGTGTGTGTGCCCGCGGCCACGCCGGAAATCGAGAAGGCGCCGGTTGCCGCCGTGTAGTCCACCAGTCCCAGCGCGGGAATATCGACCCAGGCGTTGACGAGTCCCTGTCCGCTTTCGACATCGCGAACGTTTCCTTCAATCGTGCCTTGGCCGAAGGCGGCAGTAGGAACGACCAACAGTAAGATGGTCATGAGCGCTCTTCTCATCGCATGATCCCCTGGAAGCTTTGGACGTGGCAAGCAGTTCGATCAGCTTGCCCTCTGAAGTTTATCGTAGAACCGGAATTCCCAGATCTGAAAGGAAAACGGGGGTTCGAGGATAGTTTCTCGTCGACTGAGCGGGCTACGCGCGACGGAATCCGTTCCCGTTGCCCCCGTTGCCATCGATCCTCCTGATCTTACCGGTCAGCGTCTGGAGACCCTCGAAACCGTGAACCTAACGCTGGGCACTCGGTTTGAAGTACACTCCGAGCCTCCCATGACAGCCCTGCGGGACGCTGGCCAGGACGTGGAAAGACGACGATTTTTAGGCTTGGGTCGAGTGGCCTCACGTACTCGGTCGACGAGCTCAAGAGGCGTCTCCGTCCCATCGAACCTCGAAAATATACACAGCGCCGACCCGACGCACGGAAAGCACCCGACGCTTGCGATCGGGGGACGTTGAAGTCCAGCGGTGAAGCAGAATCCCGCGACGATCCCGGGCTATTCGCGTTGTCTCCGAAGACAGCTGCACGTGACAGATTCTAAGTACTCCTGTTCGCAAATACGGTGACGTATTCTAAGCAGACTTTGCCAAGGGCGTATCGTAGAACCTGAGTTTGTCGATCATCTCCGCGAGATCTGCTCGTGTGAACTTCTATTTGAAGGGTGTGGCGATACGTCCGTAGCGTTCCTGAAAGCCGAGGATTCTTGCCTCAAGCTCTTCGAGCGATGCAAATTCGATAGGGTGTCAGAGCCTTGCGGCCGCCGGCCCGCCGTCGTTGGTGCTCAACTCCGGCGCGCCAGCCACCACCAGGCGATCCAGACAGGCAGGCTGAACACGGCCGCGTAGACGGGCGATCGGCCCGAGCAGTCCCGCCACCGTGACCGCGCCGAGCCCGATGCCCGTCCACCAGGCCGTGCGCCGGAAGCCCAGTCGCCAGAGCCGCCGGCAGGCCGCAGGGTGCGACGAACACCAGCGACGGCACCGCCATCAGGATCCCCATCACCCACAGGCCGGGCGGCTGCGGCCCTCCCGTCCCCGGCCAGAAGCGTACCACCGCCGTCGCCATAACTCCGGCTGGCAGCCACAGCAGCCCCCGCGGCGCCAGATGAGTTCTCGCGTTTCCATGCCCCTGACTATCGCCCCCGTACGCTTCTCCGTCAAGGAGAGACCACCAAAGTGGACGGCGGGGCAGAGGAGAGAGACCGGAGACGGTTGATGATTGGATCCGTGAAGAGATCCAGGTCTGTTTCCAAGCGATTCTGGATGAAGAAGCGACCGCGTTCTTGGGCCGGTCGGGTATGAGCGACGACCGACTTTCCTCAGTGAACGCGTAACACATCTTGTCTTGGGGGGTATTGACCACACTCCGATTGCCGTTACCAGTCGTCCTATTTATTCGTAACTAATTGTCGTGCAGTTAATTATACGATTCATGTAGCTGGCATCAGGACTGGATAAGCAAGGTGGAGCAGATGGCAAAGTTATTTTGTCTCCTGCTGAGGGAAGAACTCGTGAGAGGATAGCTGCTTTGAGGTGATCGGAATATCAGGTGACGACGTTCTCGCGCTTGTGCCACTTTCAGCGATGAATGCGCACATACCCTTTGAGGGCTTTGGTGACGACACATAGACGTACCCCGTGTGCGCGACGTCGAGGCCGACACGGAGGTTTCCCTTTCGGCACACCGTGCACTCCAGAGCCCCAGAGCGTTGGACGAGGTCTGGGGGCTTCGTGTTCTCAAGAGGATCTCCTGCCGCAACTTGGCCCCCATCAAATCGCGGGCGATCTTTCGGGGCCGTTGTCCCTTGATTGAGCTTGACGCGGTAAGGGCTCGCCGTAGAGGATGGCATAGGCCTTGAGGCAACCCGATGCACCTCAGCGGTAAACGGTCGGCATCCGGGATTGGGCAATCAGTCCGCTTGAGGACAGCGGAATCCGATCCAGGAGCCGGCTGGCTGGCCAAACCATGCAGGTGGGTGATGTTGGGAGTCAATCCTGCCGGTGGCGGGGCCAGGAATCCGCCGGTGTGATGGCGATGATGCACGCGCCCGCTAGCCTGTAGCGGGTCTGATTGACCGTCGCTCGACGGAGCTTAGGGCGCATCGCCCCGCGGTTCACCTACGGACGCAAATCAGTGCTTTAGTGAAGGTGTCTCAATGGCGGCTGTCGTGGGCTGCTGAAGGCGGTGGCTCATCGGCATTGTGGAGACGAACCTTGATTCCGAAAAGCGGCGCACAGGAGGACGTAGAGGAGACGTAGGCGCCGGGCAGGATAACCCTTCCTCTAAAAGCAGAACGTCGCCCGTTACTCCCCTAAACAGTGGTAGCGGGCGATTCAGTACACCATAAGGGTAGGGGGGGGTCGAAAGGTTTTGCGTGTCTACCGGATACCGGTCGAGACTCGCTTCTTTAACTAATCCGTCCTAATTTTCGTTCCAGATTCGCGCATCGCGGCCGTCCGTCGACCGATAGGGGGTTTTTGGTTGTCTTTTTCGCTTAAGTGCGTTTAAATTCAATAGCTTGAGCCTGTCTACAAGGTGGGGGTTTCCTGGAAATGGCGAAGCGCAGAAGACATGCCCAAAACAGCACTCGGACTGTCGGTTGGGTGGGTTTAGCTCGGGCGGTGCTCCTTCATGCAGTCCAGGATGCGACGGCCGATAAAGACAAGGATGTTCGTTGGTCTGCTCATCGGTTTATTCGGGAGGGTCGGATGTTTGGTATTTACTGCGAATTGGCCGAATGGGAGCCCGACTACATCAGGCAGAACGTCGAACGGTTGCTGAGCAGTGGCGAAGCGGGGTAGAAAATCGGCCGTCTCCCTGGCGGTGCTGCCGGTCGTGGACCCGTCGGAGGTCGAGAACGTTTCGCGTCCCGATCCCCCGGAATGTGCCAAACGCGTTCGCGTAAAGAAAGGGACATCCAGGCGTAGGTCCGACAACCGCTTTGGGCCGTTGCGCCTTGTAAGTACTCCTATGGCACTATGTCGAGCCCGAACTCAAAGGTGACTCGCTCCGAAAGAAGGGAGGCAAAACATGAAAAACATCCCAAAACGAAACGGGGAACACAGGTTAAGACCGCTCAGAGCGCAAAATCACCATGCCCGTCACCCCGATATACGAACAGCCAATCCACAGGGGGCTCGTTGCCTCCTCGCCTACATTCTGACAGCAACAGGGCACCTCGATCCCCAACTGCCACCCCTCATACACCTACGGAGGCTATCACCCGCCATACTGACAGACTCGGCTAAAAACACCGGGGCAAGACACACCGATTTCCACCTCAAAACTTGACCCAAAGTTGCCACTCTCACATCATCACAAACACCAGCGTCGCTTCGCTCCGATCAGTGGCAACTTTGAACCGAAACGGGTGGAAACTTTCACCGAAATCCGCAAGCTGCAAACGAAGGACAGAACACCTTTGGAACCAATACCCAATGAAGTGGCCCTACTACAGAGAGCACATTGATCGAAGAGTTCCCGGAGACAAGGTCGACCTGACACCTCTATGCAATGACGCAGAGGTCAGGAGGCACCTGATTCTGGATCTTTCGCGGCCGTTCAGGGACGTCGACTTCGACAAGGTAGCCAGTCCAGAGGCGTTGGGATTCATCCTGGGGAGTGCAGTCGCTCAGAGGCTTGGGAAGGGCTTTATTCCGGTACGGAAGGGCGACAAGCTCCCCATCTTCAAGCGACACAAGTCAATCACTTCTTTCGTGGACTTCTCGAACACCCGGAAGACGCTTGAGGTGAATAGGTGCCTTGTGGAGCCAGGTGATCGAATTCTGATCGTGGATGATGTCATCGACTCCGGCGCGCAAATGAAGGCCTTGATCCTGTTGATGGAGCGACTGGGAGCCACGGTCGTCGGAGCTTCAGTGCTTGTCGCTGACGTCACTCGGAAGACGAAGAAAGTGATTAAACAGTACAACATCCACGCGGTTCACATGCCGATCGTCAGCAGCTAACAGGTCAAGCTGCGCTCCACCCCGGCCAACCCCAGCCACCCAACCGGCTAACGCCGGTTCGCAACTTGCCAAACGTTATGTGCCAGCCGGAACTACGATGAGGACCCTCGTGTGACAGATTCAAAGCTTGAGGAGAAAGCCCTGGAGATTGGCCAACGGATATCCGGCGGTCCGTCAACCGTCCGAAGATGTCGGTCCTTTGAGAACTTCGTCGCCATTCTCTCCTTCGATGGAAACCAGGAAGAGAAAGTCATCAAGCTTTCGAGGAATAACAACTGGACATTTCCTGCAGAGAGCTATCTATACCCTCTGATGCAGTCGGTTGCGCTCCCAGTACCGGAGGTAGAACGGACGAAAGCGTACCGTACATATCGCCAAGATTCGGAGCGCGGTTTTCTTCCGAGATCGACTCGGCAATTTGATCGAATGAAGCCAGGATTCGCGCGACACGCAAGTCGCTCGCCTTCTTCATGCGGTTGCACGAATCGTGAGTGACAGCGAAGTTTTCAGGGACATCCTTGCCGCCGACTTTGATCGGTTCAATGTGATCAATGTCAGCGCTGTTGCCATGCACGGCAAGGTCAACAGTCTTGCCGCAGACGAAGCAGTTGCCATTCTGGCTACTCAGTAACGTGGCAACCAACTCCTCTCTCTGTTCCCTACTCAACTTGTTCAGATACAGTGAGCTCATGTTCGTCCCTATCTGGCCTTGAGCGCCGTGAGGGTGTTCATGTCGAGTGGCACTGGGTGCTGGATGAGTTCGATCTTGCTCTCCCACTTTGCCGTCGCTTCTGTAGACCCCAAGAGTCCGCATGAAACGCCGCGCCCGGACGGAGGCGCAATGAACTCGGACGAGCGCGCACATCCCTCTGGTGCTAAAGGCGCGTATCGTGCGATGGTTGAGTTTGCGACGGCCAGTAGCCTTGTTAGGACATCTGAGAGAGGTTCATCCGGCGCCGACGTGCCGTCCCCCTCGCCGAATCGCGGCCGCAAGCTGCCCGTTGGCCAGAATCGGACAGAAATACCAGCATGTTGAATTCATCGAATCCCTCGATTCGCTTAAAACCGAAAAAACGAATTTACCGCGCTTTAGCAAAAGAAACCGTTCACTCACGGTATCCGAATACGGGCCTTGAGCCTTCTCCCCCCCCTACCCCATTGAATGAAACAGCCCGCTACCATCCGCGTCATCAACGACTTAGCCAGAGGACCGGATCGTCGGGCCGTGGGCCTAGACCGGACGGTGGAGGAGAACCGAGATGATTACGGTGCGCCTGGCACGTGGGTCCAACGTTTAATCGCGTGAACTCGTTTTGGGCTTCCCCGTGTAGTCGGTCAGCGCCACGGGGCCGAATCCTTGCCCATCTTTCTGATGGGCCAGCCAGGCCGCCTCGACGAACCGGGCCGACGCCCGGACCTGGAGTCCGGCCCGATGGGCTCGACTGCCACGGACACGCACCACGATCTCGACCGTATCGCCCGCGGCCGCCTCATGGCCACGCGGCGCCGGGGAAACGAAGTACCCCTTCAAGGTTTCGACCGCCCGGTCGAACCGCTTCAGCGCGGCATCGTCCGCCGTCGGGTCGTTCGGGTCCCACCAATTGCCCGCCAGGTTCAGGACCTCGCGCCAGCCGACGAAGACCACCGGGCCGGGTCCGGTCTTGCCGTTGTCCGGACGAAGGTCCGGGGCAATGCCTTTCTTGCCGTCCCACCGTGCGCCAAGACGGTATTCGAGACCGGTCACGATTCGGCCAGCCAACGACTGCTTGCCCGCAAGGGACCGCCGGGCCGACGCCGCCGAACCTTCGCCGGTCAGAGTCCACCGTTCGCCCTTCGACGCCAGTTGCCGCACCCACAACGGGGGGCCGATCACGTACAGGCCGGACGCCGTGCTTTGCGCGTCCAGCAGCTCGACGGCGCGTCCGCCCGGGGCTGTGTCGTGCGGGTCCGCGCCAGCAGCCCACGTCCTTTATCGTTCGGCGCAGGTCACGTCGAGATCACCACGCCAAACACAAAGGCAAGCAGTGCGGCCAGCGCGACGCCCACCCAGATCGTGCCAATCAGATCATCGCTCATCGCAGTACGCCCTCCGGTGTGGCACGGTTTATTCGAAGACCTCGAGCCTGCCGTCCCTGACGACCAGGATCAGCGGGTCGTAGATCGCGTCCCCGTCAGCATCGAAAGAGAATGATCCCAGAACCGTGTCGAAATCCCGGATGCCGGCCATCGCCGCCCGGATCGCGCGCGCATCCGTCGATTTTGCCTTCGCGAGCGCTTCTGCCAAAACATACACCGCGGCATACGACTGCGCCGCCCAAGGGTTCGGGTTTTCCCCGTATGTCTCCCCATACTTTTGGACAAAAACCGGGTTCCCGGGTGTCGTGGCCGTGTGGGTCCACCCCGTAAACGTGATGGCGCCTTCGGCGGACGCACCGGCAGCTTGGACCTCATCGATCGTCATCCCCAGGAAGATAAAAGGAACGCCCAGGTCACGGCCTTGCAGGATCAAGGTCCTCTCCGGCGACAAGGCCGAGACGAAGACGGCATCCGGGTCGAGCGCCTCTATCCGCGTCAGTTGCGCCGAAAAATCGGTGTCGCCCGTCTCGAACGTCTCGGTCGCGACAACCTCGACGCCGTTGTCCGCGAACGCTTCCGTTAACGCCTCATAGCCGCTCTGGGAATAGAGATCGATCCGATCGTACAGCACGGCCACCCTCTGATACCCCAGCTTCTCCCGGGTCGTCGCCACGCCGACCGGCACCATCCTATCGACGGTAAGACTCGCACGGAAGATGAAATCGCCGATCGCGCTCAACCCCGCCGCCGACGAGATCGAGCTGAACGCCACCACCTGATTCTCTTGCGCGAACGGAAATGCCTCCACCGCCGCCGTGGAGATGCCCGGACCCAAGATCACGGGCACCCTGTCTTGGTGGATCAGCTTACCGAACGTTTCCACCGCACCCGCAGCCGTGCCTCGATAGTCCTCGACGATGAACCGGATTTTGGGGGCGATGAGACCTGATCCGTTGACCTCTTCGAGCGCAAGCTCAAAACCGTTCCTCACCGACAGGCCGTACAACGCATTGGGACCGGTCAGGGACACGACGACGCCCACGGCGATCTCTTCGGGCGCCTCGCTGCCACAACTCCATAACACCCCCCCGGCAAGCACCACCACAATCACACGACGGAAACTTCTCCACATACTACCCTCCTTACCTTTCCCGTGGGCGACCTGGGCCGCCAAGGGTATGGCGCATTAAGCAGATTATCCGTGCAGCGTTATCTCCTGTACTTAGGCTATTCGCAATTCCTTCCCTACTGCAGATAGGAACTTGAAGAACGTCGACACGCGAATGTCATCGTTCTTGTTCTCGATTCTCGAGATAAAGGATTTCTTGGTGCCCATGATTTCGGCGACCTGCTCTTGGGTCATCTTGGCCTCCTTCCTGGCCATCCTCAGAAGAACACCGGCTTTGAATTCTTCGTACCCTTCGCCCTGAATTTTGGCGAATTCAGAATCGGTCTTCTTCCGCTGTTCGATGTAATCGCGGAAACTCCTGCCACGGGGGGTGGTGGCTTTGGACATTTTCGCCCCTCCTTGTGGTCCCTCCCAACCCGGCCGCATCCGTCATAGAGTGCGGCCGGGTTTCCAGGTTTTCTTCACCAATCCACCGGACTGGGGTGGCGAATTACCTATGCTCTCCTTTCGTAGTCTTTCTTTCGTGATACGGCAAGCCGGATCTCGCGCTGGGGGATCTTCGGGGTCTTCTTGTCGAAGCCGTGCGTGACGATGATCAGACTGCCCTGATCAATGAAGGACAGAAATCGTAACGCACTACCCAATGCTGAAACGCGAATCTCCCAAATGTCGGGAGCACCCGATGAGTTTCTTGAAAAAGTTTGCCGGAACAAACCCTTTCGTATCCTCGATGAGTCGGAACACGAACTCGACCTTTAGAAGCTGCTGTGGGGTCAAGGTATCGAGAAATTCCTGCGCCGGCTCCCTACCATTTCTCCGTCCTAAAGAATACAACTCCCATCGAGCATCCTTTCCCGGGGAGAGATGACCGTAGGGGAGACGGTCTTTATGTGACGCCACCAAGTTAATGTATTAGTTAACTTTCGTCAGCGGAAAAGTTACCGATAGGATAACTTTTCGAGTGGGCCTTGCAGCATACCCAAGCCGTGGGAACTGGCGGTGCTGAAACGGACCTTGACAGAGTTGCTTGGATAGAAAAGCGCCCCCTTCTCGGACCCTCGATCGGGAAGGGACCTGGCCCTAGGACACAAAAGACAATCGGTGGTGACGGTGAAGCACGGACCCTTCTTCTACAAAGTCTACCCCCGGACCCGTCCACCTATACCCCTGAAGAGCGGCAAGGTTTACTCATCAAAGCCGATGCCCTCATCGCCGCCGAGATAGACCGGCTTCGAGACGCGATTGGAGACAACGTGGCAAGGAGCCCTTCTGTCTCTGAATGTGAAACATTGAAAGGGACTAGCATGACATGCTTGGAGTTGCGAGCAGAGGCCGAAGTATCGAACACGGAAAAGCTGCGAATCGCACAAACTTGTGAAGAGTTTGAGCGGGCCGTTCGTCAAATGCTGGTAGCTGCAACCCCGACGCCTGAAGAGGAAGTGCCGGACGAAGAAGAGAAGCATGCCGCCCAGGGTGCACAGGAGGACGAACAGGAGATGTAAGGCGCCAGCAGGGTAACCTTTCCTCTAAGAGCAGAACGTCGCCCGCTACTCCCCTAAACGGTGGTAGCGGGCGATTCATTACACCACAGGGGTAGGGGGGGGCGAAAGGTTTTCCCCGTTTACCGGATACCGGTCATGTCCCGTTTCTTTTACTAATCCGTCCTAATTTTCGTTCCGGATCGGCGCATCGCGGCCGTTGTCGACGAAAGGGGGTTTTTCAGGTGTCGGAAACACTTAAACCAGTGTAAAAACAAGATCTTGCGTCTCCAAATTTGGATGGCGCGAAGGGGGACCGATGACGCTCACCAAAAAAACAATCGAGTGCGCCCATCTGTGCGCCAGGCTTGAGATCTCGGGCCAGACGAAAACTATGGCCCGAGAGTGCGGGGGGTTTCGCGTCAAACGATGTATAATTGGCACAAATCTGGGCGGAACCTCGACTGGTTCAACAACAAGCGGCTGCTCAAACCGATCGGAGACATCCCGCCACGCGAGTTTGAACAGCACCACTACGATCAACGGGAAGCCCGGCCTTTGATGGCTGGACTCAACTAAACGAGCCTCCCGCCCGTTGTGGGCGCGGCAACTGGCGGCGAAGGGCGAACGGTGGACTCTGACCGGCGAAGGTTCGGCGGCGTCGGCCCGGCGGTTCCTTGCGGGCAAGCAGTCGTTGGCTGGCCGAATCGTGACCGGTCTCGAATACCGTCTTGGCGCACGGTGGGACGGCAAGCTAGGCATTGCCCCGGACCTTCGTCCGGACAGCGGCAAGACCGGACCCGGCCCGGTGGTCTTCGTCGGCTGGCGCGAGGTCCTGAACCTGGTGGGCAATTGGTGGGACCCGAACGACCCGACGGCGGACGATGCCGCGCGGAAGCGGTTCGACCGGGCGGTCGAAACCCTGAAGGGGTACTTCGTTTCCCCGGCGCCGGGCCATGAGGCGGCCGCGGGCGATACGGTCGAGATTGTGGCGCGTGTTCGTGGCAGTCGAGCCCATCGGGCCGGACTCCAGGTCCGGGCGTCGGCCCGGTTCGTCGAGGCGGCCTGGCTGGCCCATCAGAAAGATGGGCAAGGATTCGGCCCCGTGGCGCTGACCGACTACACGGGGAAGCCCAAAACGAGTTCACGCGATTAAACGTTCCCCACCTCTCTAAGATTTTGGCCTGCCTCCCTTTCGCTCATGGCGTCGAACCGTGCGTCGTTCTCTTGCACGAGGTCCCACGGCGTCCGGCCGGCGGGGCAGTCGCGGCAATCAGGAAGCTCGGCACGCACGTCGAGCGCCTGGGGTCCGTCCGTCAGAACGAGGCCACCGTCCCTCCTGGCAAGCGGGGGCGATCGAAACCGAAGGGATAGAAAACCGACAGCGGGCGGACGGCGTAAGAAAAACAGAGAGGATAAAGCCCGGCGCTTTCAGGTTTGCGGAAAGAGAGGTGAACTTGCTTGCGGGCAGGCAGGTCGTGCGACCGACCACCTAGCTAGCAAGAACGCCGAGACCCTCCCGGCAACAGTCCTACGTCGCAGACCTTCGCGCTCAGGTTTAAGCAGCTTGCGGCCGCGATCGGCGAGGGGGACGGCACGTCGGCGCCGGATGAACCTCTCTCAGATGTCCTAACAAGGCTACTGGCCGTCGCAAACTCAACCATCGCACGATACGCGCCTTTAGCACCAGAGGGATGTGCGCGCTCGTCCGAGTTCATTGCGCCTCCGTCCGGGCGCGGCGCTCCCTCGCCTGCAGTCAGGTACACCGCCGCACGCCAGGGAAACCGAGTCGGTCTCGGTCGGGTTTGCGTTCTGGGTTGTGTCTGTCGGTTGTCCATTGCTCCCCTCCAATAATGAGACCAGCTCGCCGAACGCCTTGAATCCGCCGTCGCGCCCTCGACCAGGGCCGCCTACCGCCGCGGATGGGGCCAGTTTTCCGCGTGGGCATCCGCTCACGGTTTCGCCGTCCGCCCGGCCACGCCGGAAAGCGTCGGGGCCTACGCCGACCCAGCTCGCACGATCCGGCCGCAAGCCATCCTCGATCCGATTCGCGCTCGCAGCCATCGCAGCCCGGACACCGCGCCACCGACCTCGAATCGCCGGTTAACGAAGAGGTGCGGCGCACGGTCCAGGCCATCGAACGGAATCACCGCCGACGTGCTCGCCCGGATCGAAGCGACCGCCCGCCGCCCTGGGCCGCCCCCACGTGTAGCCCTTGACTACATGACAAGTTTAAGCTATATCGTTCCTGTGAAAGAAATTGCCTACAGCCGCACGGCCCAGAAGGCCCTGACACGGATGCCTCGCAATTGGGCGGAACGGATCATGGAGAAGATCAGGGCCTATGCGGAAGACCCGGAATCCCAGGCCAATAACATCACGAGGCTGAAAGGCTCTGACGGTTTGTCACGACTTCGGGTAGGCGGCTGGCGCATCATTATGCGCTCTGGAGTCGTGCTGCACGTTCTCGACGTGACCATCCGAGGAAGCGCCTACAAGGAGTGAGAGCTATGACCAAAATGGTGACGATCCCAAAATCCGAGTATGACCACCTACGCGCGCTGGAAGAAGACTTAGGGTTCGCGAATAAATAAACGGTCGATCTCAATGTTGAGCCATTGGCCGGATCGTGTAGTTCCAGTCGCCGTGGAAATCGTGCGGAGTGAGATCGATTTGGGTCATCTGTTCATCGGTCACCTTGACCCCGTTAGGGTAGGGTCGCTTGTCGATCTCGGAGCGTACTCGGAGACCGGCTTGAGTGGTCGTTCCGGCAATGAGATTCACGGTTGCAGCCAGGCTGACCAGGGGCTTGCCTTGCCAGTTCATAGCGATGAAGGAGAACAGGCGATGTTCGATCTTGTTCCACTTACTAGTGCCAGGAGGGTAGTGGCATACGGTGATCGTCAGGCCAGTGCGATTCGCAAAGCGCTGCAGCTCCCACTTCCACAGCCGCGTCTTGGCGCCGTTGCTGCCGCCTGCGTCCGCCGTGATTAGCAGATGCGTCGAAGTGCCGTAGGCGGGCCGTCCCATGTTCTTCCACCAACTTCGGATCGCATTCACGGCGAAGCTGGCCGTGTCGTGATCGATACCGACACTTACCCAGCCTTCATCACGGCTCAGATCATACACTCCATAAGGGATCGCCTTGCCCTGAGCAGGCACTATGAAATCGTGTACCTTCACACGCTCCGGGTCTCCCTTGGGTCGCCATTCTCGGCCAGGATTCTTGAAGTCGCCGATCAACTCTTTCTTCTTGGTGTCCACCGAGATAACGGGAAGGCCCTGCTGCTGCTGCTGGCTAATCCGATCATCGAGGTAAACGAACTGAGCGTCCCGATCCGGGTGTGCAGATCCCTCCCTTGTCTTCCGATTCGCCTGCAGCGTGTAATCGTGTTCGTGCAGGAGATTGGCAACGATCCTGGGGCTCACCGAATGCCCCATCGCTTGCAACTCGGCGGCCAGTTTGCGAGTGCTCTTCGATGTCCATCTCAGAGGATTGTCGTCAGGCGACCCCGCAGTCGTTGGCTCGACCAGATCATTCAGGTCCTGCCACAGCGTCGGGTCCGTGTCGGCCTTCCGCTTACGACCGCCGCCTGGACGCCGGATGCGAGCCGGGTCCAAAGGTTCGTCCGACCTCAACTCCTGAATGCCACGAAAGATCCGCTCTCTGGACATTCCTGTCGCCAGAGCCACAATCGCGATCCCACCGTGACCCAACGCTTCGGCTTCCGTGGCGGCCCACAGACGACGCGTGCGTTCCGTCAGCACCGGAGCCAAGGCTTCATACTTCGTTCGGAGAGTTTCGACGTCCACACTCCGAGCGTAAGATCATTACCTTGAAAAGTGCAGCACTTATTTCGTGGCAAATCCTAAGCAGATATTCAGACAGCGCTAACCATTGAGGCCCGGATCACCAGCGGCGAGGAAGAGCTTGTTCCGGCCAGCGTGGTTGAACGTCTCATCGACGGAGACCCTCCCTTGCGAGTCTGGCGTGAGTTCCGTGATTTATCTCAGGCGGCCCTCGCCCGCACCGCTGGCGTCAACCGAGTGCAGATCGTCGAGATCGAGGCGGGCCGTAACAGCGGATCGGTTCACACTCTGCGCAAGCTGGCCGATGCTCTTAGGGTTGCCGTGGATGACCTCATCCCTACATCTAACGACGAGACCCGTGACTGAGGCCCTCCAATAGAGAGCGGTGAACAGCATCGACCAGACGGTACGCCAAGTCGCGCCCCCTCTACGTCGCCCAACCAAAGAGAGGTGGGCGATACGGGGGTTCCTGGCCAGCCCGATGTCGAGGTCTGTTTTGGCCAGGGGAAACACGGTAATGTGGTTTTGTGGTTATTTCTTTTCTCAATCAGAAGGGTGGTGTCGGGAAAACCACGCTGGCAGTGAATGTCGCCGCTGGGTTGGCCCGTAACGGGCACAATGTCCTTTTGATCGACGCCGACAAGCAAGGGTCCGCCTCTGCTTGGGCGAGCTTGCGCGAGCATACCGATTTCAAGGTGATCTCACTCGCCCGCGAAAACATGGCGCGGGATGCGCTGAAACTGGCAGCCGACCACACCTACACCGTGATTGATGGCCCGCCACACGCTGAATCCATTGCTCGCTCGTGCATTGTGGCGTCTGACCTTGTCCTCGTGCCCATCGAACCAAGCGGCCTGTCTACTTGGGCCAGCGATCTCACCGTCCGTCAGGTCCAGGAAGCACAGGAACTCAAAATCATCAAATGTTGTTTTGTGGTTTCACGCAAAATAGGGAACACGGTTATCGGTCGCGAGATCCGCTCGATGGCTGCCGCGATGGGCATCCCGATCCTGGCAAACGAAATCGCCCAGCGAGTCGCCTATGCCGAGAGTCTGACGATGGGCAAAATGATTTTTGAATGGGCACCGGAAAGCCCTGCCGCGAGCGATATTGAGAAGCTGACAAAGGAGATTCTAAGCTATGAGCAAGAAATCATTTCAGAGCGTTCCGAAACCAAAAATGCTTATCGATGACGCCCTGGAGTCCTTTGAAAAAGCGGGTCCAGGCCATGGCCCGGCCCTTGAAGAACCTCCCCGCAAGAACATCAAGCAGGAGAAAACCACTGAGCCGACAAAACGGCTCAGCGTAGATGTTCCGGTCTCCGTCCATCGGCGTTTCAAGACAGCGTGTAGCGCAACCAACCGCCAGATGGTCGCTGAGTTACGACACTTGATTGAAGCCCACATATTGGAGCTTGAAAGTGAGATCGGGAGCGTCGGACAGGATGACCTCCGCTGATGCGGCTTCGGCTGTCTTCGGCCCAGGGGTGACCGGCTCTGCACCAACAGCTCAATCTGGTTCAGGAATTGCTCGATTTCTTCAATGTCCCCGTCCATGAAACGTTCACCTCCCCGGTAGCCCGAGTGCTAGTTGATGCGGTCGAAAAGAGTCGCGCTTAGTTCTTGCGCCCGCGCGATTTGGTCGGGGGTCATGCGCGTCCGGAGATTGTCTTTGTTCTTCCTAGCCACCTCGTTTCCTTGCGCGGCGGCAAGGTTGTACCAGGCATAGGCGAGCACGTAATCATCCGGTAACCCCTCGCCGTTGGCGTACATGAACCCGAGGGCGTATTGGCCCATGGCGTCCCCCTGCTCGGCGGCGAGCCGGAACCATTTCGCGGCTTCGGCACCGTTTTCCGGCACGCCCTGACCTTGGGCGAGCATGGAACCAAGGCTGTATTGGCCCCTGGCGTTACCCTGGTCGGCGGCCAGACGGTACCAACGCACCGCTTCGGCATCGTTTTCCGGCACGCCCCGCCCGTTGGCGTACATGAGACCGAGGTTGTTTTGGGCACCGGCGTTACCCTGGTCGGCGGCCAGACGGTACCAACGCACCGCTTCGGCATCGTTTTCCGGCACGCCCCGCCCGTTGGCGTACATGAGACCGAGGTTGTTTTGGGCACCGGCGTTACCCTGGTCGGCGGCCAGACGGTACCAACGCACGGCTTCGGCATCGTTTTCCGGCACGCCCTCGCCGTTGGCGTACTTGAACCCGAGGGTGAATTGGGCATCAACGTCCCCCTGCTCGGCGAGGCGGCGGATTTCCGTGATCGGGTCCGGGTCCTGCCCGAGCGCCCAAGGCGCGATTAGCGTCAAGGCCAGTAGGGAGACGGCAAGTGTCGTAAGTATGCTTGTTGGCCGCTGAGGCATCAGGAGCTCTTTGGGCTTGGGATGTATGGAGTTACCCCGGTCCAGTGGACAGTTCCAGGCTTGGGTCGTGTTGTAGGTGATGAAGCTTTTCGATGGGTGATTTCTGTCCGGTGCCTTTGTGACGTCGGTGGGGGTTGTACCATCCTTCGATGAACTGGAAGATAATCCGGCACGTCTTCCCTTCCCCGTTAAAGGCAATTACATCGGTTTCGACGGCCTCCCGACGCTCGATCAAGGTCTTCACGAATCGCGCCGCTGTCATTCGCTGAGTATCAAAGTAATGACAGAACTGCGCCCGCGTGAAGACGCCGCTGTGAAGGCACACGAGCGCGATCCATTCCGCGTCCTGGCCGGTCCAGCCAAGCAGTTCTAAAGAATACATCTGCTCGACACAACATGTCCTGCTCAGGCGCTCGCTTCAGCGTGCGCTCCACAAAGACGAGGCGGGTCGACGGATCACCGAGGCAACCGCCGGCCCGCTCTTTGCCGACCAAGCCGCCGACGGCGACGAGACGAGTGGCACGATCTACTCAGAGCACCGCGATCCACAAGATAGGCGTCACCAAGTGGCAGCGGGCAGGAGCGCATCGCGGGCGCGAGGCATGATCCAACCCCGTCGAAGATTTCGGCTACGTTCAACATCTCAATCACTTCTACGACATCGACCTGAATCAAGACCAGCCCCCGCATCCTCCCCAGTTTCAAATATAGTTCATGCATCCCCCAGGCTCTCATACGCCCCTTTTAAGCTCTTTTCGCCCCGAAAGGGACCCCCTTATACTACTTTTAACCTCAAAGCCTCCTTAAAAGGCTTGTATGGAGATCTCAGTGGCACAGACTGCTTCCTCCCCTTTTGACTTGGACGCCCGCCATCGCTCCGGCGCGGAACCAACCCAGCCCTCCCAGGAAGGAAACCGTCAGAGGTTGGCCTCATACCCCTTCCAATCCTTCAGGTTGGACCCGGAACACCTGGGGTTTCGTCCCGCTCGCGGGACACGTGTTCACGGCTCGTCGTGTCGAACCTTCTGCCGCCGTAGCCGGTCCACGTCGATCACTTTCCCCGGTGAACCTCGGGCAATGACTCGCGCCCTTGGGCGGGTTCAGGGTCCTCGATATCGAGCCGCCCGAGCTCGCGCTTGAGACGAAAGGTTTCATGCTCGGCCTTGATCGCTGCCTTCAGCGCAGGGCCTTTCGGCGTCAGCGCCCGCCGCAACTTGAAGGCGACCTCGGACAGGCCGGCGTGGGCCTGGGCTACCGTTTCGACCAGCTCCTGGACGACGCGGTGTACGTGGCGTTAGCCGCGCTGTCGGATGGCGTCTGGCTCACGGCCGATGCCCGGGCCGCCCGCCGCGTGGCCGCGCCTATCTGGTGCGCGTGCTCGGATCATTAGCCTCACATCAAAGCTGATTCGGCGGCGGCTCGATGGAGTGGACCACGGCATCGGTTGGGTCGAGTTCGACGGCAGGCTCACGGAAAAAGCGATCGCACCGTGGCCCAGTGCAGAGGAATATGACACATCGGCATTGCAACCGGACCTCTCGGTGCTAAAGTGGGGACACGTACGCACGCCCCACGCTCTGCGGGAACTGATCAAGATCAAGCTGGCCTGGTTTATTCACAGTCGTCGTCGTTCTTACTACTTGTTTCTTTAACTACTGTTTTACATATACCTTCAGGAGGGTCACATGGCACCGAGGAAGAACGCCCGTGTAGCCATCTACGCGCGTGTTTCAACGACCGGTCAGGATGTGGGGATGCAGGTGAGGGAGCTTAGAGAATACGCTCATCAGGGGGGTCTGGAGGTCGTAGACGAGCTTGTCGATACAGAGAGCGGGTCCAAAGACCGTCGTCCCGAATTGGACCGTCTGTGGACCCTGGTACGAGGCCGCAAGGTCGATACGATCCTCGTGTATCGATTCGATCGGTTCGCCAGGTCAACAAAGCAGTTGGTCGATGCCCTGGAGGAGTTTAATCACCTGGGCGTGGACTTCATCAGCCTGCACGAGCAGATCGACACGAGCAGCCCGATGGGCAAGGCCATGTTCACAATCATCAGCGCCATCTCCGAGTTCGAGCGGGAGATCATCAGAGAGCGGATCCGCAGCGGTCTTGCCAAGGCAAAGGCCGAGGGAAAGAAGCTGGGCAGACCACGGGTTCCGGAAAAGACCGTCTCGAGAATCAGGACACTCCGACGGGACAAGAAGATGAGTCTGGGTGAGATCGCGAAGGAACTGAACGTGCCGAGGGGAACGGTTCAAAAATACGCTTGAGGCTGTTACCACGTAGCCTATAGACGCCATCTGAACGCCGCCAGGCCAGCAAGACTCCGGCGAAAGTCGGAGTGTGCCCCCACTGATCCCACGGCGATCACCTCACTGCTCTCCACTTCCCCCGCCTGTACCCTCTACCTCAGCCTCTTCTATGCACGTGAGCCCCAGGGCCGCCAGGAGCTCGTCGGTGGATATTTCGGATATGTCCAACCCGCTCGTGTCACGAGTTTCCTGAATCTTCAGCTTCGGAACCATCGCCACAAACAACCTGAAGAAGGTCGGCTTGTCCTCCTCCAACAACTCCACCAAACGCTCGTAACCGTTGTTCTCATGGTAAACCCTGAGGAACTCGGCCCGCACAGCGCTGATCTTGTTGGGAGTTCCTGCAGCTCTTCCCACCGGTCGACGCCCTGGCAAGATCCGACCAAGTTCATCCCTATCCGGCCCTTCTTCAGGGTTAGATCGAGCAACACCCACGTCCTTCTCTGGCTGTTTCACATTCTCACCATTATGAAAATCTGCATTTAGGTCCCGGCTCTGCCTTGATTGGTTTCATCCTCGTGAGAGAACCCAGGGGCCACCGGAATTTCGGTAAGCCACTTCTGTATATGCGCCCGTGCTTCCAGAGGGTTCATGAGCAGTAGAGACTCACAGAGGATCCAAATGGCTCCGGCGGTCCTGCCGCCCAATCTGTTCAATAGAACCGCTGGAGGCAGACCGGCATAGATATAGAGGTCGCTTGTTCTACAAAACAAGGTGACCATCACGGCCTCTCGTGCGATTTCTTTCCACGCAGAGGAGAGCGAACTCCGGTCAATCTCGTCAAGTCTGGTGCGGGCCAGGGCGAGCGCATATTCCTCATAGCCTGATTCCCCGGGCCAATCATCATCGAGTTCGTTGCGGAAATCCTCCACAAAAATCAACGCCTCTTGGCTGTTCGACCCCCACACTCCTATTTCGCGGGGCTCAATCCCCTCAGAGCAGGCAGCCATCATTGAAATTTCGAGTTGCAGTTGAAACTCGGGGTCGATCATCGATCTATCTCCACTTGTCAATGGTCTGAGTAGCCATTTATCTCTCGTCGTGTGATGTGATCGCATTCAGGGTGTCCAGTCTGTGACCGTGTCTCCGTCCGCCTCCCCCTCGATCCTTGCGAGTTCCAATACCGCCATCGACTGAGAGTCGCCCCGGCCTTGCCGGGTCACTGGCCATTGGGACGGGGAAAACCACCACGTTCTACCCTCGGAGCAAAGGCAAGTGGAAAGACCGGCTCGTTTACAGCTGGCAGGGATGGGGATTCGCAACCCGATGGCGGGGCAGCAAGTTCATCGATCTGATCTTCAATCTCCAATCTAACAACGCACACAACATGCTCTGCTTGCTGTTGGGCGAGAGTCCGCTCGAACCGAAAGTTTTACGACTGACGTTTGAGTCGGATCAGTCGCTTTCCATGGATTCAACTGAAAAAAAACACGACTGGATCGCCAAAGCGGATCACGTTTTCACGCACAACGCAGCCAAATCGCAGCGTTTCTATCGCTTGAAGGGAGTACGAATTGAACGAACACATTGGCCGTAAACGCCTGAACCGAATTCTCCAGAATCTTGCAGAAGAACTCGATATTCCTCCATCCAAATATCGCGAAGCCACAGAGCACTACGAGGCTGTCGGCGCGTGGCTAGATGGCTCGGAGCTAGCCCGCTACCAATTGTCCATATACCACAGGGTTCGTTTGCACTGGGTACCGCAGTAAAGCCTCTCGGCGACGAAGAGTATGACGTGGACACAGTCTGTCTGCTGCAACTCGCACCTAACCAAGTCACGCAAAAGAAGCTGAAGAATTTAGTAGGCGATCGTCGAGCTCAGGTCAATAGGTGTGTAAAAGAAATCAGGCGGCCATCTTCCCGGTTTCGACCTGCGGTCCGGTTGAGTGTTTCTGATCGTAGACTTGTTGTAGCAAGTGTGGCGCGGTGAGTTTCCTGAATCGGCTCTCTGCGACCTTGAGCGTACGCCAGATGAGAGTCGTGGCGTTCCTGACTTTCTTGAATCGCCTGGCGGCGTTTGTGCGAAGCCGAACGGAAGCAAAGGGGCTCTCGACGACGTTCGTGGTTCTCAGGTGTTTCCAGTGTTCCTTCGGGAAGTCGTAGAACGTGACCATCCGATCCCAGTCTCTTTCGAGCGTCTCCACGGCGGCAGGGAACTGTGAGCGATACCGTGCGGCAAAGCGTTTCCGGAGCTTCTCGGCCTCCTTTTTCGTGCCGGCATAGGGGATCTGGACGAGCAGTGCGCGGGCTTCAGCCTGTGCACGCTTGGCGACCTTGTCGAGCACGTTGAGGATCTTGTGGTTCCAGCACCGTTGTTGCCGGCTCTCTGGCCAGACCTGATCAACGGCCGCCCAGATGCCCATATTCCCGTCCGCGGCGATCAGGACAGGATGTTCGAGCCCGCGATCCCGGAGATCCCGTAGCACCGTGAGCCAGGATTCTGTAGACTCTCGATAACCGGGTTCTATCGCCAGGATCTCCTTGCTGCCGTCGCTCATCGCGCCGATCACGACCAGCAGACACGCCTTCTCGCGCTCGAGCCCGGCTTTGACGTAGATGCCATCAGCCCAGGCGTAGACCAGTTCGCGATTATCCAGACGCCTTTCTTTCCAGTCCTGGAAGTCGACCTCCCACTTCCCTCGAAGACGAGCGATCGAGGTCGGCGAAAGCGGCGCGCCATCACCGAGCAGCGCACGCAAAGACAACTCGAAGTCGCCCTGGGAGAGACCGTGGAGATAAAGGTCGGGAAGCAGATCTCCAATGGCCCTGGTTCTCCGGGCGAACAGGGGGAGGATGCGGCTTTCAAACCGCTCTTCCAGACCACGAACCCGGGGACGCCGGACCTTGATCGTTCCGCAGCTCGTCGAGAGACGCCGGGGCTTGCCGTAGCCGTTCCTGTAGCCCCTGGAGCTATCGACCTCGGCTCGGCGCTCATACCACGACCGGCCCAAGAACGCGGTCGCCTCCTCCTCCAGAATGGACTGGAACCGGCCCTGGATCTCTTCACGGATCCAATCGTCAACCGTCTCCCACGTCGGCATGGACTTCAATGGGGCTCTATGCGTATGTTCCTTCACGGCGATCCTCCTTCCCAACCGGGCCTCTCACCCGGTTTTGTGTGAATCAACTATCTCACGGGAAGGGTAGGGTCGCCCTTTCTCTTTTTCCACACCTTTTGATTATAGCTCCGATCGTCTCAAGCATCCGCAGAGCCGGTATAAGGACATGATCGAGCCACCGGCCGGCGGTCTCCGCTGCTGGACAATTAGGTACGCCGACGCGTCAAAGTTCCATCTGGATGTGCTCCCGGCAATCCCGGATGACTATGGTGTGCTTGTTGCGCTCGGCGTGCCTATGGAGTGGGCGGAAACCGCCATCTGTCTGACCGACCGCAAGACATGGGGCGACCCCAACGCAGAGTGGCCTCGAAGCAACCCTAAGGGGTACGTCGCCTGGTTCAAGGACCGTATGCGTGTGAGCCTCGAGAAGGCCAAGCAATTACACGCGATGGAGATACGAGCGGAAGTAGAAGAAATTGAAGACTTCGACGTTCGCACCCCGCTCCAACGGCTTATCCAGATCCTCAAACGCCACCGAGACGTGCGCTTCAACGACGATGAAGATAAGCCCATCTCGATCATCATCACCACGCTCGCAGCACAGGCTTACAACAACGAATCCGACCTCACGGAAGCTGTGCTGGACGTAATACCACGCATGCGCGATTACATCGAGAAGCGCGACGGCGCTTCCTGGTGGGTGCCGAATCCCGTGAATCCGGAGGAGAATTTTGCCGACAAGTGGGCCGAAAAACCGCGCAAGGCAGAGATGCTCTTCAGGTGGCTCCACGTGCTCGAGCGGGAGTACAAAGAACTCCTAACCGAGCAAGGATTCGAGAAGGTCGGGGACTACCTACGCAAGGCCTATGGTAGACGTGACGCGGAGGCAGCGATGTTGAAGTACTCCGCTGCACCATTAGTGCTTGTACCGCGTAAGTCCGAGCAACCTACAACGCCCAAAATTGAGCTACCGTCGCGGCCAAGTAAGCCATGGGCCCCTGACTCCTGTGGATGAAGGAGTAGAACAGCTTGTGATCGACCAGATGACGGAAGTGCAAGCTCGGGCATCCCACCCTAGAGCTACTTCGTGATCCCTCCGGTGCGCTCCGGATACTGGGAGGTGTCGGCTTCTCGATGGAGCACGACTCCCTCAGGATTGAAGATTATTACAACCTGGAGTTCAAGATTCCCAACGATTATCCCGCTTCACCGCCTTTCGTTTACGAGACAGAAAGCAAGATTCCAAAAGATTTTGGCCACTTTATGGCAGATGGCAACTTCTGCCTTGGAGCTCCGGTCGAGGTCCGCCGACAATTCGCCGAGCATAAGAACCTCCTCCGCTTCATCAACGATCAAGTCATTCCCTATCTCTTTGCCTACAGCTACAAGAGAAACTACGGAAAACTACCCTTCGGCGAGCTTTTGCATGGGGAAGCGGGTTTACAACAGTACTACGTGGAGTTCTTTAAGGTCCCTCTAATCGAGGCGATGAAGTTACTCAAGTGTTTGGCGGATAATTTTTCCCCACCTTTGATGGCGTGCCCGTGTGGTGGAGGGCGCAAGCTGCGGGACTGCCACGGCCCGAAACTGACGGTGCTTCGACCTCATCTGTCGTCTACGCAGTTCGAGATGGAGCTACGGGAGATGATCAAACTCGCGGGGACAAACGGAATCCGATTTCCCGAAAGTAGCGTCATGCCCAAGCGGATGTTGAAGCAGCAAGAGCGCCAGCGGCGAAAGAATAGCAAGCGGAAGCGGTGAAGACCGCCATTTTATGGGAGGAGGTGATTAGCGACAAATTAGAACTCCCACCTGACGACAAACCATAATTCCCGTTTTGCGGGGATGGCCGTAGGTTATCTAACCCCTTGTTGTGATGGGAGGTTAGATGGTCACGGATGCACAGGTGAGGAGATTAATGTCGCTGATACCGAAGGAAAAGACACTCGCTGTCGCCGCCGCCAAGACCGGGATGGACGAGAAGCCAGAGCCAGTTCCTGGGCCTCGTGCATCTGCAGACCCTTGCGAATCCCCTTGTGCCGCATCCCCTTGTCGTGACTACCAGGTCCTTCGTCCTCCACCCACGGCGGCGGCGGGCGTAGGCGCATCTGTGAAAGGAGGTGGAATAGGGCGTCCGGCAATAACGCGGCCGAAATTGATCTAACCGACTGATAATACGGATATTATATCCTGTCTACGATGCTCTCTCTAGTACTTCATAAGAAGTACTAGTAACGCGTTGGTGCTTTTCAGGCTTGCGCCAAGCGCGGAAAAGACCCCCCGACCCAGGGAAAAGACCCCCGACCCCCAACCCACGGTTCGTGAAACTGCTTCGGCCGTCCTGCTGATCCCACGTCGCCGGCGTCCTGGCCCGTGATCGTGCTGTGGCCATCCCTGACCCGGGAAGGGCCTTGAGGGCGCTCAGGAGCGCCGATCGGCTTGGGGGGGGGGGGGGTGGTGGGTGCGAATGGCGGACAGCAATTCCGGTGGGACAGCTTGCATCGAACGAAAACGTAGGCTGTCGCCAACAGCCTGCAGTTCACTTGCATGAACTTTCGGCAAAGTCAACCTGACTCCACTTGAAATCTACGTCAAGAGGGACAACATCCCCGATGCAAAGGACAATCGAATGGTCACAGCATCGGACGTAGACACTCTCAGGAATCTCGGGGGGGGTCCGGCAAGCCGTCGGGTTTCAATTACTTGAACATTGTAGAACGTCTTTTCGGCAATGCCCGTACAGCGCCGCGTGCGCGTAGGACATACCGAGCCGGATCGCTTTGAGCAAACGTTTTTTCTTCGCCACAGTGAGTGCGAACCTGCGTCTTGAACGCTTCGCTACTCCGTTGCGACCTTGGTTTTTCCGATGTTAGCGGACATTTGGCTGGGGCTCCCTTTCAAAGGACTCTGGGCAGTAAGCAGGAGAGAACGAGGCCGGATCCCGCGAGCCACGTCGGGAGTCGGGATAGTGCGGCAACCGTCTTCCGGTAGGCGCAGCATCTCCAATAGCTCAGGTCATGGTCATACCTCCGTCCAGCCATCTTCATTCACTTCCGTCTCAGATGGGCGGTTTGCAAGTGGTAGGACCGGTAGGAGGCAGTCCTGGCGCGGTTTTTGGGCGTTTTCGCAACTGGTAGGATTGCGAGCGCCTACCGCTTGCGAATCTGGCTGAAACGCAGTCCTGACGCGGGTCCTACCGGACCTACCACTTGGGGCCGGGGGTCCCTCGGAAAAAGCCCCGGTGGGAGGGTCAGGAACTAGGTAGCGCGTCCAGGCGTCTACGAAGTCATCGCGATTGTAGCCCCGTGTCTTCGCCCCATCGATCCAAAGCTGTTGGGGTCGAACGCTGAAAGGCCCTAACAGCCGGGCAAGGCCGCGCTGCGTAAGGGGCTTCCCGCCGCGCCACTCTGGCCACGGCCGTTCCTCCATCTGAATGAGCCCTTCGACGATCTTGGCCGATGTCAGGCGGTCGACCTCTTGCTCGTCCCGAGGAAGACTCCCGTTATAGGAGCCGTGGAGCGGGGAGGAAAGGTTGACCTGCAGACTTAAGACTATATCGAAGGGCGCCTCCGCCTAGCAGGTCTCATCGGGTCCTAGATGTACGTAGGCTGCTTCCTTAGTACTCCTGTTCTCAAATACGGTGACGTATTCTAAGCAGACTTTGCCAAGGGCGTATCGTAGAACCTGAGTTTGTCGATCATCTCCGCGAGATCTGTTCGTGTGAACTTCCATTTGAAGGGTGTGGCGATACGTCCGTAGCGTTCCTGAAAACCGAGGATTCTTGCCTCAAGCTCTTCGAGCGATGCAAATTCGATAGGTGTCAGAGCCTTGCGTTTGAGGATCGAGAAGTAGATCTCGATCTGATTGAGCCAGCTTGCGTGGATCGGAAGGTGAACGGGGTGGATGTTTGGCCACTTCCCCTGGATACGGTCGATGCATGTTTGCCCTCGGTGCGAGGAGCCATTATCCACGATGAGGTAGACTTTCTTTGCCGAGCAATAGGGTTTCCGGCTCATGATCAGGCTCAGGAGCCGGTTGAAGGGCTCGATACCCGAAGAAGACTCACAGAGACCGAAGATTCGACCATTGTGCACGTCGAGAGCAGCCAGATAGGCCAGGGCTCCTTTCCGCTCGTATTCGTGTTCAACGCGTGCCGCTCTGTTCGAGGCTGGCGGTAGGGTAACGTGCTTGCGAGCTCGTGCTTGAATACTGGTCTTTTCGTCGGCAGAAAGTACATATTCCCTCGGCCCTAAAGGCTTTCCTTGCCATTGGCGGTGATACAGATCAAGGACTCTACCTGCTTTGGTTTGGAAGTCCGGGTCCCGTGGGAAAATCCAGGAGCGATGATACCAAGGACGAATCGCGTCCTCGTTCAACCAGCGCCAGACAGTGGCGCCGCTGATCTTGGCAACGAAGCCCCTTTGCACTGCCTCGGCGGCAATCTCGGAACAGCTGAACCGCGAGAGCGGTATCCCGCTCTCGCTCGGTAGTTCACACGCCAGCGCCTTGATCTGAACGACCACCTGAGGGGGGAAAACCGGGCGGGCGCCCGGGACGAGATCTATCTTCGAGTCCCGAAAGACGCTCTTCGAAAAAGCGCTTACGCCATTTGCTTACGATCGGACGCGGGACATCCAACCGTTGGGCGATAATCTTGTTGGATAATCCCTCGGCGGCGAGAAGCACGATTTTCGATCGGATCACTTTATAATACGATAACGTATATTGTCCAGCCATTCGCTCGAGGTCGACCCGTTCCTTCTCAGACAGTAGCACCACATAAGGCGAACGTCTTGGCATTGTTCTCCTCCTTTTGAAGGAGAACATAAGCTACAAATAATGTTCAGGACATACGTAATAATGTTTATGAAACCATGCACTTAGCTACAATCTTATACCTCAGTGGTTCGTCGAGCTTTGGGATGCGATCCAAGCCTCGGACATGCCCGCCGCCACATCTGCGCAGAAGCGGATCAACGCGTGCATCGCCGCCATTTCCACTGTCGAGGTCGTCGCCGCGGCCAAGCAGACCATGGATTGGATGGGTCTGGCGTGCGGCCTTCCACGCACGCCCATACCCCCGCTTGATGAGGGCGAAAAGCACCAGATGCGGACTGCCCTGGACGCAATCGGGTTCTTCGACGAGCAGTGAGACGGGTCGAACACCGTTTATGAAAGAGTTAATGTTCCCTGATTTTCCGCGCGCCGAATACGAGCAGCGCTACGTCCGCGCACAGCAGGTCCTTCGCGAGAGCGCCATCGACGCCCTTTACCTGACCGGACGCCAGAACCTGCGCTACTTCGCCGGTCTGCGGGACGGCGCGTGGGACGCCTGTCACTTCTATTTTTTTCGGCTCTATCCGGGTTTCTCAACGATGAAACTATAGAATGACAAGGTCATAGATCGTTCCCTACGCTTGGTTGTGTGTGTAGGACAATCAAAGCGAAGGGGGTGCGACCTATGACCGGGAGCAGATTACTATCGAAACTGCTGAGATTCAAGGGGTTCCGTGTTGTCAGCTGGTGGTTTGAGGGGAGAAGCTGTTTCGTCATCGCCGTAAAGCCACATAAGAATGGTTGTTGTTGTCCGGAGTGCGGCCGTCGAGGTAAAATCGTCCGCACAATGCCCCATCCGCGTCGGTGGCGTGACATTCCGGTGTGCGGGTGGAGGGTCTGGCTTCTCTACCATCCTCGGGAGATTCGGTGTCCTACCCACGGTCGTGTGGTCGAGGAGATTCCGTGGGCGGAGCGGTTCTCTCGGGTGACGTATCGCTTCGAGTATGCCATGCTGCGCTACTGCCAGACCATGACGCAGAAGGCGGCGTCCGAGTTACTGCGCATCTCTGCCTCGACGCTGTCGGATCTCCTTCACCGATCCATCACGCGGCTTCGTGAAGGTCATCGTATCCGAGGGCTCAAAACCATCGGGATCGACGAGATCTCCTACGCCAAGCGTCACAGGTACGCCACGCTCGTTTACGATCTGGACCGCTCCTGCGTGGTGTGGGTTGGCCGCGGCAGGGCGCGTAAAACGATCGATCGGTTCTTCACAGAGGCTCTCAGTCCCTACCGGAGATCCAAGATCGAGTGGGCCTGCTGCGACATGAGCGAAGCTTACATCGGAGCCATCCAGGAACACTGTCCGAATGCCAAGCTGGTCCTCGATCGCTTTCACATCGTCAAGGCTCTCAATGCCGCCGTTGACGAGGTCCGTAAGGACCAGTGGCGTAAAGCTGCCCCGGATGAGCGCAAAGCCATGAAGGGCCTCCGATGGCTCCTCTACCGGCACTCAGCGACACGCTCCAGAGGGGATACTCGGACACTCAAAGCACTGGAGAAGGCGAACTACCGAATCTATAGAGCCTGGAGACTCAAGGACGAGTTCGAGCAGTTCTGGGAATACAAAGCGCCCTGGGCTGCCGAACGCTTCCTGAAATGCTGGACGACGTCCGCACTCAGAAGTCGACTTGAACCCCTGCGAAAGTTCGTCAGGACCCTGCGACAGCACTTCTTCGGCGTCCTCGCATTCGTGAACACGCGTCTTACCAACGCCATCGCCGAAGGCCTCAACCGAATCGTCCAAATCGTCAAGAACCGAGCCAGCGGATTCCGCACACTCGACGCATTCAACGATATGATCTTCCTTACCGTCGGAGACATAAACATCCCTGAGCAGATTCCGAAGAGGTTCCGCACACTCTAACCGCGCCCCCATGCCAGGAACCACGGCACCTTCACCCACTTCATCTCGTTGAGAGATCCGGATATAGCCTTTTTTTCTTACTCGTTCCCGTCGAAGGGACTCCCGTCCTGATGGTCTCCCACGGTTTCGAGCATCTCGTGAAACAGTGCTGGATCGAAGACGTACGTTACTGGCCGTTGACGAAGGGATCTCAGATCGACAAGAAGTCGAATGCCGTGGCGCTTGTCCTCGACGTCCTCGAGGATAAGGGGTTGGGTAGCTCGACGATCGGCATGGAGCTGAGTTCGGGGATGCAGGTGAACCTGGGTCAGGAGGATTTCCGTGAACTGACCGACGGACTCTCGCACGCCAACATCGTCGACGGCAGCGAGGCCGTGTGGCGTCTGCGCCGCATCAAGTCGTCAGCCGAAATCGAGCGCCTGCGCACGGCCGCCCGGATCTCGACACAGGGCGTCAAAGCCGGGTTCGAAGCCCTGCGTCCCGGTGTGACGGAGAAACAGGTCGTCGACATCATGACGAGCATCATGTGTGCGGAGGGTGCCAGCGAGCAGCGGTTCAATGCCCTCTACGCCGGCCCCCGGGCGATGTGGGCGGACAGCATGCCGACGGACTATGTGCTCCAAAAGGGTGACCTCGTTCAGTTCGACGGAGGCTGTGTCTACGGGGGATACTGGTGCGACTTCAAGCGCATTGCCGCGATCGGTGAACCGCGGCCCGAGCAGCGGCGTCACTTCGATTTGGCGAAAGCCGGTTTCGAAGCCGCCATCGACCAAGTCAAACCGGGCGTCCCCTTCAACGTCCCTCTTGGTGCTGCTTTCGCGGTGAACGATGCGGCCGGCTTCGGTGACTTCTCAAAATGGTGTCTCGATTACGGCTGGTCGACGATCGGTCACAGCCTCGGTCTCGACATCCACGAGGAACCGGGGCTCACGGCCGCCAACGAAGACTTGATACAGAAGGACATGGTGCTGGCCGTGGAGCCGTTTGTCACGCTGGACGGCGTCTACCCATTCTGGGAGGCTGAAGAGAAATTCGGGCTCGAGGCCGTGGTACTGGTTACCGAGACGGGCGCAGAAGTCCTCACATCCGACGCGCTCTTGACGCACGAATTGTGGATCGCATAGGTCTCGATGACCCATTACCTGAAAACGACGTTGGAAACGCCCGCGGCGTGGCGTGGCGTGGCTCTGACCTGGTCGACAAGACCGACTGGATTAAAGACTTCGAGCCAAAGCAGATCGACGACTTGAGCGAAGCGGGCGCGGGAGCTTCGAATCGGGCCTCGGGTACAGGGCACGCCGACCAAGCGCTGCCCGCTTTTGTTGGACTGCGCGACTGGCTTCTGGGTCGCCTAGAGGGTGGGCAAGGATTCGCGCTGGTTCGGGGCTTCCCTGCAGGTTGCGACGCGCCGGTGATCGAGCAAATGTTCTGGACGTTCGGCACACAGTTCGGCACGCCGGAGCCGCAAGATGCGGCGGGCAACCTTCTTCACCACGTGCGGGATACGGGAAGAAGCCTGGAAAGAAACGATGACCTGCGCGCGTACCAGACGAATCGTGCGATCAACTATCACAACGACGGGTCGGACGTGTTCGCGCTGCTCTGCCTGCACCAGGCGAAGGAAGGAGGTCGTTCCAGGCTCGTCAGCGCCGTGTCGGTCTTCAACGAGATCGTCCGCCGCCGTCACGACCTGGCACAAGTGCTTCAGGAGCCGTTCCACTTCGACGCCCGAGGACAACAGCTTCCGAACGCGCCGCCGGTGCAGGAGGTGCCCATCTACAGCTACCATGAAGGGCATCTGAACGTTCTCTACAAGCGCGAGTACATCGACCTGGCGCAACGGTTCGAAGACGTTCCCAGGTTCGATGCGAAACAGATCGAGGCACTCGACCTCATGGATCAGGTCTGCGACGAACTATCGCTCGAGTTCGACATGCAGCCTGGTGACATTCTGATGGCGAACAACTACGACATGCTTCACGCCCGCTCCGCGTTCACGGATGATCGACGGGGCGACGACCGCCATATGCTGCGAATCTGGATGACCATCCCGAATGGGCGCCCGCTCCCTCCGGTCTTCGAATCGACCCGGGAGTTCCATTACAGCTATCGAAGAAGGCACACGGACGCAGCTCACAGATAGACAGGGGAGTTGAAATGAAACTCGGGGAGATGAACTGGCCCGATATCCGCGACCTGGACAAGGAACGCCTGGTCGCCGTCTACCCCATTGCGTCGTTCGAACAGCACGGGCTCCACCTACCCATGCTCACCGACACGATCCAGCTGGATGCAATGGTGGATGCGATGGACTTGAAGATCGGCGATCGCATCGCCTGTCTGCCGACCCAGTGGCTGGGTTACTCCTTTCACCACATGCGCTTCGCCGGGAGTCTGACGGCGCGTTCTCAGACCCACATTCGTGTGCTGGTAGAGACGGTCGACGGGTTGATTGGGGGGGGGTTCGACAAGGTGCTCGTGATAAACGGCCACGGCGGCAATTCCGCGGACATACGGGTGGCTCTGCAGGAGCTGAAAGAGATGCACGCGGACGCCCGTGTATACGACGCCTCCTGGTGGGATGTCGCGGCCCCGGCGCTGGACCCCATTCGTGAGGCCGGTCCGAACGGCTCAGGGCACGCCGGCGAAACGGAAACATCGATGATGCTGGCGCTGCGACCGGACCTGGTCCGAACGGACCGCCTGCACGCTGACGGCGGGACATCGCCATCGTCCTACGCCGACCGCGTAGGACGGTTTCGCCGGCTGGACGAACACAGCAGCCGCGGCAATTTCGGCGATCCGACCGTGGCGACGGCGGACAAAGGTCGACGTATGGTCGATGCCACCGTCGACTGCCTCGTGGAAATCGTCGACGACATCCTGAGTGGACGGCTGTAGGCCGACTCATGTCAGCCGCAGCCGCGTCCAGCGTATGCCACACACGCCTTCTTCCTCGCACCAGTGCGTGGCCAGAAAGGTCTCCTGGTCGAGGCGCACGGCGGTCGGGAAGCCGAAGCGGATGAGCGCGATCTGCTCCTGGCTGCTGACGTCATCGGTCAATTCCAGCCGAGCGCGGCCGTCGTACATCGTGCCCTCGAATTCGACATCGAATCGTTCGCCGGCAGCACGCACCAGACACATCTGCACACTCTGTTCACCGTAGCGTTTGTTGTAGAGCACGAGGAAGCGGTCGTCACCCAGCCAGACGGGCGTCATGGTCTGCCCCTGGATGCCCGTCGAGTGGGGACCGTCCCACGTACGGCCGCCGTCGTGTGAACAGCTGTATCCGTTCTTCAGATCCGTGTCTGCCCCGTAGTCCTGCACCCACGCCATCGCCAGCAGGCGTTCTGGCTGCACTCGATCACTTTCTGTTCGAGGTATCCGATTTTCGCTCCGGAATCCTCGAAAACGGTGTGCATCCTCGGCCAGGACGCGCCTTGATCGGACGACTCGTGCAGGACCACTCGTTCCCCATAGCGACCGTCGTGGAAGGAAGCCGCCGGCGCCAGCCAGCGTCCGTCGCTCGTGACGACGATGGCATTGGAGATCTCGTAGGGCCCGGGCACTTGAAACGGGATGATCTGCGGCTCGGACCAGCTGCGTCCGCCGTCGGTGGAACGGCACAGCACCGGCTCGCTAGTCCTTTTGTCCGGCTGCTCTTTCTGATCCCGCTGACCGTAGGCGAGTATCGTACCATCCGGCGTGCGGCTGAGTCGCAAGCTATTCGTCGTCAGCGGCGCGGTCGTCGGCTCGAGGATGGGACCCTCGTAGGCCCATGTACGACCCCCGTCGCCCGATCGGGAACAGTGCGTGCCCCCCGACACGTGCGCCCCGCCGCCCATGCTGAACGCGCAGACCAAATTGCCATCGTCCATTCTAACGACTGTGGGAAAAGCGGAATCGCTGCGATCTATATGACCGCTGTCGAGTATTTCGATCTCGGGCACCAATGGCCTCCTCTCAGCGAGTTGGGACACCCTCTACGCGGTTAACGATCAGGTCGAGGGGTCTTTTACTCAGCGGCTCGCATCCGTCTTCCGTGACGACGACGGTGTGGCCGAGCGTCGTCGCCCTTGTGGCCTCGCGGTCGAGCAGAATCATGTGGAGGAAGAAGACCATATTCGCCTCGATGACGAGCGCGTTCCCTTCGTAGAACATGGGCTGCTCCACCCAGACGGGGGTGAAGACCGCGCCCAGGCCATAGCCGCATGCCTCGAGCCTCTGGTCCCGGTAGCCCGCGTCGTCCATGATTCGGGCGTGTGCGTCGAAGACCGAGCCCATCGTCGCGCCGGGCTTTACCGCCTCGGTGCACGCGAGCAGTGCGTCCCGGCAGGCCTCGTACATGGAGACCTGTTCCGGGTCGGGCGCTCCCACGAGGATCGTACGCATGAGGCAGGCGTGGTAGTGTCGGAACGCTCCGGCGAATTCCAGCGTGAGCTGGTCCTTCCGGTCCAGGTTGCGCCGACCCGAGTGGTATCGAATCAGCGTCGCTTCTGGGCCCGAGCCGATGATGAACTCGTTGCCCGCATAGTCGCCGCCGCCTCTGAAGATCGCACCGTGCATGGCAGCCAGGATGTCGCCCTCGAAAGCGCCCGGCTGCGCGTGTTCGGCCGCTGCATCCAGCGCCTCGTCGGCCAGTTCCGCTGCGCGTCGGACGTACTCCAGCTCGGCCGAACTCTTGATCGCCCTCCGGCGACCGACCAAGTCGGATGCGTCCGTCACATCGCAGAACCCGTCCAGTGCGGCTTCGACCGACCGCCAGCTCGAGGCGGTCAGTCCGTAGGCGTCGAACTCGATTCCCAGGTGTTTTCCTTTGTAACCGAGATCATCGAGCACTCGCTGCAGCTCGGCGCCAGGGTCCGCGTCCGGCGCGTCGTACCAGAGCCGGACGTCCTCGATGATCGACGTGAGTCTGGCCTGCTGCAGGTCGGGCAGCCGAGTGAGCAGGGTCAGGCTTCCGTCGGCGCCGAAGATGAGGCACTGGAAGAAGCAGTAGCCGAAGCTGTCGTAGCCCGTCAGGTAGTACATGCTCTCCTGCTTGAACATCAGGCATCCGTCGAGCCCACGGCCACGAAGGTCGAGGGCAACAGCGTTCTGTCTGGCCTTGAACTCTTCGGTTGAAAAGTGAATCGCCACGTAAAATCCCGGCAGCTTATGAGCCCTGCAATTCGGCAACGCCGCATTCCGGTTGCGGATAAGTTTCCAGGTACCCGTTCGGGCGGCGGAGCAGATACTTCAGCCAGCTATTATCCGGCGCCCCTTCGAAGAGGGCGTCGTAGAGCCCATCTCCGCCAAACGAATTGGAAATGACGCCCGGACAATACGTAAAGATGATGGTGCGCCGGATGTTGTCGGATTCATTGCGCGAGCAGTGACCCAGATCGTGGGTAAACAGAAGCACGTCGCCGGCCTTCATCGGAATCTCCACCAGCATGTCTTCGACGGCTTCCACGGGTGGCTGCACATAGTTGGCCTTGTGACTGCCCGGCACCACCTTCAACGCCCCTTCTCCCGGTCCGATATCGTGCATGGCATAGAACACCTGGAACAGGTTGTGTCTGATCTGTCCGTTGAAGTGGTAAAGATTGTGCGTCACCGTAGGCGTATGGTTGGAGTGATACCCTGTCTCACCCCCCCGCCACTTGAACGTCGCCCACGTCGACTTCAATCGAGGACGTTCCACCATCTCCACCAGGTAGGGCAGCACGACCGGGTTCACGACCAGGTCTAGTAACGCGGGTTCCTGATTCAGGATGTCGTCGTAACGCACCTGTGGGTTCCCTTCTGCTTCGAACTGTTTCCGGGCTTTTTCTTCCCACTCGTCCAACCGCGCATTCAGGTGTGTCAGATAGTCCGATTCGATCGCTCCGGGGATCAGAAGAAATCCGCTCACGTCGTAGCGAAACAATTCTTCGGGTGTCATGCAGGTCCCCTCCAAAAGCAGCTATTGATCACGCTCAACTTTCACACTCGAACACATCCAGGTCCCAGCCCTCCCAGTATCGCCTCACCGGATCCGATTCGTCCCACTTTTCGTAGACATCGTCCCAGGTCAAGTCCCATAGTCAGTTGAAAACTCATCGGGCCCCGTAGTTTGGTCAGGCTCTCTTTTGAGCATTCTGTTCGTTATCGAGATTCAGATCTTTGTTCAGTGCTTGCCTGAGTAGGGGAAGATGTTTGTATCCGCTCACGCGTCGCAGGCGAGGTTCGATGTCGAGGAGTGCGGCAGCCACCCATCTGTGTCTCTGGGGAGAGTTGTTCCAGCGTCTGACCTTCCGAGTGAGCTCGCCGGTCATGCTGTTGAGGGCTTCGATGCAGTTGGTGGTTCGGAAGCTTCGTTTCAGGAATGGGAGCATACCCAGCCGGTGGAGGGTCAGGGTTTCCTCCAGGCCTTCCTCGAGGCTCGTTACGGCAGACTGATTCATCAGCTTCAGTTCGGGTTTAAGTGATTCGAGTGCGGCCTTTGCCTCCTCGTAGGTGTCGCAGTCATAGGCTTTCTGGAGCTTCCGTCGAACTCTTGGACGTTCCCTCTCCGGGAGATAGCTGACGACATTCTCGCGCTTGTGCCACTGACAGCGATGAACGCGCACATACCCTTTGAGGGCTTTGGTGACAGCACTGCGGAGTCCCTTTGAGCCGTCAAGCACAACGAGAAGGCCCTGGTCGTAGCACAGGCCTCTCCGGATGAGGTCCTGGATCAGCTGGCGGCAGATCCGTTCGTTCTCCGTCGCCGATTCGACGAAGCCCAGGGGGATCTTCTGGCCGTCCATCGTGACCCCCAGAGCGATCACGATCTCTTCGTCGGCAAAGCTCTTTCCGTCAATGAAGAGGGTCACGAAGCCGTAGTCGTCGAGGGGACGCTCCTGGAACTGCTTCCGCTTCTTCGCGGTGGCTTTGATGAACCGCCGCGAGACGGAGGACGCTGAGATACCAAACGCTTCTGGAACCGATTCGGCACAGGCCTTGTAGTTGCGGCACGAGATCCCCTTGAGAACACGAAGCAACAGCCCCTCGTCCGTCTTCTTGGGCGTCTGTAGAGCCCGGTATGCAGCCAGGGAAACCTCTGCGTCGGCCTCGACGTCGCGCACCCGGGGAACGTCTAACGGGAGCTTCTGGTCCATCAGATACACGGATCCCTTCTGGCTTCCCCACCGACGATGCGCCTGCTCCGAACCTTTGCGCGCATACCGAACGCCTGCGAGCTGCTCGACCTCCTGCTGGAGGAGGTCTGCCACTGCCTCCAGACCCAACGGGATCAACTCTTACGGGTATACGCTCCTACACGTCTACCCAACGTAAGTTTGGAGCCCTCTAAGTTTCAACTACGATAGGCACAACACCTCGTCCCAGGTCAACCATCCCATGTGGGGTAGCAGCGAATCCGACCGAACGGGATGGCTACTTGGCTGATACCTGTAGTCCAACGATACTCTCAGCTGATTCCCACTCAGGTTGTCACAGCCCTGGTGAACGGTCAGGCTATGCAGGAAGATGGCGTCGCCGCACGCGTAGTCGCCGTTGACCCAAACTACCTCGTCGTCGACTTCAACCTGCCTCCCTCCGGGCCCCTGAGCCTCGACGTCTTTCAGCTTGCCGAGGTTGTGTGTCCCCTTGCCGGCGGCAAGACCTCCGAGTGTCACGGGCACGTCCCCGCACGGAATCCACACCGTCCACGTCTGCTCGGATCCGCCGATATACAGATTGTCCTGATGAGGGGGCGTCGAGTGCGTCGCGGTATCGGGAAACACGACGCGGCAGATGTTTCGGCTATGGGGTAGAACGGATTCCCCGAAGAGCACTTCAAGCGCGTTGATGATCGCCGGGTCAAGCGCGAGCGCGTGGAAATCGCGAACCCGTTGAAGGTCTTGTAGAACGCGATCCACCTCGGATCACGACTCTCGACAACCGTCGCCTCGAGATTGGCGGTCCCGTCATCAGTGTCCGTTTCCTCTTCGATCCACCCGTGCTTGTCGCAGACCGATAGAATCTGGGATCGCAACCCGTTCACCTTATCAGGATCCAGTAGCCCGCGAAAGAACAGCAGTCCGTCACGATCTGCCCGTTCTCTCATTACCTCCGGCGCACTCAGCAACCCCGTCACATCCTGAAGCGGCTCGACCTGGTTCAACTCTACCATTGCCATCTATCTGTCCTTGATCGAGAGTATCGCATCGTTCGAGCGTTCGAATTCAGCACGGTCAGTGCTCCTCCAGTACAGCTCTACGTTGGACTCCTAACGTTGGCCCCGATGAGCTCGCAAGAGCTGACCCACACTTGTCGTACGCAAAGGCTATGTGCGATTCATGATGGAGAGCAAACTTCTTGGAATACATCGACTGCCCCCGGGCCATACAGGGTTGCGACGGACACGTAGAGCTGAGACCGAAGAATCTGGAAACGTGAAGTCCCCGGGGAAGCTCCACAGTTGTAATACGGAAACAGAGCGAGCAACCCACCTATCGTAGCACCAATCGTGACAAAGACGACCTCGCCGAAGCACTCGCCACGATACCCTGCCGTGGTCCAGCCTTCCCCATGAGCGTCCCGTCTCCGTAAGTGGTTATCACGTCGGGCAAGCATCGTTGCGCTGTTCAGACAGCCATCCACAGGTTGTGCAAAGACCTGCACCGGCGGAACCTTGGCTCGTGCTATGCGCGGACCTCTTGAACGGCTCTTGCCCCCACGATCATCCGGTAGCTAATGTGCCACCGACTGGTCTCCCCTATGAGCACCTGCGACATCTTCTCGAGTCCAGGAAGTCCGATTTCCCCTTCCGTGATTCCCTCCCGCAGTGCCCCTCTTACGGCTCCAACGCTTCGAACCCACCCGACGAATTGTTCCGCGCTCCGCACAATTTCCTCGTGGAAGAGAATCTCTTTTGTGTAGGCGAAGTATCCTGATTTTGTGACACACTCCAAGTAGTCATCTAGATACCATATCGGGACTTCTCTCCATAGTTTCCGTTCCCTGCCAAGTCTGGAGGCCGCTGCTGCTACTTCTTGATAGGTAACTTCGAGGGCAGGATGTACGGTTGGACATCCAATCTCGGTTAGGCCTGCAAACACCCCATCTCTTCGAAGGATTCTGGCGACCTCCGGGAGGGTAACCTCCGGATCCATCCAGTGCAGGGCGCTCGTGGACACCACGATGTCTACCCCACCTTCGGGGATGCCAGTGCACCCAGAGTCACCCTTTCGGAACTCGACTCGATCCTTGCCCCGTGCCTTCGACGCGGCGATGGCTCGCATTTCGGCGTTCGGCTCGATACCGATTATGCGGTCAGCCGAGGCCTCCCACACGAATGTCGAGAGTCCTGTGCCTGCGCCCAGGTCCACGACCAGACCCGGCCGACGTCCCAGTATTTGCGTGAGCAGATCAGGCACCCGCCTCGGGGTAGCCAATCGGAAGGCATCGTATTCAAGCGAAACACCGTCAAAAATCCTGGTGGATTGAGACACTGTTCTCATTGTCTATTGGTCATTGGAGGTTGAGGCATGCCACAAGAGTGCCCGAACCTGCGCAGCAGGTTTCTCTGGAGCAAAGCAGAGTCTGACACTCGGAATAACCTACGGTGGCAGTTTGGGGATGGGCCAAAGAAATCACCCTCGCTCAAGTGTCCCATCGACTCGGATTGATCCCGTGTGCTTCGGTCTTCATCCCCTTTGGCTTATGTTCCAGTCCCCAGACGCCACCGGTCGTGTTGAGACTCTGCAGGAATGGCTTGGCCTGCTCGGGCGCGTCGTCGATCAATTCAGAGTCCCACTCCTCCATCGGCTGGATGGGGCCCGCCCAAGCGGGTCGGTAACCAAGCTGAATGAGTTCTCTCGGTGAGCCGTCCGTGTTCGGGTGGGTGGCGTGAAAAAGCGTGCTCGGGATGATCACCGCCGACCCGGCCTTCAGGCACAGGGTAATCTCTTCGGGATGGGACTTGTAGCGCACGTACGGGTTAGCCTGCGCGTGGAATGAAAGGTGGCTCCGCGGGATGAGTCGAAACGGCGCTCGCTTCGGGATGAGGTCGTCCAGGTAATAAAGGACCCGCAACAATCGAGGCGAGCTGCCCTCATAGTCAAAAATTGACGACCCGAAGGGCTGGCCGTCGGTGTGCATCGAGATTCCGGGCGAGCCAGGATGTGTGCGCTGAAAGACGCCTCGCGTGAATACGATATCTGGTCCCATCAGCACCGTGAGAAATTCGATCGTGGGAGGATGTCCAATTAGCTCAGCCACCGCAGGACTCATCCATTGGGGCTGCGTGATCGCACTCGTCTGGTACTCGCTATAGGGCCTGGGTTCCGTGGGCACATCGGCAAGTTCTGCTTTGAGCCGCGCAATGTGGTCGACGTCCAGCACGTCAGGTAGCACAACATAGCCTTCCAGCTCGAAATGACGGATTTGCTGCGCCTGAGTGAATGATTCGAAATCTGTCCGGTCAATGTTCATGAAATCGATGATTTCGTCAGGATCGATTTCGGGGACTGTGGTTTCATCCATGGATTTCCTCCTAATTAGTACCGAGCTCAACCAAATCGGCAGGTCTTTTCGAGCTGAATGGGATTAAATCACCGCGGATGCCGTAGATCCCGTCGTCAAAGAGGTCGCCCCGTACGATCTTCTCGATGAATTCCGAGAGGGATGCGTTGGCAGTTAAACCACTTGCTTGAGTGACACCAGTCGCTATTTTCGATCCGCGAACTGCGATAGACAGAAGTCACGCCGTTAACCCACGACAAAAGGAGGTAGCTTGTCTTCTCGAGCCATCATGCGCACATTCGCCGTATTTGTCGGGCTGACGACATGGTTCACATCGGAATCTATCTCACACGAAAAACACCTGCCCCCGGAGCCGACCGTCACGTATTCAGAAAAAGATGCGGAGCCCGGGCACCGGATCGAGCACGGTGAGTCGATCTCGAACATCGACGAAGCGAGGATGGCGCTCCACAGGCAGCATCACCCGCACGGTGTGATAGAAACACGCAGGATTCCGGGCCGCTTCGAGAAGCCGGCGATGGATTCCATCGAGGATTTCGCCCTCGCCAAGAAAGACCTGGCCGTCATCAACCCCGGGCCCGGTGAGTACGTCCACGTGATGGAGGGGCAGCGCCACGGATACCGCAACCTGACGATCGGGATCACGTATACGGCTCATGGAGGCGCACCCCCGATGCACACGCACATTGGGGAGGAAGCCCACGTTCTCGTCAAAGAGGGTCAGAAGATCCTCTACGCGCTGGGTGACGAGATCTTCGTCATCGAAGGGCCGTACATGGTCAATATTCCTCCCATGGTACCTCATTCCTTCCAGAATCTGGATGAAGAAGTGGCCGAACTGGTCGTCATCTTTCCGACCAACGTGTGGGAGTATGATGTGCTCGATTACTTTCCGTTCTCAACGGATCGAGCCAATGCCCTTGCCGACAGTGTGAAGGCGGGCAAGTAGACAGGCGTGACTTCCCGCACTGAACCCGATGGCGTTCCGGAACGGACCCTACCCGGAACGCCTTTTCTTTGAACGCGTACGTGCAAGGTTACCTGACGACTGGAGTGTGAACGTGGCGACGCTCGAAGTTCTGGGGCACAGCCCCATCTATCGCAATCTCCATCCCAATTTGGCCAGCGAATACGTGGCGTTTCCGGCGATTCAAGCGCTCCCGAACGACACGCTGCTGTGCATGTGCCGGCACGGTACTGCGCGCGAGAGCAACGACGGGGTGGTTGTCATCCACCGATCGACCGACGGAGGTGTGTCCTGGGAGCGGGCAGGCGATTTGCCGGAGCCGCAGAATGTCGCAGAAGGGATGCGCCTCCCGGGGGGATTCGGGATCACCGCTGACGGCGAGACCCTCGCCTGCGCGCGCTATCCCGGGAGCGAAAGTGAAGGGCAGATGGTGGGGCGCTCGCGTGATGGCGGCAGCAGTTGGTCTGCGCTCGAGCGGATCGACAGCACCCCTTTCGATCACCTGGGGCCGGGTGGCAACCTCGTGACGCTGACAGACGGCACGATGATCGCCGCCGGGGAGTGGGGAGGGAATCCCGACGATGAAAAACCGGATTGGGCGGCCACGATGACGAAGTCGGTCGATGGCGGCCACACCTGGGAGCCCTGGCGCCGCATTCAAGGGCCGGGTGATGACGGGCTCTACTTCTTCGACCTGCGACTGACGCGGCTGCCTGACGATACGCTGGTGGCCGCCTACTGGACCCACGACATGAATGAGGATGTCGGCGTGAACGTCCACACCGCTCGATCTACCGACGGCGGGGACACCTGGAGCGAACCCGGCGACGCTGGATTCTGGGGGCAGGTGACCGACGTGCACGGGCTTCAGAGCGGTCGGGTCATCGCTGTGACCAACCACCGTCGTGAGCCGTTGGGCGTGCGCGCCGCCCTCTCAGAAGACGGCGGCGTAAGCTTCGATGAGGGGAATTGCGTCGAGCTTTGGGGTGTCGAACCGGCGCGCGTGCGCAATGCGCCCATTCTGACGAAGCGACGCGATCTGGTGGAGAACGTCCTCGACTCCTACCACCATTTCACCTTCGGCACGCCGTCAGTCACTCAGCTTTCGGACGGCACGATTGTCGTGGCCTTCTACGTGACCGAAGAGTACGTCACCTACGTGCGCTGCTGCCGTTTGAAGGAGAAGGGGTAGTCAGGTGATTCCAACGGAATCCAACGCCAAGTGCCGGCGGAGGCTAGCACGGCACACCGCAACTTCATCCGAATTATTCGAAACGCCACACGGGCTTTGGCGTTGCCCCATTCGTCACTTCTTCAACGTATTGTCCGCTTTGCGGCGGCGGGTCTTCTCCCGCGTGCTCACCCCTATCCATGATGCGGTACGAAAGCAGGTGGTGCCACGTTCCATCGCCGAACTGCACGGTGCTGCTGGCCGGATGATCCATGAACCACACGATGCCGCTCGGCGGAGGACCGAATTCTTCCAGCGCATCCCGGGCGGTCACAGGATCCATCAGCCCGTCGCGGGCGTCGTTTAAAGGCCATACGCAGAGTTTGTCCCGCTCCCGACCGTACTCGTTGGCGACAATGTAGGGACGCCCATCCGCCAGGCGACCCAAACAGATGGTGGACTGCGCTTTCCCATTGGGAATCACGATGATCTCTTCCCAGGTCTCGGCTCCATCCCGTGACCGCCATACCTTGAGCAGGTTGTCAACTTCGCCGTAGGCCCCGCGGGCAGTGAACAACAGCGATCCATCCGAATCCCTGACCAGTGATGGTTCCATCCAGAGTTGCCCATCAGGTACATGCTCCGAGCCCCGCCCCTCCTGGACGTTCTCGTCGACCGTGACAGGCGAATAGGACACGACCTGCCAGGTCCCGCCAGACCGGCTCCACCGCGTCACCCCGCTCGACATCCGCTTGCACACCCAGGCGTCAGGGTCAGCCATGGTCATGACCGGGAACAGCAAGTCATCACCATCCGGTACCCCTTCGGTCAGGCTCGGCCCACCGGTAATTGCCCACTCTGAACCCGGTGCGTAGAGTGCTCCATCAGGGGGATAGATATCAGTTTGGTCCACGCGAAAGGATTGGCCATCGTAAGCGAACTGATCGATCTGGGTGTGGCGTAGCATAGAAGATTTCTTGTGCGCTTTGTCGTAGTAGCCGTCCCCCAACATGGGGAAGTCGAGAACTTCGCTGAGACCGAAACCGGTTCCGGCGTGGGGGTGAGGTGACCCGTCTTCCTTCAGGGCACCGAACGGAATGAAGGCACCCCGAATCGGGTACTTGATGCCGATCCGCTTTTCACCGTCCTCCCGCACGTACTTATCATTCCGGCAGAGCACGATGGCGTTGTCCGTCGATATGGTTTCCAGGTTGTCGAACAGGATCAGATCGCTGCCGTTCTCGAAATCGCCGACCGGATATCCCTCGTTGCGAATAGAAATGGTCAGGGCCGCAAGTCCCGACGCAACCTGGAACGGCGCCCCGACTCCATAGCGATAGGTTCTTCCATCGGCGTCTGCGGCGGGCGCGATCAGTCGGGCGGAGTTCCGTGTGATGTTGAGCCCAGTCAATCCCATTGGACTAACTCCAGATCGACGCCAGTTCGTGGACCGTCAACGTTACGATGCGCACGCTACCCTCTTGCGCATAAAACTCGAGTGGCGCGTCGTGCGGTGCGGGCAGGAAACAAAACGAGGCAGATACTCTGCCACCGCCTACGAAAAGTTCGAGAGATGTCCTGTCCACGAGCAGCTGAAAACGCAGTCGTCCGTCGTCGTCGGGTTCAGCCGAGATTTCGTGCTCGAGAAAGGTGAACTTTCGCCCGGCCACCTCGTAGCATAGGTGGTTACCGTGGATGATTGCTCCGAACGTTGTGGCGCCTTCGAACTCGATTTCTGCTCGGATCTCGAAGAGGTCCCACTCGGTGTCGACGACGATGTTCGCAACAGCGTGCGGGAGTTTGTCCTGCCAGGTAGGTCCGTATCGATAGAACACTGCAAGACGATCGTCACCTGAGGTGAGAGTGTGATCATTCCACTTGTGTTCACGTGTGTGCAGAAGATCGAGTTCCCGAATGGGTTCGCGAAATAGACGGATACCCTCAGGTGTGGTGCGTAGAGAAAGTTGCACAGGGAAGGACATCTGCTGGTTGAATGGCATGCCAGGATACAGCCCCTTCCACATCCACGAGATCTGAATACGCCGATCATCGTCGTCAGGTAAGTCGCTCCACGTCTGAGCGGCATATCCGTTGGGGCCGAGTTCCGACCGGATGGTATCGGTTTGGGGCGTGAACGTCTCGCCGTCAAAGGTGCCGATCCGGTAAGTTCCCGCTGCTCCCCACAAGACCCAACGCGTGTTTGCCGGATCTTGGTCGACGGGCAGCTCGTAAAGATCCGGGCATTCTCCGGTCCCCCCTACCTCCACGTCACAGAGCCGGTCCCAACGCTTCAGATCTTTAGAGCCGAAGAGTGAAAAGTCGTCGCCTTCGAGGAAAAGTGCCATAATCCATCGCCCGGTGGGTTCGTGCCAGGTGACTTTCGGGTCACGATTGCGGGCACGGATATGACCGAGCACGGGCTCTGGATACTTGGTGAAGGTTCGGCCGGAGTCGTTGCTGTAGGCCATGGCCTGGACGCAAGGGTTCGGCGGGTCCCCAAAGCCTCCAGTGGTATAGAAAGCCACGATCACGGCCTCGTCGCCTTGTTGCAGACCGGACGTGTTCTTCCAATCCACCACGGCAGAACCGGACCAGATGTATCCGTATTCATCGGGTTCTATGGCATTGTCGATCTGTTTCCAGTGAACCAGATCGGTGCTGATCGCGTGGCCCCACGTATTGGGCGCGTGGTTGATGAATCCGGGGCAGTGTTGGAAGAACAGATGATACTCACCCCTGTAGCAAACCAGGCCGTTGGGATCGCTGAGCCAGTCCTTTGTTGACGTGAAGTGAAACTGAGGACGGTGCAGTTCGTGATATACGTTACGTGCTCCTGCAGTATCCCTGCCGTCCTCCATGGGCGTCTCATCTCCAGAAGAGCTATGCTCGTTTTGCCTGTCAGCTCGCTTCGCCGTTCAGATCCCACAAGGTTGAGCAACGCCCGGGCGGCACGTTGCGGGTTATGGTCGGACCTCTTGGACGGCTCTTTTTGCTCCACGGATCATAATCGTAGACATATTCGATGTTCCTGTCTGTTAGATGATTGTCCTCGACTCACGAACGCCAGGCCACTCTGGACAACGGATGAGCCAGTCAAGCCTCTTCAAGCACCGTCTTCGGATCCAGGGCTCCCTGACCGAAGATCGTCGAGAACTTCGTGCCTTTGCTGTCTCTTGCCCGGCCGTCCATGTAACACACGCTGAACGCCCGACGGGGCTCGTTCGTTGGATTGACGTCAGAAGTGTGCAGCAACCTGTTGTGCAGAAGGATGGCGTGGCCGGCCGAACACTCAAGCGCTTCCGGCGTGTGTTCGCCAAGCACCTCCTGGGTTTGCTCTTCGTCCAGGAGAAGCGTGGCGTTGTCATCCGAGTAGAGATGGTGGCTGCCGGCCAGGACTTGGATGCAGCCGTTCGCGCTGGTCGCGTTGTCCAGAGCCAACCAGATCGTGATCTCGGGGGGACGATCCATCTGGCCGAAGTAGTCCCGGTGCCAGGGCAGGACCGTTCCCTGCAGAGCGGGTTTGTTCATGAACATCGCCCGAAACGTGGTGATCGGCGTGCCTTTGCCGTAAGCTCGCTGACAGATATGGTGGAAGAGAGGTTTCTGCGTGTAGGCCAGGAAGAGAGGATCGAATTCGAGTCCCTGCATTTTCCGGTAGGCAAGCGTCGCACCCTTGTGGCCCTTGGTCTGCGGATCCATGTCTTCGTGGCGTCCGGTTCGGGTATCCAGCTGCATCATGATGCGGTCGTAGGGCACGGGCGCCGTGCCCAGCATGATTTCGTCGATTCGCCGCCGCAGCTCTTCCAGTTCTTCATCTGTCACCACACGACCCAGTCTCACAGACCCCAGGTCTTGAAACGTCTGCCACTGTGTATCCGAGATGGTCTCTTGCATGCGTGCTCCTTACTCCTCATTCACGACATCGAGAAGGCTCTGAGTCGCAGCCGACGCTCCGGCATTTTGGGGTCGGCCTCGCTCGAAGCGACGTATAACGTCGAGTGTGGCGTGTCGACTGAAGGATTCAGATGCGTCATCCCAACACTGAAAAACTACTGTCCTTGTTGATTTCCCGGTTTCTGGAATAGAACCCACTGTTCAGGACGCACCCCGAGTATGGCATGGTAACCTGCACCGGGTCCCGGTCGTGATCTTGCCCTTTCTCGCAGCCATCGATCAGCTCCGCCATCAGGTGTCCGACGCCCCCCGCGTTCTTGAACTGGTTTCCGCTCGTTCCGATTGCCATGTAGAATCCAGGCAGTTCCGACCTGTCGTAAATCGGAATCCAATCGTCGGTGACGTCGTAGAGGTCGACCACCCCGGACGGGTTCGCCGGAATGGGTAATTCGGGAATCCGCTTGGCCAGGCGATAGACCTGAAGCTTCCACAGATTCATCGTCAGGCTCTGATTGTAGTCGTCCGGATCCTCGATCCATTCGCGCACATCGCATTCAGGATCTTCACTCCCTACCAGAATGCTGTTGCCGGTTTCCGGGCGAAAGTAGATCCCGTTGGTATGGTCGGACACCTGGTGTCCGCGTTCTTCGAAATCGAATCCCGCGGGAGACGGCACGTGATGCACCTCGTTGCGCAGCGCCCGGGTCTTGATATTCATGTCTGCCTCGACCCCGGCCATTCGGTTGATGACGAAAGAGTGCGGACCGGCGGCGTTGACCACGATGGGTGCGTCGATTCTTTCTCCGTTGTCCAGCGTGACGCCGGCGACGCGCCCGCCCGACTGTCGAATCTCGCTGACGGCCGTGTCGAACGAGAACACCCCGCCCTTGGCCCGTGTCGCCACCATCAGATTGTGCGTCGCAAGCTGTGGGTCGGTAATGTAGCCGCTTTCGGGGGTGAAGTAGGCCCCGAGCAGGTTGCGGCTGGGTTCGGTCTTCCAAAAACGCTCGTCGTCAAGCGTCATCGCTGGAAGGTAGGCTGGGCTGCCAATGGGAAACTTCCCCTTCAGAGTCTCCACATCCCACCACTCGTACGGAATCTGCAGCTCATCGAAGAGCGCTACGTGCTTACTCAAGTCCGACTCGTCTGCCTTGTAGAGGATCGAACCGCACTGAACGAACTGCGCGCAGCCCCGCTCATCGGCAGCCTCGAGGTATTCGGGCCAGTTGAGCCAGTAGTCCTTGTTTTCGTACGCCATGGCCACCCCATCCAAGGTGGAATAGTGGAATCGGACGATTGCGCAGGAATTACTGGTCGAGCCGTAGCCGGCGGTCGGAAGCTTGTCCAGATTGAGCGTTTTGTATCCGCGTTTGGCCAGCTCAAAGGCAGTGGCACATCCGATAATGCCGGCGCCGATGATGATGGCATCGTGGTTCTGAGAATGGGGCAAGATTGGTCTCCTCTCTTAGCGGAGTTCGGAAACATTCCATCCTGTGACGTTGCGGTCGCGCACGGTTTACAGGCAATGTCAGCCGATTCGTTGCTCACACGTTGCGACGGTCGCGCTCCTCCTCGAACAACTCGATGTATCGTTCGGTGTGTTCATCCGCTTGTTGCACAACTCTCGGGTCCGGAATCGGCGCACTCTCAACGTCTTCCACACCTAAATACTCCACTACGTCCCGGATCACTCGCCCTCGATCAGACAGGAGATCCTCATACACGACCTGCTTGGGGACGATCCCGTGACGGCCAAACCAATCTCCCCAGGCGTCCTCCTGTTTACTCACGTGCTCAATAAAGAAGCTGATTCGATCAAAGTCGAATGGAGGTATGTTCACAGGTGTGCCATCTGCGGGATATCGAAACTGGTCCCCTCCTGTCGTCGCCCTCCAGAATGAGATCGCCTGTCTCAGCTTGTCTGCGCGTCGTAACCAAACGAACTGCAATTCGTGGAAGACTCTGCCGAGGACCTTGGTATCGTCTGCCTCCCTCTCGGCTCGAGCCGCCCTCGATCGTTTCAAGAACTGTCCCCACGCGTTCCAAAACATCCTTGCGCCGCAAAGCCCGGTTCGGTCCGTCGCCCCCCTCAGGACGCGATCGAGATTGGCTGAAAACTCTTCCGAGCTCCACTCTTCTTTCCAACAGGCTCTGCATAGCTCGTGGGCAGGGGGCAATCCTGCGACCCTGGTGTCTTGCAGCAGCGTGCAAAACAGCTGACTCCCAGTCCTTTGCACAGTGCAGATCAAATAAGATCTATCGGGCGTAAAGATTCCCATTCTGCTCGCGCACCGCTGTTAAAATCGGCAATCGGCTGGCATATATAACGTTTCGGCACCAACGAACCTGCGGAGCCTTCCCTCTTCGCACAATTCTATCCGGTCAGGGAGCGGCAGTGTCCGTCTCCTCGCCGACGTAGTAGCGCACGAGCCGCTGGAGCTCGGGATTCATGCGTTCGTATTGCTCGAGAGGGAGCATTGGAACGGGGTGCAGCTTGCCGCCTGGGTTGTCGTGACTGGCTCGTTTGGGATGGTTCCACCAGGCAGGTCGGTAGGAGAGGTTGATCGACATTCGCTGTGCATCTGCCGTGGTATTGCCCCCCTGTGCGTGCCAGGTATTGCCGTGCCAGAGCAGAACCGAACCGCGGCTGCCCGTGGCCGGGATCATGAAGGGATCGGCCGACTTGACGTAAGGGGGCGGCTTCTGGCGCGCCTTGTGACTGAACGGGGCGATCCGGGTCGCGCCGTTTTCCACGGTGAAATCGGTGATCATCCACATGGTGTTGATCATGTAGGGCATTTCGGGCAGGGGCGGGACAAAGAAACGCCCGTCGTCCACGTGCACGCTCCCGCCGGAACTCGATCCCGGTTTGTTCCACTTGGTTCCTCCGAGATCATACGCGATGAACGCATCGTCGCCGACGAAGTGGCGCACGATCGCGAGCACGAAGGGATGGCTCACGGCTTCCCAGGAGCGCTCCTCCCTCAGCAGCAGACCGTAGAGCGTCTCGTAGAGGTGTTCAGTCCCGTTCCACTGTTCGACGCTTTTCCATACATCGTACGCTGGATCCTCGTGCTGTTCGTATATAGCCTGCTCCATCTGGATCGTCTGCTCCACGCAGACGAGATCTTCGAGAATGCAGTAGCCGAAGAGATCCAGTTTTTCGATTGCCTCTCGAGGGTCCATAATCTCCTCCTTCTCTGGTTAGGTGGCTTCTTCTTTTCAAGACGTAAAGGCCAGCCGCGCCAGCACATGAATTTTGCGTTCGAGGCAGGCGATCTGTCCGGTGTGTCGTCGGGGAGGATCAACTCCGATTCATGTTCCAGCCGGTGATTAAGCCCTCGATGGTCACATCGGCGGGCATTTCATTGAAGAAGTAGCGTGATGGGTTGGGGCTCTGAAAGCCGGGGAAGAACTGTTCCTCGTCGGACTGCAGGGCGTCGTCCACAGGCCGAAACCGGTCCAGCAATGTCGTGGCCTCGTCCGAGGTGAACCGGCCGGCAAACGCCCGGCCCCAGTCGAAGGTTGGTGGATGAGGATGGGTGGATAGATCCTGGACTCTTGGGGGGAGACTGTCGAAATCCGACCGTTTCAGGTTGAAGATGCGCTGCGTAGTCTTGCTGAGGAAGACGGTTGAGAGCAGCTTGCCCTTTTCGCCACAGCCAGGCTGCAGGTTTTCGAGGGCGGTGTGGTAGCTGACGCCGTCTTTTTCAAGGACGGCGCGAAGAGCCATCTCGGTGTGATCCTGCATCTGCTCACTTTGGTGTATCCAGCGGGCGAAGGTGGCCTGGGCGTCAGGTGACAGGTGCTGGATGTAGCATGGCTCTTCGTAAATGGTATAGCGAGAAAAGCCGCGTGGACGCACCACCTGAGTCGCGTGCTGTAGTTGCTGCCCCAGTGCAGTATGGGCAAGATGTAGACCACACCGTCCCCGGCCTTCAGATGAGTCTGGACACCGCCAGGAAGGGGAACACGAGGGTCTTTTAGTAGCTGGGCGTCTTCTTCTTCGGTGGCCGGCCGAACGTGGCTGCCGGGGATGACCCAGAGCACATCGTCGTCGTAAAGCGAGAGGTTCCACTGCACGTAACGGGGACCGGATTCCAGGATGTCGTCGGTGTAGCCTTTCAAGGGGGCCGCATAAGGGGGATACATGTCCCTGTGCCATTTGGCAGGGCCGTTGTCCTTTTGCGGGCTGCACATCAGCATCATTTCGGTGAGAGCCGCGTCTTCATCACCAAGGAGTTGGCTGCTGAGGCCGTGCATTTTCTCGTGCAGCCAGATTTCCACGGCAGGAGCGGACCATTTGTCGATTTTATGGACCAGTGGGGGCTGGTGCATCTGCAGGCGAGGTTGCCTGTGGCTTTCCCACCGGCCTCCGGGAGGCTCGTCGGGTCCCCGCTCTCGAACCCAGATGGCTTTCTGGTACTCGACCAGGATTTCATAGGCTTCGCGAAGGGCGTCCAGGTCTTTGACCGGAACGACGTTGCGCACGATCAGGTAACCCTCTTCCAGGAATCGGTCTCTATCGACGTTCACGGCTGCTCCGGAATGTCTTGGAATTGTGGGTGAATTATGAAGAGTCAGAAACGACGTGGTAGTTGTGGCAGGTGAGGCAGAGCTATAATCAAAAGGTGTGGAAAAAGAGAAAGGGCGACCCTACCCTTCCCGTGAGATAGTTGATTCACACAAAACCGGGTGAGAGGCCCGGTTGGGAAGGAGGATCGCCGTGAAGGAACATACGCATAGAGCCCCATTGAAGTCCATGCCGACGTGGGAGACGGTTGACGATTGGATCCGTGAAGAGATCCAGGGCCGGTTCCAGTCCATTCTGGAGGAGGAGGCGACCGCGTTCTTGGGCCGGTCGTGGTATGAGCGCCGAGCCGAGGTCGATAGCTCCAGGGGCTACAGGAACGGCTACGGCAAGCCCCGGCGTCTCTCGACGAGCTGCGGAACGATCAAGGTCCGGCGTCCCCGGGTTCGTGGTCTGGAAGAGCGGTTTGAAAGCCGCATCCTCCCCCTGTTCGCCCGGAGAACCAGGGCCATTGGAGATCTGCTTCCCGACCTTTATCTCCACGGTCTCTCCCAGGGCGACTTCGAGTTGTCTTTGCGTGCGCTGCTCGGTGATGGCGCGCCGCTTTCGCCGACCTCGATCGCTCGTCTTCGAGGGAAGTGGGAGGTCGACTTCCAGGACTGGAAAGAAAGGCGTCTGGATAATCGCGAACTGGTCTACACCTGGGCTGATGGCATCTACGTCAAAGCCGGGCTCGAGCGCGAGAAGGCGTGTCTGCTGGTCGTGATCGGCGCGATGAGCGACGGCAGCAAGGAGATCCTGGCGATAGAACCCGGTTATCGAGAGTCTACAGAATCCTGGCTCACGGTGCTACGGGATCTCCGGGATCGCGGGCTCGAACATCCTGTCCTGATCGCCGCGGACGGGAATATGGGCATCTGGGCGGCCGTTGATCAGGTCTGGCCAGAGAGCCGGCAACAACGGTGCTGGAACCACAAGATCCTCAACGTGCTCGACAAGGTCGCCAAGCGTGCACAGGCTGAAGCCCGCGCACTGCTCGTCCAGATCCCCTATGCCGGCACGAAAAAGGAGGCCGAGAAGCTCCGGAAACGCTTTGCCGCACGGTATCGCTCACAGTTCCCTGCCGCCGTGGAGACGCTCGAAAGAGACTGGGATCGGATGGTCACGTTCTACGACTTCCCGAAGGAACACTGGAAACACCTGAGAACCACGAACGTCGTCGAGAGCCCCTTTGCTTCCGTTCGGCTTCGCACAAACGCCGCCAGGCGATTCAAGAAAGTCAGGAACGCCACGGCTCTCATCTGGCGTACGCTCAAGGTCGCAGAGAGCCGATTCAGGAAACTCACCGCGCCACACTTGCTACAACAAGTCTACGATCAGAAACACTCAACCGGACCGCAGGTCGAAGCCGGGAAGATGGCCGCCTGATTTCTTTTACACACCTATTGACCTGAGCTCGTGAGGCAGCTGGCTTGCGTCTTCCCCTCGGTGTGGCACTCCGCGCACGTCGATACGGTCATGGGGGCGTAGTTTGGGACGAAGACCGTTGGATCCGTCTTTTCGAAACTCTTCCTGAATCCGTTCTTCTCGTAGTCGTCGCTCGGAACGTGACAGTGTTGACACGCTTTCACGAGATGTGGCCTGTGAATGAAGTCGGTGAACGCGCGCTCATTCGGCAGCCTGTGGGTCCCTCGCCAGTTGACCCGAAGGAACTCCTCCCCGGATGAACCTGGGCCTTCGCTGGACTCGCCGTCAAGGTCGCGATCGACACTGTGACATTTGGTACACGTGCCACCCAGTCTGCGACCCGACAGGACCTCGAAAACGTCAGCGGCATCGACTCCACCGAGCTCTCCGGCGAGGTCGAGCCAACTACGGAGGAACGCATCCTCGTGTCCGGCCGGCTGGTAGCGGAATGACAGGTCCTCGATCTCCTCGCGATACCAACCCCCAGCAGAAGTCCTGGCTCCCGCCGTTTCGTCAGCCGTCTCGGCAGGGGATGGGACATCGCCGACCCGTATATCGAGGCCCGAGGCGTCTTCGTCCATCAGACCGAGCATCCACTTCGCTTGGGCGGTCTGGATCAGGTCTGGTGGAAGTCGGCTCGTCAATGCGGCAAGGGTCTGGTGACCCATCGGACGCTCGAGCACGGGCTCCAATCGTTCCTTGATGGCCAGGTGACCTCGACCGGCCAGGTCGCGGAGCAGGGCTTTCACGCCTCGTACCATCCTCACGACAGCTTGCAGTTCCTCATCAGAGGCCTCGGTCAGATCATACAGGTCGAGATCCGACAGCGTGTCCTGGTCATCCTGAAAGTTCTGATACGTCTGATCTCCCGCGATGAGAAGCTTCATAAAGGGCGTCCATTCCCCCTCGTACTCCTCGTCCCCGTACGCATCTGCAAGGCCATCTGCCTATGGAGAAGCCTCGGTCTCTCAGCTCCTCGACGTGAATCACGGGAATCGTCAGGAACGAGATGGTGGCTGCCTCCTCTTCGAGCTCCTCCGGCAGCGGGGTTGTCGACGAGCCGTATTCGGCCGAGCCGTCGACGATTGTCGTAGACCAGGCGGCCGCCGGTCGTCGTCGTCAGGTCGAGCTTCACATATCGGTTGCGAGGTGCGCTTCGTTGAAGTTCCTCGAATCGACCGGTCATCCCGAAGTGAAAGACCGGGTGGGGAGGACGATCGAGGACCAGCCAAGCATACTTCCCCCGGCGATCGGTGTCGAGGACGTGGCGTCCCTTGAGCTTCCTCGCGAGTGTGCGGGGCGCCACCCCGGAGATGACAATTCGGTCCTGCGCCGCCCAGACCTTCTCGATCCGTCCCCCGACAAGTACACGATCAGCGATCCTGCGGAAAGATTCGACTTCAAGCAGCTCGGGCACGCTTCACTCCATTGCCGGTTTGCAATTGCGTTTCAATCATTCGGTCGATCCAAGGATACGCGAATGTGGGCGTTGGCCTCAACCACGTTATCGGCATCCTCTTCAAGCTGGCGATATCCGTATTGGTCACGAGCGCCGGCGCCCCAGGCGCGATCCAAGACGGGTTGCTGAAGCGTATCGTGTTCGTCCGGGCAGACGTGACGGAGCAGAGGCTGCAGATCGGAAGGTAAATCGAGATATTCGGCGTGGGATAGGGGTCGACAGACCTGGTTGACGTTGTACTTGTCACCGGGCGCAAAGTCGTCGACGGATACCCACCACGGACACCACCGGTTGACCACGACGACACGTTTCCGGCCGCTGGTGTTGTGGGCGGCCGCCGCGTGCCAGCAACGGGAATCTTGAATGTAGACGGATCCCGCACGGGCTTCGACTTGCATGTCTCCCGGAATCGGAGCCGTGACCACCATTCCGTCGTTCGGTCCACGTGGATTGCGCGTGTCTCTATGCGATCCCGGCACGACCCACGTCCCCGCGGACGTCTCATCCACGTCCGTAAGATTCCAGATCATGACGAGACACATCGTCACATCGGGGAACGGCTGTCGAATGCATCCGACGTTCAGGCTGGGATTGTCCCGCCCATAGGCGGACAGGTCGTGTGGCCAGTCGGTGTGCCACTTGCGGAGGTGAAACGTCTCCGAACCGGATTGGATGGGTTCGCCTTCTTCTGGACGATCTTCGAGGATGCGGATATGGAGCTGGGCGATTCTCAGGTGATCGTCGAGCACGCGTCGTGCGACGGCCGTGACAACCGGATGGGCCAGGTAACGAGCGTACTTCGGCATCCATACGATTTCACACGGTGGTTTTGGCGGATGCCCGGTTCGCCTGACCTGTCGCAGGTCGACATCCCTCACGTTCGCCTCTTCGAGTAACGCTGCTCCTTCCAGGCCTGTATCGTCGTACAGGTCTTTGATGGCCTGCGCGTTCCGATCGACCTTCGAGCGGGCCGTGATGACCTCTTCCCGGATGGCCCCGACTTCATCCTCAGGAATCACGTTGTCGATCAGGCAGAATCCGTATCGGCTGATCGAATCCGAACACCTCTCTGCCATATCCTCGGACGCCGCATCAAAGGCGTAGGCCCGGGTGCGTTCAAGCTCGGCAGTCACGGCTTCGGGATCCGTCGCTTCCAGGAGATCTTTGCGAGCTGCTTCGAGCTCTTGCTCCAGTCGGGCGACCTTCGAACGGAGAGCATCTGTGTTCACGTTGAGACACCTCGGTTGTTTGCGGCCGTTCCAGCCGCGGCTCTCGGAATAGGGAAAACGATAATCGTATTGCCCACCATCAGCAGCCCTACAGCGTGGTTTCCCCGTCGAGCGGCTCGATTTCGATGAACAGCGTCCGGTCGGCTACGTTCTGAGCGCAGATGGCCCACGTCCTTCTTCATCAACTCTCTGGCGATTTCGCTGCGATGACTTCCGACGCTGTCGAAGATCCGCTGACCCGGGTTTCGGTCGCCTCATCTATCCATTCTGACTAAGCATGATCGTCGCACAAGACGTGTCGCGTGCGACCTGCAACGATAGTTCGCCGAAGGCTCTGCGCCGCCGGCTGACGTGCTGAAGTCCGAGGATTGCCAGGTCGCTGTCTGATGCCCGGTGAGTGATTTCGTCGACAACTGAGTTGTTGAGTCCCACCACGTGTGTGCTGCCGGGCGCCTTGTCCCGCGCGATCTGCGCAAGATCACGTTCGGCCCTATCGATCTCGACCTGGGACGCTCCTTCCGAAAGCACTTTCAGGAAGACGATCTTGCGGTCGCCCCGCCGTCTCAGACTACCCAGCAATCGAGCGCGATGTTCATCGTGCGTGCCCCTTCCTCCCACGGGCACGAGCACGCGTCGCACCTTGTCGAGATCCCACCCGGATCGGGCGCGGAGGATCGCCACGTCGCAATCCACGGAGTTGATCAATCTCTCCAGGTCCGCCCCCATGAACTCATCCGATAAATCGCTGAAGCCCAATAAAAGTCCCTCGCATTTGTGTTCGCTCGCTACTCTCCCGATCTCAGACCAGGGAACCGGTGCAACGGTGATCAGTGCCTCTGGAGATAGACCCGCGGAGAATGAGAACGTGAGGCTTTCACGGATCACTGCCTGGGCATCGAGTAGCTGGGGAGGATTGTCGCCCGGGTGCCAGGCTTCAGGGGGCGTTACGACGGAGAGGAGGAGCACGCGTCCCGTTCCTGGCGGAGCGAGTGCGTTGGCGACAGCGACCATTGCAGCGGAATTGGCAGGGTTGGCAATGGGAACCAGAATGAGAGGATTTTTGCCTCGCGTACGGACGAGTTGGGGATCGATGGCCTCAGCTGCGGCATCTACGACACGCGCTCGCCTAGCGAAAAGAATCAAGTAGAGGGCGCCCCCTAGGGTGAGCCACACGCACGCAATCAAGCCTGCCTCTGGTACCGCGATGCCCTGAAAGATCGCAAGTGAAGCACACGTGACTGCCCCAACGATGGGTAGGATCGGAAACAGGGGTGCAGTGAATGCCCCCGTGTCCGGGGGGCGACGTGTCCGGGCAAGGATGCTCGTCACGTGAACCATGCGAATGAGATTAGAAATATGAGACTGGCGGCAGCACCGGCGGAGGAGACATCGGGAATGGCCAAAACAACGAGAATGACGAAGAAGGTCGTGAGCAGGATCGCGGGGGTCGGGGTGCCGCTGCGAGGACTGACTCGGGCAAGGAAATGGGGCAAGGTGCGATCTTGAGCCATTGCCAGCGATATGCGCGAAGCGGCAAAGAGATTCGCGTAGAGTGCGGAAAGCATGGAAAGAGCAGCAGCGATGACAACGAGCCAGAATCCCGTACGCCCGAGGAAGTTTTCCGCCGCAACGGCGATGACGGTCTCCGGATACTGTGAGCTCATCCGAACGATGGACTCGCCAGCCGGCACCCCTACCGTGGAGACGATGAAGAGAAGCGGCAGGTAGATGGCCAGTGCGATCGCGAGTGAAAGGAGCATCGCCCGGGGAAGGACGCTGAACAGGTTCACGGACCTCACCCGCGACAGCCGCGACCAGATCGTAGCCCTGCAGAGCGATGAAGGAGAAGCCCATGGCTTGAAACAGGCCGATCGTGCCGTTTGCGAAAAAAGGCGTCAGGTTCGACGACACTACTGTAGACGGACGTTGGCTCAGCGCCCACACGCCACCCACGATCAAGAAAACGAACAACACCACTTTGCCAATTGTCGCCCACTGAGTGCCTCCCGGACCACGCCGAATGAGACTGGCTGAGTAGATCGCAATCGATCCAAGCGCGAGAACCGTGATAGTGAGTCTCTCGTTTACAAGGGGCGATGGGGTGACGGAGACAACCTGCCATAACTGTTCCAGCACGACCATCCCGAAGGCTGCAAAGCCCAATGCATAAAGGACGCTGGCGACAATCGAGGCAAACCAGACGACCCACCCCACCGCAAAAGCAGCACGTATGGTCAGGACCTTTTTGGCGAACGTGTAGGGACCTCCCGACTCGGGAAACGCAGTGGACATTTCCGAGAAACTCGAGACGGTCAGAAGGGCAATCAGGCCGTTCAAGGCGAAGGCGAGGATCGCGCTCGGTCCGGTCGCTTGAAAGGCAACGCCCGCAAGGGCGAGGATACCGCCACCGACGATTGCTCCGACGCCGAGGCTTGTTGCGCCTACAAGACCGAGTGTGCGGCTCTGATCGGAAGCGATTGTCATGTAAAGGAGTAAAAGATGTTTGGAATCACCTTCGGGACGGAGATGACTGACCAGGGGGAGCCACCTTCGCCAAGGCTCCGGCGGGCAGGCGGGGGAAGAGAGAGTGAGAGAGGAATTCGGCCCCGTCTCGTTCTCTCTTCTCCCTTCTGCTTATTCAATCTGACTGCAACGAGGGCCCCAACGCCCGCCCCGAATCAATAGAACGCGTGATAGTGGTGTGCGTAGAGCTCCTCGCATTGGGCCCGCAGGGAGGTGTCGGTTGGGTAGTCGTCGCCGAAACGATCGACGCTGAGGACGCTGGCGTCGATCCACGGGTCGCGTTCACAGATGATATCGGAGACAATCCGGCCGGCTCCGGGCGAACGACTCACGCCACCCACGCAACAACCCGAGAGTACGACGAGGCCCCGTAGGCCTGACGGTTCTGAAAGTACGAGCCTGCCGTCAGGAGAGATCGTAGGTAGACCGCGACGCTCACGAACGATCGTCGCGTCGGCGAGGGCGGGGAAGAACCCCGTCGCCGCATCGCGCAGCTGCTGATAGTAAACCTGATCGGCTTCCAATGCGGAGACTTCGAACTTTTGGTCGAAGTCATTCATGTCGAAGCTGAGTGGGCGATAACCATACCCGCCGACGAGCAGTCCCCCAGCTTCGTGTCTAACGTAGATTTGAGGCTCGATGATACGAACGATCGGTTGCGTCGGCGAGACGCCTGCGATTGGCCCTGTGTCAAATGCCTGATGTCGCACGGGAACCGTGTGCAGGTTGAGGCCGAGCTGCTGTCCGAACTGCCGCACCCACGCGCCGGCAGCCAGCACGACCCACTCCGCCTCGATCGTGCCGTCGTCCGTCTCCACCCCGGTTACTCGGCCGTTCTCGACGACAAGCCCAGTCGCCTCCATTCGTGTGCGAAACGTAACGCCGCGATCCGCGGCTGCCGCTGCAAAAGCCACCGCGACGGACTTCGGCTCGACGTATCCATCCCGTGGAATCAGTAAGATCTTGCAATCTGGAGGCGTGAAAGTCGGTACCAACTCCTCCGCCTTATCCGACGAGATGAACTCGACTTCGTGACCCAGATCTTTCGTCGCAGCCAGCCTTGCTTCAAGATCGTCCTGAAACTTCTCGGTCAAAGCTACGCGAAGGCTTCCGGTCTGCCGAAAGTCGATCGCTCGTCCGGTTCGTTCCTCGAAGTTCTCGAAGAACTCGATGCAATACCTTCCGAACTCGAAGGCAAACCGATCGACATTCAGGTAGCCCGTCTGTCCTGCCGCCTGGGGCGTGGTGCCACTGGCGACCGGACCGCGGTCGAGCAGGACGACATCTGTCTGGCCGGAGTCGCTCAGGTGAAATGCCGTGCTTGCCCCCAGCACACCTCCACCGATGATCACCGTGTTCGCGGATTTCGGTTTCACAGTTTTACCTTTTGAAAAAGCTGGCGTGTTGGGCTATCTGCCCGGATGGAGGATGGGTTCTTTTCGGCTATCGGCTGCCACTTCGGTGTAGAAGAGGCGCTGGGCGGGGGTCATCTGTTCGAGTGCTTCCTTCGACGGCCAGTAGGGTCGCCACTTCATACCTGCGTGGTTGTATTTGTAGAACAGGGTCGCACGATCGTGGTCCTGGTTCCAGGGAAGGGCGCCGTGCGCCAGGGCCTCGGCAAAGATAACGACCGAACCGGCCTTGCAAGGAACGGAACGCAGCACCGAGTTGTCGAACGTGCCGTCGCTAAAGTCTGTGAGATCCCGGGGAGTGGGAAAGTGCGAGTTGTGGCTGCCCGGAACGCAGACGAATCCGCCTTCCTCCTCACTGACGTCGGTCAGGTTGAAGGAGACGACAGTGTGGCCGGCGAAGATCTTCCCGTTAGAGTGCCGATACATGAAATTCGGGTCTATGTCGTCTCTGGCACCGCCGTGCAGGTTCAGGCCGCCATACCCCTTGCTACGAATTCGGCCATAAGTGATTTCCAGCCGCAGTTGGGGGCTGATGATTTCGGTGAGGATGTCGATGACGGGGGGCAGGTCGATCAAGTCTGCAAAGGTCGGGCCTATGCTGGTCAGGTCGCCTACGCTGGCCTCGCCGGAGTGGTCAGAATGTGAGACCCCTTTCGGCAGCTGGTCGCGGGGCGTATCGATGACCTCGTGGAGCGCATCGATCAACCTTCCGCAGTGATCGCGTGTGAGCACATCCTCCAGAACGAGGTAGCCGGCAACATCGAAGAGATATTTCTGTTTGTCGGTCACGGGCCCTTCCCTTCATGGAGTGTCTGGGCATGTGTCTCGAATTCGTAGGTTCCTATCGCGCGTAAACCGCCGTCCCGCCATCCTTTCGCGGATCCGAGGCCGCGCGAAAGCCATCCTGGTCGATGACAATGCACTGGGCCTACCGAAAGACGGGGCGTAGTTGTAGGACAGCTGCTCAACCTGCACGCCCTGGCTCCGCAGTGTCGTTACGGTGGCCTGCGGGATGCGCATTTCGCAGTAGACGGGCTGGCCTTCGCTGTGGAAGCGCGGTGCCGAAACGGCTTCGGTGGGGGACATTCCGAAATCCACGACGTTGACAATCGTCTGCAGAACGGCGGACGTGATCGACCAGCCTCCCGGCGCACCAACGACCATGCAGGGTTTGTCATCGCGGAAGAGGATCGTGGGAGAAATGGCGCTCGCACGTGCCTTTCCCGGCACGTAGGAGTTGGGGCGGCCAGGAACGGGATCCATCAGTGCCACACAATCGTTCCAAAACGTCCCTGTTTCCGGAACGACGACGCCGCTGCAGGTGGTCAGGGTGTGTGTGATGGAGACGCAGTTATTCTGTTCGTCTGCAACGCACAGGTGTGTCGTATGGCCGGGCGCGTTAAGTGCTGTCTGATCGGGCAACTCGCGCCGCCTGATGCGATCCGCGATTTCCTCGGCGTGCTCACTCGAGAGAAGCTTTTCCGCCGGCACATCCCAGAACCGAGGATCGGCCAGATGCCGGAACCGGGTCACGCCCGCCCAGGAGAGGGTGGCGGCGATGATGTAGGCGTGCTCAGGTCCGTTGTGCTCCAGGGTGGACAGGTCGAAAAAGCCGAGCACATTCAGCATCTGCTGCAGGAGAAGACCGCCACCTGGCAGGGGAGACGTGTGCACGTCACAGTCGCGGTAGGTGCCCTGAATCGGGGAGTCGTCTCGCACCCGATAATCCTCAAGGTCGTTCCGCGTGACGAAGGCGTCGTTTTCCTCGAAGTCGCGTAAGATGATGTCGGCCAATTCACCGCGGTAGAAGTCGTCCGGACCGTGCCGAGCTATCCGCTCGAAGGTACGTGCCTGATCGGGATTGCTGTAGAGATCGCCCCGCCCCTTGAGCTCGCCATCGGCTTTCTGCCACAGGGCTCGGACCGCGGGGGTGCATTGGGCACGACGGCTCGGGTGAGGCAGACCCTGGATTATCTGCTCCCGAAGGAACCCGGCCACGTACTCAGGAATGGGATAGCCTGGGCGCTCCATTCAATGGCAGGTTGAAGAAGCTCGGCTAACGGCCGGGTGCAATAGCGTCGATGCAGCTCGCCGAGGCCTGCGACTGTTCCAGGGGTCATGATCGCCTGGTAGCCGAGGATGTTGCGGAAGTCATCGAACAGGGCGAAGTGCCAGATGTCGGTATAGCCACGCACATCGTCTGTCCAGATTTCCGGGTACATCCGTTCGCCGATCGTTGGCCAGAACCCGAGGCTTTCGGTTGCGCCAGTGCGTGCGTCGTAGACGGTCGCACAGCCCCAGCCGCCAAGTCCGCACATGAACGGGTCGAATACGATCTGGGCCGCAACGGCTGCCACAGCGGCATCGAATGCGTTGCCGCCCTGCTCGAGCACTTGGGCACCGATCTCTGAAGCCATGGGTTGGGGCGCAACGACGACGCCTTTCATGCGTGATCTCCTGCTTGCGACTTCAGTGGCCGGCCGCTTAGGGATGTGCTCGAGGGCATCTACAACGTCCAGATCGCTCGAGATCTTCTGGATGTTCCTATCCCGTTATTCGCACGAATTGTGTGCTCACGAAAGTAAATCTCGACGGGGTTCCCGACCTGTTTGCGATGATCCTTGAGAAGCGTAAGCGCATCGTGGATCGCCGAGACCGACTCTTCTTCGATCTGTTCCCACACATCATACCCGTCGGGGGGGATAGGAACGGGGCTCTGGGACCGAACGAGAAGGCTTTCAAGCGACTCTACGAGGAGATTTGGCCGTGCGTCGAGGACCGGTGGCAAGAGGCTCAGGCAGACTTCGGAATACCGCCCGAAGATCGAGGACCGTTATTCGGCTACTTCTCCAGTCCTTTTTCATGGGTGACGCATCGCGGCGGACTCGAGGCCTACGCGAAAGCCTCGGCGCGATGCCTTCGGCACCCTGGCCCTCAGCCGGCGGTGTCACCTGGCCCCGATTCAAACCTCTTTCGCGCCCGATGGCCTGCAGTTTCGATGTGGGTCCCACGCGATTCGGCGGATTCAAGCCATCGGCCAGCTGGAACGAGGAGGGGACTGTGTCGAGGAACATCCGACGCGGCGTGGACCGATTGGGGATGTTCCGAACGAGGCTGATTGCAGCGGCTGCGCCCTGGCCACCCTCTACATCAACCTCGAAACTGGAAGCGAAACTGGACGAGCTGTTGGCTTTGACACCCGTTCTCTGAGTCTCCCGACTCGGGGCCTATGACGATGCCCCTCCTGCAAGTCCAGGGAGGAGCATTTGATGTACGGTCAGCAGAATGTCCTGGCTCGCGACTGCGACCGTCAAAGTGACACCTCGTTCGTAAAGCGCGATCTACAGAACGGATTTCATTTCCAGGTCGTTCCTTCCGTCATCGAACTTCAGCGTGAGGAAGGGGGTGACCTGTGGGTAGAGCGTCTTCAAGTACTGAACGGTTTCGTTCAAGAGGTTAACCTTGTCCTGCGGCGGCTCCGCGTCCCAGTTACTGGCATTCACGTGCACGACCACCTTCTTCACCCGAACTCTCTCCCAGAACGCCTTCCCTCTCGTGTTGAGTGACTGCTCCGCGTCGACTTCGGCTTCGACGGATTTGTAGATCCGCGGGCTGATGTAGCGAAAGCTCGATTGAATCGTCTTGATTGCGTAATCCTCGACGAGGTTGGCTACGTTCAGATCCAGGTTCTGTCGGCCATCGCTAAAGGTCAGCGTCATCTGGGACACATCGCCCACGTCGCTCAGGTCGAGCAAGTCCTTCATCTTGAGTAGTTTATCGATGATCTCTCCATCCGATGCGCTGGGATCGATGGCGATGGAGACGCTCTCGATACGGTTTCCCGTCGTCTTGACATCGACGTCCTTCTGCAGATCGGGATCGGCCCCCTTCAGGAAATCGGCCGGGGATGTCTCGGCGTTCGAAACGAGCCGATCCGAGACCTTTCGGTCGTCCTTGCGGCGAGGGGTGGTCTTGCGGTTTTCAATTGGCTTCCCAGCTTCTCGCTCTTGGGTGGCGCCTTTTGGATGCAGACGGCCGTGGGCGATGTACTTTTTCACCGGTGCGGTTCTCTCTACCCGCTTCTTCGAGCCCTCCGATTTCTTGATGGCTTTCGGTTTCGGCTGTAACTGGGTCAGCACGACTGCGCCAAGGACCGTGGATGCCAGAACGGCGGCGGTCAACCCCAGGATCAGGGGACGCCGATTTTTCTTCTGGTCCTTTTCTTCGGATTCTTCGGAGCGAGTGTCGGGTTCCATGGGCTCTACGATTGGATGACGCTTCGGGGCCAGGTCCGGAGTGACCCGTCAAATATAGGAATTTCTCGGTTAACGGTTGATCAACTGAGCCGCGACTGGGGCTTGTGATCTCCGCCTTTACACACAGGTGCGATCCCGCGAGCGTCTGTCTCTCACGACGCGGCCACTATGGAGGACACCCCGCATGCACCGTTTGCGCCACGCGGCGGACGCATCGTAAAGCTTCACGTCCGTGTCGACATCGGTGATGAGGACACTTTGCCGGTGAGGGCGGGCTCTGTTGACGATCCAACCCTCCGGGTTGATGACGAGGCTGGGCCACGCGTACTTGCGGGTGCCGTTGTTGGAGCTGACCCAATAGAAGTTACTGGCCGCTGCCGACTGAAGCGTTGCCGGAATGGACATCTGATAATGCCGGTACTGCTTCGCGGTCATGTTGGCGTTGTGGAAAGAGGCCAGCATCAACTGCACGCCGCGTTTCTTGTACTCCCGAAACAGCTCCGGATAACGGAAGTCGTGGCAGATCAGCAGGCCGCATTTCACCCGCTGCGCCGTAAAGGTGATGAGCTCCGAGCCGGGGCTGTAATGTTTCAGGTCGCCGTCGTTGTCGCTGAACCCGGTGCAGAAAAGCTTGTCGTAGCGGGTCCTGATACGGCCTCTGTCGTCGATGACGTAGAGTGAATTGTGCGGTTTGTGTTTTCCCGTCAACTGGTGATTGGAGCCGAGCACGACGTAGACACCCAGCTCGGTTGCCAGCTTCCTCACGTCGGCCACGCACTGTTGCACTTCATCCCAATCGGTTTCTCTCACCGATTTCAATTCCGCGCCCAGATAGCCGGTCAAGCAGGCCTCGGGAAAATGAATGAGATGGGCGCCCCTTCGTTTGGCAGCCCGCATCTGGCGTTTGATATGCGCGAGGTTGATGCTCGGTTGCTTCTCGAGTAGAAATTGGCACGTCGCCAACCTGATCTTTGCCATTCTGTCTCCTCTGTCGATCGTTGCAATAGGATTCCGATTCCGTCACGTCTATTCGTGGCGGTCAGTCCAATCCCAACCGCTGACGCTGCTCCGGCGGTGCCTGCAACCTCACCAGTTCCTCCCTCAACCTGTCCTGCATCAGCTTCAGCTGGCCCGGCCTGTCCGCGGCCAGGTTCACCAGCTCGGGCTCCAACCCTTCTACGGAAGCATTGGGCATGTAGCGACTCGCTTTACATCCGATCAGGGCGCGCCTGACGTTCCCTCAATTGCCACACCGCCCTGTTACGTCGTCGTCGTTCCCAGCGGTTGACCCAGCTTTTCGTGCATCGTACGACGCTTGCGCTGTTGCAATGGGATACGGTCATCGACGTCGGGATCAGACTCACAACCGGTCTCACGGTCGAGAAAGAGCGGAAAGTCTTCGACGGGCGGTTTGGCTCGGTCATAGCCGTAGGCATAGCTCCGCATGATGATGCGCTGTTCCCGGTTCAATGTCTTGAGCCAATTTGGGGAAGACTGGATGCGGTCACCCTCGTAGATCCAGGAAGGACAGTAGGACAGAAAGAGATTCTTCCGGACCACATCGCTCTCGTTGGGTTCGACCCGATGCCAGGTATTGCACTGCACCATCGTCATCGTCCCCTTGGGTACGCAGAGTATCTTTTCACCCGGCACGCTCTCGTGCGTCCAGTAGTGCTCCGAGTATTGAGACCGATGACTCCCCGGCATGTAGACGAAGTTGCCCATTCCGGGAAAAGGCAGATCGGTCAGCCAGTAACTGACCTTCACCTGAAGGGACAATTCCCGGGCGAAAACCGCATAGGGCACGACGCGTGCACCGTCGGGATGCCAATGGTTGTGAACACTGTCACGCGGGCGAATGAAGATCTGTGACAGGTGCAGTTTGAGCAGTTCCCCGTAGATGTCATACACGTAGCCGACGTGCCTGGGGTGATCGATCAACTCTGCGAAGGCCGGATCTCTTTCGACGATGTTTTCCGTCATGTAGAACTTCGCGGGGTCGAAACTCGCGTCAGCGGCGCAGCACCGGTCGATGGCTTCGAGGTAGTAGTCTATCTCGTTCTGAGACAGCGCGTTCTCAATCACGAGCAGTCCCTCGGTTGTGAATTCCTCCCACTGCTCGGGTGTGAACCCATTCGGTGCCACGCGATACTCCTGCTGCGACATGCTTTCATCCTTTCGGTTCGCGTCACTTCCTGGATCGATTCAAGTACGGCAGGGACAATGAAGATGGAAGATAGAACATGTGAAGATTTTGGTCTCGTGACATGATCGTACATCTGATCGATGGAACCTACGAGCTGTTTCGGCACTTCTACGGGCGCAGGGTGTCGTGGTAGTTATGACATCAGCTTTTCGCCGTACACACAGGTCCTGCTTGTTCCGCCGCTCGCGTTTATATTTACGGTATGGTATCCTCGACGATTGCCAAGTGAAAGGTTCTTCTATCTGTTCGCAGTCATTGCAGGCTCGACTGCTCCAATGATTCTGCGAACAGGATCAAGGGGCTGTCCATGTTTCGCCTACCCGGATGGAGGCTGACTTGAAGATAAAAGAGATTCGTGCCGCGGTTGTCGACCTCACGCTTGAGGCCAAAACAGAGCCTCGCGTGCCACAACTGGAGACGGACGGATTCACCAGTCCCATGGCGAGGTATCCCGACTTCAGGAGAGGCGATTGGAATCCGGGCTGGGGCCGTGTCGCGTGTACGGTCACGGCGGAGGACGGCACGTGGGGTCTGGGCCTCACGGCAAACAGCGGCCCGGTCATCAGTCTGATCAACGACCATTTCGCGCCGTTGCTGGTGGGTCAGGACTGTATGGGAACCGAGAAGGCGTGGGATCTGATGCGCCGGGCGTCCGCCCAGTACCACACGGCCGGTCTGGCCAGCTATGCGATCAGCGCGGTCGACAACGCGTTGTGGGATCTCAAGGGGAAGCTGCTGGGATGTCCGGTCTACAACCTGCTGGGAGGGCCGCAGAAGGAGAAGATTTTCTGCTACGCCAGCAACACGATCCTCTCATACGGTACAGAGAACAGCATCGAATGGTTCCTGGAACTGGGATTCAAAGCGGTGAAGCTCTTCGCGCGCTACGGGCCCGAGTCAGACATTGAAGGAATCCGCAAAACGGAGGAGCTGGTCGCGAGAACGCGAGAGCAGATCGGGGACGACGTCGAGCTTATGCTCGATGCCTGGATGTCCTTCAATATCGAGTATGTGGTGCGGCTCGTCGAAGCGCTAAAACCCTACCGGCTGAAGTGGCTGGAGGACTATCTGCTTCCCGAGGACATGGACAGCTATGTCAAAGTCCGCCAGCGGGTACCGGAGCAGATTCTGGCGACCGGCGAACACTGGTATACGATTCACCCCTTCGCACTGGCGGCCGGACAGGGTCTGGTGGACATCCTGCAACCCGATGTCGCCTGGGCGGGCGGCATTACGGCGCTGGTCCGAATCTGCCATATCGCGGAGGCGCACGGCCTGACGGTCATCGCTCACGGCGGAATGAACTATCCGTATGGCCAGCACTTGTCCTATGCGATGCCGGCGATCCTGTGGGGGGAACGTTCGGAGGGCGTATCGCCACCCGGTGTTCCGCTCGAGGAAAGGGTCGTCCTTCCGGGCACACCGGTGATCAAGGACGGCTTCGTGACGCCGAGCGATGCGCCCGGGTTCGGGATCGAAGTGACGAAGGAGTGGCTGGAGAGCAAGGCTGTAGCATCGAAGATTTAAGACAGAACATTATGCATTGAAGATGGAAGATAGAACACGGAACATTTTGGGGTTGTGACATGATCATCCATCTGATTGACGGAACCTATGAGCTGTTTCGGCACTTCTACGGCATTCGCCGAGGGACTGAGGGCGAAGACAGGCCGCTCGGGGCGGTGCGCGGCGTTTTGGGCACCGTTCTGAAAATGATCGAAGACGGCGCTACACACGTCGGGGTCGCGACTGACCACGTGATCGAATCGTTCCGGAATGCCCTCTGGCCTGGCTACAAAACCGGGGAAGGGTGGATCCGGCACTGCGGGCCCAGTTCGAACCGCTGGAGGAAGCGCTCGAGGCGATGGGCGTGAAGGTCTGGCCGATGGTGGAGCTGGAAGCGGACGACGCGTTGTGCTCGGCTGCGCACCGTGCGGAGGAGGACGAGCGGGCCGAGAAGGTGTGCATCTGGACGCCGGACAAGGACCTGGCGCAGTGCGTTCGGGAGGACCGGGTCGTTCAAATCGACCGGCGAAAGAACATCATCCGGGACGCCGTTGGAGTTCGCGTAAAATTCGGCGTCGACCCCGAACAGATTCCCGATTACCTCGCGCTCGTGGGTGACTCGGCGGACGGCTTCCCAGGCATCACCGGAATCGGAGCGAAAACGGCGGCGCGGCTGCTCGAGAAATACGGATCGATCGACCGCTTTCCGCCCGACGTCATGGGGGAGGGCAATCGACACCATGCCCTTCTGTTCCGGGAGCTGGCAACCCTCCGGTCCGACGCCGACGTCTTCGACGACGTCGAAGAGCTGAGGTGGGTCGGGCCGCGCGAGACCTTTTCAACTTGGTCAGAGCGGCTCGGGATCAGGAAGCTGCCGCCGGTTGCTACTACGACCTGAAGCGCACCCCTCGGCCCAACCTCTACCGGAAGATCTCAGAAGGGCTTCACCTCGGTCGCTCCATCCTTGATGTAGTTGGCGATCAGATCAGCCGTCTCCTCAGGGGTTTGGTCCTGATTGTCGATCACGATTCCGAAACCGGGATCGTGAAGCTTCCACTCATCGGCACATTCGAATACTCGTTCCCTCTTCCTCCGTGCAACAGGTAGACGACCGGATATCTGCGCGTGCCTTCTTCACCGTATTTCGGCGGGAGAGCATCACGTTGTATCCGACGTCTGCTCCAACGAACGCGGAGTAGAAGGTGTGGTGAGAGACGATCGGCTCGCCATCAACGACCGGTGAGGGCTTGACCCTCAGCCAGCGCGGGGTCTTCTCAATATCGTATGATCCTATCGCGTGTTCGGCTGGGACGGGGACGACGGGGGCGTAGCCGTCGACTTTGGCGAAGACCAAAGTCTGAACTCGAATGGAATCGAGATCGGTGGCGGTGGCGATCACTGTGAGCAGAAACATCGAGACGAACAGAAGATTGACCGGTGACCAGTGACCAAAGTTCCTACACTCACGTCACGCGCTCATCACTCGTCGCGAAGCGTCTGAGCCGGATCCGTTGAGGCGAGACGGATGGAGTGATAGATAACTGTCAGCAGCCCGAGGAGGAGAGCGGCCGCGCCGATTGCAGGGAAGAGCCAGGAGGCGGGATCTTTTCGATAAGCAAAGTCGCTCAACCAGGCGTCGGATAGCACGATCGAAACCGGCCAGGCGATGATCGTGGCCAAGAGAACGAGCTTGACGAACTCGCCGGAGACGAGGCCCACGATCTGCCATCGTTCGGCTCCAACGGCGCGTCTGATCCCGATCTCCTTCGTCCGACGTTCCGTGCGATACGAGGCGAGACCGAAAAGCCCGATACAGGCGATGAAGATAGCGATACCCGCGAACGTGCCTACGAGGCGAGTCATCGCTCTTCCTCGCGGTATAGTCGATCGAAGGCCTCGTCTACGAATTCGTATTCGAACGGGTGAGTAGGGAGATAGTCATACCACTTCTCTTCGAGGAAACTCATCACCTCCCGGAGGTGCCGGCCATCGAACCGAACCGCGATGTATTCGTAGGTGCGAGACCGGTTCGTGATCACGAACGGTGGCACGGGATCGCGTAACGCCTCGCTGTGAAAGTCTTGCACGACGCCGACGATGGTCCCTCTTCCTACATTTCCATCTACCTCGCTGAGGACCTTCCCAACGGCATCCTCGATCGACCAGCCCATCGACTCCACGAGCGTCTTGTTCACAAGAATCTCGAACTCACCGTCGACCTGAGCCCTCTTGTAGACTGAGCCCTGCAACAACTCGATCTGAAACGTCGAGACGAAATTCGGGTCCGCGTGCTGCGTGTGGGCGATGATTTCTCGCCCGTCCTCCGCAGTGTACCTGCCCGCTGTCCTCTTTTCTCCCATGGGCGTGTAGTAGGCTGTTGCGGACAAAACGTATGGGTGATCCAGGAACGTCCGTTTCACGCCTCCGTAGCGGTGGGCGAGCAGCTTGTCCCAGTCCGACTGCTTGCCCATGTCCCGGTCGAACAGGGGCAGCCGAATCAACTGCTTGTCGTTGAATCCGAGGTCGTATCTGCATGTGCCGCAACTGTTGGTAGACGACGACCGATCCAACGGCGAGGCATACCGAAATCGCGAACTGTAAAACGATCAGACCCTTCGTGAAGACACCCCCCCACGACGATTCATTCAGGGTCCCCTTCAGCGCAGCGACCGGATCCAATGACGCGAGGAAAAGAGCTGGCAAGTATCCAGCAACGGTGCCAACTCCCACCGCCAGCAAGAGCAATGCACCGGTAGACAACCAGCCCAGGCTCAAGGAGATATCCCGTTGCACGAACGCAGCGAACTCCGGCAGAACGACTAACACGATGCCAACTGCCAGCAGCAGGGAAACCAGCGCCAGGAGAACAGCCTCCCCCACAAACTGCCCGATGATCTGGCCCCGCGAACACCCCGACACCTTCCTCATGCCTACTTCGCGTGTTCTCTGCATCGACTGTGACATCGCCAGGTTCGTAAAGTTGGCGCCGGCGATCAGCACGATCAGGAAAGCAATGGCCATCAGCGTGTAGACCGTCTGCGCGTTTCCGTGCTGGACACGTCTGTTCTGGCTCGAGCCCCGGAACTTCGCCTCGGTATAGAGGTGAATGTCCTCGATCGGTTGGAGACGATAGCGATCACGTGCCCGGACTTCCGCGCCCATGTGGCGCTCCATCAGGTCGTGAAGACGATCCGTCAGCTGCGACAGGGAGGTGCCGGGACGTAGTTTCACGAATGTGTGGCAGGCCATCGCCCCTCCTCCTTCGGGCTGCCACGCATTGAACTGAAACCCCCGGGGAGATCCCGGCATGAGGAAGTTGAACCGTAGCGAGGAATTCCGGGGCAGACGGTAGACACCCGTGATCGTGCGGTCCCCCAGTCCCATTGCGTTTTCGAGGACGAGGGTCTTTCCGATCGGGTTTTCGGAGCCGAAGAAAAGGGCGCTCGCGTCCGTCGAGATGACAAGCGACCCCGGGTCCAGCAAGGCCGTGGTCGGATCTCCGTAAACCATCTCGAACCCCAGCGTTTTGAAGAAGTTCGCATCGACCCACGCCACCGGGCGAGCGGGCTTCGTCACGACCTCGCCAGGCCTCTTCGCCCAGTTTGATGTCCACGTGTGCCACCTCGTCGAGACCTCGACTTCCGGGACTTCCTTCATCAAGGCCGGTGCCAGGGCGCCCGACGTTCCGGGACTCGTGACCGAGCGGGTGTCTTCCCTCTGGTCGCGCAGAATCCGATAGGTCCGGTCGGCATCCGGATGGAAGCTGTCGTAGCTCAGCTCGAATTGAACGTAGACCAGGATGGCGATCGCACTCGCGAACCCGATCGTCAGCCCCAGGACACTGAGCGTCGACTGGAGCTTCGATCGAAGGAAGTTTCGGAGTGCGACTGAGAGGTAGTTGCGAAACATAGTTGTCAGTTGTCAGGGAAACCGGAGGAATGAAGACGACCCGCCACCGATCCGATAAACGAAAGCCTCACGGCAAAGAACATCGCCACGCCCGCTCTCCCCGTCTCCCGTCCCCCGTTCACCCGCTCCGTTCGGTAGAATCCAGATGTGCCGGGTCGAGGATCACTCATCCCTCAACACCTCCACCGGGTTCGCTCGAACGGCACTCAGCGTCTTGTAGCTGACTGTGAGGATCGCGATGGATAATGAGAACAGTGCGATGAGAAGGAAGCTCGTGAGCTATAATCAAAAGGTGTGGAAAAAGAGAAAGGGCGACCCTACCCTTCCCGTGAGATAGTTGATTCACACAAAACCGGGTGAGAGGCCCGGTTGGGAAGGAGGATCGCCGTGAAGGAACATACGCATAGAGCCCCATTGAAGTCCATGCCGACGTGGGAGACGGTTGACGATTGGATCCGTGAAGAGATCCAGGGCCGGTTCCAGTCCATTCTGGAGGAGGAGGCGACCGCGTTCTTGGGCCGGTCGTGGTATGAGCGCCGAGCCGAGGTCGATAGCTCCACGGGCTACAGGAACGGCTACGGCAAGCCCCGGCGTCTCTCGACGAGCTGCGGAACGATCAAGGTCCGGCGTCCCCGGGTTCGTGGTCTGGAAGAGCGGTTTGAAAGCCGCATCCTCCCCCTGTTCGCCCGGAGAACCAGGGCCATTGGAGATCTGCTTCCCGACCTTTATCTCCACGGTCTCTCCCAGGGCGACTTCGAGTTGTCTTTGCGTGCGCTGCTCGGTGATGGCGCGCCGCTTTCGCCGACCTCGATCGCTCGTCTTCGAGGGAAGTGGGAGGTCGACTTCCAGGACTGGAAAGAAAGGCGTCTGGATAATCGCGAACTGGTCTACGCCTGGGCTGATGGCATCTACGTCAAAGCCGGGCTCGAGCGCGAGAAGGCGTGTCTGCTGGTCGTGATCGGCGCGATGAGCGACGGCAGCAAGGAGATCCTGGCGATAGAACCCGGTTATCGAGAGTCTACAGAATCCTGGCTCACGGTGCTCCGGGATCTCCGGGATCGCGGGCTCGAACATCCTGTCCTGATCGCCGCGGACGGGAATATGGGCATCTGGGCGGCCGTTGATCAGGTCTGGCCAGAGAGCCGGCAACAACGGTGCTGGAACCACAAGATCCTCAACGTGCTCGACAAGGTCGCCAAGCGTGCACAGGCTGAAGCCCGCGCACTGCTCGTCCAGATCCCCTATGCCGGCACGAAAAAGGAGGCCGAGAAGCTCCGGAAACGCTTTGCCGCACGGTATCGCTCACAGTTCCCTGCCGCCGTGGAGACGCTCGAAAGAAACTGGGATCGGATGGTCACGTTCTACGACTTCCCGAAGGAACACTGGAAACACCTGAGAACCACGAACGTCGTCGAGAGCCCCTTTGCTTCCGTTCGGCTTCGCACAAACGCCGCCAGGCGATTCAAGAAAGTCAGGAACGCCACGACTCTCATCTGGCGTACGCTCAAGGTCGCAGAGAGCCGATTCAGGAAACTCACCGCGCCACACTTGCTACAACAAGTCTACGATCAGAAACACTCAACCGGACCGCAGGTCGAAGCCGGGAAGATGGCCGCCTGATTTCTTTTACACACCTATTGACCTGAACTCAAGCTCGTTGCGCCGATCTCGACACGATATTGGAAGCTCTCCAGCCATCTGTCTGCCAGAGTCCGGCAGGGGCGGCAAAGACGTTCGCCAATATCACCAGAGAACCGATCTCCCTCGTCAGCAGCCCGACCAGTCCCGGCGCTTCTCCCCCAAGGACTTTTCGTACACCGATCTCCTTCAACCTCTGCTGCGTCGTGAATGCCGTCAGGCCCATCAGCCCCATGCAGGCAATGGCCAATGCGATCAAACCGAACACGCGGGACGTCTTGATCAGTTGATTGTCCTTGGTGTAATCCCATCCCAGGATTTCGTCCAAATCGTAGTACTCGGGCTCGAGCGAGCTGTCGTAGCGCTTCCAGACCCTCTCAACGTGCGCGGCGACCTCGTCTCGCGCACCTTCCCGATAGCGCAACGAGATGTGCTGGAGAACCCAGTTCCATTGGAACAGGACAATGGGCTGCATCCGGCGGTGGAGTGGGTTCAGGTGGAAGTCCTTCACCACCCCGATGACGCGTCCCCTGGGCCTGTTGGATTGTTTCTCTCGAACCGGGCACTCGAGCTCTTTGCCGATCGCACTCTCGTTGTCCCAGCCGAAGGTCCTGGCGGCAGACTCGGTCAGGATGAACGCAGATGTCGAATCGGTCGCGATGTCATTCGACAGATTTCTACCAGGGGATCTGATAAGTATCCAGGAAGCCCTCGTCGATCGACATCATAGGCAAGCGATACTCGATTCGGACCGGACCCTCGGGGATCCAAATGACGTTCGAGTCATTTCGCCTGCCTGGAAACCGCCGCGAAAATGCGGATGACAGGATCGCAGGATGGCGTCCGAATTCCTCCCTCACCTCCTGGAGCCTGGGTTCCAGGTCTTGCCGGTTTACCAAGGGGTGGTCGACGGCCAGGATGTTCTTGCGCGTGAAACCCAGGTCTTTGGTCTGAATGAACGCCATCTGTCGGTCCATCACCAGGATCCCAACACCCAGAGCGACAGAGATCCCAAACTGAACGATGACCAGCGCTCGTCGTAACCAGATACCCCTTCTCGTTCGGTGCAACGATCCTTTCAGCACCTCCGTGGGCTGGAACGAAGAAAGGACGATCGCCGGGTAGATACCGCTCATGAGTGCGACGATTCCGACCACCACGAAAAGCCCGATGACGGCCATCGGGTTCAGGATGTCGAAGGGCACGTTCTTGTCCGTCAGGCTGTTGAAGGTCGGCAGGAACAGCTTCGCCATCACGATCCCGAGAACGGTCGCCACACACACGACCACCGCTGCCTCCCCGAAGAACTGGCGCGCGATCTGGTGTCGATAAGCTCCCACGACCTTACGGAGACCCACCTCCTGCGCCCGGCTTTGCGAACGTGCGGTGGCCAGGTTGATGTAGTTGAAGCACGCGATCACCAGAATCGACCCGGCGATGGCGGCGATCGCATACAGAAACGCGATGTCGCCGTACCAATCGATCCCGAATTCCTGATGGGCGTAGAGCCAGACATCCCGGATCGGCGTGAGACATAGCCGATCTTATCCACCCATTTAGCGCCCATGTTGGCTTCAACAATCTGACTCGACTTGCTGCTCGAGCGCCCCGGGATCGGCGCCTTCCCGCAGCTTGACATACGTCTCGACGGGACGGGAGTTGGTCAGCGGCTCCCAGAGCTCCCAGTGCCTTCCGGCGAAGTAATTATTTGGAAGCGTAGCAGTCAGCGCACCGAACCAGACTGTCGAGGGTGGTAGATCCTTGATGACGCCCCGAACGACGTAGTCACCATTCAGCCAATCCATCGTGAGGATCTTACCGAGAGGGTCCTCGTCCCCGAAAAACCGCTTCGCTGTCGTCTCCGTCACGAAGATGGCAAAGGGCTCATCGAAGAACGCGCCGGGGTCACCCGAGATGACCTCGAACCCAAAAACGTCAAACACGTGCGGATCGGTGATGCAGATGTTTCCCCCCAGCGACTTCTCCTCGTGTTCAAGCATTCCCCAGTAGTGCAAGAAGCGGATGGCGTGCTCCACCTCCGGGAACGTCGCTTCGAGCGCCGGGCCCAGCGGGCCGAGTGTGCCCGCCGTGTATTCGTACTCGGTCTTGTTCATCTTCGTCGAGCGGATGACTTTGTAAAGACGATCTACATCGGGGTGAAAGGCGTCGTAAGACGTCTCGAGTTGAACGACGAACAGGAGCAGCAGGCAGGAGGCCACCGCCACGGACAGCCCGAGGACGTTGATGAAGGAGTAGCCCTTGTGCTTCCAAAGGTTGCGGAGGGCGGAGGTGATGTAATTGCGGAGCATAGCTGAATGTCCTGATCCAGTGGAAGATACCAGACCGAGTCGGTGCCAGGCTGAGCGGGAGAGGGGAGATGGGGAGAGCGGGGGATCAGGACCAGTGACGATGACCGACGTTACGACGTAAGACGATCGATCTCTTCGAGAACCACAGGTCATTCGCGAATGGGATGGATTCTCTCCCGCTCCCCCGCACCCCCGTTCTGCTTGTGGCGCTATTCGTCTCTCAACACGTCAACGGGATTCGCGCGGACTGCGGACAGCGTCTGATAGCTGACCGTGAAGATGGCGATCAGAAGGGAGGACACGGCCACGATCGCGAAGTTGGCCGCGCCGATCTCCACGCGGTACTGGAAGCTCCCCAGCCAGTTCATCGCAACCAAGTAGCCGAAGGGGGCGGCGGCGACGTTGGCCAGGATGACCAGCGTAGCGACTTCGTTCGTCAGTAGTCTCATCAGGCTGCGGGTTGATCCGCCAAGAACCTTTCGTACGCCGATTTCCTTCATCCGCTGGTGGGTGGTGAACGCCGTCAGGCCCATCAGCCCCATGCAGGCGACGACCAGCGCGATGATGCCGAACACACGGGAGGTTTGATCAGCTGGCGGTCCGGCTCATACTCCCGCTCGAGCATCACATCCAGGTCCTCGTAGCGGGGCGGCTCCGTCTTCTGGTAGCGTTTCCACGCCTCCTCGATGTGGGCGACCGCGGCATCCCGCTGACCCTCGCGATATCGAACAGAGAAGGCCCAGAGCGACCGCTCCGACATGAACAGCACGATCGGCTGCATCTGGCGATGGAGCAGGTTCAGGTGAAAATCCTTCACCACACCGATCACCTGGCCGCGGGGCCGTTTGTCCTTCGTCTCGTAGATCGGGCACTCGAGTTCTTTGCCGATCGCGTCCTGACTGTTCCACCCGAAGGCCCTCGCCGCGGATTCCGTCAGCAGGTAGGTGTGCGTCGCGTCGGTCTCCCGATCCTCCGCCAGACCCCGACCGGCCAGAAGCGGGATGTCGTAAGTCTCGAGGAACTTCTCGTCGATAGCCATCATTGGGAAGCGAAACTCGCGTCGAATGGGGCCCTCCGGGATCCAGATCACGTTCGAATCGTTCCGCAACCCCGGAAACCGCCTCGAACACGCTGCAGACACGATCGACGGATGATCCCCGAACGCTCTTCGCGCCTCCGTCCTCGGGCTTCTGCCATAGAGATCCGGACGGTTCTGCAGCGGCCCGAAAACTCCAATGACGTTCTCGCGGGCGAAACCCAGGTCCTTCGTCTGAACGAACACCATCTGCCGGTCCATCACCAGGATCCCGACACCGAGCGCGACGGAGATTCCGAACTGGGCGATCACGAGCGAGCGCCGCAGCCAGATGCCCCTGCGCGTTCTGGATATCGCTCCCTTCAGGACCTCGTTCGGCTCGAACGCGGACAAAACGATGGCCGGATAGAGGCCGCTCAGGAGGGCGACCGCGACCAGCACCGCCAGAAGCCCGAGCTCGACCGTTGGATTCAGGAGATCGAACGGGACGTTCTTGTCGATCAGACCGTTGAACGTCGGCAGGAAGAGCCTGGCCATCATGATCCCCAGACCGGTCGCCACGAGAGCAACGACCGTAGACTCCCCGAAGAACTGCCCCGCGACCTGCTTCCGGTAGGCGCCGACCACTTTCCGGAGACCGACCTCGAGTGCCCGGCTCTGTGAGCGTGCCGTGGCCAGGTTGATGTAGTTGAAGCAGGCGATCACCAGAATCGACAGGGCGATCGCGCCGATCGCATAGAGCAGGGCGATGTCGCCGTATCGATCGATTCCGTAACGCTGGTGTGCAAAGCCAGACCTCCTTCATGGGCATCAGCCGGTAGCCGATCTTCTCGAGCCACTCGCCGCCCATGTTGATTTCGACGATCTGATCCAGCTTCGACTCCAGTTCACCGGGATCAGCACCCTCACGCAACTTCACATAGGTATCGACCCATCGCGAGTTTGACAGCGGTCGCCAGGTCTCGATGTGCCGGATGATGAACTCGTCGTTGGGTACGGTCGTCGTCAGTGCGCTGAACGACAGCTGTGTGTTCCGAAGATCTCGCATCACGCCCCGGACGACAAACTCGTCGGTCATCCAGTTCAGCTTGAGCGTTCTGCCGATCGGGTCCTCGTCGCCGAAGAACTTGCTCGCCGTTTCCTCCGTCACGAACAGCCCATACGGCTCGCCGAACACGATCTCCGGATCGCCCGAGACGATCTCGAAACCGAAGACCTCGAACACGCCGGGATCCGTGATCATGATCTCCCCCGGGAACGCCTTCTCTCCGTGCTCCAGCGTGCCCCAGAGCGAAAAGAAACGAACGGCGTGTTCGACCTCGGGAAAAGTCGCCTCGAGCGCAGGTCCAAGGGGCCCCATCGTGCCGAACGTGTATTCCGTTTCCGTCTCGCTCATCCGTGTCGAGCGGATGACCCGGTGCAGCCGATCGACGTCAGGGTGGAACGCGTCGTAGGCGGTCTCGACCTGCACGACGAACAGCAGGAGCAGGCACGACGCGACGGCCACGGACAGGCCGAAGATGTTGATGAAGGAGTAGCCCTTGTGCTTCCAAAGGTTGCGGAGGGCGGAGGTCAGGTAGTTACGGAACATGTAGAGGGTTGCCAGTTGTCAGGTTCAGTTGCCAGGAAATACCAGAAGGCGTCGGAAGTCTGAGGTATGTGTCAGTGTACTGCACCGAGCCTGAACGCTAGGCACTGTGTAAGCCGCACATGAGAATGACGCAGCAAGGTCACTTCGAGCGGAGTCGAGAAGTCCCTATTCGCGATTCGCAATGGGCGTGTTCTCGACTACGCTCGAACTGACGCCGATCTGTCTGTAGGCAAATGAGCAACCATCCAAAGTGTCCGCTGCCAGGAGAAACATCGCCACGCCTCGCGCGCCCCGTCTCCCGCTCCCCCGTTCTGTCTTCACTCGTCTCTGAGGACCTCGACGGGGTTCGTGCGGACGGCGCTCAGCGTCTGGTAGCTGACGGTGACGATGGCGATCAGGAGTGAAATCGACGCGACGTAGAGAAAGCTCGGGAAGCCGATCTCCACGCGATACTGAAAGCTATCCAGCCAGTTTGTCGCCACCCAGTAACCGAAGGGTGCGGCGACCACGTTGGCGAGAACGACTAGCAGGGCGACTTCCTTCGTCAGCAGTCTGATCAGACTGCGCGTCGATCCGCCAAGGACCTTTCTTACCCCGATCTCCTTCATACGCTGGTGTGTCGTGAACGCCGTCAGGCCCATCAGTCCCATGCAGGCGACAACCAACGCGATCGTGCCGAACACGCGGGACGTCTTGATCAACTGCCGGTCCGGCTCGTAGGCTCTTTCGAGCATCACATCCAGGTCCTGGTACCGAGGTGGCTCCGATTTCTCGTATCGTTTCCAGACATCCTCGATGTGCTCGATGGCGGCGTCACGTTCTCCTTCGCGGTAGCGGACGGAGAAACTGTCCATATTCCAGTTCCACTTGAAAATGACGATGGGTTGCATCTGGCGATGAAGCGGATTCAGATGGAAGTCCTTCACCACACCGATCACGCGCCCCAGTGGCCTCCCATCCTGTTTTTCTCTAACAGGACACGCGATCGTCTTCCCGATCGCGCTCTGATTGTCCCAGCCGAACCGCCTGACTGCAGCCTCGGTGAGAATGAATGCCGTTATCGCATCGGTCGCAATCTCCTCGGAGAACCCCCTGCCGGCGACCACCGGAATCTGGTAGGTCTCGAGAAAGCCCTCGTCGATCCCCATCATCGGAAGACGAATCTTCGTCTGGTCCGGTCCCTCGGGAATCCAGATGACGTTCGAATCGTTCCGCATCCCGGGAAATCTCCTGGAGCGGCCCGAGGCCAGGATCGATGGATGGTTTCCGAAGACCTTCCTCAGCTCTTCGCGCCTGGCCGGCATCTCTTCGTCAAGCAGGTTCTCCAGAGGTTGAAAGATCCCGAGGATGTTCGTACGGGTGAACCCGAGATCTTTGGTCTGGATCAACGCCATCTGCCTGTCCATCACCAGAATACCGACGCCCAATGCCACGGAGATCCCGAACTGCACGATCACGAGGGCACGCCGCAACCAGATCCCCCTGCGTGTTCTGGACACGGACCCCTTGAGCACATCCGTCGGCTCAAACGAAGACAGGACGAGCGACGGGTAAAGACCACTCAGGAGCGCAACGACGCCCACTACCGCCAAAAGCCCGGTCACGGCCGTGGGATTCAGCATGCCGAACGGGACGTTCTTACCGATCAGGAGGTTGAATGTCGGAAGGAACAGTCTCGCTATCACGATCCCGAGAAGGGTCGCCACACAGACGACCATCACCGACTCTCCGAAGAACTGGACCGTGACCTGATGGCGGTACGCGCCGACGACCTTTCGAAGCCCGACTTCGCGCGCACGACCCTGCGATCGCGCCGTGGCAAGGTTGATATAGTTGAAGCACGCGATCACCAGAATCGATAAGGCGATCACGCCGATCGCGTAGAGCAGTTCGATATCGCCGTACCAATCAATGCCGTATTCCCGATGGGCGTACAGCCAAACGTCCTTCATCGGCATCAGACGATGGCCGATCTGCTTGACCCATTTAGACCCCATGTTCGCTTCAACAATCTGACTGAGTTTTCCTTCCAGGACCTTCGGATCCGTACCCTTACGGAGTTGAACGTATGTCTCGACCGGACGGGAGTTGGACAGTGGGCGCCAATGCTCCCAACGCCTGATGGCAGGCCTGTCATTGGGTAGCGTCGCCATGAGCCCGTCGAACCAGAACTGCGTGTTCCGAAGATCCCGGATCACCCCACGTACGACGAAGTCCTCGCTCTGATACTCTAACTTGAGGATCTTTCCGATCGGGTCTTCATCCCCGAAAAATCGTTTCGCCATCGACTCCGTCACGAAGAGGGCGAAAGGCTCCGCGAAAACCTTTTCTGGATCGCCAAAGACGATCTCGAACCCAAAGGCCTCGAACACATCCGCATCGGTGAGAAAAATGCTGCCTTGGAACGACTTCTCATCGTGCTGGATGAGCCCCCAAATGGGCATGAAACGGACGGCCCGTTCCACTTCTGGAAAAGTCTCCTCGAGAGCAGGACCTAGTGGCCCCAAAGTCCCGAACTTGTATTCAAGCTCGGTCTTACTCATCCGCGTCGTGCGAACGACCTTGTAGAGCCGATCGACGTCGGGATGGAAGTTATCGTAGGACGTCTCTACCTGGACAACGAACAGCAGCAGCAGGCAGGAGGCCACAGCCACGGCGAGACCGAGGATGTTGATGAGAGAGTAGCCCTTGTGTTTCCAGAGGTTGCGAAGGGCGGATGTGAGGTAGTTGTGGAGCACAGTTGCCAGTCGTCAGGCGTCAGTTGTCAGGAAAACCCAAAGGCGGATGCATCACAAGGAGTCCTGACCCGCTCACCCTGAGTAGGGGAATCGCGAATCACACTGAACCACCGCCAATGTGAATGAAATAGATCCCCGTATCGAAGGGCGAGTGGGCGCTGCAGAGAGACCATTGTGGCGACCGATCGCCCTTCGATACTGACGGTCAATCAAAATACAATCGTCTGGAACTGATTTCTCCGAATCGTCAACTCAGGGTGATCGGTCGGTAATCGGCCGGGTCATTGTGCCTATCAGACTGAAAACCTCAGTCAGGCTCGGCCGATTCCACATCCTCGCCTGTCGCCCAATCGGGGGCCGTGAACAGACTACTGACCGACTTGCCCATATGGATCCGATTGATCGTCTCGGCCAGCAACGGGGCGACCGACAGAACGGTCACTTTAGACTCGGCCGCCATCTCCTCCGACAATGGGACCGTATCGGTCGTCACAATCTCCTTCAGCTCCGAAATCGCGCAGAAACGATCCATCGCCTTCCCCGTGAACAGCCCGTGCGTACACGCGATCGTCACTTGGCTCACGTTTCGCTCGCGCAACCGATCGATCAACTCCACCAGTGTCGCCCCCGTCGCCACCTCGTCGTCCAGCACGATTACTTCTTTTTCGTCCACATCACCGACGATCATATAGATCACCACTTTCTCGTCACTGATGCGGCGCTTATTGCCCGCAGCCACCCCGACCCCGAGCAGTCTGGCGAAATGGGCCGCTTCCTTCGCCCGGCCGAGATCGGGGGAAACGACAACCGCGTTGGACAGATCACGATCCTTGAAGTGGCGGGCGAGCACGTGGAGCGCGTTCAGATAGTCGACCGGTACGCTGAAGAAGCCGTGCACCTGTGGCGCGTGCAGGGTCATCGTCAGAACACGACCGGCACCAGCGGTCGACAGCAGATCGGCCACGAGCCTCCCCGCGATCGAGATTCGCGGCGCGTCCTTCTTGTCTGATCTCGCATAACCATAGTAAGGCATGACGGCCGTCGTCCGGGCAGCCGAGGCGCCCCGAGCCGCGTCGAGCATCTGGAGCAACTCCATCAGGTTATCGTGGACCGGAGGTACGATCGGCTGGATGATGAACACATCCGCCTCCCGACAGTTCGCATCGAGCTGAACCTGCATGCAGTCGTTGCTGAAATGATTCAGCGTGCTCGCGCTCAGCTCGACGTCCAGATGACGGCAGATCTCCTGGGAGAGTTGAGGATGGGCTTTGCCACTGAAGACCACGATGTCACGCATGGTTCACTCCTTCTTGGCGGTAGATTCGCACACGATCCTCAGTAAGTCGCGAAGGGCGGCGCTGTCCTCGCCTACGCGCTCGAAACCGCCTGAGCCTTTTCGAAAGCGAGAGTCCTTCCTTATCGTAGTATCAACCGATTATGGTATTCAACAGGATTTCTCAGGAACGCAGCGAGATCCATTACCGCGGCATCGCGTATCCACCGCCCACATACAACAGCTGGCCGGTGATCCAACGCGCTTGCTCCGATAACAGCAGCAAGACCGCATCGGCGATGTCCTCGGGTTCCCCAAGCCGGCCGAGAGGCGTGTCGACTATGCACTCAGCCTCCATCTCGGGGGTGATGTAGCCTGTCTGCGTTGGCCCCGGTGCAACAACATTCACGGTAATCCCGTAGGGACCCATTTCGCACGCAGCCGATCGGCTGTAGGATTCGATCGCGTGCTTGCTGGCCGCGTAGCTGACGTTGAACGGATGGCAACACGCAGCATCCGTACTGATGTTGACGATGCGGCCCCAGCTGCCCTGCCTGGCAAGGTATCGATCCAGGTATTCCGACATCATCAGCGCGACGGCCCGTGCGTTAACGGCGAAATGCGCATCGATCCTCTCCGCGTACGGGAGAAAGATGCCCGCCCCCTCATCGCTCACCGACTTCGGGTCGAACGTCTCCGACTCACAGAACGCGTGGTTGTTCACGAGAATGTCGACCGGACCCAGCTCCGCTTCGCAGAGATCGAACAGCCGAGGCACGTTTTGCGGATCGGCCAGATCCATCTCCTTGCCGACAGCCGTCCCTCCCCATCCCTCCATCTCCTCAACCGTTCGTCGACGGGCTGCTGCTGCCCGGCCCGGTAGAGCGGATCACCGCCGACTCCCGAATCGATCGCGGCGTCCAGCTCTTTCTGAGAGTAAGTGCAGACTTCGCGGAATCCGATGGCGAACAGCTTGGCGCCCTGACATGCCAGAACGCGTGCTATGGCCACTCCGATTCCGTGGTTCACGCCGGTCACCAGAGCGATCTTTCCATTGAGTTGCAGGTCGATCATGGGGTCCCCCAACAGACAGAAGGCCCTGGGCTGTGGGCCGGGTGGAAACCGGTCGACACGACACAGGACCTTCATTGTGGCAATTACCTTCGGTACCTTATGAGACGTCGCCATCCCAAGCAGCGTTTCGGGGTGTCGTTTCAACCGTCCGCTGGCAGGCCGCCATCGGTGGGAGGCACCTTGTCCCCCTCGGAGCTCTGCTCCTTGAGCTTCGCCCCGGCGTTCTGCTTCACCACGATCTCAGCCGCCCGCTTCTTGTCTTCGCTCAACAGATGATACGTCGCCCCCAGTGACAGGGTCGTCATGTTCCCGCTGCCCTTTTTGCGAGCGCTCCGTCCGGCCATCACGAAGATAACGAGGATCGCGAGGACGGGCAGAAGTACGATAACCAGCTTGAGGATCATCATTCCTCCAGGCGTCTCCCGACCACGAGGTCATACGGAAGCACACTCACCTCGTGGCATACTCCATATTCATGTGACCCTGGAGGTCTCGTACGTTCGACGTAGCTTGCTTTAGCCCCGTTCCATGATGCATGCCTATCATGATATCGTATTTGGGAGCAGCACACACTCCATATGGAGCAACCGATGCCGATAGCACCATCGCCAGACTACATTCGACTTCGTACAGCGATCCGCACCATTCTCGACAAGAGCCTCGAGCGTGCCAGGCAAGCGGTTCAGCGCGAGCGAATCAACGCCTATTGGCGAATCGGACGTGAGCTGCACCGACATCTGCCGGTAGATGGAAGCCAGGCCGAATACGGTGCGCGCGTCATTCCACAATTGGCCGATGACGTCGGGATGTCGGAGAAACGGCTCTATGAATCGCTCAAATTCTATCGATTTTATCCAAATCTCCGATCGATCGGAGATTTGACGTGGACCCAAGTGACCCGCATCCTTGGGATTCAGGATGAGGAAGTTCGCGCCTACTACGTCGCGGCGGCGCAGGAAGAGGACTGGTCTGTTCGACAGTTGGCCGAGGCCATTCGAACCGACACACACACGAAGCCCCCGAAATCGCATCAGTCGACCGCTTTCAAACCGCTCCGCGGCGATCTGAACGTCTACCGTGTCCGGGGTCCACACGAAAGCGTCGCCAGCGGACTCTACCTCGATCTCGGCTTCAGCCTCTACTGGCGAGCGAGGTCTCGCAGCGGTGCGTTCGAGGAAGGCACGATCGTCCGTGTCGATCAGTCAGCCGGCTCGAAGATATCGATCCGCCACGTGGACACGCACGCCCGTCGTCTCTTCACCCATCAGTTGAAGGTCACCCGCGTCATCGACGGCGACACGATCGCCGTCACCCTCACCACACCAAACGGCGACATCCTCGTGCAAAAGCTCCGATTCCGCGGCATCGACACGGCAGAGCTCCCGACCGAAGCCGGTCATCGCGCGAAGCGATTCGTCGAACGCGCTCTCGCCGACGTCGACTTCATCGTCGCCAAAACGACCCGCCCCGATCGCTACGACCGCTACCTCGCCGACATCTTCTATCTCCCCGGCGAACGCGATGCGAACGTCGTCGCGCAAAAAAGCCGGTTCCTCAACGGAGAGCTGCTGCGAGAGGGGCTGGCGCGCAGGGCATGAGTGATAACATTGCGCGACCCTGCTCGACAATCCGTTTTATATGTCGCTCAACCCGACGACGTGGGGCTAAAGCCCCACGCTACGGCAGCGAAGCCCGCTGAAGCGGGCTGCCTCGCCACAATGTCGGGTCCTTGGCCTACCGTTCGTGGGGCCTCTTCTACTTTTCCGTCCGTGTATTCCGTGTGGGGAGTTTATCCCGAGCGAAGTCGAGGGGTGGTCCCAAGGTTTTTGTTGTCGGGGTTCTTGACACGTGCACGCAACTCCGCTACGTTTTGGCGTAGTAGACATCGCGAAACAGAATCCGCATAGGGGTGCCGAGAGGCTGAGATCACACCCTGTGAACCTGATCTGGGTAATGCCAGCGTAGGGAAGCGGAAGCAACTTCGGTGAATCCAGCATCGAGCCGCTCTCTACAGAGCGGCTTTTTTCGTTGTTGGAGACACCATGACACGCATCGCATTCTCTTCGGTCCTCCGATGGATCGCCACCATCGGTCTCTTCATCCCCCTCTCAGTCACACACGCCTCGACGCTTTCCGGCCGAATCACGGACGCCGAGACCGGAACCTCACTGGCCGGTGTCAACATCCACGTTCAGGGCATCAGGCAAATCGGCGTATCGGCCGAAGACGGCGGCTATCTCGTCGGTGATCTGACATCCGGCACTTACATCGTGCGCTTCAGCCACATCGGCTACCGCCCTCATCGGTCTTCGATCCACGTGCCTCAACGTGGACTGTCCCTCGATATAGGACTCACACCCACAACCTTGCCAGGCCAGATCGTGACCGTGACAGCCACACGAGCTGTCGACCGTGAATCTCCCGTGGCATTCACGAATATCGACCAGCGTGAGATCGAAACCCGGTTCCACGCTCAGGGCATTCCGACCGTACTTTCCGAAACACCTTCCGCCGCTACCTATTCGGAATCGGGCAACAACATCGGTTACACCTACCTGACCCTGCGTGGGTTCGACCACCGACGCGTTTCGGTCATGATCAACGGAATTCCTCAAAACGATCCCGAAGATCACAGCGTCTACTGGATCAACTTCCCCGACCTCGCTTCGTCCCTCGAAGACGTCCAAGTACAGCGTGGTGCAGGCAGTGCGTTCTACGGCCCGGCCGCCATCGGTGGGTCAGTCAATCTCGAGACTGACCGGTTCTCCCCCGATCCGAAAGTCACCCTCACAACCGGATACGGCAGCTACGACACCCGCAAGGTCGGCCTCACGCTGAACTCCGGCCTACTCGACAACGGATTCGCCCTCAACGCACACATCAGCAAAACGATGACGGACGGCTACCGCCGTGGCGCCTGGGTCGACTTCCTCTCCTATTTCGCGGGCGCCGCACATTACACGCCGCGTTCGACGACGCGCATCCACGTCTACGGCAGCCTCAACCGTGACCATCTCAACTTCTACGGAACGGAGCGCTTCCAAACCATCAACGGCGCTCGCGTGAACGTCCTCGCAGACCGGAACCTACGGAGGCAGAACCCCATCGTTGGCGACGAGGAAATCGAAGACTTCCACCAGCCCCACGTCGAGATTCTCAACGAATTCGCCATCGACCAGAGCAAAACGCTGCACAACAGTTTCTTTTATGTCCAGGGCGGAGGCTTTTTCGACTTCGACGGAACGGGATGGGCTGACGAAACCTATTATCGCCTGACCGCCGACAACGGGTTCACTCCGGTCGGCAATCCGGGCGAATCGCTCGTGCGCGCGTTCGTCAACAACCATCAAGGTGGGTGGTTACCTCGTTTATCGATCGAACGAAGCAGATCGACGACAGAAGTCGGTCTCGAGCTTCGGTATCACCAATCGCTTCACTGGGGCAAGGTCCGGTGGGCAGAGAACCTTCCTCCCGAGATCACACCGCAATTTCGCTTTTACGAATACAAGGGCGAAAAATGGATCGGGAGTGCATATATCGACCACAGCCACCGCCTCAATGAGCGTGTGAACGTCAAGGGGAAGCTTCAGCTGGCGGCCAAGCGATACCGTCTGTTCGACGAGGCGTTCGTCGGGACCGAATTCACGGTTCCCCTTTTCTTCGTCAACCCCAGTATCGGTTTGAACGTCAACCTGACCGACCGCGTCCACAGCTACGTAAGCTTTTCTCGCACGACGCGCGAGCCCCGTCTTGTCAACTATTACGATGCCGCGAACTCCAGCTTCTTCGTACAGCCTCAGTTCAGGCAGAACGCCAACGGCCGTTTCGACTTCGACGATCCTCTGGCGAAACCCGAAACCTTGAACGACATCGAGATCGGCGCCGGCTACGCGTCGCCCTCCTTCCGAGCGACGCTCAACCTATTCTGGATGGACTTTCGCGACGAAATCGTCAGCAACGGTCAGCTCGATCAGTTCGGCCAGCCAGTCACGGGCAACGCGGATAAAACCTTGCATAAGGGCGCAGAACTAACGGCCGCCGCCCGGATCGCTCGTGACTTTACGCTTCAGGGCAACCTCAGCCTCTCCCGCAACACCTTCAAAAAGCACACGGTCTTCGACTTTTCGGGACAGGGAACGAGCCTCGACGGCAACCGCATTTCGGGCTTCCCCGACGTCCTCGCCAACGTGCGGGCAACGTTTGAACGTCAGGGCTTCAGAGCCTCGCTCGCTGTCCAGCACGTCGGTAAGCAATACACCGACAATTCAGAAGACAATCGCCAGTCACCCACTGCCCGTTCGGTTCCCGACTACGTATCCCTCTCGGTCGACGCCTACACGGTAGCCAACCTAGGCCTGGCCTACGACTTCGGTCGCCAGCTCGGCCTCAAACGCGTCGAGCTGCGAATCGACGTCAACAACCTGTTCGACACGCTCTACGAAACGCGTGGCGAGGCGACTGCCTTCTTCCCCGCCGCCACGCGCAACCTCTTCGTCTGGACCAAGATCGACTTGTAGTATGCGTTTTTTCCTTAACAGGGAATAAGATCGCTTGGTTTGGGCCCATCGTCATCGGGGAACTTTTTTAGTCCTCGTGACTGTGCGCCGATGCCTCACGTGTTTGAGACTCGCCATAGACAACAGCGGCGCACGACTTCCTTCCTCCACCGGGTACCCAGGGCTGTCGCCCTGGGCTAAGGGATGCCGCCCTTCCAGGGCTGAAACCTCAACCTTCTGCGACCTCTGCGCTCCCTGCGGTAGGAGCTTTTCGTCTTTGCTCGACCTCACTGCAGTCCTAAATTGTTCGCAATCAGGTCTTTAAGGCACCGCTGGACCTAGGGAGGAGATCCATGCGAGCACTCACGGTCATCGCATCCATTCTGCTTGCGACGAGTACTTTTGCTCAATCCACGGGCACGATCACCGGCCGTGTCGTCGACGACGCCGGGGAACCTCTGCCCGGTGCGAATGTCGTCGTCGAAGGGACCACTCTCCAGGCGCCCGCGGGCGACGTCACAAACGACCAGGGCCACTACGAAGTCAGAGGCCTTGGGCACGGGAAATATCGCGTCACCGTTTCCTTCATCGGCTTTAAGACCGTTTCCCGCTCTGTCCAGTTGACTTCCGAGCAGTTGGCCTTCGATGTCACACTTCAAGCCGATCTGCTTGAACACGATCAGCTGATCCTCTCGGCATCGCGCTCCCAGCAGAAGGCGCTCGACGCACCGGCCTCCGTTTCTGTCATCACCGGCGACGAAGTCAACAGCACACCCGCCCTCAACGTGGCGGAGAACATCCGTTCCCAGCCGGGTGTCGACTTTGTCAAAACGGGTCTGGTCCAGAACAACGTCGTTACTCGAGGATTCAACAACGTCTTCTCCGGCGCCTTCCTCACACTGATGGACAACCGGATCGCGCGCGTTCCATCCCTCCGCATCAACGTCAACAACTTCATTCCCGTCACCAACCAGGACGTGGAGCAGATCGAAGTCGTTCGCGGTCCGGGTTCGGCCCTCTACGGGCCGAACAGCGCGAATGGGGTCCTTCACATCATCACAAAGTCTCCCATCGGCTCCGAAGGAACGACGCTAGGCGTAGGCGGTGGCGAGCGCAGCCTCAGGAATTTCTCGTTTCGACACGCCTCGTCCACGAACGGCAAGATCGGAATCAAAGCGTCCGGCCAATACTACGCCGGCAATGACTGGGAATACGTCGACTCCGTCGAGGTCGCAGATCGAGGGCGCAACCCAAGAGAGGGCAACTACGATCTCGAAAGATTCTCGGGCGAAGTACGTATGGATCTGCGCCCAAATGAAGAGACGGAGATTATTCTGTCTACAGGTCTGAGCCAGGCGAAGGTCCTTGAGATGACCGGTCTGGGAGCCGCCCACGCGGACAACTGGCGTTACGCGTTCGGGCAGGCCAGAGTTAGATATCGGGATTGGTTCGCCCAGGTCTTCTACAACCGAAGTGACGCGGGGGACAACACCCGCCTTCTCCGAACCGATGACCCGATCGTCGACAAGTCCACCCTCACCGTTTTCCAACTTCAACACCGGGCCCGCCTGGGCGAACGACAGTCCTTCATCTACGGTGGGGATGTTCTTCGGACACGCCCGAAAACCGAGGGTACGATCAGCGGCCGACACGAAGACAGGGACGACGTCAATGAGTTCGGCGTTTACGTCCAGAGCGAAACCGCCATCAACGAGGTCGTCGACCTCGTACTGGCGGGCCGCTACGATGACCACAATCACGTTAAAGACGGGGTCTTCTCACCACGTGCGGCCGTCGTGCTCAAGCCACAGGAAGACCAGACGTTCCGGGCCACCTACAACAGGGCCTTCAGCACGCCCACGAGCAACAACCTGTTCCTCGACGTCAGGAACCGCATCGATGTAGGCGGTATCGGGGCACGGTTCGAGCCTACGCTCGGCTACAGTCCGGCTATCGATATCCGTGTCCTCGGGCTGCTGGACGGATTCACGTTCAACCGGGACGCCACCGGGTTGCCGACCTACAGGTCACCCTACGAGCTGGCTGCGTCCGCGAGTAGCATCCCTGTCGGCGGTCCCATCCAGCTGCACGACCCCGTCTTCACGAACTTCGAATGGGGAGTAGCGCGGGGGGCGGTTCTTGCCGGGTTCTCCGGGCAGTTCCGTCCTGTACTGATCGGAGGCTTGCTGCAACAGGGCCTGCCGCAGGATCTTGCAACCGCGCAGGCCGACGGGATTCTGGCCGCCTTCGCGTCGATCGTGCCAACACAGATTGCGGGAATTCAAAACAGCCTTCGTGTCCTGAATTCCGAGACTGAAGCATTCGATGCCATCCCGATCACCGGAAACGCCGTCACCGACATCACCAGTATTGACCCGGCGATTACCGAAACCTTCGAACTTGGCTATAAGGGCGTGGTGAACAACAACCTGATTCTCAGCCTCGACGTCTATCGAACGAAAACCACCGACTTCGTGGGGCCGCTCCGCATCGAGACCCCGAACGTATTCCTCGATCCGGGACCCCTCCAAACTTCTCTCGGAACAGCTTTCGCGACCGCCCTCGCCGACCCTGCCAACGCACAGCTCGCGCAGGCATTGGCCCCGCTCGATGCTCCGGAATTCGGCGGCAATGGCGACGGCTCCATCGTAGGCGAGCTCGTGACGACCTTCGTCAGCCAGGCGGCAGCCATACCATTCGGAACGGTCACGCCGGAACAGGCCGAAGATCCGTCGGCCATCACGGTCACGTATCGAAACTTCGGCCGGACCACTCACTGGGGCCTCGATGCCGCCTTCGCCTATTACGCATCAAACGGCTGGAGAGTCGAAGGGAACTACTCCTACGTGAACGACGACCTCTTCGAGAATCTCGACAACATCGCCGATATCGCCCTCAACGCCCCAAAGAACAAATTCAACATCGGGATCGGGTATGACCATCCGCGTTCTGGCTTCTCCTTCACCGGACATCTTCGATATCGCGACGGGTTCCCCATGGACTCCGGCGTGTATGTCGGAACCGTCGAGTCCTCTACGAGTGTCGACGCGACCGTGCAGTACAAACTACCCATCACGGACCCTCGTTTCGGCGCAACCCTGACCGTCACCGCCTCCAATCTCCTCGACAACAAGCATCAGGAGTTCATCGGGGCGCCGGAGATCGGCCGTCTGATCAGCTCGGGCGTCGTCATCGATTTCTGAGAATCCTTGGACTCCAAACACGTGCCCGCGCGGCACACCCACGAACGAGGGGCCGAAATCGGACAGATCTCCATCGGCGCTGAGGATCCAGCACGCGACTCACGAATCGCTCACACCGATGCCTGATCCCTCTGCCCCCAAGCGAAGAGTCCTGGCCTGGGCGTTCTACGACTTCGCCAACTCTGCCTTCGCGACCCTCGTCCTCACCTTCATCTACAGCGCGTACTTCATCAAAGCGATCGCCGAGAGCGAAACCGTCGGAACGACTCAATGGTCACGAGCCATCACGCTCTCTGCCCTGGTCATCGCTTTCGTTTCACCCTTCCTCGGATCCATCGCAGACCGCCAGGGTCTTCGGAAACCGTTGCTGCTCGTCTTCACCATCATCACCATTCTCTCGACGGCCGGTCTCTACTTCCCTCTCGCAGGCGACGTCCTCCTCGCTCTCGCCATCTTCTTCGTCGCGAACACCGCCTACGAACTAGCCGTCGTTTTCTACAATGCCTACCTCCCTGATCTATCCACCAAAGAAACGATCGGACGCATCTCGGGCTGGGCGTGGGGGCTCGGCTACATCGGCGGTGTCGCATGTACGGTCGTCGCGCTTTTCGGGTTCATCGATGCGGAGATGCCCTGGTTCGGGTTCGGGGCAGAAACGGGAGAGAACATCCGTGCAACAAACCTCCTAGTGGCGCTTTGGTTTGCTGTATTCGCTACTCCGTTGTTTCTCACACTCGAGAATCCAGCGCCTCGAAAAGGGGAAACGACCACAGGACGATATCAGGCGCTTCGTGAAACGTACCGTGAGCTGCGTCTGCACCCACAGATTGGGCGCTTCCTGATCACCCGGCTCGTCTTCAACGACGGTCTCGTCACGATCTTCGCGTTCGGCGGTATCTATGCCGCGGGAACTTTCGACTTCTCCTTCCACGAAATCACAGTCTTCGGGATTGTCGCAAACATCGCCGCCGGGTTCGGTGCTTTCGCCATGGGTTACGCCGATGACCGATGGGGCGCGAAGCGAACGATTCTCCTCACCCTCGTCCTCTTCGTTGGGAGCACAGTGTTCCTTTCAATAACGCCGGACAAGGTGGGATTCTGGATCGGCGGTCTGGCCATCAGCCTGTTCGCTGGACCCAACCAGGCCGCGAGCCGCTCCCTCATGGGCCGGTTCATGCCGAGCGATAAAGCCAACGAGTTCTACGGTTTCTTTGCCTTCTCCGGAAAGATCACCGCATTCCTGGGCCCGCTCCTCCTGGGCGAACTCACGAGAATCTTCGACTCACAGCGTGCCGGCGTCGCCAGCGTCGCCGCATTCTTCCTCATCGGCGGTCTGCTCCTGCTCCGTGTCGACGAACAGAGAGGCATCGCCGAATCCAACCGTACATAGAGAGGGCGCAGCCACTTTCCCGCAGCCGCGCCTCGGTCTCTCCTGCCCAGACGATGTCTCCCTCTTGGGTTCACCCCACACGCATCGTTTCGCACGTCCTTCAGCGTGCGCATCAGGAGGGAGTGTCTTTCCTGACCTCCGACCTCTGAACGCTCTCCTTCAGCGCTCCATCACCTCAGACAAGAACGCCAACAGTTCCCCCACGATCCCCTCTCGAATCGCCGTGCGGTCGCCCTGTAGCTCGACATCGCGTGTCACCACTCCCGCCGGTCCCGCCACCGCCAGATGAGCGGTCCCGATCGGTTTGGACGATCGCCCCCGAATGGGCCCCGCGATTCCTGTTTCGGCAAGCCCATACGTCGACCCCGCCAGAGACCGAACCGCTACGGCCATGATTCCGGCCGTCTCCGCGCTCACTGCCCCACTCGCGTCCAACGTCCCTTCGTCCAGACCCAGCGACGACAGCTTGGACGCCTTGCTATAGGCCACGAGTCCACGTTCGAAATAGGCCGAACTTCCAGGAATCGCGACCAGAGCAGCGCTCACCAGCCCCCCTGCCGTCGTCTCCACCACCGCCACCGTTTCCTCACGCTCCTTCAGCTGTTGAGCCAGCCCTTCCACCAATTCTCGATCACCCAATTCTCGATCTTCGATTCTAGATATTCAATGTCAAAAGGGTCTTCGACCGTACGGATCGATCTTCCGGAGCTCGTTCTCCGGCGTTGCTTCGAAGGGTGTCGGCTGCAGTTTCCCCTCCTCGACGGCCCCATCGCGTCTCGCCTCCAACAGCTCGATCAGTCCGACACGCCACGGACGAATCTTCTCCTCATCGCCCGCAAGGTTGTTCAACTCATCGGGATCCTTCTCCAGATCGAACAGAAACTCGGGGCCGCCCTTCCTGAACCACATGTATTTCGTTTTGCCGTCGGTCATACAATGATGTCGGGCTTCACCCGGTCCGATCTCTCCGTGGAAAATCCGATCGCCTACGGGATCCTCGCCGCGTACAGCCGGGATCAGCGAGAGCCCCTCCACGTCCGCCGCTTCGCCACCCGCTGCGTCGACGAACGTTGAAACGATGTCGATCAGAGACACCGGCTTATCGAAACGCTGCGCCGGAATCGTCCCCCTCCCACGATCGAGGTGGACGCAAGATGAACGGCACGCGTCCCGATCCTTCGAAAAAGTGACTCTTAAAGAACAGCCCGAAGTCACCCATCATATCCCCGTGGTCGGACGTGAACAGCACGAGCGTGTCGTCCAACAGGTTCTGCCATCGAAGGTAGGCGAGCAACCGGCCGATCTGATGATCGATGTGGGTGATCTGTCCGAGATAGTGCTGGCGCGCCCTCTGCACGCGTTTGAACGACATCTTGTCCCAGTCGTAGCGCGCCGGTGATTCGCGCAGCTGGGGTGGAAGGAAATCGGGCGATGGCTCTTTCAGCGGAGGAGGAATGTCATTCAGGTCATACCACGTATCGTAGGGTGCGGGAGGATCGTATTGCGAGTGCGGGCGCCTGAAGGACATCCATAAAAAGAACGGACACGTCGGATCTCGTCGGTCGATGAAGTCGCGACACTCGTTCGCCGTCCACGTGTTGACGTGATGCGTTTCGGGGACCACCGATCGACGCGCGAACACATCGTTGTTCCCGATGCTCGTATCCCGCTCCATCCCTGCGTAGGGCGTTTTCATCAACCAACGATGAAAGTCATCCCCGTCCCGGTAACGTCCCGACTCGTTGATAATGATGTTGTCGAACCCCAGTCGATTCCGCTGAGGCGAAAAGTGACCCTTGCCGATCATCTGCGTCTGATACCCTAGATCGCGAAGTCGCCGGGGCAGTGTCTCTTCGATCTTGAGGGGCGTACTCGAGTTCCCGAAGTACCCCGTGTTGTAGGGTGAGCGCCCGGTCATGATGGACATCCGAGCCGCCACACAGACTGGGCAAGGCGTGTAAGCCCGAGGAAAGTAAACCCCCTCGTTCGCCAGCTGATCCAGATGAGGCGTCTCCAGAATCGGATGCCCATCGATCCCCGTGCAATCACCCCTCTGTTGATCGGTTGTGATCAACAGGATGTTCGGCTTGTCGGCGGCCAATTTCCTAATTCCCTAATTTCATAGTTTCCTAATGGTCTTTCTTCTACTGATCGATTACCACAGGCTGTCCCGTTTCCGATGATCTGTAGACCGCCGTAAAGATCTCCACCGACTTTCGCCCCTCCGCACCAGGACACGCGGGTGTCTTACCGTCCCGAATCGCACCGACCATGTCCTCGATGATGTTCGGTGGGCACTCAGGCACATCGATCTCGTCGATGTCAATGTCCTCATTGTCGCCGTTCTTGAACGTGATATCCTGATCCTTCCAGACGATCGTTCCCTCCGTGCCGCTGAGTTCCACCGTCGTCCCGAGGTTGGGCGTCTGTGCCGTCGTCGTCTCGATCAATCCCCACGCCCCGCTCTGAAATGTCAGATGCGCGATCGAAATGTCCTCCGTTTCGATCTGGTGACCGAGTGTACCGCTCCGTCCGAACACCTCATTCACGGGCCCGAGAAACCAGTAGATCAGATCGACGTAGTGAACACCCTGGTTCGCGATCGATCCCCCCTCCGTCTCCAACCGGCTGCGCCATCCTTCAGGAAACCCGCCGTCGTAATAGCTCTGCTTCCTGTGCCACTTCAAGCGGACGTCCCCCAAAAAGACTTTTCCCAGCATGCCTGTGTCGATCGCCGCCTTGACCTGATGGTTCACACGCGCGTAACGGTTTCCGAAGTCCACCGCCAGGATCACTCCCGCATCCTCGGCCGCCTTGATAGCTGCATCGCATTGTTCGACACGAATGTCCATCGGCTTCGTCGTGAACGTGTGCTTCCCAGCCTTGATCGACTCGATCGCGTACTGGCAATGCGTCCCGCTCGGTGTAAACACGCCGACCGCGTCGATATCGTCCCGAGCGAGCACCTCGTCCAGATTCGTCGACCATTCGCACCCGTGCTCCTCAGCCGTCTCCCTGGCCTTCTCTTCCTGCAGGGCGCACACCACCTTCAGGTTGACGTTGTCCGACTCCGCCGCAAACCGCGCGCGACTACGTCCGACCCCGAGCCCCACAATCGCCACATTGATTTTATCTGCCATCACAACTCCCTTCTAAGACGGGAAAAGAGATCCGAGAACCGTGACCCCCAGACCGAACCCTCACACCGCCCTGGTAGGCTATGCGGTAGTTCTCGGTTCCTCCACCTCACCAGCCCTTCTTCGCGTCTTCGTGTCTTCGTGTGGCCTCACTTGGTGTCTCCGTGTCTTGCCTGTCCTGAGTAGGCCGCACTTTTGTGCGGCCGTAACGAAGGAGTGGTTACGCCGTTTCAGTGGTCGGCGGATTCGCAAAGTCGTGATAGGCCTCCCCCACCTTGCCGTCTGCCGCCGTCCCCGCGTGGATGTAGTAGCGATACCGTCCGGTGATGGACGAGTTGGCTTCCATTGTGTGGTGACCCCGTCGATTCGGGTCCTTGTAGAAGTGAGACCAACCGAACGGATTCGCCGTCATCAGCCCGTAGTTACGCACGTGCCAATAGGTCGGATAACGGAAGCTCTCCGGATGATCCATAATCGCGATACCCACGCGATTTCCGTTCACCGGCCCCGAGTAATGGCACCACGGCGCCTGCTTACCCCACGTTTCATCCTCGTTCACGCCGCCGTAGCCGTTGGTGATCGTTCCTCCCTGTCCCGAACGGACCTCCATCGACTCGGCCACCCGGATCGAGGCCAGACCGCCCTCCTTCGTATCTCCCATCAGGACGTCCATGTCGGGCGCAGTCAGTGTGACCGTCAAGTCGAAGATCCGAACATCGGACGGCGTGTTGTAGAAGGTCCATTCCGCCCGTTCGTGGACCAGAATATTCGACCGCTGTTCGCCGCGGTACTCGTCGTTTCCGACCCAGTCGCTCAGCGCCACGATCCGGCCGTAGACCGGTCCACTCTCGAGCGATTCGAACTCCTGCCATCGCGTATAGGCGCACCCGTCACCCTCCCCCCAGTTGTTCCACCCGTTGACGACGCCGTGCGAGATCCAAACGGATCGGTGATGGGGATGGTCCTTTCCGTCGTCCTTGACCGCGAGCGGTCGGGTCACCGGATCCCCGTGGGGCCCTATCACCGGATGCAAGTGCGGTCGAATGAGATCTGTACCGTAACGATAGTTGGTGAAGTGCGAGCCACCGATCGACACGTCCACCTCGTCCTTCTTCTCCGCCAGCGACACACCATCCCCACCGCCGTTGCCGCCCAATGTCACCTCGTAATCGGCCGACGCATCCGCCGCCAGATCGTCGATCAGCCAGGAAATGCGAAGCCCATCGTCTTCTCGCCGCGCCTGGCAGGCCACGTCCTTACCCGACCCATCCTTCATGGACGCCGAATCCGTACCCGACGGCGCGTCAACCAACGTAGAAACAGGACAATACACTCGGCCGTGTGGTCCGGCCTGAACAGTCAGCTTGATATCCGCCAAAACATCCTCCGTCGTTAAAGAGACCTGAGTGCTAAACGACACCCTAAATAGGGAATCCAACAGGGTTGTCAAGCACCGGCACTGTGTGCGCGAATCAGCAGGGTTGCTCGCAGCCTCTTTCACTTTGCATCGTCCACACCCTGAACCTTATCATTGGCGCGCTCTGTTTGGTCAACGGTCAGATCGTCAAGGGTCACTGATACATGCGTCCAAACATCCTGGTGTTAATGACCGACCAACAGCGGCTCGACACCGTCGGCTGCTACGGTCTGAACGAAATCGTCCGCACCCCCCACATCGATGCCCTGGCCACCAGAGGGGTGCGCTTCGACGGCGCCTTCACCCCCACGGCCATCTGCTCCCCCGCGAGGGCCTCCTTCTACACCGGGCTCTACCCCCACAAGCACGGTGTAACAGAAAACGGGCGATGTCTGAACGAGGGCATCAGAGGCATCAACAGCTACCTGGACGACGCCGGTTACGCATCGGGTTACGCCGGCAAATGGCACGTCGATCAGGAACGTGGACCGAGCGACTTCGGCTTCACAGGCAAAGACTTCCTTGGATACGCCTTTCCCGGATCGAAGGTCATCCCGGGTCTTCAATTCGGCGCGCCCCCCCTCAACGAACCCAACTACTATGAAGTCTACCTCAAGGAAAACGGGTTCGAGCCAAAGGTCACCCATCGATATGTCGGGACCAACCCCGGCTGCCAGACGCAGGAAATGTTCGCCCTGCACGATGGACCTGTCGAAAGCTGTATCGAGTATTTCGTCGCCGAAGAGGCCATCCGCGTAGCCCAAGAGTTGAGCGGGGGCGACAAACCCTTCTTCCTCTGGGCAAACTTCTGGGGACCGCACACACCGTGCCTCGTGCCGGAACCCTATTTTTCCATGTACGACCCGGCCTCCATTCCCGAGCACCCCAGCTATCGCGAAACCTTCGAGAACAAGCCACGTGTACAGAGCATTATCGAGCGTATGTGGGGGTTGGGCGACCTCGGCTGGGAGGGATTCCAGCAAATTGCAGCGCGCTACTACGGCCACTGCACGCTCATTGACGACATGGTCGGACGCATCGTGGCTGCTCTCGACGAGATGAGCGAACTGGACAACACCATCATCATCTTCACCGCTGACCACGGTGACTGTCTCGGCGCCCACAAGCTGATCGAAAAGGGCGAATTCATGTACGACGAGATCTATCGCATTCCACTCGTCGTCGCCCACCCCGATTGTGCCGCCCCGGGATCCGTCAACGAGGACCTCCTCTACCTACAAGAGATCACGTGCTCGATTCTGGATGCGGCTGGTCTCGAGGTTCCCGCCACGCTCGATGGATACTCCTTCCTCGACGCAATGAAAGGTCAGGGCGAGTCGAATGGGCGCGAGGACGTCTTCTGCGTCTTCAACCGACACTTCACAACACCCATGCAACGCATGGTTCGCACCCGAACCCACCAGTTCACGTTCAACCCCAACGACATCGGCGAACTCTACGATCTGGAAAAGGACCCCTACCAGCTCGACAATCGGTATGGCGATCCGGCCTACGAAGACATCCGCCAGGACCTCATGGACCGAATGGGCCGCCACATGGAAACCCTCGGAGACCCCGTCCACGGCTGGTTCCGCCGCATGTCCCCCGTGTATTGACCGCTACAGATACGAAGGTTCTTTACCTATCCGAGCAAAGGGTTTGACCGATTGTCATCGATGTCGCGGTAAGGTAGGCCACAGGGCACCACCGAATAACTTCCCCGAATAGGGCCTCGATCATCTGGTGCTCGACACATCTGATCCATCTGTGTTCAGGCGCCTGCCCTGAGCGCAGTCGAAGGGTGGTTCCAAAGGTTTCCGCACTCTGAGCCAGCACTCGAGAGGCTGATCTGACGTGAAACGTCGCACCCTCATCGCCATTCCGATCACGTTGGCCTCCTGCCTGATGCTCGGCGTGGCCGCTCTCCACCTCTACTTCAACGAAACACGTCTCCGTGGCATGGTGATGCCCCCGCTCGAAGCTGCCATCGGACGCCGGGTCGAGGTCGACGCCATCGGATTGACGGTCCTCACCGGTCTTGGCGCGTCGATCGATGGCCTTCGCATCAGCGATCGCCAGGAATTCGGCGATGGGTTGTTCCTCTCCGCCGATCGAGCCTCCATCGCCCTATCACTGGGCGCGGCCCTCACTGGGCGAGAGGGATTGGGCGAGATGCACATCCATGGGCCCAACGTCTACATCGTCGTGAACCAGCGGGGGGTCGCCAACTATGGTGACTTCGTATCGGGTGGATCGAGCGAAGTGGCCGCCCCGTCCGTCTACCTGCCCATCGACCGGTTTCGTCTGCGTGATGGAACCATCACCTACGCAGACCACCGTGACGATACCCAGCGCGCCTACCGGGGTGTCGACTACGACCTGCAGCTCGGCGCAGATGGACCTCGGATCTCGGCCAGCGGGCAGCTCGGCATCGAGACCGTCGTCACAACCGCTCGTGAAATCACCACAACGACGGAAGGCGGTCACCTGACGCACGACCTCGTGTTCGATCTTGCCCGGGCCCACATCAGCGTTCGACGTATCGGTCTGGAGGTCGCCGGCATCTCGATCGAGGCCAATGGTAAAGTCGAACACCTGGATGCCCAGCCTGAAATCGACCTCTCGATCAGACACGTTACGGACCGTTTCGAGACGTCGGCCGGACCCCATCAGCTGAGCGGCCGCCTCGATCTCGACGTGGCCATCGAGGGACGACTCGCTCCCGAGGATGCGCCACCCAGTTTCCCCGCTTTCCACGGCAGACTCGCCGTACGTGATCTGACTGCCACCACGGCCGATCTCGTGCCACTTGAGCACGGCCTAATCACGGCACGATTCGACGGAGCCTCTGTCCTGATCGACACCCTCGGCGTTCGAGCCGCTGATTCTGATCTCAGCGTGTCCGGTGTTGTGAAAGGCTTCCGCGAGTGGCTTTTCTCGGACGGGCGACCCCACCTGGCACTTCAAGTCAGATCGTCCCACATCGACCTCGATCAGCTGATGTCCGCCGAACCACCCGCGTCGTCCACGGGCTTTTCGCTAACAACACCCGCCTTCGCAACGCCGCCACCCGTTGCCTCACCCCTGCCCGATCTGATCCGGATGTTCGATCTGTCGGGCGATCTCCATCTTGACCGACTCACGAGCGGCGGCACACTCACCGACGTCGATGCCACGATCCGAGCACGTAGGGGCGTCCTGAACCTGGACGACATCGAGGGTCGTCTGTATGGGGGAACCATCGAAGGACGGTTGATCCTCGACGCGAAGGAATCGGGTTCGACGCTCCCCCTCGAAGGTGCAATCAACATCGACGCCGCCAGTGCGGACGGTGTCCTGCACAACCTGTTCGGTTTGCCCCTTCGACTGCGGGGGAAAATGGATCTCGCGCTGAATTTTGCGGCGCCGCTCGATTCGACATTGACGGTCCTGAATGACCGAATAACGGTTCGTGGTTCCGGAGAGATTGTGAATGGTCAGGTTGTCAACTGGGGATGGCTGAAGCGTGCGGCGGGAAGCATATCGCAGCTTTCATTCATGAATTTCGACCACATTCCCATCCGTGATCTCACCTCGCGCTTTTCCGTCGAAGAGGGTCGTGTGAAGATTGAAAATCTGTCAGTGGTCGCAGCAGACATCCCCAGTCGTCTGCGCGGGTCGGTCGGTCTGGACGGGGCGCTCGATTTCACGCTCAGAATGGACATCCCTCCCGACAAAATGAACATCGTCGGAATCAACGTCGGAAAGGCGCTAGGATCCCTCTTCGGTCGCCAGCCTGAATCCATACCCATCACGCTGAACTTCGGGGGCACGGTGGACCATCCTACCGTGGCCGTAAACACGCGATAGGAAAGGAGTATGCTGTGATCAGAATCTTCACGAGCTCCGTCATCGACCGACCCATCGAAACCGTATGGGCGAAGATCCGCGACTTCAACGATCTGCCGGGCTGGCACCCGGCCATCGAAAAGAGCCACATCGAAGACGGCCACCCGAGCGACCAGGTCGGCTGCATCCGAAATTTCGACCTGAAGGATGATGGCGGAAACATCCGCGAGCAACTCCTGACCCTCAGCGATCGCGAACATACCTGCACGTATTCGATCCTCGAGTCGCCCATGCCCGTCGAGGACTACGTCGCCACGCTTCGTCTCCTTCCCATCACCGATGGCTATCGAACCTACGCTGAATGGAGCGCCGAGTTCGACTGCCCCGCATCGGAAGAAACCGCTATGCGAGAGTTGATCGGAGACGGCGTCTTCCAGGGCGGATTCAACGCGCTCAAAGAGGCCCTCGCCTGATGCGTCGGAACCATTCAGGCCCCACGCACGTCACAATGACGAACTAGGGGAAAGCCGCAGTGGCCGTCCACCCGCCTCCGCCCAAGGCTACGGCGGCAGGTCAACCGTCCACAGGTCTACAGATGCCATCCGAACGAATCCGAACCGTCTATCTCTATCTCCTCTCCCTCATCGGCATCGTCATGGTCGTCATCGGTGCTCGGGCTTCGTCAGCATGGCCTTGAAGGCCTTCGTGTTCACTCAGGCGGACCACGAGCGGTTTCTCTATCGTGAAATGCCTCCAAAGCCCTACGGAATCGCCCCTGCGCGAGCGCTGGACGAAGGGATCGTGTTCCGCGACACCATTCAGGCCAGGCGATATCAGGAGGCGCTGGACGCCTGGCTCGAACGTCGCGAAAGCGTCGACCCCGCAACCTCCCAACGCCATCGAGACGCAGCCCAAAACCTCAGCCTCATCCTCATCGGGCTCCCCGTCTACCTCTACCACTGGCGCCTCATCCGCCGCGATCAGGCCGATCCCGCCTCATCACCCGGGCACGAAGGCACCCGTTCCCACTAAAGTTTGCGTTGCTCCCACGGCTTCAGCAGATGCGACAGCGGGGCGAGTCCCCCTTCTCCCGTCCTCCTCCGCTCCTCGATCCCCTCACCGCTTGATGTCGTTTTTTCGTGAACCTGATCCCGCCCACTCCGTCATGATGGTGTATGTCGAGATATACGGATAGCCACGCAGCACTTGCGGATGAGGAGCTCGTCCTCAGAACTCGTTCGGGCGACCGGGACGCTTTCAACGTCCTGGCGGCGCGCCACCGACGCTCAGTCTACGGCATCGCGTGGTCCATTACAGGACGTACCGAGGACGCCGAAGACATCTGTCAGGATGCCTTTGTCAGGGCATTTACGCGATTGGACGATCTTGCCGACCCCACCAAGTTTCCTGGATGGATCGGGATGATCGCGAGGAACGCTTCCTACGACACACTCGCTCTACGGAAGCGCAACCTCGTGGATGAACTCTGGCTCCGGGAACGAGACTTAGCCACGGCGCCAGAATCCACGCGGGACGAAGTTATTCGGCTGGATCGGCTCTGGCACGCCGTAAAGCATCTGAAGCCGCGAGACAGGGCCGTGGTCGTGTTACATCACTTCGTGGGAATGGACGTGAATCGTGTCGCCGGCATTCTGACCATCCCGACAGGGACGGTCAAGACTCGACTCTACCGTTCAAGAGGTATTCTCAAGAACAGAATGGAGGAGATGATGAAGGAGGAAATCGTGACGGCAGGTCCCGAAGACGATTTCGGGCGCCCCCGTCTGGGTGGTATGGAAGGAGACATTCCGTGGAATTCATTACTCCAGGGTGACGACCTGGGCGGATGGACCGAAACCGACGTACCCTTGGAGAACTCGAAACCTCCTGAGCGCGGGACGACCTGGAAACGCGAGGGCTCCGCGATCGTCGGCACCGTCCCGGTCGAGACAGCGACGTGCCTCGCTGCCGGAGACTCGAGCTGGTCGAGCTATGAGTTGTCGGTCCTGCTCACCCTCGTAGAGGGATCCGACATGCAAGTACACTTCAGAAAATCACACGATGGATCGGAGTACTATATCCTCGATTTTCTGCTCGGCTGGCAGGCCATCGCCATCAGCAAGATAAAAGCGGGAGCAGGTGAGGTCGAAAAGATCAGTGTCGTCAACTTTCCATTCGAAAAGGGGCGCGAATACAATGTCCTGATCGCCGCCCGCGGACAGTCTCTCACCAGCTACGTCGATGGAAAGCTCGTCAACCAGGTCCGGGATGGCGACTTTGAATCCGGTGGCGTCGCCCTCGGGCTGTGGTGGTCTACCGTTGCCTTTCGTGACCCGAGGATTCGTCACTACCATTGATCGTGTAGGTACAGGCCGACAGCCCTTTCGCACCGGACCACAAATGCCCCCACTCTCGCCATGAGATGTGGGGGCTTTCCTTTTGGCAATGCGAGCAGCGATTGTCTGCCGCTCAACCTATTGTTGCACGTTGTTCCTCGTAAGGCCTATCTTTCGACACGTAACACGGTCCTCTGACGGCCAGCCGACTCCCGTTCGGCAGGCTGGCCGGAGAAAACGAGGGTCGACACGTCAAGGGAGGTCTCTTGAAAAAACTCCGGATCACGGTCATCGATCTGGTCGTCAAGGCCCCGACCAAGTGGCTGTTCGGTCGCATGATGAACGCGAACCAGGCCAGCATCATGCCCCAGGTCGTCGCCCGCTGGTGCGAGCAGGAAGGGCACGATGTCAACTTCATCTGCTACACCGGCCCCGAGGATCTATTCTCAGAGTTGCCGACCGACGCTGACATCGCCTTCATCGGTGCCTTCTCGGAAGCCGCGCAACTCTCCTATGCGATCAGCAATGTCCTTCGTTCCAGGGGCGCGGTGACCGTCCTCGGAGGGCCTCACGCCCGCTGTTTTCCCCAGGATGCTGTCAAATACTTCGATTACGTCCTTGGATTCACAGACAAAGAGCTGATCAGAGATGTGCTGCAGGACTGTTCGCCGAACCGGCCTATCGGTGTTACGCTTTCGGCCAATCAGCAGCCCCTCGAACTGCCCGGAGTTCAGGAGCGATGGAAGTATATCGAGCAGGTGCTGGAGAAATCACCCTACGTCAAAGGGGTGTCGACGATTGCAAGCTTGGGGTGCCCATACACCTGCAACTTCTGCATCGATTCTGTCGTACCTCATCAACCTCTCAGTCTCGACCTCATCCAGAGCGACTTGCGTTTCCTCCTAGGAAAGTTTAAGAAACCGAACATCGGCTGGTTCGATCCCAATTTCGGCGTTCGTTTCGACGAATGCATGGGTGCAATCGAGGAAGTGGCGCCGCCGGGCAGCTTCAACTTCTTCGCGGAAAGCAGTCTCTCCATTCTCACGGAGCCTCATCTCCAGAGGATGAAGCAGAACGGGTTCAAGGCAGTGCTTCCCGGCATCGAGTCGTGGTATGGCATGGGAGACAAGTCCAGATCCGGCAAGGCAATGGGCCTGGACAAGGTTCGGAAGGTGTCGGATCACGTGAACATGGTGCTGAGCTACATCCCCTATATTCAGACCAACTTCGTGCTCGGCCTCGACACAGACAAAGGGTCGGACCCTTTCGAGCTCACGAAACAATTCGTTGACCTCGCCCCTGGGGCCTTTCCCGTGGTGTCGGTTCTGACCGCATTCGGCCAGGCCGCCCCGCTCAATCTCGACTACCAGAGGGAAGGGCGGGTGCTTCCATTCCCCTACCACTTTCTGAACAACTACCACGTGATGAATGTGCGTCCCAAGAACTACGAATGGCCGGAATTCTATGACCTCCTCCTCGACATGCAGAAATACATGTTCTCCTGGCGCGCCATCAGGCGGCGCCTTTGGGCCGCCAAGAGTGCTCGACCCAGGTGGCTGCCGTGGATCAATGTGATCAGGGCAAGGTGCTCCGAAGGTGTCGGCAGAATCCGACACTACACGAAGCTCCGTGAGCTGTTGGAAACCGATAGCCAGGTTCGCCGATTCTGGGAAGGGGAGACGACAGAGATTCCCGATTTCCTGACCGACTGGATCAAGCGGGACATCGGAGTCTTCTGGGATTGGTTACCGGAAGGTTCCCTGCATCACGACCCCAACGCCTACCTCAAGTCCGAGCCCGAGTCCGTGCAGATCGAAGCAACCGCGTAGGAAGCGCCCTCGTGCAGTCCTGAGCGGAGTCGAAGGGACGAGGGCGATCGGGGGCTTTTGTATTTACAAAGCAGAGCGTTGCGCTCGTCCCCCGTGCTCCGCACGGGGACGCATTGAAGAACAAGAGCTCGAAATAACGACTACCCCCCGTACAACGGGACGACGTAGGCAGAACCATCCAGTCGAGTCTCGAACAATCGTCGATGCAGATGGATGTTCTTCAGCAACAGACCGTGCTGGCCTGAGTAGTAAATCACGACAAGCAACGTCTGCTTCTCTTCGCTCTCGTAGGTGAAGCTCATCTGATCGGCCAAAGGTACGTTGGCCCAGAAGGGCGACAGATAAGCCTCCACCGCGGGGCGGTCGACGGCCCCCAAGACGGGCAGCTCGACCGCACGATCCAGCATCGGCTGCCATTCACGGGCCCTTCGCTTCGCATCCTGCAAGTCCGTTACCCCTCCGAACAGCACGACCACGACAGGATCCAACCGTCGGGTGATCCAGACGGATGGGTCGACGTGTTCGAGCTCCACTTCGAAGCGGTAGGAACCTTAAGCCAGATCCACCACCGTATATCCGTGATAGAACCCGAACCCGTCCCGGCTATCGAGATCGAGACGCCGCGTGGAAACCAGCTGTCGCTTTTCCCGGAGCTGCACGGGATGTTGTACCAGGGTGGCGTTCCCGAAGCTGAGATTCGCGCCTTCTCGATACATGACGAAGTGTTGCAGGATCCCGCGTCCCGATGTCTGTGTGAGCTGAATCGATGCCGCCGATCCATCCGGCGTCAAAGGCACGGCATACCGGATCTGGTGATTCATCTGTGTGCGGACACCCCGTCGTCTGACCAGCACATAGTAGGCGCCCGGCTGACCATCGACAGACGCCGAGGCCCTGGCGGCAAGGGTTACCCGGTAGATCGGGGGATAGAGATCCGGCAGCCCCGAATAACCTGCGACACCCGTCCGCGCTTCGCCGCGCCTCGCCACGTAGCCACTCCCATCCTGGACCGCCCCGTTGTAGGTACCGAATGTCACTTGCCGTTCGGTCAGATGAACTCTGAACTCACTGCCATCTGAACTGAAGCGCCGCAAACCGTGCGCACTCTGTGTTTTCAAACGAAGGGGGTGATGAGGCGATGTCAGAACTGGCACCATCACGAATAGGCCGACCAGGAGCACCGCTGATTTCCTGGCGTCGACACGCCCCATCGAGCCCAGGATCGCAACCGCAGCCGCCCAACAAGCCACATCCATCCACGGCACCTTCGCCACATCCTTCAAATCCGGAAAGTGGACGCTAGCCGGATACACCTGGTCCAAAGCACGGTGGATCAGGTGGTTCCCATCGTACGCACCTTCCTTCAACAGGAGGGCCTCGTAGTTCGAGTCCCAACCGACACAAACCCCACACATCACAACGAACACCAACGAGGCGCTCCGGTTCAGCGCACGATCCATCGTATAAGCGAGTGGAATCAGCAATGCGGGCAGAGCCGTCACCATGAATCGACTGGGGAAGCAATAGCCGAACCGCCAGTCGTTCGACAGTGCGTTCACGCACGCGGTCGTTGCATAGATGCCGACCACGATCAGAAGTCGTCGATCCCGTGACACAGCCATCGCGACCACGCCCACCAGTGCCCCGACAAAGATCGGACTGTTGTTCAACAGCCCGACCCTGGCGTCGAGCCATTGACCGACCAGGGCCGTGGGTAGATGTTCGAAATCCAGGACATCCGCGTTTCCTGGCTTGAACGGACCCCAGATATCACCGCTGAAGTGCAAGTGGTAAAGGATGTAGGCAGCCGTGGCGAGCGTGAGGATCACTCCGCTGCTCTTGAGAATCGAGACACGGTCCGGAATTTCGCGTACGTGTAACCACATCAGCAATCCCAGGAACACGGCCATCGGCAGGAGTCTCTGGTGCAGCAGGGGTAGTGCAACCAGGATCACGACGATCCCCAATGCTGACTGCCGAACGCGTGTCCTGGCGAGCGGTCTTGCCAACACCGTCAAAACAATCAGGGCAGCGACAAGCGCAAAGACTTCCGGGTAGAGCTGGGTAGAAAACAGAAACATCAACGGAGAGATGCCAACGCCGATCGAGGTCAATAGGGCACCGGCCGGGGATACGTCCTGGTCGATGAGCCATCGAAAGGCCAACAGAACCGACATGGCTGAGGTCACAGCGACAAGCAGGACGCAAGCCAGTCTCGGATGGTCCGCGGCTGTCAGCCCCAGCCAGTAAACGGGCGCAAGCAAAATGCCGAGGCCGATCGGATGAGCAGAATGGACTCTGCCCGGAGGCGATGCCGGAGCACGACGGGGTTGAACGGTCTTCTGGTGAAACTCGAGGTCCGACTCTTTCGTGGCGTTCGAAAGATCGATGTCTCCGTCGTGCAGGAGACTCTGCGTGATCAGCAGATACTGGGGTTCGTCGCCGTGAAGAAGCGTCGTGCGAACGAAAAACACGGCGAACACGGTGTAGAGAATCCCAAAAAAGACGAGCAACCCCCACCCGGCGATTCGCGATCGCGTCGCCAACCAACCATCGAGCATCGGAAACGTGGAGTAGAACAGCACGGTCAGGCTCACCGCCCACGATGCGTGGGCCGTCCAGACCAGGCCCAACACGGGTACCACCGTCCCGACCCCCGGCAGAAAGCTGACGAGTCGAAGACCCAACAGAAACCCGACAAGTACCAAACAGGACCCGGTGCGAGATCGATCGAAAGGACGACGCATCCAGACCAGGAGGGTCGCCACGAGGACACCGAGCCATCCTGGAAGCCATCTGAGAACCGGCCACGCATCCCGCCATCGCACCACCTCGATTCGAAAACGGAACGTCTCACCGTACGCGATGTCGACAACCAGCAGATCGGAAACGATCCAACCCACCCAGGCCAGAACCAACCCCGCCACGATGAGGGTATTTCCCTGCAGGCGCGAGCTATAATCAAAAGGTGTGGAAAAAGAGAAAGGGCGACCCTACCCTTCCCGTGAGATAGTTGATTCACACAAAACCGGGTGAGAGGCCCGGTTGGGAAGGAGGATCGCCGTGAAGGAACATACGCATAGAGCCCCATTGAAGTCCATGCCGACGTGGGAGACGGTTGACGATTGGATCCGTGAAGAGATCCAGGGCCGGTTCCAGTCCATTCTGGAGGAGGAGGCGACCGCGTTCTTGGGCCGGTCGTGGTATGAGCGCCGAGCCGAGGTCGATAGCTCCACGGGCTACAGGAACGGCTACGGCAAGCCCCGGCGTCTCTCGACGAGCTGCGGAACGATCAAGGTCCGGCGTCCCCGGGTTCGTGGTCTGGAAGAGCGGTTTGAAAGCCGCATCCTCCCCCTGTTCGCCCGGAGAACCAGGGCCATTGGAGATCTGCTTCCCGACCTTTATCTCCACGGTCTCTCCCAGGGCGACTTCGAGTTGTCTTTGCGTGCGCTGCTCGGTGATGGCGCGCCGCTTTCGCCGACCTCGATCGCTCGTCTTCGAGGGAAGTGGGAGGTCGACTTCCAGGACTGGAAAGAAAGGCGTCTGGATAATCGCGAACTGGTCTACGCCTGGGCTGATGGCATCTACGTCAAAGCCGGGCTCGAGCGCGAGAAGGCGTGTCTGCTGGTCGTGATCGGCGCGATGAGCGACGGCAGCAAGGAGATCCTGGCGATAGAACCCGGTTATCGAGAGTCTACAGAATCCTGGCTCACGGTGCTACGGGATCTCCGGGATCGCGGGCTCGAACATCCTGTCCTGATCGCCGCGGACGGGAATATGGGCAGGGCGGCCGTTGATCAGGTCTGGCCAGAGAGCCGGCAACAACGGTGCTGGAACCACAAGATCCTCAACGTGCTCGACAAGGTCGCCAAGCGTGCACAGGCTGAAGCCCGCGCACTGCTCGTCCAGATCCCCTATGCCGGCACGAAAAAGGAGGCCGAGAAGCTCCGGAAACGCTTTGCCGCACGGTATCGCTCACAGTTCCCTGCCGCCGTGGAGACGCTCGAAAGAGACTGGGATCGGATGGTCACGTTCTACGACTTCCCGAAGGAACACTGGAAACACCTGAGAACCACGAACGTCGTCGAGAGCCCCTTTGCTTCCGTTCGGCTTCGCACAAACGCCGCCAGGCGATTCAAGAAAGTCAGGAACGCCACGACTCTCATCTGGCGTACGCTCAAGGTCGCAGAGAGCCGATTCAGGAAACTCACCGCGCCACACTTGCTACAACAAGTCTACGATCAGAAACACTCAACCGAACCGCAGGTCGAAGCCGGGAAGATGGCCGCCTGATTTCTTTTACACACCTATTGACCTGAGCTTGCAGGCGCTGTAAACCATTGTTCACAGTCTGTCTGATAGCGTGCATCCCATTATGTGTTCTTGGTGTTGTGCCTATCGTAGTTGAAACTTAGAGGGCTCCAAACTTACGTTGGGTAGACGTGTAGGAGCGTATACCCGTAAGAAAGGAGCCCAGATGGAGAAGCTATTTGTAGGCGATGGTGAAGTCAAGGTTGAGGGCGATGTCATCGATTTGGAGACGCGTTTGTCGGTGATCCAGGCGTTGATCCCGTTGGGTCTGGAGGCAGTGGCAGACCTCCTCCAGCAGGAGGTCGAGCAGCTCGCAGGCGTTCGGTATGCGCGCAAAGGTTCGGAGCAGGCGCATCGTCGGTGGGGAAGCCAGAAGGGATCCGTGTATCTGATGGACCAGAAGCTCCCGTTAGACGTTCCCCGGGTGCGCGACGTCGAGGCCGACGCAGAGGTTTCCCTGGCTGCATACCGGGCTCTACAGACGCCCAAGAAGACGGACGAGGGGCTGTTGCTTCGTGTTCTCAAGGGGATCTCGTGCCGCAACTACAAGGCCTGTGCCGAATCGGTTCCAGAAGCGTTTGGTATCTCAGCGTCCTCCGTCTCGCGGCGGTTCATCAAAGCCACCGCGAAGAAGCGGAAGCAGTTCCAGGAGCGTCCCCTCGACGACTACGAACTTCGTGACCCTGTTCATTGACGGAAAGAGCTTTGCCGACGAAGAGATCGTGATCGCTCTGGGGGTCACGATGGACGGCCAGAAGATCCCCCTGGGCTTCGTCGAATCGGCGACGGAGAACGAACGGATCTGCCGCCAGCTGATCCAGGACCTCATCCGGAGAGGCCTGTGCTACGACCAGGGCCTTCTCGTTGTGCTTGACGGCTCAAAGGGACTCCGCAGTGCTGTCACCAAAGCCCTCAAAGGGTATGTGCGCGTTCATCGCTGTCAGTGGCACAAGCGCGAGAATGTCGTCAGCTATCTCCCGGAGAGGGAACGTCCAAGAGTTCGACGGAAGCTTCAGAAAGCCTATGACTGCGACACCTACGAGGAGGCAAAGGCCGCACTCGAATCACTTAAACCCGAACTGAAGCTGATGAATCAGTCTGCCGCAACGAGCCTCGAGGAAGGCCTGGAGGAAACCCTGACCCTCCACCGGCTGGGTATGCTCCCATTCCTGAAACGAAGCTTCCGAACCACCAACTGCATCGAAGCCCTCAACAGCAGGACCGGCGAGCTCACTCGGAAGGTCAGACGCTGGAACAACTCTCCCCAGAGACACAGATGGGTGGCTGCCGCACTCCTCGACATCGAACCTCGCCTGCGACGCGTGAGCGGATACAAACATCTTCCCCTACTCAGGCAAGCACTGAACAAAGATCTGAATCTCGACAACGAACAGAATGCTCAAAAGAGAGCCTGACCAAACTACGGGGCCCGATGAGTTTTCAACTGACTATGGGACTTGACCGTGTTCTTCGATACCAGCACAATCAACGTTGGTGATCTAAGCCCCAACGGGGCGACACAACTTAGCCCAAGGCGCAGCCCTGGGTTTTCCGCGCAAACCGGAGCTTCAAAGGATCAAACCTCCCGGCGCACAGTCGCGAAAGTTAAGGACAGACCCATGAAGACAACTGCCTGGCCGTCGGTGCACGAATGGCCGACCGGCACTCAGGGCGGCCACAACCTCCGCTTGCCCTGGCCGAAAGTCGCGAGATGGATCGGCGAATCCGTGGGCATCCCTACTGACCAGGTGACCTTAAACGACGTATTCATCCTCCGTTCCTGGTCAATCTCCGCCCACGTCGTCGCCCGATCGACCCCCTTCGTCTTCAAAGCCAACTGCCTTAAAATCTACGACGACGCACCGCGGGTCTACCGCGCGCTGAACGAGCTCGCCCCGAACACGACACCCGAGCTGATCTCCCACCGGATGAATGGTTCCGCTCTCTGGATGCTCTTTCACTACGTTCGGGGGAGCAACGTGGGAGAAATCGGAAAAGGCACTTTGCTGAGCGACACCGCCCGTCGCGTGGGAGAGATTCAAACCGGCTGGTCAAAGACCCACGCTTCGAACGAGTTCGACATACTCGATCTTCGAGTTGAACGAACGACAGACATGCTGCTTGTGTTGATCGAGCGGTTGGAAGATCAGTATCTCTGTCGGGCAGACGACGACACTGCAATCCCTGTGAATTTCATCCGTCGTCTCGAAATGTGTCTCCCCGATGTCCAAGCTCGTGTGGACGAGATCGTCGACCTGGGATGGCCCAGCACGATCCATCACACAGACCTTCACCCCGGCAATGGGCTTCTTGACCACTCAGGAAACATCCGAATCCTCGATTGGGACCAGGCTGCGATCGGCTTCCCCTGCGACTCGGTCTACTGGCTCGAATCGTTCGAAGACGAGCCGCCGTGGCTGGATGCGTCCGCACGCCAATCCGTAAAGTCCGCCTACCTGGACACGATTCCCTGGGGTGATTCGGAACAGCGCGAGCGTGCGTGGACCCTGGGCGAGCAGATCGGCCGAATCCCATCGGCTTACCAGTCGGACCGCCAGAATGTGGCTCTGGCGAGATCAGAAGCGACGGGGGCCAACATCATTCGTCTGATGACATCGTTCCTTCGAAACACCGAAGGCCGGGCGCGCTGACTGCTCTCGTCAGGTTTGCCCCACCTTTCTGACCCTCCCATATTACCCGATCAGCAAACGCCCGCGAGTTTTTCTCGCACGTCATTGGCGAGTGACAGCCTTCGACCGACGACTGGTTCCGTCAAGGCCCGCAGGGCCCAGAACGGAACACGGACAACTCCTCGTGGCCAGCTCTCGTCGATTATCACGGAGACCACACCATGCCTCCCAGTCCCCAGGCCCTCGACCTCCACAACAACGCTCTTGTCATCGACACGCACAACGACACGACGGTCGGTCACATTCGCCGTGGCGGGATGAGCCTATCATCCGAGGACGCAGAGTCGGCTGCCCCGAATGGGACGGTCGGCTCCTTGCGAGGGGGATACACAGGGGAAGCGGCGAAGGTCAAGATCCAGATCAACTTCCCGAAGATGCGGGCGGGCGGAATCGACGCTGCCTTCTTCGCCGTCGATTGCACATCAGCGCGGCACAATCACCTCGCCTATTCCCTCGACGCCCTGGGTACGCTCGACTCGGAAATCGAATCGACAGGCGGCGACGTCATCCTGGCACGGTCAGCCGACGACATTCGCGAGGCCAAGGCTGCTGGCAAGCTCGCCGTCATCATGGTCGTCGAAAACAGCGACGGCGTCGATGGCAGCCTCAACATCCTCCGTTGTCTGTATCTCGTGGGCGTCCGGTCGATCGGACTGACGCACAATACCAGCAGCTGGGCGGCGGATGGGAACGCGGAAGCGAGAAGCCGCGGGGGCCTGACAACCTTCGGCGTGTCACTCGTCAGGAAAATGAACCGGCTCGGCATGCTCGTCGACGTCTCCCACATCAGCGAACCCGGTTTCTGGGACGTCATCGACACGACCGAAAAACCGATCATCGTGTCCCACAGCACCTGCACGAGCGTCTGCGAGCATCCGCGTAATCTCACCGACGATCAGATCAAAGCCATCGAGCAGAACGGCGGTGTCATCGGCATGACGTTCGTGCCCTATTTCGTCGCCCCGGAGAATCCAACGCTCGATCACTTCCTGGATCACATCGACCACGCCGTTCAATTGGTCGGCCCACAGGTCGTCGGCATCGGATCCGACTTCGACGGCGGCGGCGATCTCGTGGAAGACGCCACACACTTTCCCGACATCACCGAGGGCTTGCTCCAACGCGGCTACGCCGAGCAGGACATCCGCGGCATCCTCGGCGAAAACCATCTCCGCGTCATCGAAGCCGCCTGCGGCTAAAGCCCCTTACGTCGACGCGCACGGGGGGCAATGCCGAACTTTGGTCAAGGGTCACTTGTCAATAGTCACTGGTCAATGCAAAGGGCCAGCAGGATCAGCGTACCCATCGCCGACCGAACTGGCCCACGTTTTGACACACCATCGTCTTCACGCTATCTTGAAACCGAACCTTCGGCCATTGCCCAGGTATCTCAGGTAGCCAACCTATTGGAAGCCGGCTCTGTAATGCTTTCCGGTCGTTCGCGGCCCGATTGCACGTCAGCCCGGTATGCGCCTACCTGGGTGCCTCGGTGGTGGCCATTTTTCTTCCTCCGCCATCCCCCGAACAGCCTACCGACTCATCTCGGTCTGCAACACATTCCCCGTTCGTGTATTTCGTGTGAGCCTGCCCTGAGCGAAGTCGAAGGGTGGTTAATGGTTTTCGCTCTTCTTCCGTGTATTCCGTCCGTGGTCTAGGCTTCTAAAAGGCTATATCCGGATCTCTCAACGAGATGAAGTGGGTGAAGGTGCCGTGGTTCCTGGCATGGGGGCGCGGTTAGCGTGTGCGGAACCTCTTCGGAATCTGCTCAGGGATGTTTATGTCTCCGACGGTAAGGAAGATCATATCGTTGAATGCGTCGAGTGTGCGGAATCCGCTGGCTCGGTTCTTGACGATTTGGACGATTCGGTTGAGGCCTTCGGCGATGGCGTTGGTAAGACGCGTGTTCACGAATGCGAGGACGCCGAAGAAGTGCTGTCGCAGGGTCCTGACGAACTTTCGCAGGGGTTCAAGTCGACTTCTGAGTGCGGACGTCGTCCAGCATTTCAGGAAGCGTTCGGCAGCCCAGGGCGCTTTGTATTCCCAGAACTGCTCGAACTCGTCCTTGAGTCTCCAGGCTCTATAGATTCGGTAGTTCGCCTTCTCCAGTGCTTTGAGTGTCCGAGTATCCCCTCTGGAGCGTGTCGCTGAGTGCCGGTAGAGGAGCCATCGGAGGCCCTTCATGGCTTTGCGCTCATCCGGGGCAGCTTTACGCCACTGGTCCTTACGGACCTCGTCAACGGCGGCATTGAGAGCCTTGACGATGTGAAAGCGATCGAGGACCAGCTTGGCATTCGGACAGTGTTCCTGGATGGCTCCGATGTAAGCTTCGCTCATGTCGCAGCAGGCCCACTCGATCTTGGATCTCCGGTAGGGACTGAGAGCCTCTGTGAAGAACCGATCGATCGTTTTACGCGCCCTGCCGCGGCCAACCCACACCACGCAGGAGCGGTCCAGATCGTAAACGAGCGTGGCGTACCTGTGACGCTTGGCGTAGGAGATCTCGTCGATCCCGATGGTTTTGAGCCCTCGGATACGATGACCTTCACGAAGCCGCGTGATGGATCGGTGAAGGAGATCCGACAGCGTCGAGGCAGAGATGCGCAGTAACTCGGACGCCGCCTTCTGCGTCACATGGTCTGGCAGTAGCGCAGCATGGCATACTCGAAGCGATACGTCACCCGAGAGAACCGCTCCGCCCACGGAATCTCCTCGACCACACGACCGTGGGTAGGACACCGAATCTCCCGAGGATGGTAGAGAAGCCAGACCCTCCACCCGCACACCGGAATGTCACGCCACCGACGCGGATGGGGCATTGTGCGGACGATTTTACCTCGACGGCCGCACTCCGGACAACAACAACCATTCTTATGGGGCTTTACGGCGATGACGAAGCAGCTTCTCCCCTCAAACCACCAGCTGACAACACGGAACCCCTTGAATCTCAGCAGTTTCGATAGTAATCTGCTCCCGGTCATAGGTCGCACCCCCTTCGCTTTGATTGTCCTACACACACAACCAAGCGTAGGGAACGATCTATGACCTTGTCATTCTATAGTTTCACCGTTGAGAAACCCGGATAGAGCCTTCTAAAAGCACGTCGAACAACGCTTTGGCAATGACCAGGTGTCCCGCGCGATTGGGATGCACCGGTTCCGGGCAGAATGTCTCCGAGTCGCGATACTCGAGGTGTTTCTGGAAGATGTCGTGAAGACGCACGAGACGGGTTCCGTAGGTTTCACTCAGCCGCTCAACGACCTCGATGTATTCCGGAATGAGCGACAGGACGCTCTGCCGGAACGAGTCGCTCGTCGTCTCTCTCGAGATGTAAAAAGGCGAGAGAAGGACGATCGGGCAGTTCAGCGTGTCTCGCGTCCGACTGAGCAGCGCATCGTAAATCGACGCGAACCGGTCCGGCGGGACCGGTTCGGGAGCGCCGCGCAGCACACTGTGTAGATCGTTGATGCCGATCTTGATGGACAGTTTGTCCGGCGCGTGGTAGAAGACGTCGTCCGTCCATCGGTCCCGGAGATCCGTCACCCGGTTGCCCCCGATGCCCTTGTTGATGTATCGGATTCCCCGATCGGGGTAGGCAGCCGTCACCATCTCCGTGAACAACCGAACGTAACCGATGCCCAGCGGCGCCTCGGCAGCCCGTCGTCCACAGTCGGTAATGCTGTCCCCGATAAACAGCATCGTCTCCCCATTATCAATCCAGAAGTTCATAGCCCGCCTTCAAATGTTCAATGCTCTATCTTCTATGCTCTACGCCAACCGATCCAACATGTCCCGCGTGACTCTGAACAACTGTTCCTCACCGGCAAAGAATCGACGTAGTTCCTCCACAGCCATCTCTCCAACGCGATAGGATTGCTGCCCCGCGACGTGCGGCGTCAACACGACGTTTGGCAGCTGACGTAGCGGGCTTTCCGGCACGGGTGGCTCGGGGCTGGTCACATCCAGAAAAGCGAACAGCCGTCCTTTCTGTAACTCAGCGATCAACGCCGCCTCGTCGATATTGTCTCCACGCGATGTGTTCACAAACACCGCATCGTCCTTCATCAACCCAAAGTGGGTCCCGTTCCACAAGTGATGCGTCTCGGGAATCCGTGGCGCGTGGATCGTAACCACGTCGCTTTCGCGTGCGATCGTCTCGAGGTCGGCCAGCTCGCCGCCGAATTCGTCCCTTGCACGCTCTTCGGATAGAAAGGGATCGAAGACCAGCAGACGAACGTCATAGGGCTTCAAAAGCCGCATGACCCGCTGCCCCACCTGACTCGCCGAGACGACACCCACCGTTCGTCGGAACAGAGACCGCGACAACGGTTTCAGGGCCGGCTCATTCCCACGCATCTCCCGCATGTAGGGGATGACGCGACGCAGACCGATCGTGATGAGTCCCATCGTCAACTCCGCGACGTCGTCCGCGATCGCCGGTGCCGCGCTCGTGACGACCACGCCCTTTTCCCAGGCCTCGTCACAGATCTTCCCCTTGATCGACCCGGCGCCATAGGCCCAGATCTTCAGTTCGGGCACTCGCTCCAGGATGGCCGGCGTCAGCGTCGTCACCCGCCAGCTGGAGAACGCCCCATCCTTCCCCGTGAGGAACTCGGCTGCCTCTTCCTCCGAAAAATCTTCGTCGTTCGGATTGATCTCCACATCCGCGAACGATCGGAGTTTCTCCAGATCTATATCGCTGAGGATTCGCTCTCGAAGCGACGTCTTCACGAGCAACCCAATCTTCGGTCTCTCCATCCATCACCCCAATTTCATAATTCCCTATTTTCCTGATTTCCTACTGGTTCTCCCGAAACTCCGGATTCACCAGATGAATCAACGCCTCCCCTTTCATAACGCGACAGACTTCCTGCGCCGCTTTCGTCGGCAACTCCTGAAGCGATTCCGTCGAGTAGAACGCAGCGTGGGGCGTGTGAATCACGTTCGGCAAATCGATCAACCGATCGGGCATGTCCGGCGGCTCCTGGGATCGCACGTCGAGGGCCGCACCGGCGATCTCTCCTGCCTCCAGCGCCTCTGCAAGGGCGGTCTCGTCGATGATTTCGCCCCGGGACGTGTTGATGAGGAAAGCGGATGACTTCATTCGCTCGAGGAACTGGGCGTCGATCAGATCGCGCGTTTCGTCAGTCAAGGGGCAATGAATCGAAATAAAGTCCGACGTCTCGATCAGCTCATCCATTCCCACTCGGAGCACGCCCGCTTCCGCCGCCGCTTCGTCCGTAAGCGTTCGTGAGTACGCCACGACCTCCATCCCGAACGCCGTGGCTCGCGGCACCACTTGACGCGCGATCTGTCCGAGCCCGATCAGGCCGAGTCTGCGGCCCGTCAGGCGATTGAGCGGCACCTGGCTTTGGATGTTCCAGGTCGTCGCCCGTACGTCACGATCGAATGCCGTCACTTTGTGCGACATCGACAGCAAAAGTGCCATCGCGTGCTCCGCCACGTCGACGTAGCAGTAGTCCGGTACGTTTGCGACCGGGATTCCCTGCGAGGTGGCGAACGCGACATCGATGTTGTCCAGACCGACGCCGTAGCGCACGATCACACGCAAGTCGGGCAGAGCGGCCTCGATCACTTTCTGCGTCGTTTTTGCCCAGCACGTCAGAATGCCGCAACATCCCGTTGCCAACCCAGCCAGGGTGGCCTCCTCGCCGTCGGGCGCTTCGACGATCTCGAGTCCTGCTTCACCCAGAATCCGATGCTCGATCTCGAGATCGGGCCACACGTAATCCGTAATCAGTACTCGACCGGCCATCACCCCGCCTTTCTGGCACTGTTGATGCACTGTGCGAACGACGTGCGCCAGTACGCCACCGTTTCCGACGGCCCTGTCAGCTTGAAGTAGTAGGCGCCACTCGGACTCTCCACGATGGCGGCCACCATTCGGTAATTCGCTTTGGGCGGACCGGGAGCCATCCTCATTCCCGTTCCCGCTCTGTAGGATCCCTCCAGATCGATCACCGTCACCCGCATCGTACCGATTGTCCGAGTCACCGGGTCCGAAGGCGCTGTACGCGGAGGAGGCGTGATCTGCTTTCGCCACCGATCGAGATTGGCACCCACACTGCCCGCACTCCGCGCGCCGAAGTAGAACACCGCCAGTTCCCCATCCTCCGAATCGCCCCCCTGCTTCCCGAGCGAGTATTGTGCCTTCCGCATGGAAGAGGACGGTTGCTGCACTTCCCACCCCGTCGGAACAATCACCGAAATCCCCCCCAACGACACCCGCTCCCCCTCCGGCACGCCGAGCTCCACCGCACCACCATCAGAGACAGCCTGCTGGTCCTCCCCAGCACATCCCCACACCACGAGAAGCCCAATCCCGAGAAACCGGCTCATCTTTCTCAACGCTTAACCCCTATGGAGACACCACTCAAACGCCGCTGCACGACGATGTTCGTTGTCAGCAGATTCTTTTCGCTCTGGGTTTCTTCCGTGTATTCCGTGTGTTCCGTGGTTCCAACTCAGGCTCCGTGGTTCCGCCTTTGCGCCTACCTATTACCAACCGTTCGTGTATTTCGTGGTTTGGTTCTAGCCAGCGCAGAAACGAACAACCACATCGTACAGCACGCGTGTACCGTAGAGCAGGTTATCGACCGAGATTCGCTCATTGTGTCCGTGGGCCGCTCCCCCTCCCCCGCGCTTCTCACGTTTGTGGGGCATGAAGCCGAGCACCTGCGTATCGGGCTTGCGGGGCAGGATGTGCTTGGCATCCGTCCCTCCGGCACTGATCGCTGGTATGACTGTCGCCTCGGGATCGTGTTCACCCACGACGGATACGATCGCTTCGTAGAGCGGAGAATCGATGTCTGCTTCGATGGGGGGACAATACTGATCGATCTCGATCTCGACGCTGTCACCCAGTAGCGGCCGAATCTCCTCTGCGAAGCTCTGATCTGTCTGTCCTGGGGCGAGACGTCCATCCAGCCACGCCACAGCCTCCCCAGGGATGACGCTGATTTTACTGCCCGCTTCCAAAATCGTGGGAGAGATCGTGTTCCTCAAGAGCGCCCGAAGCGATGCGACGGCACTGGCATCGAATGGAGAACGTTCCAGCGCCGGCTCGCTCTTCGCTGGATCCAGGATCTGGAGCAAGTTCGAAGCCGTCTCGGAATCCTGGCGGGACGCAATCCCCTCCAGGTAGGCACGTAAAGTCGCCGATGGGTGAATCGGGAGCGTGGTGTCTCCGATCGCAGCCACCGCCCTCGCGAGACGTACAACGGCATTCTCGTCGTGCGGGCGCGATGCGTGTCCAGGTCTTCCGGTGGCTCGAAGTCTGAATCGGTGAATACCTTTCTGGCCGGTCTGAACCGTCACGAACCGCGCATCGCCGACCCGCAGATCTCCGCCACCGCCCTCGGTCACGATGTAGGGCGCGTCAACCTGTTCGGGATGGTTATCGATCAGCCAGCCCACTCCGTGGTTGCCTTTCCCCGCCTCTTCGTCGGCTGTAGCCGCGTAAATCACGTCTCTGTTGAGCCCGATCCCCTGGCGCTTGAGCAACAGGAAAACCATCAGCTCGGCTGCGACCATATCCTTCATATCCACGGCGCCACGGCCCCAGATCTCCCCGTCGATCAGTGCTCCGCTGAACGGAGGATGCTCCCACTTCTCGGGCTCGACGGCCACGACGTCGGTATGTCCCAGCAGCATCAGGGCCGGCTCGTCTCCACCCGAAAGACGGGCAGTGACGTTGCCGCGGCCCGGATCGGATTCTGTGATCGTCGAATCAATCCCTTCGCCCTCGAGCACACCTGCGATGTAGTCGGCGCACAGAATCTCGTTGCCCGGCGGATTCGTGGTGTCCAGTCGGATGAGATCCTGCAGATACCCCGTCACCTCGCCTCGAACATCATCCCAATTAATCGACATGGCTTACTCGTGCTCCAACGTCCTGCATGTGTATGGCCATCTGATTGTACACCGAGTATCTTCGTTTTTCGTCCCACCATTTCCCCACCACGGCGCATCTCCGTGCCTCCCACTCTTAGCCCGGGGCTAACGCCCCGGGCTAAGATGTGCCGCCCCTTCAAGGCGGAAACCGTATAAGACCCTACGGGCAGCCTGTCGAGGGGCACCCACTACGTTGATAGGTCTTTCACAGCGACAGCGAGTCCGCGGACCACTTGTCCAACGGCGTGAACTGGGTCGTATCCAAATCGAAGCCGTAGCCGAAGGGCGCATCCACAATCGTTCCCACGTCGAGCGTCCCACCCTTCACATCCAGCGTCGGGAAACCCCGCTCGTGACGGCGATAAAGGGAGCCGTGCGAAGCCAGAACATCCTCCTGGATCGCATCCGGATACATGCTCAGTCCTTCGAAGTAATGATGACCGTTTCGTTCCGAGTGCGTGATACCCAGAGTACATACCACAGCAAGATCCTGAATCACGGCGACCGGACCCACGCCCGCCAGGTCTTCGCTGCTGAGTTCGTAACGGCCATTCGGATCCGCGCGTCGACGGCTCTCCATCAGGCACGTATTCGCGATACCCTTGAAGACGCCCTTACAGTTCTTGTGACTCGTACCGACATACCCTGTCTCGAGCGCGTCTCGGCCTACGTGTAAGCCGCTGTCCGATTCGTCGATGATGATCGGTGGACGATCCGACCAAGCCAGGAGCGTGTCGCGCACATCGTCCGAGAGGGCCACGTCGCGATGAAATGGCTGTTCGACGAAGATCAGACCCTGCATGAAGGAGGCAAGGTCCTCGTCGGCCACGATCGAAGCCCAAAGGTCGTGGAAGGGGTCGACCTCAGTATAGAATTCATTCCCGTCGAGCGTGAACGCGCATTTTGGTTGCTGCGCCATGAGATAGGCGATGCGCTTCAGTCTCGTGAGGTCCTGCTCCGCATCCCCACAAAGCTTGATCTTCAGGTGGGTCAGCCCGTAGTGCTGGATGTTTTCTTCAAGGGTGTACGGAAGACCGTCGTGGAGGCGCTCGTCCTCCGGTACGTCCGCCGCGGTCAAGGGATCTGCGAGCCCAACCGTGTGTCGCACATCGACCGACCTGCTGGGGGGTGGCAAAAAATCGGAGGGAGTCGCGTTGCCCAACTCTTCGTGAACGACGGCGAGTTGAATCCCGAGCGCGCCCGACCGCACAACCTGGTGGAAACTGTCCCCCGTCGCGCGACAGAATGCATCGATCAGCGCTCGTTCCACCAGGCTCACGCCGAATCCCCAAAGAAGCGGTGGGTGAGCGGTCGCGCTCGCCCATTCCGCCTGCGCTTCGTAGATCTTGGTCCACAGATCGAACACCGTCTTCCCTTCAGCGGTTTCCAGACAAAACGCACTGGCCTTGTCGATCACTTCCAGCATGTCATCCAGATCGGTCTCGAACGAGGTTTCAGGATTCTTCGTGAACCACTTTGGGGGAAGGCCCTCCGAGGTGATTCCCACAACCCGCTCACCATCGACGCGGACCGTCGCCCGAACGAACAGGTGGGGGACCGCAACAAGAGACGCGATTCCGTATTTGAAGGGGAACCGCGTTCGCATGTTCAGCACGTGCATCTGAATGTCATCGACAACGATACTCAATGCCAGATCCTCGACCTTTAAGATCCGATGTGGCTACTAAGGAGTGATCGAAGTTTCTCCTGAGCTGTGGGCTCCACCGATTGCCATCGATGTGACAAAGTAACGGCCGCCGAGAACCGCTACGTCACTTCCCGAATAGGGCCGCGATCTTCGGGCTACCACATCTGTGTCCATCTGTGTTCAGGCGCCTGCCCTGAGCGCAGTCGAAGGGTGGTTCCTGCTTTCTTAAGTTGCTCCGCTGCGTGTCTTTTGTGGGCAACGTGGTGGCGCGGCTCACTATTCGATCCTCAATCCTTGATCTTCATGAACTCTTCCGGCGACAGCACCCCGGGTGTGAACCGTGCGGTGTGGATCGCACCCTTATACCAATGCACACGGTTCAGTCTAACCCCGAGCGACGTCCGGCCCGGCTTCTGAGGAGCGTAGAAAAACGCCTCACCCACCTCGAACTCGCCGTTGACGTAGTGTTTCATGGATTCTCCGTCGACAACGGACGCAGTGTGATACCACGGGCCGATCGGATGCTGGTGATCTCGAGCCAGCATCGCGTTCTCGGTGTCCTTCGAGTTGATGAACGTGTCCAGATACCATCGATCATCCTCGGTCAGACGTGTCTCGAACACCACTCGATCATCCGAATCAGCTTCCTGCATGTGAAAGAATCGTTGCTCGACAAGCCCATCTTTGTAGGGCTGAAAAATGACTTCGACCGTGAAGGTGCGCCACCCCGCCATCGGGTGGACGTCGAAAAAAATCCCATCGTCGACCCCGTCGAACTCGACGGCCTTCCCGAGCGGTGTGTCGACCACTTCGGGATTGCCCTCCACCGTCACGACGTGCCCACCGATCCGCTCGAGATTGTCAAACCGCCACACCACCTGCTCTTGTGCGTTTAAACACGTCCCCCCACTCATCGCAAACCCCATCACAATCAACGCCAGACAAACCCTCAGACGTTCGCAACGAACACGCTTCCCAGCTCTGGTCATGGGTCAATGGTCACTTAGGACCGCTCTCAGCCTCTCCCCCACAACCTCCTCTTCCCCATCCTGCAACGTCATGGGATCCACACACAGCTGGTCTCCCGCGCGCCGGATCACGATCGACGGAGATCCTTCCCGCAGCCGTTGTATGACGTTGTCCAACCGATCTTCCTCCAGTTCGATGTAAGCGCGAGGCGCAAAGTCGGGACTCGCCGCCTGGCCTTCTCGCCCCACGAACGCCTTTACGCCTGCAATGTCTTCGACGGCCTTCACAACCGACGTAGCCCGACACTCCCACGTCGTCCGGTCTTCTCCGTCGCTCCCCTTCAGGAACCGATCGACGGCCGTCAGCAGACCCAGGATCTCCTCCTTGCCGACCTTCATCCCACGGCCGACCCCGCTCTGCGGACTCGCGTTCATCCGTACCGCCTCCACATACTCCAGCTTCCCGAGGACGAGACCCGAATTTTGCGGCCCACTCAAGCCTTTCCCACCGCTGAAGGTTACCAGGCTGGCTCCCGCCCCCAGGACGTCGACCAGGTTCGTTCGCGGCGGCAGCTGCGCGGCTGCATCGACCATGACGGGTACCCCCCGCTCGGCGGCGCCGGCCGCGACTCGCTCCAACTGTTCGAGACTCTGCTTGCCCAGAAAATGGACGACCGCCGCCGTCTGATCGTCGATCCCGTTGACGATATCGTCGTCCGTCACGCCTTTATCCGTGCCCACCCGGACCAGCGTCCCCCCGCACACCTCGATACCTTGATGAATGTAGGTGTGTCGGTCGACCATACTGATCACGAATCGATTCCGCCAGCCCTCGGTTCTCGGCAACTCTCGGACGCGTGCGGGATCCGTACCGGTCAGACAGGCCGCTGCCGAAAGCTGCATGCCACTCGCGGCTCCGCAGGAGATGAAGGCGGCGGGAACGCCGATCCTCCGAGCCAGATAGCTGCCGGCTTCCTCGTTCAGAGCGTTCAGATCGATGAACGACTTCGACGCTTCGCGCATGGCATCGATCACTTCCTCGTCCATGATGCTGCCACCCAGCGTCGTGATCGTGCCACTGGCGTTGATGAAAGGTCGAATCTCCAGATCTCGGTAGGTAACCACGTTGGATTCCTCAGTAGGGAAAGGTGTCCGTGTCGGGCGCTTCAGAAATACCGGCCAAAAACCGACCCATCCCGTCGATCGACGACGAGATCGCACGTTCACCCTTTTCCGCCGAGGCCTGACGCGCGTCACCGCCGGCCGACGTCGGAATGTAGAGGTGCCAGGGACGGACAAAGTCCGGTTTGAATTCGTTCACGACGTCCACGATGGGAGCATTTCTGGGTCGATCGTCGATCCTGTTTGTCCGAACAAGGTCGGGCCTCAAGTGCATGACCATCGACGTCTCTTCCTCCCCGGCGTGATCGCTGCGATTCTCCCACATCGCGTTCAACATTTCCTTGTCCGCACAATGACTCGTGCTGATCAGGAAAGTGGAAATCCCGTCTCGTGCCGATAGATCCCGTTGAACCGCTCGAATGACGTCCGGGTTCCCGCCGTGCCCATTCACGAAAACGAAACGCCGCACGCCCTCCTTTTCGCACATCACGACCAGGTCCACGAGCAGGCGCATGAATGTCGAAACCTGCATTCGACACGCGAACGGGAAGGCCCGAAAGTTGTTGTTAAGACTGACTCGCTGAGTCGGAAAGCACAGCACCCGGCCACCCAGGTCGTTCGCTCGAACGGTTCCACCGTAGCTCGCCGCCTCGACCTGAAAACTGTCCGTCCCATAGGGCAGTGCCGGGCCGTGCGGCTCCGTCGAGCCGATCGGAAACACGCAAACATTCGGATCGAGGGCTCGAACGTCGTCGATCGTCATCTCTTCGAGAATGCCGGGCCGCATCGTATACTCCGTTAGGGAGGTGAAGCGCGCCCAAGATAGCCCCCGCTCGCGAACCGTGTCAAGGTGGCTTGGCTTGACCCCCATGGGGGGATTGAGTAAATTGGCATGCCCTAACCCCCGCATACAGAAAGACTTACTGCAATGGGAAATACCTTCGGCCACCTCTTTCGACTCACCACGTGGGGTGAGTCACACGGAGGCGGTATCGGTGCGGTCGTCGACGGTTGTCCACCCGGACTCGCACTCTCGAACGACGACATTCAGGCGGACCTCGATCGACGGCGACCGGGCCAGAGCCGCATCACGACCCAGCGTCAGGAAGAAGACCGCGTTGAGATTCTGTCCGGCGTGTTCGAAGGGCTAACCCTGGGCACGCCCATTTCCCTCCTCGTCCGGAACAAGGACGCCCGATCTCAGGACTACGAAGAAATGCGTCTGAAGTATCGTCCCTCACACGCCGACTTTACCTATCAGGCGAAATACGGCATCCGGAACTGGAAGGGAGGTGGCCGGGCGAGCGCGCGGGAGACCATCGGGCGCGTCGCCGCAGGAGCCATCGCACAGAAGATCCTGCGTGAACGGTGTGGAACCGAGATCGTCGCGTGGGTGGCGCGTGTGCAGAAGATCGAAGCGGAAGTCGACAGTTCCTCGGTCAAGCGCGAGGACGTCGACGCGAACATCGCCCGCTGCCCCGATCCGTCGACCGCCGAACAGATGATCGCTCGAATCGACGAGGCGCGGAAAGACGGCGACTCACTCGGAGGCGTCGTCGAGGCCGTGGCACGTCAGGTACCGTCGGGACTCGGGGCTCCCGTCTTCGATAAACTCGAAGCAGACCTCGCCAAGGCCATGCTCTCCCTCCCGGCGTGCAAGGGATTCGAATCGGGATCCGGATTCGCGGGAACGCTGCTCACGGGATCGACACACAACGACGCCTTCGTCATCAAAGAAGGGCGCATCGCCACGGAAACCAACCGTTCGGGGGGCATTCAGGGTGGTATCTCCAACGGTGAGGACATCGTGATTCGCGCCGCCTTCAAACCGACGGCGACGATTCTCAAAGAACAGAACACGGTCGATGTCGACGGTAATCCCACGACTTTGAAGGGCCGTGGCCGCCACGATCCCTGCGTGCTGCCAAGAGCGGTGCCCATGGTCGAGGCCATGACCGCTCTCGTCCTCGTCGATCACTACCTCCGCCAAAACGCGCTGGCCCCGTAACCGTGACCGTCCTCGCGCCGACATCTCCGGTCTTCGCGTGCGAAAAGGACGGTCGCCCGCAACCCTACCGGTTTCCGTGGCGGAGCTTCACCGCCCTGTTGCAAGACCGTGCAGCCGAACGCGGAGACCAGGTCGCCATCGTCTTTCGCGACGTCGACTCGGGCTCCAGGACCGAGACGACCTACGCTGAACTCGAATCACTGACGGGGCAGATCGCGACCACGCTACATCGCGCATACGATGTCGGCCCCGGCGATCGCGTCGCGCTCGCGCTCCCCAACTGTCTCGAGATTCCACTCCTCACGCTCGCCCTGTTCAGACTCGGCGCCACCTCGGTACCGCTCGACCTGAAACGGGACGTCCCCGATCGCAAGCGATTCAAAGTTGGCGATTCAACCGCCAGGCTCGTCTGCGCACAAACCGATGTCGTCGAGGAAGAGCAGGCCATCCTGCCTGACACGCAGGTCGTTTCCTCCGACGAACTGCTGGGTCCCCCAAAGGGTGAGTCCGTCGAGCTCGAGCCCGACTGGGCTGACGACCCCAAGGAACAGCAGGCACCCAACGTCGTCCTCTACACCTCGGGAACAACGGGAAATCCCAAAGGAGCGCTGCTCACACGTCAGAGCCTGACGAGCAACGCCGACGGCATCATACGGTGGTTGGAGTTCGACGAGACCGATCGGCTCAGTCTCGTCCTCCCCCTCCATCACGTCAACTCCACCGTCTTCTCCCTCACCACGCTCATGACCGGTGGCACACTCATCCTCAACAGTCGGTATTCGGTCCACGCGTTTTGGCCCGGCCTGATCGAAGAACGTGCGACGGCCTCCAGCATCGTCCCGACGATCATGCACGACCTGCTCGCCTTAGACCCCAAGCCCTCGCCCGACGAACTGAGGCATCTTCGAAAAATCATGATCGGGTCCGCCCCCGTTCCCTCTGGCGCAGCGTGCCGATTCGTCGACACCTTCGGTGTGCGTCTCGTCCAGGGCTACGGAACGACCGAAGTCAGTCTGCGCGTCACGGGTGTCCCTCCCGGACTCGACCAGGACTCTTACCGACACCTCCTGGAATCCAACTCTATCGGCCGCGAGCTGACCTACAGCAACGTCCGGATCGACGGCGATCCTGGAGAAGGAGAGCTGGGTGAAATCCTCGTTCGCGGTCCGGTCGTGTCGGCCGGTTACCTCAACCAGCCGGATGCCACGGCCGACGCTTTCAGCAACGGTTGGTTTCGCACGGGCGACATCGGGTGCTGGAAGGAACACGACGGCGAGCGATACTACTACATTCACGGGCGCGCGAAAGAGATCATCATCAAAGGCGGCGTGAACATCTCCCCGATCGCCGTCGAGAACGCGCTCGTCGAGGGGCTCGACGATCTGGAAGGAGCCTACGTCATCGGAATCCCATCCGAACGATTCGGGGAAAAAGTCTGCGCCGTCCTCGTCCTCGCGGCGGGGGTGACCGATGCGGAGGCAGTCGCTCGAGCAGACGAGATTCGGGACCTAGCATCCCGTGGCAAGATTCGAGGACTGAGTCCATACGAAGCGCCAACCGAGGTGGTAACCGTGAACGCAGACGATCTCCCCAAGACATCGACCGGGAAGGTGCAGCGTTCTGTCCTGAGAGACAGACACGCTGTTCGGCACGTCAATTGAGGTTGTCATGAGAATCCCCATTCATCGTCTACCTCTGCGGGGCTTCTTTGCCATCGTCACCAAGTTGCCGCAATACGTTCGGCTCGCGTTCAGACTCCTCTTCGAGCGACGTGCGCCCATCTTGCACAGAATTTTCCTCGTCTTCGCCACGATCTATGTCGTCTCTCCCTTCGACATCATCCCCGAAGCGATCCTGCCTCCGCTCGGCCTCGTCGAAGACGTCGTCATCCTGCTGCTGGCCGTCCACAACCTCATCCGCTTTACCCCTGCCGAAATCGTTAAAGAGCACGCCAGAACCATCGTGGGACTGGGCGAAGACGAGACATCGCGTGACTGAGGCACCCGTCGACCGAACCTTCCGGACGATCCTCATACTCACGGTCATCGCGGTCCCCCTCGCGCTCGAAGACACCGCGATTCTGGATGCCTACTACATCAAGCTCCTCGTCCTGCAACTCGGTCTACTCGCGCTCTTCATTCGCGCTGCGCAGTTGCGAATCAGAAAGGCACGCACAAGCCCCCTCCTGCTTCCGATCGGACTCGTCCTCGCCTCCGGCCTCGTCACCTCCATCTGGGCGGTCAATCGTGTCGAGGCCACCGTTCAGATTGCGCAGAAGTTCACGCTGGCTTGTCTCTTCTTCGTCTGCCTGCAGACCATGACGCTTCGCGATTTTCGACCCGTTATCGTAGCAGCGTGCGGAACGGCAGGCGTCGTCAACGTCATCGGCTTGTGCCAGTACACGGGTGTGGCCTTCCTCGGTCTCTCTTCCGGCGGCATGCCGAGCGCCACGTTCGGCTACAGAAACTACGCGGCCATGTTCCTGATTCAGGCCATTCCGTGGACCCTCTATCTCCTCATTCGTAGCGATCACAGTCAACGCCTCCTGTGGGCACTCAACCTGGCCCTGCTCACCGCCTTCCTCCTCGCCACGCGAACCCGTGCTGCCTGGGCCGGTCTCGGACTCGCTTGTGTCTTGAGTGCCGTTGGGATCTTCGTTTTCCTTCGAAAGACCCAACCCCGGCTCGCAAGTCGCATCGGGAGGTCCCTCCCTCGCATCGCGATTCCCGCCCTCCTCGCCATCATCCTCGGTCTGACCGTGTCGCCGGACATGGGGGGATTCGGTTACGACAGCCACAGTCGGGAAAAAACCGAACTGTCCGGCGCCGTCACGTCGCTCTTCCAACCCGGCTCGGACAAAGACCGACTCACCATGTGGCGCAACACGGTCCCTCTGATCGCCGATCACCCCCACGGTGTCGGTCCGGGGAACTGGCAGTATGTCTACACCGCCTACGACGGAGGCGATGTGACGTGGAAAGGGGGACTACCCAGACGCCCCCACAACGATTACCTCTGGATGATCGCCGAACTGGGTGTGCTCGGCGGGGCTGCCTACCTCGCCCTGTTCGGGATCGCCGTCTTTCTCGGAATCCGAGGAACCCAATCTGAGGACGAGGACCAGAATCTGCTCGTCCTCGCAGCCACGACGGGTCTGGTCGCGATCGGGGCCCAGGCCTTTTTCAGTTTTCCGTCCGAACGCATCGCCTCCTCCACGCTCACGTGGTTGTCGCCATCATCGCCCTGTGCAGCAAACCGACGACACGATACTTCCCACAGATCAATCGACTCTTCATCGCCGGCGCGTGCGCCACGGTCGCGGCCTCGCTCCTGTCGCTCAAAGCCGTTCGCTTCGACCGCGCCAACGCGATCGCCTTCGAATGGAGCCTGGCTGGCAACTGGCCGGCTGTCGAACAGACTGCGACCGAGGCCCTGCGCCACGGTCGATTCGACCCTCAGATCTATCTGATGCGTGGCGTCGCAAGACATCATGGCGGCGACTATGCAGGCGCCGTCGCCGATCAGAAGGCGTGTCTCCAATACCACCCCCACTTCGTCAACGCCCTCAACAACCTGGGCAGGTCCCTCAGCGCTCTCGGCCGGTACGACGAAGCGATCGCGCCGCTGCAGGAAATCCGGACGTTGCAGCCCAATCACGTTGAATCCTACGTCAACCTCGCCGCGGCCTACCGGGGCAAGGCCTCTTACGATCGGGCCATCGACGCTTATCGTTCCGCCATTCAGCTCGACACGAAGAGACCCCTCGATATTCGGCTCGAACTCGCATCCACACTCGAGATCGCCGAACGTTATGACGAAGCGCTCGAAGAACTGTCCGGCATCCTCGCACGTGACTCGACCAGAGTCTCCGCACATTACCGAACGGCCGCGGTGCGGCAGCGGCAGGGCAAATGGACGGAAGCGCTCGAGGCGTTGGACGCGGTCTTCGCGCTGACCGACGAGTATGTTCCCGCTTATTACACGCGGGGCGAGGTCCTCGTCGCGCTGGGTGACACCACCGGAGCGATCGCTGCATACGAGGGGTTTCTGAACAGATGGAAGGGCGCGCCAGGCGCGGCGCAGGCTGTTCGAAAACAGATAGAGGCGTTGAGGTGACCGTCCACGAAGCCCCCGCAGGGAGGCAACGTGCGGGACTCAGACGTTCACTCCTGGCGTGGTATCGTCGCGCGCAACGGGACCTGCCGTGGCGAGACGATCCATCTCCGTATCGCGTCGTCGTGTCCGAGTTCATGCTGCAGCAAACCCAGGTCGAGACCGTCGTCCCCTACTTCAACCGATTTCTCGATCGATTCCCGACGATCGAATCTCTGGCCTCTGCGCCCCTCGACGACATTCTCAAGTGCTGGGAGGGACTGGGCTATTACTCCCGCGCGAGGAACCTGCACGCCGCGGCTGCCGAGATCGTCAGCCGCCACGGAGGCTGTCTGCCCGACACGTATGACGAGCTTGCCCGACTCAAGGGATTCGGTCCCTACACGACGGCAGCGGTCCTCAGCATCGCGTTCGACGCGCCCCACGCCGTCGTCGACGGCAACGTCATCCGAGTTCTCACGCGGTTATGCGCCATCCGCGACGACGTCACGAAGACCGACACGAAGAAGGCCATCGCCGAGATCGCACAATCGCTGCTCGACACGCAACATCCTGGAGATTACAACCAGGCGATCATGGAGCTCGGGGCCACCCTCTGCGCTGCCCGGCATCCCGATTGTGATCGGTGTCCGATTCACCGCCACTGTCGAGCCCGAGAACTCGGAATCGAGTCCGAGATTCCGCGTAAATCCCCACGCCCCGCGCGCCGGCAGCGAACCGAAGTCACCGTCGTTCTACGAAGGGGCGATGCCGTGCTCGTTGCCCGACGGCCCGATCAGGGGTTGCTCGGCGGTCTGTGGGAGTTTCCTTCCGCGCCGGTCTCTCCCGGGGCGATAAAACAGGAATGGTCGAGCGCGCTTTCCGAGCGAATCGGTCTGAGCGTGACGGTTGAACGGAAGATCCAGACCCTGCATCATACGTTCACGCACTTCGATCTCGTGCTTCACGCCTACGAGGGTGTCGCCGAAGGGGAAACATGCCGACCCGATGGCTACACCCGGATTGATTGGGTGTCGCAGGACGACCTTCAGTCGTTAGCTTTCTCGCGAATTCACCGGCGGTTGGCTGATCTCATTGCAGTGTCGTATCAGCTCGAAATATAGTGTCACGTCCCAGGAATAACTAGAAAAATATTCGATTCTGTCGTATGGTTCCTCAAGCACTCATTCTTGGGAGGAACCGATGGCTAGAGGTCGTCCGTTACAGCCACTGAACATCAGTGATGAGGTCCACGATCAACTCGAGTCATTGTCTCGTTCGCGTAGCATGTCTCACGCTTTGGTGCGTCGCGCGAAGATCGTCTTGATGAGCGATTGCGGTCTGACCAATCAGGAGATCGCGGAACGAGTCGGGTTGTCCGGAGCGTCTGTCGGCAAGTGGCGTCGTCGCTTCTGCGAGCAAGGCTTGATGGGACTGTATGACGAATTGCGTCCTGGAGGGCCACGGTCGGTCAGCGACGAAGAGATCTCCTCCCTCATCTACAAGACGCTCAAGAAGCAACCGAAGGGTGCCACCCACTGGGACCTGTCGTTCGATGGCCGACGAGACGGGGCTCTCCAAGTCCTCGGTTCAACGTGTATGGAAAGCTTTTGGGCTGCAACCGCATCGACAGAAGCACTTCAAACTGTCGAACGATCCCTTCTTCGTCGAGAAAGTCAGGGATATCGTCGGTCTATACCTGAACCCACCGGACAACGCGATGGTGCTCTGTGTAGACGAGAAGAGCCAGATTCAAGCACTCGAACGGACACAACCGATTCTTCCTTTGGGTCTCGGATACGTCGAGGGCGTCACTCACAGCTATATCCGGAACGGCACGACCACCCTCTTTGCAGCGCTCAACATCGCATCCGGCAAAGTTCTGACTCAGTGCAAGCCCAGACACCGCAACAAAGAGTTCCTTCAGTTCCTCAAGCACATCGACAAGAACGTCCCAAAGGATCTCGACATCCATCTGGTCGTCGATAATTACGGCACGCACAAGCACCCGAACGTCAAGCGTTGGCTCGCCTCACGGAAACGATATCACGTGCACTACACACCAACATATGCCTCCTGGCTGAACCAGGTAGAGATCTGGTTCGGTATCATCACCCAAAGAGCCATTCGACGAGGCACCTTCAGAAGCGTCAAGGACCTGATCGCCTGCATCAAGAAATTCACTGATCACTACAACGAGAATTCTACACCCTTCGTCTGGACCGCCACGGCAGATTCAATCCTCGAGAAAGTCCATAAACTTTTGAAGCTTATACGCGGGACGTGACACTAGTTCTTCACGCAGATGAATGGAACGACTCTAACCTTCTTTGCATTATCTATCTGTACTCTTCTCTTTTGTGACCAAAAGAGAAGCAGAAAAGTCCCGCTCACGCGCCGCGGGGGCTTGTGGCCCACGCCGGCAGTACGATCCAGGTGTGTGACTGCTGGGGTGACGACCTGAAGTCCGGATGTGAACGGGCCGCGTTGCTCGTGGCCGCCTCTACGTGGTCCGCTATTGCGTGGGAGACGGGGTTTTCCAACGGTCTTGAGGAGCGTCTCTAATCGATCCACATTCAATCTTGAAGAATCTCAGTTTCATCCACAGGAGGACGTGATGGCCTCGCTCGAAGGCAGGACCGCTATTGTTACGGGTGCCGCGTGCGGAATCGGGAAGGCGATCGCCGAGCGACTCGCCAGCGAGGGTGCGCGGGTGGCCATTCTCGACGTCAATCTCGAGATGGCGAAGACGACGGCGAGCGATCTCTCGGGCGGTGCGATCGCCGAGCATTGCGACGTCAGCGATCCTGACAGTGTCGCGTCCGCCTTCGCCTCTACGCTCGGGGCTTTTGGCCGTCTTGACATTCTCGTCAACAACGCAGGCATCGTCGGTAATGATACACCCGTCAAAGACCTGGACGTGAGCGAGTGGGACCGCGTGATGGATGTCAACCTCAAGGGCACCTACCTGTGCGCACGCGCGGCCGTCAACGCCATGCTCCCCAACCGATCCGGCGCCATCGTCTCCATGGCATCGATCTCCGGCAAAGAGGGGAACGCCAACATGGCCCCCTACTCCGTCTCCAAAGCCGGCGTCATCAACTTCACAAAGGTCCTGGCCAAGGAAGTCATGTCCGAGGGTATCCGGGTGAACTGCGTGGCACCCGCCCTCATCGATTCCCCGCTTCTCGAAGGCATGGACCAGGAACGCGTCGACTTTCTGACCTCCAAGATTCCGATCGGACGGCTTGGACGCCCGGAAGAGGTCGCCGCGACCTTCCACTTCCTCTGTTCGGACGAATCCTCGTTCACGACGGGTCAGTGTTTTGATTGCTCGGGGGGGCGGGCTCAGTTTTGAATCACACCAACCAGAAAACGCCGGCCCTCCGAAGAAAGCCGGCGTACAACGAACACACGGTTTTTTTCCTGACATCTGAAACCGGTTTATGACCTTCGGTAATAGACCCTACGGCCCCCTCATTACCCTGGCCATATACAAAAACGCCCCCGCCAGTCCCGTCACGGCAACAGCGATTCCAACGGCCATCAGTACAAGCAGCACTTGCTCTTTGAAAGTTGTACGTCGCTTCTCACGCCCGGTTCGCGGGTCCTCGGGATACACGACACTCACTCCACGCCCAGAACACGCTCGCGGAACAGGTTCGCCTCTTCGAAGTCCGGGAACCCGGACACCAACGCCTCCGACAGCGCCAGAGACCGTGCCGAATCGCCTGCGCTGTAGAATGCGACCGCCAGGTTGAGCCCGTAGTCGGGACGGTCTGGAAAACGGTCGAACAACCCTCCAAAAATCTCGATCGCTCTGTCGTAGGCCTGATCTTCGACCTCCACCACGCCCAGACTGTTCAGGATCTCCGCATTGTCCGGATCGAGCCGGAGTGCGCGTTCGTAGGCTTCGCGGGCTCCCGGGTAATCGCCACGCCCCTTGAGGCTGCCACCCAGGAGGTGGAGCGTCTCCGACGAATTCGGGTCCAGTTGGAGCGCCTTTTCGAACATACGAACCGCATCCTGCACGTCACCCGAACGTGACAGCGCCGCACCGTAACCCACCAGATACTCGACTTCGAACGGATCCAGCTCGACAGCCCGCTTGAGCGTGCTCACCGCTTCATCGTTTTGGCTCTGCTCCAGCAACGATCTCCCCAGAAAGTAGTGAACGCCAGGGCTGTTCGGGTGGTAAGCCAGGCTTCGTTCGAATGCGGCGATCGCCCCGTCCCAGTCGTCCAGGTTATACCAGGACTTGCCGATCAATTCGTGCGCAGCGAATGGACGTGGGGGCAACAGGCTGGCCGCGTGCTGAAGCGCTTCGATCGCCGACGGGTAGCGTTTGAGCAGGAACGATTTCCGACCCTCCATGAATCGTGCACTTCCGAGCCAGGTCATCGATCCGTAGAGGACGACCAGCACCACCACCACACCGCTGGCTGCGATCACACCGAACGAAAAGGCATCGCCACCCGTGCTGAGGAGCCCCACGCGGGGGCGCTCCGCCCTTGACAGGTCGACAGACCATATAAGCCCCACCACCACCCAGAAATGTACGGCCGAGGCAGGGTTCTGGAAGTTGGCACTGAAAAAAGCGTGAGCCAGCGTCGCCGCAACGGCCGCGGCGAGGCCGACACTCAACTCATCCTGCTCTCCACGAACGTAATCGATCACGAGACGCCAGCAAACGCGAAGGATCTGACCGATCAGAAACAGAAAAATCAAAATCCCGAGAATGCCCGTCTCGGACCAGGTCTCCAGATACTCGTTGTGAGCTCTGAAAATCAGGAGGGCCTTATCGGCCTCCTCCTCCATCCTGGCTTTGACCTCCAGACTCTCCCGACTCAGGTAATGAGCGATGTTGACCTCGAAGTTCCCCACACCCACACCCACGAAAGGTCGCTCGAAAACCATGCGAAGCGTGTCTTCCCTAAGAAGCACCCGTTGGCGGCTCGAGTCGTCGTGAAGCCGCAGCGCATCCCCGCTGCGTGAGACCACACCGTCCCAGTAGGTCCCGACGAGGTCACCCAAATTGTGACCTTCGCCCGTCGGGACGGTTGTCGCGAATGCCTTCAGAACCGGCGTCGTCAGTCCAACGACAAGCACGGCCACGATGATCGTATCGAACACACGCCGTCGGTTCTCGATGTGACGAAGCAGCAGCGCGCCGCCGAAGACTGCACCGATCACGATCGCGCCCAGCCAGCCGCCACGACTGCCCAGCACGATCAGATGACACGTCATCAGGAACAGCGCGAGCAGCACCGCGATCTTTACCCACCCGTTTCGCGCAACGATCAGGGCCGAGACCGAAAGGGGAAAGACGACATTGTAATATTCTGCCACGAAGTTCGTGTTGCCGATCGTCGCGACCGCGATGTTCCACGGATGGTGGAAGTGATACACGCCATTGTGCTGAAGCAACCCAATGAGCGCGACCAGGCTGCCCGTGATCACGTAGACGGCGATCACCTCAATCAGATGCCTTCGGTGAGTCACCAGGTGAAACGTTACGACCATCAGCACGAATTGAAACAGATACACCAAGAGGGTCTGCAGGCCCTGGTAAATGTTGTAGGACTGAAACAGGGAAATGAAGTTGATGGCGAGGAAGGCGAGAATCGTGTAGTAAACCGGCGTGTCGATCAGATAGACCTCACCCTGCAGGACCATTCGCGACAACAGGCCTGCGGCCAGCACCGAAGTCAGAATCAGAAAGAGAACCGTTTTAGGTGTGCTGTAGTCGCTCAGTGACGGCAGATAGACCAGCGCCACACCCGTCAGAAGCGCGTAGAGCACACAACGCAACACGAGCGAAAAGCGATCGTCCGGCGGGCTTGGCGTGTCAATCGCCACCGTCTGCCTCCAGCGCGCGTTCGATACGAGACCTCACCACCGGATGGAAAGACGACGCATCCAGACCGGCCAGCGCCGCACGACCCGGCGCGGTTCCGCTCAGGATGCCCACCACGGCAACCTGCTCCGTCCAGGGCACGGACTCCGCGTGTTCCACCAGCGGTTCGATCAGATCGTCCTTCAAGTGACCGTTCAGAGCCCGCACGGCGGAAACCCGAAAGGATGGTCGCAGGGATCGCAAAGCGGTTAACAGACGATTCGGCCCATTCGGACCCGATTCGACCAGCGCTGCGGCTGACGTCTCTCTGACCATGTGATGGGAGTCCGCAAGAAGGTCGACAAGAGGGTCGATCCCACCCGGACCGGGGTGGGCGGCAATCGCCTTCGCGTAGGCCTCGACCGCGCGTCTTCGCACGTCGGGCGCGTCATCGTGAAAAAATGGCCGAATCACGGGAGGCTCGCACCCAGCCCACCCGAGCGCGGTGACCACACTCCCTCGATCCGACGTTTCCGAAAAAAGCATCAGACTGTCGGGTGCCGACGCCTCGAGCAGGCGCCCCAACGCCAGGATCGCCAGCCGCCTCGCATCGACCTGCGCGTGACGTCTCACGACGTTCATCAACGTCGGAATCGCCGGCTCCCCCACACGCGCCAGCCCGTCGACCGCGGCCGCCCGGGCCCGCCAGCGCCCGACATCGAGCACCCGTGTCAGCGTCGGAATCGCGCTCGCACCTTCTGCACTCAGCCTCGCCACCTCCGCCTCACGCGCGTCGTCGTCGACCCCACCGAGGATCGACAGCAGAAGAACGAACGTGGTTTGGGGAAGCATCATCGATCGACTCCACCACCGGTGCCCGATACCCAGACCGACCGCTCTTCGCCCCTGTCATAAGTGTCAATCCCCCCGCCGTCAGACAACACCCCGATGCTGCCGTATGACCTGAAACGATGCCCGTGGCCCTGCGTGTCGTCACCCGACGCGCGATACGTGTCGTTCCCTGCTCCATCTCGAAGGAGACCGATTCCATTCGCGTTCCCCACCCCCTGACAGAGATACCGACCTCGGAAAGTGTCGTTCCCCGCCGCATCGAGCAGCACACCCACGCTCAGGTTGTGTCCGCATCCCTGTCCGACGCCGTCGATCGAATATAGGTCGTCCCCGGATTCGTCAGCAAGTACACCGGCCGCAATGTGGGTGCCCGCGCCTTGCGCGTAACGCCGAGCTCAATACCGATCGTTGCCCGACCCGTCGATCAACGCCCCGACGCCTCCCCAGTATGCTGCGCCCTGACCGAAATATTCGATGTCATACGTGTCCGACCCGGATTGGTCGTAGAGAACGCCCAGACCTCCCGACGCGTTGTAGCGAAGACCACGTGAAAAGCCCTGCGACATGCTCTGGTAGAACTGGCCGTCTTCCCTGAAATCTTTGAATCGGCCTCCTGCTCAATAGCGATCGTCCCCTTCGACATCCATCAGAACGCCAACCGCACCCGGACCCGCCGCACCCTGCGCGAGATACTCGGCGTCGTATCGATCCTCGCCCGCCTCGTCGACTAAAATACCAACCCCGAATACACCAAACCCCTGAGCACCAGGTCCCGCGCGGTAAACATCGTCCCCCATCCTATCCCACAGGACACCCACACCACCGATACCCACGCCCTGCCCGTGCCCAATCGCTTCATACCGATCGTTCCCGGCATAGTCGACCACGACCGCGACACCCCCGCGCGCAACTGCCGTTTCGCCCCGGTAGAGGTCGTCTCCCCCCAGATCGACCACCACCTGAACCGGCTTGCCCACGAGGACACACCGGCATTGACGTAGACGTCGTCACCACCCGGATCGACGATCAACCGCGCGGGGGTGCGAAAGGTATCCCTTCCCGTCGTCCCCACGATCACATCCATCCCCGCTGCGCCGACACGATCGACGGATGGCATCGGTGCCAGAGCATCGACGACCACGCAGGCAACCTCCACGACGGCGGAGAGATCGATCGATCGACCCTCGGCGAGCAGTCGATCCAGCATCGGCTGAGTCAGGCCACTGTCCGGATGAACGATCGAGAACAGGTCGCTGCCGGGGCTCCCACCCGACACGGACCGGTAGGCCAAATCGAGCGCCTCAAGGAGGGAAAGAGGTTCGCCCGTTTCCAGGGGAAGCCCATCGAAAACCAAGGTCTCGTGTGACAGACGCAGGGCTCCTCCAATCGACATCCGCAATTGGGCGGCAACCCGTTGGACCTCCTCCTCGGCATCCAGTGGGCGTGACAAAAGCCGAGTGTTCAAACTCAACCGATCCGGATCCGCGACATAGTCTCCCCGGAGCGTCACATCGTCCGGCGTGAGACCGAGCACGGCAAGCAGGGCATTCAGATCCACGACCGGTTCGGAGAGCGGCGCGGCCGTCCGACACGAAGACGTGAGGACCACACAGAGTGCGACCACGAAGTGTCTACGCATTCTCCCGGTTCCCCGATGTCGCCACGACCGCGATGATGCCCATCGCCAGCGCACTCGACAGAGCGTTCAGTCCCACATCCTTCCACTCGAACACGCGATTGGGCAGAATCCATTGAATCGCCTCGTCGACCGTTCCTGCCGCGCTCGCGATCCCCCATCCGATCAGACACGAAGCGGCCAGACCCTTATCCACGCTGAGTGCTCTGAAGGCGAATAGACTCAACACCCCGTATTCGGCGAGATGAAACCGTTCGGCCGGCAAGGTGTTCAGTTCCGTAAGCAGATACGCATAGGCACCGGAGAGCGGCACCAGGGCGGCATAGCTGCGCCAGCCCGCCCCCCGACGAAGGGTCATCGCTATAACGGTAGCCGCCCCGATCAAGACCGCCAGTGAGCCGCCGTAATCGATCCGCCCCTGCGTGTATCGGGTCAGCGCCCCCCAGACCTCGGGCATCACACCCAGCGTCGCATAGATGAACATCGTGTAACCAGCGACGGCCGCCCAGGCCCGCAACCGCTCGGGGTCGACACCACGCAGCAGCGGGCTTACCAGGCTGGCGGCCAGTGCAATGATCAGACCATATCCGAGCGCGTCGGCGACCGGGATCCGGCCAACGATCCGTCCGAGTTCGACCGTCGCCAGACCCAGTCCCTCAGCCAGGATCCTCGCCTCTCCCCAACCCAAGGTCGCCGCCGTCGCGATGCGACTCGTCCACGAAGGCGCCCCCTCTCTCGTGGCCGCGATCCGGAAGGAGACCCAGGCACTGGTCTGCCCCATCGGCCCCACCACTCGAAAGGTGAAGGGGTTGTAGAGCGCCAGCATGTTCCACATTTCCTCCGTAAAAGGGCCGTGGCGAGAAACACCTCCCGACGCGTCGAGGGACCCGTCCAGGTCATACGCCCCCTCGCCCACATCGTACTCGATCCGATACGGCGATCCCGCGATCCCCGTCCACCGAACGGTCACCTCTTTGGATTCGGCGTAGCGCAACGTGTCGCCGTCGGCCGGAAGCAGAATCGTGAGAGGCCCAGAATGGGCCGACTCGGAGATCTTTGGCGCTCGGTCATCCGGTCTGGCCGCCGTTGAACGCAGCACCCAACCGTGCAACGCCGACCGCATTCCGCGCGCCACATCTTCGCGGTCGGCATAGACGTCGATCCGTTCGGATGGATCTCTCACCAAATTGTACAACTCGTAGGCATCCGTCCGGGGTCCAAGCGTATGAATCAGTTTCCACGCCGACGTCCGCATCGCCCGAACGCGCGTCTTCAGCATGTCGGTCGTCGCCTGATACCCGCCCGCCCGGTGTCGTCTCGATAAACGCGGGCAACTCGGTCATCGTTTGCCCCATCAGCGCGGGCTCGAGCGAACGACCCTGAACCGATTCCGGAATCGACAGTCCCAACAGGTCGAGCGCGGTCGGCAGAACATCGACGTTCCTGACCTGCATCGAAACACGGGTCCGCGGTGGAATGAGATCCGGACAGGATATGATCAAAGGAATTCGGACCACTTCGTCGTAGGCCGAGCCCTTGAACGAGGTCGAAGGATGACCCACGAAACCGTGATCGAGGAGTTCCTCACCGTGATCGGCAGTGATAATCACCAGCGTCCGGTTGTAGAGATCCAATCGCTCGAGCGTCGAAACGAGAGGACGGATGAAAGTCTCGTCCATCTCGCGAATCTGCCCGTCATAGAGCGCACGAACCCAACCAGAATCGCCCGGACTGAACCGCAGCGAGCCCTCAGGAATCGTCACGTCCTTCCGGACGATGTTCGCCCGCTGATTCACGAACCCGTCGCCCAGGGCATCAGCCATGTAGAGCGTCGCGAAGGGAGGCGAAGGATTGAACGGAAGGTGAAGGTTTCGATAGTGGTAGTAGATGAAGAACGGAACGTCGCGATGGGCTTCCAGCGCTTTGAACAGGACCTGGTCGCCCTCCGGTAGGTACGTATCGCGGTCGGCGTAGCTCCGCTCCAAACCGATTCCGTTCAGATTCGGAATCGAGGAAAGATAGAGAATGTCGGGAACTGCATGCCCGGCCCGGGAAAGCTCCGTCGCGAAGGTCGGCGTATCGGGCGCGAGTCGTTTTCCCCTCACATCCACTCCGTGTGTGGGTGCCCACTGACCCGTCAACACCGACAACAGTCCGGGCGACGTCCAGGAGGATGAAGAGACGGCCTGCTCGAACAATGCACCGTCTGCCGCCAGAGAATCCAGGTAGGGACTCGTAGCGCGTGTATGCCCGTAGGCACTCAATCGATCGGGCCTGAATGTATCTACTGTGATCAGGAGAACGTTGACTGATTCGTGCGGGGGGCGGGCAAGCGCTTCGGAGAACCATACTGTCAGCGACAGCCCGACTACCAGGGCTCGGACACACAACCGGTTCGTCGACATCAGGTGCGGAGCGTCTCGACCGGATCGAGACCGGCTGCGCTCCGGGCGGGAACGACGGCGAACACCAGACACAGCAGAAGCGCAACACCCGTTACAACGAAAATGTCGAAGAATCGGAGCTCGACAGGAAGGGCGTTCACGATGAACAGATCACCCGGCAGACTCAGAGGCTCGAACACGATCTGCACGAAGCAGACGGCCACCCCGACGAGACCCCCGCCCACGACGCCCACAGCCCCCATGCGCAGCCCCGCCAGGGCGAAAATACGCGTGATCGACCGGCCGTTCGTCCCCATCGCCTTCAAAATCCCGATCTCCTTCCGCTGCTCCGCGACGTTCAGGGACACGATGCTGATGATGCTGAACCCCGCGATCACGACGATCAGCGTCAGACCCAGGTAGAACGACCACTTCTCCAGCTGGATCGACGAATACAGACTGCCGTGCTCGGCCATCCACGGTGAGGCGATCAGATCGGATGGGAGATCTGTCTGCAGTCGCCTGGCGGCCGTGTCCGCGCCCAGGGGCTCGGACAGCCGGACACGGAAACCTTCGACAGCCCCGTCCGTCAACAGATCTCTGCTGGCCGCCGCTAATGAGACGACCGAAAGACCACCGTCGAACTCCGCATACCCGGTGCTGAAAATCCCCGTCACCACGTAGCGTCTCACAGCAGGCGTCTTCCCTGTCCCGATTTCCTGAGGCGGAAAGGCCAGCCGAACTTCCGATCCGACCGTCGCACCCAGTCGATCGGCCAGATAGCTTCCCAGGATCACACCATAGCGGGTACCGTTCTCCGAGGGCTGAGGCCCCAGATCGAGCTCGCCTGCCCAGAGAAAACGCGCCAGGTCGCTCGTGGCCTCCAGACCCTCGGCTTCGACGGCCAGGACGCGTGCGCCCGCCTGATACGTCCCTGCGGCCCCCCGACGCATCAGAAAACCCTGACTCGACACGAAACGTGCGACACCTTCGACATCGCGGGTGATCCGAAGACGATCCGCCAGGTCGGGCGCCGGGGTGAACGGCGTGAAATCGGGACTCCGAATCACGACGTGTGGATTCAGAGCCAGGAGACGTTCCCAGAGCAGACCGGAGAAACCGTTCATCACCGACAGGACCACGATCGAAGCGGCCACACCCACACCCACACCGAAACTCGCGATGCGCGACGTGATGGACACGCGTCGTCGCTTACGCAAGGCCCGGCTCTGACGCCCGGCCACGAATCGCTCGAACGTCATCATCCCGTTCGCAGGGCTTCCACCGGTGTCAGCGCCCCCGCGTCGCGCGCCGGCAAGAGGGTGAAGAGGGAACAGAGCGCCAGAGCGAGTGCGGCCACGATCGCAAAGTCTGCCCCCACCATCTTGACGGGCAGGGCATCGATCATGTAGACATCGCCACTCAGTCGAATCAGCCGGTAAGTCGCCTGGACCCAACACAGAAAGCCACCCAACCCACACCCGATCGCGACCCCGATCATGCCCAGCGCGACGCCCTGCACCGTGAAGACGCGCGATATCCGCCGAGGCTCGCAGCCCATCGCTTTCAGGATGCCGATATCCCCCCTCCGCTCGATCACTCCGACGGTCATCACACTCACGACGTTGAACGCCCCGACAATCACGATCAGACTCAGAGCGATTGTCGAAAACCACTTCTGCATACGAATCCACGCGTAGAGGTTCCCGTGTTCGTGAATCCAGGACGTCACGAACAACCCGGACTCCTCGGCCTCGATAATCGGACGGATCGATGTGGAAGCCGCTTCGGCTGAAAAAGGGTCCGCCAGCCGGACACGGAGTCCGGACACACGATCCGACCAGCCGAGATCGCGCTGAAGCGCCGCCAGTGGAACGAACACCAGGTTGGCGTCGAACTCGTAGTATCCCGTCGCAAAAATTCCAGTCACACGATACCGTCGAAGCGGAGGTACGCGCCCCAAGAGCAGATCCTTCGGCATCGTGCTCACGTGAATCTCGTCGTCGACGCGAGCCTTGAGGCGATCCGCGAGATGGCGTCCGATAACCGCTCCGTAGACGCCGGGCTGACGTTGCGTCTCGACCTGGCCGTCGCCTGCGATCAGGTATCGCTCGATATCGATCGTGGCGCGGAGCGCTCGACCGGTCATCGCACGCGCGAGCAGACCCGACCGCTTCAGCTCTTCTCCCTCCGGTTTGTGCAGGACGAACCCCTCCGCCTGTGCGAACGGCTCGACTGAAACGACGTGCTCGTTGCCCGCAATCCTGGCCGCAAGACGGTCGTGGTCGTCGAAAGGCTCCGTGTACGGACGTCGCACGAGCAGGTGCGCGTTCACGCCCAGCAGCCTGTCGTTGATCGCTTCGGCATACCCGTTCATCACGGAAAGGACGATGACGAGCGCGGCAACGCCGATCGCCACACCGAGTGCGGCGACGACCGCACCGAACCGCAGACGCCGATGACCTCGGACAGCCCGTACGTAGCGCCATCCCAGGACACGCTCCAGGTGCAACGTGTTCACGTCGTTTCGCCCTCCCGCGTCCAACGTCGCTCGATCAGAACTGTACCCACCGCCATCGAAAGAAAGGCTGCAGCTATCAAACCGTGACCCCACGGTTGATGGCCCGCAACCACGAGAATCGCACCTCCACCCAACGCAACCGTATGGACTCCGTAAACAACCACGACAGCCATATGCGCCCACCCCGATCGCACGAGTCGCTGATACAGGTGGAACCGATGCGCCTCCGTGATGTTCTCGCCCTTCAACGCCCGACGCACGATGGTGTAGATGGCATCGAACAGGAACGCACCCAGAACCGCCAGACCGAGCCAACCCGCAACGCCCGCACGCTCACCGACAACGACGAAACCCGTCAACATCAGTCCGAGAAAGTGACCCCCCATGTCCCCCAAGAAGATTCTGGCAGCCGGCAGATTCCAGACCAGAAAGCCGAGTGAAGCCGCAGCCAGCAGCGCGGGAAGGGGTGTAAAAACCGAGTCGACCATTGAAAGAAGCACGGCAAACGCACCGGCGGCCAGGAATCCCTCCGTTCCCGCCAAACCGTCGATCCCATCCATGAAATTGTAGAAATTCTGAATCGCGACGTAGAGACACAACGTCACAAGACCGCCCCAACTCCCCATCGGCACGGGGCCTACCGCGGGCAGGGTCAATCGGTCGAGGGGGCCGAGCAACGTCAGCAGGAGAACGGCTGCGATAGCCTGGACGGCAAGCTTCAGCAGACGACCCATGGGTCTGAGTTCGTCCCACGCGAACACGGCAAGGATGCAACCCAGAGCAATCAGGCCCCACGTTTCCCAGGCCATCTCGCCGGCGCCCTCGGCATAGACCACACAGCCCGCCAGAAAGCCGAGCACAAGACCGGATCCTCCCAACGTCGCCGTCGGCTTTTCGTGGGAGCTTCGCTCGTTCGGCACATCCACGAAGCCGAACCGGGGCAGCCATCGCATCGCGATGTACGTGCACCCACAGGCCGCGAACGCCGTTGCCAGAAGCGCCGCGATCATCCGCCGGACTCCAGGCTTCGCGTACGGGCCAAACCGGCATCGAAGTCCCGGGGCGCGTAGGCGAAATCTTCACGCGCCTTTTCGATCGAAAACGCTCTATCCTCACGCATCCGGTCGACTCGATTGCTCAGGTCGTGTCGTCCACTGACCATTCCATAGAGACGGGCACCCACCGCGCACAGCGATCCCGGTAAATAGAGTTTCGCGATCGTTCGCTTTTCGAACATCGCGATGCGATCGACCACCCTACCATAGGACATCGGTTCCGGTCCTGCGATTTCATACGCACGACCGTGGGTCGACTCACGACGCACCACGTCGGCGACAACCTGCGCGACGTCCTCCACAAAAACCGGCTGCAGGAGACGTCTTCCGCCTTCCAGAACCGGAACGATCGCGTGCCGACGGATCAGATCGCGCAGTCTGCAAATGTTCTGGTCGCCGGGTCCGTAAATCATGGTCGGCCTGATCAGGGTCCACGTGGAGCCGGCGCTCATCACACGCTCCTCTCCCTCGACGACCGCATCTACCTCAGATGTTCGAACCGACAAAAACCGCCACGTGGAACTGAAATACACGCCGCGGGTGACCCCAACACGCTCACACGCATCGACAACCCCCGCGCAAAGTGCGATCGGGGCGACGTGGACGACGGCGTCTGCTTCAGCCAGACCCGGCAAGGAAACCGGATCGTCGAGCCTGCCGGCCACGACCTCCACCGAGGTCGGCAGAACGCGCTCCGCCTCGTGCCGGTCCCGTGCCAGACAACGGCATCGCTCCCCGGCAGCGACCAGCGCCTCGACGACGAAGCGGCCCGTGAAGCCCGTCCCTCCAGTCACATAAATCATCTAAAATCGACCGTCCCCCACGGTCGCTACGATGTGGTTCACACGCATCTTTCCAAAGCGGGAATCCTGGGGCACCCTGTTTCGTGTGGTCCGCGATTCGAAGCGATGTGGCCGCTTGATGGGCATCAGCATCGCCACGACACCAATCGGATGAGGAAACCCTCTTCGAGCTGGCCGAGCGTCCTCAAAACCGCCTTCGGCGCACCGCCGACGGCGAGTCGAGTGATCACGATCAGCACCCGGATCGGCCGTTCCAGGTCAGAACCCCCTCATCAAACCGACGATCTCGTGGTCGGCCGCGACCTTCCTCGACTGCACGAATCGTCGACTCGAACACATTCCACCCAGCAGCCGCGCAGCTTGCACGATCGCCTGAGGCAGAACACGGATCCGACTGGATCGGCTCAACAGAAACTGCATCCACAATCCGGCTTCAGCGATCAACAGATAAGGCAGGAGCCTCAGAAGGACACCGGGTGACGCATTCTTGACGACCGTCAGGTAGCGGTTCTTGAGAATGTGCCGCTGAAAGTCCATCGTCTTGTCGAGCACGCGAACTCGGCCACTCATCGATGCACTTCCAACGTGGCGTGCGATCACGTCCGGCGCGTAGACGCACCGCCAACCACGCAGGTTGGCGCGCCAGGCCAGATCCAGATCTTCGAGATAGGCGAAGAAGCGTTCGTCGTAGTAAGCTCCCTCCTCAGCGACGTCATCCAGCATCGCACGGCGACAGAAGATCGCCGCACCACTACCGGCGAACACACGCTGACCGGGAACGGGAGGATCCGCGTTCACCAGGGCGAGTCGGCGCCGCAAAAACCGCCCCACGTAGTCGACGCCATCACCGTCTGCCCTGTTCAGTCGGCCGGCCACCCACCCGATGTGGGGTTCGCTCAGCAGGGCGTCCAGGGCGCGCTCGATGAAATCGCGTTCGAGAAAAACGTCGTTGTTCAGGATCAGTACGTAGGGAGACCGGGTCGCTCGAATGGCCGTGTTGTAGCCGCGACAGAAACCTTCGTTGATCGGGCGTGTGAGGAGACGCACCATAGGGTAGCGCGATCGGATCGTGTCGGGAGAGCCGTCGGTCGAGCCATTGTCGACGACCACGATCTCCTCGGGGGGGGTTGTTTGGGTGAGGACGGAATCTAAACAGCGTGAAACGTAAGAAGCGCCATTCCAGTTGGCGATAGCCACCGAAACGGCGCCCTGTTTGAGGCGAGCCTTCACGGCGAATTCACAACCGGTTCTTCTCCAGTCCTCGAAGCCGGTCCCTCAACACGGCAGCTCGCTCGTATTTTTCGTCAGCGATCGCTTCCTGCAATTGTTCGGCAAGCCGTTGCTTGAGACTCACGGGACGGTTCTCCGTGATCTCCTGGCGCCACGCTTCGAGCGCGTGAATCTCCTCCCGGTCGTCGGACAGATCGGGATCCTCGAACGCACTCAAAAGCTGCTGAATCCGTTCGATCCCCCGATCGACGATCGCTAGGGCACCGTCGAAGTCGTCGTCGAGCAACCTCAACTCACCCTTGGCGCGTGTGCTGACCATCGTGACGTAGGGTCGATACTGCTCGAACAGCATCCTCTGCTCATCACCCTTGGAATGCTTGGCAACGAGGTCGAAGATCGCCAGGTTGTGATTCGTGTCCGAAATCACACGTCCGAAATCACCCAGTCGCAACAGGCAGATGTAGCGATGGTAAAACTGGAGGCCCTCCTGACCCAGGGCTTCGCAATCTTCGTCTGCGAGCACAAACTCCGGATCTTTGGCCTTTTGCTGGTAGAATTCCAGAAGCGATGGGAGATCGTTGGGACACGAACCGTCGGGACGACCGTCCAGTTCCATTTGAAGCATGCCGAGGTCGACCCGCACTTGCAGTTTCTCACGCCCGTCGACCCCTTCGATCTTTCGCGCACAGATATCCTCGGGGTTGAACTCCCAACTGTTCAGGATGCGCGTTATGTCTTCCATCTTACGGCCTTTCCGAGTGCGCCTGAATCCCATCATCGCTGCGCCACCTCTTTGCAACGAGACCAGCAGTTTGAAACGTGTCCGAAAAATATGAAAAATCGCGCGTGTCGAGTCAAACGCTTTGCCCCGAAGAGGGCAAAACAGAATCGGGCCGATCTGTCGCCAAATGCACGGTGCGCGTCGGAAACGCGATCTCCAGCCCAAGACCTTCCAAAATCCCCATGATCTTCAAATTCACATCCTCGCGTACGGCCAGGTAATCGTCCCAAACCGTCGTGTTCGCGAAGTAGTAGACCATAATGTCGAGCGAGCTGGATCCGAAGTCTGTGAAACGCACGAGGTAAAACGCCTGATCGACCCCGCCGTGGTTCGCGAGCATCGACCGAATCTGTCCCACCACCTCCTGCATCCGATCCCGTGTGGTGTCATAAGTCACACCCACAGTGATCCAGACACGTCGGATAGGTCGTTGTTCGATGTTATCGATAATGAAGTCCGCCAGACGACTGTTGGGAACGTAGACCAGCGTCTTCTCAAACGTGCGGATTTTGGTCGACCGAAACCCGATCTCCTCGACCACGCCCTCGACGTTGCCGTCCGGCGATTGGATCCAGTCCCCGACCGTGAACGGACGATCAACGAGCAACATGATCGAGCCAAACACATCGGAGAGGGTCTTCTGCGCGGCGAGGGCCACAGCCAGCCCTCCAACACCCAGCCCGGCGATCAACCCCGAAATGGAGTAGCCCAGGTTCTGCAGAACGAGCAGTGTCGCCAACAGACCGACGGTCACCTTCGCAGCTTTGGCGACCAGAGGCACCAACTGATCGTCCAACACCGAATCGGTCCGACGCGCCCAACGGTGGAAAACTTCTGTCCCGACGTTGACGAGCCGAATCATCAGCCACGTCAGCAACAGACTCACGGCCAACGCCAGCAGCTTTTGACCGCCCACCACGACGATACTCGGTGGGCGCAGCGCGTTGAGGGCAAGATAGAGCCCGACGACGACAGCGCTCCACCCGACAGGTCTGCTGAGTGCCTCGACCAGAAGGTCGTCGATGTCCGTGCTGCTCCTGGACGTCACCTGGCGCACCAGACGCTCGAACACAGCGTGGATAATTCGGCGCGCCAACAGAGCAGCAAGCAGGATCGCAAAGGCAATACCCGCCTGCTTCAAGGAGACCGTCTCTGCGACTGCTCTCAGGATCGGCTCGATCGTATCCATTGTATTCGTTGGTTGACTGCTCCTCGGGAACAGTCCAAGAATGCGCCCGAGGACAGCCGTGTCAAGAAATGCCCATCTTGACAGGCCTGTTGGGGGGTGCTACCTTCGCACGTAAGCGTGAAATTTTACAAGAAGTTAAACCCTATTCTTACACTCGAGCATCGGATTCTTATGACCATGCTCATCTATCCACGCGCGAACAATGTCACCCCTATACGCTTCTTGGCCGGGGTCTATTCTAATTACAGGCACCTACCCCGAGGGGAAAACCGGATCCCGGCCTGAAACTAGCCGGGAGGGCATACGCTCTCTCAGTCAGCGGAGTGGTGGGTGCCCACTTTCTGAACCACCCCAACACTATTCATAGGACCTCAATGGAAGGCACCGTGATCCGACAGCACCTCGGACACTATATCGTGGCGAGCGAAGGGGATCAGTTCACGTGCGCCCTTTCGACCCTGCTTCGGAAAAGTCTGCAATACCCCCAAGCGAGTCCCGGCTCTCGAAGAAGACGCGTAGAGCGTGTGCGACGGGTTCGTGTCACCGATCCTGTCGCCATCGGCGATCGCGTCGAATTCGACCCTGGGGAAGGCGACGCTGGAATGATTCGCGAGATCCAGCCTCGACAGAACAAGATCTCACGACGGGCTTCGGGATCGAGCCCGCGGGAACAGATCCTCGCAGCCAACATCGATCGCGTCGTTCCGATCTTCTCTGTCAGCGACCCGCCACCGGACTTCGACCTGCTCGATCGCATGCTCGCCATAGCGGAGTGGGAGGAGATCGAAGCCGTCATCTGCATCAACAAGACCGATCTGGACAGCACGGAGTCCATCGACAAAGCGGTCGAGAATTACACACGCATCGGCTACGCCGTCGTCCAGACGAGCACAGTCGACAACGATGGGCTCGACGACATCCACACCGTTCTCGACCGTGGGACTTCCCTCTTCATGGGACCGTCCGGCGTCGGCAAATCGAGTCTCCTGAACTGGCTCGAACCGGGACTCGAATTGAGAACGGGTGAGGTCAGCGAACTGACTGGCGAAGGTCGTCACACGACGACCCATCTGGAGCTCGTCTCACTAGAAAGTGGAGGGCTTGTCGGCGACATTCCGGGTGTGAAGGAATTCCGTCTCTGGAACATTCAGCCAGAGGATGTTCCCGAGTTGTTCCGCGAATTCATCCCCTACCTCAACGGCTGCCGGTTCCGCGACTGTGCGCACATCCGGGAACCCGATTGCGCCATCAAGGCAGCTGTCGAAGACGGTGCCATCTACCAACGACGCTACGCCAGCTACCTCGAACTTCGCGCTTCACCCTGATCGCAGGATCGAGGTCGTCGTCGAGCACGTGTTTCCCGCCACGAAACAGCGCCCTCGTACAGTCCTGAAGCGGAGTCGAAGGGACGATGGCGATCGGGGCGTCTTGATGTATCACCATCTGCTAAGGGTTCGGAATAAATAAGGCTCTATCCGGGTTTCTCAACGGTGAAACTATAGAATGACAAGGTCATAGATCGTTCCCTACGCTTGGTTGTGTGTGTAGGACAATCAAAGCGAAGGGGGTGCGACCTATGACCGGGAGCAGATTACTATCGAAACTGCTGAGATTCAAGGGGTTCCGTGTTGTCAGCTGGTGGTTTGAGGGGAGAAGCTGTTTCGTCATCGCCGTAAAGCCACATAAGAATGGTTGTTGTTGTCCGGAGTGCGGCCGTCGAGGTAAAATCGTCCGCACAATGCCCCATCCGCGTCGGTGGCGTGACATTCCGGTGTGCGGGTGGAGGGTCTGGCTTCTCTACCATCCTCGGGAGATTCGGTGTCCTACCCACGGTCGTGTGGTCGAGGAGATTCCGTGGGCGGAGCGGTTCTCTCGGGTGACGTATCGCTTCGAGTATGCCATGCTGCGCTACTGCCAGACCATGACGCAGAAGGCGGCGTCCGAGTTACTGCGCATCTCTGCCTCGACGCTGTCGGATCTCCTTCACCGATCCATCACGCGGCTTCGTGAAGGTCATCGTATCCGAGGGCTCAAAACCATCGGGATCGACGAGATCTCCTACGCCAAGCGTCACAGGTACGCCACGCTCGTTTACGATCTGGACCGCTCCTGCGTGGTGTGGGTTGGCCGCGGCAGGGCGCGTAAAACGATCGATCGGTTCTTCACAGAGGCTCTCAGTCCCTACCGGAGATCCAAGATCGAGTGGGCCTGCTGCGACATGAGCGAAGCTTACATCGGAGCCATCCAGGAACACTGTCCGAATGCCAAGCTGGTCCTCGATCGCTTTCACATCGTCAAGGCTCTCAATGCCGCCGTTGACGAGGTCCGTAAGGACCAGTGGCGTGAAGCTGCCCCGGATGAGCGCAAAGCCATGAAGGGCCTCCGATGGCTCCTCTACCGGCACTCAGCGACACGCTCCAGAGGGGATACTCGGACACTCAAAGCACTGGAGAAGGCGAACTACCGAATCTATAGAGCCTGGAGACTCAAGGACGAGTTCGAGCAGTTCTGGGAATACAAAGCGCCCTGGGCTGCCGAACGCTTCCTGAAATGCTGGACGACGTCCGCACTCAGAAGTCGACGTGAACCCCTGCGAAAGTTCGTCAGGACCCTGCGACAGCACTTCTTCGGCGTCCTCGCATTCGTGAACACGCGTCTTACCAACGCCATCGCCGAAGGCCTCAACCGAATCGTCCAAATCGTCAAGAACCGAGCCAGCGGATTCCGCACACTCGACGCATTCAACGATATGATCTTCCTTACCGTCGGAGACATAAACATCCCTGAGCAGATTCCGAAGAGGTTCCGCACACGCTAACCGCGCCCCCATGCAGGAACCACGGCACCTTCACCCACTTCATCTCGTTGAGAGATCCGGATATAGCCATAAAAATTCGACGTCGGATCTCCGCGAAAAGCCGTGGGGCGCCAAGGAAGGCCGATTGATCAGCAAGCCTGGTCGGCCTTCGCAAAGCTCGTGGATCGGTGCCAGACCGAATTCAACCTCATTGTTGTCCGGCCTCCCGTCGCACCCGAGCTATACCGGTTCGAGAATGAAGTCTACTCCGATATCATCGAGCCCGTTCAGGCCCACCTCGCTGAACGGAGCGTCGCCTATGTAGATCTTAATCCACACCCTTTCTTCTCCACCGATCTCACCCACATCGATTGGTATCACACCGAGCAAGCCAGCCGCATGCTCGCCCGGCGCCTCCTGTCGGTCGTTGACGTCGCTTTGGCCCGTTGGTCGGCCTCGCCGGCGCCTGCGTTGTAAGACGCTCCCGCATCCCTTTCGCTCAACCATTCCTCGATCCCGCCGATAGTAGGAGAGTGACCCTGAAGCCGCCTCATGGCACAGCGGTTGCGACCTTTCCTTTGTGGATCCCATCCCATCTCTATCCGACCACCCCCTAGATTGACGTAACACCATTCTGTACAATGGGTTATGCAGATGCTATCCCACTGCGCCCCCCAGCTGGCCTGGAAATTTATTCCGTGTCCTGCGGTCCGGCCGTCCGCCGGGGAGTGGGCATCCAAGTGACCTCTGGTAAAGTCTGATCGCGCCCAGCTTCAATTTAAAGAGAACCCATGCGAGCACTGATTCGTAGACACGCAACTCGATCCCACCATCGGCTCTCCAGTCGACTGTGGACCCGGACCTCTACCGAATTCGCGGTGCCCCAGCACCTCCAGGACTCGATATGTGTGGCATCGTAGGCATCCTCGACCGATGGAACGAGCCCAATCCGGCCAGAGCCCAGCGCGCGGCTGAATCCCTCAAACACCGGGGACCTGATGATGCCGGTCTCTACAGCGACGAGCACGTCTGTCTCGCATTCCGTAGGCTGAGTGTCATCGACCTTGAGGGCGGTCACCAACCGATGTCAAACGAGGATGGATCGATCTGGACGATCTTCAACGGAGAGATCTACAACTTCGGACGATTGCGACAAGAGTTGCTGGCGCTCGGGCATCGATTCAAGTCGCACAGTGATACGGAAGTCATCGTCCATCTCTACGAAGAATACGGTGACGCCTGCATAGAAAGACTTGACGGTATGTTCGGGCTCGCCATTTGGGATTCGAACAATCAGCGTATGCTACTCGTCCGGGATCGGCTCGGCATCAAGCCGCTCTACTATGCTGAAACAAAAACAGGGCTCGTATTCGCCTCCGAGCTCAAGGCGCTTCTACAGCTTCCCGGGATCGATCGTGAAGTGGACCCGCTGTCTTTGAGTCACTACCTGCCTTCAGGCATCCGCATACCTCGTGCAGCATCCTTCAGGGCATACAGAAACTGCCACCCGCACACGCGCTAACGTGCTCCGTCGACCAACCGGGACTGCACGTCCAGCGCTATTGGCACCTTCAGTTCAACATCGACACCGCCATCGACGAGCAGCAGGCTGTCGAGGAGTTCGACAGACACCTCACCGGTGCGGTCGAATCCCACCTCGTGAGCGACGTCCCCGTCGGTGTCCTGCTGAGCGGCGGACTCGACTCGACGGCCATGGTGGCCTGTGCCAGCGAGCTGGGCGTCGAGCGGCTCAAGACCTTTTCCGTCGCCTTCGATACGGGCGGCCGCTACGACGAGCGCAGCTACGCGAGGCAGGCAGCGGATCGCTTTCGCACCGACCATCACGAAGTCGTCCTTACGTCCGATCAGTTCGTAAGCACCCTCTTCGACGTGATCTGGCACGCCGACGAGCCACTCGCCGCCCTCGCATCGGTTCCGCTGTATGCGGTGTCTGAACTGGCCCGAAACTACGTGACCGTCGTCCTGTCGGGTGAGGGAAGCGACGAACTCTTCGGAGGATATCCCGGGATCGAACAGCACGTACGTCGCGGCGCCTGGATGAGGGCTCTCTGGCCGCTGAGGGCCCTGGGGCTTCCCGGGCGCTCGTGGTTTCCCTCGTCGCGGGCCCTGGCTGCGATGTGTGGTGATCCCCGGGACCAGGGCGTATCCGCCTACCGCACCCTACAGAGCCGGTCGGCGCGCCCATCGATTCTCGCAGACTCCGCAGAAACCTACGCTCGCTCGGGATCAACGCACCGGTCGCCTACATCGACCATCACGCCGCTCACCTTGCTTCCGCCTACTACACCTCGCCCTGGAACGAGTGCCTGAGTATCTCGATCGACGGCGTCGGGGACGGCTACTGTTCCCGTATCGCTGTCTGTCGCAATGGAAAGATGGACCTGGTACACAGCATCCCCTTCTACCACACACCGGGCCAATACTACGGCTTTGTCACGGGATGGGCGGGGTTTACACCCGGCAAACACGAGGGCAAGATCACGGGACTGGCCGCCTACGGGGACCCGGATGTGGCCCGGGACATCTTTACCGACCGCATCACCTACTCCGAGGACGACTTCTCGTTCGTCAACAAGGGCATGTGGGGATGGGCCGAATACGAGCATCTGTGCCGCGAGATGAATCGCTTTCCCAAGGAAGACGTCGCGGCGGCAGTCCAGGCACATCTCGAAGAGCTCGTCGTTCGATACGTGCGCCAGGCCGTCGACCGATATGGCATCGGCCGCGTGGCGCTTTCCGGCGGCATCTTCGCCAACGTGAAGGTCAACCAGCGTGTTCAAGAGATCGAAGACGTCCACGAAGTCTACGTCCACCCGAACATGGGCGACGGTGGACTCGGTGTCGGAGTGGCCTTCGTAGAGGCGGCCCGACGCGAAACGATCAGCCCCTCTTCGCTGAACGACGTCTACCTGGGCACCGAGCTGTGCGATCGTGAAATCTCAAAAGCACTCCAATCGCGTGGATACGAATCGGCGCCGTGCCCCGACGTCGAGATACGCATCGCCGAACTGCTCGCCGAAGGACTCGTCGTCGCCCGGGCGGCGGGGCCGATGGAATACGGACCACGCGCGCTCGGAAACCGGTCCATCCTCTACACCGCGACAGATCCCGGCGTGAACACCTGGCTCAACGAGCGTCTCGAACGGACCGAATTCATGCCGTTCGCACCGGTCATTCTGGCGGATCGTGCCCACGCCTACTACGAGGGTTATCCGACCTCGGACTACACGGCTCAGTTCATGACGTTGACCTACAACGTGACCGAGCGTTGTCGCAACGAAGCACCCGCCGTCTGTCACGTGGACGGAACGGCGCGCCCGCAGGTTGTGACACCTCGGACCAACCCGTCACTCCACAGGATTCTGGAGCATTACGAGAGCCTGACCGGCTATCCGCAGATCATCAACACGAGCTTCAACATGCACGAGGAGCCGATCGTACGAACGGCCGGCGATGCGATCAGGGCCTTCGAAAAGGGCAACCTCGACGTGCTCGCCCTTGGCGATCACCTCGTCTACAACCAAGCGTGTGTGCCCTCCAACAACGGCGTCCGTATGGCTTCAACGGGAATCGCGTGAGCGTAACCGCCCAAAGCGCGGCCCACTCGGCGATTGTCCGAGACCGGTTCTCGGCCGAAGCGGAAAACTGGCAGCAACTGTATGACCGAAGCGATCGGTCGATCTACGCGCACAACGTCGCCGCACGCCGTGAGCGTGTGCTGACCCTGCTCGAAGACGTCAGCGGCAAGCTGCTCGAACTCGGTTGTGGTGCTGGAAACATCGCGACCCGCTTGGTTCGGTCTGACCGCCACGTCATCGGAGCCGATTTCTCAACGGCCATGCTCCATCGAGCACACCGATCGGCCCTCGACGAAGCGGTCGATCTGTCGCTCGTCTCCGCCGATGCAGTCGACGTTCCGATCGGATCGAACACGATCGATGGAGTCGTCAGTGTGGGCTTGATCGAATACGTAAATCACCCGGAAGACCTGATCACGGAATGCCACCGCGTTCTGAAACCTGGCGGAAAGCTCGTACTGTCCATGCCCAACGCCGAGTCCCCTTTCATCCTGATCGATGATGCGGTTAAGGGGATCAAGAATACGATCACGCAGACGGTTCTCCCCTCTTCGGTACGACGCTTCGTCAAACGAGGACTGGGAAGGCAAGACCGCGCCTACTTCTCGCACCGAAGGCATCGGCTGAACCCCGCCGTCATCATCGAGCAGATGAACACGCTGGGGTTTAACGTCGATGTCCCCGGGTATCACACGTTCGGGTTGGGAATCTTGAATGGATTCAGATGGAACACAGAATTTTCGCGCCTGATCGAGTCACGCATTCCTCATCCGCCGCAACCTGAAGACGAGACGCTCAGGGAATCCGCCATTCACAGACGACTGGAGAAAACAGGATGGACGTGCATACTGAAAGCGACGAAACGACTCTGACCCTCAGGACTGGATCTGTCGAAGAAACAGACCGATCTCGGGCTGATCAGCATCGTCATTCCGGCTTACAACGAAGAAGACGGCATCGTGGATTCGGTCAGCTGGGTCCAGGATGTCATGGAAAAGTCGAACTACGACTACGAGGTCATCGTCGTCGACGACGGATCGACCGACAAAACGTCGGAACGCGTCCGAACCACGGGGGCACGCGTAGTCCGGCACGACACCAACCAGGGCTACGGCGCGGGACTGAAGACCGGCATCCGCTCCGCGAAGGGGGACTGGATCGTCATCACCGACGCCGACAGCACGTATCCCGCCGACCGGATCCCCGACCTACTTCGTTACGCCAACGATCACGATATGGTGGTCGGAGCGCGCGTCGGCAGCGCAGCCAAGATCCCGCTCATCAGACGACCCGCAAAGTGGGCACTCGCACAGCTGGCGAACTACCTCGCCGAGACGAAGATCCCCGACTACAACTCGGGTCTGCGCGTGTTCCGCAAGAGTCTCGCCGAGCGTTTTTTCAAGATCCTGCCGCAGGGCTTCTCCTTCACGACGACCATCACACTCTCGTCGCTGACGAACGGCTTCCGCGTCAAGTATATCCCGATCGAGTATTTCGAGCGGACGGGAAAGTCGAAGATTCGCCCGATCAAGGACACCTACAACTTCGCCATGCTCATCGTGCGGACGACCGTCTACTTCAACCCGTTGCGGGTCTTCATGCCCCTCAGCGCGGCTTTGTTCACGTCGGGCGTCGCCAAGATGGGGCACGAGATCATTTACACGGGCGGCCTCGCAGAGACATCGATTTTCCTGCTGCTGGGCTCGTGCCAAACCGTTGCCCTCGGCCTGATCGCCGACATGATCAACAAGAAAATCTGAATCGATGCACAACCCGATCGACATCCTCTACATCATTCCGCGTGCGGAAATCGGCGGAACCGAGCACCAGCTGCTGAAGCTGATTCAGGGACTGGACCGACGGCGATACGTTCCGCACGTAATCTGTCTGGATGGCGAGGGGAGTCTGCTGCCCGACTATCGCCGGGCAGCACGAAGCGTACACGTCATCGGGCGCCGCCACCTGCTGGATGTAAGAGCGATGGCCCGGACCATCGAGTGCATCCGGAGCATCAACCCCACGATCTGCCACACCTACCTCTACATCTCGAACCTCTTCGGAGGTTGGGCCGCCCGTCTTGCCGGCGTGCCATACGTCATCGCCGCCCAGCGCGGCCTCGGAATCGACCCGCAACACAGCTGGCTCAAGCGTCTCGAACACTGGACCATGAACATCCTGATCGGGCAGTTTGCCGATGCGAGGACGGTCAACGCTCGGGCGGTCTCAGACCGAGCCGCACGCTTCGGATGGACGGACTCGGAAGTCATCCACAACGGGACGGAAACGATTCAGTCCCCCGACAACGCCCGACAGACGGCTCTTCGCGCCGAACTGGGCGTCGGAGCCGATCAGAGACTGCTCGGGTCGATCGCCAGGCTGGATCCGAAGAAGGATCTGGAAACGATGCTACGCGCATTTGCGCTCATCCTCCAGAAACAGCCCGAAACAGTGCTCTTGATCATCGGGGGCGGCTTCGAGGACTATGGCGCCCGCCTGAAGAACCTGTCCCAGGGGCTGGGCATCGCCGATCGAGTCTGTTTCCTCGGCTTCCGACCCGATCCACAGGACGTGCTCGCGCTCTGTGAGATCTCCTTGCTCTCATCCATCACCGAAGGTTTCCCCAACGCGATCCTCGAATCCATGTTCCTGGGCATCCCCGTTGTCTCGACGGAAGTCGGTGGCGTCCCGGAGCTCATCGGCGATGGGGAGCACGGTTACCTCGTGCGACCGGGGGACTACGGGGAGATGGCCCGACGCGTCCTCGAGCTGATGGCGAATCCCCCTCGAGCCAGTGTGATGGGCGACCTCGGACAGATCAAGGCACGGTCGCGTTCGGACTCACGACGATGGTCGACTCGACCCAACGCCTCTACGAGCGATTGCTCGAACAGCCGGCGTCCGTCGCGACATCTTCGATTCCCGAGGACGACAGAACGGGACTACGCGTTCTGGTCGTCACGAGCATCTTTCCCACGAAGCAGGAACCCGAACTCGGAGTTTTCGTCGACTCACAGGTAGAATCCCTCCGGAAGCGGGGTCATCACATCGACGTGCTCTTCCTCGACGTTCGCGCATCGAAATGGGAACTCCTCTGTGGCATCAGCGAAGTCCGTCGGCGTGCAAGATCGGGCGACTACGACCTGATCCACGCCCACTTCGGCTACAACGGAGTGCCCGCGGTGTTGCAGAGCCACATTCCCACGGTCGTGTCCTTCTGCGGAACGGACCTCGTGAAGCCTCGCATCAGACCTATCTCTCGCTGGGTGTCCCGCAGGGCAGACGCTCGCATCGTGAAGTCCGAGTTTCTGGCAGAGCTCCTGCACGAGGAAGCGGAAATCATTCCCAACGGCATAGATATGGGACACTTCTGCCCGACCGACAGAAGAGAAGCCAGGAACAGACTCGGGCTGCACGGAGCGATCCGCTACGCACTCTTCCCCACCAATCCCGCCCGACCCGAGAAGCGGTTTGAGCTCGCACGACACGCGCTACAACGGGCGGGGACTATGGGTCACCTGATCGAGCCGCTCGTCGTGTTCAACCGGCCCCAGGACGAGATTCCCGACTATTACAACGCGGCGGATCTGCTTCTCCTGACATCCTCGCACGAGGGGTCCCCAAACGTGGTCAAGGAGGCACTCGCCTGCAATTTACCCGTAGTCTCCACCGATGTGGGCGACGTGCGGAAGGTGATTGGAACCTCGACCAACTGCCACGTCACGGGAGACGCCCCCGAGGCGATCGCGTCGGCGATCGCCTCCGTCCTGGAAGATGGACAACGCTCGAACGGCCGCACTGCCGTGGCAGACCTTGCCAGCGATCGTGTGGCCGATCGCGTCGAACGCGTGTATCGACGGGTGCTGGAGGCCGAACGATGAGACTAGTCATGGTCGTCCACGCCTACTACCCGCACGACGTACGGGTACGGCGGCAGGTGGAGGCGCTCGCCGACCGCGGCGATACTGTCGACCTCGTTTGTCTGCAGGATGTGGGAGAAACAGCGTTTGAACAGATCGGAAACGCATCCGTCTATCGACTTCCCGTCCGGCATCGCCGTGGACAGGGCGTGGGCGGATATCTCATCGAATACTTCTCTTTCTTTCTGCTCGCTGCAGTGCAGTTGACTCGTCTCTACGCACGCCATCGACATCCGGTCGTGCAGGTCCACAACCTTCCGGATTTCCTCGTGTTTACCGCCGCGGTACCCAAGATTCTGGGTAGCCGGATAGTACTCGACATGCACGACGTGACCCCCGAGCTGTTTCAGTCCCTTTACGGAATCGACGAGAAATCTCTCGCCTTTCGATTTCTGGTCATCGTCGAGCAGGCGAGCCTGGCGTTCGCGGACTACGTCCTGACCGTCAACCGAAACATCCGCGACCTCTTCCTCACGCGAAATCCCATAGCTCATAAGTTGGAGGTCGTCATGAACGCGCCCGATCCCCGCTACTTCAAATACCGGGGATCCAGAGCGTGTTCGGTCAACGGGTCGTTCCGTCTGTTCCACCACGGCCAGATCCTCCGACGATACAGCTTCGAGACCGCACTCGAGGGCGTCCGCCTCGCCAGCCGCAGGATTCCGTACGTCGAATTGGACATATACGGAGACGGCGAGGAAGCCTACCTCGACGAAATCAAACAGAAGACAATCCAAATGGGACTCGAAGGCCGCGTCCGTTTCCACGATCGCGTTCCCGTCGAACAGGTTCCCGGCCTCATCAGCCGGGCCGATGTCGGCATCGTACCCGAAAGGACGCCTTCGTAGACAAGGTGATGCTCCCCGTGAGGCTGCTCGAGTATGTGGCCGTAGGGCTCCCGTCGGTCGTGTTCCGCGTGGGCACGGTCGAGTCCTATTTCGACGACACCCAGGTCGGCTACTACCGTCACGACAACCCGGCCGAGCTGTCCGATCGGATCGTCGAGCTCTACGAGGATCGCCGATTGAGAGAAGATCGAGTACGCGAGGCGCTCAGGGGGTTCGAAGGGCTGGATTGGCCCTCCATGGCCGACCGATACTTCGGCGTCCTCGATCGTGCGGCAAAGGGAATCGTGTCGTGTCCGTGACGGTGCAGGAACGCCGAACCGACGAACTATTCGGCGACATCCATAGATTGCCCGCCGATGACTATGTCCAGGCGAGTCGGGATCGCGTGCTGACGGCGGCCCATCTTGGCGTCGCGGATGATTTTCTCGCGGGGAAGTCTGTGCTCGACGCGGGGACGGGTGGCCGCGGGCGAGCGCTCGAGGGACTCTACCGAATGGGGTCGCGCGACATCGTCGCCGTCGACCTGTCAGAAACGAACATCAAAAACGCGCAGCGTGATAACCCTGACCTCGATCCCTGGGTTATGTATCGAACGGCCAACCTGCTCGACTTGCCGTTCGACCCGAACCGGTTCGACTTCATCCACTGCAGCGGCGTCGCCCACCACACGGCCGACCCGTCCAGGGCGGTGGCGGAAATGTATCGTTGCCTGAAGCCGGGCGGACAGCTCTACATCTCGCTGTATGGACGCGGCGGAATCCTCTATTCGGCCGCCGCGATCGGGCGCCTCGTCGGTCGATGGCTACCCTATTCGATCGCGAAGACCGTGGGCGTATGGACAGTGGGTGGTGCCGTCACGAGCAACCTCCTCGACTATGTCTACGTGCCGTTTCAGTTTCACTACACGGAGTCGAGCGCCCGCCGTCTCCTGACAGACGCCGGCTTCGGGAAGCTCCGTAGACTGGGCCAACCTCTCGAACTCCGCGACGGAATCTGGGACCGACTGCTGAAACCCAGTACCTACGACCCGCGCACATCCTTGGGAAGACTGATGGTCGGCTCTGGATGGATCGTGCTCACCGCGGAAAAACCGTGATAATGGATCTGACACAGACCTATACAGTCGCCTCCGACCAACCTTCTCCAACAAGGCTGGACGTCCGGACACTCGTGACGCTGACCGCGTGTTGCGGTCTGACCGCGCTGTATCTGCTCTTCTACCTGCAGGGCTTTCGCTTCTTCGACAATGACTACGACTGGATCAACCAGGCCCGATCGACATCGTGGTTGGCCGTCTCCCTCGACCTGCTTCGCCCCGTCCCCCACGACTGGGGTTTTCAGTTCAGACCGGGCCAGGTCCTCGGCACGAAAATGCTGCTCGCCCTCTTCGGCGAAACACGCACCCGCATTCTACGCATCCAAATGCCTCTTCGCGGGGATGGTCTCGGCCGGAATCGCCGGTTTCCTCCGTCTTGCCCGAGAACGACCGCAGACCGGCATCCTGGCGTCCGCCATCTTCGGACTGTCCACGGCGACTTTTGCGAGTGCCATGTGGGTTTCCGATTTCGAGCTCGTCGCGCAGATCCTGTCCATCGCAGCCGTGTGGGTCTTCTGGCGAGCCGTTGCGAGCGATGGCGATCGGTCGGGGCGTTGGGGAACGGCAGGACATCAGGTGCTCGTGGCCGTGCTGCTCATCCTGGCGCATCGGACTAAAGGAAGCGCGAAAATACTCCCGTTCGTGCTCGCCACCTACCTGGCCATCTGGCGCCGAGACCGCTTTTTCGAGTGGCTACCCGCGCTGGGGTGCGTCGCACTGACCGTCGTTCCGCTCTTCACACTCTTCGACGATCCGATTCCCCCGTTCGCGCCGTTCTCGGAGGATCGATCGCAGGGCTGGATGTGGCGGCCCGCCAATCTCGAAACGTTGAGCACACTCCTGATCGGAAACTGGCACGCGTTTCCGGGCACGGGCGATGGTGTCGTGCCCCACAGTCTGATGGCCAATCTGTCGCCGTGGCTCCTCTGGCCGGGTCTCCTGGCCATCGCCTGGTGGCTGCGTACCGACGACCGTCGGATACGCCCTCTCACTGGACTCCTCTGGGTCTGGCTGTTGGCGACCGTCGCCACCTACAGCGCCTACCCCCGGTTGCCGCACGGTTTCATGGCGCGCTATGCCGTCGTGGCCCTCGTTCCGGCCAGCATGCTTCTCGCCGGAGCGATGGTTGACCTGATCAACCGGCTCGGCCGTGAAAAGCGAAGCTACGCCGTTTTCGCCATCGTCGGCCTGCTCCTCTGTCACGGAGCGGCCCAATCGGAGGGCCATCGCTACCAGCGGGAAACCCTCGGACAGGCCATCGTCGCCTACGACAGGGCGCGTGCCGCCATCGCGGGAACCATTCAACAGGCGGACGTCGTCGTCCTCGGATTCGACTACGGCTACAACCGTGATCGCATCGACACCAACCACTACCACAACGGGCCCTACCACACGTCGGAGGTGGAACAGACACGACTGCTCTACGTGCTCGTTCAATCCGAACAGAACGTGGACCGACCTCGGTACGACGACGGCATTCGCGAGATCCAAACCGCCGTGTCGTTCGAGAAGCCCGTTAACGGCCAGCTCAAAGTCGGAATCCGCCCCGTCGCGATATATGACGGACTCACCAACAGCGTGTATGATCGATTCATCTACCGAAGTCGGCTGTCGTTCGTCGGTCTGCTCTACGAAGTGACCTACGAACCGATCGTTTCTTGAGAGGGTAACCCCATGAATGTCCTGGGAATTCACGATGGCAAAGACGCCGGTGTCTCGCTGACCGCCGACGGCAAACCGATCTACGCCGCCAACGAGGAGCGATTCGCCCGCAACAAGCTCCACTTCGGGTTCCCCTACCTGGCTCTTAGGAATCTCTTCGCCACGACCGGTGTCTCACCTGACGACATCGATCGTGTGAGCGTCGGCTTCCAGGCCATGGTCGAGACCGAAAATTACCCGATCTACACCGACATCAACGATACGACGTTGCTCCAGCGGATTTTTGCGGGCAGTACGCGTCTGTTCGGACCGGTTACGGCGACACGTACGTTCGTTCAGGCATCACGGCAGGTGCTGAGCCTCGTCAGCAAGAACAAACAGACGCTTCAAAAGTCCCTTCGCGACTACGACATCCACGCAGACGTCGAATACGTCGATCACCACCGTGCCCACGCTGCATCGGCCTACTACACATCGGGCTTCGAAAATGCCACCATCATCACCGCCGATGGCGGGGGAGATGGACTGGCTGGCAGTGTCTACACCGGAACCAACGGCCTGCTCCAGCCCGTCGTCGAATGGCCCCGCGTCCATTCACCGGGCAATTTCTGGTTCCTGATCACCTACATCTGCGGCTTCAACCCGATCAAACACGGCGGAAAGATCACCGGTCTCGCCGCCTACCAGCCTTGCGAAGAAGCACACCGTGTTCTCGGCGAGTTCTACGGCCACAACGCAAGAAAACTCAGCTTCACGAACCGAAAGCATCTCCTGTTCCGCGATGCGCACGATCAACTCCGCAACTCACTCGATCGATTCTCGATCGAGCAGATTGCCTACGGCGCGCAAAAGGTACTCGAAGACAGCATGTGCGGTGTCATCGCGGCGGCCGTCGAGCGCACCGGTCTCCGGCGCGTCGCGCTGGCCGGCGGGACGTTCGCGAACGTCCGCCTGAACCAGAAAATCCTCGAACTTGACGGCGTCGACGAAGTCTTCGTCCACCCACACATGGGGGACGGCGGAGTCGCCCTGGGCAGCGCCCTCGACGTGACGGCCCGGTCGACCGATCTCCAGCCGGAGGCCATCACGGAAGCCTGCTGGGGTAACGCGGCGACAGAGAAGGACATCGTCTCCGCGCTCCAGCAGTTTCCTGTGGAGTGGACTCGGCTCGACGACCCGGCCGAGGCCATCAGCGATGCGCTCGTGAACAAGCAGGTCATCGGCCTGTTCAACGGTCGCATGGAGTACGGCCCACGTGCCCTCGGCCACCGCACCATCCTCGCAGAACCGACCGATCCGACGATGATGCACTGGCTGAACAGTCGGCTCGATCGGACGGAGTTCATGCCCTTCGCTCCGATCATTCTGGAAGAAGACGCGCCGCACTATTTCCACAATTTCGAGGCGGGACGGCTGCCCGCCCGCTTCATGACGATCTGCTTCGACGTCACCGACTTCGGAAAGGACATGGCTCCCGGAATCGTCCACAAAGACGGCACCGCCCGTCCCCAGATCGTCAACGAAAAGGACAATGCCTACATCTACCGCGCCCTCTCGGCCTACAAGCGCAAATCCGGTCTCAGCCTGGGTATTAACACCAGTTTCAACAAACACGAGGAACCCATCGTCTGCCATCCCCGCGACGCCGTGCAGGAGCTGATCCGCGGCGGGGTCGATGTCCTCTTTCTCGAAAACTATCGCGCCATACCTAAGACCGTGTAGTCGATCATCCCATAGCCGTACGCGCAAAGGGGCGGTCCCGAACTCGGGACCGCCCCTTATTTCGACATCGATCGATCGAAGCCTCACTTTCGAGTCAGTGCGCGCTCCATCTCATCGATCACATCTGCCACTTCGAAGGGTTTCTCGATCATCCCACTCACCCCGATTTCGGTCATGTGTTCGCGTACCTCATCCTCGATGTGGGCGGATACCACGACGACCGGCGTCTTGAAACCCTTCTTCCGCAAGAAATCGAGCAGACGATCGCCCGTGACCTCGGGCATGGCGATGTCCAGGAAGATCAGGTGAATCCCCCCTTTCGCCAACGTCGCGACGGCGTCCTTGGCCGACTCCGACGCCAGCGCCTCGTAGCCGTAGGTCGTGACGATCTCGCCTAGAACGTCCCTGACAGATGGGTCGTCGTCCACGATCAAAATTCGCTTCATACGTCCTTCCTGTTGTCACTCTCATTCACACTTGTGTGATGGATACAACAAGGCCCACAGTGTGGATCAAGTTTACAAATTCTTAATAATAATAGACTTATGTCAAATATAAGGGTCTGGCACGCCAGTTGCAAGATTCGATCGCAGGATGAAGCCCTTCGCCACCACGATCCTCTCGTTGACCACGCTGGCCGTCGTCGCGTGCGCGCCCTATGCAAGGCACACGGCCGGCATTCGGGCTGCTCTGGCCACCGGGGACCACAGCGCGGCCGAGGAGCGGATCGGTAAAGCCGCACGCGGAGCGAACCGACTTCTCTTCTACCTCGAACACGGAATCGTAGAGCACACCCGCGGTGACTACGACCTGTCGAACCGGTATTTCGAAACGGCCGAACGCGTGGCAGACCGACTGTTTACGCGATCCCTCTCGAGGGAAGCCGCCTCGCTCGTGACCAACGACGAACTGAGACCCTATCGCGGCGAGGAGTTCGAACTCGTCTTCATCCATTACTACCGGGCGCTCAACTACTGGCACCTCGGCCTCTACGAAGATGCCCTCGTGGAGTGCCGGAAAGCCAATCTCAAGCTCGCCGAGCACACCGGCCGCGACGGATCGGATGTTTCATACAGGAGTGATGCCTTCATCCACTACCTGACGGCGCTGATGTATGAGGCCACGGGTGAGCTGAACGACGCTTACGTCTCTCTCAAGCACGCCCGGGCGGGCTACGAAACCTACCAAGACCGGTTCGGACTGACCCCCCCAGAACAGTTCGACCAGGACCTTCGTCGTGTGGCGGTCGAATTCGGCGACGACGACGGGCCGCTCGGAGCCTTCACTCCCGGGTCGAGCGAAGGTGAACTCGTCCTGCTCTCCGAGATCGGGTTCGCCCCCCGACGCACACAGGAAGAACTGAATCTACCCATTTACGACAGCGACATCAAACTTTCGCGCCGAGGAAAACGGAATCATGCCGTGCAACAGGTCGTCGGTCGCCATCGTAGGCACCGGCATCGACGCGATGTGGACTACTGGTTGCGTGTCGCCGTGCCACGTCTCGAGTCGATTCCGACCCGCGCTGCCTACATCCGGGTCCGCGCATCCGGACTGCAAACACGGTCAGAAGCGGTCGAGGACCTCGACGCCATCGCCCGAGCAACGATGGCCGATAAAGCAGGAACCGTTCTTGCCCGCACCGTCGCCAGAGGACTGGCCAAATATGCGGCGACGGAGGGAATCAAGAAGAAGAATGAAGTCCTCGGCTGGCTGACCAACCTCTTCACCGCAGCCACTGAAAAGGCCGACACCCGCAGCTGGGTCTCGTTGCCAAGATCCATCCACCTCAGCAGGCTGTCGCTCCCCCCCGGCGAACACGACATCGTCGTCGAAGCAGTCAGTCAAACCGGTCGCGTTATCAAGCGCGAAACACTGGAGGGAATCCGTGTCGCCGCTGGACATCGGACCTTCCTCAACCACCGAATCTTCAATTGATGGAGGCACACACGATGAGAACCCTTTTCTTCATCCTCGTGGTCGGGCTGGCGGCTCGCTCAGACGCCGCCGATCTCCCGACCGGCGGGGCGGTCATCAACATCGTCGAATGGGACGGAGCTCAGCTCCCGCCTGTCTACGAGCGATCGGATCAGCTGCCCCTGAGCGAAGCCGAAATCCTGTCGCTCAAGAATGGGGGATTCACCGCCGATCAACTCGTGAATCTGGTCACCGAAAGACGCTACGCGGGCGATGTATCGGCGGCAGGTCTGATTCGACTACGTAGTCTCGGGATAGAACACCCCGTGATCGCCGCCGTCTCGCGCCACGGACTGCCACCAAACCGATCGATCGACGTGACCGTTTCTCTCATCTTCGAGGGCGATGGCTCCGAGGCGGGCCGACACCGATACCTCTACGCCATCCTTCCCGACGGAGACACCGAACGGATCCTGACGGCGGACCTGTCCTCGGTCCTTCGTGGTCGCTGGGCAGACGAAACCCGTGCGGACCATACGGATCTGCTCCTACCCAAAACAGTGCGGACCGTGCGATTCACGAGCCGCATGCCTCTGAAGCAGCCGGGTACAAGAAAGTTGGCCGTACTCGTCTCGGCACGCCCCGACATCCAGCGGCTGTCGGATGTCCCCGATGTGGAACGCGATGCGATCCGCTATCACGACATTGATTATCCCGCAAGCTCCCTCTTTCAGGTATGCCGGCTCGACGCCCGACTCAAGCGAGACCTCGTCCTGCCCGATCAATGGCACCTGATTTCAACCCGACTCGAATGTGAATGGAACTGAGGAAGGAGGACACCGTGCGCCACGTTATCATCATCCTCGCATCGTTGACGATCGCCAGCTGTGCGGGACCCCGCGCCTTCACCAAAGGCACCTACGAAGACCCGCAGACAATCGCGCTGCTCGACGATCGGTTCAACGAGAACGACATGCAGCTGATCGCAAAGAAAATGGTGAACTCACTCGTCGCCTCTCCGACGATTGAGGGTCAGGCCACACCTGCCCTGATGGTCGGAAAGATGCGGAACCGTACGACCGAACACATCGACATGAACGCGTTGAGTGACAAAATCCGCACCTCGCTCATCCAATCCGGACGGTTCCGGTTCGTCGACGTACAGAACCGACGAGCGATCGCCAGGGAGTATGAGTACCAGAATTCCGGATACGTCGACCCTGCTCAGGCCCACGCACCCGGGTCACAGACGGCCGCGGGTCTCGTCCTGACGGGAACGCTTTCGTCGAACGTCCAGGAGATCGGCAAGGAGAAACTCGTCTACTACAAGGCCACGTTCCAGCTCACCGACCTCGGATCTTCGGAAATCGTCTGGACGGACGAGAAAGAGATTCGGAAGGCCTACAAGAAACGAAGCATCGGTATCTGAGGAGGAACCGACGATGAAACAGCTACTGACGATCATCTCTGCCATCGTCGTGATGGCAACGGGGGCCCCCGGGCAGGAAACGGGCAGGACAGACGGGCCGGAGGGCAGCGAACACGGAAAGGGAGGCAATCCCTTCGGATACACGACCGGCCGTATCTACCTGGGCGGAGCATTCGGTTCTGGTTTCTTCGGCCCCGATAACCAGACCCAGACCGGATTCCTCTACGGAGTCGACCTGGGCTACGAGGCCTACGATTGGATCGGCATTCAGGCCAGCTATGCCCACCTGACCGATCGCGACACGAACATCTACGGAATCGGGTCCAACTTCTCCTACGAGTGGCATCCGTTCGTCTACAACCTCGGCCTCCAAGCCGGTATCTACGATCAGAGGGGTGGTGACAGCCACTTTGGTCTCGCCCCGGGAGCCAGTCTGGACATTGTGCTCGGGCAGAAGGTGCGGCTCGGAATCAACTACAAGCACGACTTCATCTTCACGGACAACGTGACGACTGACGTCGATCGCGTCTACGCCGGTCTCAAGTTCTTCTTCTAACCTGCAAGGAGGAACGGCTCCGCCCATCCGAAGGGCGGAGCCGTTCTCGGCAGAGCGTGCGCTGCGGATCGCTAGGCCGCAGGCAGCAAGACCTCCAGGGCTCGCGGCAAGACTTCGACCACCATCTCACCTTCTCCCGTCCCCGACTCCCCATCCACCTGAATACGTCGATCGGTTCCGCACCGAACGATCAGGTGATTTGTCCGCGTGATCGTTACACCTGGCATTTGGTCGATCGTCCCGTCGAACAGTCTTCGCCCGTGCAGAAGAGCCCGCATCACGGTCAGATCCTGAATCACGCAGACATCCAGCACTCCGTCGTCGGGACAGGCGCCTGGAGCGATCGTGACGCCATAGCCGTACTGCGCGGTGTTGGCAATGACCAACAGGAACGGCGTAACTTCCTGCCACTGCTTACCCGGAAACATCAACACGACTTCCTCCGGCTCGTAGCGGAGTATCGCCCTCACACTGTTGAAGACATAGGGCCAGAGGCCTCGGGCCCGTGCGCCCGTTCGATTGAAGCGATGGCAGACCTCTGCGTCGATTCCGATTCCGGCGGTAGAAAGGAAGGCGTCTTCGCCTATACGGCCGACATCGATCGATCGCGAGGCAGCCGAGGGAAGACACCCTATCGCGGCCATAGGCCGTAGGGGGATACTCAGAGACCTTGCCAGAGCGTTACCCGACCCAAGAGGCAGGATGCCGAGGGGAAGGGGAGCCCCGAGGAGGCCGCGAGCCACCGCATTCACCGTGCCGTCGCCACCCGCGGCCACGACCCGATCGTATCCGTGTTGTCGGGCCGACGCGGCCACGTCGGTCGCTTCGCCCGGTTCCGCTGTGTAGACCAAATCCCAATGATGTGACGATCCGAGGACCTGACCGATGAGCGGCCCGATCTCCGTTGTTTTAGGACCCGCGTGTGGATTGGCGATGAAAAGATACCGCCGCGGCACCTTCAGGACACCTCGACTCCGAACCGGTCATAAATCGCCTGGCACATATCCAACAGAATCTTATGAGGAGGTTGGGACACATCGATCCGGACGATCATGTGTTCGGAGTAGTGGCTTAAGGTGGCATTCGTTTGTTCGTCGTAGACTTTGAATCTACGATGGATGATATCCTCACGCGCATCGTCGACACGATGTTCGATCAGCGCACGGCCATACAGACGCTGCACCAGCACGTCGCGATCCGGACAGTCCAGGAACAGGATCAGCCGAACATCGAGATCAGCGTCGACCATCACGGACTGGGCAGGCGTGCGTGGGATCCCGTCGAGCACCAGTAGGTGTCGTTCGGGATTGAACGTACCCACCGTAACCAGGTTTCGCATCTGCTCGCGCCAGAGCCCCATAGCCTGTTCGTCCGGTACCAGTTCCCCCTTCCGAATACACTCGAGTGCCATCTTTCCAATTTCGCTGTCCGGGGCAAGCGACCGGAACATGTCCCCGCTCGCGAAGTGGAGAAATCCCGGGAGCTGGCCCAGGATGCTTCCCCACGTTCCCTTGCCTGAGCCAGGCGGGCCGAACAGCAGGACGGTGCGATACAGCAAGTCCATGAATTCCTCCGCAGCAGCGCCAGTGGTCTAACAAATAAGGCCCCGGTTGCCCAGGGCTCAAAACGGATATGAACATAGTCGGAGGAGGGGGCCAAGTCAACAGACCAACGAAAAAAGGCCGCCCCTCAGGGCGGCCTTTTTATGACTTCCGATGGACCGATCTCACAGCTGCTCGGTCGTTGTCTTTTCGATCTCGGTCATAAACTTCGGTTCGTCTGCCTTGAGGATCCGTTCTGTCAGCTGGATCGCCCGTCGCTTGCCCATCAGCCCGGGTCGCGCCAGATACTTGGGTCGGTCTCCGACGTAGACCACCGCGTCTTCGTTCAACGTCGTATCCAACCGGAGAACGTCGCCTTCTTGAAGGTTGAGAACTTCGCCAAGACTCACCTCGTCCGTCCGACCACGACCTTGACGGGCGCTGCAACACGGTCGAGCTGCAGGAGCCGCTCTTCGCGCTGACTCTCGCGCTTGCCCCGCTCCCGGCTTGCCCAGGTCTGGACGTTCAGATAAGCCATGACGGGCTCGAGTGTAAAGTAGGGGTAACACAGATTCACCAGACCCGAGGCGTGCTGTGAGTTCACCTCGAACGCGATCAACACGACCGTGTCGGACGGCGCGGCGACCTGCATGAATTCGGGGTTCGTTTCGAGCTCGGCGTCCGACACCTGAATCTTGAGCAGCGCTTCCCACGTCGCCTCCAGGTCGGCCAGGGTGCGCGTCACGACCTTGGTCATGACCGTCCGCTCGATCGCCGTCAAGGGACGGGCTTCGGATGGAGGATTGCCCCCCGACCCCCCGAACTGGCGGTCGATGAACGAGTAGGCGACCGGGAGCGAGAAATCGATAATGGCCGGGCCGCCCAGGGGCTCGATCGTGAAGGTGTAGGAGCACGACGGATTCGACAACGACATGATGAACTCGGCGTAGGTCGTCTGGTCGACGAACGCGATATCGCAGTCCACAACCGACCGCTGCATGGTCGAGAACGACGAGGCCATCATTCTGGCAAGGTTTGAATGCAGGTTCTCAAGGGTGCGCGTCTGGTCCTTCGACACACGTGAGGGGTGCTTGAAGTCGTAGGTGATGATTGGACGATTTGGCGCCCGCAGCACCACGCGAGTCACTCGGACCGGGGCTGGCAGCAGCCCCATCGCCGTCTTCGCTACCCGTCGCAGACAGCAGAGCGTCGATTTCGTCCTGGGAAAGAATATCCGGCATCGTGCATCTCCCGTGTCAACGGACCGTGCGCCTCGTATTCGACGCAGCTATATAAGTCAATACAATACTGATAGTTACGTGAAGTTCACGTAACTCTATCCCTAAAGAAGCCTCGTGTCAACTTCTGAGGGACCGCCACCCCTCAATGGTGCAAGTCTTATGCCAAAAAACGCCCTACCGGACGCCCAAAAGCAGCTCGGCGAGAAGCTGATCCAGCTGCTCGTATCGGGCCCCGATTCGCCCCATGGCGTCGATGTTGAACCTGACCCGTTTGAGGGTCTGTGCCTTTTTTCGACTATAGGCACCCAGATGCTTTTCGAATTCGGGATTCTGGCTCGAAATCTCCGACAGAATGCCCTGAATCTCCTCGTCCTGCCTGAATCGTCTCGCCTTCGCCCTCATTATATTATACGTCCGCATGCACCCCGTCGCGAAGTCCCAGACCCCCTTTTCGTCTTCCGTTCGGTAAGCGTGGGCGTCAAAGTGCCTCGGACCTCTGTATCGGTTCTCTTCGAGGAGCCGAACGAGTAGAAAGGCGTTTTTGTAGTCCTCGGACCCGAACCTGAAGTCCTGGTCGTATCGGCCGAATCGTTGATCGTTCAGATCGATGTGAAAGAGCTTGCCCGCGTCCAGAGCTTGCGCCACACTGTGGTGGAAATTCAGACCGGCCATCGACTCGTGCGCCACCTCGGGGTTGACACCGACCATCGCAGGGTAATCCAGCGTTTCGATCAGAGCCAGGTAGTGCCCGGTCGTCGGAAAATACAGATCGGCCCGCGGCTCGTTCGGTTTCGCCTCCATGGCGAACCGTAGTTTATACTTTCGGTCGCGCACGTAGCGACACAGGTAGTTGATCCCTTCTCGATACCTCTTCACCGCCTCCACCGGATCCTTCGAAACGTTGCACTCGGATCCTTCGCGCCCCCCCCAGAACACATACGTCGTGGCACCCAGTTCGACGCCGAGATCGATCGACCGCATGATCTTCTGGAGACCGTAGGCTCGGACTTTGGGATCGTTCGACGTGAATCCGCCGTCCTTGAACACAGGGTGGGAAAAGGTGTTCGTGGTTGCCATCGGAACGACCATGTCGTAGTCTTTGAGAGCTTTTTTGAAACCCTTCACGATCTTGTCTCTTTGCGTGGCCGTCGCATCGATCGGAACGAGATCGTTATCGTGAAGGTTGATGCCCCACGCCCCGAGGCGGCTCAACTGTTCCACGATTCGCCGCGGCGGGATGGGTTTCCGCACCGGATCCCCGAAGGGATCCCGCCCACGTTGCCCACCGTCCACAACCCGAATGAGAACCTGTCTCTCTTCTGCGGCGTAAATGCGTCACCCATCGATCAGTCCCTCCTGTCCAGAATCACCCCACCGGTCGGGCTCTCCTGCCCGCAGGCCGCCGCAAGATACGGTTCGCCTCCATAGGTGTCAATTTACCCCCCTTCCGGAGACTGCGACGTGATCGTGCGAGACGCCGTGCACGGAGACATCGCTTTCACCGAGGCCGAACGTCGCGTGATGGACACGCCGCAGTTTCAACGACTGCGTGGAATTCGGCAGACGGGAACGGCCTACCTCGTCTACCCCGGCGCGCTCCACACACGGTTCGAGCACTCCCTCGGCACGGCCGCTATGGCTCGAAAAATCGTGGCGGCCGTTCGATCGAACGGGTTCGACGTCAGCGCGGACGACGAGGACGCCATCGCATTGGCCGCGCTCGTCCACGACATCTCGCATCTTCCGTACGGCCACACATTCGAGGACGAGCGTAAGCTCTTCCCCAGGCACGACACGGCGGAACGACTCGGTCTGTTCCTGACCCAGGGTGACTTGAGCGACGCGCTGGAGGCCTCGGGACACGCCGACGACGTGCGCTCGATGCTCACAACCGATGGTGGCGGTCACCCGTGGAAACGTCACATCATCGCCAGCACGATCGACGCCGATCTATTGGACTACTTGCGGAGAGACGCCTACTTCGCGGGGCTTCGGCAGGATTACGACGACCGGATCCTGTCGACCTTCGTCGTTCAAGATGGGCAGTTGGCTGTCGACACGCAGAAGATGAGCACCCGAACCGAAATCCTGCACCTTCTCAGGCTCCGATACTTTTTGACGGAGCGCATCTACTACCACCACGCCAAGGTCATTTCGGGCGCCATGATCGCGAAAGCTGTCGAACTCGCCTCACTCGCAGGGTTGACCGAACAGGACCTTTACCCGCTCACCGATGAGGGACTATTCGCGCGTCTCCAAACCCACGGCGACGGACGCATCCGCCGGCTGATCGGAGCCGTCGCCAGCAGGCGATTGCTGAAAAGGGCTTACAGCCTGACCACCGCCCAGGTTGGCCGGCGGAGTCGAGACGATCTCATCGCGACCTACAACCGGTCGATCGAAGCGCGACAGCACGTCGAAGCCGAGATCGCCGATGCCGTCGTCCTCGAATCGGATCAGGTCATCCTCTCTTGCCCCGACATCTCAGCGATCAAGGAGGCCCGCGTCTGGGTGACCTCGAAGCAGGGCCTCAAACGTCTGAACGAACCGCTCGACAGCCCCCCGATCGACGTCAAGGTCGTCGAAGACCAGTACGAACGACTCTGGAAGCTCTATGTGTTCGCCCCGGAGGGCTATCGCGACCGAGTGTCGGACGTGTGCGAGCGCATCTTCGGATCGGCGTCCGCCGAACGATAGTCACTGCTTCAGAGCCTGGCGTCTTTCTTCCGCTACGGCCCGTTGGGGACCCGGTTCTTCCCACCGATTCAGGAAGATCGTGTAGTGCTGGTACGCGGCCCCGGGATTCCCTGCCGCCTCATACAACTGTCCCAACGTCAGGTAGACGGGTACGAATGACCCGTCCGTCTCCACGACGTGCCTGCCGACCGCAATCGCCTGTTCGACACGACCCAAACGCGCCAGGACCGTCGCATACGCGTGCAACGTCTCGGCATCGACGCCACCCAGATCGACCAGCCGACCGTACGTGTCAACTGCCTCTACCATCCTCGCCTCAACCACATACCTCCGGGCGAGTTCGGGGTAGATCTGTCTCAATCGGTTCTTTGCCCTTCGCACGTAGGCCGATTGTCCGGTCCAGACCGACAGGAACCGTTCGTAGCCCCTCGCGGCCTGATCCAGCCGTCCCTCCAGCAGGCCGATCCCGGCGAGGCTGTAGATCACCTCGTGCAGGTTCGCGTCCAGCTGCAGGGCGGTCTCGTAGTGGTATTCGGCCTCGGTCAGGTTGTCCATCTCTGCTTTGAGCACACCGAGGCTGTGGTGGTCGGTCGCCGATAACGAGGCCACATCGTCGAACAGCGCGAGGGCCTCTGTAGGGCGCTCCTGTCGACGCAGCGCCTCGGCCAGGTTGTTCCTCAAATATCCGTCATCAGAGAGGATCTGCAGCCCCCGACGGAGATAGGGCTCCGCACCAAGGTAGTCGTTTTGAGCGATGAGACTCTGCCCCAGATTGTTCAACGCCGCCGGCAAATACGGTTCCACTTCAGTGTATCGGCTGTAGACCTCGCTCGATCCTTCATAGTCCGTCTGCTCGAACAGACCGTCTCCCAGTGTGATGAAGACCCGATGATCGAACGCCCCCCACCCGATGGCTCCCCCAGCGTGTCCGATCTGTTCTGTCGTGTCGCCGGCCCCCTGGGCGGCCAGCGCGGCTGCGTACTCTCTGTCGAACAGAATCGCCCGCACCGATACCCATCCCCCGGCCAGTCCCAGAACGACCAGCCCGGCGTAAAGGGCTCGGGTCCACGGGATCGGCCAGGAGCGACCTCGCCCACGGTGGAGCGCTCCAATCGCAACCCAGAACAGGAGTGCCGGTGCGGCCTGCTCGCGTGGAAAGCTGAAAAGCCCGTGCACGAAAATCACGAGCACCACACACCGGAACACGAGCCAGCTCCCGTGATGTGGTCTACCACGGAGCGCACTGTAAAGCACCCACAGATACAGTCCGAGACCTACGATTCCCAACTCCGCCCAAACCCACAGCACATCGTTGTGAGGACGTCGGGGCGCCGACTGGATGTGCATCACGTCTCCACGATCGTAGCTCGGGTAAAAGGTGCTCCAGTTGCCGCTTCCCACGCCGAGCACCGGGTTATCTCGGATCAGAGACCACGTATGCCCCCAGATCTTCCATCGATTGCGATCGCCCCCCTCTTCGACAAAGGACCGAACAGTGCGCACGACGGTCGATTTTTCTCGTCAATACAGGTGGCCGATGGATCGTCGTAGCGGGGCGACACACCGGATAGGACGGCCACGAAAATCAGCACAACGAGCGGAGACGCCAGCCGCGAAACGCGAGGGAAGCCCGAGCGAAGACCCACGACACCGCCATAGAGCGCGGCCACGCCCACGGCCAGGTAGGCACCACGAGATCGAGCGTAGACGACGAAGAGGGCTGTCACCCCCAGCGCGACGATCCCGACGAGGCGATCGTTGTTTCGCCTTGTCGACAGACAGAACGCCGCCGGAATCGAAGCTGCCGCGACGTTGCGGAACCCCATCGTCGCGCTCGGCCGCCCGGCCGAAGGCAACCAGACCAGTCCGGCGTACTCCAGCAGCCCCACGAGGGCCATCAGTCCCCCACCCCATACCATCGCCCGAAGTAACCCATCATCGTCCTCGGGCCTCGTACGACTCGCAACAACGAGACCGACTCCCATCGCACCGACCTGCGTCGCGAGAAGAAGGGACGCGCTCCACGGATTCAGACTGCGGAACGTTTGAACGAGCGTCCACGCAAGGAGAAGCAGGATCCCCGTAGAGGTTCGTGATGGCCCCTGCCCCAAAGTCAGAGCGACGAGGATCACGAGGCTGATTTGCAGAACGAGAATTTTAGGGTAGTGAGCGAACTGAAACCCGTCGGGCAGAAGAACGAGCGGTAGAAACAGCAGTGTCGCCTGGAGGCAACGTCGGATCGTCGCGCGGGAAGCGCCTTGCGGAGAGGCCGGAGCGGTCAATAGGCACCGCGGCCCAGAATAACTTTGGGAACCGATTTAAGCATGATCTTGATGTCCACCAGCGGGGACCAGTTCTCGATGTAGTAAAAGTCGAATCGCAGCGTCTCGTCAAAAGACAGGTCGCTACGACCGCTGATCTGCGCAAGACCCGTCAACCCCGGCAGCACCTCGAACCGCTTTCGCTGCCAGCTCTCGTATTGGTCGACTTCGTCGGGCAACGGAGGACGCGGGCCGACCAGGCTCATCTCCCCGCGCAGCACATTCACCAGCTGGGGCAGCTCGTCGATGCTGAGCTTGCGGATAATGCGGCCAACCCGCGTGATCCGGGGGTCGTTCTTGATCTTGAACAGAGGGCCCTGGGATTCGTTGAGATGGCGAAGGTCGTCCTTCAGCGCGTCAGCATCCTGACGCATGGATCGAAACTTGTAGACGGTGAACGGGCGCGCGCCCTTTCCGACCCTCGTCTGTCTGATCAGCGTGGGTCCCTTCGATTCGACTCGGATCAGTGCGGCCGCGAGCCCGAAGACGGGGGAAGCCAGCACGAGGGCGACCGTGCCGAGCGTCAGGTCGATCGCCCGCTTGAGAAGCCGGCTCGATCGGAGGAAAATCCGCTCGTCCAGGGCAAAGATCGGAACCCCGGCAATCTCGCGAACCTGGACGCGGCTCGTCATCACGTTGAACAGCGTCGGCACCATGCTGAACCGGATGGCCAGCGACTGGCACACCGACATGACCGACATGACCGTTTCCGCATCGGCTTGCCGCGTGGCCATCATCACCTCGTCGACCGGATCGCGGCGAAGCCGTTCGTCCAGGGCATCGAAATGATCGTCCTCCACAAAACCCGCCGAGCGGTATCCGAGTTCCGGATTGGCGCTGAGCAATTCGTGAAACGCACGCCCAAATTCGTCCCCGCCGACGATCAGAACGCGCGTGAGCCCAATCCCACGTTTGCGGAAACCTATCATCACCACATCGAAAACAATCCGCCAAACCGTCAGGAACACGATGGCGAGCAGCCACGACATGGCCAGAACCATGCGCGAATACGTCTCGACCGGATCTCCAGGGATACGACCGCGGATCGCAAACCCCACCGCGGCCGCGATCAGGTGGGCGAGGGACGAGGCTTTGATGATCGCGAAAAAGTCATCGACGCCGAAAAACGGCTGGTCGAGCCGATACAGTCCGGTGCTGTAGAGAGACACAAAGCCGACGAATCCGATGAACAGCGAGAAGCGCAGGTAGAGCCCGAGATCGGCGGGGGGAGGCGCGGGTAGAAAAGGCAGATGGAATCGCAGCCAGTAGGCCACGACAAAGGCCAAAATGGCAAGAGCAAGATCGCCTATCGCCAGGATGGCCTTGAAAACCGCTTTCTTGTTGACCGGCTGCACGGGCACCTACCAGGGCCGGCACGATTCCCCGTTGCCGAACAGCGGGTAACGGGAATGGCCGTCCAACTCACGCGATTTATGACACGACGGGCACAACGACGTCAGGTTCGTCAGGCGATTGGCCTCCCTGGACGATGGAAAGAGGCGGAAGGGGACGACGTGGTGCACATCCAGCTGACGCCCGAGCTTTTCTTCACTCACACCGCATTGGCGACAGCGATAGCCGTCTCGCCGACGCGCCCGGGCCGCCTGCCTCGCCCAGTCTCCACCACGGAACGCATCGCGCCCACGCAGATCGACATCGTCGCCCGAAGACTGCTTCCACCGCGTGCGGCATCGATCGTCGCAGAAGTGCAGTTTGAGCCCCTCGCTCGCCAGCCACGCAGGAACGTCAATGGGCCGGCCGCAGTGGGAGCACCGAGCGCGTGACAAAGGTGAAACAGCCGACTCGCTGCGTTCGAATGTCAGAGAGAGTTGAGAGGAAAGAGAGGAGCCACCGCCGGATCCACGTGACGCATCCATCGCACCTTCCGATTCGGGGAGCGGGCTTGTGACGGCCGGGGACAGCCTAAAACTGGGGACTAACGACCACGATCGTGCTGTCGGGAGGCAGGGTTTGCTTCGTGAAGATCTCGATCACGGTCTGCGTGTCTTCGACGAGATTCAAGTTGAACTCGGCACTCGCCGTCGTCGAGGCGACGATTTCCACCGAGATCGTGTCGGCGAAGGCGAGTGTCTGGTTACTCGAAAGATCCTTCAGATGGGCGACGAATCGACGCACGCCAGTCGGAATCGTGCTGGCCGTGATCGTTTTCGTAAACCGCTGCTCGCCATCCAGGGTAAACCGCTCGCCGAGGGCGACCGAGAAAACCGGGAGAACGGCGAAACTCGGATGATGCGGCTCGTCGACCAGTTCGAGCACATCCAGCACCGACGTCGACGGTAAAGCGGCGATCCCCGCAGAGTCGATCACCGTGAAGTCTATGGCCCCCGGGTTCAGAATCGTCTGGAAACGTACCGTGCCCCCGATGGGCCCCAGGTTGACCTGCACCAGTTGCGTCTGGTTGAAGGAAACCGTCGAATCGGAGAAACCCGAAAACCGCAGGGTCCCAACGGTGTCGAACGCACGAACCGTAAACCGGCGGAGCCCGATCAGGATGCCCGTCACCTGGCCGACCGACAGGTTGCCACCCGGATTCGGAAAATTCATGTTCCGCGTGATCGTCCGCATTCGCGCCGTGTCGGCCGGAGTGACTCGGACTTCGGCGCGCTGGATCAACCCGCGAGAGAACGGCGGCACGGTGGCCGAAACCAGGGCGCTTCCTTCCCGCCGTTCGAAAGCTGGGGCGACCACGTTAAACGGTTTGGCCTCGCACCCCATCACCACGAGGGTCAGCGCGATGGGCAGTACGGGCCTGCAACCGAGAAAGATCGTGGTAAGTGATTGAATTATAGTCAAGATGCGGAACCTGCGTCAATGAAAAGCCCAGTCAGGGCGCCAGCGTCTTCAGTTTTTGACGGACGAACTCGAGCCGTGGATCGTTCGGATCCGGAGCGTGGAGCAGGACGGTTCGATAGGCAGCCACCGCCGAATCGATCGATCCCGCCGACTCGTGGACTCTCGCGAGATTGAAGCGGGGCTGAGCCAGCGTCGAATCGAGGGCCAGCGCCTGCCTGAAGGCCATCAGTGCCCGGTCTCCGTCCCCAGCCTCTGCTGCCGCACTCCCGAGCGCATTCCACAGACCTGCGTGCGTGCTGTCTCGTCCAAGCCCGGCTTCTGCCACATCCAATGCCTGTTCGACGTTTCCGGTCCGGCGATACACCACACTCAGATTCGCGTAAACATCGGTCGTCTTCGACTTGCTCGTGGCCGCCTTCTCGAGCCATACCGTGGCCGAATCGAGGCGACCGGACGCCGCGTGCATCGTTCCTAAATTATTGTGGATCCGGCTGTCGAACGGGTCGATCGCGGAGGCTGTTCGGTAGGCCTCGAAGGCCCCCTCCCGATCGCCCCGAGCCCTTAGCCCGTTGCCGAAACCGATCCAGAATCCAATGTCGTTGGGCGCCCACGCCAGGCCTTCGCCGTAGTCGCGCAGCGCTTCGTGGGGTCTGCCCATCGCTTCCAGGGCCCGCCCACGAAGGAGGAGCGGCTCTTCGTTAAGAGCACCCACAGCCAAAGCGGCCGTTGCCTCACGCTCGACGGTCTTCCAATCATCTTGAGCTGCCGCCAGACGGGCCTGGAGATGGTGCCGGTCGAATCGGATACTCTGTGCGACGACTACAAGGCCCGAGCCTGCCAGCAGAACGAACACGGATAACCACGCCGCTTGCAAACGGCGCTGGTTGATCTCGACATTGCCCGCCGTCGACAGGAGCATCGCCAGCCCGACCCATAGCGGGAGCCACGTAGCCGGAAACTCACGACTGAACCCGAACAAACCGCTCACGATCGTGGCGCACACGCTGCAGAGGACCGCGAGAGTGACGGGAACGTTTCCGACGGCCAGCCAGCCGTCTCGAACCACCCAGCAGACGACGATAAGGAACGTGGCGATCGCCAGGCTACCCGACTCCGCCCAGATCCACAGCAGATCGTTGTGGGGGCGAATCGGAGCCGCTTGGGAGTCGATCATGTCGCCCCGGGCGACCGCAGGATAGACGATTCGCCAGTGTCCGGGCCCTACTCCAATAATCGGCTGATTTGCGATCATCTCCAGCGTTCGATGCCCCAGACGAAGTCGCCCCTTGTCACCCCCATCGTCCACGACCGACCGGGCGGCATTCAGGACGGTCCTCTTCTCGTGCCACATGGCCTCTCCCCGCGTGGGCCCGGAGGGCCGGACGGCGCTCACCAGGACGACCACCGCGGCCACCGCCATTCCTACCCCGTATTTCCGCACGGAAGGAGAGGCTATTCGGCCCCTCGCGAGGGCGAACAGAGCCACGGCCGCGGCTACTGCGCCACCCAACCACGCCGCTCGGGACCGCGTGGCGACGACAAAAGCGATCGAAACACCGACGCCCAGCCACCACAGTAGGCGACCGCGCCGGTCCGGGCTTCGGAACGCCTCCCACACGAGGTAGGGCGTCACGGCCACCACGTAGGCGGCCGCCAGGTTCCGATGTCCCAGGGTCGCACTCGGCTGGGCGGAACTGGGGATAGATGAAAATCCTCCCACGGTCTGCACGAGCCCGATTGCAGAGACGACAACGGCCCCGACGGCAGCCGCCCGGGCGATCGTTTCGCAGGAGGCCGGCTTGAGACTCGCCAGAAGAAAAAGGAAGAGGAGGATATACCCGACTTCGGTCGACAGAGGAAGCAGCGCGAGAGCCGGCTTGGCGGACAACAGGGCTGCGACCACCTGGACGCCCAGGAAGATCTGGACGCCGGTCGCCGCAGGATGCGACGGGATGCCTCTGGCCTTCCACAGCCACACGCTCACGCCACAGAGGGTCAGCGACAGCAATACACCCACCTGCGGCAGCAGCGTAAACCGGTTAATGCCGTCTACATGTGCGAGGGGGACGACGGTCAGGGCGAGAGCGCCCAACCACGTCCCCCAGATGGTCAACGGACCCTTTTGGTGCATTCAGTCATGACCTCCGGCAAAGCCGGAGGCTTGAAAACTGTGAACCGCTCAAAGCGGTTGGAAACCAAGCGCCACCTAAAGGTGGCGATTACCTGAAAATGTTGAGCTGGTCGAGGAGTGTGTAAGATTAACCGTGTAACTGGTGATAGAATCCTATAGTGAAGAAACAGGAGGTTCTATGGCCAGGAATGCTGAAGTCGATCGTCTCCTCGATGAGCTGATCAAGAACTGTGACGGTCCCGATGACCTACTGGGCGAGAAAGGTCTGCTGAAGCAACTGACTGCCGGGCTGGTGGAGCGGATGCTCGAAAGCGAGATAACCGACCACCTGGGCTACGAGAAGCACGATTCTGACGGTAAGAACAGTGGTAACTCCCGCAACGGCAAGACTCCGAAGACACTGAAGACCGACCGTGGTGCGATCCCGATCGAAGTGCCTCGGGACCGCAATGGTGAGTTCGAGCCCCAGATCGTCAGAAAGCGCCAGAGACGGTTCGACAGGTTTGATGACACGATCATCTCGCTGTATTCCCGTGGGATGACGACTCGAGCGATTCAGGAGCACCTGAAGGAGCTCTACGGGGTCGATGTCTCTCCCTCGCTGCTCTCCAGTGTGACTGATGATGTCATCGAGGAGGTCAAGGCCTGGCAGTCCAGACCTCTGGACACCATCTATCCGATCGTCTATCTGGACGCGATCCGCGTCAAGATTCGAGACGATGGAAGCGTCACGAACAAGGCCGTCTACCTTGCGTTGGGCGTTAATCTATCAGGAAACAAAGAGCTCTTAGGCCTTTGGACGGCTCAGAACGAAGGCGCGAAGTTCTGGATGTCGGTCCTGACCGAGCTCCAGAACCGTGGCGTCAACGATATCTTCCTGGCCTGTGTAGATGGGCTCAACGGCTTCCCTGAAGCGATTGAAGCCGTCTTCCCGAGGACAGATGTTCAACTGTGCATCGTCCATATGGTGCGGAACAGCTTGAACTACGTCTCCTGGAAGAACCGCAAAGAAGTCGCCCGAGACCTCAAAGCGATCTACCAGTCCGCCACACTTCGTAAGGTGTTGTGCCTATCGTAGTTGAAACTTAGAGGGCTCCAAACTTACGTTGGGTAGACGTGTAGGAGCGTATACCCGTAAGAAAGGAGCCCAGATGGAGAAGCTATTTGTAGGCGATGGTGAAGTCAAGGTTGAGGGCGATGTCATCGATTTGGAGACGCGTTTGTCGGTGATCCAGGCGTTGATCCCGTTGGGTCTGGAGGCAGTGGCAGACCTCCTCCAGCAGGAGGTCGAGCAGCTCGCAGGCGTTCGGTATGCGCGCAAAGGTTCGGAGCAGGCGCATCGTCGGTGGGGAAGCCAGAAGGGATCCGTGTATCTGATGGACCAGAAGCTCCCGTTAGACGTTCCCCGGGTGCGCGACGTCGAGGCCGACGCAGAGGTTTCCCTGGCTGCATACCGGGCTCTACAGACGCCCAAGAAGACGGACGAGGGGCTGTTGCTTCGTGTTCTCAAGGGGATCTCGTGCCGCAACTACAAGGCCTGTGCCGAATCGGTTCCAGAAGCGTTTGGTATCTCAGCGTCCTCCGTCTCGCGGCGGTTCATCAAAGCCACCGCGAAGAAGCTGAAGCAGTTCCAGGAGCGTCCCCTCGACGACTACGGCTTCGTGACCCTGTTCATTGACGGAAAGAGCTTTGCCGACGAAGAGATCGTGATCGCTCCGGGGGTCACGATGGACGGCCAGAAGATCCCCCTGGGCTTCGTCGAATCGGCGACGGAGAACGAACGGATCTGCCGCCAGCTGATCCAGGACCTCATCTGGAGAGGCCTGTGCTACGACCAGGGCCTTCTCGTTGTGCTTGACGGCTCAAAGGGACTCCGCAGTGCTGTCACCAAAGCCCTCAAAGGGTATGTGCGCGTGCATCGCTGTCAGTGGCACAAGCGCGAGAATGTCGTCAGCTATCTCCCGGAGAGGGAACGTCCAAGAGTTCGACGGAAGCTCCAGAAAGCCTATGACTGCGACACCTACGAGGAGGCAAAAGCCGCACTCGAATCACTTAAACCCGAACTGAAGCTGATGAATCAGTCTGCCGTAACGAGCCTCGAGGAAGGCCTGGAGGAAACCCTGACCCTCCACCGGCTGGGTATGCTCCCATTCCTGAAACGAAGCTTCCGAACCACCAACTGCATCGAAGCCCTCAACAGCAGGACCGGCGAGCTCACTCGGAAGGTCAGACGCTGGAACAACTCTCCCCAGAGACACAGATGGGTGGCTGCCGCACTCCTCGACATCGAACCTCGCCTGCGACGCGTGAGCGGATACAAACATCTTCCCCTACTCAGGCAAGCACTGAACAAAGATCTGAATCTCGACAACGAACAGAATGCTCAAAAGAGAGCCTGACCAAACTACGGGGCCCGATGAGTTTTCAACTGACTATGGGACTTGACCCTTCGTAAGGCCGAGAACCAACTGGAGAAGTTCTCTGTGAAGTGGGACAACACCTACTCGATGATCGGTCGGTCCTGGCGTGAACACTGGGAGCACATCACCCCATTCTTCGCCTACCCACCAGAGATCCGGAAGGTGATCTACACGACGAACGCCATCGAGTCAATGAACGCATCGCTCCGGAAAGTCACGAAGAACAGAGGCGCGTTCCCGAATGATCAGGCCGCCATCAAACTCCTGTATCTGGCGATCCGAAACATCTCCAAACGATGGACCCGGCCACTGAACGATTGGAATGGGGCCATCAACCGGTTCGCCATCATGTTCGAAGATCGTGTCCCGTTAAAGTAATCGTGTCACCAGTTACACAAATCTCTGGACACACCCGCCGGTCCTCCCGCTCCTGGTTCTGGATATACTCCCGAACCGTCTGTTCATCCTTGCCAACGGTGGAGACCCAGTAGCCTCTTGCCCAGAAATGCTGCCCGGTGAAGTTCGACCTGCGTCCCAGATAGTTCCGAGCAATGTGAATCGCACTCTTTCCTTTGATGAACCCTACCGTCTGAGCTACTGAGTGCTTCGGCGGGATCGAAATCAACGTGTGCACATGATCGGATCGCAGGTGACCCTCTTCCACACGGCATTCCTTCTGTGCGGCCAGATCCCGAATCACCTCGCCCAGATAGCGACGAATTTCACCATACAACACTTTTCTACGATACTTCCGAACCCAAACAACGTCATACTTGCACTCCCATACCGTGTGACGTAGACTCCTTACGTTGTTCATTAGAGAGCCTTCCTTCCGTGTGCTTTGAGCGGTCCACGGCAAGGGAGGCTCTTACATATTTCTGGAACTGTCAAACTCTGGGAGTCTCCCCGGCAGAGCCGGGGGCTTACCAAGGTTTAGTTATCCAGGGAACCAGTCGAAATTATTCACCATCTCTCTCAGCAGACCGGACACCATCTGATCGATGGCCTGATCCCAAACGCGGCTGCGTTCCACCACGCTAAGATAACTCTTTTGGTCATCCTGACTGATCGGGAAAAGTCGGACTCCGTGATTCTTCCTTCCCGTGCCCGACAGCTGGGCCGAGAGGACTTCTCCATCTTCTCGTGTGTCGACGATTCGAACGTCTGTATGGACCTCGGCCTGTGTTTCGGGAAACCCGACGACAAGGGGCAGGTTCGGGCGGGAGTCGCGCGCCAGCTCGTACCTCTGCACGCGTCCTGTGATCACGATGTCCACACTCGACTGCTCAGCCAGCTGAATTGCTGCATCGGGATCCAGAAAAGCCGTGCCCTCCCCGACGTCGACCAGCCGAATGTGACCGTGTCGAGTCAGGGCCGTCTTGATGCGGTTGGCGATCTCGAGGCCTGCACCTTCGTGCTCGAACCCCTGCAAGTTCACGACCGCGACGCTGATGGCCGTGTCGATGTTCTTCTGTACCGGAACCCGTCGAACGCGTCCGCCGAAGGCTTTCCGGTTCTTTCGCCCAAAGCTTGTATGGACACGCACACCGGCGATCGCCGAGAAATCAGGTAGATCGTTACTGAACCCTTGTTCAATACCCGCCTGCAGCTGGATCCACCAGAGATTCATGTGGGCACCGAACACGGCTCGGTTGGTCGAACCACCGATCAGATTCGGTTCGGTCGAGTATTCTGCCGTCACGGTGAAAATCTGCCCGCGTCCGACTTCCACGCCTCCTCCGAACGTCAGCCCCGTGCTTCGGATCCCCGATTGGGCCAGATAGCCGAGGTTGAGACGCAGACCGATCGTTTCGCGGTTGATGTCGAACATCAGGCGGGCAGCCATTTCACGGTCCTGGCGGCTGAAGGATCGTATGTTGAGTGGCTGGCTTCCCTTGAACCCAAAGGGATGGGCGACAGCCAGCTCGAAGCCGCTGTAGAACGCAGCAGGAAACCGACCAGGAAAGCCGAGCTTGATCGACGTAATGAGATCACCCGATCCGTACTTCGTCAGACCTCCCGCGATGTCGAACATCACGGGTATGGACATCGTGAAATCGAGATTGTTCGTCAGACCGATCCCGGCGGCAAACTGGCCGGTCACGGATGTGCCTTCTCCAACTTCGTCGACCGTAATCTGATAGGCTTCGCTGAGCATTCGGATGTTGAAGCCACCCCTGCCGAGCGGTTCAGCCGATGCCACTCTGAACAGCCCCTCTCCCGCGGGTACGGGGAACGGCGGTGGCACTTGCTCGGCGAGAACGGACTGGGCATCGGCTCGTCCCGACGTGGCGAACACGAAAGCGAAGACGATCGCGAGTCGTTTCATCGTAGCTGCAGCTCCTCAATCTTGAGAATAAGGTCGGAGGGTTGGAGGCCCAAGGTCTCGAAGGTATTCTTGTATCCAGGGTCTACGGAGTCGATGTGAAAGAGACTGTTGTTGGGATCTAGAGAGGCCGACGACTCGATGAACGCCCCCAGGTTCAAGTAGGCCTGGGCAAGCATCAGGTGAATGTCTCGGTAGTCCACATTGTCGTGATTCGAGAAGAACCTTGGCTGAAGCGCGAGCACTCGATTTCCGGCGTCCCGGGCGGCCGCCCAGTTGTTCTGGGCCAGCTCGAGACCTGTCAGCCCTGCCCACGCATCGGCATTGTCAGGATTGGCCGCGACCGCCCTCTGGAAATTCGCACGAGCGACGTCCGTCAGCCGTTCGCGCTCTTGTGGGTCCTCGTCGGCCTGTCCCGCGCGCTGGAGGTTGAGCCAGCCTAGCCCGTTGTGAGCTTCGGAGAAAGCCGGATCCAGGTTCAGCGCATCGGTAAACAGCTTCTCTGCCGCATCGTAATCCGTGGCCTCGATCGCCCCGCGGTAGGCCTCCCAGCCCTCGAACGTCAGCGTCTCCGAGGATCCGAACGTGCCGCCCGTTCCGGTTCCCCCACCGCATCCGGCGGTCACCAGGCACAGTAGAAGGATTGCGGTCGCTGTCAGATGTCTCATGGTCATCGGCCTATGGTCATTTCAGCAGCAACATCTTGCGGATGAGAACACGGCTGTCCGCAGTCAGGCGGTAGAGGTAAACACCAGCGGCGACCAGTCTGCCCTGATCGTCACGCGCATCCCACGAGACGGTGTGACGACCGGCTCCCTGTGGACCCGCAACGAGTCCGCGCACTTGCTGTCCGAGCAGGTTGTATACGTCGATTCGGACGTGTCCGTCGGATGGCAGTTCAAATTCGATGATCGTTTGTGGGTTGAACGGATTCGGGAAGTTCTGATGAAGGGCGAGCTCCCGCGGACGGCTGATCAGCGTTCCGAGGTCTACGTCTCCCTCCCAAACGGTCGCGTTGCCCGCAAAATCCTCGACGACCAGTTCGACCGATGCCACGTCGTCGTAGGTCCCTCTCGGAGACCAGACGATCCCGACACCGGGACGATAGGATGCGGTCACGGCCTGACCGCCGACCGTCAACTCGAGGCGGTCCGGGTCGATCCCGCTGCCTGCCTCTGTCGCATCGAACACGAGCGAGGTCCCATCCTCGGAAGCCGTCGGATATGGAATCTGCGGTCCCACGCGATCGGCGAACAGCGCATAGCTCCCGAACGCGTCCACCCAACCCACGGGGGTGCCTTCGGCAGCGTAGTCGCTGACGTAAACCCAGCCGGTGATCTCCTGACGGTAAACTCCGACACCGCCCTCGACAGGCTGGAGGAACCGGATGAGACCCGGCTCGGTCACGTGACCACGCGTTCCGTGGATACGATAGACGGGCGACATCTGAACGATCTCGCCGACGGCTGACTTCGCCCTGGAGACTCCGGGGCCGTCTGATCCCTCGAAAAGCGCGATGTGCGCCCGATCGCTCAGACTTCCGGATGGCATCTGGACCAGCACGTTTTCGTTCGAGACCGTGAACTGATCCGAAATACCGCCTTCGGCGATGTCGATGCGGACCGTGTCCGTAAGTGCGATTCGTGTTTCGGCCGTGATGCCCGTAACGAAAACCCGAACGGTCCCCGTCACGGCATCCCCGATGACGACGTCACCCACCCACGTCCCTTCCAGTTCCGCGACCGGATTCACACTCAGATTCCGCCGTGCCGTCTCACCTTCTCTCAAAATGGCCAGCGTTGGCTCGGCGAGAAGATCCCGGCGCGAAATGACATACGCGTCGAGGAAATTGTTGCGAATAGGGTTCACCAGCAGCCGGACCTCGATCAGATCGCGCCCTTCGCTGGGCGACCCCTGCACCGTCACAGGTGTGGCCAGACTCAGTCCCGTCGCACCCGTGACGAGGTCTTCGGCCTGAAAAACGAGGGAGCCCGCGTCTCCGATAAATCCGGAGACGGGTCGGATGATCGCCTCCTGGTTGGTCGTGTCGATTTCAACGGCGATATTCGCGTGTCCGGGTGTGGTGAATACGATGTTCTGCGAGTTGCCAGAGATGATCAGCGCCGCCAGGTCGATCGTCGTGTCCCGGTTCGCCGTCAACACCAGAGGACCGATGTCCCTCACTTGAATGTCTTCGGCGATCGTCCGCCGCGAACGAACTTTCAGGGTTGCTCCCGTGCTGTTTTCGCTCGCGGTGTCCGTCGCCGTGATCGCTACGTCGACGTCTCCCTCGACGAGGCCGATCAGCTGCAACGACGTTCGTCCGATGACCTGGGCAAGAACGACCGAAGGCTCATCCGATTCCACGCTCCAGAGAATATTAGACGAGTCGCCGACGATGAGCGCGGGGGTCAGGGCCAGCGTGTCGGGCCGCCCCACGATGATCGTCCTGGTTCCACCGAGAACGTCCGCGTCGACGAGGACACCGCCGAGTGGAACGGTCGTTACCGTGATCGTATCGGTCGCGGTGTTTCCATCGGGATCCCGCACTTCCAGAACGATGTCTTCCGTCGGATCCGTGATCGCTGTCGGCGCCACGAAGCGGGCGATGTGGGTGACTGGGTCAATCTGAACAGTCACGCCCACCTGGCCGGTTGCCGACCACGCGAGCTGATCCTGCGCATCGGTCGCATCGAAAGAGAAGAAATCGAGATCTAAAGAATCGACCTCGCCTGCCGGGATCACCAGATCGGGCATGCCTCCCGCGACGGGGATGCCCGTAACCGGAGATGCAGAATAGATTCTCACGGACAGCGTATCGGAAAGACTCAGGGGATCCGATACGGTGAGCGTGGCCCGCTCGAACCCGATTGCACTGGCCGTCGATCCGAGCGATAGAACCCTGCTGGCACTCAGCTGATTCGCGTCCGCGTTCGACAGCACGAGTGGCGAAGTGCGCCAGCTCAGCTGATTCAGCGGCGTGTCGATGTCCGTCACGAGCGTGTCGAGGTCGGCATCGGTGCGGCTCGATCCGGCGATGACATCCATCTTTAGGAACGGCACGAGCACCTGAGGGGCTTGTGGATCGTCGGGCGGCTGAACCTGAACGGTGATGTTTTGGGTATCCGTCGCCTAGGAGGTGTCCTGGACGACGACGATCACGGTCCGGGTACCCATGAAAGGAGGCACGGGCGTGATCGTCATCCGAGTGTTCGCGGAGCTCACATCGAAGGCCACACTGTCGGAGCCAGAAAAGGAGAAACTCAAGGCGTTGAACGGGTCGTCCACGTCGCGAACAAAGTCGGTCATCGTTAACACGGCCTGACCCAGGGCTCCTACTGTCACGGTCGGAAACGGCTCGAAAAACTCGGGTGGATCGTTCTCACCGTCCACGATGACCAGCACTTGCGTGGTATCCGCCAGACCGAATTCGTCTCTTACTGTAAATGTTCTCAGTTCCTGTCCCGAAAAGTTCGGTGTCGCGGTAAACGTCACACGACGACTCAAACCCGATCCCGTGGCGATCGAGGCGAAGGTACTGGTGGCTGTGTCCGGTGAATCAAAGACAAGCGTTCCACCAGCCGGATCGTCCAGATCCGAAGCCTGAAGCACAAGGCTAGAGTCGGTGCCATCCTCCAGAAAACGTATCGTGTCCGGGAAGGCCGACTCGTCGAACGTAGGAGGTGTGTCCACGATCACGTTGATCGTGTCGAACAGTGTATCCTGGAGCGTCGTAGCTAACGTGACGACGACCTCCGTAATGCCAATGAAGCTCTGGGCGTTTGCGGTAACCACGTGGGTCGTGGGATCGATCAAAACCGCGATGCCGGCCGGATCGGGTGCGCTGTTGGTCCAAACGATCGTCGAATCGGGGCTGACGGGATCGTCGATGAAATCGTCCAGGTCGAGAGAATTGTCGATCGTGCCGGGAAGGAGAAACAGGTCTGGCAGACGGACCGACAGATCGACACCCTGGACATTGAGTGTCAGGCCCGTGAGGTTCCTGAACGTATAGGTCGTCCCCGGATCAGAAACAATGAAGAAGCCTGTCTGGGAACCAATCGGGGATGACGGGTCGATTCGTATGTTGGCGTTGCCACTCGCCGGTTTCCGAATGATGCGCACAGAAAACCGGGCGATCGTCCCGTCACCGATCCGGGCAACCTGGGTCCCCCCCGAAGCCGCTGACCTGCTCCTGGTAGAGCATCTGGTAGAACGGGAGCTTGTTTGCGTTGCTGTTCCCGATCTGGTCATCCATGGAGTCGTTCCGGAAGACCGTGCCGTTGATGTATCCACCGGGTGTAAAGGGCCGCGGCCCATTGGCCGACTGGACCGACCGGGACGAGCTCGAGGAACGTGTCGTCGAAGCTGAAGAACAGCTGAACACCCGTAATCTGCTCGCCACGTCCTCGGATGAAAACCTCGACCTGAACGGTCTCACCGACCTGTGCCGAGATGTTGTTGTTCGTCGTATTCGGCTGACGGAGCTCCAGTTCGGACTGACCATTCTTGGCCGCGCCGACGGGGCCCGAAAGGAGACCGAGCAGCAGGAGCAGGATGGGAATGCGAAGTGTTGTCATGTAACCTTGCCCAGGTGGAATGCGGAGATGCCCACTGCGGGAATTGCAAGACACGTGCCACGGCTAGAACGATGGGACGTCGGGAAAACCACGGTCACGCTGAAAAACTACCAACCTGGGGGTGGATCAGGAAGTGGCCCAGATACAGGCCCGAGGGGTGAGATCGGACACGAAGCCCGGATATCGGACAGGCGGATCAGCGCTGGTAAGCGCCGATCCGCCCATCCTCATCCAAGGAAAGGAACTGCCTTTCCGGAAACTTATTCCTACTTCAGGAGCATCAGTTTCCGGACCGCCTTGAAGCCGGACGTGTTCAGACGGTAGAAGTAGATGCCGCTGGCGACCTGTCGGCCAACCGCATCGTTACCGTTCCACACGACCTGGTAGCGGCCGGCGGGCTGATTCTCCGAAACCAACGAACTCACGAGCTGGCCCATCACGTTGTAGATCTCGAGGTGGACCTGCCCCCCCTCGGCCAAATCGTAGGAAATCGTCGTCTGGGGGGTTGAAGGGGTTCGGGAAGTTCTGGTTGAGTGCGAAGGCGGTCGGGATTGCCCGCACATTCAGGGCCTCAGCGGCACCCGCCGGGTTCGTCAACTGGCTGGAATCGAAGACGATACCGTTCGCGATGTCGAACGTGGCGTCCTCGAACTCGCCGATTGGACGGAACACCAGCTGAGCCAGGTTACCCTCGCCGCCTACGGCGCTGGCGAGGGTCACCTCACCCGGTGTGGCGCTGTGGGAAGAGCGGAGCACTCGCGCCGGCTGATTCGAGCAGGTTGCCTTCGGGCGCACTCGCTTCCACGAACTCGTACATCGTGGGATCGTACTGCACCGTCAGTCCCCAACCCATCAGAGCCTGCGTTTGCCCGACTTGAGCGTTCAGCGTCAGCAGTTCGCCCATTCGAGCTTCCCCATCCACCTGAAGTGTCATCGTTGCATTGGTATTCACGCCGGCTGGTGCCACAGACTTACCGGCGCGACGTGCCGAAGGAGCGTCCACCGCGACCTTGCCGAAGCTCTGCGACAGCATCACAAAGTCGGCGAAGTTCACTGTGTCGTCTCCGTTGAAGTCTGCCCGCATATCGTAGGCCTCCATACCGGCGGAGGTCCCGAAGGACTGGGCAAACGCGACGAAGTCGTTGAAGTCGACCTTCGGGTCGGCGTCGGCGAGGATCAGTCCGTGTACCGTCTGACCCGCTGCGTCGTGGTAGACGATCGGATCGTTGGACAGGACGATCATCGCTTCACCGGCCAGTTCGGGCTTGGCACCCTCGTGATCGACGTCGATCAGGAGCGCGTCCGTCAGCTCGAGCATGGTCTCGGACGACCGGCTGATGGCCCGGAACCGGACGGTGGCCAGGGTAGCTTCACCCGAAGCGCCCACCGGTGTCAGGCCCAGAATCGAGTTCACGATACCGAAGTCACCTTCGCGAACCCTGCCGCCCATGTCGGCGGTGTAGTTCTCGAACAGCGAACCCGGCACCACGTCCTCGACCGCCAGCTTGCTGGGATCGAAGCCGAGGTGGAACTCGTAGGTGCGGACAGAAGCAGCACCTTCGATGGCTACGGTGACGTCGAACACCTCACCAGCGCTCACTTCCTCAGTGGGATAGCCACTGATGACGAGACGCGCTTCGGAGTTGTCGCCGTCGACCACGACCTGCTTGAACGTCGGGAAGACCGGCTTGACGCCGCCCACACCCGTGTTGGCCGTGACGTTAGCCGTCGCGAAGGCTCGGTCCGAGCCGTTCACGATGTTGTCACGGTTGATGTCCGCGAAGGTATCGTAGTCTGCGTCACCGACCTGTGCGAACAGAGCCGCATCGATGGCGCTGATGTCAGCCGCGTCGATGACGTTGTTCGGCACCGAAGCACCTGAGCTGTCATTGAATCCGGCAGCGTCACCGGCGAGCAGCGCCGATCGATCCACACCGTCTCCGTCGAGCGTCGGCTGCACGCCCGAGACATCCAGACCACCCTCGACATTCACGGTGTCTTGACCCGCCAGGTGGCGCGGGACCTGCGCCGTCAGGACGAAACGGCCCGTCGGCACGGCTGTCAGCGTGAAGTCGCCGTTCACACCCGACGTGATCACCTGAATTCCAGGCACGTTGGGCAGGGTGTCGTTCGCGGCTGTGAACACCGCATCGGTCACCGGGATGAAGTCGCCCACATCACGGAGGATGAACGTCACCGTATCCGCCGAGGTCGTTCGACCCTGGAGCGGGACCGTACCCGTTACCTCGGCACGATTTACGATGTTGACGTTCGTGGGTGCCGGAATGGCCACACCGAGGGTGAAGTTGCCGTCGATCATCTTGGAGACGCGTGTCCCGCTGTTGTCCAGCGAGATCGTCGTCGCCGTCGTGGCCCGCCCGAGATCGACTTGGCACGCAGGTTGGCGCTTGCCAGGACCTGCTCGCCATCGAAGAAGCTCAGACCGGTTCCGGCCAGACCCACGTCGTAGATGAAATCGAGACGCAGATCACCCGTGTTGATGTCGATGTAGGCTGCCTGATCGACATCGGCCGCGCTCAGCGCACCGTTGGTGCCCAACGTAAAGGGCTGGATACCCGCAGTACTCGCATCCTGATCAACGGCGTCGAAGAGGCTGGCATCGACCGTGAGGAAGATGTTCACGACTTCGATAGTCGTTCCACCAGTGCCGTCACCCTCGTCGGGGACGATCGGGTACCGAATCAGCTCTTCCGAAACGGCCGTCATACGCGTCGGAATCACGAACTTGGCACTTGTCGAAGCAGAAGTCGGAACCACACCGGTGAACGTCACACGGCCAGGTGCCCGAACGGCCGGCGAACGACCGCTAAAGAACTGACCCTGTGCTGCGGAGGTTCCGTCCAGACCCGAATCTACGGCTAGGTAGACGAAGTAGGTCGTACCCAGACCGTTGTTCGTGCCCATATCGGTACCCACCGTGGCGTTGGCGAGAACACCGTTCCGCATCCGGTTGCCCTGGATGACGAAAGCGGTATCGACACCTTCGTTGAGCTCGATCTCACCAGAGAAACCACCGGCGCTGGAGTTACCGAGGAAGTAGACCGGGGCCGTCGCAGCGTTGAGCGTAGCCCAGTTGGTCACCTCACCGAAGTCGGTGGACGTCAAGATGATCCGCAAGTTCGGCGAGTCGGCCCGGCTGTTCGGAGACGAACGTCCACTCGTCCCAGCAGGTACCGCGCTCAAACCGCTTGCTGCGGCGTTATCCACATCGACCGCCTCCCAGATCACGTTCACCGGCTCATCGACGGACACGGTAATGTCCTGGGATGGCTCGATAACGCGAGCGTAGGGCGAATGCTCGAAGTTGACGCCCACGGGCGTCGTGCCTGGAGCAACGGTGGAACCGTCTTCCGTGAACGAAACGAGACGACGGGTCGTGCCACCGGTCATAATCGAATACAGGAAATACTTGACGCCGGTGCGCGGAATAGTGTTTTCCGGAGAGACGTATGTCCAGAGATCCCACTGGAAGTTGTCGTCGAACTTGCCATCGGGATTTTCACTGACGCTTCCGATCAGGTGCGTGTCGTTGTTGCCCTGTACGATGGCAGCAAGCAGATCCGAACCATCGGAGTTGCCACTCGTGAATTCGAAGCTCTTACCTGCTCCGTTGAAGTCCGCACGGGTGCTGTAGTAGAATTCGACCGTCGCGTCGTCGTCGACGTCGATGTCGTTGTCCAAACCGCCGCCACCCCAGTGGATGTTCACGAACCGCTGGGAGGGGCCGCCACTCAGATTCTTACCATCGTCGTCGCCACCGGCGAAAGCGGCGGTCGAGAACATCTGAGAAAGATCGATCCCTGTGTTCACGTCGAGATCGCCGTCCCCGCCGAAGTCGTTGACGGAATAGGAGTCCAATTGCCCGATGTTCGGAGAATGGGCCACCGTCACCGTCGAGAACGTCGGAGACGCCGCGAACGGATCGTCCGAAACCTGGTAGACCGTCCGATTCGTACCGTCCGTCGCCACGAAGTAGACGCTGTACGTCGCTTCGGCGATGAACGAGGTGATCAGATTGGTCGCAGAGTCGCGAACGATCGGATCGAAGGAGAACACTCGATGGTTCGTGGTCAGCGTGTCCGTACCGGCCACGCGAATCGAACTCGCCACGTCGAACGAATCGATGCCTCCACCCGACAGTTCATTCACCGTCAGACCGCTGTTCGTCGACAGAATGATGTTCATCTGGAAGTTATTCGGGTTGTCGGCGTCTTCGGCCACGAACAGCATGCTGAATGTGTTGATCGACTTGGGGACGAGCCCGCCGGCAAGCGTCGTCAGCGTGGTCGTTCCCTTCGGCTCGAATTGACCCGAATCGACCGTGATGTTGCGGTTATCCTTCGTGTTGCCGGCTGTCACCCCCATCCCATTGATGTCGCTCGGAACCTGGATGACTCCGGTCGTGGCGTAGTCGTCGTTGGTGTCGTCATCGTAGTCCCACCCGGCGATCACAAATTCGGGCGGATGCTGCACGAGAAGCGGTCCGCTACGTCCGAGGAACACGCCGCCGGAAAAGGCGCCGAACGTCGTCGGGTCAAAAGCCTTTTTACCTACGCCGGTACCGTCGCCACCACTACCCACATTGAGCGTCGGATTGCGACCGGTGGCAGGGTCTGCAAGCGCGTAGACGAAGTAGACCGTGTCGTCCGTCGTACCCGCGAGGGAGATCACGCCATTGACGCTATCAGACGCGTTCGTGGCGAAGGCTGTCGTAAAGTCCTCACGAATGAACGTGGCGGGAATGAATCGAGGATTCTGCCGCGAGCCCGCGAGAGGACCGCTCGTCGGATCGGCCAAAAGCGTGAAGTGGCTGGCCGGAGCGAGCGTGAGCGGACGTTCGATCAGACTGGAATCCGTCGACAGATAGAACGTGTATTGGATATCCGTCGCCGCATCAGCGAAGATCGGGACCAGACCGGCTAGGTCAGCGGCACTCAGTCCCGAGGTGAAGGTATGACTGTAGTCAGGAAGCGTACTCGGGAAGGCCAGCTTGTAAAAGCACCCGCCCGCGCTCGTGGTGTCGCCCTGAGTCGAATCCGGAGCCGAGAAGGACACCGACTCGACACGCAGATTCTGATGCTTCGCAACGGCAACATCCTGAGCCGAACCGACGTCGTCATTAAAGTCGACCACGTAGAACGTGTCCACCTTCGTGCCCGTCGGAATCCCGGTAAAGCTGGCGGGCGTCGTCACGTCGAACTCGACCGTGTGGGTCTGGCTCGCCGCAACACCAGAGATGTCAAAGGTGAGATTCTGACCCAAAACTGCCTGGAGCCTGACCCCAGCGCCAGCAGCATTGTGTGCGGCCGTGCCGGAGGTCGCCACGTAGGTGACCTCGGCAGGAAGCGTGATCGTGAAAGCGTTGATAACAGCCGAAGCTGTTCCACCCAGCTGAATATCCATCCGCTGGTGGTACTGTTCCCCAGACAACGACGCGATGCCGTTCGGGATCGCATCGGGTGTCAGGGTGATCGTCTGGCCCGAACCGTTCCCCGGTGCGAGGAACAGGACCAGCACGATCCCTATTAAACTCAAGAGCCTCTGTTTCATCACTAGCTCCTTCCTTGGACTGTTGAAAACTGCTTTGGAGCGTTCGATCGCTCCATTGCTTCGAAAGTCCCCGGGTCGACTAACGTCCGTATTAGCCGAGTCCCGAAAACCGGGTTGAAAATCCGTCTCACGCCGTCGAAATCCTCCCACGCGACTTATCGCGGCGCCCTACGACACAACGTGTGCATCACCTCCGTTTATGGTTTGATTTTTGATTTCTGTTCGTCTGCTTCTTATGAAACTTCTATTTAAATCATTCCAGAACAGCCATTTACGAGGCAACAGCGATGTCGAGAATGCACGGATGGACATGGATCTGCCTCGAATACGTAGTCCTACTATCGGCAGTGTAAAAGCCAACCTTAAGCATTATCTGACCTCTGAGACGCACCTGACCGGTTGCGCAGGATACCCCCTGCATCACCATTTCGGACGTACTCAGCCACGGAAAGAGGGGGCACTGGATTCTGGCACGAGGACCTCCTTTGCGAGCGCAAGTGTGTGGTCTTCGCCGAGGCTACAGTCCGCCAGAAACAGAAACATCTCCCAGGTAACTCCCACCCCTGAGAGATTCGTTCCATCGACGTACGGTAGATCGACGGCTCCATCGCGGCCCAGGCGTTCCCCAACACCTGAGGCAGCGACGATCATTTGGGATTCAGATGACCTTCGATACGGCAACCTCCTGATGAACTGTCACCAATCATCTTGTATCGGGACGTACTTCTGGTACAGTATGTTGTGTTCGCTCAGACCTTGAAGCGGGCATAGATCGAGGGTTGGGTTCACACCCTTTGTCCAACGACCCAAGGTTTGGCGCTCGCCTCATCGCCTGCCCAGAAGAAAGCGCGATTCCGGACTCGCCCAAACTCAGTTGGACCGGCGCTGCCTTGTTCCGCGCTCCAGGAAGACGGAATTCGCACGTCGGCCGTATTCTACGCTCTATGACTCGGTCCGTTCCCAAGACGGCAAGCCGGCTACATTGACCCGTCGCTGCCCATCGTGGGTATACCCGACCCTCCCAAGGCGCGGCACTGGTCATCGAAGCCTTTTTTGCAAGGTGTCTATCGCCCCCCGCTACGCCGTGTTCCATCGAGGAGCGTCTTGGGGTAGGTGTACACCATCTTGTTGTCGATGGATGATCGACACCGATCCGCTACAAGATCTGGTAGACAGCGTCACCACAGGGTGAGCCTCACGACCGGTCGGCCGTTTTCACAGCACCCATCTTACAGATCGATACGATGTGCCCACTCTCGACCGGCAGAGGGGGGTTTGATTCTTTAGGATGCAGAAGGGCTAAGGGTTCGGAATAAATAAACGGTCGATCTCAATGTTGAGCCATTGGCCGGATCGTGTAGTTCCAGTCGCCGTGGAAATCGTGCGGAGTGAGATCGATTTGGGTCATCTGTTCATCGGTCACCTTGACCCCGTTAGGGTAGGGTCGCTTGTCGATCTCGGAGCGTACTCGGAGACCGGCTTGAGTGGTCGTTCCGGCAATGAGATTCACGGTTGCAGCCAGGCTGACCAGGGGCTTGCCTCGCCAGTTCATAGCGATGAAGGAGAACAGGCGATGTTCGATCTTGTTCCACTTACTAGTGCCAGGAGGGTAGTGGCATACGGTGATCGTCAGGCCAGTGCGATTCGCAAAGCGCTGCAGCTCCCACTTCCACAGCCGCGTCTTGGCGCCGTTGCTGCCGCCTGCGTCCGCCGTGATTAGCAGATGCGTCGAAGTGCCGTAGGCGGGCCGTCCCATGTTCTTCCACCAACTTCGGATCGCATTCACGGCGAAGCTGGCCGTGTCGTGATCGATACCGACACTTACCCAGCCTTCATCACGGCTCAGATCATACACTCCATAAGGGATCGCCTTGCCCTGAGCAGGCACTATGAAATCGTGTACCTTCACACGCTCCGGGTCTCCCTTGGGTCGCCATTCTCGGCCAGGATTCTTGAAGTCGCCGATCAACTCTTTCTTCTTGGTGTCCACCGAGATAACGGGAAGGCCCTGCTGCTGCTGCTGGCTAATCCGATCATCGAGGTAAACGAACTGAGCGTCCCGATCCGGGTGTGCAGATCCCTCCCTTGTCTTCCGATTCGCCTGCAGCGTGTAATCGTGTTCGTGCAGGAGATTGGCAACGATCCTGGGGCTCACCGAATGCCCCATCGCTTGCAACTCGGCGGCCAGTTTGCGAGTGCTCTTCGATGTCCATCTCAGAGGATTGTCGTCAGGCGACCCCGCAGTCGTTGGCTCGACCAGATCATTCAGGTCCTGCCACAGCGTCGGGTCCGTGTCGGCCTTCCGCTTACGACCGCCGCCTGGACGCCGGATGCGAGCCGGGTCCAAAGGTTCGTCCGACCTCAACTCCTGAATGCCACGAAAGATCCGCTCTCTGGACATTCCTGTCGCCAGAGCCACAATCGAGATCCCACCGTGACCCAACGCTTCGGCTTCCGTGGCGGCCCACAGACGACGCGTGCGTTCCGTCAGCACCGGAGCCAAGGCTTCATACTTCGTTCGGAGAGTTTCGACGTCCACACTCCGAGCGTAAGATCATTACCTTGAAAAGTGCAGCACTTATTTCGTGGCAAACCCTAACCGCGGTTCCGCCCTGTAGTCGTCCCCGGCTACGCAATCACGCCGACAGTCTTAGCTCTTCACACCCCATTCTCAATTCACTGGGATGGCCGTGCCAAACTTTGGGACGAAAGCTCGTGATTCTGGCAACTTCTCTCAGCGCTGAACCGGCGGCTGGAACCCCGCTTGCGCCCAGAACGCGGTTGGAAACCTCCTCACTCCGATGCGTCCGCGTGGAGGAGGCACGCAACCCGCCTACTTGAGCAGCATCAATTTTCTGACAGCCGCGTAGCTTCCCGCTCTCATTCTCGAGAAATAGATTCCACTCGCCACGTTTCTACCCGAGGCGTCGTCGCCTCGCCACACGACGCGGTAGCGTCCTGCGGGTTGACGTTCGCTCACGAGTGCGTGAATCATCTGTCCCGTCACGCTGTAAATCTCCAGCCTGACGGCCAGGTCGTACGCAATCTGGGTTTCGGGGTTGAACGGGTTTGGGAAGTTCTGATACAGTGCGAACTCCGCCGGCAGTGGTCGCACGACGAGGGGGCCATCGCCCAGCGCACGCGTCCTTCGCCCCAGATCATCGTAGATGAATGCGTCGAGGAGATCCACGTGATGCTGAGACTCATCCTGAACAGGCTGGAAGACCAGACTCACGAGACCGGCCGAACCGGAAGCGGGTTCGCCGGCGGATAGAGCGTTTCCGACCCTGACGTGGCCAGGACCGTCAGACTGCACCAGCAGCAGAGGCGCCTCGCCGTTCAGGGTGAGAAGGGATCCATCCGTCAACCGGGCTTCCTTGAAGACCAAAGCCGTCGGATCGTAGGTGACCTGAGCACTCCACGCCGTCACGGTCTCGCCACCCTGCAATGCCAGCATCACGTGCACAGGGTCTCCGGACCTGCTGGTTCCGACCTCCGACAGAGCCACGACCGAACCGACGTTCTTCGGCGGAAGCGGCTTCGTCAGCACCTTCGTGCGCTTGGCCGATGGCGGTACATCGACGGCCGTCTTGCCGAAGTGTCGGGAGAAAATCAGGAAATCCGAGAAGTCGACGTTGTCATCGCCGGTCAGATCCGCCCTGACGTCGTACCCCGGATCGTCGACTTGCTTGCCGAAACTGCCGGCAAACGTGATGAAATCGTTGAAGTCGATCGTATCGTCCACGTCACTGTGGATAAGACCGTAGATGACCTCACCCTCCTCGTCGTGGTAGGGTATAGGATCGCGGGATAATGATACCGTAAAGGCGTCACCCAGCAGCGGCGTCGCTCCATCGTGCTCGACATTGATCAGGAGGGCGTCCGAGACACAGAGGTGTGTTTGCGAAGCGCGGCTGATCGCCCTGAACCGAACGGTTCCCAACTCGGCAGATCCGGAACCTCCGATCGGCGTCGGTCCCAGGATGGAATTCACGATTCCGAAGTCCCCGTCGCGGATTTTCCCGCCGACGTCGAACAGATAGTTCGTGAACAGATCTCCCGTCGATACCAGATCCACCACGGCGAGCTTTTCCGGATCATAGCTTACGTGGAATTCATAGGTTCGGACGAGGCTCGCCCCATCCACAACGACTTTCACATCGAACGTCTCGCCGGGCTTGACTTCCTCGGACGGGACACCATCGAGATGGACCATCGCGCCTGTGTTGTCACCCGTGATCACGGCTTGTTTGAACGTCGGGAATATGGGCACCTTCTTGCCGACCTCGCCGATGTTGCTCGTCTGGTTCGCTGTAGCCATATCCTTGTCCGTGCCGTTCACGACGCTGTCCTGGTTGATGTCGGCGAAGGTGTTGTAATCCGGATCGAAAGGAACCAGAACCTTGAACAACGATGCATTGATCGCACTGATGTCGGATCCGTCAATGAAGTTGTCGGGCAGAGACGCGCCTGTCGAGTCGTTATAGCCTGCAGCGTCCCCTCCCATCAGCTCCGATCCCGAACCATCACCCAGCTTGACTGGGTTGAACGCGCCGATCGGGGCTTGGCCGGGCGAGACAACAAGTGTATCGTGCCCTGTCAGGTAGCGATCGACAGCGGCGGAGAGGATCCAACGTCCCGCCAGCACCTGGAACAGATCGTACGTGCCAAGTTCATTGTGGGACATGACCTGCACACCTGCCTTGTCCAGATCCGTATCCTGCAGTTCGAAAAGCGAGTCGGTGAACGTTACAAAGCTGCCAACACGTCTGAGCGAAAATGTCACGATGTCCTCGGACGGGTGCGCAGTTGTCTGTCGATTCTGGAGGGGGACACTACCCGAGACAGTCGTTCTGGATGAGATGAGTTCAGGTCAATAGGTGTGTAAAAGAAATCAGGCGGCCATCTTCCCGGTTTCGACCTGCGGTCCGGTTGAGTGTTTCTGATCGTAGACTTGTTGTAGCAAGTGTGGCGCGGTGAGTTTCCTGAATCGGCTCTCTGCGACCTTGAGCGTACGCCAGATGAGAGCCGTGGCGTTCCTGACTTTCTTGAATCGCCTGGCGGCGTTTGTGCGAAGCCGAACGGAAGCAAAGGGGCTCTCGACGACGTTCGTGGTTCTCAGGTGTTTCCAGTGTTCCTTCGGGAAGTCGTAGAACGTGACCATCCGATCCCAGTCTCTTTCGAGCGTCTCCACGGCGGCAGGGAACTGTGAGCGATACCGTGCGGCAAAGCGTTTCCGGAGCTTCTCGGCCTCCTTTTTCGTGCCGGCATAGGGGATCTGGACGAGCAGTGCGCGGGCTTCAGCCTGTGCACGCTTGGCGACCTTGTCGAGCACGTTGAGGATCTTGTGGTTCCAGCACCGTTGTTGCCGGCTCTCTGGCCAGACCTGATCAACGGCCGCCCAGATGCCCATATTCCCGTCCGCGGCGATCAGGACAGGATGTTCGAGCCCGCGATCCCGGAGATCCCGGAGCACCGTGAGCCAGGATTCTGTAGACTCTCGATAACCGGGTTCTATCGCCAGGATCTCCTTGCTGCCGTCGCTCATCGCGCCGATCACGACCAGCAGACACGCCTTCTCGCGCTCGAGCCCGGCTTTGACGTAGATGCCATCAGCCCAGGCGTAGACCAGTTCGCGATTATCCAGACGCCTTTCTTTCCAGTCCTGGAAGTCGACCTCCCACTTCCCTCGAAGACGAGCGATCGAGGTCGGCGAAAGCGGCGCGCCATCACCGAGCAGCGCACGCAAAGACAACTCGAAGTCGCCCTGGGAGAGACCGTGGAGATAAAGGTCGGGAAGCAGATCTCCAATGGCCCTGGTTCTCCGGGCGAACAGGGGGAGGATGCGGCTTTCAAACCGCTCTTCCAGACCACGAACCCGGGGACGCCGGACCTTGATCGTTCCGCAGCTCGTCGAGAGACGCCGGGGCTTGCCGTAGCCGTTCCTGTAGCCCGTGGAGCTATCGACCTCGGCTCGGCGCTCATACCACGACCGGCCCAAGAACGCGGTCGCCTCCTCCTCCAGAATGGACTGGAACCGGCCCTGGATCTCTTCACGGATCCAATCGTCAACCGTCTCCCACGTCGGCATGGACTTCAATGGGGCTCTATGCGTATGTTCCTTCACGGCGATCCTCCTTCCCAACCGGGCCTCTCACCCGGTTTTGTGTGAATCAACTATCTCACGGGAAGGGTAGGGTCGCCCTTTCTCTTTTTCCACACCTTTTGATTATAGCTCTTCCGATCACCTCAAAGCAGCTATCCTCTCACGAGATATTTACCGTCGTCGATACGGAAGAGGGATCCAGGTCCGTAAGCGTGTCATCCAGAAGATTGCTCGTTCGAGACCCGCTGTCGTCGATCGTGATCGTCGAAGCGCCCGTGAAAGTCAGCGCCTGGAGGTTGAGGATCGCCAATGGATGCGCTCCGTCGAAAAACGTGATGCCGGAACCTCCGTTGTCGTCGTATCGGAAGTCGAAGCGCCAGGTCGAGGCCGTCGTCGGATCGAGATACGCGCCCTGCGTGACCAGGGAGGTATCCAGCATCGACTTCGACCCGACACTGAAGGGCTGTATGCCGGGCGCCACAGGGTCTTGGTCGACCGGGGAGTAGTGACTCGAATCGACGGTCACGTAGATGTTCGCTATCTCGACCTTGGTTCCGGCGGGCGCGACATTCGGGCTAATATCCCACTGGATGAACTCGCCGACCGTGACCTTCAGTTCGTTGGCGACGACCCATTCGTCGGCCGGCGTCGGCGCGGCCGTCGGTTCGCTGCCCGTGAACCGGATATCTCCGCCTGCCTTCACCACGGGCGAAAAGCGATGGAAGTCGGTCGGCTGACTGCCGTCCCCTCCTCCGTCGACCGCGATGTAGACATCCAGATCCGCTCCAATCTTCAGGCCCTGGGTAGCCGCTCCGCCCAGATTCTCATAGAGAAACTCGCCACGGAACACGAAGCTGGAGTCGACGCCCTCGTTCAGCTCGATCTCGCCGGCGAGCGATCCATCCGTCGAGTTCGCGATCCAGATGGGGCGTCCCTGACTCGTGCTGAGGGCCGTGATGGTGGCCCAGGTCGTTACATTGGATCCACTCAGGTTCACGGAGGTCAGCAGAATCCGAATGTTCGGTGCGTTGCTCCGGGTGTTCGGGGCCGACAAGCCATTGGCCGGCACACCTGTTACGGGTGTGCCTCCGTTGTCAATGTCGACGGACATCCAGCTGACAGTCACTGGCTGATTCGTGGACGGCATGAGTGTTCCACTGCGGGGTTCGTTAACCATCACATACGGCGGGTGCTGGAAGTTGAGGGCACCCGATCCCGTGAACGAAACCAGCCTCTGTGGTCCTCCGCCCTTCAGAATGCCATAGATGAAGTAGCGCGTGTCTGTTGCGGGCACCGTGCCTTCCGGGGACATATAGGACCAGACATCCCACTCGAACAGATTATCGAACTGACGGTCGTCCGACAGGTCGATGTTCGTCTCGATTTCGTGAGTGTCGGTCCCTCCCTGGGCGATAGCCGAAAGAAGATCCGTCCCGTCGGAGTTTCCGCTCGTATAGGCAATGCTGGCCCCCGCCTCGCGAAAATCACTTCGCGTGCTGAAATAGAGGTCCAGGGTCGCCGTGTTGTCCACGTCCAGGTCCCCATCAATTCCGGCCCTACCCCAGGAAATGGGAACAATCCGTCGTGATGGTGAAATGGACAGCCCGAGACCGTTCGTGCTGTTGATCATCTGCGACAAGCCGATGCCTGTCTCAACATCCAGGTCGCCGTCCCCATCGAAATCGTTAAACTGGGCAAGGTCGAGCGTGAGCGTGGAGGAATGTCCGGCCGTCAGGACAGCATCCACGCCAGGATTCGCGAAGGGATCTCTGCGCACCCTGTGAAGCGCTTTGTTGCCGTCGGCATCCATCGCGCCGAAGTAGACGTGATAGTCCCCTGGATCGAGGAAACTCGTAATCGTGTCTGCGACGGCGTCGCGTGTCAGGGGCTCGAAGTCGAACACCTGCTCGGCTGCCGTCAGAAGTGTCGACGTTACCAGAATGGCGTTGCTCAACGTGTCTGGAGAACCACCCCCGAGCGGATCGAGATCGGCCAAGGTCACACTCGGAAATGCGGTCGAAAGCAGGAAAATCCCGACTTCGACTGTTCCCGCGTTGTCAGAGTCTTCCACTTTGAAAAGCAAGTCGAGATTCGATATGGAAGACGGATTGAACCCGACCTGGGGTATCGCACTACCCCTGGCCAGGAAGAGACCGCTATCGACTGTGATATCGTTGTTGTCCTTCTGTCCGCCGCCCCCGATCAGCTCGCTGGGCACCTGAATAAGCCCGGTCGTGTTAAAGTCATCCCCACCGTCGTCGTAGTAGTCCCAGCCGGCGATGACGAACTCTGGAGGATGCAAGACGCGGAGGGGCCCGCTTCGTCCGAGGAACCAGTCGTCCGTCACGTCGGACGTCATGTAAATGAAGACGTTGTCGTCGTCAGGTGTGTTCGCCAGCGAAATCATCGCCTCGGTCGAGTCGGCGAATACTGTCGTGAAGTCCTCGCGAATGAAGGTCGCTGGGATAAAACGTGGGTTTTGACGCTGTCCTACAAGCGGCTGATCGTCCGCTCCAATCGTGAACAGGGCCCCTGCCGTTTGGGAGTTACTCTTAATCAGGGTGGAGTCCGTCGAAACGTAAAAGGTGTAGGTGACATCCGTCGCGTTGTCCACAAACCCCTGAGACGCCGTCGTCACCCCCGTGTGCTCCAGGTCGGGCAGACCCTGGGTGCCGAACTGGGGCTCGAATTCCATGTGGTAGAGCCGTCCACCGAGCGTGGTCGTATCACCGATCGTCGAATCGGGCGAGGTAAACTTCACGAACTGAATCTGCTTGTTCTGGTGGAGGAAGACTTCCGGGCGACGGTCGACGTTCGATGCGAAGTCGTCGGCGAAGTCGATGACGTAGGCCGTATCGAGCGCTGATCCACTGCTGATGCCCGTAAAACTCACAGGCGTTCGCACGTCGAGCTCCACGCTCACTTTCTGCCCATTGGCCGTACCGGTCAGGCCGAACGCGAGTTGGGTGGCCGACGGAATGCCCTTTAAGAACGGCACGAGGGCCGAGTTGTCGGAGGTAACCGTCGCTGAATTCGTGACCAGGCTCACTTCTGGAGGGAGCGTGATCGTGAACGAAACCGTCAGACCGGCCTCGGGGCCGTTCAGGACGATGTCGATCCGCTGTCTGAATTCGGACGGCGTTGTGATTCCGTTGGGGATCTGATCGGGCAGGACAGTTACAGTTTGCGCGTAACTTGCCGAACAGAGGAAGAGAAGGGAGAGCATCACCCGTGTGAGCGAGCGGATCCCTTTGGGCCCGATGATTGAGCTCATCGTGAGCATAACCAAACTCCTGCGATCCCCGGCTGGGCAAGCCGGGAACGGCTGTGGGGTGAACCTACTGGGATGGCCGGCCTACTTGGGGCCGGAGCTTGACCTCTCTTTTCGGAGAGCCTACGGTTATCGAATGTTCGATGGGCAGCCGCAAAGGGGTGTGCCGACTACCTCACCAACCAGAAAAGCAACGACTGTACCAGATGCCATCGCCACACACACCATATATTCAACATATTGTTAATTACCAGTTTACGATTGAAAAGGATCCTCGTTCCTTTGCTCTGTGCGAGGAAGAACCTTCCGTGTTGCGCACCGGTAGCGCGGAATGGACCGCCTGATTACCCGCCTCCTGTCCGCCGGATTCTTCGTCATTCCCTTCCTTCTGGTCCCCGGAATCGAAGAATACACCCTCCTCCCCAGGCTTTTGCTTCTTCAGGTCGTTCTCATCGCGATTCTCACCATCGCAGCCCGAGATCCAACCGTCTTGCGCCTGGGCACTCCCGGTTGGGACCGTCTGATGCTTCTCGGTTTCGTCGCGATTCTCGCAGCCTCCGCATTCTGGGCAGCCAACGCCTTTCGCGCCACCTACGATCTCGCAAAATACACGACCCTCGTTGTGTTCTACCTCGTCGTAGCCGGCAGTCGTCAGGACCGGCTCGACCATCTCCTCGGATTTCACGCCGCAGCAGGCCTGCTGGTCGCTTGTGTGGGCATCTTCGAGTATCACGGACTGATTCCGACCTGGATTCCTTCGACGGGCCGCCCGAGCTCCTTCTTCGGCTACCGGAACCTCGCTGCAGCCTATGTGGCGTGCGGAGCTCCCCTGGCCGCCATCCTCGTCGTCACCGGGAAAACACCGAGGCGCAGGATGCTGGGTGCCGTGGCAGCCGCGGCCATGGTCGTCCTGATGGTCTACACGCGCGCGAGGGCGTCCTGGGTCGGGTTCTGTCTGGGATCGGGAGGCGCCGTTGTGCTGACCGCCGCATCAGAGGGACTGCGATCGACAACGGGGCAAATTCTGGCCGTGGTCCGCACGGACCGCTATCGACCCGTGGGGCTCGCTCTGGTGATCGTAGTGGCGCTTGCCTTCCTCCCGGAAGGATTCACCGAATCGCACATTCAGAGATTCGACGAGCGGAAAACCGACGTCGGGACGGCCATCGCGTCCGTCTTCCGCCCCGGAGGCGACAGGGGCAGGCTTCACATGTGGGGCGCGACTCTGCGTATGATCGCCGACGCGCCGATCCTCGGCGTGGGCCTCGGGAACTGGGAGTTCGCCTACGTCCCCTACGATGGCGGCAAAATGATCGAACCAGGATTCAATCCATTGAGGCCCCACAACGACCTGTTATGGATCTGGGCAGAAACGGGAACCGTGGGGTTCATCCTCTTCCTGGGTTTCCTGTTTACCCTCGGCAGGAGCGCCTTTCGGCGATGGGCGACGCCAGAGGGGGAGACGATGATCACGACTTTCCTCGTGACCACTCTTCTGACCTACATCGGACTCGGACTATTCACGTTTCCGTGGGAGCGCGTGGCCCCCTCCGTCCTGTTCTGGCTCGCAGCGGGATGGCTTTCGTCTCGGGAATCGACTCACGAAGAGTCCCGCCCTGTGATCACCCGGACTCTCCTCGTCGTTCTGCTCCTGGCGTGCGCCATTACGGTCCAAAACACCTTCTTCGACTGGCACTACGTCCGGGCCCGGGTCGCCCAGATGCAGAAGCGTCACGACACGATGCTCCTGCACGTCGAAAACGCACTGAAGTATGGCTCGTTCGATCATCAGGCCCATCTGATCCGTGGTGAAGCGCTTCTCGCCCGTGGGCGACACGACGACGCCCGCGCGGCCTACCGACGGACGCTCGATTACCATCCAAACTTCGCCAACGCCTTCAACGGGCTGGGGCTTGTCGCCTACGAGCAAGGGGACACCACCGAAGCCGAGCGCCTCTATCGAGAAGCCTTGCGATTGGACCCGGACGACTACGCCGCACAATACAACCTGGCGATCCTGCACCAGGCCCGGGGCGCCCGCGACTCGGCGATTGCCCTACAAGGTGTCAGCTCACCCGAATCGGCCCCGGTCTTACGTCAACCTGGGCACCATCTACCGCGAAATGGGGATGGTGGACAGCGCCGCCGCCGTGTGGCATCGGGCAGCGACCTCCCCCACCCCCGCCCCGGAAGCACTCGTCAATCTCGGCAACCTTCGGATCGAAGCAGGCGACTATGATGAAGCCATCGATCTCTACACGCGGTTCCTCAAAACACCGGGCACGGACACGACCCATCACGCCCCCGCCATCGGCGTGCTCGCCAATGCCCACGTGAGAAGGGGGCTATCCGCGGAGCGCCGGGGAGATCGCCAGGGCGCCTTGGATGACTACACGATGGCCACCCACCTCAAACCCGACATCGCGCTCCACTGGTACAATCTGGCGAACAGCTACAAGGCTATTGGTCGACGGGAAAAGGCCATCGAGACATACCTGAGGGCCACAAAGCTGGACCCTGATCATATCGATACGCACAACAATCTCGGCCTCGTCTACGTCGATGAGGGACGAATCAACGAGGCCATCGAGTCATATCGCGCCGCACTGGCCATCGACTCGACCCACGCCGTCGCGAATTACAACCTCAGAAACGCCTACCTGACGGGAGCCGCCGTCGACAGTGCCACGGTGGCCTACAGCCGATTCGAGCGCCACTGGGCGGGCGATCCCGTCCTCGTACATTATTATATGTCCCCGTCTACGTCGCCATCCGAGACACGATCAGCGCAAAACGCGCTATGCGGTCTTTCCTACGCGACTGGAAGGGCGATCCTTCGTTTACCAGAACTGTCCAGGACATGCTTGAACGACTGGAGCCTTGAAGGTGCCACGGAGCTTGACCCTCTTCCTTTGGATGGCGCTCGGCATCGGTCTTCCCCTCGTCTACTCCACGCACGTTTACGAAGGGGCGTTGCTCCCCCGTCTCGCTGCGCTTCAGGCGGGGCTGATCGTCATTTGCATCTGCGCCCTCTTCGACGCACCGCGCCTGAACACAAGGGCCCTGTTGGCGTCGGGCGCGCTCCTGGCCAGTATGGGACTGTCGATCACCCAGTCGATCAACGTCACGGAGTCGGTCCTGCAATTCGCCCACTACAGCACGCTCGCGCTCATCCCAATCGTAGCAGTCGCAACACTGAAATCCAGCGATTTGGATCTTTGCATCGGAGGCTGGGTCTGGGGTGCCCTACCCGTCACCGTCATCGGGATCTCTCAATACCTCGGCCTCGGATGGGCGGATTTGCCGTCCCGCGCGAACCCCAGCGCCACTTTCTTTCACCGAAATGCCGCGGCCGAATACCTCATTGCCCTCATCCCGTTCGCCTGGTACTCGGCCCATCGCGCACGAACGGCACGCTTCCGGATCGGCTACACGACGATTACGTTGCTCTGCTGCACGTATCTCGTGTTCACACGCTGCCGGGGCGCGTGGATCGGAATCGGGGTCGCCTCACTCATCGTCTGGCTGATCTCCAGGCGGGTCCCGAACCGACCTTCGCACGACCGTCCAAAAAGACGTCTGATGGGACCCGCCATTGCGGTGGTAATCGTTGCGGCCGCGCTCATACCGGATCGGATAGCCAAACCGGGCGCTCAGCATTTCGACGAGAAGAAGGACAGCGCCCTGACGGCCGCGGCGTCGATTGTGGACGCGTCGGGCCATCGGGGCAGGCTCGACCTCTGGTCTCACACCCTCCGAATCGGTCTCGATCACCCGCTGCTGGGGGTGGGACTCGGCAACTGGGAATTCGTGTATCCCGACTACGCCTGGGGTGACCAGGTCAACGTGAACGCCTCTCCGAGACGACCGCACAACGACCTTCTCTGGATCCTGAGCGAAACCGGCGCTATCGGACTGGCAGCCTATCTCGGGTTCCTGTTAATCGCCTTCCGATCGGGGCTCAGGGCGTTGCACGATCCCGAGCACCGCCTCCTCGCGGTCGCCGGTCTCGTGGTTCTCCTCGCCCAGCTCGGTGACGGCGTGTTCAACTTCCCGCGCGAGCGTGTTTCGCCGGCGTTCCTGTTCTGGTCCTCCGTCGGGATCTTGCTCATTCTCGATCCAGGGCGATCGGTCACCACGAGGTTCGCGCGATTACAGCTCGGACTGATTGCGTCCGTTCTGATCGTCGGGGGCTACCTGACGGTAAAGCGACTCACATACGACATCCATCACCTGAATGTCCATCGCGCGGAGAGAAAGCAAGATTGGGACGGGGTGCTCGGATCGGGCGCACGGGCGGCAGCCATCGGTAGCTACCGAGCCAACACGTTCATCGCTGTCGGACGGGCCCAGGACCATCAAGGCCGCCCCTCGCAGGCCATCGACGCATATCGTCGAGCGCTCGAGTTGCACCCGAATTCCATCAACGCCCACAACAACGTCGCGATCGCCCTTCGCAAAACAGGGAGTCTCGAGGAGGCGGAGCACTCGGCCCGGCGAGCGATCGAACTGTATCCCAACTTCATCGAGGCCCACAACAACCTGGGCAACATCTACAGAGACGGCCGCAAGTGGCCAAGTGCCATTCGGTCCCTAGAGCGAGCCCTGGAGCTGGCGCCCCATAATCCCCTGATTCGGGTGAATCTGGGAAGGACCCTCGCCCTGAGCGGCGATCTTCGAGGAGCGGAACGACAGTTCCGGAATGCCCTTGTCCTTTCGCCAGAATTCGCTCCCGCACTAAGGAGTCTCCAGCAACTCCTGAATGTCAAAGATGACCGAGATAAAAACTAGGAGCCTGTCGGGTTACACCCGGAAGCTCGTTGAGATTAAGTCCAGCTGAGTCTGTCAGCGACCGGTTACCTTCGTTTTTTCCTTGAGCCGAGTTCCTCTTCGGGATCAGGTAGCCAATGAGAGTCGATAGAGTTTCAGAAGGTTGTGTGTGAGACAGATCAGGTTCCATTCTCTGATGACTTTGTGGATTCGGCGAAATGAGAATCGGGTGAAGTTCCGAACGGATTTGATCTGTCCAAACACGGGTTCGATGATCTGTTTTCTTTTCCAGTAGGTGCAGCGACCTTTCTGTGTGAGAAGCTTTCTCGCCATTTTGTCTTTCGTCGTTGCGCCCTTGGGGATCCGTCCCCTGGGGCAGGTCGCGATGGGCGTTCCATGTTTCTGTTTTGTCGTCGCCACATAGAGGTCGACGCCATCTGATTGAACCTGATCGACCTGACTTTGGTTGAAGTATCCGGTGTCGGCAGTGAGGTGCTTGGGTGTCGTGCCGCCCATATTCGCTCTGATCTGGTTGACCATAGGTGTCATCTGGTTCTTGTCATCAGCTTCTTGGGTGACGTCGGCAGCAACGACAATCTGGGCCTTGTCATCCACAGCAGCTTGGCAGTTGTAGGCTTGAAGGAATTGGCCCCCTGAGACCATGATCCGTGAGTCGGGATCGGTGAAGTTCAGTTGTTCCTTTCAGTCGGGCTCTTTCGATGGAGGCTTGGGCTTACGTCCACGACCGCCGCGGCGCTCCCGGGCCTTTACCTTCTCTTCATACGCTGCCTGCTTCTCAGGAAACTCAGCCTCCGCTTCGGCTTCGATCTCGGCTATTGCGTCGCGGATTACTTTGAGTCGAGTCTCCCGGTGCTGCAACTCCTCGGGCAACTCGTCGCCGCGGTTGTCCTTTCCGTAGAGTTCGTCTTCGGCCGCGTCAGTGGCTTCGGCCTCGGTCAAGAGTCTGCGCACTTCGGCCTCGATCTCGGCTTCTTTCTTCTTCATCCGGCCGTAGCTCATCGCTTTGTGTTTTGAGGCATTTGCTTTGACTTTCGTGCCATCCAACGCCACGTGTCCCAGCTTCACCAGACCTGCCTTCACGCAGAGACACAGCACTTGCCTGAACAGACCTGAGAGGGCATCCAGATGCCGTTGACGAAAGGTCGATATCGTGTCGTGATCAGGATGCTGATCCAGGCTGAGCACACGGAAAGCAACCGAGTCATAGGTCGCACGCTCGATCTTGCGGGAACTCCTGATGCCTTCACAGTAACCATACAGCAGTAGGCTCACCATCATCCGGGGATCATACGGTGGCTGGCCACCTTGAGACCCATCGTAGGTCTCGTAGATCGCGGACAAATCAAGTTGTCCGACGATATCCAGAATGAAGTAGGTCGGATGACCCTTGGGAAGCCAACTCCGGAGATCCGGAGGCAGCAACATCAACTGAGCCGGATTGTAGACACGAAACCGAGTAGAAGTGCTCAACGGAAACCTCCAATTCAGAGTCGGAACCTTGATCGCACTTCTACAATACGAAATCTTCCTCCGGCTGGGTACTCCGACAGGCTCCTAGCCCATACCAGACCCGGCTCCTCGGTGCGGGACTCCTGATCATCCCTCTTCTGTTCCGCCCTGAAGAAGGGTCCGATCTGGTCGTCAAGCGCGCCGGCTTCTATGTGCTAATCGGCGCGCTCGCGGTGATCTGGGCGCCGCGGCCCGTCATACGCGCGACTCGCCTGCTGCTGCCCGCACTCGGTTACGTCTTCGTGTGCGTCGGGTCCGCCTTTTGGGCTAACAATCCGCTGTCGAGCGTGATCGAGATGGCACCTCTCGTTGCGGGTTTGATCCTCTTCGCCATTGTCACGTCCTCTGTCGACACGGCAGGATTCGTGAGTGCGTGTTCGGCGTTGGCGATCGGGGGTGGCCTGGTCGGGATCGTGGGCATCGCTCAGTATTTCGACCTGGCCTTCACGTCGATTCCATCCGTCGGCTTGCCCAGCGCCACGTTCGGTTTCAGGAACGTCACAGCATCGTATCTCGTCGTGGCCTTACCCCTGGCCACACTCGGTATCCTCAGGTCCGAATCGCAGGGAGTGTTTTCACTCTCACTCGTTTGCACGCTCTTGATGGGGACCCTCCTCGTCTTCACGCGGACACGAGGCGCGTGGATCGCGCTCGCCGCAGCGTGCACGATCGTCGTGGTCGTCGTGGCTGGCGCCCGACCTCTTCGGGATGAACTGACGGCCAGGCTGCGTTCATTCACGCAACCTCGTCGATTGGCGATGGCGATCCTCGTCGGCCTTGCCGCATTCGTCGCAACACGTTCGGAAAACCCTTCTGACGCCGTCATCCAACGATTCGACCGACAGAAGACGACCGCCCTCGTCGCCCTTCAGTCTGCTTTTGACGAGGACAGCGCTCGCGGGCGACTGACTTTTTGGGAAAATACGCTGGACCTGATCCGCGACCATCCGATACTGGGTGTCGGGCTCGACAACTGGGAATACGCATATCCTCCTTACGACCGGGGCACTCGCATCACGCCGACTTCGGAACCGGCGAGACCTCACAACGACGTGTTGTGGATTGCGGCCGAGATCGGGCTTGTCGGTCTGTGCTTCTACCTCTGGCTTCTCGTCTCTGCGGGAAAAAAGGCGTGGGAAGTCTCGCGATCGATCGATCCCGAACGTGCACTCATCGGACTGGCGTGTGCGGCCAGCCTGACCGCATTCACGGTCCACGGACTCTTCAGCTTTCCGAAGGAGCAGCCCGCCACGCTCCTCCTTTTCTGGACATCACTGGCCGGAATCGGCATCGCACATAAGGAGACACCGAGTCGATCGACGTGTCTACCGAGGGGACTGGGAGCGCTTACGGTGGTCGTCTGTCTGCTTGTTCTTGCAACCGGGTGGCGTCACCTGCGATTCGACGGTCCCTTTTCCCGAGCGCTCTGGGCGGCGCAGACGGGAAACTGGTCTCTGGCCATCGCTGAATCCCAGACGGCGATTCCACTGGGAGCCATCGACCATCGCATCACATTCATCCTCGGGAAGGCCCTCCACGAGAACGGTCAATGGGCGAAAGCCGAGAGCGCTTACGTGCGCGCCCTTGACGACCACCCGAACTACGCAAACACACACCACAATCTTGCGGGCGTTTACGCGCGTCGGGACGACTTTACCAGCGCCCTTCGACACTTCGAAACCGCCCACCGTCTGCGACCCACGGATGGGGGTATCCAGATCAATCACGGAAACACACTCATCAGAGCGGGCCGCTTCAATGCCGCGCGAGCGGTGCTTCTCCCGCTCGTGTCCCACGACCTCTTCGCTCCTCAGGCCAACGCCGCACTCGGCGCGGTCGAGCTCTACCGGCAGAACCCGGCGGCAGCGGTTCGCCATCTTGAACGAGCCATCACACTCAATCCCAATTTCAACGAAGCCCGTAACAACCTCGCCATGGCCTACGAACAGTCCGGTCGTCTGAACGAAGCCATCGATATGTACGAGATCGTTCTTCGGGCGTGGCAAGGCGACCCCGATTACGCCGAGCAGATTCGGGCCCATTTACAAAACCTCAGGAAGCGAGTCGACTGAGTGGCGAAGCGCCACAGACAAGCCGCTATCCGTGTCACCGATTCGTGGGGATTCCGCATTATCGCGGCAACGCTCATTGCCGCGACATTCGTGTTCGACGGAGATCTGCTCGTTTCACGCTTCTTCCGAAGCGGCTCGCGGTCCAGATCGGATTGCTGATCCTTCTCCTCCTGCTCACTCGGGACGCGTTCAAGATCGAATCACCCCTTCTGCGCGGGTCGATCTTGAGCCTGCCCGTCATCGTCTACTTCGCGACGACGACCATCGCCGTTGCCCAAGCACACAACCGGGTGGCCGCCATCGAGTCGGTTTCGCATCTGTTGACCTATGTCCTCGTGTTCTTTTGCGCGGTTCAGATCCTCGACCGGTCGCACATTCCCCGACTGGCAGAAGCCCTCTGCTGGGCCGGAGGACTCGCCTCCCTCATCGGCATTGGCGAGTTCTGGGGGTTGGATCTGAGCGGGTTTCCGTCGAACGGCCGTCCCAGTTCGACATTCGGCTACAGAAACATGGCCGCCTCCTACCTTGTCGTGTGCATTCCGATCGCAATCGGTCTGGTTGCAACGACTCGATCGCGACGTACGTATGGCATCGCCACCGCGGCCACTGCCTTGATGTCGGTGTTCCTCGTCTACACCCGGACTCGGGGTGCCTGGGCGGCTCTGATGGTCGCCGGGGCTGCCACCGGCATGCTCTGTCTGATCTATCGCCCCACCCGGAGTCCCACACTCTCCAGTTCCTTCGGAAAACGTCTGGCGGTTGCAATGGCGCTGCTTGTCCTCGCACTGGGGCCGTGGAATCCGAATCTGTCACCGTCGCGATCGCGGCACCTCGACGAGGGAAAAACGGCGCTGCTCGACGCGTTGAGTTCGGCGAGCCGCCCGGGTGCCGACCGCGGGCGACGGACAATGTGGTCGCACACACTCGCGATGATCGGCGACTATCCAGTGTTGGGTGTCGGCCCTGGGAACTGGCAATACGCCTACCCACCCTACGATGGGGGGGACATGCTGAAAGTGGGGTCCGCGCCCGAACGCCCCCACAACGACTACCTCTGGATTGCCGCGGAGACGGGTCTGATTGGTCTGGCGACCTACTTTTGGATGCTGGCGGCCGCTCTATCGATCCTCCTGCGAGCTGTCCGAAACGCCCAGACCCGCACCTGGGGGCTCGCCATCGGTGCGAGCCTGATGGCGAGTCTCGGCCACGCCGTATTTAGTTTTCCGAAGGAGCTCGCCGAAACGTCACTACTCTTCTGGTTGAACCTGGCGCTTCTGGTCACGCTACACCCCCCCTCCTCCGAATCCCAAAGCATCCGAAGCTCCAAAACGACTTGGATTCTGGCCACCGGCCTCGCGTGTGGATGTCTTGCTTTCACGATTCAGGCTCTGAGGTTCGACCGTCACCTGATGCGAGCCCTGTCCTTCCACGCCGGAAACGACCTTCGTGCAACGCTCGCAGCCGCTACGGCGGCTCTCGAAATCGGTCCTTTCGACACGCGCGCCCATCTTCTCCAAGCCAAAGGCTACCGGGCGATCGGCCAGTACGGTCGAGCCATCGATGCCGGCAGGACTGGCCTCGCTTACCATCCGCATAGGCGGAGCTGCTCGGCGATCTCGGCACCAATTACGCCCTCAAGGGCGACATGGATGCCGCGGAAGCATCCTACCGTCGATCCCTCGCATTGGCTCCGTTGCACTACCAGATACTGAACAACCTCGGAGGGATCGCGCAGCAGAGGGGAGACCTGCAAGGGGCAATTGCCACCTACGGCCGGGCCATCGAACTGAAGGACGACTTCGTGGACGCCTGGAGTAACCTCGGACTGGCATACATTGCAGCGAAACGAATCGACGAGGCGGTCATCACCATCGAGAAGGCCATCGCCCTGGAGCCCTCCGACCCCTCCTTCTACTATGACCTCGGTGAAGCCCACAGTCTCGAGGCCGACGCAGACCCCGCTCACGCCCGAAGAGCGCTCTGGGCCTATGAGACCTTTCTACAGCGCTGGCCTCGCAACGACGATGCCGCCCTGCGTGCTCGCGAGCGCGTGAAGATACTGACCGACCTGCTCGAGACGATCACGCCGTGATGAACCGTTTCCGTCTCGCAGCTCTACCAGCTGCAGTCGCCCTCTTCGTCGTGCCTCTGCTATTCGTACGCGACGTTTACGACTTCACCCGGTGGCCCCGTCTTCTGGTCCTTCAGGTGTGCGTGGTTCTCGGGCTGGCGGGTCTGATCGTCGTCGCCCCCTCGATCAGACGTCGCGCCCGATTCGACATCGCAGTACTCGCATTCACGTCGTGGTCCGTTCTCTCGGTGTTTTGGGCGTTGAACGCGATCGAAGCCGTCGTCCAACTGGCCTCGCTCACGTGCATGGTCTTTACTTATGCGTATGTATCGCGTCTGGACGGCGAGCGTGTTGCCCGTGATCTCGTCTGGGTATGGGCCGTAGCCGGGCTGCTCGTGGCCAGCGTCGGTATCGGTCAGTACTTCGGCGTCGATCCCCTCGTCGTCCCCTCAGCGGGCAATCCCGGTTCGACCTTCGGCTACCGAAACTACGTCGCCACCTACCTGGTGATCTCGATCCCCGTCGTCATCGGTTTCGGACTCGTGGAAGAATCGCCCGCCCGCGCTGCGACCCTGGCTTTGTCCGGCACGCTGATGCTGCTGTTGTTGCTCTACACCCGCACTCGGGGTGCCTGGGTGGGTCTGGCAGTGGCCACGATCTGTGCCTTAATCGTCGCGATACGGACCAGCAGCCTGCTCGAGATTCCTTCCCGACGAATGAAAATCGCGATAGGCGCACTGGCCGTCCTGATCGTCTGTGTCGCAGGGCCGCTCCAGCACCAGATGACATTGGAGGGAGACTTCGGGTTCGACGAGCGGAAAACCGATCTGTCGACGACTTTCGGCCAGGTCTTCGCACCGTCTGGGGCTCGCGGAAGACTCACCGTCTGGCGTCGCACGCTCGACATGGTGGCCGATCATCCGGTATCGGGCGTTGGTCTGGGCGCCTGGATGCTGCATTACCCGGTCTACGATCGGGGAGAATGGATTACACGAAACACGGCACCACAAAGACCGCACAACGATTTCGCCTGGGTCCTTGCCGAGACAGGTGTCGTAGGTCTGGCACTCTATCTGTGGATCGTCGGCCTCATCGGTATCCGTCTGTGGCGGGCCTGCGACGTCCGGGAACTCGCTCTCTGTGCGGGTGCCCTCGCCTACCTCGGCCACAGCTTCTTCAGCTTTCCGAGGGAACGCGTCGCAGCATCGATGTTGTTCTGGACGGCGCTCGGTCTGATCGTCGCAATCCGACCACCCGACCGATCGTGGACGCTCGTTGCGGTGGCACCTCTCCGCGGGTGCCGTCCTGATCGCGGTCGGCGCGGGAATCACTCTCACGTGTTTGAACTTCGATCGACACTTTGCCCGGGCAGTCAACGCCTGGAACCGTGAAGACTGGCATTCAGTCGTGCGGGACACTCGGGCGGCCCTGGACCCGACCGTGATCAACTTTCGAGCGCTCCAACTGAACGGTCTTGCCCACGAGCGACTTGGACAGTATGACGAAGCGATCGAATCGTTCACGCAGTCCCTCCGCTACCACCCGAACGAAGGCCATCTGCCGTTGGCCCAGGTCAGGGAGAGAAAGGGGGATCTGCGTGGCGCGCTCGAAGGCTATCTCCGGGAACGATCCATCTACCCTTCATACTCGGTGCCCCGGGATGGGATCATCAGAGTCGCCACGGCCCTCGGAGATTCCGCTCGATCGAATCGCGAGTGGAAGGCCGCCGTGAAGTTCTATCGTGAAGCGCTGCTACACGATGACGAGGACGCCTCCCTCCAGAATCGACTTGGTGAATCGGCCTTGATGTCGGGTCTGACCGAGGTTGCTGCCGTCGCCTTCGGCAAAGCCATCGCCCTGGCACCAGAGATCGCGAGACACCACAACAACGCGGGCGCTGCCTTCGCAAAAATCGGTCGAACCCCGGACGCACGCTCCGCTTACCTGGAAGCGATCGCTCTCGACCCCGCCTATGCGCGCCCGCACAGAAATCTTGCCGACCTGCTTCTATCGGCGGGCGACAGCTCGGGCGCCGTCCGCGAATACCGAAAGTTCATCGAGCTCTGGAAGGGGGACGCGACGTTCATCGAGCAGGCGCGGATACTCGATGGGCAGATCGAGAAGACCGAGCATGAATGAAGCGGCCTCCACTACGTGGGCGCGTCGGATCGTCGTCGCGCTGGTCCTGGCGGTTCCTCTGGTCTACGGGACCGCCTACCGGGACTACACACTCCCCCCAAAGCTGATGCTGCTCCAGGTCGGAACGCTTGCCGGTTTGGTCCTCGCCTGCACCGCGATCAAACGGGCAAGACCCCCGGCGCGGACTGAACTCCCGGTCATCGCCGCTTTCATCGCGCTCAGTGCCGCATCCGCTATTTGGGCGACAGATCCGGTTCCAGCCGTCCTCGTCGTCGCCAAGCTCCTGACGGGTTTCTGTCTCCTCCTGCTCGTCCACGCATACCCGGTTTCTTCCCTTCCAACCATCGCCCGTGCGCTGACCATAGCTGGCGTGGGTATCGCGGCCCTTGGCATCCTACAGCACCTCGGCTACCGACCGTTGGATGCGCCATCTGCCGGTCTCCCGAGTGCCACGCTCGGATTCCGCAACATCGCCGCCATGGTCGCGATCCAGACGTTACCGTTCGCCTGCTTTCTGATCGCCGACACCGAACGACGGACCAGCAGATACGCCGCTGTCGGCGCAGGTCTGATCGCCGGGTTCATCATCCTGACGCGTACGCGGGGCGCCTGGCTCGGAAGCCTCGTGGGGCTCTTCATCGTCCTCACGCTCCTGCTGATTACGCGACGCGACCTCCTCGGCCACCTGTGGACGCGGATGACGAGCCTGGTGTACGCGTGTCTGATCGCCGCGGCGATCGCCTCGCTCCCTTCGGGGCTCGGAAAGACAGGACCGCAAAGCATCGACGAAAAAAAGAGCCGCGTCACCGACGCACTGACCTCCGTCCTGGACAAAGGAGGCGACCGCGGCCGCATCACCGTCTGGCAAAACACCCTGGGAATGATTCTGGATCGACCCGTTGCCGGTGTGGGGGCGGGGAACTGGGCGATCGCCTACCCACCCTACGACGAGGGCGAGACGATCACCTTCACCAACGCCCCGGAGCGCCCGCACAACCTCGCGCTTCTGATCCTGTCCGAGCTCGGGATTCCCGGACTCATCCTGTGGTTGTCGATCCTCGGTCTGACGTTGCGGGCTGCCTGGAAGGCGCTCGCAAGACGACAACACGCGACGCCCTGGCTGACGCTGGCGTGTGTATGGAGTCTTGTCGCGATTCTGGTCCACAGCTGCTTCAGCTTCCCTTTGGAGCGCGTCACGCCCTTGTTCTACTTCTGGCTGGTCATCGCCATCACGCTCGCACTCGGCGCAGAGCCCGCTCGAGCCATTCGCAGACCTCGTTGGCTGCACGCCGCTATCGTCGTGGCCGCCACTTTGCCTTTGATGACCTACCGTCTTCTTGAATTCGAACGAAACGTCGCGCACGCCATACGCGAGGAGCTACGCGGAAACTGGAATGCGGTCGCTGCCCACACCGCGAGTGCCCTGCGTTCGGGGCGCTTCCATCCCGAGGCGATGCACCTCTACGGATACGCGCTCAACACCACCGGTCACTTCGAAGACGCAGCATCGTTTTACGAATGGGTTGTCTTGAGACGTCCTCACGATGTCCAGATTCTGAACGGCTACGCGATCGCCCTTCAGAACGGTGGACGGCACGAGGAGGCCGAATCCCACTTTCTCTCCGCGCTTCGATTGGTAGACGCTGCTCCGGATCTATACTACAATCTGGGAGGCCTCTATCTCCAAATGAGGCGCTTCGAGGATGCCGTCGCCGCCTACGAAACAGTCAGGCGTCTGGAGTCAGACACGCCCGATCTGCTATTTCGACTCGGAAACGCGATCTCGCTGGCTGGGCGAGATGCGGCAGCCATCGAAGTCCTGGAGCAAGCGAAGGTGCTCGATCCCGGTCGAAGCGACGTGTATTTCGTCCTGGGTGAGCTCTACTTCCGCACTCGAGCACGTCATAAAGCGGAACAGGCTTTCCGAAATTTTCTCGCCCGTGCACCTGGTCCATCCACCTACGCCGACGTGGCAAAAGACCGACTCGAATCCCTGCCCGTAGCCAAGCCATGACCACACAACGCACCGTCGGGGCCATTTGGATTGCCCTCGTTTTTGCGCTCGTGCCTCTTGCCCTTCTTCCCGGAATCTACGAATACGCCCTGCTGCCGAAGCGGTGGCTGCTCGCCGTACTGACTACACTCGGCCTGGCCCATCTCTTGTGGCGGGTCCAATCGGAGCGACAGCTCGAACTGCCACGCAACACCCTATCCGGTCTCTTGGCTGCGTATACGGGACTGGCGCTCGCTTCGGCGCTCCACGCTCCCAACACCGACCACGCACTCGGAGAGGCCGCCTTTCTGATCGTCCTGTTCTCACTCGGAACGCTTGCGGCGACGTCGCTCGATTCGGCTCGCGGATTCACGGTCGCGATCTGGGGCGTCACGTTCGCGGCCCTGCTCACATCCACGATCGGCGTGTTGGAGTACCAGGGTCTGTCCCCGATCGCACTTCCGTCAAACGGGCTGCCGAGCGCGACCTTCGGATTCAGAAACTTCGCCGCCATGTTTCTCATCTGCGCAATCCCCGCCACGCTCTATCTCGCGCTTGCCACCCCTTCGACGTGGCTGGCTGTCCTCCCCGCTCTCGCTACAGCTCTGTCGGTCGTGTTTCTCGTCTACACGCGCACTCGTGGCGCCTGGCTCGGCTTGACGATGGGTGCTGTCGTCGGATGCGCACTGGTCGTCCGGTCATCACTCTACCGTCGCAACCTGCCCGGCCAGCTGGGCTCGACTGCCAAACGGATCGTGCTGTGTGGTGCGGTTCTACTCACGGCCGCCCTCGCTCCGTTGGACGAACGATTCGAAGACACGGGGCTCCAGCGGTTCGACGAGAAGAAAGCGGACGTCGTCGCGACGCTCCAGTCGTTGACAGCGGAGACGGGCGATCGGGGTCGTCTCGCCATGTGGGCAAGGACAGCCGACCTGATCTGGGACAACCTGCTGACGGGGGTTGGTCTGGGGAGCTGGCAGCATATCTACCCCGCTTACGACGACGGCGTCATGCTCCGCCCGGACTCGTCTCCCAAACGACCTCACAACGACTATCTCTGGGTGACCGCCGAGAGCGGAATCCTGGCCGGGCTGATCTACGCGGCCATTCCCCTTCTCCTCCTCGTCGAACTCTACAGAATGCGAGACGACGAAGCCTGGTCTGCGCTCGCTCCGTTTCTGGCAGTCACCGTCGCGGGATTCGCGACACACGGCTTCTTCAGCTTTCCCAGGGAACAGCCCCAGGCAATCTCATTTATCTTCGCGATCGGGGGCGCTGTGGCGGCTGCACGCGGGGGAACGATAACCTTGTCGCGGGGTCCCGCGAGCATTGTGGTGGGAATCCTTCTCCTACTCGCCATGGGGGCCGCGGCAACGACTCACCGCCAGATCAGGTTCGACCGTCACTTTCTTGCCGCATTGGCGGAGGAAGACGGGGCAAAATGGGGGAACGTGGAACGGGAAGCCAGGTTGGCGGTTTCGTCGGGTCTGTTTCGCCCCCACGCGCTGATCGTTCTGGGACGAAGCCTCGAGCAGCAAGGCCGACACGCAGAGTCGGAGTCGGCTTACCTGAGAGCCCTGGAGCAAGCCCCCTATGCGTGGCGAGCGCACAACGGTTTCGGGATCATCTACAAAAGAACGGGCCGCCACGACGAAGCTCTCGCACAGTACGAAGCGGCTCTGTCCATCTACCCCGACGCAAAGACCGTGCGCACCAACCTTGGAGCTCTCTACAGGGCCACGGGGAACGTTCGACGAGCCGAAGCAGAGTATCGAAAGATACTGTCGGTAGACGACCGGGATGCAGGAGCCAACAACAACCTGGCGAACATCCTCAAAGCACGCGGGGAGGTGGATTCGGCGGAGGTCTTTTACCGTCGTGCCCTGGAAACAGATCCAGATCTCGCTCAGGCACATCACAACCTGGCCGAGCTCCTGGTGCGACGAGAGGACTACATCACAGCCCTTCACCATTACAGGACGGCGACCGAACTGAGTCCGAGAGAGGCGCTCACTCACTGGGGCACAGGTCGGGCCCTCGAAATCGTGGGTGACCCGATCGGCGCCGAGCGGGCCTATCGGAAGGCGATCGAAGTCGACCCGCGCTTCCCTCGAGCTTACTTCAGCCTGGGCGTGCTCCGATATGGTTTCAGACGCTGGAAAGAAGCCAAGTCACTGTTCGAGACGTTCCTGGATCTGTGGGACGGTGATCAGGAATTCGAGGAATTCGCCGAAGGCAGAATCCGGGCGTGCGAAAAGAATATGGAGCGAGAGGCCAGAGCGGCCGGGCGGGCGGACTAACGCAATCTACGAGAAGCGTCGTATCGACGGATGCGCTGTTCCTGGTATTCGACCACGACGAGAGAGAGCACGAACAAAATCAGAAGACTCACGACGATGAAGGGAATCATCCAGAATTCCATCAAGATCGTCCTTTCGTGATGACCAAGCCCTATCTGACTATCGGCGGAGGGCGGACCGATCTTGACTTCGCATCATTTCTTATGAAAATGCTTGTGTGGCATTAGCCACCCTGGTATATTCTCGAGCCTGAAGAAATGGGATCCAGGAGGCTCTACGTTGCCCAGACTCAAATCGTCCATAAAGAGAAATCGACAGGCGCAGAAAGTGGCCCAACGCAACAAGGCCGCGCGAACCCTCTTCAGATCGACCGTCAAGAAGCTGCGAACGATCGAGAACAAGCAAGAGGCCGAGGCATTGCTGCCCGAGGCGATGTCCGTCATCGACCGTACGGTCAGAAAAGGCGTGCTGCACCACCGTACCGGTGCGCGCTACAAGTCTCGCTTGGCTATGCACGTCGGCACGCTCGAAGCGTAAAGGCGAGTCCCAAAATCTTAAAAGCCCGTCATCTTCTCGATGATGGGCTTTTTTCGTGGCCGGTGGCCGGTGGTGTCAACCGAAGAGAAAGCTCCCGAGGTAGCGCTCGCCGGTGTCGCACACGATGACCACGACGTGCTGGCCCGCTGGCCGCTTGCGAGCGATGTCGACGGCGACGTGCACGGCGGCGCCCGAAGAGATCCCGGCCAGGATCCCCTCTTCTTTCGCCATCCGCCGTGACATCCGGCGGGCGTCTCCGTTCGAAACCGCGACGACACGGTCGACGATGTCCCTGTTCAGGACGGGTGGCACGAATCCGGCGCCCAACCCGTCGATTTCCGTCGGCCCAGGCTCGCCCCCGGAGAGGACGGCCGAATCGGCCGGCTCCACCGCTACGACCTCTACGTCGTCCGAAGCCTCCTTCAAAACCTCGCCCACACCCGTGATCGTTCCTCCCGTACCGACGCCGGCGACGAAGACATCGGGAACACCGTCCATCTGTTCAAGAATCTCTCGAGCCGTCGTCTTTCGATGGAACGCCGGGTTGGCAGGATTCTCGAACTGTTTTGGCAAAAAGACGTTGTCCAGTTCGGCCCGGAGCGCTTCTGCCCGATCGATCGTGCCTTGCATGCCCTCGAACGCCGACGTCAGGATGACTTCGGCCCCGTAGGCGCGTAGCAGCTGCTGGCGCTCCTCACTCACTCCTTCGGGCATGGTGATCATCAGCTTGTAGCCCTTGACCGCCGCCACCATGGCCAGACCGATCCCGGTGTTCCCCGATGTCGACTCGACGATCGTCATGCCCGGCTTCAGCACGCCTCGCGCCTCGGCATCCTCGATCATCGCAAGCGCAATCCGGTCCTTCAGGCTTCCGCCAGGATTGAGCGATTCCAGCTTTCCCCAAACCTCGGCCCCCCGGTCGGGCGAGAGCCGGTTCAGCCGCACGACGGGTGTCGAGCAGATCAGCTCGAGCACCGTGTCGACTTTGCGAGCTGCGCTCATGACTCAGATCCTGAACGTGATGGCGGCGTTGCTGTTCGCCCTGCGTACGAGGTCGGCGAACGTCGTTCCAGCCAGAACGGCATCGATGGCGTTCTCCACATCGTCCCATACTTCACGAAAAACGGCGGCCGCAGGTGAAGCAGGGGAGCGATCCTCACCCTTCCCCGCGAGATCGACGGGCCCCTCGAGGGCGGCGGTGACAGCGCCGACGGTCACTTCATCGGGTCTCCGAACGAGCTGGTGCCCTCCCTTGGGACCCCGGGTGCTCCGAATCACACCCGCCTTCCGCAGCTGGTTCAAGAGTTGGACCAGGTAGGACTCGGGAATGTTCTGTGCGGCCGCGATATCGCCACTATGGATACACCCCTCACCGAAGTGAATCGACAGCTCCAGTACCGCACGAAGTCCGTAGTCGGTTTTGGCCGAAATGTGCACGTGACCTTCTACCCTCCCGCGATCGCTGGAACGATGGTTACGCTGTCGCCATCCTTGACGGCCGTCAGGGCACCGTCGAGGAATCGAATGTCTTCGTCGTTCACGTAGACATTGACGAACCTGCGTATGTCACCGGATTCGTCGACGAGCTTCTCCTTGATACCCGCGTGTGCGGCTTCGAGGTTGTCGACGACCTCACCAACGGTCCCGCCGTCAATTTTTACATCGGACTGATCGTTGGTAAACCTGCGAAGCGGTGTGGGGATGCGAACGGTTACAGCCATAGTTCCCTCCAGTGGATTGATCAGGCTGGTCTTGCCGGTGGGTTCCAGTCTCCGAGCATTTCCAGGCCGCCCCGTACGTTCGACAAGGCGTCTCCCACCTCAGCCGCTCCAGGTAGCCTTTCGAGCGCCTCGTTGGGATAGTCATCGAGCAAGCCTGCATCGCCCGCACTGACGGATGCCCCGGCCACGTGTCCCGAGAGTTCGCCCAACAGGACCGCCGTGGCGATTCCGCCCCCCCCCTAACGGTCCGGCGAACCCGCACGCGTCGCCGGCGGGCAGGATGCCCGCGCACTCCTGAGACTCCGCAGGGCGACCGGAATCAACCCACCCGAAGCACTCAGGATCGCGTTCGGGAAAACGCGGCGATCGGACTCGTATCGACGGAGCAGCGCGCGCGCCGCCCCTTTCAGGTCCTTCGCTCGAGATCGGTCGACGGCCACACCCACCCGCGCCGTCCGGCCGCTCGGCACGAACCAGCCGAACCCCGACCCCCCCGGCAGCGGGTTGATCAGCTCGACCCAGTCTTCGTCACCATTCAGACCGACCTCGTACTGCAGCGCGGAGAGGTATTGGACATCGCCCGATCGATGATTTCGCGTCACGACGGAGGGCGCGCCATCGGCACCGACGATCACTCGCCCCCGGAAGCGGGCCTCGGTTCCGTTTCTCCGGGCGACGACCTCGCCACCCGCACAGGTCAGCACGAATGCGTTGCAGAGGTCCGCCCCAGCTTCCAGCGCGTGAATGGCGAGTGTCTTGTCGAACCGTGTCCGGTCGATCATCCACCCCGAACACGAGATCGCGTGGTGTCCCTCTCGATCTGTCAGCCTGACGCCACGAATCGGCTGGACGACCGAGCTTGCGTCGACGCCGGCACGATCGATGATCATTACCGACAAGCCTGCTTCGGCGACACAACGGGCAGCCGTGGCTCCGGCCGGACCGCACCCGACGACTAAGACATCGAACAGATCCAGTGAACCATTCCTCGCCGCGCCGCGGGGGAGACCGCGCGCGGTGACGTAATCGTCAAACCGTCACGCTGACAGCGCGACCTCGACATAGAGCCCGGCGGACGCATCCCACTCGAAAGCCTTCCTTCCCCGAAGCCCACCCTCGACAACCGACACGACGAGATACGCAACGCCCGGATAGGCGGGTTCGTCGAAGAAAGTGGCCGCGAGCTGGTCTTCTTCAGAAAAGTAGGCATCGCAATCGATGTGGGAATGATAGATGGCGGTCATCTTTCCACCGGCCTTCTCCGTGTCGTCCAGGATACGCGCCACTTGAAGATCGTTTATCCGGTAGGCCGTTCGGGCCGTTCGGGGATGCGTCTCCGGGTCCTGCTCGTGAAGTCGATTCTGGATGTTCTCGCACGCGTGCGCGACCGATGCCCCCGATGCGTTTTCCGTCACGACACCACAACACTCGTCGGGGTAGTCCTTCACCGCGTGTGCGTCGATCGCTCGCCAGATATGATCGCCCACGCAGACCACCTCTACTGCCACAGGGGCGTGCTCATGTATTTTTCACCGCTGTCTGGAAAGATCGTGACGATAACCCCTTCCGGTTCATTTTCCGCGATTCGTATGGCCCCCGCCATGGCAGCCCCGCACGACTGACCGACCATGACACCCATCTCTCGCGTGAGCCGCCGCGCGAAGTCATAGGCGACCTCGGTTTCGACCTGAATCTTTTCGTCCCACACTGAATTATCGTAGATGCCGGGCACGATCGAAACATCCATGTTCTTGAGCCCCTCGATTCCGTGAAACTCCGGCGGCTCGATCGCGATCACTCGAAGGTCTGGATTGAATTCTTTCAGACGACGGCCGGTCCCCACGAGGGTACCGCTCGTTCCCAACGTCGTGATGAAATGCGTGACTCGACCTTCCGTCTGCTCCCAGATTTCCGGCGCCGTGTGGAGGTAATGGGCTTTCGGGTTGGACGGGTTGTTGTACTGATCGGGCTTGTAGTAACGATCCAGATCGGCGGCGAGGATTTCGCGACACTTCAGGATGGCGCCGTCGGAACCCTCCAAGGGGTCACTCAACACGAGCGTGGCACCGTAGGCCTGAATCACGTGCCGCCGTTCCACACTCACACTCTCAGGCATGACGAGCTCGACACCGTAACCTTTAACAGCACCGATCATCGCGTAGGCGATGCCCGTGTTTCCAGAGGTCGAATCCAGAATCGTTCGATCGACCGTGAGCTCGCCCGTAGCCTCCGCATCCTCGATCATCTGAAGTGCCGGTCGATCCTTCACAGACCCCCCCGGGTTGAACATTTCCATCTTGGCATAAATCTCTATGCCCGGGAGGTGTTGTGTGAACCGGTCGACTCGCAGGAGCGGCGTTCGACCGATGGCAGATAGGATCGACGGGCGGATGCCCGAACCGACGGCGCGTGTGACGTCTGTCAATGTTCGAGGCTCTCGAGCTAAAAAAAGGGACCCGGCAGAGGGTCCTCGTGTGAAAAGAGTATATGAATTCCTGACCTACACTGTCAAGAATCTCCTAATCTGCTGCCTGAACCGGATCGACCTCGGGTGCGAGAGTTTCCGCAGGTAGAATGGCGTGGATACCGCATTCGGTCTTGGTAGAGCCGACCCACCGCCCGGCCCTCTCGTCGCCCGCCGCCGACACCGATGCGGTGCATGGCCAACAGCCGATGCTGGGGTATCCCTGGTCCATGAGTGGGTTGTAGGATAGATCGTGTTCGAGGATGTAGTCCCACACTTGCTTGCGCGTCCATTTCGCCACGGGGTTGATCTTGGCGACCAGGCGGTCACCGTGCGTCGGAAACGGTGTCAGGACGTCCGTCTCCTTACGCCCACCCCCCTGGTCCCGACGCAACCCGGCGATCCACCCGTCGAGTTCACGAAGTTTCCGGTGCAGCGGCTCGACTTTGCGAAGATAGCAGCATTGGTCGGGATCCCGATCGTAAAGCGCGTCGCCGTGCGCGCTGGCCTGCTCCTCGACCGTCTGGATCGGCGTGATCGATTCGATCTCCACTCCGTATCGAGATTGAATCCTCGTCATCAACTCCAGGGTCTCGGGAAACAGAAAACCGGTATCGATTGTGAACACGGGCAAGCCGGGAAGCACACGTCGAGAAATGTCCAAAAGGACCAGCCCCGTCGCACCGAACGCAGTACCCAGAGCGAGACGTGGACCCAATCGATCCCAGGACCATCTCAGAATCTCTTCTGTCGTCGCGTTCTGGAGGTCTTTTGCATCTAAACGGAGTTTGTCGAAGTCAAGCTGTGGCAAGAGGCACCCTGACCTTATTGTTGAGTATTCCGACCCAAAATATATTAATTGGAATATCGGAAGTCAAGACGTGACTCGCTCTGGCTCGAATCGGATAAAAAGGCAAGAATCGACCACGACAATCATTAGCTTTACTGATAAAAATTCGCCAATGAATTCTTGACTTTCAAGAAGTTAGGGGCTACTTTTATGGAAGGGTTCGCCCGACTTTGATACCCTATCTAATAGAATAAGGCCCGGGAAGGGCCTTATTTTATATCGGCGGCGAAACCGGAATGGTGAGCCCGGAAGGACTTGAACCTTCGACCAACGGCTTAAAAGGCCGCTGCTCTACCACTGAGCTACGGGCCCCCATCCGGAGCGATAACATAGAAGAGCGCCGATCGTGTGTCAAGAATAAGGCCTGAATCGCCGTGATGCGCAGACGCAACAAGCAGCGGGCCATCAGATGGCTCGGCTGGACCTTCGGCCCGATTGCGGTCCTAACGCTCATCCTCTCTCTCATCGACATCGACGATGTCGTCATGGCTCAGGGTATCGTCGAGCCGGGTGCCAAGATTTACATCGATTCGCCGCTCAATCGCGTCGTCGATCGTGTGCTCGTCGTTCCTGGAGACACCGTGTCGGTCGGACAGGTCGTGGCACAACTCTACGATGGCGACCTTCGGAGTGCCGTTGCCAGCGCCGAGAAAGAAGTCAAGGGGGCCGAGGCGAACCTGGCCGTCGTGCAGGGGAGGCTGGCCATCCTTCGTGAACAACCGACGCCGGAGGAATTGCGCATCGCGGAGTCGCGTCTGGAGCAGGCCGAGATCAGCCTCGTGGCACGCGCGCAAGATCTCAAACGAGCCCAGCACCTCTACCTGGGCGAGCGGCTCTGGAGCCAGGAGGAGATGGAACGGGCCCAGACCAATCACGAACTTGCCCGGGCGAATCTGAAGGTCGCCTCCGAAAATTTCAACCTCGTCCGTCGTGGTCCCTCCGATGCCGAAATCGAGCAGGCAGGCGCAGAGGTACGCCAGGCGGAAGCGAGTTTGGGTAGATCTCGCCAGCATCTGGCGGCGACGCACGAAGCCACGAACCTGACGACGCTACGCGCGACGACAGATGGTGTCGTCATCCGACGCGATCTGCATCCCGGTATGCTCGCCAACCAGGGTGCCATCGTCCTGATCATCGCGGGCGAAGGACGCGAGCCCATCATCGAGGCGTGGATCGGCGAAACGAGTGCGTGGAAGGTTCAGGTTGGCAACCCCGTCGAAATCCTGAGCAACCTGTTCACGGACCGGGAAGACTTCGTCGGAATCGGGGAAGTTTCGGTCATATCCGGATACGCGGCCAACGACGGTGGCGCGCGCACGTTCGAAATCCACGTCGCCATCAAAGAAACGCCGATTCCCCTCCGATACGGTTCCACCGCCGACCTCCGCGTCATCGTGGGGCAGCGGAGCATCCTCAAGACCCTCCTCGGTATGGAAAACCGCAGCGCGGTCGAAGCCGGACGGAAGAAGGAGACGCCGGCCAGCCCCCCCGAATCACCAACCCAACCGGTCGTCGACGGCTCCGTCGAGACCGACCAGAAAGTCGTCCACACCTCCAGCGATTCGACCGAGTCGACCTCGGTTCAGTAGGCGTTCTCGCCTATATCCGGCTTGATCCAGCTACGTCCCCCCCATATATTTGGCGGTCTGTAAGCAACCAAAAATCACGACTTTGACTTCGCATCGCCGTGTAGAGTGCTCGTGTTTCGGGTTCCGGGTGCGGGATGTTGGTGAGTCACAGGAGGAACACATGGCTAAGGCCAAAAAAGCTTCCAGGCCGTCGCGTAAGAAGCTCGTCTACTTTTTTGGCGACGGTAAGGCAGACGGCAAGGGGCAGATGCGGAATCTGCTCGGCGGGAAGGGCGCAAACCTCGGCGAGATGGCGACCATCGGACTCCCGGTGCCCGCCGGTTTCACGATCACGACCGAAGTCTGCACCTACTATTACGACCACGGGGAGAACTATCCCCGCGAACTCCGTTCACAGGTCGCGACCAACATCAAAAAGATCGAGAAAGTAATGGGCGGCGAGTTCGGGAACCCCGACAACCCGCTTCTACTGTCCGTTCGATCCGGGGCGCGCGTCTCCATGCCCGGCATGATGGAAACGGTTTTGAACTTGGGGTTGAACGACGAGATCGCAGAAGGACTGATCGCGAAATCGGGAAACGAGCGGTTCGTTTGGGACGCCTACAGACGATTCATACAGACCTACGGCGATGTCGTCATGGGAGTCGCCGCCGAAGGCAAGGAGCACGACCCGTTCGAGGTCGCTATCGACCGCATTAAAGAGCGACGGGGCGTCACCCTCGACACCGAACTCACCACCAACGACCTCAAGAAGCTGACGGCCGATTTTAAAGCCATCGTCAAGCGGCGGGCAGGACGGGCTTTTCCCGAAGACCCGATGGAACAGCTGTGGGGCGGCATCAGCGCCGTCTTCGGCTCCTGGAACGGGGCTCGCGCCATCATCTACCGAAACATCAACAGCATTCCCCACGAGTGGGGCACGGCGGTCAACGTCCAGTCTATGGTTTACGGAAACATGGGCAACGACTGCGCCACCGGCGTCGCCTTCACACGGAATCCTTCGACGGGCGAGCGAAAGTTCTACGGCGAGTATCTCATAAACGCCCAGGGCGAAGACGTCGTCGCCGGTGTGAGGACGCCCGAACCGGTCGCCAGAATGTCCCGACGGCTGCCCGGGGCGTATAAGACGCTCACCCGGATCTACAAGACGCTCGAAAAACACTACCGCGACATGCAGGACATCGAATTCACCGTGCAGGAAGGCCGACTCTGGATGCTGCAGACACGCACGGGCAAGCGCACGGCGGCAGCGGCCCTCAAGATCGCGACGGACATGGTCAAGGAGCGGCTCATCACCAAGAACGAAGCCATCGAGCGGATCGACCCCGCCCAGCTCGACCAGCTTCTGCACCCGACCTTCGATCCCCGCGCCCAGAAGAGGGTTCTGACGAAGGGGCTCCCAGCTTCGCCCGGTGCGGCAACCGGTCATGTCGTCTTCAGTGCGGAGGATGCGGAAACCCAGGCTGCCAAGGACGAGAAGGTCATCCTCGTTCGCCTGGAGACTTCGCCCGAGGACATTGGCGGCATGAACGCCGCCCAGGGCATCCTCACCGCGCGCGGTGGGATGACCAGTCACGCGGCCGTCGTGGCCCGTGGCATGGGCAAGTGCTGTGTCGCGGGATGCGGCGACCTGTCGATCGACTACCGTAAGGAAGTGTTCTCCGTCAGTGGAACGACCGTCAAGGCAGGGGACTGGATTTCGCTCGACGGAAGTTCGGGTGAAGTCATGCTCGGCCAGGTTCCGACGCAGGAACCGAAGCTTTCGGGAAACTTCGCCACACTGATGAAGTGGGCGGACGACGTCCGCAAGCTCGACGTCCGCACGAACGCCGACACGCCGCACGATTCCGCCGTCGCGCGGAAGTTCGGCGCCCAGGGCATCGGCCTCTGCCGTACGGAACACATGTTCTTCGAAGGCGATCGCATCCGATGGGTGCGGGAAATGATTCTCGCCGACGATGAAACCGGCCGGCGTCGCGCCCTCGGCAAGCTCCTGCCTATCCAGCGCGGCGACTTCGAGGGCATCTTCAGAGCCATGAAGGGCCTGCCCGTCACCATCCGGCTGCTCGATCCACCTCTGCACGAGTTCCTGCCCCACGACAAAGACGCGCAGACCGAAATGGCCAAGCAGATGAAAGTGACCCCGCGGGTCATCCGCGACAAAGTCGAGGCCCTCAGGGAATTCAACCCCATGCTCGGCCATCGAGGCTGTCGTCTCGGTATCACCTATCCCGAAATCTACGAGATGCAGGCCCGTGCTATTTTCGAAGCCGTCGCCAACGTTCGAAAAAAGCGCGTCGACGCGTTGCCCGAAGTGATGATCCCGCTTGTCGGCACGATTCGCGAATTCACCGACCTTCGCGAGATGACGGATCGGGTTGCCAAAGAAGTCATGAAAGAAAAGAAAACGACCTTCAAGTACCTCGTGGGCACGATGATCGAGATTCCACGCGCCGCCCTCGTCGCCGACGAGATCGCTCGGTCCGCCGAGTTCTTCAGCTTCGGAACGAACGACCTGACCCAGATGACCTTTGGCTACTCGCGTGACGATGCCGGTGCGTTCCTCGCCGAGTACATCGACAAGGGCATTCTCCCTCAGGATCCGTTCCAATCGCTCGACCAGGCCGGCGTCGGTCAGCTCGTCGAAGTCGGAACGCAGCGTGGCCGGAAGAGTCGCAAAGCACTCAAGGTCGGCATCTGCGGCGAACACGGCGGGGACCCCGACTCGGTGCACTTCTGCCACAACGTCGGCATGGACTACGTCTCCTGCTCGCCCTACCGCGTGCCGATCGCCCGGCTGGCCGCGGCCCAGGCCGCGCTGGCGTAGCATCGACGCTCGAGCGTATTGCGAAGCCCTCCGGCCGACCGCCGGGGGGCTTTGCGCTTCCATTTCATCCCGCGTCTCAACGGGACATCACGCAACGAGGACCATCGTGCTAAAAGTCAACGCGGACGACGTCGAGGAGTTGTCGTGGACCTCTCCCAAGGGGACGTTCGAGGGCGCCGGCAGGCAGATTTCGGAGGCACTCGGACGCGTCCGGGACTCGACGGACATCGCCGAGCGCCATCCATTCGACGTGGAGATCTGTCGCATTCCCCCGGGCAAGAGCCCCTACCCCTACCACTCTCACAGCGCCCAATGGGAGTTCTATCACGTCCTGTCCGGCAGTGGCCTCGTCCGACACGAAGACGGAACGACCGCCATCGGCCGGGGTGACGCATTCCTGTTCCCACCCGACCAACCGCATCAGCTCACGAACAATGGTGTGGAGGACCTGGTCCTGTTCGTCGTGGCCGACAACCCGATCGGTGAGTCCTGTCACTATCCCGACAGTCAGAAGTGGCTCGTCCGATCGTCGGCTGATTCGCTCGGAAGGTCTGAACTATTACGATGGGGAGGAGTAGAACCAGGAGCGTGCGAGCGGGAGAGCGGGAGAGCAGGCGATCTCAATGTCACCCGCCCACATACGCTCCCGATCCCCCGCTCTCTTCCTGTGCGGGTTCATCGCATAGCGTCCGTAGGGTCTGACTCAGCCAAACCCAATATCTTGTGTAACCCCTCCGTGCTTGCGCAGTATGTGGCCATCGCCTATATTCTGAAAGTCCTTCCCCGGGACATTTCCTTCTGGCTCTCCAGCCGTCTTCCCCTGCTACTGCCGTTCCCCGTCGTCTCACCCGCCACAAGAGCACCCACATGGCCCGAATCATCGCAGTCGCCAACCAGAAGGGCGGCGTCGGCAAGACGACCACGTCCGTCAACCTCGCCGCCTGTGTCGCTGTCGCAGAAAAGAAGACGCTGCTGATCGACATGGACCCACAGGCCAACGCGACCAGCGGCTACGGAACCGTCCTCGACGAGAGCAGCCCCTGCATCTACGAAGTGCTCGTGCAGGATCAGCCACTCACCGACATCGTCCAGGAAACGGAAGTCCCCTTCCTCTGTTTGGCGCCCTCTCACATTCGCCTCACGGGTGCCGAAGTCGAGATGGTCGGTGCCATCTCTCGAGACCGAAAGCTCGAAGAGGCCCTCGAAGCGGCGCGTGACGCCTACGACTACATCATCATCGATTGCCCTCCGTCTCTGGGTCTGCTCACCCTCAACGCCCTCACGGCGGCCGACTCGGTCCTGATTCCCATCCAGTGCGAATACTACGCCCTCGAAGGGCTGAGCAAGCTCATGAACACACTCGGTCTCGTACAGAAGCACCTCAATCCCAAGCTCCAGGTCGAAGGCGTCCTGCTTACGATGTTCGACGGTCGGCTCAACCTGTCACGGCAGGTCGCCGACGAGGCGCGCAATCACTTTGGCGAGCGCGTCTATAAAACGGTCATCGGGCGCAACGTCAAACTGGGCGAGGCCCCCAGCTTTGGAAAGCCCGTGATCCTCTACGACATCATGTCCGCGGGCGCACAGAACTACATCAGTCTGGCCGGGGAGGTACTCGAGCATGGCTAAGCGACAGGCCCTCGGCAAGGGTCTCGGCGCGCTGATACCGGGCGCCGACGAGGCCACTGGCGGAAACGGTTCGGACTCGCCGCCAGACGGCCAGTCCATCCTCCAGATATCGATCGACTCGATAGAACCCAACCCCCATCAGCCTCGGGAGCGGTTCGACGACGACTCTGTCGAGGAACTGGCCGACTCGATTCGGAAAAAGGGACTGCTTCAGCCGATCAACATCCGGCGATGGGGGTCCGGCTATCAGCTGATCGCCGGAGAACGGCGCCTGCGCGCCAGCCGAATTGTGGGACTCGAAACCATTTCGGCGATCGTCGTGGACGTCAACTCCGACGAAGAGATGATGGAGCTCTCGCTCATCGAGAACATCCAGCGAGAGGATCTCAACCCCGTCGAGGAGGCCCGCGCCTATCGCAGTCTGATCGAAGAATGTTTCCTCACTCAGGAAGAGGTCGCCGAGCGCGTCTCGAAGGACCGTTCGACCATCACGAACACGCTTCGCCTCCTCTCGCTTCCCGACATCGTCCGTGACGCACTCGAGTCGGGCGAGATTTCCGCAGGCCACGCGCGCGCGCTGCTCGGGCTGGACGACGACGATGCGCGCATCCTTCTCTGTCGAGACATCGTCGCCAAGGGGCTGTCCGTCCGTCGCGTGGAGGCCCTCGTCAAAGAAGCGCGGCAAGGCCCGGCCCCGTCCAAACCGACAACGCGTAGACCGCCGATGGATCCGCTCGTCGCCGATGCCGAGGAAAAGCTACGCCGGCACCTCGGAACAGCCGTTCACATCAATCAAAAGGGCAAGGTGGGTCGGATCGAGATCGAGTTCTATTCGATGGATGACCTCAATCGAATTCTCGAACTCCTGGAATAGGATTCCGCCCGATCCCGACTCGGGAAGTACGACTCCCGATCGCAACAGCACACAGGCCGACCTGAATGGGTCGGCCTTCTCCGTTTCGCACCTGCGCGCAACGCCACGACGAGGACCGAAGGAGAGACGATGCTTGGGGGGATTCTGAGCAAGTTCAGAGAGGGGCTGGCGAAGACGCGTGAGTCGGTCGTCGAGCGCATCAGAGAGATCGTCGAGGGCAAACCCAGGCTCGATGAAGACACCCTCGAGGAGATCGAAGAGATCCTGATCCAGGCCGACATCGGGGTCGAGACATCTCTGCGCCTCATCGACCGTCTCCGCGAGCGCTACGGGACCGGCGACGCAGAGGATCTCGAAGGAGGGGTGTTCGACGTCCTCGCCACCGAACTGAGCGGCACCCTGACCTCACCCGCCCCGATCGACCTGTCCCACAACCCGACCGTCATCCTCATCGTGGGCGTCAACGGTGCCGGCAAAACGACGACGATCGGCAAACTCTCAAAGCGCTTCGCCGACGACGGAAAACGCGTTCTGATCGCCGCGTGTGACACGTTCCGTGCAGCCGCGATCGATCAGCTCGAAGTCTGGGCCCGGAGGACGGGTGCCGACATCGTTCGACATCAGGCCGGCGCCGACGCGGCGTCTGTCGCCTACGATGCGATGGAGGCCGCCGTGGCTCGACGGGTCGACGTCGTATTGATCGACACCGCAGGCCGGCTGCACACCAAGGTCCACCTCATGGAAGAACTCAAAAAAATCCACCGCGTCCTGTCCCGAGCCGTCGAGGGCGCACCACACGAAACGCTGCTGGTCCTGGACGCCACGACGGGACAGAACGCCGTCGAGCAGGCCCGGGCATTCCACCGCGACGTCGTCCTGACCGGAGTCGTCCTGGCCAAGCTCGACGGAACAGCCAAGGGCGGGGTCGTCATCGCCGTCGCGGAAGAACTGGATGTGCCCGTTCGTCTAGTGGGGCTCGGCGAGCGTGAGGACGACCTGCAGCCGTTCGATCCCGATCGCTTCGTGGAGGCTCTTCTGGGTCGCGGGAACGAACGATAACCCACGATCAATCAGTCGTTTAGGGTTCGGAATAAATAAACGGTCGATCTCAATGTTGAGCCATTGGCCGGATCGTGTAGTTCCAGTCGCCGTGGAAATCGTGCGGAGTGAGATCGATTTGGGTCATCTGTTCATCGGTCACCTTGACCCCGTTAGGGTAGGGTCGCTTGTCGATCTCGTACTCGGAGACCGGCTTGAGTGGTCGTTCCGGCAATGAGATTCACGGTTGCAGCCAGGCTGACCAGGGGCTTGCCTTGCCAGTTCATAGCGATGAAGGAGAACAGGCGATGTTCGATCTTGTTCCACTTACTAGTGCCAGGAGGGTAGTGGCATACGGTGATCGTCAGGCCAGTGCGATTCGCAAAGCGCTGCAGCTCCCACTTCCACAGCCGCGTCTTGGCGCCGTTGCTGCCGCCTGCGTCCGCCGTGATTAGCAGATGCGTCGAAGTGCCGTAGGCGGGCCGTCCCATGTTCTTCCACCAACTTCGGATCGCATTCACGGCGAAGCTGGCCGTGTCGTGATCGATACCGACACTTACCCAGCCTTCATCACGGCTCAGATCATACACTCCATAAGGGATCGCCTTGCCCTGAGCAGGCACTATGAAATCGTGTACCTTCACACGCTCCGGGTCTCCCTTGGGTCGCCATTCTCGGCCAGGATTCTTGAAGTCGCCGATCAACTCTTTCTTCTTGGTGTCCACCGAGATAACGGGAAGGCCCTGCTGCTGCTGCTGGCTAATCCGATCATCGAGGTAAACGAACTGAGCGTCCCGATCCGGGTGTGCAGATCCCTCCCTTGTCTTCCGATTCGCCTGCAGCGTGTAATCGTGTTCGTGCAGGAGATTGGCAACGATCCTGGGGCTCACCGAATGCCCCATCGCTTGCAACTCGGCGGCCAGTTTGCGAGTGCTCTTCGATGTCCATCTCAGAGGATTGTCGTCAGGCGACCCCGCAGTCGTTGGCTCGACCAGATCATTCAGGTCCTGCCACAGCGTCGGGTCCGTGTCGGCCTTCCGCTTACGACCGCCGCCTGGACGCCGGATGCGAGCCGGGTCCAAAGGTTCGTCCGACCTCAACTCCTGAATGCCACGAAAGATCCGCTCTCTGGACATTCCTGTCGCCAGAGCCACAATCGCGATCCCACCGTGACCCAACGCTTCGGCTTCCGTGGCGGCCCACAGACGACGCGTGCGTTCCGTCAGCACCGGAGCCAAGGCTTCATACTTCGTTCGGAGAGTTTCGACGTCCACACTCCGAGCGTAAGATCATTACCTTGAAAAGTGCAGCACTTATTTCGTGGCAAACCCTTACCGCCCGCTTGACGCCCCATGGGGCCTCCAGTATATTCGTCGCCATATGGACTTGCCGATCTACATGGACAACCACGCCACGACGCGGGTCGATCCCCGCGTCCTCGACGTGATGCTCCCCTACTTCGCCGACACCTACGGCAACGCGGCCAGTCGCACGCACGACTTCGGATGGACGGCCGAATCGGCCGTCGAGGACGCCCGTGAGCAGGTCGCCGCCATCTTGAACGCAACCCCCAAAGAGATCATTTTCACCAGCGGCGCCACAGAGTCGAGCAACCTCGCGATCAAGGGCGTTGCCCACGCCAACCGCGATCGCGGCCGGCACATCATCACCCAGGCCACCGAACACCACGCCACGCTCGATTCTTGCGACGCACTGCGGCGACAGGAATTCGAAATCACCATCCTGCCCGTCGACGCCAACGGTCTGATCAACCTCGACAGACTGAAAGAGGCCTGCCGACCCGACACGATCCTCATCACCATCATGGTGGCCAACAACGAAGTGGGCGTCGTCCAACCGTTTTCCGAAATCGGGCACTTTTGCAGAGAACGCGGCATCACCTTCCACACCGACGCTGCCCAGGCCATCGGCAAAATCCCGATCGACGTGAACGACGCCCAGATCGATCTCTTGTCGTTGTCGGCACACAAGTTTCACGGACCCAAAGGAGCAGGGGCACTCTACGTCCGCAACCGCCCGCGACCTCGGCTGATCGCACAGATGGATGGCGGTGGCCACGAGCGCGGTCTCCGTTCCGGAACGATGAACGTCCCTGGCATCGTGGGGTTGGGAGAAGCCTCAAGGATCGCCCGGAACGAGCTGGCCGAGGAAGCGTCACAGCTGTTGGCCCTGCGAACGGACTTGCACGACCAGCTCACCGGGCGTATCGAGGGCATCCACCCGAACGGACACCTCGAGAAGCGACTGCCGGGCAACCTGAACGTCAGCTTCGAAGCCGTCGACGGTGAGGGTCTCCTGATGGGCCTTCGGGAGATTGCCCTCTCCTCGGGCTCGGCGTGCACGTCCGCCAGCCTCGAACCCTCATACGTGCTGCGTGCGATGGGGCTATCCAAAGACCTCGCGCAAAGCAGCATTCGATTCGGGCTGGGGCGCTTCAACACCCAGGAAGAGGTCGATTACGTCGTCGGCCGTGTGAGCGAAGAAGTCGATCGGTTGCGTCAAATCGCAAGCGGCAAGTCTGTCGTCTGACACACGAGCGGGCTCTGAACCCGCCCAGCTGTCCGTGTTCAGTCCCCAAAAAGCCATCACTGCGTCCAAACCAACCGCAGAAAGCGTGCAAAAAACACCAGAGGGATCAGGAAATGCAGCCACCGGCGCAGCCCCCGCAACCCAAGCCTCTTCCGGGTGTCCGTCACGTCATCGCCGTCTCCAGCTGTAAGGGAGGCGTCGGCAAGTCCACTGTCGCGGCGAACCTGGCCGTGACGCTCGCCCGGCGCGAACACGACGTAGGCTTGATGGACGCCGACATCCACGGGCCCAGCATGCATATGATGATGGGCGTCTCCGACGAACCGGTCACGCGCGAAGGCCGTATCCTCCCTTGCGAAAATCACGGGCTTCGGTTCATGTCCATCGGTCTGATCGCTGGGGAGGATACCCCCATCATCTGGCGCGGTCCCATCGTGGGGCGCATGATCCAGCAATTCATCGTCGACGTGCACTGGGGCGAGCTGGATTACCTCGTCATCGACCTGCCACCGGGCACGGGCGACGCACAGCTCACCCTAGCCCAGAGCCTCGCCGTGTCGGGCGCTGTCGTCGTGACGACCCCGCAGACGGTCGCGCTCGAAGATACCGTCCGCGGGGGTGAGATGCTTTTGAAGGTCGATGTCCCGCTAATCGGCGTCGTCGAGAACATGAGCTATTTTGAATGTCCCGATTGCGACGACCGCGTCGGGCTTTTCGGAGACGGCGGCGGCGAGCGGATCGCCGCCCATTTCAACATCCCCTTGCTCGGCCGTCTACCTATCGTCCAGGCGATTCGCGAGGGCGGCGACAACGGACGGCCCATCGTCCTCGACGATGCGGCGACCGCCGGAGCGTTCGACGCGATCGCAGAACAGATCGAAGCCACGATAGACGACCTCGTAGACGAGGGACCCGAGATCACAATCGAGTGAGTGCACGGGGTTGTAGGCGTCGATCGATTCCCCTATCTTTGGGTTTCAGTCGGATTCGGACCCAACACGAAGACCACCCCGAGGAACGACTCATGAGCTCAGCATTCGCAGACCTTTTAGAAGAGGTCAAGACGCAGGTCGACTCCATCACCGTCGACGAGGCACACAGCCGCCTCAACAACGGCAGCCAGACCGTGTTGATCGACGTCCGGGAGCGCGAAGACTTCGCCGATGGCTACATTCCCGGTGCGCAGAACATTCCACGCGGATTCCTCGAGCTACAGATCGAGGGTGTCGTAAACGACCGTAACGCCTCTATCCTCGTGTATGGTCACGACGGGCAGGCGCCGCTCGCGGCACGTGACCTGTCGGTGATGGGCTACGAGAGTGTCGCCTACGTCGACGGTGGATACGATGCGTGGGTCGCCGCCGGCTACGCGGGCGACCGTGACCGGGCGCTCAGCAAAGCCGAACAGTTCCGCTATGCCCGTCACTTGCTCGTTCCCGAGGTGGGGGAACGTGGACAGGGAAAACTGCTCGATGCCAAGGTCCTCCTGATCGGAGCCGGTGGGCTGGGAAGCCCGTCCGCTTTCTACCTCGCGGCGGCGGGTGTGGGCACCGTAGGGATTCTCGACGCGGACGTCGTCGACGTGACGAACCTCCAGCGGCAGATTTTGCACGGCACGTCCGACGTCGGCCGTCCCAAAGCCGTATCGGCCTACGAGAAGCTCAAAGATCTGAACCCGGCGTGCAACGTGATCCCCCACCAGGTGTATCTCACGTCGGACAACGTGATGGAGATCATCGAGCCCTACGACATCGTCGTGAACGGGTGCGACAACTTTCCGACGCGCTACCTCATCAACGACGCCTGCGTGTTCACGCGAAAGCCGATCGTCGACGGCAGCATCTTCCGATTCGACGGCCAGGTCACCGTCTTCCCCTGCGATTCCGACGGGCCGTGCTACCGATGCCTCTACCCTGAGCCGCCACCCGCCGAGATGGCACCGTCCTGCGCAGAGGCCGGCGTACTGGGCGTACTCCCCGGAACGATCGGTCTGATTCAGGCCACCGAAGTCGTCAAGCTGATCCTCGGACAGGGTGATCCGCTCATCGGAAAGCTGCTGATGTACGACGCTTTGCAGATGTCGTTCAAAAAGTTCAACATTCGGCGCGATAAAAACTGCCCCGTCTGCGGAGACGACCCGGAGATTACGGAACTGATCGACTATGTCGCGTTCTGCTCGGGTGTGAATCTCTCCGAAGTCCCGGAGGAACTCACAGCCGGCTGAGCCGACGGCCTCGGGGTTATAAAAAGGAAGCGGCCGTTCCCACGAGGGGAACGGCCGCTTCCTTTTTGCTGCCGTCGGATAATCCGATCGCTTAGTACATCCCACCGCCAGGAGGAGCCGGCGGAGCCTTCTCTTCCTCCGGGATGTCGGCCACGAGTGCTTCCGTCGTCAGAAGCAGACTCGCGATGCTGGCCGCATTCTCGAGGGCCGAGCGCGCCACCATCGTCGGATCGGGAACCCCGGCCTTGATGAGATCTTCGTACTTGTCCGTGTCGGCGTTGTAGCCGAAGGCACCCGAACCTTCCGCCACCTTCTGAACGACGATCGCACCTTCGACACCGGCGTTCGCCGCGATCTGCCGCATGGGCTCTTCGAGTGCGCGCCGAACGATGTCCACACCGATCTTCTCATCGCCACGGGCATTGCTACGAGTCTTCTCGAGCGAATCAATAGCACGGATCAGAGCCACGCCACCACCGGGCACGATGCCCTCTTCTACCGCCGCCCGCGTGGCATGAAGGGCATCTTCGACGCGGGCCTTCTTTTCCTTCATTTCGGTCTCGGTCGCAGCCCCAACGTTCACGACAGCGACACCGCCGGCCAGCTTGGCCAACCGCTCTTGCAGCTTCTCGCCATCGTAGTCAGAGGTCGTCTCCTCGATCTGGCGGCGAATCTGGCCCACCCGACCCTGAATGTCGCTGGTCTTTCCACCCCCCTCGACGACTGTCGTGTTGTCTTTGTCGAGGACGATCCGCTTGGCTTGACCCAGATCAGCCGTCGTCGCGTTCTCGAGTTTGAATCCGGCATCTTCGGACAGAACGCGTCCACCGGTCAGGATCGCGATATCTTCAAGCATCGCATTGCGGCGATCCCCGAAGCCCGGAGCCTTGCAGGCCGAAACCTTGAGCGTGCCGCGAACCTTGTTAACGACGAGCGTGGCAAGCGCTTCGCCTTCGATGTCTTCGGCCACGATCAGGAGCGGCTTGCCCGTCTGCGCCACTTTTTCCAGAACCGGCAGAAGATCGCGCATCGCCGAGATCTTCTTGTCGTGGATCAGGATGTAGGCGTCCTCTAGAACCGCTTCCATGTTGTCGGCGTCGGTCACGAAGTAGGGCGAGATATAGCCGCGGTCGAACTGCATGCCTTCGACCACCTCGAGCATCGTCTCGATACCCTTGGCCTCTTCGACCGTGATGACGCCGTCCTTACCGACCTTCTCCATCGCATCGGCGATCAACTCACCGATGGACTTGTCGTTGTTGGCCGAAACGGTTGCAACCTGGGCGATCTCTTTGTGGCCGGCAACCGGCTTGCTCTGGTCCTGAAGCGACTTCACGGCAGCCCCTACCGCCGCGTCGATACCTCGTTTCAGTTCCATCGGGCTTGCACCGGCTGTGACGTTCTTGAGGCCCTCGGTGTAGATCGACTGTGCCAACACGGTCGCCGTCGTTGTGCCGTCGCCGGCGACATCAGAGGTTTTGGAGGCGACCTCCTTAACCATCTGGGCGCCCATGTTTTCGTACGGATCTTCGAGCTCGACTTCCTTCGCGACCGTCACACCGTCTTTCGTGACCGTCGGAGAGCCGAACTTCTTGTCGAGCACGACGTTGCGTCCCTTCGGACCCAACGTAACCTTGACTGCTTCGGCCAGCTGGTCCACCCCACGCTTGAGCGCGTCGCGGGCCCGACTGTCGAATTCGAGCTGCTTTGGCATCGGTGTCGTCCTCCTGGTTATTCGATGATACCGAGGATGTCACCCTCGGGCATGATCAGGAAGTCCTCGTCGTCGAGGCGAACCTCGGTGCCCGAGTACTTGCCATACAAGATTTGGTCGCCCTTCTTGACAGAGAGCTTGACCTTCTTGCCGCTGTCGTCGGTCTTGCCGTCGCCAACCGCTACGATCTTCCCTCGTTGTGGCTTCTCCTTGGCCGTGTCTGGAATGATGATGCCGCCCTTGATCTGTTCTTCCTCGTCTTCGGGCATCACCAAAACACGGTCGCCGAGAGGTTTGACCTTCACCGCCATAGGACCTAACCTCCTAATAAAACAATTAATAATACGGACGTATTCTCGTTAGCACTCGGGAAGTTCGAGTGCTAACAGCGCCAAAATATATACGTCGCAGGGCCCCGTCGCAAGTGAAAACTGACCCAGGAATGGTCTCTTCAAGATGGCCCCATCCTGACGCCAAAAAGTGGCCCCGGGGCCACTTTTCCAACCACATCCACGTCTGCGCTATAAAATAAAGCATCCTACGCAGCGACAGACACCCGGACACCGAAGCTCCTCGGTCGACGGACCGCCCGACGCTCTGGGCGTTGTGAGTAGTCTTCACCCTCCCTGATACAACGACTGAAAGGCGTGTGTCAGATCCTGCAGCTTCTTCGCGTTCGCCACGTCGGTCGTCTGCTTGCACTTCATCGCTGTCTGGATCATCTGGTGAAGCAGCGACAGCTTCTCGTGATAGGCCTTCTCTCCCTCTGCATCCCCTTCGGCCGGTGCCTTGATCCGCTGGGCCAGAAAGTACTGAGCGACCACCTCTCGGATGTGGTCTGCGTGCGTCTCTTTATTGTTGACCCAGCGTACGAGCTGATTGGTGTTCTTGCCCGGCTCGGCTGACAACGTGTTGATCTGGTTCATCGACTTCTCGATCGTCGTCAGATCCTCCAGAATCGCCGTGAACCGGGCGTCGTCTCCATAGATACCGCACGGAATCTCGCAGTGCGCGGCAACTTCGGCCGGGGAAGAAATCCATCGGGCAACGATCAGGGCGATGATCACAAAGAACCGCATAGCCGCCTCCAACGTAGAGTGTGAGCAACGGGCGCGAGGGAACGACTTTGCGATCCCCTGTCGCAGCCCTATATTTGTCCCGGTCTGACCAGCGGCGTGAAGTTAGCCGCCCGCCCTGTCCCGGTCAAGACGCATTCCCGACCATGAAGCCGTCTCGCGAGCACATCCTGGAGTTTCTCCAGGAAGAGGGCAGGAAGCCCATGAAGGTCAGGGAAATGGCCCGGTATATGGGGGTTTCTCAGACCCATTACCGGACCTTCCGCCGTCTCGTCAAAGACCTTGAGCGGGAGGGCACGCTCGTCAAGCTGCGAAACGGGCGTCTGGCGGGAACGCACAACAAAAACCTCGCACTCGGACGACTGAGCGTCACATCAGGCGGCTTCGGATTTCTCTCGCCCGACGAGCCGGGACCCGACATTTTTCTTCGAAGCACCGCGCTCGGGAACGCGCTCCACGGCGATCGCGTGCTCGCCCGGGTGACGTTGCGCGGCGGCACGCAGACCCAGCCCGAAGGTGAGGTCGTTCGCGTCGTCGAACGCGCCGCCCGCGTCCTGTCGGGTCAGCTACGTAAGCGCGGCACGCATTGTTTCGTCGAACCCGACGATCCCCGATTTCCCCCCGCGATTTCAGTTTCCAACGACGAAGTATCTCAGTCAGCGGCCGATGGCGACATCGTGGCAATCCGGCTGGATGACTGGGAACCCGGCGACACGCGACCGATCGGACACGTCACTCACGTCCTCGGGCGACCCGACGATCCCGACGTGGACATTCTCACGATCGTCCACGCTCGCCAGCTTCCTCTGCAGTTTCCTCCCCACGTCGTTGACGTCGCCCGACGCGTCCAGGAGATCACGAAGGCCGATCTCGAGGGCCGTCTCGACCTTCGCCATCTGCACAGCTTCACGATCGACCCGGCCGACGCGCGCGATCACGACGACGCGCTCTCCCTAGAACAGGTCGAACACGATCGACACATCGTAGGCATTCACATTGCCGACGTCAGCCACTTCGTGGTCGAGGGCACGCCGCTCGACCACGAAGCCCTATCGCGAGGGACGAGCGTCTACCTGGTCGATCGCGTCATTCCCATGCTGCCCGAGACGCTCTCCAGCGGGATCTGTTCCCTCCTCCCCGGCGAAGACCGGCTGACGCTGAGCGTGCTTGCCACGTTCACAAGCGAAGGGAATCTGACGGACACCCGAATCGAGCAAACGGTCATTCGCAGTCGCGCGCGTGTTAGCTACGAGCAGGCACAAACTGCGATTGCGCGCACCCCCGAACCCGATGTCGAGCCCTTTGCGGACGACATTCGGATACTCGCGCGGATTCGGGCCCGGCTGACGCAACTACGCGTCGAGCGCGGCTCGATCGACCTCGACTTGCCCGAGCCCGAGGTCGGACTGGATGAACGAGGCGTGCCGATCCGGATCGCGCCACGCCCGAGGCTCGACAGCCACAGACTGATCGAAGAGTTCATGCTCCTTGCCAACGAAACGGTCGCCCGGAGACTGTCGGGCCTGGAGACGCCGAGCCTGTATCGCGTCCACGAATCGCCCGACCGGCAGAAACTCGAGGAATTCTCGACGATCGCATCCGCGTTCGGTCACCGATTTCCAGAAGCGGCCGACGCCCGTGCCATCCAGACCTTTCTCGGATCAATCGCGGGCAGGAAGGAGGCGACGGTCCTGAACGAACGTCTGCTTCGTTCTATGAAGAAGGCCATCTACAGCCCCAGGAACGACGGACACTTCGGGCTGGCCAGCTCCTGCTACACACACTTCACCTCCCCGATCCGTCGCTACCCCGACCTCCTCACGCACCGCATCCTCCGCGAACGGCTCTGGTCGGGCCAGACGGACGACCGCGTCGTTCAGCTGAACGAGCGACTGCCCGGAATCGGGGATCTGGCCACCGAGCGCGAAATCAACGCCCAGGGGGCCGAGCGGGAATCGATCAAGGTCAAACAGATCCACTACTACGAAACCCGAATCGGCGATGTCTTCGAGGGAACGATCATCGGTGTGCGCCCCCTCGGGTTCTTCGTACAGCTCGACGACACGCTGACCGACGGTCTGGTTCACGTGCGAACGCTCGAGGACGACTACTATCAACACGACCCGCGCCGTGCCGCCCTCGTCGGAGAACGAACCGGTCGTGTATTCTCCCTAGGCGATCGTGTAAAAGTGACCGTCGTGCGCGCCGATCGAAGGCAACGCCAGCTCGATTTTTTGCTCAGCGACCCATCACACGACGAAGAACGTCGAAGACGAAGGCCGCGCAGGGCCCGTCGACGTTGACCGTGCCCGGTTCCCCGCAGGCGCATAACCATTAGCGAAAGGAAACGCCAACAGATGGATCCTCAGGTCAAGCACTATTGCGGGGTCTTCGGCATCTATGGGCACTCCGAGGCTGCTCAGCTCACGACGCTCGGGCTGAACGCGCTGCAGCATCGGGGTGAGGAAAGCTGCGGGATCGCGACGGGGGACGGGGAAAGAATTCGGGTTCACACCGGGATGGGACACGTCGCCGACGTGTTCGGAAAACCTGAAACGATCACGAGACTCAAGGGGCATCTCGCCATCGGTCACAACCGCTACTCGACGACGGGGCTCGACAGCCTCAAGAACGCGCAGCCCTTCACCGCCGAGTGCCGCGGATATTTCGCCGTCGGACACAACGGCAACCTCGTGAACACCAACGAATTGCGGGGCCATATGCAGGACGAAGGCGCCATCTTCCGCACAGCGTCCGACAGCGAGATCATCCTCCACCTCATCGCTCGATCGCAGGCGGAGTCGGTGGTCGACCGGGTGACCGACGCCCTGCAGCAGATCCGCGGGGCGTTCTCCCTCGTGCTGGCCACCGAAAGACACCTCATCGCCGCCCGCGACCCGCACGGGTTTCGGCCGCTCTGTCTGGGCCAGCTCGGCGATGCGTGGGTGGTCGCATCCGAGTCTTGCGCCCTCGACATCATTTCTGCGAGGTATATCCGCGACATCGAACCCGGCGAACTCGTCATCATCGACGAAAATGGCCTGCGCACGTATTTTCCCCTCGAGTCGGACCGCCACGCGCACTGCATTTTCGAGTTCGTCTACTTCTCGCGCCCCGACAGCATCATCTTCGGCGACACCGTCGACAAGACGCGACGCAAACTCGGAAAGCAACTGGCCATCGAACAGCCGGCCGATGCAGACATCGTCGTCCCTGTCCCCGACTCGAGCAACACCGCCGCCCTCGGCTACGCCGACCAGGCGAATCTACGCTTCGAGATCGGACTGATCAGGAGTCACTACGTCGGACGCACGTTCATCACGCCGGGGCAGGACTATCGGGCGGCCAGGGTTCGATTGAAGTTCAACCCTGTACGGGGAGTTCTGAGGGGCAAGAGTGTCGTCCTGATCGAGGACTCCATCGTACGTGGAACCACGCTCAGGCACCTAGCGAGGATGATTCGCGAAGCGGGCGCCCGCCAGATTCACGTGCGGGTCAGCAGCCCGCCCATCGTCTCGCCGTGCTTTTACGGTATCGACTTCCAGACCCACGACGAATTGATCGCGAACGAAAAGACGGTCGAGGAAATACGCGAGCACCTGGGCGTCGACAGTCTCGGCTACCTGTCGCTCGGGGGAATGCTGTCCTGTGCGCCGAACGGAAAAGGGCGTTACTGCAGCGCGTGTTTCAACCGCAACTACCCGATCCCGGTAGAAGAGAACGTCCACAAGCTGATGCTCGAACGTTGAGCCCCGAACCAATCTCCGGTTGAAACGTCCAAGGATCGTCTGCCGACCATCCACTTCACCCGGGACATCAGCCATGAAGCAAACGTTCGGATACGCGGTTCTTACCTGCCTCATCGGCCTGGCCGGCGAGGCATTGGCGGCGGCGCCCGAAGACCTGCTCGAACACGCTCGCTATAGAAAGCATCTTGGCGCATCGGAGACTCAGGCGGAAGCGCTCGCCCCACTCGTCGACAGCTTGCGGTCTGTCATCGGTGCGTACCAGTGGGAATACGGCAGACGTACCCACGAAGGTCGTCTCTGGCTGGGCTTTACACCAACCCTCAAGCAGCTTCACCAGCTCGAAAAAGGCACACGCCGGCAAGTCGACGCCCTCCTCGATTCCGTACGTGTCATTCTCAACGATCGCCAGGAGAAACGTCTCACGAAGATCCTTAAATCCAGACAAGACTTGCTCGACTATACGATCGTTGACACACCCTTCTATCGAATCAACAACTCCCCCTTAAACCCACACGCGAGAGAGCAGACCGACGCCTACAAGATCGCCCTTCCCGATCCTGAATGGCAGGACACGCCACTGACCTACAAGCAACTGCTACACTCCTGGACGATCCGCAACTACGTGCAGAATCCCGTTCGAGCCGAACCGGGTCTGGCCGAGCGTCCCGACATGCAATTCGAGACCACATCTCCGACGATCAAGCGTCTGGCTGTGCAATCCCCGCTACTCCTGTCGGCCACCGTCGCCGTGCCCGAACTGCTGCACGAGGAGTTCGACCTGCTCTTCGAGCACTACCCGCATACCTTCTCCAGCAAACAGTCGGCGTGGAGGGACTTCGCCGCGTCGAACCGTCTGTCCGACGCGGTTCTCGTGCGCCTTAAAATGAGCACACCCGGCAGCGACTATCACCTGCAGACGGATCGATACATCATCTACATCGAAGACAGCAACGGAATCGCCTATGAGCCTCTCCAGGTCGAAGAGACCTCGCACTACAAGCTCGAAGCCCTGGAAATCGACCTGCCGGGGCGAAGCATGCAAGTGACGGATGTGTTCGGCCGATACACAGGAATACCGGGATACACGGAAACGCGATATCTCGAGTTGCCTTCCCGCATACGATATGCCGGGCAGGAGAAGCTCCTCAAACTCTACTTTCCCGGGCACGACTTTCAAGGCCAGCCGATCGTCCGGGCCGACCTCAAGCACCTGAAGCTCATCGTTAAACCCGAAGACAACACCTTCCACCCTCTGGAGTTGAAATGGAACCTGAAGAAGAAGCTGCCAGGCGCGCTGTAGCCGGGCGGCCCCATCTCCGGAGGATCGGTCTGATCATCGCCCTCGTGGGGTGCGCGTCGGCTCCCCCCGCGAGGGTGGATTTGCGTACAGGACCCCCGTCCCCCGACCCTTTGGCTTTTTCCTACTTTGTCGCGGCCAAGGGGGCGGAACTGCGTGGCGACCACGCCAGGGCAGCCGCCGCACTGACCCGCGCGGTCCAGATCGACTCGACGTCTGCCACCCTCTACCGGCTGCTCGCGCGGAACCTAGCCGCGCTCAACAGACACGCGGAGGCGCTCGCACCCGCGCATCAGGCTGCGCACCTCAACCCGGGCAACCTCGACAATCGATGGACGCTCTACAATGCCCTGCTCGCAGGGACCCGCGACACCCTCCGCGCCCTGGCGGAGCTCGACGAAATCGCGGTGCGGTCCCCGAACCCGATCCGCGCCCTAGATACGAGCCTTCGCATTCACACCCAGCGTCAGAACCGCGAGGGCGTGATCGCCGTCCTCGATCGAATCGTCGTCCTACCCGATCTCGACGATCGGGGACGTCTGATCGCCGCACAAAACTACCGTCGCAATGGACACCCCGCAAAGGCCGAGGCCCTGCTCAGGGACGTTCTGCGCCGGCAACCCCACTTGGGAGAAGCCTGGATTCAGCTCGGCGGGGTCGTCGGCTCGCGAGGCGACACCCTCGGTGCGGCACGTGCCTATCGACGCGGCGTCACTCGGGTCTCTGGCGAGCAGGCGGGGAAGGTCTGGCGACAGATCGTGAGCATCTACCTCCGACCCAACGCCTTTCAGGCTCTGCTGGCCGAGTCGCCGTTCGACGCGCCGTTCGCCGAAGGATTGGCTGACGTCTTCCGCTCCTTCGGTCGCGGCTCAAAAGATGTCAGACAGGGTTCTGCGCTCTACAACCAGGCCCTCGCCCTCCTCGACCATCTCGCCGGGCTGTTCCCGGGTCGTGCGGACCTCCACGCGAAGGTCGGCGAGCTTCATCTCAACTTGAATCAAGGGAAGAACGCCCGCGAGGCCTTTAAGCGCGCGTCATCCATCGACGGGAGTCCCGAGTACAGCCTCGGTTACGCCCACGCCCTGATCCTCGACAGGGAGTTTCAACCCGCCATCGGGGTGCTCGAATCGATCCTGGCCGCGACGGAAGATTCGACCGAAACGCGAAGCCAGATCGTCTTCACGCTGGGCAACGCTTACTCCGCGATCGGACAGAATGACAAAGCCAGAGGAGTGTTTCAGGCCGCACTCGACCGGGAACCCGATCACACCGGGTTCGCGTTCGAACGAGCCCAGACGCTCATGCGAGACCAGGACTGGGATGGTGCGACCCGGGCTTTCGAGACTCTGTTGCCGAAGGTCGAGTCCAACGCGTCGCTCCTGATGCGAACACTCTACGGGTTGGCGCGTGCCAACGAGCGGGCCGATCGATTTCAGACCGCGGTCCGGCTGTTCGAGCGGTTGATCGCCATCAACCCGGATCACGACGAAGCCCTCAACTACCTGGGTTATATGTTCGCCGAACGCGGGATCCGATTGGGAGAGGCACAGCAATTCATCCAACGGGCCCTGGAAAAGGATCCGGAAAACGGCGCCTACCTCGACAGCATGGGATGGGTCTACTACCAGATGGGCGTACTCGAACGTGCGCGGGAATACTTGCAGAAGGCCATCCACGTCGAGGAAGATGCGCTGCAGAACCTCGCCGATACCGATCCACGGCATCTGGACAGCATGCACGAGAACCTCGCCGTGATCCACGAACACGCCGGGGACGTCGAGGCCGCCCTCGAACAGAAGGATCGGGCCCGCGCCCACTGGTCCAGGGCCCGAAGCTACGACCCGGACAACGAGGCCCTCGTCAAAAAACTGGGGGAGCTCGAAGCCCCGCAAACCGAGCGCGACACCCCCTGACCGTATGGATCGACGTATCCTGACCTGGACTGTCGCCGCCGCGTGGTCGCTCGCGGCCTGCGCCACTCCGAGCCGGCCCCCTCCTCCCCACATCACCTCACCCGACGAACTCATACAGCAGGTTCAGAAGATCCGCACCCGTGTCCACGATGCGGAGTCTCGCGCTGCCATATCGATTCAGATCGATGGGGTCCGCCAACGTGCGCAGGGCGTCATCTTCTACCGGTCCCCCGACAGCCTCCGCCTCGAAGTCACCGGTCCTGTCGGCACCGGCCTGCTGTCAGCCCTGTTCTACCGGGACTCGATCGACGTCTACCTCCCACGCGAGAACGAATTCCTCAGAGGTCGCGCCAACTCGGTTCTGCGAAGCATCACCGGCATGGAACTCGGCTACTACGACGTGCCCCAAGCTCTCCTCGGCCTACCGGATCTGAAACATGAAGATCTGGCCCACCTGACTTCCTTTTCCGCGACCGAAAACACGTATCGTCTGGCCTTCGCCTCCCCCATCGGTGTCCGTCGAATCACGATCGACAGAACGGTGCTCGGTCTCCTCGACGATGCGCTGCTCGATCGTTTTGGCGCACTGATCTCACGCCGTCGCGTTTCGGACTACAAGCGATACGGGGACCTCTATCTTCCAAAACGGATTTCGATCGAGCAGGATGGTAATCATATCCACATTCACCACACACGCACACGACCCAACACGGGGATCGCACCGCATCAGCTCCCCCTCAACGTACCGCGCACGGCCAGAAAAAAACCGACGCCCTCTCGGTAGTCGGTTCTCGATTTCACAGGTTCGCGCCGCCTCTCATTTCGACGACCGTCTGATTCCCTTCGTCGCCTGACTCAGCGGGTGCGCGAGTCGGCGCCCGACGTGGCGTGCCATGGCCCACATCGAGGCGCGACGGGGCGACTCCTCGGCCGCCTTCCACTGGTTCCTCAGTTCGATCATCGTCAGCGCCGTCACCCTTCCGCTCACTTCGATGTCCGCGGCTCTTTGAAAGCGCTCCAGGGCCGACGACGTGTCCGCCGTCAGGACGCCGTCGATCGCGCCGAACTCGTAACCCAGGTTGTTGAGCAACGCCTGCGCCTCGTAGACGTTTTCCGGACCGAGCTCACGGTCTTCTGCCGGCTGCACCGAACCGGGATCGAATCGAGGCTTGGCGGTTCGCTCGGAAATGAGTACCCAACGAACCAAACGGCCCTCGAGCAGCGCCACGACCAGAGCAAGACCCGCCGCAGCGACGACGGGCACCGCGATCAGCAGACGAATCTCGTAGGTGCCACCCATCCCGTCTACGGGAACGTACTCGTAGAGCGTGTCGAACCGCACCAGCCTGAGCACTGCCGCCCCGAGCCCCAGATGGAGCCCCCCGAGGACCAGCGGTGTCGTCAGGGGGACCCGCAGCGGCGTGTCGACCCTCCGCCGCAGGAGTGCCAGACCCGCCGCCCAGAAGTCGCCTGCGATCAACCCCAGAGGGACGTAGGCCATCGCTAAAAATGCCCGATCGACCGGGTTGGGCGCATTGGCGTAGGCGTAGAAGACGGCCACGCCCACACCGAGCAGGGGAAGCGCCCACGACAGCACGAGGGCGGTGTCCGTCGGGATGAGAGGCCCGGCGGGCTCGGAGACCTGTGTGGCGTCCAGACGATTCACGACGTGACCCCGCTCCCGGCGCGACGAAGCCGATGCAGTTGTGTCCAGAACACGACCGACAGGATCACGGTCGAAAGCGCCGGTATCGCCGCCGTCGTCAGCGGTCCCATCGTGTAGGCGGCGGCCACCGACGTCAAGGTGGTCATAAAAAGGAGCACGAGCATAAGATACGTAGCCCGGCGCTGCTGATCGTGAGCGATCAGGAGTGTGTAGGCGAGCCCGACGAAGGCGAACGGAGGCACGGACCAGGCCAGCACGCGAACGGCGACCACGCTCTCCTCGAACGCCTCACCGAAGAAAGTCGGCGCGACGGGTGCGATCGCGTAGAGAGCCACGGCTCCGCCGATCGCCAGCAGGGCAAAGGTCGTTCCGACGCTCTGACGCAGAGCGGGGCCGTCTGAACGCTCGGCCGATGCAGCAGCCAGCACGGCCTCGAACCCGGCGCTCACGAGGATGAACACCGCCGCTGCCGCTCGATATCCCACGTAGTAGGGACCCGCGGTCCCCTCCCCCAGAATCACATACGTCGCGGTATAGGCGACGGCGAGTGCGTTTCCCAGAAAGTAGGGCGCGGGTAGATGGAACAGCCCGTCGATCACAACCGACAGGGTGAACGACGGACGTGCCTTCGGCAGCGAAACACCCGCACGCTGGTGAGCGAGCCCGAAGGCGGCAACGGCATAGACCAGACGTGCGACGAGGTAACACGCCCCGACGGCCGCAAGCCCCCCACCTCTTTCCAGCGTGATGAACAGGGTGCAGAGCAGGACGACGTTGAGACCACCGATCAACAGAAAGCTGTAACCCGCTCGCTGAAGTCCCTTGAAGACGGCGTTCGCCGTATCGCCCAGACTCATGGCCACCGTCGACAATCCGACGAGCAGAACCGCCAGATCGACGTCGGGGGTTCGTCCCCACACCAGACCGACTCCGACCATCAGGGCGAGTGAAGCCGGGGACACGGCGAGCCGGTAACCCACGGCCTCCTCGAACGCCGATTTGGCACGGTCTGTTCGTGCCGCCGAAGCCTTGATCACACGGGTGTTCAGACCGACGTCGATCAGAGGAAGGAAAAAGGCCGTGACGGAGATCACGAAACCGTAGTCCGCCAGGATATCGGGTCCCAGTTTGCGGGCGACCAACACCATCGCGATCAGGGCCCCCGTGAGGTGACTGGCCTTTTCAGCCGTCAGAAGGAGGGCATTTCGTGTAAAAACCGTCACGACGACGTGGGCGTCCTCAGCCCGGGGCTCCCAAACCGGTCATCCGCTGCGTCCCAATCGGTCCGAAATCCGTACCCGAACCGTATCGGGCATACTCTCCAGAGCCATCTCCGGGCGGAGCCCATCGTCCCGAACGACGAGAACGAAGACATAGTCGGCCGGAGGCGGGCGAACCATCGACGGCGTGGCAGTCACCCTAGCCTCGAGCGAAAGCAACGGGCCGGCGATCTGCACCCACACGTAGCTCAAGGGATCGCCATCGGGATCGACGCTCCCCACGCCGTCAAGCTCGACCTTCAGTTCGTCGCCGTAGGCGACCAGGACATCGGCACCCGCCGATGCGACTGGGGGACCCTGCGTGACCCGGAGTCGCACGGTGCTCGTGACGACCTCCCCGGAGATGCCATCACTGACCTCGACCTTCAGCTCAAACTCTCCGAGATCGGCCGGGGCGACCCAGGTCACCGTCACAGAGTCCTGGAACAGGTTCACGAGCGTATCGTTGTCGCTGGTTTCGAAAAGCCCACTCGAAACGGTCGTGTCCGCCGGGTCCGCGTCAATCCTTCGAACCGTCCACCGGTAGTCCAGCTCGTCGTTGTCCGGATCGTGCGTGAACAAGGTGAGGTCGACAGCCTGTCCCCGACCCAGGCGATCCATCTGGAGGTTCTGATCGAGGACCCGATTCCGGAGCGTATCAATCGTCGCGATCGTCTCCTCGACTCGAGGATTCTTGACGACATCCATGATTTCCGGGGCCCCCTGCCGGTCGAGGAGACTACAGCCGATCAGGACGAGCAGGACCGGCAGCCGCATAGGCTTCACGAGGACACTTTGGAGTCGATCATTCATGGCGGATATGGGATTTAGGAGCGTCGTAAACCCGTGTAATATAGTGCTTTGCGAAGAATATGTCAACGCACCCACGGGGAGAAAGGGCTTGACACTCTAGTGTCACGTCCCGCGTATAAGCTTCAAAAGTTTATGGACTTTCTCGAGGATTGAATCTGCCGTGGCGGTCCAGACGAAGGGTGTAGAATTCTCGTTGTAGTGATCAGTGAATTTCTTGATGCAGGCGATCAGGTCCTTGACGCTTCTGAAGGTGCCTCGTCGAATGGCTCTTTGGGTGATGATACCGAACCAGATCTCTACCTGGTTCAGCCAGGAGGCATATGTTGGTGTGTAGTGCACGTGATATCGTTTCCGTGAGGCGAGCCAACGCTTGACGTTCGGGTGCTTGTGCGTGCCGTAATTATCGACGACCAGATGGATGTCGAGATCCTTTGGGACGTTCTTGTCGATGTGCTTGAGGAACTGAAGGAACTCTTTGTTGCGGTGTCTGGGCTTGCACTGAGTCAGAACTTTGCCGGATGCGATGTTGAGCGCTGCAAAGAGGGTGGTCGTGCCGTTCCGGATATAGCTGTGAGTGACGCCCTCGACGTATCCGAGACCCAAAGGAAGAATCGGTTGTGTCCGTTCGAGTGCTTGAATCTGGCTCTTCTCGTCTACACAGAGCACCATCGCGTTGTCCGGTGGGTTCAGGTATAGACCGACGATATCCCTGACTTTCTCGACGAAGAAGGGATCGTTCGACAGTTTGAAGTGCTTCTGTCGATGCGGTTGCAGTCCAAAAGCTTTCCATACACGTTGAACCGAGGACTTGGAGAGCCCCGTCTCGTCGGCCATCGAACGACAGGTCCCAGTGGGTGGCACCCTTCGGTTGCTTCTTGAGCGTCTTGTAGATGAGGGAGGAGATCTCTTCGTCGCTGACCGACCGTGGCCCTCCAGGACGCAATTCGTCATACAGTCCCATCAAGCCTTGCTCGCAGAAGCGACGACGCCACTTGCCGACAGACGCTCCGGACAACCCGACTCGTTCCGCGATCTCCTGATTGGTCAGACCGCAATCGCTCATCAAGACGATCTTCGCGCGACGCACCAAAGCGTGAGACATGCTACGCGAACGAGACAATGACTCGAGTTGATCGTGGACCTCATCACTGATGTTCAGTGGCTGTAACGGACGACCTCTAGCCATCGGTTCCTCCCAAGAATGAGTGCTTGAGGAACCATACGACAGAATCGAATATTTTTCTAGTTATTCCTGGGACGTGACACTAGAAGCCCAAACCTTAATTCTCCTTCGCTAACGTTCGAAACGCCGGATGCGTTCCGGATCCTTCCTCCTCATTCGTTGACCACCCCGAAGACCTCACAGCACCGTTCATGACCCCCAAAATCCTCTGCGTCGACGACGATCAGTCGATCCGGACCATGCTCGAAAAGGTCCTGACCGCCGAGTCGTACGATGTTCTGCTCGCGATAAACGGTGAAGAAGCCGTCGAGATCGCACAAAAGGAGGATCCCGACCTGATTCTCCTCGACATCGGTCTCCCCGGCATCGACGGCATAGAAGTGCTTCGCAGGATCAAGAAGGATGCGCCTCAGGCCGATGCCATCATGATCACTGCGCAAGGAAGCATCGAAACAGCTGTCGCCGCCATGAAAGCCGGGGCCCGGAATTACATCACCAAACCGTTCAACACCGAAGAGCTGCAGCTCTTGATCGCAGAGACCGTCGAAACCGTTCGTCTCAAGCGCGAGGTGAGCGTGTTGCGCACCGCTCAGCGCGAACGGATCGACATCGACAACATCGTCGCGGAAAGCGCCGCCTTCAAACGCGTCATCCGCGTGTCCCAAAAGATCGCAGAAAGCGATACCACGACCGTCCTGATCGAGGGCGAAAGCGGCACGGGCAAGGAACACATTGCCCAAATGATCCATTACAAAGGCCCCAAAGCCGAGGGCCCCTTCATCGCCATCAACTGTGGGGCGATACCCAAGGACCTCGTCGAGTCAGAGCTCTTCGGAAACGAAAAGGGGGCCTTCACCGGAGCGGCGCAATCCAGGATCGGCAAGTTCGAAGCGGCCGATCGCGGGACACTCTTCCTCGACGAAGTCGGAGAACTCGACCCCGAGAACCAGATCAAACTGCTTCGCGTGCTCGAAGAGCGATCGTTCTATCGTCTGGGGGGCAACAAGAGCGTCTCTGTCGACCTGCCATCGTGGCAGCCACGAACCGAAACCTCCGCGAGGTAACCGAGCAGGGCGAGTTCCGCGAAGACCTGTTCTATCGACTCAACGTCGCACCGATCTACATCCCGCCGCTCAGAGATCGGCCCGACGACATCGTCCCCCTCATACATCGGTTTCTGAGGGAATTCTCGGCAGGGTCACTCAACCCGATGAACAAGATCGAGCCCGAAGCAGAGCGGCGTATGCTCGACTACCCGTGGAAGGGCAACGTCAGAGAACTCAGGAACGCCGTCGAACGCATCGCGCTGCTGGAGGAGGACGACACGCTACGGCTCGAACACCTCAGCTTCCTCAGGCAGACGGCGTCCGCACCGTCCGAAGGAAGTGGCAACGACAACGCGTCGCCATTTCAGCTCCCGCCCGAAGGTGTCGTCCTCGACGACCTCAACAAGGATCTCATTCAGCAGGCACTCAGTCAGACGGGCGGCAACCAGGTTCGAGCGGCCAAACTGCTCGGACTGACCCGAGGCACGCTGCGATACCGGCTCGACAAATACGGTCTCCAGAGCTGATCATCGCTCCGCCAGAGCGTGCTTGACAGCCGTCAGCGCCTGCTCATTAAAGTTCCCGTCGTTCGCGTCGAGCGAGGCCCGCAGACGCCCCCTCCGATCGACCACAGCAACCTGGCTACTCCGCTCGATCCGCACCGCACTGCCCTCTCTGCTCACACGTCCTCCCAACCCGACACGGACCAGGTCCGCGACACGGGCACGCTCGCCCGTCAGCGCCACCCACTTTTCCGGAACCGGCAGTGTCGAAACGAATGGCCCGAGGACCCCCTCGTCCTTCTCGGGAGTGACGCTGATCAGGACCGCACCCACATCGGCGATGTCAGCGACACGCTCGATAACATCGCTCAGACCTCCGACTACCGCGCCGTCCCTGTCGTCCGCACTGGCCGAGACGAGTCCGAAGATCCAGACACGACCGGCCAGGTCGCGTCGTCGAAAGATCTGGCCGTGCTGGTCGACGAGACGGAAGTCGGGAATCTCTCGACTCGAGTCCGCGCGCTCCGCCTTCTCCGATCGAATACGCGTCACTTCGTAATGAAAGAGCACGCCGGTCACCACTATGAACAGCACCAGAGCCAGACCGAAGAGAGCGTAGAGCGTACGTCTGGGGTCGCGAGAGCTCAGGGTCGGAGTCTCCTCACTTCCAGCGCCGACCAGATCACGGTCGTCAGGGCGAACCCGACGGTCAGGGCCGCGCACACGCTCAGCTCGGGAAGCCCGTCCGACAGCGGAAGCCCCATCCCCACGGCCGCACGCAACGTCGCCATCGCATACGTCATCGGGTTGAGACGCATCACCCATTCCAGCCACACGGGAACCCCGGTCAACGGAAAGAAGGCGCCCGACAGCAACCACATCGGCATCAGCAGCAAATTCATCACCGCGTGAAACCCCGCGGTCGACGTCATCCCCCACGCGATTCGGAATCCGAGTCCGGTCAGGGCCACTGCGACGACGATCAGCACACCCAGTGTCTGAACTAGAATCCATCCGGTCATACCCACACCCACGAAGGGCGCGATAACCAGGAAGATCAAACCCTCACCGACTGCCAACGTCGCGCCACCCCCGATCTTGCCCAGGGCAACGCTGCTAGGTTTGATGGGCGACACCAACACGCCCTGCAGGAATCCCTCTCGCCGATCTTCCACGACCGAGATCGTCGAAAAGATCGCGGTGAACAACAGAATCAACATCAGCGCCCCGGGGTAGATGAAGGCCAGGTAATCCCCGCCATCGGCGGGCGTGAAGGACCCCCTCAGACCCGAGCCCATCAGAATCCACAAAAGCGCAGGCTGAAGGATCGACCCGTAGAGTCGGCTCCGATCCCGAACGAAACGGATAAGCTCCCGTCGCCAGAGCGAGTAGGATGGCAGAAAGAAACGTGCCGCATCAGCCATCGTCGTCCTCCACCCGAAACACGCGACCCGTCTCTGAAATGAACACATCCTCCAGTGTGGGCCTACCCACGGTCAGAGATTTGATCTGATCCGAATACCGGCGGTAAATGTCTGGGACGTGTTCCACGCATCCCGAACCCGAGACCCGCACGACGCCCCCTGCGACGGTGCCTCGCAGACCTAGCCTCTCCTCGATCTCCTTACAGAATGATGCCGGATCACGTCTCGCCCGGATCGACAGGACGTCCTCACCGACACGCGTTCTCAGGTCGTCCGGTGCCCCCTCCGTCACAAGGTTCCCCTCGGACATCAGCCCGATGCGATCACACCGGTCCGCCTCTTCCAGAAAGTGCGTCGTGAGCACGACGGTCACACCGGATTCCGACCGGAGACGTTCGAGATCTTCCCAAAAGGTCAGTCGAGCCCCCGGATCCAGACCGGTCGAGGGCTCGTCGAACACGAGCAGGTCGGGTTCGTGGATCAACGACTTGGCGAGCTCGACACGCCGCTGAAGCCCCCCCGAAAGGGACTCGACGAGGTCCCGCCCGCGATCTCCGAGCCCGAAGGCTGAGAGAAGCGCGTCGATGCGTGCCTCCAACCGTCTTCCCGACAGCCCGTAAAGCCAGCCGTGGTGTCTCAAGTTCTCCACGACTCGAAGCTTCGGATCCAAACCGGGATGCTGGAACACCACTCCACACCGCCGACGTACCGCGTGAGCCTCCCGGATCACGTCGTGGCCCAAAACGTGCACCCGACCGGACTGGGGACGCAGGTGGGTGGACAGAATCCGGAACAGCGTCGTCTTTCCACCACCGTTCGGGCCGAGCAATCCATAGATCTCACCCTCGCGTACCGAAAAGCGAACGTCGTTCAGCGCCTGCCTGTCCCCGTAGGCGTAGCTGAGATGCTCAGTCAGAATGGCATCGGACATCGTTGTCTCGTTCAAAAAAAGAAAAGGTGACGGGCGAACCGCCCATCACCTCGGAAGGTCGCACGGAAAAAGCGGCTCACGGCAGCCGATCGACGATCATCACCACCCATAGTACGGGCAAGTAGACCAGCGTCGTATGCATCAGACGACGGGCGTGCGAGTGGGACCGCGTTTTGAAGAAGGAAAGACTGGCTCCGATCAACACGCCCCCCAGCGCGAAGGCAGCGTAAAAGTAGCCGGGTCCCGCCATACCCATCAACGTGGGGAGAAGTCCGAGCGGCAACAGAAGAAAGCTGTAGACGACGATCTGGAACGCTGTGCGATCTCCACTCTCATCTTCGACGGATAACATCCGGTAGCCGCCCTCAGCGTAATCGTCGCGATACATCCACGCAATCGCGTAGAAGTGCGGAAACTGCCAGACGAACACGATGGCGAACAGAACGAGGGCCTCGACCCCCACATCGCCGCGAGCTGCGGTCCATCCGCCGACGGGGGGCAGCGCACCCGCAACGGCTCCAACGAGTGTATTGTGTGTCGTGTGCCGTTTGAGCGGTGTGTAGAGCAACAGATACACAACACCTGTCAGCGCGGCCATGCCGGCCGTCAACCAGTTCACCCACCCCACGAGATAGACGATGCCACCTCCCAGCATCAGGAGCCCGCAGAGATAGACTTGATCAGGATGCAGTCGTCCGGCGGGCAGTGGGCGATCGGCCGTCCTCTGCATACGTGCGTCGAAGTCGCATTCGAGATATTGGTTCAGGGCCGAAGCCCCGGCCGCCACTAGAAACGTCGCCAGGAGCGTATGGATGAGCCTGAGGACATCGATAGCACCTTCGGCACCGGCGACGAAACCGACGAGCGTGCTGATCACGACGAACACGCCGATCCGCGCTTTCGTCAGGTCGGCAATGTCCTTCAGCAAAGATCCCGACGCACGCAACACGCCAACATCGGCATCAGGCTTCACGAGCAGGTTCTCCAACCATCGTCACACCCATCGATGTGTAGAGCGGAGTCCAGCTTCGGCTCTTGGCCACGATCGCTACGGACGTCGCCAGAATCGTAGCACCGACGGCCACGTGGGCCGTCGTGACGGCGACCCCCTTCTGGCTCCATACGATCGAGGCGCCTAAAAGTATCTGCACGATGACCAGTACGACCGACGAAATCCCGAGTTGCACGAGCTCGCCAATCTGTGAGGCCGTGCGAATCAACCGCACGGCGAACCAGAAGACGACGCCGGCAACCACGACGGCCCACACGCGATGGAGGTAGTGGGTCAGCACCCGCTGTTTGACCACCTCGAGCGCGACCGGGAAAGGCGCGTTCGGGTCCGTCGTCAGCTCCGAAAACGGCGGAAAGACGTGTCCAAAGACGAGTGGGAAGTCAGGAATCGCAAGTCCCGATTCGGTGTGTCGTACGAGCGCCCCAATGATCAGCTGGACGTAGACCACGCCGAACAGCACGAGTGCCGGCGTCCGGGCCTGTTCGAGCGCCGTCGACTCCTCCAGCGTGGGACGACGGCCTTCGCGGCCGAGTGCCAGGGCGAGCACGATCGTCATACAGAAGAACGTCTGTGCCAGGCAGGCGTGCAACACCGAGACCGGTGTCGGAAGCAGGTAGATCACGGTCAGACCGCCGAGCAGGCCCTGTAGGACGACGGCGACGAGCGCAGCGAGCGACAGCCGGCGCACCCAGGTAGGAACTTCGACACGCCACGTCCAGACCGTAAGAGCGATCGTCAGGAATCCGACGAAACTCGCGATCATCCGGTGGCCGTGCTCATAGAAAATGCCGCCCACCATGGGCGGCATCAGACTTCCATACGAAAGCGGCCAATCGGGAACGGCCAGACCGGAACCCGTGCTCGTGACGAGGCCCCCCGCGACGATCAGGACAAAGGTGCTAACCGCCGTGAACCACGCGAATCGGTGCAACCCGGGACGGAACATTTACGGCGACGTGAGGGGACGTCCCGTCGCGGGGAAGGGCAGGGCATTCTCGGTCTCGGACAACCGTTTCGCCCGGCGGGCCCAGAACACGATCATCCCTATGATCGACAGCAGTAGCGTACCGATCACGCCCAACAGAACGAGAATGCCGGCCTCGGCCCCTTTGACCATGGCCGAGTCCGGATCGCCGTAACAGACCGCGCAGGCGTAGACCTCGGTCGCCGAGACCAGACAGACGCAGAACGCTGAAACCCGTACCAGCCAGCGGTTCATCAGAGGTAGCTCCAGCCCTTGACCTTGCGATAGAACCAGATTCCGTAAGCAATCAAGGCGGCAAAGCATCCGAACGAAAACAGACAGAGGGCCAGCATCATTCCGTCGCCCCAGTCCAGGAACATCTGCATCGTCCAGAGACCGAACCCGAGCGAAAACAGACTGGCGACGGAGACGAAGGCAATGTGAAAGGCTTTGAGCCCCACCGTCAGACCCCGACGGAGTTCACGTTCGTCAGCAACGGCACGAACATGAGGAAGATGAAGAAAGCGAGCGTGAGCAGCAGGATCCAGTAGATGATCGACCGCTCATCGATCAGGTGCATGAAGTAGCACGCGACCAGAGCCCCCTTGATCGACGCGATGAACAGGGCGATCGTCACCGTCATCGCGATCGAGTCCAGGTGCATGTACGAGGCAGCGACCGTCACGCCCGTCAAAACGAACAGGGCAAGAAACACCTTAAGGTAGACCGAGACGTGGTGTCTGATTTCTTCAGCGCTTTCAGCCATCTATGACCTCACAGCAAGTAGAGCGTCGGGAAAAGGAAGATCCAGACCAGATCGACGAAATGCCAGTAGAGACCGCAGCATTCGACGCGATTCGTGTAGTGTTCCGAGTCGTCTTTCCACATCCCATCACCCCTGAAAATGAGGATCAGGAAGGCGATAACCCCACCAAGCACGTGGAGCCCGTGAAGCCCGGTGATCGTGAAGTAGGTCGCGTAGAAATTGTCCGTCGCCGGCGTAATGTGGTGCTCGAACTTCGCGCCGTATTCGAAGAACTTGACGATCAGGAAGACGGCCGCGAGTGCCACCGTCAACCACAGATACATCTTCGCCTTGCCCAGCTCGTTCAGCTTCAAAGACGCCCACGCCATCACCACGGTCACCGACGAGGCGATCAGGACAGCCGTGTTCAGCGTCGCCAGCGGCACGTTCAGCAAGTCATAACCGTGCGGCCACGAATCAGCGCCCACACGCAGGAGAACGTAAGAAGAGAACAGCGCGCCGAACAACATCACCTCCGAAGCCAAAAAGAGCCAGATGCCGAGCTTGGCGTTGTAAACCCCGGTTACCGGATGGGGCTTGACGTCGTGCGGAATCTCCATCGCTCAGCCCTCCTCTACGTTTTGGGGCGTGAAATCGCTACTGGCGCCGGGTACGCTGTACTCATAAGGGTCCCGATAGACCTTGGGCACTTCCGTAAAGTTTCCGTGGGGCGGAGGCGTCGGCGTAGCCCATTCGAGCGTCGTAGCCTTCCACGGATTGTCGGACTCGACCTTCTTACCGCTCTTCATACTCACGATCAGGTTGACAATGAAGAAGATTTGAGCCACGCCCAGAAGCCACGCTCCGTAGGATCCAAAAGTCGTCAGGTCCTGGACCTGGGCGCCGTAAGCATACTGTGTCTGGTCGTAGAGTCTGCGGGAAACGCCGGCCATCCCGATGAACAGCATGGGCATAAAGACCACGTTCATCCCAATGAGCGAGAGCCAGAAGTGAATCTTGCCTAGTCCCTCACTCATATAGCGCCCCGTTGCCTTCGGGAACCAGAAATAAATGCCTGCGAGCAGGGCGAAAATAGTGCCCGGGGCTACGACGTAGTGGAAGTGTCCGATCACGTAGTAGGTGTCGTGAAGGTGAAGGTCCGATGTCGTCAGCCCGAGGGGCAGACCCGTCAGCCCCCCGATCGCGAACATCGGGATGAACGTCAGGGCGAAAAGCATGGGCGTGTTGAACCGGATCGACCCACCGTGGAACGAAAGCGCCAGGGCCGTCAGGATGATCACCGAAGGAATCGAGATGATCATCGTCGTTGCCTGGAAGAACGTGCTCATTGCCGTGCCCATCCCCGTCATGAACATGTGGTGAGCCCACACGATGAACGACGTAAAGCCCAGGAATACGATAGAATAGACGAGTGTGCGATACCCCCAGAGCGGTCGCCGTGTGTTGTTGGCAACGATCTCGGACACGATCCCCATGCCTGGCAGAATCAACACGTAAACTTCGGGATGTGCGAGAAACCAGAACAGATGCTGCCACAGCAGAGGGCTGCCACCCCCGGCCACCTCGAGAGGCTGCCCCGTGATCACCAGGCCAGCTGGCAGAAAGAAGCTCGTTCCCCCTACACGGTCCATCAACTGCAGAATCCCTGCCGCCTCCAGAGGTGGAAAGGCCAGCAGGAGCAGGAAGGCCGTTACGAACTGGGCCCACACGAAAAAAGGCAGACGGAAAAACGAAAGCCCTTCGGCGCGAAGTTGCACCGTCGTCACGATAAAATTGAGCGCACCCAACAAGGAGGACGTGATCAGGAAAATCATGCCGATGAGCCACCACGTCTGTCCCGGTGGCGCAATGTTGGCGAGAGGCGAGTAGGATGTCCACCCGGACTGCGCGGCGCCACCCTCGGCGAAAAAGCTGGCGAGCATGATCAGGCCGCCGGGCAGGAAGACCCAGTAGCTGAGCATGTTGATCCTCGGAAACGACATGTCGGGTGCCCCGATCTGGAGGGGGAGCACGTAGTTCCCGAACCCGCCGATCGCCAGAGGAACGACCCCCATGAAAACCATGATCGTCCCGTGCATGGCCCCGAGCTGGTTGTAGAACTCGGGCACCATGATCCCCCCGGGCATGTTCGCCTCGCTGAAGAGCGTGCCGATCAGCGGGAGCGGCTCTCCCGGATACGCCAGCTGCCAGCGCATCATCATCATCATGGAAAAGCCGGATAGCAGGAAGACCATCGCAGTCAGCGCATACTGGATGCCGATCACCTTGTGGTCGGCCGAGAAGACGTACTTCCAGATGAAGGACAACTCCTCGTGATGCCCGTGTGCCTCTGAGTGACTATCGTGTGCGACACTCATCAGAAGTTCTCCTTAAAAAGCGAAGCCGCCATCATCTTCTTCGGGTTCCTGATCTACAAGCCAGGCTTCGTAGTCGGCTTGTGTTTGGATATGCAGTCGTCCCCGCATGCGAAAATGTCCGAGCCCGCACAGCTGCGCACAGGCGATATCGAAATCGCCCGTTCGAGTCGCCTCGAACCAGAATGGAATCTCCTGACCCGGAATGGCGTCCTGGGTCAGACGCAAAACCGGAACCTTGAAACTGTGGATCACGTCCTTCGTGGTCAGCTTGATCAGGATCGGCTTGTTGACGGGCACGTGCAGGTTGTTGAGGGAGTTGAAATCGTCCTTGCCGCTGGGATCGTCCGGATCCAGACCCAGCAGGTTCTCGGGCGTGATGAACTGGGGACCCGTTCGCCCAAAGACACCGTCTTGCCCGGCGTAGTGGATGTTCCAGGCGAACTGCTCGCCCAGCACGCGAATGTGGACGGCCTCGGATTCGGCGGGAAGGTCCGACTTGAACTGGGACCAGACGGGCATGGAAAGCCCGACGAGAAGGACCGTCTCGAAGACAATGATGAAAATCTCTATATACTTCGAGGGCTTGGCTTTGATCGGATCGTAGGTCGCGTTGGGATTCGCGCCCTGACGATACCGAATCAGGCAATAGACAAAGAAAATGCCCCACCCCACGAACAGCACCAGCATGAAAACGTGAGTAACGTTGATCAGCTGGTCGATCGCCTCTCCGCGGGCGGAGACGTTGAGTGGGAGCCAATAACCGTAGACCTTTTCTTGCATGCGAGCCCCTCCCTAGGAAAGCTCTGCGAGACTAAAAGAGAGGAGCCTGACTTCGCGACTCCTCTCGTAGATCCCTATTTACTTGCCCCTCTTCAGATCTGCAAGCGAAAACGAAAAGTCTACCGAGGCTGCCCCACCATCTGTGACAGTAACGTCCTGTGACTTGGTACCGAATATCTCGTGCCAAGCCGTCAAGGTATAGCTACCAGCCGGTACGTCGTCGAGGCTGTAGGACCCGGCTTCGCCCGTCACACTGTGGAACGGATGGGTAAGGACACCGATCGAACCCGACATCCAGGGGTGAACATCGCACTTGACGGGAATCATCACCTCGGGCTGGTCGAGGCTGACTTCCTTGACCTTCAAAAACTTGGGCATGGCCAGGTTGAACTCTGTGTTGACCTTAGGCTTGGGATGAACGTTGTGAAGCGTGCCGTCATTGTTGAGGACTTTGATTTTCTGTCCTGCCATCACACCCATCACGCGGGGCACGTAGAGACATCCCTTCTGATCGAGTACGGCCGCTTCGGCGGGCACAGGGAAGGACTTCCCTTCGAGCCCCTTGCTGACGTAAACGAACACGTTCTGCATTCCGTTGCCGGCCCCGACGAGCAGGGCTTCGCTCCTGACGACATCGGTGTGTTTCGATGCGCAGACCGGATCGGCCGCCATCTTGATCACGCGACGCTTCTGGGGCCCATCCGTGAAGGTCGCCTTGCCCGCCACACTGCCGCCGGCCGTCGCTTCGACCGTCACCACGAGGCCTAAAACAAAAACCCACATCACTTTCATCCCATTTTTAAACATCTTCCTATCTCCTTTCAACCCCGCCGGGTTGAACCGTGTCGGTGTGTCGCTGCAGATCAGCGTTGACTGACCCTCACGTTCTGGTGCAATCCGTGAACGACGTAGTTCGTAAGCGCGTCGATCACGATATCGGTCGGAAGCTGAAGCACCCCATACTCGGGCTCCACGCCCTCGGGCAGTGGCAAATACGCGGCCATGTTTTCGGGCAGATAGGTCTGCGCATCACCGAAGAACGTCGGCATCTTCGTACCGGGCTGAATCTGCTGCGGGTCCATCAGCCAGTCTCGAATCCAATCTGCCTTGAGACGCTCCCGCGCCATCGTCAGATCGGGTGCCCAGCTGGCCGGGTCGCCTTTGGGCTGAATGTCGCCCTGTTGGTGGCACGTCCAGCAATTGTAGACGTCTGGGGTGAACATGAGCTCAGCTCCCTGCATCTCACGAGACGTCAACTGCATCTCGACAAACGTTCGATAGGGGAACGGCTGCTCGTCCGCTCGTGAGAAGTAGGTTGTGATGTCGACCGACTCCTCGTCGTTGAACCCGAACGTCGGCATACGAACATCCAGCCACGGTCGGATCGGAGACACGTTCCGAAGGAAGGCGAACAACCATTCGGGCTTGACCTTCCGTCCCTCCCCATTCAGATTCGGCGGCGTGAAGCCCACCGCCTCGGCCGCACTCACAAGCTCGGTCACATACGTCCTGGCCAAAACATCCTGAATGGCACCACCTTCATTTTCAACGACGTGACAGCCTCGGCAGTTCCGTTCATAAACGTGCTTACGACCCCGCTCGATCTCCGCCTCTGCTGCCGACAGGTGCCTCATTGCCGACGATTCCACGAAGTTTTTGCTGTAGCTCAGGAGGGCAAGTGTCAGGGAATGCGCATCCTCGTCGCTCAGACCGAAGTCCGGCATGCGCAGCTTGTCCTGGAACGACTTGACCTTGCCTTCATCGAACAGACGGGGCTGCTTGAGCTTCGTGAAGAACCAGTCGTGGCGGGTGTGAGGGATCTCCGTGGGGTTCAGGGCGAAGTCGAGTTTGGCCACGTCCTTGCTGCCCTCGAGTGTCAGCTCCGTGCCGATGGGCGTAACACCCTCGAACCCGTCGATAAGGTGGCAACCGTAGCAGCCCTGCTTCGAAATCATGCGCTCGCCGAGGAAGACATCCCGATCGTGATCAGACATCCCCGCGAGTTCGGCTTCCGCTGCTCTGACCGGCATCCGGCCCTTCAGAAAGTCGAGCGCCAGGTCGTCACGTACCGTCTTGTCAACCTCGGCGGGACGCCGGTTCTCGAAGTCCACGTTCCGCAGAGTCAGGAGGTAAGCCGTAATGTCGGCTGCCTCCTGGTCCGTCAACCGCAGGTTGGGCATCAGTGTTTCGGGGAAGTACTGAGTGGGGTCTTTGACCCAGGTAAAGAGCCAACCGGCTTCGAGCTTGCTGCCCACATCGTTGAGATTCGGACCGAAGTTGCGTAGGCCGTAGTTCTGACCAGCGTCATCGCCCGCGCCGACCACGTGGCACGCCCGGCAGCCCACTTGAGAGACCAGCTTTTCGCCTCGGGCGGTGTCACCCCTCGTCGAGGGTTCGGGGTAGTCTATTTTCTCGGACTTGTCGAACAGATAGGTGGTAATAGCGTCGATCCCGGCGGTGTTGCGCGCACGGTCTTGGGGCGAGCTCACGTTCTCAAGATCGAAGATCTTGGGCATCTTTGTCGTCGAACGGAATCCCTTTGGATCGCGAATCCACTTGTGTGTCCAGTCGGGCTTGATCTTGCTCGCGACACGGGTCAGATCCGGGCCCACCTTACGAAGGTCGGTATAGCCCTCGATTTTGTGGCACCCGTGGCAGCCGAGCGTCTTGATAAGGTGGATCCCACGGTTCAGGTTGACGGCTTTAGGCACGTCTACCACGCCTTGATGACACGTAGTGCACGACTGTTCGACATACTGCGTCGGGTACATCGGGAAGTCCCAGTGGTGCATCTTGTGCCATCCATAGAGTCGATGCCATCGCTCTTCCTCCTCGGCATCGCTCGGCGTATGCGCGGTGTTGACGAACGTGATGCCTCGATCCCGTCCCTGGTGGCACGACGTGCAGCCCACGCCTTCCATCGGATGGGGTGACCCGCTCGTCATGAACAGATCCAGATTCGGATGGGAGGCTAGGACCTTCGTCATACCGATCCGTTCATCTTCGTCGTAGTTGTCGGCCACATAGCCGGCCAGCACCTCATCCTTGAACGTCGCCGTCTCCCAATCGATCTCGAAACCCTCGCGGTCGATGTTCACGTGGCAACTGTTGCATCGATCGACCTTCGGCACCGTAATGAAGTTGATGTCGTTCTTCAGGTTGCCCAAAACGATCTGTCGGACTTTGACGGTGGGATCGATGAAGTCGACCAGGGGCGCGTTGCGGAACTGGTTCTGGAACGAAGGTTCGAGGTTCGCTAATCGTCGCTCCAGAAGTCCTGTGTCCTTAAACAGCGCGTTCTTCTCCGCCTCGAGGGCAATTTTCTCCTTCTCGATTTCGGCCAGGTTAGCGCGCTGCTCTTCTCGGCGCACCTCGGCCGCCTCGAGCACCAGACGAAAGCCCGCCATCCGCCGTTCCATCTCTTCCATCGCCGCCTTCTTCTCGGCGGCTTCCTCAACGTGGTGGTGGTGGGCGGCCTCCTCGTACTCGTACTTCACGACGTCGTACTCGGCCTTTTCGAACTTGAAATTCTGATCGGCGATGTAATGCTCACCTCTCAAGATCTCTAGAGTGTCCTGAACGACCGTGAGCGCATCGCCCTTGCCCGCGATCGACGCCTCGACCTCCTTGAGACGCGATTCGATACCTTCCAGATGATCCTGATCGATCGCAGCTGCTTCGGCGGCGATGTCGGATTCGACCTTGTGCTGCTCCAGTGCCATCGCCGCACGCTGAACGTCCTTCCATTCGCGATCGTAGTCCGCCCACACCATCCAGACCGTCGAGATCGCGAGTGCGACGCTCGACAGTGCAAAGATCATGTTCAGCTTGTCGAGGTTGTAGACAAAGTCGACAAAGCCTTGCTTCTCACCGTTCATCTAAATGACTCCAGGACGCGGGCGGATGAGGTTAGATGTTGAAGAAGTATTCGGGAATGGCGACGATGTACTTGAGGTTGAAGGTCCACCGAAGCAACATCTTCACGGGCAACGCCACCATGCAGAGAAAGAACAGAACCAGAAGGCTGTAGCGTTCGATCCCGAGCTGTTTGTAAAAGTCTTTGAAAAGCGTTCTGGCCAGGATCGGCGGTGGTAGCAGGAAGTAGAGAGCCACGAGAATGAGCCCCCAGACCTCCCTGAATAGCCAGAACTGAGGCAACCCCGTTCCCATCCACTTGACGAAGATGAACTCCGACAGATTGACGTTCACGAGTGCTTCGAGCTTGTGAGCATCCCAATACTCGTAGGGCCCGAAGAAGTTCCAGTTGGGGCCGCGCAGGAAGGTCCCGATCACGATCAGCGCCACCCACAACACCACGAACCCGAACAGGAACACCGTGATGGCAAAAGGGCGCTCTTTGAAGGTGTAGTAGCCCCCACCCTTCGTGTTGCGGTCGATATAAGGTATCGCCATGAGCCCGACGATCACGAGCGTCGGAAGCACCACGCCGGCGATCCACGGATCGTAGTAGACGAGCATCTCCTGCAGTCCCAGAAAATACCACGGCGCTTTGGACGGGTTGGGCGTCTTGGCGGGATTCGCCGGTTCTTCGAGCGGGGCGTGAATCAGAATCGACCAGAGGATGAGTGCGACCGTCATCAACGTCAGGCAGATGAGCTCGGTGTAAACCAGGTGGGGCCAGGTCAGGACCTTCTCTTCGTATTCGGTCTTTTCGATCGGCTCCCCACCAGCCGCGATTCGCTCGTCGTTCTCGTGCGCCTGCTTCATGCTCAGCCACATGAAGAAACCCACGAATAGAAACAGCAGGACGATCGGGACGTTGTCAGGCTTCGTGACGATGATTCGGAAGTTCGGATCCTGGAAGCTGAAAATAAAGAAAACGGTGAAGGCTATCAGCCCGATCAGGCCAGCCATGTTTGTCCAGAGCTGACGTGTTCGAAGACCCACCAACACGAAGACCGTGGCCATGCCCAGCAGTTTTTCCGGCGCAGCTAACCAATTGATTAGAGACTTAAAGGCTTCCATATCCCTCCAAAATCGCCAGGTCTACATCGGCCCGGAGATGCCCCCATCTTTACGAACACGCCAGAAGTGAACGGCCATCAGGATGGTCGCGATGAACGGAATCGCAAGGCAGTGCAACACGTAGAATCGAAGCAGCGCCCCCTCCCCGACGAATCGTCCCGCGAGCAGCCCGAACCGGGCATCGTCCCCCGCGTGAACCAGGCCCACTTCGCCAACCTTCAGGAAAGCGGCACCCGGGCCCTCGTGTCCCAGGAACGGTGTGGCCCTCGCCATGTTCGAACCCACGGTGATCGCCCAGATAGCCAACTGATCCCACGGCAGCAAGTAACCCGTAAAGCTGAGCAACAGCGTGAGCAGGAGCAGGATGACGCCGATCGCCCAATTGAACTCTCGCGGCGGTTTGTAGGATCCGGTCATAAACACTCGAAGCATGTGCAGCCAGACCGTGATGATCATCAGGTGGGCACCCCAGCGATGGATCTCGCGCATAATGCCCAGCGGAACCTGTTCGCCCAGATCGATGATATCGGTATACGCGTACTCGAGGGTGGGCCGGTAGTAGAACATCAGCAGGATGCCCGTCACCGTTTCGACCATGAAGATGAAAAACGTGAGCCCCCCCATACACCACGTATAGCGCACACGAATACCCGATTTGGGTGTTCGCACAGGGTGCAGATGGAGGAAGACGTTCGTCAGGACGACCTGCGCCCGTCCCCGTTCGTCTCTCGGAATATCGTGTCTGAAAAGCGATCGCCAGATCTGGGTCCGTTTGACCTGGTCCATCAGATCGGAAGTCTTCGGCATGTGTGCTCCGGAGCGAGTGAATGAATCAGATCAACTTGAGGAAGGACTCAGGATTTTCCCACTGTCCCTTTTCCCACTGGTACTTCGAGTTCTTGTCGATCAGGATTTGTCCGTCTTCGGACAGTACGATTCGCGCACGTTCAAGGGGACGCGGGGCCGGACCTTCGAAGTTGATGCCCGTACTGAAAAAACCGCTCCCGTGGCAAGGGCATTTGAACTTTTGATCGCCGGCGAGCCAATTTGGAGTGCACCCCAGGTGCGTACAGACCGAAATCAGGGCATACATCTGTTCCGTTTCCTTCACGATCCAAACCGAAAACTTATCCTTCCATCGTTCGTCAACACCCAGATCGTAGTTTTCGGGAAACCCGATCTTGAAGGATTGTGGCGGCTCGAACAGGACGTTTGGGAAAAGGAACCGACCCGTCGCGGCCAGCGCGGCCGTCGAGGCTGCCGCGAATGACACCCACGCAAGCGTCAACCAGGAGAAAAAACCGCGTCGCGTCGTCATGCCGCCCGACGCAATCGGAACGATGCGTTCGGGACCCGGACGGATGTCGGGGGGTGCGGGTGTCGTCTGAACGATCACTTGTCCCGGGCCGTCACCCTTTTCCGTCAGAGCTCGAGCCGCTGCTGCCCTGTCGGCCGCGCTCGCGGCTTTCTTGGCGGGTGCCTTCTTGGCCGGAGCCGCGCCCGAAGCAGCCACGCCACCGCCGCCACCGGCTTTGCGCATCGCTTCCACCTTGGCCTTGGCACGTTCGACGCGATCGGTGATATGGTCGAACTCGGTCAGGTCGACCTCGCCCTCGCCTCCTTCTGACGCGCTCGCTACGGGCGCGGGTTCTTCAGCGGGTTCGGGGCTCTCGGCCTCGGCCGCTGGCTCCTGTGCCGGCGCAGGCTCTGGGGCGGGCGCTTCGCTGTCGTCACCTTCTCGCATCTTTCGAATGGCCTCAGCCTTGGCCTTCGCCCGTTCCACGCGATCGGGAATGTCATCGAACTGCGAAAGATCGATTTCTTCAGACATACGTCTGTCTCCGGATCTGCGACACGCCAGGACGCACGGGAGAAATCTGGTTGGCTTCTGGCTTGCGTGAAATCTGGCTTAGTACTCCTGTTCTCAAATACGGTGACGTATTATAAGCAGACTTTGCCAAGGGCGTATCGTAGAACCTGAGTTTGTCGATCATCTCCGCGAGATCTGTTCGTGTAAACTTCCATTTGAAGGGTGTGGCGATACGTCCGTAGCGTTCCTGAAAACCGAGGATTCTTGCCTCAAGCTCTTCGAGCGATGCAAATTCGATAGGTGTCAGAGCCTTGCGTTTGAGGATCGAGAAGTAGATCTCGATCTGATTGAGCCAGCTTGCGTGGATCGGAAGGTGAACGGGGTGGATGTTTGGCCACTTCCCCTGGATACGGTCGATGCATGTTTGCCCTCGGTGCGAGGAGCCATTATCCACGATGAGGTAGACTTTCTTTGCCGAGCAATAGGGTTTCCGGCTCATGATCAGGCTCAGGAGCCGGTTGAAGGGCTCGATACCCGAAGAAGACTCACAGAGACCGAAGATTCGACCATTGTGCACGTCGAGAGCAGCCAGATAGGCCAGGGCTCCTTTCCGCTCGTATTCGTGTTTCAACGCGTGCCGCTCTGTTCGAGGCTGGCGGTAGGGTAACGTGCTTGCGAGCTCGTGCTTGAATACTGGTCTTTTCGTCGGCAGAAAGTACATATTCCCTCGGCCCTAAAGGCTTTCCTTGCCATTGGCGGTGATACAGATCAAGGACTCTACCTGCTTTGGTTTGGAAGTCCGGGTCCCGTGGGAAAATCCAGGAGCGATGATACCAAGGACGAATCGCGTCCTCGTTCAACCAGCGCCAGACAGTGGCGCCGCTGATCTTGGCAACGAAGCCCCTTTGCACTGCCTCGGCGGCAATCTCGGAACAGCTGAACCGCGAGAGCGGTATCCCGCTCTCGCTCGGTAGTTCACACGCCAGCGCCTTGATCTGAACGACCACCTGAGGGGGGAAAACCGGGCGGGCGCCCGGGACGAGATCTATCTTCGAGTCCCGAAAGACGCTCTTCGAAAAAGCGCTTACGCCATTTGCTTACGATCGGACGCGGGACATCCAACCGTTGGGCGATAATCTTGTTGGATAATCCCTCGGCGGCGAGAAGCACGATTTTCGATCGGATCACTTGATAATACGGTAACGTATATTGTCCAGCCATTCGCTCGAGGTCGACCCGTTCCTTCTCAGACAGTAGCACCACATAAGGCGAACGTCTTGGCATTGTTCTCCTCCTTTTGAAGGAGAACATAAGCTACAAATAATGTTCAAGACATACGTAATAATATTTATTAAACCATGCACTTAGTGGTCGGGCGGAGAGCAGAACCTGGGGTGGAGGCGGGGGTGCCTCGACCTGCGGAGAGAAGTGGCGAACCACCCCTCCCGGGCTCGGTTCGAATTCGTCGGAAGTCATTGAAAACATAGGACTTGATTCAATTCTATACCACTGGCTCGCCAATATATTGAACGTCCGGGATCGTGTCAAGCTAATTTCCGATCCTGACCGGCGCGCCAACCTCCGGCCGTCCCCAGTCCGCCAAAGCCTCGATCGCGGCCTGACGGACTTTAAGGCTTTCGTCACTTTCGCGAAGGGTGTCGATGTGCCCCCGTAGGGTCTCTTCCCTGAGGGCCGAGGTCGCCCGGATGGCGTAGACGATCAGGGTCACACGCTGCTCTTCGGTCATGACGAGACGCGTTAAAAACGGCCGATCCATCATCTCGTACAGAGCCGCCGCGCCCGGATTCCGACCACGACGCGACAGTTGCAGGGCCGCGTTCCACCTCACATCCGGTGTGGCGTCGTGCAGGGCCGCCATCAGAACCGATTCCACCCTGTCGTCCCGCATGTTCCCGAGGGCGTAAACGGTCGCCTTCCGGAAACCCGCATCCTGGCTCTTCGCAAACGGCAGAAGATCGTCGATCGCCACTCCGGCACCCAAGGATCCCAAGGAATGAATCGCAAACAGTCGGGTCTCCTCGTCGGCATCGTCGAGCGCGGCAATCAGTGCCGCGACAACCTTCGGATGGTCCACCATTTCCATCGCCCGTGCAAGATACCGCCGAACACGAGGATCGTCGTGGCGGGAATCTTCGAAAACACGCACGATTTCGTCGGCAAACCGGGGATCGAGGCTACCCTCGCGACGCTCCGCCGCAAGGACCTTGACGAGCTCGTAGGCGGCCTGCCAGCGGCTGTTGATGCCCCCCCGTTTGATCGTGTCCAGGTAGTCGCGGGCGCTACGATCTTCGGAGGTCAGGATCCCCAAAAAAAGGTAGATGGAGACCCCGACGATGACGACGGCAAGGGGGAAGATGACGAATTGGGAAATCAGGTTGGGTGATTTGGCCACACCCTCGTCGGAAGCAGCCTGCGTGGCTTCCTCGGACCGATCCTGATCTTCATCCGACAACCGAATTCTCCCGGGGCGTGAGGCCATCTGAAGCGACCGAAATATAGGCACCGGCTACTGGGGAGTCAAGAATCCTGGGGGCGAAAACGCTTGTAGATCGCGGGTTTCAGCGTCTTCGGTCGGGGAGGGTGACCTTGACACGCGAAGGGGTTGGCCCTATCTTGGACACGGTTTCGTCGGTGCGTGTTTAAAACGCTGGTGGAGAGAAGTTTTGAACGTAGACCTGTCACAGTTCGATGGCATTACCGATCGTGTGGAGCGGGCAAAAGCCAAGGCCGATGCCGTTCGAAAGGCCAACCGGGAAGGTGGGGCCAGCGCCGACGCCTCTCCGGCGGCAGCAACCGCACAGGCTGGACCGGCGACGACCGAGGCAGTCGAGGAAGAGCGCCAGGCCATGCCCGTGCTCGAATTTCTGCCGGGTACCCACTTCAAGTGGCGAGACAGGGCCGCCCGCATCGTCTCCGTTCGCTACGACCTTATCAGCTTCGTCTACGACGACGATCCCGACCAATTGATCACCGCCGATCGCTATCGTTTGAGTCACGCCCACACCGAAGGGGAATTCATATTCGCCCCGCGAACGGGCGCCTACTGGCCCGAGCGATTCTCCGACTACGGACGGATCGGTTATCACGACTACCTCTGGCTCGAATCGCGGTCGGGAATGACGGAGAAGAAGCGACGCCCCAAGATCATCGCCATCATCAACCCCGACTATTGTACGGGCTGCAATGCCTGCATCGAAGTGTGCCCGACCGACTGCATCGAAGAGGTGGACGTGAACGAAGCCGGCCTCGACGGCATCGGGACATTTTGCGAGGTACGTCTCGCCGATTGTATCGGCTGCGTCCAATGCGTCAAAATCTGTCCTTGGGAGGCCATCGAGATGGTCGACACAGACCAGGTCGAGGAGGCCTACGGGCTACCCGCGAACAGTCTCTAATTTAAACGCGAACCCGTCTGAGGGGTGTCGAAATGCGAACGAATTCGACACCCCTTTTCCGTGCTCCAACATGCCCAAATGTCCTTGTAATACCTGAAAATAGCGCTTGACTTGGCTGTTGGGATGCCCATATATTCGTCGTGATTTTGCGCCCTCTACGGCTCACGCCAGGGCGCTCCCCCAACACCTCCCCCTGCACCATCGGGCCCGATCCTAAGGGCCCCGAACGACCCCGCCCATATCTTGTTACGGCTTACGATAAATTCCCGCCCAGACAACGCTATTCGCATTCTCACGCACCAAGAACTGACGACCGGAGATAAGGGAGGATGAACTCTCTGGGCGTCCCGATGTAGACCGCGCCCTTTTCATTTTCCCACACGCGCGAGAAGTAGGCTCTCGAACCGCGAAAATAGCGCGTTTCGACCGATTAGGCTCAAGACGTGGCCAGGCCAGGTCCCAGCGGGCATAGGGGGTGCGCGGTGTTGGCCCTGGGCGCATCGCTGGCCCGAGGCCCGCACTAGGGGGGTAGGGGGGGTGGAAACGGTCAGCTCTCTTTTTTTGGACACCGGTAAGTGGACCGTTTCTTCTACTAAAACGTCCTAATTTTCGTTCCGGGGGGCGCATCGCGGCCGTTGTCGACGAAAGGGGGGGTTTCAGGTGTCGGAAACACTTAAACCAGTGCAAAAACAAGAGCTTGCGTCTGTCGACAAGGCGGCTTTGAAGCTGCTTCCCGAAAATGGCGAAGCGGGGTAGAAAATCGGCCGTCTCCCTGGCGGTGCTGCCGATGGCGGACCCGTCGGAGATCGAGAGCGTTTCGCGTCCCGATCCCCCGGAATGTGCCAAACGCGTTCGCGTAAAGAAAGGGACATCAGGCGTAGGTCCGACAACCGCTTTTGGCCGTTGCGCCTTGTAAGTACTCCTATGGCACTATGTCGCATGGCCGCCAGATCTTAGGTGACCCTCAACTCATTAGGGAACGGTCTCCACTGTTAACCGTATTGAAACGATTCTGCCTATTTTGCGAATAGCTTAAGCCGGGCGGAGAATTATCGCAAGGCGTCACACATATCTGTCCGATCGGGTTCCCTGTCTTACGACCGCCGTGTCGCGGTCACCAAGGACGAATCGTGACCGACCGAGACTCAGACCAGAATGCCGTCGGTTCAAGCTCCCTTGTTCCCGACACACCTGCCATCGCCCGAAGCCAGCGAAAGCGCGGCCGTCAGGAGCAGATTCTCAACGAATACGTGGGGAAGGTCGACCCCTCGGCCGCCGGAGGACCACGCAGCGTGAGTTCAACACCGCAGATCACCGGAGAACGCCTCCCGCAGGAGTGGGACCTCGAAGGCTCCGACGATTCGCCCGGCGACGACGACGTCCTCGCGCGACTCGACCGGATCGAACGGAGGCTCGACGCCTTCGAAAGCACATGTTACACCTTCCTGCTCTACGCCAAGCAGCTGTCCGATCGGACCGTATCCTTCTTCGAGGACATCTTTGGATTGGGTCGTGAGGATCTGGCGCAGATCCACGATCATCTCGGGGTCAATTACAAGAACAAGGGCGACTATCCGCAGGCCATCGCTTCTTTCCAAAAGCTCGTCGACCTGAACCGTACGGCTTCGGCTTGCTACAAGCTCGGAGTCGCCTCCGACAACAACGGCGATTTTCGAAGAAGCCATCGAAGCGCTCCGAAGCGCCATGGCTATCGATTCGCACTTCCTCCCGGCCTACTACAAACTGGCCGAAGTCTACACACGGACCGAGAACTACGGAGAGGCGGTTCGCTGTCTGACCGAGGCAACGAACGAAGAACCCGAAAACGCGGAAACACATTTCCGACTCGGGAGTGTTCACAACACCCGCGGAAGTTTCGACGACGCCATCACGTCGTTCAACCGCGTCGTCGAACTCGACCCTGCTCACCCCGGCATCCACCAGAGTCTCGGGCTCGCCTACGAACACAAGGGCGAGCACAACAAAGCGATCGAGTTCTTCAAAAAGTCGATCTAACGTGTCCATCCGATCACTCACAGACCAAGTATTGAACGAAGCAGTCGAGGGGCGCCGCCGAGTCGAAGGTGAACCCGATGGGACGGATGGGCCCGCCCCGATCCCCCCCGACCCACCGGATGTGGCCCCCACACCACGGATCGGGCTGATTGAACCCAGGAGCGAGCCACACGCCATTCCCGGTGGCATCGCCGATCGCTTTCGAATCCGCCGAACACAAATCGTAGAAACGTTCGTCAAAGAGGCCAGTCTACCCGTCACGCCTCCCCCCGAAACACCCTCGAGCTCGGAAGAGTCAGCCGACGACGAGACCGACACGGCCCCGATCACCATCGAATTGCAGTCTCACTGAAGAGGAGTTGTCGAACATGCCGGAGGAGACCGGACAGGAGCGCGCGTCTTCGGAACGCATTCAGGAGACCCCGGCGCCAGCACAGGATGTGCTCTACATGGTCATCGATCTGGGAACGGCCAACAGCTCCGTTGCGACCAGCACCGATGTCACACGAACCGTTCCCAGCGTCGTTGGATGGCCCAAGGATCTGATCGCTTACAAGTTCCTGCAGAAACCGATCGTCTACGGAGAGGAGTGCATCCGCAACCGGATGGCCCTCGATCTGTTCTACCCTTTGGAAAAGGGCGTGCTCCGGTATCGGCCCCAGCCGGGTGCGATGGCAGGCGACAATCGGGAGGTCGAGGCCGTACGCGAATTGGTTCGCCACGTCGTCGAACTGGCCGAAATTCGACCGAATCAGGCTGTCCGTGCGGTCGTCGGCGCCCCCGCGCTCGCGAGCGAGAACGACAAACAGGCCATCATCGACGTGATCCAGGATCTCGTCGACTCCGTCATGGTCGTCTCCGAACCCTTCCTAGTCGCCTATGGACTCGGGCTCTACAACAACGCTCTCGTTGTCGACATCGGCGCCGGAACGCTCGACCTTTGTCGCATGCACGGCACGATCCCTGAAGACGAGGACCAGCGCACCCTATACAAGGCCGGAAGCTTCATCGACGACAAATTCCACGGCTTGCTCCAGGAAAAGGTCAAGGACTCCCCCATCTCGTTAAACCAGGCCAGGTCGATCAAAGAGCGTTACGCCTTCGTCTCGCCCATCACCGAAGGGATCAGCGTGGAGTTTCAGGTGGAAGGCAAGGCCGTCCTCTACAACATCGCCGAAGAGCTCAAAGCGGCGTGCGAGGATGTTCTACCCGACACACTCGCGTCGATCCGCGAGCTCATCACCACGTTCGAACCCGAATTCCAGGATGAGCTCCGAAACAACATCGTCCTCGCCGGTGGGGGCAGCCAGATTCGCGGCCTCCCCGTCGTCATCGAATCCGATCTCGCCGAGTTCGGGCCAGCGCGGGTGACGGTTGTCGACGATCCCGTCTACGCTGGCGCCCTCGGTGCGCTTCGACTCGCCCAGGACATGCCAGAATCGGAATGGACGTCCGCCTGATCTCGTCGATATCATCGCCAACCACTGTAGGAAAAGGTCCAAAGCTCCCCGCGGGCTTTGGGCTTTCTTCTTTGACAACGACTGTCAGAACGATGAGGAGCCCGATCGGTGCCCGACGCTCTGCTTGAAATCCCGACCGCACACATCGACACGCGAAAGTTGACGATCCGGCAGAGGCTCGATTCCGAAAACCTGACGACACTCATCAAGTCCATCGAGCGCTACGGCGTGATCGACCCGATCGTCGTTCGACCCGTCGAGAACGGTCGTTACGAACTCGTCATCGGCCAGCGTCGCGTCGAGGCGTGCCTGCGACTCGGCATGCCAACCATTCCCGCCATCGTTCGCCGTGTCTCCGAGGAACGCGCCCGTGAGCTGGCCTTCCAGTCCAACCTCCAGACGCACAGCGTCAACATCGCCGACGAAGTCGACTTCCTCCGCCGTGCCGACGTGTTCCATCTTCCCAACGAGGAACTGGCGACACGGTTTGGACTGAAGGAAGAGGAGGCCGCCATAGCACGCCGGTTCAATCGGCTACCACCCCCGATTCGGGAGGCCGTTCGAACGGGCGAAATCGACGAACGACGTGCCCTGGCTCTATCCCGACTCGAGTACGACAGTGACAAAACCCGTCTCTTCCGGTATATCCGGGAAAACGACCCGCCCATCGAGGACGTCGAATCCATGGTCGACCGAATCCAGAACGGCGAAGCCCCCCACATTTGAATCCAAATCACCGTCACAATAGAAAAAGGGGCCCTCGCACAACGTAGCGGGCCCCTTCTATTTTATAACCGTCGCCGTTTTTCCTGAACACTGAACACGCTTCGTCATCGGCCGGCCACGCTTCACCCTCCTGCTTCGAGCTTCTCCACTACCGTCTGAAAGTCCTCCGGCAGCTCCGCCTCGAACATCATCGTCTTTCCCGTATGTGGATGGTCGAATTCCAGCCTCGCGGCGTGAAGCATCTGCCGATCGGTCAGCTTCAACAGCTGCCCGGCGTCGGCGCGAAACATCGGTGTAATCCCCTTCAGCCGCTTCTCTCGACCGCCATAAACGGGGTCTCCGAACACAGCGTGGCCAATGTGCTCCAAATGTACACGAATCTGATGCGTGCGTCCGGTCTGGAGTTGTAGCTCCAGTCGCGACAGAAAATCGTAGCGCGCACACACGCGGTAGCGTGTCATCGCTTCCCGACCCTCTCGGTCGACGGCCATTTTCGTCCGATCCCGCCGATGGCGCCCGATCGGCGCGTCGATCTCCCCGCTTTCATCCTCCCCGGGATGCCCCCAACAGAGCGCGTCGTACCCACGCTGGATGTTGCGATCCGCCAGTCGTGCGGAAAGTGCGTGGTGGGTCGTATCGTCTTTCGCCACGACGAGAAGACCGGTCGTGGACTTGTCGAGTCGATGAACGACACCGGGTCTCAGCGGTCGTCCGATTGTCGACAGCTCGCAATGAGCCAGGAGCGCGTTCACGAGCGTGCCCGTGTATTCAGTCGAAGACGGGTGCGTCGACATGCCTGCCGGCTTGTTGACGAGGAGGAAGTGCTCGTCCTCATAAACGATGTCAAGGGAACGCGGCTCGGCAACGATATCCGACGGCGTGGGCGCGGGCAGCGTCACCTGGACCTCATCACCCGCACGCAGCCGGTGGCTCGAACGCCGGGATCGATCGTTGACTCGCACGGACTGAGCCGCAATCAGACGCTGGACGGAGGAACGCGACAGGCTGTCGCAGTGCTCGGCTACGAATTGATCGAGCCGGGCCCCCTCAAAGGTTGCCGGAACCTCCATCGTCCACGGTTCGTTCGGCTCGTGTTGTGCCATAGTAGGAGAGAAGGAGAAGACCCACACCCGTCGTCACACAGGCATCGGCAATGTTGAAGATATACCATCTCAGCGAACCGATCCCGAAGTCCAGAAAGTCGACGACCGCGCCGCCCGTCGCGACGAAGACTTCGAGCCGATCGAACAGATTCCCCACAGCCCCTCCGAGGACGAGCGACAGTCCAACCGATCCGGCGCGGTCCTCCCCCGGCGAGCTCCACAACATCTTCGAAACCACGCCCAGCGCCACGGCAGAAATGATCACGTGAACCCAGATGCCGCCGAAACGGATGCCGAAGATCGCTCCCGGGTTGTGGATGTAGGTGAGCTTGAAAAAATCGCCCAGCACCGGAACCGAGGTCCGTGGCTCGAGGTGAACGGTCACCAGCCACTTCGACAGTTGGTCCAGGAACAGGGCGATTCCCGAAATCCAGAGTCGTTGCAACCAACCCCCTATGCGCGCTTTTCTTCCGAATGTTCCTTCTCTTTGCAGGAGACACAGATCTTGGTCGTCGGAACAGCTTCGAGTCAAGCACGCGGAATGTCCACACGGCACACACGGCAGATCCCGTAGGTACCTTTTTCCAAACGTTGCAGCGCTTCTTCGAGCTGTCCCAGATAGACCCCGTCTCGGGAGGCGAACATGAACGCTTTTTCCCGTTCCATCGCATCGCTGCCCAGATCAGGCATGTGGTCAGAATAAATCTGATCGCCCGAAGACTCTGCGGATGTCGTTTTCATCGAATGGGTCTCGAGCAGACCCAGGTCGTGCATGATCGACTCCCGCTTCTCCTTGAGCATCCGCTTGAAGTAATCGTGATCTTCCGCCTTCATCCTCCGCCTCCTCAAAGCCGCCCTGCCTCGTGTTTCGAAACAAGGGATAGGGTTGGGTCAGCTGAACCTTCGTCCACCGACGCTAATTGTCGCGTTGTTTACGAATACCAATCGTTCCTTGATAACCATTGACCTGCCATTCCTGAATCAGCGAATAGGCTTCCGGATCGTTGCCCACGAGGAGCGTTGTCGCCAACGTTTCACCAGATATGTAGTCTCGATGTCGATCGACGGCGGACTCCAAATGGGCATCGCCTCGAACACCTATTTCGATCCTGTCCGAAACGTTCAACCCCGCCGCTCTCCTCATGTTCTGGACGCGGTTCACGAATTCGCGTGCCGTGCACTCTTCGGTGAGGTCGTCGTCGAGATGGACGTCTAACCCCACACCCAGGTTATTCTCGATCGCTACGATCAGCTCGTCCTTTTCCGAACGCTGGACCTCCAAGTCGTCGATCGTAATCCGGTCGCCTGCCACTTCCAACTCGCCACCGTCACGGAGTGTCTTCATCTCATCCTGCGTCAGCTTCTGGACACGACCGGCCACTTCTTTCATCCGCTTGCCGAACCTCGGGCCGAGGGCCCTGAAATTGGGCTTGTAAGACACGTCGCTCAATTCGGTCTCGTCCTCGACGAGCTCGATTTCTTTGATATTCAGTTCATCGGCAATCAGATCGCGCATCTCCACGAGCTCGTCACGACTGTGCTCGTCGGGGGGCAGCAGATACAGCTTGCGCAGTGGCTGGCGCACCTTCAGGTCGTGTTTGCTCCTGAGTGATCGCCCGAGCACGACGGCGCGTGTCGCGAGGTTCATCTGCGCCTCCAGTTCGGCGTCACGAAGGTTTTCGTCGGCCTGAGGCATCGCGCAAAGATGGACACTTTCCTCTCCATCGTCGCCTGTCTTCCGTGCGAGATTTTGATAAATCTCTTCCGTCACGAACGGCAACACCGGAGCCAGCGCCTTGGCGAATGTGATCAACACCTCGTAGAGCGTCCCGTAGGCGGCGGCCTTGTCGCTGTCGTCTTCCGATTTCCAGAATCGGCGTCGGCTCCGCCGGATATACCAGTTCGTCAGCTTCTCCACGAAGGAGACCATCGCCGGCACGGTGCGGTAGAGCCGATATGCGGCCATCTCTTCGTTCACGTCGTGCAGGAGCGTCTGCAGCTCCGAGACGATCCATCGGTCCAGCCGATGGGGCGATGGCGACGTCTGCGCACGATCGGGCGACCACCCGTCGATGTTCGCGTAGGTCACGAAAAAGCTGTAGGCGTTCCACAGGGGAATGATCACCGCGCGCAGGCTTTCCTTGATGCCCTGCTCGGACATCCGGATCTCCTCGGCCCGAAGCGCGGGCGAGTTCAACAGGTAGAGCCGCAGGGCATCGGCGCCATACGTTTCCAGCATCTCCGTCGGCTCGGGATAGTTCTTGAGCCGCTTACTCATCTTGCGGCCGTCCTCGGCCAGCAGCATGCCGGACACGATGCAGTTTCTGAATGCCGGCTTGTCGAACAGGGCTGCCGCCAGGATCGTCAGCGTGTAGAACCATCCCCGGGTCTGATCGAGACCTTCTGAAATGAAATCCGCGGGGAAGTTTTTCTCAAAATAGTCCTTGTTCTCGAACGGGTAATGCATCTGTCCGTAGGGCATCGACCCCGACTCGAACCAGCAGTCGAGCACTTCGGGGATGCGCTTGAGCGTCCCCTTGCCCGTCGGACTCGGAATCTCCAGCTCGTCGATAAAGTGTTTGTGCAGGTCGTCGACCTCGCGACCCGTCAGCCGCTCCAGCTCTTCGCGGCTCCCCACACACACGGCTTCGCCCGTTTCCTCGTTTCGCCAGATCGGCAGCGGCGTGCCCCAGTAGCGGTTTCGGCTGATCGCCCAGTCGCGGGCGTCCTCGAGCCAACGACCGAACCTCCCCGCCTTGATGTGTTCGGGCACCCACCAGATCTGGTCATTCGCATCGATCATCTTCTGCTTGATCGGATCGATCGACACGAACCACGTCGCAACCGCACGGTAGATCAGTGGGGACTCGCACCGCCAGCAGAAGGGATACGCGTGAGTGATCGTGCCTGCGTCGAAAAGGGTCCCCTCATCCCGCAGCCGCCTCACCACGGTCTTGTCGACGTCCTTCACGAACTGGCCCTGATAGTCCGGAACCTCATCCGTGAACGCGCAGTCCTCGTCGATCGGACAGAAGACGGGCAACCCTTCCTTCTTGCCCAGCTGATGGTCGTCCTCACCGAAGCCGGGGGCCGTGTGAACGATGCCCGTACCGTCCTCGGTCGATACGAAGTCGGCCGGCACCACACGGAACGCGCCGTCATTGCGCATGACCTCGAAATCAGCGAACAGGGGGTCATACGTCATCTTCAACAGTGCGTCGAGCGGCTGCGGCTCGACTTTCACCACGTCGTCCTGGTGCTGTTTGAACACCGCTTCGTAGCGGGACTCTGCCAGGATCAGCTGCTCGCCGGACGTCGTGTGAACGCGCGCGTAGGGAATGTCGGGGCCCACGGCCAGCCCCATGTTGGCGGGAAGGGTCCAGGGCGTCGTCGTCCACGCCAGGATCGACGTGTTCGGCTCCTCGCGCACCTTGAATTTGACGGTGATCGATGGGTCCTGGGTCTCCTGGTAGCCCCCCAGGTTCACCTCGAAGTTCGAAAGCGGCGTCGCACAGCGTGGGCAGTAGGCCAGCGAATAATACCCCTCGTAAATCAGACCTTGATCCCACAGCTGCTTGAACACCCACCAGACCGACTCCATGAACTCGGGGTCCATCGTCCGGTACTGGTTGTTCCAATCGACCCATCGGCCGCAGCGCGTGATCACCTGTTTCCATTCCGACGCGTATTGCTGGACGATCTGGCGGCAGAATTCATTGAAACGATCGACGCCGAATGCCAGAATGTCGCGTCGTGACTTGAGATCGAGTTGCAGCTCCGCCTCGTTTTCAACGGGAAGCCCGTGACAGTCCCAACCGAACCGTCGCTCGACGCGGTAACCACGCATTGTCCAGTAACGTGGCACGACGTCCTTGATGATCGACGCGAGAAGATGGCCATAGTGTGGCAGACCGCTCGCGAACGGAGGACCGTCGTTGAAGATGAATGGCTTTTCTTCCGAGCGCGTCTCCACGGAACGGGCAAACGTATCCTGCTTGTCCCACAACTTCAGGATGCGTCGCTCCATCGCTGGAAAGTCGACCTGACTGCCGACGGCCTTGAAAGGGTCAGACACCGGTTGTTTCACGCGTAGCGTGCTCCACGAGCCGTGCAATTCGCTCGGCGTTGTCCGCGACCAAACGTTGCTGCTCCGGCCAGAAAAAGGAGGGTGGCGAGTCGATCGGCACCCACGCCATCGTCGTGTGCCCGTCCACGTCCGACGGCGTGGCTTCGACCTGCCGTGTCAGATAGAGATAGTAGTGCGTGATTTTCCATTCGGTTTTCGCGAAATCGAGGCGTTCGAGTGTGTCCAGCTTCTCCAGCAACATCAGATCCGAAAGACCGACCTCTTCGCCGATCTCCCTGCGAGCAGCCTCTTCGATGTCCTCACCCGGCTCGACGTGACCTTTCGGAAGAACGGGGCTGTCGTGGTCGCGCTCGTAGGCAGCGGCGACAAGGATCCTACCATCCTCGACACGAGCCACGACCCCGCTGGCCGCGATCGAGGAAGGCACACCTGCGGGGCGTGCGTAGTAAGAGTCGTCTATCATCCCTGGAAGTATTTGTCATACAGCGGCGCAAGACGGTCTCGGGCCTCATCCGTGACAGCGTCGGGCGACGTAATGATCGCATACCGCGCAGAATCGAGGCATTCGCACGACGAGGTGTTCGGCAGTTTCGCAACGAGAGACCGAACGATCGCGTTCGCCGTTTCTGCGTTCTGCTTCAGCACCGCAATGACCGCTTCGACGGTCACATCCTCTTCGTCATCGTGCCAGCAGTCGTAGTCCGTTCCCATCGCGAGCATGGCGTAGCACATCTCCGCTTCACGTGCCAGTTTGGCCTCGGGCAGCGCCGTCATGCCGATCACGACGGGGTCCAACGTTTGCCGGTAAAAGTGGCTCTCCGCACGCGTCGAAAACTGGGGACCCTCCATGCAGATGTAGGTGCCCCCCGCGTGGACCGTCGCATCGACCGCGTGGGCCGCTTCGACCGCCGTCGTTCGCAACTCGTCGCAAAACGGATCGGCGAACGACACGTGACCTGCGATGCCGTTTCCGAAAAAGGTCGAGTGCCGTTGGCCACGGGTGCGGTCGAACAGCTGGTCCGGCACGATCATGTCGCCCGGTCGAATGTGCTCCTTCATAATGCCGACCGCGCTCACCGCCAGCACGTGCGTCACACCAAATGTTTTCAGCGCAAAAATGTTGGGGCGGGAGGGGACTTCCGACGGCAGATGAACGTGACCGCGGCCGTGACGCGGAAGAAAATAGACCGTGCGCCCATCCGACGTCGCCTCGACGATCGAGTCGGACGGATTCCCGAACGGCGTATCGATGTCGTGCTCCGCGATCACATCGACACCCTGAATTTCATAAACACCGGACCCGCCGATCACACCCAGTATGACGGGAGTGGCTTCAGCCACGCATCAGTCCCCCTTCTCCTCCTGGACCGACACGATCGGATGCCCGTTGTCGCCATCCGGCTCGAGCCCTTCATCCACAACGGGTGCGTCTATAAAGGAAAGTTCGGACAGATAGTCGGATTGGGATTTGATCAAAGCCTGTAGTCGGGAGACGAAGTGGTCTCTCTGATTCTTCAGATCGACGATCTCATTCCGAATGCTCTGGACCTGCTGTCGAGCCTTTTCAATCGCCCGGTTGCCTCGAATCTCGGCCTCCTTGACGATCAATCGACCCTCTTTTTTCGAATTGTCGTGGACATCGTCAGCAGCCTTCTGGGCAGTCCTCAGCGTTTTCTGAAGCGTTTTCTCCAGTTCCCGGTATCGTTCGACGGTCGTCTGGAGCGTTCGGTGCCGTTCGGTCAGCTGGATGTTCTCGCTGCTCAGCCGCTCGAATTCCTCGGCGATCATTTCCAAAAAGGCCTGGACCTCTTCGGCGTCGATCCCACGAAACTGCTTTTTGAAAGTCTGTTTGCGTATGTCCAGCGGCGTGATCTTCACGACGGAAGTCCTCGCGGTGCGTGCACCCGAAGGGGAATCCGGAGCATCGGTGTGAAGGGGGTCGATTTCATTGAAGCAGCAGGCTGCGAATGGCGCTCTTGACGAATGACATCAGAAATATCAAAAGAATGGGTGACAGATCGAACATACCGAGCGGGGGAATGATCTGTCTAAAGGGGCCCATGATTGGCTCGGTCAAACTGTAGATCGCCCACACGACACGATTGTCACGCATGAACGGGATCCACGAGGCCACGATCCGCACGATGATCAACAACAGCAGAATCGAAACGCCTGCGTAGAGTACCCCGCCGAGGATCCAGAGCGGCCGCCCCGATGCGATCCCACGCACCAGGATGAACATCGACTCCAGAAGTTCCTGCACCATCTGCTGCAGGAAGTAAGCGCCGAGCAACGTCACGAGCACCACGATCAGCGGTGCGATGCTCATGGCGTTCGGCATGGGCAACGACTGCGCCAGCGGCCAGACCATCGGATCCGTCACCCGACGAACCTGATAGGTCGCCCAACCGAAGGGGCTGACCTTCAGCAACAGCCACCGCAGCAGCATCAGCACGATGACGGTGACCACCAATATCTTGATGATCACGTTGACGCCTGTGGCGACCTGCTGCAGGACCGGAACGAGGACGGATTCCACGACTGGCTACGCCGCCCGCTGCCCGAAAATCGCCGTCCCGATCCTCACGATGGTCGCCCCCTCCTCGATCGCCGCCTCGAAATCGCCCGTCATTCCCATCGATAGCTGGAGCGCACTCGACACCGCATCCCCCACCAATCGATCTCTCAGATCGCGAAGACACCCGAAGCAGCGACGCGTCTCACCCTCGTCGTCACTCAGCGTCGCGATCGTCATCAACCCGTCTACCCGAAGACCGTCGATCGCTGCGATCTCCGAAACGGCGTCGGCCGTTTCCTCCGGCGACAACCCGGATTTGGACGCTTCGGCCGACGTGTTGACTTGCACGAGAATGGGCAAGTCCCCGTCACGATCTTCGACGTGTCTCGATAGGGCGTAGGCAAGCCGCAGACTGTCGACCGACTGGATCACGTCGAACAACTCGACTGCGACCTTCGCCTTGTTCCGCTGCAGATGTCCGACGAGATGCCAGATCACATCGCCTTCAACCGCCGGAATCTTGGCCTGCCCTTCTTGAACCCGATTCTCGCCAAGAACGGATGCGCCGGCTTCCACCGCCGCCTGAACCACCTCGACCGGCCAGGTTTTACTCACCGCGACGACCGTAATGTCCTCACCCGATCGCCCGGATCGCTCCGCCGCTGCAGCAACCCGTTCTTCGAGCCGTTGCAGATTGTCGCGAATCGATGTGACGCGTTGTTCGAGGTCGAGGGTCATAGTAGAGCCTGGATCGGGCCAAGACTCAATAATATAAGCGCTGCGCTAAATCGGGGCAACCGCAAAGACTGAGGGGAAATGCTCACAACCAGTTGATTTTTAAAAACTTGCATTCCAGAATCCCTGGTCGAGCGGCCTCCGCGAGTCGTTGCACGACGACCGATGATCCCTTATTCTGAACCCGGAAACCTGGCGGGCAGCTCGTCCCACCCTGCAAGAGGGATGAAGGCCACCTACGCAGACGCAAACGGCTATTTAACATAATCTTAGTTTCAGTTCAACGTCGAGGTCTGACTCCGCGATCAGGAGTGTGAAATGGGACGGACAGGAAACGGCCATATGGTGCAGGAGTATTACATCGATCGGGTTCGGGAGATCCGCCGCGCGCGGAGGGCGCGGCTCGAGGGCTTGAAAACGAGAAGACAAGCACTCGCCTACCAGCGCGATGTCCGTGACCCGATCCGTAAGGCGGTCGGACCATCCCCACCCAGAACAGCGCTCAAACCAACGACCGTCGGCGTCATCCAACAGCGCGATTTCAGGATCGAAAAGATCGCTTTTGAATCACGACCCGGATGTCTGGTGACTGCAAACCTGTATGTGCCGAACGCGATCGACGAACCCGCTCCCGCGGTAGTCGGATCCTGCGGCCACTCCGACGACGGAAAGCAGACACCCATCTACCAGGCCTTCTGCCAGCGTCTCGTCCGATCCGGTTTCGTCACCCTCATCATCGATCCCTTCAACCAGGGCGAACGGGATCAGTACTATGGAATGAAGCATCGCGAAATCGTTGGCCGGTCCACGCTCGCGCATAACATGATGGGAAAGCAGCTGCAATTGATAGACGACTGGTTCGGCGCGTGGCGCAACTGGGACGCGATCCGCGCGCTCGATTACCTCCAAACACGTCCAGAAGTCGACCCCCACCGAATCGGCATCACGGGGAATTCCGGCGGTGGAACCGTGACGACGTGGACCTGGGGCGCCGAAGACCGGTTTGCCTTCGCCGCACCCAGCTGCTTCATCACGACCTTCTTGCACAACCTCGAAAACGAACTACCCGCCGACGCCGAACAGTATCCCCCCGGCGTGATCGGGCACGGACTGGAAATGGCCGACTTCCTGATCGCGCAGGCGCCGAAACCCGTCATGATCCTCGGGCAGCATTTCGACTTCTTCGACCGACGAGGCGTCAAAGAAGCGTATGACGATGTCCGCGCATTCTATCGCGTCCTCGGAGCGCCGCGACGTAATGTCGACTATTTCATCGGCCCGATGGGACACGGCTACTCCGACCACAATCAGAAAGCGATGGTCCGCTTTTTCTGCGCTCACAACGGACTGAGTCCATCCCGCGCCACCCCAAAGCCACTGCCGCGCCGACCCCTGAACGTCACGCCACGTGGCGAGGTGATCGCTGCCGGCGCGACGCCCATCTACGAACTCAGCGGCGCGCGTGCCAACGATCTTCAAGAGAAGAGAAAGCGGCTCACACGCAACGAGCTGAAGCGCGCCCTCAGAGCTGTCCTCGTTCTCCCCCGTCGATCGGGCGTCCCGCATCATAGGGCCTTGCGTGGCGGGACCGAGAACCGCACCCGTGTCGCTCGCTACGCGGTCGAAACTGAAAACGGGATTCGCGCCATCCTCCGAAAACGGATGCACACACCGCACACGCACACCCTCGACGTCGAACGCGAGCTCTGCCTGTATGTGCCTCACATCGCGGCGGAAGAGGAGTTCACGACCGACCGTGACGCTGGGAGTCTTGCGCGCAACAGTGCCCTCTACGCCGTCGACCCACGCGGTCTGGGCGAGACGCGGCCGGACGACGATCGCGACTTCTTCCACTCATACGGTATCGATTACATGCACGATGGCTACGCAACGTTGTTGGGCGAAAGCTTCGTCGGCCGGCGCACCCACGACGTCCTGTCGACCATGGACCTTCTCACCGCCGAAGGCGCACGTAAGATCCATCTCATTGGCCGTGGACAGGGCGCGATCCTCGCCCTTTTTGCAGGTCTGTTGCACGATCGAGCAGCAAGCGTGACGCTCAAGAACGGACCGATCTCCTACCACGAGTGGACCCAGGTACCTTTCGTCTATTGGCCCTTCTCCTGTGTCCCCCGAGGCGTGCTCAAACGTTTCGATCTCCCCGACTGCGTCCGCGCCCTCGGTAAACGCGTCACCCTCATCCAACCCTGGCGCCCCGACATGAAGCCCTACACAAAACGCCAACTGACCACAGCGTTGAAGGAGGTCAACCTCCCTTCCTCACTCGTCAGCCCCTGATGCAAAAGGGTGGCCCGATCGTCGAGCCACCCTCTACAGGACTCCAGTTGTCATCAATGTGACGAAACCGAGGGACGACGGGTTCCCACCAAGACCGCTTCCCCGAATAGGGCCGCTATCTATAGGTTGGGCTCCCATCTGTGTCCATCTGTGGTTCCAAAGGTCTTTCTTCAGTCCCCCCTCACCAACGCTTGTCCCAAAATCTTCTCCGCCACCTCCATCGTCTTCACACAATCCCTGAACGGAGACGTCGTCACCTCTTTCCCTGTCCTGACCGAATCGATGAACTCCCGATTCTTGTCACGAAAGCCCAGCGATTGCCAATCCTCAGGCGATCCACCCACATCGTAGGCGTCGTACCAGACGCCTTCGTAGTCGCCATCCTCGTAGAGCGTCGCACCTCTCCCCACTTCCGCATCGCAATAGATACCGGGCGCGTGCATCTGAACGCGAAACACCCGGCGTCCACTCGCCCAGTTGTTGAGGACATAGCCCGTCGATCCGTTGTCGAAATGCAACGTTGCCCCGATCCAGTTGATGTCGGGAACACCGATCCGCTTGCAGCGACTTTCGATCTCCTCAACCTCACCCCCACACATCCAGCGCACCGTATCGATGGCGTGCGTCGAATCGTCCATCATATGGTCACGGGCATCGTACCGCGCCTGGAGGTTAAACTTATAGAACTCGCACACCGAGTGTGTGATGGGACCCCGCTCGAAACACGCCGCTCTCATCTTCTTGAGCAACGGACTCGACCGGCGTTGGTGACTCACCTGTGTGATCACACCGTGCTTTTCCGCGAGTTCCGTCAGCATCCGGGCCTGGTGCCAGTTCAGACCCAACGGCTTCTCGACATACAGATTCAGGCCTTGCTGGAGACACCACACCCAGATGTCATACATATAATGGGCTCTATCCGGGTTTCTCAACGGTGAAACTATAGAATGACAAGGTCATAGATCGTTCCCTACGCTTGGTTGTGTGTGTAGGACAATCAAAGCGAAGGGGGTGCGACCTATGACCGGGAGCAGATTACTATCGAAACTGCTGAGATTCAAGGGGTTCCGTGTTGTCAGCTGGTGGTTTGAGGGGAGAAGCTGTTTCGTCATCGCCGTAAAGCCACATAAGAATGGTTGTTGTTGTCCGGAGTGCGGCCGTCGAGGTAAAATCGTCCGCACAATGCCCCATCCGCGTCGGTGGCGTGACATTCCGGTGTGCGGGTGGAGGGTCTGGCTTCTCTACCATCCTCGGGAGATTCGGTGTCCTACCCACGGTCGTGTGGTCAGGAGATTCCGTGGGCGGAGCGGTTCTCTCGGGTGACGTATCGCTTCGAGTATGCCATGCTGCGCTACTGCCAGACCATGACGCAGAAGGCGGCGTCCGAGTTACTGCGCATCTCTGCCTCGACGCTGTCGGATCTCCTTCACCGATCCATCACGCGGCTTCGTGAAGGTCATCGTATCCGAGGGCTCAAAACCATCGGGATCGACGAGATCTCCTACGCCAAGCGTCACAGGTACGCCACGCTCGTTTACGATCTGGACCGCTCCTGCGTGGTGTGGGTTGGCCGCGGCAGGGCGCGTAAAACGATCGATCGGTTCTTCACAGAGGCTCTCAGTCCCTACCGGAGATCCAAGATCGAGTGGGCCTGCTGCGACATGAGCGAAGCTTACATCGGAGCCATCCAGGAACACTGTCCGAATGCCAAGCTGGTCCTCGATCGCTTTCACATCGTCAAGGCTCTCAATGCCGCCGTTGACGAGGTCCGTAAGGACCAGTGGCGTAAAGCTGCCCCGGATGAGCGCAAAGCCATGAAGGGCCTCCGATGGCTCCTCTACCGGCACTCAGCGACACGCTCCAGAGGGGATACTCGGACACTCAAAGCACTGGAGAAGGCGAACTACCGAATCTATAGAGCCTGGAGACTCAAGGACGAGTTCGAGCAGTTCTGGGAATACAAAGCGCCCTGGGCTGCCGAACGCTTCCTGAAATGCTGGACGACGTCCGCACTCAGAAGTCGACGTGAACCCCTGCGAAAGTTCGTCAGGACCCTGCGACAGCACTTCTTCGGCGTCCTCGCATTCGTGAACACGCGTCTTACCAACGCCATCGCCGAAGGCCTCAACCGAATCGTCCAAATCGTCAAGAACCGAGCCAGCGGATTCCGCACACTCGACGCATTCAACGATATGATCTTCCTTACCGTCGGAGACATAAACATCCCTGAGCAGATTCCGAAGAGGTTCCGCACACTCTAACCGCGCCCCCATGCCAGGAACCACGGCACCTTCACCCACTTCATCTCGTTGAGAGATCCGGATATAGCCATATAATGAGGCTGGCCTATCACGTAGATGCCGTCAGGCGCAACCTCCTCAACCATCAGACGGTAATCGGTAAACCGATGTTCGATCCCGAACTTGTCCGCGGTCGTGTTCATTCGCGCTTCGTCCAGATCGCAAATACCGGCAAACACCACATCGTCGAACGACGCAAGGGACGGGTAATGTACGTTGTTCGCCATGCCTCCCGCCCCCACCATCGCGATCTTCACAGGGTCAGACACCGTCCCCTCCGATCGTCTCGAACAGATGCTTCGCATAGACGATGTCTTCCGCAATCAGGTCATCGACTCTGTCGTGGTCGCTGTATTCGGCCGTCAAGCAGACGTTTCCAGAGTAGTCTCGCGTCTTCAGTTCGCGCACGACCCGCGTCCAGTAGGCCATACCGTGGCGACCCGTCGTCCAATGCTTTGTCCATTCCGCCTCGGGCGCATCCGGACCGTTCGACCTGATCCAGAACGAGCTCTTGAGATTCACGACCTTGAGGTACGACCAGACAATATCGATCGCGTACTCCGGGGGTTCGCCATTCAGCCCACAATGAGCTTGATCGAGCACGGCACAAAAATGCTTCGGGTCGAACCCCTCGATCAGGTGGCGAATACCCATCGCGTGATTCACGTTGTAATCGGCGTGATTCTGAATGCCGATCGCCACACCGTGCTTCTCCAACACGGGCACGAGAGCCTCGTACTCCTTCTTGATTCGATCCTCTTCGGCCACGTAGCCCTTCTTCGGATCGATCTTCACGCAGATCCGAATGATCGGCACACCGGCTTCGCCGCAGGCTGCGATCGCCCTCTCATCCGTCGGCCCTGCCACCGTCCCGATCTTGACCCCGTGGTCACCCAGGATCCTCGCAGCCTCCCCCAGTCCCGACGAAATGTTTTCCGGCTCCACCTGAAACCCCGGTCGCACCGGCAACTCAACACCCTGAAAACCCAACCCTGCCACGAACTTACCAAGATCATCCAACGACTTATCCGGCCAAGGCTTGGTGAATACCGTGTAGTCGATCTTCACAACGCATCCTTTCGATCATCGGTCTGCCGTATGCTGTTTCCGCTGCTCGTCTGTGTGGCCCTCAGGCACGTGTTGTCAGCCACGAAATGACGCCGAGGGAAAGGCGACAGGCGGCCCCGCTGTACCTACCAACTCCCGCGGTGACTAGTCCGCAAGCTCAACAGCTGCAGGCGTCTCTTCTGTGAAGGGACCGGATGCCGGCGGACGGCAAGGGAGGCAGGGCAGAGCACGTCGGCTACTGGATGTTCGGCCCTGCTAAAGAACAAACTGCCGGCCGAGGCCACCAGCCTCCGCGGCGCCTGAGCGGGACTTTTCTGCCACTCTTTTGGTCACAAAAGAGTGGATCACAAATAGGAATCAATAGAAAGGAATGGGCGTCTAACGAATGACCGAATCCAGCCTCACCCCAGAGCATCTAGTGCCTGCAAAATCCCCCGCGTATGGCCAACACAGTAGGCGATGTAAGACCGCCCACCCTCATCGTCTACGAGCTGCATGATGTGGTCGTAGTCGAGCGCACCCGTGTAGCCTGCCTCCTTCAACGCTCGCGCAACCTCGAACATGTTCAGATCCCCCGCATCCGGAATCCCCTCCGCGTACCACCCCTGGTCCGGAATCCGTCCCTGCACATTTCGAAAGTGGACGTGAAAAATTTTGCCCCCGAATCGTCGAATCCCCTCGAACACGTCCTGACCCGACTCGTATCGAGTCCCCACACAGAACGTCATCCCGCTGTGGTCTGACGGCACTTCCGTGAACAGGCGATCGAAACAGTCGAAGTCATAGAGCACTTGAGGAACACCGTAGAACTCCCGAACGGGTGGATCGTTGCCGTGCATGGCGATTCGCGTACCAACGGTCTCGGCCGCCGGTACGACGGCGCGATAGATCGCGAGTGTCCGTTCCCAGATCTCGTCGGCCGTGGGCGCCCCCTCCGGCGTTGGATGACCCTGCGACTTCGCCACATCGACCCTCAGGTGACGGTAGCCACCGCGACCCTCCACGAAGGAATGCGTTTCCGTCTCGGGCAACCCCGGAAACTGACTGGCCGAAAAACACTGTACGCCCACGACGGGAAAGCCCACTTCACCGCATTGCGTGACGTTGTTCACCAGATGGTCCAGCTCCCGGTCCGTGTTTTCCGTGCCCAGGTAGATGCCCTTCATGTTGCTGCTCAGACAGTTTGCCCGCTCCACGACCAGCCCCGCCTCGTCCAGCTTATCCGCGATCATCTGCAGTCCTTCGCGGTTGGTGCGGCCGCCTGTTTCGGTGTAGCCGGGACACATGTCGAGCGTAATGTCGACGCAGTCCACGCCGATCTGCTTCAGGAACTTCAAATCGTCCGGCCGATCCAGCCAGTCGGGACTCACTCGGGTACCGATTTTCACATCACACCTGCCTTTCATCGGACGTCGTTTTCAAACCGCAAATCGTGCGAGCTTCTCCGCGTCCAGCTCCAGACCAAACCCACACGGGTTGGAGACCTCGAGACCGCCGTTCGTGTAGCTCAACGGATCGACGCAGACGTCCCCTTCCAGCAGACCGGGTCCGACGAGGTCGGAGGCAACTCTTACAGCCTTGCCCGCAATGCCGACGTGGAGCGCTGCGGCTGTGCCAGGGGACAGCTCGACGGTACTTCCGAGCAGCACATCGATACCCGCAGCCTCTGCCACGTGGATCAGCCGCAGGGCACGCGTGGGCCCTCCGGCTTGACACGGAACCACGTTGAACACATCCACGGCCTGCTGTGCTGCCAGGGCGAGCGCGAAGCAATCGTCGAAATCCGAGACGTGTTCGATGATGGGTACGGGCACCGCCGACTTCACACGAGCGAGTGAAGCCGCAACGTCTTCAGCGTTTTCGGACACCTCTTCGGGGGTATTCTTGGCGATGGCTCTGGCAGCCGCACGAACCGGCGTCTCCACGGCATCCGCTCCGACCGACGCGAGGTCATCGATCGCCTCGATCGCTTCGGCCTCCTCCCACTCGCCACTCGCATCCAGACGAATGTGCGCCCCGGTTCCCGCTAGTTTCCGCGTCAGCTTGACACGCTCGAGATCCAGACCGTGGTCCTCGCCCACTTTCAGCTTGAACGCGGTGAAGCCGTCGGCCACCTTCGATGAAATCTCAGCCTCTAATTCCTCGGTCCCACGAATGAAAGCCACCCAGCTGACGACCAGCCTCGATCGGTGCGAGCCACCGAGCAGCTCGTAGGCGGGCACGCCGTAAGTTCTGGCCGCGACGTCGATCAACGCGCATTCGACGGCCGCCTCGATCGCCACTCGCAGTTCTCTGTGGAGCGTGGATGGAAGCACCGATCGCACGGCATCGACAGCTTCCATCCTTTTCGCGGCCGACCGCCCTAACACCGTGTCCGCGATCGCGTCACCCACATCCTGCCACGCAACCGCGCCCCAGTCGGGCTCCACATCCGAAATCTCACCCAAACCGACCGCCCCATCGTCCGCCATCATCTCCAGCAGGACGTACTCCGACCCGGCCTTTCCATCCCCGTGACCTCCCGCCGGCGCCACCTTCGTCGTGTAGATACGGGCGACGGCCACGCGGTGCACGTTCACATCACAGATTTCCACGGGACTCCGTCTCAGGTTATGGATGCATCGAACGCGCGGGAAGGGTACTGAGCGAGGTCGTTACCCGTCTGCCTGAACACTGGACTCTGAACACTCAATCGGGCCGAAAGGCCTAGACCCTCTTCCAGGGTCCCGTGATCGCGAACGTAATGCCCGGATCCTGAATGTTCACGAAGAGCGTCGATCCATCGGGTGAGAAACACGCTCCAGCCAGCTCCGCCATGTTCAGCGTGTTTTCCGCGAAGAGGAAATACTTCCCCTCGGGAGTAATCCCGACGAGCCGATCCCCGCCGGGCCGTCTTCGGTCACAATCAGATCCCCGCACGGCGCCACAGTCAGGTTGTCTGCCCGATCGAGAATGGCCGAACTACTCGCCTCGGCGAATAGCTCGAGCCGACCCGGATTCTTCATCTCTTCATCCGTGCCTTCAGCGGGAGAGGGTGTGTACTTCCATATCTGTCCGTGGTGTCCTGGACCGCCGTCCGTGCTCGCAAAATACACGGCGTCGTTCCCATACCACATACCCTCTCCACGACTGAAGCGGGCAGCCCCTCCGTCGTAGTGCCCCCGGTAGCGAAGGTCATTGTAGGGCGCGTCCACATTGTCCAGATCAGCCCATCGAACATCCATCTCCTGCCCCACCGTCACGGCGATCTGCCCATCCCAGTTGCGAGTGTCGAGCCGACGGGCGTCGGCCGCAACCAGACACTGGAGGCGCCCTCCGGCTTGAAGCTTGCCCGGCTCGTTCGGAAGAAATCGATAGATCAGCCCATCACCCGTATCCTCGGTCTGATAGATCGCCCCCGACTTCGGATCCACGGCGATGGCCTCGTGAACGAACCGCCCCATGTCTTTCAATGGGATGGGATCTACGAGACCCGTAGCCCTGGCAGGGACTTCGAAGTTGTAACCGTGGTCGACGCGCAGCTTGCTGCTCCGCCGCAAAACCGTCTCCTCGCACGTGATCCACGATCCCCACGGCGTCGGACCGCCCGCGCAGTTTCGGACCGTTCCGACGAGGCTCAGCCACTCGCGCTCGAGCTTCTGCGTCCGCGTGTCATAAATGAAGGTGGTCGTGCCCCCGGGGCAGAAGGTATCGCCCTTGCCGAAATCGTAGATTCTGTCGAGCGGGACCTTCTCGAGCAGCGCCGCATCTGTCCCATAGGGTGTCTCGTCCTCTTCCTCGTCATCCTCGTCCGTGGGTTCGGTCGGTGACAACTCGTGGTTTCGCACCACGATCGTCTTTCCCTTTGGGCCCTCGAATGCCGCCAATGCCATCGTGCGCTCCGGGCACGAAGAACCCATCGCTCATCACATCTCTCGTGTAAGAGAAAGTCTGGTACGTGAACCCCTCGGGCAAACGCAGCACGCCATCGAGATCATTCACGAGGTTCCCGTATCCTGCTCCGGTCTCGGCTGCACGGGCAACTCCGCCTCCAAGATTGAGAACGAACTGTTGGAGACCCGCGAATCCAAGAGAGACTGCTCGGCCGTTCGCAGAAAGGATCGTCTGTTGTAATTCATGCTTTCGACTCCATAAGTGATTTTTGAACGCGTCCACTCAACACAGAGCGCAGGCCTCCGACAGCGCCGGGGCCTCGATCAGATCCGAAACCGCAGACTCACTCTGCGTCTTTCTGTACACGGCTTTGTCAACGCCACCGTGATTCTCACGATCGACTTGAATGTCGCCACGGAACCCGGTTGTCGTGAGGTAGACGTTCTTCACGGGATTCTTGAAAATACCGGTCGTGATGCAGTCGCCATTGAAGCTCAACGGGGCCGGCCGACCCGCATTGATGCTGACGACCTCTTTCAGGATGAATCGCCGCCTTCGGATTCATCTTCCGCAGAAGCGTCCAAGTCCAGGATGTTGACACCCCCGCAGTAGTTCTGCACCTGGTAGCGGCGCACCTGACTCATCTTCTGCACGACGTTCGCAATGCGGTGCACCAGATGGTCCACCTGCTCAAGACTCTCATAGTTGGTGTCCGACTCGTCCAGATCCGAAAGCATCAACTCCAACCGCGCCATGATCACCGCCAGCGGATTGTTGATCTCGTGTGCCGCGGCCCCGGCGAGTTCGATAATGGCCAGATCGCGCTGCTTCTCGGCCGTCAATCGGGACACCTCGCGAATCCTCAGCTGCGTCTGCACCCTCGCCGAGAGCTCGAGCCAGTCGAACGGCTTCCGTACGTAGTCGTTCGCGCCCAGCTTGAGACCCTCCGCGGCCTCCTCCGCTCCCGTCGCGTGGGCGGTCATGATAATCGCGGGGATCTCCCGTAATGTGGGTGTGGAGCGCATCCGTTGAACCAGCCCCAACCCATCCAGTCCTGGCATGTCCACATCCGTCAGGACCAGATCGGGTTGTTCCGACAATCGATCGAACGCTTCCAGGCCGTCCATCGCCGTCAGGACCTCGTAGCCTTCGGATTGCAACCGGGTCTGCAGACTCTTCCTCAGACTCCAGTCGTCGTCGGCGACGAGGACACGGCCGTGCTTGGGCCCGGCGTCGGCCGCAGCCAGACGCGCTCGCACGAGCGCTCGCAGGTCTTCGGGCTGATCGGAACCGCCCATAAAAACGAAGTGACCATCTTCACCATCGGACGTGGTCTCGTTTGACCGCATAACGACGGGCGGTATCGCTCTTCCTGCCGCTGTCGCTGTCAATATCCCGACCAGTTCGAAAGCATCCAGCCCCGGTAGATCGACATCGGCGATCACGATGTCAGGCAGATCCCGTTTCAGTGCCGCTTCGACCTCGGTGCCATTCCTGCACATATCGAAAGAGTGCCCGTCCAGCGACAACGCTTCGTAAACCGTTCGCGAACCGGTTCGTGTGCTGTTGCGAGTAGAACTTTTGGCATGCCCCCTACTCCTGGCGACGTCGATGCCAGGACGTCGCCTTTTCGTATGCGTGAGCGAGCTTCAGGATACGCGCTTCATTAAAAGGCCTCCCGATGATCTGTAAACCGATCGGCAAACCACTCTCCGAAAAGCCGCACGGCACGGACACCGCGCAGAGCCCCAGGTAGTTGACGAGCCGAGTCGTCAGCCTCGCTGGCGCCTTGTCGACGTCCTCGATTCGAGGGGCCGGATACAGGCTCGTCGGAGCCAGCAACGCATCGACGTCGCGCAACCGCGCAACGGCATCACGCTTCAGCCTCTCGTGCGCCAAAAGGGCCTCCGCGTAATCCACACCGCTGTACTTCCCGCCCGACTCGATTCGCTCCTTGATGCGTGGCTCGAACACGCCATCCCCAGAGAGGGTCTCCCGATGACAGGTGTAGCCCTCCACACACATGAGCGTAATGGAACCACGCCCCTCCAACTCGGCCTCGAGTTCTTCACGAGCCTCGGGAAAGTCAAACGGGTCAACGTAGGTGCCCAGGGATTCGAATACCCTGGCCGCCTCATCGACCGATGACACGACTTCTGGCTCGGCCCCATCCGTAAAGACGCCATCGACAAAACCGAGTCGCAACCCGCGCACGTCTTGACTCAGTGCGTCTGCCGTGCGCGCGACCGGCGTACCGATCGTAATCGGATCGTCCTCATCCGGTCCGGCAATGGCATCGAACACGTGAGCCGCGTCCTCGACCGTTCGTGTCAGCGGCCCGATGCTGTCCAGCGTCCAGCACAGCGGCATGACTCCGGCTCGACTCACCGACTGCACCGTCGGCTTCAGTCCCACGATTCCGCAGAACGCCGCGGGAAGACGAATCGATCCCCCCGTATCCGTCCCGATCGCTGCAACCGCCAGCCCACGTCCCACGGCACCCCCGGACCCACTGCTCGACCCACCGGGAACGCATTCGGGGTTCCACGGATTCGGGGGCGTCCCATAGTGAACGTTCAGCCCGTACGGCCCAAAGGCGAATTCGACAAGGTTGGCTTTGCCGAGCAGAATCGTTCCCGCCTTCGCCAATCGCCGCGCGACCGTGCCGTCGCGGTCCGGAACACGATCCGCCCACACACGCGTGCCATTCGTCGTCACGATCCCCGCCGTGTCCACCAGGTCTTTGAGAGCGATCGGAATGCCCTGGAGCGGTCCCACATCCCGACCCACCTTGAAGGCGGCTTCCGCTTCACGCGCATCCGACCGCGCCCGGTCGCTCGTGACGGTGATGTAGTCGTGTGTTTCCGGATTCAGCGCCTCGATTCGGTCCAGGTGGGCGTCTGTCACCTCCACGGGCGACAGCTCTCCGCTGCGATAGGCACGACCCAGGTCGGAAACGGTCAGGTCCCGAAGATCCACGGCTCAGCCAGCCTCCAGCTCTGCTCGAAACGCCGAAGGATCGGACGCATAAGCGGCCAGCAACGCCTCGATCTGGTCGAGGACCTTTTCCCGCGACGATAATCCATACCGGTAAATGTCCATCGGTCCGATCAACTTCAGATACGCGCGATGTTCCGGTGTGTGGTCCTCGGCGCAGGCACTCGGTTTCGTCGCCGTGGCCAGCCAATCGCCGAAGCGATCGGCGAGCCGGGTGAGCGTGGCTTCGTCGTGTAGATCCGCCGGAATCTCCGGAAACCGGGCGATCAGTTCGTCGACCGTCATCCCACCTCCAGATCCGACAGCGCAACCAGCTCGCCGCCCCGTTCGGCCGACACATTGGCGCCCAAGACGGCTGACAGGCTGTTCAGTGCATCCGGATACGCGCTCCGCGTCATAGAGGGCTCCCCCGCTCGCACCGCCGCCACGAACGCCTCGGCCTGAAGCCCGAAGGCATTGGCCTTCTCGATGCCCTCGACGGCCTCCCCGTTCTCCGTCACGCCATCCGCCGACCAGATCATCATCGAATCGTCCGAGACGACGAGGAACTCACTCCGCGAGGCATCCACATTCGTCAACACCCGGCTCGTCGTGGCGTTGGCCGTCGCCCCACTCTTGAATCGATAGTTCACGTTGTAAACGTGCGGCATGTCCATCGGTGGAATGCCCTCGCCCGGCTTCCGATCGACGTAGAAGGCCGACACCGACTCGATGTCCCCCAAAAAGTAACGCAGCAGGTCGACGTAGTGGATCGTGTTCTCCACGAAAGACCCACCGCAAAGATCGTAGCGACTCGTCCATAATCGGATCGGCTTGCCACTGTAGAATCGCTGGAGTTGAGCGTGACGCGCCGTCCGCTCGGCAAGTCGTGCCTTCATCGCCTCCGCCGACGGATAGTAACGGCTCATGAACCCGACTTGAGAAACGATACCGCTGCCTCCGATCGCATCGCTGAACCGGCGCGCCTGAGCCATATCCAGCGTCTGCGGTTTCTCCACGAAGATCGCAATGCCACGCGTCGCGCAAATCGTCTCCACGTCATCGTGCAAAGTCGGCGGAATACACAGATACACCGCGTCCAATTCTTCTGCTTCGAACATCGCGTGGTGATCGGTGTAGACCCTTTCCACACCGAATGCGTTCCCCTGCTCGCGCACGGTCTCCTCGTTCACGTCACAGAAAGCCTGTAAAACCAACTCGCCGCGATCGGCCATCTCCTTCAAGGGCGGCAGATGCGCTCGCGTGGAAATGTGACCGAGTCCGACCATTCCGATCCGCACCGCATCCATCACGACACCCCCTCGATCGCCTCGACCAGCCCTTCGGGCAGGAACTGCCCGTCAGAAACCGAACAAGAAGCCTCGAGCTCGCCGATGTCCTGTACGCCGCTCAGAACGAGGTTCACATCCGGGTCGGACAACAGGTATCGCAATCCGACACGCTCCATCGGTTCCTCCTCATCCGAAAGCAGCGACTCGATCGCCTCCAGCTTCGGGTAGAGGTCGCTGAACCGGCCTTGCTCGAACCATCGGTCGCGCGTCGACCCGAGCAGCCCGCCGTGCAGTGGAGACGCGAGGATCACGGCCACATCGTTGTCGACCGCCGTCGGAATCAAACGCTCTTTCGCCTCCTGCGTGAGCAAATCGTATTTAAGGAAGGTAATGACCGACACGAATTCATCTGTTTCCTCCAGCACCCGCGACATCAGGTCCAGGTCGGAACCCGTCAGCCCCACTTCGTCGGCGACGCCCTGTTCCTTCGCCTCCATCATCGCCTCGAGCGAACGCCCCGCGCCGAAGATCCCGTCCCATCCCGCCATCTCCGACTCGTGAAGCTGAAGAAGATGAACGTGATCGCGCTTCAGCCGTTTCAGACTCGCGTCGATCCCCCGCCAGACATCGTCCCGTGTGTAGTTGAACGGCTCTGGATAGTAGCCCACCTTCGTCGCCAGGTAGTAGGGCTCGGTGACGCCACGCAGGGCCTCACCCAGGACCTCTTCGCTACGCCCCGCCCCGTAGAGCGGAGCCGTGTCGAAATAGTTCACTCCCAGTTCGATAGCGCGCTCGACGACGGACACGCCGTGAGAGACGGGCTTGAGTCCCATCTCGGGTCGCCCATAAAACCACGATCCTCCCAGACCGATCTCGCTCACACGCCACCCGGTTCTGCCGAAGGTTCGATACTCCATCCTACCTCACATCCTTATACATGCGACTCAGTCGTTCATCGGGCACGGATACCGTGTAGAGAAATCGAAGCCACCACATCCACAGAACGGTCCTCGAGATCCCCCACTTCCGCCACCGACGGGTGGACGCGGTCACCGAGGCCTCGACCATCACAAAGCACCCGGTGCGGGCGAGGCTTTGACAAAACTCGGAATCTTCGAAAATCTCTCGATCGGGAAACCCGCCCAATCGATCGAAAACGGAACGCCGAACGAAAATGCCCTGATCGCCATACGTAATGCCCAGGTAGCGAGATCTCAACGTACTCATCCACGCAATTAGACGAAACAACTGCCCACCCTCCGACAGACCAAGCCGGAAACGCCCGCCCACCACCCGATCATCATCGAAGGCACGCCGCACGTCCTCCGCCCACCCACGGGGTAAGATGCTGTCTGCGTGGAGAAAAAGAAGAACCTCACCTGTGGACGCCGCAGCTCCGGCGTTCATCTGACGCGCTCGTCCTCGTTCGCTCTCGACCCAATGGGCACTCCCCGTCGCCAGCGCCGCCGCCCGCGTATCATCCTCACTGCCTCCATCGACGACCAACACCTCCACATCGTCATCCACGAACTCGAACTGGCGAAGACACGAGCCGATGGCGTCGACCTCGTTCAACACCGGAATCACGACACTGATTCGCGTCGCAAGCTCGATCGCTGCCGAATCGCTCACGCCGAGTGCCGGTTCAGGACCCTGAGCCGGTAGGCGTAACTCACGAACGAAGCCACGATCAGAAAACCGGCAACCGGAAGCAGATACGCCTTCGGAGGATCGAAATCGATACCGTAGCAGAGTAGCAGGGCCGCCATCACGCACGTTGTAGCCTTCCCCCACGCGTTGGCCGATGGGACAACACGTACGCGTGTCGCCAACAGCACGCCCCCCACGACGATCAATAGGTCCCGGCCTACCACCGCCAACACCACCCACAGCGGAAGCCCGCGCTCGTACCACAACACCACCGAGATAATGTCGATGGAGATCTTGTCCGCCATCGGATCGATGATCTTGCCCCACTCGGTAATCTCCTGACGAGCCCGAGCCAGCATCCCATCCGCAATATCCGAAATCACCATCAGCATCACGAAACCGAACACGTGCCATCGATAATCGGGACCGGCGAGAATGTAGTAGATCGTCGGAACCGTCAGAACGACCCGCAACAGACTCACCACGTTCGAAACCGTCCAGAACGGACTCCGCCCAACCCCGAACGCTTGGCCGGTCCTCTCCTGTGGCTCCACACTCAAAGCGTCTGTCTCCCAATCCTCTCAGGACGTTGGCTTATGCTCATTGTCATCGACCTTGCGTAGTCAATCCTCCGAGCGCCAACCAGGTCCCTCCCCGAATAGGGCCACGATCGCAAACGTACCTCCCATTCGTGTCCATCTGTGTTCAGGAGCCGGTCCCGAGCGGAGTCGAGGGGTGGTTCCAAAGCTCTTGGTGACCTCGCCCCGGGCATCAGCGAATGGTTATCAAGCCTCATCACGCCAAACCATTCCCATCCTTCCTGACGACTGACAACTGGTTTACGCCAGAACCAACCTCAACCCAACGATCAGGACAATCACAAGAACCACTCGATTGAACCAATCGTGAGACATCCTCTGATTCAACAGGATCCCCGCAAGCGCCCCCAATCCCAGAGCCGGCAACATTTTCACGTCCAGCATCAGCGTCGACCGGTTGATCAACTCGAGATCCAGGTAAGGAACCAACTTGAACAGATTGATCGCGACGCCAACGAGGAAGGCCGTCGCCACGAAGCGACGTCCCGGCAAATTCTGCGGGATCAGATAAACCATCAATACGACGCCCCCGGAGTGCAGCAGGGTCGACGCAAGACCCGTCGCAACACCGACCATCGAACCGGCGATGCGCCCGGGTGACGAAAGCATCGCTCCCAAACGATGTCGTACGGGTTGAAGAAGCGCGAACACACACGCCAGTCCGCCAAGCAGGCGGCGAAACACGTCCTCCGGGATCGCATCCAGCAGGAACCACCCCGCAGCCACACCCACGACACATCCCGGGACGATCGCCAGTGCAGTCGAGGTTGCCCAATACCCCCAGTAGTACCGAACCGAAATCGCGTCCGTCACGAAGACGAGAGGCATGATGACCCCTAACGTCTCCTTCGCCGGCATCGTCATCGCGAGCAACGGTGCGGCCACCACCCCCACGCCACCTCCGAAACCGGCGCGCATCATCCCCACGAACCAGGCAGCCACCATCGAGTAAAGCCAGTCAGGGATGAAGCCTCCTAAGCGAGGTTGATCAACACGAGCCCCAGCGCTGCCAGTGCCATCCCCAGAATCGTCTTCCCCGCAAAACGCTCCCCCCAAACCCACGCAGCGAACAGCGCATTAAGCGTCATCCCGCCGGCGGCCTGCACGGGAAAAGCGATGATGCCCGGCACCTGCTCCAGCGCCATCACGCCCGTCGTGATACTCGCTACGTTGACCAGACCCAGACGCACGCCATCCATCACACCGCTCAGATCCTGGCGCCACGCAGGCAGCAGAAAGACGAGCGCCCCCAACAGTCCTGCAACGCCGAACAGAGTGCCCACGAACGTCGTTCGCGCGTCGGGCACGCCAGATTCCACGAAAGCCTTCGTCGCCAGGTTCGCAATGCCCATCCCCACGAAAAGCAGGGCGATCAGCACGAGGGAAGAGAGGGTGATCGGTTGGCTGGCCTCCCCCGCCTTGGCCTTTGTGCGCAACCCGATCAGGGGCAGGGCTCCCAGACAGGTGACAATACCCACAATCTGATAGGGTGTCGGAAACTCACCCCACACCACGATCGAAGCCGCGACCGGAATCACCACCGCCAGACGCAGAATGGCCGTCGTGATCGCCATGCCACTCACCGTCATGGACCCACAGAGCAGGTAGTAGGTCCCGATGAAGCAGACACCCTGCACCGTTCCCCAGAACAGCGTCGGTGGCAGAAACACTCGTCACGCCGCTTTGATAGCTGAGGGCAAAGCAGACAGGTGAGGCGACCGCGTAATTCACGACAGCCACGACCATGATGTTCCGACCCCTGCTCTGCGCCAGCCGAATCGTATGAAAGAAGAAAACCGTAAGAACAATGTTCAGAACAAGCGCCGTCATCCCTCATCCCCACAACCGACCCGGACGTTCCAGCAAGAAATCGTGAATATACCTCCCCCAACCGTTTTCCGACATCCCTTCAAACCCTAATTATCGCACAACACGCGAACGCGTACAACTCAGAGACCGTTGCAAAGCGCATCCCATCGACGTCGCGAAACCACCGGCTCTGCTCTACCTCCATCCTCTTCCCGAATCGGCGTAGCCAGGGTTCACAACATCCGTGTGCATCTGTGCCTGCCCTGAGTGCGAGCCGCGCAGTCGGCTCGTGTACCGAAGGGTTCATCGGTGGTTCCATACCTTTTATTGAAGTCCCGTCCTACTTCGATTCATTCCCCGAATCGGTCCTCCACAGTTTAGCCTACGACCATCCGTGTGCATCTGCGCCTGCCCTGAGTGCGAGCCGCGCAGTCGGCTCGTGTACCGAAGGGTTCATCCGTGGTTCCATGTCTTTTAACTCGATGTGACGTCCTACCTCGATCCCTCCCCGAATCGGGCCCCCCACAGCCATGTCCTACGCCATTCGTGTCCATTTGTGTGTATTTGTGGTTCCCAGTTCTTGACCCCACACAAGTCAGCGCCTACCTTCTCGGCGCACGAAGGATCACGGGCAGCAATCAACAAGGGAGAGGGAATGGGGAAGGACTGGGAACACCTCTTGAACTTCCGCTGCACCTGCTGCGGCCAATGCTGCCGCGAACCCATCGTCCTCGTAACCGACGAAGACGTCAAGCGCGTCGTGCGTCACACCGGGCAACACCCCTCCGAAGTAACCGCCTTCTATCCACCCGACGAGATCGAATGGAGCCTCGACAATCGAGGGTGGATCCAACTGAACGAGGGACCTCGCATCATGGGGCTCGTCCGGACCGAGGACGGATGTCAGTATTTGCAGGAAGATGACCGGTGCGGCATCTATGAACATCGACCCGTCACCTGCCGCCGTTATCCTTTCGACGTCGAAATCGGCGACAACGGCGAGCTCACGCTCCTGAGCATCAGCGACTCCGTCGAATGCCCCTACGAACTCGATGGGCGCTACACAAAGGCCCAGATCAAAGCCCTCGTCGACTGGGAAGACGAAGAAGAGCGACCCTACTTCGACCTCATCGACACGTGGAACGCGAAATCGAAACGCGAAGACAAAGACCGCTTCCTCACCCACATCGGCCTGACCTGACCCTCACGATGCATTGACCCAACCATCGCGCCCCCACCGTTCATCCCGAGTAGCGACCTTCCGAAGAGTGATTAGTTGTCTTCGTCAGAGAACCAAGCCACTGATTCGCATATCGAGGTGCGAACGGTGGCCATTGCATTAGGCACTACCGCTCAAATAACCTCCCCAAAACACCTCGCCAGCCTCCCCGCCATCACTTCCCGCCGATACCCCTCCAACCGCGCCGGGTCGACCGCCATCCCCTCCAACATCCCCTTCCATTTCGCCTCAACGAATGATGCGATCGCGTCCCGCACGCCGCCCACATCATCCGGATCCACACAGACCCCACCCCCCACTTCGCTCAACAGGTCCCGCGTCGCCCCCTCCGGCGTCAACGCCAGGATCGATCGTCCCGCCGCCAGATACTCATAGCACTTGCTCGGCACATTCGTCGACGGATGCGGTCGTGCGTGATCGACCAGCACGAGCACATCCGCCTCTCGCTGCCAACGCAACGCCTCCTCCCGCGACACCATGCCCGTCACCCGAACCTGCCTTCCACCAAGCTTGAGCGCCCGCCCTTTTTCTGCCTCCGTCAGCGGTCCCACCAGATTCAGCTCAATCTCCCCACCGAACGTAGCAACTGCCTTCACCAAGACGTCCGGCGACCGCAACGGATGACTCTCCGAGAACGACCCCACGTGCACAAGACGCAGGATCTCACCACCAGACTCCTCAGCCCCATCATCTTCCAAGATCCCGTCTTTCTTCGCGTCGGAGCCTGTCCCGAGCGGAGTCGAGGGGTGACTTCGTGTCGTTCCAAATCTGTCGAACCCGTTCGGCACGCACGTCACCTTCTCGGGTGACGCCAAGTTCCCGAGGAACCCGCACGCGCGCTCCGTCACACCCACGACCCGATCCGCCACAATCCCGACGCGCCGCTCCATCTCTTCCTCCACCCGCAGACGCCAGCGACCGTCGCGCAGAAAGGAATCGAGCGGATCGTGGGTCCACGTATCGCGAAACTCGGCCACCCAGGGCAGACCGGTCGCACGCTTCAGCATCATACCCAACAGATGAACCGAATGCGGTGGCGACGACGTATAGATCAGCCTCACATTCGATCGCCGGATCGCTGCGAGACTCGCAAAGAACGCCGGCGCGCACCACGCCATCTGACCATCGGGAATCATCACCCGATCGCGCACCCATCCGGCCACATCCGACAGAACGCCCGCATCCGTCCGCAGCCGCGAACGCACCTCAGGTGCAGCCGTCTTTTGATCTGGATTGAACAACGAACGAAATAGCCCTACCGGCTCGCCAACACGAATAGCGTCAGACGAGCCATCATCCCCATAGGTGGATGTCGTAACGGGAAGGAGTCGAAACCCGTGTGCCGGCAGATCGCGAGCAAACCCCCGCATCCGCTCCGCACCCGGCGACGCGATCGGCGGGTAGTGGTAGGCAATGGCAAGAACGTCTTTCACGCAGACCAAGATACCGCGGATCGGATCGCCTCGCCTTCATTACTATAGGTATTCAGTCCTGCATGTATTCAGAAGGATGGGGTACGGCACAGCTCGCTCATCGCGAGTAAGCGGCGTCTGGCACGCGCCCTGTTAAGCTTCCTCGGTTTATGAACTCCTTTGATCCGCTGTATCGAGGGATCGTTCATCCTCTCAGAGAGGCCAGAACACCAGTGGTCGGTACCACCCCCGAGACATCCCGAATTCTATCCCGGCTAAGGACCTCGATCCCCGGTCCATATTTCGTGCATTTCGTGTTTGAAGCTTATCCCGAGTAGCCACGTAGTGGCGTATCGAGGGGTGGTCCCCCGTCCTTAGCCCAGCCCAACAGCCATCCCCGCCTCCACCATCTCAGCGTTCAGATATCTCCTACCGATGAACACATCTTCAATGTAACGCCCATACATCCCTACCTTCGAAGTCGTAATCACCACCGACGGTAATCCGGCAAGTCGCTCCTCCACCCACGCCTTCGCCTCCTCCCCCCTCATCACTTGGCAACTCGGGTGCATCCACACCCCGAAACCGAATCTTCTGCGGCTGCCAGAACTTGAACCCGTGGTCGACCTTGACCCAAACCGTATCCCCATCGACCACCCGAATCACCTCGGCTCTGAATGCATAAAGCCGGCGGTGGTCCCCCGGCTTCGTTGAGTAAAGTCCTCGATCCCGTTCCACCTTGACTGTGTCGCCGGGCTTAAACGGCGACACGCTCCTTAAATCAAGCTCGTGCTCCACCCCCATCCCCAAATCCAGCAGCAATGACTTCCCCGACACGTCCTTCACGCGATAAGTGTAAGGCGTCCCCCGCCTCGGTGTCGGCGGCACCGACGCTCTCCAATCCGCCTTCAACTTGCCGTTCGAATCCAGCAGAACCCCCGCTCTTATCCGATCGCGAAGCATCTGCTTGCTCCACGCCCCTCGCACGGCTTGCGTTTCATAGGCCACCCGCAGAGCTATAATCAAAAGGTGTGGAAAAAGAGAAAGGGCGACCCTACCCTTCCCGTGAGATAGTTGATTCACACAAAACCGGGTGAGAGGCCCGGTTGGGAAGGAGGATCGCCGTGAAGGAACATACGCATAGAGCCCCATTGAAGTCCATGCCGACGTGGGAGACGGTTGACGATTGGATCCGTGAAGAGATCCAGGGCCGGTTCCAGTTCATTCTGGAGGAGGAGGCGACCGCGTTCTTGGGCCGGTCGTGGTATGAGCGCCGAGCCGAGGTCGATAGCTCCAGGGGCTACAGGAACGGCTACGGCAAGCCCCGGCGTCTCTCGACGAGCTGCGGAACGATCAAGGTCCGGCGTCCCCGGGTTCGTGGTCTGGAAGAGCGGTTTGAAAGCCGCATCCTCCCCCTGTTCGCCCGGAGAACCAGGGCCATTGGAGATCTGCTTCCCGACCTTTATCTCCACGGTCTCTCCCAGGGCGACTTCGAGTTGTCTTTGCGTGCGCTGCTCGGTGATGGCGCGCCGCTTTCGCCGACCTCGATCGCTCGTCTTCGAGGGAAGTGGGAGGTCGACTTCCAGGACTGGAAAGAAAGGCGTCTGGATAATCGCGAACTGGTCTACGCCTGGGCTGATGGCATCTACGTCAAAGCCGGGCTCGAGCGCGAGAAGGCGTGTCTGCTGGTCGTGATCGGCGCGATGAGCGACGGCAGCAAGGAGATCCTGGCGATAGAACCCGGTTATCGAGAGTCTACAGAATCCTGGCTCACGGTGCTACGGGATCTCCGGGATCGCGGGCTCGAACATCCTGTCCTGATCGCCGCGGACGGGAATATGGGCATCTGGGCGGCCGTTGATCAGGTCTGGCCAGAGAGCCGGCAACAACGGTGCTGGAACCACAAGATCCTCAACGTGCTCGACAAGGTCGCCAAGCGTGCACAGGCTGAAGCCCGCGCACTGCTCGTCCAGATCCCCTATGCCGGCACGAAAAAGGAGGCCGAGAAGCTCCGGAAACGCTTTGCCGCACGGTATCGCTCACAGTTCCCTGCCGCCGTGGAGACGCTCGAAAGAGACTGGGATCGGATGGTCACGTTCTACGACTTCCCGAAGGAACACTGGAAACACCTGAGAACCACGAACGTCGTCGAGAGCCCCTTTGCTTCCGTTCGGCTTCGCACAAACGCCGCCAGGCGATTCAAGAAAGTCAGGAACGCCACGGCTCTCATCTGGCGTACGCTCAAGGTCGCAGAGAGCCGATTCAGGAAACTCACCGCGCCACACTTGCTACAACAAGTCTACGATCAGAAACACTCAACCGGACCGCAGGTCGAAGCCGGGAAGATGGCCGCCTGATTTCTTTTACACACCTATTGACCTGAGCTCCACCCGCACGCCCTCATCCTCGATCCCCGACAACGCAACATAATGCGACCAGCCTAATTGTCCGCCCGGGCGGACAATTGGATAGGCCCGATGGACATTCAACATTTCATACAGTCGTTGACGACCCACCTCGAGATCTCTCGACAACCGCTGAATCACCTCGCCCCCATAGTCCGCCCGCCTGCCCGCTGAAGCTCTAGCGGAGGAGGGATCAGCACGCAACAACACGTGCGAATCGATCATCTCCCCGATCCGCTTGTACCGCGCCACACGCTCCACTCCACCGTCCCCAACAACCTCCCCCAGCGACCGCCGCACCGCGCTGCGTAGTGAGAGATATGTCCGAAGGGTTTTTGCCACAGATACGACTCCTATGCTAACCCAATGATTGCATTTCAGTAAATTATAGACTAGGGCAGCTCCCTCGTGCAACAGAATCACCCGGTATCCGGTTTCTTCGTCAACCGCTCGATGTCCAATGCCCCTCCGGGTCAGCCTGGCAAGATCGCAGTCTCCCTACTCAACGAGCCTCTCGAAGCACCGCGCCCATCCACCTCGTCAAGCAGTACTACCGAACTTCGCCTAACCCGACGACCTTAGAAGTATCGAGAAGTACGGCGGTAAGTACTTAGTTATCTGCAATCGCGTGAGCCGTCACGGCCTAATAGGAGTGTTCCGACGATCCCGACCGCTCAGCTGCTCCACTAGTCACATGTAAAGGAGGAAGCCGTGAGTGATTCCACGAACCCACGCTTGCCGACTACAGCGAAGGTAGCGCGTTGGGCCGCCCGCATACTCAGCGTGCTGATCCTGATCTTCTGGGGCTTTTTCCTCATCGCGCACCTACTCGGCGGTGGAGAGGAGGCGTCCCGCCCGCTAAACGCCAGTGACTACGTCGGCCTGATAACGATGGGGGCGTGGCTCGTGGGCCTCGCGATAGCCTGGAAATGGGAGTTCATCGGGGGGATGGTAACATTGGTCGCATATGCGATTGCCGCTGTCGTCAATTGGCGCGTGCTGTCGTTTCCGTTTGTGCTCATCCCGATCACGGCTGGGTTTTTCTTGGTGAGCTGGTGGATGCGTAGAGGGCACAGAGACAGCAAGACCGAGTGTGACGCCAGCGTTTAAGGGACGGGCAGGGGACGCCCTCCGACCATGGCAGCAGCGATTAGCGTCCTGGGTGTGACCGGGGTGCGAGCCGGCTGCGACTGCAGATAACAGGTCCACTGGCGGCTCCGGCGCTAAGCGCCTCCGCGAACTCGACTGACGCCGAGTTCGCCAGTGACCAAGACGTTAAGTGTCATGCCGGTGCCAAAAAGAGCGGCGGCCCTTCCCTGGGCCGCATCGAGAGGTTGTAGTCACCCAAAGGAGGCTAGAATGATAGCGATGCTTGCAATACTGTTCGCCGGAGCCGTCTCAGGCCAGGTCTATGCCGATAGCGTACTTGTTGAGCTGCACCAAAGCGTTGGCACGATTGGGGGAATCGGACTGTTCTATCGGGTTGGGGACGTGTCGACAGAGACCAACGCCGTCGAATGGAGTGATAGTCGGCGTTATGATCGCGGACAAGAAGCGGCTGTGGCAAGAGGCGGGAACATCCTGGTTGAGGCACACTCAGGATTACGGCAAGAGAATATCTACTACCACGTTGGATTTTTGGATGCGGTTGGCAAGACTGTCACGTGGTCAAAGACCGACGCTGACAAGACCAGGCACTATGGGAGTGGGTGGACGCCCGACCTAGTTCTGATCGATGAGACGGTGGTGATGGTGTACGGCTCGGACAATGGGGTCTGGTTTCGAACGGGGAGACTGGACACGCTTCGGAAAGACATAGAGTGGCTCGGCAGGCAGCAGATGGGCGGACGGGTTCATTCCTGGCAGAAGCTAGCCGCCGAGAGCGAGACCATTGTGCACGTCTTTCAAGTCCCGGGCAAAGACAGGTATTGGATGGACCTGAATTACCGTATCGGGGAGTATGTTGCCGAACAAGATAGTCTGGGCTGGAGTGTGGAAGTCAAGTACGATCGTTGAGGTTCACCAGAAACGAAGGGGGGGCCTATGGTATCTTGTCGGTGTTTTGGATGTACCAGGGGCGACCATCGATTGGGGTGAAAGCATCAAATACGACAAGGGGGCTTACCCGAATGTGCAGATGAAGGGCGGTTGGGTGATCGAGACACACAGAGGAAGTACGTTTGATGGGAATTACGAAGGCAGACTCTACAGAAGACTGGGCAAGGTTGATCCCAAAACGAGAAGGATCAATTGGGAGAAGGGCAAGAAGTACGACTACGGTGCGATGGGGACTATAGGCTGGTAGATTCGCGGCCAGCTACTTTCGTGCTTCTTTCCCGTTCCGGATCGTGCGATCCACATCAGCTGAAGATGAGTGCAAACAGCCCAGCACGACGAGGAGCACGAGCTGTCGTGTCGCTCTGCTGCGCCACTCGAGCGGATGCCGGAACCCTGGATGTCCGTTTCCGTTGGGCGGTTGGGGTCTTGACCGGCGAAGATCTAGTGCTCGTGACGCGTGAGCAGGCGCGCGAGGTCCGCGCTTCGTTTACGCGGAGATGATAGAAGATCGACCACCTCCCAAAGTCAATATAGCAGATTCGAAAGAACGATGGGGTCATTGCAGCTCACGCCCCAAGGCGCTCAAGCGAGAGGTCGACGCCCAACGGTCGCCGTCTGCATCAGCTGTGGTGCGATCAAGTTCGGTGCGCTGGTCCCGTGCCCCGAGTGTCAAGCGATGCCCGAGACGGAGGACGATCTCGCCCGCGCAGGTACGAATGAGAACATCGTTCAATTCAGCGCATCCAGTTGCACCGGATAAGCAGTCGCCTTCTTGGCAACTCCAGCAACCACAGCGTAGCGTGGTCGCACCCATAAAGAAAGGTGCGTTTGCAATCCCTGGCAAACGCACTGGCACCGGCACAACACTTAACAGCAGCACTCGCGGCTCGGTCCTCACGGCCCTCGACCAAACTTGCCTTCGGCAAGTTCGCAAGTGCGCGGACCGTTACGAGCAAGCGGCGCAAGAACCCAACCACCCCACCCCGGCAAATCGTGCACAAAAACCAAAAACCACACCATCTACGGCGAATAACTCTTATATCAAGTTTCTTCGATTCTCACTGGATTATGCTGGATCTTTCCTATCCAGACCGAGAGGAGTAATCAGATGTTTGAATTGATCTTTTTTGTGAGTTTTGCCGTTTTCTTCTCATTCTTGTGTTCACTCTTTGAAGCGGCATTGTATTCAGTTCCTGTTGGCCATATCGAATCGCTGGCGAAATCTAGTAGTGCTTCTGGCCGATTATTGAAAAAGTTTAGAGAAAATGTGGATGCGCCCATTGCGGGTATTCTATCTCTTAACACAATTGCGCATACGGTTGGAGCTACCCTTGCTGGAGCGGCAGCAGCAGAAGTTCTGGGTGAGCCGTGGTTGCCGCATTTTTCGGCGGTATTTACCCTGGTGATTCTTTTATTTTCTGAGATTGTTCCAAAGACGATTGGCGTGGTTTATGCCCGGCGCCTTGTATCCTGGATTGCATATCCCATCCAGATTTTGATCTGGATACAAGTACCGCTTATCTGGCTGTGCCAATTTGTGACACGGCTAATATCTCATGGAAAAGTTGAACACGTTGTCTCTTCAGAGGAACTCATAGCATTGGCACATATGGGGCGACATGCGGGAACCATTGGCGTAGAAGAAAGCAATGTCATTCAGAATATTCTATTGTTAAAAGAGAAAACAGTTCAGCAAATCATGACACCGCGCACGGTCATTTATTTGCTTGAAGCCCAGCAAAAAGTAGGTGAGGTGTTGCAAATTGGTGTGCCACCATATAGTCGCATTCCTATAGTAGATAAAGATGCTGAAGATGTTGTTGGGATCGTGCATCGTCGGGATATTTTGTCGTCGGCTGCCGAAGACCGCGAAGATACTCCCATTCAAAGTCTCTCGCGAGGTGCGCACTTTGTGGTGGAAACGCTGACGTTGGATCGGGTGTTGCCCATGTTTCTTGAGCTCCGGCAACATCTGTTTGTCGTGATCGATGAATACAGTGGATTGGCTGGTGTAGTGACTTTGGAAGACGTGCTTGAAGAGATAATTGGACAGGAAATTGTGGATGAAGACGATGAGGTTGTGGACCTGCGCGAACTTGCCCGCCGCCGCCGCCGTCAGGCTATGGGAAACATAGAGAAGAAGTGAGCTTGCTCAGAGGAGTCAAGGCGATTAGCCGAGTGTATAAAAGCGACGGCTGAGCGGGAAATCGTTAAACAAGGAAGCAAAACAACAAGAACAGAAAACCATTGTCTATGGCGTGCACGGTATGTCGGCCCCTCTATTGCTTCGCTTTATGGGGGCGGGTGTTGTGCCTATCGTAGTTGAAACTTAGAGGGCTCCAAACTTACGTTGGGTAGACGTGTAGGAGCGTATACCCGTAAGAAAGGAGCCCAGATGGAGAAGCTATTTGTAGGCGATGGTGAAGTCAAGGTTGAGGGCGATGTCATCGATTTGGAGACGCGTTTGTCGGTGATCCAGGCGTTGATCCCGTTGGGTCTGGAGGCAGTGGCAGACCTCCTCCAGCAGGAGGTCGAGCAGCTCGCAGGCGTTCGGTATGCGCGCAAAGGTTCGGAGCAGACGCATCGTCGGTGGGGAAGCCAGAAGGGATCCGTGTATCTGATGGACCAGAAGCTCCCGTTAGACGTTCCCCGGGTGCGCGACGTCGAGGCCGACGCAGAGGTTTCCCTGGCTGCATACCGGGCTCTACAGACGCCCAAGAAGACGGACGAGGGGCTGTTGCTTCGTGTTCTCAAGGGGATCTCGTGCCGCAACTACAAGGCCTGTGCCGAATCGGTTCCAGAAGCGTTTGGTATCTCAGCGTCCTCCGTCTCGCGGCGGTTCATCAAAGCCACCGCGAAGAAGCTGAAGCAGTTCCAGGAGCGTCCCCTCGACGACTACGGCTTCGTGACCCTGTTCATTGACGGAAAGAGCTTTGCCGACGAAGAGATCGTGATCGCTCCGGGGGTCACGATGGACGGCCAGAAGATCCCCCTGGGCTTCGTCGAATCGGCGACGGAGAACGAACGGATCTGCCGCCAGCTGATCCAGGACCTCATCCGGAGAGGCCTGTGCTACGACCAGGGCCTTCTCGTTGTGCTTGACGGCTCAAAGGGACTCCGCAGTGCTGTCACCAAAGCCCTCAAAGGGTATGTGCGCGTGCATCGCTGTCAGTGGCACAAGCGCGAGAATGTCGTCAGCTATCTCCCGGAGAGGGAACGTCCAAGAGTTCGACGGAAGCTCCAGAAAGCCTATGACTGCGACACCTACGAGGAGGCAAAGGCCGCACTCGAATCACTTAAACCCGAACTGAAGCTGATGAATCAGTCTGCCGTAACGAGCCTCGTCGAGGAAGGCCAGGAGGAAACCCTGACCCTCCACCGGCTGGGTATGCTCCCATTCCTGAAACGAAGCTTCCGAACCACCAACTGCATCGAAGCCCTCAACAGCATGACCGGCGAGCTCACTCGGAAGGTCAGACGCTGGAACAACTCTCCCCAGAGACACAGATGGGTGGCTGCCGCACTCCTCGACATCGAACCTCGCCTGCGACGCGTGAGCGGATACAAACATCTTCCCCTACTCAGGCAAGCACTGAACAAAGATCTGAATCTCGACAACGAACAGAATGCTCAAAAGAGAGCCTGACCAAACTACGGGGCCCGATGAGTTTCAACTGACTATGGGACTTGACCTGGGGGCGCGCCGCCAGCGTGTAACAGACAATTTTCGCCCTGGTCGCTTCGCTTCCTTCGGCCTTCGGCACAGTTGCCTTTTGTCACGGGCCTTGCTTACGCAAGTCCCGCGCCACACCCTTCGGGACGGCAACCGTCGCAAATTTCGACCGATATATGAAATGGGAGAAATGATATGCATTTTCAACGTCGACTCACTCGCATCATCACCATCCTCATTCTCCCAGTGTCCATCTGGGCACCATCATCTGCTGCAGATGTCACGCCCTCCGATACGGGAGAAGTACCTTCCTACCGCATTTACTCCGACGAAGCCTACGAGACGATCCTTCAATTCCACGATTACGACCCAGGGATACCACTCTCACCTCGTACGGTGGGAAGGATGGAAGCCCCAGACTATATCCAAGAGAAGATCGTCTTCAACGGAGTCAGAGACAGCCGTGTCCCAGGATACATAGGAATACCCAAGACGGCCACCGAGCCATCGCCCTGCGTAATCCTGATCCACGGAATGGCATCTACGAAGGAGAACTGGTGGCGGGATGACTCGTGAGCTCAGGTCAATAGGTGTGTAAAAGAAATCAGGCGGCCATCTTCCCGGCTTCGACCTGCGGTCCGGTTGAGTGTTTCTGATCGTAGACTTGTTGTAGCAAGTGTGGCGCGGTGAGTTTCCTGAATCGGCTCTCTGCGACCTTGAGCGTACGCCAGATGAGAGTCGTGGCGTTCCTGACTTTCTTGAATCGCCTGGCGGCGTTTGTGCGAAGCCGAACGGAAGCAAAGGGGCTCTCGACGACGTTCGTGGTTCTCAGGTGTTTCCAGTGTTCCTTCGGGAAGTCGTAGAACGTGACCATCCGATCCCAGTCTCTTTCGAGCGTCTCCACGGCGGCAGGGAACTGTGAGCGATACCGTGCGGCAAAGCGTTTCCGGAGCTTCTCGGCCTCCTTTTTCGTGCCGGCATAGGGGATCTGGACGAGCAGTGCGCGGGCTTCAGCCTGTGCACGCTTGGCGACCTTGTCGAGCACGTTGAGGATCTTGTGGTTCCAGCACCGTTGTTGCCGGCTCTCTGGCCAGACCTGATCAACGGCCGCCCAGATGCCCATATTCCCGTCCGCGGCGATCAGGACAGGATGTTCGAGCCCGCGATCCCGGAGATCCCGGAGCACCGTGAGCCAGGATTCTGTAGACTCTCGATAACCGGGTTCTATCGCCAGGATCTCCTTGCTGCCGTCGCTCATCGCGCCGATCACGACCAGCAGACACGCCTTCTCGCGCTCGAGCCCGGCTTTGACGTAGATGCCATCAGCCCAGGCGTAGACCAGTTCGCGATTATCCAGACGCCTTTCTTTCCAGTCCTGGAAGTCGACCTCCCACTTCCCTCGAAGACGAGCGATCGAGGTCGGCGAAAGCGGCGCGCCATCACCGAGCAGCGCACGCAAAGACAACTCGAAGTCGCCCTGGGAGAGACCGTGGAGATAAAGGTCGGGAAGCAGATCTCCAATGGCCCTGGTTCTCCGGGCGAACAGGGGGAGGATGCGGCTTTCAAACCGCTCTTCCAGACCACGAACCCGGGGACGCCGGACCTTGATCGTTCCGCAGCTCGTCGAGAGACGCCGGGGCTTGCCGTAGCCGTTCCTGTAGCCCCTGGAGCTATCGACCTCGGCTCGGCGCTCATACCACGACCGGCCCAAGAACGCGGTCGCCTCCTCCTCCAGAATGAACTGGAACCGGCCCTGGATCTCTTCACGGATCCAATCGTCAACCGTCTCCCACGTCGGCATGGACTTCAATGGGGCTCTATGCGTATGTTCCTTCACGGCGATCCTCCTTCCCAACCGGGCCTCTCACCCGGTTTTGTGTGAATCAACTATCTCACGGGAAGGGTAGGGTCGCCCTTTCTCTTTTTCCACACCTTTTGATTATAGCTCATGACTCGTTCAACTATGGCGGCAAGGTCACCAAGCAACTGATTGCCGCTGGCTTTGCCGTTCTCACATTGGATGCAAAAGTATCATGGAGAGAGAATCGTCGAGAACGACTACGAAAGTCCCAGGGATATGTGGGCCCGGGACAAGTGGTACAACCGCTCGCGAGAGATGATTCTGCAGACCACGGTGGAACACCGTCGGGCAATCGACTACCTCGAAACTCGACCTGAGATCGATAGAAAACGCATTGCCGTACTCGGGTGGAGCATGGGAAGCCTCATCGTATTCGGCCTCAACGCCTGTGAACCAAGAATCAAGGCATCTGTGGTCTGTGTGACCCCGCTGAACGCCATGAAGCCACCGGAAATGGCAGTTATATCGCCCCACAATTTCGCTCGAGGGATTGGAGCGCGTCCTTTCCTGATGCTAATGGGCAAGTCAGACCCATACTACACTGTTTCGGAAGCTGAGCAATTGCTGGAGATGATCGAAGGAAAACCGAAGAAACTAAGTGCATGGTTTCATAAACATTATTACGTATGTTCTGAACATTATTTGTAACTTATGTTCTCCTTCAAAAGGAGGAGAACAATGCCAAGACGTTCGCCTTATGTGGTGCTACTGTCTGAGAAGGAACGGGTCGACCTCGAGCGAATGGCTGGACAATATACGTTATCGTATTATCAAGTGATCCGATCGAAAATCGTGCTTCTCGCCGCCGAGGGATTATCCAACAAGATTATCGCCCAACGGTTGGATGTCCCGCGTCCGATCGTAAGCAAATGGCGTAAGCGCTTTTTCGAAGAGCGTCTTTCGGGACTCGAAGATAGATCTCGTCCCGGGCGCCCGCCCGGTTTTCCCCCCTCAGGTGGTCGTTCAGATCAAGGCGCTGGCGTGTGAACTACCGAGCGAGAGCGGGATACCGCTCTCGCGGTTCAGCTGTTCCGAGATTGCCGCCGAGGCAGTGCAAAGGGGCTTCGTTGCCAAGATCAGCGGCGCCACTGTCTGGCGCTGGTTGAACGAGGACGCGATTCGTCCTTGGTATCATCGCTCCTGGATTTTCCCACGGGACCCGGACTTCCAAACCAAAGCAGGTAGAGTCCTTGATCTGTATCACCGCCAATGGCAAGGAAAGCCTTTAGGGCCGAGGGAATATGTACTTTCTGCCGACGAAAAGACCAGTATTCAAGCACGAGCTCGCAAGCACGTTACCCTACCGCCAGCCTCGAACAGAGCGGCACGCGTTGAACACGAATACGAGCGGAAAGGAGCCCTGGCCTATCTGGCTGCTCTCGACGTGCACAATGGTCGAATCTTCGGTCTCTGTGAGTCTTCTTCGGGTATCGAGCCCTTCAACCGGCTCCTGAGCCTGATCATGAGCCGGAAACCCTATTGCTCGGCAAAGAAAGTCTACCTCATCGTGGATAATGGCTCCTCGCACCGAGGGCAAACATGCATCGACCGTATCCAGGGGAAGTGGCCAAACATCCACCCCGTTCACCTTCCGATCCACGCAAGCTGGCTCAATCAGATCGAGATCTACTTCTCGATCCTCAAACGCAAGGCTCTGACACCTATCGAATTTGCATCGCTCGAAGAGCTTGAGGCAAGAATCCTCGGTTTTCAGGAACGCTACGGACGTATCGCCACACCCTTCAAATGGAAGTTCACACGAACAGATCTCGCGGAGATGATCGACAAACTCAGGTTCTACGATACGCCCTTGGCAAAGTCTGCTTAGAATACGTCACCGTATTTGCGAACAGGAGTACTAAGTTCATCTCGTCCAGTGTGCGTTGGGCCTTGTGTCGAACCATCGCGTAATTCAGGCTGTTCAGCGCGTTGAAGTTGACCGTCTTCTCGAGCCAATGCCTGGCCGTGGCCAGATCTTCTTGGCCTTTGTGGGCGAGCGCGATGCGGTAGAGGTTGTAAGCATTTTGCTGATTCGCACCCTGGAGCTGCGCATCAGCATCGCCGAACTCGCCTCGAGCGAGATGGAGCGTGCCCCGCAATTCGTGCACCTGGCGCGTGAGGAAGGGATTCTCGAGGGCCACGCTCTCTCGGTCGAGGGCGGCGATGTGGGCCCCCGCTGCGTTGAAGCTGCTCCTGGCAATCTCGGCGCGGGCGGCGTTGTAGTGGAATACTCGGAGCGCGGTGGCCTTGACCTTGTCCGAACGTTCCGATGCTCTCATCGTTGCCAGCGCCTCAGCGAATAGGGCGAGTGCTTCCGCCGGCTTGCCCGTCTCCAGCAAGATGTTGCCGATGTTGATGAGGTCTCCCGCCTTCAGTCCGGCATCATCGTGTTTTTCCGCGATCATCTGTTCCTGATGGATGGAAGCGATCGCGTGCTCGACACTTCCCTCATCCAAATGGGAGATGGCGATGGCGAACAGGGCCCCCCGTCGTTCGCCGTCATCGCGTGCCTGTTTCTGCATTTCCTTCAGCTGCTTCCGTGCGTCTTTGTGACGGCCCAGGTAGTTCAGGTTGGTTGCGATGCCGATGTGAGAGGCCACGAAATAAGGGTCGGATTGTAGCGCCCTCTTGTAATTCTCGATCGACTTCTCATACTTTCCCGTTTTCATCAGAAGTTCGGCATAAGAATCGTAGGGATTGGGGTCGTCGGGGATTAACGAGATGTATTTTTCGAAGGCTCTCTCGGCCCCCTCGAAATCTTCGAGGAACCGACGCGCATAGCCCATCTGATTGTAGCTCTGTGTGTAGTCGGGGTCGATCGTCGTGGCGCGTTCGTAGGATTGGATCGCCTTTGTCCACTCCTGCTGACCGAACCAATGATTGCCGAAGAGATTGTGTGCGCGTTCGTCGCTCGGGTAAGCCGCCAGGAGCGCCTCGTAGTGTTCGCGTTGTCGGGCCGTTTCTCCGTTCACGCCTGCCTGGAAACCGAGGATCCAATTCTTCTCCGCATCGGATACCTTATCGACCTTCGAGACGGCTGCTTCCAGATGTTCGAAGAATTCCCTTGCGGTGGCTCGGGTGAGGGAGCCCGACAGATAGGCCATTGCAAAGTCCAGATCGAGCTCGATGGCTTTTTCGAAATGAGCTCGGGCCTCCTGACCCCGGAGTTTTTCCGCCAGATCGCGTCCCTGGAGGTAGCTCTCGAGCGCGGCTGGGGACGAGGTCGTGATCGGAACCTTGTCGGCAGCCTCGGTCGGTAACGAAGCGAGCGAAAGGGAGATAGCCAGGATCTGAAAACGTCGGTTCATGGGGATCCTCCAGCTTAGGGTTTGCCACGAAATAAGTGCTGCACTTTTCAAGGTAATGATCTTACGCTCGGAGTGTGGACGTCGAAACTCTCCGAACGAAGTATGAAGCCTTGGCTCCGGTGCTGACGGAACGCACGCGTCGTCTGTGGGCCGCCACGGAAGCCGAAGCGTTGGGTCACGGTGGGATCGCGATTGTGGCTCTGGCGACAGGAATGTCCAGAGAGCGGATCTTTCGTGGCATTCAGGAGTTGAGGTCGGACGAACCTTTGGACCCGGCTCGCATCCGGCGTCCAGGCGGCGGTCGTAAGCGGAAGGCCGACACGGACCCGACGCTGTGGCAGGACCTGAATGATCTGGTCGAGCCAACGACTGCGGGGTCGCCTGACGACAATCCTCTGAGATGGACATCGAAGAGCACTCGCAAACTGGCCGCCGAGTTGCAAGCGATGGGGCATTCGGTGAGCCCCAGGATCGTTGCCAATCTCCTGCACGAACACGATTACACGCTGCAGGCGAATCGGAAGACAAGGGAGGGATCTGCACACCCGGATCGGGACGCTCAGTTCGTTTACCTCGATGATCGGATTAGCCAGCAGTAGCAGCAGGGCCTTCCCGTTATCTCGGTGGACACCAAGAAGAAAGAGTTGATCGGCGACTTCAAGAATCCTGGCCGAGAATGGCGACCCAAGGGAGACCCGGAGCGTGTGAAGGTACACGATTTCATAGTGCCTGCTCAGGGCAAGGCGATCCCTTATGGAGTGTATGATCTGAGCCGTGATGAAGGCTGGGTAAGTGTCGGTATCGATCACGACACGGCCAGCTTCGCCGTGAATGCGATCCGAAGTTGGTGGAAGAACATGGGACGGCCCGCCTACGGCACTTCGACGCATCTGCTAATCACGGCGGACGCAGGCGGCAGCAACGGCGCCAAGACGCGGCTGTGGAAGTGGGAGCTGCAGCGCTTTGCGAATCGCACTGGCCTGACGATCACCGTATGCCACTACCCTCCTGGCACTAGTAAGTGGAACAAGATCGAACATCGCCTGTTCTCCTTCATCGCTATGAACTGGGCGAGGCAAGCCCCTGGTCAGCCTGGCTGCAACCGTGAATCTCATTGCCGGAACGACCACTCAAGCCGGTCTCCGAGTACGCTCCGAGATCGACAAGCGACCCTACCCTAACGGGGTCAAGGTGACCGATGAACAGATGACCCAAATCGATCTCACTCCGCACGATTTCCACGGCGACTGGAACTACACGATCCGGCCAATGGCTCAACATTGAGATCGACCGTTTATTTATTCGCGAACCCTTAGGTTCGGACCGTCGGGTCAGGAAGGTAGCAGTCAGAGGCAGGCGACGCAATCGCCCGAGACTCAGGGCACGCGAATTGCGACGTGAGTACCTCTGCGATTGCGATAACGGACGTGGCGTGGGTGGTTGGGGTGGACGTGGACGGCCGTCGCCAGTGCACGTCGTGCTTCTACACAGGCTTTGAGCCGTGGAGTGGCAGCGTCAGGGCATCATCTTGACGGCAAGGGCAGCGAGGAATCCGCCAAGGGTCGAGAGTCCGACGATAGGGCCTCCGCCCTGCTCGAAAGCCTCGGGAAGCATCGTCTGCGCGATCATCGTCAGCATCGCCCCGCCAGCGAGGCCTTCGATCACGAACACGAGGTAGAGGTCGGAGCCCGTCGGATGGGCGGGAAGAATGACGGTGCCCACCCAAGCACCGGCCGCCGTCAGGACACAAAGGGAAAACCACATCCAGAAGATGCGTGTCGTGGTCATTCCGCCCTTCCGCATGGTGACGGCGCTCGACATGGCCTCGGGCATGTTGGCGAGAAACACGCCAGCAATGAAAGCGATGCTGAACGCCGTGCCCTCGGCAGCAGAGGTGACGACGAGCATGCCGATGACCAGGGATTCGGGAATGCTGTCGAGGGCAATCCCCATCCAGATCGCGAGCGCCGGGTTTCCGTGCTTGTGCTGTTCTTCCTGAACGAGTTCGGATGTGATACCGACGACCGTCTGGTCTTCGATGTGCTTGACCGCCGAGCCCGCCCACTCGGTGGCTGTTTCGGCCGTGACGTGACCCGCTTGCTCGAGGGATTGGATCCGGTCGGCTACGACCTGATGGATCGCCGCCTTCAGGTTGGGCGATTCCTCCATGTGACGGTGGAACGGTTCCTTGGGGATTTTCCAGGCTCGCACGTGCGACTCTGTTAGGACGGTCGCGCTTCTGGGATTGTCGGTCACGAGCGACATCTCACCCACGACGTCACCGGGTCCGATCGACGCGATGATGAGGTCTTCTCCCGACTCCGATTTTCTGGAGACGTTGATCACACCCTCCGCAACGACGTAGAGACCGTCACCCTCGTCACCCTCGTTGAAGATGATCTGACCTTCGTCGAATGTCATGGTTTCTACGTCGGGAATCAGACGGAGGACTTCCTCGGCGGGTAGAGATCGAAAGTAGTCGACTTTGCTGAGACTCTGCAGCAGCTGATGCGCTTCCGAGCGCCGTTGTCGAACCACGTGACGTCGGATCAGCCCTCGACGCCTGAGGAAACCGCCCTTCCCCTCGAGGATCAGGTTCAGCGTGTTGAACAGCACTCCACCCAGGACCGCCGCAGCCATGGCGGCCAACACCAACCCGGGACGTTCGACGTGACCGTGATCATCGGCCGCGACGTGCAGCACGTGTCCGAACAGCTCGATGGTGAGTGCGAAGAGCAGCGCGCCTCCGCCAAAAGCCATGGCCGAAGATGCGACTCTCCGCTTTGGCGTCAGCACGAGCCCGATGATGGCACCCAGAGGTAGTGAGACTGCACTCAGAGCGCCCCAGAAGAGCGCGGATACACCGACTGTGGAGTCCATGGGCTCTACCCTATGTAGATCGGCCAGTCAGCGACCGTTTGAGGTCGCTGATGCGATGCGAACTGGTCGTAAAGCAGGGATGAGGAATATGTTGCGAGACCGAGGGTGGGTAGTCGAATGGGTTGCGTGAGGCGCCAGGCGTCAGCTGGTTGCTTCCAAAGCCTGGCTCACGGATTGGAGGAGAACGTCGTTGTCGAAGGGTTTTTCGATCGTGCCGATGGCGCCGTAACGTTCGGCGAAACCCTTGAGGTCGATGTCGTCCTGGGCCCCGAAAGCGGTCATGGCGATGATTTTGACGCCCGGATAGTTCGCGCTTACAGCCTGGATAATCTCGAGACCGCTCGTGCCCGGAAGGAAAATATCCACGATTGCCATCGTGAACTCCTCCGCCTCGAGGAGGGCATAGCCGTCATCCCCGTTGTAGCTCAGGATGACCTCGTGGCCCCGATCCGACAGGAGCCGTTTGATGACTTCGCCCACGTTGGGATCGTCGTCGATGACGAGGACTCTTGCCAAGGTGCTGCCTTTCGCGGACTGACCGGTCGATTGGACCCCCGTAAGATAGGCCATGGTATCCCCGCTGACAACAAAACGCGTGGATACGACGCCCAACCCGGCGTTCTGACGTTTGGACAAACGGTTTGACTCCCCACCCCCAAAACACTAATTTTTTATCGCGTTTCACACCCTTTGAACCGTAACCAAGGATCCCGTTTTGGGTGATTGGATGTATCCGGTACTCATGGCCTGTTTTGCCGCATTCTGTTTCCAGATTTTCGCGGTCTTCAGGAAGCAGGCGGCCCTGCTCCAACCCACGGTGGAACAGCTGGAATCGAGTCGTGGAAACGTCGAAAGGCAGATCCAGGAGGCGGAACAGGCTACGGAAGAGAGCCTCCGTCGGATCGAGGGACTCAAGACGGAGCTGGATGCCCTGGACGAGCAGAGGCTGGCCCTGCAATCGCAGGTGAACCAAAAGGAGATGATCGCCATCGACGCGGGAGAATTCGTCATGGGTGACGACGAAGGTGGCCGGGACGAAACACCGGCTCGGACGGTTCTCCTGAACGCCTTTCAGATCGACAAGCTGCCCGTGACCAACCAGGAATACAAGATGTTCGTGGACGTGACAGGGCACCGACGTCCGCCGCATTGGACGAGTGGCACCTACCAGCTCGATCAGGCGGGTCACCCGGTCACGAACGTCAGCTTCAACGACGCCAAGGCATATTCCTTGTGGGTTGGTAAGCGGCTTCCTACAGAAGCTGAGTGGGAAAAGGCTTCACGGGGCACGGTCGGTCAGACCTACCCGTGGGGCGATGCTTTCAGAAAAGACAACGTGAATTGTGGAAACGAATACGGCGGGCCGACTCCCGCCGATCATTTCCCCGGCGGCGCGAGCCCCTATGGGGTCTGGGATTCGTGCGGGAACGCCATGGAGTGGTGCGAGGACTGGTACTACGACGAGTACTATAAGACGGCACCCCGTGACAACCCGGAGGGTCCCCCGGGCGGACAATATCGTGTGATCCGTGGCGGTTTCTACGCGGGCAACAAGGCCGACGTCAGGTGTGCGGCACGTCATTGGGCTCCAGAGGCCAACATGCAGGATCATATCGGCTTCAGGTGCTCCAAGAGTCCCGCGTGACCGGACAAGGTCCGCCGTGGAGGTATGAATGAAGTTGGGCAATCGCCAGTTAATCGTGATTGGCGACCGTATTCTGATCAAACAAGAAGAGCTCGAGCAGAAGACCGATGTCGGACTTTACCTACCGCAGACGGTGGTTGAGAAAGAAGAGGTTCAGGGAGGAAGAGTTGTCGAAATCGGTCCTGGCATCCCGCTCCCCGAAGCCCGCGATGAAGAAGAGCCGTGGAAGGCCAACGAGAGTGAACCGCGATACTTGCCCATGCAGGTCGAAATCGGCGATTACGCGCTTTTCCTGAAAAAGGCCGCCATGGAAATCAAGTTCGACGGCGAAAAGTACCTGATCGTTTCACATTCGTCCATTCTTGTTCTGATGAGAGACAAGCGCTCGATTCTGGATGAACTGGGTCTCGACGATCTCTGACGTCAGACACGAAGAATAAGGAGGGCCGCGTCGGTTTACCCGAGGCGGCCCTTTCGCGTTCGGGATGGTGTTTCGGGGCTGGATTGACATTGAATCGTGGACCGGTTACCTTAATCGCGCAAAAACCTACGAGTACCCGGAAAGGCAAGGATCAGGATGGCGGACGAAGAGCAACAGGTGGACATCACAGCCGGTATGCTTGTTACGTGTCGGCTCGGAGAGCAAACGGTCGTCGGTCCCTGTAAGGTTCTGTTTGTGGGGGAAGACTACGTGACCGTCGAAGATCCCAACCAGAAGCTCTGGCAAACGACGCTCGACCGCGTCGACCCAGCCGACGACCAATTGAGCGATATGCTGAACGGGTAGCCGGAATCCCGAAATGGCAAAACGGACACGCCGTGACCGGTCCCGACGATCGACCGAGGAAGACGCGATCACAGAGGGCGCCGCCGAGGTAGGTGGATGGCGCGATCGACTCGAGCTCGTTCTGTTTCTTGCGGTCGAGATTCTCTGTCTGCTCCTGTTCATCGACTTTCTTTTCATCGGATATTACGTCAAGTAACCCTTCCTTTGCACCCATACAACCCTACCGCATCGAGTCGCCGCCAGATGCCGCCCGGTTGATTTTTACCCATACCAGCCTTAAACTCTCGTGATTCGCCCAACGGGGATTCCTGTCTTCGAAGTCATGCGTGGCGCCACTGCGTTCAAGACGCCATTGAACTTCGATGTCTGGGTCTCATAACAGGGAGGGAACGATATGAATGGTAAGGCCATGGTTGCGGAGTTCGTCGGTACCTTCGCGCTGATTTTCATCGGTGTGGGTGCGATTGCGGCAAATCACATCTCAGGGGGCGCTCTTGGACTGACGGGAATCGCTCTGGCGCACGGTCTGACGATCGCCGTGATGGTCAGTGCGACGGCTGCGACGAGCGGGGGTCATCTCAATCCTGCGGTCACCTTCGGCGCCCTTGTGGGCGGCAAAATCGAGTTCAACAACGCGATCGGCTACATCATCGCTCAGTGTTTGGGCGGAATCGTGGCGGCGGCGGTGGTGAAGATGGCGGTGCCTGGCGCGGCCTTGGCGGCCGTAGGGATGGGAACACCCGCCCTGGGTGAGGGCATTACGATCGGCCAGGGCCTGGTGACGGAGATCGTACTCACGTTTTTCCTCGTATTCGTAGTCTTCGGGACCGAGATCGACGCCCGTGCACCCAAGGTCGGCGGGTTGTTCATCGGCCTCACCATCTCACTGGATATCATGATGGGCGGACCGATTACGGGAGCCGCCATGAACCCGGCCCGGCATCTGGGTCCTGCCCTACTGGGTGGTGGGGTTCAGAATCTCTGGCTTTACTGGGTTGGGCCACTCGTCGGCGGCGCGATCGCGGCGCTGATCTACACGAGGGCCCTGGAGGAGGACTGAGAAGACCAGGCAGAGCATCACGAAAATGGCCGGAGCGCTTGCGCTCCGGCCCTCTGTTTGGTGAGACGGTGAATCGTTCCCGTCCGCTACACTTTCTTGTTTTTCAGGTCGTCCTGGAGTCCCTTGATCTCGCCCGTGAGCGAGGCAATGTTGCTCTTTGTGCGTTTGATTTCCGCTTCGCGGTCCCTCGCCTTGCGAGCCCGGGTCTTTTGGTCCTGGCGGAGATCACTGAGCTCACCTTTCAGCTCCAGGGCGGTTCGCTGCTCACGCATCAGGCCCTGCCGCATTCGTTCGACGGCTGTCGTGAAATACCACTTTGCAAAAATGGTGACGGCCGTCGCGGCGAAGCAGATCATCCACCAGAGCATGTGGACGCTCCGTTGTGCCTGAGATTGAGACAAGTCTTCATTATTCAGTAGATTATGAGCGAAGGGGTGGAAAGTCAAGGAAAAGGGGCGAGTGAAGGATGGATGCCTTTGTATTCTTGCTTGTTTGTCTGATCGTGCTCCTGGTTCTGGTATCCCGTATCTACGGTCGGCGAGAGGGAGACCAACTCCCGGCACGACAGGATCAACGGGTTGATCGATTGGCCACGATTCTGGATGGGGATGTGATGGAAGGGCTCACACGCCTTGCCCGGGACGGGCAGCTGTCGGAGGCCGATCTGGCGAACCGGATGCTTCGGGAGGGGATTGAAAGAGCGGAAGCTCATCCTCGGTGACGCCGGCGTGACCGAGGGCCTCAGGAACGACAATCCCGCCGGATACGATCACGCGCATGGCTTCTTCAACTGAGAGATCTGTTTCCTGAACCTTGTCCTCTGGAAAGATGACCATCCATCCAGTGGCCGGGTTGGGTGAGGTGGGCACGAACACGCACTGGCCGGGTGTTTCCTCGGGCAAAGTGACTTCTCCCGTGGCGAAACCCAGGATCCAACGATCGTCGGAAGGGTATTCTGCCAGGACCACTCTTCTGAAGTCGTGCCGAGGGTGAGGTGAGACCACCGTGCTGATGAACTGCTTGACGGGTGTGTAGATGCTCCCGATCAGCGGGATCCGGGCGATGATTTCGTCGCCCTGTCCGATGACACGTCTTCCGACGACGTTGCCGCCCAGGACGCCCGCAACCCACACCGCGACGAGCGTCAGCGCGATGCCCAGGCCCGGGATGTCATCCTCGGAACCCAGAACGCCCTTGATCAGAGGCTGGGCGAATCCGTCAAGCCATTGAAACACGAGGCGGAGCGCGATGAACGTCACCACGAGGGGGACGAGGACGGCGACGCCAGCGATGAGGCGTCTTCTGACGGTTGCCCTCACCCGTGCGAGGCGCGAACGTTCCCGTTGCGTCTGTTCCGCCATGCTTCTTATCCCTCACTCCCGAAAGATGCGTAATAGAAGGTTTGTGCGATCAGATCCAGTTGCCGGAGGTAGGTCTCTTTACGCTTGTTGGGTGAAAAGACTCCGACGTCCACAAACCACAGTCTTTCCTGATCGACGTCGACGAAGGCGTAGCTCTTGAACGGCCCTCCCGTCCACTGTCTTTGGTTTTCCCAAAGCCCCTGCAGGACCACCGCCAGCTTTCCCCGAAACTCATCCTGAAACACGTCGACTTCGCCGGGTGCGATCCTGTCGTTGTCGAAGAAGCGACGCGTGATGTCGTTACGCTTGGCGATGACCCAGTCGTGGGTGAGCGTGTCGGGTGAGATGCCGTCCTCCCAGTAGACGAAGAACCACCGATTTGGCTCCTCTTTGACGAGCGCGACGAAACCACTGTCGGGCTTGGATTCGAGGATGCGGTAGCCGAAGGGCACGCGAATCTGCCATCCGAAGTCCTCGAGCAGCTGGGCGGTGACGTCCTTCCGTTCCCCGTATTTGTAAATCAGCTGGGTGACCCGCTCGTTACGGGCTTCCTCCGCCGTCGAAAAGAGCCGATCGGCTTCCATTCGGATGCCGGCGACGAGCGATTCCAGGTCTCTGCCCGACGCGACGATCAACAGCTGGTCTTTGGCCCAGACGTTTTTCTTCCAAGACACGCCGCCCCGGCCTTCGGCGATGCTCTCACGGACCGGGGCGCTCAGGAGATCTCGAAGAAAGTCTCCAACCTCGTGCTCTGCGCCGATCGGGGCGGCGACCATCAGGTTTTTGCGCCGGAGGTGCTTGTGCGTCTTCAGGTCGGCGATCCGTCCGTGTTCGACGCTGAAAATCTTTTCCTCCTGAGGTGTTCGCAGGACCTTTTCGAAGGTCTCCCGGATGGGAACTTCGAGGGTTCGCCAGTCGTCGGGGTCGGCAAGCACGAGGATTTCCTGCGTAGGCCCGACCGAAGCGGGCTGGCTGTCGACGCAGGCCGATACGAGCAGGACGATCGAACTCAGCAGGGCAGACGAACGTAGGTTCATTCGGGCTCCCGTCGATCCGGTTCAAAGGAACGAGACCTTGAAATATAGCGAAATTCGACCTAACGGGGCCCTGAGACTCTGGGAAGGCGCGGGCCAAGACCGGCGAGGATTTCGTGAGGGATGGCGCCCGCGGTGTGGGCAAGATCGTTGATCGTAATCGTGAGGCGGCCATCCGAACCGACGAGGACGGCGCGACTTCCGAGTCGCGCGTCGGGACATTCCGTCACGTCGACGACGATCTGGTCCATGCATACGGCGCCCCGAACCGGGCAGCGGCATCCGTGGATGAGCACCTGGCCGCGGTTGGATAACGAGCGGGGGTAGCCGTCGGCATAGCCGACCGGCAGGATGGCCAGACGCGAGGGGCGATCGACCGTGTAGGTGCCACCGTAGCTCACCGTCTGACCGGGGTCTGCGTCCCGCAACTGCGTGATCCGAGCGAGGATCGACAGGGCGGGACGAAGATCGGCGGGTTCTTCGGTCTGGTAGAGGGGTTGCGGGAGGACGCCGTAAGTGAGGAGGCCCAGCCGGGCCATGTCCATCCGTCCGGCGCTCGATTGAAGAGCGACGAGGCTGTTCGCGGCGTGTCGGGCGCAGTCGTCGGTTCCGACGCGGTTTGCCAGGCTGAGAAAAGAATTGACCTGCTCATCGATGCGGGCCTTGTCCTCCCAGCCGATGTGTGTCGAGAGACCGTCGAGACGGACCTGGGGTCGGGTCCTGGCTTGGTCGAGCAGAGACTCGATCCGTTCGGGATGGGCGCCGACGCGGCCCATTCCCGTGTCCACTTTGACGTGAACACGGACAACCCTGTCTTGACGTTGCGCCGCGAGGTCGAGGGCTTCGATGAGAGCAGGATCGGACACCATCGGGGCGAGGTCGTTCTCGACGAGTGCATCGGCGCATTCGGGCAGGCTGGCGCCGAGGACGAGGATTGCAGATCGAACCCCAGCCGCTCTGAGCGCGGCCCCTTCTTCGAGGAGGGCCACGCCGAGCGCGTCGGCGCCCCCGGTAATCGCGGCCTGCGCCGCTGCCACCAACCCGTGTCCGTATCCGTTCGCTTTGACGACGGCCGTGTATCTTGTGGACGGTCCGAGCAGGCTGTTTACGGATCGGACGTTGTCGGCGATGGCTTCGCGATCGACTTCAATCCAGGCCGACTGACGGGTGGGTATCGGTGCGGCCGCGGGCACCACTCAGCTCAGAACCTGAAAGCTGGATCCGCGGTCGGGTGTTTTGGTGACCGCGATGGTCACGGGGAAGGCGTCCTTGACGGCATCGACGTGAGAGATGATGAGAATCTTGGCAAAGTCCTCGCGGACCGTCTGAATGGCATCGACCAGCCGGTCCACGCCCTCCGTGTCTTGCGTTCCGAAGCCTTCGTCGATCACGAGGGTCTGCAACGGTGCACCTGTTCTCCGAGCGAGAAGCCGGGAGAGGGCAATACGAAGGGCGAAGTCCACGCGAAACGCTTCACCGCCTGAGTAGAGCTCGTAGGGGCGCTCTCCGACGTCGTCGCTGATCCGAATGTCGAACGTTTCGCGTGTTCCGCCTCCTCTGAGGTTTCGAACAGGATCGAGGATGACCCGTGTGCCGTCCCCGGTCAACCTGGCCAGCAGCGCGTTCGCCTCGGCTTCGATTTCGGGAATGGCCTGCTCGATGATCAGTGCGGGAATGCCGTCGCGGCCGAACGCGGCGATCAGGTGTCCATACAGAACGACATCTTTTTCGGCCCTCTCGAGCTCGGATTTTACGTGCGGCCGACGATCGATCGTCTCCTGACCCATTTCGCAGTCGCGTCGTAGCGTGGCCACGCCTTGAAGCAATCGGTCCCGTGTGTCGCGGGCTTCGAAGACGCCGTCCTGGAGGGTTTGAATGTTCGATTCCGAATCGGTGCTGGCCCCGAGCGCTGACTCGAGGGCGCCCATCTGCCGCTCACACACAGAGAGCAGGGGTCGAAGCGATTCCAGCTGATGCTCAAGGGCCCCGATCTGCGCTTCTGCCGTTTCGGCATCACGCTCGGCTCCCCGCAATCTCTCGAGTGCGTCCGGAACGTCGGAAGTGGCCTGTAGCTCTTCGTGGGCTTTTCGGTGGCGTTGCTCGTCGTAGTCGAGACGTGCGATCCGTTCGTTGGCTTCTTCCAGTTGCTTGCGGATGACGGGATCGACCGTCTCGCCGTTCAGCAGACTCTCCGCCTCGTGTGTCCGATCTTGGGCCTCTTCGAGCAGAGAGGCCAACCTGGGCTGTTCGGCGCGGGCAAGCTCGATGTTTCGGAGGTCGGTTTCCGCGTATCCCACGGCTTCGATCCGCCGACGCACGTCGTCGTGAACAGAGGCGTCGTAGTCGAGCGCGGCGATGGATGATCGGTGTTGTTCGCACCTTCGGGCGCGGCGACTCGCCTTCACGAATCGCTGCAGGTTCGTTCGTCCACGTCGGTGTTCGGACTCGGCGTTGGCCAACTCCTCTTGCGCGACCATCGCCTGATTTCGTTCGATCTGTGCTTGGGCCAAATCGGCTTCGACACGAGCCGCGCGAGCCACTGACTGTTCATTCTGGGCGATCGCGTCCGCGAGAGTTCTTTGCCTGACCTGCGCGTGTGCGACGGCGAGACGACCTCGATCTCGTTCCTGACAGCATTCTGAACGATCCTGCTCAAGGCGTTCGATGGCGTTCTTCCGGTGCCCTTCATCGAGGAGCGTGCCGCAGACGGGGCAGTCGCCGTCCGATTGTCCGAGGTCGTCCAATTGCCGGTCGATTCGGGACATCACCGTTTCCGAGTCGGACAGCCGTGCCGCCCACGACGCTTCTTCCTTCGAAAGGACAAGACTTTCGTGTCGCAGTTTTTCTTGAGCTCGTTCCAGCGTACGGACCTCGTCTTTTTGTCGGTTCAACTGTTCGACCCGGTCGTCGAGTTCTGAGAGCGCGGTTGCCGTCTGCCGGTGTCGTTCGATCTCTTCGGCGAGGGATGCGATTCGTGCTTTCCGTTTGGCACACTCCCGTTCGAACAGGGTCGTGGCTTCCGAGAGTTCGGCCCGGAGACGGTGTTCCTTGTTGCGCGCTTCGTTCAGGCGTCTATCTTCGGCCTTGAGGTCCTCGAGGGCTCGAACGAGATCGGCGACCTCGCTTAAAGTGGCCAGGGTGGCTTCGACCCGGGCGAGCTCCTCTGCCGCGAGTGCCTGCTGGCGTCGGCAGAGTTCGAGTTCGTGACTGGCTCGCTGACGCGCTCCGGCGACCTTCGCTTCCAGCTCGGTCTTTTGGGCAAGGGCCGTCGTGGTTTCGATGTGACGCTGGGCGAAATCGGCTACGCGAGCTTCGAGAAGGCTTCTGCGGGCGGACCGTTCCCGAATCGCCGCGGCATCAGCGAGGAGGATGGATGCCGCGTGTCTTCGGTGACGCGCAGCGCCAAGCTGGTTACGGACCTCTTTGATCTCCTTGCTGAGACGTTGTCGTTCCGCCCGCGTTTCGGACAGTTCGCGCCTCAGTCGCTCGACGTCGGCCGCTCTCGTTTTTGCCTCGTTCAGGCGTCGATCGGCTTCCTCCCACGCCCGTGTTGCCTCTTTGAAGCGCAACTCCTGGTCTTGGCACTGGCACTTTAGTGTCTCGAGCCGAGCAGAGGTCTCGTCGATTTCGGCCAGCCGTCGAGCACCCTGGGCAGCGGCGGCCCTGGCACTGGCGAGATGCTCGCGCGCCGCTTCTGACAGGTCGTCGTAGCGGTTCAGCTCCAGGATCTCGGCCAGCACCGCTTTGCGATCGCCCGGGCTTCGGCGAGTGAAGGCGTCGGCCTGACCCTGTAGAAGCAGTGCGCTGTTGACAAAGGTCTCGTAGCTCATGCCCAGGAGGGCGTGGATGCGCTGCTGCGTCTGCCGAACGGATCCGGATTCGGAGAGTGAATGATAGCGGGTCGTGGCGGAATCGAATATCTGCAGCTCGAGGCCGGCGACCCCTCCGCTGGGTCGCTTGCGGAAGGATCGGATGACTCGGTAGCGATGTGCGTGGAGGTCGAAGACGAACGCGACACGCATCTCACGGGCGCCCGATCGCACCAACCCCGCGTCGGCCTTGCGTTCGCTTCCCGCTTTCCGAGCCTCGCCCCAGAGGGACCACGTGACGGCATCGAATAGTGCAGATTTGCCGTGCCCGTTCTTCCCGCACACACAGGCGACGTCGAACGCGGTGAAGTCGAGCTCGTTCACGTCTTCGCCGTAGCTCAGGAAGTTGCTCAGCCGGAGGGAAACGGGGATCACGCAGTGTCCTCCTCTATCTGGGTAGCCAGACCGAGTGCCCGGTCGATGAGGTCCGATTGGTACGTGGCCAATTCGGGATGCACGGACAGGTAGGTCTTGATGGCTTGGGTCAGCCCCATTTGCTGCGTGATGTGAGCTCTTGTCGTTCTACACGGTGTGCTCGACCGACGCCCGATGAGCGCGACGTGTGCCGCACCGCGAAGAGCGGTACGCAGGCACTTAGCGTCGGGAGGCGAGGTTTCGGTGTCGGTCTCGTAGAGCACGCGGACGACGGCGTCTCGGACATCGTGGCGTTCGATGGCTTCGACGAGGACGGCTGTCGGATCGGCCCCGGGAGGAACGCAAGCCTCGATCGTGACGAAGCGGCGTGCGGGCGTGGAAACGTAACGCGTCGACGTGGGACGAGGATGGGGGCCGTCAGCGATCTCGACGAGAACGGCACCCTTGGGCTCGGTCTCTTCGCCGAAATCCACGCGTTCGATGCTGCCGGCATACACGACCGGGGGGGATCCGTCGGGGTTGAGATTTTGAAACCGATGGATGTGCCCCAGGGCGACGTAGTCGAATTCGGGGCGCGCCAGCGTGTCTGTGGACAGAGTCGGGTCGCGTCCGAGGACGGCGGTTCGTTCGGTTCCGGACAGAACGGCGTCGGACAGCGCGGCGTGGGCCAGCAGGATGGATGGTTTGGACACATCGACCAGGGAAGCGAGACGGTCGATCTCCTCGCAGGCGATGGATGCGAGCGCAACCGTCGTTTCGACCTCCCCGATCCCATCGAACCGCGGATCGGTGAGGACCCGACTGCGATGCAGCCAGGGCAGGCACGCAACCTGAACCGGGCCGCGAGCCGTGTCGATGTCGAGGAGACGAGGCGTGTCGGCGACGAAGATGTGGCTGGCCCCGAGCGTTGAAAAGATGTCGATCGAGGAGGCTTTTCCAAAACTGACGGGCGCATCGTGATTGCCCGTGATCATGACCAGGGGAATGTCGCTTTCCACGAGTAACCGGACGGCGTCGGCGAACGCGCGTAGATGCGTGGGAGTGGGGTCGCAGGTTCTGAAGGCGTCGCCCGCGAAGACGACGAGATCGACGTGTTCGTCGATCGCGGTCTGAAAAATGAAACGCAGACTCCGAGTGAAGTCTTGGAGACGGGTGTTCAGACCTGTCGCAGGATCGAGGCGACCGTAGGTTTCCACACCGAGGTGGGTATCGGCGCAGTGCAGGAGCGAAATGGGCATGCGTAGCTTGGTGAAGCGGGGAGGCTGAAGCGGGCTGGAGGAGGGTTTTTGAATGTAGCCCGTCACAGACCGGGCGACAAGGGTAAAGCTACCGTCGCCACTCGAATTGAGACACCCAGTCGGTTCGACTCCCGCTCTTGATGCGCCGAAACGTGTAGCGGAAGAAGAGACGAAAGGGCCCAAATGCTCTCGACGCAGTGACGCCGGTGTGGAATCCAGTCCCCGTCAGGGCAACAGGAAGACCGCCGCCTATGTCCGGTCGGAACGCATAGATGCGCGCGTCAGATCCGTGAATGCGGTGGTAGTGATACCAGATGGAAAACCTTCCGCGTGAAGAAGTGCGTTGCCATTCGATTCCACTCCCGAATCTGCGTTGACGTCGATCCTTGCGATTCTCGCGGATCTGGTCCAGCCACAGTCGAGTCCGTGTATCGCCGGGTCGGGTGACCGACACTCTGAGCTGTCGACGGAACCTGTCCCCGGTTTCGCGCCCAATGTCGTGCCGCGATGAAACGGTCGCGCGCAGCGTGAGGGATCCGCGCCCGTGCGTTGCTTTAAGACGCCAGCGGCTGCCACGTACCGGCACGGTCTGAGCCCGGCGAACGTGGCGATCGAGGTCGACCTCGAATCGGGTGCGCCGACCCAAACGACCTGCCACCCGACGAACCAGCCGATCTCGTCGTCGGTCGATCCCGAATAGGCCGTGATTGGCGTGCCACGCAGGGTGAGGAAGTGTTGCCCATAATGACGAGCGGCTGCGGTCAGACGGAATGCATCGTGGATAAGGTCCGTACCCACGAGCCAGGCGTGTCCGGCCTGGGATGGAGTGTCGTCGAGACTACGGGCGACCTCCGCAAAGACGCGCTGGCCCCTGCGTACGGCCATCGCCGAAATGGAATAGCCCATCAGGTTCCGCAGCGGGACCTCGTCGAACACGGCGGGCTCTGAAAAGGTCGACGATGTGAACGAGGCCGAAAGTGCGGTTCGGTTCCCCATCCCGACGGAGCCCGCGAGGAATCGCTCCTTGAGTCGGCCTCTTCGAGCGACTTGCTCTGATGTGACGTGAATACCCGTGCCCACAGGCGAGGCCACACCGTCATCCAGGTCGGCATCCCACGCTGCGCGTGCGAGGACGAGACGCGTCCCTACGTGCCCGACCCGCAGAGACGTGCTCACACCCAGGAGCCTTCCGGTTTCCGACGAGGTGTGGTCGGTGGGCCGCCGGCTCTCCGAGCGACGCACGGCGGAGGCGGTGAGTCCCGACGACCTGCGACGGCTGAGGAGAAGACCCTGACCGTGGCCGATACGGAGGGATCCCAGTGCGATCTGGAGGCGGCGGCGACGAACCAGCAGGCTGCCCGTGCGGTGGTCGGCCAGGGATCGTTCCTGAGGATCGCGCTCGGTCAGGAGCGTGGCCTCAAACCCTTCTCCCGTTACTGTCGTGCGATGGGCGATGCGGAGATCCGACAGGCGGGTGGCTCGACCCGACCCACGTGTGAAGCGCCATCGGTGGCGGATGCGAACGGGGCTTGCGGGTTCGGACGATGTCTCAACGTAGGGAATCAGAGGGTCGAGATGTTCGCGCTCGATCCCTTCGACGTCCAGGAGCTGATCCAGGTCACGAAACGCTCCGTGTGTGCGTCGTCGGGCCAGGATGCGATCGGCCAGGAGGGCAGCTGTAACAGCGCGTCGCGTGACGCCGTGTTGAGGTCGACCACGAGGCCGTCGAGGGCGTCCGCGTGTTGCCGCCAGGCTTCGGCTTCCAGTTCATCGATGGGCTGGCCGGGGACCGACGTGGTTGCGAGGAGGAGGCAGCAAAGAACGTTCGACCAGGATACGGGACGTGAAAGACATGTTCCGCGTTTGCGTGACGACTTTTGGGCCAGAAGCCACACTCCGTCCGTGAAAAACGTGGTTGGGCGATGAACTCACGGTGTCGGAGTGGCAAGCATCATGCCAAAAGGACGAACCGATTCGGATTCGTCCCTTATTCGCGGGGCAGAATGAACGGACGTCAGGGGCTCTGCGGGTGGTCGGATTCGGCGAGGGGCTCGATACGACCTCTGCGGACCTTGAGGGTATACATCCAGGTGTTTTCACGATCCCCGGGACGGAAGCTGATGAACCCCGTCGCGCCGGGGATGTCCTGGAGCGCCTGGAGTTGCAGAATGAAGGAGTCCCGGTCGGTTCCGCCCCGCTCGATGGCCTCCCGAGCCGCACGCATGGCGTCGTGGCCGAGGGCTGCAGCAATGTCCTGGTCGCGGCCGAACCGTGCGCGGTAGAGGTTCACGAATTCCTGAACGGACGGCAGTGCGCTTCGGTCGTAGTATTTTGCGACGAAGATCGCTTTGTCGACGTAGTTGCCACCGTCTCGGGCAACTTCGGGAAAATTCCATCCGTCGCTTCCGAGGAGTTGCGCGTCGATCAGCGCCGAAGCCACCTGCGGCGTGATCAGGAGTACGTCCTCGGCGCTTGCCGCCCCGACGAGCAGGGCATCGAGCGTATGGACCTTCTCGGGCTGCACGGTGTCCGGGTCGACGGGGATTGGGGGAGGAGGGGTAATCGTAATCCCACCCAGCAGGAGAGAGTCGATCTTGCCCTCGAACGCTTCGGGCATGCGCAACGCGAGTCCGGCATCGCGGATCCGACTGAATTGTCCACGGTAGTCGGTGGCCCCAGGCTCGAACCACTCCTGAACGATGACTTCCCCACCCAGTTCTTCGGCCCGGGTCGTGAATTCCTTGGCCAGACGATTTCCGTAGGCGTCCCGGGGCGCGAGGGTGGCCAGGGTGCGCAGCCCGATCTTACCGACGGCGTAGTCGGCGAGCCGCCGGCCCTGAGCCCCCGGGGTGGCGTTCATCTGGAAGACGGCCGGCAGCGATGCGATTTCGTCGGTCGAGGCGGTGGGAGCGATCAGGGGCACGCCTTGAGGGCTGAGGTGTGCGGCCAGCGGAATCGTTTCGAGACTGCTGAGAGCGCCGATGATAGCGATCACGTCGTATTGCTCGACGATGCGCTCGGCAGCTTTGACGGCTCGAATCGGGCTTCCTTCAGAGTCCTGAAAAATCAGGCCGATCTGTTTCCCGCTCGAGAGCGGGTAGCGTTCGCGAGCCAGAAGAATGCCGTCCCTCAGGTTCTGACCGACCGCCGATTTGAGAGGGGCGATGATGCCGATCTTGTATTTTGCCTGGGAGGGGTCCTCTTCGACTTCGGCCTGTGTGGGTAGGTTCTCCTCTGGTTCAGGATCGACCGTCCGTGCGGCGCTGGCCAGCAGACGTCGTCTTACGAGGGGCTCGAGGTACCCATTCGGAAAGCGTTCCAGAAAGACGGCGAGACGTTTGTCGGCTTCGACAACCTGGCCGAGCTTTTCCGGCCACCTGGCCTGCCCGAATGCGACGGCCTCGTTGACGATCATCTCTCCGAAGTCGGCTCGCAGTCGCGCGACGTCGCGGCCGGTGAGCCGACCGGTGCCGACCATCTGGCCGAGTCGGTCCGCGGCACGTGCCTTCAGCTCGGTTGGTGCCCGAGCAGTGAGGACTCTTGCGTACTGGGTCGATGCGCTGTAAATCTGGTTTTGGCGGAAGTAGCAATCGCCAATCAGGAGATCGGCGTCGGGCAGGTAACGGCTGTAGGGGAAGTGTTCGTAGAGCTCGATGGCAGCCGCGAGCGCTTCGTTGTAGGACCCGAGCTTGTAGTGGCTCTTTCCGAGGAGGAGTCGCGCTGCGGACGTACGCTGGTTGGCGGCGTGCTGCTCGACGAGTTCGATCAGCGTCTCTCGCGCTCCGACATAGTTTTTCTTGATGTAACGCGCGAGAGCACGCTGGAAGTGCGTCTCAGCTTCCTGGCTGAAGGTGAGGGGTGTCGACTGGGCGCAGACGGGGGTTACCCACAGCAGGCCAGCAATCACGAATCCGAGGATGGCGCGCATCGTTAGCAATTCGATCGATGTTCGGAGAAGGTCATTCGGTGGGGATCTGGCGGGGATCCGACCGAATATACGGAGGGCGATCATGTGGGTCAAGCGTCGATGATACAATCACTTACGAGAGAATTTCTTGTCCCTTGAGCTCGATCAATCCGTCGGCGTCCTGACGGGTGTCGGGCCCCGTCGCGTGACGGTTCTCGAGTCGATCGGGGTTCGTACGATCCAGGACCTGTTGTTGCTGCTCCCCCGGCGCTACCTGGACCGGAGCGAGGAAGACCTGATTGCGAACCTGCCGGAAGGGCACGAGGTGACGGTCGTCGGAAAGGTGGGTTCGACGGAGCGTGTGCCGGGTCGCCGGCCCCGGATCGAGATGAGGGTGTCCGACGATTCGGGCGAACTGATCTGCGTCTGGTTCGGGCGACACGCTGCAGCAGACCGCCACGAGGCCGGTGACTGGGTGGCGATCGCGGGCAAGCTGAGCCGGTATCGTCGACGTCTTCAGATGGTGCATCCCGAGGTCGAGTCTATCGACGAGGGTGACGAAGGTGACCGTCTCCATACAGGTCGGGTGATTCCGCTCTATACGACGACGGAGGAGATGAAGCAGGCCGGACTGACGACGCGGACGCTGAGACGGTTGATCAGGCAGGTGATCGATGGGTGGCCGGTCGAGGAGGTCGTGCCGGAACCGGTTCGGACACGAGCTGGACTCCTGGGGAGACGCGAGGCGCTGGCGCAGATCCACTTTCCGGACAAGATGGAGGACGTGGAGGTGGCGAGGAAGAGTCTGGCCTTCGGCGAGGGGCTCGAAGTGCAGCTTTGGGCGATGCAGCGTCGCCGAACGTCGGACGCGGTGTCGCCCGTGGTGACGCCGGGAGATCTGACGGGCAAGCTGATCGACGCGCTTCCGTTTAGCCTGACGGGCGGGCAACGACGTGCCCTCGATGAGATCTGGGCCGACCTGGCCGGAGGACGTCCCCTGCATCGTCTGCTTCAGGGAGATGTGGGATCGGGAAAGACACTCGTTGCCGTGCTCGCTGCCCTTCCGGTCGTGGAGGCAGGAGGGCAGGTCGCGATAATGGCTCCGACCGAAGTGCTGGCCGAGCAACACGGACATACGCTCAGACGGTTGCTGAAGCCGTTCGATCTGGGTGTGGGGGTCGTGACGGGGACCCGGACCCCGGCGGAGCGGGAGGCTGCGAGCGCTCTCATCGCATTGGGGAGGATGCCGATCGTGGTGGGGACGCACGCGCTGATCCAGGAGGGTACCGTTTTCAAAGACCTGCGCCTCGTCGTGATCGACGAGCAGCACCGATTCGGCGTCGAGCAGAGGGCGACCCTGTGGGAAAAGGGTCGCACGCCCCACGTGCTGGTCACGACGGCGACGCCGATACCGCGGTCCCTCTCGCTGACGCTGTATGGTCACCTGGATGTGACGGTCATCGACGAATTGCCCTCCGGTCGGTTGCCGATCACGACGGGGTGGCGACCGGCTTCCGATCGAGAGAAGGCGTTCGCGTTCATGCGTGAACAGGTTGCCTCCGGCAGACAAGCCTACCTGATCTATCCGCTCGTCGAGGGGTCCGCGCGATCCGAGACCCGTGCAGCCACACAAGCACACGCGGACCTTCAAAAGGGCGCGTTCGCGGGATTGAGGGTCGAGCTGCTCCACGGTCGAATGAAGTCAGAGGACAAGCTGAGCGTGATGGATCGGTTTCGTTCGGGCGGCGTCGACGTGCTCGTAACGACGACGGTCGTCGAAGTCGGTGTTGACGTGCCCAACGCGACGGTCGTGTGCGTGGAGCACGCAGAGCGTTTCGGTCTGTCGCAGCTCCATCAGCTTCGCGGCCGTGTGGGACGGGGCACCCACGCTTCCTACTGTATTCTGGTCGCAGATCCCGAAGACGAACTGACGGACGATGCCAGAGCGCGTCTGGAGGCCATGGTCCGGACCGGTGATGGATTCGAGATCGCCGAGGAGGACCTGCGAATCCGAGGAAGCGGCCAGCTGTTCGGTACACGTCAGGCCGGATTGCCCGAATTCCGGTTCGTCGACCTCGTTCGAGACACGGGTTTGATGGAGGCCGCGAGAGAGGAGGCGGTCGGACTGTTGAGGGCCGATCCCGGCCTCGACACACACCCCCTCCTCGTGGAACGGATTGCCGCGCTCGAGACCGCGGGCCTCCGTGTTCCGACGGTCGGCTGAGCACGCCGGGTTTGTTGACACCCCACATGGATTGTGGTAGATTGGGTGCACTTCGGCCCTGGCGGCGGCCGACGCAACTGCCTGTTTAGGAGGGGCTTAATGGCAGACGCTGGGAGCCGGCGGATCGCGCTCGTCGGTGCGATCAATCGAGACACGATTCGAACTTCGGATGGGGTGGAGACCGAAAGCTACGGCGGGCTCCTCTACAGTATTCTCCCGCTGGCCGCCATCGCGGATGACCGCACGACGATCTTCCCGGTTGTTAACGTCGGCGAAGACGTGCGGACGGTCGTCGAGACGATCCTTGCTCCGCTGAACGGTGTTTCGCTGGACGGGGTCGACTTCGTCCCCGACAAGAACACACATTGCTTTCTGGATTACGACGCGGAGGGGAACAAGCAGGAAACCCTCCAGGGCGGTGTCCCGAAGTTGATGCTCGAGCGACTCGAACCGTATTTAGACGCTGAAGCACTGTGCGTGAATTTCATTACGGGTCTTGAGCTCGACCTCGAGACGCTGCAGGCGGCGCGCAGAGCGACGGATGCCACGATTTTTATGGACGTGCACAGTCTGTCGCTCGGGACGGATGACGAGCGGCGACGGTTTCTCCGGGTGCCGCCGAACTGGCAGGCGTGGACGGCGTGCGCAGACGTGGTTCAGATGAACGAGATTGAGGCGGTGCTCTTGGCCGGACACCCGCTGATCGATGATGAAGCCACGCTATCGTTCGGCCGACAGCTGATCGAAAACGGATCCGAGGTGGTGATCGTCACCCGGGGTGAGGAGGGTGCGGACGTGGTTTTCACGGACGCCGGTGAGACCCGCTTTCATCATTCGCCCGCCAAACCTGCGGGCCCCGCGCAGGACGAGACCGGGTGCGGAGACGTGTTCCTGATGGGTTTTGCCCGGTCCTACCTCGATCTGCGCGATCCTGTCGAAGCCTCACGGTTCGCGAATCAACTGGCGGGTATCAACGTGACCTTGCGCGGCATCGACGGTGTACGTGGCATCGGCGAGGCCCTAAGAGCTCGTGTGACGAGCTGATTGGATTTCCATGCAACAATACGACTTTCCCAACCGACCCCAGCTGGATCTGAACATCAACGCCCGAACAGTCACTTACATCGTGGCGGCGTTCGTGTTGTTGTGGTTCGCCAGCGGCATTTACATCGTCAATCCCGAAGAGCAGGCCGTGGTGTTCCGGTTCGGGGAGGCGGTCCGTCTGTCAGAATCGGGGATCCACTACCACCTCCCGCGACCCATCGAGAAGATCGAGAAGGAAAAGGTCACTCAGGTCAAGCGTCTGGAGATCGGCTTCCGGACGATCAGCCTCGAACCGGCCCCCCGCTACCAAAAGGTGCTTCGTGAGTCTGTGATGTTGACGGGGGACGAAAACATCGTGGATGTGGAGCTGATCGTGCAGTATCGCATCAGCAACATCCAAGACTACCTGTTCAACGTAAACGGGCAGACCGAGGCCGTGCGCAGCGTCGCCGAGTCCGCTCTCCGGCAGGTGATCGGCACCCACACGATCGACGAAGCCCTGACCGAGGGTAAGCTTCAGATTCAGAATGAGATGGAAGACCAGATCCGTAACGTGCTGGACATCTACGACATGGGGATTCACGTGGGGACCGTGAAGCTCCAGGCCGTGGCCGTTCCTCGTGAAGTGGATCCGGCCTTCAAGGACGTCGCGAGCGCGCGTGAGGATCGGGAGCGTCTGCGGAACGAGGCGGAGGCCTACCGGAACGAAATCATCCCGAAGGCACGCGGCGAGGCCGAGCAGGTCGTCCGCGGTGCGGAAGCCTATCAAGTCGAGCGCATCAAACGCTCGCAGGGCGATGCCGAGCGGTTTTTGAAGGTACTGACGGAGTATCGAAAGGCGCGGAATGTGACCGAAACCCGGCTGTATCTGGAGACGATGGAAAAGATCCTTCCCGGGATCCAGAAGTTCGTCGTGCAATCGGATGGACAGGGTGGCATTCTGAACGTTCTCCAGCTTCAGAGGGACGCACGGGGAGGGTCCACGCCTTGAAGGCTCTGATCGGGATACTCGTCGGATTGGTTATCATCGGTATCGCAGTCGACGCCATTTTCTTCGTCGTTGAGGAACGTGAATCGGTCGTTGTGACGCGGCTGGGTAATCCGCTGCGAACGATCCAGTCACCCGGGCTCCAGATTCGGGCTCCTTTCATCGAGCAGGTCCACCGGTTCGACGACCGGCTGCTGGCGAGCGATGCCGATCCGGCACCGATCTACACGTTGGACAAGAAGAACCTGATCGTCGACAATTTCGCGCGTTGGCGGATCGTCGATCCCTTAAAGTTCATGCGATCCGTTCAGACGGTCTTCGGGGCGCAATCCCGGTTGGACGATATCATCTACGCCGCCGTTCGCGAGGAGCTGGGCCAGCACACACTCGAGGAAGTCGTCTCCGGCGATCGAGACGCGATCATGAAGTCGGTCACGGGCAAGTGTCGGAACGATGCCGCGAATCTGGGGATCGAAGTGGTCGACGTGAGAATCAAGCGCGCCGACCTGCCAGAGGAAAACAAGAAGAACGTGTTCGATCGCATGCGTGCGGAGCGGGCGCGTCAGGCCAAGGAGTATCGGGCCGAGGGTGAAGAGGCGGCGCTCAAGATCCGGGCGGAGACAGACCTCGAAGTCACTCGGATCAGGTCGGAGGCCACCCTGCAGGCCCAGCGGCTTCGTGGCGAAGGGGACGCCGAAGCACTCCGGATCTACGCGGACGCCTTCGAAAGAGACCCCCAGTTCTACGAATTCCAGCGCACGCTCGAAGCCTATGAAAAGACACTCGGCGAAGGCACGACCGTGGTGTTGCCGCTCGACACCGAGTTCTTCAAATATCTGGGTAAGGCCAAGAAGTAGTCGGATTTCGTGGGCCCTCTGGGTCTGGCTGTTCCTCAGCGTTCCGTGCGTGGCATCGGAATGGAGTCAGCTCGAGCTGGCGGGCATCCGGCTGCACCATCCGCGCGGCAGCGAAGCGCTGGCCGAACGCGTTCTCGCCCAACTCGTCGAAGGTCGCAGCGCCGTCGCCTGCGATCTCGGCGGTTTGGATCCCATCCCGATCGAGGCGTATCTGGCGACGTCGGACGATCAGTTTCACGATCTGTCCGACCATCGCGTACCCCACTGGGGCGTCGGGGTTGCCTTTCCTGACAGCCGGACCCTGATTCTCCGACGTCTGCCGGGTCAATCCGACGAACTCGTCAAGACAGCTCGTCACGAACTCTCCCACATCCTCCTCCACGCCGCCGTATCGAAGGCGGCCGTCGTACTCCCTGTCTGGTTCAACGAAGGCGTTGCCATGTGGGTCGCCGAGGAATGGCGACTCCATCAGAGCCTCAAAGTTCTGGTTGCTGCTCTCGGCACCGGCGTCCTTCCGCTTGCCGATATCGATTCGGTTCTGACGTTCGGGTCCACGCGCGCGCAGCTCGCCTATACGGAAAGTCTGCTTGCCGTGCTTTTCCTGATCGAGCTGGGTGGGCCCGGCACCCTTCCGGCGATGATCGAGGAGCTGTCGGCGGGTGTAGCGTTCGATGTGGTTCTGTTTCGAACGACGGGTATGACGCCGGGGGCGTTCGAGTCGGCCTTCCTCGAATATGCGGGACGACGATTCGGCCCGTGGGCGGTGCTGACTTCTCCTGAAGCGATCTGGCTGGCAGCGAGCATTCTGATCATCCTGTGCTATGTGGCTCTCCGGATCAGGAACAGAGCCCGTGTGGCTGCCTGGGAGCGCGAGGATCCGCACGACGCGTTGCCCCTCAGATTGCGCCTCAAGGTCCGTCGGCAACGGGATACGGAGGACGGTCCGTGACGATCGGAGTGACCGGGAGCATCGGATCCGGTAAGAGCACGGTCTGTCGGCTGTTCGCGGAGTGGGGTGCGACGGTGATCGATGCGGATCGCGTGGCGCACCTGGCGCTGGGCGAGTCCGACGTACGAGCCCGTCTCCTCGAGCGATTCGGTGAGGACCTGCTCGTCGATGGGGAACTCGATCGACGCGAGCTCGGACGGCGGGCGTTTGCGACGGATGCGGACCGCGTGGCGCTGACGGATGTCGTGTGGCCGGCGGTCGGTCGATTGCTCAGAGCGCAGGTCGAGGCGGCGGCGCCGGATCGACCGATCGTGATCGAGGCGCCGGTGCTTCTGGAATGGGGAGACCCGGACGGGCTGTGCGAGTCCGTCGTCGTCGTGACGGCGCCCGAGCCCGTGAGAATCGACCGCACGGTTGCGCGTCTCGGTATCAGCGAAGAAGAGGTTCGAGATCGAGCCCGTCACCAGATGCCGGAGGAAGAGAAGGTCAAACACGCCGATCACGTGATTGACAACGACGCCGATCTGGACACCCTGCGCAGTCGTGCACGTCACCTGTGGGAGGTCCTGGTCGAAACAGGAGACGAAAGAGCTTCATGAACTACACACCGCATACCGAGTCAGACGTCGCACAGATGCTCGAGACGATCGGTGTTCCGACTGTCGACGCGCTGTTCGATCCGATTCCGGAGTCGCTGAGATTGCAGGGCCTCGATCTTCCGAAGGGGCTGAGCGAGATGGAAGCGATGGCGCGACTCGACAGGATGGCCCACAAGATCGAAAAGGACGGTCCCGACCTGTGCTTTATCGGCGCTGGGGCTTACGATCACTTTTCGCCGAGCGTTGTGGACGCGATCATCTCGAGGGGAGAGTTCTTCACCGCCTACACGCCCTACCAGCCGGAAGTCAGCCAGGGCACGCTACGCGCGATCTTCGAATTCCAAACAATGATGTGCGAGCTGACGGGTATGGAGATCGCCAACGCATCCATGTATGACGGGTCGTCGGCTTTAGCCGAGGCGGTGATGATGGCCGCCCGCATACGGGATGCGAAACGGGTGTTGTTGCCCCGGAGCATACACCCCTATTACCGAAGGGTGGTCGAATCTTACGCGAGAGGGATCGGTCTGGAGCTGGTCGACATTCCGTGGACGGCATCGGGTGCGGTGAATCTCGATCGGTTGCGTGAGGAGCTCGATGATGAAACGACAGCTGTGGTTGTTCAGAATCCCAATTTTCTCGGCATTCTGGAACCACTCGACGCGATCGGCGATCTGGTAAGCGCGAGTTCGGCCAGCTTCGTCGCGTGCGTGAATCCGATGTCGCTCGGCTTGATACGGCCCCCAGGCGATTTTGGCGCCGACATCGTGGTCGGTGACGGTCAGCCACTCGGGCTCCCGTTGAGCTTCGGGGGGCCCTACGTGGGGTTCTTCGCAACTCGAGAAGCACACGTTCGGAAGATGCCGGGACGAATCGTCGGGCAGACGACGGACGTGGATGGCAAACGAGGCTACGTGCTGACGTTGAAGACGCGCGAACAGGACATTCGACGGGAGAAGGCGACGTCGAACATCTGCACGAACCAGACGCTCTGCGCGACTGCGGTGACGGTTTTCCTATCGGCGCTAGGGCCTGAAGGGCTCGGCGAAGCCGCCGCGTTGAACTGGGCGCGCAGCCACGAAGCCGCGGACGCCCTGGCTGCGATCGACGGGGTGGAAGCGGCCTTCGACGGACCCTTCTTCAACGAATTCGTCGTGAGGTGCGATCGCCCGGCGCGTAAGGTCCTCGATGTTCTGGAGGACAAAGGCATTGCGGGAGGCGTCGATCTGGGACGGTTCTATCCTGAGCTGGACAGGCACATCCTGACGTGCGTGACCGAAAAGCGTACGGGAGAGGAGATCGATCGTTTGTTGTCGGCCTGGAAGGAGGTCCTGTGAGCGAAGCCTTGCTGGTTTTCGAACGTGGCAAACCGGGCCGTCGATGTATGCGCTATCCGAGCGCCAAGGCGAAGGGCGTTCCCAAGGCGATGCTCCGAACGACGGCGCCCAGGCTGCCCGAGGTGAGCGAGCTGGAGTTGGTTCGTCATTACACCGCGCTTTCCCACCTGAACTTCAGCATCGACACGCATTTCTATCCGCTCGGGTCGTGCACGATGAAATACAACCCGAAGGTGCACGAACGTGCGGCCCGTGTGGGTGCGCTCGCCGGTTTGCACCCGATGATCGAAGACTGCCAGCCCGCTTTGTCGATGATTTGGGAGATGGAGCAGGTGTTAATGGCGGTCAGCGGCATGGATGGCTTCACCTTCCAACCGGCAGCCGGCGCTCAGGGTGAGTTTGTCGGGATCTCGGTGATCGAGGCGTATCATCGCTCTTGCGGCCAGCAGAAGCAGGTGGTGTTGATTCCGGATTCGGCCCACGGAACGAATCCGGCCACGGCGGCGATGTGCGGGTATCGCGTGGAGGAGATCAAGTCCACGGACCGGGGCACGGTCGACGTGGAAGACCTGAAGACGAAGATGTCCGATCAGGTTGCGGGCCTGATGCTGACGAATCCGAACACCTTTGGTGTGTTCGAGGACGAGATTCTGGAGATCGCCGAGATCGTGCACGACGGAGGTGGGTTGCTTTACTACGACGGAGCGAACCTGAACGCGTTTCTCGGTCAATGCAGGCCGGGCGACATGGGATTCGACGTCGTTCACATCAATCTCCACAAAACGTTCACGACCCCGCACGGAGGGGGGGGACCCGGTTCGGGCCCGGTGGGAGTGAAGGAACACCTGTTACCGTTCCTGCCCGTTCCTGCGGTCGTAAGAGAGGGGGACACGTTCCGCCTCGAGTTCGACCGGCCGAAGTCGATCGGAAAGGTGAGCTCGTTCTACGGTAACTTCGGCATGGTAATTCGGGCCCACGTCTACGCGTCGATGCTCGGGGCGGAGGGGATGCGGAAGACGAGCGAGATGGCGGTCCTCAATGCCAATTACATCGTGAGTCGTTTGGAGAAGACCTTCGAGCGTCCAAAGTCATCGCAACCCATGCACGAGGGTGTGCTGTCAGCAGCCGCGTTGAAAAAGTCGCACGGTGTTGGGGCGCTCGACGTTGCCAAGCGGCTGATCGATTACGGCATCCACCCACCGACGATCTATTTCCCGCTGCCGAAGGTCTGTCCTGAGGCTCTCCTGATCGAGCCGACGGAAACGGAGAGTCTGGAGCAACTGGACGTGTTCGTGGAGGCGATGACGAAGATCGCGAAGGAGGCGTCAGAGGACGCGACGCTTTTGAAGGAGGCGCCTCACGAGACGCCGGTTCGCCGATTGGACGAGGCGACGGCGGCAAGAAAGCCTGTGTTGAGGTGGAGACCCGGCGATTGACGATCGTGGCGAGCACGTGAAGAGGGGTCGCGATTCATTCGCGACCCCCTTCTCTTGTACCCGTGGGAAATGAGATGAGCGAAGTCTGTTGGAATATGCATTTGCAGGGTCTGTTCGCTTTCCGGACCTTTAGGCTCGTTGGACCTGAATGCAAAGCAGGACGAACGATATAAAGACTTAGCTGAGGTTAAGCAGGTGGAAAAATCGCTGGTCGACATTCTCTGGGTCTCGGTCTGCGCGGGGTTCGTCTTCCTGATGCAGGGGGGATTCCTCTGTCTTGAAACTGGTCTGACTCGCAGCAAGAACAACATCAGCGTTGCTGTGAAGAACCTTGCCGATCTTGGGATGTCGGTCGTTCTCTACTGGGCACTGGGATACGGCCTGATGTTCGGTGCCTCGAGCGCGGGATGGATCGGAACTTCCAGTTTCGTCCCGAACCTCGGTGGCGAAAACGGATGGACCGCGGCCTTTCTGTTGTTCGGGGCGATGTTCTGCGGAACGGCTGTAACGATCGTTTCGGGTGCAGTGGCGGAGCGGATGCGGTTTGCCAGCTACCTTGTCGTCGCGGCGGTCGTTTCGGGCATCGTCTACCCGGTTTTCGGGCACTGGGCCTGGAATGGTGTCCAGACCGCTTCGGCAACCGGGTGGCTCGCACATCGTGGGTTCTTCGACTTTGCCGGGTCGACGGTGGTCCACAGCGTGGGCGGCTAGTGTTCCCTTGCGATCCTGCTGATCATCGGACCGCGCACCGGCCGCTTCTCCGACGACGGTTCTTCCCGTCAGGTACCGGGTGCCAACCTTCCGACGGCAGCGCTAGGAGTGGTCCTCCTATGGCTCGGATGGTTCGGATTCAACGGTGGCAGCACGCTGGCGATGAACGAAGACGTGCCGGGGGTAATCGCCAACACGGTGTTCGCGGGAGGTGCGGGGCTCGTGGCTGCGATGGGGTTGGGGTGGTTGAGACGGGGCCGAGCAGATGTGGGTTCGATCCTGAACGGTTCGCTGGCGGGACTCGTCGCGATCACGGCAGGTGCTCTCGCGGTTTCGACTCCGTCTGCCGTGATCATCGGCGTCGTGGGCGGTGTCGTGATGGTGGGGGCGGAAGTTCTGCTGGAACGATGCCGGATCGACGACGCTGTAGGGGCCGTTCCCGTCCACTTGGCGGCTGGTATCTGGGGGACGATCGCCGTCGCGTTGTTCGGTGACCTGGACCGCCTGGGAACGAACCTCGGTCTGATGGAGCAGCTTCAGGCGCAGGTCGAGGGGGTGCTCGTCTGCGGTGCGTGGGCGTTCGGCGTGACCACCATCGTACTCCGACTGGTCGATCGTCTCTCCCCCCTTCGCGTGACGCCCGAACAGGAGACGGACGGACTGAACATCTCCGAACACGGTGCGACGACCGAGTTGATCGACCTCTTCAGGGTCATGGAACATCAGTCGCGAACGGGTGAACTCGATCTGCGCGTGCCCGTCGAACCCTTTACGGAAGTTGGACAGATTGCGAACCGCTACAACGCCGTGATGGAAGCACTGGAGCGGGCCACGGCGAGGACGGAGGCCACCGTTCGCAGTGCGATGGACGGCGTGATCACTTTCGCGAAAGACACGTTCTCCGTCCTGAGTCTGAATCCTGCGGCTGAGCTGATTTTCGGTTACAGTCAGGACCGACTGGTCAGTCAGCCCGTGACGATGCTTTTCGACGGGCACGGGACCGGATCATCGACCATCCCGGACATCATCCTACACGAGGGGCATCGTGAGACGGTGGGGCGGAGAGAAGATGGCACGACGTTTCCGATGGAGGTGTCGCTCACCCACGCGGAGACGGGTGAGAACGATTTCTACGTCGGCACGTTTCGAGATATCACAGAGCGAAAACGATTCGAAGAGGCGCTGAAGGAGGCAAGGGTGTCTGCGGAGGAGGCGAACAACGCCAAGAGCGTCTTCCTGGCGAGCATGTCACACGAAATCCGCACACCTTTGAACGCGATCCTCGGCTACGCGCAGATCCTGGAAGGAGACCCAGACGTCAGCGATTCGCAGCGGAGAGCGATCGTCACGATCGAGAACAGCGGCAACCACCTTCTTACGCTGATCAATGACATCCTGGACATTTCGAAGATCGAAGCCGGGCGGGAGGTGTTGCGCCTCGCCGACTTCGATCTGGGGGCGATCCTTCAGAGCACCGAATCGATGTTCGCGGTTCGCTGCGCGCAGAAGGACCTGACGTGGTGCTTCGAGAGTCAGATCGAAACCCTGGCCGTCCACGGCGACGAGGGGAAGCTGAGACAGGTGCTGATCAACCTGCTGGGGAATGCGGTCAAATTTACGGTTGAAGGTGGAGTCTTACTTCGCGTCACATCTCTCGAAGAAGGGCAGGTCACTTTCGACATCTCCGACACCGGTCCAGGTATTGCCCAGGACAGGCAGGTCTCGATCTTCGAACCGTTTCAGCAGGACAGCGAGGGGCTTCGTGAGGGAGGGTCGGGCCTTGGTTTAGCGATTGCCAGCCGGCAGGTGGAGCTGATGGGTGGCCGGATCCAGCTGGAATCGCAGCCGGGCGAGGGGGCCCGATTCTTCTTCACGATTCCCTTTGAGCCGGCTCGAGATCCGGTCGCAGTCGATGAAACTTCCAGTTGGACCCGAGTGGAGCGCTTGGCGCCGGGCTCTACGGTGCACGCCCTCGTCGTGGATGACGTCGAAACGAACCGCGAGCTGCTTGCCAGATTCCTGAGGCAAGTCGGGGTGGACGTGGAAGTGGCCGAAAACGGGGTCAAAGCCCTGGAACGCGTGACCGATCGAATGCCCGACATCATTTTCATGGACATGCTGATGCCCGAACTGGACGGACCGTCGACGCTCGAGCGCCTGCAGGAAACGTATGGGTCAGATGTGCCGACGGTCGTTGCGGTGACGGCCTCTGTGCTGGAGCATCAGCGCGAGCACTATATGGTTTCCGACCGGGATGCTGAATGACCTAATCGACGCGGCAACCGTGCTCGAGAGGGTTACGGAAGGCAGAGGTCGGTAGCCTCAGGTCGACGGTTGCGCCCGTCACAGCCGTTGTGGCACGTCCGTTCTCTTCGTCCCCACCCGTCTTCTGGGCCAGAGGCTTCTCGAGGCTTAGCATTGGCTCGGAGAACAAGCAGGCTAGGGATAGCACACAGTAAAGGGGGTCGCGACACTGCCGCGACCCCTTTACTGTGACGTGGTCCGACCCCTCAGGCGGGTGGTCCGGTGATCTCTATCAGGTTGCCACCCGGGTCCTTGCAAAACGCGAACGAGCGCCCGCTGTGGGGTCGAGTACCGGGCCCACCCACGAGTCGCACCTCGTTCCGTTGAAGATGTTGCAGACAGCCGTCGAAGTCGTCGACGGAGAGGGCGAGGTGGCGTCTGGATGGCGCGAGGTGTTCTTCGGCCACGATCAGATGAAACTCGATGTCGCCGCACCGGAACCACGCGCCTTCGAAGTCATAGTCCGGTCGATCGATCGTCGACAGGCCCAGCACGTCACGATAAAAGGTGCGCGCCGCATCGAGGTCGGACACGACGAGGGTGGTGTGATGGATTCCGAGGACTTCGAAGGACACGTCTCTGCTCCGCTCAGTTTTCCATCAGGTAGACTCGAATCTTGCGCATTCGAGAGGGGTGCTTCAGCGCCGCCAGTGCCTTGTCACGGATCTGACGCACACGCTCCTTGGTCAGGCTGAACTGGTTGCCGATCTGCTCGAGCGTCAGGGGGTCTTCGGTGTCCAGACCGAAGTAAAGCTTCAAGATCTGCGCCTCCCTGGGGGACAGCGACTCGAGCGCGGAGCGCACTTCGTCGACCATGGCCTGGTGCATGACGACGTGTTCGGGTGTGACGGCGTCTTTATCTTCGATGATTTCGAGCAGAGACGTGTCGGGCCCGTCTTCGAGTGGTGTATCGAGTGAGACGTGCCAGCGCGAGGCGTCGAGAAGATCCTGGATCTGTTGAGGCTGCATCTCGGCCGATTTGGCCACCTCATCGGTCGTGGGCTCCCGGCCGAGCTCCTGTTTGAGACCCGACGCGATTCTCTCCAGGCGACAGAGGTGTTTGATCTTGTTCACGGGCAGGCGGACCATCCGTGCCTTTTCCGCGAGAGCGGAAAGGATCCCCTGGCGAATCCACCAAACGGCATAGGTGGTGAACTTGACGCCGACGGTTTCGTCGTAGCGGGTGGCGGCCCGGACGAGTCCGACGTTCCCCTCGGCGATCAGGTCCTCCAGAAGGAGCCCCCTTCCCTGGTATTCTTTGGAGATCGTGATCACAAATCGCAAGTTCGACTCGACCATTTTGTCGAGACTTTTGCGATCTCCCGCCCGTATTCGAACCGCCAGGTCGAATTCCTGTTGGGGTGTCAACAGGGTGTTGTAGGCGATGTCTTTGAGATAGAGTTCCAGCGCAGAACGTCGTCTGCCCGGTGTCTTGGGCTCATCCTTTCCACGCAATACGGTGGACGGCATTCGTTTCCCCCCGAGTCGCTGTAGAACAAGCGACTTCAATGGTCATCTGCACGATCCGAAACCGGAGTCTCCTGCGAGGTCCCGAATCGACTTCACTATCACGTCTGAGGGGAGTTGCTCAGAACAATGGGGTCCAACGGGGATTCTAAGAGGAATTCGCTTCTTCCGCCGTGTCGCAGGGTTTTGCTACCCCACCCGCCGTGGGGGGCGGATGTGATGGGTCGCGATGGACACGTTGTGGGGTCTGGAAGATTTTGCAGGTCGAGTAGGGGAACCGGACCGGACTGCCGCGGCTGCTTTTCACCTCCTTAGCAGAGTCTATGGTTCAAGTTCGTATTTTTCGATCTTTCGAAGCAGGCGAGGTCGGGAAATCTTCAGCATCCTCGCTGATCTGTTCTTGTTCCAGTCGGTCGACTTGAGCGTGTGCTCGATGACGCGTCTTTCGACTTCCTCAAAGGTAACGCCGTCGTCGGGTATGTCAATCACGAGCTGATTGCTGTTCCAACGCTGTGTGGCCAACGAATTCGTGGTGCGAATACTGACCGGCACCATGTCGGGTTGCAGCGTCTCTGCGTCGTGCATGATCATCGCACGTTTAATTGCGTTCCGGAGCTCGCGTACGTTACCCGGCCAGTGATATTCTCGTAGCAGCTGCTTGGACGTCTCGGCCAGGGTTCGTTGACCGAGTTTATACGTCCGTGCGAATTCCTCTATGAAGTTTTCCGCCAGGAGAATGACGTCCTCACCACGCTCCCGTAGCGGCGGTAAGGTGATCTGGATTTCATTCAGCCGATAGTAAAGGTCATCGCGAAAATTCTGCTCGGACATTGCCGCTTCGAGGTCGATGTTCGTGCTGGCGATGATGCGTGCCTTGACCTGGACTTCGAGCTCGCCACCCAGGTCCAGGCGGCGAAAGGTCTTTTCTTCGATCGCTTTGAGAAGCTTCGCCTGGAGCGCCAAGCTCATGTAGCCGATCTCGTCGAGCAGGAGTGTGCCACCGTCGGCCAACTCGAAAAGTCCACGTTTTCGACGATCGGCACCGGTGTAGGCGCCCTTTTCGTATCCGAACAACTCGGACTCGAGCAGATGCTCGGGAATGACGGCGCAGTTGACTTCGACGAACAACTCGTCGCCGACCGCGCTGTTCTCGTGAATCGTTCTGGCCAGGAACCGGCAAAGAAGTCCTGGCTTTCCCCGCAGATCAAGACCGAAATCTCAGGATTCCTCGTGACGCGCTCAATAAGATCGAGGAGTTCCTGGATTACAGGGCTCTTGCCGATGACACGGCTGAAGTCTGACATGTTAGCCGGGGGAATGGTTCCCGTGGGGAACGGGACAGGTGCTTCGATGGAGAATATTAAGCAAGATAATACCGCAGTGTGGCTTTGTCAACAAATCATCTTGTAAAGACTGCATTTAGGCTAGATCCATGCTGTTTAGTAACAAGCTCTCATGGTCGGCGCATGGGATAGCTCTTCTGATACTGACCCTCGTACGCTCAGGCCGGATGTGCGCCAGCTTCGTCTTCGGCGGTGACGCCGCTTCTTTGACCCAGTTCCCGATCGAGCATAAAGAGCCCATTTCCGTCGTCACCGATCAGCTTGAGCTGCTGGATGATGTCCGTGGCCGTGGCCTCTTCTTCGACCTGCTCGGTCACGAACCATTGGAGAAACGTGTTCGAGGCGTGATCGCGTAGTTCGTGACTCAGGTCCACCAGATCGTAAATTTTAGAAGTGACGTCTCGCTCGCGAGCCAGCGCGCTTTCGAAGGCGTGGAGGGGGCTGTCCCAGGCCGTTTCTTCGCCCTGAATCGGCTTCATCTCGATCGCGCCGTCCCGATCGTCGATGAAGTCGTAGAACTTCATGGCGTGGACCATTTCCTCGCCGTGCTGCGCGCGCATCCATTGTGCGAAGCCGTTGAAATCCTTCCGCAGGAAAAAGGCAGACATAGCCAGATAATAGTAGGCCGCCTGGAATTCGATGTTCAGATGATCGTTCAGGGCCTGCAACATTCTGTCGGAGATCATGATCTTCTCCATCGTACTAAATACTGGAGCGCAAGAGGTTCCAGTATACACAAAACGTTACGAGGGACAAAACCGTTTCGCCGGCTGGTGAAGACGACTTTTTCCTTGACCTTCTGTCTTCGGTCCCTACACTTTCGCTGAGCGGGTAAACGTTTGACCACGGAGTTCTGGGGGTCGAAATGATCAACGAGAAGGTTCTGGATGCACTGAACACCCAGATGAACCACGAGTTTCACTCCGCGTATCATTACCTCGCGATGGAGTCCTACTTTCGGGTGGAGAACCTGAACGGCTTTGCCAAGTGGGCACGGAGCCAGTACCAGGAAGAACGAGGTCACGCGCTCCGCATCTACGATTTCATTCACGAACGCGGGTGCAAGGTGGGTCTCCATCTGATCTCCGAACCCCCGGACAGGTGGGAGTCTCCGATTGTCGCGATCCTGGATTCTTATGAAGAGGAGCAACGGGCTAGCGGAATGATCAATGACCTCGTTGATGTGGCCCTAGCGGAGCGCGACCACGCGACGGACAACTTTTTAAGATGGTTTGTGGAACGCCAGGTCGAGGAAGAGGCGCACGTTGGAGACATCGTTCAAAAGCTAAAGCTCGTGGGCGACGACAAATACGGTCTGTTTCTGGTCGACCGGGATCTCGGATAAGGACCACATTCTTGTTGACACGGTCCAAAGGGTGCGGTATTGTTCAGTCACCAGATGTTTGATTAGCCAAACAACCGCTTTGCAAGGCTAATTGTGGGCCGCTGCTCGCCCATGGATCTATTATAATGAGGAGAAACGACGTGTTAGGGTTCATCCGGCTGGTTGATGACGATCTGCGCCAAAATGATAAACCGCTTCATCTGAACCACCTCCAGACTCAGGAACTGGCGACCGTGTTAGCGATCGACTCATCGAACGGTTTATCGGATCGGCTTCGCGCCGTCGGAATCGTGCCGGGTGTCGCTGTGCGTCTCCTACGACGCGGGACAGCTGTGGTCGTGCACACCGAGGGGGGCCGGTTTTGTCTGAGGGAGGAAGATGCTCGGCGGATCACGGTAGAACCCGTGGTCGCTGAAGCACGTGCTGCGTGAACCCTTCCCTTAAAGAGGCGGACACCGAGTCGCCACTCATCGGGGTCGTCGGAAACCCAAATACGGGTAAGACGACCCTTTTTAATGCTCTGACCGGAATGCATCAGCGGGTCGGCAACTACGCGGGTGTGACGGTCGAGCGCAAACAAGGCAGCCTCCGTGTAGCCGACCGATTCCACCTCGACCTCCTTGACCTTCCCGGGAGCTACACGCTTACGGGTCGTTCGCCCGACGAAAGAGTCGTCGGGGAAGTCCTCCAAAACCGGCTCGAAGACGAGCGTCCCCTCTCCGCAGTCCTGATTGTCGTCGACGCTGTTCATCTGAAAAGAAACTTCAACCTCGTTGCCGAGGTCGTGCAAACGGGTCTGCCCTGCGTTCTGGCCATCAACATGGTCGATATCGGCCGACAGAAGGGTATTGCCGTCGACTGTGCACGCATCGCTGCCCGTCTTGGAATCGACGTGGTGGAGGTCTGCGCCACTCGACGCGAGGGTATCGAGGACCTGATCGCCTGCTTACGATCGCCCCGGAAACCGATGTCCTCACCCGAGTCTGATTCGGAGACTTGGATCGACACGATTCTCGACGGAGCCGTCACCCGCCCGGAGGGACTCTTCGACAGTCGTTCCGATCGTGTCGACCGGGTTGTGACCCATCCCGTTTACGGATCCGTCGTTTTCTTCGCCGTCATGCTGATCGTCTTCCAAGCCATTTTCAGCTGGTCGGCGCCGGTGATGGATGTGATCGACCGAACGGTGGCGACACTGGGGCACTGGATCGGTGCTTACGTCCCGCGAGGTCTCGTGCGAAGTCTGGTGGTCGACGGAGCGGTCGCGGGTGTCGGCAGCGTCGTGATTTTCCTTCCTCAGATCGCCTTCCTGTTCTTCGCGATTTCGGTCCTGGAAGATTGTGGCTACATGCCGAGGGCGGCTTTGTTGATGGACCGTCTGATGCGGTGGTGCGGTCTGTCCGGTCGTTCGGTCATTCCCATGCTTTGCAGTTTCGCCTGTGCGGTGCCGGGCATCATGGCCGCCCGAACGATCGAAGACCGGAGAGATCGACTGGCTACGATCCTCGTCGCTCCGCTTATGAGTTGCTCGGCTCGTCTTCCGGTGTATACGCTGTTCATCGCGGCGTTCATCCCGAACATTGCGATCGGTGGGTGGATTGGCCTTCAGGGTCTGACGATGATGGGACTCTACCTGTTGGGAATCGTCGTCGCCATACCCGTGGCGAGGATCCTGAAGCGATCGACGCTCAGAGGAACGTCCGGTCCTTTCCTGATGGAACTGCCATCCTACAAGGTTCCGAACGCGCGCACGATCTGGCTTCGCGTCTACCACGCGTGCCACGCTTTTCTGCGCCGGGCGGGCACGGTCATCTTCGTTGCTTCATTGATTATCTGGGCGCTTGCCACGTTTCCGCGGGGCGGGGCTGATGAGACTGCCGTCCTCCGAAACAGCTTCCTCGGTCGGGCGGGACGTCTGATCGAGCCGGCCGTCGAACCCCTTGGGTGGGACTGGCGTTTGGCGGTTGCCTCTTTGAGCGCTTTTCCTGCTCGGGAGATTGTCGTGGCTTCTTTGGCGACGATCTACAGCGTGGAGGATCGAGGCGAGGACGTGGAATCGCTGAAGAGCGCGCTGATCGATGCGCGGCGGGAAGACGGAAGCCCCGCGTTCACGATTCCGGTCGCGCTGTCGGTGATGGTTTTCTTTGCGCTATGCGCTCAATGCTCGTCGACGCTGGCGGTCATACGCCGCGAATCCGGATCGTGGGGATGGGCGGGGTTCTCCTTCATGTACATGACGATCCTCGCCTATGTCGGAGCCTTCGCGGTCTTTCAGGTGACGTCGATGGTCGGATTGGGAGGGTAATTCGTGAAAAATCGGGTTGACACAGGTATAGCCCGCGTGTATAATGAAGTTATCAGATGTTTGGCATATAAAACATAAGTATGACTAGCATAACAAATGGGTTTCGGAGGTGGCGGATGTCGCGGGCATTTCTGGTTCTCCTGGGGCTGTTCTTCACCCTGCCGTCCCCTTCGGTCGGTGAGGAGAAGGAACCCCGTCCGGAGCTACCGGGGGGAATCTACGACAAACCCTACCTGAGGCGCGCCGGTCGCGGGGTGACGATCGGGGGTTACCTGGACCACGAATTCGAGTGGAACGAGGGGGGAAAGAGCACGTTCGATCAGCATCGGTTCATTCCTTTCATCTACGGTCAGGTCAGCAATCGGGTCCGGGTGACGGCGGAGATTGAGTTCGAACACGGCGGCTTCGTCAAGGGAGGAGGGACGACGGACGGGGAGATCAAGCTCGAGTATGCCGTGATGGACTTCGAGTTCACCGAAAGCTTCAACTATCGTGGCGGTGTCATTCTCGCTCCGCTGGGTGTCTTCAATCTGCTGCACGACAGTCCGCTCAACGACCTGACCGAACGTCCGACGGTCAACCGGCAGATCATGCCATCGACGTTGAGCGAATCGGGGATGGGTTTTTACGGGACCTTTTACCCCTCCGAACTCTCTGTGGCGTCTTACGAGATCTACGTCGTCAATGGGTTCAACGACAAGGTCATCAGCAGTTCCGGCGGACTTCGCGTTCGAGGTGGGCGTGGAAGTCAGAAGAGCGACAACAACCAGAACAAGGCGGTCACCGCCCGATTCGGGCTGAGTCCACGGTTGGGCATGAACTTCGGTGCATCGATTCACACAGGAGCCTACGACGACGCAGGCGATCACAACCTGACGATTCTCGGGCTCGACGCGAAGGTCGTCAGAGGTATCTGGGAGGTGCAGGGTGAGTACGGACGGGTCGCCGCGGATGTCGACCTGACAGCCCATCCAGCCACGGCGGAGTCACAGCAAGGCGCATACGGACAGGCGAATGTCCACTTCGGTCACGATCATTTCCTGCCCGGCTCGGTCTTCACGGGTGTGGTCCGATGGGATTGGGTGGACTACGACACGGACGCGAAGGGCGACTCCGAGCTGGGGTTGACGTTGGGCCTCAACTTCCGCCCGGTCGAGGACGCGGTGTTCAAGTTCGACTATGCGTCGATCTGGAAGACACCGGCCAACGGGGCTCGAGGCGGCGTAGCAGGGCGGTTCTTTTTTTCGGTGTCGACGTACTTCTGAACCAGGAACCACGAAATACACGAAAGCCCGGCTTCACGCTCGTCCCCGTGCTTTGCACGGTGACATCCCGAGTTTGGCTAACCGGCTGAGGCCACATGCCCGTGCAGAGCACGGCGGCTTAGCCGGAGGTGGGAAGTGATCTGATTCTCCTATTGACGTTCTGTCTGGCGATCGATGCCAGCGCGCAGCTTCCTGCGGAGAGTCCGGATGGTCCGGAACACATCGTCGTTTACCTGACCCTTGAGGAAGCGCTGGAAGAGGTCTTCGAAGAGGCGGATACCGTTTGGGCGGAAACGAGGACGGCCGAGCGAGAAGACCTTCGGGCGCTAGAGCGACGTCTTGGGTGGCGCGTGGTCGACTCGACCTACACGATTCACCGAGGAGTTGGGGGTGGCAAGCCGATGGGATTTGCGATTGTCAGCAACGAGATCGGGCTTTACAGACCAATTACCTTTCTGACGAAGATCGACGAGGATCGAAAAGTCGAAGCGGTGCACGTGATGGTTTATAGGGAATCGCGTGGGGGCGAGGTCCGTCGTCAGCGTTTCCTGAGGCAGTATCGAGGCAAAGGCTTGAAGAGCTCGATTAGGATCAACCGTGACATCATTGGCGTGACGGGGGCGACGCTATCTGTGAGGGCTTTGAACGCAGGTGTGAAGAAGGCGTTGGCTGTCGTGGATGCGGCTTACCCGCAGAGGGAAGATTGACGTGGCTATTTCATCCGAGCATGAACGCGCGACGACCACGTCCACTCGTCGGTGGAAAAACCCTCTCTCGTGGCGCCGGACGGCTCGGCGACGTGCATCGAACGGTCGAGGCAGGCAGTTGAACGAGAACCTTCGCACCTGGCATCGCTGGATCGGCGGCGTGTCGGCCCTCTTTGTTATCTCACTTGCGGTGACGGGCGTCGTGCTGAACCACCCTGAGCTGTTCGGCGTCAACGCCGAGCGCACCGAGGTCGTCGCCTACGACCCGTCCGATGCTTCCGTGGTCTATCGCGGATCGGATCGAGCACTCGAACGCTCGGTCGACGGCGGAAACACGTGGGAGGAAGTCCCGATGCTGTTCCCGGCCGAGGGGGTGGTCGACATCGTCTTTGTTCCAGGCAGCTCGAAGCGTATCTATATTGCGCTCGAGGACTACGGGCTGATTCGTTCGATCGATGGCGGGACCGTTTGGGAACCCTTTACGATCGGGTTCCGTCCGGCTGCGGAGGGAATCCGGCTGGAGCGATTGGCGATCGGCCCGTCGGAGAAGATGACCCTCGTTACCTCCTCCGGTCTCTTCGTGAGCGAATCCGGCGGAACGAGCTGGCGGCCGTCTGGAGATGCCTCTTCATTCGATCTATACAAAGTCATCCATCAGATCCATACCGGCTACTATTTCGCAGATTGGTTCCGCTACGTGCACGATGGCGCCGGTATCGCCCTCGTTTCACTCGTCGTGACAGGTCTTCTCCTGCTCAGACGATGGAACAACAAACCCCGTCGTGGGTCCAGTTTCTAGTCTCCTTTCCCTTGTCATAGCTGTCGCCACACCTGTGGTGGCGAGCGACGACCTCGTTGTGCGCGTCGAGCGTGTCGAGCTCGTGATGGGCACACTCGCGCGTGTCCAAGCGTGGGGGCCTGACTCCGTCACGTGTAAGCGGGCGATAGACCGTGGGTTCGGGGCCCTCCATCGCGTCGACGACCTCATGAGCACGTACCGGACGAACAGCGACGTATCTCGGTTGAACGCGGAGGGATCCCGTGGGTGGGTTTCGGTCGATACGCACACATTCGCGGTCGTCGAGCGTGCGGTCCGCGTGGCGAAGGCAACGGGCGGCGCTTTCGATCCAACCGTGCTTCCCTTGATGTATCTGTGGGGATTCCGCGGTGGCGTCACGTGTATTCCGACTGCGGGAGCGATCGATTCGGTGCTTTCCGGAGTCGGTTACCAGCTAATCTCTTTCGATTCGGCAGGATCGCGATTGCGGCTCGCATCTCCGGTGACAGGCGTGGATCTGGGCGGCATTGCCAAGGGCTATTCGTTGGGGCTGTCGCGGGAGGCCATGCTGGGGGAGGGCGCGGTCGCCGGCACGGTGGATCTAGGTGGAAATCTGATGGTTTTCGGCGAAGAGGCACAGGGTCCGGTTGCCCTACAGGATCCCACGCGCCAGGAAGGGGTCCTGGGTCCGTTGCACGTCAGAGATGCCTCCGTGGCGACCTCGGGAGGTTATGAGCGTTTTGTGAGGATCGGAGGTCGTCGTTACGGCCATATTCTGGATCCGCGTTCGGGTCAGCCTGTGGATGCGGTCGCGAGTGTGACCGTCGTGGGTCCGGACGAAGCGCTGGTGGATGCGGCAGCGACGGCGGCCTTCGTGATGGGCGTAGAAGATGGGCTTGCCTTCATCACTGCGACGGAGGGTATCGAAGGGTGTTTCGTCCTGTTGGACGATGAGGGAAGACCCTACATCAAGATGACGGAGGGGTTTGGAGAATTGTGGATGGCAGGCATTGACCAGTGACAAAGCGGAGACGGCTTCGCCCCTGAAGCCAGCTACACGGACCTTGGCTGGAACAGATGACCTGGTTGTTCGATCAGATCATTGGCCGGATGGTGTCAGCTTTTTCCACGTGTCCCTGAAGGTGTCCTGATAGGAGGCAACCATGGTGTTCCCCTGGAACACCTGCCTGTACCCTATTTGGTCGCCTCGATGACTGGCTTCATCGGGAATGGCCAGATGCGTCATGACGATCGAGTCGTCATCTTCGATCGATAGTTTCCCCTTTCGTGTGAGTTCCACCGAATAGCTCTGAACTCCAACCTCTGTCGGTCTGTAGCCCTTCTTGGCGAGGAAGTGTCGCTTCCGGGTGATTGCGGAAGTGGAGATTTCGTAAGTGCTTGCCGAGTGATCCAGCCTGAAGTGTTCACCCTTGGCTATAATCGTCACGGTGACGTGTGCTTTTCGCGTGTCGATGGCGTGCCAGTACATCAATCCAACGACATCCGGTCGATGCAAGACCGTTCCGTCAGACAGCTCCCTCGACTGCAACTCCCAGGTTCCTCCGCAGGTTTGCTGCAGGTAGGCAAGCCGGTCCTGGCAAGACACCAAGGCAACCGCACACAACAGCGCTCTGAGCATGACGACCCTCCAGACAATCAGTGTCCTCTACGTTCAGGGGTTCACTGACTCATGACCGGGTCGGCCCGTCAGCAGTTTCACGTGCAGAAAAGCAACGATGTCGGTTACGCGTGTGCCGTTGTCGTATCGTCGGATGTCGGCCACGTGCTCATCTCGTTCTCTTTCGTGCGTGCACGCAGGCGCGAAGGTGTAAATTGCTGTTTAGGGTTTGCCACGAAATAAGTGCTGCACTTTTCAAGGTAATGATCTTACGCTCGGAGTGTGGACGTCGAAACTCTCCGAACGAAGTATGAAGCCTTGGCTCCGGTGCTGACGGAACGCACGCGTCGTCTGTGGGCCGCCACGGAAGCCGAAGCGTTGGGTCACGGTGGGATCGCGATTGTGGCTCTGGCGACAGGAATGTCCAGAGAGCGGATCTTTCGTGGCATTCAGGAGTTGAGGTCGGACGAACCTTTGGACCCGGCTCGCATCCGGCGTCCAGGCGGCGGTCGTAAGCGGAAGGCCGACACGGACCCGACGCTGTGGCAGGACCTGAATGATCTGGTCGAGCCAACGACTGCGGGGTCGCCTGACGACAATCCTCTGAGATGGACATCGAAGAGCACTCGCAAACTGGCCGCCGAGTTGCAAGCGATGGGGCATTCGGTGAGCCCCAGGATCGTTGCCAATCTCCTGCACGAACACGATTACACGCTGCAGGCGAATCGGAAGACAAGGGAGGGATCTGCACACCCGGATCGGGACGCTCAGTTCGTTTACCTCGATGATCGGATTAGCCAGCAGCAGCAGCAGGGCCTTCCCGTTATCTCGGTGGACACCAAGAAGAAAGAGTTGATCGGCGACTTCAAGAATCCTGGCCGAGAATGGCGACCCAAGGGAGACCCGGAGCGTGTGAAGGTACACGATTTCATAGTGCCTGCTCAGGGTTCGCGAATAAATAAACGGTCGATCTCAATGTTGAGCCATTGGCCGGATCGTGTAGTTCCAGTCGCCGTGGAAATCGTGCGGAGTGAGATCGATTTGGGTCATCTGTTCATCGGTCACCTTGACCCCGTTAGGGTAGGGTCGCTTGTCGATCTCGGAGCGTACTCGGAGACCGGCTTGAGTGGTCGTTCCGGCAATGAGATTCACGGTTGCAGCCAGGCTGACCAGGGGCTTGCCTCGCCAGTTCATAGCGATGAAGGAGAACAGGCGATGTTCGATCTTGTTCCACTTACTAGTGCCAGGAGGGTAGTGGCATACGGTGATCGTCAGGCCAGTGCGATTCGCAAAGCGCTGCAGCTCCCACTTCCACAGCCGCGTCTTGGCGCCGTTGCTGCCGCCTGCGTCCGCCGTGATTAGCAGATGCGTCGAAGTGCCGTAGGCGGGCCGTCCCATGTTCTTCCACCAACTTCGGATCGCATTCACGGCGAAGCTGGCCGTGTCGTGATCGATACCGACACTTACCCAGCCTTCATCACGGCTCAGATCATACACTCCATAAGGGATCGCCTTGCCCTGAGCAGGCACTATGAAATCGTGTACCTTCACACGCTCCGGGTCTCCCTTGGGTCGCCATTCTCGGCCAGGATTCTTGAAGTCGCCGATCAACTCTTTCTTCTTGGTGTCCACCGAGATAACGGGAAGGCCCTGCTGCTGCTGCTGGCTAATCCGATCATCGAGGTAAACGAACTGAGCGTCCCGATCCGGGTGTGCAGATCCCTCCCTTGTCTTCCGATTCGCCTGCAGCGTGTAATCGTGTTCGTGCAGGAGATTGGCAACGATCCTGGGGCTCACCGAATGCCCCATCGCTTGCAACTCGGCGGCCAGTTTGCGAGTGCTCTTCGATGTCCATCTCAGAGGATTGTCGTCAGGCGACCCCGCAGTCGTTGGCTCGACCAGATCATTCAGGTCCTGCCACAGCGTCGGGTCCGTGTCGGCCTTCCGCTTACGACCGCCGCCTGGACGCCGGATGCGAGCCGGGTCCAAAGGTTCGTCCGACCTCAACTCCTGAATGCCACGAAAGATCCGCTCTCTGGACATTCCTGTCGCCAGAGCCACAATCGCGATCCCACCGTGACCCAACGCTTCGGCTTCCGTGGCGGCCCACAGACGACGCGTGCGTTCCGTCAGCACCGGAGCCAAGGCTTCATACTTCGTTCGGAGAGTTTCGACGTCCACACTCCGAGCGTAAGATCATTACCTTGAAAAGTGCAGCACTTATTTCGTGGCAAATCCTCAGGGCAAGGCGATCCCTTATGGAGTGTATGATCTGAGCCGTGATGAAGGCTGGGTAAGTGTCGGTATCGATCACGACACGGCCAGCTTCGCCGTGAATGCGATCCGAAGTTGGTGGAAGAACATGGGACGGCCCGCCTACGGCACTTCGACGCATCTGCTAATCACGGCGGACGCAGGCGGCAGCAACGGCGCCAAGACGCGGCTGTGGAAGTGGGAGCTGCAGCGCTTTGCGAATCGCACTGGCCTGACGATCACCGTATGCCACTACCCTCCTGGCACTAGTAAGTGGAACAAGATCGAACATCGCCTGTTCTCCTTCATCGCTATGAACTGGCGAGGCAAGCCCCTGGTCAGCCTGGCTGCAACCGTGAATCTCATTGCCGGAACGACCACTCAAGCCGGTCTCCGAGTACGCTCCGAGATCGACAAGCGACCCTACCCTAACGGGGTCAAGGTGACCGATGAACAGATGACCCAAATCGATCTCACTCCGCACGATTTCCACGGCGACTGGAACTACACGATCCGGCCAATGGCTCAACATTGAGATCGACCGTTTATTTATGGCTATATTCGGATCTCTCAACGAGATGAAGTGGGTGAAGGTGCCGTGGTTCCTGGCATGGGGGCGCGGTTAGCGTGTGCGGAACCTCTTCGGAATCTGCTCAGGGATGTTTATGTCTCCGACGGTAAGGAAGATCATATCGTTGAATGCGTCGAGTGTGCGGAATCCGCTGGCTCGGTTCTTGACGATTTGGACGATTCGGTTGAGGCCTTTGGCGATGGCGTTGGTAAGACGCGTGTTCACGAATGCGAGGACGCCGAAGAAGTGCTGTCGCAGGGTCCTGACGAACTTTCGCAGGGGTTCAAGTCGACTTCTGAGTGCGGACGTCGTCCAGCATTTCAGGAAGCGTTCGGCAGCCCAGGGCGCTTTGTATTCCCAGAACTGCTCGAACTCGTCCTTGAGTCTCCAGGCTCTATAGATTCGGTAGTTCGCCTTCTCCAGTGCTTTGAGTGTCCGAGTATCCCCTCTGGAGCGTGTCGCTGAGTGCCGGTAGAGGAGCCATCGGAGGCCCTTCATGGCTTTGCGCTCATCCGGGGCAGCTTTACGCCACTGGTCCTTACGGACCTCGTCAACGGCGGCATTGAGAGCCTTGACGATGTGAAAGCGATCGAGGACCAGCTTGGCATTCGGACAGTGTTCCTGGATGGCTCCGATGTAAGCTTCGCTCATGTCGCAGCAGGCCCACTCGATCTTGGATCTCCGGTAGGGACTGAGAGCCTCTGTGAAGAACCGATCGATCGTTTTACGCGCCCTGCCGCGGCCAACCCACACCACGCAGGAGCGGTCCAGATCGTAAACGAGCGTGGCGTACCTGTGACGCTTGGCGTAGGAGATCTCGTCGATCCCGATGGTTTTGAGCCCTCGGATACGATGACCTTCACGAAGCCGCGTGATGGATCGGTGAAGGAGATCCGACAGCGTCGAGGCAGAGATGCGCAGTAACTCGGACGCCGCCTTCTGCGTCATGGTCTGGCAGTAGCGCAGCATGGCATACTCGAAGCGATACGTCACCCGAGAGAACCGCTCCGCCCACGGAATCTCCTCGACCACACGACCGTGGGTAGGACACCGAATCTCCCGAGGATGGTAGAGAAGCCAGACCCTCCACCCGCACACCGGAATGTCACGCCACCGACGCGGATGGGGCATTGTGCGGACGATTTTACCTCGACGGCCGCACTCCGGACAACAACAACCATTCTTATGTGGCTTTACGGCGATGACGAAGCAGCTTCTCCCCTCAAACCACCAGCTGACAACACGGAACCCCTTGAATCTCAGCAGTTTCGATAGTAATCTGCTCCCGGTCATAGGTCGCACCCCCTTCGCTTTGATTGTCCTACACACACAACCAAGCGTAGGGAACGATCTATGACCTTGTCATTCTATAGTTTCACCGTTGAGAAACCCGGATAGAGCCTTATTTATTGAACCCTTACCGGCGACTTCGTCGACAACAGTCTCGATCATTGCCCGATGTTCCGCCGTCGTCAGCAACAACCCCTCACCGGTGCCCCCGCACACGTAGAGGCCGTGAACACCGGCCTCCAGTTGGTGACGAATGATCCTGTGCATGGCCGCCGCGTTGAAGGCCCCGTCGCTGTCAAACCGGGTGACAGTGGCAGGGAAGATGCCTGACAGCTTGCTCATCTCAGCCTCCGTTTGTTTCGCACACCTCACACCTCGGGACATAAGGGAAGGTCCTCACGTGCCGGGCTCAGAATGCGTAAATTGCGGGCGAATGCTGGATTCTACAAATGCCAACCTCGGATGGGATCTCATAACAATGGACTGCAAAGCTGAGAGGAGACGCCCTTGGTGAAGAATCAGATGTACCGCGTAGCCGTCGTCGGCGGGGCAGGGACGTGGGGCCGCCACTACCTGCGTGCTTATGCGGAACACGACAACTGTGAAATCGTCGCTCTGGTCGATCGAGCGAAGGACCGCCGGCAGGCATTCGCTGATCGCTACGGTATCAGCACGATCTATGATGACGTAGAGGAACTTTTCCCGGATACCATCCCTGATATCGTCTCTGCGATCGTACCAGTTCGCCAGTCACTGCCAGTTCTGCGAACATGCGTCGAGGCGGGTGTAAAGGTAGTCTCCTGCGAGAAGCCGATTGCCGTTTCTCTGGCCGAAGCCGATGAACTCGTTCAGGTCTGTCGCGATCACGGCAGTGCCTTCGGCTGTGGAACCGCACACTATGAGGTCCCGCATCTCTTGGAGACCGCAGCCTGGATTCAGGCGGGCAACATCGGGACCCTCACCGGCGCGGCGATTCCGGGCGGTCTACCGAACGAGGTCTCTGGGGCCGGGTGTGTACAGTTGACGATGGTAAGGGCGCTGACTGGGATGGAGGTCGAATGGGTGGAGGGATGGACGCTACCCCCAGCCGTCGGCTGGCTGCCGGAAGAGTTCGCCACGGACCCCGACATCGATCGTCCCGCCTACGGACGCCTGGGGCTTTCTGCCGGCATCGTCTGCGAGATTGCGCAGCCACGCCAGGTGGCTTGTCGGGTTTCCGTGACGGGCGACAATGGTCAAGTGTGGCTCGGTCAGCCGCAGTCCGTTCACGTCCAGGGAACGGGTGCTGAAGCGGCGCCGGTCTATCCGGACTTTCTCGACGACGATGAGGGTGACGTCTTCACCAACGTCGTAGAGCGTCTGATGCGTGCCTTCGACACTGCTGAAGAGGCCCAGTGCAGCGGCCACGACTACCGCCAGGCGCTCGAGATTGCGATTGCACTCAAGCTGTCAGCAGAACGTGACCACGAACGGATTCATCTGCCACTGGAAGACCGTTCAATGCGCATTCTGCCTCACCCCTACCGACAGCACGGTGGCGACGTCGCTGGTTGGGACAGCATCGGCTATCAGGGACCACCGGAAGTGCCCTAACCCACCACCTCAATGCAGCGTGTAGACGGACGCGCCTCTCGCCGAGAGGAACAGGATGCGGAGCCGGGCGGCCGGATGTTTATCGGTCAATGAAGACAGGACTGCTCCACGCCATCTGCCCGTTCGCCTGCGTCGTTCGTAGATAGACATAGCTCCCACGTTGGTTCTTCAGCTGAACGGAAGTGCTGAAGCTCAAGTCCGTGGTCGGGAACGCTCGATGCATCACGATCCAGGAAGACGGCTTTCCCATCGGCAGGGCCACGCGTCCCTCGAGCAGTTCCCCGATCGTGAAAGAACGGCCGACCTTTCCCCGGTGGTTTGCCGTCGACCAGTCGACACTCGTCGCGACAATGCTGTTCCCCGCGTGACAGGTCATCTCGAGATCGACGCGGGTATTCGGCGTCCCCTGTACCTCGAAGCACACCGCGTCGTTTGCCCTCGCCACGCTGTTCGAGTTGCGGGTCGTGAACACGCCCCCTCGCGAGGTGTGCGAGTGCCAATCGCAGCTGGAATCGGATAAAGAGTCGATCTCCTTCCTCCGGTGCTCGTCGAATGGATCCGACGCGAAGCACGGCACGGCATCGACCAGCTGCCCGCCAACGACCTCGACGCGTCCGGTCCAGTCGTAGACGTGGTAGCCTTTCATCGGCCCCCACCCATACTCCACGCGGAACCGGTAGAGGCCATCGTCATCGGTCGACCCTGGAATCGCTTCGGGACCCCAGGACACGATCGTCCGGCCGTCCTGCACGAGCTCGATCAGGCTCAGGGCGTCCCTGCCGGTCACCTCGAAAGAAATCTCCACATCACCATGATCCAGCGTTGACCCCATAGGCTCACCGTCGGCCGTCATCCACAGCTCGACCCGATCCCCCGTTACCGCGTACGTCTTACCCGTCTGGATCGCCTTCATCACAGCGTGACGCGTATTTTCCTCCGCCCACACACCTGTGAGACCGAGACCGTAGCCCCCCGGATAGCCATCGTGGTTGTCTGTTCCTGCAGTGAACGCGAACCGGTGACCACGCGTCAGCCCGCCTTGCGCGGTGAACTGTGCGGAGCCGGGCCCTCCGCTGTGCCCGAGCATGGGATGGAGTCCGCCGTCCCGTTCCGAGCTCCCGTGTTCCGAGAAAATCTCGACGATCGGCGAAAGCTCGGCGTCGAACAGGTCCCAGTCGACGCCCCGGTTGTACGCGATGTGATGGGGAACGAGGATGGAGCGTTCGTCTCGGTGAATGGCCTGGAGATCGGTCAGGGTCGGAGCGAAATGGAGGGGACGATTGTCTTCTTCATACACGACGTGAACGTGGCCCCATTGGGCGGAGTGCCACTCGTATGCGAGGAAGGTTGTGAAGCGCCGGGGTTCGTAGCGGGACGCGGCCGCTCGTTGGATCGCATCCCAGTTTTCGTTGACGATCGGGTAGCCGTCGGGCGCCCCTCCGTCGGCGTACTGTGCGTGAGGCGTGAACGCGTAGAAATCGAGATGGGACCGTGCGATCTGATAGCTTCGCTCCAGTGACCCCTGTCCATAGCCGAGTTCGTTATGGTTGTGGATGTCCCCCCAGAGAAGCTTTAGCTCGCCCGCTTTAGTCATTTAGAGATCTGTGACATAGATGATTGGTCTTTGTCACCATCGATTGCTTCTCATTCCCAAAGAGCTGTTCGCACATATTCAGTGATTCTCTAGCCTGACCGGCGGTGCGTCGAAGTAGTTCTTGTCGCCGAAGTACGGAAACATCCCGAAGCCGGCGTCCAGATCCCTCTTTTCCCAGACCAACCCTGTTTCGCAATAGCTGATCGACCCGTGCCCCGGAGGGTTGTGTTCCGGATGCCCCAGCAGATCGGAACGAAACCAGACACTCCGGTGACCGAAGCAGACGCCCTGCTCCAGGTTTTCCTTTTGCCATTCTACCATGTGCGGGAACGTGTTCTGGAATTCGGACCCGGGACCGTACTCGATATGCTGATCGATGTCGGAACCGACCTCCTGGATCTCGTTCATCGACATGGGAACGCCGCCCTTCACGAACAGCGCATCCGTATTCGGGTCCACGACAACCCACTTTCCTAGTTCCTCCTCCCACACCTCCGTCACGAAGTGACCGTTGGAGCCGTTCACCGCCCCAGTCAGGACCGCGCATCGGGCTGGGATTCCGACGGACTGAGCGGCACTGACGAACGCGGCCGCATAGTGAACACACATCACGACGGGCCGCTTCCCATTGTGCCCGACTTGCTTAGGCCCCCAGCCCAACAGCGTCTCTGCGTCCCACGGTCCATACGTGGACGCGCGCAATGAGCCCGTATGCTCCCAGGTGGAGGACAACCACGAGAACAGGACGCGTGCCCGTCTGAGCGTAGGGCCTTCGTCACGTGCTGCCGGCGGCACCAGCTTCTTCAGCGACCCCAGCCTCTCGCTTCCGGTCTCCCAGATCATCGGCGGAGGCTCAGGGTCATCCCCCTCGTCTAGCCTCACGCGGATCACATACTCGCCCAACACGGCGTTCAGGTATCCCATCCGCTCGCCTCGCCAGGTGTTCCCTCCGTCGTCGCTTACGGCGCTGTGAGGCTGCGCGTGTCCGGCCTCGAGCGCGAGCGACCAACCCTCCATAGCTGTTGTTTCTGCCCACAACTCGAAGGTGTTCTTCCCTCCCCGCAATCGATCCGCCTCGACCTCGATGGCGTGCCACTTGTACGCCCCGGAGCCATCCGGGCTGACAGGATCCAGCTCTACACCATTAACGGAAAGGTGAAGCGGCGTCTCGTTCTCAGGATAGCATCGCACGAGCAGATACACGGTCGCCTTCACGGCAGTCTCTTGCAGCTCGAGCGTTTTCCGTGCACGCCGAAACACGGTCAGCTCCTCGCAGAGCGTGGGAATTACGCGACCTTCTTCGTTGTAGTACAAGCGACTCAAGATTCCCCTCCGAGAGACGACAGTTCAGTCCGTGAAATCGATTCGAACCTGGCTCAACCGCGGCGAACGGCAGCCGTAGAGGGAGGTGAACGTCGCGCGGTACTGCACGCAACGGGTCGAGGACCATAATTCCGGAATCGAAGCGCCCGATTCCTCGAACATCGTCCCGCCACCCCCAGGGCCCATCCACGGTGCCTCCTCCAACGCCTGTTCATCAACAGCGCAGCGCAGCTCGAACTGCAGGTTCGTCGTCACTGGCACCTCAGCCTCCCAGCAGATTCGGCACGGATGGCGCCCACCCGTCCCGTGCGCCGGTGAGGTATAGCGTTCCATCGGCTCCCGCGTGTAGGCGTTTCCAGGCAGCCGTACGTTCAGCCTGTGCGGTCCCATGCCAGGTAATGGCGTCGTACGATCGTTCGAAATCCCTTCCGGGCCGTTCCAGAAAATCTGCGAATCCACAACGTGACCAATGTCGTTGCGGTGGCACGCCACGAACAGGTCGGTCCAGCCGTTGCGGTTGAGATCGATCGGCAGGGCCTCAAATCCAGCGTCGGCGTGAAGCTCGAGTGGGTGCTCCAGGTCGAACCGGTCCCCCAGGTTCCAGAAAATCTGGATAGGCACGACCCGCGTCATGCTGCTCGAGTAGGCCGGGACGATCAGGTCGAGCAGACCATTGTTGTTCAGGTCGGCGACGGACATCTGCCCGGGCGAAAACCCGCCCTTGTAATCCTGGGCGTTGTCCCAGCTGTAGCCGTCGGGACCGCCGTAGAAAATCGTCAGGGTATCCGGCTGCCGGTGATAATGCCCGGCACTAGAAACCACCAGGTCCAGCCAGCCGTTACCGTTGAGATCCGCTGCGGTGTTGACGCTTCCCTGCCAATCTTTCCACATGGGAATACGCTCGGTCCGCTCGATCGAATAACCCTCAGGCCCACCAAGGTAGATCAGAACGTAACCGCGCTTGTCTCCGACCATCACATCCAGGTAACCGTTGCGCGTGAGGTCGGCCAGGTAGCCTGTGGCACCGCAGTAGGTCGGGAAGATGTCGCAGCGGTCCGGGCTGAAACCTTCTGCCGAGCCCCAGAAAATGCGCGAAGAGTTAGCGAACGTCTCCGGCTTTTCGTCGTACGTATGGCTGAGCGCCAGAATATCCAGGTAGCCGTCTCTGTTGAAGTCGGCCACCTGCACGCACGGCAGGAAACACGGCAGATCGTAGTGCCTGTCCGGGTTGAACCCGTCGGGGCCGCCGGGGAAAACGCGTACCCCTGTCATCTTGCCGAAGGCCAGGTCGTTCCATCCGTCGAGGTCGAAGTCGGCAATGGCGCAATCACCGCACTCACCACCCACCGGCAGCTCCTGGCGTCGGTGCACCCCGTAGTCCGCTTCGGACCCGCCGAAGTAGATGTATGAGGGGAGCGTCGGACTGGTCTTGGCGTGGCCGGTAAATGTGTTGCAGAATACGATCACGGGCTTGCCATCACCGTCGAGGTCGCCTGCCGTGACGCCCTCTGCCCCCATCGTGTCCACCCAGCTACAGCGATCGGGCGAGTATCCGTCCGGCCCGTTCCAGAAGATCGCCGAGCGCGTGTTGAAGGTCTCGTCCTCCTGGTACTTACTGGCGATCAGCTCAGGCCGGCCATCGCCATCCAAATCCGCCACGTGGGCCCAGTGCGCAAACTTCAGGGGCAGGAACTGCTGCACCTCCATCAGGTCATCTGCGGACCGAATTTCAATGCCCCGCATCGTGGCGACGATCAGCTCGTCCCGGCCGTCGCCGTCGACGTCCCCCGCCGTAGCGAAGAGCGCGCCGTAATGGAACTCCCCGCTGAGCCCTTCCGTCTCGACGACTACCACGTTGTCCCGACTGAACGTGCCCTCGTCGTTCCAGTAGATCTGCACCTTGTTGTTGCCGCAGAACACGACCTCGGGCAGACCGTCACCATTGTAGTCGGCCAGGAAGACGTGCGTCGCCGTATCGGTCGGAAGCCCCTGGGGCGTCGTGTCGAAACCCTTCTCCGTGCCCCAGTAAATGTAGGATTCGATCTTGTATTCGAATTCGTGGCGATAGTTGGCCACCACCAGGTCCAGATGCCCGTCGCCATTCAGATCGGCCGCTGCCACCGAACGGGCGCCGATGCCGGTAAGGCCGTACTCTGCGCCTGCGTCTTCGAACTGCCGGTCGGGGCCCTGCAGATAGATGTGAAGCGGCAAGGGACGCCCCGGGTTGTGATGGTCGACCCAGGCCGAAGGAAAGACCAGGTCCAGGCGCCCGTCCCCGTTGACGTCTACGGCGGTGACATCGTAGGCGCCGACCGTCGGCAGGTCGGTTCGTTCGCCCGTCAGCCCGTTCGGACCACCCCAGTAGATGTGGCAGAGCAGCTCGCACGATACACCGTTCGTCGAGTTGACGATGATCAGGTCCTCGCACCCGTCGCCGTCGAGGTCGAGGATACGGCACATATCCCCGCTGTCGGTCGGCAGCTCTCGCCGTTCCCAGTCCGAGCCGTCACCAGAACCAGGTTTATAGATCCACGTCGGCCCCCGCTCGTTGTAGCCCTGAGCGTTCGGCAGAACGATGTCGACATAGCCGTCATTGTCGACGTCGGTCCGGTGGATTGTCTCGATGATCCCTTTGACGTTGACGTAGAGGTTGCTGCCTCCGTCTTCGAAGTGTCCTTCGGAAAACGCCTCGAAACCGCTGTGCACCCAGGACGTTTCGCTCATGATTTCCTCGGTTTGTTTGCCCTACGCCAGCTCCGCTATGAGTCGTCGCAGATAAGCGATTTCGTGAGCGGCGGTCTGCTCCCAGGGATGGTGGTTCGGATGGTCGATCGAGATCCAGCCGTCAAAACCCTTCCCACGCAGCACGCGCACGTATTCGGAAAAGTCCAGGTCGCCGGAGTCCAGATACTGGAGCGTCCCCCACGTCGATTCAGTAGCGCCAGTCCAGTTGTGTGCTTGCACCTGCTCCGTCACGCTTCCTAGGCGCTCCGCACTCTCGTACGGCGACTCGCCGACCAGCGGCGTCTGCAGCGCCACCCGTAAGTTGGGCCGGTCTACGCGCTCCATCAGCCGCAGCGTGTTGGCGCTGGTGTCAGTCAGACAGGGCCCGCCGTGAATCACCTGGTGCGTCTCCAGCAAGAACGTCACCCCGTGCTGCGCTCCTGTGTCGCACACCACCCTCAGCCCCTCGACACAACGATCCCACATCTTGTCCGTGGCGTCGGCGCTCGGCGTTTTACCTGTATAGGTCCGAACGAACGGTGCGCCGAGCTTGCGAGCATAGTCGATGAAACGCTCGGCTTCACGCAGAGTCTCTTCGTACGTATCAGAACTCGTCGTAAAGTCGAAATACGGGCAGACCTGGACGATCTGGAGGCCCTGCTCTTCCGTGGCTCGACGGGTCCACTCGAGGTCGGCGTCATCCAGGTATTGCTTCCAGAACTCGATGCCGTCGTAGCCGAGTTCGCCAGCCAGCGAGATGCATCGTTCCGCGATCTCCCGGGTATACCCGAACCCCATCATGCAAAAGGATATCTTCATGTGATTGGGAGGGCTCTCACTCCGAAACCTTGGCCAGCCACAATCCACCCAGGAACCACGCGATCGTGATGTCCAGGATGCCGATGAAAATGAAATCGCCGGGGAAGCTCCACCAGTTGTAGTAAGGAAACAGAGCGAGGAATCCACCAGCCGTCGCACCAATCGTGACGAAGGCGACCTTTCCCCAATAGGACAATCCCGAGGTGACAGTCAGGAGCCAGGTAAAAGCGATGGCAGCCAGCAGATTCGCAATGAATCCGATTCCCATCAGTGGACCCATAGCGCCCTTCATGCCGTGGACGGCGACGTTCATGAAAACGTAGGGCCCCTCCTGTAGCTTCTTGGCGTGCGCTGCCTGCGCTTCTTCATCCGTCGCCATACTCGGATTTGGTATCACGTAGACACCATCACCGTGCGTCGCCATCGAGCGAAAAGCTGTGCGAGCGCCCTCTTCGTCCTCGAAGCCCTTCATCGTGTTTAAATGCTAGGGCAACACCATCCACGAAACCATCCCCCAAACAAAAGCGATGATGGCGGCCACAACAGCACTCTTCAGATAGAACTTGGTCATACGGTTCTCCTTTTTAGGCTATATCCGGATCTCTCAACGAGCTGAAGTGGGTGAAGGTGCCGTGGTTCCTGGCATGGGGGCGCGGTTAGAGTGTGCGGAACCTCTTCGGAATCTGCTCAGGGATGTTTATGTCTCCGACGGTAAGGAAGATCATATCGTTGAATGCGTCGAGTGTGCGGAATCCGCTGGCTCGGTTCTTGACGATTTGGACGATTCGGTTGAGGCCTTCGGCGATGGCGTTGGTAAGACGCGTGTTCACGAATGCGAGGACGCCGAAGAAGTGCTGTCGCAGGGTCCTGACGAACTTTCGCAGGGGTTCACGTCGACTTCTGAGTGCGGACGTCGTCCAGCATTTCAGGAAGCGTTCGGCAGCCCAGGGCGCTTTGTATTCCCAGAACTGCTCGAACTCGTCCTTGAGTCTCCAGGCTCTATAGATTCGGTAGTTCGCCTTCTCCAGTGCTTTGAGTGTCCGAGTATCCCCTCTGGAGCGTGTCGCTGAGTGCCGGTAGAGGAGCCATCGGAGGCCCTTCATGGCTTTGCGCTCATCCGGGGCAGCTTTACGCCACTGGTCCTTACGGACCTCGTCAACGGCGGCATTGAGAGCCTTGACGATGTGAAAGCGATCGAGGACCAGCTTGGCATTCGGACAGTGTTCCTGGATGGCTCCGATGTAAGCTTCGCTCATGTCGCAGCAGGCCCACTCGATCTTGGATCTCTGGTAGGGACTGAGAGCCTCTGTGAAGAACCGATCGATCGTTTTACGCGCCCTGCCGCGGCCAACCCACACCACGCAGGAGCGGTCCAGATCGTAAACGAGCGTGGCGTACCTGTGACGCTTGGCGTAGGAGATCTCGTCGATCCCGATGGTTTTGAGCCCTCGGATACGATGACCTTCACGAAGCCGCGTGATGGATCGGTGACGGAGATCCGACAGCGTCGAGGCAGAGATGCGCAGTAACTCGGACGCCGCCTTCTGCGTCATGGTCTGGCAGTAGCGCAGCATGGCATACTCGAAGCGATACGTCACCCGAGAGAACCGCTCCGCCCACGGAATCTCCTCGACCACACGACCGTGGGTAGGACACCGAATCTCCCGAGGATGGTAGAGAAGCCAGACCCTCCACCCGCACACCGGAATGTCACGCCACCGACGCGGATGGGGCATTGTGCGGACGATTTTACCTCGACGGCCGCACTCCGGACAACAACAACCATTCTTATGTGGCTTTACGGCGATGACGAAGCAGCTTCTCCCCTCAAACCACCAGCTGACAACACGGAACCCCTTGAATCTCAGCAGTTTCGATAGTAATCTGCTCCCGGTCATAGGTCGCACCCCCTTCGCTTTGATTGTCCTACACACACAACCAAGCGTAGGGAACGATCTATGACCTTGTCATTCTATAGTTTCACCGTTGAGAAACCCGGATAGAGCCCCTTTTTAGATCCCGTACCCTACAGCTGACATCGCTACGCGCTCACTGCCGCCAGGTCAGGCAGGCGACGCCTGAGTTCCGGGTCGTCCGAGGTCCGTTCCTCGAGCGCGAGCCCAAACGAAAGCAGATCGAGATCGCTCCTGTACGCGCCGACAAGATTGAGCCCGAACGGCAGACCGGCGGCGTCGGTGCCTGCGGTCACGGTCAGGACGGGCGTGCCCGTCAGCGTGAACGACCCGTTGATCGCCGCACGTCCTTCGTCCGCGGAAAAGTCGCAATCATCGTAGCCAAACCGGTCGTTTCCTCCGCCATCGCCTCCTCCCGGGCGTCGATCTCGGCGATCGACGGCAGTGGGTTCTGATGACCCGGCACGATCAACAAGTCGTAATCCTGAAAGAAGTCGCGCAGCCGGGCGAACACGCGGGTCTGTTCGGCCTGCGCCCAGGCGATGTCCTCGACGCTCGATGCGAACGCGTGGCGGAGATCGACGCGCTTGTACTCTGTCGTGCTCGATGGGTCCCGCTTGTGCATCTCGCCGAGGTCGGGAAGGAATTTCATGGGCCTCAGTGTCCAGTAGGCGCGGTTGATTTCACCGAGCGGCGGGTCGCATTGCGTCACCTTGCCGAACAGCCCTTCGATCCGCTCGATCTTGGCCTTGAAGGTGGCCCGCATCTCCGGATGGACGTCGACGAAACCGAGGTCCGACGAAACCGCCACGCGCAGGGATCCGAGGTCGGCCGGACGTACCTTCAGGATGTCGTCCGAGGTCACGTCGTGATCGAACGGATCGGGCCCATCGCTCACCATCCCGGCCAGAAAAAGCTGGGTATCTGCCACTGTCCGTGCCATGGGTCCGCGAATGCTCGTGGGGTTGAACGCGTGGATGTGGTCGTCGTGCGGAACCACCCCCGGCGACGGCCGCATGCCACAGATACCGTTTGCCGCGGCCGGTCCACGGATGCTCCCACCGGTATCCGATCCACTCGCCAGCGGCACCATCGATGCGGACACCGCGACTGCCGATCCCCCGGACGATCCCAGACAGGAAAGCTCCAAGTCGTGGGCGTTTCGGGTCGTGCCGAACAGAGGGTTGCGACTTGTCATGCCGTGAAGCAGCGTCGGCACGTTCGTCTTGCCCACGATGACGCCGCCCGCTCGTCGAATGGCGGCGGTCGTGCAGTCGTCTTCTTTCGCGATCCGGTCCTTCCACGGCGGGAATCCCTGTGTCGTCGCCACATCCTTGACGTGGAAGGACTCCTTCATCCCAATCGGCAAACCGTGCAGCGGTCCTAGGGCGTCGCCAGAAGCGACCTGATCCGTCTTCTCAACGGCGGCCGACCGCGCCTCTTCCAGACAGAGCACGACGAAAGCATTGAGCACGGGATTGATGGCCTCGATCCGCGCGATGCAGCTGTCGAGTAGTTCGACCGGGGACAACTGTCTGTCACCGATCATCCGCCGAAGGGTCGTGGCGGGAAGATCGCATGGCTCTGTCATCGTGTGTTCCTTCGCGAGGTCCGGTGTATCCTCGTCTACGATCTGGCGTGGATATCCGCCGCGTGCAGGGCTCCCGGACCACCTTGCATACGCAGCAGTTCCTTTTGTCGCGGTGTCAACTGGTCGAACCAGGCCGCCGGAAAGCCGTCGTGAGGATCGAGCTGGAACATCAGCATCGATTTGCGATAGTGCGCGAATAAGGCGTACCGATTCTGATCGCTGTTGTTCGCCCCGCCCGCGTGCCAACACTGTCCGTTGAACACAAGGACGCTTCCCGCGTCGCAGACGGGCTGATAGATGTGCTTCACGTCCATGTCCGCCGGTGGTCCATCCAAGCCACTCTTGTGTGATCCTGGCACGATCCGCGTACCGCCATTCTCCGGGCTGAAGTCCTCCAGCATCCAAACAGTGTTCATCATCACCGGCGATGCCGGGTTGAGCATGTGGCCGGGAATGTCGCTGTGAAAGTCCTGCTCGCCGTCTCCGGGACGTAGGATGCGTGAGCTGAGGCTGCCGAGGATCAGCGATTCACCCAGGAAGTGCTCCAGAATCGGCAAGATCGTCGGATGATCGATGATGGGGAAAAAGATCGGATCCAGGGTCGGTAGATTCCTGACTAGGCAGGACGTGCCACCGCGATTGACATAATCTGCCTCGCCCGCTGCTTCCGCGCATCGGATCAGGACGTCTCTTATGGACGCGACCTGGCCCTGCGTCAGAACGTCCGGTACCAGCGTGAAGCCATACAGATCGATTTCAGCAATCGCTTGTTCAGAAGGCGTCATGATGTTCCTATAAGTTATTCGACCACCTGCAGCGTGTCCCGTCTGACGAGGTCCCAATCGATTTCGTAGCTCAGCCCCGGACCCTCCGGTGCGTAGACCATGCCCTCGTTGTCCACCTCGATGTCCTCGACTAGGCCGTACTTGTTGGCACCGTCAGCCGGGAAGACTTCATAGTAATCGCAGTTGGGAATAGCCATCGTGACGTGGAGGTTGGCCACATTGTTGAGCGAGTTGCCACCGTGGTGCAGCTCGCACTTCATCCGAAAGGCGTCCGCCAGGTGGGCGATCCGCATCATCGGGGTGATGCCGCCGTTCACTGCGACGTCACCCCGTAACAAGTCGGTTGCCTGCTGGTGTACCCACTGGGCCATTCCGTAATAGCCACCGGGCGCGTACTCCGTGTTCATCAGCGGGATATCCAGCTTCTGACGAAGTTTGGTGTAATTGTAGATGTCTTCTTCAGCGAGTGGATCTTCATACCAGAAGTAGTCGAGTTCCTCAACGGCTCTTCCGACCCTGACCGCCTCCTCGTAGGTGAATGCCCACATGGCATCCAGCATGAGAACCATGTCGTCGCCCACGGCTTCACGAATGGCCCGGCAGATCTCGATGTCTTCCTTTGGTACCCCGTGGGGGTGCGTCTTGTAGGCGGTCCACCCGAGTGACTTGAACCGCAGCGCTTCCTCACCATAGGCTTCGGGTGTGGGCAGGTATGCGGAACTGGCGTAAGCCGGAACCCTTCTCTTGCACGTGCCAAGCAGACGATGAATCGGAAGACCTGCCGCCTTGCCAGCCAGGTCCCAGAGCGCCACGTCGACCGCTCCGATGGCCCTCAATGAGACGTGCCGATGCTGCCCCCACATTTCCTGCCACAAAGCGCCGATGTCCAGCGGATTTCGACCTATGAGGAAGGGCTTGACCAGGGTCATCAACGGTCCTACCAGAACGTCCGCCCCCTGGCTGGGCGACCCCAGAAAAGCGTGTCCTTCGATTCCTTCATCGGTATGCACCGTGACCACACCCAGTTGAATGTCTCCGCCGAAGCGGTGTTTGCCCGTCTTCCACGGTTCGATGTGCCACTCGAACAGGGTGGTCGTCAGATTTGTGATTTTCATAGTCACCTCCTGGCAGGACAACAGGCCCGCATCCGGCCGGAACACGGTCTTGAGTGACCTGAAAGGGTAAGCTTGGTCGTCTGACGGGTCTCAGTCTTGTGGACTCATGTATTTGAATCCGTATACACGACTGAACCCCAGCCGCTCGTAAAGCCTTCTGGCCCCGGGATTCGATTCGGCAACCGGGAGGAAAGGAGTTCGAGCGCCTGCCCGCTTGCCAATATGCAACAGCCCTTGAATCAGATGCGTTCCGAGGCCCTGGTTTCGGAGGGTCGGTGTCGTCCACAGTTCCGCGAGCTGATACAGATCGTCCTGCTGGACCGCACGCCCGTAGCTGGACGGTGCGCCTTCGTGTTCGACAAAACCGTAGCACACCGGCAACGTGATGCGTGAAAGGGGCCCGCGCTTCATCGTGATCGCGTCGTCATGCTGGTCCGGATCGACATCGTGGATCGTCGAGAGCCATCCTTCGAGGTTGACTTCCGTGATCTCAGGCTCTTCGGTTGGAAACGTCTCCATCGTCAGGAGATGGTTCGGGTTGTCGATCGCGTAGCCACGGCTTAAGAGCACGTCTTCAATCTCGGCACACGCCTCCCCGTCGGTGAGCCTGAAGTGACACACGAGTTCTCGGTCCGCATACTGCTTCTCACAGAAAGTGACTTTGGCCTCGACGGGATCGTGACCGGCGTAGATTGGCCAAACGGCATTAGGGTTTCTGCTCGTACCAGTGTTGAAGCGAAGCAGCCACCCGTCGTAAAGCATACTGTCCTCCGGAGGAAGCATGTTGGCCATGGCTTTCTCCAGCTTTCTAGGGGTCGTCTCTGACATGGAACGCTCGTGGAAAGAGTTGCTGGATGGGTTAACTAGCTTTCGCGGACCGCCCTACACAGTACACGAAAGCGGTAGGGGGTCAAGCAGCCGATTTCAGGCCGTCACCCACCCGTTCCGAAAGGTGATTTCACGAATCGCCTAATCAGGGTAATCAGTCGGTGACCGCACCAGTAAGGTCACCACGCTTGCGAAAGTGATGTACTAGGAAACAGAGCACGTCGCCAAACACCTCTCGACAGGGCCGGATCATCTGCACATACTACCGAAAGCCGGCCTTATCCATCACGTCAAAGTCGAGCTCTTGAAAGGCATCACGAGGAGGTTATGAGCAAGTACGACTGGGTCATACAGGGCGGCCGTGTCATCGACCCCGCCAACGAAGTCGACGGGCCACTTGATGTGGCGATCGCCGATGGCAAGATCGCGGCAGTGGGGGAGAACCTCGAGGTCGATCAGGCGGAGGAAGCGTTCGACGCCAGTGGCAAGTTGGTGATGCCGGGCTTGGTCGATCTCCACACCCACACCTACAACCGAGTCACGCCGCTCGGTGTCGACGCCGACTACTTCTGTCTCGGTCGTGGTGTGACGACGGCCGTCGACACCGGTAGCGCCGGCTACGACATCTTTCCCGGGTATCGCACGTTCGCGGTCGAGCCTGCTAGAACGCGTCTGCTGGCTTTTCTCAACATCTCCCGCATCGGTCTCGCCGTCGGAAGATCCACGGATGGCGATGAGCCCGGCGAGCTCGAGGCGATGAAGCTGATAAGCAGCGAAAGATGTGTCGAATGCGCGAGGGAAAACGAAGACATCGTCATCGGCGTGAAGGTTCGACTGTCCGCATCCATCGCCGATAACGGCCGCAACGAGCCCGAAGCCTATCGCCAGTCACAGGACGCCGCACAGAAGCTGGGTCTCCCGCTGATGACCCATCACAGCTTTTCCACCGTGCCGTTGGAGGAATGTCCCGGAACGCTGGGGACGGGCGACATCTATACGCACTGCTTCCACGGCTTTGAAACCACGGTCATCGATCCCTCGACCGGCCAGGCCCACGATGCCGCTCTTGCGGCGAAGGACAGAGGAATTGTCTTCGATGTCGGCCACGGCATGGGCGGGTTCAACTACAAGGTCGCCGAAATCTGTATCGAAGCCGGCATCTGGCCGGACGCCATCAGCACCGACATGCATACGCTGACGTGTGATGGCCCCGCCTACGACATGCCGACCGTTATGACGAAGATGATCGCCCTCGGCATGCCCCTGACCGACGTCATCCGCGCATCGACCATCGCACCCGCCGAGGCCATTGGTTGGGGCGACCGAATCGGCACTCTCGGAGTCGGCCGCGAAGCGGACGTCGCCGTCCTGTCATTCGATGAGACCGACATGGAGCTCGAGGATACGATCGGACAGATGCGCCCGATTGACCGCCTGCTCGTCGCCGACGCGGTCTGGAGGGCCGGCGAGCCGGGCGCCATCACCCATCCCGATCCGTTTCCGAATCAAAAGCAGATCGACAAAGGAAAGGCCCTGGCGCCCAAGGCCGTCGTACGCGACTGAGCCGTTCAGGGGCACGCAACACCCACCACGCCCGATCCTTCGCAGTACAACCGTGATGAACCAGTTGGATGCTGTGTGAAGTCAGTTGCTGCGGGATATCCAATGCCACGTATAATCGGACACCTACTGCTTGCCCTTGGCATCCTTCACACGCTCGTCGCCCTCGTCATCTTCGCTGAACCGATAAGCCAGATCGTCTCGACGGGTGTTCTCAACGCAGTCGTTCCGTCCCCGTCCCCACTGACCTCGATTCTCGACCACGGCTTCCACGAAACTCTCAACGAGGTTTACGGTCGCCTGGCTGCGTTCTGGTTTCTGTGGACGGGATTCTCCTGGCTTGTGCTGGGCTCGCTCTGTTTCTGGCTGGAGAGAGCCCTCGATCGCCGGATACCCGCTTTCGTGGGATGGGCCTTTTGGTCTACGCGGTCGTGGGGGTTATGTTGCTACCAGTATCGGGCTTTTGGCTCATGATCATTGTAGGCGCCTACATCATCCTGGCAGCCCGTCGTGAGCAGAAGGAGAGTCTGTAGCAGGAGCGATCACTGCCGCGCTGAATCCGTCGTGCGCGATTGATCGCCTGTGAGACTTTGTAGGACCGAGTTCTGCTCGGGAAGAGCCCGATCGTGGATCCGCTCGTCGCCTTCCTGACAGACCATCGATCGGGTGACATCGTGAAACTCACCAACGCACAGCTGCACGAATTCGAGGACCGTGGCTTCCTGGTCTTCCCTGGTCTGCTTTCGACCGAGGAAGTGGGAGCCCTGCAGGCGGCCCTGCCTGATGTCTTCACCCGAACGGGACTGGAGATCGTCCACGAGAGTGACGATCCCACAGCGCTCCGCCTAGCCTTCGGCGCACACACCTATTCCGAGCCATTCCGGCGTCTGAGCCTTCTGCCGCGACTGATTGAACCTGTCCGCCAGTTGTTGGACGACGACGTGTATCTGCATCAAAGCCGCCTGAATCCCAAGCAGGGGTTCGGCCAGGGCGCCGCCTGGGACTGGCATCAGGACTATCCGCCGTGGCGCGCGATCGACGGCATGCCTGAGCCTAAATGCATTATGGCCACCGTGTTCGTCGATGACTGCACGGTGGCCAAGTCTCCTCTCCTCGTCGTCCCGGCTTCCCACAGGTACGGGCTGCTCGAATCGAAGCCGCACGAAGACACGATCGGTAAAGAATATGCCCTGCAGCACATCAGTCGCGAAGACTTCGAGCGACTGGCTGACGATAATGGTATCGAAGCACTCACCGGCGACGCTGGAACCGTCTGTCTCGTCCACTGCAATGTCGTTCACGGCTCAGCGAACAACGTCTCGCCCTGGCGTAGAGCGATCGTGTATCTCATCTATAACGCCATCAGCAATGCCTGCACCGGCACCGAACGCGCCTGGTATCACAACAACCGCGACTTCACCCCGCTCGAGCCGCTCGACGACGGTTGTCTGTTGGAGCTGGCTTGAATCCTCTCTTCGTCGGTCTTCTGCTCTTGCGGCTGGAGGTCGCTCCTACCCGGTTCCCACCCGTAGGGCTCTGGCGAAGCCGCCGTCTCTGACCTCTGACTTCTGACTTCTGACTTCTGTGATCTGTTCGTAGTCGGGAGACTGCTCCCACCGGCAGAGGCTCTCGCAACTGTAAAAGAACGAAGTGGTCGTCCGCCTACCGCCCACTGCCGACCTTGCTACGGTCCCACCGTCTACCGTCCTCTACCTTCTGCCTCTTTCGCTGCTTCAGCGATCGAGTAGACCTCGTCAGCAGTATACTTCCCAGGTGCTTCTCTTTCCCGAGCCATTTTCGTCGCGAAAACCTGGATCATCCGGTTGAATGGGGTCGCAATGCCGTGCAATTTCCCGAGTCTCACGATTTCTCCGTTTAGGAAATCGGCCTCGATCGAGCCCTGTTTTCGAACCAGGCTTTGCCAGCTCGAACCTAGATTCCTCACATTTTCAGGTAACCTGTTGACGCCTCGAACGGCCTTCGATCGGTCGGACAGCCCCGACCCTTCTTCGAAAGGTATTCCCGCTGCGCTGAGGCATCGTCGAGCCTCGTCACGCGCTCTTTCCATGTAGCGATTGGTGTCACCCTTTCCATCACATATGGCACTCAATGCGTTGCCCAGATTGCCGATCATCTTGATTCCTTTGGCCGACATGACCGACGCGTTTTCGTTTACCCCAAAACTGGCAGCCCGAAGGTCCGAAACCACTTGCTTCGCCAGTTCGTCCATCCCGCTCGGGTAGAGCCCGACCTCCATGTAACCAGCGTTGCCCACGACTGGATTATAGATCGTTCCATCCTCCAGGTAGATTCCCGTATAACCCACCATCACAGCGTAGACCCGGTCAAAATAGCGGGCTGCGGCTGGCTCGTTCGTGATGCTGTTCTGGGCGCAGAAAACGGGAATCTGAGTTGGGTCGGGTACAGATGCAACGAGTTCCCTTAACGCCGGCTCGGTATCCTGCGATTTCATGCAGAGCATGACGACATCGTCCGGAGTCCACTCGACCTCCTGTGGTGCAGTTACCGCGGGTATCTCGAGGTTGTAAGTGTCCTGGGGTGTGTTGAGTGTGAGGCCGGATCGATTAATCGCGTTTACGTGTCCTGGTCGTCCGATCAGGATCGACTGATGACCCGTCCTCCAGAGGTGTCCCCCCATGGTGCTACCGATTCCTCCCGCTCCATAGATGACATATCGCATCGTTCCGTCCCTGTTGTTTGATTGGACATATGTCGAAGGGCAAAGCCGTCTTTAAGCCTGCCCCGAGCGAATGCGAGGGGGCCGACCGCCAACTGGCCACCGTTAACCAGCGTCTACCTGACTACTTCCCCGCCACGTCGATCCGTTCGACAGACACCTCGATCTCGCTTACGTCAGGAAAGGCGACATCTCGAGCGTCGGCTTCTTCACGAAAAGCCTCGATCGATTCCGGCGCGAAGAGCAGGCCACCGTATTGGTCTGAGCGTTCCTTCGCCCGCCATTTCCTCAGACCGACGATGCGGGCACTGCCGTTGTCTTTGAAAATCGCCTCGATCATGCTGGTGACGTTCTCCTTCCTCGAACGCCCGTGAGGGAAATCCAACGCGTCGAAGACAGAAAGATTGAGCGCGAAAAAGATAAACACACACGTATTGGGCTCTCCAGCCGGACAGTCTCCGGGCGACTCGTGCCGATAGTGCGGATCGCCCGCCCCCACGTTAGCGGCCAGCAGCTCGATCAGAACGCCGAGCGCATTCCCGATCGTGCCCGCGGGGAGCAGGCTCACAGCATCGCTCGCCTTGACAGCGGGTTGACCATTCGCATCGACGGTGCAGCCCGGGCGGAGAGGGCCGTCTTCTATGAGGAGTCTCTGCACTTCGCCCCAGCTCATCGCCGCTGTGCCCGTATCCCAGATAAAGACAGGGCACTCCTCGATACCTGTGTTCAGGGCAATCGCGATGGCGTTCGAACCGATCGTCGCATCCGAGCCGCCTATCGGAGTAACGATGGGAATGGCGCCCTGGCAAAGGTTCCCGATGAGGAGGTCGTCCGTAAGGTGCTGAAGGGCGTAGGCGGGTCCCCAGCCGAAGTGATTGCACGCCCTGACGAAAACGATGCCCATTCCCTGCGACCTGGCCATTTCTACTGAACGGGCCTGAGCTGTCCTCGCAATCGCGGGGCCGAGCTTTCTTCGGCCGTCCCACACCTCGAGCGACGGGAAAGACAGAAGGACTTCGTGGCTGGCCTGAGGCACGCAGCTCCCGCTGCGGGCGAACTCATTGTCCATGAGGTGAAACAGCTTCCTCGGACCGTGCGTTTCCACCTCGTAGGCAGCCGTCTGCGCAGACCAAGCACTCGCTTCAGAGGCTTCCTCATGATCAAAACCGCGACTCACGAGCACATCCGTCATCCATTGGGTGAACGGTTCGGTCTTGACGAGGAATCGTGTTTCTACTTGCACGTCCTGTTCAATCATCAAGGAATCTCCCTAAGCGATCTGTGGGGTGATTGTGCGCCGGAAGGTTCTGTCCCTATCTCTCCGCGTCCAAACCGCGGCGCCCCCCACGCTTCCAACTCCACGGCTAACCCACCTTCGCAGAGCTTCGGCGGGCGGGCGCTCCGGGCTAAGATAAGCCGCCCCTTCAGGACGGAAACCCTCGGACCTCTGTGGTTGTTACGCCAAAAACGATTCCCGCAGCTTGACGATCGGCTCATCCGACAGCCCTGTACCGCGGACGTATGCTTCGACACTTCCGTACGTCCGGTTGAGATGGTCCAGGACAAGCAGCATCGTCTTCGGAGAACTGTAGAGACGTCGGTAGTCTTCCCACGTTTTCACGTCGGGATCCTCTGGATCGTACTCGAAAAGATAGCGTGCACTCAGAGCGTAGTCCTCTGCCACCGTATCATCGGGCACGCCGGCGAGGCTCAGCAGAAGCGCAGAAATCATGCCAGTTCGATCCTTTCCGACGCGGCAGTGGTAGAGCGCGCCCTGTTCCGAGTTCGAGAGTGCCAGCAGGATACTTTTGACGCGGTCTTGAAACGCATCGAGGTTTGCGCTATAGCTGTGGGCCATCTTCTCGAACCGCTCTGCGTCTTCTGGCAAGGGTTCGACCGGCGGGTCACCGTCCACACGCAGGGGAAGATGGTGATATACAGCCTTATTTGCATCCTCGAACACATTCGGCGTTTTCTCCGTCTCGCTCGTTCTCCGAAGATCGACGATCGTTTTCACGCCATAGTCGAGGAGAGCGGTCTGACTGGAAATCGACAGTCCGACCATGTTATCAGCCCTGATGAACCGCCTCCATCGCGTCGACCGGCCGTCCTTGGTCGTATAGCCGCCGAGGTCTCTCACGTTGCGCGTGCCTTCGATCTCGAGGCGGCGATCCGGATGCAGCCATTCAGCCATTCGATCTCCCCTGTGTCTGACGCGTGGAGTGCCGGTCATCTGACGTCAGCCTTCTAATCGCCTGCGCTAAGATAACCAAGGGTGTGAAAAACAACCCGAACAGCCTTGTATGTGCATATTAGTGGGGAACTACATCAGAGCAGCGTCCCCCCAATAGCCTGTTGTTAAATCGAGCTCGGAGGAGCAGTTGAACAAGACCAGCCCGTTCACGGGTGGCTGCGGCTGTGGAGAGGTGCGTTACCATCTTCGGAACTCGCCTCTTTTCGTGCACGCGTGCCACTGCACGGACTGTCAAAAGGGAACCGGCTCCGCGTTCGGGATCACCACCATCATCCTGGAGGCCGACGTTCATCTCGAAAAAGGTGAACTTGCAACGACTTTGGTTGGCCGCCGAACAGCCTACCTGTGCGAATCTTGCGAGGACATTATCTACAGAACGGCGACCAATCATCCCGCCACCGCGCTGCTGAGGTCTCGCAGTTTGGACGACATGAGAGTTCTCGAAATCGGGGCTCACATCTGGACGCAGGACAAGCACGCCTGGCTCGAGCTGCCTGCAGAGGTCCCTCAATTTGACGAAGGTTACGTCAGGGACGAGACATGGCCTCGTGAAAGCATGGAGCGCCTTCAGGTTGCCCTGCGAGATGTCTGACATGCGCAGGAGGCGGTCGTTTTCATTCGCGGTACTTGGCGCCAAGCAAAGGGCGCGCTGAACATGGCCCGGCTTGGATTCGACGTGAAGGAACTGCAGGGCGGCCTCGTGTGGTGGAAGCAGGAGGGATACTCGACTGCTAACGAACTCGTTGCCACCGGCACGGACACCTAAGAGCCGAGGGAATGAAGTTCAAGGAATGACGTTTTCCCACCAAGGAGGATCATCTCTGAGACGTCCCGGCAAGGCACTCAAGTACGCTATTTCGGCTGCTATTCTTTTTACTTGGTTCTCTCAGGATTCGATGGCCCAGGAAACTGAGACGACATACGAGAAGAAGACCTATACCTTCAAGATCGTCGAGGGTGACAGCCTGAAAATCGACGTCATGCGTTTGGCCGACGACGAAGTCCGTCCCTTCGTCATCTACTTCCACGCTGGCGGACTGATTCTGGGAAAGGGACCGCCGAATCTGAAGGCAGGTGAAAGACAGAGGAAGTTTCTGGACGCCGGCTATGCGCTTGCGAACGTCCAATACCGGGTCGCACCCGAGCACAAGCTGCCCGAGATCATCGCAGATGTCGAAGACGCCTACGCATGGGTGCGCAGAAATGGACCCGCACGGTTTAATATCGACCCCGACCGCATTGCTCTGTGGGGTCGGTCTGCGGGATGCTATCTCAGCTTGATCGCCGGAGCTCGTCTGCGTCCAGGACCCCAAGCCCTTATCGGTTTCTACGGCCCCACCGACATCAGCGGAACTTGGATTACCGATTATCAGGTTCCACCACCCGAGCAGCGTATCGAACTCGAGTACGTCAAATGGCCGGACAAGCCGGTGACCAACGAGGAGGCCGAGAGCTTCCTTGAAGGCGGCTCCCGGGGTCGGAACAAATACATCCTCTACTGCTACGAAAATGGAATCTGGCCCAATGTGGTGACCGGCAGAGACCCAATACTGGAGCCGGAATGGTTCCATCAGTATGAGCCCGTTCGAAACGTGACCGAGGGTTACCCACCGACCGTTCTCCTATATGGAGAAGCCGATACTATGATCCCCGTCGGGCAGGGCATCCAAATGGCCGAGGCAATGGCGAAAGTCGGTATCGAGCACGAGTTCCTGCGATTTCCCGGATTCGGTCACATGTTCGACGAGGACTGGTCCCACCTTTCCGACCCTTCTGTCCAAGACGCCTATGCACGCATAGTGAGGTTTTTGGATGCACACGTCCGGTAGGGACAGATAACGACACGAACAAGCTGGCGTCTTGCAAGAAAGGAAGCACCGATCCATGCCGAAGATATCCGCCGAAAAGCTCGAGACAATCGCCGCCACGTTGCTGATGCGTTCCGGCTCGAGCGAGGAAGAGGCCACCATCATCGCGCGACACAGCATCACCGCGAACCTGGCCGGCCCCCAGGAACCCCAAATGGCGAACTGGAGGAACATCATGATGGCCAGACGAGTATAAATCCAGTTAGCCAGGACAGGGTACCCACTGGGTAATCACAAATCGAGCAACGGAGGAAGCAGGCCGCGACAGACAGTCGCAAACTTCACAGACTTCAAGCAAGACGCCTAAGGGTTTGCCACGAAATAAGTGCTGCACTTTTCAAGGTAATGATCTTACGCTCGGAGTGTGGACGTCGAAACTCTCCGAACGAAGTATGAAGCCTTGGCTCCGGTGCTGACGGAACGCACGCGTCGTCTGTGGGCCGCCACGGAAGCCGAAGCGTTGGGTCACGGTGGGATCGCGATTGTGGCTCTGGCGACAGGAATGTCCAGAGAGCGGATCTTTCGTGGCATTCAGGAGTTGAGGTCGGACGAACCTTTGGACCCGGCTCGCATCCGGCGTCCAGGCGGCGGTCGTAAGCGGAAGGCCGACACGGACCCGACGCTGTGGCAGGACCTGAATGATCTGGTCGAGCCAACGACTGCGGGGTCGCCTGACGACAATCCTCTGAGATGGACATCGAAGAGCACTCGCAAACTGGCCGCCGAGTTGCAAGCGATGGGGCATTCGGTGAGCCCCAGGATCGTTGCCAATCTCCTGCACGAACACGATTACACGCTGCAGGCGAATCGGAAGACAAGGGAGGGATCTGCACACCCGGATCGGGACGCTCAGTTCGTTTACCTCGATGATCGGATTAGCCAGCAGCAGCAGGGCCTTCCCGTTATCTCGGTGGACACCAAGAAGAAAGAGTTGATCGGCGACTTCAAGAATCCTGGCCGAGAATGGCGACCCAAGGGAGACCCGGAGCGTGTGAAGGTACACGATTTCATAGTGCCTGCTCAGGGCAAGGCGATCCCTTATGGAGTGTATGATCTGAGCCGTGATGAAGGCTGGGTAAGTGTCGGTATCGATCACGACACGGCCAGCTTCGCCGTGAATGCGATCCGAAGTTGGTGGAAGAACATGGGACGGCCCGCCTACGGCACTTCGACGCATCTGCTAATCACGGCGGACGCAGGCGGCAGCAACGGCGCCAAGACGCGGCTGTGGAAGTGGGAGCTGCAGCGCTTTGCGAATCGCACTGGCCTGACGATCACCGTATGCCACTACCCTCCTGGCACTAGTAAGTGGAACAAGATCGAACATCGCCTGTTCTCCTTCATCGCTATGAACTGGCGAGGCAAGCCCCTGGTCAGCCTGGCTGCAACCGTGAATCTCATTGCCGGAACGACCACTCAAGCCGGTCTCCGAGTACGCTCCGAGATCGACAAGCGACCCTACCCTAACGGGGTCAAGGTGACCGATGAACAGATGACCCAAATCGATCTCACTCCGCACGATTTCCACGGCGACTGGAACTACACGATCCGGCCAATGGCTCAACATTGAGATCGACCGTTTATTTATTCGCGAACCCTAAGGTCTTACAAAACGGTGGTTTAGGATAGCTGGCGCGGCTACGTAAGTCAAGACGGCTGGCAGGATTCGGTCTTGCCTGGGTTTCGCACGCCGCGTACATTAGCCAGCCCTTATCGCTCCTCCCGTGGGCTCCGTTCGACCGCCAAACCATCTCTTTTCGACAACGTCATGAACGACAACATCGTCAATCTTCTGAGTGAATGGCCGTTCGACCCTGAGAACAGCATCAGGAAAGTCATCGATGAGGACGGCACCGAGCGGATCCAGGTCCGCGTCGATCAGGGAGCGTTCCAGGGCATTCTCCAAATGGACCTGGATGGTCGGCCGGACGGCCGTCGCCCGCACGATTCAGACTTCGTACTCGAGCACTATCGGGAAAAGCTGGATACACTCATCGGCGACAGCGGATCCGACGATGGCTTCTGCCTGAGCGAAAAGGATTGTCAGGAGTTGTTCGACGAAAGCCGCCGTATGTACGAACGCTACGTCTTCCTTCTCCAGGTTCAGGACTACGATCGCGTGATCCGCGACACGGAATTCAACATGGCCCTTTTCCGTTTCGTGAACCGCTACGCCGAGCGGGAGGAGGACCAGTCCAATCTCGAAAAGTGGTGGCCCTACATCATCCGTATTCACGCCGTTGCCCGGGTGATGATCGCCATGCAGAACGAAGACTTCGAAGCCTCCTTCACGATCATCGGAGAAGCCAGAGATCAGATCGAAGAGCTCGAAGAGGTCGATGCCGAAGAGTTTCGTATCGAGCAGCGACGGTCGGTACAGGCACTCGACGACCTGGAGAAAGAGCTCAACCAGAAACGACCCAATACGCTGGAGGACCGGTTGAAGGAGGAATTGGATCAGGCCATCGAACAGGAAGAGTTCGAAAAGGCCGCCAAGCTCCGCGATCGGTTGAAAGAACTCGAGGAGGAGGCATAGTCCCGGTCCGTGCCGGGTTTCTCCGGATCACGAACAACGGTTCCGGTGCCCACTGTTCCACATTTCCCCTTGACACCTCTCACACCGAACCCTACTATTAGAAGGTTGTTTGAGAAGTTTGGCTAATTAATTAGAGCAATCGCACACCATGACGACCCGGCACACCAGCACGAACCCCCTTTCGCTCGTAGCCGTACGAGTAGGCATTGTCGCGTGCAAGCGGCGGTGGGGTCGCGCCTGAAGGTTGTCAACCTGATCGATCAAACCCGCCGCAACGAAGCCTTGCGGCGGGTTTTTCTTTATCTGCAGAATGCAGTTTCGGCAGTTTCTCAGTGCCAAGGAGGCCACTCCGATGGCTGGCAAGACGCAGACCGCGACGACCGAAGACAACGGCGTCGCTGAACCACGATCGATCCCTCGAACGGCCGAACAGCCGACTTCGCCCATGAACGGCGCGGACATCCTCATTCACGCCCTCGTCCGCGAAGGAGTCGAACTGCTGTTTGGCTACCCGGGTGGCGCGTCCATGGAAATCCATCAGGCGATCACCCGTTCGGGCATACGATGCGTTCTTTGCCGTCACGAGCAGGGCGAGATTTTCGCAGCCGAGGGTTACGCCAAGGCAACGGGGCGTGTAGGCGTTTGTGTGGCGACCTCCGGTCCTGGGGCGACCAACCTCGTGACCGGCCTCGCAGATGCCAAGATGGACAGTGTCCCCGTGGTCGCCGTCACCGGCCAGGTCCCGAGCGCGAACATCGGTCGCGACGCATTCCAGGAAACACCCATCATCGAGATCACACGCCAGATCACGAAACACAACTACCTCATCGAAAACGTCGACGACATCCCCAGGGTCGTGAAGGAGGCCTTTTACATCGCTAACTCGGGGCGCCCCGGTCCCGTGCTCGTCGACATTCCCAAGGATGTCCAGCAGACCACAACGGTCCCGCACTTTCCGGATCACGCTTCGATCCCGAGTTACACCCCCAATGCTCGGGCGAGCCGTGACGAAATCGCCACGGTCGCACGGCTAATCAAAGATGCCAAGCGCCCCGTCATCTACGCGGGTGGTGGCATCATCAGCTCCGGCGGATCTCAGGCCCTGCGTGATTTCGCGATTGGGACCAACATCCCTGTCGCTCAGACCCTGATGGGACTCGGTGCGTTTCCCGAAACCCACCCGCTCTCGCTGCAGATGCTCGGCATGCACGGTTCGGTCTACGCCAATTATGCCGTGAACCACGCCGACCTGCTGCTCGCTTTCGGCGTCCGTTTCGACGATCGGGTGACGGGAAAGCTCGAGGAATTCTGCAAGCACGGCCACATCGTGCACATCGACATCGACCCGTCGGAGCTCAATAAAAACAAGGAAGCCCACCTACCGATCGAGAGCGACATCAAATACGCCCTCGATGAGCTGATCGGCATGGTCGAGCCCGGCGACTACGAGGTCTGGCTCAAGGAGATCGACACCCAGCGCGAAAAGCATCCATTCCGGTTCCAGGAAACGGACGACCTCATTCTCCAGCAGGATGCGATCGACACCCTCTACAGACTGACGGAAGGGAAAGCCGTCATCTCGACCGGCGTCGGACAACACCAGATGTGGGCAGCCCAATTTTACCCGTTCGACGAGCCGCGAAACTGGCTCACGAGCGGCGGCCTGGGTGCCATGGGGTTCGGCTTGCCGGCCGCTTTGGGCGCACAGCTTGCGCGCCCCGACGCGCTCGTGATCGACATCGACGGGGACGGCTCCTTTGCCATGAATGTTCAGGAACTCGCCACCCTCCACGCCGAGCAGATCCCGGTCAAGATCCTGATCCTCAACAACCAGCATCTGGGCATGGTCGTGCAGTGGGAGGACCGCTTCTACGAGGGGAACCGCGGTCACACCTACATCGGGGATCCCGAAGCGGCCCTCGCGGCCGATGACATGCACGCAACCCCCGGACATCTGATCTTTCCCGACTTCGTCAAGGTCGCAGAAGGGTTTAAAGTTGAAGCAGAGCGCATCGAGCACAGAAAAGACCTCGAGCCCGCCCTCATGAGAATGATTGGCTCGAAGGGACCCTATCTGCTCGACATCAGCGTCCCTTACCAGGAGCACGTGCTTCCGATGATCCCGTCCGGCAAGACCTTTGCCGACATCATCACAGAATAAAGGGCGAACCACTGAGAACACGGAGAACACGGAGGGTATACGGGAGCCTCGAAAATCGAGACCCCTAGTCGGGGAGAAGGACCGAGAAAGCTTTATTGGCGGTGGAAAGTTGAGGGATCCACAGACAACACCGAAACATAGAGGGGGAAGCAACTGCGGGATCGAGGCCCTTGTCGGGGAAAAGGACTGAGGAAGCTCAACGGACGGTGGAAGTTGTGGAAACTACAGACCATATAGACCGGAAGGGTCTCGGGAACTTTCCCGGGGCCTTCTTCGTGTACGTCAGGAACGACATTTGCACGGACTTCCGGGGATGACCGCGTTGACGGCGGTTCTTCTCGAAGCCGTGGGAAAACGGTCACAGGTGTATCTTTAGAGATACACCGCTCATCACCTCTGCAGACGAGGCGTCCGATCTCGATGAAAGTCCTTCTGACCCTGATTGCCGTGCACACGCTGATCGCGACGGCAACCCCGACCGCCAGCCAGGAGCGAGTGTCCCTCGATCTGGCGAGTCTCTGGCTTCGGCGTGACTGGAACGACTGCGAGGATCCATCCAGACTCATCCAGCAGAACGGATCGCTCACGATCCAGACGGAAAAATCCGCCGCTCTCTACTGGCAGGTGCCGACTTTACACGGACCTCTGGACATCGAAACCGATACCGATTGGATCCGCGACTGCAACCGGCCACCCAGGGATTTCGCGAACGACGTGCGAAGAATCGACCGGGAAACCGGGGTCCTCCTCGACGCGTCCGACCACCGTTACCTTTCGTGGAAATGGCGAGTCAGCAATACGGTCGACGACCGCGAGACCGTCGACAAGAAAGGCAAGATCCAGCGCAAGGGGGATGACTTCGCCGCCAAACTCGGCGTCAGTCTCCTCAGGAAGGGCAGCGACGACCTCCGCGAAATCTCTTACGTGTGGACCCGCTCGCTTCCAGAGGAATCCATCCTCGTCCAGGAAAAGAGGATCTTCTTCTGGCGATTTCAGTATCATCGCATCGTCGCTGAATCCGGGGAATCCAACGTCGGACGATGGGTGCCCGAGGTTCGGAACCTCTACGCCGACTACAGACGCGTCTATCCGAACGAGGAGCCCGGACGCATCGTACGCGTCTACCTGATGTCGGACTCGGACAACACGGGCGGAGCCGTAACGGGCGCTTTCTCGGATCTGGCCTTCCATCGCACACGACCTTGACACGGAACGCCTGCGCTTCTAAGTTATTGTAACCACGTCCTTTACCCACGATACAACAATCCTCCGAGAGACCCGACGCAATGCTGGACACCGTCGACCTGACCAAACGAACACGCAAGTCCGACTACAAAGCCCAAAAGGACGACCTCGAGAATCGTCTTGGCGAGCTTCAACGCAGCCTTCGCGAGCTCGAGCTCCCGCTGATCATCGCCTTCGAGGGATGGGGCGCCTCGGGCAAGGGAACGTTAATCAACAAGCTTCTGCTCTCGCTCGATCCGCGGGGGGCCGTCGTCCACAGCATCACGGAGCCGACGACCGAAGAACGAAGCCACGCCTATTTCTGGCGGTTCTGGACCCGGACACCCGCACGGGGCCGAATCGCCATCTTCGACCGCTCCTGGTACAGCCGCTTTCTGATCGAAGGGTTCGACGAATCCATCGCCGACAAAGTCGGTGATCGTGCCTACGAGGAAGTCAACACATTCGAACGTCAGCTCGTGGACGACGGATACATCATCCTCAAGTTTTTCCTGCACATGTCCCCCAGAGAGCAGGAAACCCGCTTCAGGGAACTCGAGAGCAACCCATCCACGGCCTGGCGCGTGACGGAGAAGGACTGGGAAAAGCACAAACAGTATGGCCGCTACGCCAAGATCACGAACGCGATGCTCGCCCGTACCCATACGCAATACGCTCCCTGGACGATCGTCGAAGCCGAAGATTGGCGTTACGCGACACAGAAGGTCTTCAACACCGTCATCCAGTCCGTCGAGACCCGAATACGAACCCACACGCAGACGGAAGTTCAGTTCGGTCCCCCGGCTTGGGATCAGGCGCCGATTCCCGACGTGCTCGGCGACATCGACCTGTCACCCAGGTTGCCCCGCGGCGAGTACAGCAATCAGCTTCGGAAGCACCAGGAGCGCGCCCGAGAACTCGAGCACGAGTTGTTCCGTCAGGGACGATCCGCCATCGTCGTCTACGAAGGGTGGGATGCCGCAGGCAAGGGCGGCAACATGAGGCGTTTGCTTCGCCGGATGGACCCGCGCGGCTACGAAGTCATCCCGATTGCGGCTCCCAACTACGTCGAAAAGGCACACCACTATCTATGGCGCTTCTGGCAGGTGCTACCGAGGGAAGGACACATCGCTCTGTTCGATCGATCTTGGTACGGTCGCGTGCTGGTCGAGCGGATCGAAGAATTTTGCTCCGAAGAAGCCTGGCGGCGTGCCTATCGCGAAATCAACGAGATGGAGGAACACCTCGTCAACCACGGCACGATCATCTTCAAGTTCTGGATGCACATCGACGGTGCCACACAGTTGCGCCGTTTCCAGGATAGACAGCGAACCCCACACAAAAAGTGGAAGATGACGGACGAAGACTGGCGGAACCGCGACAAGTGGGACCTGTATCACGCCGCCGCAAACGAAATGCTCTATCGAACGAACACCGACCACGCACCTTGGACGATCGTCGAAGCCAACGACAAACGGTATGCGCGCGTCAAGACGCTCAAGACCTTCTGCGCCGAGCTGGAGAGGCAATTGAAGTAAGAAACACCACCGAACACAGGAACACGCCAACAGGGCCCGTCACGAAGATTGCGTCGGGTCGGTTTCGTTTCTGTGTATGATCCCTGCATTTCGAGGAGGACCTTTACTCGACGTCCAAAATGTATCGCGCCAGAGGTGACAACCTCACAGCCGTTTCATCACGCAGAAACTCGCGTTGATTCGTCTGTTGAGGATGTTCCCGTGCGATGAATGCACAGTGCAGTGTTCGCCTGGGCGAACCGTCCCGGTTGGTGTAAGAGCTGTGCCACAGGTTTCCATTGAACACCGCCACCGACCCGGCTTTCGCGGTCAACTGAACCTGATCGGGTTGGTCCCCCGTCCGATCCTCCAAATGATCGTGGATGCGACCCGGTTTCAGATGACTGCCCGGGATGACACGCGTGGAGCCGTTTTCCATCGTAAAATCATCGAGCATCCACATCGAATTGACCACGTGATAGGTGCCCCCCGGCACCACAGGCTGCGATGTATCCGCGTGCAGATCCTGAAGACCGCCCCCCTTCATCGGCTCGTGGCCGTTCACGGAGTGCAGCTTGAACGGACGTCTGAGTACGTAAACCCACCGCGGCCAGTAACACGGGCTCCACATACACACTGTCGAACGCTTCGTCCTTGTTCACGAGATCGGCCAGACGCCGTACGCCGTCCATCTGCGCCACCTCCGTGCCGGCCTCTTCGCCCTCCTCCTCGGAAATCCGATCGAACGCTCTGCGCAACGCCTCCGTGCGAGCTTCGCCGATCACATCCTCGAGAATCACGTAGCCCTGCTCGTCCAATCGGCCCGCCTGTTCGGATCGTAGGAGGTTCGCCACCAGACCGAACTCGCTCAGTCTGGGATCGGCCCATTCACAACAGGTCATCGCTTGCCCTCAGGTCGGAGAAGAGCACGGATGTCCGCATCTGCGTCGAGCCTGATTCCGTAGTGCTCGCCCAGCAGGGACCGATAGCGCTCGACATCTTCGATCTCCTGCTCGTGGCGATGACCGCCGTGCGTGATGATCAGACGATCGTTCGACAGCGTGATACGCCCTGTAGGCGTCGCCATTGAGCAGATGCTCTTCCTCCTGAACACAGAATCAGGTGACGTCTGCTGGAAGTGACACATTTCCTCGAAATCGCACAGCTCGCGAGGTTCGAGCGTGAACGCGTATTGTGGCACCCACGAGGTCTCTACAAGCCGCTCCAACACCCAGCCATCGGTGTTCTCGGTCACCCTGTAGGCTCGACCGTCGATGTCTCGAACCTCCCTGCCCAGCCTCACGGGTTCGACGAACGAATCCCCGAATCCAACATCGGCGATCATCGGACCATCCGCGGCGAGAAAAAGCAGCATATGGTCGAACTCCGGACCGAACTCGCCATCGGAAAAAACGCGCCCCGAAAGCACGTCGACCTCGAACCCGACCTCGCGAAGCAACGAGCCGAAAAGACCGTTCAGCTCGTAACAGAACCCCCCACGGCCGTGAACGACCACCTTTTCGTAGAGCGACCGAAGGTTCAGCACGATGCTGCGCCCGAGTGGAATGTCGAGGTTTTCGAACGGAACGCTGAAGAGGTGTGTACGATGGAGATGCCGCAGGACATCCGCGGTCGGCTCGACCGAGCGTTTGAAACCGATTCGATCCAGATAGCACCCAACATCCATGTGTGGAACCTGCAGGTATCAAGGGTTCTGGACGACACGGGACCCTCCCCAGACAAGCACGAACAGAATCCCGGCACAAATTGCGGTCGGCCTCACGAGTAGCTTCCTCGGGAGGCCGTAGTACTACTCGCCCACCGCGAAGTCCGTTTCCCGCGTTGCAACAGGCTGATCCGGATGCGCCAGATCCGTGACCCGAATCTCCAGTTCCACGATGGACCGCTTGTCGAATCGAAGGTCGTCGAACGACAGATATAAGGGTTCGTGTTCCGATGTCCCCGCATGCTCGTAGGAAAACGTAACCGTGTCGGCCGTTCGGTCTACACCCAACAATGAGGCAATGCCTCCAAGCAGTCTCGACCGCCCCATTCGCCCGCTCCCTTTGACGACATAGTCAATACGGAAACGAGTTTCCCCATACTCATCAATCTACTCGAAGCCTTCCGGCGGACTGTTCCAGGCCTTCCGTATCCGGATGAGGTGGTTGTTTCTTCGCTCGTCGACGGCGAACCCCGGACGATGTTCGGCAACCAGCGTGAAGACGTCTTCCACCAGTTCCCACAACCTGTCGATCGCCTGGCGCCCTTCCAACCGCAGAATGCTCCGAAGCCTCTGGCCCAGATTCTCCGGTTTCAGCGTGAGCTCTCCCACGATCTCGTCCAGCCGCTTGATCGGATCGGGAATCGGAAGGTAGATCCGGTTCAACCCGAGAAGCACCCGCAAAATTCGTTTTTCGGCGTCGAGGATGGCGTCGAAGAGTGCGAGCGAGTCGTTTCTGTCGATCATCACGTCCGCGTGCCTGAACAGCCTTACCAAATGCAGATTCTCATCGAGCATGACGTCCACGAGTCCATCAGGGTAGGACGACGCTTTTTCACGCCATCGGTCCGACACATCTTCTCCGACCACAGTCACCGCGTGCAGGACCGAATACAACCGCATCTGCGCTTCGGGATCCGGATCGCAGCGATCGACGACCTGTTCCAGGAAACGCTCCATCGTGGACACCAGAAACGTGCTGGTCGCCGCGTGAAACCCATCGAACGACATCCTCTCTTCCCACTCGATCTCGTCGTGCGCGATCCCCAGCAGCTCCGCGCCACAGCGGCCAACGGCCGCAACACGCTCCTCCTCCGTCGGCGCCTCGTCGTAGAAAACGTCGATCTCTATATCAGAGTAGGCGTCGGCCGTTCCGCGGCCTGTCGAGCCGGCCACCATCACAACGCGGGCTTTTGGGTTCTCCGCGTAAGCAAGTGCCATCCGTCGACCCAGTTCGAGACGCCATTCGCTATCCTTCGTTCGACACATTTTTAGGAACTCCTTCGACTGAGGGAGCTTAGTGCGTCCGCGATCACCCGACACTGCCAGTTCGCTTTCTTGTCCCAGCTGAATCCCCACGCGTGAGAAGTCTCGAACCGATCGGGTAGCGCCTCTGACAACAGCGCGATCGTCTGGATCACGGCTGTGTACTGGTGTACATCCGACCGATCACGTAATGCGTTTGTTTCGTGGTAAGGAATAACCGCCTCGAGCGTCCGGGTCATTGCGGTCTCCGCTTCTCCCTGTCGCCAGTCGATGTTTCTCGGTAACCGAGCCAGCAGAAAGATGGGTAATATTATCTACTTGACGGGCCAAGGATGTTCTTGACGAATGAAGCCGAGTCACGGGATGCAGTCCAGGACGTGACTATGCACTTGAAAAAACATAATTGCCGAGCCCCGGGCTGAGACACCCGACCCTTCAGGGTCGAAACACCTTGCTGACGAGCCCCGACCTATCCAATCAGTGGCAATAATGTCTGGGCACACTTTTCGACCAGGAAATCGTAGAACGTCTCGGTGACCACCGTGCTCCCGTGGTCCTGAATGAATTGCAGCTCCTCCGGGGTTGCATCGACCGGTTCCGTCTCAACCACGCCCGGATGGGGATCAGCCGGCGTGCGGTCGATCGGCGCGACGAATTCGACGGTCAGCGCATCGTCGTAGCCGACCGCGCGCAGGGTCGCGACCAGTTCTGCCCAATCATAGCTCCCCATCCCTGCCGCGAACCGGTTGTTGTCCGCGATGTGAAAGTCGACGAGCCTCTCGCCTGCGTCGCGGATCGCCTGTAGCGGATCCTCTTCTTCGATATTGATGTGGAATGCGTCCAGGCAGACCCCGCAGTTCGGACCGGTCGCTTCTGCCAGGGCCAACGCCTGGGCGCCCCGGTTGATGAAATACGTTTCGAACCGATTGATCGGTTCGATGGCCAACCGGACACCGGCCGCTTCAGAGTGATTGTAGATCTCCTGCATGGTCTCCACTGCCCACCCCCACTCCTCCTCCGGCGTCGCATCGGGCACGACCTTCCCTACCGTGCCCGGTACGATCGTCAGCTCGTGACCGTCCAACTCTTTGACCATCGTCACGCAATCCTTCACATACTTGACGGATGCCGCTCTTTGTGCCGGGTCCTTACCGATCAGATTTCGATCGCCCAGCATCAGCGTGACCGATCCCCAGCACCTGATCCCGTGCCGTTTCAGAAGTGTGGTGATCTCAGACGTGTCGTAGCGCTCCGGCTCGCCACTGATCTCGATACTCTCATATCCGAACCTGGCCAATCGTTCGACGGTCTTTTCGAGCGGCTCGGGACGCATCCAGTTGTGCATGGACAAGTGCATTACGTGCTCTCCTCTGGTCCAACTCTCAACAAGACGTCGAGTTTTCCGCTACCGCTGCTCGACGGCGTCAAGCCACTCGTAGAGGCTTCGACTTTCTTTCTCTGTGATTTCCACTTCAGGCGGCGGCATGTGTCCGTTGTCGAAGAGATATCGGATCGGTTCCGCGTTGAAACCGAAAAGATAAGCGCGGGTCTTGCCGTCGTGACATTGGTTACAGGGTGAGAGAGCCAACCTCTCGATGCCACCCCCGGCATACGTGGGTGGAAAGAATGGACGCACAACCTCCGTCTCCCTGACACGCTCGTTGAGTGCGGCCAGGAGCTCCGGAGTACCGTGGCGCAGTTCTCCTCTGACGGCTCGCGGACCATTCGGGTGGCAAGTGACGCATCCACTTCGGAAGAGAGAGGGCTCATCTCCTACTTCCGCAAAGTAGACGGTCCCGTCCTCAACCAGTAGTGCATTGTCATGCCAGCTCTCCTCCGTGTTATCTCTCTGCTTCAGCAGCCAGACACCGTCCACATAGCAGACCCGACTGTAGTGCGTGACACCGCCGTGAGCACTGTTCTCACCACTCTCGATCTCGACAGAATTTTCCCAATCGAACGGCGTCTCCGACATCAGGCTCAGGGCGGCACGGGCAGCATCGATCGTAGCCTGACGACGTCCCGAAGTAACGTCCGTTGCGTCCTGACCGAGCGTTCCTGTCGGAGCCACAGCCGCCAGCAACAAGATCCGTATCCACTTCACCATGCCTACTCCAAATCCTGACTGTTGCGAGACTTTCAGATATCGGATATCCCTGATCGAATCGAATTATCCACAATCACGCAAGGAGCCGCCGCATTTCGAAAATCGTGTTCTGATACTCATCTTCGGACCGCAGCACTTCCTTTTCCAGCATGTTGATCGGCTTGTGTGCGTCATCCTCGTAGGTCACGGGAACCAGATGACAGTGAATGTGGGGACAGCGATTCCCGAAAACCATGTAGTTCATCTTTGCAGGTGAAAACATCTGGTTCAAAACCGACGCAACGCGGGAAACTTCCCCCCAGAAACCCGACAATGGTCAAGTCCCATAGTCAGTTGAAACTCATCGGGCTCCGTGGTATTCATGCTCTCTGCCGAGCATCTTGATTGTCGCCGAGATTCAGGTTGTTTTTCAGTGCTTGCCTGAGCAGCGGGAGGTGTTTGTATCCGCTCACGCGTCGCAGGCGTGGTTCGATGTCGAGGAGTGCGGCCGCGACCCATCTGTGTCGCTGAGGAGAGTTGTTCCAGCGGTTGACCTTCCGTATCAGGTTGCCGGTCATGCTGTTGAGCGCCTCGATGCAATTGGTGGTTCGGAAGCTTCGCTTCAAGAACGGGAGCATCCCCAGCCGGTGGAGGGTCAGGGTTTCCTCCAGTCCTTCCTCGAGGCTTGCCACGGCAGACTGATTCATCAGCTTGAGTTCGGGTTTGAGTGATTCGAGTGCGGCCTTTGCCTCCTCGTAGGTGTCGCAGTCATAGGCTTTCTGAAGTTTCCGTCGAACTCTTGGACGTTCTGCCTCCGGGAGGTAGCTGACGACGTTCTCGCGCTTGTGCCACTGACAGCGATGCACGCACACATCCCCTTTGAGGGCTTTGGTGACGGCACTGCGGAGTCCCTTTGAGCCGTCCAGCACAACGAGAAGGCCCTGGTCGTAGCACAGGCCTCTCCGGATGAGATCCTGGATCACAGGGCGACCAAGTCGTAGTCGTCGAGCGGTCGTTCCTGGAACTGCTTCAGCTTCTTTGCGGTGGCTTTGATGAACCGTCGCGAGACGGAGGATGCCGAGATTCCGAACGCTTCGGGTACCGACTCTGCACAGGCTCTGTAGTTGCGACAGGAGATTCCCTTGAGCACACGAAGCAGCAGCTTCTCATCCATCGCTCTGGGCCTCTGCATCCCCCGGTATGCGGCCAGAGAAACCTCCGTATCGGACTCGACGTCGCGCACACGGGGAACGGCCACCGGCAGCTTCTGGTCCATCAGATACACGGACCCTTTCTGGCTTCCCCATCGACGATGCGACTGCTCTGAACCCTTACGCGCATACCGAACGCCTGCGAGCTGCTCCACCTCCTGCTGGAGCACGTCGGCAACGGCCTCCAGACCCAGCGGAATCAGCGCCCGGATCACCGATAAACGCGTCTCCAAATCCATAACGTCTGACCCAACCTTGACTTCGCCATCCCCTGCAAATAGCTTCTCCATCGTGGGCTCCTTTCTTACGGGTACACGCTCTCACACGTCTACCCACAACGTAAGTTTGGAGCCCTTTAAGTTTCAACTAGGATAGGGACCTCACCCCCGACAATTCATCAGACGACAGTTCGAAGAGTTCGGATGCGTGTCTCTTCAAAGCAAGGATCGTCCAGCCTCGCTTATACTGGTTTCTCGGGAACCGGACGTAAGGGTTCGCGAATAAATAAACGGTCGATCTCAATGTTGAGCCATTGGCCGGATCGTGTAGTTCCAGTCGCCGTGGAAATCGTGCGGAGTGAGATCGATTTGGGTCATCTGTTCATCGGTCACCTTGACCCCGTTAGGGTAGGGTCGCTTGTCGATCTCGGAGCGTACTCGGAGACCGGCTTGAGTGGTCGTTCCGGCAATGAGATTCACGGTTGCAGCCAGGCTGACCAGGGGCTTGCCTCGCCAGTTCATAGCGATGAAGGAGAACAGGCGATGTTCGATCTTGTTCCACTTACTAGTGCCAGGAGGGTAGTGGCATACGGTGATCGTCAGGCCAGTGCGATTCGCAAAGCGCTGCAGCTCCCACTTCCACAGCCGCGTCTTGGCGCCGTTGCTGCCGCCTGCGTCCGCCGTGATTAGCAGATGCGTCGAAGTGCCGTAGGCGGGCCGTCCCATGTTCTTCCACCAACTTCGGATCGCATTCACGGCGAAGCTGGCCGTGTCGTGATCGATACCGACACTTACCCAGCCTTCATCACGGCTCAGATCATACACTCCATAAGGGATCGCCTTGCCCTGAGCAGGCACTATGAAATCGTGTACCTTCACACGCTCCGGGTCTCCCTTGGGTCGCCATTCTCGGCCAGGATTCTTGAAGTCGCCGATCAACTCTTTCTTCTTGGTGTCCACCGAGATAACGGGAAGGCCCTGCTGCTGCTGCTGGCTAATCCGATCATCGAGGTAAACGAACTGAGCGTCCCGATCCGGGTGTGCAGATCCCTCCCTTGTCTTCCGATTCGCCTGCAGCGTGTAATCGTGTTCGTGCAGGAGATTGGCAACGATCCTGGGGCTCACCGAATGCCCCATCGCTTGCAACTCGGCGGCCAGTTTGCGAGTGCTCTTCGATGTCCATCTCAGAGGATTGTCGTCAGGCGACCCCGCAGTCGTTGGCTCGACCAGATCATTCAGGTCCTGCCACAGCGTCGGGTCCGTGTCGGCCTTCCGCTTACGACCGCCGCCTGGACGCCGGATGCGAGCCGGGTCCAAAGGTTCGTCCGACCTCAACTCCTGAATGCCACGAAAGATCCGCTCTCTGGACATTCCTGTCGCCAGAGCCACAATCGCGATCCCACCGTGACCCAACGCTTCGGCTTCCGTGGCGGCCCACAGACGACGCGTGCGTTCCGTCAGCACCGGAGCCAAGGCTTCATACTTCGTTCGGAGAGTTTCGACGTCCACACTCCGAGCGTAAGATCATTACCTTGAAAAGTGCAGCACTTATTTCGTGGCAAACCCTAACTGTGCCACGAGAAAACTGTGAATGTTCTCCTCGAGGTGGATGTCTTTGCACATCTCACAGCCATCGCCTGCCTTCATGCCTTCCCATATCGCGCGTTCTGGCCAGTTTGCCATCGAGCTCCTCGGGTGCAACGACATGTCGATTCCCAGATCCAACGATGAAACCTGATCGATGATCTCTCAGGTCTCGGATTTCGGCCTCGACCCAGGCAGTTTCTCCATCTGGACGTGGGTCTCCGTCTCACCGATCGATCGGAACCCCAGCCGTTCGTAGAACACAGCAGCCCTGGGATTGTTCTTCATCACCTGCAGCCGAACGGAGCGCCCCTTGCTTCCCTGTTCATCCAGTATCCGATTCATGAGGGTGTGGCCGATCCCCCGTCCCTGATGCTCAGGCAGAATAAAGAGCTGGCTGAGAACAAAGTAGTCCGGCTGCTCAGCCGGCGAGAAATAGCCGACATCCTTGCCATCGCACCGAATGATCCGGACATCCTGGGATGCGAATCGATCTCCGTGCAGGCCGCGTTGGTAGGCCCCATCCCAACCGTAGACCTCTTCCACATACCGTCGAAACGCAGCTTTCTTGGCCTGGTACGTGAAGGCTTCATCAGCTTGAGTCGTCTCGCGAATCCTCACCTCGATCACAGCAGTCGTGTCTCCGGTCTACGCATCAACCCGATTCTCCTCGCTCTGCTCCAACGCCGCGCGTGCCCGAAGAAAGCGATTTCTACGCTCCATTCGGCTCATTGCACGACACGGCGTTCGTGAGCGCCGGCCGATCTTCAAAGCCACGCTGGTGCAAAGAAGGTTACACACCCGAACAGTACGCGCAGATTAGGCGAGGCTGCCTCGATGAGGTTCCCGATTACCGCCGGTCGAGGCGGCAAGGTGTGGAAACATCTCATCGTGCACTTCAGCGGGCTGCCACATATGGCTCCTGCGAGTCTCGTCGGCCGTTTCCAGCATCGTGGGCCAATACAACCCCGTGGTCGTGTCGACGTCACGAGCACCGGGAGAGTGCTCGTGGGCACGGATGGCGCTGGGGGAGCTTGCTGAGGTATTCGCGTAGCGTCTTCGCATCCTCTGCGTCTTTCGCGTGACGGGTACAGTTCATCGTGAACATGCGCCGGCGATGTCCACCGCCGAAAGAAGCGTGGTAGAGGTCGTGGTTGAAGATGACGACATCGCCGGGGTCGGTCTCGATCGCGACGCTGCCCGGGAACGCTTCTGGCGCTACACCGAGCAGATCTTCTGACTCGTTCGGGTCAATCCCCTCCCTGCGAATGAAGTGATCGGGATCGTGACTACCCGGGATCACACGCAGGCAACCGCTGTCGCGCCGGACCTCATCCAGATAGAACGCCGTCTTGGTCGACCACAACTGTCCCCAGTTGCCATCAGGATGCCATCGCGTCCCCCGTGTAGTAGTTTCCATCACCACCACAGTAGTTGAAATCGTTTCCGGTCACGCCACCGATGAGGCCAAGTATGCCCGGATGATCCATCAACGCACAGAGCTCGGACGTGTGCTCGATCGGGGCCCCGAGCATCGTCCTTTTCGTCCCGTCGTGCTGGTCGCCTCCACCCCAGTTCTGAATCGACCATTCGAAGGCTTCGGTCACCCTCTCCACTTCAGCCGGCTTCAGGAGCTTTCGTGCGAGGAGATATCCGAACGTGTTGAAGAATGCGACCTGCTGGCTGGTCAACTCCACGGCTCACCTCTTGATTGAGATTTCTTTGTGCATCGCCTCAATAGATCATCCGCTCGAGACAAGGTCTTGCATCGGAGACCTGGACTGGTCGCCACTACGGTTTCCCTTCAGCAATCAGTTTAAGACCTTCTCTCGATCAGAATCACGCCCATACCGTGAGTCTCGTGAAACTCACAGATGATCTGCCGCTCCTCGAGCGAGCATCCGATCAGGAGTTTGACCTCCGTATCCCGCTTATGCAGATCCGTGGTACAAATCACGGCATCGAGAACATCATCGGGACGAGATTCCCGCCACACGTCGATCTCGTCCCCGTCCCCTCCTGACGTGTTCGAAAGATAGCCGTAGTCGAGTGGGTAGACGATCGATGGACGTCGTGGATGGAGAGATCCTTTGGGTCGGTCGATCGTGAGGTCCGACGTATCGATGAGAGCATCCAGTTGGTTCCAGAACGCGGTCGGCACGACATCCTCCAGCAGGGGCGGAGCGGTCGTGAACACATTAGGGCAGACAGGCGCTTCGCCGTCAAAGGCCGACGGTGGTCCGAAGCCTTCGGCTCGGGTTCTCGTTCCGATCAGCCTTCGGCGTAGAGATTTCTCACGCCGCTCAATAATCGGACCCACGGCAGCTCGACAGATGCTGTGAAGGCTCGTTCGGAATGACGGTGTCGGCTGTATCGAGATTACCCCAAGCACCAATCGATGAAATGATGGTCGGGCGATTCTCGTCTTTAATCGTTGAAGCCATTCATTAAATCCAACGTGATAAAGCTCGTTACGGCAGCTCCCAACGCGTGGCGACCGCGTGCGTGATCCCATCCTCCAACGTCATGTAGTAAACCGTCAGGATGCTCCCATCCGCCAGCTGTGTAGACACCGGATAGCCCAAGTCCCCACCTGGTCTCGATTTGTCTTTCTGCATCTCGTTGGCCGTACCCCCATCATCCCGCAATGTGATCGGGTGATCATCCCACGTGTCGCCGTGATCCTCGCTCAGCACGGCGCGAACCCCCATAGGCTCCCGCCGGTGGCCGTACGCGCACAGCACCCGCCCATCACGTAGCTGGAGCAGGTGTGCCGGATATCCCCAGAACTCACACTGTATCGGGTAGGTCCACGTAATTCCCCCATCACCCGACCACCGCTGCACCAGAAATCCCGGATCGGGCTCGGTCCTAGAAAGCGCAGTCAGACGACCCGGAGTCACCTCCAGGAACGTCGTCTCGCCCGTGTTGATCCCATCTGTGTGGCTGCCCATTGGGTGTAGCCGAAACGTCCGGGCGCCATCCGTCGACCTCCATACGTAAGTGGCCGAGCGGCTGTGGTGGATATCCGGTCCGTATACGGAGAACAGGATGGTACCGTCGGCAAGCAAGGCCTCCTGGTGAACCTGGTGCACCTGGAAAGAGCGGAAGCCGGGGATGGTCCACTCGCGACGGGTCCAGGTCTGGCCCCTATCGACGGAACGCTGCACGAACAACCGGTGTCCCCCTACCATGATCAAGTCGTCGTCCAGCTGATGAGGTCTTGCTGTCAGTCCCTGGGCTTCGGCCTCGCCCGCGCGCGCGACAGGCCAGATCTCCCACCCGACGGAGCCCGCGCACACATAGGTGCCATCGGGCATGACCGCAGCGAAGCGGTCGTAACGCTCTCTCGGATGCGTGCCCGGCCAGTTGTAGGGAATCGTGGGGTCGTCTGTTTGGGTCCACGTGGCGCCTTCGTCGCGGGATTCGACAACGACGAATTCGACAAGTGGGTCGACCGCATAATGATCTGGAAAGGGAGAAGCGGGACGCCAACGGCCAGACGGCCATCGGGAAAGTGGTAGAGTTGCGGGAAGGCAGTGTAGTAGCCAGCGCGCTTCGAAATGATCGAGTGCTGCATATGTGGCATGGCTCTCTCGTGTTATCTAGGCAGCAGGTTGGGCAAACAGGCGCGCTCAGTGGGTCCGCGTTACAACGGTTGCTGTCTCCGTCAGGATGCTGATCGTTTGCTCCAGTGTTGAGCGAATTGCCGACCCCAGGGGTCGTCGCGCCAGGCCGAATCGTCCGGCGGCCGCAGGAGTGCTTCAGGCTCGTAGTCGACACCGTCGCGCACGACCCGTTCGATCTTAGGCCGATCCGGGATGTACCGGGTCGGGTCACCTCGCACAATAGTGATGTCGGCGGCGCACCCCTTTCGCAGACGGCCCAACTCCGGGCGCTCCAGGAAATCGGCGGCGGCAGAGGTGGCGGCGCGTAATGCTTCCAGTGCCGACTGGCCCGTTTCGACCAGCAGAGAAAGTTCACGCCACAGGCTCTGTCCCGGGAGGATGCCGCCACAGGGCGTGTCGCTACCGGCCAGGAGGGGGACTTTCCGTTCGTTCAGGAGCCCCTGAAAACGTAGTGCGTTTTCCGTTGCGCGACGCCACATCGCTCCCAGCTCGTCGTCGGGCTCGGCCGAGGACCACTTGAAAAGGTCTGTGGGAACGTATTGATCCTCCTCCGGATAGGGGCCGACGCCTTGCCTCATACGCCATTGGCTGTCCCAATAGGCCAGGGTAGGGGTCGACACGGTGCCCAGCTCGGCGATCTCATCGGCGACCTGTTGTTGTCGGTCCCAGGTCTTCTCAAAGCCCGGGTCCCCCCAGACGTAGAGCCAGCCAGGCGGCCGATCGGGCCAGACGTCCGCGAGAATGCCGTCGAGGTGATAGAATTCGTCGACGCCAGCGCGGGCAGCAACAAGAACGCCGTGAGGCAGGCAGTGCATGGATATTTTGAGCCCGGCGGCGTGGCTCGCCCGAACCATCGGCGCTATTCAATCGGCAGCGATGCTGGCGTAAAGCTTGATCCCATCGACGCCGACGGCGGCAGTTTCACGAACGGCTGCGACGGCTGAGTCGGTATCGGTAACGGCACGAGCGACCAGCGAGTGGCCCGGCGGTGTGCCGTCGATGAGAGGGCCAAGGCTGAGGATACGCGGCCAGGTCTGTCGCGGCCACTTGTCGCGGCACTGGAGGATCCATTCCGTGTCGTTGCCGGTATCGCGGACGGCAGGTCACGCCATAGGCGAGGAAGATCGGGCCCTGCCAACGCATGAAGTGCATGTGGGTGTCGATCAGGCCGGGAATGATCGTGCAACCGGGATGCCGGTCCACGGGGAGGTCGTTCGGGAGCTCCGCAACGGGCAGCACGCGGGAGATCGATTGATCCTTTACGACGATGGCGTGGTCATCGAGGACTCGATCCCCGTCGTAGATTCGATCGGCTGCATAGGCTCGGGCGGGATTCATGGGTCGGCGCTATTTCACCTTACGCAATCGGTAGACAAAATGTTTTCACCTGCCTGGAACCAGCCCACCATCGACCACGAGCGCCTGGCCCGTCACATAAGAAGATGCCTCCGAGCAGAGCCAGATCACCGCGTCGGAAATCTCGTGCGGCCGCCCTACGCGACCCATCGGGTGAGATCCAAGGATCTGCGCCGAGCGTTCTGGATCATTGAAGACACCCTCGGTCATTGGCGTTTCGATCCATCCCGGACAGACGGCATTGATGCGAATCCCGGCTTCAGCGTTTTCAACCGCAGCCACCTTGGTAATGGCGTTCACGCCGTGTTTGCTCGCACTGTAAGCCGTAAACCTGCGCGGTGTGAGCAGCCCGGCGACTGACGAATTGTTGACGATGGCCCCACCGCCATTTTTGTGCATCTGCGCAATCTCATATTTCATGCACAGCCACACCCCTTTGAGGTTGGTATCGATGACCCGGTCCCACACCTTCTCCTCCAGCTCATGAGCCAATCCTCCCCCACCCACACCCGCATTGTTGAACGCGAAATCCAGCCGGCCATAGGCGGCAACCGTCTTCTCCACCGTGGCTTTGACGTCTTTGCTCTTTGATACGTCGGTTTTGATGAACATCGCCTCGCCACCCACGGCCTTGATCGCACGCACCGTCTCACGTCCCTTTGTGACCCGCCGTGCAGCAACGACCACCCTTGCGCCTTCTTCAGCGAACTGGATCGCCGTTGCTCGACCAATGCCCGAGTTGCCACCCGTAATCAGCGCAACCCGGTTTTCAAATTGCCCAGCCATGAATGTTCCCCCTATGTGTATTCCTGGATTCCATCCCAGCCGACCAGCCACACGCACGGCTACGCATCCAGCGTCTCCAGATCGGTATGAAACTTACGTGAACCTCCCCATACTAGCCGCTTCTGCACGTAGACCTAAGCTCCTTGATATCCACACGCTACTCCTCTATTCTCCAAGCCCTAAAAAGCCACATCTATAGAATCCAGTCAAACCTGCCGATGTGTCTGCGTGGCGCGCTGCATCGCGTTGACGCGGAGAAACAGGAGCAAGCTTAATGGATGATCGACTGAACATCATTTACTTCGTCTGTCACGACCTGGGAAAGCAACTCGGTTGCTATGGTGCGGGTGTTGAAACGCCCAACCTGGACCGCTTCGCGGCGGAGGGGATTCAGTTCAACCGGGCATACACGAATGCGGTGGCGTGCAGTCCGTCACGAGGTTGCGTGATGACGGGGCAATACTCGCATTCCAACGGGCTCATGGGTCTGGTGAACCGGGGTTGGAGTCTGCCGGTGGAACGCCAGACGATCGTGGACGATCTGAACACGGCAGGTTATGAAACGGTCAACTGCGGGATTCAACACGAGCGGAACGTTCGCGAAAACAATCGCTATCATCTCGTGCACGAAAGCAGATACGTGGAGGACGCCCTGGGGGATGCCGTGACCTACCTCAAAGGTCATCAGGGATCGGACCAGCCATTCTATTTGAACATCGCCACGGCGGAAACCCATCCGGGCCAGTGGGGTAGCATCAATCGTAGGGGGCGAGCAACCGTCTTCGAGCCCTGGGCGCCCGATGACGTCTACGTGCCGCCGTTTCTTCCTGATACGCCGCAAACGCGGAAGGAACTGGCGTTCTTTCAGGGTTGCATCCGGTACATGGACCATCACCTGGGCTCATTGTTCGAGGCCGTCGATCGGCTCGGTTATCGGGACAATACCGTCGTGGTGTTCACGAACGACCACGGGGTAGCGGCTCCTCGTGCCAAGCCGACGATCTATGAAGCAGGCTCGGGGATTTCGCTGTTGATGCAGGTGCCGGGTGTATCCGCGATGACTGTCGACCACCTGGTTCAGAACATCGACTATACCCCGACGCTTCTCGACTTGGCGAAGGTGGAGATTCCAGATCGAGTGCAAGGAAAGTCATTCGCCCCCCTGCTAAAGGGTGAAGCGTACACACCTCACGCGCAGGTCTTTCTGGAACGGAACTACCACAGCGGGACCCCCAATGGAGAACCCCTCTCGACGAATCAACCGAACTCCTACTTCGATCCAATGCGTGCCGTACGAACGGACAGATTCCGGTATATCCGGCATCTGGCAGAGCGTCCGATGCGCTACTGGCTGCCGAACGAGGTAGAAGATCGGTTAGGGACAGAATACGAGGTTGTCTGGAACTATCTGTGGCCGCCCATGACCGAGCCCAGGGATCGTGAAGAACTGTTCGATCTGGAGGGTGATCCGAACGAGACGCTGAATCTGGTCGACGATCCCGCGTTCGAATCGATCAAAACGGATCTGAGCGGTCGAGTCGATCGGTGGATGGCGGAGACCGGCGATCCGATACTCGAGGGCGAGATTCCCGATCGACTAAACCCTTGGAGTGAAGAAGTGGAGAAGAGGGAGAAGTAAACTGTGAACGGTGGGAGCAGCCTCCCGGCTGCGAACCTGTAGGCAGTGGGTGGATTGCCCGCAATAGCATAGTCGCAGGCTTTAGCCTGAGTGTATTGCAGTGGGATCATTTCTCGCGATCAGGATCGGACTCTTTCGTAGATGTGTTGTGCGGCTTCCACGACCGAGTGTTCGTCGGTGCTAACGGTGATGTCGAACTGCTCCTGATTGTCTTGATACCAGGCTTGGTCCCGTTTGAAACCCTTTGACAGGCCGTCGCGTTTCCACCCGCGTTCGATCATCCGGGCGAGGGCTGTTTCGTGATCGCACATTAGCAGCACGTGGAGTACGGGTAGCTCTCCGAACTGGGCTTCCGCCCAGCCGGTGCCCGGACGACAATCTTCGCCCAGCCCCTCGATGACGCTCGAGAAGCCATGCGTTGCGTAGTTTCGCGCGAGGAGGACGGTATTTTCTTCGCCCAGTCTGCACTGCGCCGCATACTCTTCAGGCGCGTCCTTGGGTTTGGCGCCTCCGCTGTAGGCGACGAGACCCCCAACGACCTTGTAGCGGAGTTCGTCTACCTCGATGAAGGCGCCCTTTTCGAACAGCCCGGCGAGTGCCTGACCCACCGTGGACTTGCCGGCGCAGTTATGGCCGAAGATCAGAACAACGGCCGGGTTTTCGTCGTTGGCCTTGGCGTCGGAGACCACCTGTAAACCTCAAGAGGAACTATGGCCGAAGCGGTAGGCAAACAGACTGGTAGCGTTGTCGGCCTGGATGTGAAGCCGAATTTTCTTACCGACAAGAGGGGCCAGATTCCGTCGTTCGGATCCCCAGGCGATCGGAACGTCCGTGGCGTCCTGACGCTCAAAGCCGTTGCAATCGGGAAAGTCGTATCCGTCAGGTATGGTGACGTCGTCGATGACTCGGACCTGATTCCGACCGAACAGGCAGGTGGCGTTTAGGGAGAGTCTCGGGCCCGTCACCTCGACGGGTTCGGTCATCAGTTCACCGCCTCTGGTGCCGCATCGCAGAGCGATGAAGCCATCTTTACGCAAGGTCACCATACCGATGGAACTGGAGAACCGGCCCTCGGTACCGTGAGCCTGCGGGCGACCGGAATACCACATGTGCAACGTATCACCGACTAGAGCGGGTGGGTTTGAAGAGAGAGAAGACCACGCCCCGTCCCAGGCGCCCGGCGAACCCACGGGCAGGAACTCTTCACGCCGTCCGACCCGATGCCAGTGATCGATATCGCGAGCCGTGGCCAGCTGCACCGGACCCAGTTCGGTGGCCGAGTGCAGCATGCCGATGAAGCCGATGTATTGACTGCCGTAGACGAAGGGGGTCATCACATACATCTGACCGATGGGATCGTCGAAGTCATCCGGCTTGAGAATGGTTCTGAGAGGTGTCCAGTGAACGAAGTCTTCGCTCGTTGACAGGGCGATGACGCGACGCCACTGCTTCCACTCCAGCACGAAATGGTCCGTCAAAGATTCGTAACGACGAGAGACGGCAACGTAGCGTTGGTGCGTGGGGTCATAGACGAACGTGCCCGCATCGCCGGAACGGGGAACGCAATTCTGGTCGCCCAGTGTCCAGTGTATCCCGTCCGGCGAGAAGGCTGCGTACATACCGTGATGGTCCCGGATCTTGTCGAACAACACCTTCCGCAGGGCGTTGCGTTCATCGCGTGACATCTCGGGATCTTCTTCGGGTGCATCCACCCCCGGACGCTGCTGATACATCCCCATCTTGAAACGTTTGTCGGGGTCCGGTTCCGACGGGTCTTTGATGACACCCCAGTGGTCCATGCCGTATGGATGCTGCGGGGTCGGATAGACGATATTGTTGGCGCTGGATCCGTCGCACGGGACGATGCCGAGCTCCGGCTTTTCCCACGCGATTCCATCTTGGGACGTGGCATAGCACACGAAGTGGCCGTGCCCGGTGCGCCGATAGAGATCGTCGCTCACGGAGGTATACCACATCTTGAAGCAGTTCTCATCGTCGTCGTATAGCACCGATCCCCACAATTGGACGGCGTGGCCTTCCCAGGGCCGATCGGGCTTCAAGACCGGTTCGGGTTGGACGCGCTGAGGGTGCTGCACTTTACGCGTGAAGCCGGGATGGTCCTGTACCTCCTCGTCGTCGAGGAAGAGGTGGAGACCGGGGTCGTGAAGATTATTGCCGTACACGCGCTTCTCCGCGTGGGAGATTAGAGGTCAGAACTGATGACGGAGACAGAGTTGCCGTAGCCTGGCGTCGCGATTAGAATAAGATGACACAATCTGACTCTATAACGGAAAGGGAAGTCATGCGAGTAGGAGTTGTCGGCGCAGGGGGTATGGGAACAAACCATCTGCAGCGGCTGAGCAAGTACGACGATGTGGTGTTGCAGTCACTGGCTGAAGTGGACGAGGATCGGCGGAAGAATGCGGGGGACAGATTTGGTTTCAACAAAACATTCGACACAATGGAGGACATGCTACACGAAGGCGGATTAGACTGCGTCTTCATCTTGACCTCCGACTGGCTGCATCACCGGATGACCACAACTTGTCTGCGAGCGGGACTGCCCGTTTTTGTGGAAAAACCCCCGGGAATCCTGATCGAAGAGACTGAAGACATCGTGCGGGTCGCCAGGGAAACAGGAAAGACATTGGTCGTGGGATTCAATCGGAGATTCACCTGGCATCAGGTAATCTCTCGCCTTGAGGAGCCCGTGCAGTTGTGCAACGCACGATGGCTCCGTTCGACCTACGAGTCACCCTGGACCATTATCAATGGAACCATCCACGCTATCGACGTCCTCGCTTGCACAGGTGGTGAACCCGAACGCATCATCGTTGAGGGTGACTTCGACCCGGCCAGAAAAGAAACCGTGGTTGCGAACATCGTGTTCGCTGGAGGAGGTCGCGGCGTCTTGATCAGCCGGTACGGCGGCCAAGGGTTCAACACAGAGACTTATGAAGCCTACGGTGCCAATACGCATGTAAGTCTGAGAAGGAGGAATCAGGCTCACGTAGAATATGCTCGTGAAAAGGAACCAGAAGCGTTCACGACGGTCGGTGACTCACTTGAACTGGAGCACCGACATTTTCTGGAGTGCGTAAGGGGAAACGAAGAACCTCTATTTCCATTGGAATGCCTCTTGTATACGATGAGGATTGCAGAGGAGATTCATAGACAGACGGGGCTCGTTCATCCCCTGAACGTTCTTCGTCCTGATCAGGCATGGATGATTCAGTGCGCGTATTGTGGAGGAGCACTTAAACCTCACATACGCATTTGCACCGATTGTGGTAAGGATCTCGGTGGTTGGACACTTCCTGTAGATGACGAGTACCTGGAGTCCGTAAGGCAGATTCTCGCAAGCAGGTGAAGATAACTCACTCCGTACGGGACTCCTAGGCGATCGATCTCACCTTACGGCGGAGGGTTTTTAGGGTCTCCGCCCTGAAAGGGCGGGATATCTTAGCCCGGGGCGAAGCCCCGGGTCTATTAGTAGGGACGAAAGGTACGCGCCGCCGTCGGAGAAAGTATTCGCGACACCTGAAACCGGTCGGCGCACAATCGCGCAGGCGATAAACCTCCCCGGCTCACCACTCTACACTCAATTCCTCGATCTCGACCAATCCTTCGGTGTCCAGCGATTCAGCCACCCCATCGAGCACCGCCATCGTCGACAGCACATTCTTTCCAGACGGACCAGGCGTCCAATCTCCTCGAATGCATTGGGCGAACTCTTCGAGCTGTAAAACGAAAGCGTCATCACGTGAGAGATCGGAGATGTCTTCTCCTTCGATGACGATCCTGTCCTCGTAGAGCGTCATCGTTCCTTCCGAGCCCTCGATCACGGTATCCCACATCCTTTCCTCAGCGTCGAGAGACATCGAGACGGAAAGCTCCACACCACTCTGAAGCCTGCCCGATGTCTCGATCCACAGCCATCCCCCCCAGACGGATTTCTCCTTCTCGCCCTTGGCGAGAACTTCCTTTGCTTCCGATTCGAAGAGCCACAAGAGTGCGTCGAACTCGTGAGAACCGAGGCCGTACAACAGCGCATCCTTGCAAAGCTGCGGGTCTGCCATCCAGGGCCGTTTCGCACCCTGTTCAAGGGCGGGTCCAAGAAGCCAATGTCGCCTCCGCGTGGCTCTGGTGACAGAGCCGATCCTCCCCTTCTGAATCATCTCCTTGGCAATGCGATGGCTTTTAAACGGCTATATCCGGATCTCTCAACGAGATGAAGTGGGTGAAGGTGCCGTGGTTCCTGGCATGGGGGCGCGGTTAGAGTGTGCGGAACCTCTTCGGAATCTGCTCAGGGATGTTTATGTCTCCGACGGTAAGGAAGATCATATCGTAATGCGTCGAGTGTGCGGAATCCGCTGGCTCGGTTCTTGACGATTTGGACGATTCGGTTGAGGCCTTCGGCGATGGCGTTGGTAAGACGCGTGTTCACGAATGCGAGGACGCCGAAGAAGTGCTGTCGCAGGGTCCTGACGAACTTTCGCAGGGGTTCACGTCGACTTCTGAGTGCGGACGTCGTCCAGCATTTCAGGAAGCGTTCGGCAGCCCAGGGCGCTTTGTATTCCCAGAACTGCTCGAACTCGTCCTTGAGTCTCCAGGCTCTATAGATTCGGTAGTTCGCCTTCTCCAGTGCTTTGAGTGTCCGAGTATCCCCTCTGGAGCGTGTCGCTGAGTGCCGGTAGAGGAGCCATCGGAGGCCCTTCATGGCTTTGCGCTCATCCGGGGCAGCTTTACGCCACTGGTCCTTACGGACCTCGTCAACGGCGGCATTGAGAGCCTTGACGATGTGAAAGCGATCGAGGACCAGCTTGGCATTCGGACAGTGTTCCTGGATGGCTCCGATGTAAGCTTCGCTCATGTCGCAGCAGGCCCACTCGATCTTGGATCTCTGGTAGGGACTGAGAGCCTCTGTGAAGAACCGATCGATCGTTTTACGCGCCCTGCCGCGGCCAACCCACACCACGCAGGAGCGGTCCAGATCGTAAACGAGCGTGGCGTACCTGTGACGCTTGGCGTAGGAGATCTCGTCGATCCCGATGGTTTTGAGCCCTCGGATACGATGACCTTCACGAAGCCGCGTGATGGATCGGTGAAGGAGATCCGACAGCGTCGAGGCAGAGATGCGCAGTAACTCGGACGCCGCCTTCTGCGTCATGGTCTGGCAGTAGCGCAGCATGGCATACTCGAAGCGATACGTCACCCGAGAGAACCGCTCCGCCCACGGAATCTCCTCGACCACACGACCGTGGGTAGGACACCGAATCTCCCGAGGATGGTAGAGAAGCCAGACCCTCCACCCGCACACCGGAATGTCACGCCACCGACGCGGATGGGGCATTGTGCGGACGATTTTGCCTCGACGGCCGCACTCCGGACAACAACAACCATTCTTATGTGGCTTTACGGCGATGACGAAACAGCTTCTCCCCTCAAACCACCAGCTGACAACACGGAACCTCTTGAATCTCAGCAGTTTCGATAGTAATCTGCTCCCGGTCATAGGTCGCACCCCCTTCGCTTTGATTGTCCTACACACACAACCAAGCGTAGGGAACGATCTATGACCTTGTCATTCTATAGTTTCACCGTTGAGAAACCCGGATAGAGCCTTTAAACTGACGCACCATCTGTGCGACCATCAGAACCACGCCCACTTTGTCCGTGGCCTCGACCATCGAACGGCTCCGACCCAGATCGGTCGCCATCGGTTTTTCGACCAACACGTGCTTGCCGTGCTTTGCGGCCTCGAGGGTCGCCGGTTCGTGCAGCCCGTCGGGCAGGCAGATGATGACGGCATCGATTGAATCGCTCGCCAGCATCTCACGCCAATCGGTGAACCGGTTGGGGATGCCGTGCTCGTCACAGTAGGCTGCGACCTTTTCCGAATTGCGGCTACACGCGGCCGCAACTTCGACGCCCTGGACATCGCGAGCTGCACGTACGTGTGTTTTGCTGATGATGCCGCAATCTGTGACGCCCAGTCTGATCGTTTCGTCGTCCATTTTCGCCTGCGTCAGAGGAACGGAAAAATCATTCGTTGCCTTCGAACTCCGGGAGGAAACCCTTTACGGCCTCGAAGGCGCGATCGGCTTCTTCATCGGACATGGGTGTCTTCGGAGGCGCGACCCATTTCTGGATCAGGCCGAGCCGACTCAGTACGGCCTTTCCGGTCGCCTGGCCAAAGGTGCTCAGTCCCCGAAGGGTGCTGGAGAACTCATTGCACCTATGCTGGGCGGCGAAACCGGCCACGTAGTCACCGTTGCACCAGGCGTCGTGGACGCGTGCGGCAAGCTGTGGAGCAATACCAGGGACAAGACCGGTGGTGGCACAGACACCGGCGTCGAGCAGGTGGAGAAGGAACGTCTCGCCACCGACGACCACGCGGAAATCGGAGTCGGGTCCGAGGGCTTTGAGGTAAGCGAGTGTATTGGCAGGGCTTCCGGAGCTGTCTTTGGTGCCCTGCACGCCGACGTCAGCCAATCGCGGGATGGTGGCCGGCTCGACGGAAACCTTCGTCATCCCGGGGATGTTGTAGAGCATGACGGGGATCGGAGAGGCGTCGACGAGACCGGCGAAGAAACCAACGACCTCGTCCTGAGACATGGGGAAGTAAAAGGGTGGGTTGACGAGAATGCCGTCAGCGCCCAAGTCGGCCGCTGCCTTTGCCTGCTCGTGCGTGCGACGGACGTTCGGCTGGCCACAGCCGACGATGACGGGAGCCCGGTCACCGATTTCGTCGACGACGGAACGGATCGCGATCTCTCGTTGGTCGTCATCGATTCCGGCGAATTCGCCGGATGTGCCGACGACGACGACCCCTCGTGAGCCGTGGTCGATCGCCCTGGCCGCGACTTTGCGGATGCCCTCGGCGTCAACCGTGAAGTCTTCGTTCAGGGGGGTGACGATGGCGGGGATGCTGCCTTGGAGTCTTTGCTGAAAGGGTGTCATGGGGTCTCCTTTGCGACACGCTGTTGTCAAAAGTTGTTGCCGAACGATGGCGGGCTTGTCATCTCGAACCCGACTCACGCGAAGCGCCTCTCAATCGGGTGAGAGATCCTGCGCGAAATGATAGGCGAAGTTGAGCGCGTGAAGCTCTCACCGTTTTCGTCAGCGCGGGTCCATCACTTCCCTGCGTGGATTTCTCCACAGATCAATTGATATCACACGGGCGAAGCAGTGTCCAAACGAAACCGTGTCGAAATGACAGGCGGGCCCTGGGCATGGTCTATGATTTCAACTCCTCATCAATGACCCAGCAGTACTGGTGTTCAACGAGCCATGCCGCCGAATACGATGGACACGAGTTCGGCTTTTCGTTCATAGGACGGGCCTATCCGCATACTAGCTCCGACAGTAGGGGCTTGGGACTTGGTCGATGAGCAAGTTCTCGACTCCGCTCGAACTGACGCTGCGTCTTCCCCGTGGTTCTTTGTCTCCAGGACGATATCAAGATGACTCTTTGAGCAGCTTGGTGATCTGGCCGATGACGGACCAATAAACCGCGGCCTGCACGATGCCTGAAGCAGGGAGGATCCGGACGTCGTAACCCGGTACGTCGACGAGCGAGTCGGTGTAGTGCCAGCCGGGATCGATCCTGTGGTCCGGCTCGTGACCGACGTCGGCGGGCTGGTCGTCGGCACCTGTGATGACTTCAAGGATGCGACATTGCCGGCTTCGCGCGATCTCGTAAGCCTCGACCGGGCGTCGGTAGTAGCCCAGGAAGAAGAAGAGGTCGCCAGGCTCGAGCTTGCGTTCGAGCTCGTCGAGATCGGGGTCTTCGCCTTTCCACGTCTCGAGCCGCTGGACATAGCCCGGATCGCCGGGCGCTCCGGCCTGATGAACCGGGAAGTGGGACAAGAGGAAGGCGTGGATGTTTTTGCCGCCGTTCAGCGTATCGACCGCGATCGTCGAGGCACGCTCGAGCGCGGGTGCCTCGACGAGCAGGGATTTCAGGCAGATGGAGATTCTTTCGAGAAAAGAACCGCCGAGCTGACCCGAAGGGACGTCCGACACGTCGTGGGCCGGATGGAAGCGGCGGGTTTCGAAGGATGCGTTGCGATCGCGCGCACCCGGTACGAGCACGCTCTGATACAAGACAGGCATGATGCCCTCTCGGGTGAGCGCGGCGACGAGCTCTCCGGTGAATGTCCAGAGGAGGACCAGATTCTGGAGAGATACGAGCGGATAGGGCTGGCCGTCGAGCTGGGACAGAACGGCATCGGGACAGGGTGGCGCGCTGGGGAGATGTGCATCGACCTGGTCAGAAACTTGATTTGCTTGGGGACCGATGCCAACGGTGAAGGCTCCGGATTCGCCGAGCTCGGAGACGAGGCTACGGTCCGCTTCAGCGTCCGTGTCCGACCAGCCGGCGATGACGACGTCCTCTTGTGAGGGTGCGCCGGATTCGTATTCGCGCAGCATCATCAAGCCGCCGGAGCGCACGTATCCTTCAGACACGAAGTCGGGCCTGACGCTGGCGATGTAGAGATCGCCACCATTGATGAGACGGAATGCGGCGGATTCGGCCGTGCTGGTGATATGGAGCAGGTGGGGCCGTATTGATTCGGCACCGTCGATCAGGGCTTGAAGGTAAGCTTCGCAGAACACAGTTTCACGCTTCGGTGTCTAGGCTCGCGAGGGGGAGCCGGAACGCCGCCATCTCCTCGCTGTTGCGGACGAGCAGGACGTCGCCGACCAAGACGGGGTGGTTCCATGTTCTGCCTTCGATCGCGGGGAACCGCGTGAGCTCCGCGAACCCGCCCGGGTTGGCGCCGACCAGCGCGAGTTCGCCCTGCTCCGACAACACGAGTAGCACGTCTTGATCGGCCAGGAGAACGAGCTGGCCACCGCCGTATCGTCCCCCCTTCCATTTTCGCTTTCCGTCTTCGATATCGATGCAGGCGAGTAGTCGGCCATCGAAGCCGTAGGCGTAGCCTTCGTGGACGACGAAGTCATTGAAGTAGGGTCTGAGCCCGCTGGATGTCCATCGCTCCTCGATGTTCCACCCATCCGGCTCTTTTGTGACCGAGATGCGACTTGATTGAGACTAGCTGCCGATCAGGATGTCCCCGTCGACCAGGGCCGGCTGGACGATTCCGGTACCGGACCACGCGTAGTCCCAGAGTAGTGCGCCGTCGGCGGGAGCGAAACTGTTCACCCCGTCGGCGCCCATCAGGAGAATCTGCGCGACTCCGTCGATGGTCGATCGGTGAGGTGAGCTGTAGCCTTCGCCGCCCTTCGGACCTGACCATCGAGGAGTGCCTGTGTCGAGGTCGTAGGCGGCGGGCGTCGCGGCAGCTACAATGATGACGGCGTCTGCTTCAGGACGCCCGTCGATGTGGAACCTGTCCACGTAGAACGTTGTAACCGTCTTGCCATTGCTGTCGCCCAAGCGGAGCGGACGGCGGGCACGGCGGAAATTTACCGGCTGTTCAAACCGGAACAGTGTTTTCGTGGATCAACGACAAGGGCCTGACGTGCGTCGTCGACCACCAGGGGCGAGCTCGAAAAACCCCAGTATGAGACCTCCGTGCCGGTGTCGGTCGCCACGTTGCGCGACCATACGACGCTGCCGTCGTCGGCTCCGAAGACATTCAGGATTCCGGTCGCGCCGAAGGTGTAGACGCGCCCGTCATGAAGGGTTGGCGTTGCACGCGGCCCGGGCCCGCCAATCGCTTCCCAGAATCGAGTCCTGTCGCGATGCTGCCAGACAGGTTCGCCCGTGACCAGGTTGTAGCAAACCACGACCTCGTCCTCGCCGTGCTGTTCCTGCGTGTAGAGCAGGTCTCCGTTAACGGCGAAGGACGACCAGCCCGGCCCGATGGTGCGTCTCCAGAGCTCCACGGGTGGTGAGGTCGTCCAGTCGGTCTCGATATGTTACGTTGCGGATAACGCTGTTGCGATCGGGACCTCTGAAGCCCGACCAGATGGGCCCCGATGCTTTCTCTCCTGAAGTGGGCTGTCGCGCTTTCCGGTCGTCGGCCGCCTGAGCCAGGAATCTCTCTTCGGACGTCTCAGTCCACCTCCACGCGAACTTCGCACCTTCGCTGATAACCATACTATCGAGTCGAAGGAGCGACCACGCGCCGCACACGAGAAAGATCGTCGCAGCCATTGTGGCGCGTCTGGGACGATCAGCGAGGCCACGGCCGGCGACGGCCCAGATCACGAAAGCGAGACTCAGGAAAGGCGTGGCATAGAAGACGAAGATGATCCCTTTCATGGCCGTCGCGATCGAATCGTCGAGCACGAGCCACGTGGCTGCGAGCGCCACGATCAATGAGGACAGGTGCGCTCCATCGCTCGAAGCCCGGTGCACGACTGAAAAACGCCCACCAGCGCCAACCAGCCCAGCATGCCTCCCATCGCCCCGAACGGTGTGAACTCCCAGACGAAGAAGGGGATGACGAATCTGATCAGCCACTGGAGTGCGACGATGATGATGCCGGCTTTCAGTCGGAGTGGCTTCCACGGCGCGTCGGTCTGGGTGTTGGTCATGTGGGTCTCTCGAAGCAGGTTGAGAGCAAGCGCTATGACTCTTGAGTGGCAGGTTCGTAAAGGTACCGAGCCTGCCAGTAGACTTCCTGGGTAAATCCCAGCCGTCGGTAGAACTGAATCGGGGAATCTTCAGGATCTGTAAAGATCATGATCGATCGGCGATTCTGCCCGTATGTCTCGTGAACCAGGTATGAAAGAAGATGCCTGGCAATCCCACGATTCCTGAACGGGACACGTGTGGCGAGATGGAACACGAGACGATCACTGCCTTCGTACCATCCAGCGATTGCAGCGGCTTCATTGCGGATCCGGCCGATCCACAGCTGGCAGCTTCCGCTAAGATCGGCCAGAAATGCATCAGCATTTGCCGCTACTTCGGATTCTTCGGGCTGTTCCTCAGAATCGACGAATGCCTTGGCTCTTACAATTTCGTAATCCCGAACAGTATCCCGCGTCACGGGTTCGACGTTCAAGTCGGGAACTGGCTCGAATGTCGGCGGTTCGCCAGTGTGTGACAGGTAGACCATGTCACAGCTGTGCTGGCATCCCGCGGCTTGGAGTGCGGGTTTCAGCTCGACTTCCAATTCGCGGTCGTCAACGTAGATCCTGATGGACTTGACTCCGAAATGCTCTTGGGCGTCCTCCAGCAGGTCTGGCACCGTGTCTCTAGTGAGCTGCTTCACCAGTAGACTATCGAGCGATGGATCATTCAAATGTCGTGACGAAATCCCGAATTCACCTTCGACGTAGACTTCTCGCGGACCTGGCCGCGCACCTCGGTACCGCTCGCGGATACCTTCGGATACTTGTGATAGGTCGACGTGAGTTTTCAACGCCTTGAGCCCCTAAGGGGCGTTCGATATTAGCCCGGGGCGCACGCCCGGCGAAGCCGGACAAGCCCCAGAGGTCAGAACCACGACGAAAGGGGCGCCGCTGTCGCACCAAACAAATATGGCTCTATCCGGGTTTCTCAACGGTGAAACTATAGAATGACAAGGTCATAGATCGTTCCCTACGCTTGGTTGTGTGTGTAGGACAATCAAAGCGAAGGGGGTGCGACCTATGACCGGGAGCAGATTACTATCGAAACTGCTGAGATTCAAGGGGTTCCGTGTTGTCAGCTGGTGGTTTGAGGGGAGAAGCTGTTTCGTCATCGCCGTAAAGCCCCATAAGAATGGTTGTTGTTGTCCGGAATGCGGCCGTCGAGGTAAAATCGTCCGCACAATGCCCCATCCGCGTCGGTGGCGTGACATTCCGGTGTGCGGGTGGAGGGTCTGGCTTCTCTACCATCCTCGGGAGATTCGGTGTCCTACCCACGGTCGTGTGGTCGAGGAGATTCCGTGGGCGGAGCGGTTCTCTCGGGTGACGTATCGCTTCGAGTATGCCATGCTGCGCTACTGCCAGACCATGACGCAGAAGGCGGCGTCCGAGTTGCTGCGCATCTCTGCCTCGACGCTGTCGGATCTCCTTCACCGATCCATCACGCGGCTTCGTGAAGGTCATCGTATCCGAGGGCTCAAAACCATCGGGATCGACGAGATCTCCTACGCCAAGCGTCACAGGTACGCCACGCTCGTTTACGATCTGGACCGCTCCTGCGTGGTGTGGGTTGGCCGCGGCAGGGCGCGTAAAACGATCGATCGGTTCTTCACAGAGGCTCTCAGTCCCTACCGGAGATCCAAGATCGAGTGGGGCCTGCTGCGACATGAGCGAAGCTTACATCGGAGCCATCCAGGAACACTGTCCGAATGCCAAGCTGGTCCTCGATCGCTTTCACATCGTCAAGGCTCTCAATGCCGCCGTTGACGAGGTCCGTAAGGACCAGTGGCGTAAAGCTGCCCCGGATGAGCGCAAAGCCATGAAGGGCCTCCGATGGCTCCTCTACCGGCACTCAGCGACACGCTCCAGAGGGGATACTCGGACACTCAAAGCACTGGAGAAGGCGAACTACCGAATCTATAGAGCCTGGAGACTCAAGGACGAGTTCGAGCAGTTCTGGGAATACAAAGCGCCCTGGGCTGCCGAACGCTTCCTGAAATGCTGGACGACGTCCGCACTCAGAAGTCGACTTGAACCCCTGCGAAAGTTCGTCAGGACCCTGCGACAGCACTTCTTCGGCGTCCTCGCATTCGTGAACACGCGTCTTACCAACGCCATCGCCGAAGGCCTCAACCGAATCGTCCAAATCGTCAAGAACCGAGCCAGCGGATTCCGCACACTCGACGCATTCAACGATATGATCTTCCTTACCGTCGGAGACATAAACATCCCTGAGCAGATTCCGAAGAGGTTCCGCACACTCTAACCGCGCCCCCATGCCAGGAACCACGGCACCTTCACCCACTTCATCTCGTTGAGAGATCCGGATATAGCCACAAATATGACCTGGTGACCCTTCGGCGCACAGTCGTTGAAATCATGCAGGGAATCTGATCCGTTCATCATGACTCACGATTAACGGCTGGCAAGGTGCTTCTTGACAACGTCCTTGATCTCGGCCTTCTCCCGCATGGCAACAAGATCCTTCGTTTCCTCGTCCAGCTCGATCCCCTCAGCCCGGGCGTCTTCAATCAGCTGATCGGCATTTGCGGCGAAATAAAACTGCGGCCGGTAGGTGTAGAACAACAGGACACGGTCGCGGTCTCTCGGAAGCCACGGGAGGGCAGCGTGATTGAGTCGCAACGGCAAGATGATCATGTCGCCGGCATTTGCGGTAACGTTGATGAATCCCAGCTTCTGACGCTCCTCGGGATCGACCGGGAATGCATCTTTCTCGTAGAACAACTCAGGCGGATACTTGAAGCTCGCCCGATGGGATCCGGGCACCACCAGCAAACCGCCGTCTCCCGGATACACGTCGGTCAGGTAGACGAAGCACGTGACATAGTCCAGGTAGATCTGCCGATTGACCACGTCGGTATAGAATCGCGGCGCGTCTTCCCGGATCTCACTTTCGATGTCCTTACGCAGATGGAAGTTATGAAAGCCGTGATCGGCGTTCTGAATCATCATCGTAACATCCATAAGCCGCGGCTGGTTGTTCGTCACGTGGCAGACGTAATCCATCAGCTCAGGTGAATACGAGATCCTTTCCACCACCTTGTCGTATAGGAAAACCTTCCTGTACTTATCGCCGTAGCTGCCACCCTTCTTCCCGGCGATAAGGTGCTCGTGGTCTCGCTCGATTTTCTTAGCACTCTCCAACGCCTGAGCAAGCGTATCCTGATCGAGGACGTTTTCAACTCTGAGGTAACCCAGCGTATCGAATAGGTAGATTTCTTCTTCGGTCATGGTCCACTCTCCCGCGTGATGTGATGATCTTTCCTCGGTAGGTATTCAGTATGCTAGGTGCTCACGAACCGTCTTCTTATATCTGACAGAAAGTCCTCGACCGCTCGTGGCGATCTCAGGATAACCACTTCCTTCGCGCCTTCATAGGACTTCAGCCTTTGGAGGATCTTGGGCATTCGCTCCTTGGGATAGGTCCAGATCCAGCTCAAGAATTCTCTGTCTGGAAGCATCTCCGGACAGCCCGGGTGCAGATCGGGCCGTGTCTTCCCGCGATACATCACGTAGCGCTTGAAGACGCGATAGACACACAGTAGACGCGGGAAGGCAAGGAAGACGACGGTATCGCACGCTTCCAGCCTTTCATTCATCGTCCCGCCATAGTTTCCATCCATGATCCAGCAGTCTCTTTGTACAGCTTCTGCGACGATTCGCCCCCAAGCATCGTGAGGCATCCCTATCCATCCAGGCTTCCAATGGAGCGCATCAAGATGGATGACAGGCAAACCCGTCACTGCTCCCAGTTTGATCGCCAACACCGTCTTGCCTGAACCGGCGCTGCCGATGACCAGAACCTTGCGCATTGGTGTCTAATCTCGGGGTGTTGCTTGTTCAATCGTCCTCTTCAGGAAGGAGCTCGGAAGCGTGGAAGTGGACGATCTTCCAGGCCTCACCATCCCGAACCCACACGACGGACGTTCGCCACGTGTCCTTCACGGGTTTTTTCTCTCCGGGCATCGTCACGGCCCCGGTCAGGTAGCCAGTGGCGATGCCCGTATTCCCAATCACTTTTGCATCCAGGTGTCGCCATTGCAGATCGGTCCTGAAGCCCGCCTCGTAGAAGCCCGTCATGGCCTCCATAGTATGTGCACCATCGGAGAGCAGCTCACCGAAACCGCCGTACGAGGTTTCTTCCGGATGATAGCGAGCGACAAAACTCGCGACATTCTGCGTATTGGCATCCGTCAACCAGCCCTCAGTCGCGGATTTCACGTCGTCGACATCGGCCGCGCCGGCCGTAGTTGTGAGGGCGAGGCCCCCCATACACAAAGCAAGCTGAATCATCCGTCGTATCATCGTGTACCTCCTGTACCGTATGGAACCAATCTCCCTGATGTGGGTTCACTCGACATCGATCGTGTGAATCGTGGCCGCCTCCATAGCCTCCCAGTCCACTTCGAGACCAAGACCCGGACCTGACGGGGCATCGACGTATCCGTCGGGTTTTGTGCGAATCACGTCCTTCATCCCGTACTCATAGGGTTCGTAGGGAACCGACTGCTCGAAGTAGGAGCAGTTGTCGTGGGCGAGCATAAGGTGAAGGTTGGCCGCCGATACGAGGCTGTAACCCCAGGACATGATTTCACACTTCATGCCGGCTGCCTCGGCGAGGGCGACTGCTTTGTTGGTCTGCGTGATGCCGCCCATCATAGCCACGTCCGTTCGGGCGCGTCCCCACGCGTTCGATCGAATGGCGGTGGCGAAGGTTTGGAGGTCCTGGATCCAGTTGCCGGACGGGATGATGGGGATCTTGACTCGATTCGTCAGCGCTCGATAGCCTTCGAGATCGGAGTCGTGCAGGGGCGCTTCGAACCAGGTGAAGCCCATCGCTTCGAGCTCCTGGGCGACCCGGAGGGCGCTGTCGCGGTCGTAGTTGTTTTCCGCATCGAGCATGAAGGCGACGTCGTCCCCGGGGTAAGTCTTCCTGACGGCTCGGGCGAGTTCGAGATCCAGCTCGGGAATGCACCAGGTGTGGAACTTGATGGCCTTGTAGCCCTGAGCGATCAACTCCTCAGCGTGCTTCAGGTAGGAAACGACATCCTCGAAGAGTGGGGTGCTGGCGTAGGACGGCATGCGCTCTCTCGCCCCACCCAACATTTGGTAGATCGGAAGTCCGGCGACTCTGCCTGCGAGGTCCCACAAGGCAATGTCGATGGCGGCAAGAGATTGAGGCGGGATCGGGAAGACGCGCGGTCGGATGTCGTGCCAGACGGACTCCCGAAGCAGTGGATCCTTTCCCAGGAGGATGGGCGCCAGATGGCGGATCGATTCGGCGGTGTAGCGCTCGAAGTCGAACGATGTCGCATTCCAGACACCTGCCACCCCCTCGACGCCTTCATCCGTGTAGACTCGGACAACGGTGTTGGTGGCGTACTGATCCGGTAGATCGTCAGACCAGGTAAAGCGATCGACCGGCGGGGCGACTGTTCGGATTTCGACCTTTGTGATTTCCACGCGTTGGCGCCCTCATTCAACTTCTATATCTGGGAAGGATCATCTTAGTTGGGTGAGCAAGGAGGAAAGTCAGGAATAGTCTTACACCTGCACGGTCCATTCGAAAGGATGAGGATCGAGCCCGTTTTCGCTGGCCCACTCGACCAAAGCGTCGCTGGCGCCACCGAGCAACTGCTTCCGGATATCGTCGACCTGGCCGGATCGTCGCCCGGCTGGACCAAGGCCATCAGGTCGCCTCGGCCGCCCATCCATCGATAGCTGTAACCGAAGATGAGGACCTTCGAGGTTCGTTTGCTCAAGTTCGGAGCCGCGGTGTGGAAGATGCGGTTCTCGAACAGGAAGACGTCGCCGGCGTTGAGACAGAGATCGACGGTGCGTTCGGGATCGATCGTGTCCCGAGGGATGGGCAGAGGTGTCGACATCAGATGCGATCCGGGGGCGAACATCGTGAAACCGCATTGTGGCTCGGGAAAATCGGTCAGGCAGTAGTCGACCTTGACGCCGGCGCGAAAGACTCGATTGTGGCCCAGGTCTTCCGTCATGCCAATGTCGCGGTGCCATCCCCTTGACGCACTCTCACTGTTGGGTTCTGGGAACTTGTAGATGATGGCGGCCGTGTGAAGATGGATGTTCGGTGAGAGCAGTTGTACGACGAGGGGGACCGTATCCGAGTGCGCCAGAAGGGGATGAAAGGTTTTCTCCTCTACAATCCCTGGCCGTCGCTGGACGTAACAGGCATCGTCCTTGCGCCATTCGTCGACCATCGGGTCACAGACGGCCGTCAATCGTGCGACTTCCTCTGGCGACAGCACATCGGGCACGACGAGGTATCCGTTCTCATCGAAGAACTCACGCTGATCCGGTCGCAACACCGTCAGATCCATCTCCGCGTTCATTCCTCCTGTCGAATCTGCGCCGTCTGTTCGGCTACCTTCTCGATCTGATCGGCGTCCCACTCCTCTTGCTGCTGTAATGCGTAGAGCGATGTATAACCGCCCGACCAATCCAGAGGAACGAGACACGGGCGGTCATCGTGATGCGCCCACCGCGCCGGCTGCCCTCGAACGATCGTTCCTTCGTACCGACTGGGTAGCGGATTGGCCGTATACGTGAATGCATCAGCTGAGGAATAGATGTTCAGCAGTAGCGGACGTCCCCTGTCGGAGAGGTTTGGCTGGGAGCCGTGCACGAGACGACAATGATGAATCGTAATGGATCCGGCCGGACCCGTCAGATACTCGGCCGCTGAAGAATCGATGCGTTTGGCGTCTTCGTCGCTGAGACAGCCGACCCACTGATTCTCGGCATTGTATTGATTGAAGAGTTCGCCCTTGTGGCTGCCGGGGATCGCGCCGAGGGGTCCCTGATCCTCGCCCACATCGTGAAGATAGACGCCTATCGTGAGGGGACTGTAGTTGGTGTGCGGCCAGTAGGTAATGTCCTGGTGCCACTTGACCTCTTCTCCCCCAGACTGCCATTTGAAGTTCAGTTTCGAGTGATGAAATTTCACGTGCGGACCCACCAGATCGGAGGCCACATCGGCAATGATCGACTGTGAGGCGAATTCCCAGTAGGTCGAGTGATGTTCAACGGGGCTGGTCAACCGACGAAGACGTGGGTCGTCCTCCGTGTGTCCGGGCTCCAGATCGAACACCGCGTCCGATTTGGTCAGAGAACGGCTGCGCTCCACCATTTCGTTCGTGACGTCGATCAGGCGCTCCACGCAGTCTTGTGGGACGATGCGCTCGACGAGGAGGTAGCCGTTGTCGAAGAAGAATTGACGTTGTTGCTGGGTCAGCACCACAGGTTCGTGAGACAATATTTGATCTGGCGTCATATTAGCCTCCTTGGGTAGGGGTCCGGCCGGACAGCCACGTAGGTTTTCCCAGAGCCTCCGCCATTCCGCGAATGGCCGATGGCCCCGCGCCGCAGCAGGCGCCGAAGTAGGAAACGCCCAACCGGCGGGCTTCGTTGGCGAATGCCTTCCAATCCTGCCGCCTGATCTGAATCCCCTCCGAGATATTCGGATCCACTTCGTTCTGTGCGAGAAGACCTGGGCTGATTTCCACCCCCGGACGGCCCAGCGAAGTCAATCCCCAGGGCTGAGCAGCGAGCGGACAATCGACGACCTCGCGCATCTCTTTGAGCACTTTCAGGATCTTTTGTGGTTCCTGCCTGCAGTTGAACCCCACGACGTCGGCGCCAGCCTCGCGCAATCTGATCGCACACGTATCGGCAGAAAATCCGTCCGTCGACTTCTCGTCGATCTCTCTCCAGCTCATCGTTGCCACGACGGGAAGATCGAGCGCCCTGGCAATAGATACGGCCGCCAGTGCCTCGTCCAGACGGTCGAATGTCTCGGCGATGATCAGATCCACGCCTTCCTCAGCGAGCCATTGCGCCTGCTCGGCAAGGACCTTTCGGCTGCGTGCGAGCCTTGCGTCGGCCTCAGAGCCTCGGGGAGCTGACGACCGATCACGCGTTCCCATCAGCGTGGTGGCAGTAAGAGTGCCGGCGACGAGCGCGAGATCTTCGGCGGCCTCCTTTGCGATCCGCACGGCGTTTCGATTCGCTCGTTCCGTCTCGTGCCCTCGATCAGCTTGTCCTTCGAGAATGTTGCGTGTCGTCCAGAATGTGAGCGCCTGTATGATCTCCGAGCCAGCACGGATGAACTCACGATGAAGCTGCGCGACGGCTTCTGGATGGTCCAGCACGACCTCAGGAACCCAGTAGTCCCCCCGCACGTACATTCGCCGTTCGAGCTCGATGAGGTAGCCGCCGTCACCGAGAAGGGGAGCCCCCCGCAATCGCTCTGTGATGTCCAGCATTTCGTCAGTGCATGGCGATGGGTGATCCGATCGATCCGGTTGCACCCACGATGGGCACAGGGTTGAAGATGTAGGCAAAGACGTAAACGCCTGCGTCGGCCAGCTGTTTGAGGGCGAGGTTCTCGTGGTTCACGATGCCGTGCCGTGCCTGGAGGTACGTGTGCACACAGAAGCCACAGGCATCCTCGCCCGTATACGGCACCGGATCCGTACCCGGCCAGGTGTCGCCGCCCGTGACACCTGCTTTCACCTCTTCGGCCACCCAGCGTGCGACACCCATAGATATTCCGGGACAGCCTTCGTTGTAGGCGTCAGGATCGCCCCAGTTCCGTTCCCAGCCGTAGCGGAAGAAGATGCCGTCACCTTCTTTGAACTCGAAGTTCTCCATGCCCTGGCGTTTAAGCGCTTCCTTCACATCCGCCACGGTGGCAATCTGACCCACCCCCATATCACCGAGTACGGCGGCCAGATCGATCAGGATGCCGCGGGCGACGATGGGATGCAGCTTTTCGGCACCCAGCTTCATCATGCCATAGGCGGATCCGACTTCGTTGTTCGTGAAGCCGTTGTACCAGCGCATGTTGCCCCGGTCACCGTCGGCACCGATCTGCACACCGATATGCCCGAGCCCGTCGAACTGCGTACCCACCTGGCTGATTTCCGTTGCCAGGAAATCGTCGTGATAGACGAGCTTGTTGGCACCGAAAGGACCACCTGAGGGTGTGCCGGGGATGCGGAGCACGAATTTACGCTCGCCGAACATGGGCATGTTCGCGGTGTAGGGGTGAGCGAGGCCGTAGACCTTCCCTGATTTCACCTGGGCCAGGGCTCGCATCACAACTTCCGGTTTGGTGTACCAGTTTGTCGAGCCTGCTTCGTCGCCGGCGCCCCAGAGTGAATTCGGCCACCACTCGCTGCCTAGCGGGGTGTCCATCTGATCGCCATCGACCCACGGCTTGCCCGCGCAGTCCTTCCAGCTTTCAGGACCGCATTCCGCGAGGACGGGTCCGGAGCTAGCCAACGATAGTGTCGTGAGGACGACTGCCACTGCATAAAGCACGCTCCTCATACTTTCCTCCTGTGATGGTGACTTGATAGCTGGACTGAGAGAGACAGAACCCGATTAGGATCCTGTCAAGAGTTTGGTGTAAGATGACATCACGCAACTGGAGCTATAATCAAAAGGTGTGGAAAAAGAGAAAGGGCGACCCTACCCTTCCCGTGAGATAGTTGATTCACACAAAACCGGGTGAGAGGCCCGGTTGGGAAGGAGGATCGCCGTGAAGGAACATACGCATAGAGCCCCATTGAAGTCCATGCCGACGTGGGAGACGGTTGACGATTGGATCCGTGAAGAGATCCAGGGCCGGTTCCAGTCCATTCTGGAGGAGGAGGCGACCGCGTTCTTGGGCCGGTCGTGGTATGAGCGCCGAGCCGAGGTCGATAGCTCCACGGGCTACAGGAACGGCTACGGCAAGCCCCGGCGTCTCTCGACGAGCTGCGGAACGATCAAGGTCCGGCGTCCCCGGGTTCGTGGTCTGGAAGAGCGGTTTGAAAGCCGCATCCTCCCCCTGTTCGCCCGGAGAACCAGGGCCATTGGAGATCTGCTTCCCGACCTTTATCTCCACGGTCTCTCCCAGGGCGACTTCGAGTTGTCTTTGCGTGCGCTGCTCGGTGATGGCGCGCCGCTTTCGCCGACCTCGATCGCTCGTCTTCGAGGGAAGTGGGAGGTCGACTTCCAGGACTGGAAAGAAAGGCGTCTGGATAATCGCGAACTGGTCTACGCCTGGGCTGATGGCATCTACGTCAAAGCCGGGCTCGAGCGCGAGAAGGCGTGTCTGCTGGTCGTGATCGGCGCGATGAGCGACGGCAGCAAGGAGATCCTGGCGATAGAACCCGGTTATCGAGAGTCTACAGAATCCTGGCTCACGGTGCTCCGGGATCTCCGGGATCGCGGGCTCGAACATCCTGTCCTGATCGCCGCGGACGGGAATATGGGCATCTGGGCGGCCGTTGATCAGGTCTGGCCAGAGAGCCGGCAACAACGGTGCTGGAACCACAAGATCCTCAACGTGCTCGACAAGGTCGCCAAGCGTGCACAGGCTGAAGCCCGCGCACTGCTCGTCCAGATCCCCTATGCCGGCACGAAAAAGGAGGCCGAGAAGCTCCGGAAACGCTTTGCCGCACGGTATCGCTCACAGTTCCCTGCCGCCGTGGAGACGCTCGAAAGAGACTGGGATCGGATGGTCACGTTCTACGACTTCCCGAAGGAACACTGGAAACACCTGAGAACCACGAACGTCGTCGAGAGCCCCTTTGCTTCCGTTCGGCTTCGCACAAACGCCGCCAGGCGATTCAAGAAAGTCAGGAACGCCACGACTCTCATCTGGCGTACGCTCAAGGTCGCAGAGAGCCGATTCAGGAAACTCACCGCGCCACACTTGCTACAACAAGTCTACGATCAGAAACACTCAACCGGACCGCAGGTCGAAGCCGGGAAGATGGCCGCCTGATTTCTTTTACACACCTATTGACCTGAACTCCGCAACTGTTGGGCCATCCCCTGCCAGTGTGGTGCGATGCAAGATACGCTTGTGGTTCCCGCTGTCCCACGGTCGTCCCCGGTGGAGACAGGAGCGATTGTCATAGATCACCAGATCGTCCGCCTGCCACTCGTGTCGATAGACAAACTGTCGCTGCGTCGACCACTCCAAAAGCTCTTCGAGCAAAGCCCTACCCTTCTCGACAGGCCACCCAACGATGTGGGTGGCATAGGAGCCGACAAAAAGGGCTTTTTCTCCCGTCTCTGGGATGTTGCGTATAACGACGTGCTGGACCGGAGGTGTTTCTTTCAACCATTCTTTGCTCATCAGGCCGGGCGCGATCTTTTCTCGTGAGTAGGCGATGCTGTGTTCGGCGATCAGCCCTTCCACCTCTGACTTCCTTTCTTCGGACAGAGCGCTATAGGCTGCGCGAAGACTCGTGAATTCCGTCTCGCCTCGTTCGGGTGGAATCACCTTTGCCGAGAGGAAAGACGCACGCAACGGCACGCTTTTGAACGCGCCGTCGGAGTGCCATAGCGTGTTCCCCGCCTGATACAGCGATCGATCGTCATCAGGCGGGATGATGTCTCCGTTCTCGTCGACGTTTGAGATTCTGTTGATCGGTCCACCACCGCCGTAGGGATCGCTCACTAGGGTCATCTGAAGTGGACCGAAGCGCTCGGTGAAGGCCACGTGCTGATCGTCCATAATGTGTTGGTCGCGGAAGACGAGGACCGAATGTGTGCAGAGTGCCTCCCGAATTGCATCGACAATGTCGTCATCGATGGGCGAGGTGAGGTCGACACCTTCCACGCGAGCGCCGATATGTTCGGTGAGTTGGGTGATTGAGATCGTCACGATAACTCTCTATGATTCGATGCCGCTCTGTTCTGGTCAGGTGCCCTGGATGTCCTCGACCCACCAGTGGTGCGCGTTGACGTTGCTGTTCCCGTCCTCGTAGGCGATGCTCGACTGAATGAGGAGTCGATTAGAGACAGTGGGGTCGTACTTGCCTATGACCTCGTTGGCCGAATAAGCATCGCCGCCGCCGCCTTCCTTGTGATGTAGAATCGTGCCGTCATCCCAGTGGATGCCGTCAGGAGATGAGTAGAGAATCAGATGACGGGGGTCGCGGCTCAAGCTCCCACTGCGTCCGTGTAAGAAGTAGAGATCGCCGATCTTGCGCGAGAGTTGTGGATTGCGGATCGCCCGGGGGAAGTGGGTGGTCCTGACCTCGGACCACGTGCGCCCTTCGTCAGCGCTTGTGACGTAGGGAATGTTGTACTCGTCGATGGGTTCAGTCTTTCGGTAGGGATAGGAGTAGACGATGATGTCACCTGTATCGAGTACGCCGGCTGTGACGTAATAGTTCTCTCGGTTGAAGGGCAGGATGCTCCGTCGACTGAAGGTTTCTCCATTGTCCGACGAGACGTAGAGCGAATACGGGCCGTAGCAGTAGTCATTGGTTCCACCCATGAAGACTGCGAAGACCTGGCGGTTGTGTGTGAAGACCGCGTCGAACGTGAGCGATACGTCTTCGACTGTCGCGTCAACGTCTAAAGCATGCGGCTCGCTCCACGTCTGGCCGTGATCGTGACTCAACAAATAGACCGGCGGCCACCCCTTGACCCAGAGGTCTTTCTCGAACCGGCTGACAAACGCGATCAACGTCCCATCGGGCGCGGTCCCAGCACCGAATACGATAGCGGCGTACATCTCATCGGCGTCCCAGGTCGTCTTCGAGTAGTCCACAACGACCGGTTCGCCCCAGGTCTTACCACCGTCCTCGGACCGGCGATATTCCGACCAGCCCGCGACGCCGTGCCCTTTTTCGATCTCGCCCGATACATTGCTGTAGAACGCGACGACATCGCCGTTGCGGCATTCGGTCAGGCAGTTGCCGCCGTGCCCGGATCGGCCGTGTTTCTGGCGGTCGATGAACAGGATGCCTTTGTTGGGAACATCCGTGGGGGTGACGTGAAAGCCTTTGGTCTCTGCGGTCACTTCACTTGTTCTCCAGTCCTGCAGTCAATCCAGCACAACCCATCCGTTCGGGTCGACATCGGCCTCTTTGTCGACCCATTTGTTCGGTGCCGTGTCGATTTCATACCTGGCGAAGACGCGCTCGATCTCGGCCCTAGTGTCGTCCGTCAGCTCCCAACCCAGCGCCCCGACGTTGTCTTCCACTTCGACAGGTCGTTTTGCACCAACGAGGGCGGTGCTGACGGCGTCGTGTGACAGCACCCAGTTAAGCGCCATCTGGGGAAGGTTCCTTCCGATCTGCGCCGCGATCTCTTTCAACTCATCCACGGCCTGAACGTTTCGCCTGAAAACTTCGGGGGTGAATAGCTTCAGTGTCGCGTCGCTTCCACCGCTCTTTCAGAAGTCCCCTTCGGCGAAGACGGTTTCTTCAGTGAGGCTCCCTGTCAACATGCCGTAGGCCAGCGAACCGTAGGTCATCACCCCGATCCCGTGCTCCTGCGCACAGGGGAAGATCCATTTCGCCATACGCCGGTCGAAGAGGTTGCATCCGTATTGCAGCACGTCCACGCGTCCTGTTTTCACGCACTCTTCAATCTCCCGGGGCGTGAAATTCGACAGGCCAACGAAGCGGACCTTTCCCTGCTCTACGATCTCTTCCAGCGCCTTCATGGTTTCATCGAACGGTGTGGATCGGTCCGGCCAGTGGATGAAATAGACGTCGACATAGTCGGTGTTCAGCATCTCCAGGCTCCGGTCGATTGCGTCGTGGACCATCGTTCGACTGCTGTCCCGACCGTGCTCGTAGCCGATCCCGAATTTCGTTACGAGGACCACATCCTGTCGTCTGTCGCCCAGCGCTCTCGTCAGCAATCGCTCCGATTGCCCACTCCCATAGCCTTGGGCCGTGTCGAAACAGGTGATGCCCAGATCGAGGGCCCGGTGTACGGCTGCGACCATTTCGGACTCGTCGAACGGGCCGTGCGCGCCCGCCATTTCCCAGCACCCGAACCCGATCGCTGAAACCTCAATGCCTGTCTGTCCAAACGCGCGGTATTCCACGGCTTCCTCCAGTTCCGACCGGCCTGATCAGAAGGTTGTCAACAACTGCCCTGGTCTTCGTGTGAGTGGACCGGAAGTAGAATGCACAAGGCTGTAAGGTAAAACGCAAACGGAATGTAGGTGTGAATTTCGCGCAGGGATTTCTCCATGGGCCCACGACACTAACCACGTCGGATTCTCAAGGGTCTCGTGAAACCGTGTCGAAATGACAAGGGTCTTTGGTAGGATACGAAAAGCCGCGTGAAGCGAATGCGTTCACGCGGCTTCTTGTTGGTGCGTCTGCAGATCGGCGTGGTACTTCAGGCGTCCTAGTTCAGGATCTCGAGGGCGGCTTCTATCTGCTCGATCGCTTCACGCTCTTCTTTCAACGCCTCACCGATCAGTCTCTGTGCTTCAACACGGCGATCCGCGGTCCACGCTTCTCTCTTCTTGGCGGCGGCGCAGAGATCGTAGAGCGGGTTCAACGACTCCAGCTCGCGGTCGTAATGGGTCGCGGCGGCTTCAAGAGGTTCAGCCGCATCGGGGAACAGTGCGACGAGTTCACGCAGGTAGGCAGCAGCGGCCAGACGCCTCCGCTTCAAAGTCTCCGCGTGATGTCGGGACGGTTCCAACGGGATATCTTCGGACTCGAACGCATCGCGCCCAGTTCGTAGGCCGAAAAGCCGATCGGACGATCCTCGCTGCGTTTGTCGGGGGCGAATCGAGTTCCATTCGCGAAGGCGACCGCATTCCGGAGGGCCGTCGAATAGGTTGTCTTCTCGTCGGCAGTCGTCTGCTGTTCGAACACTCTGACATTGAACCACTCGGCCGGATCCGCGTGGCCGATGGCGTCGTATCGAACGGTGTAGGTGTCGGATACGTACGGGTGGCGGACCGTGTAGGTCTCTTCCGCTTCGTCGTATCCGACGATCAGCCCCCAACAGAATCCGTGGTGATGATCCGCCTTCATCTCGACACTCATCGGTTGCCAGACCAGTGCCGCGTGGCCCTTTTCGAGGCCGGCGCGCACGACGTCTCTGGCCTCTCGCTTGAGAACAGGGAGGTCGACGTCCGATTTCTTGTTCGCGTTGAACGTGCGGAACTTGGCGAACTGAGGGATGAAGTCGAGCGCGATGCTCCAGCGAGGTTGTCGTGCATGACGTGTTGGCCATCTTCCGTCATCTGAAACTGAAAGGCATGTCCCATGACGCCCTTCAGCCGTTCCACGGACCACTCCGGACGACCAACGCTCTTCATCAACGGGGCAAGGCAGGAGGGGAGGGTCTCGCCCTGATTAGACGGGCTGACATCTACAGTGACGTTCATCGGCCGATCCTTTCCTTTCGTGACCGTTTTCGTCTTCGTGGGAGTAGTTCTCACCAAATGACAGCGACGGTGAGAACGAGGAGAGTCAGGATGGTCGCGTGAAGAGAGAACGAGGTTCGCAAGACGACGACCTCAAGCTTGCGGTGGGGAAGAGCGGGACGGTTATCGAACCGTCCCTACGATGCATCGAGGATCTTCAGCGCTGCTTCTATCTGGGCGACGGCTTTCTGCTCCGCAAATGCATCGCCGATCAGCTTCCCTGCCTCGGCTCGTTCGCCGGCCGTGATCGACTCGCGTATGCGAGCGGTCGTGAGGAGTTCGTGGAGCGGATTCAGGGATTCCATCTCGCTGTCATAGTGGGAAGCAGCTGCCGCCAGGGGCCCTGCCGCTTCTGGCAGGACCTTGACGAGCTCACGCATATACGCCGCGGCAGCCAAACGCCTCGCCGTCAGAATCTCCGAGTGGAAACGGGAAGGCTCGAGCGGAATGGCTTCCGACTCGAACGCGCTCTGCCAGAGCTCATAGGCTGCCAGGCCGTAGGGCGAGGTCGGCTTCCCATTCTTCTGGATGAAGTTCTGGTCCGAGTACCGAACCCCGTTGGCGTACTCGATCGCGTTACGTAGGGCTCGTACGTGGGTCGTCCGTTCGTCCTCGGAACCCAGCTTTTCGAAGACGCGGATGTTGAACCACTGGGCGCCATCCGTGTGACCGAGCACATCGTAGCGAACCGTGTAGGTATCCAGTGGTTCCGTGTGTGATGTCAATCTGTCCGCACTCGCGGGCATCGCCTTCCATTCGGCCTTCGGTCGCGCCGCTCCGTGTTCGAACGGGTGACGGACCGTGTAAGTCTCCTCCGCCTCGTTGTATCCGACGATGAGCCCCCAGCTGTATGCGTGATGGCCATTCTTCTCCATTTCCACGCTCATCGGCTGCCAGACCAGAGCCGGTATGCCCCTGGCGAGGCTTGCGCGAACGGCGTCTCTGGCTTCTGTCTCCGCTGCCGCCCGGTCGGCTTGCGCGGTTTTCTTGTTGGCGCCGAACTTCTGGGATTCCGCCAACCTGGGAAGCGTGCCCATCGATTCGCTCCAGTCCGAGCGGTCGTGCATCACGCGTCCACCACCCTCCTTCATCGCGAACTGGAAGGCGTGTCCCATGACGCCCTGCGTTGTTGCCATCGACCAGTCACCTGATCCGAGCGTCTGCATGACCGGGGTCATGCAGGACGCAAGCGTCGTGCCTGCGTGCGGCAGTGCGGGGTAGACATCTACTGCGACGTTCATCCTGTCATCCGACTGGTTTTCGCCTTGCCCCGCGCCTTTCGTGCCGCCCATTGTCGATTCCCCCTTGAGCCCGTCCGTGGAGACGCCCAGGACCCCAAGAGCGGCTTCAATCTGGGCGATGGCTTCTTGCTCGGTTTTCAGTGCTTTGGTGATCAGCTCCTGGGCTTTGGCCCGTTCATCAGGCGTGATGGACTTGCGGTGTTGCGCCGTGTGGAGGAGGTCGTAAAGCGCCTCGAGCGGCGCCAGCTCACGATCGTAATGGTCGGCTGCCGATTCCAGTTGTTGCGCCGCCTTGGGGAATATCCCGCCGAGCTCGCAGACATAGGCGGCGGCAAGGGAACGTCTTCCTTTGATCGTCAGCGCGTGGTGTTCCGCAGCCCTCAGAGGGACGTCTTCCGATTCGAACGCGTCTCGCCACACCTCGTAGGCCGAGAAGCCCTGGGGACGTCCCCGCATCCTTGCACGGCGCTCGTCGTTGTCGTAGCGCGTGCCGTGTGCGTAGGAGACGCCGTTCTTGAGCGCGATCAGATGCGTTTCTCTCTCATCTTCTGCGCTCGGACCGTCGTAGACTCTGACGTTGAACCAATCACTTGCCTTGGTGTGTCCGAAAGCGTCGTAGCGAATGGTGAACGTCTCGGGGACAAACGGATGACGGATGGTGTAGGTTTCGTTGGCTTCGTTGTAGCCGACGATCAGCCCCCAAATGACCGGATGAGGCGTCGGGCCCGCCTTCATCTCCGGGGTCATCGGTGACCACACGATCGCTGGGAAGCCTCTCTCCAGGGCGACGCGAACGGCGTCTCGCGCCTGCCGCTTCAGGGCAGGGAGGTCAACGTCCGTGTCTTTCTTGCCGGCGTCGAACTCCTGGAAACGGGCGATACGGGGGAGCAAGTCCAATGCGGCTCCCCAATCAAGGTTATCGTACAAGACCCACGCGCCCCCCTCTTTCATGTCGAACTGGAAAGCGTGACCCAGCACGCCTTCCGTCCGTGCCCGGGTCCATTCCGGATGGCGTGGCCCGCATCAGCGGAGAAAGGCACAGGGGGAGGGAGTCACCCCGCCGGTCTGGCGTGACGTCCACCGAGACGTTCATCGCACCTCTCCGTGCCTGGGTTCCCTTATCGGTCCCTGATGTTCGCTTGATGTCTTCTGTCGAAACTCCCAGCGTCCCGAGCGAGTTCTCGATCCGAGCAATTGCCTGTCGTTCCGCGTTCAGCGCCTCGCCGATCAGCCTGGCGGCTTCGGCTCGGGCGTCTGAAGTGAACTCTCCGCTCTCCTTCGCCCTGTCGAGAATGGACATGAGCCCATCGGCGGCCTCGACAACGAGGTCATACTTCGACGCTGCGGCCCCCAGCTCCCTCGATGCCGCGGGGAAGGTGTCTACGAGCTCTCGACAATAGGCAGCGGCGTATTTCCTCAGCTCGCGCAGCTCTTCGGAGTTGTAGCGAGAATCCCTGATGATCCCGCCGCTGCCCGGACCGCGCTGCTTGGGAATGGGTGCCCCGGACGCGATGGCGTCTCGCCAGAGCTCGAAGGCGGCGAACCCACGTGCGTCGACCGCATACGGATGCGCCTGATCCGGGAAGCGTGTACCGTAGGCGAACCTGACCGCATTCTTCAGCGCGCTTAAATGCGTCGCCTCCCCGGCCCCCGCCTTCGTCGGATCGTGGACTAACACGCAGAATCCCCCGTCAGGGATACCGATCTCGTCGTATCTGACATCCAGCTCCAGCCTGTGGCGCCGAACCGCGTAGGTTCCATCCGATTCGTCGTAACCGACGATCGACCCCCAGTCGCTTGGCGCACCCGGGTCCGGATTCATCGGGACCATACCGGTCGCGGGGACGCCCCGATCGATGCTCGTGCGGACGGCATCCCACGCGGCTTCCCTGGCACTCCGCAGGGCATCACGGTCCCACGTCTCGATCCGTCTGACCGGAATGCCCAGATCCAGGCCGGGCAGGAACTGCCACCAGTCGGTGTTCGCCTCCTGCCAGACCTTGCCGCCCCCCTTCCTCATCTCGAAGCTGAAGGCGTTCCCCAGGACGCTCATCAACCGGGCGGTCGACCAGTTGGTCGCCCCGGCCGCCTGGAGCGTCGAGTGCAGTGCGCTAACCGCACGGGTGAAGGCCATCGACGGCTTGATGTCCAGAACATTGCGTGAATGCCCTGCGCCGGACGACGGTGGAACAACGGGTTCTTCCGCTGCACCTGCGTCAAGGGCCGTCAACGCACCCTCTATATGGGTGATGGCCGACCGATCGAGTTCAAGAGCACGGTTGATGAGACGGCGGGCTTCCGCTCGTTCGCCGTCCGTGATTGCATCACGGTCCTTCGCTGCTTCGAGGAGATCGTAGAGGGGGGTCAGCGTCTCGACCTCCCGGTCGTAGGCCTGCGCGGCAGCGTTGAGCGATGCCTCCGCTTCGGGGAGCAACGTGACGAGCTCGCGCGTGTAAGCGGCAGCTGCGAGCCGTCGACCCCTCAGGATTTCCGAGTGATACCGGGTCGGCTCGAGTGGGACATCTTCAGATGTCAGGACTCCCGCCCACAACTCGTAGGCAGCCAAGCCCTGTGCGCTGTTCTTTCGCTTGTATCGCTCGCCACTCGCGGAGGCCAGCGCGTTCCGGAGCGCGTCCACGTGCACGGTTCGCTCATCCTTGTCGCTGAGCGTCTTTAGGATCTTGACGTTGAACCACTCGGCGCCGTCGGTGTGTCCGATGAGGTCGTAGCGAACGGTGTAGTCGTCGGGCATAAACGGATGGCGGATCGTGTAGGTCTCGCCATCTTCGTTGTATCCGACGACGAGGCCCCAGCAGTAAGCGTGGTAGCCGTTCTTCTTCTGTTCAACGCTCATGGGCTGCCACACGAGGGCGGGGACACCCCTGGCCAGGGATGCCCGAACGGAGTCGCGGGCCACCCGCTCGATCGCGGCCGGTCGACGGTCTTCATCTTCTTTGTGGCGTTGAAAGACTGGAAGTCCGCGATGTCATACATCGTCTTGAGGGCCCGGTCGCCCCAGTCGAGGTTGTCGTGCATCACGGGGCCGCCGCCCTCCTTCATCTCGAAGGTGAAGGCGTGTCCGAGCACGCCTTGCAGCCGTGCCATCGACCACTCGGGCTGACCCATCGCGCCCAACAGCGGACTGAGCGTAGAGCAGAGCGTCGTGCCCACGTGCGGTTTTGTGGGCGTCACATCGGCCGCGACATTCATCGACGTCTCAGTGGCCGCGTCGGTCTCCTGGGTCGATTCGACAACCACGGTGGCGATGACGACCATGGCCAGTACACACGCAAGATTGTTCATCGTCAGCAGGCCCCATCCGCGCCGCTCTCCTCCATCGGAGGCGAGCAGGCGCTTCACGCGCGACAGGAGCGAGCCGTCCGTCGCCGCCGCAGCCAGCATCGGTCCCCTAAAGCTCTCGAGCGCCACGAGCGCCTCGGCATAAACCTTTCGGTCGCTGTGGCCGATCACGACGTCGTCACAGCATCGTTCTCGTTCCTCCCGGATGCAGCCGGATATCCACCAGATCACCGGATGGAAAAAGAGGATCGTCTCTGCGAACCGCTGGAACAGGTTGACGAGGTTGTCGTAGCGGCGAACGTGCGCGAGTTCGTGAATCAGGATGGCCTCCAGCTGGCGCTGGGAGAGACCGAGGAAGGTCGCGATTGGAAGGAGGATCACCGGTCGAAACACACCGACGACCATGGGGATCGTCGCCACGGAGGACGTCACGACCTTCACCCTGTGATGGATGTTCAGGCTCCGTGCAAGTCCTTTTACCCGAGCCCGCCATTCGTCCGGTAGCGTCTGCGTTCCTGCCCACTTCAAACGATGAGTGATCCAGGAGCCGCCGATGAGCCTGAGCGAGAGAAGTAGAACGCCAATCTGCCAGCCAAAGACGATCATCGGCAGGTGACGTTGGAATTGTGCAGATAGATCGCTCCACCCATCGGACGCATCGAGATAGATTGGACGGGAGTCGGGGCGATAGATCTCGCTCGTCTCCCAGGTGATCACCGTACCTGGGAACTTCGCGGCCGCCTGTTCGGTCCAGGTGACGATGGGATCCGCGGGCGATGGCAACATCGTGACAAAAGTCGCGGCCGGCATCGAGACCATCGCGGCGAGGGCGCCGCAGGCGATCAGGTAGCGGACGCTGGACGCCTTCGCGAAGTGCCGTGCCCCCCAGAACAACACGGCGACGATCAGGCCTTGCCAGACAGCGTGCATCAATGTCCATCCAATTGCGTAGATCGTATGGTCCGAAAGCAGCATCAGATCACTCATTTCCGATCTCCTCTGCTTCATCCAACAGTCGTCGAATCTCAGCGAGCTCTTCCTGGGATGCCTTCTTCGCTGACAGTGCCCCGGCGATCAGACCCGCGGCCGAACCGTTGAAGACTCTGTCCACGAGGTCGCCCACAAGGGCTCGCTGCGTCTCTCCGCGGTCCACCGCCGCTTCGTAGACGTGAGCCCTCTGAGACTCGTCTCGCTTGACGTAGCCCTTGTTCGCCATGACCTGGAGCGTTTTCAGGGTGGTGGTGTATTGGATCGGCCTGAGTTCCGTAAGCGCGTCGTGGACGTCGCGGACCGTGCTCGGCCCGCGATGCCAGAGCAAGTTGAGCACTTCCAACTCGGCATCGGTGGCTTTTCCGCTGTCGTTCCGCCCCATTGAGCCTCCTCGTTTTCGAGTGATGAGGGCAATATATACGACGAATCTCGTACTTGTCAACGATAAATGTCGTACTTTGAGTGAAAAGTTTGCTCGGCGTTGAATTGGTGGAGGGTCAGATCGCCTTGTTACTCGCCCCACATAGTCACTCGGACGTTTCTTCCTGAATCTTTTCGATGGCCGAAAGCACATCGCCCGGCAATGGACCCTTCAGAGCAGCCTGATAGTTCGCGTCGACTTCCTCCGGGGTCTGGGCACCGGGGATGACACTGTGGATGGCGGGGTTGCTCAGGATATAGCGGAGGCTCATCTCGTGCATGCGGAGGCCGGTTTCGTCACTCAAGTCGTAGAGTCGAAGGAGCCGGTCGTGCGCCTTCTTGGTATACCATCGTGATGGCTTCTCCGAATTCTTCAGCTGCTCGAGTCTTTCGTAGTTCTTCGTGGCCAGCATGCCGGCTCGGAACGGGCCCCCCGCGACGATACCGAGGTCGTGTTTCTCCGCTGCGGGGAGGATTCGCTCCTGGATTCCCTGGCCCAGCAGGGTGTACCCATTCGCGATCTCTACAACGTCGAAACGCCCTGTTTCGGCCAGCCGACCGGGGAAGTCCACCACGTTGCTGCCCATTCCGATGGCACCAATGACCTTCTCGTCCCTGAGTTTTTCCAGGACGTGGAGGGCGGGGCAGGTGAGGGTCTTTTCGTCCCATCCCCAGAGCTCCCACTCCGGCTCGTGGATGAAGACCATCTCCAGGTGGTCCTTCTGCAGGAGCCACCGGGAATGATCGATGACTCGCCGGATACAGTCCTCGTTTCTATAGGCCTCGTCGCCCGCGGTCCGCGCCAGGGTTCGGTCGAAGTGGCCGATCTTGGTGCTGACAATCACGTGCTTATCGGAATGCTTCACGAGTACTCGACCGATCAGCTCTTCGCTCTCGCCTGACCCATAGAGGGGCGCTGTATCGATGAGTTGACGCCGAGCGATACGGCTCGGTCAATAAGCGGCAACGCTTTGTCCTGGTAGACGCCGAAGTCGATCGTGAGTCGAAAGGTCCCCAATCCGAGACGCGTAACCTCCAGTCCGGTGCGTCCGAGCCTTCGTTTCTGCAGTGTTGTGTCACTCGTCTCGTTGCTCATTCTTCTCAGTCTCCTGGCGAAGACCAGCCTTCGCGTCTCTGCAGCCGGCGGGCGACACGCAGTCACTGCGTTCGCGGTGTTACGCATCACTTCCTTCCGTCTTACCTCCTCGGCGCAGCTCGACTGCTCGCACGATCACATACGCGATCAGAGCGACCACGAAGAATACCAACAGCATCCACGCTATGGATTGAAGTGACTCGATGATGGTTCGGTAGACTTCCAGAATCCAGCGATTCGTCGTCAGGGTCGGTGGCGTCCATTCGTCACTCGCCGGTCGTATGTACTGCTCAAGGCTGCGGATCCGAACGCCGCCGGAAATGCCAACGACGTAGATCGCGAACCGCAGATATTTCGTCCACGCGAATGCGATATCGATCGCGACTATTCTCCCGAGAATGGAGCTGATCGGCTCTCTGAACATCCGGGCGACGATGCCGGATGTTCCTGTTGCGACAACGAGCGTGACGAGGAGAAGAGTGACGAACATGTCAAGACCCTCCAGTCGGGACTATCAACCACGGCAAAAGTAAGGAGGTCATTTCGCGCAGGTCCATTGTAAGAACGTTACTCAACGTCCTGCCACGTATCGCCCCTTCGCGTATCCGCGACGTCGTATGCCGAGCGCACGCATGAATCGCGGTACTTCCAGACAGTTTCTGCTCCGAGCGTGAGGAATCCCTGCATCCATGATAACGGCTTCTCCGGGTCCCCCGGTCAATTCGACGACCCGGCAGGGAAAGCCGTGAACATCGGCGGTCTCCATAAATCCTAGGCGGCTGCCTTCGTCCTTCCTGTTCGTGAGTTCCTTGATCCAGGGATGGAACCTGTAGAAACCTTCACGGATCTGCTTGGCCGGTCGCTCTTCCCGCTGCTCGGGTGTCAATTCGGACAGATACTTGCGCACGACGTGATGGATGCCTTCCACGATGAGAGTCCCTCCGCCACCGGGTTCGACGGAAGAGAGAAAGTTGAAGCTGAAGAGGTCGCACAATCGATCGATGTTCCGGAGTGGGTTCATATGCCAGTGCCAGGACGAGGACACGACATCCCAGGGTTTGTCGTTGATCTCCGGAAACGTGTAGAGAACCATGCCCCAGTCCTTTGGGCGCTCCCACTCGCCCTTCCCAAGGAGCTGGTCCATCGCACCCAAGAATTCTTCGGAAGCAGCTTCCTGGAATATGCGCTGCTTCCGGACGGTGTGACTCAGCTTGGGGGCCTGAACGTTGACCCAGGTCGATCGGTCCTCTTTCGACACGCCGTGTTTCTCCAGACGGTGCCAGATGATATCCACCATCTTGGTCGCGTGTTCTTCCGAACACACTCGTGTCCGGCAGTGTCCACGGGTCCGAAGGTCTTCGAGGTCCTGGTCGTCGAGCGGATCTTGCACGCGCATTATTTCGTCCCCAACTTCAAAGACCGTGGTCGTCTCTGTGACCATTCAGGATAGCCAATTGTCAGGTTTGGAGACACAGCGAACATCCTTCGCGACGGCCATCTGAGGGAGCGTAGCCCCGACTCGGTCGAAAATGAAGATAACCTCCGATACGCCAACCTCCGCGGGTACTCGGTTCCTTGCCTCTAGAAGGAAAGACGGTGTTTATTCCTCCACCCGCATTCCCCATCTCCAATTTGGAAGAGGAACCGGCGTGCGAATTCCATCGACACGGGCATATCTGCTGATCTCGTGCCTCTCGTGCCTTCTCTACGCTAATACACTCACGAACGAACTCGTGTTCGACGATCAGCGGCTGATCGAAGAGCAGACGGCGATCCGCCATCCGTGGGATTTCGTTGCGACTTTCGGTGGCCGGTACTGGGGAGAGATCAAGAAAGAAGATCCTCTCTATCGGCCGCTCACAATCTGGAGCCTGGCGCTGAACTACCGGGTCAACCGGATCCTGAGCCTGCCTGGAGAGCATCCAGCTGGGTATCGTGTCGCCAACCTGCTTCTGCACGCACTCGCCAGCTGCGCGCTCTACCGGTTTCTGGCTCAGTCGGGTATCGCCGCGGGTGCCGGACTGGCAGCGGCGCTTCTCTTCGTCACGCATCCGATTCATACCGAAGCGGTAGACGCGATCGCAAATCGCTCCGAACTGCTGGCCCTCGGCTTCGGCCTGACTTTTCTGGTCCTGCACGGCAGACGACGATGGATCGGAGCCCTCTTTTTCGGCTATATCCGGATCTCTCAACGAGATGAAGTGGGTGAAGGTGCCGTGGTTCCTGGCATGGGGGGCGCGGTTAGAGTGTGCGGAACCTCTTCGGAATCTGCTCAGGGATGTTTATGTCTCCGACGGTAAGGAAGATCATATCGTTGAATGCGTCGAGTGTGCGGAATCCGCTGGCTCGGTTCTTGACGATTTGGACGATTCGGTTGAGGCCTTCGGCGATGGCGTTGGTAAGACGCGTGTTCACGAATGCGAGGACGCCGAAGAAGTGCTGTCGCAGGGTCCTGACGAACTTTCGCAGGGGTTCACGTCGACTTCTGAGTGCGGACGTCGTCCAGCATTTCAGGAAGCGTTCGGCAGCCCAGGGCGCTTTGTATTCCCAGAACTGCTCGAACTCGTCCTTGAGTCTCCAGGCTCTATAGATTCGGTAGTTCGCCTTCTCCAGTGCTTTGAGTGTCCGAGTATCCCCTCTGGAGCGTGTCGCTGAGTGCCGGTAGAGGAGCCATCGGAGGCCCTTCATGGCTTTGCGCTCATCCGGGCAGCTTTACGCCACTGGTCCTTACGGACCTCGTCAACGGCGGCATTGAGAGCCTTGACGATGTGAAAGCGATCGAGGACCAGCTTGGCATTCGGACAGTGTTCCTGGATGGCTCCGATGTAAGCTTCGCTCATGTCGCAGCAGGCCCACTCGATCTTGGATCTCCGGTAGGGACTGAGAGCCTCTGTGAAGAACCGATCGATCGTTTTACGCGCCCTGCCGCGGCCAACCCACACCACGCAGGAGCGGTCCAGATCGTAAACGAGCGTGGCGTACCTGTGACGCTTGGCGTAGGAGATCTCGTCGATCCCGATGGTTTTGAGCCCTCGGATACGATGACCTTCACGAAGCCGCGTGATGGATCGGTGAAGGAGATCCGACAGCGTCGAGGCAGAGATGCGCAGTAACTCGGACGCCGCCTTCTGCGTCATGGTCTGGCAGTAGCGCAGCATGGCATACTCGAAGCGATACGTCACCCGAGAGAACCGCTCCGCCCACGGAATCTCCTCGACCACACGACCGTGGGTAGGACACCGAATCTCCCGAGGATGGTAGAGAAGCCAGACCCTCCACCCGCACACCGGAATGTCACGCCACCGACGCGGATGGGGCATTGTGCGGACGATTTTACCTCGACGGCCGCACTCCGGACAACAACAACCATTCTTATGTGGCTTTACGGCGATGACGAAACAGCTTCTCCCCTCAAACCACCAGCTGACAACACGGAACCCCTTGAATCTCAGCAGTTTCGATAGTAATCTGCTCCCGGTCATAGGTCGCACCCCCTTCGCTTTGATTGTCCTACACACACAACCAAGCGTAGGGAACGATCTATGACCTTGTCATTCTATAGTTTCACCGTTGAGAAACCCGGATAGAGCCTCTTTTTCTTGCTGGCTCTGTGGTGCAAGGAGTCGGCTGCCCTTTTCGTTCTACTGTCGATGTGGACTGATCTCTGTGTGGGCGAGAAGTCCTCATGGCCGTTCAGACGTTATGGTCTGTATGTCATCGTGATGGGGCTGTGGCTCGCGCTTCGAGGGATGGTGGTCGGAGACCGGACGCTTTCCACACCAACTCTTGACAACCCCCTCGTGGATGCGTCACTCGTGGAACGGATTGTGACGGCGGGTGCGGTCCAGTTCGACTACTTTCGCCTGCAGCTCTGGCCGACTACGCTGTCGTCCGACTATTCCTTCAACCAGATACCGGTCGTGACAAGCTGGCTGGACCATCGCTTTCTCTTGTTTCTGGCGATCGTCGTCGCGGCCGTTGTGATCTCGTGGATGCAGCGAAGGGACCATCCCGTCGTGGCATTGTCGGTGGGTGGATATACCATTCTCTTCTCCGCAACCAGCAACTTTCTGTTTCCAATCGGGACGATCATGGCGGAGCGGTTGGCTTACGCTCCCTCGGTCTTTTTCTGTCTTCTCCTTGGCTACGAGATGTGGGAATTCTACCTCTGCAAGCGCAGACCCGCGGCAGTTCTGTTCTTACTCGTGTTGGTCTTCTATGGCTGGATCACCGTCGATCGCAATCGCTCGTGGGCGAACACCGAAGTTTTCAACCAAACGCAGGTGAACACCGCGCCGGGCAGCGCGAAGGCCCAATACGGTGTGGGAAGGGATTACGCACTGGGCGGAGAGTTCGACCGTGCTATCGTCCATCTCCGTCAGTCGGTGGAGATTTTTCCCGAGTACACAGACGCGTGGAATACCCTGGGTACCGTGTACACAGAGCAAGAAGCGTTGCACACCGCCATCGAAACATTTCAGGAGGCTATCTCGAGGGGCGCCGCGGACACGGGCCTACATTTCAACCTGGGACGCGCCTACCAGCTTCTGGGCGAGTATCCGCTTGCCGTTCAGTCCTTTCAGACAGCCATTCAGATGGATCGGGCGTTTACGAAAGCGTACATCAACCTGGGGGGTGTCTATTACCAGACGGGACGATACTCCGAAGCCGGGGAGATTTGGGAGACGGCGCTTCGCCTGGCGCCGGACAACCAAACGGTGCGGGAGAATCTGGATATCCTAAGGCGGGAAGTGCGGTAGAGGACAGAAGACAGAGGACTTGCTTCCGCTGAAGCTACGGCGAGCAGGGTGCGGTATTACGATGAGGTTCGGAAAACGAGTCCGTTTATGCTGGTCTGTTGCGTAAGCGGGTGAGCTCTGCAGCCTGGACCTCGGCACTTCGGGGTGCTTCTTCGGTGTCGAGGCCGGCGTCTGATGGTGCGTCGCCTTCGATGCGGCAATTGAGCAGTTCTCTGGTCTCGCTCTGCTCGTCGTAGAGACACGCCCGGTGGAGCAGTCGCCGATTGTCGAAGACGACGAGGTCGCCTACCTGCCATTCGTACTCGTAGACCCGCGGGGGCCGACACGCGGATGTCTCGAGGTCGCGGAGCAATGCATCCGACTCCTCCAGCGGCATTCCCGGAATGCCGAACGAATGACGTCCCAAGCAGAGTGACCGCCGGCCGGTTACCGGATGGACTTTGACGAGGGGACGCAGCGGGCATTCGGCACGCATGTTGAGCCCGTAGTAGCCATCCTCAGGCTCAGCACCGACGAGCGAGTGGAGATAGGCTTCGTTCTCCTTGGTATGAACGCGAGTGGTTCCGACGAGGTTCGAGTGGAATGCGCTCAAATCAGCGATCCTGTCCTTTGTCGAATCGTTCAGAGCGTCGTAGGCGGCGGCTGCCCACCTTGGGAGGCGACAGATGCGGCCGAAAGCATACAGACCTTGGGTGCCACGTGAAGGTCCCATCGGTGTGCCAATACCTAGGAGCCTGTCGGGTTACACCCGGAAGCTCGTTGAGATTAAGTCCAGCTGAGTCTGTCAGCGACCGGTTACCTTCGTTTTTTCCTTGAGCCGAGTTCCTCTTCGGGATCAGGTAGCCAATGAGAGTCGATAGAGTTTCAGAAGGTTGTGTGTGAGACAGATCAGGTTCCATTCTCTGATGACTTTGTGGATTCGGCGGAATGAGAATCGGGTGAAGTTCCGAACGGATTTGATCTGTCCAAACACGGGTTCGATGATCTGTTTTCTTTTCCAGTAGGTGCAGCGACCTTTCTGTGTGAGAAGCTTTCTCGCCATTTTGTCTTTCGTCGTTGCGCCCTTGGGGATCCGTCCCCTGGGGCAGGTCGCGATGGGCGTTCCATGTTTCTGTTTTGTCGTCGCCACATAGAGGTCGACGCCATCTGATTGAACCTGATCGACCTGACTTTGGTTGAAGTATCCGGTGTCGGCAGTGAGGTGCTTGGGTGTCGTGCCGCCCATATTCGCTCTGATCTGGTTGACCATAGGTGTCATCTGGTTCTTGTCATCAGCTTCTTGGGTGACGTCGGCAGCAACGACAATCTGGGCCTTGTCATCCACAGCAGCTTGGCAGTTGTAGGCTTGAAGGAATTGGCCCCCTGAGACCATGATCCGTGAGTCGGGATCGGTGAAGTTCAGTTGTTCCTTTCAGTCGGGCTCTTTCGATGGAGGCTTGGGCTTACGTCCACGACCGCCGCGGCGCTCCCGGGCCTTTACCTTCTCTTCATACGCTGCCTGCTTCTCAGGAAACTCAGCCTCCGCTTCGGCTTCGATCTCGGCTATTGCGTCGCGGATTACTTTGAGTCGAGTCTCCCGGTGCTGCAACTCCTCGGGCAACTCGTCGCCGCGGTTGTCCTTTCCGTAGAGTTCGTCTTCGGCCGCGTCAGTGGCTTCGGCCTCGGTCAAGAGTCTGCGCACTTCGGCCTCGATCTCGGCTTCTTTCTTCTTCATCCGGCCGTAGCTCATCGCTTTGTGTTTTGAGGCATTTGCTTTGACTTTCGTGCCATCCAACGCCACGTGTCCCAGCTTCACCAGACCTGCCTTCACGCAGAGACACAGCACTTGCCTGAACAGACCTGAGAGGGCATCCAGATGCCGTTGACGAAAGGTCGATATCGTGTCGTGATCAGGATGCTGATCCAGGCTGAGCACACGGAAAGCAACCGAGTCATAGGTCGCACGCTCGATCTTGCGGGAACTCCTGATGCCTTCACAGTAACCATACAGCAGTAGGGCTCACCATCATCCGGGGATCATACGGTGGCTGGCCACCTTGAGACCCATCGTAGGTCTCGTAGATCGCGGACAAATCAAGTTGTCCGACGATATCCAGAATGAAGTAGGTCGGATGACCCTTGGGAAGCCAACTCCGGAGATCCGGAGGCAGCAACATCAACTGAGCCGGATTGTAGACACGAAACCGAGTAGAAGTGCTCAACGGAAACCTCCAATTCAGAGTCGGAACCTTGATCGCACTTCTACAATACGAAATCTTCCTCCGGCTGGGTACTCCGACAGGCTCCTGGTCGGATAGCTCGAGGTGAGCCACGTCGGATCCCGTTCAGTGAGTGTGGTCTTTCGCTCCTTGTGCTTGTTCGAGATGCTGTGTGCGCGATCGGCGCCCTTTGCCCCACCACCCCGGAGTGAGCCGAAGCGCTTTGCGAAAATGGGTAAGGCTTCGGCGTCGAAGTGTTGCTCCGGGAAGATCGTAAGACCGTGTTGGTAGAAAGCGCTTTCGATGTCGGCCCACGTCGCGTCGTCCAGGCTCGACAAGTCGACACCCGTGATGACCGCTCCGAATGTCACTTCGGGGAGCGGATCTACTTTCAGTCGTGGTGTTGTCATAAAAGCTCCAGACACGTGCCAGCCAGGACTCCATCCTTCATTCTGTCCTCTATCGCCGCTTCTCCGACTCTTTCAGACCTTCTCTATCAGCTTGCTTTGCGGTAAAGCAGAGGAACCAGGTCATCATTGTCGATCACGTCGCCGACGGTCAGCGAGTCAGCGTACACCTGCGGGAAGACGTTCTTCGTCCCGTTGTAGGTCGAGCCATCGGGCATGAACGCGCACGTCATCGCCCGCCGATATCCTCGTGTCATGTTTGCACCGGCTCCGTGCACGGTCAGACCATTATGGAAGGAACAAGCGCCGGCTCTCATGGGAGCGGGCACCGGGTCGACCTCCTGCAACACCGGGTTCTCCTTGAAGATGTCCGCCATCGGCCGGCTCGTCCCTACATCCTCGTATCGATCGTGCTGAGACCCGGGAAGAAAATACAGACAACCGTTGTGGGTCGTCGCATCGTCCAGCGCGATCCAGATAGAAATCGCGTGGTCAGACGTGAATGACCACTTCGGGTTGTCCTGGTGCCACGAAGTCGGGTTCCCCCACGGCGTCTTGATCAGCGTCTGGTCGTGCCAGACCCGGATCCCATCGATGCCCTCGAGATCCGCTGCCATCTTCCCGATTCGCTCGTCCAGCATGAGCTTCCGGACCTTCTCATTGTCCATCCAGAGTTGAATCCGCTGTTTAAAAACGGCTCTATCCGGGTTTCTCAACGGTGAAACTATAGAATGACAAGGTCATAGATCGTTCCCTACGCTTGGTTGTGTGTGTAGGACAATCAAAGCGAAGGGGGTGCGACCTATGACCGGGAGCAGATTACTATCGAAACTGCTGAGATTCAAGGGGTTCCGTGTTGTCAGCTGGTGGTTTGAGGGGAGAAGCTGTTTCGTCATCGCCGTAAAGCCACATAAGAATGGTTGTTGTTGTCCGGAGTGCGGCCGTCGAGGTAAAATCGTCCGCACAATGCCCCATCCGCGTCGGTGGCGTGACATTCCGGTGTGCGGGTGGAGGGTCTGGCTTCTCTACCATCCTCGGGAGATTCGGTGTCCTACCCACGGTCGTGTGGTCGAGGAGATTCCGTGGGCGGAGCGGTTCTCTCGGGTGACGTATCGCTTCGAGTATGCCATGCTGCGCTACTGCCAGACCATGACGCAGAAGGCGGCGTCCGAGTTACTGCGCATCTCTGCCTCGACGCTGTCGGATCTCCTTCACCGATCCATCACGCGGCTTCGTGAAGGTCATCGTATCCGAGGGCTCAAAACCATCGGGATCGACGAGATCTCCTACGCCAAGCGTCACAGGTACGCCACGCTCGTTTACGATCTGGACCGCTCCTGCGTGGTGTGGGTTGGCCGCGGCAGGGCGCGTAAAACGATCGATCGGTTCTTCACAGAGGCTCTCAGTCCCTACCGGAGATCCAAGATCGAGTGGGCCTGCTGCGACATGAGCGAAGCTTACATCGGAGCCATCCAGGAACACTGTCCGAATGCCAAGCTGGTCCTCGATCGCTTTCACATCGTCAAGGCTCTCAATGCCGCCGTTGACGAGGTCCGTAAGGACCAGTGGCGTAAAGCTGCCCCGGATGAGCGCAAAGCCATGAAGGGCCTCCGATGGCTCCTCTACCGGCACTCAGCGACACGCTCCAGAGGGGATACTCGGACACTCAAAGCACTGGAGAAGGCGAACTACCGAATCTATAGAGCCTGGAGACTCAAGGACGAGTTCGAGCAGTTCTGGGAATACAAAGCGCCCTGGGCTGCCGAACGCTTCCTGAAATGCTGGACGACGTCCGCACTCAGAAGTCGACGTGAACCCCTGCGAAAGTTCGTCAGGACCCTGCGACAGCACTTCTTCGGCGTCCTCGCATTCGTGAACACGCGTCTTACCAACGCCATCGCCGAAGGCCTCAACCGAATCGTCCAAATCGTCAAGAACCGAGCCAGCGGATTCCGCACACTCGACGCATTCAACGATATGATCTTCCTTACCGTCGGAGACATAAACATCCCTGAGCAGATTCCGAAGAGGTTCCGCACACGCTAACCGCGCCCCCATGCCAGGAACCACGGCACCTTCACCCACTTCAGCTCGTTGAGAGATCCGGATATAGCCTTAAAAACAGCTGAATCAGATCCTGGAACGCCTTGCCCTCTTCACCCGGCAGACGCGCTTCACCGCGATTCTCTACCGCCTCTCCGACAGACTCGCGCCATTCCTTGAGTTCGCTGTCTGTGAGGAAATCGTGGATGACCACGAACCCGTTCTCGCGATAGGATGCGATCTCTTCCTGCGTGAGTTCTGTTCTCATTCCTAATACCTCATCGATGAACCTATATCCATTCCTCGTCGGCATCGTGTAGGTCAGCCCACGTCACGACGTCGGAGCGCTCCCCGAATCCAAGATCGGCTTTCGCCTCTTCCAGCCTCTCGGTTGAATCGTCTTTCCAGCCCTGTTTCAGGACAAACGCATTCCACATCTCGATCTCACGATCGGTCGGGCCTCCGGTGGTGCAACACCATCGCAGGACTTCTTCGTCGTTCTGGGCTTTCAAGACCTGCTGTCTTATCTGCTCGTAGTCTATACCCAGGAATTCGCAGCACCTGTCGTCCCAACCGATCCCCAAGTTGTATCCATCGGGAAGTTTCCCTGCAGCGTCCAGCCGGATCTTGTCGAACATCCGTCCGACGTAAACGATGCCATTAAAGACTTCCCTCGATCTGCGCAAACCTGAAACTTTCAAGTGATTCCCCTTACGTTGTGTCTACCGACGAGAACCGGTGCTCGCCGTTCTCCACCGCAGCGTGCGACGGTGATGATCTCGGGGCTGGAATCAGTGAAAGGCTGTCGGTCCCAATCGCCAAATTGCTCCTCGATGGTCAAGCCCGCGTCGGTCAGGAAGAGAGACAGCGGGTCTGCACCCAGGAATCTGAGAGTACTTCGACTAACACGTGGCACATCCCAGGCAGGACTGCTGAATGTGGCGGTGAAGGAAACAAGATCGCCTTGTTGCGCAATCACTTCGTGCGTCATGCGAACCCGATCGCCTGTTTCGTCCACAATCTCGACCGCGTTATCAGGCTTCCACTCTTCCCAGCCGCGAGCAAGCGGGTTGCGTGTTTCAAAGACGAAGCGACCGAGGTCGGTCAGAGATGATCCGATCGCCACCAAAGCGACGCACAGTTCTTCGTCATCGAGGAACACCTGAAAGGCGTGACCCGTCATGACGATCAGATCGAACTCACGATTCCAGGTGACCGACGTCAGATCGTCCTGGATCCAGTCAATGTCCGCCCGAGTGCGAGCCTGCTCGAGCATCCCGGCAGCTGGGTCCAATCCACACAGCCGACCCGTGTGCCCGGACTCTCGAGCCATGCGTAAGAGCGCACCTGTCCCACAGCCGACATCCAACACAGACTCAGCTGACATGACCAGCGGGAGGTAGAAGGCGAAATCAGGCCTGCCTTCGCAGAACGCGTCATACAGCGCCGCGAGATCGGGGTCCGAGAAGAGGAGATCGGCCACTTGCTCGTGTCACTCCGATGACTGCAACACGATCGGTTTGTATCCTCCCTTGCTCCTGAAGTATGCCATCAGTCCGAGGTAGGAAATCATCATCAAGAGCGGGAGAATCACCACGACTTTCAGTGCGGCCATCTTGCCTTCGACCTCGGCCGCGTTGATCTGTTCCAGCTCTTCCGGGTTGGCGTTGGCCTTTTTGCCTACATCGACGGCCACGTATTCGCCAAATAGGCTCTGTTTGGGTTCGGTTACGAATTTCGCGTGAAGTTCGGTGCCCTTTTCCTTCAAGGCCGATGTCACTTCTGTGTCCTGCACGTTTCCCAACCAGGGATTCCCCACGACCCCCACACCGAGCATGCCCACCCCAGCGATGACGTTGAGCGTGATGGCGCCTCCCCTGGGGAACCGTTCGGAGACCAGACCAAGCGTCGTGGGCCAGAAGAACGTCTGACCCACGCCATACACCGTACAGGCGATGATGATGATGACGGCGCCGGCACCGGGGTCGAGGCCGAGTTCGGCAAGCCAGTAGATGCCCACGGCCACGGTCAAAGAGCTGGCTGCCAGCACGCCCAATGGCTTCAGTCGTTCGATGATCGGACTACAGACGAATCGGAGCACCATCATAATGGCGGCGGTGTAGACAAGCACCCAGCGTGACGGTTCGTCGATGCTGCTGAAGGCGCTTTTCATGCTGGGACCCAAGAGGTCCTTAACCCAGGAGTCGGTACCCAGTTCGGTGGTGGCCAGGAGCAGCATCACCAGAAGCAGGAAGACGAACATCGGTTGTCCGAAAGAACGTGCGTAGCTGCCAAAGACCCCTGCCAACACGCCGGCGATGACGACCTGGGCATAAATGTTCTTCAGCGCCTCGATCCCCAGGACATTGGCAGTCAACTCCATGGCGATCATCAGTGCAACGATGAACGCGCCTCCCCAACCCATCTCCGCCAGCATTTCTCTGTAGGAAACACCCGCGGCCACGCGCTCGCTGACAGGAAAGTGGGAGGTCAGCATCATGAATCCATAGATCACCGTGGGAATCAGGATCAGGCCGATCTGATACTCCCACGGAACGCTACCCGACATGAAGATCACCACGACACCCGTGACGACCAATCCCCCGGGCCATCCTGCGTGGAGGATGTTCAGCCAGGTGGTCTTGTTCTCCCTGTAGATGGTGGCGATGAGAGGGTTGATCACCGCCTCCACCGTCCCAGCCGCGAGAGCGCCGATGACGCTGCCCCAGTAGAGCATCCAATAGCCGTTGGCGAAGATGGTCATCACCGCGAATAGAACGTGGCAACCAAAGGCGAAGACCATGGCTTTGCGATAGCCAACGCGGTCCAACACCATCGAAAACAGCACGATGCTCACACCGAAGGGCCAGAACCCGGCGCCGAAGATGGTGCCGGCCTGGGTCTTGGTCAGGGAAAACTCCTGCTCCCACGTCCCCATGAGCTGCACACGCAACATGAACGCGAAAGCGGTGGCGATCAGGGCGATGAAAGAGCCCCAGAAAAGCTTCGTGTTGGTGGATACGGCAGCGTCGGGGTCCGCCATTGGGTTCTCCTCTTTGCGTCAACGAGATTGCCGTCCGATTCGGACTGGCGTGAGGACTGTGCGTAGCCTGGAGATGTCCGGTCACTTGGAAAGATGTGTTTCCAACCGGGCTCGTTTCCAGGCTCTTGCTACATATTTCGCGCGTCGACAATGGTATCGACGCATAAGACTCAAGGCAAACCCACTGCCAACCCCTCCAACCGCATCAGAGCTAACCAGACCCGGACCCGCTTCCCTTGTGCGCAAGGAGGACCCCGATTATTCTTGCTATCCACGAGGTCGAGATTGTCCGAACGGATGTAGGCTCGGGCGTCTCGATTCGGACACCGAAGGTGCACAGCCACGAATCGTGCGTGCGAAAGCTCGAAGAGGATGGGCAGATCACCATCGATCGCCACGGCTATGGCGATAGATCTGCCTGGCGAGCGGCACGGGAGGAAGGAGCCACACAATGGAAAATGGAGATACCCCCTCGCGCGACGTGGAGGATTTACAATTCGACAGGGCCGAATCCACCGATGCGGAGGAGCAGAAGGAGACAAACTGTGATTCTTGCGGCAACAGCATCGAAGACCAGTACTACGAAGCGGGTGGTATGGCGTTGTGCACCGCCTGCAAGGACCAGCTGGACGATGACCTGACTGCCGGGTCTGGGGCCGGGCGATTCTTGCGCGCGACCGCCTACGGCCTGCCGGCCGCTGGACTGGGAACGGGCGTCTACTACGCCATTGCCGCTGTAACGGGCTACGAGTTTGGATTGGTGGCCATCATCATCGGGTTGATGGTGGGTGCTGCGGTGCGTGCCGGAGCGCACCGACGCGGGGGCTGGGTGTATCAGGGACTGGCGGTGACACTAACATACTTCTCGATAGTTGCCACCTACATTCCCTCCATCGTCGAGGAGCTGTCCGGCTTGGATCCGATCCCCAGCGAGGCTCCTTCCGTGCGCGACGATGGAACCGTCGAAGAGACTGGCGAGGTCGGCGCCGAGCAACGGCAACAGACGGGAACCGAACAGGAGGGTATCGGAGACGGAGAAGACACGGAAGAGCTGACTGGTTTCCTCGGATTCGTCGTCGGTGTGATCATCATAATGGCGGTAGCCTGCGCAGCACCTTTCTTGATGAGCTTCGACAACATCTTGGGTCTCATCATCATCGGGATCGGTCTGTACGAGGCCTGGAAGCTCAACAAGCGCAACGAAGTGACGATCAGCGGGCCCTACGCGCTGAAATCCGGCACCGATGGTTGAGACGAAGCCACCGTCAGTCTGCACCGCCTGCGGCACGACGATAGCACCGGGTCTGCTGAGCTGTCCCGGCTGCCGTCAACTCCTGCACGCCGACACCCTCAAGGAGCTCTCCGAGCGCGCCCGGCGAGCCAAGGACACGGGAGACCTGCTCGGGGCGCTCAGCACGTGGCGCCGGGCCCTCGAACTCCTACCGGCGGACACGCGGCAGCACGACGTAGTCGCCGGCAAAGTCGACGCACTCAGTAGAGAGGCCGATACCCACTCCGGCCAGGACGAAACGCTCGAAAAATCAGCCCGCCCATCCTGGCTGCGCGGCGCCATCGGCCTGGGGACCGCGGGGCTAATGCTGTGGAAGTTCAAGTTCATCCTCGGCTTTGTCCTGACCAAGGGCAAACTGCTGCTCTTGGGCCTGACCAAGGCAAGCACGCTCTTTTCCATGATGCTTTCGATGGGACTTTACTGGAGTCTGTGGGGATGGAGATTCGCCCTCGGCCTGGTGCTGTCCATCTACGTGCACGAGATGGGACACGTGGCCGCGCTCAGGCGCTTTGGCATACGCGCTTCCGCACCCACCTTCATTCCGGGCCTGGGAGCGCTCGTGCGTATGAAGCAGCATCCGGCCAACGCGATCGAGAACGCCCGGATCGGACTGGCCGGCCCCATCTGGGGCCTGGGCGCGGCGCTGGCAGCGTACGGGGTCTTTCTGTCGACAGGCTGGGCCAGCTGGGCCGGCATCTCCCGCGTAGGCGCCTGGATCAACCTCTTCAATCTGCTGCCGATCCCCCCGCTCGACGGCGGCCGTGCTTTCCGCGCGCTGACGTCCAGACACCGGTGGATGGCCGCGGGCGTCGTCGGTCTGATGTGGTTCTACACGGCCGAGGGGCTTTTGGTGCTGCTGTTGATCACGGCGCTCCTGCGCCTCCTTAGCAAGGAGGCTCCCGACGAAGAAGACCGCAAAGCCCTCGTGCAGTACGCCCTGCTGGTAGTGGTCCTGTCGCTGATGTGCACGATCGAAGTGCCGCTGCCGCACAGGGAGGCGCTGGAATAACGATTCGAGACTCTACTCCATCGCCGATGCATGCCAGAGCCGGGTCCACCACTTTTCTGTAGCCTGGTTCGCGTTCAGGCCGATCGATCGACGAAGCGGTTTGCCGGCAAACGAACCAAACGGTATACTCCGCGACACCGAAATCGGCAACCTCATACCAGCACCCGCTGAGATCCAGAACCTCCGATTCCTAATCACAGACCGGACATGGCAAACGTCGTCGACCTGGTGGAAACCTGTATTTCCGCGTTCCGGAATGGAACCTTGACAGAGACGCAGCTACGCGCCATCGGTGACAGACTGCAGCAAGCCAGCCGCACTCAGGATCTGCTCTATCTGCAGACCGCAACAACCTCCCTCGAATCCAAGGTGATCGGAATGACCATGCTGCGGGACGGCAAAATCGACGACGGCCCGGTCGATTACGAGAGCTGGCCCTACAAAACTGTCGCAGAGGCGGTATCCGACGGGTGGCGCGTGATACGTTTCCCCGCGGACGTGCCTGCGGCACATTCGCAGGACAACCACGTGATCTGCGAATTCATCCTGGAAAGGTTCGGTGTGTCGTGAGCCAACTCCTGAGACCGGAAAAATCGATCCCTCGGTTGGCGGACGAAGGAATCAAGCCGACTCTGAACGACAGCGAGGTTCTCGAGTTCTGTAAAACAGGGATCCTGAAGCTGGAAGCGGTCATTCCGGATTCGACCAATGAATGGGTGTTCGAATTCGTGGAGAAGGAGGTTGAGCACGATCCAGGTGCGGCCGCACAAAACGACCTCCTGGCGGAGGAGCGTTTCGTCCGCGAGGTGCTGCTCAATCCGGAGGTGGCCGGCGTCACCCGCTCCCTACTGGGGGAACGTTTCCAGTTACCGGACTGGCTGGCCAACCACCGGTTGGAGGGACCGAAAACGGAGCGACCGTGGCACATCGATGCCGGCTCCAGGTTCGAACGCACCCTGAATATGCTGCAGATCTTCTACTTTCCGCAGGATGCGACACCCGAGATGGGACCCACCCTGTTCTTGCCCGGTTCCCATCTGGTGCCGATTGCGCGTGAAGAGCTGGAGCACTTCGGTCACCTTGCGGGACAGCTTATGACCACATCGCCCGCCGGCTCCGTGATCTTCACCGCCTATTCGATCTGGCACCGCCAACCACGAAAACGGACGGAAGATGTGCGTAACCTGCTCAAGTGGGATTGTTGGCGGACGGTCCCGCCGCAGCGAGACTGGATCCAGGAGGAAGGTTTCGATCTGGCGCGGGCAGACTACAAGTTCGAGAGTGATTACTTCTCCGCCGCGACACGCATATGGCAATCCGTGCCACGTGTGGCCGAGCTTTTCCTGTGGTTATGCGGCCGCGAAGCAGACTTCCATCATCATGGTGGCAGCAGCTGGCCCTACAGCGTTAGCGACCCGGTTTTCAACTGGGAAGAGAACCGCTCGTCCTCATAGCAACGCCTCCACTCACCCACGGGCGGTCAACGTCACCAATCCCCAAAATGCCTCCTCAACCGCGGCAGCGCCCTGCAACGCGTGCGCGGGGCGAGGGTGCTCGGCCGTCCATACCCGGAGTTCGCTTTCCGGCCGGAGGCTCACGAGGGACTCGTCGACGTTTCCGGAACCGCCCTGCACCGCCTCCATATCCAGACCCAGGTGTTTGGCGAAGAACCCGTAAGCCCCCTCGCGTTTCGAACGTCCGTAGTCGTGGTTCTCCTTTGGCAGATGGAGATTTTCGACGTTTTCTTCAGCTCCGAGCAAGCCATACACCCGCTGCAGGTATGGGAACTCCACTTCAGGCGTATTGCACGACTGATCCATGCGACGCGCGTTTGCAGGCGCTGGGCCTCGTTCGTTGGGACCCTCGCGCGCTCCGGTCTTCGTGCGATCCGTTCGCCCGACGATGGAGATGAGGAGCTGGGGCCGTGGTGCTACGAGGGCGGCGATGTCGGCGTTGTTCGTCGTGTGGTTGTCGCTGTGGTGGATGGGGAGGCCGCTCTCGCAGTTGCATCCGCCGAAGAAATGGGCCGAGACCATCACGACGGGGATCGAAACGCTGACGCGATCGTCGACGGCCGTCAGAAGGAAGGACTGCGTGCCGCCGCCCGATGCGCCTGTCACGCCGATGCGCTGTTCGTCTACTTCGTGAAGCGATGTCAGGAAATCCACAGCGCGAATGCTGTTCCAGGTCTGGAACGTCAGCACGTAGGGAGCGGAATGTTTCAGTTGATCCGAATCGCCCCACCCGACCATGTCATACGTAAAGACGACGGCACCCATGCGTGCGAGCGAAACGCATCGAAGCTGCATGTCGTCGCGAAATCTGCCGCCCGGCCTGCCGGGGATGCTTGCGAAGTGCCCGTGCGGACAGAGCACGCCCGCATAGCGGCTGCCTTCGCTCGCCGGCCGGTAGAGATTGCCCGTGCTGAAGAAACCTGGGAAGCTCTCGAAAGCAACATTCTCAACGGTGTAACCGTCGAGTTCCTTCCGGCTGTGGATGATTGGGGCGAGGTCCGATTTCTCCGGCAGTGGGTCCAGTTTCATCCCGCACAGGATGCCGCGTCGCACGCGTTCCGCTCGTGCGCTCCACTCTTCGGCCGTCCCGAACTCGCTCGCGAACTGGTCGAGTTGAGCACGGGCTTCGTCGAAGTCGAGATGACGGACTCTGTAGTCAGAAGACATGGTGAAGAGGTCGGAGGTCGGAAGTCAGAGAGCCGATGAAAACCTAATCGTGCTCTTTGCACATGGCGTAGGTAGTGGTGCCGTCTTTCTGTTTTCTCGGATCGGTGGATACGTGAAAACCGAATCCCTTCCAGAACCGGATAGCCCCTTCGTTATCGATCTGAACCTCGCCCCTCAGCCGCACTGTTCCGAAATCGTTCTTCAGATACTCCCACAAGGCTGACGTCGCGATTAAGCCGTAGCCTCTGTTCCGCCAGGGCGCGGCGATCATCAGCAGCATGAGATAGCTCATCCCGGGTTCCTTCGTCCGTGGGATGTAGGCGAGTACGCCAACCGGATCCTGTTTGTTCCGAATGGTACAGAAGACGCCGGTCAGGTCGACGGCCTCGTCGATGTCGTCGCGGATCATTTCGATCGAGGCCGTGGGAACGGGTCCGAGAGCGAGAAAGTCCTCACACTGCTCGTAGACCCTTATTACTCCTGTTCTCAAATACGGTGACGTATTCTAAGCAGACTTTGCCAAGGGCGTATCGTAGAACCTGAGTTTGTCGATCATCTCCGCGAGATCTGTTCGTGTGAACTTCCATTTGAAGGGTGTGGCGATACGTCCGTAGCGTTCCTGAAAACCGAGGATTCTTGCCTCAAGCTCTTCGAGCGATGCAAATTCGATAGGTGTCAGAGCCTTGCGTTTGAGGATCGAGAAGTAGATCTCGATCTGATTGAGCCAGCTTGCGTGGATCGGAAGGTGAACGGGGTGGATGTTTGGCCACTTCCCCTGGATACGGTCGATGCATGTTTGCCCTCGGTGCGAGGAGCCATTATCCACGATGAGGTAGACTTTCTTTGCCGAGCAATAGGGTTTCCGGCTCATGATCAGGCTCAGGAGCCGGTTGAAGGGCTCGATACCCGAAGAAGACTCACAGAGACCGAAGATTCGACCATTGTGCACGTCGAGAGCAGCCAGATAGGCCAGGGCTCCTTTCCGCTCGTATTCGTGTTCAACGCGTGCCGCTCTGTTCGAGGCTGGCGGTAGGGTAACGTGCTTGCGAGCTCGTGCTTGAATACTGGTCTTTTCGTCGGCAGAAAGTACATATTCCCTCGGCCCTAAAGGCTTTCCTTGCCATTGGCGGTGATACAGATCAAGGACTCTACCTGCTTTGGTTTGGAAGTCCGGGTCCCGTGGGAAAATCCAGGAGCGATGATACCAAGGACGAATCGCGTCCTCGTTCAACCAGCGCCAGACAGTGGCGCCGCTGATCTTGGCAACGAAGCCCCTTTGCACTGCCTCGGCGGCAATCTCGGAACAGCTGAACCGCGAGAGCGGTATCCCGCTCTCGCTCGGTAGTTCACACGCCAGCGCCTTGATCTGAACGACCACCTGAGGGGGGAAAACCGGGCGGGCGCCCGGGACGAGATCTATCTTCGAGTCCCGAAAGACGCTCTTCGAAAAAGCGCTTACGCCATTTGCTTACGATCGGACGCGGGACATCCAACCGTTGGGCGATAATCTTGTTGGATAATCCCTCGGCGGCGAGAAGCACGATTTTCGATCGGATCACTTGATAATACGATAACGTATATTGTCCAGCCATTCGCTCGAGGTCGACCCGTTCCTTCTCAGACAGTAGCACCACATAAGGCGAACGTCTTGGCATTGTTCTCCTCCTTTTGAAGGAGAACATAAGCTACAAATAATGTTCAGAACATACGTAATAATGTTTATGAAACCATGCACTTAGCAGTTCGTCCATCTCCTCTTCGGTGACGGGCGCGATTGAAAGTTCGTCAAAATGAAAGTTCACGGCTATGCAGTGAGAAGGGAGCAGTGAGAAGCAAGAAGCGTATCGGTTCCCGGACGTGCTCGTCTGAAACCTCCCCAACTGGGGAGTACAGGGTCTAAGCCCGTTTCATGCCAATTTGATCGGCCACGCCGTACTCGTCGGAAAGGACCTCGAGGCGGTCCCAGGTGGCGTCCTCGACGAAAATCCCTTCCGCGAGATTCGTCTGCGTGCGTCGATGTTCGATCTCGCCGGGGTAGAAGACCTCTTCGACGCCGGTCGCGGGAGGTGTCGCCTTGAGATAGTTGGCGAAGTCCGTCACCTCGCGCTTGAAGTCTTCCAAGTCCATGAACGCATCGACCCTGAAGACGGCCATGAACACGCCGTCGTTGTGTTTTCCCGAGGACTCGACGCCGAACCCGAGACCGGTCAGGATTCCGGAGAAGATCTCGACCATTGCCGAAAGGCCGAAACCCTTGTGACCCTCGGATCCGCCGAGCGGCAGTTGGACTGCGCCGTTGCCGAGTTGGTTGGGATCTGTCGTCGGGTTGCCGTGCTGATCGCGGGACACATGAACCATCTCGGGTTTTCGGGTCGCGAGATCAGCTACGTTTTCGGCACGACGGCGTTCGGTTCACTGATCTCTCCCGTGATCGCCGGGTGGATCGCCGATCGGTTTCTGCCGAATCAGGTTTTCACGGCGATGTGTCATTTTGCGGGAGCTCCTCTGCTTTTCCTTGCCTGGCATCAGACGCTGTTCTTCCCGCTATGGCTGACCATCTTCTTCTACGCGATGCTCTACATGCCGACGATCGCCCTGACGAACGCGATCGCTTTCCATCATACGGACGACAGTCGCGCGTTCGGTACGGTTCGTGCGTGGGGGACGATCGGCTGGATCGCGATCGCGTGGGTCCTGAGTCTCTATCTTGGACATCGGGCAGATGCAGATCCGACGGGTGTCTACCTGGGCGATTGCCTGTTGTTCGCCGCTGGGCTGTCTGCCGTCATGGGCGTTTACTGTCTGACGCTGCCCCACACGCCGCCCTCGCCTTCGAAAGAACATCCCTACGCCTTCCTCGAAGCCTTCAACCTGTCGCGCAATCGGAACTTTGCCACCCTCCTGGTCGTGTCCTTCGTCGTCGCGATCGAGCTGCCCTTTTACTACAACCTGACGTTCCTGTTCCTGACCGAGCCTGAACACGGCGTCGGATTGACGGCGAGTAGGGCGAACCTGGCGATGAGTCTGGGACAGGTCGGGGAAGTGGCTCTGATGCTTCTGCTGGCGCCTTCCATCAAACGCCTGGGAACCCGCGGAACGATTGTACTCGGTATCCTGGCGTGGCCGGTGCGCTACGCGATCTTCGCGATCGGCCGTCCTGCCTGGCTGATCATCGCCGCCCAGGGGTTACACGGCATCTGCTACTCGTTCTTCTTTGTCGGCGGCATGATCGCGGTCGAACGTCTCAGCCGTAGAGACATCCGCGCGAGTGCGCAAGGCCTGATCGTGTTCGCGACGAACGGCGTTGGCATGCTGGTGGGCCATTTTTTCAGCGGGCAGGTTCACGACTACTTCGCGATGGCGGGCGGCCACGATTGGACCAAGATCTTCCTCGTCCCCATCGCGATCACCCTGGCTGCCGCAGTTGCTTTCTTCAAGCTGTTCGACGAACGGTTGTTCGTGGCCGATGCGGCAGCGATCGAGGTGGCGGAGGCCTAAAAAAGAAGAGGGGGAGCAAAGCGCTCCCCCTCTTGCAGTCCACTACCGGCCGATGCCGGTTCTGACCAATTTCAGGCTCTCAGGCGAACTTCCTGAATGGGCCTGCCCAACTTCGTAAGCTTCGGGCCTTCGTCCTGCCCTTCCTCGGCGGGTCTCGACGGCATGGGCGTCACATTCGCGGGTCCGACAGGCGTCGTCAGGCGATACAGCGCAAAGACGAGACAAAACATGCCGGTCATGAACGTAAAGCCGATGAGCACGATCCACACACCTGAAGTCATCACAGGACCTCCACAGTGTTGTCATTAAGGCCTGTTATGTATATCGGCTGATCGTGGGATGAGTTAAGCACTAATTGTAGAGCTATAAATGTTTGTAAATAAAAGAATTGGGTTCTGTTTTGCCATCGGAGTTTGGGTTGTGGCTTCTTTCCCCGGCCCATCCCGCGCGCAGATCGAGGACCTCGTCGACAGCGTCCACCCCGATTCCCTGACGGTGACCGTGGAACGGCTCGTGGCGTTCGAAACACGTTTCATGGGCAGCGATTCCAACTGGGCGGCCGTGGCCTATCTCGAAGAACGTCTGACGTCGTTCGGCTACGACACCGTGAGGGATACATTCGATCTGGAACTGGATCGCCGTTTCTTCGGCAAGGATTGGTTCCTCTCTACGGTTCAGGCGAACGTTCTGGCGACGAAGGTGGGGAGGCTTCATCCCGATCGAAAAATCGTGGTCGGGGGGCATTACGATTCGATCTCACTGGATCGAGAACAGGCTGAGCAGGACGTTGCCCCTGGTGCCGACGACAATGCGTCGGGTGTGGCGGCGATTGTCGAAATCGCCCGGCTGCTGAAGGACCAGAACCTCGACCTGACGATCGAGTTCGCGTTCTGGGGAGCGGAAGAGATTGGGTTGAACGGGAGCACGGACTACGCACGGAGGGCAAAGACGCGCGGAGACCAGATCGAGTTGATGATGCAGATCGACGCGATCGGGTGGCCCGGGTCGATTCATCCGGATGCGTTTTCGATCGATACGACTTCGCCTCACGTGGAAATCGCACAGACGATCGCCGATGCCGCGAGGGTCTACTCCACGCTTCGAACGGAGAACGGGAGCGGATCCGATCTTCGCGTGACAGCCCAAGGGTGTCGATGTTCGGATCATCAGCCCTTCCTGGACCAGGGGTTTCCGGCTATCGGTATCTTCCAATTCTTCGACAACCCTGCGCCGCATTTGAATATGAGCACCGACACGATCACCAGGGTGGACATCGACTACGTGACGCAAGTGACGCGAGCTGCAACGGGCGGTCTGCTCGAGCTGGCGGGAATCAGCGCGCCCACGGCCGACTTCGACGGGAGCGGCAGTGTCGACTTCGACGACTTCCTGCTGTTTGCCGCCAGGTTCGGCGAGCCGGTGCTGGAGAGCGAAGCGGCTGTCTTCGACCTGGACCGAGACGGCCGGATCGGATTCAGCGATTTCCTGATTTTTGCCGATCAGTTCGCGGCAGCAGCAAGCTAAAGGTCACCCGATGAACGCAATCAGATCATTTTTTGAAATCGACGATCGCGACACGACGATTCGGACCGAAGTACTGGGCGGTCTGACGACGTTCGTGACGATGGCCTACATCGTGGCCGTCAATCCCGGTATGTTGGCGCAAGCTCTCGGGCAGGACATGTTCGGGGAGCTGCTGTTCGCCACGTGCGTGTCGTCGGCGATCGCGACGCTAATCGTAGGCCTGGGCGCCAACTACCCGTTCGCACTCGCGCCGGGCATGGGTCTGAACGCGATGTTCACGTTCACGGTCGTCATCGGGATGGGGGTCCGATGGGATCTCGCGCTGGGTGTCGTGCTGGCGGCGGGATTGATCTTTACGGTTCTATCGGTCCTGAGGATCCGGGAAGCGCTGATCAACGCGGTGCCGTCGAGTCTGAAGCACGCGACTGCGGCCGGTATCGGGCTGTTCATCGCCTTCATCGGGTTGAAGAACGCGGGAATCGTCGTGGCCAACGAGGGCACGCTGATCGGCCTGGGAAGCGTGCGGGTCGCCCAAGCGGGTCTTGCGCTGCTCGGACTGCTGGGGACGGGTGTTCTGGTCGCCCGGGGTGTGAGGGGGGCCATCCTCGTGGGTGTCGTCGTTGTATCGGCCGCGGCGATGCTGGCAGGTGTTGCGTCGCCTCCATCGGGTGTGATCAGCGCGCCGGTCTGGCCGGAGCGACTGTTCGGCGCAGCGATCGAACACCTTCCGGCCGCGTTCGATGTCGCGCTGATCGAACTCGTGTTCATCTTCCTGTTCGTCGATCTGTTCGACACGATGGGGACGCTCGTCGGTCTGTCCCAGCGATCGGGGCTCCTCGATCATCGCGGGCATCTGCCACGCGCCAACCGAGCGCTTTTGGCGGATTCGCTCGGCACCGTCGTGGGGGCCGTGATGGGGACCTCGCCCGTCACGACGTATATCGAGAGCGCTTCGGGCATCACCGAGGGGGCGAGAACAGGCCTCGCTTCGGTGGTCGTCGCCGTGCTTTTCCTTGCCGCGCTGTTCTTTACCCCGCTCGTGGAGTCGATCCCGCTTTTCGCCACCGCGCCAGCTCTGGTCATCGTCGGTGTGCTGATGATGGCAGCTGTGAAACGGATCGACTGGGAGGACGCGTCCGACGCGCTTCCCGCTTTCCTGACGCTGTTGATGATGCCCCTGACGTTCAGTATCGCGAACGGTGTCGCCGCGGGCATCGTCGCCTATCCGGTCGTCAAGCGACTCAGCGGCAGGGGAAAGGACGTCCACCCCCTGCTCGACGGACTCGCGGTCCTGTTCATCGCGCGTTATCTATTCATGGACTAATGCGGCCTTCGGCCGCAGTCAGAGGTCGGTGAAAACCCGTCCGACCTCTGACTTCTGACCTTCGAACCACCAACACGACCGTCGGGTCGGACAAGGAGTTCCCCCGTGAACAGTCCAGCCAAACGCGCCATCGTCATTGGGATGGACGGCGCAAGCATGGAGATCGTGAAGAACCTGGCCGACGCCGGACACGCGCCGAACATCAAAGCCCTGATGGCGTCGGGAGGGTGGCGACCGATGGTCGGTGTGTTTCCGACCCTCACGCCGCCAGGCTGGACGGCCCTGTCCACAGGGTCGTGGCCCGGCACACATCGCGTGATGGACTTCAACATTCGAGATGTCGGGAAGCGGTTGGACAAAACCGTCTGGGGGATCAACACGAACCTGTCGCAATCCGAATACATTTGGAATACGTTCGAACGGGCGGGCAAGACGCCGATTCTGGTGAAGTGGGAGATGTCGTGGCCACCGACGGTGAAGCGGGGTGTTCAGGTGGAGGGCACGGGTCCCGGTGTTTCGAACCATCATCAGATCGCTGGCTATCATCTGTTCGAGGAAAGTGGGCGCCCAGGCGACTCGTGGCGCAGCGCGATCCGGAAACGCTCGATCCGAGTGCACTCCAGACGGTGAGCGAATTCGACCCCGTGGAGTTGCAGGATGCGAAGGGCTGGCGGAGCCTGCCGTCATCGAACAAGCCGGTCAAGGAGGTCGTGCTGACGATCCGTCCACTGGCTCGTGGTCGGGAGGAAATGAATCGCGGGAAAAGAGGCACGCCCAAGCCCTATTACGGACTGGTCTACGCGAAGGGAAAGGGCTACGACCGGGTTCGGGTCTGTCGATCGCGGAACGGAAAAAGGTCGCTCGCCGATCTCGGCGTGGGTGAATGGAGCGACTGGTGGCTGGACGGATTCGAGATCGATGGCAAGCGTGTGCGGGGTTATGTGCGGACGAAACTGATTACGTTGTCGAAGAGCGGGGATGCCTTCGAACTCTTTTTCCCCCAGATCTGGCCGAACGCGGGCTACACGAAGCCGCTCAGCGTGGCGAAGGAGATCGACGAGCACGTCGGCAATTTTCTGCAGAATCCGATGCGTGATGCCTTGGGACTGATCGACGACGACACGTATTTCGAGCTTCTGGAGTTCCATCACCAGCGTATCGCCGATGTGGCCGATTACCTGACGTCGACACGAGACTGGGACCTGTTGATGGTCGAGTCACACGCGTCTGACTACACGAGCCACTTCTTTCTGAGCCGCGCGGATGCCCATTCCGGGGCGGCTCGCAACGTGATGAGACGGTGTCAAGGGGGGGTCGCTCGGACTATGCGTCGATCGATCGGATGATCGGTCGAATCCGGAAGATCGCGGACCGCGACACGGCGATTTTCGTCGTGGCGGATCACGGCGGTACATCACAACAGTTCCAGGTCGTGGACATCGCGAAGGTGTTGGAAGAAACCGGGTTCTTGAAGTACAAGGGACGGGGAAAGAACCGTGAGGTCGACTTTTCACGAACGAAGGCGATGAACGTCGGTCTCGTTCACGTCTTCGTCAATCTCCGCGGCCGTGACGCCGGAGGGATCGTGGCAAAAGCGGACTACGACGCGGTGAGACGCGACTTGGTCGCGGCTCTGTACGACTACAAAGACCCGGAGACGGAACGACGACCGTTTGCGCTGGCGATCACACGAGAAGATGCCGAGATGGTGAATCTGTGGAGCGATCTGGTCGGGGACGTCGTTTACGCGCTCAATCCGGAGTTCGATGGCGCCCACGGCAAGCAGCTTCCGTCCGTCGGTTTCGGGATGGCAGGACAGCATTCGACGTTCATCGCGTCGGGTGCCGGTATTCGGCGGACGGGCAAGCTCGAACGGCAGGTTCGCGTCGTCGACGTGGCACCGACCGTGTGTTACTTGACGGGTACGCCCATGCCGCGCAACGTGGAAGGCGGTGTGGTCTACGAGGCGTTGAAGGATCCGGACTGGGCGATCCGGCAGCTCGCGGGATAGTGCGGGCGAGGCCGGAGACGAGCAGATCATTACTGAGGAAGGCCGAGTGAAGAACGATTTTACCGAGCAGCTCGCGCGTGAGATCATTGCTCTGGTGGAAGGGGATCGCCAGACGGCGAGAAGGTGGACCTCGTGTCCGCCCTGCTGCGTGATTCCGTCCAGTTGGAACAAGAGGAGCACGTCGAGCTAAAGCAGGCGGTCGATCAATCCATCGATGGCATTTGCATCACCGGTATTGACCTGGAGGTACGATTCGTCAATCCGGCGTGGTCCCGCATGCACGGCTACGAAGTGGAGGAGCTTCTCGGAAAGCCGATGGAAGTCTTCCACACGGAGGAGCAGCTGCGTGAAGACCTCATGCCGTTCATCGACTGGATCCTGGCGGGTCGCGCCCACCAGGGCGAGGTTGGCCACGTTCGCCGCGACGGCACAGAATTTCCGACCCTCATGTCCGTATCCGCTCTGCGGGACGAGCACGACGAGCCGTTCGGATTTGTCGGCGTGGCGCGTGACATTACGCAGCAGAAGGAAACGCAAGTCAGGATGGTGAGGGGTGAACGGCTCAGGGCCCTGGGGGAGATGTCCGCGGGTGTGAGCCACAACCTCAACAACCTTCTCACAGGGGTTACAGGGCCCCTCAGCCTGCTGGAAGAACTGCCGCTCGGAGAAGAGGCGCTTAGAGAGGTGCGTCGCATTCGCACGGCCGCGGTGAGGGCCGCCGATCTCGTGAGGAGACTTCACAGCGCGGTCCGCGTGGAATCAGAACAGATGGGGCCCGTGGACCTGTCAGACGCGGTCGCAGAGGCACTGGCCACGTCGAGACCTCGCTGGAAGGATGAGCCCGAATCCAAAAGCATCAAGATCGAAGTATCCGTCCAAACGGAAGACGTGCCTCCCGTCCAGGCGAACGCTTCGGGCCTTCAGGACGTGCTGATCAACCTCATTTTCAATGCTGTGGATGCGATGCCCGAGGGCGGACAGATTGAGATTGTGGCGAACCGGCGTGAAGAAGGCATTCAACTCCGTTTTTTGGATACCGGCGTGGGAATGGATGAGGAACGCAGCGTCGGGTGTTCGAGCCATTTTTTACGACCAAGACAGACGTGGGGACGGGGCTCGGTCTTGCCACCGTGTACGGGTCGATGGCCGGATGGGACGGCGCCATCGATGTGGCGAGCGTACCGGGTAAAGGCACGACCTTCGAGCTCACTTTTCAGGAGTGGCGATCCCCACAGACGATGGCGTCGACACAACGTGGCCAGGCCGATTCGAGAGCCGGTCGTGTCCTGATCGTCGAAGACGAAGAGATCGTGCGCGAAGTCTTCGAACAGGCCCTCGTTGGGCGTCACGACGTGGCCACTGCAAAAAATGGGACCGAAGCCCTGGCACTCGCGAATGGGGATGCCTTCGACGTGGTTCTCGCCGATCTGGGGCTTCCGGACCTTCCGGGAAACGAGGTCGTAGCCGAGATCAAGAGAGGTTTCCCGGGTGTGGTCGCTATTCTGGCGACAGGCTGGGTCTTGCAAGAGGACGATCCGAGGCTGGACCCCTTCGATCTGCGTCTGGAAAAGCCCGTCGTCAGTCTCGACGACCTTCGCGGAGTCGTGGCGGATGCGATTCGGCTCCGCGACGGGCGCGGCGTGTAGGATAGAGACTACAGGGAGGAGACCTGACAGTCCGTCGAATCGGTCGTAGATTTGAGAAGCATATCGGGGGCTGGAATCCATAACTCAAGACGGAAATGTGTGATGCTCCAGGCATTGTATGACGACAATCGATTGAGAGTTTTCCTCTACACGATATTGATCGCGCTGCTTACAGCCGCGTGTGGACAATCACCTCTGTCCAGCGAATCGTCGAGGATGGCCACAGGCCATCCGGCCGCGAAGTTCGCTGATGACGACGATGACGACGATGATGACGATGATCGTGACGCGGATTTGGACGATGATGACGACGACGATGATGACGACGACGATGATGATGACGATTCGGATTGGGACGACGAACCAGGAGTTTCCGGTTCAGATTCGGGTCCCCATCTACTGACATTCGGGGAAACGTCCAGTGACATCCTTGACACGGCCGGTGGTGCACTGTCGGTGGCCTTCCCGCTCTACGGTGACCCCTCTGGGGTTTGTCTTTCGAGTGTAGAACTTCAGATTCCGGCGGGTTCGCTCGGCACCCATGGCGTGGTCTACAATATCAGGATGTCAGCCCAGTTCGGAACCTCATTGAACGACATAGAGGTGACGTTCTCACCCCCGGGCACGTTTTTCAGTTCCCCCGCACTGCTCACACTTAGGTTCATTGGGGAGTTGGATGATGACGATCTTGTCCGCGCTACGCATCTCTATGGCGACGGGACAATTGAAACGATCGAAACCCGGACAAGAGAGGGAGAACAGTTCACGAAGGTCGAGGTCGCCGTTCCCGGATTTTCGCGGTACTCACTCGGTGGTGGTGATATTGACCGATGACAGACACAGATATCAAAAAAGTGGTCGATGAGGCCTTCCAGGAGGCTTCGAGTAACGCGATCAACCCGTTGTCAAAGCGGAAGGCGATTACGGAGGCCCACCAGCGGTTGCTCGATCGACTGCCGGACAAGGAGATCGATGTTCTCCTCGGACACGGCCGGGCCCTGGCGAAGTGCTTTATTGAAGATGCCATAGAAACGTGGAATCGAGCAGCCGATCTGGCCGAATCGAGGGGCGACCACCAGAATCTGGCGGAGGCGTTGCGCTATGTCGGCCGGGCGTTCGTCCAAACGCGGAAGTGGTCGGAGGCGTTTCGGGCTCTGACGCGCAGCGCGGAGATCTTCGCGGACCTTGGTGACGACGAAGGACGATCGATCGCCGTGCTCAACATCGGGATCGTCCACCACGAGCAGGGGCGATACGCTGAAGCCTCCGGTCATTACAGGACCGCTTTCGATTTGGCAGGGCGCGCGGGAAGCGAACTCGTCGCGATCGATGCGATGAACAACCTGGCCGTCCTGGCGACGATACAGGGTTTCGCGAAGGAGGCCGTCGACCGTTACGCGGAATGTATCCGACTCTACGAGGCAAGAGATGACACCGCCGGCGCGGCACGGTCGTGGCACAACGCCGGCATGGTTCACGCGGACGCCGAAAACCACTGCGAAGCCATCGCTTGTTTCGAGCGCGCCCTAATGCTTACGGAGGACGAGCAGGCGTCTGAACTCGTCGGTAACGTTCATCTCAGCCACGCTCGGTCTCTGATGGAAACGGGCAGATGCGCGGGTGCGATTGCGACATCCGGGCGGGCGCTGGAGGTCTATACGGCGGTTGGCGATTCACTGGGGGAGGCGGATGTGTATCGCGTGCTCGGACTCTGTTTCGGCAAACTCGAGCACTGGAAAACGTGCCGAGTGCTGTTAGAGCGTAGCGAGGGACTTTACAACCGATACGAAAGCCCGCACGGTCTTGCCGAGGTCCGTCGCGATCAGGGCCACACGCTTCTCTGGCAGGGCAGAACAGAAGAGGCACGCGACCACCTCTTGAAGGCAAGGACTTTGTTCGATGGAATAGGGGCGAGTCTGGACGCGAGAAAAGTCGAAGCCCTACTCGCCTCTGTCGATGCGAGGCAGGTGGCGGGCTGACCCCGCTTTTCGAGATCAAGATCTGGGGCCCGGCGCCGGAACGGCCGGCCCCTTTTTTGTGTACTCAAGTCGCTGGATATCGAGTGTTTCGAGGGCACCATGAAGATTACTAACGTGACCGTGACGCGTTTCTCCGGGTCGTACGACGGGCCGACGTTTCCGCGAGGTGATCGACAGTCGCGTCCGCTCGATATCTACCCGGAGTTCAACGAAGGAAGCGGAACAGGGGGAGGCGATCGTGAGGGCCTCGCGGCTCTCTACCTGGATGTCTCGACCGACGAAGGAGTGTCGGGCACGTTCGGCCCGATTCAGCGGGCCCAGGCCTTTGTGATTCTGACCTTGCTGAAACCGTTTCTGGTCGGGCGCGATCCTCTGGCCACAGAAGCCTTGCTGGATCAGGTGATTCGGCTGGATCGTCACGGACGAACGGGACAGATCATGACGGGGATCAGTCCCGTCGACTGTGCGTTGTGGGATCTGAAGGGAAAGGCGCTCGGTCTGCCGATTTACCGTCTCCTGGGAGGGCCGACGCGGATGCGGGTCCCGGCATACGCGAGCATGCTGGGCTTCTCGATCGAGCCCAATGAGGCAGCGCAGTCCGCGGAGGCATACAAAGGCCAGGGCTACACGGCGCAGAAGTGGTTCTTTCGCCACGGACCTGGAGATGGGAAGGAAGGGCTCGCACGGAACCTGGCGATGGCGCGGGCTGTTCGAGATGCGGTCGGTCCCGACTACGAGTTGATGTTCGATGCGTTCAACGGATGGGATCTGACGTATGCGACGGAGATGGTGCGCGGACTGGAATCGGTCGGTCCACGGTGGATGGAAGAACCGTTCCCGTCCGATCGTGTGAACGAATTCCGCAAGTTGAGGCTAGCTGCGCGCGTGCCGATCGCGACGGGGGAGCACGTCTACACCCGGTGGCAGGTCAAAGAGCTCCTGCTGAGGGATGCGGTAGATGTCGTGCAGACCGATCCGGACTGGACGGGTGGGATCACGGAGTTGATGAAGATCTGCGCGCTGACGTCGGCGTTCGAGATTCCGATGGTCGCCCACGGCCACTCTCTGCTCGCCGCCCTTCACGTTGCCGCAGCGCAAGCACCGACGACCGTTCCCCGCGTCGAATTCCTGATCCGCGGGCAGGAGACCAAGCAGTTCTTCCACGACCCGCTCTACCGACCCGAAAACGGCGACGTTGTCGTGCCCGGCCTTCCCGGGTTGGGAATCGTCCTGGACGAATCGAAGATCGAATCACGTGAGGCGATCACGTTCTGAGGGCCTCGGGCTGGCCACTGTCGATGGTCGAACTTCGACCGAACGCTTTACGTCGGCCTGACTGTCTCGTTGTAGAACGAGGCGGGTGGCTCCGTATCGGGTAATCCTACCACATCCCAGAATTTCGTCCCCTCGAACGGCGATGTGCGCACGTCCGGGATGGCCACGGGTGCGCCGTCCATTTCGGCAGACCGATGGGCCAGCATGCCGGGCAGGTGGTACTCCATCGCTCGGTAGACGTCGATGGGGCTCGGCTTGCCCTCGCTCAGGGCGGCGATGAAGGCGGAGGCTGTTTTGAGATCCGCGCCCCCGTGGCCGGTCGTCGTGTCATCTTCCCTTGCCGCATACCCGACAGGGAAGACCTCCCAGCCCTGTTTGGTCTCCATCGATCGTGTGAGCCTTCGTGCGAATCCTTCGTAGGTGAACCATTCCGCACTCCCGAGTGTACCGAAGAGGCGGTAGCGATGCTCTTCGGGACGTCGCGTGTTGAGCGTCACCATGATCTTGATGAGGTGGCCCTTGGCGGTCTGGAACAGCGCAATCTGGCCGTCGCTCCTGAGCGGCGCTTCCTCGGAGTGTGAGGCGGCGCTCCGACAGGTGACGCTGACCGCACGGTCGTCCAGAATCTCGAGGAGCGGGCCTAGGTCGTGAGTGAGATACTGGATCGGCGGCATGGCGGCACGCCACGTGGGTACGGCGTTCGTGATGCCCTGGCGCTTCACATCCGAGGGCGAAAGAGTTCCCGTCTCGGTCAGCATCGTGGCGGGCAGGTAGTGCAGGTACTCGCCTTCGGCAGCGGAAATCGCCCCAAATTGACCTTCGACGATCCACTTCCTGAAGTAGCGGAAGAAATCCCAGAAACACGTGTTTTCGCCCAGCATGTAGAACTGACCGGTGCGCTGAACGCATTCGCGCAGCTGCCAGGACTCTTCGGGCGTGTAAGCGCCGGGAACTTCGCACAGAACGGCACAGCCCGCCTTCATTGCCTGAATCGAGTGCTGAACGTGAAGCGTCGCGTTGCTGGCAACCACGATGGCATCTGGCTTCAGCCGGAGGAGGTCATCGAACCCTTTAACGACCTCCGCTCTTGTTCCCGTCTCGGCGATGTGGGCGGCACCGCGGTCCCTGTTCGCCGCGACACGATCGCACGCGCCGATCACGTCGGCACCGTCGGCGTGAATAAAGTTTTTCAGATGAGTGAAGCCGCGTCTGAGTCCGAGTATTCCGACGGTGATGTTGGGCAATGGACAGACTCCCCAGAAAGACCATTGGAACATTTCTACGATGGTTCACTAAAGCGTCCACGTGCGGAGCACGGGGACGAGCACAACATTCTGTTTTTGTGAAGTGAAACCATGCGCTTCGCTCGCCCTTGGGCTCTGCCCGAGGGCGGTTTTTCAATACCCGATCGATTTCAGATACGCTCGATTGTGTTGGATCTTTTCCCGGTCGGATTTGTTGTCGTTCCCCGGGCAGACGACGACCCATCCATCGTAACCGACGTCCTGGACGGTCTGCAGGAAGGCGCCGTAATCGCACATCGGTCCCTCGCCGATGTCGGCGCCCACGCCGTCTTTCTCGTCGTGGAGGTGAAGGAGCGAGATTCGATCGCTGTAGTCGTGTGCGGCCTGGACGGGGTCGTAGCCCCATCGCACCGCGTGAGACATGTCGAGACACAGTCGGCAGACGTCGAGCATGGGCATGAAGCGCTTCCATTCATCCGCACTGTCGACGAAGTGATTGACGTGCGGATGGAAGGTAACGGTCACGCCGAGCGGCTGGCCGTGACGGGCCAGTTCCTCATACATATCCGCGACCTGCTGCAGCTCGGCGTCGGGCGTCGGGTTGTTCTCACCACGGGGGCCCTTTGTCATAAGGAGAGGGACTCCGAGGTCCGACGCGAATTCGATCCGGCGCTTGTTGATCTCGAAAGCGGGCTGATCCTTCGTGGCGGGGACATTCGGTCCACTGACCGCGGCGATTTCGATGCCGCAGTCGCTTGCCATCGTTTTCAAGCGTTTTGGCGTACCGAGCCAGTCGAGCGATTCCCGCGTTTCCCACCCTCCGAACCCTTCTTCCACCAGCGCCCGCAGGTTGGTTTCGAGGTTCTGCTCTTTCCATTTGAGGCTGCTGTAGGCTAGGCGCAGCGGCATCTGATGTCCTCTCGATAAGTAACGCGTAGGGACGGTTCGCGAACCGTCCCTACGTATGGGGTCCAATCCTACACCTTTGCGACTTTCTCCCACGTGCCGCTCTGATTGGACGCGTAGCACGCCTCCATGATCGCGACGGCGTCGATAGCGCAGTCGAAGTCGGCGTCCAATTCTTCGCGAGGCAGGTCTCCATTGATGGCGGCGACGAGTCGGTCGACGCGTGTCGGTCTCTCTTTGCCCGTGGGGACGTCGACGGGTTCTTCCCGAGGCTCCGTGGTGACGAAACCGCGTCCTTCGATCTCATACAACGTCGAGGTGCTCCCGACGACTTCGAACGCCTTTGGGCCGCCGGTCTGGACCCAGGACGCCTCGACGGTTGCGACGACGCCACTTTCGAAACGTAGCAGTGCCACGCCGTTGTCGTCGACGTTGGGGTAGATGCCGGACACGTTGCTGATGGTCGCGAACGCCTCCGTGGCGCGGCCGAGAACAGTGCGCAGGAGGTGGATGGCGTGCGTGCCCATGTCCATGAAGGCGCCTCCACCGGCGAGTGCGGGGTCGGCGAACCATCGCAGCGCGTCGGAATCGAACCAGCGGCCGTAGGCGGCGTGGTGGGCGTTGCGATACTTGGCGTGGGTCAGCTTTCCCATAGCCCCGGACTGAACGTGCGCGATCACCCCCTGCATGGCGGCCGAGAATGGCTGGAAGTAGCCCGTGTGAACGACCGTGCCGTGCTCGCGAATCAGGCCCACGGCTTTTACCGCATCGGCCGTGGTGGTCATGAACGGTTTTTCGCAAAAGATCGGCTTGCCCGTCGGGATTGCCGCTTCGAGCAAGGGGAGATGACGCGAATTTTCGGCACAGACGATGAAGCCGTCGAGATCGTCGCGAGAGATGACCGCGGCAAGATCGCTCGAGTAGTCGCCGCCGTATTCGTCACGGAAGCCCCGACCTCGCGATTCCATGTCGTCCCAAATGGCGACGAGATTCGCGCCCTCTTTCTCGCGGACGGCCGAGAGGAAGCCTTTGGTGTGAGTGTGGGCAGTGGAGAGGAAAGCGATGTTGACCATGAGGACCCCTTTGAAGATGGAACAATGAACATAGAACACTCTTGGATATGGCAGCCGCGAGTTCAGGTGGGAACCCCGACTGCTACATCTTCAATGTGCTATGCGAATGTCGACTTCGAAGACGCTGACAGGAACGGTGATTCCCCAGTTGTCGAGTACCTCCGGGTGAATTTCACCGATCACGCCGTGGGTCTGCCCGCGGCTGACGATCTCGCCCGTGCGTCCGGACAGATACGTCGGGTGGCCGATGGCCCTGAGTTCGTATTCGAACCCGAAGTAGTAGGCGAAGGCTTCGAGGTAACTCTGGATGCCTGAGAGGTTGGCATCCTCCGAAGCCTCCAAGGCGGTGACGAGGATGTCGGTTCGAGAGCCATAGTCGTGATCGACATCCTTTCTGGTGACTTCTCCGACCTCGAAGAGCATGTGCGGATAGATCGCCCGGCGACTCGTTTCCTCGACGCTGAGGAGACCCGGAATCAGCGACCAGCGGGCGCACCCGTAGTGTTCGGACATGGGGTTGGCGATGACAATCGCGGGTGCGTGTTCGTTCCGCATTCGCGTGGTCTGGTTTTCGACGGACCCGAGTACGGGCAGGAAAAGCTCCTGGAAGCCGCAGCCCACGAACAGATGACGAATGCGATCGGACAGGTCTTCCTGGGGCGCTGCTTTTCCGATCGTAAAGTCGCGAGGCATGATGGGCTCGAACGCCTCATAGCCCACGCCGATGATGATGTCTTCGATCATGTCGACCGGATGGAGCAGGTCGTCCCGATAGGGGGGCGACGTCGCCGTGACGGCCTCGGGGGCGGCTGTGACATCCCGATACCCCATCTTTCTCAAGGCCGTTTCGATCTGTTCCGAACTCAGTTCGGTCCCGGCGGTTTCGTTGATCTGATGAAAGGTCGCTGTCGTCGGCGTTCCCATGTCTACGGGACTTTGGACTTCACGTCCTCGTGGCGTGTCGTAGGGATAGTGCGTCGTGACCGGTTCGATCGTTCCACCTCGATCTGCGAGGTTCGCGGCGAAGATGGCCATGCTGTGCAGCACGTGATCCAAGACGGTGCCGGTCGCCTCGACGAAGAGATGAGCGTCGCCGATTTCGACGCGCCCGAGGGATGCGCTGTTGATGATGGGTGGCATCGAAAGGACCTCATCCCTGTCGTCTCTCAACAGGGGAAACCGATCGAATCCCTCGAGCAGGTGCGCGTAAGTTTGTCCGGTCGGGTGTTCGGCCAGGATCTGACGAAGACTCATCTCGGTCGACGCGTCGAGAGGCGTGAAGCGCGTATCGGGCGTCACGGCTTCGTAGCGAATCGGGTAAACGATGTCGGATGCGTCGTAGATCCCAATGGCGATCGAGCTGCGCCCTCGGCCGTAGTTTTCCGTGAGTCGCTCCTGTGTTTCGATCAGTTGCTTGAGTGCGTCGTCGTCGATTTCGACCCCGCGACAGACGAAACCGGATACGAAGGGCCGGATGTGCTCAAGGCCCGGATCCACATCGATTCGACGATCCGCCCCGCCCGAGGATGGATAGACATAGTCGTCGTAAACCCCTTCGCGGTAGCCTTTGAGCACGCGACCCAGTCCTTCGGCACACCAGAGGTCGGGTCGATTCGTGTCCTTGAGCTGGACACGCAACTCGTCGCCCTCGGCTTTGACCTCCGCCTTGGCGTGTTCGAGAGCCAGCTCCAACTCCGGGAGGTCGTAGGTCTTTCCGGCCAGTCGTTCGAGGTCGTGTTTGATGACGGATATCGTGGGCATTGCTGATCCTGATGGAATGAAAACCTACTACGGAGAACACGGAGGACACGGAGAATGCAAATGCGAAAGAGGGAGTACCGTGTGGTCTTTCGAGATTATGACAGGTTTGGTGATCGGCCGGGGTGTCTTGGTCGGTGCCCTCCGTGGTTTATTATCTCTTGTTGCGCAGGTAATCGAGATCGGTGCTGAACAGGTCCCGGATGTCGGTGACGCCGAGGGAGACCATGGCCATTCTGTCGACGCCCAGTCCCCAGGCGATGACCGGCACGTCGACACCGAGGGGGTTCGTGAGTTCCGGGCGGAACAGGCCTGCACCGCCCAGCTCGATCCAACCGAGCGTGGGATGTTTGGCCTGAAGCTCGACGGAGGGTTCGGTGAACGGGAAGTAGTCGGGTACGTAGCGTACGTCCTCGGATTCCGCGACCTCGAGGGCGAACAGTTTCAGTAGACCGAGGAGAGATTGGAAGTTGATCGATTCGCCGAGGACGATGCCTTCCACCTGGTTGAATTCGGCGCCGTGAGTGGCATCGATCTCATCGGGACGGAAGCATCGGGCGATCGCGAAATACTTGCCGGGAATGTTGGCGTCCCCGGCCAGAGCCCGAGCGGAGAGTGCTGTACCCTGTGTTCGCATGAGGAGGCGGCGTGATCGTTCCGGATCGAACGGGTATCGCCATCCGCGGGACTCGGTTTCGCCCCCATCCCGGTGTGCCTGGCCGACACGGCTGAAGTGAGGTTCCTCGGGGCCCTTCGACTCGCTCGGGTCGCTGATGAAGTAGGCGTCGTGGATGTTTCGGGCCGCGTGGAACTGAGGCATGAAGAGCGCGTCCATGTTCCAGAATTCGGTTTCGACGAGCGGGCCCTTCATTTCCTCGAACCCGAGGGATAGAAGTTTTCGGCGCACCTCGTCGAGGTAGGCCCGATACGGATGGTGTCGTCCGGTTTGGATGCGGGGCGGTTTGATCGAGAGGTCGTAGCGTCTGAATCCGACTCGTTTCCACGATCCACTCTGAAGCATGTCAGACGTCAGGCGGCTGACCTCTTCACCCGTCAGGTTCTGATCGACGACCGACTCGAGGATTCCGCGCCCCGATTCAGTGAGCGAGTAGCCGCGAACGGTCTGCTCGCTCAGCCGAACGGGTGACTTTCCCTTCCCCCGCCCTTTGGAGGATTCTTCGATGTGGCCCCGCAATTCCTGCGGGAAGGCTTCAATCGAGATGGTGCCATCGGGATCCTCTTTGAACCGGCCGATGAGGTCGGTGACGATCGTCCGCGTGTAGAAGGTGGCCTGCTCGTCGTTCTTGATGACGATGTTGGGTCCGTAGCTGTCGATGATGCCATCTCTCTTGAGAGTCCCGAATGCGCTGCCCCAATCGCCTCGGTCGAACCGGTCGTCGCTCTGAAGGTCGGCGAGTGTGACCGGGCCCTCGCCTGCACGGCGCAACAGTTCCGATTCGGGTGTGCACCCCACGTCGAGAAACCGCCTGCCCTGATCGCTCAGGGAAACGGAGAGACGGGCCTCCTCCGATGCGACGGACAGGAGCGTCTTGGAAACGAGCCACTCCACTGCTCGACGGAGCTGCCCCGCGGTGAGTCCGGAAGACGCTTCGAGGTCTGTATCCAGCTGCACGGCCTCGGGCGCGTGTTCGAAACCCCGCAGGGTTCTGACTTCCAGCGCGTGGAGTGATGAAAGGTCTACGTCGGGCACGTGGATCCCCAAATGAAAAACGCTCTTTCATCCAGATAGGGACGAAAGAGCTCTTCCGCGGTACCACCCTAATTGCGTTCCCGACCAGGTGGGGTCGGGCCGCCACTTTGGACAGCCGTCACTGTCCGTTCCGATGACGTGGAACGACCCCGGCTCAGCCTATGGCCATCCTTCGGACGGCTTGCCCGGCAAAGCTCGCTGGCTGATGCAGGCGCGAGTTTGCTGGGGCAACCTTGTGAGAACTACGGAGGCAAGGGTTCAGCTGAGCAGCTCGGGAGTGAACTTCGGCCGTGCATACCCCGCGAGTGCTTCCAGTCACGGCACCCGCTCCCTCGTGAGGCTGGAGACGGCCTACTTTTCTCCGTCAGTGCTTTGGGCAGAAAATAGACGAGGGGCTCTTCCGCGTCAAGTTGAACGCCCAACGGCTACAGGACGGTGAAGAACTTGCCAATGAGATGCACCAGGTCGGGCCAGGTCATCTTACCTCTGAGGAAGGCGACTTCGAGCCGAAGGAACCCGACCATCGCGACCGCAGCGCTTGCGTGACGAATCACGCGGAAGAGTCGGGATAGGAGGACGCCGTTTCTGATGCGTTCGACGACGTCGGTGGCCCCATCCTGCACGAATCGTAGGACCACGATGAGGACGACCAGGATGACGACGCCGGGAATGACACGCATCCACCCACTCCCGCCCACGATCTGATCGAAGAGCTGGAAGGGCAGGATGGCGAGTCCAAAGCTCAGAGCAACGTAGTAGACAAAATTACTGAGGCCGATGAGCAGGCCGGCCAATCCAGTTTCTTCATCCGGAGGATGATCTGCCACGATGGACTCCGTTGAGGAATGTGACTCACGGAAAGATGGCTACCGTGCGTTCATTCGAGTTAGGAGAGATGCTGGATTTCAGGAGGGAGACCGGTAGGATCAGTCGGGAGGGATGTATTTGTTCGCAAGATCGACGTAGTCTTCGCGCACCGGGCTGAAGATGTCGAGGGCCTTGATCGGTCCGCCGAGAGCGACCGCTCTATGTGGGATGTTGGGCGGGATGAGGTAGGCTTCGCCCGGCTCGACGGTGCGCGTGTCGTCGCCGATGCTCAGCTCCATGCGACCTTCGAGCAGGATGCCGCCCTGCTCGTGCGGATGGTGGTGTCGATTCACGACGGCCCCCTCATCCATCTCGAGCAGGGAGATCATGAGGTTCTCGCCATAGGGAGCCCGAATGCGGACACCTGGCGCGAGTTTGTTGAACGGGATCTGGTTCCAGTCGATGAAAGGCATTTTCAGTGACCATTGACCGTTGACAAGTGACCAAAGGATTCGCTACGACGCCTTGCGCTTTCGGAGGCCTCTCAGGGTGTCACGGATGATCCCGTGCTTGACCTCCTCACCTTCCTCGGCCGTGGCCTCGGCCTCGATCGCGCCAAAAAGCTGGCGCGTCATCAGTTTGGCCGCGCTGCTGTGCATGCGCTGGCCGACGGCGGCGACCGGGCCCCCGAGAGTCACGTCGCCTTCGTAGGTCACGGTCGTTGCATTGCCCTCTGCGGTCAGTTCGACGGTTCCCCCGCCCCTCACAAAGCCGGTTTTGCCCTTGGCATCGACGAGCATGCGGTAGCTCGCGGGTTCGTCGATGTCGGTGAGCTCTACCGTACCTTCGTATTCACCCTTGATGGGGCCGACGCCCGCCGATAATCGAATCGTGTAGGTGCCGTCCCCGGTCGATTCGAGGGTCTGACACCCGGGCATGACACGCGAAAGACAATCGGGATCCGTCAGGACGGTGAAAACCCGGTCCCGAGTGGCGGAAATATGATGGGTGCCAGCGATTTTCATGGTGTTCCTACAAGCCAATGAAAAGGGCAGGACCGGCGACGTTCGTGACACCGCCGGTCTGCCCCTGAATCATCCTACATCGATTGGGTGTTACGACCGCCGGTCAGCCTCGGGCGCGTTCGACTGCGCTGGTGAGGGCGCGACCCGTCAGGACCTTGGCCAGGTGCATCCGATACTCGCCGGAGGCGTGGTGGTCTTCGTTCGCGTCCTGAACACCGTCCGACGCGAGTGCGGCTGCCGATGCGATCGTGGCCTCGTCCGGTGCCTTGCCGACGAGCGCGTCCTCGGCCGCTGATGCGGCGTAGGCGATGGGCGCCACACCCGTGACACCGACGCCTGCGGAGCCGACGTTGCCCGAGCCGTCGAGCGTGACCTGTGCGGCGACCCCGGCGATGGCGAATCCCGAAGCGGACTGGTGGATTTTGGCGTAAGCGCTGCCCGTGTTCGCCGGGGGTTCGGGTATGCGAATCTGTGACAGGATTTCACCTTCGCCGATGCTGGTGGTCATCATGTCGACGAAGAAGTCGCCGGCGGGAATCTCACGCGTGCCTGATGTTCCCGCGACTTCGAACGAGGCGCGCAAGGCGACCATCGGCGCGGGCCAGTCGGCGGCCGGATCGGCGTGGACGACACTGCCGCCGATCGTGCCCCGATTGCGAACCTGCGTGTCGCCGATTTCGCCGGCGGTTTCGGGCAGGACCGCGCAGACGCGACGCAGGCGGGCGCTGCTGGCGATCGTGTAGTGCGTCGTGAGGGCGCCGATCTGGATCTGGCCATTGGCGATTCGAATCCGGCTGATGCCGCCTACGCGTCCGATGTCGATGACGACGGCCGGAGCGGCGAACCGCAGCTTCATGAGCGGAATCAGGCTGTGGCCGCCTGCCAGGATTTTTGCATCCTCGTGTTCGTTCAGCAGGCTGACGGCTTTCTTGAGCGTCTTTGGCGTGTGGTAGTCGAAGGTGTTCGGGATCATGACGATTCTCCTCCGTTCATCAGGCGCCAGAGTTTTTCGGGACGAAGCGGCATGTCGATGTGCCGAACACCGAAGGGCTTGAGTGCGTCGATGACCGCGTTGGCGATGGCGGGTGTGGACCCGATCGTGCCCGCTTCGCCCACCCCTTTGACGCCCATCGGGTTCACGGGCGACGGCGTCACGGTGTTGTCGAGTTCGAAGCGGGGGAAGTTGTGCGCCTTGGGCAACGCGTAATCCATGAGGGTGCCGGTTAGCACCTGGCCCGCCTCGTCGTAGATGACTTCCTCGTAGAGCGCTTGACCGAGACCTTGGGCGATGCCTCCGTGAATCTGGCCATCGACGATCATCGGATTGATGATGTTGCCCACGTCGTCGACGGCGACATAGCGTTGGACATCGACTTCGCCCGTATCACGGTCGACTTCGACGACGGCGATGTGGGTGCCGAAAGGATACGTGAAGTTGGACGGCTCGAAGAAGTGCGACTCGGCGAGTCCCGGCTCCGTGTCTTCAGGCATGTCGATGCCGCGGTGGGCGTGGAGCGAGACGTCCATCAGCGAAACACCCTGCTCCGAGTGTCCTCTGACGATGTAACGATTGTCTTCGAGTTCGATGTCGTCGACGTTGGCCTCGAGCATGTGCGCCGCGAACTTCTTGACCTTGGCCTTCACCTTGTCCATCGCCATAATCATTGCGGTGCCGCCGACGGCTGTTCCGCGGCTCCCGAAGGTGCCCGTTCCGTACTGTACCGAGTCGGTGTCGCCGTGGACGATCTTGACATCGTCGACGTCCACACCCAGGCCGTCGGCGATGAGTTGGGCGAATGTCGTTTCCTGGCCCTGACCGTGCGGCTTGATGCCCGTCAGTACCGTGACCTTGCCAGTCGGGTCGACGCGAACCGTGCCGGATTCCCATCCTCCAGCCGGCATGGCCGCTGACGGCCCCATTCCACAAATCTCGGCGTAAGTCGACAGACCGATGCCGAGATAGCGACCCTGCTCACGCAGCTCGGCCTGTTTCTTCCGCAACCCCTCGTAGTCCGCCGTCTTCAGGGCCTTGTCGAGCGCGATGGTATAGTTGCCGCTGTCGTAGCTGAGGCCGGTTCCGGTTTCATACGGAAAGGCCTCCTTCTGGATGAAGTTCTTCCGTCGGACCACGAGTGGATCCATCCCGAGCTCGTCGGCAATGCAATCGACGATGCGCTCGACGATGTAGGTCGCTTCGGGCCTGCCCGCCCCACGATAGGCGTCGGTGGACATCTTGTTCGTGAACGCCGCTCGGAGGTGCATCGACACGTTCCTGATCTGATAACAGCCGCATAGCATCAGGCCTGTGAGTGTCGGGATGGCGGGGGTGAGGAGCTGGAAGTAGGCTCCCACGTCGGCGATGACCGTGTATTTCAATCCCGTGATGGTGCCGTCGTTCTTCACTCCGACTTCGACATCGCCGAACTGGTCGCGACCGTGGATCGTGTGAAGGATGTTCTCGCGACGGCTCTCCATCCACTTGACCGGGCGCTGAAGCTTCCGGGCGAGGTGACCGAGGATGGCCTCCTCTGCGTAGACGTTGAGCTTACATCCGAATCCACCGCCGACTTCGGGGGCAATCACCCTGACGCGGTTCTCGTTCATTCCCAGCATCAACGCGATTTGCGTACGGAGGATGTGGGGGATCTGGGTGGATGACCAGAGCGTGAGCTGGTCGTCCCCGGCGTTGTAATCGGCCGCGACGCCGCGCGGTTCCAACGGATTGGGGGCAAGTCTTTGGTGAATAAAGCGCTGTGTGATGACCCGATCAGCGTCTTTCAGCGCGGCAGCAACGTCGCCTCCCTCGAGATCCCACGTGAACGCCTGGTTGCTTTCGAAGTGATCGTAGATCTTGACGGCGTCCGGTTCCAGGGCCGCTTCGGCGTTGGCCAACGCTTCGAGGGGGTCATAGTCCACCTCGACGAGATCGATGGCATCCTGGGCGACGTAACGGTCAGTGGCGACCACGGCGGCAACCGGTTCGCCGACGAACCGCACCTTGTCCTCGGCCAGGACGGGATGTTCGGGAACCTGCACGTTCGGAAAGTCAGTTGCGGCACAGGGAACCCCGCCCACGTCCGGGTTCACGTCAGCGCCCGTGACGACGGCGACGACACCCTCGAGATCGGCTGCCGCGGAGGTGTCGATGCTTTGAATCTTCGCGTGTGCGTGGGGGCTCCTGACGAACGCGACGTAGCACATGCCCGGCATCTGAAGGTCGTCGACATACGTGGCGAGGCCCTGTATGAGACGAGGATCCTCGCGTCGCTTGATGCGGGCCCCGACTGATTTGCTGACTGGCATGGCGTCCTCCTCAGGCTCGCATCTTCTTGGCGGCGTATTGGACGGCGTCGATGATGTGCTGGTAACCCGTGCAGCGACACAGGTTGCCCTCGATGCCTTTTCGGATTTCGGCTTCGGTCGGTCTCTTGTTCCGCTCGAGGAGCTGTACAGCTGTTATGATCATTCCCGGCGTGCAGAAACCGCATTGGAGGCCGTGGCACTCCCAGAAGCCCTCCTGGACGGGGTGGAGTTCCCCGTTGGTGGCCAGACCTTCGATCGTCGTGACTTCCTGGCCGTCCGCCTGGACCGCCAGCATCGTGCAGGATTTGACGGCTTCCCCGTTGAGCAGCACGGTGCAGGCGCCGCACAGACTCGTTTCGCACCCCACGTGGGTTCCCGTCAGCCCGACGACGTCGCGGATCAGGTGAACCAGCAGGGTACGTGGCTCCACGTCGTGGACGTGATGCTCCCCGTTGATGGTGATGTCGACCTTCACGCGTGTGTCCTCCGTTACGTGTGTCCGATCGCTCCACAGAGCGATGAAAGCCGGTTTCGGATGGTTCTGTGTGCGCAGAATTAGCAGGCAGGCAGGGCCAAAATAGACCGCTTCGAGCCCGAGGCAAGCACTTTTGGCGCGTCGATTGGGGGATCAGGGGGAAAATTCGTCCGGCAGATGGGCCCAGCCTCCGGGGGACTATCCACATAAATGAATTAAAAACAATGAGATGAACTGATGTACCCGTCTTAGCTGAGGAGGGTACAGGCTTTGCATTGTGGGTTTCAGACCTCGAGGACTCGGTTCACGCTCTTCGTGGGATTCCCGCATTCACCCACCCTTGCCGAATCAGGAGTGCGCTGTGGCTGAAGCCGAAGGTCTCGAAGCGAAAGAAAAAGTGGCGGTTCTGATGATCGCCCTGGGTCAGGAGACGACCGCGGAGGTGATGAAGTACATGTCCGATTTCGAGATCGAGCAGATCGCCCAATCGATCAGCGAACTCGATGTCGTGACGACGGAGCAGGAAGACGAAGTGCTCGAGGAGTTCGAGCAGATGCTGATCGCCGGCCAATACATTTCCCAGGGTGGCATGGACTTCGCCCGGGGAGCCCTGGAACTGGCCGTCGGGCCTCGAAAGGCGCAAAACCTGCTCGACCGGGTCAACTCGACGACGGCGAGTGGATTCTACATGCTGCGCAACGTCGACCCGGCCCAAATCATTCCTTTTGTTTGCAAGGAGCACCCACAGACGATTTCCCCGATCCTCTCACAGCTGGACGTGAATCAGGCCGCGGGTGTCCTGAACGGTTTACGCGAAGAGCTCCAGGCCGACGTGGCCCTTCGCATCGCGCAGATGGAGAACATCTCTCCCCAAGTGTTGAGAGACCTCGAAAACAGTCTCGCCGGTGAACTCGAAGCGATTCTGTCGGGGCAGGTGACGGAGATCGGCGGGCCCAAGGCCGTCGCGGAGATTCTGAACCGAACGGGCCGAACGACGGAGAAGGCGGTGCTCGAGCGACTGGACGCACACGACCCGGAATTGGCCGAGCACGTGCGTAACAAGATGTTCGTGTTCGACGACATTGCCCAGCTGACCGATCGCGAGATTCAGATGATTCTGCGCGAGGTGGATTCCCACGATCTCGCCATCGCGCTCAAGGGCGGGAACGACGAGCTGAAAGAACGCGTTTTCGCGAACGGTCGGATCGCGTCGGTCAGATGATGAAAGAGGAAATGGATTTTGCCGGTCCGATTCGCTTGAGCGACGTGGAGGAAGTTCAATTGCGCGTCGTTCAGACCGTTCGTCAACTGGAAGAGGCCGGGCAGGTCACGATTGTAAGAGGAGAGTCGAACGACCATTTTGTCTAGGCCTCGCGGCTGAGCCGCTTGGGGTTGTTGCCGGTGGACGGTTGACCCTTCGACTCCGCTCAGGGCAGGCTCTTGACGGTGGACGGGGGCAATGGCTTCTCTGACAGATACTGATTCAGGATTCCTTCGCTCGATGGATTTTTCATCGGGCGTTTTTGTGTACCGGAGCGTTTGATTTGCGGGTGGATGGAATACGAACTTTTGGCCATACTAAGGTCTGACGACTGAGACCGAGGTTTGGAGGGCGTGATGAGCGACGGTAGGATTTACTATGTAGGCGATCCGATGTGCTCCTGGTGCTGGGGGTTCGCACCGGTGCTGGAGGCGGTCAGGCAGGCGATCCCGAACGAGGTTCCTCTGGTCTACGTGATGGGAGGGCTGGCCAAGGACAGCGATGAGCCGATGCCGCAGGAAACGAGAGAATACATCCAAGGGCAGTGGCGGTCGGTGACGGAACAGACGGGTGCATCGTTCAACTGGGATTTTTGGGAAAAGTGCCAACCCCGCCGGTCGACCTACCCGGCCTGCCGGGGGGTGATCTGCGCGGGTCTGCAGCGAGAGGACGCGATCACGGATATGTTCGAAGCGGTTCAACACGCCTACTACCAGGAGGCGCGGAATCCTTCGGACCTGGACACGCTGGCGGATCTGGCCGGACGGCTGTCGCTCGACGTGGATCGTTTTATGGCCGATGTGATTTCAGACGAGGCGGAAGGATTGCTGCAGGACGGGTTCAATGTGAGACGTTCCCTCGGCGTTCGTCAGTTCCCGAGTCTCGTGTTCACGAGGGGGGACGAGCAGGCCTGGCTCGTGAAGGGATGGGCGGACAAGGCCACGACTTTTCGACGGCTGGAAGATGTCGGAATCGGTGTGGTGGTCTGATTCAGTCTTTGTCGGGGGGCGATCGTGGAGGGTCCTGCGGAAAGTGCAGGACCTTTTTCGTTTTGAGGTGTTCTGTTTCGTCAAAACGAGTTCGACGAAAGCGGTTCTGTGCGTAGAGCGCCTCGGCTTGATCCCAGCGGTGCGGGCTGTTTGCCCGGTCCGACTGTCCGAAGGGAGCGGACGTATAGCTTTCAACCCGATCTGGCCGGAAGAGAACGACGGTCGGCGCTGCCTGCCCACGGTTGCCGTAGCCCACGACGCCTTCGACCGAGACGCTGGTGTGTCGGAGAGATTGGGCGTGTGGGTGAGCGACACCGGACAGCCCCCACGAACGATCATCTCGTCGGAAGCGATGGATCTCTCGCCAGGGGATGTCCAGACGGCCGTATCGTTTTCGATGTGTCTCCTGCGCCTGGTCGAGGGCGGCGATCAACGCGGCGGCTGTCGTGGGTGACTGGCGCGAGCGGGTGAGGACGCGCGAGGGGTCGATGGTCCGGCCCTGCGAGTCGCAGGCTTCGCGCCAGGTCAGGTAGATGGCTAACCCCCGCTCGTCCGCGTCGGCGTGCCCGTTCCAACTTTGGATCAGAGCGTAGGCTTCGTCCGCCGTTTCCGATCGGCCTTCCGTGTGCCAGGCGTCGGCCAGGGCGCGTTGCCAATGGTGGGCGTCAGCCACGTAGGTGTCGAACACGAGGTCGAACACCTCCTGCAGCGTGAATCCGCCGTAGCCGGAGAGGATCTGAGCGAGTCGTCTGGAGCGAGGCGGGTCCCGCGAAGGGGTGGCGTTGAAGATGTAGGGCGGGTATCGATCGGGGACGGCTGGACTGGCGGCAGTCAGCAAGTCCGGCGAAGTTCCGATGTCTCGGATCCAGCCCTCGTCGGGGTCGACGATCTGGATGAGATCGTTCTGATTGTGCCACCCGAGCCAGTCGGCGTCGGACGCATTTCCATCAACGGGGAGATGCCAGTCCTGGGTCTCCGACCGAATGGGTGTGGGCGCGGTTTGCAGGTAATGGACGCGTCCTCGGCGATCGGCGTAGAGAAGGGAGCGAGAGCCGATCTGGGCGCTTTTGAGGGTCTCGTAGAAAGAGGCGAAATCGGACGCCACCATCATACGATACAGCTGATCGATGGCGCCCGTTCCGTCGGCTGCGATGCGGTAGGCGTAGGCCTTGCGCCTGTGGAGGATCGGGCCGTATTCCGTCCGTTGGGCGAATCGCGTGACCGACGTGAGAGCGTCGCCCGTTCGAACGTCGATCCTGAGCGTGTCGAGGGCCAGCCTCCTGACACGGCCGTCGTAGAGGAAGGTCGACGCTGCAGTCGATCTCATTTCGATTTCGTAGACGTCGGCTGCATCGGGGCCGGCCGACCCGATGCCCCATCCGAGGGTCCGATTGTGACCGAACAGAAGGACGGGGAGTCCAACGACCGTATGGCCCCAGGCGTGCGTGCGATCGCCGTGGAGGTGTGCTTCGTAATATCGGAGCGGGCTTGCCCAGGGTCCTCCGGGATCGGCGCACAGGACCGCCCCATCGTCGACCGTGCGTTCGGGCGAGAGAGCCCACAAGGTGTGGCCCGTGTCGAGCGGACCGGGGTCAGGCTGTCGTGCGAATTCGCGGTCGGCTCGTGCGATGAGATCTCGCCAGACGAGGTATCGGGATAGGGCGATGGCGTGCTCGCCGCTGGGCGCGAAGGCCCAGGCTGGCGCTCTTTCGGGGTAGTCGCTCAGGTATTGCCGGACGCCGGCCGCGAAGGCTCCGAGGAGGTCGACGGTATCGGGTGGCTGTGAGGGCGCGGCGTGACGAGCGGCCTCCGCGTGCCCCCAGAGGTGTTGCGCGAAGTCGGTGTCCACCTCGGAGGGACCGAAGGCGGCCGCCCGCCGGCCGGTCGCAGTGAGGTAATTCTCGAGCAGGGCTTCGAGCCGGTCCTCGGCCTGGGCGTATCCGAATCCGAACGCCACTGCGCGGTCCGAGTCGCCGTAGATGTGGGGCACGCCCCAGCCATCGCGGTGGACGGTCACCTTCTGTTCGGACGGCTGGGCGGTGACCGTCGTGATGACTATGAGAAGTGCGGTCACGATCTTGACACCCTTCGAGGGCCCGATTAGTTTCAGCCACGTGGCTCGATCGATCGACGTCTTTTCGCTGAGCAACATACCCACACTATAGGTCAATTGAGAAGGGTCGACCCCGCGAAACCTGGCAACACAGCGAAAGGCATGCGGAAGATCCGTTCTTGTAATCAGGAGGTGCGGAGCGATGGCCGAAGAGTCGATTTCGGAAGCCCAGCACAACGAATTGCTGTTCATGCAGCTGGTGATGATGTTCCAGGGCATGGCGATGCAACAGCTGGGAAAGGTCTCGAACCCGGTGACGCAGCAAGTCGAAAGGGACCTGGGTCAAGCCAAGAATTTTATCGATCTGCTGGCGATGATCGAATCGAAGACGACCGGGAATCTGAACGATCAGGAACGGCAGCTTCTGGACCACGCCCTGTTCGAGTTGCGGATGAATTACGTGGACGAAACGAAGAAAGAGACATCCGAAGCGACGGAGGGCGATCAGAACGAAGATGGCGACGAGGCAGATGAGGCGGAAGACGCGGAGGGTAAAGACGATTCGGAGACGCCTGCCGAATGAAATGGGCGGTCTCCATCGTGTGGTTGGGTCTAGCCTGCGGATGCGCGCACTATTCGACATCGGCGTCGGGCGGAGGCGCGTATCGCTCCGTGGCCATCCCGCTGATCGACAATGAGAGTCTAGAACCTGGGCTCCAGCAGGCCATGACGGATACTCTGATTCAGACCTTCGTGACGAACGGGGCGATGCGAGTGTTGGATGAGGATCAGGCCCAGCTCGTGCTGAAGGGCACGATCACGCAGGTTCGGGATCAGCCTTTCACGCTAGAGGGTGGGAACGAGCAGTTCCGCATCGTGATATTCGTGGATATGTCCTGTTACGACACGGCTGAGAAGACATCGATCTGGGAGGAAAAGGGACTGCGAGGGTTCGGCATCTACAGCGCCGGCGCCGACCGGCAGGTGGTGAGGGAAGCAGCCCTGGGGGAGGCCATGACGATGGTGGCCGGGGACGTTCTGGACAAGACACAGGTCGGTGGATGGTAGCCCAGCATATTGACCAGTGACCATTGACCGATGGTGCGATCGGGATCGCAGTGACGTGGACCTGCGTGCTTTCCAGGGTGAACAGGAGCGCGAAGCAGTACGTACACTCCTGAGGACGGAATTCGAGGTTCGTCCGGGTGTCGGGGCGGCCTTCAGTCGGCTTTACGCGACCTTTTGGACCGTGATTCCGCCGTGGGTGAAGCGTGCTCGCGTGTCGCTGTGAACGAGGGGCGTGTGATCGGCCACGCGCTCTATGCGCCACGCCCCCTGCGGATCGCCGGATGCGATGTCCCCGGCGCGCTCATCGGCATGGTGGTTGTGGCGCCCGACTGGCGCGGGGTCGGCGTCGGAGGCGCGCTGATCCGGGACGTGGAAGGGGCGGCGCGATCCGATGGTGCATTGGTGACTCAACTGGCCGGAGCACTCTCCTACTACAGTCGGTTTGGATACATCGACGGCTACGTGGACGTGACGCAGCGCGTTCCCGTTTCGGCGATCAGACCGACGACCTTCCGTGAGGCGTCGATCGAGGATGTCGATCGGCTGACGGAGTGGTCCGAATCTCACGTCCCATCGGGCGCCGTGACTCCGACCCGGGAACGCTGGCGGTGGCTGCTCGAAACTGGCCATCCGGGTCGGCTCATACGCACGAACGAGCGCATGATCGGGTTCACGACCGAGATCGATCGTGTCGTCGTGGGCGAAGACGGATACGCGAGAATCGCGGTGGGCGGCGACGTTGTGGTGGTTTACGAGGCGGGTGCGAGACAGCCTGGTGCGTTGCTCGACGACCTGCGCGCCTATGCCGCCGAACTGGGGGCCTCCCACCTCGACGTGAGGCTGCCGTCGAGGCATCCCGTGGCGCTGGCGTGGGAGCGTGGAGACCCGACGCCGAACCCCGAATACCTGATCAAGTCTATCGATACCGCCGCGGTATTTGCCCTTATTGGCCCGGCCATCGAGCGCCGGCTCGTGGAAACAGAGATGGCCACCCCGATCCGGCTCGCCCTGGGCGGGTTCGACGTGCGTTTGGGGGGGTCCGTCGACGTCGTGCGGGAGCGGTTCGGAGGGGGTTCCGAGAGGGAAGAAGGGATCTACGTCCCCGAAATCGGGTTTGATTCGCGCTCTCTTGGGCAGGGATTCAGTCGGCGAGATGGTGGAAAGACGGGGTGGTGACGCCCGCTCGGTTGCGATGCTGAACGCCGCTTTTCCGCCTGGGGAACCGTTTTTCTGGCTTGCCGACGCGATCTGAGTCCCCTCCAGAGGTGGACACAATTCCTAAAGCTTTTGGCTGAAGCACCGATACTACAACTCGGTAGTATTAGTTACCACCAACCATTTGCCAAGGAGGGCAAAGATGGTTAAACAGGATGTTCACACCTTCAGCCCGGGTCGGCGTTATGCGCATGGGCCGAATTTGTTTCAGGTCCTCGGATCGGGGGCGGATCATCGGAAGATCCTCCCGTCCAAGAAGGACCTGTTTTCATTTCGGTCCCGTCTCAAGCTCGACCTGGCTTCTTCAGTTGGAGGGCTATGACTATTGCATAATGCCTGAGCGTTTCTGAATGCTTTCACGTTGCCCCTTCGCCCGAGAACGGAGCGGCAATGCTGGGACCGGCAATGTGGCCTCGGTGAGGCAACCACAGGAGGTGACGAGGTCGTTCGATTGTCGCGTGATTCGAGAGCCCAGAGATGCTTTCCCAAAAGGGAACAAACCTCCCCACCAAATTAGCGACGCTAGGAGGGGGTTATGGTTCGATACCACTCAGAGGATTTGGTAAAGAAGTATGGATTTGTGAAGGGTCTGGACCTGCTGAACGTTATGCGAGCTCGGGATCTCGGGATGATTCCTGAGCGGCGGGCCATTCACTTCGTTCGAGAAAATGTGAGGTTCTTTTCTGGGCACGGGAACCCGGGGCTGAACAGTAGAATCAAGTCAGTAGCAGGTTTCTGAAGAGGGGCGCGATTGTCGCGCCCCTCTTTTGTATGCCGGTAGGGACTGACCAGCGACAGGTGACCATTGACCAGTGACAAGAACCGAGGCGGCCCCACCATCGCAACTATAGCGCAACATCGATTGGTCGGTGTTCTGTCCTCTGTATCTGTCGTCTGTGTCAATCCTTGTCTTCTTTGGCGTGGCTTTCGAGAAACGCGATGAGCCCGTTGAGCGCTTTGTGCACTTCCTTGAAATGCCGGTTTTCCTTGAACGGGCGGATCATTTCCCACCGACTATGTCGGAATTCGTCCTGTGCGTATTCGACGGGATCGTACATAAGCTTGACGCCGAAGTTTCTGAATCGCCCTCGTTTCTGTTCCCCATCCTCCCAATCGATTTCACTTCGGACGATTTGCCCAAGTACGCTGATGCGTTTGGGCAGGATGGGTCGATACGGTTCGATTTCTCGCGAGAATCGCAGCCGGGGGTAGAATGCGAACAGCAACAGGTGCGTCTGCAGTGCCTCGAGCTGTTCGGCGACCGGATGGTTCGTTGCTTCGGGAGCTCCATAGCGGACAAAATCGGGTCAAGTCCCATAGTCAGTTGAAAACTCATCGGGCCCCGTAGTTTGGTCAGGCTCTCTTTTGAGCATTCTGTTCGTTGTCGAGATTCAGATCTTTGTTCAGTGCTTGCCTGAGTAGGGGAAGATGTTTGTATCCGCTCACGCGTCGCAGGCGAGGTTCGATGTCGAGGAGTGCGGCAGCCACCCATCTGTGTCTCTGGGGAGAGTTGTTCCAGCGTCTGACCTTCCGAGTGAGCTCGCCGGTCCTGCTGTTGAGGGCTTCGATGCAGTTGGTGGTTCGGAAGCTTCGTTTCAGGAATGGGAGCATACCCAGCCGGTGGAGGGTCAGGGTTTCCTCCAGGCCTTCCTCGAGGCTCGTTACGGCAGACTGATTCATCAGCTTCAGTTCGGGTTTAAGTGATTCGAGTGCGGCCTTTGCCTCCTCGTAGGTGTCGCAGTCATAGGCTTTCTGGAGCTTCCGTCGAACTCTTGGACGTTCCCTCTCCGGGAGATAGCTGACGACATTCTCGCGCTTGTGCCACTGACAGCGATGCACGCGCACATACCCTTTGAGGGCTTTGGTGACAGCACTGCGGAGTCCCTTTGAGCCGTCAAGCACAACGAGAAGGCCCTGGTCGTAGCACAGGCCTCTCCGGATGAGGTCCTGGATCAGCTGGCGGCAGATCCGTTCGTTCTCCGTCGCCGATTCGACGAAGCCCAGGGGGATCTTCTGGCCGTCCATCGTGACCCCCGGAGCGATCACGATCTCTTCGTCGGCAAAGCTCTTTCCGTCAATGAACAGGGTCACGAAGCCGTAGTCGTCGAGGGGACGCTCCTGGAACTGCTTCCGCTTCTTCGCGGTGGCTTTGATGAACCGCCGCGAGACGGAGGACGCTGAGATACCAAACGCTTCTGGAACCGATTCGGCACAGGCCTTGTAGTTGCGGCACGAGATCCCCTTGAGAACACGAAGCAACAGCCCCTCGTCCGTCTTCTTGGGCGTCTGTAGAGCCCGGTATGCAGCCAGGGAAACCTCTGCGTCGGCCTCGACGTCGCGCACCCGGGGAACGTCTAACGGGAGCTTCTGGTCCATCAGATACACGGATCCCTTCTGGCTTCCCCACCGACGATGCGCCTGCTCCGAACCTTTGCGCGCATACCGAACGCCTGCGAGCTGCTCGACCTCCTGCTGGAGGAGGTCTGCCACTGCCTCCAGACCCAACGGGATCAACGCCTGGATCACCGACAAACGCGTCTCCAAATCGATGACATCGCCCTCAACCTTGACTTCACCATCGCCTGCAAATAGCTTCTCCATCTGGGCTCCTTTCTTACGGGTATACGCTCCTACACGTCTACCCAACGTAAGTTTGGAGCCCTCTAAGTTTCAACTACGATAGGCACAACACCCAAAATCGGGCGTAGCCTCGAATCGAAAGCCATTCACGCTGAAGTCAATCAGTCCCAGCCTCATTCCACCTTCGATCGCCTCCGTTGCCACAGGCTTGATCGTGATGTTTTCCAGCCCGTCTTTCACGATCTCTGTAACCAGTTGGCAGTAGTCGTATTTCCCGGATAGAGGGGCCCGCGAGCCGTAGTGAAGAATGAGCAGGTCCCCGAGCGTCAGATGATGGGGATCCCTTCGATCCTTGGTCCGGGACAGGATGGGCTTCTTGATGTGTAGCGTACGACCCACTTCATCGCTTCGAAGCCCCAATACGCCAGAGTAACCGAGCTCGAGGAGGAGCCCGCGGTTGAATCGCTCGTCCAGGTAGGGTTTGCTGACGTGAACCGTGCGATCCTCGACCGGGTTGACCCGCATGCCGTCCTTGAACCGGCTGACCAGGTCTTCGGGTTCGAAGGACGTGGTGTCGGCCGGATCGGGGGTCGTGTGGGGGAGGATATTTACATCTTCGATCCACGGGGGAATCGCGCCCTCCGTGGGTAACTCGACGTTGGTTCGGGTCACGAAGACGTCGAACATGATCTGCGAGTAGACCGGGAGAGAACCACCGCCGGGGCGATGCGAAAATCGAAGCGAGTTCCGGTTGTCCTGTTTGGTGACGTCGGTCGCCAAGCGGACACGGAACCCGGCCCCCGAGCGGGGTCTGAGTTCGGGATGGCTCCCCGCCTTGATTTGAATGCGTTCCTCGACGACGACGTCCACGACCCTGGGGATCCGGTCGTGAAGGAACCACAACCTGATCGTCTCACCGTGTCCTTTGAAACGATCCCGATCCTCGGCTTTGAGGCCGTCCGGCGTGGTCAGAAAAACGGACTGGTCTTCGATCAGCGGCTGACCTCGGGACTGGAACAACGACACCTGGCCGATGTCTTCGTTGACCTCGTTTCCCTCGGCGGTGGTGAGAAGGGTGCAGTTCGCCGAGTCGACGCGAAAGGTCTGCAGCCGCTCCAGGCCCTGGGCCTGCGAGGAAACGGCTCGACGATGAGCTCTTTTTGTGAAGAGATTGGCAATCATGTCGGGCTCTTGATCGTTGGTCCTATACATCTAGGATATTGCCGGTTCGCCGCTCCGTCAAGAAGGCGCCCACGAACGTATGGTGCCCCAAATTCAGGGCTTAGGGGTTGATGGGGCCCTTTGCCGGGCATATATTCCGAGCGGATTTCAACACGCCGCCGCCAGCCCATGACCCGCGACTTTACCGCCACTACTTTTATCGTCCAGGACGGACGGACTCTCCTGCTTTTCCATCGGAAGATCGGGGCGTGGTTTCCACCGGGTGGGCATATCGACCCAAACGAACTGCCCGATGAAGCCGCCTGCCGCGAAGTTCTGGAGGAGACCGGGCTCGAAGTTCGGTTGCTATCCCCTCGGATGCCGTTGGGCGACGTAGAAGTCCTGGGTCGCCCGGAGTGCATCCTGTTAGAAAATATCACGCCGGATCATCAACACATCGACCTGATTTACTTTGCTCGTGTGGTCGGAGGCGCGCTATCGGTGAGCGATCACGAAGCCGAAGGATTCAGATGGTGCGATCACGACGATCTGGGCGATTCGGCGATTCACGAGGACATTCGCGTACTTGGCCGTGAGGCCATCGCCCGGGTGAATGGGGCCAGCGAAACGGCGCCCCTTGCTCAGATGTCGCAGAAGGACTGAGACGTGGCCACGCCGAATCAGGTCACTGATGACATCCTCGCCTTGATCGGCTCGACGCCAGTCGTCCGGCTGTCCCACGTGGTGACCGCGGGGGACGCCGAGGTGATCGTCAAGCTCGAACAGATGAACCCCGCACATACGGTGAAAGACCGCATTGCTGCCGCGATGATCGACGACGCAGAGCGACGTGGTGTGCTCAGCCCCGGGATGACAATCGTCGAACCGACGAGCGGGAACACTGGCATTGGGTTGGCCGTTGCGGCGGCGGCAAGAGGGTATCGCCTGATTCTGACGATGCCGGAGACGATGAGTCGGGAACGGCGGCACCTACTCGTTAGTTTCGGTGCCGAAATCGTGCTGACGCCCGGAGAAGACGACATGACCGGGGCGGTCGCGAAGGCGAATCAAATCGTGATCGCGAACCCAGAAGACACGTACATGCCGCAGCAGTTCAACAACCCGGCGAATCCGGAGATTCACGCAACGACGACAGGGCCGGAACTATTGGAGGATTGCGAGGGACGGCTCGACGCCTTCGTAGCCGGCGTGGGAACGGGGGGGACGATCTCGGGTGTCGGTCGGGTTCTGAAACAGGCAAACCCGGACGTGCTGATCGTGGCCGTGGAACCCGAGCGATCGGCCGTGTTGTCCGGCGAGCGTCAGGGTGTTCACCGCATCCAGGGCATCGGGGCAGGGTTCGTGCCGCCCGTACTCGATCAGGAGATCTACAGCGAGATCGTTACCGTAAAGGACGAGGATGCGATCGCGATGGCACGCCGCCTATCGCGGGAGGAGGGGATCCTCGCGGGGATTTCGGCCGGAGCGAACGTGTTCGTCGCGTTGACCATTGCACGGAGACTGGGCCCGAACAAACGTGTCGCCACGATCATCTGCGATTCGGGCGATCGCTATTTCAGCGTGCCCGGATTCATCGACGCGTGATCAGACGTTGATCGTTTCTTTTTCGACCGAGGGGAGTCGACGGCGACGCGCCCGGATAGGTCGCGGGCGATGCGGAAGTGGAGCGGGTTCTGTTTCGTTCTGCGTGGTGAAGAGATTCAGAATCTTGACGCCCTTTTCGACACCGAACAGTTCAATGAGGCTCTGGATGGCTTCCGGGGACATTTCTTCCTCCTGGGTGGGATGTTTTTCCGGTAGACCCACGTGAGCCGAGCCGGCTGTCGGCCCTTTTCCAGCTTCCCACGCGTCTTTTCTACCGTGTCCACGGGTCTGTCCACCATCTTTTGCAAGCCTCGTACCATGGCATTGGCCGGCCTGGCAGCCGGCCAATGAAGTTGTCAGGGTTCCCTGCTACGGCCCGCGGCCTTCCTCTCGCCTTCGCTCGAGACAGGCTCCGGGAACCAGTCGTCAGTTGTCAGGAAAGCCAGAACATCATCGTCACAACCGTACGTGAAGGCGCTTGATTGGCCGAACGAGCCCTTACAGCATCCCTCCCAGGGACCGATTTCGAGGAAGGATCAGGCTTCAGGACCCTACTGATCGCCTCCGCCTTGACCGTCGGTATGAACGCGGTCATCCCCTACACCCAACACGTTGTCCGGACCATTTCACTTGTACGAGGCATGATCCCCATGGGGGTGCTCATGCCTTTCCTCCTGCTGGTGTTCGTCGTCAATCCATTGCTGAAAAAAGTTGGTCTGGGCCAGGGATTGCGGCCGTGGGAACTGATCGCCGTTTTTGCTGTTTCCTACTCTTGTATCCATATCAATGAACTTCTGGGCCGGGTGGTGGCGACGTTCGCCGTCATGCACTACATGGCCAGTCCCGAGAATCTCTGGGCGGAATACGCGTTCAACGTCGTACCGCCGTGGTTGGTGGTCGAGGATGCGAACCAGCAACTCGCGTGGTTTTATGAAGGCCTGCCGAGCAACGCCTCCCTGCCCTGGAGCATCTGGCTGCGCCCCACTTTCTGGTGGCTTTCCTTCCTGGGCGCGGTGGGGACGGGGTGCGTGGCGTTCGGGTCGATGATTCGAAGACAGTGGGTAGACCAGGAACGGCTGCCGTTCCCGTTCGCGCAGGTGGCGGAGGAACTGGCGGCGACTGCCGGCCCCCGTGGATTCCCGGCATACGTCAAAGGCCGGTTATTCTGGATCGGGTTTTCTATTCCGGCCTTCATCGTCTTATTCTACATCGTGGGGTACTTTCGGCCAGATTTTCCGGTCATCACGCTGGGGATCGAAAATGAGAGCGTCGATCTAGGGCGATACGTGCCCTCGCTTCACGGCCGCCTGAATTTCCTCATCATCGCGTTTGCATACTTCACCGACCTTCAGATGCTGTTTTCGATCTGGTTCTTCTGGGTGTTCACTTGGGTGCAGATGGGTATGATCAACCGCATCGGCATCGCCGAAGGGTTGGGTGCGCTGGGAGGTACGCGGGAACAAGCCATGGGTGGATTCATCGTGTTCTGCGTTTGGGGACTCTGGACGGCAAGGGACCATCTCAGGAAAGTCTTTGCCCAGGCTTTCAGAAACCGAGACCTGCTCGACGACAGCCAGGAGTTGATGCGATATCGAACTGCGGCCTACTTATTCGTGGCCTCTGCCATCTACATGATTCTCTGGCTGACGAAAGGCGGGATGCACCCGATCATCTCGTTCGCCGTGGTCGCGTTCTGGTTTATTTTCTACATAGGGTTCGCCAAGGTCATTAGCATGACAGGCCTAGTTTTTGCAGAATCACCGGCTCTGGGCGTGAACATCCTGAACCTGGCCCCATCGCAGGCTCTGGCGCCGGGCTCGATCGCGATGCGGCAGCTTCTTGGGAGCTGTTACCAGAATGGCAAGGCGTTCGCAATGCCGAGCGCCGCCCACGTCACGCGCTTGTGTCGGACGCTCCCTCGTGCGAGGCTGCTTGGTGGTACCATCGTCGCGACCATGTTGCTCTCGTTCGTGGTGGCTGCGGTGTCCACCGTCTATTTGGGCTATCGGGATGGCGCGTTCAATTTCGGGTCCTACGTTTTCCGAACGGCCTCACTCAGCTACTACAACGGTATCGTGACTTCCATTCGAGGGATGGGCAGGGAAGGGCACTACGTTCCCAGGATGGTTTTCACCGCGATCGGGGCCCTGGTCGTGGGGGGCATGACGTTCTGTCAATACCGGTTCGCGTGGTGGCCGCTGCATCCGGTCGGTTACACGCTGGTGACCCGCTATTCCACACGAACGGCCATTGTTTCCGTCTTCTTGACGTGGGTGACCAAGCTGATCATCCTTCGCGTGGGTGGCATTTCGCTGTATCGTAGGTGTATCCCGTTTTTTATCGGATTGATCGTCGGATACACGTCAGCGCTTATGGTCAGCATGGGTGTCGATCTGGTCTGGTTTCCGGACGAGGGCCATAATTTATTCTGGGGAGATTGAGAGAGCCGTTGACCGTGGGCCGTGAGCCGGTGGCCGGGAAGACCAAGACCCCGGGGCATCGAGGAAGGACACCGGCACCTTGTTGAATTTTAGGATGCACCGTGTGTTCGAACTGCGGACAACGGAAAACGGCCCACGCGCTTCTCCAACGCTTCTATGATTACCAAGACATTCACATTTTTCTACCGAGGATTGAGGGAGACGGAGGTCCGGGGCCGGATCTATCGAATTCTCAGTATTTCGAGCCTGTTGGTTGCGATCGGCGGATGCGTGGTGCTGACGTTCGGAGTGATGTTTCGGCTTCAGGTCTTGGTGGTGGCGTTTTCGGGCGTCCTGTCGATGGCCGTGGCCTTCTACCTTTTCATCCGGCTGTGGCCACACGAGACAGGCGAAGAGGCAAGTGTCCGTCGCGTCGACAAGGTGCGCACCGCCATCAAGCAGAAACAGCCGCAGAAGACGATGACACCCCTAGCCTGAATCATGCATGAATTTGAGTTTAGGTTGTTTTGGAGTGATGTGATCACGCACAGGATTTGTTCTCGGCTTCTTCGGATGTCCAAGGTCCCGTAAGCGGTCTCTACGAGTCGCAAGAGTCACGATTTTCGTCCGGAACAGGTGTTGTTTTGCGACGTGTACATAGCTGTCCCCGGTATAGATCGGCGTTGTTACTGCGTGTTCGTTTCGAGCCTGGTGATGATTGACACCAAGACGTTTTTGAGTGGATACGATGTTGGAAAATGGAATCGGATTCTTCGTGCGCTTTCAATGACTCTCGCGCCGATTTTGAGGAAACGGTTCTGTATCGTGTTGACCTGAGGTTTGGTCCACGCGGTGCCCTTGAGTCCCTGTGATCGGAGTGCGTGAAGCAAGGCGTATGCAGCACTGTGTAGAAAGAGTCGGAACTGGTTGGCTTCAAACTTGTGGCACGATGTTCGATCGGAGTGAAGGAATGTTTTGTGGTCTCCCCTCAAACCACCAGCTGACAACACGGAACCCCTTGAATCTCAGCAGTTTCGATAGTAATCTGCTCCCGGTCATAGGTCGCACCCCCTTCGCTTTGATTGTCCTACACACACAACCAAGCGTAGGGAACGATCTATGACCTTGTCATTCTATAGTTTCACCGTTGAGAAACCCGGATAGAGCCTTTTTTTATCAATGGTCGTCGCGTCGTGGTGCCTTACCATTGGAAGGCTTCCGGAATGATTGTTCGATAGAAGGGACGAGTCGTGGTTCCACTCGAGCAGGTCGTCGTGCGAGCGCAGACGGGGGATCGGGACGCGTTTAACGACCTTGTTCGACGATTCCAGGATATGGCAGTGGGATATGCCTTCTCGGTAATCGGGGATTTCCATCTGGCCGAGGATGCGGCCCAGGAAGCTTTCGTGTCGGCCTGGCTGGAGATGCCGAGGTTGCGCGAGCCCGCTGCGTTCGCGGGATGGATGCGTCGCCTCGTGTTTACGCGGTCGACACGGTTTACACGACGGGATCGACACGACGTCAACATCGATGCTGTCGTGGGCTCCCCCACGTTGACGGTCGAGATGGACGAGCGGAACGATGAGGTGATTCGTGTCCTGGCGGCCTTGCCCGAGGAGGAACGGATCGCGGCGACGATGTTCTACTTCGGGCACCACTCACACGATGACATTGCGCGCTTCCTGGGCCTGACTGTGACGACCGTCAACAACCGGTTGCGGGGGGCACGGAAGCGAATGAAGGAAGGGATTGTGGCGATGGCGGAAGAGAGATTCGACGGCGAAAGACCTTCCAGGAATAAGGATTTCGAAGACCGAGTTCATCAACTGACGCAGCCGAAGTCGATGGCCACGGATCATTACGTTTACGGAGTCGAGGCGCTCGACGGGCGTGATGCCTGGGCCCTGTTCTGTGCGAGTGCGGCCGGGGACATCGTCCGAGTGAAGGCACTGCTCAATCAGGATCCACGGCTCGTCAATGCACAGCACTGGTATCAGTTTCCGATTCATATGGCGGTGCGGGAAGGGCACGCGGACGTGGTCCAGTTGCTGCTGGAGCACGGGGCGGATCCTGGACAGTCCCGGTTCCTGTACGACTCGTGGGACAAGATGCTGCGTGTTGCCGAGGAACGGGGCCAGGGGGCGGTGAAGGGACTTCTTGAAGCGGCAATGACTGAACGCTTCGGTTATGATCCGGATTTCGAACGTTTGGGAGACGCGATCAAGGGTCGCGACGCAAATAGGGTCTCATCGATCGTGGCGAGCGATCCCCACCTCGTGTTTGCTTCGGATGCATTGGGAAACGGATCGATCCACTGGGCTGCACTCACCCGGCAACTGGCTCTGATTGACGTTTTTCTTGAATCAGGTGCGGATATCGATGCGCGTCGCGCCGACGGGCAGACCCCGTTACTCCTGTCATTCAACGGGTCTTACGGATATCGGTGGAGGCGCGACCTGTCCGGGGACGCAATAAGGAACCCCTGGATCGTTAGTGGGTACCTTCTGGCGAGGGGCGCCACGTACGACTTCTGTACGGCTTGCGCGCTGGGTGATGTCGAACGCATCGAGTCGATGCTCGAGGAAGATCCCTCGATCGCCAACAGGCTGAATGCTCACAACCAGAGTCCCTTGTTTTATGCAGCGAAGCACGGGCGGCTGTCAGCCGTAAAGGTGCTTCTTGAACGCGGGGCAGATCCCAATCTGCCTGAAGATCTGGCTCCTCAGGGTCACGCTCTGTTCGCGGCGTCTGAAGGGAATCATATCGAAATTGCCCAGCTGCTGTTGAACGCCGGGGCGGACCCGAACCAGAGCTCCGATTCCAGCGGGTCCTGCATTACGATCGTCGAAGCCAAATATCCCGATTCGTGTGAGCCTATGCAGAACCTTCTGCGTGAGCACGGCGCGTTCATGCCGGTCTGGAACATGACGGCTGATGAGATCAAGGAAGGATTGCGGGCTCAGAAGAGAGAACTGATTGCCCAGACGAAATCGGATGGGCCGTCGGGTAGTGAACTCGTATTCACACACGAGATCCTGGGTCACGAGGATCCGGAGATATTCGATCTCTTCATCGAAATTTTTGGCGACCGACTGAAAGAGATCGCTCCGTCGAGCATCTACGGCGGAAATGTCCCGCCTCCCGAACAGACGCAGAAGCTGATCGATCACGGCCTGGACGTGAATCGGCCCAACTGGATCGGCAAGACGTTCCTGCACAGTTGCGCGCGGGCCGGGAAAGTCGAGACGGCGAGGGTTCTCATCGAAAACGGTGCGGATGTCGACGCTGTGGAGTTGGAGCACGGCGGGACTACACTGGCGGAGGCTGTCAGACGCGGTCAGCCCGAAATGGTCAAGTTTCTGATCGAGCAAGGCGCCGATCCGGATGCGCCCGAAGGATCGACGTGGGGAACGCCGCGGGCAGTGGCTGAGCGGAGAGAGGATCGCGAAATGCTGAACCTGCTGAGTTGAAGCGGGTGCTGAGCGTCTGAGCTCCCTATCCTGTCAAAGCGATAGGGAGTTTCTTTATGTACCGTCGAAAGGGCCCAGCGAAACACTGCGGCCCTCTCTTCTGCCTCGATTTCAATCCGTTGCCAATTCTATTGTTCATCGACGATCGGGACGTCCTCCATCTCGATCGAGAACGTGCTGCCCTCACCTTCCCGACTCTCTACGAGCAGACGCCCCCCCATCGATTGGACCAATCGCTTGGCGAGCGACAATCCGATCCCGGTACCCCCGTAGTCGTCTACGGATTGCCCATCAGCCTGGGTGAACGGTTCCATAATGGCCTGTTGCTGGTTCTCTGGGATGCCGACGCCGGTGTCGCGTACCGAGAACACTAAATGCGCTATTTCATCGGTGCGGGATCGAACACCGATCGTCACCGAGACCTCGCCGTCGTCGGTGAATTTGATCGCGTTGTCCACAAGGTGGCCGAGTGCTTTGGTCATCCTGATCTCGTCGAGTTCCACGCAGAAGGGTACGTCTCCGTCCGAGTCCCACGTGAACTGCAACCCCTTTTCTGTTGCACCTCGCTGGTATCGGGGAGCGAACGCGTCGATAAACGATCGTAGCACGGTCGGACCTGCGTCGAGTTTAATGTCGCCCGCCTCCAGACGTGACAGATCCAATATGCTGTCGACTAGAAGGGCGAGGCCTCGGCCACTCGTGGCGATCGTCGCCAACTCGGACTGTTGTCTCTCGTCCGTCACCTTTCTTTGGAGAAGCTCTGCGTATCCGACGATTGCGTTGAGTGGTGTCCGAAACTCGTGAGAGACGTTCGCCATAAAGGCGCTCTTCGAACGATGGGCGATTTCAGACTGGTCTCGAGCCTTTGCGAGCTCTGCTGCCTGTTCGCGGAGGGAAGCGATCGACGCGAGTAGCGCGTCGTGAATGCCCCCGAGAATCGTTACTCCGAGCGCAAGGATGCAGACGAAAAGCGCGGTGGAAACTACCCACGTCAGGGGTGCGAGGGAATAGACTCCCATATCGATATCGAAAGTAATTACACCGATCGATACACCGAGCGCGATAAGACCGGTGGTCAGACCCGATATAGCCAGGGCACGCCAACCCCACTTCTTGCCCATGAGTGCGCTCGCGAGTAGAGTCATCAGCAGGAGCACCTCGGTTCCGAAGCTCACGAGACCGAATACAAGCAAGCCGGCCGTCGCGAGGAGGAAAAATACGCCGAGAACCACCCACGATTTTGCGAGAAGGGACATCCGTCGACGGAACAACGCAACGACTACGAGTCCTACCCCCACCGCAGCGTGCAAAACCATGATCGGATGAAAGCCAACGATATGGATACGAGACCAGGATAGAAGCGTTGCCGGGATCATGAGGAGTGCGAGCACCAGCAGTACGCCATCGACCAGCTTTTCACGAACCTGGTCGACGGTTTGGCCGGTATCGACGGTGTCAGTCAAGTTTTCGCTTTCCTATCGAGTCGTGTGATGGAAGGTTACAGGTGTTTGGGTATAGATTCCGGTGCCCGGATCGCATTGCGTTTATTGCAAGGCAGGATAAGGACGTCACGGTCCTGCTGTGACCGAATTCTTACTCGTGAGAGCGGAATAGAATTCGCGTCGTGGCGACTCTCACAATCTTGAAAGGAGACATCGTGCGAGGCCCCAGATTGCCGTATCGATACGACCACTATACCTGGCCTGAACTACGTGATCTGATTGAGAAGCAGCCGGTTGTTGTTCTACCTGTCGGGTCTACGGAAGATCACGGCCACCATCTGCCGCTGGACGTGGACACGTTCGTTGTGGCGAGCGTCTGCGATGCGGCCGCGAAGCTGATTCCGGACGATGTGCTCGTCCTACCAGAGGTCGCCTATGGGTTTGAAGATCACCATATGGACTTCCCGGGCACGATCACAATTAGAGACGAGCATTTACTGCACTTCGTGCTGGACATTACGAAGAGTGTGGCCCACCACGGATTTCGCAAGATTATGATCGTGAATGGCCACGGCTCCAACGAGGCGATCCTTGAACTCGCCGCTCGGCGGACGGTGATTGAGACCGACGTGCATTGTGCCGCCGTGGGGCCGGGTGTCGGTGGAGGGTTCGAGGATTTCACGGAATCCGACGTGATGTCGCACGCGGACGAGGTCGAGACGTCGGCCTATTTGTATCTCAACGAAGAAGCGGTGCAGATGGACAAAGCCGCGTCGGAAGTCAAGGTAGGGGTCTCACGATTCTACTGGCGGGGCTGGGCGCGTGGGAAGGGTGGTGCGCCGCTGAAAATGATGGATCACTGGTCACGCCTCACCGATACGGGCGTGATCGGGGACGCAACGAAGGGAACTGTCGAAAAGGGTGAAAAATGGTTCAATGCATCGGCGCGTGAGCTCGCGGATATGATTCTGGAGTTTCGTGCGATCCCGATCGAGCCGAGGGTGGATCATCATTGAGGCTTCATTAGGAAATCAGGAAAATAGGAAATTATGGAATTGGGTAGGGTAAATGTGAATCAGCGGGGTTGGACGAAAGCAAGGGTAAGGTTACCACTCCTTTTCGGTTTTGAAGGGGTCGGGGTCTTCAATTGAGTGGGTGAAGCGGAACGAATAGAGTTCGGCGTTGCGGAGGTAGAATCTTAGCTTGCGCCAGTAGAGGTCCTGGCCCCGTCCGGCGGGTACTGTTGGGTCGCCGTTCCAGGTCATTGTGTGATCGGTCGTGTCGCCTTCGAAGGGATCGCTGTTTTCGAGGTTGCACGATCCGAGGATCTGATCGTCACGATTGAGTGCTTCGACGCGGACCGAGCCTCCTGGCCCGCACTTGGCGTTGATCGATAGCCGGCTCCCAAGGCTGATCAGGGAGCGCGTGGTAACGATGCCCTGTCGATACGGGTTGGCGAATAAGCCGGCGTAGCCATCCTTCCGAAGTTTCGCGATTCCCAGTCCGAATGATGCCCCGCACCCGAGGGGATCGTTCGCCTCGGGATGGTCGATGCCTTCCCGCTTGCCGACGAGCCACCAGTCGTGGTGGAAGTCGGTCCCGCTGTGGAAAAACCAGAGCTCGCCGTCGATCGCGATCGGCGGGTTGACGATCGACACCATATGCGCGTCCCAGTGCCCGTCGCCCCGATGATCGAGAAACGGCTGCCGACGGTTTGCCCGATTCCAGCGCAGGCCATCTCGGCTGTGGAGGAGCTGGACCTCCATCACGTTGTCGACCGCGCTGAAAACGTTGAGCGGAGCGATGTGTTGCGTGCCGACGCGATAGGGCACCATTCCGTAAAAAGATTCGTCGATGTTGTCTTCCTCTTCGTCCGCGGCGGCGAGGAGAAGGGGTTCGCTCCAGTGGATGAAATCGGGGCTGCGGATCTGCCAGATCCTCCGCTGCGAATACGAGGCGAAGGTGTCGGGTTCGTAGGGCCGTGAGAAAGTGACGTCACGATCGAATCGGGATCGCGTGGCGCCGGCTGTCATCAGGAAGTGACGTGTGTAGGCGACGTACTCGCGAGAGTCTGGGTCGACGGCGACGATGTGAACATCGCACAGACGAGGTCCCGCTGAACCGACGCTGGGGAGTTTGTCATAGAGGTGCCACTCGATTCCGTCGGGCGAATGCGCGGCCACGATCTGGCGATTCTTGTTGTGGTCCCACATCCGTGTGAAAAGTCCCTTGAAGCGCCCGCATGTATCTCCGTGAGGATCTTCGGCCACCATCAATCCGTGTGCGCCGGTTTCCTCATCACCCAGGACGATGTTGGTTCTACGGCCATCGATGGTGATACCGACCCCGGGTTTTTCCCAGCGGACGCCATCCTCGCTGACGGCGTAACACATACGGCTTTCCATCCCCAGGCCCATCTTCTTCGCGTCGGGTTCACCGACCATAATCTCATACCAACACTTGAAAAGACCATCGGCTGAATCGCGGAGCACGGTGTGGTTTGCGCAGCCGAAGTAGGGAAGCACTTCCCAGTTCTCGGTTTTCGTGAGGACGGGGCCATCCCCGAATCGTTCGGGCGCGTGCCATCGGCGAGTCACGTCCGTGACGGATTCGAGAATCAGGTTGTCGAGGAAGGTCTGTGCCTTGTCGTCGATGTGGAGGTGCGTGCTGTCGCGTGAGAGATCTCGCATTGGAAAACCTTACCACGAAATACACGAAAAACATGAACGGAAAAGCGAAAAACACTTGGACCACGGAATACACGGAATACACGGAAGAAAAACAAGAAGACTTGGTAGGGAACAATGGGCCCCGGGTGGATAGGAGGTCGCAGACAACCGGTGGGAGCGCCCTTCGACGGATTATCCTGAGCGAAGCCGAGGGCTCAGGATGTACCCCCGCCTGCGAACAAGATGAGGGGGCGTCCTTCTACACTCGAAGATCTCTACTCGGGATTCGGAACTCGCAGTCGATCTTTAAATGTATTTTGCGCGTGGATCGATATGGTGTCTCTAGCCTGAATTATGCATAAAAAAGGCTCTATCCGGGTTTCTCAACGGTGAAACTATAGAATGACAAGGTCATAGATCGTTCCCTACGCTTGGTTGTGTGTGTAGGACAATCAAAGCGAAGGGGGTGCGACCTATGACCGGGAGCAGATTACTATCGGAACTGCTGAGATTCAAGGGGTTCCGTGTTGTCAGCTGGTGGTTTGAGGGGAGAAGCTGCTTCGTCATCGCCGTAAAGCCCCATAAGAATGGTTGTTGTTGTCCGGAGTGCGGCCGTCGAGGTAAAATCGTCCGCACAATGCCCCATCCGCGTCGGTGGCGTGACATTCCGGTGTGCGGGTGGAGGGTCTGGCTTCTCTACCATCCTCGGGAGATTCGGTGTCCTACCCACGGTCGTGTGGTCGAGGAGATTCCGTGGGCGGAGCGGTTCTCTCGGGTGACGTATCGCTTCGAGTATGCCATGCTGCGCTACTGCCAGACCATGACGCAGAAGGCGGCGTCCGAGTTACTGCGCATCTCTGCCTCGACGCTGTCGGATCTCCTTCACCGATCCATCACGCGGCTTCGTGAAGGTCATCGTATCCGAGGGCTCAAAACCATCGGGATCGACGAGATCTCCTACGCCAAGCGTCACAGGTACGCCACGCTCGTTTACGATCTGGACCGCTCCTGCGTGGTGTGGGTTGGCCGCGGCAGGGCGCGTAAAACGATCGATCGGTTCTTCACAGAGGCTCTCAGTCCCTACCAGAGATCCAAGATCGAGTGGGCCTGCTGCGACATGAGCGAAGCTTACATCGGAGCCATCCAGGAACACTGTCCGAATGCCAAGCTGGTCCTCGATCGCTTTCACATCGTCAAGGCTCTCAATGCCGCCGTTGACGAGGTCCGTAAGGACCAGTGGCGTAAAGCTGCCCCGGATGAGCGCAAAGCCATGAAGGGCCTCCGATGGCTCCTCTACCGGCACTCAGCGACACGCTCCAGAGGGGATACTCGGACACTCAAAGCACTGGAGAAGGCGAACTACCGAATCTATAGAGCCTGGAGACTCAAGGACGAGTTCGAGCAGTTCTGGGAATACAAAGCGCCCTGGGCTGCCGAACGCTTCCTGAAATGCTGGACGACGTCCGCACTCAGAAGTCGACTTGAACCCCTGCGAAAGTTCGTCAGGACCCTGCGACAGCACTTCTTCGGCGTCCTCGCATTCGTGAACACGCGTCTTACCAACGCCATCGCCGAAGGCCTCAACCGAATCGTCCAAATCGTCAAGAACCGAGCCAGCGGATTCCGCACACTCGACGCATTCAACGATATGATCTTCCTTACCGTCGGAGACATAAACATCCCTGAGCAGATTCCGAAGAGGTTCCGCACACTCTAACCGCGCCCCCATGTCAGGAACCACGGCACCTTCACCCACTTCAGCTCGTTGAGAGATCCGGATATAGCCATAAAAAAGGCTCTATCCGGGTTTCTCAACGGTGAAACTATAGAATGACAAGGTCATAGATCGTTCCCTACGCTTGGTTGTGTGTGTAGGACAATCAAAGCGAAGGGGGTGCGACCTATGACCGGGAGCAGATTACTATCGAAACTGCTGAGATTCAAGGGGTTCCGTGTTGTCAGCTGGTGGTTTGAGGGGAGAAGCTGTTTCGTCATCGCCGTAAAGCCACATAAGAATGGTTGTTGTTGTCCGGAGTGCGGCCGTCGAGGTAAAATCGTCCGCACAATGCCCCATCCGCGTCGGTGGCGTGACATTCCGGTGTGCGGGTGGAGGGTCTGGCTTCTCTACCATCCTCGGGAGATTCGGTGTCCTACCCACGGTCGTGTGGTCGAGGAGATTCCGTGGGCGGAGCGGTTCTCTCGGGTGACGTATCGCTTCGAGTATGCCATGCTGCGCTACTGCCAGACCATGACGCAGAAGGCGGCGTCCGAGTTGCTGCGCATCTCTGCCTCGACGCTGTCGGATCTCCTTCACCGATCCATCACGCGGCTTCGTGAAGGTCATCGTATCCGAGGGCTCAAAACCATCGGGATCGACGAGATCTCCTACGCCAAGCGTCACAGGTACGCCACGCTCGTTTACGATCTGGACCGCTCCTGCGTGGTGTGGGTTGGCCGCGGCAGGGCGCGTAAAACGATCGATCGGTTCTTCACAGAGGCTCTCAGTCCCTACCAGAGATCCAAGATCGAGTGGGCCTGCTGCGACATGAGCGAAGCTTACATCGGAGCCATCCAGGAACACTGTCCGAATGCCAAGCTGGTCCTCGATCGCTTTCACATCGTCAAGGCTCTCAATGCCGCCGTTGACGAGGTCCGTAAGGACCAGTGGCGTAAAGCTGCCCCGGATGAGCGCAAAGCCATGAAGGGCCTCCGATGGCTCCTCTACCGGCACTCAGCGACACGCTCCAGAGGGGATACTCGGACACTCAAAGCACTGGAGAAGGCGAACTACCGAATCTATAGAGCCTGGAGACTCAAGGACGAGTTCGAGCAGTTCTGGGAATACAAAGCGCCCTGGGCTGCCGAACGCTTCCTGAAATGCTGGACGACGTCCGCACTCAGAAGTCGACTTGAACCCCTGCGAAAGTTCGTCAGGACCCTGCGACAGCACTTCTTCGGCGTCCTCGCATTCGTGAACACGCGTCTTACCAACGCCATCGCCGAAGGCCTCAACCGAATCGTCCAAATCGTCAAGAACCGAGCCAGCGGATTCCGCACACTCGACGCATTCAACGATATGATCTTCCTTACCGTCGGAGACATAAACATCCCTGAGCAGATTCCGAAGAGGTTCCGCACACGCTAACCGCGCCCCCATGCCAGGAACCACGGCACCTTCACCCACTTCATCTCGTTGAGAGATCCGGATATAGCCATAAAAAAGGTAGTCTCCTTGTACAAGTGTTTGTTTTTACCTACATTAGGGCTGACACATCAAAACAACACTTGGAAGGAACTACCGTGATAGAACCTAGTCAGATCCGGTTACCATTCGCAAGCATTTCGGGCAAGGTAGTTGAGGCTGATTTTGCCGGTGGCGCCGTCAGGAGTGACGGTGGAGTTCTGTTGCTTCGCGCCCTTGAGTCTCAGATGGGATTGATCGCCAGAATGGTAGATGCTTTGCGAGATCGTCGTCACCCAAGCTATATCGATCACACGCTTTTGGATCTTGTGAAGCAGCGTGTTTTTCAGATCGCTTGCGGCTATGAAGATGCCGTCGATTGTGATGATTTGCGCCACGATCCGGGCGTCAAGGCTGCCTGCGATCGGCTTCCTCTTTCCGGTCCTGATCTCGGGAGCCAATCAACGATGACACGACTTGAGAATGATGTGCGACGCTCGGATTTGTATCGGCTCGCACGGGCTTTTGTAGACGGGTTCATCGCATCGTATGACCAGGCACCCCCAAGCATCATTCTCGATATCGACGACACGGATGACCCAACGCACGGTGCGCAACAATTTTCACTCTTCAACGCGTATTACAATGAACACTGCTATATGCCGCTACATATCTATGAAGGCCAAAGCGGCAAGCTCATTACGACGATCTTGAGACCCGGGCATCCGACGAACGGTAAACAGGTCGTTTCTATTCTCAAGCGCTTGGTGGAACACCTACGCGGATCTTGGCCAAACGTGGAGATCATCGTTCGCGCAGACTCAAAGTTCAGCTCACCAGAGATGCACGATTTCTGCGAAGACAACGGTATCTACTACGTTCTGGGCCAGGGCGCCAACTCCAGGCTCAAAGCGGCTGGACAAAACCTGATGGACCAAGCGCTACGTCTGAGCGAGCATAAGGAGACGATTCGCTTGTTCTCATCCTTCTCATATCAGGCTGGCACCTACCGGCAGCCTCGCCGGATCATTCACAAGGCTGAAGTCACAAACGGCGAAGCAAATCCAAGATACCGCGTGACCAATTTACAGAGTAATCGAGACGGCTTTATCTATGATCGTATCTACTGCGCAAGGGGACGCACGGAAGGCTTCATCAAGGACCACAAAACATTCCTTCACTCCGATCGAACATCGTGCCACAAGTTTGAAGCCAACCAGTTCCGACTCTTTCTACACAGTGCTGCATACGCCTTGCTTCACGCACTCCGATCACAGGGACTCAAGGGCACCGCGTGGACCAAACCTCAGGTCAACACGATACAGAACCGTTTCCTCAAAATCGGCGCGAGAGTCATTGAAAGCGCACGAAGAATCCGATTCCATTTTCCAACATCGTATCCACTCAAAAACGTCTTGGTGTCAATCATCACCAGGCTCGAAACGAACACGCAGTAACAACGCCGATCTATACCGGGGACAGCTATGTACACGTCGCAAAACAACACCTGTTCCGGACGAAAATCGTGACTCTTGCGACTCGTAGAGACCGCTTACGGGACCTTGGACATCCGAAGAAGCCGAGAACAAATCCTGTGCGTGATCACATCACTCCAAAACAACCTAAACTCAAATTCATGCATGATTCAGGCTAATGATGTGCTCGCAGGGAGCATCCAATCCGCGGAAAGGGCCGAGCCCACCTGACCAGCCTTCTTATCAGAGAGCGATAGACGTCTCCTTTCACTTGCCCGTGGTGCGGATACCGGGTGTTTCTACAAAAGGAGATGGCTATGGCCAAGCGCCGCCTTCCTCTCGACCCCAATCTCGAACAGCTCAAGAATCAGGCAAAGGATCTGCTGGATAGCTATGTCTCCGGCGAATCCGATGCTGTGGAAGAGTTCGAGGCATTCCATCCTCGTGGTGTCCCGCGAACTGAAGCCAAGCTGACGGATGCGCAGCTGGTCCTCGCACGAACCTATGATTTTCCGAGTTGGCCGCGTATGAGGCTGGGTGCGGAACTATCACACGCCATTTCCAACGATGCGCTGGATGACATCCGACGGCTCGTGACGGAGCATCCGGAGCTGATGGTGGAACAGGTTCGGGGTGAGGATTCCTCCTGGGGACCCCCGATGTCTTTCGCCGCCAACCTCGGCAAGCAACCTGTGATCGACCTACTGATGGAACTCGGAGCAGAGGATGTGCAGTTCGCGTTCAGTCGAGCCGTGTTGCAGGGCAAGATCGATGTTGCGCGTCGTCTGACCGAGATGGGTGGAGCGCCTGAACCGGGGATGGTGATGCTGCCGTGCGAAACGGTGAGTGGAGACGGACTCGCTTTCCTCGTCGACGAACTGGGCGCGCCACCGGTCGATCGGGAGGGCAACGCGACCGAGCCGCTCCGGATGGTCCTCGAGACATACAGCCGGAATCCGGAGGGTAAACATCGCTGTCTCGAAATCCTTTCACGACACGGGACGGAGCTGCCCGAAACGGTAACGATGGCTTTTCACCAGGGCCGCATCGATCTGCTCGAAGACCACCTCGAACGAAATCCCGATCTGCTGACACGGCACTTCTCCTACGAAGACATTTACCCCTATTCCAACGAAGGCCGCACGGGTTTGCACGGAACGCCGTTGGACGGTGGGACGCTGTTGCATATGGCCGTGGACTTCGACGAGCAGGAGATCTTCGATTGGCTGCTCGACCGAGGTGCAGATCCGAGCGCACGGGCGGAAGTGGACGATGATGGTTTTGGCGGACATCCGCCGCTGTTCAGCGCTGTTGTGTCACAGGCGTATACCTGTGGTCGACAGAAGGATGCGTCGATGGCGCGGACGCTGCTCGATAGGGGTTCCGATCCAAACGCGAGGGCCTCGATCCGAAAGGCGCTCGACTTCACAGAGGATGAGAAGGTGCACGAGTACCACGACGTCACTCCGCTCGAGTATGGGAAGCGGTTTCACGGTCGTCGATGGGTGAACGAGGCGGCGATGGAGCTGCTACGGGCGCTTTAGAGGTAACTTGAACGGAAGCCGCTGAGATCGCTGAGGGTGGACGGTTAGAAGACGGATACAGAGGACAGAGGACAGAACAGACGGCTTCGCCCCTGTGGCTTCGGAGATCCGCTTTATCGAGAAGCGTAGCTGTGGATGGTTCAGCGGGGGGACGAGGAACCACAGAGAAACATTACTGAAGGTGCTGTTACTCAGTCGTAGATGACGCGGACCTGGGTGACCCGCGGGGAGCCGCATCCGTTTCGGGCACCGAGTGCGAGGCGGTATTGGATCCACCGTCCCGCCCGGTTGGGAAGCCGATCCTTATTTTCGAACCAGCTGGTGTCGCCTGTTGGCCCGGACCACGTGGTTTCGCCCAGCCGCTCGCGCGTGGGAGCCATACGAACCTGGGCCCGTACCCAACACGTCGACGGCACCTCTGCTTCCCACTCGATGGTGCGGGCGGGCCTAGGAAGCTCGTAGGGCTCGGACTCATAGTATTCCTCAGGTCCACGATCCAACTGATTGCCTGGTTCGATGGCGGTCATCCCGTGAGGTCCGCTCGTCGGAAGTCGTGTCACGCGATGCGGATCGAAGCCGTCTTCGCCGTTCCACCACACTGCCGAGTGACCGACGTGACTGCCTTCAACTTTGTGGTAAGCGATCGCAAGGTCCACGCGTCCGTCTCCATCGAAGTCGGCCGCGACGCAACCCGACGCGGAGTGCGTGAACAGCCGCTGGCGGTCAGTTTCGCTGAAGCCACGCCCTCTTCTGTTCCAGTAGAGGAAGGAATCGACGTCACGCTCGAGGCCGGCGTGGTAGGAACAGGCGAACACGTCAAGTTGACCGTCGTTGTCGAAGTCGGCGACGGAGATGGCGTTGACCGCGCTGGCCGGCAGCAGTGTGCGACGACTTTCCGACAATCCGTCCGGACCATTCCAATAGATGTAGACGAAGCTGTCGTGTGGTTCGAGCACGGATGGCTCGTGACCGCCGACGATGAGGTCGAGCCAGCCGTTGCCGTTCAGGTCTGCCGCCCGAGCGCAGGCGGCGTGCCGGACAGAGAGCAATTGTCGACGCTCGATGTCGAATCCGTCCGGACTTCCCCAAAGGATCGCGCTGCGTTCGCCCGTGATGTTCGGGACCACGAGATCGAGCCAGCCGTCGCGGTTCAGGTCCGCGAGGTAGATCCATCGTGGCTCGCTCCAGGTGTCGCCTTCAAAGACGAGCTGTATCCGTTCCGGGTGCTCGATGTCGAAGCCGTCGGGTCCGCCGCGGAGTAGAAGCAACTCGGAGTTGGCAAAGCCGCAGAATACCAGGTCGAGCCAGCCATCCCGATCCAGGTCGGCGCAGGCGACGCCGTGGGCGCGTGTCGTGGGCAGGATCTGACTCGGCTCTGTTGCGAGCCCGTCCAATCCTCCGTGCAGGACATAGGATCCAGGGTCGATCCAGATCGAGTTCTCCGAACAGTTGGCGAGCACGAGGTCGGGCCATCCGTCGTCGTTGACATCGACTCCGAGCGACTCGACGGCGCCCCAGGACGGCGCGGATGACCTGCGCTCAGCGTCGAAGCCGTCCGCGCCACCCCAGTAGATGCCGACCTCTCGGCTTCCCGGCAGGGGGCCTGCGAAGTGGTTGATGAAGGCGAGTGCGGGAGGACCCTCCGCTCCGCGTGGCCGGCCTACGAGCACGCGACGTGCGTCGTGGGTCTCGAATGGGAACGGGTTGCGAGCTTCTTTGAACACAACTGAGTCTGTGGTGTAGCTGTTCTCAGTGTGGCTCTGGCAAATGGCGATCTCCGTGCGACCATCGCCGTCGAGGTCGGTCGCGACGACGTCGCAAGCTCCGTGCGTGGGCAGAGAGACTGCTCCGTCAGTCGTCCAACCCCCTTCGTTATCGGGTTGGAACACCCAGGAACGTTCGGCGTCGCGGTGTGGATCCCTGCACGCGACGACGAGCGATGTGCGGCCGCTACCATCCGGATCGCCTGTCGCAGCCGCCATCGGGTTCACGCAGGGCAGCGTCTGAGGAACGCCGAATGCACGACCGGGTTGGACCGGCACGAGGTAGGCGGCGTCTCGCGACGGGAGAAAGAGACACACATCTCCTGCCTCGTCCTGGACCGTCGCTGGTAAGGGTGCGGCGTCGGCGACAAACTCGGCGTATCCGTGTTCGCGTGCGTGCGCGAAATCCGGTCTCACGGTAGGCACATCGCTGGCTTCTTTGACGTCGATGAACCGTTCAGGGCTCAGACCGTTCTCCCCACCCCAATAGACGCGCACCGATGCGTCGGCCCCGCGCACGACGAGATCGTGAAAGCCGTCACGATCCAGGTCGGCCGACAGCAGCTGTTCGGGGCTGCTGGACGATGTTGGAAGCGATAAGTCCTCTCGCTGCTTGGCTTCAAAGCCCAATTCCGTCTGCGCGAAGACCCGTACGGCCGTGTCGTTTGTCGCTCTGGGATCTGGACAACAGAGGAAGGCGAGATCGAGCCTCCCGTCGCCGTTGAAGTCGCCGGCCGCCACAGACGTGGTGAACGGGGCGGGTAGTCGCTGCGTGTAGCGCTCGCACCAGCCGTCAGGCGATCCGAAATACACGCTCGAGCTCAGATCGCGCCGGATGCCGTTGTAATGGTTGCCGACCACGAGGTCGTCGAACCCGTCGCCCGTCAGATCGATGACGACACCGCTCCAACCTCCTTCAGCGGGGAGCTCGACAAGGCGCCGAGAATCCAGCGGATCTTCATAGACCGAAGTCGGCGGTTTCTCCCAATCGTTCTGGCTGTCGCAGAACACGAGGTCGGCATAGCCGTCGCAATTCAGATCGAAATGGAAGATCCTCTGTAGCACACCGGCACTCGATACATACAAATTCTGTCCGGCGTTGCCGAAAACGCCTCTGGAAAAGGCATCGAACCCTCGAGTGACCCACTCCCCCACGATGTATCCTTCCTGTCAGGATCGCGTAGACGCTGTTGCTTGACATCCATCCGTCGGCTAAGAAACGGGGTGTGCCGTTGTGCGTCTACAGAGAAATGTCAGCGATGCTGATCGGTCAGGGACGCTGGCCTATATTTAGGAATTCACTGCCTCAACCGCTCGTGCCAGTCCGATCACCCTCAAAGGAAACCGTATGCGGATTGCTGCCTTGTCCGACATCCACGGAAATCTTCCGGCGTTGGAAGCCGTGCTCGATCACGTGGAAAAGCAGAATGTCGATCTGATCGTCATCGTCGGTGATGTCGTGATCGGCTCGCCGGATTCGGCTGCCTGCTGGAAGATCGTGCGCGATCTCGGTTGTCCCGTTCTGCGTGGGAACGGCGAGAGCTATCTGGCGAGGTTCGGAACGGAGGATGCGGACCCGCGTTGGGAATCGGAGCAGTTCGGGCCGATTCAGTGGGGGGCTGGGGAATTCTCACCGGAGGAGCGACGGATACTCGGGGATCTTCCGTTGACGTATCGTCCCCCGGACACGGATGATATCCTGTTCTTTCACGCGACCCCTCGGAGCGAGTATGGGAGTATGAAGGCCTACACGCCCGAGGAGGAGTTGGAGGAGATATTCGCCGGGATCGATGAGCGCTATCTGATCCGAGGGCATCAACACAACCCGCAAGTTCGGCTGTGGAAGGACCGGGCGATCGTCAACTGTGGATCCGTCGGTTTGCCCGGGATTACAATCCTGCCGCGCAATACCTGATCCTCGATCAGCGATCAGACGGGTGGGATGTCCGACATCAAGAGGTGGAGTATGATGTGGAGGCCGTGCTGAGACGGTTTTACGAGACGGATTATCTGAAGGTCGTCGGGCCGATGGGCCGACTTCACGTGAGAGCGGTGGCGACGGGGACGAACTAGATTATGCCGTTCCTGAGGTATTACAACACGTGGCTTGCAGAAGAGGACATTGCGTTGGGGGAGGCGGTGGATCGGTTCCTGAATCTGTTCTGAATGAAATACAAGGCGGCCCCTTCGGTATGGCTGCTTCGCAGCCTACTCAGGACAGGCACTGAGATCACTGAGATCTGCAGGGGCGTGGGAGAGGGCAGAGGTCGGAAAAGACGATTTCGTCCCTTCGGATTAAGAATTCCGACAAAGAAGGCCCTGTTGCGGTTTGACGGGGCTTTTTAGCCTGAATCATGCATGAATTTGAGTTTAGGTTGTTTTGGAGTGATGTGATCACGCACAGGATTTGTTCTCGGCTTCTTCGGATGTCCAAGGTCCCGTAAGCGGTCTCTACGAGTCGCAAGAGTCACGATTTTCGTCCGGAACAGGTGTTGTTTTGCGACGTGTACATAGCTGTCCCCGGTATAGATCGGCGTTGTTACTGCGTGTTCGTTTCGAGCCTGGTGATGATTGACACCAAGACGTTTTTGAGTGGATACGATGTTGGAAAATGGAATCGGATTCTTCGTGCGCTTTCAATGACTCTCGCGCCGATTTTGAGGAAACGGTTCTGTATCGTGTTGACCTGAGGTTTGGTCCACGCGGTGCCCTTGAGTCCCTGTGATCGGAGTGCGTGAAGCAAGGCGTATGCAGCACTGTGTAGAAAGAGTCGGAACTGGTTGGCTTCAAACTTGTGGCACGATGTTCGATCGGAGTGAAGGAATGTTTTGTGGTCCTTGATGAAGCCTTCCGTGCGTCCCCTTGCGCAGTAGATACGATCATAGATAAAGCCGTCTCGATTACTCTGTAAATTGGTCACGCGGTATCTTGGATTTGCTTCGCCGTTTGTGACTTCAGCCTTGCGAATGATCCGGCGAGGCTGCCGCCAGGTGCCAGCCTGATATGAGAAGGATGAGAACAAGCGAATCGTCTCCTTATGCTCGCTCAGACGTAGCGCTTGGTCCATCAGGTTTTGTCCAGCCGCTTTGAGCTTGGAGTTGGCGCCCTGGCCCAGAACGTAGTAGATACCGTTGTCTTCGCAGAAATCGTGCATCTCTGGTGAGCTGAACTTTGAGTCTGCGCGAACGATGATCTCCACGTTTGGCCAAGATCCGCGTAGGTGTTCCACCAAGCGCTTGAGAATAGAAACGACCTGTTTACCGTTCGTCGGATGCCCGGGTCTCAAGATCGTCGTAATGAGCTTGCCGCTTTGGCCTTCATAGATATGTAGCGGCATATAGCAGTGTTCATTGTAATACGCGTTGAAGAGTGAAAATTGTTGCGCACCGTGCGTTGGGTCATCCGTGTCGTCGATATCGAGAATGATGCTTGGGGGTGCCTGGTCATACGATGCGATGAACCCGTCTACAAAAGCCCGTGCGAGCCGATACAAATCCGAGCGTCGCACATCATTCTCAAGTCGTGTCATCGTTGATTGGCTCCCGAGATCAGGACCGGAAAGAGGAAGCCGATCGCAGGCAGCCTTGACGCCCGGATCGTGGCGCAAATCATCACAATCGACGGCATCTTCATAGCCGCAAGCGATCTGAAAAACACGCTGCTTCACAAGATCCAAAAGCGTGTGATCGATATAGCTTGGGTGACGACGATCTCGCAAAGCATCTACCATTCTGGCGATCAATCCCATCTGAGACTCAAGGGCGCGAAGCAACAGAACTCCACCGTCACTCCTGACGGCGCCACCGGCAAAATCAGCCTCAACTACCTTGCCCGAAATGCTTGCGAATGGTAACCGGATCTGACTAGGTTCTATCACGGTAGTTCCTTCCAAGTGTTGTTTTGATGTGTCAGCCCTAATGTAGGTAAAAACAAACACTTGTACAAGGAGACTACCTTTTTTATGGCTCTATCCGGGTTTCTCAACGGTGAAACTATAGAATGACAAGGTCATAGATCGTTCCCTACGCTTGGTTGTGTGTGTAGGACAATCAAAGCGAAGGGGGTGCGACCTATGACCGGGAGCAGATTACTATCGAAACTGCTGAGATTCAAGGGGTTCCGTGTTGTCAGCTGGTGGTTTGAGGGGAGAAGCTGCTTCGTCATCGCCGTAAAGCCACATAAGAATGGTTGTTGTTGTCCGGAGTGCGGCCGTCGAGGTAAAATCGTCCGCACAATGCCCCATCCGCGTCGGTGGCGTGACATTCCGGTGTGCGGGTGGAGGGTCTGGCTTCTCTACCATCCTCGGGAGATTCGGTGTCCTACCCACGGTCGTGTGGTCGAGGAGATTCCGTGGGCGGAGCGGTTCTCTCGGGTGACGTATCGCTTCGAGTATGCCATGCTGCGCTACTGCCAGACCATGACGCAGAAGGCGGCGTCCGAGTTACTGCGCATCTCTGCCTCGACGCTGTCGGATCTCCTTCACCGATCCATCACGCGGCTTCGTGAAGGTCATCGTATCCGAGGGCTCAAAACCATCGGGATCGACGAGATCTCCTACGCCAAGCGTCACAGGTACGCCACGCTCGTTTACGATCTGGACCGCTCCTGCGTGGTGTGGGTTGGCCGCGGCAGGGCGCGTAAAACGATCGATCGGTTCTTCACAGAGGCTCTCAGTCCCTACCAGAGATCCAAGATCGAGTGGGCCTGCTGCGACATGAGCGAAGCTTACATCGGAGCCATCCAGGAACACTGTCCGAATGCCAAGCTGGTCCTCGATCGCTTTCACATCGTCAAGGCTCTCAATGCCGCCGTTGACGAGGTCCGTAAGGACCAGTGGCGTAAAGCTGCCCCGGATGAGCGCAAAGCCATGAAGGGCCTCCGATGGCTCCTCTACCGGCACTCAGCGACACGCTCCAGAGGGGATACTCGGACACTCAAAGCACTGGAGAAGGCGAACTACCGAATCTATAGAGCCTGGAGACTCAAGGACGAGTTCGAGCAGTTCTGGGAATACAAAGCGCCCTGGGCTGCCGAACGCTTCCTGAAATGCTGGACGACGTCCGCACTCAGAAGTCGACTTGAACCCCTGCGAAAGTTCGTCAGGACCCTGCGACAGCACTTCTTCGGCGTCCTCGCATTCGTGAACACGCGTCTTACCAACGCCATCGCCGAAGGCCTCAACCGAATCGTCCAAATCGTCAAGAACCGAGCCAGCGGATTCCGCACACTCGACGCATTCAACGATATGATCTTCCTTACCGTCGGAGACATAAACATCCCTGAGCAGATTCCGAAGAGGTTCCGCACACGCTAACCGCGCCCCCATGCCAGGAACCACGGCACCTTCACCCACTTCAGCTCGTTGAGAGATCCGGATATAGCCCTTTTTTTTTATGCATAATTCAGGCTAGGAGCCTGTCGGGTTACACCCGGAAGCTCGTTGAGATTAAGTCCAGCTGAGTCTGTCAGCGACCGGTTACCTTCGTTTTTTCCTTGAGCCGAGTTCCTCTTCGGGATCAGGTAGCCAATGAGAGTCGATAGAGTTTCAGAAGGTTGTGTGTGAGACAGATCAGGTTCCATTCTCTGATGACTTTGTGGATTCGGCGGAATGAGAATCGGGTGAAGTTCCGAACGGATTTGATCTGTCCAAACACGGGTTCGATGATCTGTTTTCTTTTCCAGTAGGTGCAGCGACCTTTCTGTGTGAGAAGCTTTCTCGCCATTTTGTCTTTCGTCGTTGCGCCCTTGGGGATCCGTCCCCTGGGGCAGGTCGCGATGGGCGTTCCATGTTTCTGTTTTGTCGTCGCCACATAGAGGTCGACGCCATCTGATTGAACCTGGTCGACCTGACTTTGGTTGAAGTATCCGGTGTCGGCAGTGAGGTGCTTGGGTGTCGTGCCGCCCATATTCGCTCTGATCTGGTTGACCATAGGTGTCATCTGGTTCTTGTCATCAGCTTCTTGGGTGACGTCGGCAGCAACGACAATCTGGGCCTTGTCATCCACAGCAGCTTGGCAGTTGTAGGCTTGAAGGAATTGGCCCCCTGAGACCATGATCCGTGAGTCGGGATCGGTGAAGTTCAGTTGTTCCTTTCAGTCGGGCTCTTTCGATGGAGGCTTGGGCTTACGTCCACGACCGCCGCGGCGCTCCCGGGCCTTTACCTTCTCTTCATACGCTGCCTGCTTCTCAGGAAACTCAGCCTCCGCTTCGGCTTCGATCTCGGCTATTGCGTCGCGGATTACTTTGAGTCGAGTCTCCCGGTGCTGCAACTCCTCGGGCAACTCGTCGCCGCGGTTGTCCTTTCCGTAGAGTTCGTCTTCGGCCGCGTCAGTGGCTTCGGCCTCGGTCAAGAGTCTGCGCACTTCGGCCTCGATCTCGGCTTCTTTCTTCTTCATCCGGCCGTAGCTCATCGCTTTGTGTTTTGAGGCATTTGCTTTGACTTTCGTGCCATCCAACGCCACGTGTCCCAGCTTCACCAGACACCTGCCTTCACGCAGAGACACAGCACTTGCCTGAACAGACCTGAGAGGGCATCCAGATGCCGTTGACGAAAGGTCGATATCGTGGAGCTATAATCAAAAGGTGTGGAAAAAGAGAAAGGGCGACCCTACCCTTCCCGTGAGATAGTTGATTCACACAAAACCGGGTGAGAGGCCCGGTTGGGAAGGAGGATCGCCGTGAAGGAACATACGCATAGAACCCCATTGAAGTCCATGCCGACGTGGGAGACGGTTGACGATTGGATCCGTGAAGAGATCCAGAGCCGGTTCCAGTCCATTCTGGAGGAGGAGGCGACCGCGTTCTTGGGCCGGTCGTGGTATGAGCGCCGAGCCGAGGTCGATAGCTCCACGGGCTACAGGAACGGCTACGGCAAGCCCCGGCGTCTCTCGACGAGCTGCGGAACGATCAAGGTCCGGCGTCCCCGGGTTCGTGGTCTGGAAGAGCGGTTTGAAAGCCGCATCCTCCCCCTGTTCGCCCGGAGAACCAGGGCCATTGGAGATCTGCTTCCCGACCTTTATCTCCACGGTCTCTCCCAGGGCGACTTCGAGTTGTCTTTGCGTGCGCTGCTCGGTGATGGCGCGCCGCTTTCGCCGACCTCGATCGCTCGTCTTCGAGGGAAGTGGGAGGTCGACTTCCAGGACTGGAAAGAAAGGCGTCTGGATAATCGCGAACTGGTCTACGCCTGGGCTGATGGCATCTACGTCAAAGCCGGGCTCGAGCGCGAGAAGGCGTGTCTGCTGGTCGTGATCGGCGCGATGAGCGACGGCAGCAAGGAGATCCTGGCGATAGAACCCGGTTATCGAGAGTCTACAGAATCCTGGCTCACGGTGCTCCGGGATCTCCGGGATCGCGGGCTCGAACATCCTGTCCTGATCGCCGCGGACGGGAATATGGGCATCTGGGCGGCCGTTGATCAGGTCTGGCCAGAGAGCCGGCAACAACGGTGCTGGAACCACAAGATCCTCAACGTGCTCGACAAGGTCGCCAAGCGTGCACAGGCTGAAGCCCGCGCACTGCTCGTCCAGATCCCCTATGCCGGCACGAAAAAGGAGGCCGAGAAGCTCCGGAAACGCTTTGCCGCACGGTATCGCTCACAGTTCCCTGCCGCCGTGGAGACGCTCGAAAGAGACTGGGATCGGATGGTCACGTTCTACGACTTCCCGAAGGAACACTGGAAACACCTGAGAACCACGAACGTCGTCGAGAGCCCCTTTGCTTCCGTTCGGCTTCGCACAAACGCCGCCAGGCGATTCAAGAAAGTCAGGAACGCCACGACTCTCATCTGGCGTACGCTCAAGGTCGCAGAGAGCCGATTCAGGAAACTCACCGCGCCACACTTGCTACAACAAGTCTACGATCAGAAACACTCAACCGAACCGCAGGTCGAAGCCGGGAAGATGGCCGCCTGATTTCTTTTACACACCTATTGACCTGAGCTCGATATCGTGTCGTGATCAGGATGCTGATCCAGGCTGAGCACACGGAAAGCAACCGAGTCATAGGTCGCACGCTCGATCTTGCGGGAACTCCTGATGCCTTCACAGTAACCATACAGCAGTAGGCTCACCATCATCCGGGGATCATACGGTGGCTGGCCACCTTGAGACCCATCGTAGGTCTCGTAGATCGCGGACAAATCAAGTTGTCCGACGATATCCAGAATGAAGTAGGTCGGATGACCCTTGGGAAGCCAACTCCGGAGATCCGGAGGCAGCAACATCAACTGAGCCGGATTGTAGACACGAAACCGAGTAGAAGTGCTCAACGGAAACCTCCAATTCAGAGTCGGAACCTTGATCGCACTTCTACAATACGAAATCTTCCTCCGGCTGGGTACTCCGACAGGCTCCTAGTAAGGCGAAAACGGGAACCACGAAATACACGAAACACACGAGAAACGGGGACCCGGAACCGGGAATAGGAGATCGAGAGAATCGAAGATCGAACATCGAGAATCGGGGCCAGACCCGATCCTCTAGGGATCGCTGTTTCTGGCAAAAAGAACGGATGACTAGGAAATACCCTCCGTGTCCTCCGTGCTCTCCGTGGTAGGGTTCATCGTACTTCGACGAGCCAGTCCTCACTCGCCAACGGTGTATTCTCGGTCGCTTTTACACGAAGGATTCCTATTTCGTCTTCGGTGATGGGTTTGAAGTCCTGGCCGATCGCAACGGCCATTTCCCAGAGACCGGGGTCACCGGGAGGGATTGCTGCTGTGATAGGCTGGCTGAGGGTGAACCTGAGCGCGAGGCTTGCGAGTTCGGGGTCCGAACAGGGTTCGTACCAGCATCGCTCGAATGGGCGGTCTACGCCCTTTGGAATGCGGCTTTTTGCCAGGGCTTTGAGGGCGAGTCGGCCGGCTCCTTTCGACGCGGCCTTATCAACAACTCGGGGGCCGAAGTCGGCCTCCAGATAGTTCACCCAATTGAGAGGAAACAGGACGGAGTCGAAATCCAGCTGGTCGAGCAGGGCCAGCGCGACCGGTTCCGAGTGTGCCGAGAATCCGATGTATCGGATCTGTCCCTTCTCGCGTGCTTCGTAGAAAGTTTCCAACGCGCCGTTGGGTCCCGTGGCTTGATCGAAATCTTCCCACGTCTTCATCGCGTGGAGCTGATAGAGATCGAAGTGGTCGGTACATAAACGCTTGAGGGAGCGATCGAGCTCTTCACGCGCCCCTTCGCGGTCGCGGCGTCCTGTTTTGCAGGCCAGGAAGACGTCGTTTCGATAGGGCTCGAGCGCCGGGCCCAGGCATTCTTCGGCGGTACCATAGCCGGGGGCCACGTCGAAGTAGTTGATGCCATTGTCGATCGCGTGTGAAACAAGACGACTCGCGTCGGGCGCTTCGGTGTCTTTGACGACGATGCCGCCGAGAGCAATGATGCTTAACTGATCAGGCTTGTTTCCGTAGGGTCGCTTTTCCATCCTGGACCTCCGCATTTGGGACGAACTGCTTCAGTGAGTATAACGCATCGGTTTATGTGTACCAAACCTCCTCGTTAGGAGTCATCCGTGAAAGTCACCGATCTGAAGATTCTGCCGATCGATCGTTACCTGTTCTGTGAGGTTCACACCGATGCGGGTCTGGTGGGTCTGGGCGAGTCTGGCGCATGGGGCTACCTGGATGCCTCCGCTGCGGTGATGGAAAATTACCGTGACTATCTTGTTGGCAAAGATCCTCTTCTGATCGAGCACCACTGGCAATATCTGTATCGGTGCACCCACTTTCGGGGGGCCGCGATCATGGGCGCCTTGAGCGCGATCGACATCGCGCTGTGGGATATTGCCGGAAAGCATTTCGGCGTACCCGTCTACCAGTTGCTTGGGGGCAAGTGCCGGGACATCGCGCGTGTCTACTACCACGTGAAGGGGGACACCAAGGAGAAGCTGATTCAGGGTTGCATCGATGCGAAAGCGCAGGGCTTCACGGCTGTTGGCCATCTGACGCCTTTCCTGGATGAGCCCCGCGAGGTGCCTTATTTCATGACGCACTCGCACAAAATTAAGGACGCGGTCGATACGGTGGCTGCGTACCGTGACGCCGTGGGGGATGATGTGGATCTCTGCATCGAAATCCACAGACGTATGGAGCCGGCCGAAGCGATTGCCCTCGGGCGAGCGATCGAGCCCTATCGTCCCTACTTCTATGAAGATCCGATTCGGCCGGACAATTTCGATGCGATGGGGGAGGTCGCCCAGAAGATCAACATTCCGATCGCGACGGGAGAACGGCTACACACGATCTACGAGTTCGAGATGCTGTTGGCACGCAATGCGGTGCAATACGTACGGCCGGACGTCTGCATGGCTGGCGGCATCACGCACAGCAAGAAGATCGCGGCGCTTGCAGAAGCCCACCACGTCGGCGTCGTTCCACACAATCCGTTGAGCCCCGTCAGCACGGCCGCGTGTATCCAGATCGCCGCCTCGATTCCGAACTTCGCTCTTCAGGAGTATCCGACGGGTGAGGGGGAACCACCGAAGAGCGAGATCGTGAAAGAAGTCCTGGAGATCGAAAACGGATTTATCAAGATTCCGGATCGGCCGGGTATCGGCGTGGAACTCGCACCTGATGCGATGGAGAAGCACCCTTACAAGGGGCGGGCGAGGAACACAAGGTTGCATGTCGATGGATCGGTGGTGGATCAGTGAGCACGGCGAGTGGGCGAACAGGCGAAGGTTCTGTGGTGGGAGCGGCCTCCCGGCCGCGAATAGATGGCATACGGATTTCAGGATAACGGGAGGAGTCCCACCGATGGGTTTTCGCGAACGACAAAACGGCACGAGGGCTGATGCATGACGGATAGGCCAAACATCATCTTCATGATGCCGGATCAGCTGCGGCACGACTTTTTGAGCTGCTACGGCGCATCGTTCATAGAGACGCCGAACATCGATGCGTTGGGGGCGCAGGGAATCCGTTATCGGAATGCCTATTCCGAACACCCTGTCTGCGTACCGGCTCGAGCCTCGCTGCTGACGGGGATGAATGCGATCAGGGTTGGTGTACTGGACAACTCCACATACGTGCGGCCGGATCATCAAACTTGTGGGATCCACACGTGGCCGGAGTTGCTGAATGATGCGGGATATCGCACGCTCGCGACGGGGAAGATGCACTTCTATCCGTGGGAGAAGCGATTCGGCTTCCAGGAGCGGATCATCGCGGAAGACAAGCTCTGGGGGTTCATCGAGGACGACTATCATTTCTACTTGCGCGAAGCAGGCTACACGAAAAGAGACTTTATCGACGTCCCCGAGTATCACCAGTATCACATGGCGTGCACCAGCCCGCAGCCCTGGGAGTGCAACGTGGATCACTTCGTGGGCGAGGAGACGGCACGATGGATCTCCACCTACGACGACGAAGCTCCTTTTGCGATCATGGTCGGCTTTCCAGGTCCTCATTCGCCCTACGATCCGGCGGTAGAGTATGCGACCTACAAGCTCGAGGACATGCTAGAACCCATTCCGGGAAACCTGGAAGACACGTCGGTCATGCGCGCGGGAGGAGGAAGCCATCGGCCCGGAACCGGGACGTCGTGGTACTCGATTCGGAACGATGAACCGCCATCCCACGAAACCTATCTGATGCAGCGTGCCCGCTATGCCGGTCTGGTCAAACAGATCGATCTCGAAGTCGGCCGTATCGTCGAGGCTTTGCAAGAGAGAGGAATCCTCGACAATACGGTGATCGTCTTTTCCTCCGACCACGGAGACTACCTCGGCGATCACGATCTGGGGGGCAAAGGCTCCTACTACGAAGCGGCCTGCCACGTGCCGATGCTCGTTCGTCATCCGGGTTTAGCTTCCGACGTATTAGACGACCTCGTGACATTGACCGACGTGACGGCTACGGTTCTGAACCTGGCGGGTCAGCGCATCCCATCCTACATGGATGCACGGCCCCTGACCGGACTGGGGCTGCGCGACGAGACGTGTCGCGAACACATCTTCGGGGCGTTGAAGAACGGTTGGATGTTGTTCGACGGCACGTGGAAGCTCTGTAAGTATGGGAGGGGCACACACTTGTTCAATCTGGAAGACGACCCGACGGAACAGAACAATCGGGCCAGTGACCCCGTCTGTTCAGACATTTATCGCCGTCTGGATGGTATTCTGACTTCGGAGATCATGCGGTCGGTGGCCGATTCATCGTTTGCCGGACGACATCGCACGAATTCGAGTAGCTCGAGCTTTGGGCGTGTTGGATGGGAAAGGCGATACCCGATGCCGTGGGAGTAGCCGGTATGACGGGAGACAGTGGACGGAGCAGCTGGCTTCGCCCGTTTTGGTGGGAGCAGTCTCCGGACTGAAGTTACAGGACCGAAGACAGAGGAACAGCGGCGACGGCTGACGGAAGCCAAGTCGGCAGTAAGCTGTGGGCAGTCGGCAGTAACAAGGCTTCGCCGTAATCGTCGGTGCGACAGGGCAGAAGGAATAGGGCTTTCCTTCTCACTTCTGCCTATTCACTCAGTTTCTTGATGCTGAAGATGTAGAGCTGTTTGGCGAAGAGGTAGTATTCGAGGAGGTTCAGTTTACTGCTGCTGAACTGGCGGTTGCGGAAGACGAAGGGAATCTCGGCGAAACTGTCGTATTCGCCGTTGATCAGAATCTCGAAGAGGATTTTGTAGCCAGGAGAATTGAGTTCGAAGCCATCGATGACGCGACGGTGGAGGAAGAAGTAGCCGGCCAGAGGGTCCTTTACACCCGTAAGTGCTCGAGCCATCGAGACACCGGCCATGGAGATCGCTTTTCGATACCACGGCCACCTCTCGACGCGACTCTCGGGATCGTAACGCGTACCGATCATAATGTCGTGCGTTGCAAGCCCCTTAATCAGTTGCGGAACAAGGACCGGGTCGTGGCTGAGGTCGGCGTCGATGACGCCAAGTAAATCCCGGTCGCTTTTCCCGAATCCCTCCATCACGGCACTTCCGAGACCGAGCTTACCGGACCGGTGGATGACTTGCACCGGATACTTCCCCTTCAACGATTCCGCGATTTCGCCCGTGCCGTCGGGAGAATTGTCGTCGACGACGATGAGCTCCAGGTCGATCTCCGGATGATCTTCGAGCGTGGCGAAGATCTCCTCGGCCAGGATCGGAACGTTTTCTCGTTCGTTGTAAGTAGGTGTGATGAGGGATACGGCGAGTGTGTCGGGCATGTGGGACTCGGGGTGGGGATTTCCGTCAGCTGCCTATGGGCTCGTGGACGAGGATGTCATTCCGGACGAAGAATTCGACGCCGTCGAGCTCATCCCTGACTTTCATATTCTGGTCGCCGATTCGTACGTCCACACCGGTGTAGACGTGCTCGCGGATCTTCACGCGTGCGTCGGTCAGCCGCTTTTCCAGGGCTGAATGGACCTTGCCGCGTTCCCCGAGCAGTTCCTGATGGGCCTTGACGATCTCGCCAAGCTGACGAGCTGCCACAGCCAGGATCTTTCGCTTTGGACCCTGCGCCGCTGCAAGCCGTCTCTGGATCTGTGGGACGTCGATCGTCGTCATGCCCATTCGGTCGAGCAGACGTTTGATCTGCTTGTTGCCGGCCTCGATTTTATCGTTTAGGTCGTCTAGGAGCCTGTCGGAGTACCCAGCCGGAGGAAGATTTCGTATTGTAGAAGTGCGATCAAGGTTCCGACTCTGAATTGGAGGTTTCCGTTGAGCACTTCTACTCGGTTTCGTGTCTACAATCCGGCTCAGTTGATGTTGCTGCCTCCGGATCTCCGGAGTTGGCTTCCCAAGGGTCATCCGACCTACTTCATTCTGGATATCGTCGGACAACTTGATTTGTCCGCGATCTACGAGACCTACGATGGGTCTCAAGGTGGCCAGCCACCGTATGATCCCCGGATGATGGTGAGCCTACTGCTGTATGGTTACTGTGAAGGCATCAGGAGTTCCCGCAAGATCGAGCGTGCGACCTATGACTCGGTTGCTTTCCGTGTGCTCAGCCTGGATCAGCATCCTGATCACGACACGATATCGACCTTTCGTCAACGGCATCTGGATGCCCTCTCAGGTCTGTTCAGGCAAGTGCTGTGTCTCTGCGTGAAGGCAGGTCTGGTGAAGCTGGGACACGTGGCGTTGGATGGCACGAAAGTCAAAGCAAATGCCTCAAAACACAAAGCGATGAGCTACGGCCGGATGAAGAAGAAAGAAGCCGAGATCGAGGCCGAAGTGCGCAGACTCTTGACCGAGGCCGAAGCCACTGACGCGGCCGAAGACGAACTCTACGGAAAGGACAACCGCGGCGACGAGTTGCCCGAGGAGTTGCAGCACCGGGAGACTCGACTCAAAGTAATCCGCGACGCAATAGCCGAGATCGAAGCCGAAGCGGAGGCTGAGTTTCCTGAGAAGCAGGCAGCGTATGAAGAGAAGGTAAAGGCCCGGGAGCGCCGCGGCGGTCGTGGACGTAAGCCCAAGCCTCCATCGAAAGAGCCCGACTGAAAGGAACAACTGAACTTCACCGATCCCGACTCACGGATCATGGTCTCAGGGGGCCAATTCCTTCAAGCCTACAACTGCCAAGCTGCTGTGGATGACAAGGCCCAGATTGTCGTTGCTGCCGACGTCACCCAAGAAGCTGATGACAAGAACCAGATGACACCTATGGTCAACCAGATCAGAGCGAATATGGGCGGCACGACACCCAAGCACCTCACTGCCGACACCGGATACTTCAACCAAAGTCAGGTCGATCAGGTTCAATCAGATGGCGTCGACCTCTATGTGGCGACGACAAAACAGAAACATGGAACGCCCATCGCGACCTGCCCCAGGGGACGGATCCCCAAGGGCGCAACGACGAAAGACAAAATGGCGAGAAAGCTTCTCACACAGAAAGGTCGCTGCACCTACTGAAAAAGAAAACAGATCATCGAACCCGTGTTTGGACAGATCAAATCCGTTCGGAACTTCACCCGATTCTCATTCCGCCGAATCCACAAAGTCATCAGAGAATGGAACCTGATCTGTCTCACACACAACCTTCTGAAACTCTATCGACTCTCATTGGCTACCTGATCCCGAAGAGGAACTCGGCTCAAGGAAAAAACGAAGGTAACCGGTCGCTGACAGACTCAGCTGGACTTAATCTCAACGAGCTTCCGGGTGTAACCCGACAGGCTCCTAGCTTCTTTCCGTGTTCGAGGTCGAGACCTGCATTGAGCTGGGTGAGGGTCCCTGTGGGCGTACCGGCCTGGTGGACATCCATGCCCGACAGCGACCAAGCCTGGCCGCCCGCAATGCCTCCACTTCTAGGGTCTTCGATCTTGTTGACACGAATCGCCCCGCCGGCCCGGAGTGTCCCACGATCGCACAGATTTCCAATCTCGATGTCGTTGCCACTGAACGCATAGGCTTCGTTGACGAATCCCGTTCGGATCGGACCCATGGCGACGATTTTCGTCCTCAATCCCTTCACGTCGCCGCCGACGTAGACACCGCCCGAGGCAGTGATCTTGGCCCCAGCCTCGACGTTCCCGGCGACGATGACGTCTCCGCCGGATTTGACGGCGAATGCCTGATTTACGCGCCCCTTGATGTAGATGGACCCGTCGAACCGAAGGTTTCCAGTCTCGAACCCGACGTCACCGTCGATCTCGAGGATTTCGAACACGGCGAGCTGGTTGTTGATCAGCCGGAACACGCCGTCCGCTTCCGCGAAGAAGCCGAGCCCACCTTCGCGAATTTCGACGCGAACGTTCGAGCCGGAGGTCAATACTTTGGATTCGGGATGTGAGCTGTCTACCGACGCGAGCTCCTGCCCGGATCGGACCGTGGGCTGGAAGTCGAAGTCGCTGAACTCGAGCTTGCCCTCTTCTGTGAATTTGCCCGGTTGCAGGCCTGGGTCGACCAGGAGGTTGACGCCCGGTATGTCAAATGAGTCTGTCAACTCAGATGTCCACGTTGAGGAGGTCATCGACGTTCAGATCGCCGGATTCGAGATCTGCCGCGAGCTGGGCATTGTGCAAGACGACAGCTCCATCCGAGACGATACGCCATAGCGCATCGAGTAGCGCGGTCTTATCGATGCTGCGGCTCGAGGCTGTTGCCGACAGGCCTGTGACGGTAACGGCCCCCAGGGTTACCTCGTCGCAGAGAATAGGGACGGCAGCGTGGTCGTCCTTGGACACCGGGCTCTGCTGGGCGAAGGCCTCGGCAGCAGGATCTCCTTCAGCGGGAGGGGAAGGGGTGTGCGCCTCGCCAATGTGCGCCGACCCGTCACCCAGGTCGGCAGCGGATACCAGCGTGGACCCTGCGTCGTCCGTCGTGAAGATCGTTGTCGCGGTCGGGGCGACGGCATCGTTGATGGCTATCAGGATGGCCTCGTAGGCTTCGTCGAAAGTGGGACTCTTCATCTGCAATTGAGTCAGCCGATCGCGCACTTCCAGTTCCTTGACATACTGCTGAAGCTGTGCGTGGGCAAACTGAAGCTCTTCGGTGCGTTCTTCGACCAGCTGTTCGAGGTTGCGTTTAAGCTTGTAGAGTGTGAGGTGAGTGTCTACGCGGACGAGCAGCTCGGTGGGGTTGAAAGGCTTTGTCACGTAATCGACCGCGCCGAGTTCGAACCCGTGGACGACGTCCTCTGTTTCAACCTTGGCCGTGAGGAAGACGACGGGGATTTCCGCCGTATCAGGGTTTTCTTTCAGGCGTTTGCACGTCTCGAAGCCATCGAGCTCGGGCATCATCACATCGAGAAGGATAATGTCGGGGGTCACCTTGGTCACAACGTCGAGCGCCTGCAATCCGTTCTGCGCGACGTTGATCTGGTAGCCCTGGTCTTTGAGGATGGTTCCGAGAACCTGGATGTTTCGGGGCGTATCGTCGACGATCAGAACGCGATCACCCTTTGTTTCGTCCGGCATAGGATTCCTCTTCCGCAGGAGGGTCCGATAGATAGTCTTGTTAATCTAAGAAATCTGCCGATTCAGCGTAAACGAAGTTACCTCAAGATACCCAGTAGGTCGTGAGCGGACGGTCGATTCCTTTGACGGTGATCTCCCCGCGTAATTCACACGGAATCTCGTCTTTTACAAGATCGTGCGTCGTGTCGGCGATCAGGATTCGACCCGGTTCAGAGCTTGTTTCTAGACGGGCAGCGGCATTCACAGATCTTCCGATGATGGTGTAGTCCATGTGTTCTTCGCTGCCGAAGTTACCGACGGTCACCTCGCCGGAGCAGATGCCGATTCGGATCGGTACCCCGATCTCCTTCGCCTTTTCCTGCATTTCCACAGCCATTCTTACACACGCGCGAGCGTCCTCTTCGACGCCTTTGGACTCGGGGTCGCCAAAAAAGATCATGACTGCGTCGCCTTCGAACTTGTCGAGCGTACCACCGTGGGCGATCGCAATCTTCGCCATTTCATTGAGATAGGCGTTGAGCCAGCTTGTCAACTCCTGTGCATCCATCGATTCTGTAATTGGCGTGAAACCGACGATGTCGGAGAAGAATATGGTCAGCGGTTTCGCATAGGACTGTATCGAGACGTCGGTCTGCCCCTCGAAGATGGACTTGTAGAGGTAGGGGGACAGATATCTGGAAAGCTTGTCGGCCAGGTCGGCGAGCTTCTCTCTATTCAGCTTCAGTTCCAGGTGCGAGGCGACGCGCTTCATGAGCTCGGTGGGATTGAAGGGCTTCGTAACATAATCCACCGCGCCCAATTCCAGTCCCTGTATGACGTCTTCGATCTCGACCTTCGCTGTCAGAAAGATGATCGGGATGTCGGCAGTATCGGGGTTCGCCTTCAGACGCTTACACGTCTCGAACCCGTCGAGTTCGGGCATCATCACGTCGAGCAGGATGATGTCGGGCTGGACCTTCTCGACGATCTCGAGTGCCTGCAAGCCGTTCTGAGCGACGTTGATCTGATAGTCCGCCTGTCGCAGGATCGTGCCCAACACCTGAATGTTTTGTGGCGTGTCGTCTACAATCAGTACCCGTGGGCTTTGTTGGTCTGCCACCAGCATTCCTCTCTTTTAATGACGAAGCGTGAGACGTCGTGCCATCCTCCTGGGACGCGGCTTCTACATCGCCTTCGTGGGCCCGAGAGACGAGATATGCGAAACCCTCTGGCCGCCATCTAGCCGTTGTCGCTGCTCTCGAGTTCTTCGACCAGTGCGTCCATCGGGTCGTACGAGATGGCCGACGGCCCGGTGCGGATGCTGAATTGGACCGCATCGTCCGATTCCGATAAGGCTGATCGGAACGACACGAGCCGATACGTCGGCGTGTTCCGCGACGCGTTCGATCGCCTCCTTAGCGAGCATCGCGGGGTCTCCGAATGTTGTTTCGAGATCCTGGTGCGGCGAACCAACTGGTCGAGCTGAACGCGTCTTGCTGAGGTCGTAATCCACGCGCACGAAATTCTGGAGGGTCTCCAACCAAAGCCATCCTGTGGTTAGCCACCTACGCACGATCGGCCCCATTCTTCGTGAGTTCGGCTGTTGCGACGACGAGCTGTGGAAAGCGTTTCAGGACTCTGCCAGTCCTACCATGTCGAACGTTTCCGCCTGACGCGAGAGGCGTGTCGCCCAAACCGTGAGCGGAGGGTAGTGGTGCTCCGCACCTTTCTCGGTCATGGCCGATGCGAAGTGCTCTACTTCGTTGATGGTCAATGTTGATGTGAGCTCTTCACACGTGGTGGTCTGGGCCTCCAGGAAGCTCAGGAGATCGGGCAGCCGCCGACGGGCTTCATCCGTCAGGTCCTCGGATGCCCACGCTTCAGTGAGCTCGGCAGTCGAGGCGTCGTCTCCGGCTTCCAGCTCAGCAACCGTCGAGGGATCGATCACTTCGACGGATTGGACCGTCACTTTGAAACTGCTTCCGACACCTACTTCGCTTGTTACGTCTACTCGTCCGCCCATCATTTCTACCAGTCTTTGGGTCAGCGCGAGCCCGAGCCCGGTACCGCCGTATTCGTTGATGCTTTGATCGCTTTTCTGATTGAACGCGCCGAAGATGCGATCGCGCTCCTCCTCGGGGATGCCGATTCCCGTGTCTTCGACCTCGACGACCAGATCGATGTGGCCCCTTGCACGCTCTGAGACAATCCCGCGTGCTTTGACCGAAACCCGACCGGACCCGGTAAATTTGATTGCGTTGTCGACGAGATTCGAGAGGATCTGGTAGAGTCGCCGGTCGTCGCCCCTGATGACCTGCGGTAGGCCGGGGTCAACCTCGACGTTGAATGTGATGGCCTTGTGGTTGGCCAGCGGTCCATACTGGTCTACGAGGTCGCTGAAAAGCTTCACGGTGCTGATGGGCTGTTTTGCAAGTTCCAGCTCGCCGGAGTCCGTCCGGGTAAGATCGAGGATGTTGTCGATCAATTCGAGGAGTGTCTTCGAGCTGGAGTCGATAGACTGTACGTAATCGTTCTGCTGAGGATCGGCGATTCTCCGGGCGAGAATTTCGGCGAACCCCTGGATCGCGTTCAGGGGCGTGCGGATTTCGTGGCTGATGTTGGCGAGGAACACACTCTTGGCACGATTGGCCGCTGTGGCTTCGTGTGCTGCCCGCTCCGCTTGTTTGGTAGCCTCGGACAGCTCGAGTGTTCGATCGTTGACGCGCTGCTCGAGTTCATCGTGAGCGGCCTGCAGTGCGCGTTCCGCCCTTCGATTCTGTTCCACGAAGATGGACAGAACGATGACGGTCATCGTAATCACGACAATGAACAGCTGAAGAAGTATGAGGGAGTGGTTAGCCGATTCTACGATGAACGGACTCTGTCGTGAGGCCGTCCCAAGGATGGCGATCGTTTCCACCAACAGAATCGATGTCGCCGCGCCCCTGGTTCCCAGCCTCAGCGCTGGCCAAAGGAGAAAAGGGAGCGGCAGAAACTCGAGAGGGTAGCCCTTCGTCTCCGAAGAAAAGATGGACGTAAATGCGATAAGGCTGCTTAGGACGATCGCGACGAGAAGGCCCACAGCCTCGACTTTCCGAACGGTTCCGAGGAAGTTGCGCCGATCGACGTGCCAGGCCATCACGAATGGGACGACCACGAAAACCCCGACCGAATCGCCCAACCACCACGTAAACCAGAGCTCGCTCCAGGCTTCCACCGCGGCGAACCCACCGACACACAGACCTGTACTGCCGAAGGATGCGCTCACAAGACACATCATTGGGACGATCGTGCAGAACCTCAGGAATGTTCCTACGGTTCTGAGTGGATGTTCCCCGTCATATCGGACAAGAAGGAATCGACCCACAAGTGGTTGGAGGAATGATCCGATGGAGATCACTGTGCCGACGGAAATCGAGCGGATTGCAAGATCTGTAGTCGTATAGTCGAAAAAACTGTTGTTCGCTAGGTAAGCGCCGATGAATGTGCCCAGCCAGGCTCGGTTCCCACACAGGAGGAAGGCGGCTAGCGCGAGACCAGAGGGAGGCCATACGGCCGTGACGTTGCCGGGTGGGATGGCCATCGTCTGTCCAAGACGCGCAAACACAAAATAAGCGAGTGCGAGTAGTGCTGTCTCGGAAGCATAGCGCTTCCAGGATATGGTCTTTTCTTCGAGCATCAGGTGGCTACACCCAGCGGTGTTATGCTGAAACCTACGTTCTCAACCGATATTGCAGCCGGCTAACGACGGCTCGGCTATGCCACGTTCAAAGCCTTCAGGGTCGTGATGACGAGCGGAAAGTTTTGAAGAGAGGTCGACATTCCGTCCATGTCGAACGTGACGACCTGCTCAGCGAGGGTTTCCGACCACTCAACGAGGGGCGGATATTCGAAGCGAATGGCAAGCTGTTTCATTTCCTCAGCGAATGCTTCCACTTCGTTGATCGTTTGTGTCTCGGACAGTTGATCACAACCCGCGGCTCTTTCATCGAGGATGACGGCCAGCTCAGATAGCCTGGATCGAACGCCGTCATCCAGATTCGAGGGTACCCAGACAGCGATGACGCATCGACCTCGAGTGCAGCTTCATCGCCATCGGCCTGCTCGGCCATCGCGTCGCCGACGGTTTTGGAAGAGTCGATCGGCACGTCCGGCAACAGGACGTGGAAGGTGCTGCCAACATCCACCTGGCTGGTCACCCGGATCGTGCCGCCCATCGCCTCGACGAGCCGCACGGTCAGTGCCAGACCCATTCCGGTGCCCCCGTAATCGTTGATGCTTTGCCCCGCACGCTGCGTGAAGGGTTCGAAGATTTCCTCGAGTTGGTCCTCCGGAATGCCGACACCCGAATCCTGCACATCGAAGCTCAGATCGGCCCTGGAGGCATCCCCTGAGGAAACGGCGGAGCGGGCCGCGATGCTGATCGTCCCGGTGGCCGTGAACTTGACGGCGTTGTCGACGAGACTGTCCAGGATTTGCCGGAAGCGATTCTGATCCAGTTCAACAGCCGAGGGCATTTCAGGGTCGAGGTCGACGCTGAATTCGATATTCTTGGCTTCGGCACCCGGTCTATAGCGGGTTTCGAGGTCGGTGAATAGGTCGATGATATCGATGCTCACCGGCTCGAGTGAGATGTCCTCGGATTCGAAGCGGGAGAAATCCAGAATCCTTCCGATGAGGCTGAGGAGTACTTGGCCGCTTTCCCGGATGCTTCTCAGGTGGCCCCTCTGCTCTTCGGTTCCGAGCAATCCTCGAGGATGTCCGACCCCGATGATGGCATTGAGCGGCGTTCTGGTTTCGTGGCTGATGTTGGCAAGAAACGTACTCTTGGCTTGTCCTGCCTTCTCGGCACGTGAAAGTGCATCTTTGGCCTGGTCCTTCGCGGTCTTCAGTTCCTGTGTCCGATCTCTGACGCGTTGCTCAAGGGTTTCGTTTGCCCGAGCCAGAGAGATCTCCGCTTCCTTGCGGAACGCCACTTCTGTGCTGAGAGCTGTATTCATTCGGGAGATCTTGAAAAGGAGAACGGTCGACATCACCAGGAGTGCACCAAGTAGAAGGAGTAAAACGACCATCCTGATCGCGTTTTGGTACCGATCTGTCTGAGCGATCTGGTCTAGGGTCGCGATCGACGATTCGACACGATGTATGGCGTGTCTCATCTCTCCGCGCAGTCCGGTGTCTTTGTGGGAGCCGACCCTTTCGACGATTTCGACGAGGTCATTGAACGCCTCGCGGTAATGTTCGATTCTGTCGGATAGGGGTTGGCCATCTACGACGAGATTCATCTGATTCGATTCTGCCAGAAGGCCATCGACGCTCTGCGTAAACCGGACGACGGAGCGAGCATCACTGCGGATGAGGAAGTCCTTTTCGTAGCGTCGACACATCAGCATCCGGGTCAGGAGATCGGTGTTACCGATGGCGTTCAGTGACCTCTCGACATCGTGGATCGCTGCTCTGAGTTCGCCTCTCAGACCCTCATTTTCGGTCAGACCGATCTCGACAATCCCATCTGCGACCGCCTGGAATGACGCGTTGTAACTCTCCAACAAGGGTGTGAACGACAGAGAGGTCGAGTTCTCGAGTTGGGCGACCTCCCGCGAGAGGCTTTGGAAGGCCCCCACGTGTTTCCGCACGTAACTTGTATCCCGACGGGCGATGAAATCCTTCTCGTGCCGTCGACACATCAGCATCTGAATGCGGATGTGGTCAATCCCCTCGATCTCTCTCTCCGCGTCGACGAGACTCGCTGCGTTATAGACACCCCCGATTCCGATCAGTCCGATGGCACAAGCCAGCAAGACGTAGGTTTTGGTGCCTGTCGTCGAAATACTATCGGTCAGGGGAGTGCTCATTTCTAAAGGATCTCTTCGATTGCTTTCGAGAGCTGGTCGAATTCACCCAACTGTTCGCCAATCTTGTCCATGTCGAACATCTGTGCTGCGTCGTTCAGATGCTCTCCCCACTCGATAAGGGGTGGGTAAGCGTAGGTCTTCCCGAGGGCGCAGATCTCACCGGCGAAGGACTCGATGTCGTTGATCGACATACCGGCCTGCAGTTCGGGGATGAGTGACTCGCGCTCTTTGAGGTCTGTTACTAATTCTGGCAGTTTGGCGACGACATCGGGCGATAGATCGGCAGCTTTGGCGAAGGACGGCTGATCCTTCACCGGTATCTCAAGGACGTTTTTGATGGCTGTCGACAGTCGGACCATCTCCTCGCCCACACTTTCAAGGAACGATTCGATTTCAGATTCATCCCGCTGGTCTTTGATGCCCGTCTCAAGTTCGGCTGCACGCTTCTGTAGCTCGTCCGCTCCGAGCGTCCCGGCTACACCCTTCAAAGAGTGGGCGGTTCGCTCTGCGGCCTCGCGATCCCCGTCAGCCAGTTGCCTTCGAACATTCTCAACCGCCATCGCCTCTTCACCAGTGATGAAGTCTCGCACGAGTCTGTCGTAGAAGTCTCGTTTACCCATCACCCGTTTGACGCCAGCCTCGACGTCGAGGCCAGGTACCGTTTCGAGGCCTCCTGCCGCCGGACCGTTTGTGGGCGTTGATGGCACCGCGTCGTCGAATGCGTGATCGGGTGGTTGGGCGGATGACAATCCGCCCCTACGGTCATCGGTCGGCTCAGATGCCTCCGCGGATTGGCGTTCGCCGGGTTTGATCCATTTTACAAGGGTGCCGAATAGCTGGGCAGGGTCGATCGGTTTGACAATGTGATCGTTCATCCCTGCCTCGTCACACTGGTCCTTGTCCGACTGCATGGCACCGGCCGTCATGGCTAGGATGGGTAGGTCAGCGAACTTTTCCTGCTCGCGAATCTTCTTGGTAGCGACGAGACCGTCCATGATGGGCATGTGGACGTCCATGAGCACCACGTCGTAGCCCTCTTCGGCCAGCATGCGAAGGGTTTCTTCGCCGTTTTCGGCAACGTCGACGATGAAGCCCGAATCCGTGAGGAGTTCGGACGCGACCTGCTGGTTCAGGGCGTTGTCCTCGGCAAGCAGGATGTGGGCGCCCCTGATGGGTTCGAGCTCTTCGGGGGAGACGCCCTGTTCGAGGGCGACGTCCGTTTGAGTGGATTCACCGCCCAGCGCCACGACAGCTGCATCGAACAACAGGGAGGCGTTGACGGGCTTAGGGTTCGCGAATAAATAAGGCTATATCCGGATCTCTCAACGAGATGAAGTGGGTGAAGGTGCCGTGGTTCCTGGCATGGGGGCGCGGTTAGAGTGTGCGGAACCTCTTCGGAATCTGCTCAGGGATGTTTATGTCTCCGACGGTAAGGAAGATCATATCGTTGAATGCGTCGAGTGTGCGGAATCCGCTGGCTCGGTTCTTGACGATTTGGACGATTCGGTTGAGGCCTTCGGCGATGGCGTTGGTAAGACGCGTGTTCACGAATGCGAGGACGCCGAAGAAGTGCTGTCGCAGGGTCCTGACGAACTTTCGCAGGGGTTCACGTCGACTTCTGAGTGCGGACGTCGTCCAGCATTTCAGGAAGCGTTCGGCAGCCCAGGGCGCTTTGTATTCCCAGAACTGCTCGAACTCGTCCTTGAGTCTCCAGGCTCTATAGATTCGGTAGTTCGCCTTCTCCAGTGCTTTGAGTGTCCGAGTATCCCCTCTGGAGCGTGTCGCTGAGTGCCGGTAGAGGAGCCATCGGAGGCCCTTCATGGCTTTGCGCTCATCCGGGGCAGCTTTACGCCACTGGTCCTTACGGACCTCGTCAACGGCGGCATTGAGAGCCTTGACGATGTGAAAGCGATCGAGGACCAGCTTGGCATTCGGACAGTGTTCCTGGATGGCTCCGATGTAAGCTTCAAGCTTCGCTCATGTCGCAGCAGGCCCACCCGATCTTGGATCTCCGGTAGGGACTGAGAGCCTCTGTGAAGAACCGATCGATCGTTTTACGCGCCCTGCCGCGGCCAACCCACACCACGCAGGAGCGGTCCAGATCGTAAACGAGCGTGGCGTACCTGTGACGCTTGGCGTAGGAGATCTCGTCGATCCCGATGGTTTTGAGCCCTCGGATACGATGACCTTCACGAAGCCGCGTGATGGATCGGTGAAGGAGATCCGACAGCGTCGAGGCAGAGATGCGCAGTAACTCGGACGCCGCCTTCTGCGTCATGGTCTGGCAGTAGCGCAGCATGGCATACTCGAAGCGATACGTCACCCGAGAGAACCGCTCCGCCCACGGAATCTCCTCGACCACACGACCGTGGGTAGGACACCGAATCTCCCGAGGATGGTAGAGAAGCCAGACCCTCCACCCGCACACCGGAATGTCACGCCACCGACGCGGATGGGGCATTGTGCGGACGATTTTACCTCGACGGCCGCACTCCGGACAACAACAACCATTCTTATGTGGCTTTACGGCGATGACGAAGCAGCTTCTCCCCTCAAACCACCAGCTGACAACACGGAACCCCTTGAATCTCAGCAGTTTCGATAGTAATCTGCTCCCGGTCATAGGTCGCACCCCCTTCGCTTTGATTGTCCTACACACACAACCAAGCGTAGGGAACGATCTATGACCTTGTCATTCTATAGTTTCACCGTTGAGAAACCCGGATAGAGCCATAAATAAACGGTCGATCTCAATGTTGAGCCATTGGCCGGATCGTGTAGTTCCAGTCGCCGTGGAAATCGTGCGGAGTGAGATCGATTTGGGTCATCTGTTCATCGGTCACCTTGACCCCGTTAGGGTAGGGTCGCTTGTCGATCTCGGAGCGTACTCGGAGACCGGCTTGAGTGGTCGTTCCGGCAATGAGATTCACGGTTGCAGCCAGGCTGACCAGGGGCTTGCCTCGCCCAGTTCATAGCGATGAAGGAGAACAGGCGATGTTCGATCTTGTTCCACTTACTAGTGCCAGGAGGGTAGTGGCATACGGTGATCGTCAGGCCAGTGCGATTCGCAAAGCGCTGCAGCTCCCACTTCCACAGCCGCGTCTTGGCGCCGTTGCTGCCGCCTGCGTCCGCCGTGATTAGCAGATGCGTCGAAGTGCCGTAGGCGGGCCGTCCCATGTTCTTCCACCAACTTCGGATCGCATTCACGGCGAAGCTGGCCGTGTCGTGATCGATACCGACACTTACCCAGCCTTCATCACGGCTCAGATCATACACTCCATAAGGGATCGCCTTGCCCTGAGCAGGCACTATGAAATCGTGTACCTTCACACGCTCCGGGTCTCCCTTGGGTCGCCATTCTCGGCCAGGATTCTTGAAGTCGCCGATCAACTCTTTCTTCTTGGTGTCCACCGAGATAACGGGAAGGCCCTGCTGCTGCTGCTGGCTAATCCGATCATCGAGGTAAACGAACTGAGCGTCCCGATCCGGGTGTGCAGATCCCTCCCTTGTCTTCCGATTCGCCTGCAGCGTGTAATCGTGTTCGTGCAGGAGATTGGCAACGATCCTGGGGCTCACCGAATGCCCCATCGCTTGCAACTCGGCGGCCAGTTTGCGAGTGCTCTTCGATGTCCATCTCAGAGGATTGTCGTCAGGCGACCCCGCAGTCGTTGGCTCGACCAGATCATTCAGGTCCTGCCACAGCGTCGGGTCCGTGTCGGCCTTCCGCTTACGACCGCCGCCTGGACGCCGGATGCGAGCCGGGTCCAAAGGTTCGTCCGACCTCAACTCCTGAATGCCACGAAAGATCCGCTCTCTGGACATTCCTGTCGCCAGAGCCACAATCGCGATCCCACCGTGACCCAACGCTTCGGCTTCCGTGGCGGCCCACAGACGACGCGTGCGTTCCGTCAGCACCGGAGCCAAGGCTTCATACTTCGTTCGGAGAGTTTCGACGTCCACACTCCGAGCGTAAGATCATTACCTTGAAAAGTGCAGCACTTATTTCGTGGCAAACCCTTAGTGAGCGTCGTCTCGATGCCCGCTGCCTCAGCCGCCTCAGTCACCTCGTGCGTTCCGTACGCGGTGACCATGACAGGATGCGGCACGGTTTTCAGCCCGAGGTCGTTCATCTGTCGGACGGTTTCCGCACCGTCGATGCCGGGGGGCATGTGCCAGTCGATGAACAGAATCTCATAGGGTCCCCCGGATTCGTCAGCCTTTTGTATAGTCTCCAATGCTTCTTCGCCGCTCGAGGCCACGTCGACATGGAAAGACATGCTTTTGAGGGTTTCCGACAGGATTTCTCGTGCGTAGGCGTTGTCGTCGACGGCGAGAACGCGACGATTCCGCAGATCAGGATCGGGGAGGAGCAGCTTTTTCTGCTCGACACCGCGTCCGAGGAGGGCGGTGAACCAGAAAGTGCTACCGACACCGTGCTCGCTCTCGACACCGACTTCCCCTCCCATCATGTCGGCAAGCTGCTTGGAGATGGCTAACCCGAGCCCCGTACCACCGTACTTCCGAGAGGTCGACGTATCGGCCTGCTGGAAGGATTGGAAGAGTCGACCCTTCTGTTCGGGCGTCAGACCGATCCCTGTGTCCTGGACCTCGAACCGCACGAGTAGTTCGTTACCGCGGTCCTCCGCCACCTTCGCTCGGACGAAGACTTCGCCCTCTTCGGTGAACTTGACGGCGTTGTTCGAGTAGTTGATGATCACTTGCCCAATCCGCAGGGGGTCCCCCCTGAGCGCTCTGGGGAAGTCGGGCTCGACGTCGAAGATGAGTTCCAGGCCCTTGTCGGAGGCCTTTTCGCCGACCAGGTTGCCGACGTTGTCCAACACGCTGTCAAAATCGAAGTCGACTGTTTCGATATCGAGTTTTCCGGCTTCGATCTTCGAGAAGTCGAGGATATCGTTGATGATTCCGAGAAGATGTTGGCCGGAGGTGTGGATCTTGTGTACGTAGTCGCGCTGCTTGGCATCGAGGTCGGTTCTCAATGCCAAATGCGACATGCCGATGACGGCGTTCATGGGCGTGCGAATTTCGTGGCTCATGTTGGCCAGGAAATCCGCCTTGGTTTGGGCAGCTGCCTCGGCGATTTCCTTCGCTTCAGCCATCGCCCTTTCAGCGGCCTTTCTTTCCGTGATGTTCACGATCCACGACAGAATGCCGGCCTTGCCTTCGTACTCTGTTTTCAGGTATGTCGCCAGGAAGTCCTTGGCCTCACCTTCGGGGCTCCAATGCTGGATCTCGAATTCGCTGACGATATCGTTCTCGGCCAGCGCCGCCGTCAGGCGATCGCGATCTTCGGGATTCACGTAAACGTCGGGCGTCGCGTCACCGACTTTCAGCCTGACTAGTTCCTCCAGTCGCGCGTTTGTGTAGCGCACGACACCCTCTGTCGTAATACAGACGCCGATGGGGCTCGTGTCGAACAGCTCCTGCAGCTCGTCCTGCTTTCGACGAACCATCTCCTCGGCCGCTTTGCGCTCGGTGATGTCACGGAAACTGATGACGGCGCCGATCAGGTCCCGGTCCTTCCTGATCGGTGTAGCCGTGTATTCGACCGGGATCGGGTGTCCGTCTTTGTGCCAGAGGACCTCGTCGTCGATCGTCGTGACGACGCCGGTCGTGAACGCCGCCTGCATCGGGCACTCCTCGACGGGGTAGGGTGTACCGTCCTCTCGTGAGTGTTGAATCAGTTCGTGGGTCGATTGACCGATCAGTTCATCCGGGTCATAGCCCAGCATCTCGCACGCTACGGGATTGACGAACGTAGCCCGTCCTTCCACATCCAGGCCGAAGATGCCTTCGCCACTCGACTCGAGGATCAGACGGGTACGCTCTTCCGCCTGTTCACGCTCGTTCGTTTCCTGGGCTAACCGCAATGCTGCGGCGGTGATTTCACACGCCTTCTCCAGCCAGCGTAAATGATCCGGCGAGATGGCCTCGAGAAGGCAGAGTTCGATGACGCCGGCCAGTTCATTGCTCGAGACGAGAGGAGCGGTTACGATCTGGTTTGCGGCAGCGCTGCCGAAACCGAAGGAGATCGGGTAAGTGCCTTCTGGTGGTACGTGAATGGAGAGTTTCTCCGACCGTGCAACTTGCCCTACACTTCCCATCCCCTGCGCGAAAGAGGTCAGGGATTCGGCCTCGGGCGGCAGTGCGTGTGAGGCGATTCGGTGTAGCCGCTCGTCGTCTTGGAGAACGTATAGGGAACCGACAGGCGCCCCAGTGAATTCGGTGATAGCACCAAGCGCCCGCTCGGCGACCTCCCCAACGGGGAAGTTCCCTTGCAGCTGTGACGTCAGGGCAGCGAGGCTGGATTCCTCGAATGCCCGTGCTTCCGTCGCCTCTGTCAGGTCTTGCAGTTCCCCCGTGCGCAGTTCGGCCTGTCGCGCGAATTCTTTCAACTCCTCTTCCGCTCGGTTTCTTTCCGTGTCGCGCGTCGACAGATCCTCGATCAGACGGTTGAACGCCTGTGTGAGGGACCCGATTTCGTCATTCGACGTGGCTTCTACGTGCTGGTTACGCTCTCCTGCTGCATACGCCTCGATGGCGTGACTCAGGCGCAGAACTGGTTTGGACAGGGTTCCCGACACATACAAGCCGATCAGAAGGATGGCGATGGAAAGCCCCAAGCCCTCGATCAGGAGACTGTCGCGGAGCGAGGTTACGGGCGCGAAGGCTTCGGCCACGTCCATGTCCGCGGCGATCGCCCACGTCAGGTTGTCGATCTCCAGGGGTGCGAAAGCGCTGATGACCGGAACGCCTCGGTAATCCTCGACAATGCGGGTGTCTGTCTCGCCGTTAAGGGCACTCGCGGTGGCCTCTGTTCGGATACGCTGGCGGCTGATCGTCGTGCCGTTGGATTTCATGGCTTCCAATAAAGACCGATCGACACCTCTGCTTTTCTGGATCTTAAAAAACTCGAGCGGTGTCTGGATGAAGAAGCGCGAGTCGTTTCGCATGGTGAAATCATCGCCGACGAAATACGTCTCCCCAGATGCACCGAGACCTTCCTTTTCCCATTGGCCGTCGCTCGTCATTGTGGTGTTGATGTCGTGGATGTCGATCTGAACGACGAGGACACCTACTTTCTCACCATTTCGAAAGATGGGAGATGCTACGAAGCTGGCCGGGTGCATCTTGGATGGGGGATGGAGCCTAAAATCGACGAGATGGGTCGATCCATCGTTCCGTGATGCCGCCGCTTTATTGAAGGCTTCCGAGATGTGGGTTTCGGCGTAGGGTCCATTGTAGAGGTTTGTCGCGAAGTCCGTTTCTTTCAGCACGGAGTAAACAACGACGCCCGTCTCGTAGTCGACAAGCAGGATGTCGTAGAAGCCGATCTTGGTATTGATGCTCTCAAGCATTGAGTGGTAGCCGTCGTGGACCAGTTCATAGTTTTTGAGCCTGGCATCGCGGGTCTGGACATCCTCTAGAACGTAGGCGGATTGGAGCAAGATTCCTGCCTGCGTCCGAGGTATCACGTTCCCAAGGGAAAGAGATCCACCGCGCTCCGAATTCACCGTGGGCAGGAATCGGTCTTGGTAGTAGGAGCGGAGCTTCGCTTCCTGCTGCCCGGTCTCTCCGTCTTCGCCGATGTTGTCGAAAGCGTCGGAGAATCGCACCATCGCCTCGGCTATCGCCTTGCCCTGCGCCATGACGACCGTCTCGTTCCGAACACGGTGGAAGTAATCCTGGATCTGTCGACTCCGCGTCTCCCTGATGCCGGCGAGCTGCTTGAACGTGGCCTCGCGCAACGCTTCCCGGGCATCCCAATAGCTCTGCGTCCCTGTTACGAGGATCGATGCCAACCCCACGAGCAGGAGTGACAGGAGCAACTTTGTTCTGATTGGCAGATTTCTGAACATATCAGTCTCCCGGCGCTACTCAGCCCGATCCCGCCGCGCTTTACGTTCTGTGATGTCTTCCTTCACCCCGACAAAGTGAGAAACCTCGCCGCGATCATCACGTTGGGTGAAATGGATGCTCTCTCCCAGTATTCCTCTCCGTTCTTGCGGAGGTTGCAAAACTCACCGTGCCATTCTTCGCCGGCCAGAATCGTGTCCCAGAGGTTTTGATAGAATTCGGGAGATTGCCTATCGCTCTTCAGGAAGCGTGGGTTTTGACCGACCGCCTCTTCGAATGTGTAACCTGTGACTTCCGTAAACTTGGGGTTCACATACTCGATCGTACCGTCTCGATCTGTGATGACGACGAGTGCGGGGCTTTGCTCCGTCGCACGTGAGAGTTTCCGAAGTGGGCCTGCTCGGCCTTCATCTCCGAGATGTCTCTCACGGCCGCGACAATGAGCAATCCCTCGTCGGATTCGACCGGGCTCAGGCTGATCTGTACGGGAAACTCTGAGCCATCGTTTTTGAGAGCGAACAGATCGAGTCCAGCCCCCATTTCCCGAACGTGTGGGTTGGCCACAAAGCCTGCAACGTTGGCCCCGTGGCTTCCGTGGTATCGTTCGGGGATCAGGTCCGTGACAGGGTGACCGATGAGGTCGTTCCGGTCGTATCCGAACGTCTTTTCTGAGACCGAATTGACGAATACGATTTCGCCGCGGTCGTTCGTGATGACCATGCAGTCTGGAGTCGACTCCAAAATCAGGCGGGTCTGTTCATCGGCGCGATCTTTCTCACTGCCTTCCTGCGCAAGCCGCAGCGCCGACGCCACGGTCTGTGATGCTTTGGTCAACCACTGGCTCTGTGTGCCATTGAACTCGGTCAACAGATACAGTTCGACGACGCCCGCAAGGGAATCGTTGGCAACCAGAGGGCACGTGACGATGGATCTCGGTGGTGTCCTGCCCAGCCCAAAGGTGATGGACCACTGCTGATCACCGGGATCGCGGATCAGCATCTTTCGGTCCTTAGCAGCTTGACCGATGCTGCCGGAACTCAACGAGAAGACGTTCTGTGCCGTCGCTTCGGGTGGCAGCGCGTGCTCTGCTCGTCGATGGAGTCGACCGTCCCCTTCGAGTACGTAGAGTGCTCCTGAAGGAGCCTCGGTAGACTCGATGATTGCGGCCATCGCCTCGTGCGCGATTTGTTTGGGCGTGAGCCCTCCCTGCAGACGAGACGACAGGGCAGCGAGGCTCGCCTCCGATTCCGCTTTCTCCGATAGCTCAGCTGTACGCTCTTCCACCTGCCGTTCGAGATGGGAACGAAGCTGGAGCAGTTCCGACTTATCGGTCTCGCTCTGGTTCAGGGCCGCTGTCCGTACCTCGACCTGCTCACCCAGGCGCCGGGCGCCCGACCTCATCTGGCCCATGGCTACAGCCAGGCATCCAATGCCCAGTAGGACGGCTATTCCAAGCAACACCATCGTGTTCCGGATGCCGACGTCCATCTCCTCGCGAATCGTATCGAGGGGCAGGATCACTTCGAGGACTCCCCGTACATCGCCTGCCTTCCACCCGGTTCTGGGCGTCTGAGGATGGGTGTTGTGACAGTCCACGCATTCGGGACGCATGCGGTCGGCCGTCGCAAAACGCAGAGACGACCTTCCCCGGTACTCCTCGAACCGATAGAACGGACTGTCGGGATCAGCGTTCAGCTGCTCCCACGCGGCCTTCCTGAAATCGTCTCGAAGACCCCCCCCGATGAACGCCAGGGGAAGGGATAGGGGCTGTAGAGCGATGCCTCCAGACCTGTTCCCAGGGCGCCGATCTGCTCTCCGAGCTTGATGCTCAACGTCGCAGGCAAGGGAATCGCGCCATCGTGACGCTCATAGTCGTGTCTGATATCGACACCCTGCGGTTTGAGGCGACTGACGACGTCCGATGTATAGATTGTCCGGAACGATGCGAGCATCTCGGCGGTGCGCGATGCGTGGTTGATCGCGTTGGACCGAATCAGCCTGTCGGACAGCCTGAGCGCATACCATCCGACCACCGTGAAACCAACCAGGAGAACCGCACACAGAATCGGTATGGGCCTGTCGTAGAGTATCTGGACAATCCTCACACGTGGGGATGCGTCCTCGTTGCGTGCTTTCGTATCATCCTGGTTCAAAGCTTTCGGCACCCTTTCCTGAACTCGATCACTTGCTGTTACCTGTTTTTGGCAAGAGAAAACGCGGCGTCAGTTCGAGCGCGAGTCGAGAACTCGCCCATGGCGTAAGTGCATTGAGGGACTTCTCGACTCCGCTCGAAGTGACCCTGCGATACGCTTCTAAAGGGCGATCTGCGTAACAGATCACCGGTGACCCCGCTTAGTAACACCACACTATCCGACCGTGGAGGGTATCCATCGGGCCAGTTTTTCGAAGAGCTCTTCGGGGTCGACGGGCTTCCCGATGTGGTCGTTCATACCTACTTCTCGTGTTCGCTCCCTGTCCGCTTCCATTACGTTGGCCGTCATCGCCAGAATCGGGAGATCGGCGAACCTTCCGTCTTTCCGGATTTCGATCGTTGCGGTTTCTCCGTCCATTTCCGGCATTTGCATATCCATCAGGACGAGATCGTAGCTATCCTCGGCAACCTTCTCGAGCGCAATCTTCCCGTTCTCGGCCACCTCTACGACAAGTCCTGCCTCGGTCAAGAGTTCCACGGCCACTTGCTGGTTCAGTGCGTTGTCCTCAGCCAGCAGGATGCGAGCACCCTTGATGGAATCCAGGTCGACAGACGTCAAGCCCCCAGCGTCGGACTGACGTTCGTCTGTCTTGATTTCTCCGCCCAGGGCGCGTATGGCTGCATCGAAGAGAATCGATGGATTCACGGGTTTGACGAGCGTGACTTCGATGCCGGCCTCGTCTGCCTCGCGGAATACTTCCTCGCGCCCGTGGGCAGTTACCATGACGGGATGCGGCATGCTTTTCAGGCTCGTGGAAAGCATTCGACGTGCTGTCTCGATGCCGTCGATGCCCGGCGGCATCTGCCAGTCGAGAAATGCAATCTCGTAGCCGTCGTCGATCGCGTCCGCCTCGGAAATGGCCGAGAGGGCCTTTTCGCCGGAGGAGACGGCGTCCACCCGAAAAGTCATGCTCGCAAGCATCTCCGATATGATCTCGCGGGCATGGTCGTTGTCATCCGCGACGAGCACACGCCGGTTTCGAAGGTCAGGAGCGGGTAGGAGAAGCCGTTCGGTGGGCTCGCCGATTTCGAGTCGGGCGGTAAACCAGAACGTGCTTCCGACTCCATATTCGCTCTCGACGCCGACGTCGCCGCCCATCAACTCGGCCAGCTGTTTGGCGATTGCGAGCCCCAGGCCCGTGCCTCCGTATTTGCGCGTGGTGGTCGTGTCGGCTTGCTGGAAAGATTGGAACAGTCGACCCTTCTGCTCGGGTGTGAGACCAATACCTGTATCCTGCACTTCGAATCGGGCCAGGACGTGTGTCTCGGTCTTCTCGATCGCTTTCGCCCGGATGGTGATTTCACCATCCTCGGTGAACTTGACGGCGTTGTTCGCGTAGTTGATGATCACCTGCCCGAGCCGCAACGGATCGCCGCGAAGATCCCGGGGAAGATCGGCATCGACGTCGATGATCAGCTCGAGTCCCGCGGCCGCAGCCTTGTCGCCAATCAGATTGGCCACGACCTCCAGCGTCTTCTCCAGGTCGAAGTCGGTCGTTTCGATCTCCATCTTGCCGGCCTCGATCTTCGAAAAGTCGAGGATGTCGTTAATGATGCCGAGCAGATGCTGACTCGAAGACTGGATCTTCTCGAGATAATCTTTCTGTTTAGGATCGAGATCGGTTCTCAACGCCAAGTGAGCCATGCCGGTGATGGCATTCATAGGCGTGCGGATCTCGTGACTCATGTTCGCGAGGAAGTCGGCTTTTGCCTGTGCGGCCGCTTCGGCGATCTCCCTGGCCTCTTCCGTGGCTCTCTCCGCTGCTTTCCGTTCTGTGATGTCGCGGAAACCGATCACCGCGCCGACGATCTCTTCCCCTTTCCTGATGGGGGTCGCGGTGTATTCCACCGGGATGCTGTGGCCGGCTTTGTGCCACATCACTTCGTCGTCAACCGTCGTTGCGATGCCCTGGCTGAATGCCGCCTCCATGGGGCATTCCTCAACGGGATATGCAATCCCATCCGGTCGAGAATGATGCATCAGCGCGTGTGCGGGTTGACCGATCAGCTCATCCGGTGCGAAACCGAGCATCTCGCAGACTGCCGGGTTTACGAACGTCGCCCGGCCCTCGAGATCCAACCCGAAGATGCCCTCACCGCTGGACTCCAGAATCAGCCGGGTGCGCTCTTCGGCCTGCGCTCTTACACCAGCTTCCAGGGCGAAGCGAAGCGACGTCGCAGCGATTCCGCACGCTTCTTCCAACCACTGGGTCTTTTCTTCGGGCACGGTGTTTAGGAAAAGCAGTTCCACGACGCCCGTGAGTTCGTTGCTTGAGAGGAGAGGGGATGTCACAATATGAAGGGCAGGGGCGTTGCCGAAGCCGAAGGAGATCGCGTAGGTGTCGCCCGGGGGAGTCTGGATGCACAGCTTCCGGGATTGCGCGACCTAGCCCACACTCCCCGTCCCGATCGGAAATCTGGTAAGCGGCTCAGCCTCGTCCGACAGCGCTTGCGCCGCATACCGGTGGAGATGGTCGTCGTCCTCTAAAACGTAGAGCGCGCCCACTGGAGGAGCCCCCATGTAATCGGCCATGGCACTCAGAGACCGCTCGGCGACTTCTGCCACCGTCAGCTTGCCCTGGAGCTGTGAAGTCAAGGCCGCCAGGCTGGTCTCGATCGCCGCCTGATTGGTCGACACTTTCGTGATTTTTCCAGCTCGCGGGATCTTTGTTCCGCTTCGAGCGCGGCTTGTTCGGCCTTCGACGTTGCTTGGGCCAGCTGACCGGTTCGATCTTCGATTCGCCTCTCCAGGTCGTCGTGCGCGCATTTAAGCTCGACTTCCGCTGTTCTCCGGGTGAGGACGTAGTGGGCAAGGAGGGTGAACAACGCCGATTGAAGCAGGCCCGTCAGTAGAGTGAATTGGGGAGCTCGAGATCCATCCGAAGATTGTGCGTCTACGGCCTGCCAGAGGATGATTACGGCCGTCAGAGTTCCAATCCCGATGGGCTAGGTCAGCCACGTCGCACTTCCAATCCCGCCCAGATGGTGGCTGAGGACGGAGTTGATGAACACGCCGAGCCCAATGGCGACGAAGCCGATCGACGTGTGGACTGCCATCCGAGTGAGGTGTCCCCATCCGTATGTCGTTTCCAGCCCGCTTATATACCCGAAGAGTGCCACCGCGCCGAGGGACGCGGTTACGGCTCCGAGAATACCCGTGATCTTCTGGTTGGTTTCCGAATCGGACTGCGTCAGGTAGATAATGGACAGTCCGGACAGGAGGAAACACACGGCCGTGTTCGGCGCCATCCGTCCAGGGTGAGAGGTCTTTACGTTGACATAGTGTTCCATCAACAGCTGATCGATGCCGAGATCGACGCCGAATACATACTCGATCAGAGTCAGGAACCCGATGGTTGAGACGAGTACTCCGACCATCCTGGCGAAGGGCAATCTGTCACGATAGACGAGGATAGGACCCAAGCCGGAGAGGAAGAACCCGAGCGCCGTGTTGTATTGCATGGGGACGAACGTGGGGAGTACCTGAATCAGTGTCGTGCTATGCGTATACCAGCCTGCGAGGACGATCAGGCCGAGTGCTGTGGACAGGAGTCTGGAGATCAGCAATGACATGGATTAGGTATCCTCTTGTTCACAGGCCCGGCAGCGTAAGGCATCTATTTTGTGGATGACCGGAGAGATACTCGAACGACACATCAGGGCCCTGGTCGTAGACAGGGATCCGTTCGCGGGACGTTATCTCACTGTGCCGACGGGTGGAAAACCCGATCGCAGGAAGAGATGATCGAAACGTGTCGTTCTTGCGGAGGGGGGCTCAAAACCTGACAAGTTGCAGAATGAAGCCCCTCATCATTGCCCCCTGTTACAATGATGAAAAACTTTTGGGAATATACTCTTTGCTACAGTCGAATCAAAGACTTACGACGATTCATGGCTGTCTGGGACCGTGGATGAAACGTCGGTAGGGAAGGGGCTACACTCGTGTAGGAGACATCCTACGAGGTCTCTCAGATTACGCTGAATTTCACGAGACGCCGTTGCATCTGGCGACGGTTGACACCAGGGCAAAAATCAGCGATTGTTAAGGTATCTGAGAGACCAGCTTATAGCTGCGTTGAAAGGAGGCCGACGTGCCCGGGTCGGGGAAGTTCCAGAGGGTTGTCGAAGCCTCAGCACGAGAGGAAAAGCGGCGGAAGACGGTAGGCTACGTGGTCACTGCGGTGGCGATTCTGGCTCTGGCGTGGGCATGTTGGTGGGCAATCACGACCGCTGGGTTGCGCCGATTCAGGGGAATTGAAAAGTTCCGGGGGGAGATACCCGATTCACCTGCAGTCGTCAGGTTGGCCTAAAGCGGCAGGGCTCGATTCGAGCCCTGTTTTTTTTGTGGGGTTGACCGAAGTCTTTGTTGGTCCTACAATGCCATAAAATTTTGTCTTTCTGACATTTAGGTGGCCATGGCGATAGATTATCTGAAAGTTCTCTACTCGAACTGGCGGCAGCATCGAATCCCAAGATTGGCAGCCGGTCTCGCGTACTACACGATGTTTGCGCTTGCCCCGATCATGGTCATTCTGATCGCGGTTGCCGGGACTTTTTTAGGAGAGGACGAGGCACAAAAGCGGCTGATCTCGGAGGCGAGCCAGCTTCTCGGCGACCGCGCGGCCGATACGATACTCATTATGGTGTCTGGCGTGCGCAACCGATCGTCGAGCTTGTTCGCCACAGCCGTCAGTGCGATCACACTGCTTTACGCGATGACTCGCGTGTTCGCCCAATTGCAGGATGCGCTCAACTCGGTCTGGAGGTCGAGCCAAATCGACAGAACATCCTGACGCGGCTCCGCCGACGTTTTGCCGCGTTCCTGGCGACGATCGGAGCGGGCGCCCTTCTCTTTGGTGTGGTGATCGTGGAGCCGTCGGTGAATGTGCTGCTTCCGCGTGTTTCGGAGTATCCTCAGCTGCTCGAGGGTTTCGAGTTCCTGATGGCGTGGGCCATCCTTTCGTTCGCCTTCGCGATGGTCTACCGCCTGATGCCCAGCGTCAAACTGACGTGTTGGGGACGTCCTACTGGGAGCTGCCACGTCTGCGCTGGTGTTCGTAGGCGCTGAGTCCCTGATGTTGTGGTATCTGCGCACGAGTGCCTTCGGCTCGGTCTATGGGGCTGCGGGTTCGTTCATCGTGATCATGTTCTGGTTCTACATCTCGAGTCAGATTCTGCTGCTTGGGGCGGAGATCACGCGTGTCTATACGGTGGCCCACGGCTCGCACGCGCGGCTTGCCCAGTCCCTCGTTAGCGATGCGCCAGCGACCCTCTCTGCGAAGTAATCCGAACCACGAAATCAAAACCCTACCACGAAATACACGAACCACACGAAAGAGAACCCTATCCCTCCGTATGAGCAGGCAACGGACCATCGGCTTCAACTAGGGGGAGCGGATCACTACTCCAGGCGTATTCCAGGCCTGGGTGTGAAAGGCATCCCCGATCCTATTGTTGCTCCCCGTTCGTGTATTTCGTGTGTGGAGCCTGCCTCGAACGAACGTGAGAGGTGGTTTCAGGTTTTACTTCGCCAGTGCGCTGACGATGAGATGTTCGATCCAGTCGTCTGAGTCGTTGATGAGTTGATGCATGACCTTCGGCGGAAGGTGGACGGCGTCGCCTTTCTCGACGTCGTAGATCTCGCCATCGATCTTCATCTTTCCCTTTCCCTCCGTGAAGTAATAGATCTGCTCGCGATCGTCGTGATCGTGGTAATCGCCCTCCATGCCAGCTTGCATCATGTGGAGTGTGAATCCAGTCGTCCCGAGCAGCGGCGCTTCCTTATCTGTCAAACCCTCGGATCCCTTGGCGCGAAAGATCGACCAGATGATGGCTGTTTCGTGACCGACGACGGGAACGGCTTGCTTCCAGCTGCGAATGACCATGTCAATCTCCTTTTCTAAGAATAGAAAAGCAGCCACTGAGTACACTGAGAACTGCTGAGGATCTGGGGGATGGCACGGTATCCGGTTGGCAGCCCGGAACCTACGTCTGATCCCATAAGGGTCTTTCTCTGTGAACTCAGTGGCGCTTCCCGGGGTTTACGATACAGTGAGGCCACCGTCGATGACGAAGGTGGCGCCGGTGGCGTAGCCGGCGTTGGGGGTTGATAGAAAGACGATCCAGGGTGCGATGTCCTCGGGCCTGCCCGGCCGGCCCAGGGGGATGATTTCCGCGAGTCGTGCTGCGCGGCCTTCGGGGTCGGGGTGGACATCGTGGTCCGGGGTTCGCTCGAGCGCGCCAGGACAGATCGCGTTGCACCGGATGCCGTGCTCGGCGTAGTGCACGCCGATATGACGGGCCAGACCGATGAGGCCGTGCTTGCCGCTGAGGTAGCTCACGTTGGCCGAACCACCGCCGAATGCGGTGACCGATGACACGATGGTGATGACGCCTCCGGTTCCTTGCGACATCATCTGGTCGAGCGTGTGCTTGCACGTGAGGTAGACACCTCGGTAGTTGATGTCGTGGGTCCGATCCCAGATCCTATCGTCCAACGTATGAAGGTCTCGGTCTTCGTTGTGCATCTGAACAGCTGCACTGGCGACGAGAAGGTCGATCCCGCCAAACTGATCGACGGTCGACTTTACGGCTGCTTTGACGGCTGCGGGATCGGAGACATCGGTCGGGAGCGAGATGGCCTCGGCTCCAGCCTCAACGATCTGTCTAGCGCCCGTTCGAACGCCGTCCGGTGGGATGCCGACGAGGGCAACCTTCGCACCCGCCTTTGCCATCCCTTGGGCAGTCGCGAGTCCGATGCCGCTCCCGGCACCGGTGACGAACGCGACCCTTCCTGCGAGTTGACCTGCCGGCATGCGTGACTCCGTCGGGAATGGGGACCGATGCATGATATACCGTGGTCGGTCTCTCGGCAATGCGTGCTGACCGAGATGGCATTTGACCGCGAGAACGCGATCCCCGATTATGCCCTGTCTGTCAGCGTTCACTTGAAATAGGTGAGTTATGAGCGAAGAAGAATCCAAAGCTCCAGCCGACTTTCACGTTCATCTCGTGGATGACGAAGCCGAAGTGCGCGGTGCGCTCGTGAAGCTCGTCCAGATGGCGGGCTACGAGGCGTCTGGAAGTTCGTCCGGAGAGGAGGCTCTGACCTTTCTGTCGGAGAACGAGGTGGATCTCGTCATCACCGACCTGATGATGCCCGATATGACCGGCTGGCAATTACTTCGACAGGTCAAGGAGGACTATCCAAAAGCCGAGGTCGTGACCGGATTCGTGACGGAGAACGCTCACGAGATGCTGACCAACGGTGAGCTTGCGGGCTATCTGGTCAAACCCGTCGACTCGCAAGACCTTCAGATCCTGCTCAAAGGTTTGCTGTTTCCAGAGAACCTGGGTCGACAGGCCGAAGCGGTGATTTTGGATGACGATCCGGATGCGCTCGAGGCGATGAAGGCAGCTCTGGAGCGCCGGGGCATTTTCTGCGACTGCTACGTAGATCCGAAGGAAGCGCTGGACCGACTCACGCGTAACCCGGCAGACGTTGCCATCATCGACTATCTCCTTCCGGGTGACGATGGCTTTCACGTCTCGGAGCAACTCAAGGCGGATCCCGACACGCGCTACATGCCTATCATCATGATCACTTCCTCGCCGACGACGGAGGTCGTGCAGCGCGCTGTCGAGATGCGAATCGACGCCTTCGTCGCAAAGCCCTTCAGCCCGCAGGTGCTGGGGGACCGGGTGATCCAGACGATGCGGTTCGCCATTCCTTAGGGAATCGTTCACGAGAGATAAGGTCATCGTCGTGGACGGTTGACGGTGGGCGTGAAAGCAGGTGGGCGGTCGGCGGTCAGCCGTGGGCGGTTACGACGGCTTCGCCAGCTGTTGGATTCCATGGGATTTAGGGAACCGTGATGTCATTAACACCTGATGAAAGGGCTTCGTTCGAGGCCAATGGCTATCTACACAAGCCGGGATTCTTCAACGCGGCAACGATCGATGCAGTAGATGAGGAAATCGTCAATCTTCACGATCGGATGGCTGAGTCACCGGTTGAGGGCGTGGGGATCAGTTGGGAAGACTTCGAAGATGAGGATCTGCCCAAACGCATCCGACAGTTGATGCACAGCGAGCTCGTGAGTCAGACGCTGAATGCGATGCTGCGAAGCAACACGGCGCTTGACGTCATTGGCTCGCTGGTCGGTCCGGACATATCGCTGTATCACAGCAAGCTGCTGATGAAGGCCGCCAACGACGGGACGGCGATTCCCTGGCACCAGGACTATGCCTATTGGAAGAAGGAAGGAAATCGGCCGTTGATGGTGAACTGTATGGTGTCGATCGACCGTACAGACGAAGAGAATGGTTGTACGGAGTTTGTCGATGGCAGTCATCACTGGGGGTTGCAGGAGCATCAGCGCGAGCAGACGAGCTTCGGCGTCTTCCTGCCGGGCCACTACCAGCCGCGTGATGATGCGACGGCCATCCCGATGGGTCGCGGCGACGCGATCTTCTTCAATGCACTCGTGATTCACGGTTCCGCACCGAACACCTCCGATCGCGATCGACGAGCGAACACGTTCGCTTACAACGTGACGGGGAATGGGGAGTCGCAGTGTCGGGAGGTTTTGCGGGGTAGACCGTTGTAGAAAAAAGCAGGAGCTCAGGTCAATAGGTGTGTAAAAGAAATCAGGCGGCCATCTTCCCGGCTTCGACCTGCGGTCCGGTTGAGTGTTTCTGATCGTAGACTTGTTGTAGCAAGTGTGGCGCGGTGAGTTTCCTGAATCGGCTCTCTGCGACCTTGAGCGTACGCCAGATGAGAGTCGTGGCGTTCCTGACTTTCTTGAATCGCCTGGCGGCGTTTGTGCGAAGCCGAACGGAAGCAAAGGGGCTCTCGACGACGTTCGTGGTTCTCAGGTGTTTCCAGTGTTCCTTCGGGAAGTCGTAGAACGTGACCATCCGATCCCAGTTTCTTTCGAGCGTCTCCACGGCGGCAGGGAACTGTGAGCGATACCGTGCGGCAAAGCGTTTCCGGAGCTTCTCGGCCTCCTTTTTCGTGCCGGCATAGGGGATCTGGACGAGCAGTGCGCGGGCTTCAGCCTGTGCACGCTTGGCGACCTTGTCGAGCACGTTGAGGATCTTGTGGTTCCAGCACCGTTGTTGCCGGCTCTCTGGCCAGACCTGATCAACGGCCGCCCAGATGCCCATATTCCCGTCCGCGGCGATCAGGACAGGATGTTCGAGCCCGCGATCCCGGAGATCCCGGAGCACCGTGAGCCAGGATTCTGTAGACTCTCGATAACCGGGTTCTATCGCCAGGATCTCCTTGCTGCCGTCGCTCATCGCGCCGATCACGACCAGCAGACACGCCTTCTCGCGCTCGAGCCCGGCTTTGACGTAGATGCCATCAGCCCAGGCGTAGACCAGTTCGCGATTATCCAGACGCCTTTCTTTCCAGTCCTGGAAGTCGACCTCCCACTTCCCTCGAAGACGAGCGATCGAGGTCGGCGAAAGCGGCGCGCCATCACCGAGCAGCGCACGCAAAGACAACTCGAAGTCGCCCTGGGAGAGACCGTGGAGATAAAGGTCGGGAAGCAGATCTCCAATGGCCCTGGTTCTCCGGGCGAACAGGGGGAGGATGCGGCTTTCAAACCGCTCTTCCAGACCACGAACCCGGGGACGCCGGACCTTGATCGTTCCGCAGCTCGTCGAGAGACGCCGGGGCTTGCCGTAGCCGTTCCTGTAGCCCCTGGAGCTATCGACCTCGGCTCGGCGCTCATACCACGACCGGCCCAAGAACGCGGTCGCCTCCTCCTCCAGAATGGACTGGAACCGGCCCTGGATCTCTTCACGGATCCAATCGTCAACCGTCTCCCACGTCGGCATGGACTTCAATGGGGCTCTATGCGTATGTTCCTTCACGGCGATCCTCCTTCCCAACCGGGCCTCTCACCCGGTTTTGTGTGAATCAACTATCTCACGGGAAGGGTAGGGTCGCCCTTTCTCTTTTTCCACACCTTTTGATTATAGCTCAAAAGCAGCCACTGAGCACACTGAGGACACTGAGAGGACGGTAGGATGGAGGATCGAGGCCCTGGTGGGGATGGAGCCGGAGGTACGGAAAGGGTCCGGTAACATCTACGAATTCGATCCATGACAGTGGACGGTGAAGGGTAGGGCCACGGCACGCCGTGGCCTATGAGGAGCAAGAATGGCTGACAAATCGAACATTCTGTTCATCTCGACGGACCAGCAGTTCGCTGGGGCGATGAGCTGCGCGGGCAACGACGAGCTGTCGACGCCGGGGATGGATCGGATCGCGGAGATGGGCACGCGGTTCGAGCGGGCGTATTGCGCGCATCCGCTTTGTGCGCCGGAGCGGTCGAGTTACGTGACCGGTTTGATGCCGCATCAGACCGGGGTCACGAGCAACGGCACGCCCATCGATGAAGCGCTCGTTCCGGAGGCGATCGGAAATGTGCTGCGCGGTGCCGGTTACGATGCCGCCCTGGCCGGCAAGTGGCACGTGCCCGGCACGTCGCCTGCCGACTGCGGGCTCGATCCTCTGTGCGAACGTCGGGACGATGCCATTCCGGGTGCGGAGGCCGAGTTTATGACCTCCGACGTGATCGGCCGTTTTTCCTGTTCGCGTTGTTCATCAACCCGCACGACATCTGCCAGATCGCGCGGAACCAGACGTTGCCTCAGGGGCCCGTCCCTCAGCCTTCATTGCTCGAAGACTGCCCTGGTCTCCCTGCGAACTTTGCGATCCCGCCGTTCGCGCCGGACGTGCTGCAGTGGCTGCGGCGAGCGTCGCCCCGCGTCTATTCGACATTGGATGGAACGAGGACGAATGGCGGTGGCTGCGACATCAGTATTTCCGGGTCTGCGAGAAAGTCGATGCGGAGATTGTGCGATTGCTCGACGCGCTGGATGCTTCGGGGAAGGCGGACGACACGGTCGTGATCTTCACGAGCGACCACGGCGACGGTCACGGGGCTCACCAGTGGAATCAGAAGACAGCGCTGTGGGAAGAGGAAGTCCGAATCCCGATGATCGTGTCGGCGCCCGGTCAGGAAGGCGGGCGCATCGATGATGCGCATCTGATCTCGAACGGTCTGGACATCCTGCCGACCGTGTGCGACTACGCGGGGGCCGAATGCCCGAGCGGCCGCGACGGGTTGAGCGTCCGTCCGCTTGTGGAGGGAGGCGATGACGCCGGTTGGCGGGACGAACTCGTGATCGAAACGGAAATCAACTTCGGAACCGGCCCCGGCGGTCCCTCCCACGCACGATCACTCGTTACCGATTCATACAAGTATTCCGTCTACGCAATGGGACGTCACCGTGAGCAACTCGTCGATCTGTGCACAGACCCGGGCGAGATGGTGAACCTCGCCGTCGAATCCCGCCACGCCAGTGACCTCTCCTGGTGCCGCAACCGCCTCCGCGCCTGGTGCGAACGCACCGAAGATCCTGCGATCAGGATTATCCCGGAAGACTAAGACAGCCACTGAGCACACAGAGTGCACTGAGAAAACCTGGTAAGTTGAAACGCGGCACGTACAAGGGTAGGGCCACGGCAAGCCGTGGCCCTACGATGGATCTCCGAACTTCCTCCTGTAGACCCCGCAAAAACTCAGTGTCCTCAGTGCTCTCAATGGCGCTTCTTCTATCCTTCTCCGATAGCTCTCGCGAAGATCAACAGATCCCCGAAGCCAATCATCCCATCGTTGTCCAGGTCGAATCTCGGCGACGCTTTGCCGAAGGCGTTGGCGAAGTCGGGGAGGTCGTCGATCGTCGTGGCGCCGTCGTCATTGAAGTCGGATGTGATGGCGGTGAGGGTCTGAACCGTTTCGGGAGGACCTGACGTGTTGAGACGCTGGACGACGGAGGCCGAGGGCAGGAATGGGGGTTCGAAAGGAAGCGGGATGGGGCCGGGTTGGCCCTGGATACGGATCTCGCGGCCGTCGGACAGGGTGATGACCAGAACTTTGTCCTCCGGGTTGACCTCTTCCGGCGGGACGCCTTCGGGACATTCGCACCGTGCCGTGGCTCGACGAACGTTGTCGACGTCTTCGAGGTCGGGATTGAAATTGAACATCGGGTCGAGAGTCATCTCGTCGGCCGACAACGTTGTGAACAGACGCGTGAGGTAGGGCGTGCCGTCGAACACGTCCTGGGCTTCCTGCAGCGGTGTGACGATGACCGCGTCGACATCGTCGGTGAAGGCGTTGGGATCGAATATCAGATCGCCCGTCCATTCGGCGTAGGCGCTGATGTCGTTGTAGAACGATTGCTCGATGTTCGCGAGAAGCGTCCCGTTTTCACGATCACGTTCCATCGCTTCGACGTCGCCGCGGTAGAGGACCTGCAGGGCCCCTTCGTCGATCACTGCCTGAGGGAGCGGGATGTGTCGACGGATGAGGGATTGCATCTGGTTGTCGCGCGGGAAGCCCTGACGCAGTAGTGCGTCGAGGTACTCGGCCGGATCGATGGTCGAGCGTAGTGAGATCAGGTCGTATTGCCCTTCACGGTAGATGCGATCGAGCATAATGTCCGACGACCCGGCGTAATCGGTCGTGAACGCATTTCCCCCCGCATCGTTGACAGCCTCCGTCACGACTTCCGCGTAGTTGAACCCCCCGTTCAGCCAGTCGATCCGAGCTTCGTTGATCTCCATGTGCAGATAGTTGTCAGGAATCGCGCGGTTCTGTCCGAGGACCCAGGCGGTGACGCCCAGATCCGCTTCGGTCGCGACGGCGGTGAGGCGGATGGGGATGCCCGGCATCTCGGCCTCGTAGGTGAGAGCGAGAGGCTGGATGTCGCCGGTGTCTTTATCCTTCGCGAGGCGCAGGGCGACGAAGTAAAATCCCTCCTGAACGTAAGGGGCGATGAGGCTGGCACCCAGACCCGAGACGTCGTAGTCGTTGTCGCGAAGCCACGTGACGACGGCATCGGGGTCGTCGCTCGTGATGATGGCGGTGTTGTAGGGACCGACCTGATCTTCTGAAATGACCTCGACGTCGGACGAAGCGGCGACCTCAGCGTCAAGAAAGCGGACGAACGGAGGAAAGAAGAAGCACTCGCTGTCTTCTTCGAAGTCGAGCTGAAAGAAGGGCTGTGTGGCGAACTGGAGCTGCTGGAAAATCAGGTTGTGACTGACGTCCAGCGAGGGAAGAGACGGGGCCGGAAGCACCCACGCGAAGTCTTCGGCTTCCCCCGTGTACTGAATCTGCACGTGCGTCGTGATCGTCCCTTCGCCCTTGACGAAGAGGATCGACTCGCTGACCTGGTTGACGGGGAAGATCGAGCAGAAGAAGCCGCCGCAGGCGAAGAGCGGAGCAGGGGTGCAGAGGAGCAGGGTGCAGAGGAGCAAGAGCAGGACTTTGCGCACGTTGGATATCTCCGTTGTTGCGAGGGAATGTTTCGCGGGATGGGAGAAGATAGCCAAGTGGTGGGGGGAGTGGAACCCCGCGACCAAGACAGCCACTGAGGACACAGAGACTACCGAGGAGGGGCAGGATCGATACGCCAACCTGTACGGATGCGAAACACCACGCCCGCCGTCATCTCGAACCGGTCACGCGCTCGCCAATCGATCCGGTGAGAGATCCCTTCGCGACAAGGGTTCGCCCGGGTCCTTGTCGCCGAAGGCCACAGGGATCCCTGCGCAAAAAGCCTGCCCAGAAGTAGCCAGAAGGGCTTCCGCCGACTGTCCGAGAGCATTTCAAGTTAATTTTCCGATCGATCGGAAAATTAACTTGAAGGCCCCAAATCTCCGAGTAGACTCGCCTCCACCATAGCTCCGGAAAGTTGGACGAAACTCGTGTGTCTCTACTTGCGTGATCGCTCCATCCGACCCCCAATTCTCGATCCTCGATCAAACGTTCAATCTTCCAGGTTCTTGCCTTACCCCCACCAGCTTTCCCCCTCTGCCAGATGGGCCTGGACCACATCCGGATTCAGGTCGACGCCGAGGCCCGGTTTCTCCGTGATCCGCAGGTGGCCGTTCTCGATGTAGGGTCCGTCGAGAATCAGCACGTCGTCCATCCAGCCGCCTTTGCCGGTGACGGTTTCGCACAAGAGGAAGTCGCGAATCGATCCCGCCCACTGGCAGGTCGCCCAGGTGTTGAGTTGGCTGCCAGTGTTGTGGGTCGCCATGGGCAGCCCCCATACTTCGGCCAAGTCAGCGATGCGCTTGTTCTCCAGGAAGCCGCCGCTGTTGCGCAGGTCCGGATGGAGGATGTCGCACCCTTGATGGACGATGAAATCCGCGAACTCCTGCCGTCGCCACAGGTTCTCGCCTGTGCAGATCGGTACGGGTGAGCTGGCGGTCAGACGTTTCCAGCTCTCCGTGTAGTTCACGATCATCCCATCTTCAAACCAGAACGGCTTCATCGGGGCGACGGCTTCGGCGATCTGGATCGCGGTGCGCGTGTCGTATTCCCAGTGGCAGTGGACCATGATGTCGTGGTCCCAGCCGATCGCCTCGCGACAGTTCGCGAAACCTTCCTCGATCTGACGCAATTCTTTGCTGGTGAGCACCCGGTTGGCGAGATCGCGTGCGCTGTCGGTGTCGGGCGTCGTGTGGGGGAAGCCGAACTTGTGGCACGTGAATCCGCTCGGATCTTCGTTGACCTTCTGTGCCCACTCGCGGCACGCGGCGGGGTCGAGCATGTCGCGCGGGCTCGAGTGATCGTAGACGCGAACTTTGTCGCGGAACTTGCCGCCCAGCAGCACCGTCGAGGGCACACCCAGGATCTTGCCGGCCAGGTCCCACAGCGCCATCTCGATGCCGCTGGCGGCGCGCATCAATGCGTGCGCCGAGCCATCCGTGCGTGTGCCCATCCCGGTGTAGAGCGCGTCGATTTCCAGCGGATTCTTTCCGATGAGCGTCGGCTTGATGGCTTCGATCTGCTCCTTCACGCCGACGCCCGGACTGCCGTAGGCTTCGCCGATCCCGTAGATGCCGTCGTCTGCAACGATCTTGACCAGCGTGTAGCTGCGCGCCGGCCCCTGCAAGATCATGACCTGGATGTCGTCAATCTTGGGCTGGATCGACTCGCTTGATAGATCACCTGATGGTGGCGTCATGCCATTCTCTCCTGCTCGGTTGAGCTCGATGCTGTGGAAGGCCGAGGCACGTGAATGGACCCCGGCCGCGTTGCGCGTCCGGCAGTATAGCGGGAGCGGGCGTGTTGGGCAATCGGGTCTTGTCGTTTCTAGGCTAGCGCCCGTCTGTTATCTCGAACCGGTCTAGCGATATACCAGGCCCGGTGAGAGATCCCTGCACAGGAAAAACCCGCCGGACTCCTGGTCGGAAGGGGCGAGTTCTCGACCGAGCCTGTCCCGAGCGCGGTCGAGGGGCTCGAATTGACCGACGCGCATCTGTTACATAAAACCCATAATCCTGTTCGCCACAGTGCATTACCAGGGCGGGCGGAAACGCTTCGTGCGATCGGCTTTGCGATCCCTTTGGGGTATCCGTATGGTGGGATGCCAAACAGCTGACGACAACCCCTTACCGGGAAGGAATCGATATGAAGAGATCGATAGTTCTCACGTTGCTCACCATGTGTTTCTGTTATACTCGAGCCGTGGCCGAGCCGCCGGCAGGCGTACAGCTGTACTTCCAGAGCGAGGGAGAGGTGTATCTCCTCCTGGCCGAGCACGGCAACTTCAGCCAGCGCGGCTGGGCGGGTTTCGGTGGAGGGGCGCGGGAAGGTGAAACGCTTGCCCAGACGGCGGCGCACAAGGGGGAAGAGGAGTCGCGAGGCTACTTCAAGCGCGCTGATCTGCTGGCGAAGATCGAGGGGCAGAAGCCGGTAATCGATGGAGAATTTGCGGCCTACTTTGCCGAGGTCGAATTCGTGCCGGCGCAGGTCGTGATGAATCATCCGCCGCCGGAACAGTCGGACGCCTATCTCGAACGAAGCAACTTCGCGTGGATTCCGTTCTCGGCGGTCGAGGGCTATCTGAAGGAAGACATCGAGCGAGGCAAGGCCTATAAAATCGATCCCGCGTATCTACCGGCGGGAAGCAAGACGAACTGGTTCTGGCGGGCGTGGTTGGGGAACATGAGGAAGGCGGTGGTGACGGGGGCGCTGCCCTGGGATTGAGCAGGGGGCAGGGGAGAAACTAGGCCAATGTCCGAGCAGGCGTGGCATTCACTTTCCGGCGGAACGACGCCGCAGAAGGTTGCGATGCTGTCGACACGCCTGCTCAGCTGTCTGCCTTCCGATACACCTCCAGCGTTGCTCTGATTTCGTAGTCCGGCGGTAACCGCCAGATCTCCGTCGCAAGCGCCTCGGTTGCAGCGATCGTCTCCTCCGTTTCATCCTCCGACCAGATTAACTAAACCTTGGTAAGCCCCCGGCTCTGCCGGGGAGACTCCCAGAGTTTGACAGTTCCAGAAATATGTAAGAGCCTCCCTTGCCGTGGACCGCTCAAAGCACACGGAAGGAAGGCTCTCTAATGAACAACGTAAGGAGTCTACGTCACACGGTATGGGAGTGCAAGTATGACGTTGTTTGAGTTCGGAAGTATCGTAGAAAAGTGTTGTATGGTGAAATTCGTCGCTATCTGGGCGAGGTGATTCGGGATCTGGCCGCACAGAAGGAATGCCGTGTGGAAGAGGGTCACCTGCGATCCGACCATGTGCACACGTTGATTTCGATCCCGCCGAAGCACTCAGTAGCTCAGACGGTAGGGTTCATCAAAGGAAAGAGTGCGATTCACATTGCTCGGAACTATCTGGGACGTAGGTTAGGTCGAACTTCACCGGGCAGCATTTCTGGGCAAGAGGCTACTGGGTCTCCACCGTTGGCAAGGATGAACAGACGGTTCGGGAGTATATCCAGAACCAGGAGCGGGAGGACCGGCGTCTCGACCAGCTCAACATTTTCAGGTAATCGCCACCTTTAGGTGGCGCTTGGTTTCCAACCGCTTTGAGCGGTTCACAAGTTTTCAAGCCTCCGGCTTTGCCGGAGGTCATGACTCTCCGTCGATCATCGATGCACGGGCAGCTTCTACGCGTGCTCTTTCCTGGTGGGACAGGTCCGCGCGAAGCGTCCACGTTCCCGCCGCACTCCGCTCGATCACGGCCTCCCGGCCGCCCATCCTCAGCAGCAGATTCACGCCCGCCTTCGGATGACTCTTCGCCGCCTCCACGATATCCGACATACGGTCTAGAATCGTTGCCAGGGCATCGTTGCGAGAGGCAGGGTCCGTTCCGATCGAAGGTAAATCGGCATTGAGCAACTGGACCAGACGACTCACCTGAAACTGCTTGCGAAACGACCACACTGCCGCCGCGATTCCGATCGCCCCGACCAGAGTCAGAAAGATCGGTCCGAGCGACCACCGCGCCTTGCCCGGCAACGGCACGACCAGTAACGCGACACCGTTCAACAAGAGGATCCCACCGGCCACGAGAAAGACGAACGGGAAGACCCGTCCTGGTGCACGGAGTTCTAAAGGATCGGACATTTGGTTAAGCCATAAAAGGCAGCCACTGAGTACACTGAGCACACTGAGGTTTCAGGGGCTGAGGGGTTAGAAAGAAGAGTCAGGTCCTGGCGATACATCCGAAGAACTGAGGATCGTTAGCGATCTACCTGGTGTTCTCCGCTGTTCTCAGTGGCGTTTTTCTACGAGTGCGCGGAGCTTCTTGAGGTTCTCGATGTCTTCCTGGAGGTCATCCTCTTTGGGTGTTTCGAGGATGAAGGGGATGTCCTTCATCCTTGGGTCGTTGACGAAGTTGCGGAAGCCTTCGAGGCCGATGTGGCCTTCGCCGATGTGTTCGTGGCGGTCCTTTCTTGAGCCGAATTCGCCCTTGCTGTCGTTGACGTGGATGATCTTCAGGTTGTTCAGCCCGATCGTGTCGTCGAACTGTTCGATCGTCTTCGCGTAGTCCCCGGGATCGATGATGGGGTAGCCGGCAGCGAAGATGTGGCAGGTGTCGAGGCAGACGCCGACGTGCTCACGATCTTCGATGCGGTCCAACATATACGCGATCTGTTCGAAGCTGTAGCCGAGGTTTGTGCCCTGACCCGCTGTGGTCTCTAGACACAGAGTGACATCGTTGTCCCCCACGTCGGTGAGGACCTGATTACAGTTTTCCGCGATGCGATCCATACTTGGTTCTTCGCCGGATCCGACGTGGGAACCGGGATGGAAAACCAGGTTCGGGACCTGCAGGAGATTGCAACGCTCGACTTCTTCCTGGAGCGATTTCCGGGATTTTGTGCCGAGGGCCTTGTGGGCGATCCGATGTTGATGAGATAACTGGAGTGGGAGCACGCGACCGTGACGCCGGTGTCTTCGATGCGGTCGAGATACTCGTCGACTTCGTCTTTGGTCAGCTTTTTCGCACGCCACTGGCTGTTGGATTTGTTGAAGATCTGAACCGTATCGCACGTGGCGGTTTGCCCGCGGGTGATGGCGTTGAAGACGCCGCCCGCGATCGATTCGTGTGCACCGAATTGCATGAACCTCTCCTCATGAAACAAACCTTGTTACAACCGGCAAAGCGTCCCCGTGCCGAGCACGGGGACGAGCGGATCGCTTTCTTTTGTTCGAATAGAAAAGATGCGCCTCGCTCGCCCTGGGCTCTGCCCGGGGGCGCCGTTATCGTGGTCCAATGATCAATCCAACCCTAGCTGTGTGCGATAGTGCGTATTCGCCACATCGTGTCTCCGCCAATAGTCGAGCTGAATGCGTTTCTTTCGCGTTGCCCGAGTGACACGTTCGGGGGCTTCTGGGCGGCGCCCGCGGCTTGTTTCCGTCCACGATTCGATTTCGTGGGGGAATGACCTGTTGAAATGGATGACCAGCGTGCGGTTCACATCCACGTAGGTCAGCGTGTAGATGCGGAGAGCTGGATTGTCGGGGTCGTTTCCGAGAACGGCTGTGGCTGTCCTCGAACCCCAGGCGCCGTGACTGAAGCGTTGGAAGATCGTACCCGGAATGAGTCGGAGCTCGCCTGTGGGTAATGTGTCGGGTGAGAGGCGGATGCGATTCCAGAGCTCATCTTCCGTGAGGGTGACATCGATCTGGATGTCGCGATCGCTTTCACGTTCGAAGTAGGAATAGAGTCTGGCGCGGTAGCCTTCTGCATTCAGGTTGAGCTGAGTGAATGTGTGGCCGCACCATTCTTGAGATGAGGTGGTAACCTTGAGCGTCCGGGGGTAACGGTCGGCACTGACCGGTGTGAAGACAGATGTCATCATCGAGTAAGGATAGATGCCGGTGTTGAACTTGCGCGTGGCGTTGAGCTTGAGGACGGTCACAGCGTCAGACCCGCCGGATCTGTCGAGCTTGACGTGCTTGGATTCGGAGAAGTCCTCAGTCACGAAGATCAGCACGGCGTGGCCACTGTGGATCTCGCCATAGCGTGCTTGCTCGAGGTCGTAGCTCGTGATCTCCGCGAGGCCCTGATACCAGTAGTCGCCGAATTCGTCGGCGTGGGTGGGGCCGGTGAGGAGCGAGCAGGCGAGCAGGAGAGCGGGCGTGGCAAGAGATGTCCATTTTGTTAGAAATGACATAAATAGCTCACATTCTCCGGCTGGGGACGAGAACGAGTATAGAGTGATGAGTCTGGAGTTTAGAAGTGGCATGGGTCCGCGCGACAGCTGACCGCCCACCGCCGACCGTGGCCCTATGTTCTCTACCGCTTCACAGTGAGCGACAACCCATCGCCCACCGGAATCAACGAGAAATCCACCCGTTCGTCGGTCTGCATCTTCTTTGTGAGCTTACGGATGGCGACAGTGGACTCATCGGTGTTGGTCGGGTCCGCCGTCCGACCGCCCCAAAGGACATTGTCGATGAGGATCAGACCACGCTGTCGGAGCAGGGTGAGACAGCGCTCGTAATACTCGCCATAATTCTCTTTGTCCGCGTCGATAAAGGCCATGTCGAAGGTGCCGGTTTGTCCGCTATCGATGAGGGCATCGAGAGCGTCGACGGCCGGCCCGATGCGTAGGTCGATCTTGGCGTCGACGCCTGCCTCTTTCCAGTGGCGTTGACCGATGGCGGGCATTTCGGCGTCGATGTCACACGCAACGAGGAGTCCGTCGGCCGGGAGCGCCTGGGCAACGACGAGCGCGCTGTAGCCCGTGAAGGTGCCGACCTCGATTGCCTTCTTCGCGCCGATCAGGTTGACGAGGAGAGCCATTAACTGGCCCTGGTCTGCTGAGATCTGCATGCCGGCGCCGGGGAGATTAACGGTTTCGTCACGGAGAGCTTTGAGCTCTGCGCTGTCCCGGAGGGTGTTTGTGAGGATATAATCGTAGACGTTCTCGGGTATGTAGCCGTTCCTGCTGCTCATCTGTGCTCCTTGCTCTGCAGAAGTCTGAACACGAAGGCACCGAACACCGAACACCTGCTCGGTAACCTTACATCAACTTCGGTTCTTCCACCAATTGGGTGAAGTCGAAGACATTATCGTCTTCACCTGGTTTGAAGTTGGTGACGGGATGGAGATGGGAGGTGTGACCGGCGTGGTTGAGGACTCGACGGGCGCGCTCCTGCTTCGCCATCCCGTCGAGGATTCGGTCGGCCGACCAGCGGGCATCGATTCTTGCTTTGAGATCACGAACGGTGTCCGCGTGATCGGGGTTCGATCCAAGGTCGTTGCGTTCTCCCGGATCGGTTTCGAGGTCGAAGAGCTGGCAGCTGTCGAATTCCGAGTAGTAGTTCAGTTTCCATCGTCCTGATCGAATCATGCACGACGGTTGATCGCCGAGCAGGCCCGAATACTCGCAAAAAATCTCGTTCGGCCAATCGGGGATGGCGTTGCCTTCCAGGAGTCGTGCGAAGCTGCGACCGGATACGTCGGGCAGAGGGGGCGCACCCGCCAGATCGAGGACGGTCGGGCCGATGTCGATGAGGCTCACGATCTCATCCAACACGGTGTCTTCCGAGAAGCGACCGGGCCAGGAGAGGATGCAAGGGATGTTCGCAGCGCCCTCGTAGAAATTGCTTTTCCACCACAACCCGTGTTCGTGGGCCATGTCGCCGTGATCGGAGACGTAGATGATGACGGTGTTGTCGGCATCCGGCCCGTCTCGAACCGCGTCGACAATTCAGCCAATGTTTGCATCGGTTTCCTCTACGAGGCCATAGTAGGCAGCCAGGGCCCGTCGACATTGCTGAGGGCTGAGTGTGGCAACGCCGCGTCGTTCGCGCCAGACCTTGAGTGCTGGGTGGAGCTCGTCGAGATAGTCATCTGACTCCGGCTCTAGAGGCGGAATGTTCGACAGGTAGAAGTCGAAGCGGTCTTTCGAACAGACGAGCGGGTTATGGGGCAGGATCCAACCCACGACCATCGCGAACGGCCGATCCGACGATTCACGTTGAGAGATGAAGTCGCAGGCGGTGTCGGTCACCGACCTGTCGAAGGCCTGGAACCCGGTCCTGCCGTGACCTGCAACCTCGACGGCGTAACGGGTTTGCCCGTTCGTGCGATTCCGGCCCGATCCGAGGATCTCTTTCGAAACGGCGCCCCCCGTGTCCCCGTGGATGCGACGCTCGAAACCGTGAAATGGGTCGTTCGCTGCAAGGTGCATTCGTCCGCAGAGAACGGCTTCGTAGCCCGTACCGCCAAGTGCGTGAGCGAAGGTGGGCACATCTGACGACCAGCGGCCGCCGTTATCGAATACGTCGATGTCGCTCGGATATTGTGCGGACAGAAAAGCGGCACGCGACGGAGCGCAAAGAGGATGGGCACAATAGGCATTCGTCATCCGAACACCCGATGCGGCCAGGGAGTCCAGGTGGGGCGTGCGGACGATGGGATCTCCCGCGTATCCCATGACGTGCGGATTGTGCTGATCCGACATCATCAGAACGATGTTGGGATGCTCAGGCATTTCCACGATCCGAGCTTGACCAATGTTTGCTCAGTTGGCTCATTGCGACGTAACCTAACGCATACGATTCGAAGCGCAAACGGATTGGGGGAGTCTCGTTGCGTTCCGCTTTACTCGCAGTATGATTTCGATCTCAGTCGTAGGCGGTTGCCGTGAATGTGGACGTCCTCTACTACTTGCTTCTCCCGTGCCGAGCAGATGATTGACACGAAGACGCCAAGGCGCGAAGACAGGAAGACAACCTCAGGAGAGCCAAATGCCTAAGAAGGAAGTGATCGAAACGAATAAGGCCGCTGCTCCCGTGGGACCGTACTCGCAGGCAATCAAATACGGGGACACCGTCTACGTGGCGGGGGAGAAAGGGATCGATCCGGTGACGGGGAAGATTGTGGATGGTGGGATCGCGGCGGAGACCCGTCAGACTCTGGACAATGTGCAGGCGATTCTGGGGGAGGCCGGGTTGTCGATGGACGATGCCGTTCGATCTGTCGTCTACATGACGGATCTGAGCGAGTTCGGGACGATGAACGAGGTCTACGCGGAGTATTTCAAGGTTCAGCCTCCCGGTCGCACAACGCGGTTGAGGTGCCTTCGCTGCCGGCGGGGGCGCACGTGGAGATCGAGGTGACGGCGGTTCGGCAGTCCTGAGGAAACCACCCTTCGGCTGCGCTCAGGGCAGGCGCCTCACACAAGGGGCAGAGGGCGGCCTCCTGTGGACGACGCTTACCTACTTCTGTTGGCCCAAGGTGAATAGGCGGGGGGCTCTCAGACAGCTGGGAGCAGCTGCGTCATCGGTGGCAATATCTCAGTTCGACGTGTGGGGGCAGCTCATGCAAGGCTCACGACCGAATATCATCTTCATGGTTGCTGACAACATGGGGCGCGAGGCGGTCGACTACTATGGCGATCCTGTGTTCGAGACACCGCGGATGAACGCGATGGCCCGGGGCGGGGTCGTGTTCGAAAACTGTCTGATCGCCACGCCGCTTTGTGCGCCCGCGCGTTGTGGTTGGAACACGGGGCGCCACCCGTTTCGTGTAGGGATCAACCGCCAACCGAATCCCACCGAGCCTGAACACGGTCTCTCGCTCGACGAGATAACGATCGCGCGACTGTTGAAGGGCATGGGCTACGACACAGCGCTGTTCGGGAAGTGGAACCTCGGCTACGACGAGAAATTCAATCCACTGAATCACGGGTTCGATGAGTTTTACGGCAGCAACGCGGGGCACGCCGACTACTACACGCACCTTTACAACAAGGATATGAAGAGCCACTTCTTTCGGGGCAGAGAACCGGTGGAGGATCAGGGATACTTTGACACGCTGTTCACGAATGAGGCGATCGACTACCTCCGTCGAAGGAAAAGCGACGACAATCCGTTCTATCTGAACCTGGCGTTCTACGCCCCACACGGACCCTATCAAGCACCGCCGGGATACTACCACAGCAACGATCCCGATACGAACTATCGGTTTATGATCGAATATCTGGATCTGTGTGTGGGTCGCGTGCTGGATGAAGTCGAGGCGCAGGGTCTCAGGGACAACACGTTAGTCGTTTTCTTGAGTGATCAGGGCGGTTCCCGGACGAACGACTATGGTCGAACGCTGTGGGAACGGGGCCTCAAGGTTGCCTGCAACGCCGTGTGGCCTGGGCGCATTCCACAGGGCACACGATCGACCGTGCCCTGGATTCACTACGACCTCTACGCGACGTTCGCTGCCTTGGCCGGTGCGTCTGTCCCTTCGGATCGAGTGATGGATGCACGGGATGTGTGGCCGCTGTTCGAAGGGCGCGAAGAACGCGGGGAACGGCCGATGCACTGGACGTACAGGAAAGAGGACGCCTTCCGAGATGGCGACTTAAAGTTCATATGACGGATGAGCAACCGGATGGTCTTTTCGATCTGGCGAGCGATCCGGATGAAAAGGAAAATCTGCTCGACGCCCGTTCGGATCAGGTTCGGGCCATGCGCGAAACCCATCTCGCGTGGAAGGCAGAGTGCCGGTCGCAACAGACGTCGCAACCGAGTTGAATTCACTTCATGGGAACAAAATGAACAATGTCACCCCGGTACGCTTGGCCGGGGTCCATCTTGACTTCCACACAACAGAATGGATCCTGGCCTGAAGCCCCGGCCCAGATGCACACCGGGGCAGGCTCTGCTGGGATGACAAGGGTCTTTCCGCGAGAGTCGGGGAAAGAAGGGCGACCGCCTATTTGACGGTCGCCCTTTTGTGTCCTGCCAACTGTTGGCCCTATGCGTCGACGGAGAAGCGAATCCGATATCCGTTGAGATCCTCGATGTCGAACTCTCTCTTTCCCCACGGCCGTTCTTCGATTTCCGCGACGATGTTCGCACCGCTGGCCTTGTATTCTTCATAGAGACCATCCAGGTTTTGTGACAGTCGGATGTAGGTCCATCCTGAAGGCTGCGCCTCGTTCGCGTGTCGATTGTCGAATTGGATCGAGATGCCGCGGCGGACCACGGCGTGCGTGGCAGGACTCGATTTGGAGTCACCCCAGATCAGGGTGATTTCGAATCCAAGCACATCGCGGTAATACTCTGCTGCTTTCTCGACGTCCGGAACGATCAGGACGGGCTCTGCTGCGAACATTCCTACATCCGGCATCGGTACTCCCTTTCCACTCTGGTGGTTGTCGCTCAAAAGAGGCGTGTGTGTTAACGGAACCGCGAGAACGACCGTTCCCATTCGTTTGAGTGCCTCGCGTCGATTCACTCGCTGCCCGTCACATCTTCGCCCACGCAGTAGCAGAGTTGATCCGGAGCGATGATGAAGAACACGCGATACGATTTCTCGCCGTGCTGGTCGACGCGATAACCCGCCTCATCCTTGCCCAGTCCATTCGACTGAAGCTCCTCGAAGGCGGCTTCCACATCATCCACCTCGAAGAACGCGCCTTCCTGCGTCGAGTCGCCGCCGTTTTCGGCGAGGCCGATCTAGATGTCGTCTCGCTCGAGGACCGCCGAGGCGTGTGGGTCCTTCGATCGGGAGACGAGTGAGAATCCCATGATCTTCTCGTAGTAAGGGATGGCTTCTTCCACGTTCTCGACAGGAAGGTTCATTACGTCGTCTTTGTAGGGGGCGGCTCGGGTGAAGGTCGCTGCCATTGTGGTACTCCTTCGTTTAATCGTGTCAGGATTGCGCTGTCCTTGTTTCGATCAAAGAGACGATCTCATCCAGCTCATTTGTAGACGGCCCAATTCAAGGCATTGCGTCACATCGATCGTCTTTGACGCCGGATCCGCTCGGCTGATCAAGCCATGCGCCACAAGCTATGTCTATTCCTCGGCTCCGTGCTGCTTCAACAGGTCCTTAACGGCATCTGTCGCGGCCCACGCGAGCGCACGGCGGCCACGCCGTTCCTCGACATTGGGGTCCGCTCCGTTTTCCAACAGGAAGAACACGCGTGCGAGGATTCTGGGCTCGAGGCTCTGGTGCACCTTCGTCGCGCCGGCTGAGCTGCCCATTCCCGCACACCAGTGGATGACGGGCGCACTCTGATCCAAGCCCGGTACGTAGGTGTTGAGATCGATGTCGAATGACAGTAGATACTCGGCCACTTCAAGATGGTCCGAGCGGCAGGCGAAGTAGAATGCCTGATGGAGGATGTTCTCGCGTGTGCGTTCCATCCGGTAGCGCTCTGGATCGTCGGGAGATTCGCTGCGCGTGTAGGGATCTGCCTGGATGCCCGCATCTGGCTTCAGGCTACCGTCATCGTTGATGAAGGATTTGACTCGGTCGAGGTCGCCGATACCGGCGGCAAAGCGAAGGTCGAGTCTGGCGCCGCGGTCGATGAGCAGTTGCTGCATTTCGGTGTAGCCGAAGTGGAGCGCGAATGCCATCGGGCATCCGTGGCCGTAGGGACCATCGACTTTGGCTCCTCCCTCGAGCAGCGCCCTTGTCACGTGAATTGCGTGATAGCCGACAGCCGCCGTCATCGGATGGCCGTGGTCGTATTCGGGGTCGGCGCCGGCTGCGAGCAGCGCTTCGACCATCGCGGTTTCGTTCGTCCCAACGGGGATGGTGCCGTTGAAGACGTTCTCAGACACTTCGAATAGAGGGATTGAGTCGTTGATGTAGCTCGTGAAGTCAGGGTCGCTCGGTACGTAACCGTGGACGTAGTGAGGATTGGCCCCATCAGGATCGGCGTTGAGCGCAGCCTTGAGACCCTCGAGATCGTTCCGCTGGATTGCTTCGATGACGTCACGCACGCCCGGGTCGAGGTGGAGATAGTTGTCGTACTTCACCCAGTGGGCGTAGCCGCGCTTGTTGGAGAGCAGGATGCGCGCGTCTCTGTCGGAAAGCTCGGGTGAGGATGGATCTAGGTTCTCGAAACGGTGAAGGCTATGATGGCCGCCCATCAGCTCTGTTCGCGATGCTTCATCACCGTTTGCCCACTGCTCACGAAGGTCCCGGATGTCGGCCTCGACGCCCTCGTAGTCCTCGACGTGCCTCTTGAGACGGGGCCAGCTGGAAAAGCCGTACTCTCGAGCGGTCACGAGCAGGGCGTCGGCCTGGGAAAGACCCGATCCGTTCAACCGATCCGGCTTCGGATGCGACGCTTTAGCGCGTGCGACGGCATCCACATTGCCGGACTTGTAGCCTGTCCGGAGTTCCTTTGCCTGGAGCTTGAGCTGGGACAGAGACGGTGAAGCGGGAAGCGACTGCGGGAAGGATCGTGTAGCCACGACAATCTCCTTTCGTGAATCGTATGCCCGATGTCCGCAGGCGGGCCGAAAGAAGACTGTGATGTCTATCGTGCAAGAGGGAAGGTGGGACTCGGTCCCTTTCCGCGGACAGGGGGCGTCCTTCACACCAGGCGCTAATATACCTGAGTAGTGAATGGAGTCAAGGCTGGCTGAAGAAAAGCGGCGAAGGGTCCTCACCGTACGCGCTTTGAAAGCTGGAGGATGTGCTCTAATTTGCCATCAACCCAGCGGGTCTTCACCGACCCGACCCCCCAAGGTTAAAGGAGATGGCTATGTATGTGGGTTGTCAGGGCATCGGGACCTCGAAAAAGGAGCTGCAGTTCCTCACGCGTCACGGGGTCAACAACATGGATACGCAGATCGATCCGGACGATCTCGATCTGATCGTCAAGCAGCGTGAGGAAGCCGAGGCGGAAGGTGTTTCGCTCGAGATGATCCACATCTTTCCTTCAGATAGCATTCCGCTGGCGGCCCCTGAGCGCGATCAGGACATCGACACTGTCTGTGGCTGGATCGAAAACGCAGGGAAAGCCGGACTGAGAGGACTGAACTACAACTTCACGGCTGTGGGCTATCAGCGCACGAAGCCGCGATTCGGCCGCGGTGGGTCACAGTTCAGCTCTTTCGAGTTTGATAAGTACGATAACGATGAGCCTCACAAGGCGGGTCGTATCAACCGTGATGAGGGCTTCGCCCGCCTCCAGTACTGGTTGGACCGCGTGATACCCGTGGCGGAGGAATACAAGGTTCAGATGGCGTGCCACCTGCCCGATCCGCCCGCTCCGATCCTGCGCGGCGAGGACCGATGGAACTGGCCCGTGTTCGAAGGACTCAAGCGTTTCATCGAACTCAAGGACAGCCCGTATCACGGATTCAACTTCTGCTGCGGTACGGCTGCGGAAGGGCTCGAAGATCCCGCCAGGGAGCTGCCCCCGATCGTGGAGTACTTCTCGGCGAACAAGAAGATTTTCAACGTGCACTTTCGGAATATCAGGGGCGGTCTCCACGATTTCATGGAGGTGTGGCCAGATGAGGGTGACGTCGATATGCACGTGCTGGCGAGAGTCTTCCAGCGAACAGGCTATCCCCACATGCTGATGCCCGACCACGCGCCCTACCACCCCGATGACCAGGCTCCGGAGTGGTCGTCGGGCAAGGTGAAGCAAGCCTTTGCGTTCGAGATAGGCTACATCAAGGCGATGATTCAAGCGGTGACGAATGAAGCGAGTGAGAAGTGAACAGTGAGAAGGCAGAAGGGGAAACCGTGGTCGTAGGGGCGTATGGCAATACGCCCGGTGTTCGGGACCACAACATACCGATCGTGATTAGCCCCACAAGGAGATAGACCATGTACGTCGGCGTGCAGGGAATCGGAACTTCGAAACACGAATTGCAGTTTCTGAGGCGTCACGGAGTGACACACATGGATGGGACGGCAAGCGCAGCGGATCTCGATGGATTGATCCGGCAGCGCGAGGAGGCCGCTGCGGAGGGGATTGAACTGGAGATGATTCACATCGGTACCCCGCCGAGCATCACGCTCGCTCAAGACCCGCAGCGGGATCGAGACATCGATGCGTTCTGTAAGGGGATCGAAAACGCGAACAAGGCGGGGCTGCGGGGGCTGAACTACGGCTTCTGCATTCTGCCCCATCAACGGACAGAACAACGGTTTGGACGCGGTGGATCGGGATACAGTTCCTTCGAACTCGACAAGTACGACAACAAGACCCTATCGGAAGCGGGTGTCGTTAGCCGAGACGAAGCATTCGATCGCGTGGGCTACTTCCTCGAGCGCATCATTCCCGTGGCTGAGGAAAACGGCATTCAGATGGCGTGTCACCTGAATGATCCGCCGGCGCCGGTCCTGAGGGGTGTGGATCGATGGAACTGGCCGGTTTTCGAGGGGCTCAAACGATACACCGAATTGGTCGACAGCGACTACAACGGTTTCAACTTCTGCTGTGGCGTCGCGTCTGAGGGCCTGGAGAATCCGGCTGAAGAGTTACCTGAGATCGTTCAGTATTTCGCTGAGAGGAAAAAAATCTTCAACGTCCACTTCCGTAATATCCGCGGTGGGCTCCACGACTTCATCGAAGTCTGGCCCGACGAGGGGGACGTCGATATGCACAACCTGGCGAAGATTTTCCACAAGGCAGGCTACGCGTATATGCTGATGCCCGATCACGCCCCTCATCATCCCGATGACGCGGCACCCGAGGGCGTGTCAGGCCGCGTTCGACAGGGCTGGGCGTTCCAATTCGGCTACATCATCGCGATGATCCAGGCTGTCGAGAACGAGTTGGGAAGCTGAGATAGGCAACACGAAGACGCTAGTTAGAAGTTTAAAGGGGGTTGAAGCGGAGATAAGTGTTCGGGTAGACACCCGAACAATAACCTGAGGTTCTTCACTAGAGCAACCTTCTCACGAAATACAACGTAAACTTTCGACATTTATAGTTGCTCCTTTTTATTTAATTTCGGGGATTCGGATTCATGAAATGTTACTTCTTTATTTTTACTATTCGGGTTCGAGGCGTGTTTGCTGAGCCGTCGGGTCCAGGCCCTCCACCCGCTTTCCTCGTGGCCAGGTGTCCTCTCGCTCGAAGAGGGCTTTCCTGACGTGCACAGAGTCGACACCGGGAAGGGGCAACTCGTTCGTCCGGGCAACGGTATCGATCAACAGCCGGATCGAGGCCACGTCCTTTGGGACGGCAATCGGCAGACCCGATGTGCGTCTCCTTTTCTTTGGGTTGGCACTCGTTCTCACCATTCCGTTGCCCTTACGGAGGCATGCGCGATGCGCGCAAGGTTCTTCGCGGCAGACCCCGTCTCTCCGATCGCGCGGGGGACGACCGGATCACCCCCCCGGCACCCAAACGCCAGAGCTACGAAGAAAAATAACTTTCCCCCTCCACGCCGCCCAGAACAAATAACTTTGGCGACAGGTCGTTGGCGAAATAATTTTTCCACCTGGACAACACCGCTTTTTCGTGCCCGGTTTCCCACCCCAAAGAACATCACAATAAACGCCCTTATACCACTGTTTACCAATATGTTAACCGTTCTTCGTAGTCCATGATTTTCCAGAAAATGGGGTCAATTGTTCGCGAGGTCGTCCGTCCTTCGTTTGCTGCTGATGTACGGTATCCCGAACATGAAGCTGGATAAGATGACCGTGCAGCGTCGGATCGATCTCATGGCGGCGGAGGGGATCGATTTCGTCTTCAATACCGAAATTGGTACGGACATCCCGGGAAAGAAACTGATGGAAGATTTCGACGCGATCGTGCTATGCATCGGCGCGCTTAAACCAAGGGATCTTCCCGTCGAGGGACGCGATCTCAAGGGCGTTTACCAGGCGATCGAGTTCCTGGAGGCGAACACCCGGAGTCTTCTGGATTCGAAGCACGGGGACGGGAACTATATCTCCGCTAAAGACAAGGACGTGGTCGTACTCGGCCAGGGAGATACCGGCACCGACTGTCTCGGTACGTCCATGCGGCACGGATGCAAATCTCTGAACCAATTCGATATCATCCCCGCGCCGCCGGAGGCACGGACGGATGGGAATCCGTGGCCCGAGATGCCGAGGATTCTGAAGATCGACTACGGCCACGAAGAAGTGGCGGCACGGTTCGGGGGCGATCCTCGTACTTACAAGCTCAGTACATTCAAGTTTTCTGACGACGGGAATGGAAACGTCAAAGAACTACATACACGCGAGGTCGAGTGGGAGCCCCAGGAAGATGGCAGACCGTTCCGTGAAGTGGAAGGAACGGAGAAAGCATGGCCGGCCGATATTGTCCTGCTGTCGATGGGATGGCTTGGCCCTGAGGACACACTGCTCGACGAGTTCGATTTGGAGAGAGACGCTCGATCGAACGCCAAAGCCGAAGTCGGTCAATACACGACGGAGGTCGAAGGTCTATTCGTTGCCGGCGATGTGCGTCGAGGGATGAGTCTGGTCGTGTGGGCTTTCAAGGAGGGCCGCGAGGCCGCCCATGAAGTTGACCGATACCTGATGGGGAGTACCGACTTACCTTAGATCCTCCTTCGTGACCCCGTTACTTCGGAGGATAGACGCCGGAAGACAGAGACGGACGAGCGGGAGACGGGGCGAACGGGAGAGCGGGCGTGGTAATGCTCTTCCCAAGATCTTGCGGTGGGAGCAGCCCTTCGACGGAGTTTATCCCGAGCGAAGTCGAGGGGCTCAGGATGTACCTCCGGCTGCGAACAGATCGCCAAAGACAGGACAGTATCACGCTCCTTTCTGAGGATGGCAGAGAGGGGCGTTTTTCTGGCTCTATCCGGGTTTCTCAACGGTGAAACTATAGAATGACAAGGTCATAGATCGTTCCCTACGCTTGGTTGTGTGTGTAGGACAATCAAAGCGAAGGGGGTGCGACCTATGACCGGGAGCAGATTACTATCGAAACTGCTGAGATTCAAGGGGTTCCGTGTTGTCAGCTGGTGGTTTGAGGGGAGAAGCTGCTTCGTCATCGCCGTAAAGCCACATAAGAATGGTTGTTGTTGTCCGGAGTGCGGCCGTCGAGGTAAAATCGTCCGCACAATGCCCCATCCGCGTCGGTGGCGTGACATTCCGGTGTGCGGGTGGAGGGTCTGGCTTCTCTACCATCCTCGGGAGATTCGGTGTCCTACCCACGGTCGTGTGGTCGAGGAGATTCCGTGGGCGGAGCGGTTCTCTCGGGTGACGTATCGCTTCGAGTATGCCATGCTGCGCTACTGCCAGACCATGACGCAGAAGGCGGCGTCCGAGTTGCTGCGCATCTCTGCCTCGACGCTGTCGGATCTCCTTCACCGATCCATCACGCGGCTTCGTGAAGGTCATCGTATCCGAGGGCTCAAAACCATCGGGATCGACGAGATCTCCTACGCCAAGCGTCACAGGTACGCCACGCTCGTTTACGATCTGGACCGCTCCTGCGTGGTGTGGGTTGGCCGCGGCAGGGCGCGTAAAACGATCGATCGGTTCTTCACAGAGGCTCTCAGTCCCTACCGGAGATCCAAGATCGAGTGGGCCTGCTGCGACATGAGCGAAGCTTACATCGGAGCCATCCAGGAACACTGTCCGAATGCCAAGCTGGTCCTCGATCGCTTTCACATCGTCAAGGCTCTCAATGCCGCCGTTGACGAGGTCCGTAAGGACCAGTGGCGTAAAGCTGCCCCGGATGAGCGCAAAGCCATGAAGGGCCTCCGATGGCTCCTCTACCGGCACTCAGCGACACGCTCCAGAGGGGATACTCGGACACTCAAAGCACTGGAGAAGGCGAACTACCGAATCTATAGAGCCTGGAGACTCAAGGACGAGTTCGAGCAGTTCTGGGAATACAAAGCGCCCTGGGCTGCCGAACGCTTCCTGAAATGCTGGACGACGTCCGCACTCAGAAGTCGACGTGAACCCCTGCGAAAGTTCGTCAGGACCCTGCGACAGCACTTCTTCGGCGTCCTCGCATTCGTGAACACGCGTCTTACCAACGCCATCGCCGAAGGCCTCAACCGAATCGTCCAAATCGTCAAGAACCGAGCCAGCGGATTCCGCACACTCGACGCATTCAACGATATGATCTTCCTTACCGTCGGAGACATAAACATCCCTGAGCAGATTCCGAAGAGGTTCCGCACACTCTAACCGCGCCCCCATGCCAGGAACCACGGCACCTTCACCCACTTCATCTCGTTGAGAGATCCGGATATAGCCGTTTTTCTTTGGTTGCGCGCCCTGTTTGTCGGGCGGATACTGGTCGACACTCACTTACCCAATGGGATTGAGCAGATGGGAACAGACGTACGCCTGACAAAGGCTCAACGATTCCAGTTCGACGCCTATGGATACGTGCTCCTGGAGGAGGTGCTGAACGAGGAGGAAGTTGGAGCGAGTAGAGAGGCCCTTTTACGGATGAGGGACGATCCCGATGCGGAATCAAAAGGGATCTATAGACAAGGCGAGGGCGACCGAATGTTGATGGGTAATCTCGTCGCCTACGATCCCGCGCTTCTGAGCTATGCGACGCATCCAGAGCTCGTGCCTTTGGTAGAAGAGGTGGTTGGGGGAAGGGTCCGGCTGGAGGAGTCGGAAGCGATTATCAATCGACGGAATCCCGAGGACACGGATGAAGAGCTCTCTACACGTCGGACCCACCCGACAGGCTTTCATCGTGGCACCACCCCCACCTGGGGATGCTATCAGGAAGGAGATCGGTTTCACTGTCTGTTCGTGAAGACGCTGGCCTATCTGACCGACGTGGGGCCCGACGACGGTGGTACGTCGGTAATTCCAGGCAGTCATCGGATGACGTGGGACAAGGATGAGATGATCGAGGCTGCGATGGCAGACGCCGGGCTCATATATCAGGTGGAGGCCAAGGCCGGGTCCGTGTTGCTGTTTCCCGAATCGCTCATCCACAGCACGACGAAGATCAAAAGCGACCGCGAGCGAGTGATTCTCGTTTCGGGCTACACGCCTCCGATGCTACGTGAATGGCCGGGCAATGAAGTGGATCCCGCTTTCGTAAGTACGTTACCCGAGGAGATTCAGCCTCTGATTTCGGGCAGCGACAGTTGGAAGTGGAAGAGGAAGTACGAGTGACGGTGGGCCGTGGGCAGATAGGATGGCTTCGCCCTGTTGTCAGATGACAGAGTACAGAAGACAGATGACAGCAGAGACGGCTTCGCCCTTGTGGCTCACTGCTGAAGAGATGTGGGGTTGGCGGGGGGACGCACCTGACTGATGCAATCATTCGCGATTGTCCTTCTGCTCGTTTCGGCCGTGATGCACGCGGGGTGGAACGCGTTCGGCAAACATCGGGTGCCCACGCTGGTGTTCTTCCTCGTGGCCATCACAGGAGGCGCCCTTCTCCTGTCCCCGATCCTGATTCTGTTTCCGGCTGTGCCAGGATCGATGGTCGCGTACGATGTGGTGCTCGTTACGGGAGCCGGATTCCTCGAAGCGGTTTACCTCGGCTCCCTTGCGGCGGCCTACCGCACGGGTGAGCTTTCGATCGCGTATCCGGTAGCCCGTGCCGCGCCAGCCTTGTTCGTCGCCATCGTGAGCGTCCTGATCGGCCACAATCCGGATGCGATCACTCCAGGCTATTGGCCAGGTGCTGTGCTGATCGTGGTGGGGAGTCTCCTGGTTCCGCTTCGAAGCGTCACGGCGTTCAGACTGTCGGTGTACCTGCACCCGGGTTTCGCGTTCGCCCTCCTCGCAGCGCTGGGGACGACAGGCTACGCGATTGTCGACGATACAGCACTCGCGCGTCTCAGGTCGGCGAACTCACACCTCGCACCTGCCTATGTCACTCTGGTTTATGCGTGCCTTCAAGCGGCGACGACTGCGTGCTGGCTCTTCCTGGGCGCAGTACTACGGCGAGACAATCGTCAGGTACTCGTCGCGACTGTGCGTGGGGGTCTTCTGATACCGGCCTTGACGGGCGGGTGGATCACGTTGACATACGCATTCGTGCTTCTGGCAATGGCTTACGCCGAGAACGTCAGCTATATCGTCGCGTTTCGGCAGATCAGTATCCCGATCGGTGTCTTCATGGGAATCGTCTTGTTGCGTGAGCCGGCTGCGGGTGCCAAGATTCTGGGGACTGCAGTGCTTGTTCTGGGCGTCGTCCTGGTCGCGCTCGCAGGCGCATGACTGAACGGAGGAACTATGAGAACGCGTGAGTTGGGTCGAGGAGGTTCAGACGTATCGGTCATCGGGCTGGGTGCCTGGCCGATTGGGGGCGGGATGGGAGCGATGGCCGAATCCGCATCGATTGCGACCGTACGTGCGGCGATCGACGGCGGGATCACTCTGCTGGACACGGCGCAAGCTTACAGAACGAGTGAGTCGACGTTGGGAAAGGCGCTCCGGGACGGATATCGCGATCGCTGCTTCCTCGCGACGAAAGTAAGCCGTGACTATTCACCGAAAGATGTGAAGACGGCGATGGACAACAGTCTGCAGGCGTTGAACGTCGATCACGTGGATCTGTATCAGGTACACAGCTGGGGGGCCGATCGTTACCCGATCGAGGCGACGATGGAGGCCATGGCACGGCTGCAGGAAGAAGGTAAGACTCGATATCTCGGGGTTTCCAATTTCAACGCCTCTCAGATGGAAGAGGCGTACGGCATCGCGGCGTTCCATTCGAGTCAGCCCCGCTACAACCTGGTCGATCGCAAAATCGAGGTGGAAGATCTGCCCTATTGTGAAGAAAAGGGGATTGGAAACCTTGCCCACAGCCCTCTGGGTAAAGGGCTGTTGACAGGGAAGTACGCGCCCGGTCACGTTTTTCCGGACGACGACGAGCGATCGAATTCTCCTCGCTTTCAGGGCGAACTGTTCGAGCGCTACTGCGCGCTTGTGGCTCGCCTGAAGGTGGTTGCCGCTGACCTGGGGATCACGATGGTTCAACTCGCGATCGCCTGGTGTCTACGCGAAAAGGCAGTCAGTTGCGTGCTGGTTGGCGCGAAAAAACCGGATCAGGTGAATGATCATCTCGTAGCGGGAGAGCTCGATCTGTCAGAGGAGACCCTGGCACGCATCGAGGACATTCTGACGGATACCCCGGAGGGGTAACGGGGAACAGGGGTTCCTTCTGGTAAGCGGAGTGACCCATTGAATCGGGCGGAGCCTGTCGGAGTACCCAGCCGGAGGAAGATTTCGTATTGTAGAAGTGCGATCAAGGTTCCGACTCTGAATTGGAGGTTTCCGTTGAGCACTTCTACTCGGTTTCGTGTCTACAATCCGGCTCAGTTGATGTTGCTGCCTCCGGATCTCCGGAGTTGGCTTCCCAAGGGTCATCCGACCTACTTCATTCTGGATATCGTCGGACAACTTGATTTGTCCGCGATCTACGAGACCTACGATGGGTCTCAAGGTGGCCAGCCACCGTATGATCCCCGGATGATGGTGAGCCTACTGCTGTATGGTTACTGTGAAGGCATCAGGAGTTCCCGCAAGATCGAGCGTGCGACCTATGACTCGGTTGCTTTCCGTGTGCTCAGCCTGGATCAGCATCCTGATCACGACACGATATCGACCTTTCGTCAACGGCATCTGGATGCCCTCTCAGGTCTGTTCAGGCAAGTGCTGTGTCTCTGCGTGAAGGCAGGTCTGGTGAAGCTGGGACACGTGGCGTTGGATGGCACGAAAGTCAAAGCAAATGCCTCAAAACACAAAGCGATGAGCTACGGCCGGATGAAGAAGAAAGAAGCCGAGATCGAGGCCGAAGTGCGCAGACTCTTGACCGAGGCCGAAGCCACTGACGCGGCCGAAGACGAACTCTCTTCGCTCCTGTCCGTTCGAGATAATTGACCCCATTTTCTGGAAAATCATGGACCACGAAGAACGGTTAACCTATTGGTAGACAGACGGTTGTAGAGATCGCGCCACTCGCTCAATTTAGCTGCCGTTACTCCCAGATCGCGAGAGACGCTGTCGAGGCTCTCGCCACGCATCACACGTAATACGGCTTCGGCCTTCTTCTTCACGGAGAAACGACCCCGCGAAGTCGCGCTTGGATCGGCTGGGCCTCCGCTCGCTCGCGTTCGCTCGCTCCGCCCCAACCGATCCCCTGGTAGCCTTGCTCATGGTGGACCCTCCTTTTCGACCTACTGTAAGTCAACGGAGTGTCCAAGAAAACCCCGGGGCGCTGGATTGCCTCGCTCGCCGCTCGGAGTGCGACTGCGCCCTTTGTTGCTTGCGCAACCACGCTCTCCCACAGACGGGAGAACGCGCTTGACAGGTGGAGAGGGGCTTGGTTTGTCCGTGTATTCCATACCGTCCTGCACATACAGTAGGATAGTCGGGAGCCTCCGACCGTCAAGCCACTCAACCCGCTCGTTCCTCGCTTGGACGTTCGTGGGACGGATCGGATCACCGACGCGCGCGCAAAACCGGAAGGCAAGCGGAAAGCCCCCTTACCAGGGGGACTATTGCATTGTCATTCCAAGTCTTGGGGAGAGAGCTATAATCAAAAGGTGTGGAAAAAGAGAAAGGGCGACCCTACCCTTCCCGTGAGATAGTTGATTCACACAAAACCGGGTGAGAGGCCCGGTTGGGAAGGAGGATCGCCGTGAAGGAACATACGCATAGAGCCCCATTGAAGTCCATGCCGACGTGGGAGACGGTTGACGATTGGATCCGTGAAGAGATCCAGGGCCGGTTCCAGTCCATTCTGGAGGAGGAGGCGACCGCGTTCTTGGGCCGGTCGTGGTATGAGCGCCGAGCCGAGGTCGATAGCTCCAGGGGCTACAGGAACGGCTACGGCAAGCCCCGGCGTCTCTCGACGAGCTGCGGAACGATCAAGGTCCGGCGTCCCCGGGTTCGTGGTCTGGAAGAGCGGTTTGAAAGCCGCATCCTCCCCCTGTTCGCCCGGAGAACCAGGGCCATTGGAGATCTGCTTCCCGACCTTTATCTCCACGGTCTCTCCCAGGGCGACTTCGAGTTGTCTTTGCGTGCGCTGCTCGGTGATGGCGCGCCGCTTTCGCCGACCTCGATCGCTCGTCTTCGAGGGAAGTGGGAGGTCGACTTCCAGGACTGGAAAGAAAGGCGTCTGGATAATCGCGAACTGGTCTACGCCTGGGCTGATGGCATCTACGTCAAAGCCGGGCTCGAGCGCGAGAAGGCGTGTCTGCTGGTCGTGATCGGCGCGATGAGCGACGGCAGCAAGGAGATCCTGGCGATAGAACCCGGTTATCGAGAGTCTACAGAATCCTGGCTCACGGTGCTCCGGGATCTCCGGGATCGCGGGCTCGAACATCCTGTCCTGATCGCCGCGGACGGGAATATGGGCATCTGGGCGGCCGTTGATCAGGTCTGGCCAGAGAGCCGGCAACAACGGTGCTGGAACCACAAGATCCTCAACGTGCTCGACAAGGTCGCCAAGCGTGCACAGGCTGAAGCCCGCGCACTGCTCGTCCAGATCCCCTATGCCGGCACGAAAAAGGAGGCCGAGAAGCTCCGGAAACGCTTTGCCGCACGGTATCGCTCACAGTTCCCTGCCGCCGTGGAGACGCTCGAAAGAGACTGGGATCGGATGGTCACGTTCTACGACTTCCCGAAGGAACACTGGAAACACCTGAGAACCACGAACGTCGTCGAGAGCCCCTTTGCTTCCGTTCGGCTTCGCACAAACGCCGCCAGGCGATTCAAGAAAGTCAGGAACGCCACGGCTCTCATCTGGCGTACGCTCAAGGTCGCAGAGAGCCGATTCAGGAAACTCACCGCGCCACACTTGCTACAACAAGTCTACGATCAGAAACACTCAACCGGACCGCAGGTCGAAACCGGGAAGATGGCCGCCTGATTTCTTTTACACACCTATTGACCTGAGCTCTGGGGAGATTGGATTCTGACATCATTTGCTCTGGTTGGGATGGGAGTCAGCGCTTCCTTGGCGGATTGATCTTCTGGTCGTATATCTCCCGTTTGGTAAGTCTCAATGGTAGCTTCTCGGACTCCTTTGCTTTTTCGAACACCGAATTCATCCACAGAACTTCTGTTCGAGAGTAGTCTATCCCTGTGGTATCGCGAGTCTTAGTTTTTATCTCCTTCTTGGACCAGCCACGTTCTGCTGTCAGCAGCTCATCGTAGAGGTCATTCTGGTATCCGCTGATTAGCAGCATACACCGAGACTTTAGGCACGCCTTTAGGAGTTTCTTGTGGAACCCCTCGTCTCGCGCATCAATGATATAGTCGTGTTCTCGCTTTGTGTAGTAGGGTGGGTCGAGATACATCAGGGTTGCAGGCCGGTCCTCAAATAGCTCGACCATCTCACAGGCATCTCTGTTCTCAACTCGGATTCCTCGTAGTCTTTCCACCACCTTCTCAAGTCTTTCTGGCAGATTGCACCAGCGATTGACACGAGCTTCTCGCCCAGATCTCGAATACGACTGAGAATATGACCACCCGGAACGAGTACCAATAGTTCCGTTCACTGTCATCATCGTGGCGACCAGAAATCGGCGGGCTTGTTCGAGCGGGGGGAGGCTCCCTCTATCCCTGTTTACCACATAGTCTCGGGCGATCTCGAACTCCTCTCTAGCATATGGAGTAAGTTCAACTGCCCGGCGCAGCTCTTCTGAATTGTCCCGGAGTTGGGAGAAAAGATTGACTATCTGGTTATCCTTGTCATTGATCACCTCGATCGGGACCGGCTTCTTGGCCAGCGTAATTGCAGCCGAACCACAGAATCCTTCCACCCAGGCATTATGGGGAGGGAGCATCTTTACTATTTTCTGTGCGATTGTCTGCTTGGCCCCATAGTAGCCAAAGGGAGCTCTCGTGGGCTTTTCGGCCAGCGAATGCTCATCATGAGTGGGGATAAGGTATTTACTCTGAGACATTGCCTTGCTCCCCAGCTTCTTCTCTCAGGCTGCACAGAAGAACGTCTGAGTCGATATCCCAGGAGTCCGGATCTGCCAGGACCGAGTGAGCAGGATTCCGGAATTGCTTCAACTTGCTCATTTCGAATATGCCATCCCTCAACACTGGTAGGAGATACAGAAAATACCAGTCACCAAGATTCTGCGCCGTGAGAACTTCTGTCCTTGACCAGTAAAATCGATATAACTCCAGCGGAACCGCTTTCACTTCTATATATCTAGGAATGGTGCTCCCGGAGGGATCAACAGTAACGCTCCGAATATCATAACCTGCAGCTGCATCAACGGCCGCTATGTGCTCTATCTGGTCCCCGTATTCAGCTCCCAATCGATCCCTTTCGTATTCCATTATTCTCTCTTCAGCAGCGGTTCCGAGTTCCTCTCTCTCTATCTGTGACGACGCTCTCTTAGAGGGGGATAGTCTTCTTTTTCCGCGCTCCTCTGCTGCAACGTAGATCCTGATGTGTGCCGGGGTGACGTAGTAGTAATCTGATTCAATGTTGTGTCGAACTATACCCAGTTCTATAAGAAAGTTTCGGACATTGCTCTGGAGGTGTCTAGTCGCAGGGGCGGGATGATTTCGTGGCTCACCCTCTGTGACAGAGAAGTTCTGCAAGTATCTATCGATCTCTTTCCGATAAACATGGTTGAAGCCGAGGAGTCTGTCGATAATCCAGGACTGCGCTTGCGTTATGTTCGGCGATGAAAGCAAAGAACGGAGGCGGGAAGTCTCGCCGCCGACTTCAGAAATGCAGAGGAGGAACTCCAGTGTTTGGGGAAAGTTCGGAGCCTGTTCCTGATACCTTCGAGATAAGTATTCTGTATTGTCGTAATCCGTTCCTTCGACTACCTGCACTAACGTTAGGACTTGTCGCCAAGTGAGTCCATCAAAGGGGTCATCATCGCTGGATAAAGATACGCTCATAGGCTTGGATTTCGTCCTCATCTCCGAACATATCGAGGGAGTAGATCGGGTATTCTTCATCGATGATATCGCTCATACGCTGAGCCTTCCGCTGCACATTCTCTAGTATATCGGGCTCAATCGTGTTCTCATACTGAAGAAAGTAGTAGTGTGAGGGTTTGTCCTCAGAACCACCAACACGATGGATTCGATCGAGAGACTGCACGTATTGAGCGCAATTGTAGGAGAGATCATAGTAAATAGCATTTGAGCAAGTCTTGTGGAGGGAAATCGACTCAGCACAAGCTGCCGGATTCGCCAGTAATACATCGATTTTGCTATCAGGGTCAACGAACTCCTGAATTATCTCGTCTCTCGTGAGCTCTTCTTCGACGCCTGTCTTTTCTACAGGAGTTGCCCCGTAAATAAGTCTCACTTGGGCAATCTCTGCGATAGCATCGCGAAGCATATCGAGTGTTCGGATAAAGTTAGACCAAATGACTACCTTCTCGTCCCGCTCCCGCAGGCCTCTGACAAGCTCAAGGAGATACTCAACCTTTCCAGGCATCTCGATCTCGTCATAGTGCTTGATGATGTCAGCGAGGGACATTTCTCCCTCTAGCAAGTCCTCGTTGTAGTCCGTCACCTCATTCCCAAGTAGTGCAGAATATGAGAGGCACTGCCGGACTCGCATCATTCGTCCCTTTCTCAACCTAACGAGCAGATCTATATTTCGCATATAGTCTGATGAGGATATCTCGGCTATTCTATCCAGCACCAGGTCGTAAACCTTCTTTTCGTTCTCCTTCATCTGGATCTGTGTTGGAGGATGAAATATCTGAGGGGCAAGACCGAGATCAGACTTCCGGACACGATAGAAGAGTGGTCCTATAAGATTATCAAGATGAGTGGCGGCCTCGTGGTACTGCTTCTTCTGGGTGAGAATCTCGATCCTGTGACGAGTTTCTTCGGGTATGGGGTTGGCCTCTGGCCAGATCACATCGAAGAGGTTGAAAGCATCGGTGAAGCTGTGAGGGAAAGGAGTTCCAGTAAGTACAACTCTCCTTGTAGCCAGCGGGGCAACTTCAAGAACGGCGTTTGCCCAAGCTCCCCCAGGCTGCTTTACATAATGTGCTTCATCGACCACAAAGTAAAACCTTACACCTTGCGTCTCGAAGAGGAGCTTCACTTGCTCCCAATCACGCTGCAGCGTCTGAAACGTCGTCAAATAGAGATCCGCCGCCGATTCTCGAGTGATTAGGTATTTCGAATGACGCAATTCGATATCGCCGCCAGCAAGAATCTCGAATGACGGTTCACGTCCAAGCACTTCGCCATACTCGTGTCGCCACGGACCAAAGCAGGAGGGCGGACCGACGACAAAAAGTGAGTCGACCTCACCTTGCTGTCTGAGCTTCTCAAAAACGGATACTACCACCGTCGTCTTCCCACTTCCCGGCACAGAGAAGTTTGCTCCATTGGTAACGGTCAACAGGTGCAGGGCTGCTTTCAGTTGGTGCTCTTTGAGAGATCGAGGGATCTGAGTTCGGAGAAAGGAGACAAAGTCTGAAGTGTCTTCCTCGCTTAGGTCCGCATCCTTCAGTTGCCTGCCATTGGATCGAGCCGATTGGTAATGCTGCTCAGCCTCTTGTTGCTCTGCCAACAGCTCCTCAACGTGGCCAGCTAACTCATAGAGACAGTTGGAGCGTCCCAAGTAGTCGATGACCTTCTTCCCTAGGGATTGCAAGTCCCCAGGAGGCCCGATAAAGTGACCTGGAGAAGACTGGCTGAATCCCCAGAAGCTCAACTGGCTGGCGTGACGGGGAGCCAGGTCTCCTTCCTCGCAGTCAATGAGTAGCCTGGATTCTTCGTCAAGGATTTGGATCATGATCCCTTCTTCGCAAGCTTCTTGAGGTTCTTCTCATAGTTGAAGATGTCGGAGTCCAGCTCCTGCGCTCTCTTCCATATATCAGACGCGATCTCGCGGGCCGTAGGAAGATCTGTGTTGTTGATCAGGCTCAGATCCATATTCTGGTGGCTCAGTTTCTTGAAGGCTTCACGGAGAAGTTCGATTGGAGTTTCTCGTTCTTTCTGAGTCTCGAAGCTTTGGGAGGCTACCCTGAGATTGTGAATAATGGACTCTTGGCTCCTCGCGGCCCATTTCGCGTCCGCAACTTCCAGCGAAAGGGGCTTTCCCTCCGAATCAATGCTCTCTTCGGCAGGCAGGATCGGATCGACCTCATCAACTATCTTCTTGATGGCCTTCTTACCTTCCTCTGTTCCGAGATACTTCGGAAGGTTCCGCATGATCACGTGGACCTTAGGCATATTGGGAACTGATCGAAGACGTATCACATCGAAGGCGGCTTCCTCGATATCTCCAATCTCGTCTTCCTCTAATCCTATCTCCATCCTGCGTTTAGGATTGGTGAATACACGGTAGGATTTGCTATAGTCAATGAACGCCTGCCAGCGACCGTCTGGATCAGCTATGCCTTTTGAAATAGTCCTATAGAGCCCCCGACGGTTGAACTGCTCCAAGTAATGGTCTATCCGGTCAAGGGGGTCAAGGTAGTCCTTTTGACAGCGTGCTATCGCTTTTAAGAGATCGGGCTTTGTTGAACCGGCGTGAGCAGGATCATCCAGCAACTGTTCTTCGAGAGAGAATCCCAGATCTATCTTTCGTTTTATGGATAGAGCGCGATCGAACCTGTAGTACTCTGACTTGCCATCACTCTGCAACTGATAACGGTTCTCGATCTGTTCTATCTCAAGCAACGTCGGTGGTCCACCCGGATCACCCTTGCCTGGAAGAATGACCGCCTTCATGAAACGGTATTTGTCTCCCGCCGGGTTTTCGTGATGGAGTCGATCCATTACCATCTTGCGTCGGTTGCCATTAATCAAGAAGCCGTCGCAAGTGATTATAGAGGCTTCATTTTGGCCACCGTGTGCAATTGACTTGTTCAAAGCCTCGGTGCGCTCCGGATCCTTCTTTTCCAGAAACTCTCTGATAACGGATTGGGCGTGATCGTCCTTTTCGTCCAAAGGACCGAAATTGCGCTCGTAGTCAATCACATCGGACGCGATCCGGCCGTTGTCCTTCCTAAAACGAAGGAGATCGATAGGGACCACGGACACTTCCCGCTCAATCCCGTTCAGTTTGTCGCCACGGAAGTTGATGACTTCCTTGGATGGTTTGGCCGTCTCTCTTCTTCGCTCCTTGATCTCTTTTGCGAAATCTTCAACAATCTCTCGAATTGCCGGTTTGGTAATCTGGGCCATATCATCTCCCTGAGATGGATCTCACTTGGGAAGTGTCGTGTATTACAGCATAAGTTGTCCCGAAAAAAACGCAATTTGCTAAGTAAGCACCTACGATTATACCTGAGAAGCGCTATGAATGTGTAGACAGGACGGCGGGACACGTCAAGGTGGAGCCCGCCCTTCCAGCCGAACCCTCCATCACACTGTCGTGAGTAGCAATGGCCGAATGTGGGTCAAGAATCTGGAGATAGGCGTAACCGTACAGCAACCTCCCACAGAGGACAAACCCGTCAAGAACCCTCGACGTTCGGGAAAGCACCGACCACGTTGAGGCCGACGTATTGTCGTTCTTCGAGTACCGATGCGGCATAGTCCTGCTGCCCGATAATGGCGACTGGTGGGGCAACACCGTGGTCTTGTCTGGAGAACATGGGAGAATAAGCCATGCAGCGCCAACGAGGCGGACTGTTCATCGGAACAATAAAAAATTCCCAGCCGGAAATCTTCTTGGTCTCGACCGACTGGACGTCAATGAACGCTTTGCGCAGCGGAACGGAGGCGGAGTTCCGTGCTTCGTTTCCAGACCGTCCGAAGCGGAAAAGGACGAGCTGGTCCGAAAAGCCCCGTCGGCATCCGGTATAAGCACCAAGATAAGTGGTAGGAGCGGCTACGAATGCAGCACTACTAAGAACGCAGGGAATTCAACCAGAAGAAACCCGATCGGTCTCGGACACCCGACAATATCTACAGATTCCATCCGCGCGTCGGCCTGCGGCGGCGGGTGGCGAAGCGGTTCCGGACGCTGGACCTTCCGAAGCCGCGCCAAAACCACAGGGTCATCCTGGCCGCTGGCCGCCGAGCTTCCTCCAACACCCCCGCCGGAAGATCGTGGACTACACGTATCCTCGGTGGATCACGACGCGTTCGGGACGCCGAATCTGGGCTCACTGGTACGGTCATCGTTGCTTCAAGATTCCCATCTACGCGGATGAGGATGATGGAGCCGAGGGAGCACCAAGTGCCGCTTGACCTTAGCGATACGCTGGTCGTCGGAATCTCAGCCACTGCTCTGTTTGATCTTGCCGAAGCGGATCATGCATTCCAGGAGATGTATGGAGAAGATCGCGACAAAGCTATAGAGGACTACCGCGCTTACATGCAAGAGCGCGAGAATGAGGCCTTGGCCCCTGGTACAGGGTTCCCGTTGGCCAAAGCACTGCTTGATCTCAACAAAGACAAACCGGATGGCGAGCCATCCCTTGCTGAGGTCGTTGTGCTTTCCAGGAACAGCCCTGAGACAGGCGTTCGGGTGCTCAATGTCATAAGGCAGAATCAGTTAAACATAACGCGATCAGCCTTCACTGCCGGCGAGTCCGTGGTCGACTATTTAGAACCATTTGATGTGGACCTTTTCCTTACTACAAGCGTTGAGGACGCTCAGAAGGTTATAGATAGTCGGCTGTGTCCTGCAGCAGTGCTTCGGTCCCCACCCGAGGACATGGCTCAGTTGTCAGAGACTCAGGTTCGAATTGCATTTGACGGAGATGCGGTTCTCTTCGACGAAGCCAGCGAACTTGTCTACAAGACCGAGGGGATCGAGGCGTTTCATAAGGCAGAAGCCTCGGCAGAGGATGAGCCGCTTGGTGAAGGCCCCTACGCTTCGTTCCTGAAAAAGCTTGCACGTCTGCAGGAAAGGTTACCGGTTCGTGTAGAGTACTCACCTGTCAGGATTGCACTTGTCACTGCAAGAAACGCGCCGGCTGACATTAGGGCGATCAAGACGCTAAGATCATGGGGAGTTTATGTTGATGAGGCTTTCTTTTTGGCTATATCCGGATCTCTCAACGAGATGAAGTGGGTGAAGGTGCCGTGGTTCCTGGCATGGGGGCGCGGTTAGAGTGTGCGGAACCTCTTCGGAATCTGCTCAGGGATGTTTATGTCTCCGACGGTAAGGAAGATCATATCGTAATGCGTCGAGTGTGCGGAATCCGCTGGCTCGGTTCTTGACGATTTGGACGATTCGGTTGAGGCCTTCGGCGATGGCGTTGGTAAGACGCGTGTTCACGAATGCGAGGACGCCGAAGAAGTGCTGTCGCAGGGTCCTGACGAACTTTCGCAGGGGTTCACGTCGACTTCTGAGTGCGGACGTCGTCCAGCATTTCAGGAAGCGTTCGGCAGCCCAGGGCGCTTTGTATTCCCAGAACTGCTCGAACTCGTCCTTGAGTCTCCAGGCTCTATAGATTCGGTAGTTCGCCTTCTCCAGTGCTTTGAGTGTCCGAGTATCCCCTCTGGAGCGTGTCGCTGAGTGCCGGTAGAGGAGCCATCGGAGGCCCTTCATGGCTTTGCGCTCATCCGGGGCAGCTTTACGCCACTGGTCCTTACGGACCTCGTCAACGGCGGCATTGAGAGCCTTGACGATGTGAAAGCGATCGAGGACCAGCTTGGCATTCGGACAGTGTTCCTGGATGGCTCCGATGTAAGCTTCGCTCATGTCGCAGCAGGCCCACTCGATCTTGGATCTCCGGTAGGGACTGAGAGCCTCTGTGAAGAACCGATCGATCGTTTTACGCGCCCTGCCGCGGCCAACCCACACCACGCAGGAGCGGTCCAGATCGTAAACGAGCGTGGCGTACCTGTGACGCTTGGCGTAGGAGATCTCGTCGATCCCGATGGTTTTGAGCCCTCGGATACGATGACCTTCACGAAGCCGCGTGATGGATCGGTGAAGGAGATCCGACAGCGTCGAGGCAGAGATGCGCAGCAACTCGGACGCCGCCTTCTGCGTCATGGTCTGGCAGTAGCGCAGCATGGCATACTCGAAGCGATACGTCACCCGAGAGAACCGCTCCGCCCACGGAATCTCCTCGACCACACGACCGTGGGTAGGACACCGAATCTCCCGAGGATGGTAGAGAAGCCAGACCCTCCACCCGCACACCGGAATGTCACGCCACCGACGCGGATGGGGCATTGTGCGGACGATTTTACCTCGACGGCCGCACTCCGGACAACAACAACCATTCTTATGTGGCTTTACGGCGATGACGAAGCAGCTTCTCCCCTCAAACCACCAGCTGACAACACGGAACCCCTTGAATCTCAGCAGTTTCGATAGTAATCTGCTCCCGGTCATAGGTCGCACCCCCTTCGCTTTGATTGTCCTACACACACAACCAAGCGTAGGGAACGATCTATGACCTTGTCATTCTATAGTTTCACCGTTGAGAAACCCGGATAGAGCCTTCTTTTTGGGCTATATCCGGATCTCTCAACGAGATGAAGTGGGTGAAGGTGCCGTGGTTCCTGGCATGGGGGCGCGGTTAGCGTGTGCGGAACCTCTTCGGAATCTGCTCAGGGATGTTTATGTCTCCGACGGTAAGGAAGATCATATCGTTGAATGCGTCGAGTGTGCGGAATCCGCTGGCTCGGTTCTTGACGATTTGGACGATTCGGTTGAGGCCTTCGGCGATGGCGTTGGTAAGACGCGTGTTCACGAATGCGAGGACGCCGAAGAAGTGCTGTCGCAGGGTCCTGACGAACTTTCGCAGGGGTTCACGTCGACTTCTGAGTGCGGACGTCGTCCAGCATTTCAGGAAGCGTTCGGCAGCCCAGGGCGCTTTGTATTCCCAGAACTGCTCGAACTCGTCCTTGAGTCTCCAGGCTCTATAGATTCGGTAGTTCGCCTTCTCCAGTGCTTTGAGTGTCCGAGTATCCCCTCTGGAGCGTGTCGCTGAGTGCCGGTAGAGGAGCCATCGGAGGCCCTTCATGGCTTTGCGCTCATCCGGGGCAGCTTTACGCCACTGGTCCTTACGGACCTCGTCAACGGCGGCATTGAGAGCCTTGACGATGTGAAAGCGATCGAGGACCAGCTTGGCATTCGGACAGTGTTCCTGGATGGCTCCGATGTAAGCTTCGCTCATGTCGCAGCAGGCCCACTCGATCTTGGATCTCCGGTAGGGACTGAGAGCCTCTGTGAAGAACCGATCGATCGTTTTACGCGCCCTGCCGCGGCCAACCCACACCACGCAGGAGCGGTCCAGATCGTAAACGAGCGTGGCGTACCTGTGACGCTTGGCGTAGGAGATCTCGTCGATCCCGATGGTTTTGAGCCCTCGGATACGATGACCTTCACGAAGCCGCGTGATGGATCGGTGAAGGAGATCCGACAGCGTCGAGGCAGAGATGCGCAGCAACTCGGACGCCGCCTTCTGCGTCATGGTCTGGCAGTAGCGCAGCATGGCATACTCGAAGCGATACGTCACCCGAGAGAACCGCTCCGCCCACGGAATCTCCTCGACCACACGACCGTGGGTAGGACACCGAATCTCCCGAGGATGGTAGAGAAGCCAGACCCTCCACCCGCACACCGGAATGTCACGCCACCGACGCGGATGGGGCATTGTGCGGACGATTTTACCTCGACGGCCGCACTCCGGACAACAACAACCATTCTTATGTGGCTTTACGGCGATGACGAAACAGCTTCTCCCCTCAAACCACCAGCTGACAACACGGAACCCCTTGAATCTCAGCAGTTTCGATAGTAATCTGCTCCCGGTCATAGGTCGCACCCCCTTCGCTTTGATTGTCCTACACACACAACCAAGCGTAGGGAACGATCTATGACCTTGTCATTCTATAGTTTCACCGTTGAGAAACCCGGATAGAGCCTCTTTTTGGGAGGGGTATCGAAAACCAAGATTCTCCACGCTTTCAAACCTCACATTTTTTTTGATGATCAGGAAGTACATCTGGTGGAAGCAGCGAAGCGAGTTCCATCGGGGCAGGTACCCTACCCAACCAAATCTCCTTTGGCGAATGTTGAGGAACCTTCCGAACCTAAGACAGAAGAATACGAGCCGGAGAAGCCGTAGTTCCGGACCAGAGCCTGGTGGATCGTCCTGCCACGGATGCCACGACGCCACCAGGCGGTCACCTCCGACTGGTGAGGCAGCACCAACGACTCCGTCTGGGTTCTGGTGGAAGAAGACGGCTGCAACGCCCGAGCGAGTGTTGCGTCATCGGGCAGCGGACCGGTCGGGTCCAACCACCCGTGGTCACAAGCAAGCTTCCGGAAGGCCCCTGCTCGCGGTCGTCCAGAGGTCGTTCCTTCCAGTTTGGCCAGTCCCCTGCTGGTCAGATGGCTTTGTTCGGCGACTGATCTGTTCCCCACACATTCCTCTCCCTAACACCGGGTCGATCCCTCCGACCGCGGTATCCAAGGTTTAGTTGGTTCAGCCGGGGTGGTTGGCTACGTGCCGGAAGTGTATCTGGACAACAATGCGACAACGAAGCCGTTACCTGCAGTGCGCGAGGCGATGCTACAGGTTCTCGGCGACGAATTCGGCAACCCCTCCAGCTCTCACTCGGGAGGGAACAGGGCCCGGGTCGCTCTTCGGGAAGCTCGAGGGGCTGTGGCGAGGCTGGTCGATCAGATCGTATTCACTGGCAGTGGCACTGAGGCGAACAACCTGGTGCTCGTCCAGCTCCTTCAGAGGGTGCGCGCTGGCGCGGACCCTCTGAACTGCCGGCTCGTTACGACCAGCATCGAGCACTCATCGATTCTAAGATGCGCGGCAGCCCTCGAGACGTTAGGCATTCCAGTCACGATCTTGCCCGTAGGCCGGACGGGGCAGGTTGACGTGGCCGACGTCACACACGCCATCGACGAGAGCGTCGCGCTCGTGTCTGTCCAGTGGGTAAACAATGAGACTGGCGTTATTCAGCCTGTTGAAGAAATCGCCAGGCTCTGCCGGGAGAAGGAGATTCCGTTCCATACGGATGCTGCTCAGGCACTCGGTAAGCTCTCGATCGAGGGATCCGAAGTCGCAGCAGATTTCCTTACGGTGACCGCACACAAGCTCCACGGACCGCAGGGCGTTGGAGCGGTTTGCGCTCGCAATCTACGGGATCTTCAACCGATTGGGTTTGGCGGAAACCAGGAACGAGGAGTCCGTCCCGGTACGGAAAATGTGCCAGGCATTGTGGGATTCGGCGCAGCGGCGGATCACCGCGCCAAGTCCTTCGATGACTACTCGCAAAGCGTCGGGGCGCTGCGGGACGCCTTCGAATCGAACCTGATGAGCAAAATGGATGGAATTCGGATCAATGGCGCCTCTGACCATCGCGTCGCCAACTCATCGAACCTCTTGTTCGATGGCGTCGACGGTCAAGCCCTCGTTGCGCAACTTGACCAAGTCGGCATTCGGTGCTCACAGAGCTCCGCCTGCACGAACCAGCGGCCCGAACCGTCCTACGTGCTGCGGGCGATGGGACTATCCGAAGAAGAAGCCTACAGTAGCTTGCGGTTTAGCTTCTCCGAGACCAACACCAAGGAAGAGGTCGACTACGCGGTGGGGAGCATAGTAAAGATCTGCAATCAGCAACGCTCATTCTGGTCGAGCATTGGGCGGAAAACCGAAAGTGTGACAGGATAGTATGGCGTTCAGCGGCCACGAAACCTTCGCCGTCCGCGAGGGCTGGCTCCACAAGGGGCTTCGACTCCTAATCGAGCAGCCGGAGCTGCTGAGCGACGCTTACAATCACGACTGGCTGGGCGTCGGCAAGAACATGGGGCGGTCGATCAGGCACTGGCTTTTCGTGACACGGCTTGCGGACCGGGAGAGCACGAAGCGAAACGCCCCGATGGCGTCCACGACACTCGGCGAGCTGATCTGGGAACGGGACCCGTATTTCAACGAGCCAGGAACCCTATGGGCGTTGCACTCGAACCTCGTCCAACCCGCCTCGGCCGCCGAGAGCTGGGCTTGGTTCTTCAACCACTTTAACCTGACCCGTTTCGAGAAGTCGGTTTGCGTCGAGACACTGCGCCGGCACCTTGATGTGACCATGTCGAAGATCCCGAGCGTGAACACGCTTGAACGGGACATCAGCTGCCTACTCTCGTTCTACGCGAGACAGATCCCGGTAGAAGCAGTGGATCCTGAAGACGCCATCGAATGCCCGTTTAGAGAACTGGGACTGATGGGCTACTTCCGCGCCTCGGGTTACTATCAAGTCAATCAAGGGCCGAAGTCCGTGCCGGCCGAGATCGTGGCCTATGCCATCTCCACAGCAAGTGGTGTGGGCGAGTCTGACAGCGACTTCCTGACGCTGCCGATCGTCGACGCCGCCCGTCTTGCGGGAGGCCCCGCTCGGGCGTTCCTGATGACGCCGGAATCGCTGTTCGAAACCGTATCCAGTGCGGAGGCCGAACTCGGAGAAAGACAGATCCAGATCGGAGGACTGGCTGGCAACCGGACGGTCCGTGTGCGAAGACGTGTCCCGCTGGATTGGCTCACTTTTTACTACGACCGAATCGACCGGGAGAGCCGGAATGCCGCGTAGCGAATTCGTCAACGTGGAATCCTTCCTAAGCGCATGGGTTCATAAATATTATTACGTATGTCCTGAACATTATTTGTAGCTTATGTTCTCCTTCAAAAGGAGGAGAACAATGCCAAGACGTTCGCCTTATGTGGTGCTACTGTCTGAGAAGGAACGGGTCGACCTCGAGCGAATGGCTGGACAATATACGTTACCGTATTATCAAGTGATCCGATCGAAAATCGTGCTTCTCGCCGCCGAGGGATTATCCAACAAGATTATCGCCCAACGGTTGGATGTCCCGCGTCCGATCGTAAGCAAATGGCGTAAGCGCTTTTTCGAAGAGCGTCTTTCGGGACTCGAAGATAGATCTCGTCCCGGGCGCCCGCCCGGTTTTCCCCCCTCAGGTGGTCGTTCAGATCAAGGCGCTGGCGTGTGAACTACCGAGCGAGAGCGGGATACCGCTCTCGCGGTTCAGCTGTTCCGAGATTGCCGCCGAGGCAGTGCAAAGGGGCTTCGTTGCCAAGATCAGCGGCGCCACTGTCTGGCGCTGGTTGAACGAGGACGCGATTCGTCCTTGGTATCATCGCTCCTGGATTTTCCCACGGGACCCGGACTTCCAAACCAAAGCAGGTAGAGTCCTTGATCTGTATCACCGCCAATGGCAAGGAAAGCCTTTAGGGCCGAGGGAATATGTACTTTCTGCCGACGAAAAGACCAGTATTCAAGCACGAGCTCGCAAGCACGTTACCCTACCGCCAGCCTCGAACAGAGCGGCACGCGTTGAACACGAATACGAGCGGAAAGGAGCCCTGGCCTATCTGGCTGCTCTCGACGTGCACAATGGTCGAATCTTCGGTCTCTGTGAGTCTTCTTCGGGTATCGAGCCCTTCAACCGGCTCCTGAGCCTGATCATGAGCAGGAAACCCTATGGTGTTGTGCCTATCGTAGTTGAAACTTAGAGGGCTCCAAACTTACGTTGGGTAGACGTGTAGGAGCGTATACCCGTAAGAAAGGAGCCCAGATGGAGAAGCTATTTGTAGGCGATGGTGAAGTCAAGGTTGAGGGCGATGTCATCGATTTGGAGACGCGTTTGTCGGTGATCCAGGCGTTGATCCCGTTGGGTCTGGAGGCAGTGGCAGACCTCCTCCAGCAGGAGGTCGAGCAGCTCGCAGGCGTTCGGTATGCGCGCAAAGGTTCGGAGCAGGCGCATCGTCGGTGGGGAAGCCAGAAGGGATCCGTGTATCTGATGGACCAGAAGCTCCCGTTAGACGTTCCCCGGGTGCGCGACGTCGAGGCCGACGCAGAGGTTTCCCTGGCTGCATACCGGGCTCTACAGACGCCCAAGAAGACGGACGAGGGGCTGTTGCTTCGTGTTCTCAAGGGGATCTCGTGCCGCAACTACAAGGCCTGTGCCGAATCGGTTCCAGAAGCGTTTGGTATCTCAGCGTCCTCCGTCTCGCGGCGGTTCATCAAAGCCACCGCGAAGAAGCTGAAGCAGTTCCAGGAGCGTCCCCTCGACGACTACGGCTTCGTGACCCTGTTCATTGACGGAAAGAGCTTTGCCGACGAAGAGATCGTGATCGCTCTGGGGGTCACGATGGACGGCCAGAAGATCCCCCTGGGCTTCGTCGAATCGGCGACGGAGAACGAACGGATCTGCCGCCAGCTGATCCAGGACCTCATCCGGAGAGGCCTGTGCTACGACCAGGGCCTTCTCGTTGTGCTTGACGGCTCAAAGGGACTCCGCAGTGCTGTCACCAAAGCCCTCAAAGGGTATGTGCGCGTGCATCGCTGTCAGTGGCACAAGCGCGAGAATGTCGTCAGCTATCTCCCGGAGAGGGAACGTCCAAGAGTTCGACGGAAGCTCCAGAAAGCCTATGACTGCGACACCTACGAGGAGGCAAAGGCCGCACTCGAATCACTTAAACCCGAACTGAAGCTGATGAATCAGTCTGCCGTAACGAGCCTCGAGGAAGGCCTGGAGGAAACCCTGACCCTCCACCGGCTGGGTATGCTCCCATTCTTGAAACGAAGCTTCCGAACCACCAACTGCATCGAAGCCCTCAACAGCATGACCGGCGAGCTCACTCGGAAGGTCAGACGCTGGAACAACTCTCCCCAGAGACACAGATGGGTGGCTGCCGCACTCCTCGACATCGAACCTCGCCTGCGACGCGTGAGCGGATACAAACATCTTCCCCTACTCAGGCAAGCACTGAACAAAGATCTGAATCTCGACAACGAACAGAATGCTCAAAAGAGAGCCTGACCAAACTACGGGGCCCGATGAGTTTTCAACTGACTATGGGACTTGACCAACCCTATTGCTCGGCAAAGAAAGTCTACCTCATCGTGGATAATGGCTCCTCGCACCGAGGGCAAACATGCATCGACCGTATCCAGGGGAAGTGGCCAAACATCCACCCCGTTCACCTTCCGATCCACGCAAGCTGGCTCAATCAGATCGAGATCTACTTCTCGATCCTCAAACGCAAGGCTCTGACACCTATCGAATTTGCATCGCTCGAAGAGCTTGAGGCAAGAATCCTCGGTTTTCAGGAACGCTACGGACGTATCGCCACACCCTTCAAATGGAAGTTCACACGAACAGATCTCGCGGAGATGATCGACAAACTCAGGTTCTACGATACGCCCTTGGCAAAGTCTGCTTAGAATACGTCACCGTATTTGAGAACAGGAGTACTAAGGTCCATCAACATCCAACGGTGCGGCTGATGATTTTTGATGGCAACTACGAGCCCGGATCGCCGAAGATCGCCGACCATCTCGCCTGTCAGGTCAGGAGGTTCAACCGCTCCCGCAATGACGATGCTTGGCTTCTCGCGGCCTGGGAACGGACCGACGAGTATGAACGAGGCTGGTCGTTCCGCGACTTGGTGATCGACAGGGGTGCCGCAAGGGAGCTTGTGAGGCGTCCAAGCGCTCGGGAGTAGCCTCACCGGCACAGCGGGCCCGTGGCAGCCTGAGCGTCCCGGCCCTACCCGCCGGTTACCGCGACCGACGCCAGGCTTTTACACCACGGACCGGGACACGATCGGCGAATATGTGGGCACGACCAAGCGTGGGGTTGTGGGACGCAGGTAAGGAGCGTTGCAGATGGCAGACATGCTGAAGGAATTCGAGCGCCTCATCGACACCAAGGTTGTGTCGAGTGTCGACAGACTCGACCTCCCGGCCCGGTCAGAACGGTCGGCGGGTGTACCGGACGCCTATCGCAGCGGGTCGCCGGGCCGCTGGCTGACGAACGACGACAAGCTCCGCGGGCGCGTGTGGCTGCACCAGGCCAAGGCGATGACGATTGCCGCCGAAGGACGCAACTTGGTCATCTCGACGGGAACGGCATCGGGCAAGTCACTGGTGTTTCAATCAGCCGCCTTCCGGATGTTGGACGCGGACGACGACGCGGCGGTGGTCGTTTTCTACCCGCTAAAGGCGCTCTCGAACGATCAGTTGATGTCCTGGCGGAGGGCGGCGGAGCATGCTGGGTTCCGCAGCAAGGACATCGTAAAGGTGGACGGGGACATTCTGCGCCCAAGCCGCGCGAAGCTTCTGGAGAAGGCCCGCGTAGCGTTGATGACGCCGGATGTCTGCCACGCATGGCTCCTGAATGAGATCTCGAACCCGGCGCATCGGGCGTTCCTCGCGCGCACGAGGTTGGTGGTGATCGACGAGGCGCATGTGCTCGAAGGTGTGTTCGGTAGTAACTTTGCGTATCTGTTCCGCCGACTGTGCGCAGCTAGGTTCCTAATACAGGACAAGAGTCGACGCACCGGTCTGCAGGTAATCGCGGCGAGCGCCACGATCTCGACCCCGGATCAGCACCTGAATTCCCTCACGGGTCTCCATTTCGAGACGGTGGGCGAAGAGGACGATGGCGCCCCACGGCATGAGCGTTCAATACTGCATCTTGCAGCCGCCGACCGTCGGGAAGGGGAAGTGGCGGAGGCGATCCACAAGGCGCTCGTGGAAGGATCGACGGACGGCAGTTTCATTACCTTCGTCGACTCCCGCCAGGGAGCTGAGCGCCTGGCGGTACGGACCGGCAACGACAGTCTTGTGAAGGCCTACAGGAGCGGCTACGAAGCGGTGGACAGGTCGAATATCGAGCACGCATTGCGCGATGGCCATCTCAGGGGTGTCGTTTCGACATCCGCGCTCGAGCTTGGAATCGACATCCCTCACTTTGCCGTAGGACTGAACATCAGTGTTCCCGTGACTCGGAAGTCGTTCCGGCAAAGGTTGGGGCGCGTGGGCCGTCAGCGCCCGAGGAGTTTCGCGGTGCTTGCGGAGCCGTATGCCTTTAGACGCTTCGGAGGCACACTGGCTGAGTACTACGCGAAGTCCGTGGAGCCATCGTACCTGTATCTCGGAAACCGGTTCATGCAGTTCGCACATGCGCGTTGTCTGGCTGAGGAACTGGAGATGCTGGGCGTCACGGGCCGGAAGGAATTGCCGAGGAACATGACATGGCCGGAAGGTTTCGCGGAAGTGTTCGATTTCGCCTATCCCGGCGGTCCGGCGGCCCGCCCCCGGGAGTTCGACCAGATTAACCGAATTGGCGGCGATCAGCCTCACTTCAACTATCCCCTGCGGAACGTCCCCGAGGACGCCTACAAGGTAGTCCATAGCCGCGGGGGTCCGACTGGTCCGGCGCACGTGGCTCAACTGACCGTACAGCAGGCCATACGCGAGGCGTTCCCCGGAGCGATCTACTTGCACATGGCAAAGGGATGGCGCGTCCATGATTGGCGCAGCACATCTTTTGACAGGACGATTCGGGTCAATCCGACGAAGTCGCCTATCCTTCCCCAACCACTGATCCGTACCTTCGTGAATTTCGGTCTCGAACGAGACGGGATTGTGGAAGGCCGATTCCGTAAGGGCGAACGGGGCTTCCTTGCGGAGTGCCACCTGCAGGTCAACGAGCGCGTGGAGGGTTTTCGAGAAGGTGGGGAGAGGAAGCACTACAAGGATCTCCGACAGGAGAAGCCCTGGATGACTCCGAAGACCAGGGATTTCAGGACCACGGGTGTGGTCATGCGTATCGATGAGGACTGGTTCAGGCGCCGAGGCGTCAAGCAACGGGTTGCGGACATCCTGCGCGATCTGATGCTACGGGAGTACAGCATCTCAGCCCAAGATGTCGATGCCGCCGCCACCAACATCTCGATGATCCGAAACGGGCAGCGCGAGCTGGTGTCCAACGCTTTGGTACTGTTCGACTCTACACATGGGACACTGCGGCTAACGGAGCCGGCGTACTTGAGCCTCGACGAGCTACTGACCCAGCTTGAGCGGTCGATACGCATGACGCCTCCAGACGACGACCGTGTGTCGCCTGAAGTTGTTGCCGCCTTGAGAGCCTGGCTCGACCACCTCGGGAACGAAGACGGTGGCGTACCAGCAGTCGAAGGCTTGGACGATGGCGATGTCTGGGTACAGGTGTACGATGTTGGCAGCATCGTCGCGCGCAGGGACAATCAGGGCGCGCTGCACGACATTGAGGTCGTAGGGCATGAGTTCATAGAATTCGACGACAAGGTCCAGCTCTTCTACCTCTACAAAACCGGCAAGCCTATGAAGACGATGGCGTCGGCAGAGTCGATGCAGGCTGTCGGCGACGAATGGATGATGGTCTATCTGCACCGCGAGACGGGCGAGAGACGCGAGTTTCTGGATGACGCGGTGGACTGATGGGCGCCTCCCTGTTGCACTGAACGCGCTTTCCCGATCCGTCCGCAAAGGTTCGGCGGAATGTCCTCGGGACGAGTGCCGGGGGCGAAGTAGAAATTCTGCTCGACCTCGATGAACCCGACAAAACAAAAGCCACTACTACCCGTCCAACGGGCGCCGTCGTGGTTCCAAAGACGCGCAAGAAACCACAATTGGTCTCCTGGCACGAGGTCTGTCAGGTTGCTGGCGCGGGGACTCTGGATGTCGCCGTACGTGAACGTCTCGAACTCAGGATCCGCATGTGCCCGATACGAGCGGACTCGTTCTGGAAGAAACTCGCCCAAGGAATCGGTCCGATCAGTCCACGAAGGTACTTCATTGTAGCTTGGGATCCCGCTCACCTGCGAAAAGCGGGACTCCTCCTTTATCGGAACGAACTCAAAGGTGCCGTCAGGAAAGACAGGGCTTCGTAGCCCCCACCGACCCGCGTGAGCGTTCACTCCAACGTTCGCAACGTACAGCTTCATCTACATTTGCCCAGCGCGGTCGTCACGGGCGGTCCGCCCTTCCACGATTGCGGCGGCAGTACTGAAGGCGTCTTCTGAATCCAGCCGACGAACGCACGAGCGTGACGGCCGATCAACTCCAAGTAGCTGCCTGTCCTGCCATCCGCGGTCCCGTCCGCGCGGTAGCCAAAAACCGCGTATCGATCGACCTCCAGCACGATGAACCGATCGTGGAAGTCCGTCGTGGTCCTAACATGAACGGTCACGTTGGGATACTGTCTTTTGAACGCCGCAGCTTACGGCCTGCGCATGCTGTCCACAGAGAACGCGAAGGCTGAGTGCATTCAAGGCGCGCCCCTTAAGCAACTGGAATACCGTTGTGTCACAGTAGGCGTCGACGATAGTGATGCTCTCCCCATACCAAAAGAGCGTTTCTTCTTCAGGATAGATTGACCCGCCGCGAGTAGCAAACTGTGGGTTGTCGATCGTTTGCCCTCCAAAGGTCAACCGTAGCGATTTCACTTCGTACCGAATCAGAACTTTTCCGGGGTTGCGAAAAATGAGTCCGATCTTGAGGCGTGTTTTCTCTAGCCCATCGTTCTTGTCAGACGGCTCCACGAATACTTTGAAATGGAAGTTCTTGAAAGCAAAATGCGGTTGGGTTTCTAGCTCGAATGCTTTCTTGTTGAGTTGCCAAGTCGCGCCGGCAAGCACAACAGTGGCAACGGCCAGGAGACTTGTAGTCCATTTTGCGAAGTTCATTTCCTTGTCCCATTTTTCTGAGGAGCTGCCCTGGGTGAGTGAAGCACCCGTCATAGAGCAGGTAGGTGCCAGACTTGAGCTCGTCGGCGACGGGGAGAAAGACGAGCTTCGCCATCAGCCGCGCGGCGTCCAGTGCTCGCCCGCCTCCTCGTTGTTCTCCTCGTTGAAGCGGCGGATCAACTCCTCGAAGATCGGTACTGAGCATCGAACCAACTCAGAATCCTGTCCAGCTCCTCACGATGGCCAATCAGGCGGCCATCTTCCCGGTTTCGACCTGCGGTCCGGTTGAGTGTTTCTGATCGTAGACTTGTTGTAGCAAGTGTGGCGCGGTGAGTTTCCTGAATCGGCTCTCTGCGACCTTGAGCGTACGCCAGATGAGAGCCGTGGCGTTCCTGACTTTCTTGAATCGCCTGGCGGCGTTTGTGCGAAGCCGAACGGAAGCAAAGGGGCTCTCGACGACGTTCGTGGTTCTCAGGTGTTTCCAGTGTTCCTTCGGGAAGTCGTAGAACGTGACCATCCGATCCCAGTCTCTTTCGAGCGTCTCCACGGCGGCAGGGAACTGTGAGCGATACCGTGCGGCAAAGCGTTTCCGGAGCTTCTCGGCCTCCTTTTTCGTGCCGGCATAGGGGATCTGGACGAGCAGTGCGCGGGCTTCAGCCTGTGCACGCTTGGCGACCTTGTCGAGCACGTTGAGGATCTTGTGGTTCCAGCACCGTTGTTGCCGGCTCTCTGGCCAGACCTGATCAACGGCCGCCCAGATGCCCATATTCCCGTCCGCGGCGATCAGGACAGGATGTTCGAGCCCGCGATCCCGGAGATCCCGTAGCACCGTGAGCCAGGATTCTGTAGACTCTCGATAACCGGGTTCTATCGCCAGGATCTCCTTGCTGCCGTCGCTCATCGCGCCGATCACGACCAGCAGACACGCCTTCTCGCGCTCGAGCCCGGCTTTGACGTAGATGCCATCAGCCCAGGCGTAGACCAGTTCGCGATTATCCAGACGCCTTTCTTTCCAGTCCTGGAAGTCGACCTCCCACTTCCCTCGAAGACGAGCGATCGAGGTCGGCGAAAGCGGCGCGCCATCACCGAGCAGCGCACGCAAAGACAACTCGAAGTCGCCCTGGGAGAGACCGTGGAGATAAAGGTCGGGAAGCAGATCTCCAATGGCCCTGGTTCTCCGGGCGAACAGGGGGAGGATGCGGCTTTCAAACCGCTCTTCCAGACCACGAACCCGGGGACGCCGGACCTTGATCGTTCCGCAGCTCGTCGAGAGACGCCGGGGCTTGCCGTAGCCGTTCCTGTAGCCCCTGGAGCGAACTTGGGAGTACTGTCTACTCGATCTTTCCTGCTTGCCCCCAGGTGTCCACACCGGACGAGCCTGCGCCGTGGGAAGGGCTATCGACCTCGGCTCGGCGCTCATACCACGACCGGCCCAAGAACGCGGTCGCCTCCTCCTCCAGAATGGACTGGAACCGGCCCTGGATCTCTTCACGGATCCAATCGTCAACCGTCTCCCACGTCGGCATGGACTTCAATGGGGCTCTATGCGTATGTTCCTTCACGGCGATCCTCCTTCCCAACCGGGCCTCTCACCCGGTTTTGTGTGAATCAACTATCTCACGGGAAGTGTAGGGTCGCCCTTTCTCTTTTTCCACACCTTTTGATTATAGCTCGCCCGACGAGTTTCAGCTGACAATGGGACTTGACCCAAGGTGAAGGCCCTGTCAATGGGTGCGGGTTATCACGGCGTAGCGCCACCAGACAATATCCACGACAGATATGGGGTCCCCAGAGTACTGAGCGACTAGAGAACAGAAAGCATTGACACTGGAGAAACCATAGCGTGATGAAGTTCTGCAGAGATGTCGATCAGGTTTGGCAACAGATAAGCCTAGGTTCTTCGCCAGATGAAGCGATGTTGTTGGTCCCAGATAGGGGAACCGCTGAAGGTACTTAGGGCCGTTTTTCAGTAGCGCATTTCGAACGGCATCAAAGCCCAGGCGTGCCAGATGCTCTGAAATCGCAACTATGGCACCAACCTTACCAAGATGTCTAAAGCATTTCACTGCGTTCCGATGGCATAGATCTCTGTTCTCTACTATCAGAACAGCAGACTCCAAATTGAGAAATGCTTTGGAGATTTTGGGGAACACTCTACGGCCTACGTATTCAGAAAGGCCCGAGTTCACTATCACCCAGCGGATCACCCGGCACCCAAACGCCAGAGCTACGAAGAAAAATAACTTTGGCGACAGGACGTTGGCGAAATAATTTTTCTGTTCGGACAACTCCGCTTTTTCGTGCCCGGTTTCCCACCCCAAAGAACATCACAATAAACGCCCTACATCACTGTTTATACAATAGGTTAACCGTTCTTCGTAGTCCATTATTTTCCAGAAAATGGGGTCAATTAGTGAGGAGCTGGCAGGCCTTTTGATAGGCAATTTGCATCCGGAGAGGAAACTTGAGCTCTCGGAGTTGGTCGGGGAATTGATTCCTTTAGGACCAGAGAAGTCTGTAGTTCGGCGCCAAGGAGCTGGCTTTGGAAGTGCGGAGCAGAACAGGCGAGTTGAGCAGAGGGCAGTGGAGGTCGTTTCAGAGAGACTTAAGAGCGAAGGCTGGAAGGTCCGTTCAGCTGAGTCAGAGAACGTGGGCTACGATCTAGATTGTCGGAAAGGGAAGCAAAGAAAGCATGTGGAGGTGAAAGGTGTCTCAGGTGCCATTCCTTCTTTCATTATCTCTGAGAATGAAGTAGCCACCTCGAAGAAGGATGAAGATTGGTGGGTCTACATTGTCACTCGTGCTCTCTCATGGACTCCTGAGTGTCACATTCATAATTCAGAGGACTTCAGCACCAAGCACAGGCTCAATCCGATAAACTATAGAGCAGCACCTAAGGGTAGGTGACGGCGCTATATGTCAATCTCACTCACACGACTAGTTTCGCGAGACGCGTCCATCGTCACGGACAAGGTCCGCGATCTGCTCCATCAGGTCTTCGAGCATCCCTTCGATGTCGGCAGCTGTCTCGTCGGCGATCTGCTTCAGTTGTCCCGTTCCCGAAAAAGCATCCAGAGAGACGCATCTATGCGGCCCGTGCGTATAATCCGCGTCAGATTACACCCGTGTACATAATTCCCGCGTGCGATCACTACCGGTATACCGTATGATGGATGCGTTATACGGACACACGGATGTATCGGTCGTGCACGATCTGACGGAAGGTTTATCGCCGGCGAGCCGCCGCATCTGACGGAAGGTTTACGCTCAAACGTATAATCCGCGTGAGAATAACACGGCGCAGCATAGAAGCCGCGAGCGTTTGGCGCTATCTATTGGATATAGAAGTGGTAGTTCGGTTGCTACAGTGTTAAGAGGGGTTTGCCACCGAATCATAACAATCCTTACCTGTTTTCGGGTCCTACGGGTGTCGTAGGACCTGACGATGTCTCGCCCTCTTTCACGGCGGGCCATTCGCTGACGACCAACCATCTCCCGGAGAGGGAACGTCCGCGAATCCGACGGAAGCTCCAGAAAGCCTATGACTGCGACACCTACGAGGAGGCAAAGGCCGCACTCGAATCACTTAAACCCGAACTGAAGCTGATGAATCAGTCTGCCGTAACGAGCCTCGAGGAAGGCCTGGAGGAAACCCTGACCCTCCACCGGCTGGGGATGCTCCCATTCCTGAAACGAAGCTTCCGAACCACCAACTGCATCGAAGCCCTCAACAGCATGGCCGGCGAGCTCACTCGGAAGGTCAGACGCTGGAACAACTCCCCCCAGAGACACAACCGAACCCGTCCTCATCCAGCGACCGGTGGTACGACGCCTCGCAGATGCGGGCGCGAGCTAGTGAGGTCATTGTCGAGCGCTATGAGCGCCCATCATCGGCAGCTGCGACGCAACACACGGAAGCGCCTACTAAATTGGACTCCAGAGTGCAAAGAACGGATCAAGCCGAAAGGTTTCTTGAGCGGCTGGCGAGCGTGCCTCTGACTTGGGAGAACGTCTTTCGAAGTCCCCAGTACACAGTCAAGTCAGACAAGGAGGTCGTCGACCTGCTACTCGCGCTGAGGAACAGGGGAATCTTCGTTTCGATGAAATGTCAGCAGGACCCTGAAAAAAGGACCGGAGACAAACTCGTTTGGTGGGTACAGAAGAGTGCGGAAGCTGCATTGAGGCAAGTGAGGGGTGGCATCAAGACATCCAAGACGCGAGAGTTTTGGTGCAACCACCCGAGGCGAGGACAGGTCTCCTTCAAGCCTAACCAAATCGAACCCGTCCGTGCTGTAGTCGTCGTCGAAACACAGGAGGAAGTAGCTCTCAGCCAGGACATGCCACTTGAGATCGATTCGGTTCCCGTTGGCAATGTCTTTTTCGCTGTTGAAATTGGACAGCGGCATGTGATGGTTTCAGGCGGCTGCAGGGCGTCCTTCAACGTTCCCGTCGAGAGCGGCATCGTGCGTCTGAAGGGCGACCACAAGCTTGGTCATCTGGCGGTAGCCCTTGAGTCGCCGGAAGCCCCGTTCGGCTTCCAAGGCACCGGCGGCGCTCCAGCGCAGGATCATGCGGCCGCTCTTCCATCGCTTGACGCGGCCTGAGAGTTGGCGCAACTGTCCGATCAGGTTTTCGATGACGTTCGTGCTCGAAAGGGTGCGCTCCAGGGAAGATCCACCGAGGCCCAGGCGTTTGACCGTCAGCAGATCCTCGAGCCCTTCGCGGAGCGAGGCGGCCGCACCGGGGTGCTGCTCGTCCAGGCTCCTCGCCAGATTCTTCAGCATACGCTCGGCTAGTTCAGGATCTTCGGCTTTGAACGCGTCTTTCAGGGCGCGCTTCACCGACCCCCGCTTGCCCTCCGGCAGCGCGTCCAACACGTTCCGCTTCTTATGCTCCTGGCATCGCTGGATGAGCGCGCGTCTTCCGAGGACCGACCGCACAGCCCTGTAAAGGGCCTTGCCGCCGTCGATCACCACGAGGATAGCCCGGTCGGTGGGGAGGCCCCGCTCTACAAGGTCCTCCAGCAGGGCCGTGCAGGTGGCCTTGTTCTCCGTCGCCCCTTCCCAGAGTCCGAGCACGTGCTTCTGGCCTTGGCCGTCAATGCCCACCCCCGCCACAATGACGTGATCGCCGGCATAGTGGACGCCGTCGAGCATCAGCACTTTCAGGCCCAGCTCGGACAGATCGCGCTCCATCAGCGTGGCCAGTTTCCTGGCTGTCCCACGGACGAACCGGCCACTTACCGCGCTCCGACTGGTTCCACGGCCCACAAGGACCTCAGGCACCTCCTCCAGAGAGCGCCGGTACTTGCGCGTCGACACCCCGACCAGCATCTGTTCGATCGCACGCGCCTCAAGCGGGTCCCTGGCCGACCACGATTCCCAGCTCGGCAGCGACACCTCTTCCCCCGAGGTCGTCCGCACCCGAGGCCGCTTCACCTTGACCAGTCGCCCACCCAGTACCAGGGAGCTGGGCACATGCCCGCCCCGGTGAGCCTGACGCTCTTCCGTGTGCCGATAACGAGGCCCGCACACCTGCGTCCGCTCCGACTCAAGCACCTCAATGACGTGCGACAACCCGGACACCAGAACCGTGTCCTACAGACTCTCTCGAACGAACGCACCAAGCGCCTGACTCAGTCCCGATTTGACGTTCCCCTGTTGCCGACTTGCTTTCTTACTGACATTCTTACCCATGGTGGTGGCTCCTCTTTGATGTGAACTACTACCCACCCGAATCATGGAATTCGGGCGGAGGAGCCGCCACCCAATTTCAACAATCTACGAGACTTCGCCTTCCCGTTTCCTATCTCTCCGTAAACGACTTCTTGAACATTGTGAACGAACTGAGAACGATCAATGACCTCCTTCTATATCTGGACGCACGTTGTTCAATCTGTCCCGAGCTGCAACGAACCGTTGGAATCGAGAAGGCCATTTTCGAGTTTTTCGTTCTCTACGGGGGATCACCTCGTGAGGTAGACGGGATGCAAGACATCCTGCGAGAACTTCACGAACGAAGAGGTGCGGTCGAGGAACTTATCAACAGGAAAGGGCGCGCCGACTTACTGGCCGCGCCTATGGAACGGGTGTCGAATGATCTGTCCGAAAGGCTGGACAAGTACGACGAAGGACTGGATGAGGGGATTGTCGATCTGTTCGATCCAGCGTCCGACAGAAGTAACTACCTTTTGATGCAGGATGAGCTTTGCGACTTAGTCCTGGATGAAAGACGAAGGCTCGGGGCATCGCTGTCTCATGCAGTCAAGATGGTCTGCGAAGACAATTCGAAGGAATCAATGGTCTATCAGGCAGCACATTTGGATTCAAAGCCAGACTTTCTGTATATCCTTTCGTCATCCAAAGGACTCTCTAGTGTCTCGTCTCAGGAATAACTAGAAAAATTCGTGATACAGTCGTAAGGTTCCTCAGGCACTCATTGTGAGGAGGAACCGATGGCAAGAGGTCGTCCGTTACAACCACTGAACATCAGTGATGAAGTCCGCGATCAACTCCAGTCGTTGTCCGGTTCGCGCAGCATGCCTCACGCTCTGGTGCGTCGGGCGAAGATCGTCCTGCTGAGCGATGGTGGTCTGACCAATCAGGAGATCGCCGAACGAGTCGGGTTGTCCGGAGCGTCCGTTGGCAAATGGCGCCGTCGCTTCTGCGAGCAAGGCTTGATGGGACTGTATGACGAGTTACGTCCTGGTGGTCCGCGGTCCGTTAGCGACGAAGAGATCTCCTCACTCATCTACAAGACGCTCAAGAAGAAGCCGAAGAATGCCACCCACTGGACCTGTCGAGCGATGGCCGATGAGACGGGCCTCTCAAAGTCCACAGTGCAACGTGTATGGAGAGCCTTTGGACTGCAGCCGCATCGGCAGAAGCACTTCAAGCTGTCGAACGATCCCTTCTTCGTCGAGAAAGTCAGGGATATCGTCGGTTTATACCTGAACCCGCCGGACAACGCAATGGTGCTCTGCATAGACGAGAAGAGCCAGATTCAAGCACTCGAACGGACGCAACCGATTCTCCCTTTGGGCCTCGGGTATGTCGAGGGCGTCACTCACAGCTATACACGGCACGGCACGACTACCCTCTTTGCGGCGCTCAACATCGCATCAGGAAAAGTCCTGACTCAGTGCAAGCCCAGACATCGCAACAGAGAGTTCCTTCAGTTCCTCAAGCACATTGACAAAAACGTCCCGAAGGATCTCGACATCCATCTGGTCGTCGATAACTACGGCACTCACAAGCACCAGAACGTCAAACGTTGGCTCACCTCACGTAAAAGATACCACGTGCACTACACACCAACGTATGCCTCCTGGCTAAACCAGGTAGAGATCTGGTTCGGCATCATCACACAAAGAGCAATCCGACGAGGAACCTTTCGGAACGTCAAGGATCTGATCACCTGCATCCAGAAGTTCACAGACCAATACAATCAGAACTCAAAGCCTTTCGTGTGGACGGCAACCGCTGACTCGATCCTCGACAAACTCAACAGACTTCTAAAACTTATTCGCGGGACACGACACTAGGAACGAGGTGATCAAGCGGTGCTGTGGCCTAATTCAAGGTGGGCTGACCTACTATGGAAAGGCGCGGGGCCTGCTGGTGAATTACACCCAGGATCGTAATGGCTTTGAGACCATGTTGATGCCTTCCTTTAAGGAAACGCCAGAATCAATGCGCATGGGCACGGAGTTCTTCGATGGGCTGAAGATGTTCGTTATCCCAATAGAGAACGTGTAGGCGCGAGAGAAAGACACGGGCAGTCGAGACCGGGAACACTAGGTAATACCGCCGCCGGCGATCCGTTCCAAGACCGACTTCGTGCAGGCTTTGGCCGACACGTAGTGGTCGGTCTGGACCACGGCCCCGCACATGCCGCGGTAGGGCGAGAGTGTCGACTGGTGGTAAGCCAGAAAATCCTCGGGCAGCGACCGGACGTCGTTCTCGACCAACCGGTTGACGACCCATTCGGTCTCCTCTTGGGCTTCGGCGTGGCCGGGCAGGAATTCGATCACCAGATCGAGGCCGGGCCCCTGGACCCAGACGCCGATGGGGCCGTAGCGCGGCTCGCGGATGCGGTCGCGGAGCTCGTGCTCGACCATGTAGTGCAGCTTCATGATGGCCAGTTCTCCGCGATCTCGATGTGCTCGGCCAGGAGCTCGGCGTCGATCCGCTCGAACCGTTCCCGGTTTTCGGCCTTGCTTGCCCGAACGACCGGCTTTTCGGGTCGACCGACCCGACGTTCGATCTGGAATGGGAAACCTTGAGCAAACAGGTGGCTACTGTCGTCTGGCTGCTGCCGTCATTGTAGATGCCGCGCAGGACTATACGGAGGCGCGGGTGACAATGGACGGTCGTCCCGGTTCGTCACGGATGGTGGAAAAGGCTGATCGGTTGAGTGCGGAAAGATTTGGTCAAGTCCCATAGTCAGTTGAAACCTCCACCGGCTGGGTATGCTCCCATTCCTGAAACGAAGCTTCCGAACCACCAACTGCATCGAAGCCCTCAACAGCATGACCGGCGAGCTCACTCGGAAGGTCAGACGCTGGAACAACTCTCCCCAGAGACACAGATGGGTGGCTGCCGCACTCCTCGACATCGAACCTCGCCTGCGACGCGTGAGCGGATACAAACATCTTCCCCTACTCAGGCAAGCACTGAACAAAGATCTGAATCTCGACAACGAACAGAATGCTCAAAAGAGGCTATATCCGGATCTCTCAACGAGATGAAGTGGGTGAAGGTGCCGTGGTTCCTGGCATCGGGGCGCGGTTAGAGTGTGCGGAACCTCTTCGGAATCTGCTCAGGGATGTTTATGTCTCCGACGGTAAGGAAGATCATATCGTTGAATGCGTCGAGTGTGCGGAATCCGCTGGCTCGGTTCTTGACGATTTGGACGATTCGGTTGAGGCCTTCGGCGATGGCGTTGGTAAGACGCGTGTTCACGAATGCGAGGACGCCGAAGAAGTGCTGTCGCAGGGTCCTGACGAACTTTCGCAGGGGTTCAAGTCGACTTCTGAGTGCGGACGTCGTCCAGCATTTCAGGAAGCGTTCGGCAGCCCAGGGCGCTTTGTATTCCCAGAACTGCTCGAACTCGTCCTTGAGTCTCCAGGCTCTATAGATTCGGTAGTTCGCCTTCTCCAGTGCTTTGAGTGTCCGAGTATCCCCTCTGGAGCGTGTCGCTGAGTGCCGGTAGAGGAGCCATCGGAGGCCCTTCATGGCTTTGCGCTCATCCGGGGCAGCTTTACGCCACTGGTCCTTACGGACCTCGTCAACGGCGGCATTGAGAGCCTTGACGATGTGAAAGCGATCGAGGACCAGCTTGGCATTCGGACAGTGTTCCTGGATGGCTCCGATGTAAGCTTCGCTCATGTCGCAGCAGGCCCACTCGATCTTGGATCTCTGGTAGGGACTGAGAGCCTCTGTGAAAAACCGATCGATCGTTTTACGCGCCCTGCCGCGGCCAACCCACACCACGCAGGAGCGGTCCAGATCGTAAACGAGCGTGGCGTACCTGTGACGCTTGGCGTAGGAGATCTCGTCGATCCCGATGGTTTTGAGCCCTCGGATACGATGACCTTCACGAAGCCGCGTGATGGATCGGTGAAGGAGATCCGACAGCGTCGAGGCAGAGATGCGCAGCAACTCGGACGCCGCCTTCTGCGTCATGGTCTGGCAGTAGCGCAGCATGGCATACTCGAAGCGATACGTCACCCGAGAGAACCGCTCCGCCCACGGAATCTCCTCGACCACACGACCGTGGGTAGGACACCGAATCTCCCGAGGATGGTAGAGAAGCCAGACCCTCCACCCGCACACCGGAATGTCACGCCACCGACGCGGATGGGGCATTGTGCGGACGATTTTACCTCGACGGCCGCACTCCGGACAACAACAACCATTCTTATGTGGCTTTACGGCGATGACGAAGCAGCTTCTCCCCTCAAACCACCAGCTGACAACACGGAACCCCTTGAATCTCAGCAGTTTCGATAGTAATCTGCTCCCGGTCATAGGTCGCACCCCCTTCGCTTTGATTGTCCTACACACACAACCAAGCGTAGGGAACGATCTATGACCTTGTCATTCTATAGTTTCACCGTTGAGAAACCCGGATAGAGCCTCAAAAGAGAGCCTGACCAAACTGCGGGGCCCGATGAGTTTCAACTGACTATGGGACTTGACCCGTACACATCCGACGGTTTAGTTTTGACGCAAGCCGGTGTTCGAAAAACAGCTTTTGCTTCCTACACGTAGTATCTTCGTACCAACGCATCATCGGTTCTATGATCTGGCGGGCGGGGGAGTAAGTCTCCTCTTCGGCAAGTTTTATGAAATCGGGATGGAGTTGATCTCTGGGACGCGAATATTCGAAGAAGTCGACGGGACTTCCTCGCTCATCTCCTTGGGGGGAACTCGGCCGAGTCCCCCTTTTCTCTTGCCTCTATCGGGCTGCCCTACAGCAGGTGGTCGAGAATCAGATTCGTCGATTCGATGATGCGTTGATCGCGCGGCCGCAGATCCGGCTCGAATGCCTCGCCTGTCAGATGCTGCAGGCCCTGGATATAGCGAACCGCGATCTCGCCAGCCTGCTCCTCCGTGAACTGCTGATCCTTCTCCGTGACCATGCCCCGCGCGAATTCCTTGGAGAACGAAACAGGCTTGCCATCACGGGTCAGCGGTTGTCCGTCGTCGTCCATGCGCCAGAAGCGGCTCGAATCCATGGTATACAACTCGTCCGCCGCCACGATCTGCCCCTCAGTATTGATCCCGTGCTCGGTCTTGGTGTCCACGAGGATCATTCCCCGCTCCGCGAGGTACTGGGAGACCATGCCGAAGGCCATCATGGACGAGTTGCGAATCCGGTTGTACTCGCCTTGCGTGCAGACGCCGTTGTCGAACAGGTACTTGGGGTCGATCGTCCGGTCCACCTTGTCCTTGGTACTGGGCGTATCCATCAGGTAAGGCAGCACGCCATTTGCTGAGAGCTGTCCCACCTCGATCTGATGGCCGGCATAGGAAAGCGTGGTCTCTCCGGCCTCCCTGGCTTTGAGCCAGGCCTGGTAGAGTGATGTGGAGGTGCTGCTTTCGGCATTGTACATCCGCAGGACATTCTCCAGGGCAACCAGCTTGAGATTCTCCGCCGGAATCACCGTCGAACTCGCCCGCAGGCCCGGGACCTTGAACTGGGAGCTGCCCAGCACCGGCTCAACCAGGCGCAGCATATGATCGTGATTGTTCGCGAGTACCTGATCCTTGAACGGAATGGCACCACGATTGACGTCGTGCGTCGAGATCCGGTTGTTGCGGAACATCAGCCGGATCGGTCTCCCCTCACCGGTAGCCAGGTCTGCCCCGAACACAGAGTCCGAGACCTTTCCCTCAAGGATCGTGCAACCATTCAGACGCGGGATGTCGCCGTCGGCGATGATCTGCTTGATCGGACGCCCTTCGTTGACGCGTGAGCTGTTCTCGGCCTCCAACTCTCGTATTTCTGTTTCGCTAAGCATAGCGGCCTATCTCCTCGGTTTGTGAAATGGACGACGCCTGCGGACACTGTCAGAAACCGGAACAGAATCGTCACCGGATCGTCGTGGCCGAGGGGTGAAGCCACAGATGCGGCCCGGGAACTCGATGTTGAGCGTCATCGTGCCCGAACTGGTGGACGGCGAAGCTGGAACTGCCGGCCGCCATCCGGAAGACCTGGGACCCGAGCACATCGAAACCGGACTGCGTGATGTTGCCGTCCTTGTCGATGCTGAGCGTCCCGTGATTGTCATCCACCGGGATGATGAAATCGGGAACTGGGATCGATCAGGCCGATCGGGAACGCGGGGTGGATTTTTGAGGATTGTGGTCGCCATGACGTGAGACGTGAACGATAAGCCCCTTCAACGTGGTACTGTCTCCCATCCTAACCCAACGCCCCTGCAAAAATGATGAAGTCGACCGAGCCGCCGCCGTTCAGGTCGAACTTTGCATCGAAGCCCGCGTCTCCAGTGGACGTGCCGAAGGCCGCTGCGAACATCAGGAAGTCAGCGAAGCTGACAGAACCATCGCCGTTGAAATCGGCGGTAGCCGTGGCACCGGCTCCTTCGATCATCCGGACGACGTGGAAGGAGCCCTCCGCGACATAGATGTTTCCGTCTCCGTCGATGGCCAGTCCCATCACTTCTCCGAACCGGGCGTCCGTAGCAGGGCCGCCGTCACCCGCGGGGCCGACAGATCCCGTTCCCGCGACGGTCTCCATCGCGCCCGGTCGCGAGCTCGACCCGGCGGAGGTTTGGATCACCACCTCGCGAACAATTGACCCCATTTTCTGGAAAATCATGGACTACGAAGAAACGATTAACCTATATAAACAGTGATATAGGGCGTTTATTGTGATGTTCTTTGGGGTGGGAAACCGGGCACGAAAATGCGGAGTTGCCCGAATAGAAAAATTATTCCGCCAACGTCCTGTCGCCAAAGTTATTTTTCTTCGTAGCTCTGGCGTTTGGGTGCCGGGTGATCCGGTCGTCCCCCGCGCGATCGGAGAGACGGGGTCTGCCGCGAAGAACCTTGCGCGCATCGCGCATGCCTTCGCCCGGAAGGGCAACGGAATTAGTGAGAACGAGTGCCAAGCCAAAGAAAAGGAGACGCACATCGGGTCTGCCGATTGCCGTCCCAAAGGACGTGGCCTCGATCCGGCTGTTGATCGATACCGTTGCCCGGACGAACGAGTTGCCCCTTCCCAGTGTCGACTCTGTGCGCGTCAGGAAAGCCCTCTTCGAGCGAGAGGGCACCTGGCCACGAGGAAGGCGGGTGGAGGGCCTGGACCCGATCGACTGGGCCAGACGGTTGGTCGCCGCTGAGCTGTACGCGCGGGAAGAGGACGTGGTCGGCATCGCGAGGGGGGTTGGGGGTTGATGGGCCCGTCGTAAGGGACGACCTGGAGGTGATCTCGGTCTACCAGGTGCTCGCAGAGGGTGTTGGGCAAGCGTAGGCAGCACTCTCCCAGATAAGGAGGCGGTTTGAACGTCTCCAGCTAGGGTCTTCACTTATGTAGTCCATTCCCAGCATCATGACTTCGCCGGGCAGGAGCCCCACTTCATCCAATAGCTCCAATCCGGAGTTAGTGTCTCGATGCCTTTCGATTGCTTGCAACCAGGCAGAGTACGGCCCCCCCGAAAACCCCACCCTGATAAATTCAGGGTCGTCTTTAAATGGCTCTATCCGGGTTTCTCAACGGTGAAACTATAGAATGACAAGGTCATAGATCGTTCCCTACGCTTGGTTGTGTGTGTAGGACAATCAAAGCGAAGGGGGTGCGACCTATGACCGGGAGCAGATTACTATCGAAACTGCTGAGATTCAAGGGGTTCCGTGTTGTCAGCTGGTGGTTTGAGGGGAGAAGCTGCTTCGTCATCGCCGTAAAGCCACATAAGAATGGTTGTTGTTGTCCGGAGTGCGGCCGTCGAGGTAAAATCGTCCGCACAATGCCCCATCCGCGTCGGTGGCGTGACATTCCGGTGTGCGGGTGGAGGGTCTGGCTTCTCTACCATCCTCGGGAGATTCGGTGTCCTACCCACGGTCGTGTGGTCGAGGAGATTCCGTGGGCGGAGCGGTTCTCTCGGGTGACGTATCGCTTCGAGTATGCCATGCTGCGCTACTGCCAGACCATGACGCAGAAGGCGGCGTCCGAGTTGCTGCGCATCTCTGCCTCGACGCTGTCGGATCTCCTTCACCGATCCATCACGCGGCTTCGTGAAGGTCATCGTATCCGAGGGCTCAAAACCATCGGGATCGACGAGATCTCCTACGCCAAGCGTCACAGGTACGCCACGCTCGTTTACGATCTGGACCGCTCCTGCGTGGTGTGGGTTGGCCGCGGCAGGGCGCGTAAAACGATCGATCGGTTCTTCACAGAGGCTCTCAGTCCCTACCGGAGATCCAAGATCGAGTGGGCCTGCTGCGACATGAGCGAAGCTTACATCGGAGCCATCCAGGAACACTGTCCGAATGCCAAGCTGGTCCTCGATCGCTTTCACATCGTCAAGGCTCTCAATGCCGCCGTTGACGAGGTCCGTAAGGACCAGTGGCGTAAAGCTGCCCCGGATGAGCGCAAAGCCATGAAGGGCCTCCGATGGCTCCTCTACCGGCACTCAGCGACACGCTCCAGAGGGGATACTCGGACACTCAAAGCACTGGAGAAGGCGAACTACCGAATCTATAGAGCCTGGAGACTCAAGGACGAGTTCGAGCAGTTCTGGGAATACAAAGCGCCCTGGGCTGCCGAACGCTTCCTGAAATGCTGGACGACGTCCGCACTCAGAAGTCGACTTGAACCCCTGCGAAAGTTCGTCAGGACCCTGCGACAGCACTTCTTCGGCGTCCTCGCATTCGTGAACACGCGTCTTACCAACGCCATCGCCGAAGGCCTCAACCGAATCGTCCAAATCGTCAAGAACCGAGCCAGCGGATTCCGCACACTCGACGCATTCAACGATATGATCTTCCTTACCGTCGGAGACATAAACATCCCTGAGCAGATTCCGAAGAGGTTCCGCACACTCTAACCGCGCCCCCATGCCAGGAACCACGGCACCTTCACCCACTTCATCTCGTTGAGAGATCCGGATATAGCCCTTTAAATGCCTCGAGTTGATCGTACAATCGCACGAGTTCCATTGCTGCTGACGAGAGCTTTATCGGAATGCAAGGTCTTTGCTGCACATTGTTTCCAATATTCATCGCATCGGGGTCAATGAAAGTCACTGGGGTTCCTGCGTCTGAGAGATCGAAAATCATCCTCTACGAACCGAGACAGGGCTTCGACTTCATCTCCGCCATATCGTTCGATGACCTCAGCACGAAGCGCTGCTGACTTGGGACGCGTTTCGCCGATGATGTGAAGCACCCACGCGAATAGACCGGTCCCAATGATAGCCGCGGCGGGGGCAGCCGTTGTTATGCTCCGAGCCTTCAGGCTGCTACTGGTTTAGGTTAAGTCCCATAGTCAGTTGAAACTCATCGGGCTCCGTGGTATTCATGCTCTCTGCCGAGCATCTTGATTGTCGCCGAGATTCAGGTTGTTTTTCAGTGCTTGCCTGAGCAGCGGGAGGTGTTTGTATCCGCTCACGCGTCGCAGGCGTGGTTCGATGTCGAGGAGTGCGGCCGCGACGTCCAAATCGTCAAGAACCGAGCCACCGGATTCCGCACACTCGACGCATTCAACGATATGATCTTCCTTACCGTCGGAGACCTAAACATCCCTGAGCAGATTCCGAAGAGGTTCCGCACACTCTAACCGCGCCCCCTAAAAGCAGGAGGTACTGACATGCATCTTTTCACGGAGGTATACGAGACACTCGTCACGCGCATATTGATCTTCCACCTGGTGCTCGCGCTGGCCGCTTGTGGTGGTGGTGGGTCGTTATCTCCAACTATGTCTGTCGCCGGAACCTATGCCGGCCCGTTGGAGGTCTCCGCAATGGCGATGACAAGTAGTGGAAAAGGCGTGTCCGTGATCGTGACATATTCGTTGCGCCTGACTGTTGCACAGTCCGGGGCGCAACTGACAATCACCGGATTTATTACTCCGCCGGCCGATTGGAACCCGAACGAAGCCGAACAAGTGCCCGCCATCATACGCACTATCAATGCCGATGGTTCTGTCATGAAGACAAGTGGGGGCATCTTTACCGCCGCGATGGGTCTTTGGAACGCATGGGAAGGAATCCATCTGCGCGGATTTCTCAGCTGCCCTCCCGCTACAACGACAAGTGCGACCTTGACCTTTTCAGAGAATACCATGCAGGTGTTAGAAACTCTCACCACAGCCTCTTGTGGGGACATGACGATTTCGGGAACTCTGATCCTTGAATCTTGAATCTTGAATCGGAATAGTGGAATTTCCTTGTGCCAATATTGAAGAAACCGAAACAAACTCCCACGCGGAATGAGCACTTTTGACACGGTACGCTCTGTACCTGCTTCTGAGCATGTCCACTTCACCCTTCGCGGGTCCGAATGCGGGAGCTAAGGTCTATCTCGACGGGAACGTAGGGAATCAACAAAACGATCATCAGTCATCAATCACACCGCTGATGAATACTCAAAGAGGACTCGGTGTAGAAATCTTCATTCATCCACTCACAAGCGCTACGGGGGGTGGCACAATTTTTATGGCTATATCCGGATCTCTCAACGAGATGAAGTGGGTGAAGGTGCCGTGGTTCCTGGCATGGGGGCGCGGTTAGAGTGTGCGGAACCTCTTCGGAATCTGCTCAGGGATGTTTATGTCTCCGACGGTAAGGAAGATCATATCGTTGAATGCGTCGAGTGTGCGGAATCCGCTGGCTCGGTTCTTGACGATTTGGACGATTCGGTTGAGGCCTTCGGCGATGGCGTTGGTAAGACGCGTGTTCACGAATGCGAGGACGCCGAAGAAGTGCTGTCGCAGGGTCCTGACGAACTTTCGCAGGGGTTCAAGTCGACTTCTGAGTGCGGACGTCGTCCAGCATTTCAGGAAGCGTTCGGCAGCCCAGGGCGCTTTGTATTCCCAGAACTGCTCGAACTCGTCCTTGAGTCTCCAGGCTCTATAGATTCGGTAGTTCGCCTTCTCCAGTGCTTTGAGTGTCCGAGTATCCCCTCTGGAGCGTGTCGCTGAGTGCCGGTAGAGGAGCCATCGGAGGCCCTTCATGGCTTTGCGCTCATCCGGGGCAGCTTTACGCCACTGGTCCTTACGGACCTCGTCAACGGCGGCATTGAGAGCCTTGACGATGTGAAAGCGATCGAGGACCAGCTTGGCATTCGGACAGTGTTCCTGGATGGCTCCGATGTAAGCTTCGCTCATGTCGCAGCAGGCCCACTCGATCTTGGATCTCCGGTAGGGACTGAGAGCCTCTGTGAAGAACCGATCGATCGTTTTACGCGCCCTGCCGCGGCCAACCCACACCACGCAGGAGCGGTCCAGATCGTAAACGAGCGTGGCGTACCTGTGACGCTTGGCGTAGGAGATCTCGTCGATCCCGATGGTTTTGAGCCCTCGGATACGATGACCTTCACGAAGCCGCGTGATGGATCGGTGACGGAGATCCGACAGCGTCGAGGCAGAGATGCGCAGTAACTCGGACGCCGCCTTCTGCGTCATGGTCTGGCAGTAGCGCAGCATGGCATACTCGAAGCGATACGTCACCCGAGAGAACCGCTCCGCCCACGGAATCTCCTCGACCACACGACCGTGGGTAGGACACCGAATCTCCCGAGGATGGTAGAGAAGCCAGACCCTCCACCCGCACACCGGAATGTCACGCCACCGACGCGGATGGGGCATTGTGCGGACGATTTTACCTCGACGGCCGCACTCCGGACAACAACAACCATTCTTATGTGGCTTTACGGCGATGACGAAACAGCTTCTCCCCTCAAACCACCAGCTGACAACACGGAACCCCTTGAATCTCAGCAGTTTCGATAGTAATCTGCTCCCGGTCATAGGTCGCACCCCCTTCGCTTTGATTGTCCTACACACACAACCAAGCGTAGGGAACGATCTATGACCTTGTCATTCTATAGTTTCACCGTTGAGAAACCCGGATAGAGCCTTTTTTTTTGGTCCTGGTTTCAATCGGTGGACCGCAAATCCAGTAGACGGCTTACTTCCTGTGCTTGCTATTATAGGTCCTGACGGTGAACTCATAGTCGATGATAGAAAAGTAATACTAATGCCCAATTATCTGTCTCACCCAGGGCTGCCACCACCCATGCCTCCGACAGGGATCTTATTGAATGAAGATGGCTATTTCGTCACTGCGAAATTCCGAGGTAAGTCTACAACAAATTCTATCGTCGTAGACAGCTTGATTCTCCATTCTTACGTCAGCGGAGACGAGGAAAATTATCAACATAATGTATGGGCATCTGACACTCTCTTCGCGACTGCGGTCAAGTCCCATAGTCAGTTGAAAACTCATCGGGCCCCGTAGTTTGGTCAGGCTCTCTTTTGAGCATTCTGTTCGTTGTCGAGATTCAGATCTTTGTTCAGTGCTTGCCTGAGTAGGGGAAGATGTTTGTATCCGCTCACGCGTCGCAGGCGAGGTTCGATGTCGAGGAGTGCGGCAGCCACCCATCTGTGTCTCTGGGGAGAGTTGTTCCAGCGTCTGACCTTCCGAGTGAGCTCGCCGGTCCTGCTGTTGAGGGCTTCGATGCAGTTGGTGGTTCGGAAGCTTCGTTTCAGGAATGGGAGCATACCCAGCCGGTGGAGGGTCAGGGTTTCCTCCAGGCCTTCCTCGAGGCTCGTTACGGCAGACTGATTCATCAGCTTCAGTTCGGGTTTAAGTGATTCGAGTGCGGCCTTTGCCTCCTCGTAGGTGTCGCAGTCATAGGCTTTCTGGAGCTTCCGTCGAACTCTTGGACGTTCCCTCTCCGGGAGATAGCTGACGACATTCTCGCGCTTGTGCCACTGACAGCGATGCACGCGCACATACCCTTTGAGGGCTTTGGTGACAGCACTGCGGAGTCCCTTTGAGCCGTCAAGCACAACGAGAAGGCCCTGGTCGTAGCACAGGCCTCTCCGGATGAGGTCCTGGATCAGCTGGCGGCAGATCCGTTCGTTCTCCGTCGCCGATTCGACGAAGCCCAGGGGGATCTTCTGGCCGTCCATCGTGACCCCCGGAGCGATCACGATCTCTTCGTCGGCAAAGCTCTTTCCGTCAATGAACAGGGTCACGAAGTTCGTAGTCGTCGAGGGGACGCTCCTGGAACTGCTTCCGCTTCTTCGCGGTGGCTTTGATGAACCGCCGCGAGACGGAGGACGCTGAGATACCAAACGCTTCTGGAACCGATTCGGCACAGGCCTTGTAGTTGCGGCACGAGATCCCCTTGAGAACACGAAGCAACAGCCCCTCGTCCGTCTTCTTGGGCGTCTGTAGAGCCCGGTATGCAGCCAGGGAAACCTCTGCGTCGGCCTCGACGTCGCGCACCCGGGGAACGTCTAACGGGAGCTTCTGGTCCATCAGATACACGGATCCCTTCTGGCTTCCCCACCGACGATGCGCCTGCTCCGAACCTTTGCGCGCATACCGAACGCCTGCGAGCTGCTCGACCTCCTGCTGGAGGAGGTCTGCCACTGCCTCCAGACCCAACGGGATCAACGCCTGGATCACCGACAAACGCGTCTCCAAATCGATGACATCGCCCTCAACCTTGACTTCACCATCGCCTACAAATAGCTTCTCCATCTGGGCTCCTTTCTTACGGGTATACGCTCCTACACGTCTACCCAACGTAAGTTTGGAGCCCTCTAAGTTTCAACTACGATAGGCACAACACCGCGACTGCTCCTGTAACCATAAATCCCGGCACGTCCTCCCTAAAACTAGACCTCAACCCCGCCTCCGGGAATCAAGACTTGGAAACGAAAGACGTGGGCTTCGACGACACAGTGACGCTCCAGCTCTTCGCCGAGTCGTTTCCCGAAGTGACGGGATACGGTTTCACTTTCGAAGACTCTTATGGCATTCGCAGGACAAGCAGCTTCGAAGTCGGCAACTTCATCTCTGACGCACAGGCCATATCCAAAGGACAACAAGTCGGCGTGGCCTCGTTCACCGGCATGCGCGGGAGCGGCGACGGCTTCCTGGGGCAGCTCTCCTTCCGCGTCCAGGACACGTTTGCTGACTCCGCCGAAATCGTCGTCACGAAGTTCGGTTTCAACTACGCCGACGGAACTTCCAAGACGGTTTCCGTCAGCGTGGCGGCGAAGCTGCGTGAAGATATGAGGGGAGGTAGCCCCGCCGACTTTAATGGTGACGGGGCTGTGAACTTTGCGGATCTTCTGATGTTCGTCGGGGCGTTCGGTACGACGAACCCGCGCTTCGACCTGACGGGTGACGACTTCGTCGGGTTTGAGGATTTTTTAGTGTTCGCACAGGCATTTGGGACATAGGGGTAGACGAGGAATGCCACGAAACCGGATAACTTTGACGCTTCAGCCCTTCGGTGACCGAAGCAAGGACGTCGAGTTCTCCGAGTTCGTCCCGGCTCTCGACGCCGTACGACGATCCCTCGGGAACACGGAGTCCATCGAGTCTGGGAGCAGGCGATCCGCCGGGACCTGCTCGTCAAGAAGCATGGGCTTTCGGATCGTCAAGCCCACGCCATCGGTCATATTCTAGAGAACGGGAGCCTAACCATCCAAGATTTCGAGCACCTGTGTCCTGCCACCAACCGCCGATCTCTGCAGCGCGACCTGAAAGCTATGATCCAGAAAGGGATTGTGCTCGAAAAAGCAACGGGTCCGACGGACCCGACCAAGCGCTATGTGCTGGGTGGACCCGGATGAGTAGCTGTGACAAGCTAATGACACCGAGCTGTGACAAGAGAGGACCACACGATCGTCTTTGGATCGGCGCCGCTGGACGTGCCCGAGTTCCGTGCCGTGGTGCTGGGCCAGTTGGGTGAGGCTCGGCTCGATGTAGCCATCGAGGCCGATCTGGCCGGGCCGATGGCGCATGCGAAGGCCCTGGATGTGGACGCCAAGGGGGCTTTGCGCGATATCCATCGCCGGGTGGGCACAACCATCCTGTTCGAGTCCTCCGGAGGACAGTTGGACAAGGTGGCTCATCTGCCCGAACTGCGCTTCGCGCTTGGTGAGCCGCCGGACGCCGTCGATACGACCACCATCGACAACGCGGCGGCGGCCCTAGAGACATCCGGGTTCTTCATTCGCAAGGTGGGCACGGACGGTTATCGCATCGGTGGAGACTCTCAAGGCCGGGTCGCGTTGCTGGATTTACCGTTACCGGGTTTCCGGCCTCGGCCAACTTTCCTCAGTGAACGCGTAACACATCTTGTCTTGGGGGGTTATTGGTTATTGACCACACTCCCATTGCCGTTACCAGTCGTCCTATTTATTCGTAACTAATTGTCGTGCAGTAAATTATGCTATTCATGCAGTTGGCATCAGGACTGGATAAGCAAGGTGGAGAAGATGGCAAAGTTATTTTGTCTCCTTGCTGAGGGGAAGAACTCGTGAGAGGATAGCTGCTTTGAGGTGATCGGAATATCAGCTCTTCTTTCCCCACGGTCTCTCCTTGGGCTCTGAAGTTTCGAAGATTGCCGGGCGCGGGATAAACCGATCCTCGTTACCCTAAATCACAGACATGTCGATCGACTCCTCAGAGCCGAATGATCTTGATGTTCGCTGACTCTCACAGTGTCGTCCGAATGATCTGCTGTGCGAGGCTTGCCGTTCTGCCTTACTACTCGCAGATCTTACTGCACCGTCCTCCGGAGCACTCTGAATTCGGGGAGCCCCTTTGCTACGGCGCCGTCTCTAGTCGGCGTCCTTGTATTGTCGGCCCTTCACATAAATACTGATATTCCGATCTCAGCTATCCTCTCACGAGTTCTTCCCTCAGCAGGAGACAAAATAACTTTGCCATCTTCTCCACCTTGCTTATCCAGTCCTGATGCCAACTGCATGAATCGCATAATTTACTGCACGACAATTAGTTACGAATAAATAGGACGACTGGTAACGGCAATGGGAGTGTGGTCAATAACCCCCCAAGACAAGTCAAAGCAGCTATCCTCTCAATCAGCAGGAGACAAAATAACTTTGCCATCTTCTCCACCTTGCTTATCCAGTCCTGACGCCAACTGAATGAATCGCATAATTCACTGCACGACAATTAGTTACGAATAAATAGGACGACTGGTAACGGCAATGGGAGTGTGGTCAATAACCCCCCCCAAGACAAGATGTGTTACGCGTTCACTGAGGAAAGTTGACCGAGGCCGGAAACCCGGTAACGGTAAATCCAGCAACGCGACCCGGCCTTGAGAGTCTCCACCAGTTCGCGCGCGATCGCTCGAAGGGTGGCCATCATCTGGGCCAGGTTCCACAAGCAGCGGGTGCCGGGCTCGGGGCTGTCCACCAACTTCCTGATCGTCGCGCCGAACGTGATCGTGTACCAACGGTTGGAGCGCGACTTTGCCGCCAACCGGATCTTCTACGAGTTGCCGCTCATCCCGCCGGAGTGGCGCGGCGCGTTCTCGCAGAAAGTGATTCTCCGCGGCGAGGCTGCCGAGCCCGACCCGTCCGACAACCTCTTCCTCACCAACATTCACCAGCTTTACGAGTCGCGCGATGAGCGGTGGACGCCGCAGAACGCTATCGAGTCGCTGCTCGGCAAGAAGCCCGCGAAGGACCTCGCCGCCTCCGGGCAGCGCTCGATGCTGGAGCGGGTGAAGTTGCTCAAGGACCTGATCGTGCTGAACGATGAGGCCCATCACGTCCACGACGAGGACCTGGCCTGGAGCCAGTCGCTGCTCGCCGTCCATCGCGCGCTGCCACAGGGCCTCGCGCTCTGGCTCGATTTCTCGGCCACGCCCAAGGACCAGAACAGCATGTACTTTCCGTGGACGGTCGGCGACTACCCGCTCGCCCAAGCGGTAGAGGACCGGATCGTCAAGGCGCCGCTCATTGTGACGAAGGAAGACGACCCCAAGCAGCCGCAGGACGACCCCGACGGCGTGACCGCGAACAACATCGGCGAGAAGTACGGCTACTGGCTGCGGGCGGCGGTGTAGCGCTGGAAGGAACACCACAAGGTCTACAAGCAGCTCGATACCCGGCCGGTGCTCTTCATCATGGCCGAGAAGAACGTCTACGCCGACGCCATCGGTGAATACCTGTGGAAGACCAAGGAGTTCGGATTCAGGGAGGCCGAGATCCTGGTGATCCACACCGACGCCGCGGGCGCGGCCGATCCAAAGTCCCCAGCCCACAAAGACAATCATTCCGCCGAAGCTTTGCCACCCCGTGGACGCATCGAAGGAACCCCACGGATCGGATCCCCCGATGCTGAATCCTATGCGGTTGAAGATGCCTGCCTGGACGACGAAGGAAAAGATCTGGAATACCCAGAGACTGAGGAGCACATCCGACTTCGTGAAATAGGCAAACGCCATCGTCATCGAATGGATCACGACCAGGGCGGTCGGGAAACCACGCGTGATAAAAAGGGCTCTATCCGGGTTTCTCAACGGTGAAACTATAGAATGACAAGGTCATAGATCGTTCCCTACGCTTGGTTGTGTGTGTAGGACAATCAAAGCGAAGGGGGTGCGACCTATGACCGGGAGCAGATTACTATCGAAACTGCTGAGATTCAAGGGGTTCCGTGTTGTCAGCTGGTGGTTTGAGGGGAGAAGCTGTTTCGTCATCGCCGTAAAGCCACATAAGAATGGTTGTTGTTGTCCGGAGTGCGGCCGTCGAGGTAAAATCGTCCGCACAATGCCCCATCCGCGTCGGTGGCGTGACATTCCGGTGTGCGGGTGGAGGGTCTGGCTTCTCTACCATCCTCGGGAGATTCGGTGTCCTACCCACGGTCGTGTGGTCGAGGAGATTCCGTGGGCGGAGCGGTTCTCTCGGGTGACGTATCGCTTCGAGTATGCCATGCTGCGCTACTGCCAGACCATGACGCAGAAGGCGGCGTCCGAGTTGCTGCGCATCTCTGCCTCGACGCTGTCGGATCTCCTTCACCGATCCATCACGCGGCTTCGTGAAGGTCATCGTATCCGAGGGCTCAAAACCATCGGGATCGACGAGATCTCCTACGCCAAGCGTCACAGGTACGCCACGCTCGTTTACGATCTGGACCGCTCCTGCGTGGTGTGGGTTGGCCGCGGCAGGGCGCGTAAAACGATCGATCGGTTCTTCACAGAGGCTCTCAGTCCCTACCAGAGATCCAAGATCGAGTGGGCCTGCTGCGACATGAGCGAAGCTTACATCGGAGCCATCCAGGAACACTGTCCGAATGCCAAGCTGGTCCTCGATCGCTTTCACATCGTCAAGGCTCTCAATGCCGCCGTTGACGAGGTCCGTAAGGACCAGTGGCGTAAAGCTGCCCCGGATGAGCGCAAAGCCATGAAGGGCCTCCGATGGCTCCTCTACCGGCACTCAGCGACACGCTCCAGAGGGGATACTCGGACACTCAAAGCACTGGAGAAGGCGAACTACCGAATCTATAGAGCCTGGAGACTCAAGGACGAGTTCGAGCAGTTCTGGGAATACAAAGCGCCCTGGGCTGCCGAACGCTTCCTGAAATGCTGGACGACGTCCGCACTCAGAAGTCGACGTGAACCCCTGCGAAAGTTCGTCAGGACCCTGCGACAGCACTTCTTCGGCGTCCTCGCATTCGTGAACACGCGTCTTACCAACGCCATCGCCGAAGGCCTCAACCGAATCGTCCAAATCGTCAAGAACCGAGCCAGCGGATTCCGCACACTCGACGCATTCAACGATATGATCTTCCTTACCGTCGGAGACATAAACATCCCTGAGCAGATTCCGAAGAGGTTCCGCACACTCTAACCGCGCCCCCATGCCAGGAACCACGGCACCTTCACCCACTTCATCTCGTTGAGAGATCCGGATATAGCCATAAAAAGTGCGTGTCGTGTCATCACCGGCAGAGGGGGGATGGAAGTCACGAACCAGGTAACCGTGTTCCACGTAAAGATTCCCAGCACCGTGAAGAACCCGACCTGGAAAAGCCGCGACCCCACGAGGGAGCGGAAGGTGGAAGTTGTGCGACGATCTCCCGTCATCTGCAGGAGTGCCGTTGCGATCGGGAAGGCAAGGCGCTCGTTCTCCATCCACTGCTTCCGCAGGATCACCATCACGCAGACATTGGCGATCAGCAAAGCCGCTAAGAAACCTCCCCACCACAGCAAGGCCGTCGTCTACGCCGACCAGGGGATGCTGCGTCCATCCGGCAACCCTTCATAGAAACCTGTCGTCGCCTCCAGATCACTTACGATCGCCCACTGAGGGAGATAAGCCAGGAGCAGTTCTTCCCAGCGGTTCTCAAAAGTCGCGAAATAGGTCGGAGACGCAATCGTCCCGAGCCAATAACCTGAGAGCCACTCGCCCTGTGTGGTGGCAGCGACGGTTCCAATACAGCAGATCGTCAGCAGTTCGGATGAGGAGAGCCCCGAACCCCGTCGCTTGGCGACGAGGTCCAGCAGCAGCAGGATGACGAACGGGACAAGAAAGGCGACCGAGAGGTGGGCGTAGTCGGCCCGAGATGACCGAACGATCATACTCGAATAGGCGGGCCAGACGCTGATGAGCGCCGAAAGCGCCAGGCCGATCAGGACGGCACGGCGGGTCAAGATCCACCTGGCGGGGAGACTCCCTTCCCCGAGAATGAGGTGTGGAACTTGCGATCATTCTGGAGCATATTGGCCACCGATCGAGAGGAAGCGAAAGCGGATGGCGCAGATCAGACCCGAAACAATCAAGGACCGTCTCGACGGCCCCGTCAACTCGATTCCCACGACATTCCTGGTTGACCGTGAAATCGACTGGGAAGGCGTTCGGAACATCATCGAGGTGGGAATCACCGGCGGCAGTGAAGTCAGCTTGCTCACCTACGGCGACAGCCAGTTCGACCACCTATCTGACCAGGAGGTTGAAGAACTGACACGTTGTTTGATTGATCAGGTGGACGGGAGGGCACTCACCGTCGCAGCGACCCCCCGTTGGACCGATCCCAAGGCCGTCGAATTCGCCCGATTCTGCAAAGACCTCGGTGTCGACGTCTTGATGGTGTTGCCGTCCGATCACTCCGTTCCCGCGGGCAAGATCGCCCACTATCGCGCCGTCGCGGAAGTGATGCCTGTGATGCTCGTCGGCTGGCCGCCGCACGAGATCCTCGATGCCATCGTCGATGTTCAAAACATCTGCTGCTTCAAGGAAGATGGCGCCGTAGACTACGCCCCGAACACGATGCAGAAGTACGGAGCGCATTGGAAGTTTATGACCGGCGGAGGACTCTGGCGCAACTTCACGCAGTGGCCCTGGCGCCCCGCCTTCTTCTGCTACTACTCGTCATTCGCCCCTCACGTCGCGAAGGAGTACTGGCAGGCGTACCAAGACACTGATGTGGCCACCGCGGGGCGCATCATCCGTGAAACCGAAAAACCTTTCGAGTCTCTTGCCGCGCGGGTAGGTGGCGGCTTCCAAGCGCTCTGGCGCGCCACCCTCGAGCTCAACGGCGTAGCATCACGTCATCTGCGTCCACCGATGGTCTCCGCCACCGATGAGGAAGTCGAACGCATCGAGCAACCCATCGCCGACCTCGGCCTGATCACCCACCCGATGGGATGAAAGTCTATGTTGTGCCTGGCTGGTTCACTTCAGCCGTGGACACCGTCACACTGAGCGGGAGTCGAAGTGTCGGTCCTCGCTCCACTGAATGGCTTCATCGACAGAGTCAATCTGAGCTGCCGAGGGGTCTGAACTGACGCCCTTCACTCACACCACAGAAAACTACAACTATGTCCATCGACATCCCCAACCTCCCACGAAACAAAAAACAAACAGGCTGGATCGACGTCGCCAATCGCCCGGACGGCGGCACCTGGCGGCTCCCTTACCTGAGTGTCACCGGGGCAACCGACGGCCCCACACTCGTCGTCGTCGCCGGCGTTCACGGTGATGAGTACGAAGGCGTCGAGACGATCCCTCGGCTCTACGACCATCTCGACCCGGCTACGCTCAAGGGCACCTTCTTCAGCATTCCCGTCTGTAACGTACCGGCCTACGAAACGATCACTCGCAGCAGCCCGATCGACAGCCTCAATCTCGCACGCGTCTTTCCCGGCGATGCCGAGGGCAGCATCACTCTGCGCATCGCCCGTCTGATTACCGATCAGATCCTTCCGCACGCGAACTTTTTCATAGACCTCCACAGCGGTGGGATGGCCTACGACATCCCCACCCTCGTCGGCTACATCCATAGCGACACGCCTCTCGGACAAGAGTCTCAGGCGGGAGCTCGTGCTTTCGGCGCGCCCGTCCTATGGGGCCATCCCGGCCTGGCTCCGGGCCGCACCCTCAGCGCAGCTATCGACCTCGATGTCCCCTGTCTCTACACGGAAGCGCCCGGTGGCGGCTTTGCCCGACTCGACGATATCGACTGCTTCTTCGAGGGTGTATTGAACGTGGCGAAGTGGTTGGGAATGCAAGAAGGGGACCCGAGTCCACGGCCGACAACGCATCATCTCATCGGCGACGGGAATATGGACGAAGCCACGCTCGCCCCGGTGGCCGGCTACTTCCGCGCCGACGTCTCTCTGCTCGACGAAGTCCAGTCAGGCCAGCGACTCGGCACGATTAGGAACCTGTTCGGCAAGGTCGTCACAGAAATCTGTGCCAAAACGGACGGCGTCGTTATAATGCTTCGCCGGTTCCACAACGTCCGCGTCGGCGATGGCCTCGCCCACATCACCAAGCACTATCAGGAGACGTAGCGGAAGGAACCAGTTGCCAGTCGTCAGTGTTCCCACGCGCTTCGCGCTGGGAATCAGTCGTCAGACAGGAGTGAAACCCTTCTACTTGACGGGTGTGGAGTTTCGGGATGACCGCCGAACCCGTGACAAGTGGTTTTCTTCCGTGTATTCCGTGTGTTCCGTGGTCCAAAATCTTTTTTCGTGGTTCGGTTTTTCAGTGAGGAAAGACAATGATGCGCGTATCGATGGGCGCTGCCGGCGATCCCAGCGAGTCGCTCCTCAGACGTTACAGCCAGCTTGGTGTCGACTGCATCGATATCGGAGCAGCGATCTCCGTTCCCGGTGTTAAAGAGCAGGGCTATCCGGACCTTGACGCCCTTCTCGCGATCAAGAAGCGCGTCTACTCGTGGGGGCTGACGTTCAACCGTATCTCCCTTCCCGATGTCGGCGCAGGCTATTTTCTCGACCACGACGATGCTGAGAAATACGTCGAGAATTCCGTCAACGCACTCAAGGTCTTCGGCGAGGCCGGTGTCCCCGTCGCCCGTCAACTATGTGAAGGAGACACGTTCAACCATCTGACGCCGTTCTACCGATCAGTGCACCGGGCTGGGATGCTCGGATCAGGATCCGCGTTGGCGCACGTGACACCCGAAGACCTTGCGAGTCTCACTTCCGAGGAGCCTACCCAGCGGGAACACGTTTGGGACGTCACGACGGGAAAGCCCCCGACCAAGGAAGAGCTCGACAACTGGTGGCAGCACTTCGTCGATCTCTACGCCAGGCTCGTGCCCGTCGCTGAAGAGTACGATGTGAAGCTCGCGATGCACCCGTCGGACAACCCGCTCCCGGATACGCCTTTCGGGGGCCTCGGATTTCACAGGATCATCGACGCCTTTCCGAGTCCGAACGTCGGCTATCTCTACTGCGTCGGGACACGGGCCGAAGCCGGCAGCGAACCGCTGGTACTTCAGGAGATCAACAACTACGGCCGCAAAGGCCGGATCTTTATGGTCCACTTCAGAAACGTGCGTGGAAGTTTCCCGACATCAGGTGCCTACGAGGAGGTTCATCTGGACGACGGAGATATGAATATGTTCCGAATTCTCGAGACCCTTCACAAAGTCGGTTTCGAAGGCTGCCTCAGTCCGGATCACATCTTCCAGATCGAAGGCGATACGGGCGACGTCAGCCAGGGCGCCGCCTACGCTGTCGGATACATCAAGGCTCTCCTCGCCGCACTCTACGCCTGAGCCCACCGGAGTATCAATGTCCACCGAAAATCATTCAGCGACTGAAGTTCTCGTGATTATCGAAGTGAGGAAAACAAATGATGCGTGTTTCATTCGGAATCAACGGCGATGTCAGCGACTCGATTCTCAAGCGTTACAGCCAGCTCGGCATCGACTGTATTGACATTGGAGAAGCGACCCACGTTCCCGGTGTCAAAGAGCAAGGCTATCCCGATCTGGACGCCCTTCTCGCAATCAAGAAACGTGTGCACGGGTGGGGCTTGAGGTTCAACCGCATTTCTCTCCCCGATGTCGGCGAGGGTTATTTCCTCGATCACGACGATGCCGAGAAATACATCGAAAACTCGGTCAACGCATTGAAGGTGTTTGGCGAAGCCGGCGTACCGATCGCCCGTCAGCGTTGCGAGGGCGATACGTTCAACCATTTTGTGACCCGCTATCGGTCCGTCCACCGAGCCGGCTTCCTGGGGTCCGGAAACACACTCACCCACGTCACGCCCGAGATACTGGCCAGCCTCACACGTGAGGACCAGCGAAATAAGAGAGTACACGTCTGGGATGTGACGACGGGTAAGCCGCCGAGCCAAAAGGAGCTAGACAACTGGTGGGACCACTTCTGCAAGCTCTACGCCCGGCTCGTACCGGTCGCTGAGGAGTACGACGTTAAACTCGCCATGCATCCCTCCGACAACCCGTTGCCGGACACCCCGTTCGGCGGGCTCGGCTACCATCGCATCATCGACGCCTTCCCAAGCCCCAACGTCGGCTTCCTCTACTGCATCGGTACGCGCGCCGAAGCCGGCAGCGAGCCACTCGTCTTGCAGGAGATCAACAACTACGGGCGGAAGGGACGCATCTTCATGGTCCACTTCCGGAACGTGCGGGGCAGTTTTGCCACGGCCGGAGGCTACGAAGAGGTGCACCTCGACGACGGCGACATGAATATGTTCCATATACTCGAGGCCCTGCATAAGGTCGGCTTCGACGGCTGCATCAATCCCGATCACATCTTCCAAATCGAGGGCGACACAGGTGACGTCAGCCAGGGCCTCGCTTACTCTGTGGGATACATCAAAGCACTCCTTGCTGCACTCTACGCCTGAACGTCTGGAGTCTGTATGTCCACCGAACAAGCTGTTGGGCGAGGGGAAGAGATAATTGACCCCATTTTCTGGAAAATCATGGACCACGAAGAACGGTTAACCTATTGGTAGACAGTGCCATAGGGCGTTTATTGTGATTTCTTTGGGGTGGGAAACCGGGCACGAAAAAGTGGAGTTGTCCTGGTTGAAAAATTATTTCGCCAACGGCCTTGTCGCCAAAGTTATTTTTCTTGATAGCTCTGGCGTTTGGGTGCCGGGTGATCCGGTCGTCGCCCGCGCGATCGGGTCTGCCGCGAAGAGCCTTGCGCGCATCGCGCATGCCTTCGCCCGTAAGGGCAACGGAATGGTGAGAACGAGTGCCAACCCAAAGAAAAGGAGACGCACATCGGGTCTGCCGATTGCCGTCCCAAAGGACGTGGCCTCGATCCGGCTGTTGATCGATACCGTTGCCCGGACGAACGAGTTGCCCCTTCCCGGTGTCGACTCTGTGCACGTCAGGAAAGCCCTCTTCGAGCGAGAGGACACCTGGCCACGAGGAAAGCGGGTGGAGGGCCTGGACCCGATCGACTGGGCCAGACGGTTGGTCGCCGCTGAGCTCTACGCGCGGGAAGAGGACGTGGTCGGCATCGCGAGGGAGTTGGGGGTTGATGGGCCCGTCGTAAGGGACGACCTGGAGGTGATCTCGGTCTACCAGGTGCTCGCAGAGGGTGTTGGGCAAGCGCAGGCAGCACTCTCCCAGATAAGGAGGCGGTTTGAACGTCTCCAGGTGGCGGCTTTCGCCGACCTGCGTGAGGCCGGGAGCTTCCAGCTTCGGCGAAGAATCAGGACCGAAATCGGCCGTCGGGAGATGAGGCTCTGTAAGATGCTCCAGAAGGTCGGTTTCTATGGCCGGGTCACCGCCGGCTTACGCGTGGGCGAGCCCGTTGCTGACGAACGCGCGATGGATGCCGTGAAGCATCTGCCAGATGAGGGGGTGCCCTATGTGGACCGAGGCCACATCGCCGCGATCCACCAGTTGGTGAATGCGGTCGTCCACCCGAATCAACTGTCTCTGTTCGGCGCGGGCTCTGTGCAGGCCCTGAAGATCCTGCGTGAGGGGAGGGGCACGTGGTCCGCTGGGAGGAAGGAGGAAGGGTCGGGTGAGCACGCGGCCGTGTGGGCCAGGCGGCTGCTGGTCGGCACGCTCCTGGCCAAAGGAGGACGACCTCTCCAGGTCGCAGAAGCTCTCTGGGCGTTGACAGATCGGTCGTCTACAATGATGTCAGGGCTCTTCGGGCGAATGATTAGGAGGTCCACGGGGAGAGCTAATGCGCGGCCAAATCGTCACACCCCACAGCCGTTCGATCATCCTGGCCGGGGGGATTTCGATTGCCCTGGAGGCAGGGCGATGTGATAAAATGGGTGCCTATGAGGTGCCTTAGTGCATGGTTTCATAAACATTATTACGTATGTCTTGAACATTATTTGTAGCTTATGTTCTCCTTCAAAAGGAGGAGAACAATGCCAAGACGTTCGCCTTATGTGGTGCTACTGTCTGAGAAGGAACGGGTCGACCTCGAGCGAATGGCTGGACAATATACGTTACCGTATTATCAAGTGATCCGATCGAAAATCGTGCTTCTCGCCGCCGAGGGATTATCCAACAAGATTATCGCCCAACGGTTGGATGTCCCGCGTCCGATCGTAAGCAAATGGCGTAAGCGCTTTTTCGAAGAGCGTCTTTCGGGACTCGAAGATAGATCTCGTCCCGGGCGCCCGCCCGGTTTTCCCCCCTCAGGTGGTCGTTCAGATCAAGGCGCTGGCGTGTGAACTACCGAGCGAGAGCGGGATACCGCTCTCGCGGTTCAGCTGTTCCGAGATTGCCGCCGAGGCAGTGCAAAGGGGCTTCGTTGCCAAGATCAGCGGCGCCACTGTCTGGCGCTGGTTGAACGAGGACGCGATTCGTCCTTGGTATCATCGCTCCTGGATTTTCCCACGGGACCCGGACTTCCAAACCAAAGCAGGTAGAGTCCTTGATCTGTATCACCGCCAATGGCAAGGAAAGCCTTTAGGGCCGAGGGAATATGTACTTTCTGCCGACGAAAAGACCAGTATTCAAGCACGAGCTCGCAAGCACGTTACCCTACCGCCAGCCTCGAACAGAGCGGCACGCGTTGAACACGAATACGAGCGGAAAGGAGCCCTGGCCTATCTGGCTGCTCTCGACGTGCACAATGGTCGAATCTTCGGTCTCTGTGAGTCTTCTTCGGGTATCGAGCCCTTCAACCGGCTCCTGAGCCTGATCATGAGCCGGAAACCCTATTGCTCGGCAAAGAAAGTCTACCTCATCGTGGATAATGGCTCCTCGCACCGAGGGCAAACATGCATCGACCGTATCCAGGGGAAGTGGCCAAACATCCACCCCGTTCACCTTCCGATCCACGCAAGCTGGCTCAATCAGATCGAGATCTACTTCTCGATCCTCAAACGCAAGGCTCTGACACCTATCGAATTTACATCGCTCGAAGAGCTTGAGGCAAGAATCCTCGGTTTTCAGGAACGCTACGGACGTATCGCCACACCCTTCAAATGGAAGTTCACACGAACAGATCTCGCGGAGATGATCGACAAACTCAGGTTCTACGATACGCCCTTGGCAAAGTCTGCTTAGAATACGTCACCGTATTTGAGAACAGGAGTACTTAGGGTTTTTGGCAAAAGATGTCAATGATCGCCCTAATGAGGCCAGTCATGATCGGCCTAATGGAGCCACTTAGAAGTGGCGATTTCAGGGTCTCGGACGGGGTGTGTATTTAGGGTTTTCGATCGATTTTGGATCTGAGTGCGCCTGTAATCATGAGAATCCCTTACTGTCTCGGTCTGGCCGAGCGTCGAGTGCCATAGAACACTTCGATATAGTCGAACAACTCCCGCTGAGCGGGCAACTGCTCCTGGCGCTGGTCATTCCGGCTGAGTTTTCTATTTCCAGACCTGTTATTACCCAAAGAGACGGGGACGTGTGATGGATGTAGTCCCGAAGCAAGACCCTCAGTCAGTCTGGAGACACAAAATGAACCCCATGCCAGAACTTGCACCCATGCTCAAGCAACCTCCGCCTCTCCGGCATCCTCGAAAGCCTCCCCAACAGAAACCAGGAGGCGATCAAGAAAAAACTCGCCTACTCAGAGTTCCTGGCGCTCCTCATCCAGGATGAGGTCGCACGACGCGAGAACAAGAAGTTCACCAGGCGGCTGCGACGGGCTGGCTTCCGCGGTGAAAAGACGATCGAGGGCTTCGACTTCGACTTCAACCTCGGCATCAACCAAGACCAGATCCAGGACCTCGCCACCTGCCGCTTTATTGAAGAAAAGGTCGCCATCCTCATCGCCGGACCCTGTGGCACCGGAAAGAGCCACATCGCTCAGGCGCTCGGACATATCGCCGTCCGAAACGGCTACGACGTCCTCTTCACCACGCAGACCAAACTCCTGGGACAGCTTCACGCGGCAAGAGCTACGGCCACCTTCGAGCGCCGCTTCCAGACCTTCGCCAAAGCGCCCTTGCTCATCATCGATGACTTCGGACTCAAACCGATGGCACCTCCGCACGACGAAGACTTCCACGACCTCGTCTCAGAGCGCTACGAGCGCACGGCCACCATCGTGACCAGCAACCTCGACTTCACCGAATGGAGAGACGCTTTTCCCAACAGGAGTTCGGGCTTTTTGTCTTGAGGGATTGATGAGACCGAGCGTTTTTAGTTCGCAATCTTCGAAACTCAGAGCCCAAGGAGGGACCGTGGGAAAGAAGAGGCGGGCCACGTCGGGTCTGTGTGTGGCCGTTTCGGAGGACGTCAGAGCGATCCGCCAACTGTTCTCATCAACCAGCGTGCCCGCAACGGGGGCACTAATAACGGTCGCTGCAAGGCTCAGGGCCCATCCGCTGAGGTCGTGGTTATGACGTGCCCAGGATGTGAGAGTCTTTTTGCCCAGCCATCAAGTAACCCCATGCGATGAGCGGGCATCGGGCGGCAGATGCCACTGGCCTGTGATATCGATCTGGAGAGCATCGTGAGTGAGTTGGCTGGCTGCACCGGATCGGAAATCGCCTTCGTTGCCAGAGAGGGTGCCTACAACTGCCTCCGCCGGTGTGCGCCGATCGATGGACTCATCAAAGAAAACCAAACAGATCTCGACCTGACCCCCTTTGAGGTTACGGCGCAGGATTTCCAAAAGGCCCTTGAGACCATGGGCGGTTCCGGCTCCAGGACCCTCTCCCAGATGCGACCCTAAAATGGACAGGGCAGCACAGATAAATTATTTTTACTGTTCGGGTTCGGGGTCCACTTTCGCCATTTATAATTACTCCTAAGTAAACTTTATTTCACCAGTTCCAACCACCGCCCCAAGTCATTTTTACTGCCCTGAGGAATAGGTCTATCGATCGCGGTTATCCCCGCGAGAGGAGAAGATCCGAAAGGACACGTCCCATGTCAAAAAGTGATGGTTCTCGGAGCCCAAAACAGAAGAGCCGCTCCTCGAAAAGAGCGGCTCACGAACACGATCCGGCGGCTTCCTGCGATCAGTCGCCGAGCTTGGGATATGTCAAAGAACTCGAACTGCCCTGCTCCTGCTCGAACGAAGCAACTTCGCGTGGATTCCGTTCTCAGCAGTCGTGGGTTATCTGAACGAAGATATTGAGCGTGGAAAAACCTACAAGATCGATTCCGCGTACTTGCCGGCGGGAAGCAAAGCGAACTGGTTCTGGCGGGCGTGGTTGGGGAATATGAGGAAGGCGGTTGTAATTGGGGCGTTGCCCTGGAAGAAGGACGAAAAGTGAACCCGCCCGAAATATCGAGCAGGCGTGGTGGCGAAGCGAGCGTGTCGATACTATCACAACACTGTGGCGTCATTCTGGTGGAAAGGCTGGCGCCACGCCTGCTCGCCCCTACGCCTCCTCGTTCCCTATGTTTCTCGTCGATAGACTTCGAGGTTCGCTCTGATTTCATAGTCCGGCGGCAACCGCCAGATCTTCGTCGCCAGCACATCGATCGCCACGATCGTTCCTTCCATTTCATCCTCAGACCAGATGAGTTCGCCGTCGATGACCGATGCGCGAGCTGCTTCGATGCTTGACGATTCCTGACGGGAGAGGTCTGCTCGAAGTGTCCAGGTGCCCGACGCACTCCGCTCGACTACGGCCTCACGACCCGCCATCCACAGCTTCAGGTTCACGCCCGCTTCAGGATGACTCTTCGTCGCGTCCACGACACTCGACGTATGGTCCAGAATAGCCGTCAACGCGTGGTTGCGAGATGCGGGATCCGTCCCGATCGAGGGCAGATCTGCGATGAGCAACTGGATCAGGCGGCTGATCTGGAACTGCTTTAGGAACGACCATACGGCCGTCGCGATTCCGACCGCCCCGACGAGCGTCAGGAGGACGGGCCCGAAAGACCATCGCGCCTTGCCCGGCAACGGCGCGACGAGCAGCGCAACGCCGTTCAACAGAACGATTCCGCCGGCAACAAGAAAGACGAACGGGAAGACCCGCCCCGGTGCGCGGAGTTCCAAAGGGTCAGACATTTGGTCCGACAATCAAAAGGCAGCCACTGAGGACACTGAGGTCACTGTGTGTTCGAGACCCCGATGGTCCGGCGAGAAGCCGGGGATAGACCTCAGGGTGAAGTTTTCAACCCCGTGCCTGGTCTTTCTCAAGGTTTTCTCAGTGTTCTCAGTGGCGCCTTTCCACGAGTGCGCGGAGCTTCTTGAGGTTCTCGATATCCTCTTTGAGGTCATCCTCTTTAGGTGTTTCCAGGATGAAGGGGACGTTCTCCAGGCGAGGATCGTTGACGAAATTCCTGAAGCCTTCGAGCCCAATGTGGCCTTCGCCGATGTGTTCGTGACGGTCCTTTCTTGAGCCGAATTCGGTCTTGCTGTCGTTTGCGTGGATGATTTTCAGCTGGTCGAGCCCGATGACTTCGTCGAAATCTTTGATCGTCTTCTCATAGTCCTCGGGATCGATAATGGGGTAGCCAGCGGCGAAGATATGGCAGGTGTCCAAACAGACACCGACGTGCTCACGATCGTCGATGCGATCCAACATATAGGCGATCTGCTCGAAGCTGTAGCCGAGGTTGGTGCCCTGACCCGCAGTAGTCTCGAGGCACAGGGTGACATCGTTGTCCGTCACGTCGGAGAGGACCTGATTACAGTTTTCGGCGATCTGGTCCATAGCCGGTTCCTCGCCCGATCCGACGTGGGAACCCGGATGGAAGACCAGGTTCGGGATCTGTAGGAGATTACAACGCTCGACTTCTTCCTGGAGCGATTTTCGGGATTTCGTGCCGAGCGCTTTGTCGGGCGATCCGATGTTGATGAGATAGCTCGAGTGGGAGCACGCGACTGTGACGCCTGTGTCTTCGATACGCGTGAGATACTCGTCGACTTCGTCTTCGGTCAGCTTTTTTGCACGCCACTGGCTGTTGGATTTGTTGAACATCTGAATCGTGTCGCAAGTGGCGGTCTGCCCGCGTGTAATGGCGTTGAAGACGCCGCCGGAAATGGATTCGTGTGCACCGAATTGCATTCTGTCTCCTACAGAAAGAAGCTTACCACGAAAAACACGAAATACACGAACGGGACCATCCTTCGCCTATGCTCGGGACAGGCTCCTGGGGAAGTCGGCAGGCGACCCGTCGCTGATGGGTCGTCACGGTCACGACCTCACGGACTCATCTCCTCACTCAAGACCCAGCTGCTGACGATAGTGCGTATCGGCCGCGTCGTGCTTGCGCAGTAGTCGAGCCGGATACGCTTCTTCCGCGTGGCCCGGGTGACACGTTCGGGCGCGTCTGGGCGCCGACTGCGGCTCGTTTCCGTCCAGGATTCGATTTCGTGTGGGAAGGCTTTGTTAAAATGGATTCACAGCGTGCGACCAACGTCTTCGTAGGTCACCGTGTAGACACGGAGGGCCGGATTGTCGGGGTCGTTGTCGAGACGGGCTGTGGCCGCTCTCGAACCCCACGCGCGGTGACTGAAACGTTGGAAGATCGTACCGGGAAGGAGTCGCAGCTCCCCAGTGGGCAACGTGTTCGGTGACAGTCGGATGCGGTTCCACAGCTCGTCCTCGAGAAGTACATCGTCGCCCACCAGTTGCGAACTTCCTCCTGGTGGGGAAGGACGGAGGATGTCATCTGAGGCCGGGCTGAAGGACATCGCAACGCTGAGGCCAGCGTTCCGTCGTCGGGCAGAGGACGGTCAGGGTCCAACCACCCCTGGTCACCAGCAATCTCACGGAGCACTTCGACCTTCGTGCGCCCCATCAGACCAGATCTGGCAATGGCGCGGCTGGACTCACCCAGCCGCATACGGACAAGCACTTGGCGATACTGATACATCTCGAACCTCCGATTGGCCATGCCCCTTCCTCCTGGCTATCGGGGAGATAACGCTCCAGAGGGGATACTCGGACACTCAAAGCACTGGAGAAGGCGAACTACCGAATCTATAGAGCCTGGAGACTCAAGGACGAGTTCGAGCAGTTCTGGGAATACAAAGCGCCCTGGGCTGCCGAACGCTTCCTGAAATGCTGGACGACGTCCGCACTCAGAAGTCGACTTGAACCCCTGCGAAAGTTCGTCAGGACCCTGCGACAGCACTTCTTCGGCGTCCTCGCATTCGTGAACACGCGTCTTACCAACGCCATCGCCGAAGGCCTCAACCGAATCGTCCAAATCGTCAAGAACCGAGCCAGCGGATTCCGCACACTCGACGCATTCAACGATATGATCTTCCTTACCGTCGGAGACATAAACATCCCTGAGCAGATTCCGAAGAGGTTCCGCACACTCTAACCGCGCCCCCATGCCAGGAACCACGGCACCTTCACCCACTTCATCTCGTTGAGAGATCCAGATATAGCCGAATATATTAGTTGCTTGATTTGTTGGTCTTTGTCCGCCTGAATTCCTCAGAGGAGTGGTATTCTGCGACCAACTCCGCTACTTCTGCATATTCACGCGTCTCACGTTCCTCTCAGGCGCGAAAAGCCCCCAATGACTCTTTGAGGAATTTCGAAAAAGCGCCGTTACGCCCCGGGCTCCAATCTCCAATCCTCTTTCCATCTGCGTCTGTGAATTCGCCGCACAGGATCATGACGAAGTCGACCAATGTCCAAAATCCTAGGCCCCCAAGAGTGAGAAGTTGAATGATCGCAGTCTTCGTCTTTCCTGCATAGAAGCGATGGCCTCCAAATCCCCCAAATAGGAAAGCAAGGAGCAAAGCTACCATCCGATTCTTGGAACTCATGGTAGTAACCCTACTTTCTTCCATATTCCTTCCCACTCCGATCCGAAAAGCTATTAACCCGTTTTTTTGGGTGCGGTGTTAGTTAGCTGGCTCGGTCAATTCGCATCGCCTTGAAACGGCAGGGTCTCGATGAAACGGGCCATCCGCGCAGCTTCTTGCGCCGTTAAGTCTACTGGGAGTTCAACAGTAACGGACTGATCGGATCGTCGTAGGCGAAATGTGTGCTTGAAGAGGCTATTACCTCCGTTTTCTTCTCCCTTTTCCTCCTGAGATACTTCTTCGACTTGTTCAGTTTCACCAGCTGCTGCCTGCCCAACTCCAACCATCTGAACATCCCATTCAAAGCGTGACGTCCACCCTTTTCTCCCAACCGTGAAACTTCCGCAACCGCAATCTTCCAACTTCCGAAACACCCTGATGACGTCTCCCCGATAAACATTTTGACCCTCGTTCAAGAGATTCCAGTGAATTCGGTCGATGGTTGTCGTTCCCCAATTCCTTTCGCGGCTCGCAAAATGATCCAAGACCGCTCTTGCTGAATCATCTTCGCGATAAAGCTTTCTTAACTTTTCAATATCTACTTTATTTGAATCTAAAACCATTTAATTGGATTACCGCACCGCAATCCTTGACGGGACAAATGCACTGCATGCGGACTCTCCTTCATGAATTTGACTCTTGGGGGGGATTATATACAATCCTATAGAAGCCTCCCGGTCATTTCGGGCTCGGGAGGAACAAGATGGCTAAAAACATAACATACCGAGGCTCAACGATGACCACCGAGTTATTGATGTCTGATTTCACACTGTCCATTACCGTTTTTCCTGATGCGGAAGTTGAAGAGCTGAGATCGCCCCATTCTTCCGTCTAACGATAGCGTCAAGCTTCCCGAGAATGTCGTCTGCGACCTCCGACGCGCTCTTGCTGGTGGCCCCGGTGGAGTCCTGGAATATCACCGATCCGATGCTTCCGCAACCCGGACAGATGAGTTCTCTCTTGTCCTTCATCTCACAGACAAGTTTCGTAAGATCATGCCCGCACTTCGGGCGGTCAAGTCCCATAGTCGGTTGAAACTCATCGGGCCCCGTAGTTTGGTCAGGCTCTCTGCCGAGCATTCTGTTCGTTGTGCTCTTTCGCGGCAAGTTCCTCGCGCCGCAACGTCGAGGGACTGCCGCTGTGAACGCCGCACGATCAGGCTGGACAGTTCATCCCTCTTGTAGAATCCAGCAACCCTACGAGGTGGATAGGCGGTGTCATCCCAAAGCCACGTCTCGTAGCCGTTGGTGTAGAAGATGACAGCCGCTGTCAGTGCATCTGTTCCAGACAGTCGGCGTAAAGCTTCGCCTGCTGCTGACCGACAGCCGGTTCGACAGTTGTCTTCTTTGCCTCCACCACGGCGAGCGGCTTGCCATCGTCGCCCCACAGCACGTAGTCAACGTATCCGACCCCCGGGTCGTTAAACAAAAAAGGAGCGTCAACCCCGGCGACACACGTAGCGATGAACGCCGCTTGAAGGCGACGAGCCCACGCTCAACGAAGGCCGGAGCGTCAACCCCGGCGACACCTCCAACATCGACCACCTGACCTTGCCAGGCGGCCTAATGGAGCCACTTAGGTGCGGCGATTTCAGGGTCTCGGACGGGTGTGTATTTAGGGTTTTCAATCCTCCTTTCCAAGCGTCTTTTTGGGTGTTTTGGGTAGTGGTTTTGGATCGGTGCTTATCGGAACGCCCGGCTTTCCGTTCTGCTCCGATGCCCGAGTTCCCGACCGTCCAGTGGAAGCGCCTTGAACCGCCGTCATGAAATCCTGTTCAGAGACCTCGAAGTCCGAGAAGTCGACCTCTGGACCTCCTTCCCCTACCAGGTCTTCGATTTGGACACGCCGCCGCAGGCAATTGTAGGCGGCCTCCCGTGCGACATAGGCGATTTCAGCTCCAGTGCGGCCTTCCAACTCCGCTGCGATCGCATCTAAGTCCACGCCAGCGCCGAGTGGCATACGGTGCGTGTGGATCCCCAGAATTTTACGGCAGCCCTCCGGGGAGGGTCTCTTCACCTCCAGCGCGTAGTCGAACCGCCCGGGACGCAGGATGGCTTCATCCAATAGCTCCAGCCGATTTGTAGCTCCGAGGATGAACACGTTCGTATAGGTCTCCACACCATCCATCAGGGTCAGGAGCTGGTTGAGGAAGGCGGCGCTATGCCGATTAGCATCGTTCCCCGAGCGCCGGGAGGCAATGGCGTCGATTTCGTCGAAGAAGACGATGGAGGGAGCGAACTCACGCGCGTGGTCAAAGAGCGCGCGAAGCCGTTCTTCGGACTCTCCCACCCACTTGCTGTAGAGTTCGGGTCCCTTCACCGAGGCAAAATGGGCGTTCACCTCGTTGGCGATGGCCTTGGCCAACAACGTCTTTCCGCAACCAGGCGGCCCGTAGAGGATGACACCCTTGTGCGGTGTGATCCCCAGGTGCTTCATCAGCTCAGGATGCCGAATGGGCAGCTCGACGACTTCTCGGACCTTAGTCACGACCTCGTCCATCCCACCAATGTCCTGGAAGGAGACAACGGGGATCTGCCGCTCCTGTTTCGGTGTTCCGTCGGGCTCTGGATCAACGGATACAGATAAGGACAGAGGATCGTCCCGGTCCAGCTCCCGAGGCTGAATACCGAACGGCTGCCGTTGCCCCGCTCCGGTCATGTCGGTCTTGCATCGGGGGGCCCAGGCTGATCCTTCCCCCAGTTCCAGATTTGCAGGCAGAGCGGCCACCCGCTGCTTGATCCGGTCCCGGCTGAAGAACGGACACATCGTGAGATGCTTGGCAGATGCCTCCCGCATCAACGCCTTGCGAAGGGCGGGCTTGTCAACTTTCCACGTCTTGCCGTCCTGAGTGAACTCTCCAAACTGGAACCAGAAGGCGTAGTTTGTCTGGTCCAGCTGCCACACGACCACAGGCAGGTCAGCGCGAATCTGGTCCAGGTGCTTGCATCCCCAGCCTTCTTCGCCTGGCTGGCAGTAGGCATCTGGAATAGCCGTGAGGTCCCGATGTTCCGCACACCGGAAGACGCTCACGATAGCGTTCATCGCCTTCAGGTCTGCCGGTTTACCTGCTACCCGTAGCTCTGTGCCCCTCCAGCCGCGGGTCATGCGGTAGAGTCGCTCGACGGCTTTGTACCGGATGCGTAGTTCGTCCTGCCCCACGCGGATCGTGTAGGAGTCGGACCGTCCCCTGGGTTCTCTGAAATCTTCGAAGGTCCGCGCAAGACGTAGGGCCTTGAGCAGGTGGCGCGATGATGATGGCGGTATTCGAAGTTCGAGCTTCGCGGTCATTCTTCGGGCCTCCATTACCTTGGCTATGGCTTGGGGAGGGGTTCAGGCCAAGCCAACCGGAAGTATGCGCTATCAAGGCGGTACGACAGCCCCGGCCTCACAGCTTCGATCGAGTAGTGGGAGCAGGAGGGAACATAACGACACTGCACGTTGCCTCTGAGAAGGCGAGACGAGAGGGGTTGGTAGCCGTAGCGAACGGCGGCTGTGTAGAGCTGGGAGGAAATCTGACGGGTTGGATCGCGGGTGGCGTCAAGAACCACCAGGACGAGGATGAGGTCCACCACCCCGAGACAGACTTTTGGCAGAATCATTGGTTACCGCAGTGCGGACAGATGGCGCTCGCTCGTAGGCGTTTGTTTCTGCAGTGTCGGCACCTGTCGAGATTCCCCTTTGGACGGGAGAATAGGTAAAGAATCAGGCCGATCAGACCTGTCACCATCACCAGGATCATCCACAGGACCGCACTGTCCATGCTCCGGGCCTTCGCATCTCGGGCGACCCACACAAGCAGTACGATGTTGAGGATGGTCCAGACCACGAGAAACGCCAGTAGTCTCCCTCCACATCCTGCACACGTCGCGCAGGCTTCCTGCTCGGCAGCCGTCTCCTGCGCAATTGTATAAGCAGGACTCGTCATCATCGCTCACGTGAGTAGCCAGAACCTCGATCTCATCTTGCCCTCCTTGACCATTGGTCGAGCTACCTCACCAGCTTCGTGAGGTAACTGTCAAGCTTGCATACGTTCGGCGCTGTGTAGTCGGCGCACAGCCGTCGAAGCACCAAGCGCGGCGATACGTATCTGAACACATTGCTCGTGCAAGCCGAGGCCATTCGGGTCTCGTACGATACGGCACCGCTCATCTCAGAGACTAACCTGAATTATGCATAAAAGAGGTAGCCCCCTTGTACAAGTGTTTGTTTTTCCCTACATTAGGGCTGACACATCAAAACAACACTTGGAAGGAACTACCGTGATAGAACCTAGTCAGATCCGGTTACCATTCGCAAGCATTTCGGGCAAGGTAGTTGAGGCTGATTTTGCCGGTGGCGCCGTCAGGAGTGACGGTGGAGTTCTGTTGCTTCGCGCCCTTGAGTCTCAGATGGGATTGATCGCCAGAATGGTAGATGCTTTGCGAGATCGTCGTCACCCAAGCTATATCGATCACACGCTTTTGGATCTTGTGAAGCAGCGTGTTTTTCAGATCGCTTGCGGCTATGAAGATGCCGTCGATTGTGATGATTTGCGCCACGATCCGGGCGTCAAGGCTGCCTGCGATCGGCTTCCTCTTTCCGGTCCTGATCTCGGGAGCCAATCAACGATGACACGACTTGAGAATGATGTGCGACGCTCGGATTTGTATCGGCTCGCACGGGCTTTTGTAGACGGGTTCATCGCATCGTATGACCAGGCACCCCCAAGCATCATTCTCGATATCGACGACACGGATGACCCAACGCACGGTGCGCAACAATTTTCACTCTTCAACGCGTATTACAATGAACACTGCTATATGCCGCTACATATCTATGAAGGCCAAAGCGGCAAGCTCATTACGACGATCTTGAGACCCGGGCATCCGACGAACGGTAAACAGGTCGTTTCTATTCTCAAGCGCTTGGTGGAACACCTACGCGGATCTTGGCCAAACGTGGAGATCATCGTTCGCGCAGACTCAAAGTTCAGCTCACCAGAGATGCACGATTTCTGCGAAGACAACGGTATCTACTACGTTCTGGGCCAGGGCGCCAACTCCAAGCTCAAAGCGGCTGGACAAAACCTGATGGACCAAGCGCTACGTCTGAGCGAGCATAAGGAGACGATTCGCTTGTTCTCATCCTTCTCATATCAGGCTGGCACCTACCGGCAGCCTCGCCGGATCATTCACAAGGCTGAAGTCACAAACGGCGAAGCAAATCCAAGATACCGCGTGACCAATTTACAGAGTAATCGAGACGGCTTTATCTATGATCGTATCTACTGCGCAAGGGGACGCACGGAAGGCTTCATCAAGGACCACAAACATTCCTTCACTCCGATCGAACATCGTGCCACAAGTTTGAAGCCAACCAGTTCCGACTCTTTCTACACAGTGCTGCATACGCCTTGCTTCACGCACTCCGATCACAGGGACTCAAGGGCACCGCGTGGACCAAACCTCAGGTCAACACGATACAGAACCGTTTCCTCAAAATCGGCGCGAGAGTCATTGAAAGCGCACGAAGAATCCGATTCCATTTTCCAACATCGTATCCACTCAAAAACGTCTTGGTGTCAATCATCACCAGGCTCGAAACGAACACGCAGTAACAACGCCGATCTATACCGGGGACAGCTATGTACACGTCGCAAAACAACACCTGTTCCGGACGAAAATCGTGACTCTTGCGACTCGTAGAGACCGCTTACGGGACCTTGGACATCCGAAGAAGCCGAGAACAAATCCTGTGCGTGATCACATCACTCCAAAACAACCTAAACTCAAATTCATGCATGATTCAGGCTAATGCCTGAGGCGTCTATTCACGCGAGCTTCCGAATCTTCACGTTCCGCGTCCCGTTCGTAGGAGGATGCGAGGCTGGCGAGGACGCTGCTGACGAACGAGCAGTCAGGAGCCGTCTCCTGCGCCCACTTTTTGTATTTGACCGCGAGTTCGCGCTCTTGATCGCCGCCCTCGCCGCGGCAATAGACGCCGCGGCTGTTGTAGACGCCGATATGGAAGCCCCTGCCGACGTGTTCGGATGCCACAGCTTCCATAGCCTCGCATACTGCGCGACACGGCCAGAGGCTGCTATTCGGCTCCGGCGGCGCCTGCGCCAGGAGCTGGCCGATTCGTTGGTCGCCGATGTCGGCACGGGCATGTTCCGCGCAGAGGCGGCGGGCTTCCGTGAGCCACTTGCGCAACGCGTCCGCATCAATCACGTCGTTCTTGCTCCCCGGAATGCGCTGCATCTTCTCCAGGAGATGGTGAGCGGACAGCGCGCCGGCGGCACGCTGCTCTGGATCGTCTGGTCTCCAGCCTGGCGGGTCCTGTCCGTCGTCGCTGCGTTTGTAGGCCAGCGTGACAGCCTGCACAAACAGGGCGGGCGACTCTGCCATCTGTCGCTCGAGGTTTGGGATGCCGTGCCCGCTGTGGTCGAGTGCGCGGAGGTACAAGAACTCAAACTGAGCCATTTCTTCGTAAGTAACATCGGCTCGCCCGTCCAGTTCTTTGAGCGCTTCGGCGATGTGGTAGCTCTCGAGACGAAACGTGCCTTCCGGCTCGGTGCCGCGCGGCAGCGCCGTCATGAGCCGCTTGAGGCGTGATGTTTCGATCCTCCTAAAGTCCATGTGGACGGCGTCAAACGCCACGCGCGGCCGCTGGACTTCGAGCAGGCAATCAATCACCTCATTCAATTCGGTCTCGGTGAAGCGGTGCCACTGAGGCATCACCTCACGCCAGTAGAGTTGCCTGATCTGCGGCGCCTGAGCGTCGAGCAAGCGCCATGTCGCGTCGCCGAAGGGCGCGCAGCGGAAGAGCCTGGCGGCGGTCTCGGTATCGGCGGCGCTGGCGATGGTCGTCAAAATGACCGGTTGGACGTGCGGCTCTACCGCGTGCAGGAATCCCTGCAGGTATCCGTCGGCCCTGCCTTCCGGATCGGCGGGGACGGCGAGGAGCGAGACGATCAGTTCCGCAGCTTGTGCCGGATCAGTGACGCATAGCCCCGTGTACTGACCAACGATCTCTGGCTCACTGACCTGCAGGAGCGCCATCGTTCCCTCGAAACCGCGATCGGCCCAGATTTCCTTCATGGCGACCAGCCGCTGCTGATTGAGGCGTTCACCGCGCTTGGAATAGTCGAGGTCGTCGTCTTCGATTTCCTCGGCCGACTCCTCCACCCAGTGCTTGGCGAAGAGCCAGCCGTGTCGTGTGATTGGATCATGCGGAGTGAGCCCCGCGCTCACCTCACGTGCGCGGTCACGGGTCGCCTTGTTGAGGCCCTGTTTGCGTCCGCGACGGGTGAAGGCGAAGCGGCGGATGCGCTCGCGCAGCGTCGCCTTGGCCTGTTCATCGGTCTGGGTTTCAGACCAACTGTCGATCAGATCCCAGACAGCCTGCTGATCTTCTTCCATCATGCCGTCCAGACGCTCGACGAGATCGCCAAGCGTCTGGCCATCATGGTGAGGCCATGCGATGGCAAGATCGAGTGCCTTTCGGGCAAATGCGTGAATCTCGCCACGCGTGAGTACTTGTCCAGCACCGGAGGCGTCGTTTCGCCAGTGAGGGCGGTAGCTGTCACTTCCAATCCGGGAGCCCGGTGAGAACTGGTCGATGCAGATCTGCCAGCCAATGTCTGGAAAGTTCTTGGCAAGCGCTTCCAGGGCTTTGATGCGGGTGTCCAGCGACGCCGCTGTTTGCGGCATGCAACAGCAGTAGATCGCCTCGAGACTGGCGATGGGTTTGTTCATCCAGTTGTCATTGACAGCCGTTCGCGAAAGCTGGGCAAGCACGCCGCTCACGCGTGAGAGGTTGTCCGGCTTCCAAGCGAGAACCTCGAGCGCCCAGAGAAGGCCGGTGCGCAGGCAGCGTCCGAAGGGGCCAGACTCCACTGGTTTCAGGAGGCCGAGCACGACCGGTTCCGGTTGACGCAGGTCGGCTTCCAGAATCGTCAGAACCGTGTCGGGGGCAGCCTCAGCGTACCGCGGGAGGTCGTCGTCCTGTGAGAGGAGCTTCTCAAGGGTCAGCGGCGTGAGGAGGTCGTGGATCAGCGTTGAGATGCGCAACTCCACATCGACGCCAAGCCGTGCGCGGAACAGGTTGTTGCCATGCACGGCGAGAATGACGAGCGTCTCGCAGACGCCCTGGCGCAGCGCCGAGGAATGGTTGCGGATCTTGCCGTAGACTCCCGCCATCCACTGCTGGTCTACGGGCAACTCCAGGGCGGGGTCCGTTTCGGAAAGGACGTACATTGCCAGCTCAAAGAAGTTCGAGAGATCCCTCTCCGTGACGAAGCCATTGACGGCGAACAACGCATCGATCTTGGATGCGACGCCGCGGTACTGGTCCACGGACCAGACAGGGCTGTCGTCAACGGTACGCAGTCGCGCGACGGCCTCTTCGATTTGAGGATAGGGACGCTCGCCCAACCGCGACAGGATCTCGCAGTCAGCATCTGAGCGCGCGTGCCACGCGCCGATCAATGCCATCGGAATCAACGCCCTTGCGGTGTCGACGTCCTTTGCCCAGGTCGGTGTCCGGATGGCGTCGATCTCTGAGAGACGCCGGCGCAGAATCGTGGGCGAGTAGCCTGATTCGCGCCTCAGCTGGTCGATGCGGTCGCCCTGGATACTCATCGAGGTCAGGGCCTTTTCGAAGGGTTCGTGGCGGAGAAGGTCAAGCGCGATGTCTGGCTCGGAGTTGATGGCGTTGCGCGGCCGCACAACAATGCAATGCAGACGCCGGTAGGCTGTGGCGAGTTCCCGCTCCGCTTCGTCGGTGCTGACGATCGGAATGAAGGGTGCGGACGAGGACACGAGCTTCTTCAGTGTCGACGGTGAGTCGAAGACGACCGGGAGATCTTCCGTGAGCCTGGGAATAGCGTCCTGGAGGAACACGCGCGCGAGGAACGCGAGCGCCTCATCCCGTGAGTCCGCAGCGACGACGAAGGGGCGCTCCGGCGGCTGCGTGAGCCAGCGCTTGAGCGTATCGGTGTAAGCGGCGATCGACGGCGCGAAGATCTCCGGGCTCATCGGCGGCTGGCTCGCAGACGCCCATTCCCGCCAGCACTGCTCCAGCGTCTTGAAGCCTTCGGTTTGAATAGTCAACTTCTCTGCGAGCCAGACTTGGGCGGAGACGGAGGCCTCGAGCCACTGTTCGAGATCAGAGGCGTCGTATGCCCGGATGGTTTTCCACTCGCGGGCAGCGTTCTTGTCTTTGGCCCACCTCGTCTTTCCCGGCCAGTTGCGCGGCGTCACGAACACGAGGGTAATCTGGGCCCGCTCCTCAGGCTGCGGCACGGCCTTGATGCGCCCCGCATAGTCCACGTTGGCCTTCTTCTCCGGGTCAGCGGTTGTGCCGAATTCCCAGCCCGAGAGCCCTTCGGGTATCCAGGCCGTGGCGGCGACGGCTTCGACCTGGCCATCCCATCCTTTGCGCTGCGCGTTGTCGTATCCCGGAAAATCAACCTGGCAAAGTTCGCGGCCTGTCGAATGAACGAGCTTGCGCAGGAGGACAGCCAGGTGACTGCGCGCGTCGAGATCCTTGTCGGCCCAGTCTTCGATCTGGCGGGCCTTGATGAGGAGGAAGGACGGGACGTAGGCGCTGACGGGTACGGCCCGCTCCGCATCGCGGCGCTGGTCCTTGTTCTGGCGGGCCTGAAGGTCGAGCAGTTTCTGGCGGTCGGCGCCAAAGGTCGTCTCAAGACGCACGATCATTTCAGGCGATAGGGTCGCATTGGCGTTCAAGAGGTTAGAGAGCGCCGGTCGTCCGATCCCAAGCTTTCTGGCCGCCTCGGTGACGGACATGCCGGGCGGAATGACTTGATTTCTGATGTAGTCGCCCAACGGCGAAAGAGTCGAATTTTTCTTGACCATTTGATTAGTATACCCGTAGCGCTACACATTACAAATAGATATATTGCCGCGTTCATAGCGGTTACCAAGGCTTATGGTCTTGCGGAGCGCATCCGGCAAGTCACGCGCCTGATCGATCTCTACCCCGGCTATTTCACCTTCACGTTCCTGCGCAATCCGTACCGTCGTTTCCTCTCCCTGTATCGCCATGCCACCCTCCACGCCGCAACACGCGCGGCACGCATCCCGGACCATCCGTCGAGCAACGGCACGCTGCGCGAATTTGCGGAACTCTGCACCGAGCTGCTCGCCGACACCGGTGATCTCTGGGGCGCACATGCCAACGCATTCTTCCGCCTGGGAATCTCCCATATTTACTTGTCGTGCTTCGCGCGATACCAGGACCTCGGTGTCGATGAACCTCGAGCCTAGTCACCGGTGTGGCTTCTTTCTTACTGTTGTTGAGCTTCATTCAATGCAGCTTAGTGAACGAGAGAAGGCGATATTTGTGGCCGATGACATAAGAGACTGGAAGAAAGTCGCTGCGATCCTGCATGAAGCGCTTCCTCAAATCGACCAAGCGCTTAGTCAGGCGAACGTGCCGATTTCGGCCCGCAAACTGAAGGCCTTCGACGTCGTGCGGGACACGATGCTCGAAGTTTCCGACTACAAGGCATTCCTTCTCAGCGAGGCGCACGGACGAATTCTGATCGTCATCGAGAACTGGTATCGCGGTCGCTACGGCGACGCCGTCGATGATGACGAAGACGGCGTCTTTGTGTCGATGTTGCTTGTCCATGGAACGCCGTTCGCCATGCGGGTGCCCAAGGATTTTAAGACATCCACCGATGAGCCGAATATGGTCTGGATCGGATTTCCGGCATCGGTTCAGGCAGAAGAAGACCCGCTTAGCTGGATTCAGAGCAGAGGCGTGATCCGCAGGTTGTCACGCGAAGAGCTGGATGTTTTCAGGAGAGAGCGGCTTTGGAGACCGCAAATCTGGTTCGGAGCATCGGCTTCGACGTCCGGTCATTGGAGCATGAAAAGAATTTCAGCATCGCGGAATTAGCTGGATGGGTTCGCGCGGATCTTCAAAGCAGCGCTCGGAATCTCTGTGAACGGAACGAAGCCGGCTTGCGCTCGGCCGCGTGGGATGCGTCGCAGGCCACGGAGAAGGCGCTGAAGCTTCTCATTTGGCGAAGAGGACAGACGTCGCCTCATACCCACGAGCTTTCTAAGCTGGCAGATCGGGCAGAGAGTCTGGGCGCTGAGGCCATTGATCGCGTAAAGCTGGCGCTAATCCCGTCCGGACGCGACGCGACTGTCATGAGGTATGGCGGCGACATGACGCTGTCCAAGGCCGTTGACGCGTACGGTGCCGCGCTGTCGATCATCAGGCAGGTTGTCTTCGAAGCCAAACCCGACACCAAATACAATGTGCGCGAGGCGCGGTTCAAAATTCGACGGCCGCCTTGGTTCGACTTCGGCACAAGCGCGTTCAGTAAGAAATTGCGCTCATAGGTTAGTGCGCCCAGAAAGGAAGGGTAGCCCGATGTCTAAAATGCAGTTTCCATCCGATTGGCCCGCCCGCCTCATTTTCGGCGGTCTTGGAGGCCTGACGCTCATTGTTGTTCGCGGGACTCAGCTCAATTTCTTCTGATAAGTAGCTTATCGGGCTGAATCGGTGGCCTAAGATCAGCGGGGCACTGACAGTTAGTCATGACCTCCGGCAAAGCCGGAGGCTTGAAAACTTGTGAACCGCTCAAAGCGGTTGGAAACCAAGCGCCACCTAAAGGTGGCGATTACCTGAAAATGTTGAGCTGGTCGAGACGCCGGTCCTCCCGCTCCTGGTTCTGGATATACTCCCGAACCGTCTGTTCATCCTTGCCAACGGTGGAGACCCAGTAGCCTCTTGCCCAGAAATGCTGCCCGGTGAAGTTCGACCTGCGTCCCAGATAGTTCCGAGCAATGTGAATCGCACTCTTTCCTTTGATGAACCCTACCGTCTGAGCTACTGAGTGCTTCGGCGGGATCGAAATCAGCATGTGCACATGGTCGGATCGCAGGTGACCCTCTTCCACACGGCATTCCTTCTGTGCGGCCAGATCCCGAATCACCTCGCCCAGATAGCGACGAATTTCACCATACAACACTTTTCTACGATACTTCCGAACCCAAACAACGTGATACTTGCACTCCCAGAGCTATAATCAAAAGGTGTGGAAAAAGAGAAAGGGCGACCCTACCCTTCCCGTGAGATAGTTGATTCACACAAAACCGGGTGAGAGGCCCGGTTGGGAAGGAGGATCGCCGTGAAGGAACATACGCATAGAGCCCCATTGAAGTCCATGCCGACGTGGGAGACGGTTGACGATTGGATCCGTGAAGAGATCCAGGGCCGGTTCCAGTCCATTCTGGAGGAGGAGGCGACCGCGTTCTTGGGCCGGTCGTGGTATGAGCGCCGAGCCGAGGTCGATAGCTCCAGGGGCTACAGGAACGGCTACGGCAAGCCCCGGCGTCTCTCGACGAGCTGCGGAACGATCAAGGTCCGGCGTCCCCGGGTTCGTGGTCTGGAAGAGCGGTTTGAAAGCCGCATCCTCCCCCTGTTCGCCCGGAGAACCAGGGCCATTGGAGATCTGCTTCCCGACCTTTATCTCCACGGTCTCTCCCAGGGCGACTTCGAGTTGTCTTTGCGTGCGCTGCTCGGTGATGGCGCGCCGCTTTCGCCGACCTCGATCGCTCGTCTTCGAGGGAAGTGGGAGGTCGACTTCCAGGACTGGAAAGAAAGGCGTCTGGATAATCGCGAACTGGTCTACGCCTGGGCTGATGGCATCTACGTCAAAGCCGGGCTCGAGCGCGAGAAGGCGTGTCTGCTGGTCGTGATCGGCGCGATGAGCGACGGCAGCAAGGAGATCCTGGCGATAGAACCCGGTTATCGAGAGTCTACAGAATCCTGGCTCACGGTGCTCCGGGATCTCCGGGATCGCGGGCTCGAACATCCTGTCCTGATCGCCGCGGACGGGAATATGGGCATCTGGGCGGCCGTTGATCAGGTCTGGCCAGAGAGCCGGCAACAACGGTGCTGGAACCACAAGATCCTCAACGTGCTCGACAAGGTCGCCAAGCGTGCACAGGCTGAAGCCCGCGCACTGCTCGTCCAGATCCCCTATGCCGGCACGAAAAAGGAGGCCGAGAAGCTCCGGAAACGCTTTGCCGCACGGTATCGCTCACAGTTCCCTGCCGCCGTGGAGACGCTCGAAAGAAACTGGGATCGGATGGTCACGTTCTACGACTTCCCGAAGGAACACTGGAAACACCTGAGAACCACGAACGTCGTCGAGAGCCCCTTTGCTTCCGTTCGGCTTCGCACAAACGCCGCCAGGCGATTCAAGAAAGTCAGGAACGCCACGACTCTCATCTGGCGTACGCTCAAGGTCGCAGAGAGCCGATTCAGGAAACTCACCGCGCCACACTTGCTACAACAAGTCTACGATCAGAAACACTCAACCGGACCGCAGGTCGAAGCCGGGAAGATGGCCGCCTGATTTCTTTTACACACCTATTGACCTGAGCTCCACTCCCATACCGTGTGACGTAGACTCCTTACGTTGTTCATTAGAGAGCCTTCCTTCCGTGTGCTTTGAGCGGTCCACGGCAAGGGAGGCTCTTACATATTTCTGGAACTGTCAAACTCTGGGAGTCTTCCCGGCAGAGCCGGGGGCTTACCAAGGTTTAGTTAGACACACCTAAAGGCTGATGGTTAGGGCGTTGGCCCGTCGCGGCGCATGGCGGCCCTTGTTCGCTTGGACATGCTGCTGCGGATGAAGGCCTGGTACGACGCCTCGCAGATGCGGGCGCGAGCTAGTGAGGTCATTGTCGAGCGCTATGAGCGCCCATCATCGGCAGCTGCGACGCAACACACGGAAGCGCCTACTAAATTGGACTCCAGAGTGCAAAGAACGGATCAAGCCGAAAGGTTTCTTGAGCGGCTGGCGAGCGTGCCTCTGACTTGGGAGAACGTCTTTCGAAGTCCCCAGTACACAGTCAAGTCAGACAAGGAGGTCGTCGACCTGCTACTCGCGCTGAGGAACAGGGGAATCTTCGTTTCGATGAAATGTCAGCAGGACCCTGAAAAAAGGACCGGAGACAAACTCGTTTGGTGGGTACAGAAGAGTGCGGAAGCTGCATTGAGGCAAGTGAGGGGTGGCATCAAGACATCCAAGACGCGAGAGTTTTGGTGCAACCACCCGAGGCGAGGACAGGTCTCCTTCAAGCCTAACCAAATCGAACCCGTCCGTGCTGTAGTCGTCGTCGAAACACAGGAGGAAGTAGCTCTCAGCCAGGACATGCCACTTGAGATCGATTCGGTTCCCGTTTCCTATCTCTCCGTAAACGACTTCTTGAACATTGTGAACGAACTGAGAACGATCAATGACCTCCTTCTATATCTGGACGCACGTTGTTCAATCTGTCCCGAGCTGCAACGAACCGTTGGAATCGAGAAGGCCATTTTCGAGTTTTTCGTTCTCTACGGGGGATCACCTCGTGAGGTAGACGGGATGCAAGACATCCTGCGAGAACTTCACGAACGAAGAGGTGCGGTCGAGGAACTTATCAACAGGAAAGGGCGCGCCGACTTACTTGGCCGCGCCTTGGAACGGGTGTCGAATGATCTGTCCGAAAGGCTGGACAAGTACGACGAAGGACTGGATGAGTGGATTGTCGATCTGTTCGATCCAGCGTCCGACAGAAGTAACTACCTTTTGATGCAGGATGAGCTTTGCGACTTAGTCCTGGATGAAAGACGAAGGCTCGGGGCATCGCTGTCTCATGCAGTCAAGATGGTCAGCGAAGACAATTCGAAGGAATCAATGGTCTATCGGGCAGCACATTTGGATTCAAAGCCAGACTTTCTGTATATCCTTTCGTCATGCAAAGGATTCTCTAGGAACGAGGTGATCAAGCGGTGCTGTGGCCTAATTCAAGGTGGGCTGGCCTACTATGGAAAGGCGCGGGGCCTGCTGGTGAATTACACCCAGGATCGTAATGGCTTTGAGACCATATTGATGCCTTCCTTTAAGGAAACGCCAGAATCAATGCGCATGGGCACGGAGTTCTTCGATGGGCTGAAGATGTTCGTTATCCCAATAGAGAACGTGTAGGCGCGAGAGAAAGACACGGGCAGTCGAGACCGGGAACATCAGGTAATACCGCCGCCGGCGATCCGTTCAAAAGCCCGTGCCTTGGCCGAATTCCGCGTTGACTTGTCCGATATTCCGCTCACGCACCGCCGGGATCGCATCGAGGTCATCGCCGGGATTGCGAACGATGAGGACGAAAAATCGGACACGCGTCTGCGGGCTCTTAGGCAGATCGCAGACGAGACGGCGGCTGATGTGGAAGGGATGGCCGCCGCGCTGCAGGAGCAGATCGACCTTCTCGAGCGCCAGATCGGCGGCGAGATCGTCGCCCTTCATCGGTAAGTGCAGTGCGGCAAATAAATGGCTCTATCCGGGTTTCTCAACGGTGAAACTATAGAATGACAAGGTCATAGATCGTTCCCTACGCTTGGTTGTGTGTGTAGGACAATCAGTGGCCGACCAGGCTCTGGATATCTCGATTCTCAAGGCCGGGTCGCGTTGCTGGATTTACCGTTACCGGGTTTCCGGCCTCGGCCAACTCCCACTTACCTGTCCAAAAGGGCCAGAAAATCCCTCCGGAGCTGCTCCCGGGTCCTCACAACCGTGCTCCCCCAGCTCAACAGGGGGTCTGGCAGCGCTTCCCACCGCGCCTCGGGCCCGAACAGAAAATAAATATCCCAGACCACATCCACGTCTTCCCCATACCGCCCCTGTGCCGCGAACCACCGTCCCACAACCCGCTGCTCATCCCACAGATGAATCACCCTCGAGTCCGGAAGCAGGCTCTTTTTCCACTCCGACCGGGCATCGCTGGCGATCATCGGAAGCCAGACCGCGTAAACCTTCACCTCTGCCGCACGATTCTTTTCCAGAATCTCCTCTTGCACCCAACTGGCGCCTGTCCGGCAAACCCCTCACGTGGGCGAGAGCAGCAGAATCAGGCGGGATACACCAACATCGCGGTTGAACATCTCCTGGAGCTCTTCAATCCGGCCGATATCCCTCAAATCCTGAGAGGACGACTCGACGGATACCGGATTGTTACTGCAGGCGGCAAACAGACCCACCGTCAGAAGCAGCAACAACCGGCACGGCCACGGAAAACGCCGGACGTCTCTTATCATCTCTTCCTTCATCGTGAAGGGGGATGCTCAGCGGGACAGGGCCATGCCGGCTGATCCGGCCGGTCTCCTTGATCTGACATCTGTCCGAGTGCAGCGGCGATACAGTGCCGATGACATTGGCCAGCCTCACGCCAGAAGGTCATCGACATCCAAGATCAAACGGCGACTAGGTACTCGTCTACCAGCATCTTGCGCAGCCAAATATCGGCTCGTTCCTGGTGACATCCTCTTCAATCGAACCAACAGCTTTGAACACGTCGACCGGTCTCCGGATCGGTGAGCTTCTGGCAATGAAGTGGGAGCTTGAGCATGAGCAGGATGGTGCGTTCGTTAACCATGCTGAAGAGTGGCGGCAATCAGGTTGATCTACAGGACACGTCGGTAGCGCTCCTGATTACAGAGGGCGAGAAGAAGGCCGGCAGGGAATTCGAATGTCCTGTGATCGAGTCGAATGCCGTAAGGTCGGCGTCCTTTTCGAACGGGCTGGTGCCAAGAACATCCGAGGCGAAGCCGTCACATGCGATCAGAATCAAAGGCACCGCCGACCAGTACCGCTCTTCGAATGTTAATTTCAGCGCTTCTCGAAGTTGATGCCATCTGTTCCCTGCCTTGTTGAATCTCTTGGCCCGCACGATCGCAAATCGATTAATCGTGTCTTCTTGAAACCAGGCAATGATTTCGTCTTCTGCCTGTAGATTCTTGCCTGCTTCGTAAAGCCTCTCGAACATCCTCAAGACCTTCAACGACCAGTTCGGGGATATCCCCTGGGAGGACGCGGACCGGGTTCGCACCTCATTACGGAAGAGATTCCGGCCAAGGTTGCGGGGGACACCGCCTACCGCAACGCCCGGGAGAACTCCGACAGGCAGAACGCCCGGATCGAGCATGACGAAGCCCTGAAGCGCGTGATGACTGCCGTGCTCAACGACGACATGCAACTCTTCAACAGTTCACGGACAACGAGGGGTTCCGGCGATGGCTGTTGGATAACGTCTTCGGACTGACCTATGCGCAGCCGCTAGCCAAGAACCAGGGCTGCTTCCCACGGCTGCTCGGGCGTCCAGGAACGGCCAATGCCGCACTCTGTTCACGATGAGTTCCGCGAACCGCCTATGAGATCACGCTCGACAAAATCGAGCCCATCGGGATTGGATCTGCGCAGGCATACTACAAGAACTGGTTAGAATTGCCTCAACAGAAGCCGGCGAATCACAGGGGAGCAACGTGCTTGACCGGTTGCCCAAGCGGCCATTCCCTCTTCCGTGTTCAATGGGTCGTTCACGATGATCGCCTCCTCCGATCGTGCCCTGTCGCTCTCCTACTGGAGATTCGTTTAGATCGGCATCGGGCAACCACGCAATCTTCCCAAGACAGGATTCGATATGCACGGCCCGCCGGGCGGAAGACGACCTGTGGACGAAACCACCCACCCTCAGCGACCCGGCGAGTGGTTCCGATCCGGCAGGTGGTTGGCCGGGGCATGTGGCGGCGCGATCGTCTTCCCCGCGGTGGTGCTTCACGAACTCGGACACTTCGGGGCATTCGCCGCGTTCGGATTCCCCGATCCGGTCCTGCGTTCGCCTCTACCAGCTGGTCCGGTTTCGGGGAGGTCAGCAGACTCATACGGGCCGGGCCAAGTCTGTCTCGCCGCGTCCGGCGAGCCCGTGAATCCAGACGCTAAGGGTTTGCCACGAAATAAGTGCTGCACTTTTCAAGGTAATGATCTTACGCTCGGAGTGTGGACGTCGAAACTCTCCGAACGAAGTATGAAGCCTTGGCTCCGGTGCTGACGGAACGCACGCGTCGTCTGTGGGCCGCCACGGAAGCCGAAGCGTTGGGTCACGGTGGGATCGCGATTGTGGCTCTGGCGACAGGAATGTCCAGAGAGCGGATCTTTCGTGGCATTCAGGAGTTGAGGTCGGACGAACCTTTGGACCCGGCTCGCATCCGGCGTCCAGGCGGCGGTCGTAAGCGGAAGGCCGACACGGACCCGACGCTGTGGCAGGACCTGAATGATCTGGTCGAGCCAACGACTGCGGGGTCGCCTGACGACAATCCTCTGAGATGGACATCGAAGAGCACTCGCAAACTGGCCGCCGAGTTGCAAGCGATGGGGCATTCGGTGAGCCCCAGGATCGTTGCCAATCTCCTGCACGAACACGATTACACGCTGCAGGCGAATCGGAAGACAAGGGAGGGATCTGCACACCCGGATCGGGACGCTCAGTTCGTTTACCTCGATGATCGGATTAGCCAGCAGCAGCAGCAGGGCCTTCCCGTTATCTCGGTGGACACCAAGAAGAAAGAGTTGATCGGCGACTTCAAGAATCCTGGCCGAGAATGGCGACCCAAGGGAGACCCGGAGCGTGTGAAGGTACACGATTTCATAGTGCCTGCTCAGGGCAAGGCGATCCCTTATGGAGTGTATGATCTGAGCCGTGATGAAGGCTGGGTAAGTGTCGGTATCGATCACGACACGGCCAGCTTCGCCGTGAATGCGATCCGAAGTTGGTGGAAGAACATGGGACGGCCCGCCTACGGCACTTCGACGCATCTGCTAATCACGGCGGACGCAGGCGGCAGCAACGGCGCCAAGACGCGGCTGTGGAAGTGGGAGCTGCAGCGCTTTGCGAATCGCACTGGCCTGACGATCACCGTATGCCACTACCCTCCTGGCACTAGTAAGTGGAACAAGATCGAACATCGCCTGTTCTCCTTCATCGCTATGAACTGGCGAGGCAAGCCCCTGGTCAGCCTGGCTGCAACCGTGAATCTCATTGCCGGAACGACCACTCAAGCCGGTCTCCGAGTACGCTCCGAGATCGACAAGCGACCCTACCCTAACGGGGTCAAGGTGACCGATGAACAGATGACCCAAATCGATCTCACTCCGCACGATTTCCACGGCGACTGGAACTACACGATCCGGCCAATGGCTCAACATTGAGATCGACCGTTTATTTATTCGCGAACCCTAAGGTAGAAGAGAGGCCTTTAGTGACGCCTCGTTGGGTGATGCCCCGAAGATCAAGGATGGGCGTCGTTTCTTCGCGCCCGCCTGCGGGCCCTCGTCCGCGGGGAGGGCCCCCTTGGGGGTCCGTAACCCGTACTCAGACCCCGTCCGACCCGGGCTCTGGGCGGCATGCCTGAAGGCGAGCGGCTCAGGATCCCTCAGATCCCGCGCTTAGTGCCAGCACGCCTCCTTACGGATCCACGTGCTGAAGGAACCTCTTCACGCCGTTCTCGATGGCCATAATGACCGCGCTTTTTGTCGGATGGCGCTGTTCGTTGTAGTGGGCGATGTGGGTTGCCCCGGCGTATCCTTCGGTAGCCAGCAGTTCCTGGCGCACGGCGTCTGCGTCGAGGCTGCCCGCTCGCTCTGCGGCTTCCAAGAGCAACCGCACCGCATCGTAGCTCACCGCATCGCCGCCGGTGGGAACAGTCCCGTACAGACCCTGATACGTGTCGACAAACGCGCGTCCGCTTGGCTCGTTCGTGTCCGGCGAAAAATGGCTGCTGAAGAAACTGCCATCGATGGCGGCTTCGTCACTGTCCAGCAGCGTCGGATTGTCCCACGCATCCGCCCCGAGAAAGAGCGTCGGTTCCCCGGCACCGTCTTGCAGCGGCAGGGCACGCGACTGCGTGGTCACGAGCGCGACTTCTGCCGGCAGACCCGGGAGAAACATGGCCCCAGGAGTAGCCGCCGCGATGCGCGCCAATTGAGCGGTAAACTCCGTCGCACCGCCCTCGTAGGACTCGTCGGCGACGATCGTCCCTCCAAGGCCGCCGAAATGGTCGATGAAGAACTCGCCGATCCCCTCGCTATAGACTTCCCCCTGCTGCGTCAGGACAGCGGCTGCGGTCACCTCGAGGGTCTCCGAGGCGAATTGCGCCATGACTCGCCCTTGAAACTGGTCGGTGAACGCGGCCATGAAGACAAGGTCGCCAGCTTCAGTCACGGCTGGGTTGGTGGCCGCCGTCGTAACCATCGGCACGCCATGGCTCTGGGCCACGGCCCCTACCTCGATGGCGTGCGACGAGCGGTTGGGGCCAATGAGGGCAACGACCTCATCGGTGAGAATCATGGTCTCTGCGGCCTGAACCGCAGCCTCCGCCTCCTGCAGGTCCATCTGGATGACCAGTTCGACGGAGCGACCCAGCAGCCCTCCGCGCTCGTTGACTTCGTCCACCGCAATCCTGGCTCCGTTCGGATAGGTGATCCGGTCGCCCGAAACCAGGAATCCAACTTTCACGGCGGCATCGCCGGGTTCCAAAACGGAAGTCGGGGCAGTCTCATCGGCACATGAGGCCAAGACGATGGCCGCGACGCAGGCAACGTAGAGTGGTTTCACGTAGAGGAGTCCGAGTGGGGTGGTCCTACCTTGTTGGACAGTCCGAGGGCACAGCGCTGACGTGGACCGCGAGCTTCGTGGGGCAGGCTGTGCCACCCCTGGTTCTCTGAACACCCTCAACCATAGGCGGGCCGCCGACCTTGGAGCAAGATCGTCCTCCTTTGGCCAGGAGCGTGCCGATCAGCAGCCGCCTGGCCCACACGGCCGCGTGCTCACCCGACCCTTCCTCCTTCCTCCCAGCGGACCACGTGCCCCTCCCCTCACGCAGGATCTTCAGGGCCTGCACAGAGCCCGCGCCGAACAGAGACAGTTGATTCGGGTGGACGACCGCATTCACCAACTGGTGGATCGCGGCGATGTGGCCTCGGTCCACATAGGGCCCCCCCTCATCTGGCAGATGCCTCACGGCATCCATCGCGCGTTCGTCAGCAACGGGCTCGCCCACGCGTAAGCCGGCGGTGACCCGGCCATAGAAACCGACCTTCTGGAGCATCTTACAGAGCCTCATCTCCCGACGGCCGATTTCGGTCCTGATTCTTCGCCGAAGCTGGAAGCTCCCGGCCTCACGCAGGTCGGCGAAAGCCGCCACCTGGAGACGTTCAAACCGCCTCCTTATCTGGGAGAGTGCTGCCTGCGCTTGCCCAACACCCTCTGCGAGCACCTGGTAGACCGAGATCACCTCCAGGTCGTCCCTTACGACGGGCCCATCAACCCCCAACCCCCTCGCGATGCCGACCACGTCCTCTTCCCGCGCGTACAGCTCAGCGGCGACCAACCGTCTGGCCCAGTCGATCGGGTCCAGGCCCTCCACCCGCCTTTCTCGTGGCCAGGTGCCCTCTCGCTCGAAGAAGGCTTTCCTGACGCGCACAGAGTCGACACTGGGAAGGGGCAACTCGTTCGTCCGGGCAACGGTATCGATCAACAGCCGGATCGAGGCCACGTCCTTTGGGACGGCAATCGGCAGACCCGATGTGCGTCTTCTTTTCTTTGGCTTGGCACTCGTTCTCACCATTCCGTTGCCCTTACGGAGGCATGCGCGATGCGCGCAAGGTTCTTCGCGGCAGACCCCGTCTCTCCGATCGCGCGGGGGACGACCGGATCACCGGCACCCAAACGCCAGAAGCTACGAAGAAAAATAACTAAACCTTGGTAAGCCCCCGGCTCTGCCCGGGGAGACTCCCAGAGTTTGACAGTTCCAGAAATATGTAAGAGCCTCCCTTGCCGTGGACCGCTCAAAGCACACGGAAGGCTCTCTAATGAACAACGTAAGGAGTCTACGTCACACGGTTTTGGGAGTGCAAGTATCACGTTGTTTGGGTTCCGAAGTATCGTAGAAGAGTGTTGTATGGTGAAATTCGTCGCTATCTGGGCGAGGTGATCTGGCCGCACAGAAGGAATGCCGTGTGGAAGAGGGTCACCTGCGATCCGACCATGTGCACATGTTGATTTCGATCCCGCCGAAGCACTCAGTAGCTCAGACGGTAGGGTTCATCAAAGGAAAGAGTGCGATTCACATTGCTCGGAACTATCTGGGACGCAGGTCGAACTTCACCGGGCAGCATTTCTGGGCAAGAGGCTACTGGGTCTCCACCGTTGGCAAGGATGAACAGACGGTTCGGGAGTATATCCAGAACCAGGAGCGGGAAGACCGGTCTCGACCAGCTCAACATTTTCAGGTAATCGCCACCTTTAGGTGGCGCTTGGTTTCAACCGCTTTGAGCGGTTCACAAGTTTTCAAGCCTCCGGCTTTGCCGGAGGTCATGACTTCGGCTCCATAGCCGGCTCAATCGCGGTGCTTCACTCACCCAGGGCAGCTCCTCAGAAAAATGGGACAAGGAAATGAACTTCGCAAAATGGACTACAAGTCTCCTGGCCGTTGCCACTGTTGTGCTTGCCGGCGCGACTTGGCAACTCAACAAGAAAGCATTCGAGCTAGAAACCCAACCGCATTTTGCTTTCAAGAACTTCCATTTCAAAGTATTCGTGGAGCCGTCTGACAAGAACGATGGGCTAGAGAAAACACGCCTCAAGATCGGACTCATTTTTCGCAACCCCGGAAAAGTTCTGATTCGGTACGAAGTGAAATCGCTACGGTTGACCTTTGGAGGGCAAACGATCGACAACCCACAGTTTGCTACTCGCGGCGGGTCAATCTATCCTGAAGAAGAAACGCTCTTTTGGTATGGAACGATCCCAAATGTCGATATGTCCGCTCTGCCACGCACCGGTTTCGTAGAGTACGTGGTCGAGTACTCTGACGCGCTGGAACAAGAAACCGTCACGACCACGAAGAGAGTCCAGTACACGATCAACTCCCTTAAGCCGTTTGACTTCGACTGGATCTGGATTGATCAACATGAAGAGGACCCTTGAAGAACTGGTAGTTCATTGGTCTTTGCGGCCTAGCTGGCTCAGCAGACTCTCCACGCTGCTTCGAGACCTGGGTAAGATACATTGGAGCCTGGCGAGGGGGTGCATGTGCTGGACTACGGCTTGCTGTCGGCCGATTTTCGGGCACGGACCCTCCCTGTCTATCTATCGATTAACCCCGCAGTCCTACTGCTCGCCGCGCTTGTTCCCGACGGCCTCAAGCTTCCACTCGAACCTACAATGTACCTCGCGCGGTCCTTCGGCCAGGCGAATTGACCTTCCCCTACGACAGTGTGAATCGTGACGTAGTCCGGCCGAAGCCCCATCGCCATCGCCCACTTTCAGCCCGCCGTGTGCCGGAGGTTCTACCGGCGGATTCGGGCGTTCGTGTCGGCGCTGGACGCCTGGGCGGTTCGGCCCGTTGCGCGGTCCTGCTGATCTCGCACCCATCGAAGGCGACCGACTGGCGCAATTCCGTTCGGGCGCTGTGGGAGCTGCGGGCGGTCCCGATCCCCTGGGAGTCCACGCGATCGGCCGTCCGGCTGCGGAATGAGAAGGCGTCCCACGGACTGGCCGGAGCGGCGCTGTGGCTCGGCGGTTATCCCCAGTGGCTCGGCATGAGCCCGACCGATGCGGCCACGGAATACGAACAGGAGGAATGGGAACCGATTCCATGACCCGCGAGAAGCTGATTCAAGCGCGGAAGACGGCCCGGACGGGAGAAGAAATCATCCGGGCGGTGGCGCGGATCGAGCACGCGAACGCGCACGATGGCGCGGCCTGCCCCCCGGACCGAATCCCGACCGAGACGGCCCTGGCGGCCTGGCTGCCGAACTGCCCGGACGAGGCGAAGCGCGAGACGGCTTCACTGACCCGCGACCTGTTCGAAAGCATGTCGCTCTCGAGTCTGATCCGCGTGGCTACGGCGGTCCATCGAAGCGCGCCGTCGGCGGATGGGATCAACGACCCGGAGCCCATCACCGATGAGTCACTGGAGCGGCTCCCCGGCCGGATCGCCGAAGGCCATGAGACCGTAGCGGTACATGCCGCATGGCTCGCGTCCCAAGAAGAAGCGGAACGGCCCCGGCATCATCCTTTGAGCCCGATTGTTCGGGCGTGGCAGGAGCGGCCGGACAGTCTCGCGGCCGCGATCGTTACCGCGACCGTGGGCGATTCCCCGATGGTAAAGCGGCCGGCGCTGATTTCCGACCTGGCCCGCACGGCCTGGGACGATGCCGGAACCGTCGAGGCGGCGACGGTCGATGGCGAGGCCCTGGCCGCACGGATACCGGACGCGGCGGCCGTCCACCGGCCCCGGATGAGGATGCTGAAGCCGAAGCCCGGCGAACAGATGGGCATCGAATGGCCTCGCGGCTTGAAGCCGCGGATTCGACCCGACATGCGCCTTACCGCGCTGGAGGGAATGCCCCCGATCCTGGCGGGCGACCTGTCGATGATCGTGACGATGGCCTACGCGCTGAACCGGCCCATCTGCCTGACCGAAACCGAAGGCGCGGCGCTGCTGGCGCGGACCCGCACGGGCGAATTCCGGCGGCCACAGGAAAGCGACCAGGAGCGGTTCCGGAGGGCCTGGGTGGCTGGACGCTGGGCCCTGATTGTCTACGACCCGCACGACCCAACCCCGGGCGGACGCGCCGTCGAGCTGCTGGACGCGCAAAGCACGGCGTCCGGCCTATACGTGATCGGCCCCCCGTTGTGGGCGCGGCAACTGGCGGCGAAGGAACGGTGGACTTTGACCGGCGAAGGTTCGGCGGCGTCAGCCCGGCGGTTCCTTGCGGGCAAGCAGTCGTTGGCTGGCCGAATCGTGACCGGTCTCGAATACCGTCTTGGCGCACGGTGGGACGGCAAGCCAGGCATTGCCCCGGACCTTCGTCCGGACAGCGGCAAGACCGGACCCGGCCCGGTGGTCTTCGTCGGCTGGCGCGAGGTCCTGAACTTGGTGGGCAATTGGTGGGACCCGAACGACCCGACGGCGGACGATGCCGCGCGGAAGCGGTTCGACCGGGCGGTCGAAACCCTGAAGGGGTACTTCGTTTCCCCGGCGCCGGGCCATGAGGCGGCCGCGGGCGATACGGTCGAGATTGTGGCGCGTGTCCGTGGCAGTCGAGCCCATCGGGCCGGACTCCAGGTCCGGTGGCGGTGGACTCGTAGTCGAGGCTTCCCGCAAAGTACTACTCGAACAAGTTCATCAAGACGTTCGTGCTTCGTGAGATCGATCTGGAGATCGATGAAGGCGAGTTCGTGTCCGTTATGGGACCCTCGGGGGCTGGCAAATCGACGTTGCTTCATATCCTGGGGATGCTCGACACGCCCTCCAACGGGACGTACACCTTTTACGATCAACCCGTTCAGAAAATGAACGAACGGAAACGGACAGAGCTGCATCGCGATCATATTGGATTCGTGTTCCAGAGCTATCACTTGATCGACGAATAGACGATCGCGGAGAATCTCGAGACCCCCCTTCTCTACCAGAAAGTCAAGGGGGCCGAACGGAGAGGGCGTGTGGCGGAGATGCTCGATCGATTCGGTGCAAAAAAGGATCTCTTTCCGAATCAGCTTTCGGGTGGGCAGCAGCAGCTCGTCGGGGTCGCCACGGGCGCTGATCATCAAGCCGAAGTTGATCCTGGCCGACGAGCCGACGGACAACCTCAACTCCGAGCAAGGTACGGATATCATGGAGCGGTTCACCGAACTCAACAAGGAAGGCGTCACGATTATTCAGTGTACGCACTCGGAGAAGAACGCGGGCTATGGAAGACGGATCATACACCTTCTCGACGGCTGGGTAGACCGAGACGAAGCAACGGGCTGAGCTCAGAGGACGCCGCAGCCCGATTAGAGGATAGGCCCACCCATAGATAGCGGTGGGCCTTTTTGCGTACTGTTCGAAAATGGGACAACAGTGTCCGGGTTCGGGCGGTCGATCCCGGTTCGGGCGGACGGCGGCGGTGCACGTGGTCGAGCACGTCGAGGAACGGATCGCGGCGGCGCGCGAGCCGGGCGTCGAGGGCCGGGAGCTACGGCGCGGCATGGAGCGCGAGATGGCGCTGAGCTTCCTCAACCGGCTTGGTGGTTCGGCTGGCGCGCATCCGCTCGGATGCGACGCCCGCGGACCGCTGGGCGCGGCCGGGCCGGACGGCGGGCTTCCACACTTGCTACAACAAGTCTACGATCAGAAACACTCAACCGGACCGCAGGTCGAAGCCGGGAAGATGGCCGCCTGATTTCTTTTACACACCAATTGACCTGAGCTCCCCCATGCCAGAACTTGCACCCATGCTCAAGCGCCTCCGCCTCTCCGGCATCCTCGAAAGCCTCCCCAACAGAAACCAGGAGGCGATCAAGAAAAAACTCGCCTACTCAGAGTTCCTGGCGCTCCTCATCCAGGATGAGGTCGCACGACGCGAGAACAAGAAGTTCACCAGGTGGCTGCGACGGGCCGGCTTCCGTGGCGAAAAGACGATCGAAGGCTTCGACTTCAACCTCGGGATTAATCAGGACCAGATCCAAGACCTCGCCACCTGCCGCTTTATGGAAGAAAAGGTCGCCATCCTCATCGCCGGACCCTGTGGCACCGGAAAGAGCCATATCGCACAGGCACTCGGACACATCGCCGTCCGAAACGGCTACGACGTCCTCTTCACCACCCAAACCAAACTCCTGGGACAGCTTCACGCGGCAAGAGCTACGGCCACCTTCGAGCGCCGCTTCCAAACCTTCGCCAAAGCGCCCTTGCTCATCATCGATGACTTCGCTCAAAGTGAAGCGTCTTGGACAATATCGACAGTCTGAAAGCGTGATAAGTCCAAGTGCGGATCGGTGGGTTCAGATCAAGGTCTATTATCTTTTGCAACTAGCTTGCTCCGCATTGCTCATCTCTCATAGTCAAAAATACGTAGACGAATCCCGTACGATACGCTTTAGACTCCAATTTCAGCAAGAACTGATTAGCGACAATTAGAACTCCCACCCGAAGGAAAAGACACTCGCTGTCGCCGTCGCCAAGACCGGGATGGACGAGAAGACAGCGCGCAAGTATCGCAGGTCGGGTCGTCTTCCCAGCAACATGAAGGCCGAGCACACCTGGCGGACCCGTCCGGACCCGTTCACCGAGGTTTGGCCGGAGGTTCGCGCACATCTGGAAGTGAACCCCGGGCTGGAAGCTAAGACGCTGTTCATCCATCTCCAGCGGACCTATCCGGGCCGGTTCCAGGACGGCCAGCTCCGGACACTGCAGCGCAGGGTCAAGACCTGGCGTGGACTGGAGGGACCCTCTCGCGAAGTGTTCTTCCCGCAGGTGCACAAGCCCGGCGATCTCAGTCAGTCCGACTTCACCGACTTCTCCCCGTTGGGTGTGACGATCTGCGGCCAGCCCTTCGAGCATCTCGTCTACCATTTCGTGCTGACGTACTCGAACTGGGAGAGCGCGACGATCTGCTTTTCGGAGAGCTTCGAGGCGCTCTCGGAAGGTCTTCAGAACGCGTTGTGGGAGCTCGGTGGCGTGCCCCGTGCACACCAGACCGACTGTCTTTCCGCGGCGATCCAGAAGATCGTCCATCCTGAGGACTTCACGCAGCGATACGGGGCACTCCTCCGTCACTACGGTCTCGAGGGCCGGAAGACACCAGCAAGTCCTCACGAGAACGGCGACGTGGAGCAGCGGCACTTTCGTTTCCGCGGCGCCGTCGATCAGACCCTGATGCTCCGTGGGCACCGCGACTTCGAGAATCGAGAAGCCTACGCGACCTTTCTCCGCCGGGTGCTGGAGCAGCTGAACGCAGGACGGAAGACACGCCTGTCTGAAGAACTTGCCGTTCTCCGCCGACTGCCGCAGCAGAACTCAGGCAAGCACTGAACAAAGATCTGAATCTCGACAACGAACAGAATGCTCAAAAGAGAGCCTGACCAAACTACGGGGCCCGATGAGTTTCAACTGACTATGGGACTTGACCTAACTTGTTAGTTACCACAAAACAAGATATTCTATCGAGCCAACTCAGAATCCTGTCCAGCTCCTCACGACGATGGCCAATAACTGATCAAGTATGCATCTTGCTACCGCAATCCTCTACCAAGCTACTGAATTTCACACCTTCGATGAGGATGACCTCATACCGTTAAGCGGAAGCCTCGTAGCTGGAAATCTGAAGGTCACAAAACCCACCAGTCAGTCTCAGCTTGGCCTTGACTTGCCTCCCGGACAGAAACCGTGAAAAAGAAAAGACCAGTAAGCGGCTATCTCTCTACGGCGTGGACCCCGAGGAAGCCCTGAAAGCGGCCCTCAATACGCCACCGCCAGACGACGAGAAGGCCAAGAAGAAATCGAAGAAATGATCCACAACCGGCCCTTCATGGCATCTGCGGAGTCATGTATTGTAGTGTGGCCCGAGGGCTGGTATAGTAAGCCCAAGGTTTGGGGTAACTCATGAAGACAAAGCGAGGGACCCAAAGACATGGCTGAGAGCAGGGAGTCGCCGTTGAGTGCTGAAGTGCCCATCCGCGAAGGACAGATCCTCACCGGACCGCTGTTCAGCGAGCCCATGCAGGTGGAAACCGTTCGCGCCAACGGTCCCGACGTCTGGGTGGCAGGCCTCGTTGGTCAGCGCTCAGAGCGGTTCCGCCGGGTCACGCTTACCTCAGATGACATCTCGAACCTGACCATTGCCGACTCTGCTCTCTCCTACGACGGCGATGGGCGGCTTTTGCGGATCGCCCTCCAAGCCTATTCGCTCGGCATCGCCTACGAGTTCGATCCCTATTTCGGGCTTTCCATCTCGCGCGTGGACCCGCTACCGCACCAACTCGAAGCGGTCTACGAGCACCTCCTCAAGCTTCCCAGCGTGCGCTTCCTGCTCGCTGACGATGCGGGTGCCGGCAAGACCATCATGGCTGGCCTCTTGGTCCGCGAGCTCAAGCTGCGGGGTCTTATTGAGCGGGTTCTCGTCGTCTGTCCCGCCAACCTGTCGTTTCAGTGGCAGCGGGAACTGAAGGAGAAGTTCGACGAGAAATTCCTGGTGCTTAAGGGCAGCGACATCCGCGATCAATTCGGCGTCAACCAGTGGATGGAGCAGAAGCAGATCATTACCTCGCTTGATCTCGCCAAGCGTACCGAGATCTTGCCCGGACTACGGCAGGTGCACTGGGACATGGTGATCGTCGACGAGGCGCACCGTATGTCCGCACGTGATGAAACCCACAAGAGCCAGCGCTACAGGCTCGGGGAATTGCTGCGCGACAGCGCCGATCACGTGCTGCTGTTAACCGCCACGCCACACAAGGGCGACCCGCAGAACTTCACACTCTTCCTGCAACTGCTCGACCGGGACGCCTACGCCGATGTGAGATCGATCCATGAGGCCATGAACCGAAGGCGAGCACCCTTCTACCTACGTCGCACCAAGGAAGCGATGGTCTATTTCCCGGAACGTGAACCGGACGGAGCGTGGAGAGCGAAGCCGGTCTTCACCAACCGCATCACGCGCACCGCCGACTTTGCCATCGATGGTCCCGAGTTTGATCTCTACCAGAAGATCACGCGCTTCGTGAAGCGTCAGAGCGCGCGTGCCGCGGCGGAGGGCGACGATCCGCGGGCTCGGGCGGTCGGCTTCTTGATGTCGCTGTACCAGAGGCGCTTAGCCTCGAGCACCTACGCCATGCGGCGGTCGCTTGAGAATCGAGCAAGGCGACTGGAGGAGGGTCTCAAGCGCGCGCAGGAGTTGGTACGGATGGCGCCGCCGGATCTTCCCGACCTGGAAGAGCTTGAGGAGTTTGAGGACGCCGAGCGCGAGCGCCTGGAGCGAATACTGGAGGCAATCACGCTGGCCGGCAACGCCGAGCAGGTGCGTGAAGAGGTGGCCGAGCTCCTGGAGCTGGCCGAAGAGGCGAAGACCGTCGAGGGTTCGGGCAGCGAGGCGAAACTCGGACATCTTCGGGAGATCATGCAGGACGAGGGATTCTTCGACCGTCCCGACCAGCGTCTGCTGCTCTTCACAGAGTTCAAAGACACCCTCGATCACTTGATGGATCAGTTGAAAGCCTGGGGCTTCAGCGTCGGGTGCATCCACGGCGGTATGAAACCCGGCTCACGCGACGAACCAGGGAGTCGGCTTTACACCGAACAGCAGTTCCGCGAAGGCGCCATTCAGGTTCTGGTAGCCACTGAAGCCGCGGGCGAAGGTATCAATCTGCAGTGTTGTCACATCCTTTTCAACTACGACATTCCCTGGAACCCGAACCGGCTCGAACAGCGCATGGGCCGCATCCACCGCTACGGACAGCGGCACGATTGCCTGATCTTCAACTTTGTTGCCACCAACACCATCGAGGGCCGGGTGCTCCAGCGCCTCTTGGACAAGCTCCAGGAAATCCGCGATGCCCTCAATGACGACGCGGTGTTCAACGTCGTGGGTGAAGTCTTGCCCTCCGCGCATGTGGAGCGCGTGCTGCGGGACTACTACGCGGGCAAGCTGGGTGACGCTGATCTTGAGGAGCGGCTGCTGAAGGACGTGGATGAGGGGCACTTCCGAGCCATCTGTCAGACGGCGCTGGAAGGGTTGGCCGCCAAGAAGCTCAACCTCGACATGCTCATCGAGCGCCGTGCTCGGGCGCAGGAGCGACGCGTTGTTCCCGAGACCATTGCGCGATTCATCAAGGAGTCCGCCCAAGATGCCGCTTTCGCCCTGAAGCCGGTGAGCACTCCGGCTCACACGTTTCAACCGGGCCGGACTCCGTCCAGCCTGAAGAAGTACGAGCGAGAGCCGAACTGGAAACTCGCGGAACTGGCGATCCGCTATCCGCGCCTGTCGACGGACCGTGATACGGCCGAGGAGAACAACCTCGAATGGGTGACGCCCGGGCATCCGCTGTTCGAGGCCCTGCGCCGGCACAGCTTCGATCTCGGTCAGGATGCCTTCGCACGGGGCGCCTGCTTCCATTCGCTGGCGCACGAAGCTCCGGCGCGGCTCGACTTCTACCGGGCGCGAGTCGTGGATGGTCTCGGCCAAGTCATCCACGAACGGTTGTTCACCGTGGAGCTGACCAACGATGGTTCCCCGCGCCTCCGCGAGCCGGATGTCCTCGGCGATATGAGTCCCGCCGCCGTGTCTGATGATCTGCCGCCCGTAGCCACCCTTCCGGAGGCGACCGCCCTCAACGAGAACGCCCTGGTGCCCTTCATCGACGAAGTCCGTGCGGAACGCCTGGCCGAGGTGGAGCGCATCGGCGAGCACGTTGAGCTCTCCTTAACTGAGGTTCTCCAACGAATCGACGAGGAGATCGGCCGCGCCGCCGATGAAGTAGCCAATGAGGTTACTGGCGCAGAGGGACGCCTCGCACAGGCCGAAACCCGCCATGCAGAAGTGCTGGCAAGGCGGGAGCGCCGGCGCGAGGAACTCAAGCGGCAACAGGCGGTGACCCTGCAGGGAGTCGAGCGGCTGGCAAGCGTGTTCGTCTTGCCCCACCCCGAACGCAGCACTCTGGATGTCCGGCGCCTGCGCCCGCACCCCGAAACCGAAATGACGGCCATGCGGGTGGTCATGGAATACGAGACCGCCCAGCGGCGCCAAGTCTGTGACGTCCATGAAAAGAATCTCGGCTACGATGTGACCAGTCTCGATCTCCAATCCGGTGAGTTACGCTTGATCGAGGTGAAGGGGCTCGCCGCGGCTACCGGAAGCATCCTGCTCACGCCGAACGAGCGCCGCGTCGCCGAGGATCGTCCCGACTGCTACTGGCTCTACGTGGTGACCCACTGCGCGAGCGCCCCGGAACTCCAGGAGCCGATCAGAGATCCCGCCCGGTTCCCTTGGCGCGAGGTCACCAAGGTCGCCCACTACTATCTGAGCGTTGATGCCCTGAAGCAGCCGATGAAGGTTCGGGAAGACGAAGAGCCCTACGGCGGCAAGGGCAGGCCATGAGGAAGCCGAGAGTCAAAACCGGCTGGCTTGATGCCCGGTACGAATCCGCCTTCGGCGGTCAGCAGAAGACCGAGCCGATGCAAGTGAGGAAGGCTCCGCCAAGATACGAATGTGAAGAATGATCACAAAGGTGAACCCATGAGCAGCGACCTGAAGATTCGGAGGCTACGCCTACGCAATTGGAAGAACTTCGTCGATGTCGACGTCGCCATAGAGGATCGTATCTTTCTCGTAGGGCCCAACGCATCGGGAAAATCCAACTTCCTTGATGTTTTTCGGTTCTTGCATGACTTGGCTTCTTCCGGCGGCGGTTTTCAGGAGGCGGTCCGGCGACGCGGTGGGGTGAGCGCCATCCGGTGCCTGGCTGCACGCAGTAAGCCGGATATCGAGATTCATATCGAATTGCAGGAGGGAGGAGGAGGGTCTCGATGGAAGTATGAAATCGCCTTCTACCAGGACAACCAGCGTCGGCCACTACTCCGCAAAGAACGTGTCATACTCGATCAGAGTCTGCTTGTCGATCGGCCCAACGACGATGACAGGAACGATCCTGCGCGCTTGACACAGACCTATCTTGAACAAGTAAGCGTCAACAAGCCGTTTCGCGACCTTGTCGAGTCCTTTACATCTATCCGGTATCTGCACATCGTGCCGCAGCTCGTGCGTGAGCCTGATCGTTCGGTCGGTCGAACGAACGATCCCTTCGGTGGCGATTTTCTGGAGCAGGTAACAAAGACCCAGGATCGGACCCGCAATGCGCGGCTCAAGCGCATACAGAAAGCTCTTCGGGTCGCGGTTCCCCAACTCGAAGAGATTGAGCTATGGCGCGACGCCCGCGGCACGCCGCACCTGCGGGGCAAGTACCAACACTGGCGCCCGCAGGGGGCTTGGCAGATGGAGGAGCAATTCTCGGACGGGACATTGCGGCTCATGGGGCTTCTCTGGGCGATCATGGAAAAAGAGGGGCCGTTGCTACTCGAAGAGCCGGAACTCTCGCTCCACCCGGAGATCGTGCGCGCGTTGCCCCAGTTGCTGGCCAGGGTTCAGCGGAGAACCGGTCGGCAGATCTTTCTGAGCACCCACTCACCGGACCTGCTGCGAGATGAGGGAATCGGGCTCGACGAGACGCTGCTCATCGTTCCCAAAACGGAAGGCGTCGCCGTAACTCCGGCTGTATTGCACACGGACATCCGCAAATTGCTGGAGGGCGGTCTCTCGCTTGCCGATGCCGTCATCCCGAAAACCCGGCCTGTGCACGCGGCACAAATCTCCTTGTTCGGAGATTCGTGAACGTGCCTCTGTCTACCATCATCTCCGCAGCGGTCGAAGGTGACATCGACGAAGCGGTTGTACGAAGGCTCATCGCCCACGCGGGCGGACAAACCGGTGACGTGTACGGAAAAAACGGCAAGCCCGCGTTGCGTAAGAAGATCGACGGCTATAACAATGCGGCTCGCTATGCACCGTGGGTGGTGCTCATCGATCTCGATAACGATGCCGATTGCGCCCCACCGATACGCGATGCATGGTTGCCGGCGCCCGCGTCTCATCTTTGCTTCCGAATCGCCGTGCGCGAAGTCGAGGCCTGGTTGATGGCGGATGCTCAAACGCTCGCACGCTATCTGAGGGTGAGACGAGACAAAATACCCGCAGAACCCGAAAAATTGGCGCACCCCAAGGATAAGATGGTCGACTTGGCGCGTGACTCGCGACTCAAGGGTATCCGCAAGGACATGGTGCCGCGGGCGAAGAGCGGGCGGCGCGTAGGCCCGGCATACCCGTCGAGACTCATCGAGTACGTCCAGGAACACTGGCAGCCCGTAGTGGCCGCTAGGCGCGCCGAAAGTCTTCAACGCGCGATCAATTGTCTGCAGTGGCTCGTCAAGACAGCAGGCAGGAAGACTGGCCAGCTATGATCCCTAAAGAATGCAAGCGCCTCGCCGAGGTGGACTTTCCCATTGCCGAAGTCTCGAAGCACGCGGTGCGGGAGAAGTCGATCCGGCACGGGCATCCCTCGACCCTCCACGTGTGGTGGGCGCGGCGGCCCTTGGCCTCGTCGCGGGCGGTGCTGATGGCGCTGCTGTTGCCGGACCCGTGCGACGAGCACTGCCCTGAGGCGTTCAAGGGCAAGGCGCGCGACCTTTTGCCGCCTGTCGTTGGGTCGGTCGGACGGACGAGGATCTAAGGGCGAAAATACTCAAGTTCATCGCCGACTTCGCCAACTGGGACAATGCTGCGAACCCCACCTATCTCGACGTGGGCCGCGCCCTGGTCAAGGCTGCGCACGGCGAGGAGCCGCCCCTGGTCGTGGACCCTTTCGCGGGCGGGGGCTCAATCCCGCTGGAGGCACTGCGGCTCGGTTGCGAGGCGTTCGCCAGCGATCTCAACCCAGTGGCCTGCCTAATCCTCAAGGTGATGCTGGAGGACATCCCGCGCCACGGACCAGAGCTGGCCGAAGAACTGCGCAAGGTCGGCGGCAAGATCAAGCGGCACGCCGAACGGGAGTTGGCCGATCTCTACCCGAAGGGCCCCGACAGTGCAACGCCAATCGCCTATCTTTGGGCGCGCACGGTGCGCTGCGAGGCACCCAACTGCGGCGCCGAGATTCCACTGATGCGTTCGTTCTGGCTGTGCAAGAAGACGAAACGGAAGTGGGCGTTGCGGCACCGGGTCGAGCGGCCCGATGGATCGCCTCCGCATGTCGAGTTCGAGGTGTTCGAACCCAAGGTGGACAAGGAAGTACATGGTGGAACCGTGACCCGCGCCAAGGCGACATGCCTTTGCTGTGGCGCGGTGCTGCCACCGGAACGAGTGCGGGCGCACCTCGCGGCGCAAAGAGGCGGGGCGGACGTTGTCTTCGATGAGGAGGACCACCGGACAGGCGGCGCTCGGATGACGGCGGTCGTGACGCTTCGGCCAGGACAGATCGGGCGGCACTATCGGTTGCCCACCGAAGCGGACCATGAGGCGGTGCGCAAAGCGCAGTCGCGCCTCGTCGAAATCCTCGGCGAGTGGGAGCGTGGCGGGAAGCAGGGGCTTTGCCCAGTGCCGGATGAGCCGTTGCCGCCAATTGGGACACTGGGCTTTCGCGTGCAGCGTTACGGCATGCTGCAGTGGGGTAACCTGTTCACGGCGCGGCAGAAGGTGGCGTTGGTGGAGTTGGGGCGGTTCGTCGAAGAGTCTTCTACGGAAGCGTTGCAACCCTTCCTGGCCTTGTCCCTTTCGAGATTTGCAGATGACTTTTCGTCACTGGTACGTTGGATGGATCGAGAGACACCCGCTGCGACGTTCACGCTTCAGGCGTTGCCCATCAAATGGGATTTCTGCGAAACTAAGGGTTTGCCACGAAATAAGTGCTGCACTTTTCAAGGTAATGATCTTACGCTCGGAGTGTGGACGTCGAAACTCTCCGAACGAAGTATGAAGCCTTGGCTCCGGTGCTGACGGAACGCACGCGTCGTCTGAGGGCCGCCACGGAAGCCGAAGCGTTGGGTCACGGTGGGATCGCGATTGTGGCTCTGGCGACAGGAATGTCCAGAGAGCGGATCTTTCGTGGCATTCAGGAGTTGAGGTCGGACGAACCTTTGGACCCGGCTCGCATCCGGCGTCCAGGCGGCGGTCGTAAGCGGAAGGCCGACACGGACCCGACGCTGTGGCAGGACCTGAATGATCTGGTCGAGCCAACGACTGCGGGGTCGCCTGACGACAATCCTCTGAGATGGACATCGAAGAGCACTCGCAAACTGGCCGCCGAGTTGCAAGCGATGGGGCATTCGGTGAGCCCCAGGATCGTTGCCAATCTCCTGCACGAACACGATTACACGCTGCAGGCGAATCGGAAGACAAGGGAGGGATCTGCACACCCGGATCGGGACGCTCAGTTCGTTTACCTCGATGATCGGATTAGCCAGCAGCAGCAGCAGGGCCTTCCCGTTATCTCGGTGGACACCAAGAAGAAAGAGTTGATCGGCGACTTCAAGAATCCTGGCCGAGAATGGCGACCCAAGGGAGACCCGGAGCGTGTGAAGGTACACGATTTCATAGTGCCTGCTCAGGGCAAGGCGATCCCTTATGGAGTGTATGATCTGAGCCGTGATGAAGGCTGGGTAAGTGTCGGTATCGATCACGACACGGCCAGCTTCGCCGTGAATGCGATCCGAAGTTGGTGGAAGAACATGGGACGGCCCGCCTACGGCACTTCGACGCATCTGCTAATCACGGCGGACGCAGGCGGCAGCAACGGCGCCAAGACGCGGCTGTGGAAGTGGGAGCTGCAGCGCTTTGCGAATCGCACTGGCCTGACGATCACCGTATGCCACTACCCTCCTGGCACTAGTAAGTGGAACAAGATCGAACATCGCCTGTTCTCCTTCATCGCTATGAACTGGCGAGGCAAGCCCCTGGTCAGCCTGGCTGCAACCGTGAATCTCATTGCCGGAACGACCACTCAAGCCGGTCTCCGAGTACGCTCCGAGATCGACAAGCGACCCTACCCTAACGGGGTCAAGGTGACCGATGAACAGATGACCCAAATCGATCTCACTCCGCACGATTTCCACGGCGACTGGAACTACACGATCCGGCCAATGGCTCAACATTGAGATCGACCGTTTATTTATTCGCGAACCCTAACCCTTTTGACAAGGCATCGTGGTGTTTCGAAAGCTCGATTGGCTGGGTAGGCAGTGTCCTCGAAACTTGGGGACACTTACGAGGAAGTACTGGTTCACTGCAGCATTCCGACGCGACTGCCCACCCACTTCCCGACCAAACCGCCGGTGCCTGGTTCACGGATCCGCCTTACTACGACGCCATTCCCTACTCCGATCTTTCCGATTTCTTTCTGGTCTGGCTCAAGCGCGCGCTGCCCGACCACCCGTTGTTGCGTGACCCGTTCGATCCAGGAAATCCGCTCTCGCCCAAGACGGCCGAGGCGGTGCAGGACGAGACCAAGCAGGTCGAAGGTCGGCCCAAGGATCGCAAGTGGTTTGAGGAGATGATGGCTCGCGCATTCGCAGAAGGTCGGCGGGTGCTGCACGAAGATGGAATTGGTTCGGTCGTCTTCGCGCACAAGACCACCGAAGGATGGGAAGCGCTGCTCTCTGGGATTGTCCGGGGTGGCTGGACCATCACCGGATCGTGGCCCATTGCCACGGAAAGACCAGGGCGTCCACGTTCGCAGGATTCTGCCGCGCTCGCCACCAGCGTTCACCTGATCTGTCGCCCGCGAGCCGAGGACGCCCCTGTCGGCGACTGGGCGGATGTCCTGCGTGAACTCCCCAGGCGCGTTAGTCACTGGATGGAACGGCTCCAGGGCGAAGGCATCCGAGGCGCGGAACTTGGTCTTCGCCTGCATCGGGCCGGCGCTCGAAATTTTCAGCCGCTACCGCGTGGTCGAGACGGCCGAGGGCCGCGAGGTCGGGCTGCCCGAGTATCTGGAGAAGGTCTGGGAAGTGGTCGGCCGCGCGGCGCTCGAAACCGTCCTCGGTACCGCCGAAGCCCAGACCCACAACGGCATGGCCGGTGCGCTAGAGGAGGACGCCCGCCTGACTGCGCTGTTCCTCTGGACCCTCCAGAGCACGGAAACCTCCTTGGAGAACGGCAAGAAGGAAGAGGAGGACGAGGAAGAGGTCGCCAAGATAGCCGCCAAGGGATTCAGCCTGCCCTTCGACGTCGTGCGCCGCTTCGCGCAACCCATGGGCATCGACCTCGATGTCTGGACCGGCCGCATTATCGGACAGGAAAAGGGCGCAGTGCGCTTGCTGCCGGTAGCGGAGCGCGCCAGCGATCTGTTCGGTGAAGATGGTGCCGGTGCCGCCGCGGATTGGATCGAGAGCGACCCGGGCGCGAGCGTGCAGGCGACGCTCTTCCCCGAATTTGAAGCCGCGCCCAAGATACGGAGCCGTCGCCGCGGCACGAAGACCATCCTCGACGGCGATGCCGAACTTCAGGCCATTGACGCTACGGCGCTGGACCGGGTGCATGCAGCCATGCTTCTGCAGGCCAGCGGCCACGCCAACGCGCTACGGGCGCTGATCGGCGCCGAACAGGATCGCGGTCCGGAGTTTCTGCGGCTTGCCAATGCGCTGTCCGCCCTGTATCCGCGCGGTAGCCAGGAAAAGCGTCTCCTCGACGCCATGTTGTTGGTGGTACCACGGTGACCGCATGACCATGGAGAGGAACGAGCACGCAATCTGGCAGGTTTCTGCGGGCCCGTCCGACCGTTCCTACGCCGATCAGTTCTTGAACCACGGCGTCGCGCTGATCGGTCCCGGCGATACCGGGCCGTGGTGTTCCGAGTGGTCCGACGAGGAATCCGAAGGCGGGTTTGTTCGGAGGTTCGCCGCCGAGCTGCGCGTCGGTGACGTACTGCTGCTTCGCACGGGCCTGTGGACCATTCGTGCGGTCGGCCTGGTTGCATCCGAGTATCAATACCTGCCGCAGTTCGACGACGTGAATGGGTGGGCCTTACAGCACGGCAGGCGCGTGCGTTGGTGCTCGCTCCCCGAACCGTATGACTTCGGCGGACGGGTGTTCGGCGCCAATCCTCCTCAACTCTCGCGTGTTCAGTCGGAGGATGTCGTCGGATACGCGAATCGGTTTGTTCAATCACCACCCACAGATTGGCAAGCGCGTGCCTTGCCGAGCTTGCCGGTGGAGGAAACGACACTCAAAGCGCCGCCACCCGAGTTACAGGAGCTCGTCGCTCAGGTCCATGACCTGTCGGCACTCTATTGGGACACGGATGCCTTCGGGGAGCGGCCCATGGAGGACGAGTTGGTCGCGCATTACGTCCTTCCTTTCCTGCGCGCGTTGGGGTTTCTTCACTATAGGATTCTATCACCAGTTACACGGTTAATCTTACACACTCGAGGGCGGGTAGACCAAGATCAGTCTGAGGCTGAGACCAGCCAGCAAAGTCGTGGTGGAGCGCTGTGATCCGGTTAGATCTGGCTCCGAATGGGGTTACATACGACGTTACGTTTATATAACTCATTGTAAATACTATTATAAATTCCTACCTTACAAGCAGGAAGTCGCTGGTTCGAATCCGGTATCGTCCACCATATTATGATCAATGGCTTGCGTTCATTCGCAGGCCATTTCTTTTGGTTCGAATCCCCGCCTTCGCTGAAGCTTCGGCAAGGCCGGTATCGCCCACCTTCTATGGCTTACGCACTCTTGCGTGAGCCATTCTTTCAGGAAGGTTCGAATTCCGCCTTCCCCCTTCCGCCGCTGTTGCCTTCGCCGAAAATTTCGTCCCTCGTGAAGGAAGTCCAGGCTGAGCGAGAGCCTGAAGACGGTCGAACTCACCATCGAGGGCTGCGTCGTGCTCACTGGGTTTTCTGAGGCGTCTGCCTTCACTCAAAAATGGCGATGAGTAAAACAAATTGATGAATGTTCACGTCCTATAAACGGTCTCGGACAGAGTCGACGGATCTCAGACGCCGAAGACAACTTTGTATCACTGATTGCGTTTACCAAGGGTGCGACTGGGCTTGGCTCAACCGATCGGCTCCCAGCAAGGCTCGATTATATCCTCTGGTACTCCCGCAGACGAGGACACCATAAGTTTCGCCAGCTTTTTACGCGGCGCGGGGCCTGATCCGAACTTCAATTGGCTCCAAACTTCAGATGGAGTGGGAAATACCCAGGGATACCGACAGCAATTGGTCGGACGGAGCAAAGAAGCTACATGCCGATTGGTGGGAGGCCCGGATCGCCCGACAAAAGGAGATCGACGCCTCGATCGCCGTGAAGGCTGAGTTTAAATACCTCTATGACAAACCTTACGAGCATAAGAAGATTCGACATTATATACTTGACGGACCCACATTGATGTGGTATATTCAGGGTGTGTCAATACAAACGGAGAGACGCCATGAATATTGAGAATCCCGCACAACTCGCACGCCTATCAGAAGATGAGGCCAGACACCTTATCGAATCCATACGCTGGCCTGACGGTCCGATCTGTCCGCATTGCGGGTCTGTAAAGGGTTACAAGATGGGTGGCAAGGCCGGCGCTGAGGGGCGTTGCAAGTGCCGCGACTGCCGTCGGAAGTTCACGATCCGCGTCGGCACCATCTTTGAGAACAGCCCCATAGCGCTTAAAGATTGGGTATACGCCTTCGCTCGGATGTGCTCGTCCAAGAAGGGCATTTCCAGTCATCAGATTCACAGAGAGTTGGGGATCACCTACAAGAGCGCGTGGTTTATGTGTCACCGTATCAGGCACGCAATGGCCGAGGATGGAACCATCAAGCTGCAAGGCATCATCGAGGCGGATGAGGCGTACGTGGGCGGTAAGCCGCGTGAGCGCGTGTCACACGAACGTAGAGCGGAGTTGCGTGAGAAGGGTCAGCGCCAGCCTAAGACGAAAAAGACGCCCGTTGCCGCTCTGGTCGAGCGAGACGGTAACGCCCGTATGCGCGTGGTCCCTGACGTGACGGCAGTGACCCTGAAAGAGAACATCCGCGAACACGTAGATCCGTCAGCGTCGATCATGACGGACGAGCTACAGTCCTATCGTGGGCTGGATCGGGAGTTTGAGAGCCACGGTTTTGTGAAGCATAGCGCCCGCGAATATGCACGCGGCAACATTCACATCAACACCGCCGAAAGCCTCTTCTCGCTGCTGAAACGTGCGGTCTATGGATCGTGGCACCACGTCAGCAAAGAGCACCTTCAGCGTTATTGTGATGAGGCCACGTTCAGGTGGAATAATCGTGCGGTCACGGATGTTACACGAACCCTGAACGCGATCAAGGCGTCGGGCGGAAAGCGCTTGTCGTACAAGCCACTTACGGCGTAGAGGGGTGAGGCACCGCCGATCCCGCACGGATTAGGGTCCGAAGAAACGATTACATCACTGGTGGTCCACGGCAACGAGTTGTAGTCGTCATTGCCTATCTCACCTCCCCTTTGGGCCAGTTGCCCGGGAAAAGTGTTGGTGGAATCGCGGGATCGGGCGGACCTCACCCCCTGTAACTATTGATTTTTCATGTAGTTATCCATAACCGCTGATAAACACTGGATTTGTGGGACTTTTGTCGGTATCTTTTAGTTAGCCTCCTTTGCTTACGCTACGCATGTGGGGGGTATTTTGGTGGAGGTGGAGGAACTTGAATCCCCGGGCGCCGGGTCCACAGCCTTCCGCCCGCAACCTGCCACCCCCAGCCATCAGGAATTTACGGCCTCGGTCGGCGTTTCCGCGCCCTCCGGGGCCGTATCGTTTTCAGCTGGCTTGAACCATCCTTCGTGATCATTCGCGAGCCGATCATGATGCCGTTTCTCGATGGACAGCAAACTTCGGAGGTACCTCATGTCAACGATGATTCCAATCTCCTTCAACTCCGACTGGATAACCTTCGGGGGTTTATGTCTACCGTCCTCGGGCTCTATTATGTCGGAAAGCGCTTTCTTGACTTGGGCGCTTACGGAGTTGGGGTTTTTGCGTCTGCTTTTCTTGACGCGGCGTGTTCGAGTAAGTGCCGGGATACTCTTGCCCGAAAGTTCAGAGATCTTGCGATCAACCTGAGCCAATTCATAAAGAAGGTTTTTACGGATTTGCATATACAATTCAAGGTTACTTGTCACGTGTCCATCTCCTTCGATTTGTGGGAAAATTGGTCTTACCGCATCATTAAGAGAATAGCCGCTTAGGGGCATAGTGTCAAGGATATTCATACGGGCATGGTTATTATGGAGAAGCGTGATAGAAAGAACGGTTACGATAAGCCCATCACCCTACACCCGCTGACGGTGAAAGAGGCACTGAAAAAGGCGCTGGATGCGGGGCCAGCCCATCGAAAGGACGAGCCACCAGAGAAGGGCGAGAAGAAGCAGAAGTGAGGGTGTAATGGCTTGTTCACTGGGAAAAGTACTACAATCCTATGGGTCCGTCAAGTATATAATGTCGAGAAGATTGTTCGCGTTGCTGGCCCGTTCACCGTGGAAAACCTGAGCCCTCACCGCATGCTTGCAGTCGACGAGGACGATGGGTTGATCGGCGATCTCCAAAAAAGTGCCGGAGACTACGAAGCCAATCAGTCATTCCCACAGATGATCCTCAAGAACCTTGAGGTCGCCGGCGTTCAACAATCTCACAAGGAGGGACGAATCGCCTTTACCACACTCAAGCCGTGGCCCGGTGATCTGGTTTGCGCCGAAGGCCGCTACATGGAAAGCGAGATGGAAAAGCGCGCCGCGATCTTTATCGGCCCGGAGTTCGGTACGGTTCAACGCGCCGACCTTGTTGCTGCTGCCCGAGAAGCGGGGGACGGTGGCTTTGATGTTCTGATCACTGAAACCCTCTTGATTGACCCCTCCGAGTAGCTCTCCCTTCCTTGGGGATGAGAAACTCGATTAAATTTGGACGATCTTTTTCTGCCGGTGCTCTGGGGCGGATTTGATGAAATCGTTCCGAATTAGGGGCCTATGGCATCTGAGTGGGTAGAGGATCAGCAAATTTTCGCCTCAGGACTAAAACCGGCGATTCAGGATCTGGAGAAAACCTATCCTGAAGCCTACGAGAACGTGTTGAAGGTGGCAGCCGAAACCTGCGAACTGATGCAATTCAGAGACACAGGCGTGATGCTGCATCTTGTGGGCCGAAAACGAGTTCAGGTCAATAGGTGTGTAAAAGAAATCAGGCGGCCATCTTCCCGGCTTCGACCTGCGGTCCGGTTGAGTGTTTCTGATCGTAGACTTGTTGTAGCAAGTGTGGCGCGGTGAGTTTCCTGAATCGGCTCTCTGCGACCTTGAGCGTACGCCAGATGAGAGTCGTGGCGTTCCTGACTTTCTTGAATCGCCTGGCGGCGTTTGTGCGAAGCCGAACGGAAGCAAAGGGGCTCTCGACGACGTTCGTGGTTCTCAGGTGTTTCCAGTGTTCCTTCGGGAAGTCGTAGAACGTGACCATCCGATCCCAGTCTCTTTCGAGCGTCTCCACGGCGGCAGGGAACTGTGAGCGATACCGTGCGGCAAAGCGTTTCCGGAGCTTCTCGGCCTCCTTTTTCGTGCCGGCATAGGGGATCTGGACGAGCAGTGCGCGGGCTTCAGCCTGTGCACGCTTGGCGACCTTGTCGAGCACGTTGAGGATCTTGTGGTTCCAGCACCGTTGTTGCCGGCTCTCTGGCCAGACCTGATCAACGGCCGCCCAGATGCCCATATTCCCGTCCGCGGCGATCAGGACAGGATGTTCGAGCCCGCGATCCCGGAGATCCCGGAGCACCGTGAGCCAGGATTCTGTAGACTCTCGATAACCGGGTTCTATCGCCAGGATCTCCTTGCTGCCGTCGCTCATCGCGCCGATCACGACCAGCAGACACGCCTTCTCGCGCTCGAGCCCGGCTTTGACGTAGATGCCATCAGCCCAGGCGTAGACCAGTTCGCGATTATCCAGACGCCTTTCTTTCCAGTCCTGGAAGTCGACCTCCCACTTCCCTCGAAGACGAGCGATCGAGGTCGGCGAAAGCGGCGCGCCATCACCGAGCAGCGCACGCAAAGACAACTCGAAGTCGCCCTGGGAGAGACCGTGGAGATAAAGGTCGGGAAGCAGATCTCCAATGGCCCTGGTTCTCCGGGCGAACAGGGGGAGGATGCGGCTTTCAAACCGCTCTTCCAGACCACGAACCCGGGGACGCCGGACCTTGATCGTTCCGCAGCTCGTCGAGAGACGCCGGGGCTTGCCGTAGCCGTTCCTGTAGCCCGTGGAGCTATCGACCTCGGCTCGGCGCTCATACCACGACCGGCCCAAGAACGCGGTCGCCTCCTCCTCCAGAATGGACTGGAACCGGCCCTGGATCTCTTCACGGATCCAATCGTCAACCGTCTCCCACGTCGGCATGGACTTCAATGGGGCTCTATGCGTATGTTCCTTCACGGCGATCCTCCTTCCCAACCAGGCCTCTCACCCGGTTTTGTGTGAATCAACTATCTCACGGGAAGGGTAGGGTCGCCCTTTCTCTTTTTCCACACCTTTTGATTATAGCTCCCGAAAACCAAGTTGACACTCTGCACATACACTTAGTCGGCGATCCTCGCCAACAGCGATGACAAATAGTCGAGGCCGCGATTGCGGGACAAAATGAACTGCGTTAATCACAAGGGCACCGTGAAGGCGTGGGCATCGAAGCGTCTCGACTTCTCCTTCGATGATTGGTTGTTCGCTATAGGGGCGTGTGCCTCACCGACTGGGGAAGGGGCGACGGAACGAGTCGAGGCCCTGTGGTCGCCACAGGGCCAGGGCATGGTCGGTCTGTCCGTGCGCAGCCTCTTCGACCTGTATCTCACCGTGAACCGATGGGCGCCTGGGGACCGCATCCTGTTCACCGCTTTGACGGTGGCGGACATGCCGCGCATCGCGCGGGAGCACGGCCTCGAGGTCGCGTCGGTCGATCTCGACCCGCTTTCCACCGAACCCGATCTCGATGCGCTGGCCGCGGTCATGACTCCGCGCACGCGCGTGCTCGTTTTCACCCACCTGTATGGAGCCAGGGTGGACGTGTCCGGTGCCATGGCGATGGCGAGAGATCGTGGCGTGCAGTTAGTGGAAGATTGCGCCGAGGCGTACGCCGGGCCGGGGTGGACGGGACACGCGACCTCCGATCTAACGTTGTTCTCCTTCGGTCCGATCAAGACCGCCACCGCATTCGGTGGCGGTCTGGCACGGGTCAGGGATCCCGGCCTCCTTACGCGCATGAGAGAGGTGGCTGCATGCTACCCGGTCCAACCCCGGAGTGAGTACCTGCGGAGGGTCATCAAGTATGGCTTGCTGAGCATCGCCGGAATCCCATCGGTTTTTGGACCCCTAGTGGCGACTCTTGCCGCGGTAGGGCCTGGGCACGACGCTCTACTCCACCGATGGACGCGTGGCTTCTCGGGCCCGGAGCTCATCGCTCAGATCCGGCGGCGGCCCTCCGGACCCCTGCTTCGGCTACTGGAGAGACGGCTGCGCCAGGGGGATTCGCCGTTGCGCAGCCGCGTGGGTCCGGCGGCGAAACTCGTCAGCGACCTGGGTGACGTGCCCGTGCCCACGGCCTCCGCGCGCCCGCACGCGTATTGGCTGATCCCGGTTCGGGTGCCTGATCCGAGCGCACTGGTAGACTGCCTCGGGAGGGGCGGATTCAATGCGACGCGCGGCCGCGCGTTCGAGGTCGTCGAGAACGACGAGAGCGTGGACGCACTGGAGCCGGTGGGCGCGCGAGTCCTTCACGAGGAGGTGGTCTTTCTGCCGTTTTCTCACCAGATGCCGGCCCCTGTGCTCGCTAGACTGGCGCAAACTGTGCGTGACGAGTTCAACCGGCAGGGGTCCTAGACGGCCTGGGAAGGGGATGGTCGCCTCAGGTTTCCCCCATATTTACTTGTCGTGCTTCGCGCGCGATACCAGGGCGGATCTCGAGGGCGATCACCCAGGGTCCATACGCTCGGCAAGGCAAACGACCTGGCACTTCCGTTCAGGAATGGTGGTGAAATGAGGGGAAAACTTTTCCTGTGCACACATCTGATCGGTTAAAAGGCTTCGTGATTTCTACGAGTCGCTGGAAAAAGAAAGCACCCGAGGCTGATAACCTCCGGGTTTAACAACAAACTCCCCTTCGGCAATCTACCTAGTGGGTGCGAACGATCGTCATGCCCGTACCGTTGCGGGACACCCCCAGTGCAGTGATAGGACTTAAACGTTAGCCTGAATCATGCATGAATTTGAGTTTAGGTTGTTTTGGAGTGATGTGATCACGCACAGGATTTGTTCTCGGCTTCTTCGGATGTCCAAGGTCCCGTAAGCGGTCTCTACGAGTCGCAAGAGTCACGATTTTCGTCCGGAACAGGTGTTGTTTTGCGACGTGTACATAGCTGTCCCCGGTATAGATCGGCGTTGTTACTGCGTGTTCGTTTCGAGCCTGGTGATGATTGACACCAAGACGTTTTTGAGTGGATACGATGTTGGAAAATGGAATCGGATTCTTCGTGCGCTTTCAATGACTCTCGCGCCGATTTTGAGGAAACGGTTCTGTATCGTGTTGACCTGAGGTTTGGTCCACGCGGTGCCCTTGAGTCCCTGTGATCGGAGTGCGTGAAGCAAGGCGTATGCAGCACTGTGTAGAAAGAGTCGGAACTGGTTGGCTTCAAACTTGTGGCACGATGTTCGATCGGAGTGAAGGAATGTTTTGTGGTCCTTGATGAAGCCTTCCGTGCGTCGAGTTCAGGTCAATAGGTGTGTAAAAGAAATCAGGCGGCCATCTTCCCGGCTTCGACCTGCGGTCCGGTTGAGTGTTTCTGATCGTAGACTTGTTGTAGCAAGTGTGGCGCGGTGAGTTTCCTGAATCGGCTCTCTGCGACCTTGAGCGTACGCCAGATGAGAGTCGTGGCGTTCCTGACTTTCTTGAATCGCCTGGCGGCGTTTGTGCGAAGCCGAACGGAAGCAAAGGGGCTCTCGACGACGTTCGTGGTTCTCAGGTGTTTCCAGTGTTCCTTCGGGAAGTCGTAGAACGTGACCATCCGATCCCAGTCTCTTTCGAGCGTCTCCACGGCGGCAGGGAACTGTGAGCGATACCGTGCGGCAAAGCGTTTCCGGAGCTTCTCGGCCTCCTTTTTCGTGCCGGCATAGGGGATCTGGACGAGCAGTGCGCGGGCTTCAGCCTGTGCACGCTTGGCGACCTTGTCGAGCACGTTGAGGATCTTGTGGTTCCAGCACCGTTGTTGCCGGCTCTCTGGCCAGACCTGATCAACGGCCGCCCAGATGCCCATATTCCCGTCCGCGGCGATCAGGACAGGATGTTCGAGCCCGCGATCCCGGAGATCCCGGAGCACCGTGAGCCAGGATTCTGTAGACTCTCGATAACCGGGTTCTATCGCCAGGATCTCCTTGCTGCCGTCGCTCATCGCGCCGATCACGACCAGCAGACACGCCTTCTCGCGCTCGAGCCCGGCTTTGACGTAGATGCCATCAGCCCAGGCGTAGACCAGTTCGCGATTATCCAGACGCCTTTCTTTCCAGTCCTGGAAGTCGACCTCCCACTTCCCTCGAAGACGAGCGATCGAGGTCGGCGAAAGCGGCGCGCCATCACCGAGCAGCGCACGCAAAGACAACTCGAAGTCGCCCTGGGAGAGACCGTGGAGATAAAGGTCGGGAAGCAGATCTCCAATGGCCCTGGTTCTCCGGGCGAACAGGGGGAGGATGCGGCTTTCAAACCGCTCTTCCAGACCACGAACCCGGGGACGCCGGACCTTGATCGTTCCGCAGCTCGTCGAGAGACGCCGGGGCTTGCCGTAGCCGTTCCTGTAGCCCCTGGAGCTATCGACCTCGGCTCGGCGCTCATACCACGACCGGCCCAAGAACGCGGTCGCCTCCTCCTCCAGAATGGACTGGAACCGGCCCTGGATCTCTTCACGGATCCAATCGTCAACCGTCTCCCACGTCGGCATGGACTTCAATGGGGCTCTATGCGTATGTTCCTTCACGGCGATCCTCCTTCCCAACCGGGCCTCTCACCCGGTTTTGTGTGAATCAACTATCTCACGGGAAGGGTAGGGTCGCCCTTTCTCTTTTTCCACACCTTTTGATTATAGCTCCGTGCGTCCGAGTGTGTAAGATTAACCGTGTAACTGGTGATAGAATCCTATAGTGAAGAAACAGGAGGTTCTATGGCCAGGAATGCTGAAGTCGATCGTCTCCTCGATGAGCTGATCAAGAACTGTGACGGTCCCGATGACCTACTGGGCGAGAAAGGTCTGCTGAAGCAACTGACTGCCGGGCTGGTGGAGCGGATGCTCGAAAGCGAGATAACCGACCACCTGGGCTACGAGAAGCACGATTCTGACGGTAAGAACAGTGGTAACTCCCGCAACGGCAAGACTCCGAAGACACTGAAGACCGACCGTGGTGCGATCCCGATCGAAGTGCCTCGGGACCGCAATGGTGAGTTCGAGCCCCAGATCGTCAGAAAGCGCCAGAGACGGTTCGACAGGTTTTGACCTTCCGGAGGCGGAGGACAGGGCGACCCAGCCTGACGCGCAGAGGAATTTCGTCGATCTCGACATCACGGAAGAACCCGGCCGGTTCGCCGAGCAGATGGTTGGTGCCGATCTCGTTGTCTACCTCGCGAGAAAGAACCCGCACGATGCGATGAACGCGATGACCGATCTCGTGTTTGAAACCGTACTCGCACGGGACCCAGTGCCCATGGTCGTGGCGGCCAGTTCGGTTCACTCGTGCGATGGCGCATACAGCGTGCACGAAGGCACCTGGGCGGAGTGGGCGAATCGCAATTTCTCCGCCTATGATGAACCTCCGGATCGCGTCCTTGCAACCATACCCGCCTGTCCTACAAGCGATTACGGCCGTGAAAAAGCCCACGTCGAAGACTGGTGTCAGAAACTGGCCGATCGAGGCCACGGGGCTGTTGCCGCCCGCTGGGGCGGCGTCAACAAGGATAACGAAATGCGCGAGGAACACGGCTACTTCGCGCTCTGGCTGCACCAGGAGGACGCGGCGAGGTTCGTCCACGCCTGCTACACGTCACACGTCAACGGAACGCTCCGAAGCGGCGCCCACTACTTCGTCGTCTCTGACAACAACTACAATATCTTCGACATCGAGATTCCGCGAGAAGAGATTGGCTACGCCCCGATCCATAATGCGGAGGTGTTTTATCAGTAAAGGGATGAGTGTTTTGGCTTACTTCGCTGGGCACCGTTCATCCTGAGTAGGGGTATCGAGGAATCTCATTGGTGCTAACGCTAACGAACCGCTGTAATCCCCATATCGAAGGGCGAACGGTGGACATTGCCCACAGACCGCTCGTCCTTCGATACGCGAGACTGTTTCCTACACTACAGCATTGAACGAAACACGTTCATGATGTCGCTACTCAGGATGAGCGGGCATCTACCCACGCGAGCAGTTACAGAGGGAGGAACCATGAGACTCATCGTGATCGGAACGGAATACACCGGCAAAACCACTCTCATCGATGCGATTCAAGTGTGGGCGGGTGAGAAGTTGGGGGTTCGCCACCATCTGGACGATCACTTTTCGATTCCCGATCGACAGATGTTGAAATCGGAAGAGCATCAAAAAATCATGGTCGGGTTGCCCGGTGTCCTCAAAGAGCGGTTTCAACGCTTCCAGGTGGCTTATCACGTTCGCCTCATCAACAAGTATGAAAACATCCTCCTGGGCGGGTTCCACATCGAGGAAGTCATCTACGGTCCTCGCTACTACTACCCCGAAATCGGGCGAGTTGCGGAAACACCCAGAGCGTGGGAAGAGGGCATGCCCAAAGACAGCATTATGTGCCTTCTCACGGCCAGCCCGGAGATCATCAAACAGCGCATGAAGGACGACCCGCACGAGTATCCGGTCGTCCCGGAATCGGACATCGAGGAATGCCAGGCTGAATTCCAGCGCGAATTCGGTCAGTGCTGGTTCAAGCGCAAGCTCCAGATCGACACCTCCGATCTCACACCCGACCAGCTGCTATCCCAATTCCTGGCCGACGTCGTCCCGCATCTTAACGAGCGGGACCTGGCCATCCGCAATGCACGCGGTGTGTAACAGACGGACTCGTGCGTATGAACGTTCTCGTCACCGGTGCGAGCTCTGGCATCGGCGAACACATCGCTGAATCCCTCGCGTCGACCGGCCATCACGTCGTTCTGCAGGCCCGGCGCAAGGACCGTCTCGAGGCACTCGCGGAACGATGTGACGGTCCTGCCATCGTATCCGCCGGTGACGTCGGCATATGGGAAGACTGTGTGTCCGCCGTCGAGGCCGGCGTATCCGCTTTCGGTCACCTCGACGCCCTGGTCCATGCGGCCGGCTACTGGGTCGACGGTCTTCTCAGTGAAATCCCACCCAACGAACTCGAGCGCTTCATCCGAACCGACGTCCAGGGCGCACTCCAGATGACACGCGCCATCGTGCCGCATCTCGAGTCACGCAATCAAAGTCGGGTCATCCATATCAACGGCCTCCAGGCTTACATTCGTCAGCGTCCGCCTGTGATTTATACCGCCGTCGAATCGGCCACCCGCGGCATGTGCGAAAGCCTCCGATGGGAGGCCGCGTCACACGTCACCCTCCTGACACTCGGACTCACCGCCAACGCGGAAATCCCACAGCCATCCAGAGACAAGCTCTGGGTCGAGAATCGACGCGACCGCCTCAGTCGAAAGGAAGTCGCCGACGCCGTGCGGTACATCCTCGACCAACCATCGGGCGTCTGCATCGACGAGCTCGTGCTGACGCCGCTCGGGCAGCAGTGGAAATGGGATTGAAGGTCCCGTGAGTCTCTATCGATTGAGTCTGAGTCAGCCACAAAGGGGAGCTGGGTATGGCTTCATTCGATCACGTTGCGTTGCGGGTAACCAATCTCGATCGGGCTACTGTGTTCTACACGGACACGATAGGGCTCGAGCTTGTCAGTCGGGCGGAGAAGGGGACGCAGGCAGTGTTTCGAGTCGGAGAGGCGTTGCTCGTTCTCTTCTGTCGCGAGAAGAACGAATCGGTGCCAGAGGGTACGGCGTTCGGCACCGATCATACGGCCTTTTATCTCGAAGGTGATCATTACGAGCAGGTCCTGAATCGTCTGCGGGACGACGATCTCATTCTTCGTGGCCCGACCGTCAATCGAGGCGCCCAGGGAGATGGACTCGCGACCTATTTCAATGACCCAGACGGAAACGAGCTCGAGATCAAGACGTATGGGGAGGCAATGGAAAGGCTGAAAACATAGGAACCACGGACTACACTCCTCGGCTTCGCTCGGGATAAACTCCGGAGCCGTGTGCCTAATTTGCAACCTAGATCCGTGGGCTGGGTTTCTGCCCGTGGCGTTCTGACGGCGGATCAGACGACATCATCCTGTATCGCAAGCCCAGGGCTGCGACCTGGGCTAAGAATTGCGGCGCCCTCAGCGCCGACGACCTTTCAATGTGTTGCAACGGAGATCCGAGGGGCCCGGTTTCTGCTCTCGACGTCCGACGACAGATCAGATGGTGTCATCGAGCGATTTCGGGCCCAGGTCTAAGATGTGTGCCCCTTCGGGGTCAGAAAGTGCACTGGTCGATCAGCAGTCTCCCAATGTCAGATTCTCCCCACATCCGCGAAGCTGAAGACCTATCCGCTGGTTTGTATCCCCACCAGATCGAGGGGATCGCGTTTCTCCTCGCACGACACCGGGCGATCCTCGCCGACGACATGGGGTTGGGCAAGACACGCCAATCGATCCTGGCGATGCATCACGCGTCGGAGACGGGCCCCTACCTCGTCGTCTGCCCTGCAACGGTCAAACGCAACTGGGAACGCGAAATCTTCATTGTTCGGCGGGAAGCAGAGACGGTCATCGTCGGTCCCCCACCCCCTCCCCCAATCGGCTATCGTGGTTGGGTCATCATCAACTACGACATCCTCAAAAAACATCTCGCCGTTCTGATGGCCCACTCCTGGCGGGGTGTCGTCTTCGATGAAGCGCACTACCTGAAGAACCATCGCAGTCAGCGGCACCGGTATGCCCGTCAGCTGATGGAACACGTTTCGGATGATCTGCCCGTGCATATGCTCACGGGAACCCCGCTCACGAATCGCCCTCGCGATCTCTTTCCGCTGCTCCAACTCGCAAACCATTCACTCGGGCGCAGCTTTGTCAGCTTTGCACGTCGGTATTGCGAGGGTGTCCGAACGGAGTACGGCTGGCAGGCAACCGGTGCCAGCAACATCGAAGAACTGACCGTTCAACTCCACGGCATCATGCTGCGACGGACGAAGAACAAGGTTCTGGACTTGCCTCCGAAGATTCGTAGCTGGATCGATGTCGAAGTCAAAAGCAACGTCGCAAAGCGGATGAGCGAGGCCGTGATGGAAGCGCTTGGCGCAAGACGGGGTGACGGCGCAGATCGCGAAGAAGAGGAAACCGAGGAACGCCGGTCGCGTCAGGGCCGGATCCTCGGCAGGCTTAGTTCGGCCCGAAGGGCACTAGCGACGAGCAAAGTTCGCAGCACGATTCCCTTCATCGAAGACGTCGTCGAGCAGGGCGAAAAAGTCCTCGTCTTCTCCTGCTTCGTGCAGCCCGTAAAAATCAGGCTATATCCGGATCTCTCAACGAGATGAAGTGGGTGAAGGTGCCGTGGTTCCTGGCATGGGGGCGCGGTTAGAGTGTGCGGAACCTCTTCGGAATCTGCTCAGGGATGTTTATGTCTCCGACGGTAAGGAAGATCATATCGTTGAATGCGTCGAGTGTGCGGAATCCGCTGGCTCGGTTCTTGACGATTTGGACGATTCGGTTGAGGCCTTCGGCGATGGCGTTGGTAAGACGCGTGTTCACGAATGCGAGGACGCCGAAGAAGTGCTGTCGCAGGGTCCTGACGAACTTTCGCAGGGGTTCAAGTCGACTTCTGAGTGCGGACGTCGTCCAGCATTTCAGGAAGCGTTCGGCAGCCCAGGGCGCTTTGTATTCCCAGAACTGCTCGAACTCGTCCTTGAGTCTCCAGGCTCTATAGATTCGGTAGTTCGCCTTCTCCAGTGCTTTGAGTGTCCGAGTATCCCCTCTGGAGCGTGTCGCTGAGTGCCGGTAGAGGAGCCATCGGAGGCCCTTCATGGCTTTGCGCTCATCCGGGGCAGCTTTACGCCACTGGTCCTTACGGACCTCGTCAACGGCGGCATTGAGAGCCTTGACGATGTGAAAGCGATCGAGGACCAGCTTGGCATTCGGACAGTGTTCCTGGATGGCTCCGATGTAAGCTTCAAGCTTCGCTCATGTCGCAGCAGGCCCACTCGATCTTGGATCTCTGGTAGGGACTGAGAGCCTCTGTGAAGAACCGATCGATCGTTTTACGCGCCCTGCCGCGGCCAACCCACACCACGCAGGAGCGGTCCAGATCGTAAACGAGCGTGGCGTACCTGTGACGCTTGGCGTAGGAGATCTCGTCGATCCCGATGGTTTTGAGCCCTCGGATACGATGACCTTCACGAAGCCGCGTGATGGATCGGTGAAGGAGATCCGACAGCGTCGAGGCAGAGATGCGCAGCAACTCGGACGCCGCCTTCTGCGTCATGGTCTGGCAGTAGCGCAGCATGGCATACTCGAAGCGATACGTCACCCGAGAGAACCGCTCCGCCCACGGAATCTCCTCGACCACACGACCGTGGGTAGGACACCGAATCTCCCGAGGATGGTAGAGAAGCCAGACCCTCCACCCGCACACCGGAATGTCACGCCACCGACGCGGATGGGGCATTGTGCGGACGATTTTACCTCGACGGCCGCACTCCGGACAACAACACAACCATTCTTATGTGGCTTTACGGCGATGACGAAACAGCTTCTCCCCTCAAACCACCAGCTGACAACACGGAACCCCTTGAATCTCAGCAGTTTCGATAGTAATCTGCTCCCGGTCATAGGTCGCACCCCCTTCGCTTTGATTGTCCTACACACACAACCAAGCGTAGGGAACGATCTATGACCTTGTCATTCTATAGTTTCACCGTTGAGAAACCCGGATAGAGCCAAAAATCATCCAGAAGAAATTCGGCGATCTGGCCGTTTCCATCTCGGGCAACACACCGACCGCTCAAAGGCAGGGCATCGCCGACCGCTTTCAGGATGACGACAACGTTCGCGTCCTCGCCGCCAATATCGTCGCGGGCGGCATCGGCCTGAACCTCACCGCTGCACGCCAGGTCGTGTTCAACGACCTCGACTGGCAACCTTCCAATCATTGGCAGGCCGAGGATCGAGCTTATCGTATCGGCCAGACACAAGCGGTCAATGTCACCTATATGGTAGGAACCGGTACGGTCGAGGAATTCGTCCGTACCGTGCTGGAAACCAAGTCTGACCTAATCGATCAACTCGTCGAAGGTCGGAGCCTGCCCGAGGATTTCAACCGCGATGTCATGGGCGAGCTTCACCGCGTCATGGACCAACTCGACACGCGACTAAGTACTCCTGTTCTCAAATACGGTGACGTATTCTAAGCAGACTTTGCCAAGGGCGTATCGTAGAACCTGAGTTTGTCGATCATCTCCGCGAGATCTGTTCGTGTGAACTTCCATTTGAAGGGTGTGGCGATACGTCCGTAGCGTTCCTGAAAACCGAGGATTCTTGCCTCAAGCTCTTCGAGCGATGCAAATTCGATAGGTGTCAGAGCCTTGCGTTTGAGGATCGAGAAGTAGATCTCGATCTGATTGAGCCAGCTTGCGTGGATCGGAAGGTGAACGGGGTGGATGTTTGGCCACTTCCCCTGGATACGGTCGATGCATGTTTGCCCTCGGTGCGAGGAGCCATTATCCACGATGAGGTAGACTTTCTTTGCCGAGCAATAGGGTTTCCGGCTCATGATCAGGCTCAGGAGCCGGTTGAAGGGCTCGATACCCGAAGAAGACTCACAGAGACCGAAGATTCGACCATTGTGCACGTCGAGAGCAGCCAGATAGGCCAGGGCTCCTTTCCGCTCGTATTCGTGTTTCAACGCGTGCCGCTCTGTTCGAGGCTGGCGGTAGGGTAACGTGCTTGCGAGCTCGTGCTTGAATACTGGTCTTTTCGTCGGCAGAAAGTACATATTCCCTCGGCCCTAAAGGCTTTCCTTGCCATTGGCGGTGATACAGATCAAGGACTCTACCTGCTTTGGTTTGGAAGTCCGGGTCCCGTGGGAAAATCCAGGAGCGATGATACCAAGGACGAATCGCGTCCTCGTTCAACCAGCGCCAGACAGTGGCGCCGCTGATCTTGGCAACGAAGCCCCTTTGCACTGCCTCGGCGGCAATCTCGGAACAGCTGAACCGCGAGAGCGGTATCCCGCTCTCGCTCGGTAGTTCACACGCCAGCGCCTTGATCTGAACGACCACCTGAGGGGGGAAAACCGGGCGGGCGCCCGGGACGAGATCTATCTTCGAGTCCCGAAAGACGCTCTTCGAAAAAGCGCTTACGCCATTTGCTTACGATCGGACGCGGGACATCCAACCGTTGGGCGATAATCTTGTTGGATAATCCCTCGGCGGCGAGAAGCACGATTTTCGATCGGATCACTTGATAATACGGTAACGTATATTGTCCAGCCATTCGCTCGAGGTCGACCCGTTCCTTCTCAGACAGTAGCACCACATAAGGCGAACGTCTTGGCATTGTTCTCCTCCTTTTGAAGGAGAACATAAGCTACAAATAATGTTCAGAACATACGTAATAATGTTTATGAAACCATGCACTTAGAGGGCTCCAAACTTACGTTGGGTAGACGTGTAGGAGCGTATACCCGTAAGAAAGGAGCCCAGATGGAGAAGCTATTTGCAGGCGATGGTGAAGTCAAGGTTGAGGGCGATGTCATCGATTTGGAGACGCGTTTGTCGGTGATCCAGGCGTTGATCCCGTTGGGTCTGGAGGCAGTGGCAGACCTCCTCCAGCAGGAGGTCGAGCAGCTCGCAGGCGTTCGGTATGCGCGCAAAGGTTCGGAGCAGGCGCATCGTCGGTGGGGAAGCCAGAAGGGATCCGTGTATCTGACCCTCCACCCGCACACCGGAATGTCACGCCACCGACGCGGATGGGGCATTGTGCGGACGATTTTACCTCGACGGCCGCACTCCGGACAACAACAACCATTCTTATGGGGCTTTACGGCGATGACGAAACAGCTTCTCCCCTCAAACCACCAGCTGACAACACGGAACCCCTTGAATCTCAGCAGTTTCGATAGTAATCTGCTCCCGGTCATAGGTCGCACCCCCTTCGCTTTGATTGTCCTACACACACAACCAAGCGTAGGGAACGATCTATGACCTTGTCATTCTATAGTTTCACCGTTGAGAAACCCGGATAGAGCCCTATTTATCTGTGCTGCCCTGTCCATTTTAGGGTCGCATCTGGGAGAGGGTCCTGGAGCCGGAACCGCCCATGGTCTCAAGGGCCTTTTGGAAATCCTGCGCCGTAACCTCAAAGGGGGTCAGGTCGAGATCTGTTTGGTTTTCTTTGATGAGTCCATCGATCGGCGCACCGTTGAAAAGCTCGGCCCCACGCCGAAGATCCTGCCAATCCTCGCGTGTCAGCTCCGGTTCGACCGCAGCATCCGCCTTGATCGTGTACGCCGGGCGTTCCCGAGCACGTTCGAAATCCCTACGCATCGATCCGATGCGCCTCATCGAGGTGCTGCTCCAAAGCGGCTTCCAGGGCCATCAGATGAGCACGCACACGGATGTCGAGCGCCAGACGACTGGGTGACTCCGAGGTGATCATGGTCTCGGTGTGTTCGTTCCTGAACAGGGAGATCGGGATACCACTTCCATCGCGTCGCTTGGGAACGTCCATATTGGGATGAATCACGCCCGCGACAGCATCCTCTCCTTCGATGCAAGTCCGGGAATCGACCGGGCAGACCGTTCGAACACGATCGGTGATCGAGCGACCGATCGACTTCAACCTGTACTGCTCATAAAGGTAATAGCCCGGGCTTTCCCAATCCTCGTGAAGATCCAGGACGCATCGGAAACGCTGATTGGAAACCACCTTCTTGACGCAGGCGATTTCTGGCACGTCGTCGCGCAGAAACGCCCAGTTAATGTCCACATCCTGGGCGTTCAGACGCTGATCGGCGACCCAGGCGAAGGGACAGAGACACGGAACGACGGTCAAACGAAAGTGCCGACCCCATCGAACAATCGCGTCTTCCAGAAACGTCAGCGCAGCCTCGACACCGGCCGGCTCATCACCGTGTGTGCCCCCGTTGATAAAAACTGCCGGCTGGCCTTCATCTGACAAAGTCTCGACAGCGATGACCGGATACCCTGCCACTTCGTCCAGCACACGCGATTGAAGTCCATCCAGCGCCCGAATCCGATCCACGACCGACGAGAAGTCCCGAATCACGACCGCGGCCTCAGATCGCCGTTCCGGCCAGCTTCGCCAGGGCCTCGATCACCCGGTCGTGAATTTGCCCGTTGCTCACGATCACACCCTGATTCTGCCGCATCCGTGAACCGGCCCGAAAATCGAGGGGATCGCCATACATATCCGTAACACGTCCCCCCGCCTCCTCCACGATCAGCGATCCGGCCGCGTGATCCCAGATCTTCTCGGTGTAGGGTCCGTCGCTCGGGGGCAGTCGCAGATACAGAACCGCGTCACCTCGCGCGACGGCCGCGTATTTAGCCTGACTATCCATCCGAAGCGACGGCGCCTCGATCGCCGCTGCCCTGGCGACCGCCGACTGAAGATCGGGGTTCCCGTGCGAGGACTCGACGCTCTCGACGAATCGCCAAGACGCCGGCGACGGCTCGACCGTGACCTCGATGCGTTGGCGTCTGTCATCTGGAGAAATCGGCCAGGCGCCTTCATTCCTGACTGCGAGAAACATCGCACCCGTTCGATTCCTCGTCTTGAGTGCGGGGCACGCAAGAGCCGCGACCACGACCTGACTACCGACGACCAACGCCAGCGCAACCGCATACTGGTCGCGTTGTAGAAACCCTTTGGTTCCGTCGATCGGATCGATCGTCCAGTATCGGTCCGCCACGTCGCCGGTTCCTCGATCGATCCATCCGCGAACGACTTCATCGCTCGCACCATACCCACACGCCATCACGTGCGATCGCACGGCCGACATCAACCCACCGTATTCCGGCTTCTCCAGATCCGCAGCACTTTCCTCTGCGACGATCGAATCCTCGGGGAACGCCTCTGCCAGCCGTCGGCAGATCAGAGCCTGCGACCCGAAGTCGGCCACCGTCACGGGGCTGTTGTCGGGCTTTTCGATCGCAAAGCCGGCCGTGAGCTCCTCTCGAACGCGCTCGCAAAGACCGGCTGCCTCCCTCACTGATGCCAGTGCAACATCCGTTTCACGCGCGTACATCTACTTCGTGTCCACCGAGCGGTCGAGCCATCCGTGAAGCCCGATGTCAGCCGACCGGCGCCACGCAGTCAAAAACAAGGATGCCGTAAATCGCACAGACTCCGTCGCACGCTCCTTCGCGAACTTGGAAACGGCTTCGTTCGGCTCCCAGCCCTTCTGGCTGTAGCGAGGGAGTAGCTCTCCGAGCACGTAGGTATCTTCGACGAGCCCAAACCCGGTCTTGAACTGAGCCAGGATCGACGGCATCAGCGAATCGGCAGCTGTGACCTCGATTCCCTTCGCCAGATCGGCCGGCGACATCTCGAAAAACTCCGGAAGGGCGTCCACTTTCTCGTGAATGCCTCGGTGCACCTTCTCGCCATCAGGTCCGATACGACCGTTGAAGTGAATCGTCAGATGCAGCGGCTGACAAAGATCCTGCGCATAGTGTGCGACGAAGCCCGCGTAGAGCAGGCACTTGCTCTGGATGTAGGGATTCTCCGGCCACTTCCGATGCTCGGCGAAGGCAACCGCAAGACGCTCGGTCCATTCGGCCAGGGCATAGGGTAGAAATCCTACCTCCTCAGGCTTCTGGCCCAACTCGTGGCAGAGCGCGATGAAAGTGAAGCGATCGGTGGGAAGTGCTCTTCCGTCCAGCAGTTCCAGATCGAGGAAATGCTCACCGTGTTCGGCTGCCGATACGATCGGGGCGTCGCGGTTCTTCGAAATGTCCGGATCGTAGGACGCGTGGGCGACGCCCCTGGCGCCCGCCCGAAAGAAGGCGGGCATTTCGTCCGGTAGGGCTGTGACGGCCGCCTGCGATAGAATGTCGTGGCCGCCCCCCCACCAGGCCGATGCCGAGGATGCAGTCATCAAAACGAACAGTGCTACGGCCAGCCTACGCTCACGAGGCATCCTTTTCTCCTTGACCCAGTTGGCCTAGACTTTTTCGCGGTCGGGTGTCGCCCCTTCACCTCACTTATAGTCGGTCGAGGATGGCGTCGCCCACGGTGGGATCGCCGGCAAGTTCGTGCCAGGTGTTGACCGGGTATTGACTGGTGATGAGGGTGGCACCGGTGCCCTAGCGGTCATCAAGGATCTCGAGGAACAGTCGATACTGATCGGGAGGGGTGAGAGGCCCCAGTCGTCGATGACGAGGAGATCGGCTCGTGCCAGTTTTCTGAGCAGGCGGGTGAGACTGCCATCGGTCTGCGCCACGGAGAGTTCGCGGAAGAACTTGGGCACGTAGTCCAAGCTCTTCCAGCACCTCGTGGCTCGTGACGTGAGGGCCCAACCAGATGTGGCGGGGGAGCCACGACAGAATTCTGAGTTGAGCGACCCTATCAGGAAATCGGGTAGCGCAGAAGTAGGCCGGACGGCTGTAGTCCATCATCGCTCTCAGAACAATGTGGGTGAATCCGCCGAATGTCAATGATCGCCCTAATGAGGCCAGTCATGATCGGCCTAATGGAGCCACTTAGGTGCGGCGATTTCAGGGTCTCGGACGGGTGTGTATTTAGGGTTTTCAATCCTCCTTTCCAAGCGTCTTTTTGGGTGTTTTGGGTAGTGGTTTTGGATCGGTGCTTATCGGAACGCCCGGCTTTCCGTTCTGCTCCGATGCCCGAGTTCCCGACCGTCCAGTGGAAGCGCCTTGAACCGCCGTCATGAAATCCTGTTCAGAGACCTCGAAGTCCGAGAAGTCGACCTCTGGACCTCCTTCCCCTACCAGGTCTTCGATTTGGACACGCCGCCGCAGGCAATTGTAGGCGGCCTCCCGTGCGACATAGGCGATTTCAGCTCCAGTGCGGCCTTCCAACTCCGCTGCGATCGCATCTAAGGGTTCGCGAATAAATAAACGGTCGATCTCAATGTTGAGCCATTGGCCGGATCGTGTAGTTCCAGTCGCCGTGGAAATCGTGCGGAGTGAGATCGATTTGGGTCATCTGTTCATCGGTCACCTTGACCCCGTTAGGGTAGGGTCGCTTGTCGATCTCGGAGCGTACTCGGAGACCGGCTTGAGTGGTCGTTCCGGCAATGAGATTCACGGTTGCAGCCAGGCTGACCAGGGGCTTGCCTCGCCCAGTTCATAGCGATGAAGGAGAACAGGCGATGTTCGATCTTGTTCCACTTACTAGTGCCAGGAGGGTAGTGGCATACGGTGATCGTCAGGCCAGTGCGATTCGCAAAGCGCTGCAGCTCCCACTTCCACAGCCGCGTCTTGGCGCCGTTGCTGCCGCCTGCGTCCGCCGTGATTAGCAGATGCGTCGAAGTGCCGTAGGCGGGCCGTCCCATGTTCTTCCACCAACTTCGGATCGCATTCACGGCGAAGCTGGCCGTGTCGTGATCGATACCGACACTTACCCAGCCTTCATCACGGCTCAGATCATACACTCCATAAGGGATCGCCTTGCCCTGAGCAGGCACTATGAAATCGTGTACCTTCACACGCTCCGGGTCTCCCTTGGGTCGCCATTCTCGGCCAGGATTCTTGAAGTCGCCGATCAACTCTTTCTTCTTGGTGTCCACCGAGATAACGGGAAGGCCCTGCTGCTGCTGCTGGCTAATCCGATCATCGAGGTAAACGAACTGAGCGTCCCGATCCGGGTGTGCAGATCCCTCCCTTGTCTTCCGATTCGCCTGCAGCGTGTAATCGTGTTCGTGCAGGAGATTGGCAACGATCCTGGGGCTCACCGAATGCCCCATCGCTTGCAACTCGGCGGCCAGTTTGCGAGTGCTCTTCGATGTCCATCTCAGAGGATTGTCGTCAGGCGACCCCGCAGTCGTTGGCTCGACCAGATCATTCAGGTCCTGCCACAGCGTCGGGTCCGTGTCGGCCTTCCGCTTACGACCGCCGCCTGGACGCCGGATGCGAGCCGGGTCCAAAGGTTCGTCCGACCTCAACTCCTGAATGCCACGAAAGATCCGCTCTCTGGACATTCCTGTCGCCAGAGCCACAATCGCGATCCCACCGTGACCCAACGCTTCGGCTTCCGTGGCGGCCCACAGACGACGCGTGCGTTCCGTCAGCACCGGAGCCAAGGCTTCATACTTCGTTCGGAGAGTTTCGACGTCCACACTCCGAGCGTAAGATCATTACCTTGAAAAGTGCAGCACTTATTTCGTGGCAAACCCTAAGTCCACGCCAGCGCCGAGTGGCATACGGTGCGTGTGGATCCCCAGAATTTTACGGCAGCCCTCCGGGGAGGGTCTCTTCACCTCCAGCGCGTAGTCGAACCGCCCGGGACGCAGGATGGCTTCATCCAATAGCTCCAGCCGATTTGTAGCTCCGAGGATGAACACGTTCGTATAGGTCTCCACACCATCCATCAGGGTCAGGAGCTGGTTGAGGAAGGCGGCGCTATGCCGATTAGCATCGTTCCCCGAGCGCCGGGAGGCAATGGCGTCGATTTCGTCGAAGAAGACGATGGAGGGAGCGAACTCACGCGCGTGGTCAAAGAGCGCGCGAAGCCGTTCTTCGGACTCTCCCACCCACTTGCTGTAGAGTTCGGGTCCCTTCACCGAGGCAAAATGGGCGTTCACCTCGTTGGCGATGGCCTTGGCCAACAACGTCTTTCCGCAACCAGGCGGCCCGTAGAGGATGACACCCTTGTGCGGTGTGATCCCCAGGTGCTTCATCAGCTCAGGATGCCGAATGGGCAGCTCGACGACTTCTCGGACCTTAGTCACGACCTCGTCCATCCCACCAATGTCCTGGAAGGAGACAACGGGGATCTGCCGCTCCTGTTTCGGTGTTCCGTCGGGCTCTGGATCAACGGATACAGATAAGGACAGAGGATCGTCCCGGTCCAGCTCCCGAGGCTGAATACCGAACGGCTGCCGTTGCCCCGCTCCGGTCATGTCGGTCTTGCATCGGGGGGCCCAGGCTGATCCTTCCCCCAGTTCCAGATTTGCAGGCAGAGCGGCCACCCGCTGCTTGATCCGGTCCCGGCTGAAGAACGGACACATCGTGAGATGCTTGGCAGATGCCTCCCGCATCAACGCCTTGCGAAGGGCGGGCTTGTCAACTTTCCACGTCTTGCCGTCCTGAGTGAACTCTCCAAACTGGAACCAGAAGGCGTAGTTTGTCTGGTCCAGCTGCCACACGACCACAGGCAGGTCAGCGCGAATCTGGTCCAGGTGCTTGCATCCCCAGCCTTCTTCGCCTGGCTGGCAGTAGGCATCTGGAATAGCCGTGAGGTCCCGATGTTCCGCACACCGGAAGACGCTCACGATAGCGTTCATCGCCTTCAGGTCTGCCGGTTTACCTGCTACCCGTAGCTCTGTGCCCCTCCAGCCGCGGGTCATGCGGTAGAGTCGCTCGACGGCTTTGTACCGGATGCGTAGTTCGTCCTGCCCCACGCGGATCGTGTAGGAGTCGGACCGTCCCCTGGGTTCTCTGAAATCTTCGAAGGTCCGCGCAAGACGTAGGGCCTTGAGCAGGTGGCGCGATGATGATGGCGGTATTCGAAGTTCGAGCTTCGCGGTCATTCTTCGGGCCTCCATTACCTTGGCTATGGCTTGGGGAGGGGTTCAGGCCAAGCCAACCGGAAGTATGCGCTATCAAGGCGGTACGACAGCCCCGGCCTCACAGCTTCGATCGAGTAGTGGGAGCAGGAGGGAACATAACGACACTGCACGTTGCCTCTGAGAAGGCGAGACGAGAGGGGTTGGTAGCCGTAGCGAACGGCGGCTGTGTAGAGCTGGGAGGAAATCTGACGGGTTGGATCGCGGGTGGCGTCAAGAACCACCAGGACGAGGATGAGGTCCACCACCCCGAGACAGACTTTTGGCAGAATCATTGGTTACCGCAGTCAGCGCTGTCGTTGGTCTCCAGGGCGTCGTAGAAGGCCCAACTCGTTTTCCGATAGCCCGAGCTTCTCACCGCGAGCGGTAGCTTCCCGCAGTTCCCGGGCCAGTTGGATCAACTCCTCGATCACCTGCGCAGCCTCGACGGCACGGTTCTGATGCGGCGGAGGGTCTGCTCCAGCATCTCGGCGAAGGACCTTGCCTGAACGACATTCTTCCGGCGGCGGACGGCAATCTCGCCCTTCAGAAGCTTCTGCAACAGTTCGACGGCTAGGTTGCGCTGGGGCATCCCCCGCACTTCGGCCAGGAATTCCTCCGATAGGATGGAAGCCATCAGGATGTCCGCTCGTGGCTAACAACGGCCCTTTCCCCGCGCGCATTATCTTGCTTATGTCCAGTTGAGGTATACTTCAACCCCACACCTCCAGAGGCGGCGATTCTCCTTGGCGTACGATTTTCCCCGTTTCGTGAGGTGACCCCTCTCTTTCCAAATCAAGAAGCCTCTATGAGAGAACGAGAACTGTAATTGGCAGCCATAGCGAAGGCAGAACGGTACGGATCAGATCAATGGATTGTCGGCTTGTCCACTGCGATGGTCGAGATGGCCTGTTGGCGTGCTCGCTTGCCGGAAAGTACCACCGCGTGAAGTTCTTTCTCCACGATGCGTGAGAGTTCCACCACATTCTTGAAGGTACTCATCATGTCCTCTTGCGACGCCGATGGTGCCAGTTCTCTTGCCATGAGGTCGAGAGTGCCGTGCAGCATTGCGTTGATATCGGCGAGATGACTCAGAGCTTCGTTGGCCCGTTTGGGTAGGTTGATGACTTCTTCGTCGCCGAACAGGCCGTCGATGAAGCCTTCCAATTCTTCAGTGCGCGTTTGGCACAAGCGGATAAGATTGCCCGGGTCCGGCTTGATGGCCATCCTCACCAATTGGACTGGTTTGGTGACCGATTGGTGTCTTGCCAATTCGTTCCACAGGCTCATCAGGGCCTCGAACAATTCATTGACGGCTGCCCTATTATCGAACTCGGGCAGCTCACCGCCCCAAAAGCTCTTAATGGTTTCGATAGGCGATGCGTCGAACTTGGGCGTCGCAATATTGCCGAGGAACCGCATGCGAACAATATGAAACGGAATCGGACAAGCGTAGCGCTCCAATAGAGCGCGGACCGTCTTAGCACCAACGTATTTGAGCGAAAGCTTCTTCATTAGTTCCTAGGAGCCTGTCGGAGTACCCAGCCGGAGGAAGATTTCGTATTGTAGAAGTGCGACCAAGGTTCCGACTCTGAATTGGAGGTTTCCGTTGAGCACTTCTACTCGGTTTCGTGTCTACAATCCGGCTCAGTTGATGTTGCTGCCTCCGGATCTCCGGAGTTGGCTTCCCAAGGGTCATCCGACCTACTTCATTCTGGATATCGTCGGACAACTTGATTTGTCCGCGATCTACGAGACCTACGATGGGTCTCAAGGTGGCCAGCCACCGTATGATCCCCGGATGATGGTGAGCCTACTGCTGTATGGTTACTGCGAAGGCATCAGGAGTTCCCGCAAGATTGAGCGTGCGACCTATGACTCCGTTGCTTTCCGTGTGCTCAGCCTGGATCAGCATCCTGATCACGACACGATATCGACCTTTCGTCAACGGCATCTGGATGCCCTCTCAGGTCTGTTCAGGCAAGTGCTGTGTCCCTGCGTGAAGGCAGGTCTGGTGAAGCTGGGACACGTGGCGTTGGATGGCACGAAAGTCAAAGCAAATGCCTCAAAACACAAAGCGATGAGCTACGGCCGGATGAAGAAGAAAGAAGCCGAGATCGAGGCCGAAGTGCGCAGACTCTTGACCGAGGCCGAAGCCACTGACGCGGCCGAAGACGAACTCTACGGAAAGGACAACCGCGGCGACGAGTTGCCCGAGGAGTTGCAGCACCGGGAGACTCGACTCAAAGTAATCCGCGACGCAATAGCCGAGATCGAAGCCGAAGCGGAGGCTGAGTTTCCTGAGAAGCAGGCAGCGTATGAAGAGAAGGTAAAGGCCCGGGAGCGCCGCGGCGGTCGTGGACGTAAGCCCAAGCCTCCATCGAAAGAGCCCGACTGAAAGGAACAACTGAACTTCACCGATCCCGACTCACGGATCATGGTCTCAGGGGGCCAATTCCTTCAAGCCTACAACTGCCAAGCTGCTGTGGATGACAAGGCCCAGATTGTCGTTGCTGCCGACGTCACCCAAGAAGCTGATGACAAGAACCAGATGACACCTATGGTCAACCAGATCAGAGCGAATATGGGCGGCACGACACCCAAGCACCTCACTGCCGACACCGGATACTTCAACCAAAGTCAGGTCGATCAGGTTCAATCAGATGGCGTCGACCTCTATGTGGCGACGACAAAACAGAAACATGGAACGCCCATCGCGACCTGCCCCAGGGGACGGATCCCCAAGGGCGCAACGACGAAAGACAAAATGGCGAGAAAGCTTCTCACACAGAAAGGTCGCTGCACCTACTGGAAAAGAAAACAGATCATCGAACCCGTGTTTGGACAGATCAAATCCGTTCGGAACTTCACCCGATTCTCATTCCGCCGAATCCACAAAGTCATCAGAGAATGGAACCTGATCTGTCTCACACACAACCTTCTGAAACTCTATCGACTCTCATTGGCTACCTGATCCCGAAGAGGAACTCGGCTCAAGGAAAAAACGAAGGTAACCGGTCGCTGACAGACTCAGCTGGACTTAATCTCAACGAGCTTCCGGGTGTAACCCGACAGGCTCCTAGCCTGAATTATGCATAAAAAAGGTAGTCCCCTTGTACAAGTGTTTGGGTGAGGTCCCTATCCTAGTTGAAACTTAAAGGGCTCCAAACTGAGCTATAATCAAAAGGTGTGGAAAAAGAGAAAGGGCGACCCTACCCTTCCCGTGAGATAGTTGATTCACACAAAACCGGGTGAGAGGCCCGGTTGGGAAGGAGGATCGCCGTGAAGGAACATACGCATAGAGCCCCATTGAAGTCCATGCCGACGTGGGAGACGGTTGACGATTGGATCCGTGAAGAGATCCAGGGCCGGTTCCAGTCCATTCTGGAGGAGGAGGCGACCGCGTTCTTGGGCCGGTCGTGGTATGAGCGCCGAGCCGAGGTCGATAGCTCCAGGGGCTACAGGAACGGCTACGGCAAGCCCCGGCGTCTCTCGACGAGCTGCGGAACGATCAAGGTCCGGCGTCCCCGGGTTCGTGGTCTGGAAGAGCGGTTTGAAAGCCGCATCCTCCCCCTGTTCGCCCGGAGAACCAGGGCCATTGGAGATCTGCTTCCCGACCTTTATCTCCACGGTCTCTCCCAGGGCGACTTCGAGTTGTCTTTGCGTGCGCTGCTCGGTGATGGCGCGCCGCTTTCGCCGACCTCGATCGCTCGTCTTCGAGGGAAGTGGGAGGTCGACTTCCAGGACTGGAAAGAAAGGCGTCTGGATAATCGCGAACTGGTCTACGCCTGGGCTGATGGCATCTACGTCAAAGCCGGGCTCGAGCGCGAGAAGGCGTGTCTGCTGGTCGTGATCGGCGCGATGAGCGACGGCAGCAAGGAGATCCTGGCGATAGAACCCGGTTATCGAGAGTCTACAGAATCCTGGCTCACGGTGCTCCGGGATCTCCGGGATCGCGGGCTCGAACATCCTGTCCTGATCGCCGCGGACGGGAATATGGGCATCTGGGCGGCCGTTGATCAGGTCTGGCCAGAGAGCCGGCAACAACGGTGCTGGAACCACAAGATCCTCAACGTGCTCGACAAGGTCGCCAAGCGTGCACAGGCTGAAGCCCGCGCACTGCTCGTCCAGATCCCCTATGCCGGCACGAAAAAGGAGGCCGAGAAGCTCCGGAAACGCTTTGCCGCACGGTATCGCTCACAGTTCCCTGCCGCCGTGGAGACGCTCGAAAGAGACTGGGATCGGATGGTCACGTTCTACGACTTCCCGAAGGAACACTGGAAACACCTGAGAACCACGAACGTCGTCGAGAGCCCCTTTGCTTCCGTTCGGCTTCGCACAAACGCCGCCAGGCGATTCAAGAAAGTCAGGAACGCCACGGCTCTCATCTGGCGTACGCTCAAGGTCGCAGAGAGCCGATTCAGGAAACTCACCGCGCCACACTTGCTACAACAAGTCTACGATCAGAAACACTCAACCGGACCGCAGGTCGAAACCGGGAAGATGGCCGCCTGATTTCTTTTACACACCTATTGACCTGAGCTCTCCAAACTTACGTTGTGGGTAGACGTGTGAGAGCGTGTACCCGTAAGAAAGGAGCCCACGATGGAGAAGCTATTTGCAGGGGATGGCGAAGTCAAGGTTGGGTCAGACGTTATGGATTTGGAGACGCGTTTATCGGTGATCCGGGCGCTGATTCCGCTGGGTCTGGAGGCCGTTGCCGACGTGCTCCAGCAGAGGTGGAGCAGCTCGCAGGCGTTCGGTATGCGCGTAAGGGTTCAGAGCAGTCGCATCGTCGATGGGGAAGCCAGAAAGGGTCCGTGTATCTGATGGACCAGAAGCTGCCGGTGGCCGTTCCCCGTGTGCGCGACGGTTCATCAAAGCCACCGCAAAGAAGCTGAAGCAGTTCCAGGAACGACCGCTCGACGACTACGACTTGGTCGCCCTGTTCATCGACGGAAAGAGCTTTGCCGACGAAGAGATCGTGATCGCTCTGGGCGTCACGACGGACGGCCAGAAGATCCCCCTGGGCTTCGTCGAATCGGCGACGGAGAACGAACGGATCTGCCGTCAGCTGATCCAGGATCTCATCCGGAGAGGCCTGTGCTACAACCAGGGCCTTCTCGTTGTGCTGGACGGCTCAAAGGGACTCCGCAGTGCCGTCACCAAAGCCCTCAAAGGGGATGTGTGCGTGCATCGCTGTCAGTGGCACAAGCGCGAGAACGTCGTCAGCTACCTCCCGGAGGCAGAACGTCCAAGAGTTCGACGGAAACTTCAGAAAGCCTATGACTGCGACACCTACGAGGAGGCAAAGGCCGCACTCGAATCACTCAAACCCGAACTCAAGCTGATGAATCAGTCTGCCGTGGCAAGCCTCGAGGAAGGACTGGAGGAAACCCTGACCCTCCACCGGCTGGGGATGCTCCCGTTCTTGAAGCGAAGCTTCCGAACCACCAATTGCATCGAGGCGCTCAACAGCATGACCGGCAACCTGATACGGAAGGTCAACCGCTGGAACAACTCTCCTCAGCGACACAGATGGGTCGCGGCCGCACTCCTCGACATCGAACCACGCCTGCGACGCGTGAGCGGATACAAACACCTCCCGCTGCTCAGGCAAGCACTGAAAAACAACCTGAATCTCGGCGACAATCAAGATGCTCGGCAGAGAGCATGAATACCACGGAGCCCGATGAGTTTCAACTGACTATGGGACTTGACCGCCCGAAACCTACTTCGGAAGTGGATGTTCTTGGGAATCCATACTAACCAGCTTTACACTTGAGACTATCGTCGAACCTGAAATCGTAGGAGGGAACACCGGGATGTCGGTCCTGACCGAGCTCCAGAACCGTGGCGTCAACGATATCTTCCTGGCCTGTGTCGATGGGCTCAACGGCTTCCCTGAAGCGATTGAAGCCGTCTTCCCGAGGACAGATGTTCAACTGTGCATCGTCCATATGGTGCGGAACAGCTTGAACTACGTCTCCTGGAAGAACCGCAAAGAAGTCGCCCGAGACCTCAAAGCGATCTACCAGTCCGCCACACTTCGTAAGGCCGAGAACCAACTGGAGAAGTTCTCTGTGAAGTGGGACAACACCTACTCGATGATCGGTCGGTCCTGGCGTGAACACTGGGAGCACATCACCCCGTTCTTCGCCTACCCACCAGAGATCCGGAAGGTGATCTACACGACGAACGCCATCGAGTCAATGAACGCATCGCTCCGGAAAGTCACGAAGAACAGAGGCGCGTTCCCGAATGATCAGGCCGCCATCAAACTCCTGTATCTGGCGATCCGAAACATCTCCAAACGATGGACCCGGCCACTGAACGATTGGAATGGGGCCATCAACCGGTTCGCCATCATGTTCGAAGATCGTGTCCCGTTAAAGTAATCGTGTCACCAGTTACACAAATCTCTGGACACACCCGTTCGATACCATATCGGACGGTAAATACGGGCCTTGCACCGGGACGCGCGGCCCTTGGCGTCGTCCGTTTCCAGCCACGCGGTCAGCTCCTTGATGCCCTCCGGGCCGTGCTCGCTTCCCACAAAGGCCTTCCTATCCCCTTGCTACCCGAGTACGAGTACCGGCACCGGCGCCATTCGCTAGCCGCAACGGGGGGCCGGCTTCTTCAGTAATGTGAATTCTGCAGCTATGGCAGGCACCTCCCGCGTGCAGCATGGGCGTCAAGGCACCTAGCAGGGCCTCGGCTAGCACTATGCTTTCCTGGGTCTCGGATCGCCGCCAATTCCTGTTGATCCGATTGACAAGCCCGTCGTTACTGAAATATATGGATCCCACGTCATCGGTGTCGGGTGTTAGGGGGCTGTATCCCCGTACCGTGCCCGACTCGTCTAGAGTAAACTCAAACTCCCCTAGGGCTTCGAGCACCTCATCGCGGGTCATACCTAGGCGGATGCGGGCACCCCCAAGGTTTGACACCTCGCTTTGTGCCCCCACCGGCTCGGCCGGAGCCGTGTCATCAGCACAACCAATCGAGATAGCGAGGAGGGACACTACGAGGCATACGCGCATCGTCACAGGCCCTCCTCGATTGTACTGGTCATCGCGCGCTACGCTAAAGTTGAGCGGATGGATTTCTTCCAGAACCACAGAGCGACGAGTATACGCCGGACCTTCGATGCCACGCTAGCCCTTCCTATTCGGACGTCCAGGTTTGGTCTCGCCCTGTATACGAGACGGCCTGTGGGAAGGCTGTCAAACCGATGAGGGGGCGTCTTTCCCTTTGTGCTCGTCTGGAGTGTGAGGGGCAGACTCCGGGGAGGAGGAGCAGCATGCCTGTGACAGCTGCTCCGCAACCAAGTGGCCGGCACCGCCGACGCGACGCTGCTAGGACAGCTGATCTATAACCGGCCGAAGGTCTGTGCCAGGAATTGACTTTAGATTCATGAGATTGAACATGTCTGCGCCCATTCCCTGCGTTCTTGTTGCTCGGGGACATAAGTCAGTAACGCCCAAAATGTAGCTCTCGCTCACAATCAAGTAATTTCTAGCGAGATCGAAGCACTCATAGAGTATCTGCCTTCTCTGCACAAGGATCTCATTTTCGTTTCTATAGTCGGAGTCTCGCAAACCAAGCCTAATGCGGTGTTGTGCCTATCGTAGTTGAAACTTAGAGGGCTCCAAACTTACGTTGGGTAGACGTGTAGGAGCGTATACCCGTAAGAAAGGAGCCCAGATGGAGAAGCTATTTGTAGGCGATGGTGAAGTCAAGGTTGAGGGCGATGTCATCGATTTGGAGACGCGTTTGTCGGTGATCCAGGCGTTGATCCCGTTGGGTCTGGAGGCAGTGGCAGACCTCCTCCAGCAGGAGGTCGAGCAGCTCGCAGGCGTTCGGTATGCGCGCAAAGGTTCGGAGCAGGCGCATCGTCGGTGGGGAAGCCAGAAGGGATCCGTGTATCTGATGGACCAGAAGCTCCCGTTAGACGTTCCCCGGGTGCGCGACGTCGAGGCCGACGCAGAGGTTTCCCTGGCTGCATACCGGGCTCTACAGACGCCCAAGAAGACGGACGAGGGGCTGTTGCTTCGTGTTCTCAAGGGGATCTCGTGCCGCAACTACAAGGCCTGTGCCGAATCGGTTCCAGAAGCGTTTGGTATCTCAGCGTCCTCCGTCTCGCGGCGGTTCATCAAAGCCACCGCGAAGAAGCTGAAGCAGTTCCAGGAGCGTCCCCTCGACGACTACGGCTTCGTGACCCTGTTCATTGACGGAAAGAGCTTTGCCGACGAAGAGATCGTGATCGCTCTGGGGGTCACGATGGACGGCCAGAAGATCCCCCTGGGCTTCGTCGAATCGGCGACGGAGAACGAACGGATCTGCCGCCAGCTGATCCAAGACCTCATCCGGAGAGGCCTGTGCTACGACCAGGGCCTTCTCGTTGTGCTTGACGGCTCAAAGGGGCTCCGCAGTGCTGTCACCAAAGCCCTCAAAGGGTATGTGCGCGTTCATCGCTGTCAGTGGCACAAGCGCGAGAATGTCGTCAGCTATCTCCCGGAGAGGGAACGTCCAAGAGTTCGACGGAAGCTCCAGAAAGCCTATGACTGCGACACCTACGAGGAGGCAAAGGCCGCACTCGAATCACTTAAACCCGAACTGAAGCTGATGAATCAGTCTGCCGTAACGAGCCTCGAGGAAGGCCTGGAGGAAACCCTGACCCTCCACCGGCTGGGTATGCTCCCATTCCTGAAACGAAGCTTCCGAACCACCAACTGCATCGAAGCCCTCAACAGCAGGACCGGCGAGCTCACTCGGAAGGTCAGACGCTGGAACAACTCTCCCCAGAGACACAGATGGGTGGCTGCCGCACTCCTCGACATCGAACCTCGCCTGCGACGCGTGAGCGGATACAAACATCTTCCCCTACTCAGGCAAGCACTGAACAAAGATCTGAATCTCGACAACGAACAGAATGCTCAAAAGAGAGCCTGACCAAACTACGGGGCCCGATGAGTTTCAACTGACTATGGGACTTGACCGGCGTTTCTTAAACGGTTGGTTCCTCGTTTTCCTGTCGGCGAACCCGCTAATGGCTGATGTCGGAGAGCCGGTGCCTGAGTTTGCCCTCCGGGCTCTGGATGGAGAGATCTATACGCCTTCGGAGTTCCGGGGCAAGGTTCTTGTTCTCTACCTGATGGGCTACGACTGACACCTCTGCTTCGGGACGGGTCCGTCCGTAGAGACACAGATCTGGAACGCCAACAACCCCCAAAAAGTTCAGGTGCTGGGTCTGGACGTGTGGAACGGGAGTGCGACGCAGCTGAGGCTCTACCAGGAGGTGACGCAGGTCAGTTTTCCGCTGTTGATGAGAGCGTCTGAGGCGCTGGGTGTGCTTGCAAAGGGTGCGGTGGATGGCTCTGGGTCGTGGACCCCGAGGGGATTCTTCAGTTCCAGAGCCCCAGGAGTCAGCCCCAGATCGAACGCGCGAGCGAGACGATCGCGTCGCTGCTCGCCGCTATTGATGTCCCGCTGATTGGTGATTTCGACGCGAACGGTGGTGTCGATTTCGCGGATTTTCTGCTGTTCGCGCCTGCATTCGGATCTACGGAGGCGCTGTTCGATCTGGACGAGAGCGGTCGGGTCGATTTTGCGGACTTTCTCCAATTTGCGACTGTGTTTGGAGGAGGATAGCTCACACACTCCGCTCAGTGCAGGCTCCTGCGCGAAGACACGAAGGATAGGATGATCTGCTGGGGCGTTTCTCTTTGAGAAGCGCCTCAGTTATTTGGAAGCCTGGCGCAGCTTTTATTGGACGTTCGCCTGTTTGAAGGCGATCTTGTGGCCTATGTCAGGTCTGAGCTTCAAATCCCGCGTGCCGTTTTCGACGCGAATATCGGGGTCGGCCACCGGAAGGACCGGGCCTACCCGTACGAAGGGCCCGAGCAGCTTCTGGCGGAGATGAACCGACACGGGGTCGACCGAGCGGTCGTGTATGCCTGCGAAGGGGAGCTCGTCAGTGCGATTCGGGGAAACGAATCGCTGGCGCGGTGGACGGAAGGGAACAACGGGCTCGTCCCCCAGCAGGTGATCGGGCCCGATGCCGATTCGCTCAGCCACATTGCGGGTCTGCACGCTGACGGTCTCGTTTCCAGCGTTCGATTCCATAGCACCGAGGTGTCACGGTTGTCGTTCGTCCAGTGGGTTTACGGGGACGCCCTGTCCTGGCTGGTTGACGAAAGGATTCCACTCTGGATGTCTCTGGCGGACACTCCATCGACCGAGATCGTCGAAACTCTCCGACATTATCCGAATCTTCGACTCGTCCTCGTCGGCGCACATTACACGCACAGTCTGGTGCTCCGCCCGATGCTGCGAGCGCCGCCGCACGCTGTCCTCGAATTGAGCCGTTACGAGAACCTGAGGGGGATGGACGGCTCGTCGAAGAGATCGGAGCCGAACGTCTGATCTACGGATCCTACTTCCCGCGGTATGCGATGGGCCCGATGCTGTATATGCTGAATCACTTGTCCATTGACGAGAAGGATTTGGCGGCGATTTGTGCGGGGAACTTGGAAAAGATACTAGGGCAATGAATGGACGTCGTCTGGAGAAGATGCTAAAACCAGGCAGCCACTGAGATGAAGGATGCGGGGTAGGCGCCGCCTCTGACGGCGAAAAAGAATGATTGACGGCCAAGAAATCATCGATTTTCACGGGCACACCGGACGTTGGGACATCTACGAGATGGACGACGACTCTGCGCAGTTCCTTCACGCGATGGATGCGGTGGGGATCGATCGGAGTTGTCTGTTCAACATCTTCCATCCTGACGGGACGACGGGCAACGACGAGACAGCGGCCTTCGTGGCCAAGAACCCGGACCGGTTCATCGGTTTCGCGTATGTCTCGCCGCTGATGCCGGAACGGATGGTTCCTGAGCTCGAACGATCGATCGATAAACTGGGGTTCCCGGCCATCAAGATCTATCCACCGTATTCGCGATGGCCGTTGACGGATTCTGTCTGGGACCCGATCTACGGGTTCGCGGATGAACGAGGCCTGGCATTGATCACGCATACAGGTCAGGAAGCGACGTGTCAGCCGGTGCAGGTGGGCGTGATCGCCGGGCGATTCCCGAACGTGCAATTCGTGATCGGTCATTCGGGGAATTCGGAGCCGTATCGCACGCAGTCGATCGAAGCGGCCCAAGCGAATCCTAATGTGTATCTGGAGACGTGTTCGACGTTCAGGGAGCCGGGGGTGATCGAGCGCCTCGTGGAGGAGGCGGGCGCGGATCGCGTGCTGTTCGGGTCGGATATCCCATTGATGGATCCGCGGTCCCAGCTGGGTAAGATCATTACGGCGGATATCGACGATGATGCGAAACGGATGGTGCTGGGGCAGAATGCGAAGCGGATACTAAAACTGAATTGACCGGTGACCATTGACCCGTACAAGTGACCAAAGTAGGTCCCTGCACTGGCCGAGGTGAGGATATGGGGATCAAGGCAATCGAAGCACGATATAGGGAACTGACACCAAAGTCGCTGAAGCTGTTCGAGGAGGGACGTGAGGTCAACGCGGGCGCGTCGAAGGGTGCGTATTTCTATCCGCCCTATCCGATCACGTGGCGACGTGGGTCCGGTTGTGAGCTGGACGACGTGGATGGTCGGACCTACATCGATTTCTGCAATCACCATACAGCACAGGTTCTCGGACACAACCATCCTGCAGTTGTGGTCGCAGTGCGGGGGCAGTTGAGCGAGGGGATCGCGTTGGGCGGACCCACTGGGGTCGAGACGAAGATGGCGCAGCATATGTGCGATCGTGTCAAATCTCTCGACCGGGTGCGATTCGTCAACTCGGGGACGGAGGCGACGCTGCACGCGATCAGGCTGGCGCGTCAGTTCACGGGGAAACCGAAAATTGCCAAGTTCGAGGGTGGCTATCACGGGAGCCACGACGCAGTGGAGGTCAGCACTTCGCCGTCGCTCGACGACGTGGGCGAAGCCGATGAGCCGAACGCCGTGCCGACGGCCGGCGGAATGGCCCCGCGCGCACACGAAGACGTTGTCGTTCTGCCCTACGACGACGATGAGAACGTCGAGCGGCTGCTGTCGCGCTACCGGGACGAGCTGGCGTGCGTCATCATGGATCCAAAAGCGGGGATCATTCCGCAACGACACGAATTCGTCCGGCGCGTGTGGGAGATAACGAGGGAACTGGGGATGCTGATGATCTTCGACGAGATCGTCGGATTCCGGCAGGCCCGAGGCGGGTTGCAGAGCTATATGGAGATTGAGCCGGATCTGTCGTGTTACGGGAAGATCGTCGGTGGGGGGTTTCCGGTCGGGGCCTTTGGCGGGCGGGCAGACGTGATGGATCAGTTGGACAATACGAAGGGTGGCGCTACGGTTTTCCAGAGCGGTACGCACAGCTCGCACGCGGTGGCGATGGCAGCTGGCCTCGCGACGATGGAGCAATTGACGGACGAGGCACACGTGCATATGAACGGTCTTGGCATCAGGCTCAAGAAAGGCCTGGATGCGCTGTTCGAAAAGATCGGCATGACCGCGCACGTCGTCGTGACCGGGTCCGTGTTCAGCATACACTTCGGGGTGGAGCGGGTGCGCACGTATCGCGATATGGCCCGATCTGACAAGGACACGGCGAAGGCGGTGTTCCTGTCTTTGATCACGCAAGGGTACTATTTATCGCAGGGCATGGCGATGAATGCGATCTGCCTGCCGACAGAAGAAAAACACATCGATGGCTTGGTGGAGGCGATTGGGAAGGCGGTGGAGGAAGCCAAAATCGAGGATTGAGTATCGAGAATCGAGTATTGAGGCAGTACAGAAACCTTAGATCCTTCCGACCCACGGTCGCTTTCTTATTGAAAACACGGAATCCTCGTCCCTGTGCTGTGCGCAGGGACGTTTTGGTAAGTCGCGATTGGCCAGGTCGATGATGGTCCTGCAGCTGAACAAGAATCAGACTTCCGGTGAGTGATATGAGAATCGGAATCCTATCACTGATGCACGAATCGAACACCTTCGCGGTGACGCCGACGACGATCGACTCGTTTCGACGTGACAGTCTACTCGTCGGGGAAACGGTGCGTGGAGCGTTCGAGGGTGGGCATCACCAGATGTCCGCGTTCCTGGATGGGTTGGAAAAAGCTGACGCCGAAGCCGTGCCGATTTTTTACGCGGCGACTCCGCCATCCGGCACGATTACGAAAGAGACGTGTGAGACGTTGATCGAGATGATGTTCGTCGCGTTGGCGCAGGCGGGACCCCTCGACGGTTTCCTGGTTTCTCCGCACGGGGCGAATGCGGGCGAAGGCGAGGCGTACCAAGACCTGGACGGATTCTGGCTTGCGAAGTTGCGAGATGAGGTCGGAGCTGATGTCCCGATCGTCTGTGTGATCGATCCCCACGCCAATCTGTCGGCGCGAATGGTCGACGCGTGCGATGCCACGATTGCCTATCGGTCGAATCCGCATCTTGACCAAAAGGAGCGAGGTTACGAAGGGGTCGATCTGATCGTCCGGACCCTGCGTGGGGAGATCAAACCGGTTCAAGGAGCGTCTTTCCTTGCCTTTGGGATCAACATCAAGCGGCAACTGACATCGGAGTGGCCGTGTTTACCGCTCTATGAATTCGCGGATGAACAGCTAAGCGAGTCAGGCGTTCTGTCCAACAGCATCGTGCTCGGGTTTCCGTATGCGGATGTTGAGGAGATGGGATCATCCGCAATCGTGGTGACGGATGACGATCCGATCTGGCTCAGCGACTGGCGGATGAGCTGGCGGCGCATATGCTTGCGAATCGAGAAGCTTTCGTGGGCGAGTACACGACGGTGGTTGAGGCCGTCGAGCAGGCGGTGACGCAGGATGGGCCGGTCTGTCTGCTCGATATGGGCGACAACGTTGGAGGTGGGTCAGCCGCGGACAGTACGCTGATTGCCCACGAGATCCATCGACGAGGGGACACGACGGCTCCACGTCTGTCTGTTCGATCGGGAGTCGCAGGATCGGGCGCGAGAGGCCGGTGTAGGTGCGAAGGTCACGCTTACGATGGGCGGGAAGACGGATGACCGCCACGGCGAGCCTTTGGAGGCGTCGGTGACCGTCAAGAGTCTGCACGACGGCAAGTTCGAAGAGACGGAGGTCCGTCACGGAGGTTACACACATTTCGATATGGGGCCTACGGCTGTGGTCGTGACGGATACCGGCTTGACGATTAGTCTGACGTCGAGACGGACCGTGCCGGTGAGTCTCGGTGTTGTTGACGAGCATCGGGTTGGATCCCGCCGATTTTCAGATCCTCGTGGCGAAGGGCGTTCACGCACCCGTGGCGGCCTACGAGCCCGTTTGCACGAAACTGATACGCGTGTCAACACGACGGGTGCGACTGCCGCGGATATGCGGACGTTCGACTATGTCTATCGACGTAAGCCGATGTTTCCTTTTGAAGAAATTTGACATTGAATATTGAAGATAGAGCATAGGAAAGGAACATTGTCACCCCGGTACGCTTTTTAGCCGGGGCCCATTTTGACTCTGCACCACTATAGCCAGACTGTGACGGTGCGAAAATGGATCCCGGCTCAACAGAATGCCGGGATGACAATCGTATCGCTTGATGTAATGACCAGAACTGTGAGTGATTTATCCTGAACACTGAACTCCTGAACTCCTGAACACTGGGTTTGACTATGTCCTACGAAGCCATAGAAAAACGCATCGCATCGAACGAGTTGATCGTGATTGACGCCGGCATCGGTACCGAGCTGGAACGGCGTGGCGTGACGATGGACAAGCAGTCCTGGAGCGCGACGGCGAATCTCGAACAGTCGGATGTGCTCGAACAGATTCACGTCGATTACATCGAGGCAGGTGCTCGCATCGTCACGGCGAATACGTTTTCGTCGTCACGGCCGATGCTGGAGGCGGCGGGATACTGGGACCGCGTTTACGATGTGAATCGTGCCGCTATCGAGACGGTTCAGCGAGCCCGCGACCGAGCGGGTGTCGAGGGTGTGGCCGTGGCGGGTTCACTGTCCCACTGGACGGAGGGCTACGGCGGAACGCCGTCGGCGTCGATCCAGGAGCTAACCGATACGTTCGGTGAGATGGTCTCGATCATGGCGCAGGAGGGTGTCGATCTGATCCTGTTGGAGATGATGTATCTGCCACACAGGATCGAACTGGCCTTGACGGCGGCCGTGGAAACGGGACTCCCTGTGTGGGTGGGTCTTTCTGCCCGCAGCGCAGGCGACGGATCGCTACTCTCTTTTTCGCAGAGCCAGGACATTCCCTTTTCCGAGTTGACGGATGCAGCTAACCGGCCGGGGATCGCCGCGATCGGCGTGATGCACACCGGCAGCCCGCTTGTTTCGGATGCGATCAAGGCTATTCGTGAGAACTTCGAGGGACCGGTCTATGCGTACCCGGATTCGGGTACGTTCGAGATGCCCAACTGGCGTTTTGACGACTCGCTCACGCCCGATAGGCTCGCTGACTACGGTAAGCAGTGGATTGCTGAAGAGATCAACGGAATCGGGGGGTGTTGTGGTCTTTCGCCGGCGCATGTCGAGGCGGTCGCCAGGCTAGCGGGGTGACCCGGTTGTGGTGGTCGCATCGGCAAAGGGGCGTGTTCATGGCAACATAGATGTCTTGAACACCAGGGAGGAGTATCACGAAGACACCAAGGCGCGAAGCCGCGAAGATATATTGACCCAATCGAAGCAGAAGTAGCCCAAGGAGGATGGCCATGCTCGACATTGGCATTTTCGCACCATTCGGGACAGCCCACGAGAAGAACATCGCGTTCTGCACAGATTCCGATGTCCACTTCATCATTCACTCGGCCTCGGAGCTGGCGAAGGACGGCGGTGAGGTGCCGGATGCGGATGACCTGGCTGGCGTGGCGGAGACCTATCGGGCAGGCGGCGTGATGCTATCCTCGCTGAGGCCGCCGCGTACGAGTCTCGCCGCACTGAAGGATCCGGAAGTACGGGGCGAGGAGATGGCGGTGATGACGGGTATCGTGAAGGCGATGGGAAAAGCGGGCATCCCTTTCTCCATCTGTACTCGAGCAATGAAATCGTGCCCGAAGGCCAGGCGGAGCGGGAGTGTCTGTGGGCAGGGCTCGTGGAGTACTATCGAGAGCTGACGGATGTGGCGGAGGAACAAGGCGTCAAGGTTTCAACCCATCACTTTCACAGGCCTGACCGAATCCTGTGGAACCTGGAGACGATGGAGCGTCTGTTCAAGGAGGTCGACAGCCCGGCGAATGGGGTGATTTTCTGCCAGGGCAAGTCGGAGTTGGCGGGGGACGATCTGGGCACCGCCGTGCGGGCATTCGGCGACCGGACGTTCATGGTTCACATCAGAGACATCGTGACGCAGGTGGGTGGTCCGGTCGATCAGGAAGTGCGTGAACGGCTGGAAGGGTTAGGCTACCTGGAGGTCGCGTTTGGGACGGGTGAAGTGGATATGGTGGAGACGTTCAGAGCGTTGAAGGAGATTGACTACAAAGGACAGATCTATCCCGAACACTACCCAACGATCGCAGGAGACCGTGCGGCGGGGTTAAGCTGGACAATCGGGTATATGAAGGCGCTGGACCAGGTCATTTGAGAAATGAGTCTCCAACCAGAAGAGTGGATATCGATACTCAAACCCTTTCTGCGTTACTATCCGTTCTTCTCTTTTGTGACCAAAAGAGAAGCAAAAAAGTCCCGCTCACGCGCCGCGGGGGCTTGTGGCCCACGCTCCCTCGATTGCGCTCGGGACAGGCTCCAGTACGATCCGGGTCGGTGACGACCGGGGTGATGACCCGCGGTCTATATGTGAAACAGCCGCGTTGCTCGTGGCCGCCTTTACCTGGTCCGCTAATCCGTGGCGAGACGGGCTGATTCAACGGTCTTAAGGAGCGCCTCGGTTTCTGATCGATCCACACAAGCGTGAAGAACAATCGAGATCTGGGCTAACCAGGGGTCATGTCCAGAGCAAGGCAGGAAAGGGCTCGGACATAACGATTCTCATCGTCGAGCGCTTGGGTGAGCCCGGTGCGGGCGACGACAGCCGGGGCGCCGATCTTGATGAGGGTTAAAGCGGCGTTATGTCGGACTCGGTCACTTTCATCTGACAACGCCCTGGCGAGCGCGGGAACCGCTGATTTAGCTCTCAACGTGCCCAGCGCTTCGGTCGCATTACGACGTACCCACTCGCTGTCATCACGCATCGCTTCGGTCAGCGCGGAGATCGAAGGCGTTGCCGGAGCCCCGATGTCGCCGAGAATGTCAGCGGCAGCCGCTCGCATCCACCATTCGGAATGGGACAGCGCATCGGTCAACGCGTCGTCACAAGCAACCTCGACTTCGAAGAAGGGGGCCACGCCTTCCCGAACAGACGCCTGGGAGCGGCCACCCTCGACCGACTTCGACACCCTGCTTATCGAGTCGTCCTCGACGGCGAAAGTTACCGAGCACCAAGACCCATGCCAGAAATCCAAAAACCCAGTTGGAAAGGGGGTGAAAAAGAGCTAAATACAAAACCGTGTCCGAGACCCAAAACGCCACTTCCAAGTGGCCTGATTAGGCCGATCAGGGGTGGCCTGATTAGGGCGATCCCTGACATCACTTTGTCAAACGCTGGATTCACGTCGAATACACATGGAAAACCTGATGCATAAGGGCCTGCAAATGCGCCAACTTATTTCTGCACACCTTTCGGTCTTATTTGAAGGACCACTGTAAAGCCCGCGGTTGTCTGGACACTCGGGTGAGTGTATTCAGGCGGCCTTTCGAGTTGCCGTGAGTGCGTTTCTAGCCTGTTCGGGCGTCTTGTAGCCGTGACGTTCGATGATCCACCTGTGGTTGTATCTGTCCCGAAACTCAAGGAGTGCGAGGCGCAGGTCTTCGATGGTACTGAAGTGTCTAACCCACAGGAGGTTTTCTTTGAGGGTACGGATGAACCGCTCGGCGCATCCGTTGCCTTCTGGCTCACGCACGAAACTCGGCGATGTTTGGACGCCGAGGAATGCGATCTCGTTCTGGAAGTCGTCAGAGACGTATTGTGACCCGTGATCGTGTCGGAGCTCCAGTCCTTCGGCGATGTTTTCTTCGAAGCCCCCGAAGTGTTCACGGATGCCCTGTCGGATCGGCTCGAGAGCCTCAAAGCGGTTGGCCGTCTTGGAGGCGTGAATGCCCACACACTCGCACGTGCAGTGGTCGATCGCGATAAACACGGAGGCTCTGCCCTCGTCGACCGTGGGCGTCACAGTCAGGTCGGTGCCCCACATCTGATCGGGCTTCTCGGTCGTAATCGTGCCATCGTGGGCTCGTCGTTCGCGACGCCGTCCTGGACGCGCCTGGAGCCCGTTTTCACGCATCAACCGGCGGACCCGATCCTTTGACGTCCGCATACCGTGAAAGCGAAGCCTGGCCCAGATCTTGCGGTATCCTTCGCCGTGGAAGGGTGACGCGTCGATCTCCTGCTGAATGAGGGAGACCAATTCCTCATCGGTACCCGCTCCGACCGGGCCTCGCTTCCGGGGTTGCCGAAGATCGGTTACGGATGAACGACGAAGCTGGCTGTGCACCGTGGAACGGGGTATCTGCAACACTTTGCACACGCGTTTAATGCTGTAGCGTCTCCCCGTGGAGGGCGAAAGGACCTCACTCATTTCCGCGACCTCCGATGCGCCAAAGGGCGGCGGGCTTCCAGACGATCGATTCTTTGTTGCAGCAGCTCGTTGTCCATCGTGAGCTCGCCAATCTTCGCCTGGAGGTCCTTGACCCTCTCGTCACGCTCGTCGCTCGGACGAGAGCGTAGTGCGGCCTGGGCGCCAGAGTGGAACTGATCGCGCCACTCGCTCAATTTAGCTGCCGTTACTCCCAGATCGCGAGAGACGCTGTCGAGGCTCTCGCCACGCATCACACGTAATACGGCTTCGGCCTTCTTCTTCACGGAGAAACGACCCTGCGAAGTCGCGCTTGGATCGGCTGGGCCTCCGCTCGCTCTCGCTCGCTCCGCCCCAACCGATCCCCTGGTAGCCTTGTTCATGGTGGACCCTCCTTTTCGACCTACTGTAGGTCAACGGAGTGTCCAAGAAAACCCCGGGGCGCTGGATCCGGTATCTCAAGTTCAACACTCGCTTCGCCGGTTTCTGGATCATATTCCCCATAGTTTGCAGAATGGGAATAGGTTTCGTCATTCGCATCGTTCAGTCGTGCGTGGACATAACTTATACCATTTTCTTCAAAAAGCTGCCAGCGGGCAGTGACAATCTGCAAGGGTCTGCCTTCTGCCGTGCCTTGTGACAAAGCGAGGCGCATTGAATTTTTCATATAAACCGGGGGTTCACAATCTGCAAGCGGATTGTTGAGATAGAGCTTCCAGCCAAAATCCGTTTGGGATTCGTGCCTCTCATTGCCCTGGGCATCCCGGAGGGAAATTTGGTCCGGGCCCCAATAGCCGTGCGCCGCGTGCTTTGATAATGTCTTCTGCCCCCGCAAAATGTGTCCAGTATCGATGCGCCGGCCACCGGGTCCAACAGGACCAAGCCAGACATCGAAGAAGGTGCCCTTATCGCTAAAAAAAAGGGCCCGGGAGGCATATCGGACCGCGATCTCGAGCTGTATGGCAAACGCAGGTATATGCTTCAGGGAGAGCTGGAGACGACGGACCTGTTGAGAGGCTTCGCGCTTGCCGGCCGTACCCGATTGCGGATCGGCGGAGAGATCGCCCCCAATTCTCACCGTGGAGTGCCGGAAGGCTACCTTTAGATCGAAGTCTCACACACGGTGAGGCGGCGGGGGGGTTCGGGCTGTTCTCGCGTGTTCATTTCGGTCAGGACACATACAACGCCTACTTCGTAGATGACCTGAAGCAATTTCTGATCGGCATCCTATGGGAACCCGGAAGCTTGCTGGAGATCGCGAAATGAAATGCTTGATAGCGGATCCCTTCGGATGGCGGTGCACGATCGTCCGAGTATTGTGATTCTCTCTTCTAATGAAAACGCCTGACTATCAATACGACAGGCCAGTCTGAGGATGGCTTGTCGACCACCTTACCCATAGAGACCCACCGCGCCCCCACCACGCAAGCGATCCAGACCCACGGCCTCGTCGTCGTCGAAGCCCGACCGGTTCCGGAAACGGGCGGTTCCGAACGGAAGTAAAACTCGCCCGGTATCAAGGTCACCGTCTGCGAACACCCGATCTCAGATCCCCGAGGCGTCGTGGAAGAAGGGCGGTTGGTCGACCGAGGAGTACGTTTACCCGATGAAGGAGGTTCTGAAGCAAGCGCTTGTGAGGGTGTCAGACTGTAGCCGAATTAATCGATGAGTAACTGACACTCCCGATGTCGATCCAATCTTATCACCATGCCTCGACGATCGATCGAGCATCCCAGCGTTTTCCGTCCCCAAAACACGGACTACACGATTTCGCCCCTCTCTCAGACCGATAGAGGGGCGTCTTCTTGGCATCTAGTCGCTAAAACGCAAACTGTCAACGTATCAGTCTGCCGGCTGTGTCTGTGATCCACAGTGTATCGACTGAACTACAGTGCATTTTCGATTTCCGTCTTAAGTACGCCTCCAAACTGGCCGATTTGGATCCGTCACCACCGACACGGCTCTTGCGCTCTATCGTCATCAGTTCATAGCCGAAAGGTTCGCAAGATGATTGGACGATTCTGTTTGCAGAGCGCTCGCAGGCCGTGGACGGCGGCCATCATCGTTCCGGTCCTGCTCTCATTCCCGCAATGTCCCTTCGCCGAGCCCCTGCCGGTTTCACCTGGTGTTACGGTAAGACTCGTCACATCCGAAGTCCGGTATCGAGCGATCGTTGGGAAGGTGGTGAGCGTAAGGCCTGGTCACATCGTGCTGAAGGCCGAGCGACAGGACGGATTTCAAAAATTCATCTCAGACCGGCGTGAGTACGCGATTCCGACGTCGACCGTAACAGGGCTCGAGGTCCGTCGAGGGATATCGTCCAGAATGTGGCGTGGGGCGCGGCGTGGGTGGTTGCCAGGCGGCCTTGCAGGAGCGGTCGGCGCGGTCATCCTCAGTGTGTCGCTCAGAAGGTTGAGTGACGATCCCCAAGACATTCCGACGTCTACCCACGCTATAGTCCTGGGCGCTGGATTCTCCAGCGGAGCTATTGTGGGTGGGATGATTGGTGCGATCGTAGGCGCATTCATCTGTGAGAGGTGGGAGGACGTCTTTCCGCGTGATTTCAATCTTGGCTTCTCACCCGGCCGCGGTCGAAACCAACCTACCCTCGCTCTTTCGTTCCGATTCTAGCGCACAGCTGTGGTTCAAACCACGACGACTCCTCTATGCAATGAACGTGACGATGTTCCTCCTACTTCTTTCCACGTCTTATACATTGGCGGCTGCCCAACCGAGCCCACCACCAGACCACCACTTTGGCCTCGAACCAGGATGGGACCCCCACAACCTGGATTCAGGAAGCCCCTTACAGTTTCACTCTCGTACGCCAGGAAAACCGAGCGAAGTTTCTATTTCGGTGGAGAACTCGGATACGCCTGGGAAGAGAACACCCACACCTTTGACAAGAACATCTGAGAGCTCCTCCACGGATCGGGCTTCATTCGCTACCCGGTGACGGACTTCCTCCACGTGGATGTCGGTGCAACCGTGGCGGGCTTCGCTGCCGAAGATGACGGGGGTGGAACCGGACTGTTTGTCGGGGGCTATGTCGCACCGATGATGGGCTATCGATACATCTTCTGGACCCCCCGATTGCGTTTCGGCCTTGCGAGAGACGGCGATGGTGCTCAGTTCGGAAGCATCCTCAGTCCGCTGAATCTTCGAATCCTGATCCAGTGGTGATGATATTGACAACGTCCGAAAGACCCCTTTCATTCGTAGCGAAACTCGCGCAACGTAGCTATTCCCTGGGAGTCGCAATGAGCACGGAGGTTCCACACTCCCCAACGACAGAATCCGCCGAAGATGAGGTGCCCATTCGTGAGGCCAAGGTGTTCGTTTATCCGGACTTCACGAACGGCGATCCGACACTCAGCGACGCTGAAATCGAGTTCTTCAAGGAGAACGGCTTCCTCGTCAAGCGCGGGTTGCTGAATGCGCACGACACCTTCAAGAAAATCATCGACTACGCGTGGGACAGCGTGCCGCGAGGACTGCTCAAGCGTGACGATCCGACCTCCTGGCTCCGCATACCGAACGAGGAATGGACCGAGGAAGATGCAGCGACGGTCGGGCAGCTGACGCGCGGTGGCTGGAAGTTCCGCTCACGTGGCGCGATCGGCTCCGAGCCGCTCTTTGTCGACGGCATCGCGAATCACCCACGCATGCGAGAACTGGTTGCAAAGTTCATCGGCGAGCCCGTCAGACTCTCGCGACGGGTTCGTGGTGTCTACATTCAGTTTCCACAAGATCCGGACGTCGAAGGCCAACTGGGACCACACGCCGACGGTACGACCGGGCATCTGACAGCCATGGTTCTGATCGATGACATCGCCCCGCACTGCGGCGGCTTCACGGTTTGGCCCGGTTCGCACCGTTGCCTGCATCCTTACTTCGCCACCGTCTTCGGAAACAGGCGGGATCCCGAAATGGAGGAGGCGTTGGCAGAGGCTCGTGACGACGCGATCAGGAACACCACGCCGGTAGAATTCCCGGGCAGGGCCGGAGACGTCGTCTTCTGGCACCAGCGACTGATTCACTCGCCCGGCGTCAATCGCTCGGCCGAACTCGGGGAACCCGCCATGCGCTACGTCGTCCCTTGTGCGATTACCAGAAGGACGGTCTGTCGCTCTACGAACCGGAATGGGGGCCCAGCTGGGAGCAGCAGTGGTGGGTCGACACGAGAAACTTCCACGAAGACGTTCCGGCGACATCTACCAACATATGGGACGCCTGGGCCTTTCAAGTAAGCTGAGAGCGAGGAGCAAATGTCGAAAGACTATCGTGTTCGTGCAGTTCGCTGTGACCACCAGGCTTCCGAGGAGGAGGTCTACGAATCCCTAGTGCGAGCCACAGCACCACTGAAACGATCGTGGGAGAAGTTGGAGAAGGCGGGTCGCATCGCGCTCAAGTTCAATATGGGCCACACCGACATTCACAAGTTCGAGGGTCGTCGCCGTGAGCTCGTCGACGATGCCGTTTGCCGAGCCGTACTTCGTCTCCTGCGGGAGCGGACGTCAGCCACCCTCGTCGCAGCCGATACCTTCTGTCACGACGAATCCCATACTCGCACCGACTACGGGAACTACTTGCCGCTACTCGAAGAATTCGATGTCGAGTACGCCGAGTCGAACCTCCCGCCTTTTGCCGAATACGACGTGCCGGGAGGTGGCTGTATGTTTCAGCGTTACACCCTCAACCGTTGCTTCAGCGAGGCGGACGAGGTCGTCTCCGTCGCCAAAATGAAGAATCATCTCTTCATGGGCGTCACCCTGTGCACGAAAAACCTGTTCGGTCTCACGCCCACGATCCCGCCCGAGGGACGAGTGCGCAGCTACTTCCATCACGCGATCCGGTTGTCCTACGTCCTCCCCGACCTCGCGCGTATCACCAACCCGTGCCTCAACATCATCGACGCCACCACCGGCCAGTGGGGACGTGAGTGGGGTGGGGAGGGTCGAATCTGCGACACCCTCGTTGCCGGTGATCAGATCGTGGCCACCGACGCCGTCGGCGCGCACTTGATGGGCCACGATCCGGCATCTGACTGGCCCACGCCCCCTTTCCGCCGAGACCGCAACCATCTGCTTGTCGCGGCCCAGAGTGGGTTCGGCACGGTCGATCTCGATCAGATCAATCTCGAGAGCGAAGTCGACGCGCCCCTGAACGAATTCGATTCCGTCGAGGAAGATCCCGCCGCCACGATGGCCACCGTGCGCGAAACGGCCTGTGAGCAGGGCCTCTTCTACCGCGACCGGATGCGGCAGATGATCGATCGCTACGGTGGGGACTTCGTCTACCTCCAGGACGGCGAGGTGAAGTGGAGCGGCCCCGATCCCACGCACATCAAAAGCCACCGCGAATTCACCGGAAAGAAGCCCAACAGCGCCCTGTTCCTCAAACTCGTCGACCCCGATGAACGCGAGGGCGAACACTTCGAAGCTTACGAGAACTGCCTCCAGCTGATGCGTGCATGAACGGTGTCTCCATCTTGTTCAATGAGAAACGGCTCACGCTTTCGTCAGCGTGAGCCGTTCTGATTTATGATAGGTCTCCAGCCTACCTTCCACCAGTAATCTCAGTGTTCTCAGTGCCCTCAGTGGCTGCTTCGGTTTTAAAGGTGCGGAACCTCCAGCGTCTCGATCAAATACCGATGGTTGATCCCGATCTTGTCGTCGACTGATCCCTCGCCCTCGTTAGGACGCGGCGGATCAAGATCGAGCGTGATCCAACCGTCGTAGCCGCGCTCCACCAGCATCTTCCAGATCCCGGGATGATCGACGCCTCCCGAGCCCAAGTCCTTGTAGAGGATCTCTTCGGCGTGCATCTCCTTCGTCGGTGTCGGCCCCGTATACCCCCGGTAGGATGCCTTCGAGTCTTTCCAGTGAACAGCGGCCAGACGATCGTAGTAGTCGGAGATCAGCTCGACGGGATCGCCTCCACCGAGGTTGAGCTGAGCTGTGTCGGGAATCCACGAGACGATCTCCGGGTCTGTCTGATCCAGAAGTGCCCGAACCTCTTCGGGTCGCTCGATCGGTCCCCAGATGTGTGGGTGCGGGGCAATCGTGACCCCCATATCGAGCGTCCGCTTCCCCAGCTCCGTTACGGTCTCCGCGATCGCCTTGATATCTTCGAGTGACGTCCCGTCCGCCGGACGACCGCCCATATTGATCTTGAAGTGCGTGCAGCCAAACACCTTCAGGAAGTCCCTGCAGAAAGCGACGTGATCGGCAATGGTCTCCTCACGCCTGGACAGGTCGATAAACTCCGTCGACTGATCGGGACCACCGTTCGAAGCCGTAATGAGCCGAATGCCGTGTCCATCCAGAAGATCCTTCAGCGCTTCCGGCTGATCGAGCCAGGCGAGCACTCCGTTTCGGTAAGGCTCAACCCCGGGCAACCCGTACTTTGCAATCAGGTTGACGGACTCAGCCGTGAACGCCCCGAAAATCGCACCCCCCATCGCAAAATGAATCGCCACCAGTCATCCTCCTACGATTGATAGGTCAGAGATCCAGCGATTGTCATTGATGTAGCGAAGTCATTCTTCTGGCTGCCCAAATCCCATTCCCGAATAGGGCTGCCAGATCCCGAGGCTACAACATTTGTGTTCATCTGTGTTCATCTGCCTGCCCTGAGTAGCGGCGAAGCCGCGTATCGAAGGGTGGTTCCCGCCGTTCGTCAGACTGCCGACGTAGCGGGCAGCTCCTCGGGCTCCAGCACGGTCGTTCGCCTGAACGCCACCAAGAAAGTCATGGCACTCGTGAAGCGTAGGGCCGCGGCGATCATGAACGTCAGCCAGTAGCCATATTTGACGATCACGAAACCGGCGATGAGACTCGCGATACCGGACGGGATCTGGAAACCCGCCACCCGCACACTCTGGATCCGACCCCAGAACTTCCTGGGTATCACACGGGTCGCGAAGGTCATTTCAGTAGGGCTCGTGATGGCTTCGGCCGCGGCTCCAATCACCACAAAGACAAGCGCCCACCAGAGATCACTCGACAGTCCCAGACACACCATCGTGATGGCCCCGATGACACGGAGCGGAACGATCGTCTTGACCGCACCCCATCGTCTGGCCATCGCCGGAGCCGCGACCGTCGCCGGCACCGTTACGATCTGGGCGACGAAAAAGACGATTCCGATCAGGGCCGTCGAGGTTCCGAGCTCCTCCTGCAGAAACACGTTGAAGAACGGAAACGAGAACCCCATCGAGGCGCCCCTGCAGGTGGCGATCGCGGAGAAGGCCACGAACACACCGGTAGGGAACGGGACGTCCTCGGCCTCCGGGTCGAATGCCCGCGGTTTTTGAACGCCCGGCTCGACGCCGAGCAGCGGCCAGATGGAAAACAGGAAGAGGCCCGCCCCGACGTAGAGAGCATAGCGGTAGGGCTCGGGCAGGTGGGGCGAGGTCCCGGTCAGACCCGCCATCACGCCGGGCAGTGACCCCCCAACGAGGCTGACTCCCATCCGAGTCATCGCCTGAATGCCCATCCAGATCGCGATGGCCTGCGCACGACGCTCCGGCCGGGCATTCTCGCTGAGGAACGGGACGTGATTGACCCATAGGAATGCCGTGGACGTTCCAGCCAGGAACGACAACACGAGAAGGATCGTCGGGTTCGAAAGCGTGACCAGCCCGACCTGCGTTGTCGCGAGAACAGTGGCCGTGGCAATCAGGAACGGTCGGCGGCCGATGCGATCGCTGAGGTAGCCGATAGGAAAAGCGAACAGGCCGCACGCGATCGGGGCGACCCCAACGATCAGGCCGATAAAGTCTTCCTGAAAGCCAAGACGCGTCAGATAGAGATTGTAAAGAAGACTCTGGACGGTCATCCCGGCGACCAGCGGGATGCCGAAGAGGAAGAAACGTCGGACGTTCTCGTTGTAATCTCGGAGGTTGTATCCGCGAAAGAGGTCGGTCAAGTCATCTCGCTATGAGGGAGTATACCTGAGCGGGCTGAGTCAACTACACTCGACACCGTGTAGCGGGACGCCTTCCACCGTGATTCGATGCATATATCGACGCTGCCCGGGATAATCGTTCAGCGCACGATGCCACGTTACGCGGTTGTCCCACATCGCGATCGATCCCTTCTCCCACCGGAATCGACACGTGAACTCGGGGTTCGCCGCGTGATCATACAAAAAGTCCAGTAAGCTCTTCGATTCCTGCTCCGTCCAACCCTCGATCCGGACCGTGAAACTCCTGTTCACATACAGCGCTTTGCGCCTCGTGTCCGGGTGACGGATGATCACCGGATGGAGGGCGTCCTGCCTGGCCGCCTCCGGATTCCCGATTCGATCATCCGCCTTTCCCTCACCACGTGGCTTCCCGAAGACATGCCGGCTCGAGTGGACTGCCTTCAATGCGTTAAGAGTTGCGCGCATGCCTTCAGATAGGGCGTCGTGGGCCGCATACATACTCGAGAACAATGTGTCTCCACCAACGTCCGGCACTTCTTTCGCGTAGAGAATCGACGCCATCGCCGGAATCTGGTCGTAGGAGTGATCCGTGTGCCAGAATCGACCGACGTTCCTCTCCTGGTCCGGCTCTTTGCGCACCTCCGCGACCTGCGGATGCCCTTCCACCTGCTTGAAGAATCGATTGACGTTAATGTCGCCCCATCGGTCCGCAAACGCGATGTGCTGCTCCGGACTCAGGTCCTGATCCCGAAAAAAGATGACGCTGTGATCCCAGAAGGCTTGTCGGATGCCTTCAAAATCTTCATCCGATATCGGCTCACGCAGGTCAACACCGTGAATCTCGGCACCCAGGGCGCCCGATACGAGACGAACTTCGATGGTTGTGTCAGTCGAGGTCACATCTCCTCCTCACCGTGTCATTGCCGTCCCCGCAAAGTCGTCAGCCGGTTCGTCACGATACGGATGCCCGATCTGTCCGCAACTCGAGGCAGAGACGTGAAGCTGAACGTCAGCGGGAATCCATCACGCAGGCGTTACCGCAGGGACCTCCATCACCACCAGTGTATGACCCGTGGCCGCAACGAAGCGTTCCACGTCTTCCCGAGGCATCACGATCGTTGCCGTGTTCGCAAGCGGATGACACTGTATCGCTTCCGCCTCCCAGACGGAATGGTCGATCACCAGCTCCACCGTCCCATCCGTGTCGTTCACCAGAGCCATCAGCGAAACCGACCCGGGCGACTGTCCCAGGTGGACTTCCAAGCGTCTGGGAGAAGCCAGTCTCAGCTTGCTCGTTCCTAGCCTGCGCGAGAGTTCTTTCAGATCGACCCGTTTCTCGTGACCCACGACGACCAGGAGGTGCCGATCGCCAGCCTTGTCCCGAAGAAACAGGTTCTTCGTCTTTGCGCCGGACAGTTCCGGCACCAGACGAGCCGATTCCTCGACCGTGAACACCGCCTCGTGTTCTGTCGCTTTGTAAGATAACCCTTGCGCCTCCAGAAAAGCGAAGAGCTCTTCAGGCAGCTTCATCAACCCGCCATCCCCCCATTCAGGTTATGAATTCTACGCACCAGCTGTCTCCGATCCATTCATCGGCCGAGGGTCGAAGCATGACTCACGACAGCGTGGCGACTTTGTTCCGTTCGATCAGATCGAAGTCGATCTTCGCCCCCAGACCCGGTTCATCAAAGGCGTGCACCAAGCCGTTGCCGTCCTGCTCGATATCTTCCACCAACCCATACTTCTGCGCTTCGGAGGGCAGGAGCACCTCGAAGTACTCCGTGTTCCTGATCGCCATGGTCGCGTGAAGATTCGCAACGTTATTCAGCGAGTTGCCGCCGTGGTGTATTTCATAATTCATATGAAAGGCCTCGGCCAGGTGCGCAGTCTTCATCACCGCGGTAATGCCGCCCTTCACGGCCACGTCTCCTCGCAAGTAGTCTGTCGCCTGGGCTGTCAGCCACGGGGCGTATGCCGTGAAGCCGCCAGGTGAATGTTCCGTCGCCATCATCGGAATGTGGAGGTGGTGTCGAAGTTTCACATAGTTGCCGATGTCGTCCCCTGCCAGGGGATCCTCGTACCAGTAGTAGCCAAGATCTTGAATCGCCCGTCCGACTTTGAGCGCCTGGGGGTAGTCATAGGCCCAGATCGAATCCAGCATGAGTCGATAATCGTCGCCCACTGCTTCCCGCACGGCCCGGCAGATCTCAATGTCCTCCTCGATGTTGACAGCCGGTGGGTGGATTTTGTAGGCCGCCCATCCGGCTGCCTGACTTTCCGCCGCTTGTTCTGCGTACTCCTCCGGCGATCCAAAACGGGGTGAGCTGACGTAGGCCGGGATACGATCTCGGTAGGAGCCGAGCAACTGGTGAATTGGCAGACCCGCGATCTTACCGGCGATGTCCCAGAGCGCGACGTCGACCGCGCCAATGGCTCGCATCGTGGTATTCCGATAAAGAAAGATCATCGTCTCGTACAGATTCTCCCGATCGAGTGGGTTCTGATCCATGACCACGGGCTTCAGGAATTGGATCAGCGACGTGGCATCCATCTCCGCACTGCGGTTGGAAGTCCCCAGGAACGCGTGGCCTTCGATTCCCTCGTCCGTGCCGATCGTGAGCAGTCCAATCTGGCTGTCCCCGCCCAGTCGACCTGTGTGGCGCTTGGCGAGCCCTCGTGTATGCCTTCCCACTTGAACAACGCAAGCGTCAGATCCACAATCTTCATCCAGCTGTCCTCCTGCCGATTCCGGCCATCAGACCATTCTCTGACCACCGTCGATATGAATCGATTGACCCGTTATGGAACTCGCATCATCAGACGCCAGAAACGCCACCAAACTGCCAATCTCTGCGGGCGTCTGTTCCCTTCCCAAGGGGGTCACCTTCTTTACGCTTTCCGTGAACAGCTCGTAGGAATCTTTCTCCGCGAGCGCTGCATCCTTGCTCTTCCTCTCCGAAAGGGCCAACTCGTGAAAGGCCGTCCAAACGCGTCCGGGGCAGATCGCGTTCACGTTGATGTTGTGCGGTCCCAAGCTGGATGCCAGATACTGGGTGTAATTGATCACCGCGGCCTTTGACGGTCCGTATGGATTGCCCATACCCGCCGTGGAAGGCCCTTGCCAAATCGGCCCTCTCCCGGCTCCCGACGCCGTGTTGATGATTTTTCCGTACTTCCTCTCCATAAAGTGGCCAAGGACGGCTTTCGTACAACGCATGACCCCCTGCACGTTTATTTCGAGGACGGTTTCCCAGTTCTCCTCCCAATCGTCGTCCAAGCCGCCGCCGGCGTGACCCGCGAGCCGACCGATCCCGGCATTGTTTACCAGGAATGTCCAGGTGTCCGAACCCGTCGATGACATCCTTCACGGCGTTGTCCACCGAGCCCTTGTCAGTCACGTCGAGCCGCACCTCGAAACTCTCGCGCCCGAGCGCCTTCACCTCTTCCACGACCGCCGTAGCCCCTTCGTCATTGATATCCGCGATCGCCACGTCAGCGCCCTGCTCGGCCAGCTTGAGCACGATGCCGCGCCCGATGCCCTGGCCGCCCCCCGTCACCAACGCCGTCTTCCCTGAAAGGTCTGCGAGCATCCCGTTGTCTCCTCGGTGTGGTCGTCGTTGCAGGAGTCTCGTATTTCGTCCGCACAAACGGAACGATCCGCATACGAAAGCGTCAACCTCGGTTTTCTTCGAGCGTAGATATTTTCGAGACGAGCGCGACACGGGTACCAGCGAGTATATTACCCTACGCTTCCGCCGAACTGGTTGGATCCCGACATAGAACGAGGGAAATGCGATGAGCGAGCTGGCGTTGCTGGGTGGAGAACCAATTCGAGAGGCGCCACCACCCGAGTGGCCGATCTACGGTGCGGATGAGGTTGCAGCCGTATCACGAGTGGCCGAGAGTGGAAAGTGGCAGTATGGGAGGGGCACGAAGGGCGAGGAACTGGAGGCTCAATTCGCCGAGTGGATGGGCGCGGCCTACGCGATTTCATCCATCAACGGCACCGAGACGATGACGCTTGCCTTGAAGGCGGCCGGAATCGGACCGGGCGATGAGGTGATCATGCCCACCTTCACATTTGTGGCCTGTCCGCTTTCGGTGCTTCTGGCCGGTGCCTTGCCCGTGCCGGTAGACATCGATCCCAGGAATTGTTCGATGTGTCCCAAGGCGACGGAAGGGGCCATCACGAATGCGCGCTGATGCCGGTTCATCTGCACGGTATTCCGGCGGATATGGATGCGTTCACAGCCATTGGGGAAGCGCACGATCTGATCGTGCTCGAGGATGCCGCACAGGCGCAAGGATCAGAATGGCGGGGAAGAAAGGTTGGCACGCTCGGGCACTTCGGGTCCTTCAGCTATCAACGGAAGACGATGGTTTCGGGTGACGGAGGAATGGTCACGACCGACGACAAAGCCCTGGCCGACCTCTGCCGGTCGTATCGACAGTTTGGCAGTCCGCAGGAGGGCGCCGAACACACACATGCACACCACCGTGCGGATGAAACAGAATTGGCTTTTGGGCGAGATCGCGAAGTGACGGAGGACGTAGTACGGGCCGTCTACAAGGTAGTGGAACAAATTGCGGCGCTCAAAAATTCGAAAGCAGAGACCCCTTGATCGGCGCGGCGCCACACTCCACCAGAGAAGCGTGGCCTGGGATCGGACGACCGTAAACGACCGCTATCCCAGAATCGCGGCTTCGATCTCCTCGCGATTCTTCAAAGCATACTGAATCTGCTGCCAACCCCTCTGAGGGTTTCCGAAGCCCAGGTATTCCATGAAGAACCAGATCCCTGCGTCGAAGATAAGCTCTCTTTCCCCCTCAGGAAGTCGTCGTCTTGCAAAGTAGGCATCGTAGAATGCCTTTGCCCGATCTCTCTGGAACCGATCTTTGTCGCTTTCGATGAAATACATCAGCGGACAAGCAACGTCCAGAATGGTGGTACCGACTCCGATGTCATCGAGATCGACGAGGACCATCCTCCCGTCGGGCCTCAGGACAACATTGGCCAGGCCGAGGTCTGTATGGATGATCGACCGCGACAGACTGGCAAGATCGGGTAGGCCGTGCGCGAGTTCCATGAAGGCTTTTTCAAAAGGCAACTTGGCGGCCGTCTCAGGAAATTTAGCGGTCTCATCTTTGACGGTGAATGTCGATACGTAGGGATAGCCCGTGATGTCGTGGAGCTCGGCGGCGATTTCGGCGAGCTGAGCCCAGTTCTCCGGGGTCCGGCTGTTGCTAGTACCCTCCACGCACTCCATCACGCAAACCAGCCGATCCCCGACCCTGGAATAGGAATGATCCGTTCGCGTCTTTAGCAGATCAGGTATGTGGACAAACCCCCGCTCCTTCAAGAATCCGAAGGCGAACGTATCTCGGATCACGTCCTCTTCCGGCGTCGCTACATTTGCAACCTTGAAGACGAATTTCCCTTCGGACGCCGTCAGAACGCGAACCAACCGACCCCCCGACTGCTGAAGCGTCTCGCCGAAGCGGACGGAGTGGAGCGGCCAGATTCGTCCAAAACACTTGAGTGTCAGTTCCTCGATCAGGGTATCATCCCGCCTGTCGAATGTCACACTTCAGTCTTTACTCGTGGATGGCCTTCCCATCCACATCGTGCCACGGATTCCTGAGGCTATCCGTGTTTGAATGAGAGAGTGCCCGAAGGCTGACAAAGTTTCAAGCCTCCCACATATTGTGTCGACCGACTCGAAGTCTTTCTAGCGATTCGCCAATTACTTCCAGTCCAAGGAACCCAAATGCTCGTCGCTCCAAACGAAGCCATCAAAGTCACCGGCATCGAGACCTACGTCCTCACCAACTCCTGGGTCTTCGTCAAGATAACTACCGATGCCGGCGTTACCGGCTGGGGTGAGATGCTCAAGGATGACGCGAAGGCGTGCGCAGCGGGCGCGCAGGAGGTCGCGGTCTACCTCGTCGACAAAGACCCTAGGCAGGTCACGCACCACTGGCAGGCCATCCATCGCGGCGCCTTCTATCGTGGCGGGCCGATCAAGACCGCCATCTCCTCCGGCATCGACCAGGCACTATGGGACATCACGGGAAAGTGCTACGGTGTCCCCGTCTACAAGCTCTTGGGCGGGCCCACGCGCGAACGCGTTCGCGTCTACGGTCAGGTCAGCCAGGAAACGGGCGTCAACGCGTTGAAGGTCGGCCCGCAGACCTCCCGAAAGGCTTTCAAATACGTCGAGGGAGCCAAGTTCGTCGAGGAAGTCACGGAGCGATTCGCTGCGTTGCGTGAGCAACACGGCCCGGACGTCGACATCGGCGTCGACTTTCACGGCGCCGTCCAGCCGCCCACGGCGATGCTTCTCATCAAGGCGCTCGAACCCTACCAGCCGTGGTTCTACGAAGAAGTCGTGCAGGCCCTCAACGTGGACGTGATGGCAGAGATCGCCGCAAAGACACACATCCCGCTTGCCACGGGCGAACGCATCTTCACCAAATGGGGATTCCGAGAGCTTCTCGAGAAGCGAGCGGCCACGATCCTTCAGCCTGACGTCTGCTACGCCGGCGGCATCACGGAGCTGAAGATTATCGCCGGCATGGCCGAGGCCTATTACACACCGTTGGCGCCTCACAACCCTCAGGGCCCATGCTCTCTCGCTGCCAGCCTTCAGATCGCTGCATGCATTCCAAACTTTCTCGCTCAGGAGCGGGGCGACAACGAGTACGATGAGTTGCTCGCGAAGCCGCTCCCGCCCGTCAAAGATGGCCACCGTCCAGTACCGACGGAGCCCGGCCTCGGCATCACTATCGACGAAGACAAGCTGCGAGGGATGGTCGGTGAGCCGCGGCCCTACGTTGCGCAGTTCGATCCGGACGACGGATCGGTTGTCGATTGGTAGAAAGTGTCATCTCGTAGGACGGTTCGCGAACCGTCCCTGCACTACGTGACCATGACCTCGCCGTAATGTCGAGAACTCGACAGTCAAGGCGATTGAGAAAGAACATCGGGAGGACTAAATGGCTCGAGTCGTTTACATCCCTGCAGTAAGGGTTCGCGAATAAATAAGGCTCTATCCGGGTTTCTCAACGGTGAAACTATAGAATGACAAGGTCATAGATCGTTCCCTACGCTTGGTTGTGTGTGTAGGACAATCAAAGCGAAGGGGGTGCGACCTATGACCGGGAGCAGATTACTATCGAAACTGCTGAGATTCAAGGGGTTCCGTGTTGTCAGCTGGTGGTTTGAGGGGAGAAGCTGTTTCGTCATCGCCGTAAAGCCACATAAGAATGGTTGTTGTTGTCCGGAGTGCGGCCGTCGAGGTAAAATCGTCCGCACAATGCCCCATCCGCGTCGGTGGCGTGACATTCCGGTGTGCGGGTGGAGGGTCTGGCTTCTCTACCATCCTCGGGAGATTCGGTGTCCTACCCACGGTCGTGTGGTCGAGGAGATTCCGTGGGCGGAGCGGTTCTCTCGGGTGACGTATCGCTTCGAGTATGCCATGCTGCGCTACTGCCAGACCATGACGCAGAAGGCGGCGTCCGAGTTGCTGCGCATCTCTGCCTCGACGCTGTCGGATCTCCTTCACCGATCCATCACGCGGCTTCGTGAAGGTCATCGTATCCGAGGGCTCAAAACCATCGGGATCGACGAGATCTCCTACGCCAAGCGTCACAGGTACGCCACGCTCGTTTACGATCTGGACCGCTCCTGCGTGGTGTGGGTTGGCCGCGGCAGGGCGCGTAAAACGATCGATCGGTTCTTCACAGAGGCTCTCAGTCCCTACCGGAGATCCAAGATCGAGTGGGCCTGCTGCGACATGAGCGAAGCTTACATCGGAGCCATCCAGGAACACTGTCCGAATGCCAAGCTGGTCCTCGATCGCTTTCACATCGTCAAGGCTCTCAATGCCGCCGTTGACGAGGTCCGTAAGGACCAGTGGCGTAAAGCTGCCCCGGATGAGCGCAAAGCCATGAAGGGCCTCCGATGGCTCCTCTACCGGCACTCAGCGACACGCTCCAGAGGGGATACTCGGACACTCAAAGCACTGGAGAAGGCGAACTACCGAATCTATAGAGCCTGGAGACTCAAGGACGAGTTCGAGCAGTTCTGGGAATACAAAGCGCCCTGGGCTGCCGAACGCTTCCTGAAATGCTGGACGACGTCCGCACTCAGAAGTCGACTTGAACCCCTGCGAAAGTTCGTCAGGACCCTGCGACAGCACTTCTTCGGCGTCCTCGCATTCGTGAACACGCGTCTTACCAACGCCATCGCCGAAGGCCTCAACCGAATCGTCCAAATCGTCAAGAACCGAGCCAGCGGATTCCGCACACTCGACGCATTCAACGATATGATCTTCCTTACCGTCGGAGACATAAACATCCCTGAGCAGATTCCGAAGAGGTTCCGCACACTCTAACCGCGCCCCCATGCCAGGAACCACGGCACCTTCACCCACTTCATCTCGTTGAGAGATCCGGATATAGCCAAAAAAATGGCTCTATCCGGGTTTCTCAACGGTGAAACTATAGAATGACAAGGTCATAGATCGTTCCCTACGCTTGGTTGTGTGTGTAGGACAATCAAAGCGAAGGGGGTGCGACCTATGACCGGGAGCAGATTACTATCGAAACTGCTGAGATTCAAGGGGTTCCGTGTTGTCAGCTGGTGGTTTGAGGGGAGAAGCTGTTTCGTCATCGCCGTAAAGCCACATAAGAATGGTTGTTGTTGTCCGGAGTGCGGCCGTCGAGGTAAAATCGTCCGCACAATGCCCCATCCGCGTCGGTGGCGTGACATTCCGGTGTGCGGGTGGAGGGTCTGGCTTCTCTACCATCCTCGGGAGATTCGGTGTCCTACCCACGGTCGTGTGGTCGAGGAGATTCCGTGGGCGGAGCGGTTCTCTCGGGTGACGTATCGCTTCGAGTATGCCATGCTGCGCTACTGCCAGACCATGACGCAGAAGGCGGCGTCCGAGTTACTGCGCATCTCTGCCTCGACGCTGTCGGATCTCCGTCACCGATCCATCACGCGGCTTCGTGAAGGTCATCGTATCCGAGGGCTCAAAACCATCGGGATCGACGAGATCTCCTACGCCAAGCGTCACAGGTACGCCACGCTCGTTTACGATCTGGACCGCTCCTGCGTGGTGTGGGTTGGCCGCGGCAGGGCGCGTAAAACGATCGATCGGTTCTTCACAGAGGCTCTCAGTCCCTACCAGAGATCCAAGATCGAGTGGGCCTGCTGCGACATGAGCGAAGCTTACATCGGAGCCATCCAGGAACACTGTCCGAATGCCAAGCTGGTCCTCGATCGCTTTCACATCGTCAAGGCTCTCAATGCCGCCGTTGACGAGGTCCGTAAGGACCAGTGGCGTAAAGCTGCCCCGGATGAGCGCAAAGCCATGAAGGGCCTCCGATGGCTCCTCTACCGGCACTCAGCGACACGCTCCAGAGGGGATACTCGGACACTCAAAGCACTGGAGAAGGCGAACTACCGAATCTATAGAGCCTGGAGACTCAAGGACGAGTTCGAGCAGTTCTGGGAATACAAAGCGCCCTGGGCTGCCGAACGCTTCCTGAAATGCTGGACGACGTCCGCACTCAGAAGTCGACTTGAACCCCTGCGAAAGTTCGTCAGGACCCTGCGACAGCACTTCTTCGGCGTCCTCGCATTCGTGAACACGCGTCTTACCAACGCCATCGCCGAAGGCCTCAACCGAATCGTCCAAATCGTCAAGAACCGAGCCAGCGGATTCCGCACACTCGACGCATTCAACGATATGATCTTCCTTACCGTCGGAGACATAAACATCCCTGAGCAGATTCCGAAGAGGTTCCGCACACGCTAACCGCGCCCCCATGCCAGGAACCACGGCACCTTCACCCACTTCATCTCGTTGAGAGATCCAGATATAGCCATAAATAAACGGTCGATCTCAATGTTGAGCCATTGGCCGGATCGTGTAGTTCCAGTCGCCGTGGAAATCGTGCGGAGTGAGATCGATTTGGGTCATCTGTTCATCGGTCACCTTGACCCCGTTAGGGTAGGGTCGCTTGTCGATCTCGGAGCGTACTCGGAGACCGGCTTGAGTGGTCGTTCCGGCAATGAGATTCACGGTTGCAGCCAGGCTGACCAGGGGCTTGCCTTGCCAGTTCATAGCGATGAAGGAGAACAGGCGATGTTCGATCTTGTTCCACTTACTAGTGCCAGGAGGGTAGTGGCATACGGTGATCGTCAGGCCAGTGCGATTCGCAAAGCGCTGCAGCTCCCACTTCCACAGCCGCGTCTTGGCGCCGTTGCTGCCGCCTGCGTCCGCCGTGATTAGCAGATGCGTCGAAGTGCCGTAGGCGGGCCGTCCCATGTTCTTCCACCAACTTCGGATCGCATTCACGGCGAAGCTGGCCGTGTCGTGATCGATACCGACACTTACCCAGCCTTCATCACGGCTCAGATCATACACTCCATAAGGGATCGCCTTGCCCTGAGCAGGCACTATGAAATCGTGTACCTTCACACGCTCCGGGTCTCCCTTGGGTCGCCATTCTCGGCCAGGATTCTTGAAGTCGCCGATCAACTCTTTCTTCTTGGTGTCCACCGAGATAACGGGAAGGCCCTGCTGCTGCTGCTGGCTAATCCGATCATCGAGGTAAACGAACTGAGCGTCCCGATCCGGGTGTGCAGATCCCTCCCTTGTCTTCCGATTCGCCTGCAGCGTGTAATCGTGTTCGTGCAGGAGATTGGCAACGATCCTGGGGCTCACCGAATGCCCCATCGCTTGCAACTCGGCGGCCAGTTTGCGAGTGCTCTTCGATGTCCATCTCAGAGGATTGTCGTCAGGCGACCCCGCAGTCGTTGGCTCGACCAGATCATTCAGGTCCTGCCACAGCGTCGGGTCCGTGTCGGCCTTCCGCTTACGACCGCCGCCTGGACGCCGGATGCGAGCCGGGTCCAAAGGTTCGTCCGACCTCAACTCCTGAATGCCACGAAAGATCCGCTCTCTGGACATTCCTGTCGCCAGAGCCACAATCGCGATCCCACCGTGACCCAACGCTTCGGCTTCCGTGGCGGCCCACAGACGACGCGTGCGTTCCGTCAGCACCGGAGCCAAGGCTTCATACTTCGTTCGGAGAGTTTCGACGTCCACACTCCGAGCGTAAGATCATTACCTTGAAAAGTGCAGCACTTATTTCGTGGCAAACCCTTACTTCGTGTATCTCGGGATCGAGAACGGGGACTTCGGTATTTCGGGTGGTCAGCCCGCGAACTTCCTTGGGTTCTCGCCACTCGTCAAGGCGCCCGGTCGGATCACCTTTACGGGCGTGGTACCCGCGAGTCCGGCGACTTCTGCACGCTTCATCGTACCGCCGAAACTCTTCGCGGTAGAGGACGACACTCTCAGCGTACCTATCGTGCCTGACGACGGGAGTGCGACCGGCCGACGAATCGATATCGTCAACATCTTCATGTCGCTGGATAACGATCTGTTCGAAGCGATCGATACGGATGCGAGCACATCGGGCATTCAGCCGTTCACGCTCGGGACTAACACGCAGCTGAGTGCCTCGAACGTCGACCAGATTGCACAAGTCGTGAACGGCGTTCTGACCTACGAGTTCATCTACACGGATCAGACCACGGGTCTCACCTTCTTCGACGGCGTGCAGGCGCGCGTTTGCGAACTTCAAGGCCAAGACGCTGTCCGGTAGCCCGGCGGTAGCGTCGAACATTTCGATCGATAACCAGGATCCCCGCCGAACCCGGATGCTCGATCAGACGATCACCGACATTGTAGCAGGCGTACCACCCCCAATCAATGTGACGATCGTGCCACGTGGTGTGGTGACAGGTACAGTCCCCCTCCAGGGGCGGGCCGTATCCGCCGACACGGTCGATTTCTTCCTGCGTGAGGTGGGTAGTTACGGCGAAGTCGACGACCCGTTTTTCTTGCTGAACGACACTGACCCCGATCGCGATGGAGTACAGGTCATCACAACGGGCGTCGACGGACAGTTCGTGCTGAACAGCGTTCCGTCCGGGAGATTCATCCTCGTCGCCAAGTTGGACCGCCATCTGGCCGGTCACGACACACTCGATGTCAATCCGGGCTTCAGCCTGCCCGGCGTGCAGCCTGTGATCGATGGAGATTATGTCGACCGCGGATTCCTGTTGGCCGGCGACGTGGCCGGTTTCAACGACAGCACGGGTTCGAGCATCCCAAACAACGTGATCGACGCAAGCGATCTCAACGCGATCACCAGGCGCTGTTCGAACAGATTGGCGACAGTCTCTACAGTGCGATCACCGACGTGAACCGAGATGGTGTGATCAACGCGACGGATCGAGACTTTGCTGCCGCAAACGTCACGAACAACACGGGGGTATCGGGAATCAAACCCGTTTTCCCGACATTCAAGCGGTCGTTGCTGGGGGATCCGGATCCGGTGGTACGGATGGTGGGGCCCGAGATGGCGGTTCGAGTCGGCGATTTGTTCGACGTGACAATCGAGGCCGAGGGGTTCGTGCAGATGCACACTTATCAGCTCCGCCTCATCTTCGACCCGACGGCGTTCGCGTTCGTGGACGTGACGTCTCGTGGGGATGTCTTTGCCCAGTACAACGCCGATATGGCCGGTCGACTGCTGGACGGGGACCTCGGGATCGTGAATTCGATCCTCGGCCAGGCGGTGCTTCGGGTGAAGGTTCGCTTGCCACGATCCGACTTCGCGCGCTGAAGAACGTGACGAGCGAGTTGCCCTTGATCGACGTTCTGTTGATCGATTCGGAGCACGCGGTCTTCGAGCCTCGCCTGACCGGCAGCCTCGCACTGGTCGTAGAAGGCAGCGTGACGATCTACCACGACGCGACGGGTGCTGAAATCAAGGGCTTGATCGCGGCCGATGTGGACCCCCGCGTGGACTTCAATGACTTTCTGCATTTCTCGCAGGCTTTTGGAGCGACCGCCTCGGATGTGAGCTATCTACAGGGTGCCGACCTGGACGGCGACGGACGGATCGGATTTGTTGATTTCCTGCTGTTCTCCGCGAACTTCGGACGAATCGCGGTCGACGCACCCTCGAGTGCTGCGGCCAAACCGGCAACTCCGGCCCAGGGCACCGGTCGGATGTCGCTGCGCGTCGGAGACGATGGTGATGGGCGTCTGACTCTACGGGCCACGCTCGAAGGGGCCGAAGACGTGCGTGGTTGGGGTTTCACGCTCTCGTTCGATCCATCGCAATTCGAGTTTGTGGGCGCACGTGCTCCTCGTGTGAGTCTGCTGGAGAGCAACGGTGCCTACGCGCCCCTCTTCCTCGTTCACGACGAGGCCCCCGGCAGGGTCGTTCTGGGCAGTGCGATTACAGAGGGGCGTTCAACTGCCGGAGACGGTCCGATCGCCGAGATGGTTTTTAGACCTATCGCGACCGGTGCGAACGCCACGTTCGGGATCGAGGGGCGGTGTGACGTTCGACGACGCCTCATTGCCCGCGCGTGTCCTGACCGCATCTCGTCGGGTTTACGCAGATAGTCCGAATCACTCGTGGTTGCCCGCACCCCTGCGTGCTCTCCTTGGATCTTTGATGCATCCCTGATTGGATCTACCTTTCGTCCTCGGGGGGGAGGGGATAATGAAACGCCCCCGATGCCGGTCTCGGCGTCGGGGGCGATTTCTGTTTGTGAATCAGAACTCAGACGAGGATTTCGCCGGCTTTCAGGATGGAGTCGTCGGACGACACAGGACAAGGCCGATGGTCTGACGTCTGCGTCTCCGCGAACTGAGGATTGGTCAGCGCATTGTAGCAGATGATGTAAGATCGTCTCGGACGGTCCGACAGATTGGCTTCGGATGTATGAAGCAGGTTGCAATGGAAGAAGAGCGCGTCGCCAGAATTCATCTCGCAGTGTAGGGGCTCGAAGAGGGGCACGACAGCATCCAGGCGATTCTTGTCGATGCCCGTCTGGTCGCCGACGCGACCGTGGTCAAGGCGCCCCAGATGGTGCGATCCGGGAAGCACCTGCAAACATCCGTTCTGGATTGTCGCGGGGTCGAGCGCGATCGAGGCACTGATCATTCGTGGAAAGGCGAAGCCCTGGTTGTACCAGTAGCCGTAGTCCTGGTGCCACTCCCAAGCGCCGCCTTCGTGGGCGTCCTTGAAAACGATTTTGCCGTGGAAGAACGCGGCTTCTTCGCCGAGGAGGATTCGGATGCTGTTGACGATGCGGGGAGAGGTCGAAACCGCGGTCCACACGTCGTTGCCCAGGTCGTGCCAGATGGCGAGACGGGACGTGAGACCATCCCCATCGAGACGGCCTTTGGTCGTGTCGGCAACCCGATCGCCCGACTCGACGGCATCGAGCATAATCTCGACCTCCTCGGCCGTAAAGACATCACGTACGAGGACGAATCCCTTTTCGTTGTAGTGTGCGACTGACGATGGGTCGAGATAGGCCACCACCACTCCTAACCTAGAACCCGCTTGTCGAGCACGGTCTGGTTTTCGTAGATCGATCCACCTCGCAGAGCGGCCGGAAACGGCATACGGACGGGCACCTCCGTCACGCGTGGAACGTTCGTCTCCTCGCCGCGAACGATCGTCGCATTGAAAGTATCCCAGTCCTTGAACAATCCGAGAGGCCACGCATCGATCGCGCAGTACTGATACAGGAGTAATCTGCGTGGATGTTCGGATCGATTGGGTGTCGACCCGTGCACCGCTCGCACGTGGTGAATGGAGATGCCGCCTGCCTTGAGCTCGACGGGTACGGCGCCTTTCTCGTCGAACGACGGATCGGTGATGGCACCACAGAAGTGCCCGTCTATATGATGATCGTAAATAGGTCCCCTGTGAGAACCCGGTACGACGAGAAGGGCCCCGTTTTCAATCGTCATGTCGTCGATGCAGACCCCAACGGCCAACAGGTCGTCGTTCGTGTGAGGGTAGAACGCCCAATCCTGATGCCATTCGACGGGGCTACCGAACTCGGGCAACTTCATGTTCAGTTTGTTGCCGTTGCATCGAAGGCCGTAGCCGATCAGCTGCGAGACGATCGTGAGAATGTTCGGATGGCTAAGCACCTTGCGATATCGGTCGTCCTGCAGCATAGGGCTCTTGATTCTCCGCAGCCTCGGCTCTTCGCGTGTGTGACCCGGCTCCAGGTCGAAGACGGTCGTGTGTTCGGTTACGTCGCGTGATTTTTCGACGAATTCGTCGGTAACCTGCCGTAGCTCCTCGACATCGGAGTCGGAGAGAACATTCTCGACGCCGAGGTAGCCATTCTCGTGGTAGAAGTCGATCTTCTGCTCGGTCAGCATCACTCAGTCCTCCAGGTGGCGGAAATCGTCCCCCGAATATAGACGACGTGGCCGATTGCGAAAAGGGTTCTTTGTGTTTCCGAGCCGACTGGAACCAAACAGGATTGCGGAAATTTAAAGGATGCACAAAGGGCGGTCAGACAGAACGTTCCCTAATCTACTTATAAACAGTTGCTTATTCGAAGGGATTTATTCGTGAATCGTTTGGTTCGGACCGGGGGAGGTGTGTTCTCGACTCTCATCGCGTGGGTGCTCCTGATTCACCCCGCTGGGGCGCAAACGCCCTACTTCCCGACGGGTGACGGGCTGTCGAGCACGTTCGTCGGTCAGCCTACGGAGATCGCGAGGACCGTGACGCTGAATCCTGTTGCTGATCTCTACCGGTGGGATGGACCGTTTGGCCCACGCGTCATTGGTATGACCGAGGCGGGCCAGCTGTTCGAGGTGAAGGATGGGGGAAGACGGCTGCTGATAGATCTGGAAGCAAGCGTCGGCGAAACGTGGACGGTTTCCGGATTGGATGACGATCTGGTGAGCGGATCGATGTTTACCGTGGCGGATCGTGGTGCGACACTTTCGGTCCCTCTTGGGACGTATTCTGACGTGATCCATCTCGCGGTGCGGCCGAGAGATGGTCTGGCCGACGCAGGGACGACAGATCTCTGGTTCGCGCCGGCAGTCGGTCTGATCAAGTGGCAGGAGATCACGATCGCCGGCCCACAGAGTTACGAACTCGCGAGACTTGTTTTTCTGGAACCAGAACGTAGGGTCGGGGTCCGAGTTCGTTCTGACAGACGCCGATACACGGCGACCGATGGTGTACACGTTTCTTATGAATTGACGAACCTGTCTGGCGAGCCTATCCCGGTTCGGTTTCCGAGCGGGCAACGCTACGACCTTGCGATCGTCGATCCTGTTTCCGAGCGTCGACTGTGGACGTGGGGCATGAACAAGCTCTTCATTGCAACCGTGCTGGATACGATGTTCGCCTCACAGGATACGTTCAGGTTCGAGGAAACGATTGACCTGCGGCAGGTCGGTCCCGTATCCGACCGTGTTCTTGTTCTAGATGCTTACCTGACGGTCGATGGAGCATTGCCGAACGGGTTGACCCTCGAGGAGACAAAGTCGTCGATTCGTGTTGTTGTGGGTGATTCGACCGATGTCCCTCCGATCCGCCGGCTTGGGCGAACGCTTCGGGTGCAGGCTCGAGGGGACTCGGTGGTCGCCGTCTACGCGATCTGGAATCTTACGAGAGACAGGCTCAGAATGATGTATCGCTCGGGGGAGGAATTCGATCTTGTTCTCTCGGACAGTCGGGGGGACGTTTGGCGGTGGTCGGATGGCAGGGGCTTTACGGATGCGCTGTGGGAACGATCTTTGGCGCCCGGTGACTCTGTGGTGGTCGAAGCGGCTCTACCCAAGCTCGAGGGGATCGGTGGGCTGTCCCTGCGCGGTCGTCACGTGGTGACGGTAGATGAACCGGGTTCGGTCGGAACCGAGGAAACGTGGGCGAGGATTCGCCTGTCCTTCCAGGAGGACGAAGGGGATCCTGCCAAGATCCGCAAGGCGGACTTTGACAGCAGCGGGATGGTGGACTTCGACGATTTCCTTTTCTTCGCGTCGTCGTTCGGCACGCGTTCCGGCGACCCGGGATATCGATCGCTCTATGACCTGGATGAGGATGGGTCTGTGGGATTCCCAGACTTTCTGAGTTTCGCGCGATCCTTTGGACAGTCGCCATAGCGTTCGCCCACGGTTTGGCAAGAACGCCATCGACGCTTGTCGGTGGCGTTTCTGTTTGTGTCGATTGATACGGGAGACGGGCAGCCTTATACTAATTCGCGCATCGAACCGGACGTGCACGAAGGGGTCCCCGTGAATTTCGCCGAAGGTAGCACGACGCTCAGCCAACAACCTTCCATTCCCGCCGGAGAAGCCGGTTTCTGGTCGATTACATACGCGGTGGGCGAATCGGGACTTTCGCCGGGTTCGGTTATCCGCGTCACGATACCGACCGGCTTCAGCGCACCGCAGACGGACAACCCTGACGCACCCGGTCATGTCTCCGCCCAGACGGGGAACATCGAATCTGTCATCAGCGTCGCCGTCGAACCCGTGCTAGGTGAGATCGAAGAAGACTTGCGCGAGGAGGCAGGCGATCAGGCGGTCTATCTGTTCCTCGAACGTGGGGCCTTGAGGTCGGGCGAGCAGGTTGTGTTGAACTATGGCGACGGGCCGGGTAAGGCTTTTGCGTCTCCCTACGCGGGACCGGCTACGTTCAGTGTTTGGGTCTGCTCCGAGCCGGAAGAGGAGGGACGTCGTTACCTGGCCGTCGAAGATGCACCCACGGTGGACGTTCTTCCGGGACACATCGAGCGGCTGGAAGCCATTGCTCCGTCTCGAGTAACCGCGGGTGAACCCTTCACGCTTCGCGTCGTAGCCCGGGACGCCCTGGGAAACCGTTGCCGAGACTGGCGAGGATGGCTCTCGCTCCTGACAGATCGGACCGGCGTGCGTTTGCCGCCGTCCCAGGCCCACGAAGATCTAGAAGGGCGTGGTGTTCAGCTCGAGGTCGTTGTGGAGTCTCCGCAAGCGGACCCTCTTCGGCTCACGGTACGTGAGGACGAAACCGGTCTGCAGACTGTGACCAACCCAATCCTCAGTCAGGGCAGCGCTCCGTTGTGGGGGGACCTCCACGCGTGTATCGATGATGATGAGGCTGCGCCCGAACTCGACTTCGAGTTGGCGGTAGGGATGAATCCGACGCTAACACGCGAGTCGTTCACCTTCCAGACCGGTGTTGAATCGGGCGCCGTTCTGCGGTATAGCTTGCCCGATTCGTCCCGGGAAGAAATGGTGGCCACGCATCTGCTTGAAATTTACTCTTGCTGGGGGAATAGGGAACACTGGGGAGGGCGAAACCCCGACATCCGGTTGGACCGACATCCACGACGAACCGTTCACGCTGTCTTCGCGACGGGCGTCGTTGCCGGCGTAGGGGCGGGGAGCAACAGCCGCCTGGGCATCGGCACAGACGCTGTTCGGGCCGAGGCCGGGAGGGGCTACCGCGCTGGTTTGACGGCGGTGAAGGCAGACGCGCCGTCGCAGGAGGGAATCTTCGACGCCCTTCGCCACCGGCGATGCTATGCGACGACGGGACATCGGCCACTGATCGACTTTTCGATCGACGGACACAGGATGGGAAGCATCGTGGAGGTGGACGAGGCCGATCGGGATCTGATTCAGGAACGGAATGTGTCAGCGCAGATTTTCGGAACGGCGGAGGTCGACAGGATCGAAATCCTTCGGAACAACGTCGAGATCTGAACGTATCGCGGGGATGACGTCGATGTGTCCTTCGATTGGGTCGATCAGCAGGAGCTCACACGAATCACGCTGCAGCGCGAGGTGAGAGGGCGGGCCAATCGTGCTATTATTACCTGCGAATCACCTAGGTGGACGGAGAAATCGCCTGGACAAGCCCGATCTGGTTCATTTTAACGTAATCACACCGCTGTAGACTACTGCAGTCTCCGTGAGGGGAGAAAAGTGGCCCCGAGGCCACTTTTACAACGATCTACGTCGGGCTCGCGTGTCTTGCCCGATCCTCTCGGCTCCACCCGACATTGACACGTCCGTCAGTGTTCGCTAACTAAACCTTGGTAAGCCCCCGGCTCTGCCGGGGAGACTCCCAGAGTTTGACAGTTCCAGAAATATGTAAGAGCCTCCCTTGCCGTAGACCGCTCAAAGCACACGGAAGGAAGGCTCTCTAATGAACAACGTAAGGAGTCTACGTCACACGGTATGGGAGTGCAAGTATGACGTTGTTTGGGTTCGGAAGTATCGTAGAAAAGTGTTGTATGGTGAAATTCGTCGCTATCTGGGCGAGGTGATTCGGGATCTGGCCGCACAGAAGGAATGCCGTGTGGAAGAGGGTCACCTGCGATCCGATCATGTGCACACGTTGATTTCGATCCCGCCGAAGCACTCAGTAGCTCAGACGGTAGGGTTCATCAAAGGAAAGAGTGCGATTCACATTGCTCGGAACTATCTGGGACGCAGGTCGAACTTCACCGGGCAGCATTTCTGGGCAAGAGGCTACTGGGTCTCCACCGTTGGCAAGGATGAACAGACGGTTCGGGAGTATATCCAGAACCAGGAGCGGGAGGACCGGCGTCTCGACCAGCTCAACATTTTCAGGTAATCGCCACCTTTAGGTGGCGCTTGGTTTCCAACCGCTTTGAGCGGTTCACAAGTTTTCAAGCCTCCGGCTTTGCCGGAGGTCATGACTTTTTGCTGGACAGTAGGAAAGACACGTCTTGATCGTCGGACTGAATGGGTCAATCCGACATCAACTGGGGACGGGTCCTATGCCGATTTTTGTTCGCAATTAGTAGTTTTTGACTTGACTTCCCCTTGTGATTGAGTATATTTAAATAGTTGTAAAAACAATCACTAAGGGGTTGAGAATGGACCTTATGACCATAGCAAAAGAGTTCCCGACACAGCAGGCGTGTATCGATCATCTGGAAAAGGTCCGATTCGGAGATGATCCGTTCTGTCCCCGATGCGGCGTGGTAGACGAGTGTGCCCGCAAGAGCGAGACGAAGCACGTAAACCGCTGGAATTGCCACGCGTGCAAGTCAACGTTCAACGTGTTGACAGGTACGATGTTTCAGGGTACGCACATTCCTTTGCCGAAATGGTTTGCCGCTGTTGCCCTTATCGTGAACGCAAAGAAAAGCCTGTCCAGTCCACAGCTCGCCCGCGATCTGAGCCTGAACCAGAAGACAGCATGGTACATGCAACAGCGTATCCGATCAGAAATGGCCAGCAAGCAGGGGAAAATCATACTTCGTGGTATCATCGAGGCCGACGAGACCTACGTCGGTGGGCGGCCCAGGAAGCGCAACAAGCGCGACGATGACGAGCAGAACCCCAGGGGGCGGGGTACGAAGAAAACGGCTGTAATCGGAGCCGTGGAGCGTTCAGGGAAGGTCGTGGCCGAGGTTGCGGATGATCTCTCGGGTAAGGGTGTGTTGCAGTTCATCAGGCGTGCCATCGATCCTGACGGGTCCAGGCTCATCACGGACGAATATGGGGTCTACAATGTCGTCCGTCGCATCATGAATCACGCGGTGATTCAGCACGCGAGACACTATTCGGACGGCGACATTCATACGAACACCATCGAGGGCGTGTGGTCTTTGCTCAAGAGAGCCTGGTATGGTTCCCACCATCACTACTCGAAGCGGTTTACACCGCTCTACGTGGCTGAGGCGTGCTACAAATACAACAACCGGAAGAACAAGCGGGCGTTTGATTCCTTCGTGAAAGGATGCTTCGCATGAATGACGAGAAAGAATTTCCGTCTGTAGATTTGATCTATGAGTTGGCTGTCAATTCTTATGAAGTTGCACAGAAGTTGTTGGATGCAATGAATCTTCGCCTTCAGAAGTTGCTAGCCTTGTTGCTCCCGTCGGTATTGGCTTTTCCTGTGGCGTTAAAAGCACTGGATTTACATATGGAGACTGATTTTCTTTGGGTGGCAGGTTCTCTTTTGCTCTCGATAGGTCTTTGTTTGATTGGATGCGCACATGGCCATATACAGCAAATTGATCCTTCTACGCTCTTTGAACATTATCTTTCTTCATCTTCATCTTCATCATGCTTGGAGTTCAAGAAAGACACGATCCAGAACGCAGGTGAAGCAATGCTAGAGAATGTTAAAACCATAAATCGAAAATGGTGGTTTTACATTTGTGCTATCATTTCTTTCTGTTCTTCGGTGATTTTTTTGATTCTATGGGCTTCTGGGATGCTCGAATATTGATGCGCTGGTTAGGTGGTTTCTTGGGCGGCTTCTTGGGCGGTTTCTTAGACGGTTTCGGTGGTGTTTTCGGCATTTACTTGACCTTTCTATTGGGGGTTTGAAGTTGCGCCAGAAATTCAGTCGGGTCCCGTTCATGACATTCCAAACAATAAAACAGGCAAGATAGAAAGTCAAGAACTACTAATTGCGTTTTTGTTTCACGTGCCGGCAACGACCGGCTCTTGGGATTACTACAGTCGATTCGTGGGGGTGTCGCGACCCGCGTAGCCGATCGCGATGACGACGACGGTCGCAGACGTATCGCCCGAGGTAGGGACGAGTCTGATCGCACCGTCGCCCGCGGCCGGGGCCGGGAGGACGACGCACGTCGCCCGCGAAACGTACGCGAACAGCTGCCACCGCAGTCTCAGGCAGCGCAGCAGCTGCGCGCCCAGCTGACGGCTCGAACGACGGGAGACGACCAGGCAGGGGCCCCCACCGCAGCTCCCGATCCTGAGGAAAACCGACCTCGCCGCCAGGCTCCCCTGCCAGCTGTCAGGGCGACAGACACTCGTGTAGAAAGGCGGGCGGAAGGGGCCGGCGAACGACCCGGTCGTCTAGAACGCGCTCCCGCCAACCCGGCAGTACAAACGGCGTTGGACCGTTTCGCCTCTCTCCGGAACGTGGGCAGGACAACCGCCCGGGAAAACCGCGCGAATGCGACAGTTCAAGTCGCACTCGAGGGCGTCGCGACAAGTCAGACGGCCGCAACCGATCGTGCGCGGGCGAATCCAGCTGTCCAGGCCGCGCTCGATCGAATCGAAGCTCGTCGCGATACCAGGGCGGCGCCCGGTCCACCGCAAGTCGATGAGAACGCCCCTCAACGGCCGACGGCCACGGCCACACTCCAGGATCTGGCTCGTGAGATTCCGAATTTGGAAACGTTGCAGGCGAGGACTCTCAACCAGGGAGCTGACGCGACCATTCGACTTGCAGCCGTACAGAACCAGACGACACCACGTGTTGCGCAACCCACGGCCGAGCAGATCAGTCGGGCGAATACGACGGAGGAAATACGTGAGAACCTCCAGGCCGACTCGAACGAAATCCAGCGTGGTTTGACGGCCGACGCCGATGCCCAGTCTCGCCAAAACCTGCAGCAGACAGCGGAGTCGGCGGCCCAAGGATCTGAGGCTCGGCGTGAGAGCCGGATCAATTCGAACGAGCGTCAGGCAAGGGAGTTGCGGTCGGAGACGCGCGAGCTGGAGCAGGACCTGCGATCCGCCCAGCGGGATTTACGGGACGTTCAGAGCGAGAACCGTCGCCTCCAGGGGACCCCGAATAACACGGCTTCTACAGCCGCGAATCTCGCGAATCGGGTGAACATTCTGGCCGCTTGAGAAAAATTCGGAGGGGGGAGAATAATAGTTTGACTTCGGGGTCTGATAAGCTATTTTAACGCCCGCGGTCATAAAATCTGTCTCTCAGCACGAGACCTGGGTGGTTAATGTGGCAAGGGATTGAGGTATGACCCCTTGCCGTTTTTTCGTTTTATGTAGGGCACGAAGGATACCGAAAAGCTACGGCTGATCGATCCGGACGCCGGTGTTTTTGATGGCAGAAAGGTGGTGAATTCTTTGCCAGAAGGCCGAGTTAAGTGGTTCAACGACGCCAAGGGCTACGGCTTCATCGAACAAGATGGGGGAGACGACGTGTTCGTCCATTTTAGTGCCATCGAGGGAGAGGGGTTTAAGACGTTGTCCGAGGGCGAGGAGGTCGAATTCGAGGTCACCGAAGGTCCGAAGGGACTCCAGGCGGCCAACGTCACCAAGAAAGGCTGATCCGGATCAGCCGAGACACACAATGGAGAAAGGCGCCGACCAAGTGGTCGGCGCCTTTTTGTGTGGGGTAGTGTGGATTACGCAGGGGCGGTTTCAAACCGCCCCTGCGGTGATGCCGTTTCACGTTGTCATTTGACCAAGGTCATCTTTCTCGTAGCCTTGGTCCCTGCGGTGACCATTCGAACGAAGTAGAGTCCGCTCGAAGCTGACCGGCCCACTGCGTCCTTCCCATTCCAGACGACGGTGTGACGACCGATTGTGTACTGATCGTCTGCCAGGCGGACGACTTCCTGTCCGAGCACGTTGTAGACGACGATCTGAACGCGGCCACCCTCGGAGAGCGCAAAGGGAATGACCGTATCTGGATTGAAGGGGTTGGGGAAGTTCCGCCCCAATTCGGTCACCGTCGGGCGGTCGTCGATCTGGTGCAGTACGGATGCTGTTCGAATGCCCGATTCCGTGGCGAGCGTCGCGTCCACGATGTCCAGCGTGGGCACACTGTTGCCAATCGGACGTGCGACGATGGAAATGAAGGCGTCTTCCCCGTACCACTCCGAACCGTAATCGGTGATCCGAAGACGTCCGGGCGTCAACTCCTCCATCAGTGCCGGATCATTCCCTGCGGACAGGAGAGACGCGATTTCTGACGTCACGCCGAGGATTTCCACGCTCGCAGGATCGTAGACGACGGTCAAATCATAGCCCGCCAACTCACCGGACGCGCTCAGGTCGAGTGCCACGGTGCCATCTTCGACAAACCGCGTGACCTGTTGGAGCTCGATTGTGCTCGCCGATTTGGCAAGCCTCGTTCGTTTCGAGGCTGGACCGCCGAAGACCTGGGCGAACGTGACAAAATCGGGAAAGCCGATGTCGCCGCTTCCGTCCAGATCGAATCGAGCGTCGTAGAGATTGTCTCCGTCACGAGAGCCGAACGCTCCGGCGAACTGGACGAAATCGGTGAATCCAACCGTTCCGTCGCCATCGAAATCTGGCGTGGCGGCAGATTGCCCACCCAGGAGGATTGTGGCCCCGCTTGGTCCGATATCGAGGGGAACGGTGCCATCGGGGCCGCCGAGCTGGCCACGGTCGAGACGAATGAAAACTTCGTCGCCGAAGCCTTCTCCTATCTCGAACACGACCTGGCCGAGGCTACCGGAGGGGCGTGTCGTCGTGTTTCCGAGCATCGCCGCGCTGATCGTCAGACTGTCGATCCCGGTCGATGTGAGCGGCAGTGCACCGTCGAAGACTTCGCCGATTTCGAACCGTGAGAAGTTCAAGGCGGTTTCGTCGTAGAGGAGGAGAATCTCGAACCCGGATAGACCCTCGGCCAGGTCGTCGGTCAGCACGAGATCGATTGCCACCTCGTCACCCGAGTTGAGGTTCGAGGTTTCGCGCAGGCCCTGGTCGCCGGCCTCGAGATCGAGGTCGAGCACGATCGGACCGACAGCACCCGTGCCGATGACGGGTGGCGCCTCGAGCCAGATGCTGACACGCTCAGGGGACGCCCCGTCGACACTGACTTCGACGGTGACCAACCCCGAAGAGCTGCCGTATAGATCGACTTCGGCCTTGCCGCCGGACGCGACGATTTCGGTCTGTGCCAGCGTGCCCCTGCCGGTCACGATTTCGAAGCGAACCGAGGTCGATTCGAGGATGGGATTGCTGTCGGCATCCTTCAAACCGACCCTGAGTGCCGAACGCGTGCGACCGTCGGCTCGAATCGTATCGGGATTGGCGGTGAGACCGAGCAGAATACGCTGAGTGGCCAGATCGATGGCCGCCCGGGCTAATGTGTCGATGGTGTCGGCGTTGGCAGAAGTCTGAAGCAGGACACGCGGGACGAGGAATTCCGTCGGGGCCGCGAAGTCGTTTTTCGTTTTGAATCGGAAGACACCCAGAACGCCCTCTCCGGAAACGGACTGGGATTGGGCAGCCCCGAGAATCGCCCCTGCGAACTCTACGCTTCCCGCCCCCACGATGGGCGGCAGTGTCACGGCGAGACCGCTGTTCTGCTTGAGCAGGTTGATTTCATCGCTCGTCCCCTCGTCTACGCCGACGAAGGACACGGCAGTGGAATCGTAGGCGAAAGACACGTTGTAGCCGATGACGTCCTGAACGTCTACGGCGTAAACGGTGACCTTCACATCCGCATCGGGTAGCGCACGCGCATTGTCGAGACCCTGGTTGCCCGAACGTGTGTCGAGATCCAGTTGGACGAGCGTTCCTTCATTTCCTTCACCACCGCCTGGTGCCGGCGCGTCGGGAAGCTCGAGCACGATGTTGAACCCGCCGAGCACCTCGCCCGGTCCGATTTCGATCTCATCGTGGTAGACACTGCTGACGGCACGACCGTCTTCGGTCGTGGCATCCGCGACGAGGCGATACGTGCCTTCGAACAGGGCGTTGAACACGAAGTTCCCCGAGCTGGAGACCGGTGCTTCCTGGACCTGTTCGCCTTCTTCGTTGAAGAGCCTGATCGTGCCCACGAACCTCAAGTCTGAGTTCAGCGTAACCGTGCCGGTGAGGCTCCCCAGCTCGCGAAGGCTCTCGCCGGTGGAGAACTGAACGTGGATCGGGTCGATCATCACGCCACCATCCCTGCCTGTGGCGGATGAGATGACGAGCGTGTAGGTCGTGTTTTCCTCGAAGACGAGGTTTTGGACGACAAGGATGGTGCCTTCCTCCTCCAGCGTGAAACCGATGTCTTCGTCACGCGTGAGGGGTTCGGGATGAATGTCGCCTTCGACCGAAACGTAATCGCCGAACTGCTGCACGGCTTCGCTGAAAGTAATGCGCAGGTCGGTTGCGACGGGGACACCCGTCGCTCCGTCGGCGGGGACCGTTTCGAGCACGCTCAACGTCGAGACGCGCTCGCCTATGAAGACGCGTGCTTCATCGTGAATCTCAGGCCTCGAGGCGACCTCGTGGCGAATCACGTGGGGACCGGCCGGTATGTCGGTCAGAATGTGGCCGGAGCGTGTCTCGAACGGATGGTTGAAATCGACAAAGATGCGAAGGGGAAGCTGGATCGGATTCCCGTTCTGATCGCGGAGTTCGACGATGACATCGTTCGCGATGCCGTCCTCGTCGAAGTCTCCGACCTCGGCGACCAGGTCCGCGCTATCGATGTTGGGGATGAGTGTGATGGCTGTGATAAGGACATCTTCGCCGAATTCCTCGCCTCGCACGAACGCACGTATGCCCGGTAGGAGGTCTTCGATGGTCAGGGGTTCGCCGTCGGTGCCGGTGATGACAGCATCATCGGCAAGACGGACGGGACCTTCCTGTCTGAAGATGAAGAGGCGCTGTTCGACGTTGATTTCGACCTGGTCAGTCCAGAACATCTGTTCGTTATGACCTGGCGGACGCCCAAAGTTCGGGTCGATGAACGCGAGCGACACGAGCCCCTCACCGAACGGGTTGATTTCGGCAACGAGGAGCAGATTATCATTCTCCTCGATGAAACGTGCAGCTGTCTCCAAATCGATCTGATTGCCGAAGGCATCGACGATGAAGGCGTGACGATCGATATGCTGCGGCGGGTCCGCCGCGGGGAAGAGCAGGCGATTGGCGACGTCGATGCTCTCGAGGACGCCTTCGCCCACGAAGACATTTCCGCCTACGACGTGGACTTCAGAAACCGTGAGACGGCCGTCCGAGTCCGTCCCGATCACTTCGATTCGCGTGCCGTCGCGCAGATCGTCGAAATCGAGACTTGAGCCGTCGAGGCCCGTGATCAGAGCATTTTCCGGCACGTAGGCGCTAGGGAAAGGCGTTGGCTCGATGCGCCGGTCGAAGACACGCACGCGGAATCGCGGGTCATCGATGAACAGGATGAAGGAGTCGCCGTCGGCACCGGAGACGAGGTCGTTGCCCACCATCTGGATGTGCTCGATGATCGGGGCTTCCGTCGGGCTGTCTGGTGTGACGTTAACACGGAGAAGACGGTCGTCCGTCGGCATGTTCTCGAGCCGGGCGCGCAATTCCGCGAGGTCGATAGGGTCGCTGTCGACGCCGAGAATCTCTGCATCTTGTGCGACGGACAGATAGGGCGGAATGGCGAATTCGATCCGGCGGTCGTGATGGTCGATGTAGCCGACCGGTGCCGTGAATCGGAAGGGCTGCGGAATCGCATCGACGACGATTTCGATGGCGACGGGCGATCCACCACGATCTTCGGTGATCGCGGTGATCCGCGTTCCCTCGATGATGTCCTCGAGCGAGACGAGTCCGCCGTTCATGGATCGAATCTCCGTCTCGTTCGTGACGATGACGGAGGGAATGGGTTCCCGGATCAGGGCACGGGTTTCGGGGTCGACTCCAATCACGCGGGCCACCGACTGATCGTTTGACACGAAGGTCGGGTTGGGTTCGTTCGGCCACATCACGCGTGCCCACCAGAGGTCGCTGCCGCCGGGTCGCCCGAACTCCGCACCCAACCACATCCGAAGACTGCCTTCGGACTCGATGCGGGAGGCCAGTGTGAAAATGTCGATGCGGAAACCCGTTTCCTCCTGGATGTCGCTGTGGGAGGAGACGAACAGCGGTTCGGGGTCGCGGAAGGTGAGAACGTCGCCCGTTCGCTCGGCGATGAATCCGCGATATTGTGTGGCTGCGCCGCCCAGAATCTCGATTCTACTCACGAAGTTGTGTACTCGCGGGCCGAAGGGGTCTGGATTGGATCGCGCGATGGACGAACCGGACACGAGCACTCGGACCCCACGTTCGATTTCATCGAGACGGAGCAGTTCGCCGTTCTGGCCGATGATTTCGGTTTCGCGGCTGACTTGAACATCGCGTACGGCCTGGGGAAACAGAAGTGCGGGCTGGGCCCAGGGATCGAGCCGCCCGGCAGGGATGATCTCCTGATCGGGCCCTTCGTCGACCTCGTCGTCGTGGCGAAAGGCTTCGATTCGAACGACGGATCGCGACTGATCCTCCGCAAAGTCGCCCATTGTGAGGCGCAGCTGGAGGTCACCGCGCTCGAACAGCTCCTGTATCGCCTGAAGGCTCGCGGGTCCCCCGAAATGGTCGAAGACTTCGACGTTGTGGTCGATGCGAATCGGATCGGATTCTTCGAACTGCAGCCACGTGCCCCTCGGGTCGAAATCCTGAATGCGCGTGACGAACTCGAATGATGTCGATTCGCCTTCGATCGTCATGGATTCGATGAAGAGGTGACTTCCGACGATGGCACCCGTTACCGACCCGCCGACGCCGCCGTTGTCGAGCAGCCCCATCGGCACGGGCTGTCCCTGGCTATCGACGATGCTGGCACCAGGCAAGAGCAGGCCGTCCAGGCTGTGCGTACCCAGCTCTCCTTCACCCGGGTTCGACCAGAATCCTCGACCGATCACCTCGCCAATCACAACCTGATCGGGACCGATCGCCCCGAGTTCGTCGAACGGTACTAGGCGGGCTTCGATGCCCATACCGCTTTCGTTCAGGGTGATCAGCGCCACTGAGCTATGATCATACTGGATGTCGGCAAACTGCCGCAGACCAGCCAGCGGATTCCCGAATGTGTCGAGGATGCGGGCATTGGGCAGCAGGCGGACAGGTGACCCGGTGTCGAAACCAACCCGGTCGTTTGCCCGATTCAACCAACCGACGCGCAGATCGAGCGTCGCGAACCGGGGTCGCTGGTTGATGTTGACGTCTGCGCGGGTGACGGTGTCACCTGCTATCTGAATGTTGACCCAGACGTCGACGAAGGGTTCGAGGATCGAGCGATCGGATGGTTCGGATGAGGGAAAGTCCGGATCACTGTGATCCCAGACGTCCGTCGCCTCGGGTAGGGCGAAAACGGTCTGGACCGGCCTGAGCATGAAGCCTTCATCGTGCGGATCGCGTATTGCGTCGGCCGACGGAACGATCTGGAGCGTCACCGACTCATTTTCCCACCGTTTCCCAAAAGTAGTAGCGTGGAAAAACTCGGCGACTCGAAACTTGCCATTGTGAGGGTCGTGGTCAGACAGCGTAACAGAGATAGGCCCTTCGGTACCTTCGAGCAAAGCGATGATCGCTTCCAATCCGATCCCGAAGGGGCTGCCGTCGAGGGTCACGTCGACGTTTCGGTCGACCCATTCGCCGTGATCTCGTGCGAACACGAGTTCGTCGCCCCGAATCTCTACGATGACGCCACCGAACCCGGTGTGCTCGACCTGAGCCGTCACACGGATTTCGGACGCAACGAGGACGGTGCCTACGATTTCGCCAGTGATCGTGACGAAAGCGCCGGGCTGTAGTTCATTAAGTGCGATTCTGCGCTCATCCTGGTCCAGGATGGATGTGCCAGGCGAATCGAGCGTGAGCGGAGCGATCTCGATGAACGGTTGTGACGGATCCAGTAGATGGACCCCCTGAGGCTCATCGAATCGCACTTCCTCATCTGACCCTTGACCACAGTCTGTGCAGATAAGGGGACAGATAACGCAAGAATCATCACACCTACGATCCAGCTCAACGTGCGGCACGACATGGAAACCTCCCGAAATGGTAGAGTGGCTGCTTTACGGCCGGTTGAATTTTCGTGTGTCGGCGAAGCATTTTCCTGTGTGTTGATCGACCGAGAGGCGTTTGGTGACTCGCGTCTCGGGGAGCGTGTGACCTCGGTCACAGAATGACCTCAGAAACCCCGCTCCATCACGATTACGCAGGATAGAAGCGCAAAGCGTATGCCACTGCGGAGGGACCAGTTGAGGGGCTATTTTGTGAGGCCCATCAACAGGATTGTGTGTGGTGGATCACGTCAGGAGGAAGGCGGTGGTGCTTTTCGTTCTACCGAGGGATGAACTGTGACAGGGGGAGCAGAACGGGCGAGCGGGCGATGGGGAGAGCAGGCGTGGCAATACGTCCTCTGGACTCCTTCGGGTAGGACCGGCCTCCGGCCGGGAGCAGACGTCATGAATGTGGGAGGGGATCCCTCGTCACCTGCCTGGTAGAATCACCCGGAATTTGCCCGACGAGTCGCGAACGCCTACTTTCTTCTTTCCTGGTTTCCATCAGCACCCGTCATTCCGAGGCGCCATGCCGAACATTCTTAAGAGACTCAACGCTTGGTGGATGCCGATCGCTGAAGCGATCAGTGCACTTATCGGCCGAATCGTCCTGACCGTGTTCTATCTGGTCGTGGCTCTTCCCTTTGGCTTGATGGCGAGAATCGTAGTCGATCCGTTGCGACTGCGACGAGGCGGGGATTCGGCGTGGACACCGATGCGGGAACGCGATCGCTCGATCGAGGAGGGGCGGCGGCAATTCTGAGAGGCGGAACACGAAGACGCCAAGACACGAAGGCACCAAGAACCGACTGGCGCAGAAACAGGAGTTCGAGCGTGACAGGAAAATGTCTGGCCTACCTGCTGTTGTTCAGCCTCGTTGACGTTGTCATTCCGGTTCCGATTCTGGGCGGCCTCCTGGTTTTCGTGGTTCTGGCGAGACCGGTGTGGTTCCGTGAGATGGTGGAGGATCTATACGGCACGGGAACCGGAGACCGAGATCTCTGAGAATCTATCCACCGATGCGAATACCGGAGCGAAGGGTGATGACGCCGGTCGCGAGCAGCCACAGAGCATGCAGGTGGAAGACTGGTTTATAGAGGTGAAGATCGTCCGGTAGACCCATCGTCAGCGCCATGGCCGCCAGACCGATCAGGGCGGCGACTCCACCGATGTAATTCGGCAGCACATTCCATTTCATCAGGCCACATCCCAGAAAACATTCCGAATCCGCCTGACACGCGGCCGAATCGGACCAGACAGGTGACGTATTCCGTCGAAACTTCGAGTGACGCGACGAAGGCTGCGATTGCCTCGGCCGATTTTCCGTGCATATCGAGAGCGCCCCACGCGCCGAAGTGATAATAGAACGCGTCGGCACAGGCGCCGACCATCAGCCCGACGACGGCGATCGCGACGCCGGGCCAGATCAAGATGCGAGCAGGCGATTCCGTGATCACCGATCCGAGCGCGACGAGCGAGGCGGCCGCGATCACGACACCGAACAGATGGAATCGGAACATCCAGATCCAGAGATGGAACTGGGCGAAAACATCGGCGAAGTCGCTCGATTTGAAGAACGGTTCAATCTTGACCGGTAGCAACATCCATCCCAGCCAGAACAACACCGCGGCTGCTATGAAACCCCAGCCCGTGATCTGCGTGGATTCATTCTGTGTCATGGTGCCTCTCCCGTTAGTCTATCCTTCATCGGTGTTAACATCGGTCGGCTGGACGGTGCGTATCGGCGTCGTGAGCCCCAGCGAATCCAGCAACGCAACCTCCAGCTGTCCGATCAGCTTGGCCGTCACCGATTGCCCATCCTCCAGACCGTCTGTTCCCCTTCGAGTCCCCTGATTCCATACGTAATGTTCTTCGGGTTTTCCGCGAACTGATACGTTCCGAAGATTCGGTCCCACACGGACAACAGGCTCGTGTAGTTCGAGTCGTGCTCGGACCGGATGTTCGAGTGATGCACCTTATGCATATCAGGCGACGTGAGAAGGATCCGATAGAGTCTGTCGACCCTGGTTCCGATCGACAGGTTCGCGTGGTGGAAGAATACGTTGGCGAGGAACACGGTTTCGTAGACGATGATGTATTCGAGCTTCATTGCACAAACCACGTAGAGTCCACATCGAACACAGACACTGATGGTATGCTCGCCGATGTGGAAACGTGCGCCCGAGGTCGCATCCATTTCCGTGTCGGAATGGTGCATTCGGTGGAAACGCCACAGAAAGGGAGTGATGTGAAACAGGACGTGCATCCCATACGTAAGGATGTCGATCAGGAGGACGGTCAGGACCAGTTCGACGCGCCAATCGAATTGCCACCGGGCGAAGAGGCCCCAGGAGCCGGATGTGGCCAGGATGATGAGGGGCATCAGCGCAAGGTTGGTGACGATGGCATTGAACGCAATGATGCCGATGTTTCGAGCGGCATGTCGTGTTTTATGCTTGAACGTGTCGTAGTAAGGGAACAGGCATTCTAAGATGTAGAGCACGAGCAGGATGAGTATGAGCAGGGCGCTGCTTTCTGTTTTCGTGATGAGCATAGCTCACGATTCGGCGAAAGGTATTCATCCCGGTGGCTCAGTAGCCTCTCGGGGTGATAGTGGTTCTGCAATGGTTTGCTCGCTTGACGGTAGACATTAGAGAGGCCCTCCGCAAGAAAGCTGCAGAGGGCTCGATGTGCGGGCACAGTCGCGAAAGTTTACTCTTCGTCCTTATCCGATTCCGTCAAACTGGCCCATCCGACGCCTTCTTCGTCGTCACCTCTGTTCAACCGAAACCTGACGCCGCTCAGGTTGTCGTTCAGCACGGTTTCAGCATCTCCGATGCGGATGCGGATCTTGTGGAAGGCCGTCGTCGTGACGTCGATGTGGGCGTCCTTCGCGCTGTCCTCCATTTTTCCAGAGAGCACCGCCATCTCTTCCCGGCAGGCTTTTTCGGTCTTGGAAGCGTCCGATGCCAGATTGAGGTAACGCATGATCTCCTTCTTCTTCGCCGGGTTCTTCGCGACGACCTGCTCCATTGCCTTTTTGGTCAGGGCCTCGATTCCGAGCGACTTCAGCAATGCCTGCCTGGAGTCATGCGCCTTCTCTGCTTCTTCTCGCTTCTTGTTATACTCGTCGAAAAGCGTGGGCAGGACACCGACGGCCACAAGTGTCGCAGCCGTGCCTTCGGCACCGATGTTCTTGGAAACGATGGATTTCAGGGCCCACGTTTCTCCTCCCATGATACCACCAGAGGCACTCCCTCCCGTGATATTCACCGCGGTTTCCGTCTGCACATTGGCGGTACGGATGTAGCTGTCGACAACCACATCACCTCGGGCGACAACGGTGGCATCTTGAATGAACTTGGCATTGACGCCACCCTCCGCGACGATCTTCGTGTCCTCACCCACGATGCCCTGCTTGACGGTCACGTCTCCGCCGGCTTCGATCTCGGCGGCATTCTCTACACTCTCGAGAACAACGACGTCTCCTGTTGACTTCACACTGAAGCCACTCAGGACAGTGCCTTTGATCTCAACGTTGCCCTGGTAGTCGATATTGCCCGTTTCGTAGTCGACGTTGCCCACAATCTGTGCGACCTCTCTGGCCGAGAGGGTGTACTGAATGACCGACCCCTCATCGGTGGTCGATTCCGTTTTTTGTACGCTGACCCCGCCGCTGATTTCCGAGAAGACCTTTTGGGCGTCTCCTTCTCCCTCCAGTCGGACGTTCTCTCCATCCACAAGCTCCACTCGCACCGGACCCTCGACATCGATTTCGCGCCCCATTACGGTCGACCCCGGCTTTCCCTCGACGGCGGGGGTAGATGAGACGAGGAGATCTCCCTCGGCAACGGACGGGAAGCCCTCCCGTTCTTTCAGATCGATGGACCCATCCTTGTGCACGGCGCCGGACTGCGATTCGTAGGGGAACGTGAATTCCGCTACGGCATTCTCAGGTTTCTTCGGGAACTTTCCAGCGGCCATGGGAACCAGGACCTTCTTCACGGTTCCCTCCTCGATGCTCTTGCCCAGCGCGTCGAGCCGTTCCTCGACGATGCCGACCTTGACCCCGGCTGCGACCAGCGCGTTGGAGATTTCATCCCGCGTGTAGTCCGCGGATCCAGCGATCCTTTTCCGATGAACGTAGGCGGCGACCATGTTATCGGGAGACACCCAGATGGGAGGCAGGACGGTTACCTGCCCGTCCAGAATGCCCGCGTAGCCTGTGCATTTGGCGGTGAATTCGGACCCATCAGAACCGACCTGGACACCCGGCCCGGGTGTGAACTGGGGTGACAATTGATCATCGCCTATGGAGGTGATCTCCGCCCCGGTCACCGATTTGCCGGGTTCTAACTCGCCCTCCACCTTCTCGGCAAGAAGATCGCCCTCCACCACGGCCAGCACTTCGACTCCTTTTGCGGCTTTGAGAACTTCCTCGGGTCGCTCGACTTCGAGCATCTGTTTGAAGTTTTTCAGCGAGGGTAGGGTCTCTTCCGTTCCCCGTGGTTTATGTACGAGTTGCGGAGGGACTGTGAAGCGAGGGGGTGTGCCCTGGGCGACGAGGACATCGGTTGCCGGTTTGCCGGATTCGCCCGCTTCCGATACGGCGGCGACGATCGCGCTCGTCTGCCTACCATCGGTGACCGGCCTCGTTCAGTGCTTCTATGATTTCGTCGGCGGTCGTACGGGGACCGACACTCGCGACAGTGGCCTGAAGGCCATCTTCTGAGATGGTGATTTCGGGCACGGTGCAGCTCCGGTCTTGAAAACTGAGCGTGGAATCTCACCGATGTTACACAACAAATATACGCCAACTGATGACAACCGGCAGGATCTGCCTTCAGATCGTGAGTGGTTTACGGAAAACTGCCCGCGTGTTCGTAGACGCGATCGCCGTGGCTGCGCAGGATGTCGAATTCCTCGGGGGTCGGATTGCGCCAGTCGTCCAATAGCGAAAAATCGTGCTCGAGCTCCTCCCGGCCGTCGGGTGCGGCGATCGCCACGGCGACGGAAGGGTTGGCGAGACAGAAACGATACCACTCCTTGGCATCTGGTGGGACGAAGCCGGGTGGGTCGGCGGCGGTGGATTGGGATAGCGCGCCCCAGCGAAGACACGTATACACGACGACGGGCAGATCGATGGGATCGGTGATCGGGAAGACGTCGCGTTCGGCCCCTCGATGTGCGGCGTTGTAGCGAAGCATCAGCATGTCGAGCGGTCTTGCAGGGTCGAGTCTTCCATCCCGATCAGCCACGTCCGGCAAGATCTCGCCGGCAGCGATCGAGGCGGCCATGGCGCGCTGATGGCTCGTGAGACCGATCATCCGGAGAGCGCCTTCTTCCTTCGCTTTTGCGAGTGCCGTGTAGGCTCCGCCTTTGGTGGCATGGCGACACCACTCGGATTCGGATTCGACGTAATAGAGCGTAGCGATGTCGATGGTTTCGGTTTTCAACTCGTCGAGTGCATCGTCCAGCTCGCGTCGAGCGCCGTCTTCCGACGAAGATTGAATCTGCCAAGCCAGGACGATCCGATCGCGGCTCGCTCCCATTTCGGAGACGGCTTTGCTCAGACCATCGGGACGTCCGCACCAGTTGAGGTAGTTGACACCGCGCTCGACTGCCCAGTGGACGTCGCCGGGGTCGAGATGGGTGTTCCCTCGCGTGGCCAGGCCGAGTCGACAAGCGGGCGGCGTGTCGGGTGAGAATGTGTGGGTGCGCTTCATCTGTTTCCGCTCAGAATTCTACCAGGAACCAGAAGACGATGACGAAGACCAGTGCCCCGCTTTCGAGCACGACGAGACCGACCCTGCGTTCGGACTTGAGGCCGATCCACATGTAGACTCCACTCGCGGCCAGAACCAGCATGGCGACGGCGGTGAAGTCCATGATCAACGACCACGCCCGAGTCCAGCCCCAGTTCTTCTTGTCAGGCAGGTTGCTGTGGAGACCGGACATGAGGTGCATCGATGGCAACAGCTCCCAGGCGTTGAGCTCGGTCGTGGTGAGGGTTCCTTCTCCGGTGGCCGTATCGAGCACGACGCGCGTTTTCAAACCAGGTCGCGTGGTCTTGATCTCGAATCGTCCCGACTCGGCGTCGACTTTCAGAAAATGGATTTCACCGTCGATGTCCAGCTGTCTCAGAACCGTCCGAGCAACGTCGAGGTTCGAGTCTTCATCGAGGAGGGTGACCGATATGTCGTGCTCCGTCACAACTCGCTTGGACCAGTATTCCCAGATCGCCCATCGATGGTTGAGCATGAATCCGCTCGTGGCGAACAGGCAGATCGACAGTAGAAAGAATAGACCTGTATACGTGTGGATTTTTCGGTTGAGTTGCTGGAAGTTCACGTTGTGATATCGGCTATGCGTTCGGCTTGTGCAAACAGGTTTGGTGCGCCGCCTGAATGGACGAATACGACGGTCTGATCGTCACGGATGTTGCCCACGGCGATCTGGTCACGCAGGGCGGTCATGCACTTGCCCGTGTAAACCGGGTCGAGAAGGAGCCCCTCCTCTCGGGCAACGAATCGGATGGTCGAGACGGCCTCGGGATAGGTCTCGCCGTAGCCAGGGCCGATGTACTCATCGAACACGTCGAAATCATCCGAGGTGACCCGAGTATCCAACCCCAGCAGGGCAGCGGCGTTGTTTGCATAGTCCGCGATGCGATTGTTCAGGAAATCGGTGCTCGAGTTCGCGCTCACGCCGACCACGCGGGTCTCCACACCGAGGTGTTTGAACCCGAGCACGAGACCGGCCATCGTGATGCCCGCACCGACCGTCACATACAGCCAATCGGGCACGACGTCGAAGGAAGCGAATTGGCCGGCGAGTTCCTCGGCGCCATCGACGTAGGCGCAGGTGGCGAGCGTGGACGTGATGCCCGTGAGATGGAGGATGTATGGGCGGCGGCCCCGTGATTCCAGCTCCTGCTTCACCTCGTCGAGCCAACCCGTGACCCGATTGTCGTAGGGATCCAACGTGGGGATGAAACGGACGTCGGCGCCGAGAAGACGATCGAGGAGCAGGTTGCCCTGCTCGGCTTCGTTACCCGATCCTCGCAACAGGAGGATGCACCCCATGCCCAACCTGCTGGTGGCGGCAGCCGTGGCTCGACACATGTTGGATTGAACGCCGGCGGTCGTGATGACGGTGTCGCATCTCTGCTCACGGACGTCCCCGAAGATGTATTCGAGATTTCGGATTTTGTTCCCGCCGGTCGCCAGTCCGGTGAGGTCCTCGCGCTTGACGAGGATCCGGATTTCGCCGAGGGCCTTGGACAGACGAGGGGCCTCCTCGAGTGGCGTGGGGAGGACGCTGCAGAGAGGAACGCGAGCGAGGTCGGAACAGAGGTTTGAGGACATTGGGAAATTAGGAAATTATGAAAATTCTCGCCCTGCCTCCGTCCCAATCCGTTCTGCAAATCGCAGCAATTCCACCTTGTCATCGTAGAAGTTGTAATCGGGATCCTTGGGCTTCTGCGGCAAACGGAGGACGGTGACGACGCCTCCGGTGGCAAGTGAGACGGCCGTGACTTTCGAGCCGGCGCCTGAAATGACGAGGCCGTCCACATCATCGAACAGCCAGAGCAGAAGACCGTATTTTCCGTTGTCGCTCGGGCGCGTGGTGTAGTGCGTCAGAGCCTCTTGCTTGAGCGTAGATGTCCAGTAGCACCGCCCCTCGAATTCACCATCACCCAACCAGAGCTGACCGAAGCGGTTGGCTTCGCGTGCTGTTACGAACAGTCCGTAGTGCGGGTGCAGGCCTCGCTCGGCGAGGACGAAGGACTTGCCCGGGTCGGCGGGGTCGATCGGATCCCACGAGAGCATCGGGCGTGCCGGATCATAGTCATAGTAATACCGACTCTGTGTCAAACCGAGTGGATCGAGCACGTGGTCGTAGAGGACGTGTGGAAAACAATCGTTGGTTGCGGCTTCGATCAGGCGCTGCAGCGTGTGCAAACCGGGCCATGCGTACGTGAAGACCTTGCCCGGTTCGTCCACGATTTCGGCTGTCGCCAGATTGGGCTCGGTCGATCTGTCTTCCGGTGGTTCGATGTTAACACCCGATGTGTGCGTGGCCAGGTGGCGAACCGTGACCAGCTCAGGATCGAATGCGTTGTCCCCCTTCTCGCAGAATTCGGGCAGGTGGCGAACGACCGGATCGTCGAGATTCAGCACATTCTGATAGCTGAGGTTCAACAATAAGGCTGAAATGTAGGTCTTGGTGGCCGAAGCCAGTTGCCAGAGGGAATCGGGCGTGACTTCGCCGCACGGCGAACCTTCGCCGCTCGAGTAGGATTCGAGGAGGATCTCGTTGCCGCTACTGGCGACGACGGCGGACGGGCAGTTGCCGAGCTGAGCCTGGGTACGGTCGACGTAGACAGTGAGTTCGTTGAGGACCATTAGGGAAATAGGGAATCAGGAAATTGGGAAGTGAGGTGGGACGGCCAGCCACCGTTCACCCTGAGTGACCTCATCGTTCTATCGAAAGCAGAGTCAATACCTAACTGTGCGCAGGTTGCTTCGAAGAGCCTGCCCCGAGCGGAGTCGAGGGGGCGGACGGTCGAGCGTTGACGGACTTTTTGGCCGTGGCCGATTGAGGAAAGCGACGCTACGCAAGACGTCGTTCGTAGTCGGTTACGCCGGGTTCGGCGACACCGAAGAGCTGCCGACGATTGTGTGACGCCAGGATCAACGATTGGACGTGTTCGGAAAAATCACTGAATTCGTATTGCGTCTTCATCCACGAGTGGATGTAGGAGTATTCCAATACCTTGCGTGGGATGTCGCTTCGATTGTGAAACCGCGCGTGCCAGGTGTAGCCGCTCATGAGAACAGCATCGCCGGCCTGGACGACCATTTTCACGTGGTGGGGCATGTCTTCGTGGTCAGGCAGGTCGGGCAGGGGATGGCCCATTCCGAAGCGATGGCTGCCAGGCACGCAGGCGAGACACGCGCCGTCTTCCGGTACCGTGTCGAGGTAGGTGAACAGCTTGGTCATGATGATGGAATCGGGGAGGTAGATGCCTCCGATGCTCGACAAATCGCAGTGCCAGCCTGAACCCGAATCGCTGTTCGCCTTGATGAGGCCGCCACGCCCATATCTCAGTTGGGCGTCATCCCCGACAATCGCCCTGACGATGGGCAGGAATACCGGGTGGTCGACAACGTCGACGAAGACGTCGTCCTGGTTGAGGATATCCCTGAGGGAATCCTTTTCGTGTGCGCGCTCGAAGGCGTCCTGCACGCGTTTCAGTTCATCTCCCTGGAGCGCGCCACGGATGAGGACATAGCCTTGCGCGTCGTATTGGCGTTTTGCTTCAGATGGAGTCATAGACCTTTACCTGTTGTCGTGGTGCGTAGTTTACACTCTGTAGAGGAACAACAACACAGGGTCACTTCGAGGCCCTCGACTTCCGACGGAGTTTATCCCAAGCGCAGTCGAGGGGCTCGAACCGACGCCGCTCGGGCCCGGGGCAAAAAGTTCATTACTACTTTCCAGTGCACCAAACACATATGCCGCCAGGCGGCATCGACAGTCTATGTGTTTCGCTTCCTTTTCTATTCGTTGGGTTTGATCCCTTTGCCAACGACTTTCAGTTCAGAGTACTTGCGTTCGGGTAGTCCGGTTGAGCTGGGGTATCCTTCGAGGCTCCGGGACCAGTAGCCCGAGGCGACGTTCACGTCCGGGCCGATGCCAAACAGCTGGCTGAGGTTGTGCGAGGCGGTGATGGTGTCCAGCGCCTGCGGTGACAGTTCGGGAAGCGTCTGGCGCATCCAGCAGTGGTTGTAGCTGTAGACGAGGAAGCGCTGCGCGCTTTCGCTTTGGTTCGGCGTGTGGGCTTTCCAGATGTTGGTGTGATAAAGGATGGCGGTGCCTGCACTCGCACGCAGGGTGACGTGATGCGCCATCTCCTCGATCGAAGTCACATCAGGAAGCGGAAGTTCCGTTCGGAATCGATGGCTGCCCGGAACAGCGACCAGGCAACGCGCCGGTCTCTGCCGAGTCGTCGAGATGCAGGACGACGTCCACGCCGACGGTCGACAGGGGTTGGTGGACGCCGAGCATGCCCGCGGTCGCTCTTTTCCAGTGCTGACCTGGATCATCCGGGACAATGCGGTGGCCGTCGATCGATCGCAGCTGCACGACGTCCCCGATGATTCTGTGGACGAGGGGAAAGAAGCCGCTGTGTTCGGCCAGATGGATGAAAAGGGGATTCTGGTTGGGCAGATCGGCAAGGTCGGCGGTGTCGAATGCCTCCTGTGCGCGATCAAGGTCCGATGCGACGAGAGCGTCCTCGAGGATGAGGTAGCCCTGGGCTTCGAAGTCAATTTTCTGTTGTTCAGTCATTTGCGCGTTTGCTTCGAGTTGTTCGGCGCCAGGACACAAAAGGTCGTCTAGCGTCGCGTGACTTATCCTTCGGTATGGAGCCTGCGGCCTTGCTCAGGACTGGTCCTGCCTCAATGGGGCGAGGGTGGTGTCTGCGCTCGATATCCGGACGTAGGAGCGTTGTGTAACAGGTCATTCCCGACCTCCCTCGACTTCGCTCGGGACAGGCTCCTGGTCGGTCCTACGAAATGGCGCGCATCAGGAATTTGCCACGCCTGCTCTCCCGCTCGCCTGCTCACCCGTTCTCGTATTTCGACGGGACCGTGATCGTAAACGTCGTGCCCTTTCCTATCTCGCTTTCAACGCCGATCGATCCTCCCAGCAGCTCCACGAATTTCTTCGTAATGGAGAGTCCTAATCCGGTGCCCTTCTGGATCGCACTCTCTGGTCCTTCCACCTGGCGATACTCGTCGAAAATGGAGGGGAGCTCCTCGGGTGGGATTCCCTTACCAGTATCGCTAACAGCGATGACAAGGTCGTGATCCGAGATCCGCGAGCCGGGATCCGGGCTGTCGCCCGCGGGTTTCCGGTTCTCGGTTCTCGGTTCCCGGTTCGCGCTCACAGCAACCGTTCCGCTATCGGTGAACTTAATGGCATTGGACAAGAGGTTGATGATCATGTTCTGCAAGCGTGCGCGATCCGTGTGAGCTTCGCCGATGCTGTTGTCGATATCCTGGTTCAGGGCGACGCCGTCTCTGACGAGGGGGCTGACAGTGTCGCAGCAGGATTGGACGAGTTCGGCGACGTCGAAGGTTTCGACGTTCACATCCATGCGACCGGCTTCGATTTTGGAGAGGTCGAGGAGGTCGTTGATCATCGCGAGGAGGTAGTCTGACGACTGGGAGACTTTCTGAAGGTTTTCCTGATTGCGTTCGGACAGTTCGTCTTTACCCCGACGAAGGACGAGGTTGGTGAAGCCTTTGATGGCATTCATCGGGGTGCGGAGCTCGTGGGACATCGACGCGAGGAAGGCGGACTTGCGTTCGGTCTGGGCCTGGATCTCGCGGATGTCGAGGTAGCGGGCGTAGCCGAGGGCCACCGCGCCGGAGAACTCGCGGAGGGTGGCGATTTCGTCGTCTGTGAAGCTGTCGCGGTCCGATGCGGTCAGCCGGAGACGTCCATAGCCGCTGGCGGGGACCTCGACGATGGCTTGACCTTCACTCTGCCCCTGCCAGGGCTCGCCCGCGATGAAGCGTTCGAGGGTCTGTTCGATGACGGTCGGGAAGGGGGCGGCGATGTTGTAGGAGCGGGAGCCGACATTGCCCTCCGGATCGAGGCGGAAAGTGGTGTAGCGGAACCCGTTTGTCTCGAAGTGGGACATCGTGGGTTGGTCGACGGGTTCATCCAGCACGTCGATCTCGCACGACTGAAAGGCGAGACCGACGTCTCGGAGATCGGTCGTGAGGAGCGAGAGCACCTTCTCGAAGTCCTCGGCTTCGTCCATCGACTGGACTTCGGCGCGGATGCGTTCGACGGCGCGGTCGCGCTGGAGCTCGACATTCGCGACCTCGAGGGTCCGGTTGACCTGGAAGAGCTCGTTGTTGGCGGCGGAGAGCGCGTCGACCGATTGCTGCAGCCTGCGATCGCGGCGGACGACGCGGGCCGATTGGAAGGCCGCGAAGGCGATGAGGAGGAGGCCCGTTCCGGCTACGAAGGGGTTGCGCCACCACGGGGCTTCGACGACGAAGGCGTGGAGGGGGGCGACGGATCAACCGTGCCGTGACGGTTGACGGCCCGAACCTGGAATCGGTGATCCCCGTGGGCAAGTTCCGTGAACGTGTAGTCGGTCTGGTTCGTGGAGATCCAATCTCGGTCATCGAGCCGCCATTGATACCACATGTCCTGGGTGGGTGTGGCGAACCAATGATCAGTGCCGGACCACTGGAGCGAGACATTGCCCGCGGAAGAGACGAGATTCGCCGATTTTCCAAGGATGGTCTTCGGGGCCGCCCCTCCGCCGTACCGAAAGTGCAAGAGCTCTCTACTTACGGACGGTCCTTGGGATCTGGACGTGAGCCAGAAGCTCCCGTCTGACATCTCCTGAATATTGACGTAGGTCTGTACAGGACCTGCGACCGGAGCGTAACGTTCCGTATATCGAACCCACCTACTCCCGTCGAAACGGGAAAGGCCGCCCTGTGCGGGAAACCAGAGGGCGCCGTCGGATGCTTTGAAGATCTGGCAGACTGCCGCGCTGGCGAGACCGTCGGGTTCCGTCAGGACTTCCCAGGTCTGACCGTCGTATCGCACGACACCCGCCTGGCGGTTGGGTTGAAACCTGAACCACAAGGCCTCTGCCGTGCGGAGAAAGTTGTCGAACTTCGGCATAACGACACCGAAATCCAGCGCGTTCTGCCAGCCAGCATCGGGATCCGCCAGGTTCGTCCGGCTCACACCGACGGTTGTTGCGACCCAGAGCGTGCCTTCGGGCCACTCGGCGAAATCCCTGACCGGTCCGTCCGCCAGGCCGTCATCGATCGTGTAGTTCCGCCAGGCGGTCGGCCCGGCTGGAGCCGATGGATCATACCGAATCACGCCGTCGGCGTGGACCGTGTTCGTGCCTTCCGATGGACGCTCTGTGCCGAACCAGAGTGTCCCATCCGACGCTTCGAACCCCGATTGAAGCGATTCGCCGACCAGTCCATCGGCGATTCCGAACCGTCGTAGCTCCCGGCCGTCGTAGTACGCGGCGGACGATTGGCCATTTCGGGACCCCACGAACCAGACGTGACCCGACCGCGTTTCGAAAGGAGAACCGTTGTCATCCAAAGCACCGTCGGCTGTCGTGAAAATCTGCCACGCTGGTCTGGACCCGCCGGCAGGTGGCAGGAGTCGAGCGATCGCGCCTTCTCCCCGGTGCATTCCGGTAAACCAGAGCGTGCCGTCCGATGTCTGGTAGATGCGGGGTTCGTCCTCATCCAGGAAGCCGTCTTCCGGCCCGTAGGAGAGCCACCGTCCGTTATGGAAATTCACCGCCCTCCGTGGCGAGGAGAACCAGACGGATCCGTCCTCGGTCTCGCGGGCGCCGCGCAGGCTGTCGGGGCCTACATAAGTCGTCCAGTTTTCCGACGGGTCGAATCGATAGACCTTCCGGTCGAACCAGGACCAGTACCACCCGACCTTCGTAGCCGTCGGTCCAAAAAAGACTGCGTCGCCGTCGAAGTGGGGGATCGCATCTTGCGGGTAGGTGTGCCATTGCTCCCCGTCGAAGCGACAGAGTCTCGAGGGTTCCGCTGTCCCTGCCCAGACCGTGCCCTCACGATCGCTCCAGAGCTTCGGCACCCGCGCCCCAGCGGGGAGCCCATCTCTTTCTGCGTAGGTTGTCCATCGGCCCTGCCCAGTCTGCCCCGAGGTGCCTGCACCCCCGGACACGATCCCAGGGTTGAAGCGGCTGATCCCCTTGTCGCCTCCGATCCAGATCGATCTGTCCGGTGCTTCGATCATCCGGGTGGCCATATCGCTGAGCAGACCTGTTTCCTTCGTGAACTGAGTCCACGTGTCGCGCGAACGTCTGAAGACACCGTGTCCAATGGTCGTAAACCAGAGTGACCCGTCCGACGCTTCGAGGATGTCGACCACGTTGGGTCTTGGGGGCCCGATAGGGATGTCTACGGTCGTCCATCGTTCGCCGTCGAAGCGGCTGATACCTCCCAGGGTTCGTGTTGTGTCAGCAAAAGTTCCGTTTTCGTTGTGGAAACCTGCCCAGATTGCGCCGTCCCGAGTCTGCTCCAGCGTCCAGACCTGGTTGGTTGCTGTGCCGTCGTCCGTGGTGTAGTTCCGCCAGTCGGTGCCGTCGTAGCGCGCCAAGCCGTCGAGCCACATTCCGAACCACATCACGCCGTCCCGTTCTTCCAGGATGTCTATCACCGTTCGAAGGCTGTCACTCGTGTAGTCGTTCCAATCGTAGCCGTCGCAGGACTGGAGGCCGCGCATGGTGCCGAACCAGACGACACCATTGCGATCTTCCTCGATGTCGAAGACCGCAGACTTCAAGCCGTTCGTTCGATCGATGGTCGTCCAGCGCCAGCGTTCGAGGAGTGGGTCGGTGGTCGCTACTGAGAGCGTATCCACAGCTTGCAGCGGCGAAGACGCTGACAACGCAGTGAGGAGGGAGAAGGCAGTAGGGAGAAGGAGGCGCATGGATTGAGGAATTATGAATTATGGAATTGATTTGTGACGGCTCCGCTTGTGGTGTTGCGTCAAGGCGGGAATGCGCATCGCAACCAAGATAGGGATGAGGGTGAGGGGGCTGCAAGTGGGGCTGGTGGAGGGGACTCAACGATTCAAAAGGCAAATCGAAAGTGAGTGGAGAAGACTCTCGAAGACGTCACTCCTCTTCAGCGACGCAGTAGAGATGTTCCTCCCCACGCAAAAAGAGTTCGCCGTCTACTACTGCGGCTGAGGCACTGAAGCTGTCATCGAGCTGGTTCAGCGCCAGGTATTCGGGTGTGTCATCGTGACTGATGACGATCGTTGCGCCGTCGCGATCGGTGATGTAGACACGACTGGCGGCACCGACCGGCGAAGCAAAGACGTTGCGGAGGCCGTTCAGCCGAAACGGCCCGGGCTGATCTTCACCAGTATGTGCGTCGACGCGAGTGAGGATGCCCTGGAAATGCCTGAGAAAGTAGAGGGAGTCCCCATAGAGCAGGAGCGAAGGCACATACGGCGCCCCTCCGGTGCGGCTCCAGACGACGTGTTCCGTCCCGGTGATGTCACCTTCAGCGCCCTTCAGACGAATCGCCAGCACGGCATTTCTGTCGTAGCTGCTGCCAACATAGATCACACCGTCTCTGGCGACAGGTGAAGCGACCACGTTTTCCACCGACAGCCCGCCGCATTCCCAGATGACGTCTCCGTTGGCCAGGTCGTAGCCACGCACCTTCTCCGAGCCGCTGATGATGACCTGCGGTGCGCCATCTGGCTCGACAATGATAGGCGTGGTCCACGACGTGACGCCATCGCGCTCGACCTCCCAGCGCTCTCTGCCGTTACGCTTGTCGAATGCGACAAGAAAGGACTGGTCTTCGTGGTCCCAATTGATGACGAGCACATCCTGGTAGAGGGCGGGGGAACTGCCCTCACCGTGCCCGTGCAACGTGTGCATCCGGCCGAGGTCTTTTTCCCACACCATCTTCCCATCCAGACTCAAACAGTAGAGTCCGTAGGACCCGAAGGAGGCGAATACGTGCTCGCCGTCCGTAACGAGGGAATGCGATGCGAGGCTTGCGGTGATGTGCCCCCCGGCGTGCGGAAGACCCTGTCTCACGGTCCGTTCCCAGAGGACCTTTCCGTCGCGACGGCTGATGCCCATCACCACAAATTTGTGACGACGCGTTACGGGAAGTTCGTTGTGTGCGCCAGGGACACCGCTGTAGCTGGGGCTCAAAGCCTCGCCGTAAGGGATGGCAGTCGTGACGAACACACGATCGCCCCAGATGATCGGTGTCGAATGCTCCTTGCCCGGCAGTGCGACCTTCCAGCGAATGTTTTGCTCTTCGCTCCATTCGATCGGCGGATTGGCGTGCGGTGCGACGCCGGTGTCCAGGGGACCACGCCATCGCCCCCAGTTGTGTTCGGCGCCCAGTCCATCGTCAGCTGCCCCTGCAGGAAGCGCGGTGGAAATGGCGGCGAACATCGGGATCGTCAGGAGAAATCTGTAAGGAGGGAGATTGTGTTTCATCCTGGTTCTCGCGACTCAGCCAGAGCGTCCCCGTGCAGAGCACGGGGACGAGCGTTCGCGGAGGTTTGTGGTGGGGCCGGTTCTCGTTAGGCCATCAGGACCGGGCCCGATCAGCGAGAGCGCCCTGCTCGCCCCTGGGCTCTGCCGGGGGCGCTCTTGGCTTGACAGAGCAGATTTTCCGATCGATCGGAAAATTAACTTGGATGCCTGGGACCTCACAGGTTAAACCCAGCGCCATGATGTTCTAACGCGACTGCTTCGCATCAAGGGTCGTTCCCCGACGGGAGTCGGGTTGCACAGTAACGGGCGCGGACAATGTCGGCGCATGATGGCCGGACGCTCCAGGCTTTGCGTGACGGGTCATTCCCGACTCACTTCGACTTCGCTCAGTGCAGGCTCGAGTCGGTCCTGCGCGACTTGCGCAAAAGACCTACGCCCAACCGTCGAACGGATTCGCTGCCGTATCGAGGGGGATGCTGACACGGGCGCCGGCCATATGAGATGCATGAGCCGCCATAGCCCATTCGACGTGACGTCTCGCGTGTCTGCCTTCGAGGAGGTCGAACTCGGGCTCGCGGCCTTCGATGCGGTCGATCATGGATTTGGCCATGCGGTGGTGGGCGTTGACCCACTTTTCGTCGCTTGGCGGTGGGTCGGCGGGGATGACTTCCCAGCGGTCGTCGTCGTGGAGGCGTGGGGCGACGCGGGGATGGTAGTAGATGTCAGGCTGGTTGCTCATCGGGCCTGGTAGAGAGAGAGAGCCTTCTGTGCCGTGGACGTCGATGCGATAAGGGCGTTCGCGGTCGTGATCGCCCTCGTAGGCTTCGAAATCGGCGGCGAAGTTTTCGAACTGGTAGTAGGCGCGGATGCCGTTGCCGGCGACGAGACCCATACCCTCGACGCCTTGCTTGAGGTCGGCTGGCGTGGCGTCACGGCCATCGACGCTGATGTGCGCGCTGCACCAGAATGGCTGTCCCCAGACCTGGTCGAGGAAGTCGAAGAAGTGGGGATACAGGTCGAGGAACATCTGATCGCCGCCGTGGGGGCCGTTCATGCCGTGGATACGACCCAGCCGGGGTTCGCCGATCTTGCCGTCTTTGATGAGGGGGATAGCGACGTGCTGGATCGGGGGATGACCGCGCCAGGGCGTCGCGAGGATGAAGAGTTTGCCTTTGGCTTCGACGGCGTCGGCCATGCGGTCGGCTTCGGCAGGGGTGGCGGAGATCGGTTTCTCGAGATAGACGTGGGTGTCAAACTCGGCGACGGTCGTGACGAGGTCGTGATGGTCGCCGATCTCGCGTGTCGCGACGACGGTGATGTCGGGCTTCAGCTTCTCGAGCATTTCCCGATAGTCGGCGAATGACTCGGGTGCGCCCGTTTTTTCAGCCGTTGCGGCACGGCCTTCGTCGTCCGGATCGGCGAGACCGACGATCTCCGCGCCTTCGACCCCGACGAAGCCCATGTCCAGATGGTGGCCATAGCGGCCGCGGTTGGTGTTCCCGATGATGGCTACGCGCTGCATCTATATCTCCTTACACACAAAACTGAACCACCAAGACCCCAAGCCTGCCCACCGAAGCCTTGGCGCAGGTGGGACATCAAGAAAGGCAACACGAAGGCGCGAAGACACGAAGAAACCAAGAAAGACTGGTACACGAAGAGAGACGAATCAATAACGTCCCCGTGCTTAGCACGGGGACGAGCGTTCGCGATGGGCGATGACGGGGCCCGGTTCTCACGTGTTCATTAGACCGGGCCCGGCAAAAGCGCGGCCTCCACGCTCGCCCCTGGGCTCCTGCCCGGGGACGCTGTGGCAAGAGGCAGAAAACTGCTCGTCTTACTGGCTCCCGGGACGCGTTGATATAGCTACATATGAAAATGGATCCCGGCCCAGAAGCGTACCGGGATGACATTGGTTAAGCGTAAAAAGTTGAGCGCGTAGCGCTCTCGCCACGCCTGCTTTCCCGCCAGTCCTGAGTAGCCTGCGCAGCAGGCGTACCGAAGGGCTCTCCTCATCGCCCGCTCAGTCCTCTACAGCCTCACCGCTCCTCTCGACTCGAACGACTCGTAGATCGCGTCGATTGTGCGCATTTGGCCGAGGCTGTTCTCGGGGGAGATGCGATGCTCGGTCTTGCCTTCGAGGACGTCGCACATGTGCTCGAGCTGGAACTGAAACTGGAAGCACGGAGCGAAATGATGTCGCTGGGTCAGGTCAGGTGAATAGTGGTCGAGCCAGGTGGGACGGTTTTCGTTGTTCCAGGCCCTGTCGGTGTGCAGGCTGCCACGATCGCCGATGATGTGGAATTCCTGACTGCTGTAGGTATCGAAGCCCACGGAGATCTGAGCAACGCCACCGCTCGGGAAGACGAACTGAATGTGGGCGGCGACATCGACCTCGATTCCGGGGCGCGCGGTGGCAAAGACTTCGGCGGGATCCTCGCCGAAGGTCCATCGGGCATGGTGAATGTTGTAACAGGCGAGGTCGTAGATACTGCCGCCCCCCTTGGCCTTGTTGAAGCGCCAGTTTGCGTTGGGGTCGAGTCGGATTTTCTGGTCTTCCTTCGACTGTCCGCCCGAAGTGCAGAAGGTGCTGCGGACGGTCATCACGTCGCCGATCGCGCCGGCGTCGATCAGTTCTCGTGCCTTGAGGTGCATGGGATGATGGCGGAACTTGAAGGCCTCCGCGATGAAGGCGTCGCTGTCGTTCACGGCGGCGACGAGGCTTTCAGCTTCGCGGGCAGTTTGGGTGAAGGGTTTTTCGCAGAGGATGGCTTTGACGCGGCCTGATCGAGCAAGACCCGCCCCGACTTCCGCGTGAAAGGCGCCCCACGTGCAGATGACGGCGATATCGATCTCTTCCTTCTCGAGCATTTCGTTCATGTCGAGATAGGCGGGCGCGGTGACGTTCGGATGGCGTTCGCGGTATGTATCGATCGATTCCTGTCGAACATCGCACAGGGCGACGAGCTCGGCACGATCGGTACGGGTTGCGGCTTCGGTATGTGCGCGGGAGATGCCGCCTGTTCCTACGAGGGCCACTCGGTGGATGGGGTCTGGCATGGTGAGAAACCTTCACAATAGAATTGAAGAGTACTGTCATCCCGGCAGGCCTCAGACCGGGATCCATTCTGACTTTCGCTAAACATAATATGGACCCCGGCCAAGAAGCACACCGGGGTGACATTCGTTCTCGCGTTATGATCTATCGACCCACTTGTAGGCCGTCTTCGCGTTGTCGCTGAAGACCTTCTGCGTGATGGTTTCGCCCATCGGATGGATGTAGTCCTGGGCGAGGGTGAGGATTTCGGCATACGTGCGTTCGCTTTTATCGGAGACGGGCCAGTCGCTGCCGAAGATCATGCGGTCCTCGCCGAAGGCGTCCCAAAGGATGTCGAGATAGGGAGCGTAGTGGGCGACGTCGGTGGGTGCTGGGCGAATCGTGCAGCGCAGGTCCATCATGCCGGAGAGCTTGCAGAAGACGTTGGGTCGTTCGGCGGCGCGCCTGGCGAGATCGACGGCTTCGGCCTCGGGTTCGTCCCCGTCCATCTTAATGCCGGCGCTGTGGTTGATGATGATGCGCAGCTCGGGGATGGCGTCGGCGATTTCGAGGGTGCGTTCGCCACCACCGAGGTCGAGGGAGAGGTCGCGATCGGACAGGAGACGCAGTTTCTCGATGTCGTCGGGATCCCAGAGACGAGCGCGGATGCCGCGGTAGATGGGGTCCTTCGCGAAGCGGTCGAGGTGCGACTCGAAAGCGTCGTCGTGTGGGTCGAGGTTGCCGACGAGGCCTACGATGAACGGGTCGTCCTTCGCCAGGTCGAGGACCCATTGATTGTCTTCGACCCATTCGCTGCACTCGACGACGACGACGCCATCGACACCGGCTGGCTCGGCCAAGTCCTTACATCGATCGGTACGGGTCGGTTTATGGAGGACCGGGTCGTCTTCCGGCGGCCATGGTGTGCCTTCAGGGCGAGAAGGGTCGTAGAGGTGGACGTGAGTGTCGATGATCATTGGGAACCTGAGTAAGAGTGAAGTTGAGTGTCACTTTCGCGAAGATCAAAGTGGGCCCCGGCCAAGAAGCGTACCGGGGTGACAAGGAACGACCGCATATGGTAATGATGAAGAACGGCGGGATGCAATGACCATTGACGGGTGACCAGTGACCAGCCTGCCGGCCGAAGCCCTGCGAAGGCCGGTGACCAGAGTGGCTATGAGCTTCGCTTGATGGGTTTGGGCCAGGGATACGCATTGGAGCCGGCGTTTTCGTCGAAGGGTCCTTCGGGCAGTTCTTCCTGCCAGGATTTGACGCGGTCAGCCAATTCGTTTGCTCGATCCGGATACGTGTCGGCCAGGTTGCTGAGCTCAGTAGGGTCGTTCGGGATGTCGAAGAGTTCCTGCCGATCTCCGTCTGGATTGACGAGGAGCTTCCATCGGCCTTCGCGGATGGCGAGGATCGGGCTGCGGTTGATGACGTGGCCGGCGATGCGGAAGCGCCATTCCCACAGGAGCGGCGTTGTGCGATCGCGGGTTGCGCCCTGGAAGACGTCGAGCATGTTCTCGCCCTGTTGACGGAGGTCGGTGGGCAACGGGCAGTCGGCTGCGGCGCAGAAGGTGGGCAGGAGGTCTACGGCGCTGAGCGGCGTGTCATTGTTGACGACGCCGGCAGGTGTGCCGCCGTTCGGCCAGCGCAGAAGGAAGGGCGTGCGGATACCACCTTCGTAGAGGCTGCGCTTGCGACCGCGGAACGGGCCCGGACTGCCGACACCGCTGTGTGACGCGTTCTGGATGGCGATGTCTTCGGGGCCGTTGTCGGCGGAGAAGATGACGAGGGTGTCGTCGGTCAGCCCCGTTGCATCGAGGTGGTCGAGGAGGCGGCCGATGTGGCGGTCGGCGTTCGCGACGGCGGCGAAGTAGATGGCATTCGCGCCGGGATGCTTCTGCTCGAGTCCTTTGGGCGCGTAGCGGAGGTAAGGCTCGAGCTGCTGCTCGTCGGGGTCGAGCGTGGCGTGGGTGTCGTTGAGCCAGACGTTGACGAGGAATGGCTCATCTTTGTGGCGATCGATGAAGCCGATGGTTTCGTCGACGATGCGTTCGGAGGAGCTCGCCCGATCGGGGCCGACATCGTTTGGAAGGAAGCCGAGATAGGGACCATTGCCCGTGTTGATGCAGCACTCGTCAATACCGTAAGCGAAGGGCTCGGGTGCCCCCTTGCCGTGGCCGAGATGCCACTTCCCATAGTGGCCGATCCGGTAGCCGTGCCGTTGCAGAAGTCGCGTGTAGGTCGTGGCCGTAGGGTCGAGCCAGTTGGGCATCCCCCGTCGGGCGTTCGTGTCGTGGTCGGCGAAGTGGCCGTGGATCCCGTGGTGTGCGGGGAAGCGTCCGGTCATGGCGGCCGCACGGCTGGGCGAGCAGACGCCGGAGCAGACGTAGAACTGTGAGAAGAGCGTGCCTTCGGCGGCGATGCGGTCGAGGTTGGGGGTTTCGACGTGGGGGTGTCCGTAACAGCTCAGGTCGCCCCAGCCCCAGTCGTCCGCGAAAACGAAGATGATGTTGGGTTGAGACAATAGAACCTTTCAACGCAGAGAACGCGGTGGACGCAGAGAAGAACCAGAACGCTAGTGAGTTCAAAGGCTACAGTGGAGGTGCACATTCCCTGAAAGAGCGGCACATCTTAGCCCCGAGCGTTAGCCCCGGGATAGCGGACATTTTTTCTTTTGGACATTTATGTCTCCCCTTACTTCTGTTCGCGATACTCTTCCCACATTTCCGGGGTTGGGGGATAGTACTTGCCCGGCGCACACCCTTCGGCCTGGATCTTTTCTTTGATGTAGGCTTCGACGCCTTCGTGTTCCTCGACGATGTTGACGCATTCCTCCGCGAACCACGAAGGCACGACGACGACGCCGTCTCCGTCGCCTACCAGAACGTCACCGGGGCGCACGAGGGCGCCGCCACACTGAATCTGGCCGTTCTCTTCGGCCGGTTCTGCCCACGGCCCCCCGCCATAGGGCGTTCTTGCGCCGGCGTAGATGACGAGGCCGTAGTTTTCCTCTTCCATGACGTCGACATCGCGGATGCCGCCGTCGGTGATGATGCCGTCGGCGTTGTTCATTTTCAGTTGCATCGCTTTGACATCCCCGAACACGCAGGGCCGTGTCGCTCCCATCAGATCGCAAACGAGGACGTCTCCGGGGCCGCATCTCGCCATTGCCCGATACTCTGGACTGTCCTCGCCTCGCTTGACCTCCGTCGAGAGATCCGGCCGCGGGGGGAGATAGCGCAGCGTACGTGCCCGGGCAGCCAGCCGGCGCTTCTTCGTGAATGGGAAGACGTCTTCCATGAATGGGAGGGGAACCCCAGCGTCACGTTGGGTGTGGCCCCACACCGTGGCGACGGGCAGGACGCGGAAGCGATCGAGAATTTCGTTCGGGACGTCGACTGGGGTGTAGTCTTGCATAGTGAAATCCTATTGGCTGTCGGCCAGCTGAGGCCGTCGAAAAGAGAGTGTTCAGTTGTTCGGTGTTCGGGAGAAACCCGCGCTTTGCGGCAACGGCGACCACCAGGGTATTCACTACAATACGAAACCGTCTCCTGAACTCCTGAACACTGAACACCCGGCGGCCGCAGGCTCGCGCTCAATCGTAGTTACTGGACCGATGGTTGCCCATCAGGCGGAGCTGGCGTTCCGTCGCTGCCTCTATAATGGCGGGGTCGAACTGGAAGCGATTCAGGTAGGGTGGATACTTTTGCGTGATCATGCGCTGCGCGTAATGGACCTGGAGTAGAAAGCGCGTGCGATCGCTCGTGTTGGCCGTGCCGCGGTGCCAGACTTCGCTGCGGAAGATGACGACGTCGCCGGCATGACACATGATCGATCGCTCTTCCTGACCGGTCCAGGACGTTGCCCCATCCGGCTTGCAGCCCGAGAGATGACTGCCGGGGACGAAATTCGTGGGTCCGAGTTCCTCGTCCAGGTCGTCCAGGTAGTAATGTGCGGTGGTGATGAAGATGGGCGTTCGTACGCGTGGATCGGCGAGGACGTCGGGCGGCAGCTCGAGCGGTAACCAATCTATGTGTAGATTCTGATCGGGCCGCCCCGGTCCCGTCATCCACGCGGTCATACCGATGCAGTGGCAGTCGTCGCCGTGAATGGCTTCCGCGATGGCGAGGACGTTCTCGTGATCGAGAAACTGCAGAAAATGGGGATGGCGATTGAAGGCGTTGTTGATGTGTCGGTTGACGTAGCCGTGTTCTTCGGCAGACCGATTCTTGTCGAAACTTTCTGGACGTGGTGTCAAGGCATCCATCTTTTCGCGAAGGTCCGCGACTTCAGCGGCATTGAGCACGCCGGGTAGGTAAGCGAAACCGTCGCGATACATCGCTTCGACCCGCTCTTCGAGGGTTTCGTAGGGGACGAGATCGAGCGCCTCTGCCATATTGCTCTACCTTCAGAAAAACTCGAACCACCGAGACACGATGGCTCGATGAAAGCTCAGGGAAACAGACAGTGGACTGAGAACAATGATCCGCCTGAACTAAAAACGGATCTGTAAGTTGGGGCGTCCATCGTCAAACGACAGTTCGACGATCTGCGCCAGCGAGGGATAACGTGTTGTCAGGAAGTCCCAGGTTCGTTTAAGCGTGGTGATTCTTTCGTCAGCGAGCAAACGATCCCACGTCTTTGCCTTGACAGCGATCTCGATGCTTTCGACATCGACGAGTTCGACGTTGGCCAGACCATCGGCCCCTATCACTGTCTCGCCACCCGATTTCCTGCTCTTAAGCTTGACGCCATTGTAAAGGTCTGGTGCGATGTTCAGTAAGTCCTCGGTCAGAACACCGGCATCGGACTTCTTGGGTTCTTTGGGGACCTCCATCCCGATGCCTGGATTCCGCGGGGGTTGGAATTCACGCGGATCTTCGATGTCCATGTTGACGGCGCCCTTGGGCGTTCCGCGTTTCCACCCACTCGGATTGTCGACCTGTATCAGGAGCAGCAGGCCGATCGCCGGTAGGACACCTGCAGCGAAGCCCCAAGCGGCGTAGTAGCCCTTCCCGTGCTTGTCGGCCGCGAGCGTCCTTCGATCTCCCTGTCGACGGTCTTCCCCCGATCTTTGGTCCGAACCCTCGAATTCCACATCAACATCTTGTCGTCGATCAGCCACAACCGGGGCTTTCCGTGTAGGTCGAGCACGCTCGAAGGGAGACGACGGTGAATTCGTTGTCGTGCAGATGACGTACACACGCTTCGAACGAGTTCGGGTCCGTGTGTACCCAGGGATGATCGAGATCGGGTACGCCGTGGTAGGTCAGCACGGTCGCTCGACCGTCACGTGCCTGGTCGAGGGCCCATTTGAAATCGTCATTCGTCCAGTGAGGGCCGGCGGCACCCGTGGTGGGTATGAGTAGGGGATCGTGTTCCGTGGGATCATAGGCTGGGCCGCGACCCCCTTCGTTATCATACCCGAATTCCGGGGCGGTGCCCCGGCGGGCGAAGGTGAACCTACGATCCCGCAATACCTCGACGGCTTCAGGGGTGTTCGTGTAGCCGGGATAGCAGAAGGTCTCGGGTCGTGCGATCCCGTTTTCTTCGCACAGGCCATCGATGTGATCGATGTCCGACCGCAGTTCCTGCGGCGACTGCTTCGCCACACTCGTGTGAGCCCTCGTGTGGTTTCCGATCTCGAAACCCATGGCGTCGAGTTCGGCCACCTCATCCCAGGTCATGTATCGAGACTTGTCGTTCAGGAAGTTCAATCCTTCCGTGATGTAAAAGGTTGCCCCGAAGCCGAGTGACTTCAGGAGCGGAGCGGCGAACGTAAACTGCGACTTCACGCCGTCGTCGAATGTGAGGACGATGAGACCGTCGGGAAACATTTTAGAATGAATATTGAAAAATGAAAATTGAACTACAGGTCGCTTGGCATTTCTCGCAGGCCGGACGTAACGGTCTGGATAAACTGGTCGGCCTGAGACTCGGTCAGGGGGACGGGGACACAGCCGCCGTGGCGACTGACGATGCCGTTGTTGAGGAGATAGAAATAGAGCCAGCGCTGGCGTGATTTGCTGTCTTCGGCAGCTTGGCGGTAGTTGCGGGGCGGTTTCTCGAGGAAGTAAATGCGAAAGAGGGATCCGGCGTTGACGACACAGCCGGTGACGCCCGTGTCGTCGAAAGCTTTTCGAATGCCTTCGGAGATTCGGTTCGTCAGATTTTCGATGTGGGCATAGGCTCCAGGGGTCATGCCCTGAAGCGTGGCGAGACCAGCGGCGGCGACGAGCGGGTTCCCGTTGTAAGTCCCGGATTGGGGGATGGCCGGCGTCCCAGACGTGGGATCGTAAAGGGTCATGATGTCGGATTTGCCACCGAAGAGACCTCCGGGCGTTCCTCCCGCAACGACCTTGGCGAGGCAGGTGAGGTCGGGTAAGATGCCGTAGGAGCCCTGCGTGCCGGATGGACCTGCACGGAAGCTGACGATTTCGTCGAAGATGAGGACGATGTCGAGTTCGGTCGCGAGGCTGCGAAGGTTGTCTAGGAAGGTCTGATCGGGAAGCGCCATGCCGGCCCCGGTGGAGAGGGGGTCGACGATGATGGCTGCGATCTGGTTCGCGTTCGTCCGGATGATAGCCTCAGCGGCGTCAGGGTCGTTGAATGGCAACACGATGACGTTTTCGGCAGTTCCCGGAGCGAGCCCCTGTGACGAGAGAACGGGGTTGGGTCGATCGGCTGGTCCGAGGTCATCTGTGACAGGTGGGGCGACGCTCACGAGGGCGGGGTCATCGACTCCGTGGTAGGCGCCCTCGAACTTTGCGATCAGCGGCCGGCCGGTGAAGGCGCGTGCGACACGAAGCGCGTTGAGGACGGCCTCGGTGCCGGAGCTGCAGTATCGGATCTTCTCGAGCGAGGGGAGCCGTTCGCGCACCAATTCGGCGAGCTCGACTTCGATGGGCGTTGGGCCGAAGAAGGCCGTTCCCACGGCTGCCCGACTCTGCAATGCTCTAACGACGTCGGGGTGCGCGTGGCCCAGGATCAGAGCCGTAGCGTTGCAGATGAGGTCGAGACGCTCGTTGCCGTCCACATCGGTGACGTGGACGCCAGCCCCGCGCTCCGTGTAGAGCGGAAACGGATCGACGTGGACACCGGTGCGGGTGTTACCACCGGGGAGCGAGTCGTGGGCTCGCCGCCAAAGTTGATAGGAACCCCCGTTCTGGTCACGGTAGTCGGAGATGAGTTGATCGAGTGTGATCGTCATGGCCCCAACCTACAGGAGGATGCGGGAAAGTTCAAACGTCAATCGATGGGGCGCCGGCAGAAATACCGATGGCTGATCGATGCGCGGGTTGCCAACTTAGTCGGTGAAGGAGGCTGATATGCTCAGCCGTAGAGATATGGGCATCTGGAATGCCGCCGCGCTGGTGTTGATCGCAGCGGTCCACGCCACCTACATCCCGAACGGTTTCACGTGGCTCGACCACGGAGACGTTGTAGAGGGTCGAGCGATTCCCGGTCAGGGCGAGTTGCTCGAATCGGTGGGTGCTCGGTTCGGGGAGACGTCCTTCTATCGACCCCTGGTGACTCTGACCCTCGCCCTGGATGCCGCCGTTTTCGGGAAGGACGCGTGGGGCTTCCATCTGACGAACGTGGTGTTGCACGCGGGCGTGTGCGCGGCCTTTTTCTGGTTCGCGTCCCTGCATCTCGCCGTGTCGACGGGGGCACTCATCGGGGGTATGGTTGTCGCAGGGATCCATCCCCTGTCGTGGCTGCCCGTCGGCGCCATTTCCTACCGACCGGACCTTCTGGCGGTGCTTTTCACGTTCCTTGCGGTCGGCTGTTACGTGAAGGCTCGAGGTCTACGTCGGGTAACGTGGTGGTACCTGGCCGCGGCCGGCACCACGGGGCTGGCGCTCCTGTCGAAAGAGACTGCGCTCTTCTGGATACCGGCGCTGCTCCTGGTTCGCGAGCTCCCGAACCGGAATCAGACGAGGCGTTCGCTCGTCGGCCTGGGAGCGATCGCTGCGGTTTGTATTGCCTATCTCGCTGTGCGGCAGCAGGCCGTACCGGAGGGCTGGTCGAGAGCGCCCGTTCCCTTTTCGTTTGAAGACGCGGTGGGCACCCGTCTTGCCGCGATCGCCCTCCAGTTTGGACACGCCCTGGATCCGCGCTTGCCGGCGTTGAGCGACGCGATGCCGATCGTGGGGTTCGGCGCTGCAGCCATGGCGGGTGGGTGTGTCCTGGTCGCGCTGGGCATCGGCGCCGTTCGGTGGCGACGGAATCAGGTGGGTTGGCTGTTCGCGTTCTCCCTGATCGCGCTGGCACCGGCTTTGAACGTCGTTCCACTCCCGAGGTTCACGTCGCCCCACTACGGTTATCTGGTGAGTTACGGATTCGGGCTTGGGGTGGCTCTTGGGTTTGACGTTTTGAGTCTACTGGGAAAGGCCTGGCGGTGGGGGACGACCGGTCTTGTTTGTGTGTGGTCCCTGATCGCCGCGGTTTCGACGTTCGAGGGAGGCAGACGTTTTCACGATGACGTTCAGCTGTTTGGCCCGGAGGTGACGCGCGATCCGCGGTTTTTGGAGGGGCATCACTACCTTGGCGTAGCCGCCCGTCGCGACGGCGATCTGGAGCGGGCCTCCGAGCATTTCACAGCCGCGTTGCGGTTCCGGGATGACACGCTGGCCTACCTGGATTGGGTCTCCGCCACGGTCAGTCTGGCCGAGATCCGAATTCGCCAGGGCCAGCTTGGCGAGGCGGATCGGCTGCTGATCCGGGCGGAAGCGTCGGAAGGATCCGCTGCCGGAATTCTCTACAACCGAGCGCTCGTAGTGCAGAGGCGTGGCGATCACGAACGTGTCGTCCGGATGATGAGTGAAGGGTTGCACCAACGTCCCAAATTCCTGTTGTTATTCGCACGGTCGCTGGCGGCTTTGGGACGGAAGTCCGAGGCGGTCGAACAGCTGACGCTGGCGATGCCCATGCTGAGTAAAGTGCAACAGGGACACGTTGCGACCATGATTCTATCGATTCAACAGGAGGAGGTTCGATGATAGCAGGATGCGGTTCCAGTTTTTTGAAGGGTGCGATCCTGACGATGATTTTTGCTGCAGGAGTCGTCGGCGGACTTCGGGCGGAAGAAGAGGAGATACTCTGGCGGCAGGATCTATCTGATGGGTTGAAGATCGCCTTCATCGGCGATCAGGGAACGTCGGCTGATGAGGATACAGATGAAGATGAGGATAAGGCACCTGAAGTACTTCAGCTGATCAAGGATGAAGGCGCTGACGTGGTCGTGCATCAGGGGGACTTCGACTACGCGCACGACCCTGAAGCCTGGGATGGTCTGATCAGCAAGGTGCTCGGCGAGGACTTCCCCTACTTCGGATCGGCGGGCAACCACGACGAGCATATCTGGGAGGGGTATCAGAAAATGCTCGAAGCTCGTGCCCGTCGGATCCCCCTGCCCTGGGATGGCCAGATGGGCGTGAAGTCGTCGTTGAGATACAGGGGAGTGTTCATCCTTCTGGTGGCGCCTGACGTGTTCGACACGGGACACGCGGATTATGTTCGCGAACAGCTTGAGGATGACAACTCGATCTGGCGCATTGCGAGCTGGCACAAGAATCAGCGACCCATGCAAGTCGGGGGGAAGTCGAGCGAGACGGGATGGGATCTCTACGAGGAGTGCCGCTTGGGTGGGGTGATCGTCGCGACGGGTCACGAGCATTCCTACAGCCGGACACATCTGTTGAGCGATATGGCTAGACACACCGTGGCGAGTCGTTCGGACACGCTCCACATCGAACGCGGAAAGACGTTCGTTTTCGTGAACGGAATGGCGGGGAGGAGTATGCGTCGAGCCCGGCGTCTGCCCATCGGCGATTGGTGGGCGAAGTACTACACGACGGACAATGGGGCGAACTTCGGTGCGCTGTTCGGAACCTTCGGAGCGGGTGGCAAGCCAAACGTGGCGGAATTCTACTTCAAGGACATCGATGGCCGGGTGGTCGATCGATTCACGGTGATCAGTCACGTGCGGGATGAAGGGGAAGCACTGATCGAGGAAGCGGGAGAGGGCGAGATTGACGAAGTGAGAAGACTGCTGGACGCTGGTGTACCCGTAGACAGTCGAAACGAGGACGGACAGACGGCTCTGATGGAAGCCCTGGGAGAGGGTAAGGTATCAGTTGCCCGTCTGCTGATGGAGGCGGGCGCCAGCGTAACGGCTGTGGACAACGACGGTCGGACGACGTTGATGCACGCCGTTGGTGCGGGGGACGACGTCGACTCCCTGCTCGTCGACCAGTGGCCGGGTTTGCTCAGGCGTCTCGTCCAGGGAGGCGTGGATGTCAACGCGCGTAGGGACGACGGGAATTCGGCACTGATGGTGGTGGCTGTGGCCGAAGACCCGTCTGAGACGGTCGACGTTCTGCTCACGCTAGGCGCAGATACAAGTTTGCGCGATGGGACAGGCAGAACGGCCCTGCTGATGGCGGCCGCGGAAGGCAATCGGCCGGGCGTGATCTCACTCGCAGCGAAGTCGAATGTCAATGCATCCGATCTGGATGGCAATACGGCCTTGATGCTGGTCGCCTACAAAGCGCAAGCCGGGGAAGCGGTGAAGGTTCTGATCGCCGCGGGTGCCGATGTAGACGCGGCGAACCACGAGGGGCGCACCGTGTTGATGTGTGCGGCGGATGGGGGATCGCCGGCGGTCGTGGGGCCCGTGCTGAAAGCTGGCGCAAAGCTGAACGCTCGCGACCACAAAGGTCGAACGGCCCTGATGTGGGCGGCCCACGGACGTTCAGCTCCGGCAGAGGAGGATCAGCGAGCCATCATTCAGGCTCTTGTGAAGGCGGGGGCCGACAAATCGGCCAGAGATAAAGCCGGAGGGACGGCGGCCACGTGGGCAAGCTATGATGGGAATACGAAGATCCTAGATCTGCTGAAGTGATCGAGGATCGTGTGTGTCGTGGCGGGGGCCCGGCTTGGCGTCGGGTCCCTTTGCCGTTTCAGGATTTACCAGTCATAGCCCTGACTCTTGAGGAAGATGTCGAGGTCGGCGCGCTGATGGAATCGACCGACGCGACCAGACATCACACGCGTCCATCGTGGATCGCGGTCGTGCATGCCCTGGCTCTCGTAGAAGACGCCCATGGCCTGGTCGTAGTCGACCATGTGCTGCTTCATCTGTTCGTCGTCGAGATAGCGGTCGCGGTGGAGGACGGCTTCGGTCGGGAGTCGAGGCTTGATGGCGGTTGGATGATCCGGGTCGGGATAACCGATGCAGAACCCGGAGACGGCGAAGACGTGATCGGGGAGCTCGAGGAGTTCGCCCACCTGAATCGGGTTGTTCCGGATGGCGCCGATCATGCAGATGCCGAGGCCGTGTGACTCCGCTGCGATGGCGACGTTCTGCATGACGAGCGCCGCGTCGACTGTGGAGATGAGCACAGCTTCGATGAATTCGTCGTCGAATCGTTCGCCGTCGTGCATGTCGAATGCGACGCGGTCACGATGGAGGTCGGCGCAGAAGGCGAGGAAAGCTGCGCTCTGATGAATCTGCAGCTGGTCGGCACAGAGTTCGGCCATGCTTTTCTTCTTGTCGGGATCGGCCACGTGGATGATGCTGTAGGCCTGAAGGTTGCTCGATGTGCTTGCCTGTTGGCCGCATTGAATGAGTTCCTCGAGAAGACCTTCTGGCAGAGGCTGGTCGCTGAATCGGCGGACGGTACGGTGATTGAGAAGGAGTTCGGTGGTTGGATTCACTACAGACTCCTTTGGGAAATTATGAAATTGAGTAGTGACTGGAGGCTACCGATGAGAGCGCTGGTGTTGTGTGAGGACTGCGCGCATCCGGCTTCGCTGACTGTGGATGGACTGAATGGGCTGGGGGACACCGGATACGAATTCGATTTCGTGACGGATCCCGCGGACTGGTCGGCCGGGACGATGGCGGATTACCCGCTGGTCGTGTTTTCGAAGGCGAATCAGACGTCCGACAAGGATCGAACTCCCTGGGTGACCGATGAGACCGGAAAAGCCTTCGTCGACTACGTCACTCGTGGTCACGGGATCCTGTTTCTCCACTCAGGCACGGCGCTCTACAAGGAGATTCCGACACTTCGCAACTTGATGGGAGGCGTTTTCGTCGGGCACCCTCCCCAATGCGATGTGACGGTCGAGCCAACGGAGGAGCATCCGTTGGCCGCTGGATGCTTGTCGTTCACTGCAAAGGATGAACATTACACGATGGAGATGAACGACCCGAACGTCGACATCTTCCTTCACACACACTCCGAACACGGGACAGCCGGCCGGATGGACGAGGTCGGAAGCCAATGGACGTGTTGCGGTGTTGACGCCCGGACACAACCCTGAGATATGGCGGGAGCGCACGTACGAGATCCTGCTTCGGAACTGCCTTGATTGGTGCGTCGAGGGCTAAGTTAAGTGAGAATGCTGTGACATCTTGGGAGGTTCATCGTGGCTGCGCTGGCTGATCGAATTGGGGTTTCAACCCTGTGCCTGAAGGGGTTTTCACCTGAAGAAGGGATCGAGCGGACGTTGGATGCTGGATTCCGTGCTTTCGAGATGACGCCAATTACGTACGGGGGCCCGGAAGCTTTCGATGCCGAGCACCGAGAGAGACTGCGAAGTCTGATGGCGTCGTTTCATCTGTCGACGGTCCACTCTTCGTCGATGGGTAACATCGGGAGCGATGACGTGGAAGAACGGGAGACCGCGCAGGAACGCTACCGGGAGCTGGTACGGTTCGCCAAGGACGTGAACGCCGACGTGGTGACGGTCCATCCTGGTAGGCCGGAGCCCGATGCCTTCGACCGAAATGTCGCCGTTGGGAAAGAGATGGTGGCGCTCGCGGAGGGATCAGGGATGTCGCTCGGGTTCGAGCTGTTCGACGTCAAGGTGGCTCAGGCCGTGGGGCCTTCGGATTTCGGTGCGTTGTTCGACATCGGGCACGCGAGCTGCCGAGGACCTGAGATCGACACGGATGACGTGATCGGCATGGTCGACGAGATGGAGGATCAGATCGTCCAATTCCACGTGCACGGTGTGGGGGCTCCGGACAAGACGGATCACCTGCCGTTCGCGGAGAACTCGTGGCTGGACTATGGGCGCATCGTCGAGCGTATCGAGAAGATGCCGTTCGACGGACCCTTGATTCTGGAGATCGGTATCCGCGGTGAGGATGGAGTCAGGAATCTTGAAGACTGCGCGACAGCGAAAGAGGCGCTTGTTGCGGCTTTGGGATAAGGCCTGCTATGAACAAAAGCCTGTTGCAGCGACCGACACTTCGACTCCGCTCAGTGTGACGGTGCCTTCCTGAACACTGAACACCTAACCACTGAACACTCTGTTTAAGCGGTTAGGGTTCGGAATAATAAATAAGGCTATATCCGGATCTCTCAACGAGATGAAGTGGGTGAAGGTGCCGTGGTTCCTGGCATGGGGGCGCGGTTAGCGTGTGCGGAACCTCTTCGGAATCTGCTCAGGGATGTTTATGTCTCCGACGGTAAGGAAGATCATATCGTTGAATGCGTCGAGTGTGCGGAATCCGCTGGCTCGGTTCTTGACGATTTGGACGATTCGGTTGAGGCCTTCGGCGATGGCGTTGGTAAGACGCGTGTTCACGAATGCGAGGACGCCGAAGAAGTGCTGTCGCAGGGTCCTGACGAACTTTCGCAGGGGTTCAAGTCGACTTCTGAGTGCGGACGTCGTCCAGCATTTCAGGAAGCGTTCGGCAGCCCAGGGCGCTTTGTATTCCCAGAACTGCTCGAACTCGTCCTTGAGTCTCCAGGCTCTATAGATTCGGTAGTTCGCCTTCTCCAGTGCTTCGAGTGTCCGAGTATCCCCTCCGGAGCGTGTCGCTGAGTGCCGGTAGAGGAGCCATCGGAGGCCCTTCATGGCTTTGCGCTCATCCGGGGCAGCTTTACGCCACTGGTCCTTACGGACCTCGTCAACGGCGGCATTGAGAGCCTTGACGATGTGAAAGCGATCGAGGACTAGCTTGGCATTCGGACAGTGTTCCTGGATGGCTCCGATGTAAGCTTCGCTCATGTCGCAGCAGGCCCACCCGATCTTGGATCTCCGGTAGGGACTGAGAGCCTCTGTGAAGAACCGATCGATCGTTTTACGCGCCCTGCCGCGGCCAACCCACACCACGCAGGAGCGGTCCAGATCGTAAACGAGCGTGGCGTACCTGTGACGCTTGGCGTAGGAGATCTCGTCGATCCCGATGGTTTTGAGCCCTCGGATACGATGACCTTCACGAAGCCGCGTGATGGATCGGTGACGGAGATCCGACAGCGTCGAGGCAGAGATGCGCAGTAACTCGGACGCCGCCTTCTGCGTCATGGTCTGGCAGTAGCGCAGCATGGCATACTCGAAGCGATACGTCACCCGAGAGAACCGCTCCGCCCACGGAATCTCCTCGACCACACGACCGTGGGTAGGACACCGAATCTCCCGAGGATGGTAGAGAAGCCAGACCCTCCACCCGCACACCGGAATGTCACGCCACCGACGCGGATGGGGCATTGTGCGGACGATTTTACCTCGACGGCCGCACTCCGGACAACAACAACCATTCTTATGTGGCTTTACGGCGATGACGAAACAGCTTCTCCCCTCAAACCACCAGCTGACAACACGGAACCCCTTGAATCTCAGCAGTTTCGATAGTAATCTGCTCCCGGTCATAGGTCGCACCCCCTTCGCTTTGATTGTCCTACACACACAACCAAGCGTAGGGAACGATCTATGACCTTGTCATTCTATAGTTTCACCGTTGAGAAACCCGGATAGAGCCATAAATAAACGGTCGATCTCAATGTTGAGCCATTGGCCGGATCGTGTAGTTCCAGTCGCCGTGGAAATCGTGCGGAGTGAGATCGATTTGGGTCATCTGTTCATCGGTCACCTTGACCCCGTTAGGGTAGGGTCGCTTGTCGATCTCGGAGCGTACTCGGAGACCGGCTTGAGTGGTCGTTCCGGCAATGAGATTCACGGTTGCAGCCAGGCTGACCAGGGGCTTGCCTCGCCAGTTCATAGCGATGAAGGAGAACAGGCGATGTTCGATCTTGTTCCACTTACTAGTGCCAGGAGGGTAGTGGCATACGGTGATCGTCAGGCCAGTGCGATTCGCAAAGCGCTGCAGCTCCCACTTCCACAGCCGCGTCTTGGCGCCGTTGCTGCCGCCTGCGTCCGCCGTGATTAGCAGATGCGTCGAAGTGCCGTAGGCGGGCCGTCCCATGTTCTTCCACCAACTTCGGATCGCATTCACGGCGAAGCTGGCCGTGTCGTGATCGATACCGACACTTACCCAGCCTTCATCACGGCTCAGATCATACACTCCATAAGGGATCGCCTTGCCCTGAGCAGGCACTATGAAATCGTGTACCTTCACACGCTCCGGGTCTCCCTTGGGTCGCCATTCTCGGCCAGGATTCTTGAAGTCGCCGATCAACTCTTTCTTCTTGGTGTCCACCGAGATAACGGGAAGGCCCTGCTGCTGCTGCTGGCTAATCCGATCATCGAGGTAAACGAACTGAGCGTCCCGATCCGGGTGTGCAGATCCCTCCCTTGTCTTCCGATTCGCCTGCAGCGTGTAATCGTGTTCGTGCAGGAGATTGGCAACGATCCTGGGGCTCACCGAATGCCCCATCGCTTGCAACTCGGCGGCCAGTTTGCGAGTGCTCTTCGATGTCCATCTCAGAGGATTGTCGTCAGGCGACCCCGCAGTCGTTGGCTCGACCAGATCATTCAGGTCCTGCCACAGCGTCGGGTCCGTGTCGGCCTTCCGCTTACGACCGCCGCCTGGACGCCGGATGCGAGCCGGGTCCAAAGGTTCGTCCGACCTCAACTCCTGAATGCCACGAAAGATCCGCTCTCTGGACATTCCTGTCGCCAGAGCCACAATCGCGATCCCACCGTGACCCAACGCTTCGGCTTCCGTGGCGGCCCACAGACGACGCGTGCGTTCCGTCAGCACCGGAGCCAAGGCTTCATACTTCGTTCGGAGAGTTTCGACGTCCACACTCCGAGCGTAAGATCATTACCTTGAAAAGTGCAGCACTTATTTCGTGGCAAACCCTAAGGCCGTTCGAAGGAATGTCCGTAAACACGGTCCAACGGGTGGAGGTGCTATCAAAGCGACGCAGCTTAGTCATGGTTTCATAAATATTATTACGTATGTCCTGAACATTATTTGTAGCTTATGTTCTCCTTCAAAAGGAGGAGAACAATGCCAAGACGTTCGCCTTATGTGGTGCTACTGTCTGAGAAGGAACGGGTCGACCTCGAGCGAATGGCTGGACAATATACGTTATCGTATTATCAAGTGATCCGATCGAAAATCGTGCTTCTCGCCGCCGAGGGATTATCCAACAAGATTATCGCCCAACGGTTGGATGTTCCGCGTCCGATCGTAAGCAAATGGCGTAAGCGCTTTTTCGAAGAGCGTCTTTCGGGACTCGAAGATAGATCTCGTCCCGGGCGCCCGCCCGGTTTTCCCCCCTCAGGTGGTCGTTCAGATCAAGGCGCTGGCGTGTGAACTACCGAGCGAGAGCGGGATACCGCTCTCGCGGTTCAGCTGTTCCGAGATTGCCGCCGAGGCAGTGCAAAGGGGCTTCGTTGCCAAGATCAGCGGCGCCACTGTCTGGCGCTGGTTGAACGAGGACGCGATTCGTCCTTGGTATCATCGCTCCTGGATTTTCCCACGGGACCCGGACTTCCAAACCAAAGCAGGTAGAGTCCTTGATCTGTATCACCGCCAATGGCAAGGAAAGCCTTTAGGGCCGAGGGAATATGTACTTTCTGCCGACGAAAAGACCAGTATTCAAGCACGAGCTCGCAAGCACGTTACCCTACCGCCAGCCTCGAACAGAGCGGCACGCGTTGAAACACGAATACGAGCGGAAAGGAGCCCTGGCCTATCTGGCTGCTCTCGACGTGCACAATGGTCGAATCTTCGGTCTCTGTGAGTCTTCTTCGGGTATCGAGCCCTTCAACCGGCTCCTGAGCCTGATCATGAGCCGGAAACCCTATTGCTCGGCAAAGAAAGTCTACCTCATCGTGGATAATGGCTCCTCGCACCGAGGGCAAACATGCATCGACCGTATCCAGGGGAAGTGGCCAAACATCCACCCCGTTCACCTTCCGATCCACGCAAGCTGGCTCAATCAGATCGAGATCTACTTCTCGATCCTCAAACGCAAGGCTCTGACACCTATCGAATTTGCATCGCTCGAAGAGCTTGAGGCAAGAATCCTCGGTTTTCAGGAACGCTACGGACGTATCGCCACACCCTTCAAATGGAAGTTCACACGAACAGATCTCGCGGAGATGATCGACAAACTCAGGTTCTACGATACGCCCTTGGCAAAGTCTGCTTAGAATACGTCACCGTATTTGAGAACAGGAGTACTAAGCGGCTCCATAAAACCACATCGCTCCGTCCCTGGCGGGATACACTCCCTGGTAAAACCCGCTTTGCCTTAGCATGAAATGCTCGACAGAATAGCGTTTCCAACTTTCACCATCGAAGCGTGCAAAGACCTCGGGATAGCAGCGTGCCCAAATCGTGCCGTCCGTCGTCTGCCATACCAGACGCACCCGGAGGTCATCACGCCCCGACATTTCTTGAATTGTGTATGTGGCCCAGGTTTCCCCATCGTAGCTTCTGAGTCCCTGCTCCCCCATTGGAAACCAGAGTGAACCTTCGTGGGTCTCCCAGATCCTTCCGCGCAAGCGGATAAACTCACTGATGTGCCGCTTCCAGGATAGGCCGTCGTATCGTAAGATTCCTTGATAGGTGACGAACCAGATAGCCCCATCCGAGGCTTGGTGGATGTCCCAGATGTCTGGCCTTGGAGGACCATCCGGAACTTCAATCGTGGTCCACGCAATTCTTCCAGCCGCCCCTGATTCTGGAGACGAGGAATGTGCGGCGGGATCGAACCTGCTGATCCCGGCTGATGTTCCGCTCGAGTCTACGGCAGAAGAGGCAAAACCCACCCAGAGGCTACCATCTTCCGCCTCGTGGAACGCACTCACGGTTCTCGCCGCCAGACCATCGTCCACAGTGTAGGTCGTCCACACGGAGGCCGAACCGGTTCTCAGGGCCCGCTCGTCGAACCGGCTCAGCCCGTTGAACGTGCCAAACCACATCGCACCATCCCTTGTCTGATAGACACTTCGCACATCATTGTCGGCGAGCCCATCGTCCGTGGTGTAGGTGGTCCACCGATACCCGTCATACCGCTTCGCTCCCGTTCCTGTCGCGAGCCAGACGTGGCCATCTCTGTCTTCGGTCAGGTCGAAGACTGTCTCTACGTGCTTATCGAACTCGGTCCACCGCCAAGCCTCCGTCACCGGATCGGGCGTGGTGACCTGGAGCGTGTCCACGGCGTAGGCCGGGACCGACATCAGCAGAACGAGGATGGTGGCATAGGTGCGCATCGCAACCCAAGATGCGACCAGCCCTTCGCTCGCAAGCGCGAGCTACGGCGGGCAGGCGGCGGGGAACGGCGGGCAAGTGCTGATGGAGGCGTTAGGATAGACTTATAACGTGGGGTGTTGTAGATGATGCCGGTTTACGCACCTCCCGACCAACGTCCAAGGCTAATCCCGCCGGAGCCCCATCGTTGTGACCTGGCCCTTCGTCCAGTCCCATCCCTGCCCCATTCTTCCCGCCTGACTGTCCCTCCGTCCGATGCCGTGATCACGTCTCCCTTCTATCTTCATGCCACACGCTGATCAAAGAGAGCTCGATTCTTTCCCTGGCCACCGCTCGAGGTGAGCAGTGGCCGATCTTAAAGCTCTATACCTACATTCTCAAATTCAGTCGATTTTACCGTTCTGACCGCTCTCGCTTGCCCGCTACCTCGAGGAGGTTCCCATATCCGTAGGAAACGGAACGATTCACGTCGGATCACTCGACGAATTGAAGAGGGAAGGGTGTATCGTCATCACCCAGGGGCCTGTCCCCATCGTCGTCTGGCACAACGATGGAGATCCCCGCGCCGTCGACAACCGCTGTCCCCACATGGGTTTTCCCCTTCACAAGGGAACCATCGACGACGGTATCCTCACCTGCCACTGGCACCACGCCCGTTTCGATCTCAAGAGCGGCTGCACCTTCGACCTCTTCGCCGATGACGCCGACGCTTATCCGGTTACCGTCGAAAACGGCGACGTGTACGTCCACACCGACGGTGCGCGTCGCGATCCGATCGAGAAGGGAAAGCGCCGCCTCAAGGAAGGAATGGAACAGAATCTTCGCCTGGTGATGGGCAAGGCGGTCGTGACGCTGTTGAACGCGGGCGCCGACCCTGACGAGATTGTCTCTCAGGGTGGTCTCTATGGTGTCCGCCACCGCGGTTCCGGATGGGCATCCGGACTGACCATCCTCAGCGCGATGGCCAACGTGACGGATCATCTGGACGGCGACGAGCGTATCGCGCCTCTTTACCAGGGCCTCGTTCACGTCGCCCGCGACTGCGCCAACCAGCCACCGAAGATCGACCTATCCCCGCTCGAGACCCAGGATGCAGACGTCGCGACACTCAAGCGCTGGTTCCGCACCTTCGTCGAAGTGCGTGACGTCGACGGCGCGAAGCGGTGCGTCCTAACGGCCGTCCAAATCGGCGCCACAGATGCGGAGCTGGCAGACCTGATCGGGGCCGCTGCGACGGACCACATCTACCTCGACACGGGCCACGTCGTCGACTTCATCAACAAAGCCTTCGAAATGCTCGATCGCGTCGGCTGGGAACACGCCTTGGAAGTGCTTCAGTCCCTGATTCAGCAGCTCTGCACAGCCCAGCGTGGGGCCGAACTCAATGTCTGGCGCCACCCGGTCGACCTCGTACCACTGGTTGCAGACACCGAAGCGCAGCTACCCGCGCTCCTCGAGGAAGGAGCCGGAAAATCGTGGTCTCCGCCGTCAGACTTCTACGACGTGCTGCTGGGGGACGATCCGCATCAGACGCTCGCCGCCCTGAGCCAGGCCCTGCGTGATGGCGCAACACCCGAGCTTCTGGCTCGATCCGTGACTTACGCCGCCGCCCTTCGGGTGACGCGCTTCCATATACAGAACGAATTCTTCGACTGGATCGGCGTGCTGCACACGTTGAGCTTCAACAGTGCCGTGCACCAGCTCATTAAACGCGCCCCAACGGTCGATCTGCTTCGAGGCGTCATACACGGCGCCATGCGCACCTACCTCGACCGGTTCCTCAACATCCCACCCGCCCGACTCCCCGCTTCGAGCAAGGCGTCCGGAAACGGAGAGGTCTCCGATTTCGACAGTCGCTTCCTCGACCCCCTGGACAATCAGGCGCAGACCGATGAAGCCGGTGCCCGCGTCTACACGTATTTGAATAACGGCGGCGATCCCGGGGCGCTCTTCAAGGTGCTGGCTGAATCCCTGCTTCGCGAAGATGCGGAGTTTCACAGCTTCCAGATGCTCGAGGTGGCCATTCGCCAGTTTCACGAGCTGGAAGACGACGAGCAGAAGCGCCTTGTCATGGTCGCAGCGGCGCGTTACCTCGCCGCCCACGCGCCCACACAGCGCGAAATGCTTCAGACCCTTCGCATCGCGCTCCGACTTTATCGCGGAGAACCGGTTTACGAGGAGGAAGACCAACCCGAGGAGCAACCCGCAGCCGTCGATTGATTCATGTTTTGCGTCACAGGCCAGCAGTGACCCACCCAGGTCGCCCAGCACAGCATCGTCACCGATGGGGTGATAACACAGTAATAAACGGCCCCCGAGTGAGTCACGCACTCGGGGGCTTTCTCGTTCTTGGACAACGCACAACGACTTGCACTCGCAAGACTCAAGGGATCGGACTACGAGCGCTCCGCGGCGCGTGTTACCGATAATGGAGTTTACGATAACTGGTACGCGCAGATTCGACGTCTGATGCAGCACCAATGCCCCCCTCTCACACTCTCGAGAGAGGGCTCTTGTTTAGCCTCGTTGGACTGGTTTTAGGTCTGCTGCCTAAAGCCACGCGGCACCCGCATCGTAGACGTGCCGCTCTGCAGCCCTACCCGAAGACTCACGTCCCCCTCAAAATGTCCTGTAATGAGTTCCTCCAGACAGAAAAGGATCTACTCGAAAGGGTGTATAATGGATCGCCCAAGTGTGACCCGTGTCTCATACTCGAAGGATTCCCAGGCCGAGTATATCCTGCCCAAGTGGGCCCCTCGTGTCGCAAGGTGGTTATCGCTGCCCTGTACGAAGCCTCAGCCCAGGATCTTTTGGACAGTGAATTGGTTGACGAGGCAGGATATGCGTTACTCGCCCGCTGCCAAAGCATGCTCGACGTGGCCATGAAATATGAAGGAAAGGTGCGCTGCGCTGGGTGTCGGGAAGTGATCTACATTGCGGGAGACAAGGTCAAGTCCCATAGTCAGTTGAAACTCATCGGGCTCCGTGGTATTCATGCTCTCTGCCGAGCATCTTGATTGTCGCCGAGATTCAGGTTGTTTTTTCAGTGCTTGCCTGAGCAGCGGGAGGTGTTTGTATCCGCTCACGCGTCGCAGGCGTGGTTCGATGTCGAGGAGTGCGGCCGCGACCCATCTGTGTCGCTGAGGAGAGTTGTTCCAGCGGTTGACCTTCCGTATCAGGTTGCCGGTCATGCTGTTGAGCGCCTCGATGCAATTGGTGGTTCGGAAGCTTCGCTTCAAGAACGGGAGCATCCCCAGCCGGTGGAGGGTCAGGGTTTCCTCCAGTCCTTCCTCGAGGCTTGCCACGGCAGACTGATTCATCAGCTTGAGTTCGGGTTTGAGTGATTCGAGTGCGGCCTTTGCCTCCTCGTAGGTGTCGCAGTCATAGGCTTTCTGAAGTTTCCGTCGAACTCTTGGACGTTCTGCCTCCGGGAGGTAGCTGACGACGTTCTCGCGCTTGTGCCACTGACAGCGATGCACGCACACATCCCCTTTGAGGGCTTTGGTGACGGCACTGCGGAGTCCCTTTGAGCCGTCCAGCACAACGAGAAGGCCCTGGTCGTAGCACAGGCCTCTCCGGATGAGATCCTGGATCAGCTGACGGCAGATCCGTTCGTTCTCCGTCGCCGATTCGACGAAGCCCAGGGGGATCTTCTGGCCGTCCGTCGTGACGCCCGGAGCGATCACGATCTCTTCGTCGGCAAAGCTCTTTCCGTCGATGAACAGGGCGACCAAGTCGTAGTCGTCGAGCGGTCGTTCCTGGAACTGCTTCAGCTTCTTTGCGGTGGCTTTGATGAGGCTCTATCCGGGTTTCTCAACGGTGAAACTATAGAATGACAAGGTCATAGATCGTTCCCTACGCTTGGTTGTGTGTGTAGGACAATCAAAGCGAAGGGGGTGCGACCTATGACCGGGAGCAGATTACTATCGAAACTGCTGAGATTCAAGGGGTTCCGTGTTGTCAGCTGGTGGTTTGAGGGGAGAAGCTGTTTCGTCATCGCCGTAAAGCCACATAAGAATGGTTGTTGTTGTCCGGAGTGCGGCCGTCGAGGTAAAATCGTCCGCACAATGCCCCATCCGCGTCGGTGGCGTGACATTCCGGTGTGCGGGTGGAGGGTCTGGCTTCTCTACCATCCTCGGGAGATTCGGTGTCCTACCCACGGTCGTGTGGTCGAGGAGATTCCGTGGGCGGAGCGGTTCTCTCGGGTGACGTATCGCTTCGAGTATGCCATGCTGCGCTACTGCCAGACCATGACGCAGAAGGCGGCGTCCGAGTTACTGCGCATCTCTGCCTCGACGCTGTCGGATCTCCTTCACCGATCCATCACGCGGCTTCGTGAAGGTCATCGTATCCGAGGGCTCAAAACCATCGGGATCGACGAGATCTCCTACGCCAAGCGTCACAGGTACGCCACGCTCGTTTACGATCTGGACCGCTCCTGCGTGGTGTGGGTTGGCCGCGGCAGGGCGCGTAAAACGATCGATCGGTTCTTCACAGAGGCTCTCAGTCCCTACCAGAGATCCAAGATCGAGTGGGCCTGCTGCGACATGAGCGAAGCTTACATCGGAGCCATCCAGGAACACTGTCCGAATGCCAAGCTGGTCCTCGATCGCTTTCACATCGTCAAGGCTCTCAATGCCGCCGTTGACGAGGTCCGTAAGGACCAGTGGCGTAAAGCTGCCCCGGATGAGCGCAAAGCCATGAAGGGCCTCCGATGGCTCCTCTACCGGCACTCAGCGACACGCTCCAGAGGGGATACTCGGACACTCGAAGCACTGGAGAAGGCGAACTACCGAATCTATAGAGCCTGGAGACTCAAGGACGAGTTCGAGCAGTTCTGGGAATACAAAGCGCCCTGGGCTGCCGAACGCTTCCTGAAATGCTGGACGACGTCCGCACTCAGAAGTCGACTTGAACCCCTGCGAAAGTTCGTCAGGACCCTGCGACAGCACTTCTTCGGCGTCCTCGCATTCGTGAACACGCGTCTTACCAACGCCATCGCCGAAGGCCTCAACCGAATCGTCCAAATCGTCAAGAACCGAGCCAGCGGATTCCGCACACTCGACGCATTCAACGATATGATCTTCCTTACCGTCGGAGACATAAACATCCCTGAGCAGATTCCGAAGAGGTTCCGCACACTCTAACCGCGCCCCCATGCCAGGAACCACGGCACCTTCACCCACTTCATCTCGTTGAGAGATCCGGATATAGCCTTTGATGAACCGTCGCGAGACGGAGGATGCCGAAATTCCGAACGCTTCGGGTACCGACTCTGCACAGGCTCTGTAGTTGCGACAGGAGATTCCCTTGAGCACACGAAGCAGCAGCTTCTCATCCATCGCTCTGGGCCTCTGCATCCCCCGGTATGCGGCCAGAGAAACCTCCGTATCGGACTCGACGTCGCGCACACGGGGAACGGCCACGGCAGCTTCTGGTCCATCAGATACACGGACCCTTTCTGGCTTCCCCATCGACGATGCGACTGCTCTGAACCCTTACGCGCATACCGAACGCCTGCGAGCTGCTCCACCTCCTGCTGGAGCACGTCGGCAACGGCCTCCAGACCCAGCGGAATCAGCGCCCGGATCACCGATAAACGCGTCTCCAAATCCATAACGTCTGACCCAACCTTGACTTCGCCATCCCCTGCAAATAGCTTCTCCATCGTGGGCTCCTTTCTTACGGGTACACGCTCTCACACGTCTACCCACAACGTAAGTTTTGAGCCCTTTAAGTTTCAACTAGGATAGGGACCTCACCGGAGACAAGATGATAATCTGCGAAGGCTGCGGATGGAAATGTTCCTGGGTGGAATACAAGAAAACTATCAAATACAAGAAATTGCACGCGGGCGGCATGCGACCATTCATCGAAGAGTTCGTCAGGAAGTTCCCTCTTGCTGAAACTGTCGGGAAAAGATAGTCTTGATCGACACGCTGATTCATAGGTACCACTGGGAGACAAGCACTGGCGCAGGTCGGCCTGGCTCTGTAGGACTGATTGAGGGCAAGATGAAGGACATGATGCCATTCCTCGATAACCTGAGCTATGGCGATCACGTGCCCGCGGATGTGGAGGCGACTCGTGCTGAATGGCGGCGAAAATGGGAAGGACACAGGTGGAAGGACCGTATCGCGAGACGAGAGAAAGAGGAGCGAGCTAAGCAGAAACGGCGATGACACCGACTTTGCCCGCAAGCCAACTGCCTTCGTAGGATCCCTTGTTACCGATAACGGACCTTTACGGTATCGTCCGCTACAAAACAAAAGCCTTTCCTGATCGACGGGAAGGCCGTTCTCAGGTAATGGCCTTCTTTTCTGGGAAAAGGGAGTATATTTCGTAGTGTAACGAGCATACGCTCTTCGATTGCCGGTCACTCGATCAAAGTCTGAGGGGGGTGGTTCGCCGTGGCAGAAGAAGAAGGGGATGAACTTCCTGCGCGAACGAAAGTCGCAATCCTGATGATTTCTCTCGGCCAGGAAACGACGGCCGAGGTGATGAAGTATTTGACCGATTACGAGATAGAACGCATCGCCGAGTCCATCGCCGGACTTGAAGTCGTGACAACCGAGCAGGAGGACGAGGTTCTCGAAGAGTTCGAGCAGATGTTGCTCGCGGGCCAATATGTCTCTCAGGGCGGCATGGATTTCGCCCGGGGTGCGCTGGAAAAGGCGATGGGGCCGCGAAAAGCTCAATCGCTGCTGGACCGAGTAACTTCGACGACGACGAGTGGCTTCTACATGCTGCGGAACGTCGATCCGAACCAGATTATACCCTTCATCGCCAAGGAGCACCCGCAGACCATCGCGCTGATTCTGTCGCAGCTCGAAGCAGCCCAGGCAGCCGGGGTAATGAATGGGCTGTCTGAAGAGCTGCAGGCGGACGTCTCCTTCCGTATCGCGCAGATGGAGACGATTTCGCCACAGGTTCTGCGCGAACTCGAGGAAAGTCTCGCACAGGATCTGCAGACGATTCTGTCCGGTCAGGTGACGGAAATAGGCGGACCGAAGGCGGTGGCTGAAATCCTCAACAGCACGGGGCGTTCGACGGAGAAGGCGGTGTTGGAACGTCTGGATGCTCAGGACCCGGAGCTCGCAGAAGACGTGAGAAACAATATGTTCACGTTCGACGACATCGCGAACCTGACGGACCGTGAGATTCAGCTGATCCTGCGTGAGGTCGATTCCAAGGATCTGGCGACCGCCCTCAAGGGCGCGAACGACGAGATGAAAGACCGGATCTTTGGGAACGTGTCAGAACGCGTAGGCACGATGATGAAGGAAGAGATGGACTTTTCCGGCCCCGTTCGTATGAGCGACGTGGAGGAAGTCCAGCTGCGCGTCGTCCAGACCGTTCGTCAGCTCGAAGAAGCAGGTCAGGTTACGATCGTTCGTGGCGACAGCAGCGACCAGTTCGTGTAGAACTGGCCACCAAGCGGGCCACATTCATCGCCTTCCACCCGACGCCATCCAGATTACAATAGCGAACCCCCTCTCTCATTCAGACCAATTCTCGAGAGAGGGGGATTTCTTTGCAGGACAACTATTCGCGTTCAAGATCGGCGACCGGCGCTGCGAAGTTTAGGTCGTCAGTTTTGCCCAACTCACTGGCAGGTGACCGCCACAGACCGGAACGGCGCCCTAGGGCGGTGAATCCACCTCAAGAAGGCCAGACATCGGACGATGGAGGAGGCGGCCGCGCGGAGCGAACAAGGTGTGTCATTGAGTCAGAAGTGTCTAGGAGCACACGCGCCGTTTTAGGTTGCTTTCATCAGTCCGCAAACGCTTTCGGTATATTTAGGGTAAGGTTGAAATGGTTAATCTGTTGGAGTTGATATTGGAGCGCACGGATGGCAAAAAAGGACGAGAAGGGGTTCGAGCCTGATGAGGGTACGTTCGAGGCGGTGCAGGTGACGTTGGGTCAGGTGATGAAGGCGGTGGAGCAGCTGAGCAAAGATGTGAGCGGGCTACAGGGTAAGGTGAGCGGAATGGAGAAGAGGCTGCGGAATGTGGAGGAGGAGGAGTAGCGTTGTATGAGAAGATTTGCATGAGGATGTTCTGGGACGCGCATCCCGAGATGAATATTCAAGTCGAGGGTCCGGGGCCTGATATTACCTGGCAAGGGCGACAGGCTGGAAGCGAAATCTGAATCGTTAGTACCTCAAAGGGCAGGCGAACTGCGACATCTCGCCACCGATCCGGCTGGCCGCCTGGGAAGGCGATCTCGATACCATGCGGATCCTGTTGGAAGCCGGCGCGGACCCGGACCTCGGGGGAGGGGCGATGTTCAGTGCGCTCGAACACGGCGGACGAGATAAGGCGGAGCTGGTACTCGAGCACGGCGGCACGCACGACATTTTCACGGCCGCCATGTATGGGGACGAGGAGACCGTCAGAGCCCTGGTGAAAGAGCGACCCGATCTGGTCCACGAACGCAGTCCCTCCTGGAATCGAACGCCGATCGAGGAAGCCGTCAACGTCGGGCAACTCGACATCGCGCGACTACTCATCGATCTGGGCTCCTAGATCCTCCCCGAAACCGCAGCTGCCTTGGGTCGCATCGAAGATATCCGCTGACTCATCGACGCAGATTCCGATGCCGTTCACGCGCTCTACGGAACGCAGCCCCTGCTGTGCTGGCGGTTCTTGCCGTTGCGGTGGGATGTTACTTGACTTTCGTCTTCTGGCAACCACCTCCCACCCTCCTGGACGCACATTCGTCCATCACGCAGATGAAGGTCATCATTTGGACTTCACCGTCGAGGAAGAGAGCCGTGTCTACACCGGGATATGTCCCCGCAACGGATCATCGCCGATGTGGTGCTACGGCAACACCTGTATCGTTCGCTTGGGCGAGGACGTTTTCGTCAGCGGTCAACAGAAGCTCGATCGGTTCGATCCTCCGAACGACTGTCGATGGATGCTCTTCAAGCATGCGCCCAGTGGTTGGGAGCTTCGGCAAGCCGACGAGGTAAAAAGAACCCGCGAGCCTTGTCCTCTGGCCGTTCTCCCCGAGAAGGGTCTGTTCCTCTCGAACAATCCTACGCTGCTTGGACCGGAGGTCACGGGAGGGGGCCCGTCACGCCCGGAGATCCTGGCCTTTGACTCGGATGCGCGTGCTCCCTACCGCACCCTCCTTCCCGAATGGGGAGGCCACCCTCCCTTCACTGAGCACTCGTACCGTTCCTTTGCGGCCGACGCGGACAGCGGTGAGCTGATCCTGTTCCAAAATGTGGGCTACACACACGCGGAATGGGCCCTGCTGGACAAGAACATAGACTGGCACAGCGGAAGACTCGGCTGGCCCCCCTACGAGGACGTTGGTATGACTCCCTACGGAGCCAGCCACGCGCGAGTCAACTATCCGGTCGTCGCATTGAAAAGCCGCGCTGTTCATTTCTGTGGAGCTGCTGCGTATGACACGTGGAACCGGGTTACGACACCGGAGCTCGCCGGCCGTCAGTTCGGCAACCGGTTTCGCAAGCTCTACTACGCGTGGACCGAGAATGTCACGAGGGCCGAATTCAGCGACTGGATCGAGATCGACAATACCTTCGATGACGGGGGCTGGGTCTTCGCAGGAGATCTCTACCTCGACTCTGAAGGTCTGTCCCATCTGCTTTGGTACAGAGCACCCATCAATCGTCTCTTTCGGGACGAGCACTTCCCCGATCTTCAGCGCCGATATACGATTTGTTACGCGAGACTTCGGGAAGGCAGGGTCATAGATCGCTCGACCTTGGTTGAAGCAGGAGAGGATTCGCCCGACGGGATTCCGACAGAAGTTGAATACGAAGACAGCTTGCTACCGTGGAAAATCAAGAGGCAGAAAGTCGTAGAAGACCCGATCAGCACGCCGCGCTTTCACGTGACACCGGATCGTCGACTCTTCGTCATATACTATGTAAGCAGCCGCGAAGGTCGATCCGAAAATCGAATCCTGGAAATCGGTGCAGACGGTCGAGCCTCCCGTCCTGTGAAGATCCCTCTGAAGCATCCCCTGACGGAGTTCTTCACGGCCACCCCGAGAGCCGGATGCGAGCCTTCGCTCACCATCGACCTGCTCGGGTATCGTAGAGGCGATTTCGGATTGTTCACAGACACACCGACCACGCTCAGCTATGGCCGCGTCCGGCTCACCTCACATCAATAAGATTCATCGAGAGCCAAGAATGCGTTCCATCGGTCCACTAGCGGAAGGTTTCTTTTCGGTCTTTTACGGGAAGGAATGGCTGGGTGAGACGACCATCCGCCCCTCCGACCTGTCCATCGCAGAAGCGTATGAGGTCCAGGATCGCGTCACCGAAATGCGGATCGATCGTGGAGAAGAGGTCGTCGGCTACAAAGTCGGGTGTACTAGTCCAGCGATCCGTGAACAATTTGGCCTGAAGGATCCGATCAGCGGCCGGCTGTTCAGACCAAATATCTGGAATGAAGGGATTGCTCTGGACTGGACCGATTACTGCAACTGTGCGATCGAACCCGAGATGGTACTCAGGATCGGGAAGGATCTGGAAGGCGAGTCACTGTCGGACGACCAGCTGATCGGCGCAATCGAAGCCGTCCATCCGGGGATCGAAGTTCACCATATCAAATTCTGGTTTCCCCCACCGACTTTACAAGAACTGATCGCGTCGGGTGGAATCCACGCGGGGCTCGTCGTGGGCAACGCAAAAGCCTCACCGGGTAAAATTTCTTTCGCAGATGAACTTTTCAGTGTCTACAAGGACGGAGAGATCATCACCCAGGCGAGGGCTGCCGAGATCATGGGAGGGCCTCTAAAGTCTCTGCGCTGGCTCGTCGACTCTCTTGCCCAAAAAGGCAGGTGCCTTAAGAAGGCTCTATCCGGGTTTCTCAACGGTGAAACTATAGAATGACAAGGTCATAGATCGTTCCCTACGCTTGGTTGTGTGTGTAGGACAATCAAAGCGAAGGGGGTGCGACCTATGACCGGGAGCAGATTACTATCGAAACTGCTGAGATTCAAGGGGTTCCGTGTTATCAGCTGGTGGTTTGAGGGGAGAAGCTGTTTCGTCATCGCCGTAAAGCCACATAAGAATGGTTGTTGTTGTCCGGAGTGCGGCCGTCGAGGTAAAATCGTCCGCACAATGCCCCATCCGCGTCGGTGGCGTGACATTCCGGTGTGCGGGTGGAGGGTCTGGCTTCTCTACCATCCTCGGGAGATTCGGTGTCCTACCCACGGTCGTGTGGTCGAGGAGATTCCGTGGGCGGAGCGGTTCTCTCGGGTGACGTATCGCTTCGAGTATGCCATGCTGCGCTACTGCCAGACCATGACGCAGAAGGCGGCGTCCGAGTTACTGCGCATCTCTGCCTCGACGCTGTCGGATCTCCTTCACCGATCCATCACGCGGCTTCGTGAAGGTCATCGTATCCGAGGGCTCAAAACCATCGGGATCGACGAGATCTCCTACGCCAAGCGTCACAGGTACGCCACGCTCGTTTACGATCTGGACCGCTCCTGCGTGGTGTGGGTTGGCCGCGGCAGGGCGCGTAAAACGATCGATCGGTTCTTCACAGAGGCTCTCAGTCCCTACCGGAGATCCAAGATCGAGTGGGGCCTGCTGCGACATGAGCGAAGCTTACATCGGAGCCATCCAGGAACACTGTCCGAATGCCAAGCTGGTCCTCGATCGCTTTCACATCGTCAAGGCTCTCAATGCCGCCGTTGACGAGGTCCGTAAGGACCAGTGGCGTAAAGCTGCCCCGGATGAGCGCAAAGCCATGAAGGGCCTCCGATGGCTCCTCTACCGGCACTCAGCGACACGCTCCAGAGGGGATACTCGGACACTCAAAGCACTGGAGAAGGCGAACTACCGAATCTATAGAGCCTGGAGACTCAAGGACGAGTTCGAGCAGTTCTGGGAATACAAAGCGCCCTGGGCTGCCGAACGCTTCCTGAAATGCTGGACGACGTCCGCACTCAGAAGTCGACTTGAACCCCTGCGAAAGTTCGTCAGGACCCTGCGACAGCACTTCTTCGGCGTCCTCGCATTCGTGAACACGCGTCTTACCAACGCCATCGCCGAAGGCCTCAACCGAATCGTCCAAATCGTCAAGAACCGAGCCAGCGGATTCCGCACACTCGACGCATTCAACGATATGATCTTCCTTACCGTCGGAGACATAAACATCCCTGAGCAGATTCCGAAGAGGTTCCGCACACTCTAACCGCGCCCCCATGCCAGGAACTACGGCACCTTCACCCACTTCATCTCGTTGAGAGATCCGGATATAGCCCTTAAGAAGGGCAGTCTGGTCATCCCGGGATCTCCCGTAGAACTGGTAGAAATCGTACACGATACGCGCCTGGAGATCGAGATCGGGTGCGTGGGTAGAGTTCGTACGGACTTCGCCGGGAAGTAACGCCGGTCGGGTGCCTACGTAAACTTCGGCGCCGCCTCGTATCCACGAAGGTCGAAGAAGTATTTTTCTTCTTCCGACATCACGAATGGGCTCTGGGCCACAAGGACCTCCTTCGATAAAGACGCATCTTGACTGAGCGAGACCGAGCCGGAAGGTAGTAGGGTTCTGACGGATTCAGACAGGAAGAGATCCATGGAAAACGAGCAGGAATTCTTCAAGGAACACGGCTATTACCTGGCCAAGAGCGTCTTCTCTCAGAAGGAAGTCGCGGTGCTCGAAAAAGAGTTCGACCGAATCGTGAGGCAGTTGGAAGAGCATGGCGAGGACAAGACGGAGAACGGGGTTTTCGGAACGCGCAACGTCCATCAGTATTCCGGCCTGTGGATGGCTACGCTTTTAGAGCCGAAGTTCCTGGACCTGGTCGAACAGTTCATCGGTCCCGACATCGTCCTGAATCACAACACGCTGTTCGTCAAGCGCAAGTCGACGGGGGAAACGCCCTTCCACATGCATCAGGACTGGAGCTATCTGCCCACTCAGACGGATACCATGATTGCGGGTATGATTCATCTCGGCAAAGCAACGGCCAACAATGGTGCCCTTAGAGTCTATCCCGGTTCGCACAAAGACGGCCGAATGGAGGGCTCGCGAGAGAACAATCCCGACTTCCACGCCAAGTATCCGTTTGAAGAGGCCACGGTCATCGAAGCCGAGCCGGGCGACATCACTTTCTTCGACTATTTCATCGTGCACGGATCGGAAACCAGCCGTTCCGAATCACCCAGGAAGGTCGTGATCGCACGCATGTTCTCTGGCAAGGACAGGAAAGAGGACATCCATCAATACAGCGAAAACATCGTACTCCGTGGATGGAACTATCACACGACCGCCACCACGGCCAGAAAGGTCGTGATGAAAGAGGAAACTCCACAGAAAAGCTGACGTCTTTCCTCACTCAGGGCCGGACCACGGGGCGCCAAGGCCGCAAGGCTACGGCCTGGCATCCGTGTAACCATCACCTCGCGCCCCAGCTTGCCCCCGCAAGAGGTAAACCGGGATCGGATGACGGTCGACGTCGACCCTGGCCGTGTCGGTACTGCAATAGCGAATCGTGTAGCCTGCCCTTCGACGGTCGCTGAGGTTGGCGTCGCTGCCGTGGATGATGAACGAATCGTGAATCGACACGCTCCCGGCCTCCATTTCGAGCGGCACTGCTGCTCCTTCCATTTCAGGCGTGATCTCGACCGTTTTGCTGACCGTGGCGTCTTTCGCTGATGGGATGGTGGTCATCTCGCGATGCCCGGTGTGGGAACCGGGAATGACTTTCATGGCCGAGTTCAGGGCGTCAGCGTCGTCGATGGCGAGCCAGACGGTGACGACATCCGTGCCGTGGACGGCCTTCCAATAAGTGTTGTCCTGGTGCCAGGGAACGAAATCCGCCGAGTTCGGCTGTTTGATAAAGACGCTGGAGTAGACCAGGATCAGGTTCGGGCCGAGAATGGATTCGATGGCGTCCAGCAATCGGGGATGCGCGCAGATCGCCATCCATCGATCGTCTTTCGTGTGAGGTTCGCCCAGATAGTCCGGGCGATCGAGCAGGTTGTCTTCAGTCGCCTCGTCGAGAAGAAGTCGATTCGAATCCACTTCTTCACGGCCGAACACATTCGGGAACAGACAATAGCCCGTTTCGGCGAACCGGGTTGGATCGTGGTTCAGCTTTGTCAAGGCACAGCCTCCATTAGTTCATGATACTTGCCGACATCATCTCCAGTATCATCAATTTCGGTGGGACACGGACAGTATCCAGCACCTTCACAGGACACGAATTTTGTCCCTTAACGTATCCTTCACCGGTGCGGGTAGCATCCTCCTCTCCGGCCGCCGACTCGTGCTTGAGGTGCGAAAGAAGCATAGGTGGGAGTACGCACCAGGTCAGCCGCCCAGGATCGGCCTCGGCTCCATCGGTGGGTCCCTGGAGCCCGGTGAAACGCCTTTGCAGGCGCTCCATCGCGAAGCTCTGGAGGAGATTGGCTGCCCGATCGAGGTCTGGTCCGCACAGAGAACGGCTTATGTCACGCCAGAGGAAGTGCGGATTCTATCCGACTTCGATCTGGACGGCGTTCGACCGGCCATGGTGTGGGAAGTGACCGATCCGACCTTCGTGGTCGGTTCACACGTTGCCGTCTTCCTCGCTCGTGTGGAGGACGATCCGCAGCCGCGCGATCTCCCGGGCATCGTCCTGGCGGAACCAGAGCTGATTCCGAGGATCGGCTTCGACTCCATATCGATTGCAGAGGTGAAAGCTCTCGGCGCAGAGGTCCGCGCCAACACTGAGCTTCCGGCAGAAGGCAGATTGATATTGGCCAACACGCTTCACCGGTTCATGGTCGTATACCAGTCCGATCCCGGGCTGTTCGACGAACTCATGTCTTTGAATTCTGAAAACCCGTGAAACCCACCGACCTCTCAGCTGCGTCTCATCCTTTCAGAGAGCCAACGATGAACGCACACTCATGTATCGTACGAGGAGGAAATGGAATGCGTCGCTTCCAACCAGGTCAAGATGTGTCCGCCCCAGTCGCATGCGGAGGATCTTTGAGTACCTGAAGCGAGTCCGATCCGGTTTACACCGGTATCGTTAAGACGCGTGGCCACATCATCTCCGGGTGCTGTGGCTTTTTTTAGGCTATATCCGGATCTCTCAACGAGATGAAGTGGGTGAAGGTGCCGTGGTTCCTGGCATGGGGGCGCGGTTAGAGTGTGCGGAACCTCTTCGGAATCTGCTCAGGGATGTTTATGTCTCCGACGGTAAGGAAGATCATATCGTTGAATGCGTCGAGTGTGCGGAATCCGCTGGCTCGGTTCTTGACGATTTGGACGATTCGGTTGAGGCCTTCGGCGATGGCGTTGGTAAGACGCGTGTTCACGAATGCGAGGACGCCGAAGAAGTGCTGTCGCAGGGTCCTGACGAACTTTCGCAGGGGTTCAAGTCGACTTCTGAGTGCGGACGTCGTCCAGCATTTCAGGAAGCGTTCGGCAGCCCAGGGCGCTTTGTATTCCCAGAACTGCTCGAACTCGTCCTTGAGTCTCCAGGCTCTATAGATTCGGTAGTTCGCCTTCTCCAGTGCTTTGAGTGTCCGAGTATCCCCTCTGGAGCGTGTCGCTGAGTGCCGGTAGAGGAGCCATCGGAGGCCCTTCATGGCTTTGCGCTCATCCGGGGCAGCTTTACGCCACTGGTCCTTACGGACCTCGTCAACGGCGGCATTGAGAGCCTTGACGATGTGAAAGCGATCGAGGACCAGCTTGGCATTCGGACAGTGTTCCTGGATGGCTCCGATGTAAGCTTCGCTCATGTCGCAGCAGGCCCACTCGATCTTGGATCTCTGGTAGGGACTGAGAGCCTCTGTGAAGAACCGATCGATCGTTTTACGCGCCCTGCCGCGGCCAACCCACACCACGCAGGAGCGGTCCAGATCGTAAACGAGCGTGGCGTACCTGTGACGCTTGGCGTAGGAGATCTCGTCGATCCCGATGGTTTTGAGCCCTCGGATACGATGACCTTCACGAAGCCGCGTGATGGATCGGTGAAGGAGATCCGACAGCGTCGAGGCAGAGATGCGCAGTAACTCGGACGCCGCCTTCTGCGTCATGGTCTGGCAGTAGCGCAGCATGGCATACTCGAAGCGATACGTCACCCGAGAGAACCGCTCCGCCCACGGAATCTCCTCGACCACACGACCGTGGGTAGGACACCGAATCTCCCGAGGATGGTAGAGAAGCCAGACCCTCCACCCGCACACCGGAATGTCACGCCACCGACGCGGATGGGGCATTGTGCGGACGATTTTACCTCGACGGCCGCACTCCGGACAACAACAACCATTCTTATGTGGCTTTACGGCGATGACGAAACAGCTTCTCCCCTCAAACCACCAGCTGACAACACGGAACCCCTTGAATCTCAGCAGTTTCGATAGTAATCTGCTCCCGGTCATAGGTCGCACCCCCTTCGCTTTGATTGTCCTACACACACAACCAAGCGTAGGGAACGATCTATGACCTTGTCATTCTATAGTTTCACCGTTGAGAAACCCGGATAGAGCCTTTTTTTAGGCTATATCCGGATCTCTCAACGAGATGAAGTGGGTGAAGGTGCCGTGGTTCCTGGCATGGGGGCGCGGTTAGCGTGTGCGGAACCTCTTCGGAATCTGCTCAGGGATGTTTATGTCTCCGACGGTAAGGAAGATCATATCGTTGAATGCGTCGAGTGTGCGGAATCCGCTGGCTCGGTTCTTGACGATTTGGACGATTCGGTTGAGGCCTTCGGCGATGGCGTTGGTAAGACGCGTGTTCACGAATGCGAGGACGCCGAAGAAGTGCTGTCGCAGGGTCCTGACGAACTTTCGCAGGGGTTCAAGTCGACTTCTGAGTGCGGACGTCGTCCAGCATTTCAGGAAGCGTTCGGCAGCCCAGGGCGCTTTGTATTCCCAGAACTGCTCGAACTCGTCCTTGAGTCTCCAGGCTCTATAGATTCGGTAGTTCGCCTTCTCCAGTGCTTTGAGTGTCCGAGTATCCCCTCTGGAGCGTGTCGCTGAGTGCCGGTAGAGGAGCCATCGGAGGCCCTTCATGGCTTTGCGCTCATCCGGGGCAGCTTTACGCCACTGGTCCTTACGGACCTCGTCAACGGCGGCATTGAGAGCCTTGACGATGTGAAAGCGATCGAGGACCAGCTTGGCATTCGGACAGTGTTCCTGGATGGCTCCGATGTAAGCTTCGCTCATGTCGCAGCAGGCCCCACTCGATCTTGGATCTCCGGTAGGGACTGAGAGCCTCTGTGAAGAACCGATCGATCGTTTTACGCGCCCTGCCGCGGCCAACCCACACCACGCAGGAGCGGTCCAGATCGTAAACGAGCGTGGCGTACCTGTGACGCTTGGCGTAGGAGATCTCGTCGATCCCGATGGTTTTGAGCCCTCGGATACGATGACCTTCACGAAGCCGCGTGATGGATCGGTGAAGGAGATCCGACAGCGTCGAGGCAGAGATGCGCAGCAACTCGGACGCCGCCTTCTGCGTCATGGTCTGGCAGTAGCGCAGCATGGCATACTCGAAGCGATACGTCACCCGAGAGAACCGCTCCGCCCACGGAATCTCCTCGACCACACGACCGTGGGTAGGACACCGAATCTCCCGAGGATGGTAGAGAAGCCAGACCCTCCACCCGCACACCGGAATGTCACGCCACCGACGCGGATGGGGCATTGTGCGGACGATTTTACCTCGACGGCCGCACTCCGGACAACAACAACCATTCTTATGTGGCTTTACGGCGATGACGAAACAGCTTCTCCCCTCAAACCACCAGCTGACAACATGGAACCCCTTGAATCTCAGCAGTTTCGATAGTAATCTGCTCCCGGTCATAGGTCGCACCCCCTTCGCTTTGATTGTCCTACACACACAACCAAGCGTAGGGAACGATCTATGACCTTGTCATTCTATAGTTTCACCGTTGAGAAACCCGGATAGAGCCTTTTTTTATAATCTCGAGAAAAGGAATCGACGTGGAACGCATTCACCGACCCGGTGACGACTTTCGGGACCAACTACAGATCGAAGACATTCACACCATCTGCGCGCGCCACGGACTGAAAATTCCGAGCAAGATCGACGCCGAACCCCGAGGCAACGAGAAGGTGATCTATCATCTCGACGATGTCTATTCGCTTCAGTTTCTGGCTGAGCAGGAAGACGCTGACGACCTGATCTTCTTGAGTCACATACCCGAAATGCCGTCGCCTGAGGTGTTGGCCTGGTGCGAACACGAAGCGCGACTCGACGCATCTTATCTGCTGACGCAGAAGTGTACGGGCGATCGTCTCGACGTGCTATGGGAGAAGGTCGACGAGTCGGACCGACGTCCGCTGCTAACAGCCCTCGGTGAGGCCATGGGCCGCTACCATACCGTCGGGGCGGACAAGATTCAAAAGATTGCCGAAAGGACAGGCCTGCACTCCCGTGTGCAGGATGACAGCGACAATCCAACACGCCGTCTCCTCGGAAAATTCAACAGAGGGAAAACGAATCTCGACACGGTTGCTTCGACGTTGAAGGCAACGGGGTTGCCATCCCCAGAATTACTCACCGTGCTGGAAGAGCACTACGCTTCGGCAACCATAGAGCCGTTTATCGATGTGGGACTGACGCACGGAGAGCCGTGGGCCGAACATTACATCGTAGGTCAGAGCAACGGCCGTTTTCATCTCGATGGCTGCGTCGACGTCAGCGTGATACTGATTGGCGATCCGGCGCCGGAAATCGTCATCCTCTATGTATCCATTCTCGGGCTGAATGACGAATACTACGAAGCCTACAAGGCCGGCTACGAAACTGCATTTCCGTTCCCCGACGATGGGCTGGAGCGCTTGCGTCGGCTGGCCATCGACTTCGACGTCTGGTCCATCGTCAGCCTGTCAGGCGGGATCAAACCGGGTGAGCCCTTCGGAAACTGGCGGCGAGTCCGCATCGAAGGTCATTATGATCGGCTTCTTTCATGGACGGGCATCAAGGGACGGATCGAGAAGGCGCTCTTTCGTGCCCAGATCGGACCTTGGTAGACACCATAGGATGACTCGCAATGAACCTTCCTCGTAACAGGTCCGGCGCAAGAAACACACTCTGTCACTGTTCACACAAGCGCTCCCACGCGGAGATTTCTCCACGGATTCCGGTCACCTCTGCGGGTCCGCCTGGTTTCTAGCCAGACCGTGTCGAAATGACAAGCTGGTTTCGCGCTGGGCCATCAGCACTAATGACTACACTAAGACCTGCCGGCACGCGAGCTCAGAAAGTGTAAGTTGGATCCTACTTTACCTCCTGTCGCTTGACCACATCCTCATCGAGCTCCACGCCCAACCCGGGGCCTTCAGGCGGTGTGATGAAACCGTTTTCGAAGTGAATCGGCTCCTTGAAGATCTCTGCGTGTAGCGGTCCTGCGTTGAACTCCTGAATCAGGAAGTTCGAACAGCACGTATCCAACTGGACCGCCGCCGCGGCAGCCACCGGGCCGACGTACATGTGAGGTGCGATCATCGCAAAGTGCGCGTCCGCGATCGCCGCAATCTTCTTCGACTCCAAGATGCCGCCGCATTGTGCGACGTCCAGCTGAATGATTTGGGCAGCCTGCTTTTCCAACAGTTCCGTGAATTCATACTTCGTCACGAGCCTCTCCCCCGTTGCGATCGGAATGCTCGTCTGCGCAGCCACGCGTGCCATTTCGTCGACATTCTCCGGCGGCACGGGCTCCTCGAACCAAAACGGATGATATTCCTCGAAGATGCTGGCCGCCCGAATCGCGCCGGCTGTCGTGAACTGTCCGTGCGTGCCGATCCCGATTTCCAACTCATCCCCCACTGCATCCCGCATCGCCTTGAAGATCCTGGCCGCGTGATTCAGCGTCTTCAGAGAGACATCCCTCGGCAACGGATAGGCGGGCGAAAACGGATCGATCTTACACGCCGTATTCCCATCGGCCACGAGTTTCTCAGCGATCCCCCCTGCGATCTCCGGATTCTCCCAGACGCCCTTCGATGGCATGTAGGCGTAGGCTCGCAGTTTCTCCTGAAACTTGCCACCCAACAGATTGTAGATCGGTTGGTTCGTCGCTTTCCCGATGATGTCCCAGCAGGCGATCTCAATCGCCGAGATTGCGGTGGTGTAGAACAGGGAGGGGTGACGAAAGTCGTGCCGGGAGGCGAAAATTCGATTCCACATACGTTCCACGTTGAAAGGATCTTCCCCGATCAGGAACGTGTCTGCGAATTCGTGGAACAGGGCGATCTGCGGCGCCAAGTCGGTGGCGTGGGCCGTGGGCCGCTCACCGAGTCCTACGATGCCTTCATCGGTAATCAGCTGGATGAAAAGCCACTTTCTGCCGCCGCGGTAGGGCTCGACGTTGTCGATGGTTTTGATCTCGGTGATTTTCATGGCTTTCTCCTTTGGCCTCGGCTCTCAGATTGGTCCACGTAAAACCCTGGAACCATAAATGAACACAGATGAACACGAATGGCAGTACACCGAAATTCGTGGGCCCGATTCGGGGAAGGGATTCGGGGGCCCTGAGCACCTGGGCTATGCTACGTCGATGGTGTTCGGTGTTGCTATCGTTCCAATGAGCCTCGGGGAATCATAACATGGCTTGGCAATAGAAAGCCCCGGAGTGTCTACTCCGGGGTTATAGGGCCTGACGGGATCGATCCCCCTATCTGCTTCTTCCTCTTCTTCTTTTTTCCAATTCATCGCGCTGGTGCTTCTCACGCGCTTCGATCGGTGGCATCAGTGATTGGACGTGCTTTCGGATTTCCTGGAATCGTTCGCTGTCGCTTCGCAAACCACGTTTGGGAGGCAGGGCGCGCACGGCTTCTTCGACATTCGCGATTCGCTCGGCGCTCGGTGGGTGCGTCGTGAACAGAGCTTCCAGCCCTGACGGCTCCCTTTCGTGCATCGCCATCAGCTTTTCGAAGAACGCAGCAATCCCGCTTGGGTCGATCCCGGCTCCGTAGGTTTCTTCGATCGCGAGTTGATCGGCTTCACGCTCCATATCCCGGCTGTATTTGAGCATCGTCAACCCCGCACCTATGCCCGCAAACTGACCCGCGATCTGGCGCACGATCGAACCGCCCCCCGGCCCTCCCGACACGACATCCAGCAAAACGACCAGTCCATATTGACTCGATATCTGTCGCGCCCCGTGGCGGCCGACCACGTGTCCGATCTCGTGCGCAACGACCCCCGCCAGCTCCGCCTCCGAATCGGCCGCGGCGATCAGACCGGCATTGACGTAGAGCCAGCCGCCCGGCAGTGCGAAGGCATTGACCTGGGACGTCTCCACGACTTTGAAGTAATAGGGTATGCCCCTTCGCTTGGAGTGTCGCACCAGCACCCGACCCAGACTGTCGACGTAGGCGAACACGGTCTCATCCTCGAGCATCGGCAACTGTCGCTCGATGTCGGCAGCCGCCTGTTTTCCGATTTCGACTTCATCGGCCGTCGTCAGAAAGTTCAACTGGCTGAGTGTCGCGCAGCCTCCGACGAACAGGATCACGATCGTCGTCCCCATCCAGCGCATCACGATACCTCGAATTCGATCCGATCGCCGGTCAGAAGGACTTCGGACCCGAGCGGAAGCACACGGCGGGATGGCCCGTGTCCATAGGGCAGTCCGGTCAGGACGGGACAGGTCACGCGTCCAGCGAAATCCTTCAGCACCTCCTCGATCGTGCCATCCTCGTCATCTCCATCGCATCGTTCGAACGCACCGAACACCACGGCACCGACACGCTCGAACGCGCCGGTCAAAATGAGCTGTGTCAGCGTCCGATCGACCCGATACGGTGCCTCCCCGACATCCTCCAAGAACACGATGGCCCCCTCGAAGCTCGGCAGATACGGTGTACCAACCAGCGAAGCCACGAGCGACAAACACCCACCCAAAAGGGGCCCCTTGATCGATCCCCCAGAAACCAAAGGTCTGAGCCCGAGGACCTCCTCGAACCGTCCCTCGAACAGCGCCGCTCGCAGTGAGGCGTCGAGCATCGCGTCGACCGGTCCGGACCCGGTTACATCGACCTTCAACACCATCCCGGTATACGAAACCAGGCCAGCCTGCGTCCAGGCCGCGAGCTGAAGGGCAGTCGTGTCGCTGAACCCCACGAGAACTTTTGGATGATCCCGAACGACCGACCAGTCGATCGTCGAGAGGGTGCGCCCTGATCCGTAGCCACCCCTACCCGCAAAGATCCCTCGAACGGAATCGTCGGCAAACAGGCTGTTGAGATCCTGGCCCCGCTCGGTGTCAGGTCCCGCGAGAAACCGGTCGGAAGGCCCGACCGAGGATCCCACGACAACCTCCAGACCCAACGACTCCAGATACGCAACGCCGGGTGCAAGCGCCTCTCGTGTCACCGGGCTGGACGGCGCGACGACGGCAACTTTATCGCCTTTCGACAGGTTGGGGGGAAGTTTCACTTGGTCGCGTCCTACGCGTGGTACGTGCATCATTTCTCGAGTATGACGTTCATTGTTGTCCAGGATCACCGACCGATCATCCTGAGTTGGCGACTCGCAAACGACGTTTGAAACCTGGGCTATCTGAATGTCTGCCGTATCGAAGGACGATCGGTTGCCGGAATCAGTACGCGTGGCCACCGGCCGTCCTTCGATACGATCTTCTCCATGTACATCAACGCTGCTTCGCGATCTTCGGTCTCGTGCAAAGATCACTCAGGATGACCGGTGGCCGAAGTGGTCGCCCCACAGCGGCTCCTGCTTCACTGCGTCACCCCGGCAGTGTGTTGAGTCGGGGGCCAATTTGCTGCCGCCTCATTGGGTGACGCCTGGGCGGCGAAAATGGATCCCGGCTAAGAAGCGTACCGGGATGACAACCGTCCTGCGGATTCCCAAACGACATCTATCTGCTCTCTGACAACCTGCCGAGAATGTCCTGTGCGAAAATCGTCAACGTATCGTCACGCGCACCCATCACCACAACCCGGTCTCCCTGATCGCACGCTGCGACTAATTCGTCCCCGATGGAGTTTCGATCGGCCGTAAAGCGGACATCACGTCCGTTCTCCCGAATGGCACGCACCAGATCCTCTGAGGAAATATCCTTCACCACCGTGCCTCCGGCGTAGTAAATCTCGGGAAGCCACAGCGCATCGCAGTCCCGCATGCCCTCGCTGAACGCCGCGATCAGTCCATCTTTCAGCATTCGCGTCGGACCGTATCCGTGGGGTTGGAACATCAGACGCAGACGACCGGGATGAGCCGTCAGTGTGGCAAGCGTAGCCGCGACCTTGTCGGGATTGTGGGCAAAGTCGTCGATCACCGTCATACCATTCGCCTCGCCCAGAACCTGAAGGCGCCTGGCGATCCCGCTGAACCGGCCCAGCGCCTCCGCACACGCAGCGACGGAAACGCCCAGGTAACGGCACGCCGCAACAGCTGCCAGGGCGTTTGCCACGTTGTGACGTCCCGGTGTCGTCAGGTCGAACGACACGCCGTCCACACGGAAGCCCACTCCGTCGACGCGTGTCTCGATGTACTCTGCACGCACGTCTGCCTCGCCATCGATCGCGAACGTCACCGCCTCCATCCCGTCGATGGTATTCATCGTCTCGGCGCAATCACTATTGCCAACGACCCCGATCGTAGCTCGACGTGCAAAATCGCGAAACAGAACCCGCAATTCCTCCATGGGTTTGTGATCGAGCGAAATGTTCGTAATCACCCCAACGGCGGGTCGGTAGAGCTCGATCGTCCCGTCGCTCTCGTCCGTTTCGATCACCACGCTCTCGCCGTCGCCGAGTACCGCGTTCCCCAGCATGGGCGGCGTGTCCGCATTCAGCATTCGGCCGCCGGCGATCACGGTCGGCCCGTAACCGGTTTCGACAAGCACGTGTCCGATCATTCCCGTGACGGTGGACTTGCCGCTCGTCCCACCGACAGCGATCCCGAACCCTTCGTGCAAGAGGTCGGCCAGTAGCTCCGCCCGCTTCCGGATCGGCAGTCCCTTCTCTATCGCGGCTTTGACGTCGGGTATGGAGGACTCGACCGCGGACGAAACGACGACTGTCCACGCATCGTCATCGATCCCGCTGCCATCCTGAGCGACAAGCTCGATACCCTGGGCCTCCAGTCGCTCATACGTCTCCGGGTTCTGGCCGTGATCGCGACTCCTATCCGAGCCACGAACGCGGTAACCACGAGCAGCGAGCACCTGAGCGATGGCGCTCATGCCGCTCCCGCCGATGCCGCAGAAAAAGTAGGGTCCTGTTCGCATCATCGCCGAACATAGACGTGAGCGATCACACGGTCAAGCCGCTCCTCCGGTCGTTCCATCGACGATCCGATGGGCGCTTGTCCAGAGCTGCCCGTGATTCACAGGCAAACGCAAAAAGGCCGTCTCGTGAAAGAGACGGCCTCCATTCTACGCAAGCTATCGTGAATGCTATGCGAGAAGATCGATCGCAGCCCCGGATCCCGTGAGCGCCGAGGTGCTGACTTGTGAAGCCAGCGAGATCTTCGCCATTTTCATGGCCAGATCGGTCTGAGCCTGCTGAGAGGCTCCCAGGACCGATTCAATCAGTTGCGCTGCCAGCGCGCTCTGCTGTGAAGCAGCGTCGAGCGTCATACGACCTCCGCTTTCGTTTCACCCTCACCGGAGCCGCCCGATTCATCCGGCTCCGCATTGAGGGCCTCGAGCTGCGCCTGATGGAATTCATCCAGGAAGCTGCTCGTCAGTTCGAATGTTAAATCGATGTTCTCGTTGATCGTGTCACTCAGCTTCGTGATGCTTTCCAGAAAGTCTCGTGCGTCCGTGAAGCCTTCCCGTATGGCGTCCCGAATCAGGGTCATGAACCCGCTAATCCGCGCAAGCGCCGTGTCACCCGCGTGCTGAGCTTCGAAACCATCGAGGAAACCTGCCGCAAACTCGACGATTCTCTGCGCTGTCGCCTCCGGGGATTGATCCGATTCGAGCTCTTCTTCGATCCGGAGGTCGATCCCAGCCTCCTGAATCGCCTTGTTGATCTGCTCGATGACGGAGTCGTTCAGGATTCCGTTCACGGTTTCGACAGTCATGTTGGCTGACAGCGAAATTTCGACCTTGTCGCCCTGAACCGTCGCCGTAGCGTGCGCGTCCACACTCACGTCGGTCCGGCTCACGCGGGCCTCGGTCTCCCTGCGATGGGCGCGGAATCGAGCAATGAGCGCTTCGGTTTCTACCGATGTCGATGACAGAAAATCCATGGCATTTTAGAATGTGTGTCGGTCCCCTCTCTCTCATATAATCGGCCGGTCCTTTCGGACCTTTAGCGATTTCTCTATCTTGCTCGCCGACGTTGGGCCGATGCCGGATTCCGTCGCTCGATGGCCTATTTCGCGAGAAAACCCGCATTTCGGGAGGATATCGTGGTTCTGAACATCGCCCACCGTGGCTTCTCGGCCGTCTACCCCGAGAACACGCTCCTCTCGTTCGAAAAAGCCCTGGAGCTGGGTGTCGATTGGCTCGAACTCGACCTCCAGATCACCGCCGACGATCACCTCGTCGTCATGCACGACGCGACCGTCGACCGTACCACCGATGGCGAAGGCGCGGTATCCGACCTGACCCTCGACCAGATTCTGGCGCTCGACGCTGGAATCTCTCGGGGCGAATCCTACCGGGACACTGGAGTTCCGACGTTCGCACACGTGCTCGAAACCCTTGGCCATCGGGCCCACATCGTGGTCGAGCTCAAGTTCGAAGGGCAGGAGGTCATTCCAGCCGTTCTCGACGCCATCACCGAAGCCGGCCTCCAGAACCTTACCGTCATTTCGATCTTCCCAAACTCCCACGGGTCAAGGCACTCGCACCCAATGCGGCCGTCACGGCTCTACTCCACGCCAGCGGAAAGACCGTCGACGAACTCGTTGCCCAAACGCTCGACCTGGGTGCAGACACGATCGGCCCGCGCTGCACTGAGATCGACGCCGATCTGGTCGCCAGGGCACACGACGCGGGCCTCCTCGTACGTGCCTGGGGATTGGGACGCGATCAGGGAGAGGAAATGACCCGTCTGGTCGATCTGGGCGTCGACGGCATGACCACCGACTGTCCGGACATTCTCCAACGAATCTTGATCGAACGGGGTCTCGCGTAGCCACCATCCTCCTATCGGACACCGCACTCCTGCTGCACGGGTTGACGCGAGCAGTGTCAGCCGGCCTATCATGGTTTCGATAGACCCAATACCACGTCCAACATAGCCGTCAACGGCCAGAACACACTGTCCCCGTGGCTTCTTCAGCACGAAGGAACGCAGATCGAGATCTGGCACAAGTTTTGCCCCCGTCACAAGGAACGGTCCGTGAAGTGGCGAATGCTCGTCTGGCTTTCCGTCGCCGAATGCCTGGGTATGGGACTGTGGTTCTCGGCTTCGGCCATCGTCGATCCCCTCTCTGCTGAATGGGGGCTCACCGAATCGAGCAAAGCCTGGCTGACGATGTCCGTCCAGGCTGGCTTCGTCACGGGCACATTGCTAAGTGCACTCCTGAACCTGTCGAACATTCTCAACGCACGGCATCTATTCGCGGTCAGCGCGCTTCTCGGTGCTATGTTCAACGGATTGATTGCGATCGTCGCCGACGGAATCGAAGTCACGCTCGGGTTGAGGTTCCTCACCGGCGCGACGCTTGCGGGCGTCTATCCACCGGGTATGAAAATCATGGCTACGTGGTTCAAACAAGGTCGTGGCACGGCGATTGGCGTCCTCGTGGGCGCCCTCACGCTCGGCTCCGCTTCGCCCCACCTGCTCAAAGTCGTCGGGAGCCCGGAGTGGCGTCACCTGATGCTCACGGCGAGCCTCGCCGCCGTCGCGGCGGGGGTCATCTGTTTCCTCCTCGTCAAAGACGGTCCTCACGGCACGAGCGGAGCCCGCTTCAACTGGCGATTCGTCATCAAGGCCTTCACGAACCGGGAAGTACGGTTGGCCAACTTCGGTTACCTCGGCCATATGTGGGAACTGTATGCAGTGTGGACGTGGATTCCGATCTTCCTGGCGGAGAGCTTCATCGAGCGTGGTGTGGCAGCAGCGGCCGGCTGGGCGGCCCTGGGCGGGTTCGGCGTGATCGGGATCGGATCGATCGGTTGCGTGGTGGCGGGTCTGCTTGCCGACCGGTATGGCCGCACCACTATCACGATCGGATCGATGGTCCTCAGTGGGGTCTGTTGTCTGACCGTCGGATTTCTTTTCGGCGCATCCCCTCTCTACCTGCTCCCCTTCTGCCTCGTCTGGGGATTCGCCGTGGTCGCCGATTCGGCACAGTTCTCGGCCAGCGTCACCGAATTGTCCGATCCAGAGTATGTGGGCACCGCACTCACGATTCAGACATCACTCGGCTTTCTGCTCACGTTGTTCTCCATCCGTCTCATCCCGTTGCTCGTCGAATGGGCCACGTGGGAGTGGACATTCGCGTTTCTGTTTCCGGGGCCGGCGCTCGGCGCCTGGTCGATGTACCGGTTGGCTCGTTCACCGGCATTCCCCAGAGAGGTGAATAGACCGGTTTTCTGAGTTTGCCCGACCTATATGGCGTCGCGTTCTCTCCAAATCGGCGTCCTTACCGAAAGGAGCATCATCCATGTTGTTTCGACTGACCCGTGGATTCGCACTCGGTGTTTTAGCCTTCCTCGCCAACACAGGCACCGGGTTCGGCGCGGCCTACAGCATCGAGCCGCCCACTCTTCCGTCAGCTTCTCGATACGCCATATCGTCAGCCGGACGACCGGCAGGTTCAACGACTTCAAGGGGCACATCGTCTACGACGAAGCCAACCCCAGTGAATCGTCCGTCCTGGCATCCATTCAGATCGTCAGCATCGACACCGACAACGAACGGCGTGACAATCATCTTCGTAGTGCGGATTTCTTCGACGCCGAGAAGTATCCCGAAATGACCTTCGAGAGCCGAACCGTCGAGAAAAAGGGCGAGACTCTGATGGTCACGGGAGATCTCACGCTGCACGGTACGCAGCAGATCGTCCTTCCAGTCGAAGTACTGGGCGTCGGTACCCACCCCATGACCAAGGCGGGAGTGGCTGGATTCCAGGCCGAGTTGACGCTAATGCGCTCTGATTTCGGTGTCAACAGCTGGACCGACGCCGCCGGTATACTGGGTGACGAAGTGCGCGTGACTCTGCTCATCGAAGCCGGAGCCGACTCGGGGAACCCGTGCAACGCCTGTAACCCGTGCAACCCGTGCGGGAAGAAGAACCCCTGCAATCCCTGCGGCGAGAACCCGTGCAATCCCTGTGGAGGCAAGAACCCCTGCAACCCGTGTGGTGAGTAAAACAGCGCCCCCGGGCAGAGCCCAGGGGCGAGCGATACGCATTGCTTAATCAACAAACAAAGCGCTACGCTCGTCCCCGTGCTCCGCACGGGGGCTCATTGCCACAGGGCTATCGATGCAATTTACGCAGTAGAGCCGGTCACGCCGGAGCGCGAACGGCCTGTTCTCCCGCGTCGAACGCGTTGTGAAAGCTGGTCTCGGCGTCTCGTGCCACATCCATCAGCGTTCCCTGTGCCGAGAACGGTTCGTCCTGCCCGGGGCCGATACGTTCGTGCGACCCATCGGGCAACAACTTCCACGATTTGGTATTGTCCCAGAGGCAGCAACTCAGAATCTCGCCCCGGATCCGTGATTTTACCGCAGGATCTTCGACGGGCACGAGCACCTCCACACGCCGTCTGAGGTTTCTCGGCATCCAGTCGGCGCTCCCGATATAGACTTCCGGATCTCCCCCGTTCTCGAACGAATAGATTCTCGAGTGCTCGAGAAAGCGTCCGACGATGCTTCGTACCCGAATGCGCTCGCTCACATTCGGAATGCCGGGCCTCAGACAACAGATCCCCCGCACGATCAGGTCGATCTCGACACCCGCCTCCGACGCCTCGTATAGATTCCGAATGATTTTGGCATCCACCAGGGCGTTCATCTTGCCGACGATTCGTGCCGGGCGTCCGGCGCGGGCGTGTCCGATCTCGCGTTGGATCTTGTCCGACAGCGAATCAAGCATCGTGAACGGGGCGACGAGGAGCTTCTTCACAACCGGTTTTGTCGACTGCGTCGTCAACAGGTTGAACACCTCTGCCACCTCGCTCGTGATTGCCTCCCGAGCGGTGAACAGTCCCAGATCGGTGTAGATCCTGGCGGTCGTCGAATTGTAATTTCCCGTGCCAAGATGGGCATACCGACGAATGCCGCCGCCCTCTCGACGAATGACCAGAGACAGTTTGCAATGGGTCTTCAACCCGACGACGCCATACATCACGCAGACACCGGCATCCTGGAGCCGTCTTGCCCAGCGAATGTTCGTCTCCTCGTCGAAGCGCGCTTTGAGCTCCACCACAACCGTCACTTCCTTACCAGCTTCCGCGGCGTGGATGAGGGCGGCTATGATTGGAGAATCGTCGCTCGTCCGATAGAGCGTCTGCTTCATGGCCAGGACATCCGGATCCTTCGCGGCGTTACTCACAAAGTGGATGATGGGGTTGAACGAGTCGTAAGGATGATGAAGCAGGTGGTCGCGTTGCCCGAGTTCGATGAACATACTGGCCGGATCCTCGCCAAACGTCACTTCTCTCGCCTGGAAGGGCGTATCCTTCAAATCAGGACGCGGCGTGGCGCTCCAGAGCATCATCAGCCGATTCAGGTTGACCGGACCCTCGACACGGTAGACCTGCTCCGGTTCCAGGTCGTTCAGGGAAATCAGCCGATCGACGATTTCCTTGGGGGCGTCCGCTTCGATCTCCAGACGAACCGCATCCCCCTTTCGACGGCGCTTTAACTCATCCTCGATCGCGATGATGAGATCCTCGGCTTCCTCCTCGTCCAGGTAGAGATCGCTGTTTCGAGTAAGCCTGAACGCCACCGTCGACAGAATCCGATAGCCACGAAACAGCTCGGGCAAATGCATCTGAACCAGATCGGCCAGGAACACGTAGTCCACGCGCTGACCCTCGTCGTCCCTGGGAAGGCGAATAAGACGCGGAAGAAGACGCGGCACCTGCACCGTGCCGAAGAGCGTTTCCCCCTGCTCATCCTCCAGCAACGCCGCGATACACAGCGCTTTGTTGACGACACGGGGAAACGGATGGGCGGGATTCACGGTAATGGGCGTGACGACAGGATGCAGCTCTCGGTGGCAATAGTCCCGAACGAAGGCCAGCTCGTAGTCCGACAGACTGTCGATCGACCTGAGATGAACATCGGCCTGTCGCAAAGCAGGCAACAGTTCTTCGTTCCAGCAGTCGTACTGCTCCTTCACCATCCGCTGCGTCTCGTCGTGGATGGCGTCGAGCTGTTCCTCCGGAAGCATGCCGTCCGCTGCCGACTCCACGATCTCCGCCTCGAGCCGCTGTAACAGTCCGCTCACTCGGATCTCGAAAAACTCGTCCAGGTTGTTCGCGACGATAGCCAAAAACTTGACGCGTTCCAGGAGCGGGTTTACCGGATCGTGGGCTTCGTTCAGCACACGCTGATTGAAGCTCAGCCAGGAGAGTTCACGATTCGTAAAGCACTTTGGGTCCACGACGTTCCTCGTGCGCCGATCGGGCGGGTCAACGGGCTTGGATGAGAAGGATAGGGGTCCTGCCGCGCCCTGTCAACGCGACGGCTCAGATTTGACACACCATGGGCGGACCGGTATATTCACCCGGCTCGAGAAGAAGCCGTAACCTGCTGTTTTTTCGCGACTGTAGAGCCCTCCACGGAGTAGTCCCTGCTGTGATCTCGCACTTCAAAACGGTGCTGACCGACGCCGAAACCGGGATCGACCGACCACATTTCACCCTCGACCACGAAGAGTTGAATCTCGGCGTGTCCGAACCCTGGAACATCGTAAAATATCGTCTCCACGGTGGGCTGCAAGAAGGTGTGGATGTCGTAGAAATACACAACGGTATCCTCGGATTCGCAATCCTGCCGACCCGTGGCATGGGCATCCTCCGGGCCTGGTACAAAGAGATGGAGCTCGGCTGGGATTCGCCGGTCAAAGATCCCGTTCATCCCGCATTCGTCAACCTGAACGATCGTGGCGGGTTGGGGTGGCTGAAAGGCTTCAACGAGTGGATCGTTCGGTGCGGTCTCGACAACAACGGCGCGCCCGGTCCGGACGTCGTGATCGACAACAACGGCAACGAAGCCGAAGTCTCCTTGCCGCTGCACGGAAAAATCGCAAACACCCCCGCACGATATGTGTCGGTCGAAATCGAAGACGACACGATCAGCATCACGGGCGAGGTCGACGAGACCATGATGTATGGTCCCGCCCTTCGAATGACGACGCGAATCTCGACCCGCATCGGCTCCAATGAGGTTCGGATCGAGGACCGCGTGACCAATCTCAACCGAAAAAAAGCCGAACTGCAGCTGCTGTATCACTGCAACTACGGCGAGCCTCTCCTCGAGGCGGGCGCCCGCCTCCTCGCTCCGACCCGCCGAGTCGCCCCACGGGACGCCACGGCCGTGAAAGGGATACCCACGTTCGATCGATTCGCCGGTCCCACACCGGGTTACATCGAGCAAGTCTACTTTTTCGAACTCGCTGCCCGGAGGAGGTCTCGCGAAACCCTCGTCCTCCTCCGAAACCGCAACGGCACGTTCGGATCATCCCTTCGATACAACCTCGACGAGCTTCCCTGCTTCACGCTCTGGAAGAACACAGCCGCCCGCGACGACGGCTACGTGACCGGCATCGAACCCGCGACGAATTTTCCGAACGCAAAACGATTCGAACGCAAAGCCGGTCGTGTCGTCACTCTCGGAGCGAGAGAGACGCGCACCTTCTCACTCACGGTCGGCGCCCATCGAGGCAGATCGAGCGTCCGCCAAATCGAGCAGGAAATCGCTCGCATTCAGGGCACCAGAAAACCCCTCATCCTGAACGAACCCGGCCGCGGCTTCTCCGAAGTCTGAGCGCAAAGGATACAGAAGCGTGTTGACCTTCCAGGAACTGATCCTTCGGCTCGAGCGATTCTGGGCCGACAACGGGTGCATCATTTGGCAGCCCTTTAGCGAAAAAGTCGGGGCGGGCACGATGAACCCGGCGACTGTCCTTCGCGTGCTCGGACCCGACGCCTGGAACGTCGCCTACGTCGAGCCCAGCTTTCGTCCCGACGACGGACGGTTCGGCGAAAATCCGAACCGCATGCAGATGCACACGCAATACCAGGTAATCCTCAAACCCGACCCGGGTGATCCCCAGGAACGTTACCTCGACAGCCTCGAAGCACTCGGTCTCGATCGCAAACAGCACGACATCCGCTTCGTCGAAGACAACTGGGAGTCCCCCGCCCTCGGCGCCTGGGGACTGGGATGGGAAGTCTGGCTCGACGGAATGGAGATCACGCAGTTCACCTACTTCCAGCAGGCCGGCGGCATGCCCCTCGAACCGGTCGCTGTCGAAATCACCTACGGACTCGAACGGATCGCGATGTATCTGCAGGATGTCGACGAGGTCTGGAAGCTCAAGTGGAACGACGACATCACCTACGCCGAAATCCTGAAGCACCAGGAAGTCGACTACTGTCAGTATGCCTTCAACTTCGCCAACGTCGATCGACTTCAACAGATGTACACCCTGTTCGCAGCCGAAGCCAAAGCCGCCCTCGACCGCGACCTCGTCGTTCCCGCCCACGACTACGTCCTGCGGTGTTCGCACACCTTCAACTTGCTCGACACACGGGGTGCGATCGGCGTCACCGAGAGAGCACGCTATTTTGGCGAAATGAGGGACCTCGCCCGACAGGTCGCCGAGGGTTTCCTCAAGCAGAAGGGCGTCGATGAAGTCACCGTGGCCCAACCGTCTCCACGTGAACCCGTCACAGGCGCCGACGCAGCCGATGTCCTAACGGCGGAATTCGTGCTCGAGATCGGAACCGAAGAAATGCCCGCCGCCCAGGTGCCCCAGGCAATGGACCAGCTTCGATCGGGGCTGAACACCTGCATCGAGGATGCCGGGCTGACGTTCGACGGCCTCGAAGTCGGTGGAACACCCCGACGCCTCGTCGCCACAATCCGCGGAATGCTCGGACGCCAGGCCGACGAGGAACGCACGGCCAGAGGTCCGGCCGCGAAGGCGGCTTACGACGACGAAGGAAACGCCACTAAGGCGCTCGAAGGATTCTGCCGAGGACAGGGCGTCGACCCCGCCGACGTCGAAACGCGCCCCGATGAGAAAGGCGTGGACTACGTCTACGCGCAGAAACGCGTCGAAGGCCGAGCCACCGTCGACGTACTCGCAGAGCGACTCCCCGATGTCATCGCGTCGATCGGATTCACCAGATCCATGCGATGGGCTTCCGACGGCATCGCCTTCACACGTCCGATTCGGTGGATCGTCGCCCTCTTCGGCGGGGACGTCGTGCCCTTCACCTACGCGAACGTGCGAAGTGGCAGGACGACACGTGGTCTCCGCCCCGATCACGCACCCGAAGTCGACGTCGACGATGCGTCGTCATTCGGCAAAACCCTCGCTGGCCTGAAGGTTCAGATCGATCGAGAGGCACGCAAGACCAGCATCCGCGGGCAGGTCAGACGACTGGCTGACGAGGTCGGGGGACGGGTGCCCGACGACCCCGACCTGCTCGAAGAGGTCACGGATCTCGTCGAGGCCCCCTTCGCGCTCCGGGGCAGCTTCGACGTGTCGCACCTCAGCCTGCCGCAAGAGGTTCTCGTCACGGTCATGCGCAAGCACCAGCGCTACTTTCCCCTGATCGACGAAGCGGGGGCGCTCTTGCCCCACTTCATCACCGTCTCCAACGGCGAGCCCCAAACACCCGATCTCGTCGTTAAAGGCAACGAGAACGTGATTCGGGCCAGATACGCGGACGCCGCTTTCTTCTACCGCGAGGACACGGGGCACGAGCTCGACGACTTCCTGCACAAGCTGCACACCCTCACCTTCCAGGAAGACCTCGGCTCGATGCTCGACAAAGTCCATCGAATCGGCCAAACCGTCGACGCCCTTTCGGGCGATCTGGCGCTCGAGGGCGATGCCCGCGAAGACGCCCTGCGGGCCGCCAGGCTCTGCAAGGCCGACCTGGCAACGAAACTGGTCGTCGAAATGACCTCCCTTCAGGGCGTGATGGGGCGCTACTACGCCCTCGCTTCGGGAGAATCCGAGGCCGTCGCCCAAGCCATCGAGGAACATTACCGTCCTCGCTTCCCGGGCGACCCTGCCCCGGCGTCTCCCGTGGGGTTCGCGCTCTCCGTCGCCGATCGGCTCGACAGTCTGGCCGGTCTCTTCTGCGCCGGAGTCCGCCCGCGTGCCACGGCCGATCCCTACGGCCTCAGACGCGACGCCATCGGACTGCTCACCTGCCTGATAGATAAATCGCATTCCTTCTCTCTCAAGAAGGGCCTGGCGACCGCAGGCAAATCGTTGCCCGTCGATGCCGACCCAACCGCCCTCGAGGAGGCGCTCGATTTCATCCTTCGACGGCTCGAGGTCCAGCTTCGGGACGAAGGATTCGCATTCGACGTCGTCACCGCGGCCATCGAAGGCGGCAGCGACGACCCATACGAAATCCGACGCACCGTCGACGGCCTCAGTCGAATGGTTGCCTCCGACGGATGGGACGACACGTTCAACGCTTACGCCCGATGCAAGCGGATCGTCCGCGATCTGGATGAACGATTTCCACTCGCCCCCGACGATGACGGAGAGCCCGCGTCGAGGGCCCTCCACGAAGCCTACACCCGCGTCAGCGAGGCGGGAAAAACCAACGGTCGATCGATCGACCACCTGGCGAGCGCCCTCGAAAGCCTCAGAGAACCCATCACCACGTTTTTCGACGATGTGCTCGTCATGGCCGAAGACGAAAAAGAGAAGCGGTCCCGGCTGGGCCTCGTCCAGCACATCGCTTCGCTCCCCGACGGCGTCGCCGATCTGAGCCGTCTCGAAGGCTTCTAGACGCCTCTCACACCTGCCGCGAGCCAGGGTTGCGAACCGACCAATTCGAACTGCACGACCGAATCGAACGGGATCACTGGTGGTTCGTTGCCCGCCGTCGGATCCTCGCCGAGACCATCGAGGCACACGTTCCGAGAGGCGGTCGCCTCGTCGACGTCGGATGTGGCACCGGTGCCAACATCGCCCGCTTCGGGTCTCGCTTCGACTGCACCGGAATCGACGCATCCGGAGCCGCGCTCTGCTACGCTCGGTCCGCCTACCCCGACATCCGCTTCATCGAAGCCTCTCACCCACGCCAGACACCCGGATTGCGGGCCGACGCAATCCTTCTGGCCGACGTCCTGGAGCACATCGACGACGACATCGACTTCCTCCAGAGCTGGGCCTCCGTGCTCTCCCCCGGTGGACACGTCTTCATCACCGTACCCGCGGCCGATGTGGCGTGGAGCCCCCACGACACGGGCCACGGACATCGCCGGCGCTACACCCCCGAGAGTCTCAGAAAACGGTGGGCAGCCCTGAACGTCGTCGAACTGGTTCTCACACACTTCAACTCGAGACTCTTTCCGCTCGTTCGGTTTCTTCGCGCCTACACCGCCTGGCGTGGAATCACCCTCGGCGGCGCCGATACGGATCTCTGGCTGCCTCCGTTGCCCGTGAACGGTCTCCTACAGAAAATCTTCGAGGGGGAGGGGCGTCATCTGCTTCGAGCGACGGGCCGTCGATACAACACCCCGCCGTTCAAGACAGGCGTCAGTCTGTTCGCCGTTCTCCAGTTCCCACGGGAGACCGGATGACCGTCATCGTCGTCCCTTGCTACAACGAGGCTCACCGCCTCGATGTGAACGCCTTCCAGGACGTGCCCGCTTCTGTCTCCTGCCTGTTCGTCGACGATGGCAGTACCGACGAAACCCGAAAGATCGTCGAAGGCCTGTGCGAGGGGGGGCCGCATCGTCTGCTTCACATCCCGCGCAACATGGGAAAGGCCGAAGCGGTCAGAACCGGTCTGCTGGAAGCCATCGACGCGGGTGCGACCCGCGTCGGATACTGGGATGCCGACCTCGCGACCCCTCTCGACGAGATCCCGAGGTTCATCGACGTCCTCGCGCAGAACCCGAACACCGACCTCGTTCTCGGCGCCCGCATCAACCTGCTCGGCCGAGACATTCGTCGCAGCAACGTCCGACACTATCTCGGCCGCATCTTCGCCACGGCCGCTTCGGCCATTCTCTCGGTGCCGTCTACGACACGCAATGCGGGGCAAAACTGTTCCGTGTCTCCGACGAGCTGCGCACCATCCTGGCCGAACCGTTCGCGAGTCGCTGGATTTTCGACGTCGAGCTTCTCGCGCGTTGGCTCACACTCCCGGCCGGCGGAGTCTCCCGCGCCGAGCAGGTCTACGAACTCCCCCTGCAAATCTGGCATGACGTGGGTGGCTCCAAAATCCGTCCTTCGGACGTGTTGCGAGCCCCCTACGAACTGCTCCGGATCCACGCCCGCTACTTCCGGTCCACCTGATGCCCGATCGCACGTCGGCAGACTGGCGTCGCACCCACATCGCGCTCGCAGCGATCCTGCTCCTGGGTGGGGTTCTGAGGTTGACCGGCCTCGATTGGGGAACCGAGACGGAAACGGGCGAGTTCCATCCCTTCCACCCCGATGAAGTCACCCTGATCGCGAACGCAAGATGGGTGAGCGAGGACGTTCGCAAGACCACGACCGCCTACGGCCACCTCCCCGCCTATCTCCTCTGGTCGATCAACAGGACGCTGTCGCCTGTCCTGGAGTATACACCCTACGGTTCGGCGAACGACGATCTTCGAATGACCCACGTCGTAGCCAGGGCCGTCTCGGGGCTGGCCGGTGTCCTCACGATCTGGGCCGTCTACCTGTTGGCTACCCGACTCGACAACACACGCACGGGCCTGGTAGCCGCGGCGATTCTGGCCCTGACACCCGGCCACATTCAGCAGTGCCATTACTACACCGTCGATGTTTCGATCACGCTATTCACGACACTCGGCCTGCTGGCCATTCTGAGACTCCCACGCGACTCGATCCAACCTTACATCATCTGTGGGCTGGCCGTCGGCGCAGCGACCGGCTATCGTCTCCTCGCAGGGCTTCTCGTCATTCCCTATGTCGTTAGGCATCTCTACGTTGCGTCAGACACGCTTCGCTCGGCCTGTTCGTCGTTCCTGACCCGGGTCAACGTGCTCTTCAGTGCCCGGTCGATCCTCACCGCCGCCATCGTGTTGATCATCGCGACCGCCTCGACGCCCTTCCTCCTGCTCGACAGGAGCGAGCTCTACGTGGGAGACGACCAGAGGGACTTCGCACCGAGCGTCGATGTCGTCGTCGGCACAGAGATCCGTATGTGGACGCTCTACGACTTCGGCACCACACCCTACCTGTTCTACCTGACCGATCTTCTGCCGACCGCTCAGGGGGTTCCCGTCTTTGCTGCCTCGATCCTCGGTCTGATGTGGGCGGTTCGGCGGCGGACGTGGGACGCCGTGTTCCTGCTCGCGTGGGTCTTGCCCTACTTCCTCGTCGTCGGCGGTCTGTTCTCGAAACCCGTGCGATACACACTGCCAATGCTTCCGGCACTCTCTCTCTTCGCTGCGTGGTGTGCCTCGGCGCTGGGTCATCGTCTGGCTGGTTGGCACGTCCATCTCCGAGCGATTCCGGCCATCTTCCTCCTCGCCCTCACTGCACCGGCCGCCTTCGCCATCTCCGATATCTACACGTCCGAGAACGTCCGTTACGAAGCCCGTCGCGAGATCGAAAAGCGCATTCCTCACGGTAGTGTCGTCTACGCCGAGACCGGAGGGTTTCCGACCCGCTGGATGGTTCCGGAAGGATCGAGAGCCATACCCGACATGGGCAGTCTGTTCGTACGTGCTCACGGGGGCGTCCTGGACGTTCACGTCCTCGACCTCGTTCGCGAGGCCCTCGACCCCATCGACCACTGGATCCTGATTCGCGAAAACCGGGCCCGTCAATACCAGGCTGCCCGGTCACACTACAGACTCGGCGCCTCACTCTACGACCGGCTGTATGCCGGGGAGCTGGGTTTCGACCATCTGGCCAGCGTTGAACGGGCGCCCACATTCTTCGGAGTCGACTACGACGAATCGGATGCGGAACCCAGCGTCACCGGCTTCGACCGACCGACAGTCGACCTCTTCCGAAAGACAACGTTCGACCGGTCGTTGATCGAAGCCTGGAAAACGGAGATCCTGGATGACCCGACTCGACCCGATGGCGCGGTCGTCCAGGCCGCGAAGGACTATCGGAGAGGAAGACTCTCGGCAGCCGCCGAGCTCCTCGAGGACGTGATCGCCCGACATCCGGGCCTCACTTCCCCGAATGCTACTCGCCGAAGTCTACCTCAAGCTCGGACGCTACGACGCCTCGCGAGAGCAGGTCGGCACAGCGGGGCCTACGTGGTGGGACGCCGTCGGTCTCGTCGACCTGGGCCTCAAGACCATCGGAACAGACTACCTTTATCGTCTGCTCACACGACGTGACCCGGACCGCGAACAGACCTTCCTGCGCGGGTTTGCGGCCCGACGACTGTTCGAACTGGGGCTGGAAGCCTTACACCACGGAAAGCCGGACAGTGCGCGCGCCCGCTACGTGCGAGCGATCCAGCTCGATGGGCAGCTGCACATGGCCCACCGAAACCTCGGGGCGCTGCTCCTGAGACAGAAGGACTACGGTGGCTCAACCGCGGCATTCGGTCGAGCCGCACGTCTGAACGCGGGGGACCCAGAAATCTGGCTCGGTCTGGCCGCCGCCTGGATGGGGACAGGAAACGTCGAAAGAGCGTGGGAGACGCTCAAGCGGGCGCTCGCGATCGACCCTGACCACCCCGAACATACGCGACTCCAGCGCCATATCGCGGCCGTCCTCGATGAACGGGGGCTCGCTAAGTCTATGAAAAACCAGTGTCCTATTCCGATCGTGGCCAGCGATGTCAGGTGAAACCGTCCTGATCGTCGAGGACAATCCGCTCAATCTGGAGCTGATCAGCGACATCCTCGAAGCGCACGGCTACCGTGTTCAATCCGCGATTTCAGGGTCCGACGCCCTCAAGATGGTGGAGGAGGAAAAACCGGATCTTATCCTCATGGATATCCAGCTCCCGGGCCTCGACGGACTCACGATCACGGGTATGATCAAAGAGAGACCCGGATTCGAGAACCTGCCCATCATCGCGCTCACGGCTCACGCCATGAGGGGCGACGAAGAAAAAGCCAAAGAGGCCGGCTGCGATGGCTACATTTCAAAACCCATCGACACGCGCGCCGTCCCGAAGACCGTGCGAATACCTGGACGCCCGGCCCAACACCACGAGCTGACGCAACGAGCTGACCATGGAACCCGCCAAAATTCTCGTCGTTGACGATCACCCCCAGAATGTCGAACTGCTGGAGGCCTATCTGCTACCCGAAGGCTACGAGGTAGCCACCGCGTTCGACGGCGTCGAAGCACTGGAACGGGTGGAGGAATCCACGCCGGACATCGTGCTGCTTGACGTGATGATGCCCAGGATGGATGGCTACGAGGTCTGCCAAAAGCTCAAGAGCGACGAGGAGACCCGTTTCATCCCGATCGTCATGGTCACGGCCCTGAAGGATCTCGACGACAAGATCAAGAGCATCGAAGCCGGTGCCGACGACTTCCTCACCAAGCCCATCGTCAAACTCGAGTTGCTCACACGGATCAGATCTCTCGTCAGAGTCAAGCGACTGCACGACGACCTGGATCGAAGTTATCGCGACTTACAGGAGCTCCAGGATACGAAAGAGCACCTGACGCAGATGATCATACACGATCTCAAAAACCCTCTGACCGGGATCAAGGCCAACCTCGAGATCGTGGGTATGGACGCATTGACCGACACGAGAGAGTGTCTGGAAGCGGCACAGCGGAGTTCCGACCTGCTCCACAGCATGATTCAGGACCTGCTCGACATTTCCAGAATGGAAGAGGGTAAGCTCAATCTGAACCGGGAAGAGATGGATTTTTCCGAATTGGGACAGACGGTCGTGGACGAAGTCGATGCGCCGGCGGCGGCCGAAGGCAAGAACGTCCGGCTCGATCTCGAAGACGGTTTGCCGCCCGTGCCCGCCGACCGCGAACTCATCTATCGCGTCATTTCCAATCTCATGCTCAACGCGGTCAAACACACCGGACGCGGCGGCACGATCACGTTGAAGTGCAGTCGACTCGACGAGGTGCTGCAGATCGACGTCATCGACAACGGCCATGGGATTCCCGAAGACTATCTCGATCGGATCTTCGAAAAATTCGGCCAGGTCGACCGCAGGCGGCGGAGCGGAACAGGTCTGGGTCTCACGTTCTGCAAGATGGCCGTCGAAGTGCACGGTGGCAGAATTTGGGTCGAAAGCAAGGAGGGTGGGGGGAGCACGTTCTCGTTCATCTTGCCCCTCGTGCAGACACCCGCTTCGGCCGAAGCCACAGAGGAGACGGCTCCGCCGACTTGAACTACGGGTGTTCGGTGTTCACGGTTCAGAAATAGTCACTCATTGGGTCTGCAGGAGCTAACCCTGACTGCTTTTGCACCGTGGGTTGACAGAAACGAAGGGATCGCGTCCGTTGGGCGCGGTCCCTTTCATTTTGTCGTGTCGCGGTTAGAGGCCGAACACGGTCTGCAGACTCAGCGTTCTGCGTCTCTCGAATCCCCCAGCGCCATCGGGGTCGTAGGAGAATTCCATGGTCCAAACGACCGACACCCGTCCCGCGGGACGGAGACCCACGCGATACCCGAACCGCGTGTCTTCGTTGAGTTCGAAAAAGCCCGCCGCCGTTCCGGCGCGATCCCGTTTCTCGAGGTAGGCTTCTGACAGCGAGACGTGCTTCAAAGGGCCTAGAAATCCCGGCGTGATCGTCAGAACGGCTCGCAAAAACCGGTCGTCGGAACCGTTCCCGAGTAGGTGCTGGTACGTCACTTCACCTCCGAACATACCCACCTCCCTCACCTGGATATGCCCCAGCAGCCCGTTCAAGTCGACATCGGCAACCCCCGCCTCACGCGTCACCAGGGTCCCGTCGTCGAAAACCTGGACCCGGTTCTGTTCATACAGGCCATCGAAGTGATCGGGCTCGAACGCCCCGCGAACGAATCTCGCCTCGGCTCGCGCGGAGAAGCGGCCGGCCACGAGTCGCAGTCCCGGCCCGTGGAAACCCGTGCCCTTCCGGGCGGTTGCGACGGGCCTCGCCACGCCCCCGTAGACGCTCAGGAACATTCCCCGTCTCTGCAGCAAGGGGTAGGTCGCGTCGATCCCGTAGGCCCCGTAAGCATCATCGCCCCTGCCCGCGCGCACGGAATCGGGCAACGCGGACAGCTGGTCCAGATCGATCGCCAGCGTCGCACCGACCTCCAGTCCGCCCCACGAAGCAGCCGTGGCCCTTCCCCCGACCAGAGGAGATCCACGATCGAGCAGATCCACCGCGTCATTCACGAAACCCCGAATGGCCAGTGACTCCCACAGAAAGCCGCGCACCTGAAGGTCGATCCCGGTCCGTTTGAGACCGGGACGACCGAACGTATTTCGATAATCGCGTACGATCAGTCCGTTCCCCAGCGTCAGACGCTCCAAAGCACCTACTCGGAAGTAGACCCGGCGCCCCCGCTCCTCGGGGCGTCCGTATCGCACATAGTGGATCTTTCGCAGGATGCTTTCGAGCCCTTTGCGTCGGCTCGAGAAGTCCCAACCCCGATCCCGAATCCGGCCCTCCCCGTCGATGAACAGCTCCAGATCGATCGACGCCTCGAGTGCTTTGTAGCGTAAACGCGGCCGCAGATCGATGCGTTGCCAGACGCCCTCGTCGACGGACACGGCACCGACGAGACCGTCCATCGTCAGATCGACGGCTTCGGCATTGCGAGTTAGCAGGAGAAGACTCAGGAGAAGAAATCGAAGCACGCATTCCTCGAGTGAAGGGTTCGGTCCGATTGTAGGCGAATGTTCGCTCCGGAGTCAACGTTCTCGCCCGTTGACGGCGGCGAGTCGGGCGGATATCGTATCAGAGCGGAAGAGGCAGGAACCACCCTTCGGTACAGCGGTCGCTTACTCAGGGCAGGCAGATGAACACCGATGGACACAGATGTGCCTCAGCCCGAGGATGGTGGCCCTAGTCGGGGAAGTGACTCGGCAATACTCCGCAGCCATTCCCAGGCCACAGGTTGGAAAGGGAGAATCTTGGATCGGACGAGGAAACCTTGAGGATCGTGTCGGGCAGTCTGCGGGGTCGCAGAATCCCTTTCAACAACAAGCGATACGGCAACGCGCGGGTCACGTCCGACTTCGTGAAGGAAGCGGCCTTCGCCACGCTCGGGCCCGCCCTCGAGGGCAAGCTGTTCCTCGACCTGTTCGCAGGGTCAGGTCAGATGGGGCTCGAGGCGTGGAGCCGCGGTGCCGACGTCGTCATGAACGAACGTGACGGGCGGCGCTACGCGTTCGTCAAAAACTTGATCGATGAATGGAACATCACCGAGCGGGTGCGGCTGAGCCGTCAGAACGGGTTCGCGTTCCTTTCCTCGCCCCCGTTCGAGAGCGCCGTAGACGTCGCCTATCTCGACCCGCCCTACCACGAGCAGTCGCGGGGCGTGCCCCTAGCCGTGGCCGCACTCGAAGCGCTCGTTGCCTCTCCCCTTTGCGTCTCGCACACACGCATCCTCGTCCAGCACCACGGTTCGTTGGTTCTCCCCACGAGTCACGAGGGATTCACACAGACGCGCAGCAAAGCCTATGGGGAGACGACACTGACGACCTTCACCGCCGAATGAACGCGGAAGGGTCGCATCACAGGGCGGAGACACACGGGGCACAACACGTAAACGTGATAGAGCGGGGGGAGCGGTTGACACGCCCCACAAAGGGCTTAGATTCTTCTGGGAATCGACGAATTAACAGGAAAGCGGGGTGATGCACACGTGGACAGCTTGAGTGAGTCTGTGGACTTTCGACCGCGCAGTCGGCCACTCATCATGGGCGGTGTTCCCTGGTTACCCAGAATCGCCGACAAGGCACGCGCGTTTCTACGGGGAACGATCGGTGATTACATTTATCCGTGAGGAGCCGACAAAAGGTTCCTGGAGGAACTGGGCATATCGGCCGATGAGTTCACTGACATCGTCCGATCGTCGGCCACCGACGAAGAATTGATCGAGAAAATCCAGCCGATTTGGGAGGCTGCGCACAAATAGCGTCGCACAGAGAGCAGAGAGTATGAAATGAAAGGCCGTCGTCCTTGAAGGATGACGGCCTTTCCTGTTCTACCCGATGGCGGAGAGGAATGCCATGTCTTTCTCGACGACCTGCTTCATTTCTTCTTCCCATTCGATCAGGTTGCTCCCACTCACCTCCAGGTGTGAGAAAGCGAAGGCGTCGATCGATGGCACGTAGGGATCTCCACCCGATCCGAATCCCAGATTGCGCGCACACGCGTCGCCGATGTGCACGAGGCTGGCCAGTTCGGCATCGGAGTCGGCGGATTTGGGTCGATGGTGACTCAGGATGGCCTGAGCCAGCCCCCCAGGGATCCCCCAATTCTCTGCCAACTCCTGGCCCAGTTTCGCGTGCGTGAGTCCGATGCCCCGCTCTTCCGCCTCCAGAATCGAGATCTTCTGTCCTTCTACCGCCTCCAGCACATTCTTATATACGTCCGAGAACAGGGAGTCCAGAATGACCTTACCGATGTCGTGTAGAATTCCCGCCGTAAAGCTGTCTTCCCTTTGAATCTTCATCTTATGTGCCACGAACCGGACGACCGAGCCGACCGCGGTCGAATGCTGCCAGAAAGACTTCATATCCAGACCGGCCGACGTCTCCATATCCATCGTAGCCTCGAACACGGAGATACTCAGCACGGCGTTCTTTACGGTCTCGTTCCCGAGCAGCGAAACGGCATCCACGATCGACCTGATTTCTCGCGAGAACCCGAAGAACGCCGAGTTGGACAACTTGAGAAGTCATCGTGATCGACGGGTCGGATTCGATCACCTTCGCCAGTTTTTCAGCATTGACGTCGGGATCGGCACACAGCTCCTCGACCTGCGCGTAGACGGTTGGAAGAGTCGGTAGTCCCTCGATCTTGTCGATCTCGACGTTCAGCTCAGCCGGACTACCGTCGCCGGGTGCGGGCGGCTGCGCGTCGAGGATCCTCCAGATCTGCGACAGGAAGGTATCGGGTTTGAAGGGTTTCTCGATGAAACCATTGAAACCCTTCCCCGAACACCGGGCCACCTGGCTCAGGCCGCCGCTCAACGCCACGATGGCCACGTGATTGAGCTTGGGCATGCGTCGCATGAGTTCGACGATCCTAAGAAAGTCTCCCGGGATGAGCGGATCGGCCAGGATCAGGTCCGGCCCCTCGACCAGCCCCCGGATCACCCCTGTCGAAGAGTTGGCCTCGACGATCGAATATTTTCCGACGGTGCTGAGCAGCGTCGTCGCGAAATGCTGGTCCTGTGGCTCACATTGCGCGACCAAAATGGTGCCGTTGGTTTCCGATCCGTTTTCTTCAGCCACGGCATCCCCAGTTGGAAATCCGCTTTATTTGCATATATTTACGCTGTATTCCTATACCTCACGTCCAGGTCCATTTCTATGAAAAACCCTCAAGAACTGCTCCTCATTCTGAGCCAGGAGGAACGGGAGGCTGCCGAAGATTTCCTACGTCGGCGGTTGAAGTTCCTCGGCCCAGATAAAGTGCCAGACATAGAAAAGCTGGCTGGGTCGGCACGCTCGAGCCTGGAGCAAGTCCGTGAGACTCGCAACAGACTAAACCCATCGAGCAAAGCGGGGAAGCTCATGACCCGCATTTACGACTCCGCCCTGACCGGCTATGCGCTCCTGGTCAAAGAGTGTAACCTCACGGTGTCGAACCTCCAAAAGGCCGAACCCTCCGAAGCACCAGACGGAGACACGAAAGACGGTGAGGTGATCGCCGGGAGTCCCCTCGGCAACCTGGAGATCGAGGCGTCTCCCGAAGATGAGCAGCGGGCGCTTGACATCGTGTCATCGACACTCGAAGAGTTGGACCTGGCCACAACAAAGACCCTTCGGGATGCCTGCGAATCGTTGCTGAAGTGGTGGCAGAGCGACCAGGGGCAGCAGGCGAGTCTCCACGTCAATCAATACGGCGATCTCAACACCGCCAACGGACGGATGGCCATCCGCAAAGCGCGCGATGACCTGCAGCAAGACGTCTTGGTGCCCTTCAGAAGCTTCTTTCAGGACGTCAACCTCGCCTACCAAAAAAAGAATCAGGAACACACGCTCGAACAGCGAAAAGCCAGGCTGAAAGAAGAAGCCGGCCTCTCGTGAGCGTTCGAGACCTGACCCTCATCGCGACCACGGCAGCGCTCGCTGTCGTCCTCGGCCTGATTCTCAAGGCGCTCCCGCTCCCCCGCCTGCCCTACGGCGGCTCGATTTCTCTCGAATCCCTCCCTATCCTCTACCTCGCCATCTGGGGCGGTGTCCGCCCGGCCGTCAGCGCTGGAATCCTGTGCGGGCTCATCCAGCTCTTGCTCGGCGCCCACATCTATCACCCGATACAGGTCGTGCTCGATTACCCCCTTGCCTTCGGGGTCCTCGGGATCAGCGGATTTTTCCCCGCTACGGTCGTCGTGGCCTGTCTCGTGGGCGGAGGCGCTCGATTCATCGCGCACTTCCTGTCGGGCATCGTCTTCTTCGGCAGCTACGCCCCCGAAGGTACGACCGTGTGGGTCTACTCCGCTCTCTACAACCTGTCCTATCTCATCCCCGAAATCGTCCTCTCCGCCGTCCTTCTACCCTTCCTGCTCAAACGGGGACCCGCCGCCGATGCTCGCTCAGGCCGCGGAGCGTGATCCGATGACTTCAATCGCGGCCAGAAGCTCTGCTTCCTGAATCTCCTCGAGAAGCCGACAGAGAACCGCGTCCTCCTTCCACTCACCCTCCTCGCACAACGCCAGCAGACGCACGGGGTCCCACGTGCCCACCTTCTGCAAATGCTGAATCAACGCGAAGGCCGTGTCCCGGGCGGCCCCGTAGTCGGGCATCTGAAGGACACGCTGAAGCAAGGCCAACACGGCATCGCGAATAGCCTCGCCGCCGCGAATGCCCTCGGCACGACCAAACCATACTCGCGCGTTGTTGAAGTCGGGCTCGCGGCGGTGAACGATCCCGTGTATGAAGCTGGCGTCGGGAATCGACCGTTCGAAGCGTTGACAGATCTCGTGAGATCGAGTCAAGTCGTCGTTCCAAAGGTAGATCGCCGCCGAAAGAAGCGCCTGTTCGGACGGCGACGCCGATGCCATCTGCTCCACCTGCTGGATGTAGGTGGACAGGAACCGTTGCCGGACGCCGGTCGGCTCGAGTGCGAGACGCTCGGGATCCTCGGCCTCGGCCTCACCCCCGAAATCCAACACATCGAAACCGCGTGGACCCACTTGCTCGCTCACCTGCTGGCATAGATTGTAGATCGCACCACGCCAGCCCGTGTACATCGGGCTGTAGTTGAAGGCCGTCAGGTCGTAGAGATATCGGTCGGTTTCCTTGTAAAAGGCGTCGATCTCCGATGCTGACGCTCGATCCTGCTCGCGCCAGACCTCGGCCAGGTCGCTGCCGGCCGATTCCATCTGATCCCGGACCGCGTCGACTGTTTCGCCGGTGTAGGTGGCGAGTTCCTCGATGGGATCATCCGGTTGAGTACGGCAAGGTTCGATCGTTGGAGCGACTTGGACGGAGTGTTCGGTGTTCGGTGTTCAGGACTGCTGGCAACCGTTTCCAGAATCTGGGCGACGCGATGGTCGTAGGTGTGGCCGTTCAGGACGGCCTGACGTCCAGCTGCGGCGATCGATTCGCGTTCGGCCTCGTGCTTCAAGTAGTGACTCACGAGCTCTTCGAGGTTGTGTTCGTCGTAGAGTACCAGATGCTTTCGGTCCTCGAACAGACCATCCAGACCCGACTCCGGACCCAGACGATCCGTCAACAGCAGACTCCCCGAGCAGAGCGCTTCGAACACACGCATGTTCAGGTCGCCGTTCAGACTGCGGTTGAACACGACCCGGCATTGTCCGTTGAAGCGACCCATCTCTTCCAGAATCTTGCTCTCGACAGACACGTCGACCCCGGCATCCATCAGCCGCTGAAGCAAACGGACGCGATCCGGGTGCCAGGTGCGATGGGTCTGACCCACGAACCCGACATCGAACCGTTTTCCGGCACGCTCTCCGCTATGGAAGACCGGATCGCACGCTCCCGGCAGCCACGTCACGTTCGGGATTCCCGCTCGTTGGAAGTGTGGAATGTGCTGCCGATTGAACATCACGAACGTGTGCGTAAACAGACGGGCGTAATCGATGCGCCAATCCATCTGCCCGATATGGGTATCCCCGACCAGACAAGCCGCGGGACAACCCAGCTGCTCCAGACCGACGGGCAGGAACCCTGTCGCGCTGTCCGACCAGACGAACAGATCGGGCATCCAGCCGCCCGGGAGGGCTTTCAGCACCTCGTCCACGTTCACACGGCCACTCGGCATGGGAATGTCGCACGGCTCAGCTGCCCGCCGGATCGGTTCCAGCTTGTCCCGATCGGCATCTTCCAGAGTCTTGAAGGCGTGCTCGTGCTCCGCCTCGCGCCAGGCTGCCAGCTCGTTGTCATCGATCATCGGCCCGCACGTGATCACATCGCAGTGACGACGGAAGGCGTCGACGTAGTATCGACCGGCCGAAATCGGGTTCGACACGTGGCTGAACAGAACGCGAAGACGATCGTCCGATGGAGCGTCGTCCTGGAGCTCCGCCCGCTCATCGCGGACCTCGACGCGTGGCGCCTCCACGTGCGCGCCTGCGATCGAGGAACGGCCTCGCGGTCCCTTGCAGATCGCGATGAAGACTTCGTGGTCGTCGGTCGCCTTCTCATCGAAACCGAATGCCTCGTAAAAGGGCTCGCTGGGCGTCGCCCTGCGCTGGGCCACGATCGATACGTCCTCGAAATGCCGTCCCATCAGAAGCTCGAAATCATCGCGGGACAGCATCCCGACGTGGTAGTCGTTCTCGTTTCCGGGTAGGTCGTAGATGATCTTGTTGGGTGTGCTCACCAGGAACGTGCCGTCCGGTGCGAGTAGACGTCGGACCTCGTCCAGCAACGCGTCGTGCTCTTCGATGTGTTCGATCATCTCGAAGCAGACGGCCGTGTCGAACGTGACATCGCCCAGGGCAATGTTTCTGGCATCGGACGTGACCCGAACGACATTGTCGGCCGCGAACGTCCGATTCCCGAACGCCATCGCCTCGGCCGACAGATCCATCGACACCACAGAGTCGGCGTGACGCGCCAGAATGCGGGCACCGTAACCCGTTCCTCCACCCACCTCCAGCACACGCTTGCCTTCGCAGAACTGCGTCGCGAACGCATACCGTTTGGCGTGATGCAGGTAGATATCGGAGCGCGCGTCCCCGGGTGTGACCCTGTCATCACCCACCCGATACACCGCTCCCTCGCACGCGTTCAGCGTAACCACCACCGTGGGTGTCTGTGAGGCTCGGGCATCCTGGGAGACGGCATCGACCGTCTGCTCGATCGCTCCGGCGATCATCGATTTCAACTCCGCTGGAAGGTTCGCCAGGAAGGAAGGCCACCCGATCGTGCCCCCGGCAGGCACCTCGATGCCCTGCCACGCGTAGGTCTTTTGAGTCTCGGCATCGTAGAGAGAAACGTCGACGAGGTAGCCGTTCCCGGTCCGGTCGAGCTTGATCCTCGGAATCGAAACAGCTTCCAGGTTGGCTGTTGCCAGGAGCGTGGACACGTCATCCCCCGTGTAGGGGAACAGATCGTCTCTGGACACGTCGAGCCGGCACGCGCCCGACAGCCGCTCTTCCGATCCAACGGCCTGAGCCTTCGTTGAAGCCTTCAGGCAGGTCCCGAAGATCCCATTCCACGCCTCGACGAAAGGCGTCGAGTCCGAATGCTCGACCGACGGTTTCCCGCGCACACGATCCCATCGCCCGCGCCAGTTCTGGATCGTCCAGGAGCTTCTGCACACACTCACGCATCTGATCTGGCGTGTCGCAAACGAACCCGTTTTGGCCGTCCACGATCGGCGACGTCGCATTGCGCGTCGTCACGACGGGCATCCCCGTCGCCATGGCTTCGAGCATACCGAGGTTGTAGCCATCCTCGAACGCTTCGACGGTGGCGTTCACGTAAACGCGGTGAGTACGGTAAAAAGATCTGAGCTCGTCCCAGTCTTCGGCCTGACGCACGCCAGGCAGGCTTGGATTGACGCCGACCAGACGATACGGCAGGTCGGCCAGACCTTCGGCGATCGCGCTGTAACCGAGCATGAAGTCGCGTTCGACGAACAGGTTTCCGACCGACAAGGCCTCAGCCACCGACCCCTCGAAACCATCGTAGTCGTCGAGTGGGATGCCGGGCTTGACGATCGGACCGTCGAGCCCCCAACTGTCGCGCTTCATTCCCGAAATCGCCGCGAAAACGCCGTTTCGACGACTGAGGAAGGATTGCACGGTCTGGCGAATCTCTCCCATGGCGTGGGGGTCGTTGTGGCCGTCGTTCTGGAGGGCATTGTGAGTCAGGAACACCGTCGCGATATCGAAACGCTCCAGGAAAGCGATATCCTGCAGCGTGTGCGCGACAGCGAGCCATTCTGGATAGCGGCACGGGCTTTCTCTTCGCCGTCGATGAGCGTCACATTCGAGGGCACGGGCCGCTTGCGGAGATCCCAGCCGCGGGTGCCGTCAGCGCGCTGCATCCAGTCCCCGACGTGGATGTCGTGACTGGTTCGGGCAAACAGGTAGATGTAGGGGTCGTGCCAGTTGAAGGTCAGGATTCTGAGCCGGTGCATTCGGCGCTCCAGAGCGGTTGCGTCTCTCAGGCGTTACCCGATGAGACAAAAAGCAACGTGGTCGGTGATGATCTCTGGAAACCGGTCGGCTGGGATGGGTCCGCCGGGAAGCTGACGAGGGGTGTCAGGGCCGATCCAGATCGTGTCGATCCGGCAGGATCGGGCCTGTATCCTCGATATCGGCAGGTCCCTGAAGTCCTTGAGGACTTAAGTCTGAGCGAAGGAGGCGGTGGCGCTGAATCGAAACGGACGGCTGACGGGCGTCAGCCCTGGGTGCCCTTCGATTTGACCACCTGCGTGAGTTTGGAAATGTCCGCGTGGGCCGTTTCCGCTGCTCGACGATTCTCTTCTTCGATGCGCTCGTACACCTCGCCACGGTGAACAGACACTTCGGAAGGGGCATCGATACCCAGCCGGATCTGCTTGCCCTGCATGTCCAGGACAGTGACCCTCACGTGGTTACCGATGACGATGCTCTCGCCTAACTTCCGTGTTAATACGAGCACAGCAGTCGCCCTCCCGACGCCCTACACCGTTTCAGCGTCCAGGATCTTGTGTTTGGTGGTGTACCGATCGTCAAGCAGCGCCAGTTGCCTGGCTTTGCGGTTCGACGTGTTAATGAGTATCGGACCGCTGAGGTTCGCCGTAACGAGTTCCGGATTGTCCGAAAGCGTTACGATCGAATAGATCAGAATCTCGTTCGTATCGGTGATCTCCAGACTTTTGAGGTCTGCTTTGCCAATCTTCGGATCGTAATCAGGCCAGAGGTAGAGCGGGTTGATCACGACAAACCCGAGCTCTTCGTTTTCGATCGAGAGAAACCACTGGAACGGCTCGCTGTTGGGGTCCTCGAACAGCGCGAACTCCCGGTGGCGCTCGAATCCAGGTACACCGTCGGGGAACTCGATCACCTTGTCCCGCGTGGTCTCCTGCTCGCCGAATCGAACGTGGCTGAACCGGATGGAGTCTTCGGCCATAAGCGTGTATCCCTGGATGGGATGGCGCCGTTGTGGGCTTGCGAGGGCGTGCATCGTTTCCTCGCGCCCTACCGCAGGAAATCGAGCAGGGTGGGCTGGAACACCGACTGCCCCGCTATGAGAGCGGATTGAAAGATCGTCTGCGCCTGCTGCAGGTTCAGGACCGTTTCCGACAAGTCCGCGTCTTCGGTAATCGAAAGCGAACTCGTCAGGTTCACCTCGAACCGTTCGAGCAGGCTCCTTTGAACTTCAACACGCTCCGATCGAGACCCAAGAACGCCACGTACTTCCGAAATCTTATCTCGGGCGACTCGCATGTCTGTGATCGAAGACCGGATTCCGTCGATGTTGTTACCGTTCAGCGCGTCCCGAAGGCTGATCAACGACGTGAACACGTTCTGGGCGCCTTCGAACAGGTCCTGCCCCGCCGTGTTCACCTGTACGTGGATCCCGCGCCCACTTCACGCAGCATCGCCTTCGTCGTGTCGACGTTCCCGATGTTCAGGGTCCCGAGCACGTTGTTGCTGTCGGCGACCGTCGCGGTCCCGCTGATCCGAAGCTTGAACGACGGCTGACCGTTGCGGACTGACTCTTCGATCGTGACCGTGACACCCGTGGGCGCCGCGGCGTCGATGCTTGCTTTGATGTCGTCGAGCGAATCCGTTGCCAGATCGATCGCAACCGTCTGGTCTCCGACCGTGACCGTCCCTGCGGGTGGCGTCGCCAGACCGAGCAGCGTGCCTACCGCAGTGGCCCGGTCGCTCAAGGTAACGCTCGCACGAAGCGCGTTTCCGACGTCGGTGATCTGACCGGCGGAATCGCGAATGTCCTCATAGGGCTTTTCCAGCGTCTCGGTCCCGGCGAAGACGAACCGACCTCGGAACTTGGTTTGACCGACGCTCACCGCGAGCTCGAGCAGCTCGTTGACCTCACGAGCCATGATCTCGCGATCCTCGGGATTGACCGTGTCGCTCGCACCGGCGATGGCGATCCCCTGAAGATCGATGACCGTGTTCATCAGACTGTCGAGGTCGAATCGACAAAGTCCATTTGTCCGAGGGCTTCGCCGATGTTCCGCTGAAACTGTTGGTTATTCCGAATGTCCGACCGCAGAAGCAGCGATCGCGCCGCGCCTGCAGGATTGTCCGACGCGTCGTGAATCTTGACACCCGTCGACAGATCAGTTTGGAATCTATTGATACGGCTGAGCGATTGACGAAGGTTATTCGTCACCGTCGACGATAAAACGGTATCAGCGACCCGCATCTCGATCACCTGACCTTATCTGGCTGATTATAGGACACATATGCCGTTAATTCAAGATTTTACACTAGGTTATGTGCCTGTCTAAATGTCCAAAACCGTCTGCATCATCTGGTCTACGGCGGTCACGACGCGAGCTGCCGCCTGGTAGGCACGCTGGAACAGAATCAGCTGACTGGCCTCCTCGTTGATCGACACACCGCGGACGTTTTCCCGCCGCACGTCCACCTGCGCCTGAACGAGACGTTGACTCTCGGCCGACGTGAAAATCCGTTTCGCCTCCGCTCCCAGCTGCCCGATCACATCGGCGTAAAATTCCTCGATCGTCTGGGTTCCCCCGCCGAACAGCTTTTTCAGTCTCACATCCGACAACTCGAGCGCGTTTCCGCCGTCGCCCGGACCCGCCGTCACGTTGGGGTTCCCCTGGCTCGGACCGGCAGCCGCGCATCTTGTCCAGGTTATTCAGGACCGTGTCCGACACTTCGATTAGCTGAGCCGTCGTCCCCGCGGACCGAAAAAAGGTGTTCCCGGAAGACCCGTCGAGCCCGAATCCTGCCGCGTGCTGGGCGTTGAGTTCATCCACGAGCGTGGCGGCCAACAGATTCAGTTCACCCTCGAATCGCACGAGGTGCTCGTCCCGAGCCTCCAGAATCCCCGCAATCTTACCCGTCCTCACGGGCACGGGGCTGGCCTCGTTGACCGTGACCAGATTCGCGGAAACCGTGCTGCCGCTGGCGACGAGACGAATTTCGAGATCGAACGACCGATCCCGATCGACGAGCAACACACCCTCGCCCGTCGACCCTGTCACGGTCACCGTGCCATCCGTCTGCTCGATCGCCGTCGCGTCTATCAGCTCTGCGAGATCGTCGATCAAACGATCTCGTTCGTCGTCCAGGTCACCGGCTACGTCCAGCACGTTTTCTTTCGTGGCCAGAATCTTTTCGTTCAGGATCGCGATCTGCCGCGTCAGCGCGTTCACGGCGGTCGTCGTGCTTTGCAGCTCCCGGTCCAGATCATCCTTCATCACTGCGAGTTGGCTGTCAATCCTGTGAAACTGCTCGGTCAGGAGGGTTGCTTCTTCGCGAACAGCCGCGCGAGTGGCCTGGCTCTCCGGGTTGTTCGCCAAATCCTGGAATGCCGTGAAGAATCGACTCAATGCGCCAGTCAGGGCTGCGCCACCGTCGATGTCGAATATGGACCCCGTTTCCGTCGTACCGCCGCCGGCCACTTCCGTAAAAATCGATTCCAGCGTCGAGAACGAGGATTCCAGAAAATCCAGACGCCCGACGTTTCCCGCCTCGAACCGGGACTGACGATCGAGAATGATGTCACGAGCGCGGGTCAGCGTGGCGAATTCGACACCGGTTCCCAGGTTATCGACCGTTGCCGCTGACACCGATCTGGATGATTCTACCGAGTGACGACACCGACTACCTCACACGAATAGTGTATTGTCGGGCCCTCGGAGGAGGCCAGGGGTGGGTGGAATCCTCGCTCCGAAAGGCCCAACGGTCCCGATTGGGGCTCGGGATGGTCATTATGCGACGTGGTTGACGACGGCTCTGGAAGTGGACTTCGAAGCCACTTTGCCGGACTGTCCGTAGACGCCCGTGGCCGGTCCTTCACCGGTCAGGATATTCAGCGTCTTGTCCACGTATTTCATCGACTGCTTGACCAGCGCAGAATTGTGCTGATTCACCCGCCGGATGTCTTCCTGAAGCGTGAGCAGTTGCTCGCGCAGCTCGCGCAGCTTCTGCGCCTGGGGGTCTTCGATCCGGTCGATCAGCTGCCTGAGCGTGACCGACTCGGGCGATGTGTCCGTGGGTCCGGCCAGTCGTTCGATCACTTGAATCCGGGCCGTTTCGAGGGCACGTGCACGCTCGACGAGCGTCTGCTGCGTCGTGACGGCTTCCTCGATGGCGTGGACGTTCTGCTTGACCAGAGCGACCTGCTCCTGCGTCAACGTTTTGAGCAGCGCTTCGAAGGCGCCGACCTCGAGTTGAATGATTTCAACGAGTTCCAGAAAGATCGCGCCGTTGGGAATCCGTCCGACGACGGGATGATTCTTCCGCACCGCACCACCGCCTCCTTCGGCGTTGAATCCGCCGATCGATAGCGGACCTTGGGCGATGGCCACGATCGGCCCGTTCGGTGGATCCGCCTGAAGCGGCGTCATCAACAGAACCCCGCCCTCCAGACTTCCCGCATCGCCGATCGACGAAACGGTCACATCGAGCCGGGACCCGACGCGGGCTGTCGGCCCGATCGTCGCAGTCACCATCGCGGCCGCCGTGTTGTTCGCCCGAATCTGCGCGGCGTCCACCTCCACACCCATATTCCGCATCAGGTTGGCCAACGACTGAATCGTAAAGGGAGCTCCACGACCGTCGCCGACACCTTCGAGACCGACTACCAGCCCATAGCCCAGCAGCTGAACTTCCTGCAACGTCTGAATCTCACCGAGGTCCTTGAGCCGAACCCTCTGGGGGTCGAACTCCACCTCGAACTGAGCGTCAGCACCATCGGATAGAATCAGTAGACCGAGGATCAGCAAAATCGTTCGCATGACTAAAACACCCAGTTCAGGAATCGGATGAAGAATCCGGGTCGTGTACCCTGCGAAATCACGCCCTTGCCCTTGTAAGACACCTGGAGATCGGCGATTCGATAGGACTCGACTGTATTCGTGGCCGGGATGATGAACGGATTGATCGCGCCGGTCAGGTAGATGATCTCGCTTTCGCCATTGATGTCGATCACGCGGCTGCCTTCCACGACCAGATCGCCGTTCGGACGCACATCGACGACCGTCACGCTTACGCGGGCGGTGATGGTCTGCTCCCGTGTCGTCGTCCCTTCGCCTTCGAATTCGCTCGTCGCCGTGCCCGTCAGGCCGAATCCCGGGATTTTCAACCCTCCGGGGCTGGTCCAGTTCAGCGTCGCGTCCTTTTCCGTGTCGACGACTGCTGTGTTGCTGGCGGATGTGCTTTCCATGACCAGCACCGTCAGGATGTCACCGATGCGCTGAGCGCGCGGAGCGCGTCGATCCTCGAACATCGACTCGGACCGTGCGGATCCCCGTGACCCGAATAAACTTTGCCCATCGGCCAACCCTGGGGCCAGCATTAGGGCAAGAGTGAAAATCAATCGTATCATCGCTCGTTCACCTTTTCTCCCGACGTTCATAGCGCCACGCGAACGCGACCAGGACCGATGACCTCAGCCATCAACTTCTGTCTGGAAGCGGCGTTCTTGACGACGATCACGTCGCCTGTCACACCCGACTCGGATGCAATGCCTTCCACACTCGCCGTAACCCCACTGAGCCGCACCTCGATTCGAACCAGATCGCCTTTACTCACGGTAGGAATCGCTTCGATGTAGCGGGGCTCGATCGTTCGTCCGAACCCGATCCGCGTCTTCACCCGCTTGCCTTCCAGATCGTCCGTATTCGTAAAGTAGCGGTCCAGATGAGCGGTCACTTCGCGACGTTCCAGGTTGACTGCCTCGGATTCGAGCCTCTCTCCTCGTTGAATCGGTCGCGCCGCCACGAGCACCTGCTCGAAATAGCGCACGGTGGCCACGACCGGAATCGTCTCGACGACGACCGGACCACGCACAAACTCCACAAGAACGGGAATCGCCCGTGCGCTCACGCGTCGGGAGGAAGGAACGACCTGGACTGACACGCTGCCCGTGCCACTGACCATCACGGGACCCCTTCTTCGAGCCGTGATCTCCAAGTCTCCGCTAAAATCTAGAAAATCGTTCACGTAGGACTCGACAGCTTCCTGCACCTGGCTCTCCGAAACCGCGACGTCCGCAATCCCCTCACCCAGGCAGAGCAGAGCCACCCAGATCGCAACCAGCGTCGAGTAAACGAATGACTTACGCATGGAACCCATCCTCGTGTTCAATCAGGTTAGCCGGCGATGTTCGTTGTCGCCTGCATCATCTCATCGGAAGTTCGGACCGCGCGCGCGTTCACTTCATACGTGCGCTGCGCCATGATCATGTTCACGAGCTCGTCGACGACGCTCACGTTCGACAGCTCCAGGAAGCCCTGCGACACACGGCCGAAGCCCTGCGTGTTGGGCTGGCCCGTAAGGGGGGGACCCGAGGCCTCCGTCTCCAAATACAGATTTCGTCCGATGCTGCGAAGCCCGGCGGGGTTGATGAACTTGGCCAGTTCGATCGTTCCCACGTTGGCAGCCGCCGTCGTACCGGCCTGCAGCACCTCGACGGTCCCGTCTTTAACGATGTTCACGCTCACAGCGTCTTGGGAGATCGAAATGGGAGGATCCAGAATGAAACCGTCCGATGTGACGACTTGCCCGTCTTGCGACAGCTTGAAGGCGCCATCGCGTGTGTAGGCCAGCGTGCCGTCCGGGAGGCTGATCTGGAAGAATCCGTCGCCGTTGATCCCTTCGTTTTCGATCGCGAGATCGAATGCGTTGTTCGTGGCCGTCACCTGGCCCTGCTCGAAAATCTTGTTCGTCGCCACGACTCGAGATCCGTATCCGATCTGAATCTCGACGGGTACCAACGCGCCCTGCGCCGCCGATGTCCCTGCGGTACGGATCGTCTGGTAGAGCAGGTCCTGAAACTCCGCCTTGCTCTTCTTGAATCCCGTCGTGTTTACGTTCGAAAGATTGTTCGAGATGTTGTCGATGTTCAGTTGCTGGGCAACCATTCCTGATGCGGCTGTTCTCAATGCTCGTGACACGGTTCACCTCTTCAGATGGGGTGTTTCAGGGGATGGGATGGTTTTCAATCTTGCTAAACACGAATGCTCCCGACGTCATTGACCGAACGGCCGAGCGTCTCGTTCTGCGCCCGAATGGCGCGCTGATCGGCCTCATACGACCGAACGACCTCGAGCATATCGACCATTTGCGTGATGGGATCGATGTTTGCCTCTTCCAGATAGCCCTGCAGGAGCTTCGTCTGAGGATCCTTTGCCAATCGATTGACACCCGGTTTGGGAAAGAAGAACCCGTTCTGTTTCCGCTCTAGACGGGTCACGCCATCGGGATCCTGGTAAAACCCGTCGGCGTCCTTCTCGAAATCGAATATCCCGAGGGTGGCCTTCGGCTCCCCGTTCTGGATGATCTCTCCGCCATCGTTCACGGTGAAATCGGGCCCTTCGAGCGCGATCTCGCCTCCCCTATCGTCAAGCACAGGATGACCGAGGTTCGTGACGAGCACGCCCTGGTTGGTGAGCGAGAACTCACCGTTTCGGGTGTAGACATCGCCTTGAGGGGTTCGAACCTGGAAGAAACCGGTTCCGTGGATGGCCACGTGACGGCTGCTCCCCGTCTGCCGGAGCGTGCCCTGACCAAAATCGATGAACGCGCCAGCCAGCCGGTCATTTCTCCAGACGGGATGGGCACCCGACCCTTTGCGGCGAGCTTCGCCCAATTCTCTCAAAAACACGCCATCGCGCTTGAAACCAGGTACTTCGGAGTTCGAGATGTTGTTCGCGATGACATCCTGCCTCGTTGCACGGTTCATCATGCTCGTGCCGGACTCATATAGACCTTGAATCATCGTATCGTCTCGTGTTTCGGGGTGGATAGACGTATGAGTTCATCGATCCTGATTGCAAGCCATATGCCACTGACCACCCCTATCTCGGAATTCATATATAACTTCTTGTTTTAAATTAATTTATCTTGTGTTTTGGATGAAACCTCGCCCTGTCGGAACGGCCGTTTGAGGAAGGAATTTCCGTTGGCAGAGCTTCGAGGCAACAGACACGTTGTCATTCAGCACGGCCCGTCGAACGGGGAGGACGGATTGCGCGGGGAGGGTGCCAGCGCTATATTCGCCCTCCATTTTGCGGGAGAAAACGAGTGGAAGCGATCGCGGAGAACACATTGAGCCTTGAGGAAGTCGGGGCCTTCAAGGACCAGGGCTATCTGGGTCCCTATCCGCTGATGTCACCCGCGAAGATGGCCGAACTGACGCCCCACATCGAAAACGCCCTCGCCTCGACGCCACCCGGTCACACCAACCGAATCCACAACAGACACCTCGATCATCGACTGATTTACGATCTGGCCACGCATCCCGCGATCATCACGCCCATGGCCTCTCTCTACGGGCCGGATCTCCTTCTCTGGCGAACCAACTTTTTCATCAAAGAGCCCGGGGCCAGGCGCATCCCGTGGCATCAGGACTTCAACTACTGGCCCCTCGAACCCCCAGTCATCGTCTCGGCCTGGATCGCGGTTGACGAAGCCACGACCGAGAACAGTTGCCTACAGGTCATTCCGGGTTCTCACCGCAAGGTCATCCCCCACGTGAAGTCAGGTCCAGATGCGATCTTCGGAGAAATGGGAGACGAGAGCTACTACGATCCCGATGAAGCCGTCGATCTGGAGATGGCGCCCGGTGAATTCATTCTGTTCAACGAGCGCACGCTCCACCACTCACACCCCAACACGTCGAGCAGACGGAGAATCGGTCTTGCGATCCGGGTCATTCTCCCCTTCGTGACCGTGTTGAAATGGGATTCGCCGAACCACGCCCTGCACCTCGTCAGGGGAAAGAACCGACTGGGTTTCAACCGGGTGTGCGATCCACCTGTCGACGAAGAAAAGAAGGAGCTTTCGTGAAAGTCACCGACATTCAGACATTCGTCGTCGACGCAGGATGGCGACCGTGGATCTTCACAAAGGTCACCACGGACGAAGGCATCACCGGCTACGGCGAATGCAGCGATGGCCGCAGCCCCAAAGGCGTCGTGGGCACGATCGAGGACCTCAAACCCCTGATCATCGGGAAGGACCCACGTCCCTACGAAATGCGATTCTGGGACATGGTCAGGGGGTCACGTCAGAGTCCGAGCGGCATCGCGTGCAAGGCCATCGCAGGCATCGAACTCGCTCTCATCGACATCAAGGCCAAAGCGCTCGGCATTTCGGTCACCGAGCTCTTCGGTGGCCCGACCCGCGAGGATATACGTCTTTATTGGTCCCATTGCGGCACATCCCGGGTCGCCCACGCCGACCATCTGGACGTCGAACCCGTTCGATCCATGGACGACGTCTCCGCACTGGGAAAGGAAGTCGTCGCGAAGGGATTCACAGCTCTCAAGACCAACATTCTCCTGCCCGCCGAGAGCCGCAACTACTTCGGTGGATTCGGCGGACGACCCGGATCGACTGACGGAAACGTCTCCCGCGGTCTGCTCCGTCACATCGAGACCTTGATCGGCACCTTCCGAGATGCCGTCGGCCCCGACTTCGACATCAATCTCGACCTCAATTTCAACTTCAAGCCCGAAGCCTGTATCCGAATCGCCCAGGTCCTCGAACAATTCGACCTCCTGTGGCTCGAAATCGACATGTACGAGCATAGGGCCATCCGTCAGATCAAAGATTCCACGTCGACCAAGATCTGCACGGGAGAGAATCTCTTCTACATGAGAGAATTCCTCCCCTATTTCGAATGCCGCGCGGCGGACGTCTTCATGATCGACGTGCCCTGGAACGGATTCGCACAGTCGAAAAAGATCGGCGATCTGGCGGAGGTGTATCAGCTCAACGTCGCGCCCCACAACTATTACAGCCATCTCTCGACATTCATCAGCGCGAGCCTGTGCGCGACACTTCCCAACGTGCGAATCCAAGAAATCGACATCGACGATGTCGCCTGGAAGGACGACCTCGTAACGATCCAGCCCGAGATTGCGGATGGCCACCTCAAGATTCCGACCGGCATCGGATTCGGTACCGATCTGAACGAAGAGGTTGTTCTCGCGCATCCGTGGGAAGGAAAGGCGAATTGGTAGAGGCCGCAGAGGGACAAGGGAACGGGGTGCACGGGAGAGAGCACTCTTATGCACGCGCGGACACAACCCCCATTCTGGACTGCTGAATGAACATCATTCTGGTCGTCATCGATACGCTGCGATATGACGCGATCTCCGCAAATGGTGGATCCATTCCCACACCAAACATCGACCGGTTGGCGGCCGAATCGACGGCGTATGATCGTGCCTTCTGCTCGAGCTTTCCGACGATACCGTTCCGCACAGACCTGATTACCGGCCGCTACGGGGGACCGTTTCACGCGTGGCTTCCTCTCCCCCACGCTGCAATCACGTTTGTCGACGCACTGAAGGAAACCGGATACGCCACGCAGCTGATCCACGACACTCCCCACCTCGTCAACGGCGGTCACAACTTCGACTATCCGTTTCACACGTGGACCTTCGTGCGCGGGGCAGAGGTGGATCGTGCCTGGCTCACAGACGAAGCCGTGTGGCTACCCAACTGGCGCCGCGACCCGCTTTTCGATGTCTGCGATGAAGGCACGGCGAACTTCGTAGCCTATACCTCACCAATCGGAATCGACGGACAGAGGAAGATTGGAACTGCGCGCGACTCTTCGATACGGCCGCTCGCCTCCTGCAGGACAATCGAAGGCGAGAGAACCTGTTCCTCTGGATCGACTGCTTCGATCCCCACGAGCCCTGGGATGCACCTCCCCAGTTCGTCCGACGATTCGATCCCCGCCCGGACCACGATGGAACCGTCGATCCACGTCACTTCTGGGGAGGGCGAAATGACGACGCACTGTCGACCGAGGCCCGAGCGGTCATGGCTTCGCTCTACGCGGCCAAAGTCAGCTGGATGGATCACTGCTTCGGCCGGTTTCTCGACGCCTTCTACGAAAGCGGTCTATCGAAGAACACGGCGATCCTTCTGGTCGGGGATCACGGAACGAAGACAGGTCACTACGGGACGTTCGGGAAAGGGTCTCCCGTCAGAGATGCGGAGGCGCGCATCCCACTGTTCATCCGGCTTCCGCACGGGGCCGCCTCGCGGTCTGACACGATCGTTCAGCCTCAGGACTTGACGGCGACGATTCTGGGTCTCGCGAACGCGACGATGCCGCACTGCGTAGGCCACGATCTTCCAACTGGACGGACGGATCGTGAGGTAGCCGTGGCTGGACCGGCCGCAGGATCGGCCACGAAAGAAGCGACGATCTTCAACTGGGATCCAAACTACTTTTCGGTCTTCGGTCGGGATGCCTGGCTCGAATGGCAGCCGACGCCCGAAGCGTCGATCCTCCGACACTACGGGAGTGAGGATCCTATCGCGGGTCTGGACGAGGAGCTGCAGCGTCTCCACGAATTGGGGGTCGCCGAGATCGGAAGACGCGATACACATCCCGAGATCCTCGTCTGGCTGGAAGGTGGTGCAAGAGATGAGTTGTCGCCCGACATCCCACGACACGTACGCTGGCCGGGCGTCGAAGGATTCACGCAGTACTTCAAGCGCACTTACTACGGAGAGTAGGAGGGTCTGAATGAAAGCAGCGATTCTTCGCGAAGCCCATCAACCGATCGACGTGGCCGATGTCACGATCGCGGATCCGATCGGTCACGAGGTCCTCATCCGTACGGCCGCGGCCGGCGTCTGTCACAGCGACGTCCACTTCCAGCAAGGCCTGTATACGTGCCCCATGCCGGCCGTCCTGGGTCACGAGTCAGCCGGCATCGTCGAGGCGGTCGGCTCGGAGGTCACCTACGTGAAGCCGGGCGACCACGTCATTACGTGTCTCTCGGTCTTCTGCGGTCACTGTCGCTACTGCACGACGGGACGCCCCAACCTGTGCGAAGACAAGGAGTCGACTCAACGCAAGGAGGCGGAGACACCCCGACTGAGCCAGGACGGCGACGAGCTCTTCCAGTTCGCCAATCTGGCCTCTTACGCCGAGCAGCTCCTCGTCCACGAGCACGCAGTTTGTAAAATCAGGGAAGACATGCCTCTGGATAAAGCAGCCCTGATCGGTTGCGGTGTGACCACGGGCGTCGGTGCGGCCCTCAACACGGCCAAGGTGACGCCGGGCAGCACGGTTGCCGTGTTCGGGTGCGGAGGGATCGGACTCAGCGCCGTGCAGGGAGCGCGCATAGGCTCGGCCGGGCGCATCATCGCCGTTGACACGATCAGCTCGAAACTTCAGCTCGCGAAACAGCTCGGCGCGACCGACCTGGTGAACGCTCGAGACGGCGACCCGGTCGAGCAGATCATGGATCTGACGGAAGGAAACGGCGTCGCCTATTCGTTCGAAGCCGTCGGGTTGAAAGAAACGGCCGAGCAGGCGTTCGGCGTCCTCGAGCGCGGGGGTACGGCAACACTCATCGGAATGGTTCCCGAGGGGGTGAAAATCGAGATCTCTCCGCAGGACGTCCTCGGCGAGAGGAAGCTCCAGGGGTCCAGCATGGGATCGAACCGGTTCCGCGTCGACATGCCTAACTACGTCGAGATGTATTTCAAGGGCCTCCTCAAGCTGGACGAGATGATCACGCGTAACATTACGCTCGATGAGATCAACGACGCGTTCGAAGCATTGCTCGTGGGCGAAGTGGCGCGGCAGGTGATCGTCTTCGAGTAGACAGCTTCTTCAGTGACCAGTGACCAGAGAGACGGCGTCGATGCGGGAATCGATCGAACGTCTTCTGAGCGAGCTTACGTCATGGATTCTGTTCCGATTCGCGCGATCACGTCAGGGCCGAAGCATCATTGGTTCGGGTATTACGATAAGCTTCAGTTCGACCCGCCGGGGCATTACATCCTAGGAATGCAGGTCGATTTCGAGCATCGGTCACCGACGGCCGACGACGAGATCAGAATCGGCCTCATCGACACGCAGGACGGCGATGGGTGGCGCGAGATCGGCACCACACAGTCCTGGGGCTGGCAGCAGGGCTGCATGCTCCAGTGGATTCCACAATCGGACACCGAGATCATATGGAATCAGCGGGAAGGTGATCGGTTCGTCGCCCGCATCCACGACACGACCGACGGGTCTGAGCGGACGCTGCCAGAGGCTGTTTACACGATCGCCCCCGATGGCCAATCAGCAATCGGCGCCGACTTCCGGCGGATCAACGACATGCGCCCTGGGTATGGCTATGCGGGGCTTCCGGACCCGAACAGCGATGTCCTCGCGCCGGATACCGCCGGCATCTACACCGTCGATCTGGCCAGCGGTGACTCGCGACAGATCATCTCGATCGCGCAGATCGCGGCGCTCCCCTACCCTCACGGGGACATTTCTGAAGCCAAGCACTACTTCAACCACTTGCTCTACAACACGGACGGCTCACGTTTCATTTTCCTCCATCGATGGCGGCTCGGTGAGGGAGGTTTTCACACCCGCATGCTCACCGCCAACGCCGACGGATCGGGTCTTCACGTCGTCGACGACTACGGGAGAATGTCACACTTCATCTGGCGCGACCCCGAAACGATCCTCGCGTGGTCGTGGCAACCCTCCCACGAGGCCGCTTTCTACGTCTACACGGATCAGACCGATCGAGTGGACGTCATCGGTGAAGACGTCATGACGCTGAACGGTCACTGCACCTACCTTCCCGACACCGACTGGATTCTCAACGACTGCTATCCACAGGGGGATTCCCGCGATCAGCAGCTCTATCTCTATCACACGCCCACGGGTGAACGCCGCGAGTTGGGCACGTTTCCATCGCCCGAACCCTATACCGGTGAATGGCGCTGTGATCTTCATCCCCGATCGAGTCGGGACGGGAAACGAGTCACCATCGACTCGGCGCACGGCGGGACAGGGCGACAGATTTACGAATTGAATATCGAGGATCGAATATCGAGGATTGGGTAATCTATCTGTTGGGGACCGCTCGCCCTTTATACAACCTCCATCTTGGTTCCAGACAGTAGCACACTCATTCACAGGATCAGGTCACCCTTCGGTACGGCGACCATAGCGGTCGACACTCAGGACACGGCTCGGGATGAGCGGTGCCTCAAATACTTCACACTGCTTACAGAAGAGATACTTGTCCTATGACCGAAACGGAACTTGCGATACAGGAAATCGAGGTCTACGGGTTCGCGATTCTCGAACGTGTACTCACGGAAGACGAAGCAGTCGAGATGCGCGAAGCCCTCATCAGGTGTGAGCAGGAGGTCGGTACCGACCACACACACAGGGGAACGGCGCGACACGTCGCCAATCTCCCAACGCTCGATCCTTCATTCTTCAAGACCATCGACCATCTGAGAGTTCTCCCCATCCTGGAACATTTCCTCGGCGAAACTCTCATACTGGGAAGTCTCAATTCCCGCATCGTCCGGCCCGGAGACGGATATCAGCAGCTTCACAGCGATATCCCCCTGGAGATGCTGAACATGGCATCTCCGGTGATGATGAACACGGTCTGGATGCTCGACGAATTCACTTCGGAGATTGGCGCGACACGATGCGTCCCCGGATCGCACAAAAGCGGTCTCGCCTTACCACCGTAAACGCTCGAACTCAAGTACGTCGCCGAAGCGATCGCACCTATCGGGAAGCGTGCTCGTTTTCAACGGACAGACGTGGCACGGTGGTGGACAGAACACGGGAACGATCAACCGCCACGCGCTCTTCGGGCACTATCGCAAGCGGATGCTCGTGTTCCAGGTCGATCCTCACGATGAGTTTCCCGACACCTGGTTCGATCAGCTGACCGACCGTCAGCGTCAGCTGATGCGGATGGGGAATGGGCTTGGGACTCCACACGCAGCGGACAGTCATTTAAGATAGAAGAGTGAAGATGTTTGCATTGGGCTTCGCTATACCAGTCACCCCGCGACACAACCTGCTTTTCGGTCCCCGGGCGTCCATGAGTGTAGATCGCAATGGGTCACGCAGGGACCCTTGCTTCGTCGATACCGTGTGCCCGAGTGCCCCGAGCTTGCGAGGGGTAAAGGGCCATCTTCCCCGCGCAACATGTCGCGCCCCTCGTTACAGACCTGCCCTCTGGGCAGGCATACTCGAGGACACGACGCAAGCCTCAACCACGATTGCCCTATGAATGCTCGTGCCCTCGTAACAACTGAAAATCAGCGGTTCTCGATCGATGATGTGGTGCTGCCCGAGGAGGGACCACGACAGGTGCGCGTGCGAACGCTCTACTCAGGGGTCAGCATCGGGACGGAGTTTGCCTTCATCAGAGGGAAGATCGACCGGGGGCCCTTTCCGATGGTCACCGGGTATCAGGGAGTCGGTATCATCGAGACGGTCGGGTCGGACGTGTCCGAGTTTGCTGTGGACGATCGTGTCTACTACAGGGCCAATCGCGAAATAACGGCAACCGACGGTAGCAGCATCACGGGACTCTCTGGCGTCCACTGCTCGCACACCATCACCGATGTGGACGGCGACCACGCGTGCGCTCACCTCCCCGACGGTGCAGATGAGGAAGCGTCGAGCCTGTTCGTCATGCCGGCAGTGGGACTGAACGGTGTGGACACGGCGAATCCCAGAATGGGCGACCTTGTCGTGGTCAACGGTGCAGGCCTGATCGGGCTGGGTGTGATCGCGGCCTGTTCCCACCGAGGGTGTGTCGTCGTCGCGGTCGACGTCGAAGGGGATCGGTTGCAAATCGCGAAGCGGCTGGGTGCCGATCACGTGGTTCGAGCCGACAAAGAGAATATGGAAGAAGCCGTCCGAAACCTGTCTCCCGAAGGCGCCGACGTGGTGTTCGAAGCGACGGGCATCCCCGATTGCATCGACCCGTCGATCGCTCTTTGCCGACGGCACGGCACCTTCGTCCTCCAGGGCCACTATGGGCAGCGACCGATCTCTTACAACTTCGCCCCGCCCCACGGACGCCGGCTCACGATGCACTACCCGTGCGACGACGGATTGGCGGCCTCCCGTCGGGCCGTGATCAAGAACATGGGGAGCGGAGTCCTGCCCTGGCACCATACGATCACCCATCGATGCAGCTTCGAGGATGCCCCTCAGCTGTTCGATGCCGTCAATCGTGGGCGCGCGCAGACGGTTTTGGGGGCCGTGATCCGATGGGCTTAGATATTGAAGATCGAACATCGAGAATCGAATATTGAAGGCCGCCCGATTGCAGTTCGGACGGCCTCTTTGTATGACTGTGTTCGATTGACGAGGATCGTAATCAGGAAAGCCCTGCCCTGAGCGAAGTCGAAGGATCGCTCCTACTCTCCTACGCTGGTATCGGGTTGGCAGGACGCAGGATCTTCCACTGGTCTCCGTTGCCGCGTGGCACGGTCGCCTCCTGATACGACACGATGAATGCCCGTCTCACGTGGTCGGTCGCGTTTCCCTTGGAGTGATGCCACAGGTCCGAGCTGAACAGCAGGATCGAGCCGGCCGCAACTGGGCACGGAATCGCGCCTTCGGCGACCATGTCCTCAGGCCCCATCGACTGAGGACATTGGCCGCCGTACTGGCCGTGTTCGCGGACCCCGCCCTTATGGGACCCGGCACCACCCACAGGCATCCGTTTTCCTCGTCTGCATCCACGAGCGGAATCCACGTCGACATACGCGTTTCACTCGCGGCGTGGGGATTGTAGTAGGCGTTGTCCTGATGCCAGTGACAGACATCCGTGGACCGCGGCATCTTCGCCGTCAGTTTGGCGGAGTAAATCGCGATCCCCGGCCTCACGATATCCGAAATCAGGTCCAGAACACGATCATCCTGCACGAACCGCCTCGCGAGCTCTGACCGAAGCCCCAGCTGCAAAAGCCAACCCGGGTTCCGATTGCGGCCGGTGTGACTCGTTCCTGTTTGCCCCTTCGCTTCAGCGTCCGCGACGAGGCGGTCCAACTCTCGGTCCACACGACGCAACTCCTCGAGCGGGAAGACACCGGGCAAAACGACAAACCCGTCCTCTTCATACTTCTGTCTCTGTGTAACGGTCAGTCGGGTCGACGTCACGTGATCCACGCCTTTCCAAGAATGAGAACGGCGAAGAGAACCGCTCCGTCCGGCTTCAGTTTCCGCTTCGCCAGGAGCGTGACATTCGCCAAAACAGGATGACAAGCCCCAGGAAGACGAGGGAAGCGATCACCAACGAAACAGGCCGCGGTCGTCGTTCGGACAGAACATCGAACGGGACTGGCACCACTGACCCTGCGTCTCCGAATCCCCGGAGCATACTGTCCGTGAGCGCCGCGCTCAGGGGCACGAGGGTCTGCGTTCCACGGCTCACGGACCGGCCGCGCACGTCATCGACGCTGAGATAAGCGGCAACCTTGTGGTCGGATGCCCCCACGAGGCCGAACTCGAGCGTCACCGAATCAGAGAACGAACAGAAAACACGACCGGGTCCCGACCACAGACCACCCGTGTTTGGTATCCTCCAGGATCTCCGTGGCCGCGACCCCGACAGGGCCACGTAGACTGTCTCCGACGCATGACCCGTCTTGTATCGGAAGGAGACTTCACAATCGCCCTCGGCCGGACCGCAATCGAACGACTGATACAACCGGCTCCGCGTCCGACCCTCTCCCCCACGCCCATCCCTGTCACCCAAATGGCCGAAGTGGTTGTTTTGAAGACCACGGCCGATGACGGGCGCGTCGCCAGACACCGATTCACCATCGTCCGTCAACCAGACCGAGTTCGGTCTGGTTTCGAAATCGCCATTCGGAACAGATGCACAGACCGAGCCTTCAATCAACACCACGGCGAGCAGCAGGCTCGTCATCGGACCGATTGATTGCCCGACACAACGCGAAGCATCGCGTAAAACAGGAGTGCGCCAACCAACACGAGGAAGAACAAGCCCTGCTGTCGATTGCCGCCAGGTGCGTCGATTGGGTGTTCATCGAAGGGCACGGGTTCCGACTCGCCTGAGTCTGGGGGCGACGGAAGACGATCCAACATCGAAGCGTTCACTTGCGGCAGACCGGAATTCACCCACCCGAGCACGCACTTCGCCTCGACATCGTCGACACAGAGGGCCCCCGCCACGTTGCCCAACCTCACACCCGTGACATTGAACTGTATGAGCTTGTTGCCGATGCACTGACCTCCGTCGACCCTGATCGGCCCCCGCCACTGTCCCCCGGTGTTCGGCATCCTGTAGACCTTGTTATCGATGATTAATACCGCGGATTCGCCAGGGCGCAGGGTCGAGCTATAGCGGAGTCTCACTTCGCAAGTGACGATCGCAAGCGTATCTGGAAACGGATCTGGGCAGTCGAAACGCTGGAATATGCGCGATGGACTCTCTCCATTGCGGCCCTGCCCGTTGCGATCGCCGATGAAGCCGTAAAGGCTACCGGTTCGGGGCCACCGGCCTGATAACCGGCTTGTCGCCATTCGCCACTCTTGGAACAAGGATCCCATCGGTCATCCAGGCCCTGTTGGGACGCGCCTCGAAATTTCCGTTCCGTATCTGCGCTGACACGGAGGACACCGAGGTCAGTAGCGCGACCACCATCCCGACTCTCATGTTCCATCCTTTCCGACGCCCCGGATCCCCGATTCGGGGTGGGTGCTATGGCATATGATCCGTTCTAACAGGCGGTTCGTCGTTCTCCACGAATCGTTCGAACGTGTTGTGCGTGGCCGGCTTCGTTCTGAAGTCGGCGATCCAGGGCTCGCGGAAGTAGGCCAGCTTTTCGCGTGGGAGTCCGGCCAGGACCTCCGGCACAATCTTCAACCGGTGCCAGTGAGTGGCCAGATGGGCGTAGGCGTGGAGGATTGTCACGCGTGGATCGTCGCGTTCCCAAACGGGCCCGGCGTGGCATACGTTCTCCGTGAAGAAGACAGCACTCCCCGCTGGACATTCGTAGGTCTGGAGGAAGGGACTGCGCTTCCCCTCCTCCAACGACGTGTGATCGGGATGCATCTTGAAGTTCGCCTTATGGCTCCCCGCGATGAAGTGCGTCGAAGCATCTTCCATCCGAATATCGGTGAACTCGAAAATCACCCGCACCATCCCCGCGTGAATCCGACCGTCCTGAACCCGATAACCGAAAATCGGATCGATTTGCTGAGGGCCTCCGCCGTGCAGGCCTCCGTGCGCTTCTCCCTTGTTGCGCCACACACTCCCGACGTTCTCGAGCCGAACCTCGGGACCGATGGTTTCCTCCAGCACATCGATCACCTGCGGATGGTCGATCAGGATGCTCGAAGGGCCGCCCGGCGCTTCTCGGTGCTCGGGGGGCAGCGATTCCGGTTCGTGATTGATCTTGTAGATCTGCTCGCGGATCTCTATGACTTCATCGGGCGTCAGGATAGCCGGTCGCACGAGGAATCCCGCCAAGTCGAAATGGAATCTTTCAGCTTCGGTCATACCCATTTAAACAGAACTCCTTTGAATCCATCGTCTTGTTCGCGGCCGGGAGGCCGCTCCTACCCCATCTATCATAGCAGGTTGCGGCCAGGAGACCGCTCCTGACAGATCGCGAAGCCTTAGTACTCCTGTTCGCAAATACGGTGACGTATTCTAAGCAGACTTTGCCAAGGGCGTATCGTAGAACCTGAGTTTGTCGATCATCTCCGCGAGATCTGTTCGTGTGAACTTCCATTTGAAGGGTGTGGCGATACGTCCGTAGCGTTCCTGAAAACCGAGGATTCTTGCCTCAAGCTCTTCGAGCGATGCAAATTCGATAGGTGTCAGAGCCTTGCGTTTGAGGATCGAGAAGTAGATCTCGATCTGATTGAGCCAGCTTGCGTGGATCGGAAGGTGAACGGGGTGGATGTTTGGCCACTTCCCCTGGATACGGTCGATGCATGTTTGCCCTCGGTGCGAGGAGCCATTATCCACGATGAGGTAGACTTTCTTTGCCGAGCAATAGGGTTTCCGGCTCATGATCAGGCTCAGGAGCCGGTTGAAGGGCTCGATACCCGAAGAAGACTCACAGAGACCGAAGATTCGACCATTGTGCACGTCGAGAGCAGCCAGATAGGCCAGGGCTCCTTTCCGCTCGTATTCGTGTTTCAACGCGTGCCGCTCTGTTCGAGGCTGGCGGTAGGGTAACGTGCTTGCGAGCTCGTGCTTGAATACTGGTCTTTTCGTCGGCAGAAAGTACATATTCCCTCGGCCCTAAAGGCTTTCCTTGCCATTGGCGGTGATACAGATCAAGGACTCTACCTGCTTTGGTTTGGAAGTCCGGGTCCCGTGGGAAAATCCAGGAGCGATGATACCAAGGACGAATCGCGTCCTCGTTCAACCAGCGCCAGACAGTGGCGCCGCTGATCTTGGCAACGAAGCCCCTTTGCACTGCCTCGGCGGCAATCTCGGAACAGCTGAACCGCGAGAGCGGTATCCCGCTCTCGCTCGGTAGTTCACACGCCAGCGCCTTGATCTGAACGACCACCTGAGGGGGGAAAACCGGGCGGGCGCCCGGGACGAGATCTATCTTCGAGTCCCGAAAGACGCTCTTCGAAAAAGCGCTTACGCCATTTGCTTACGATCGGACGCGGGACATCCAACCGTTGGGCGATAATCTTGTTGGATAATCCCTCGGCGGCGAGAAGCACGATTTTCGATCGGATCACTTGATAATACGATAACGTATATTGTCCAGCCATTCGCTCGAGGTCGACCCGTTCCTTCTCAGACAGTAGCACCACATAAGGCGAACGTCTTGGCATTGTTCTCCTCCTTTTGAAGGAGAACATAAGCTACAAATAATGTTCAGAACATACGTAATAATGTTTATGAAACCATGCACTAAGCATCCTATGTGATGAGGTCGAGCCAACCCTCGAGCGTGTATTGGGATCGCCGATTTCGTGTGCGTGGAGACAGGCGAGGTCCTCACGCCGGATCGAAGTCAGTCCCCGATCGGGAAGCGTGGCTCCACGTTGATGAAGCGCAGTCCCGTAGAGTTTTTCCAGCTCGAGGTTGTTCCGATCGCACCACGTCCCCGAGTTGATGGTTGGGAGCGCTCGAATCTCTTCAGCCGTCGCAAAAAGGAGTACCGAGATGAATGTTGATCCATTCGAGCGCAACGCCATAAGCGTGGTAGGGACGATGACCGCCACCCGGTTCGAACCAGCAGCCGACGTTTCCGTGAGGGAAATGTGTGGCCGCGGCGCTCAGGTTGGTTCGTGTCTCCTCCCACACGACCCCGTCCTTCCGATCGTCGATAATTTCGTCCGCATCCCCGTTCATAACCAGCACCGCACACTCGGGGGCGGCAAGCGCAAGGAATTCGACCCAATCGCACGCCACCCGCATGCGCTGATTCGGAATCCGCGTGCAGAACTTGCCGTGGACGTCAGATGATCGCTATAGCCCCACCCCGAGACCAGACCGAGCTTCAACCGTGTGTCGAGCGCCAGCATCCAGGTCGCCTTCGCGCCTCCAAGGGAGTTACCCGCAACGCCGATCCGCTCGGAGTCGATATCCGCCCTCGTCAGCAGGAAATCGATCCCGCGCATGGTGTCGAACACAAGCTTGCCCATGATAAGCCTTCCGGCCTCATCAGCGCACGTATGCACCGGTTCAGGGTCGTGGGCGCGCGTTCCGAGACCGCCCGTCAGGTGTCGCTCCTCCTCTCCGATCGGGTCGAGCACGAGACACGCCACACCCAAGCTGGCGTAGAGCTGACCGATATAAGTCAGGGACCAATGGCTTTTGCTACCGCCGTGCCCGCAGGTGATCACGATCGCGGGCATCGGACCGGTCGGGTGGTCCGGACGATACAGCACGCTGGTCACTCGCGATCCGAGCTCGCTCGTCCAAATCCACTTTTCGACGACCAGCCCGTCACGATCGAATCGCCCCCGGGACTCCGGAGACAGGTCACAGCGAACCTCCGGGATGTCGAGTATTCGTCGAAGCTGATCCCGAAGGCTCTCACGCGCAGAATCTGGTTGATTCATCGTCTTACAACCCCCAAGTGAGATCTGGATTTACTCGATTGTTTCTCACAACAGGGTCCCGAAAAGCCCCGCCAGAGGCCAAAATACGCCCGGTGACGAGGCAGGGCAATGTCTAAGCGCACGGGGAAAGTCCTTTAAAACATTGACTTATGAAATCCACTCCCTTAGATTTAGCCGTCTAATTCATCACACGTGGAGAGAGCAGCATCCTTCGATCTATGAACAAATCCTGGAAGCGATATTTATCGATCATGCTCCCGATCAGTGCGGTGCTGATCGGCGCGGCTGTCGCCCTGCCCGAATGGCGGGGCCTCGTGTATCTGTTCTTCTACGCCATCCCCGCGAACTCCTTCATTCCGATTCCTCACGAGATCGGAATGATCTACTTCGGGCAGTACTACGACCCGACTCTCGTCGCGGCTGTTGCGGCTTGCGGCACTGTTGCAGTTTGCTTCATCGACTACCAGGCTGTTACAGCAGCCTTCCAGTTAGAAAAACTGCAGAAGGTCAGGAACAGCGAAGTTTACAAGGGGGCGGTTCATTACTTTCTGAAGGCTCCCTTCCTATCCGTCTTTGTCGCAGCGGCAGCTCCATTCATCCCATTCTACATCTTTCGCGTCCTGAGCCCGACGGCCGGTTATTCACTCAAACGCTACATGCTGGCTGTCTTTCTGGGTCGGCTCCCTCGCTACTACGTGTTCGCACTCATGGGCAGCGCCCTCAACACGCCGAACCTAGCCATCTCCCTGGTCTTGATCGTCGTCACGTGCGCGCTGCTCTACAGGCGTGTCAGCAAGCATCTCACCAAGAAGAGCCGTGCACAGCAGAATCCGGCAGAAATCGTGCTCGATACACAACAGCCGGCGGAGGAGCTCGTCTCGACTTAGGGTTTGCCACGAAATAAGTGCTGCACTTTTCAAGGTAATGATCTTACGCTCGGAGTGTGGACGTCGAAACTCTCCGAACGAAGTATGAAGCCTTGGCTCCGGTGCTGACGGAACGCACGCGTCGTCTGTGGGCCGCCACGGAAGCCGAAGCGTTGGGTCACGGTGGGATCGCGATTGTGGCTCTGGCGACAGGAATGTCCAGAGAGCGGATCTTTCGTGGCATTCAGGAGTTGAGGTCGGACGAACCTTTGGACCCGGCTCGCATCCGGCGTCCAGGCGGCGGTCGTAAGCGGAAGGCCGACACGGACCCGACGCTGTGGCAGGACCTGAATGATCTGGTCGAGCCAACGACTGCGGGGTCGCCTGACGACAATCCTCTGAGATGGACATCGAAGAGCACTCGCAAACTGGCCGCCGAGTTGCAAGCGATGGGGCATTCGGTGAGCCCCAGGATCGTTGCCAATCTCCTGCACGAACACGATTACACGCTGCAGGCGAATCGGAAGACAAGGGAGGGATCTGCACACCCGGATCGGGACGCTCAGTTCGTTTACCTCGATGATCGGATTAGCCAGCAGCAGCAGCAGGGCCTTCCCGTTATCTCGGTGGACACCAAGAAGAAAGAGTTGATCGGCGACTTCAAGAATCCTGGCCGAGAATGGCGACCCAAGGGAGACCCGGAGCGTGTGAAGGTACACGATTTCATAGTGCCTGCTCAGGGCAAGGCGATCCCTTATGGAGTGTATGATCTGAGCCGTGATGAAGGCTGGGTAAGTGTCGGTATCGATCACGACACGGCCAGCTTCGCCGTGAATGCGATCCGAAGTTGGTGGAAGAACATGGGACGGCCCGCCTACGGCACTTCGACGCATCTGCTAATCACGGCGGACGCAGGCGGCAGCAACGGCGCCAAGACGCGGCTGTGGAAGTGGGAGCTGCAGCGCTTTGCGAATCGCACTGGCCTGACGATCACCGTATGCCACTACCCTCCTGGCACTAGTAAGTGGAACAAGATCGAACATCGCCTGTTCTCCTTCATCGCTATGAACTGGCGAGGCAAGCCCCTGGTCAGCCTGGCTGCAACCGTGAATCTCATTGCCGGAACGACCACTCAAGCCGGTCTCCGAGTACGCTCCGAGATCGACAAGCGACCCTACCCTAACGGGGTCAAGGTGACCGATGAACAGATGACCCAAATCGATCTCACTCCGCACGATTTCCACGGCGACTGGAACTACACGATCCGGCCAATGGCTCAACATTGAGATCGACCGTTTATTTATTCGCGAACCCTTATTGAATGGTCTACGAAAGACGAAATGCAAAGGGGCGATCGCCGATGGCGGTCACCCCTTTATTCTTTGTTCCCAGGTTTCGATGGCGTCCCTGTGCATAGCACTGGGACGAGCGCAACGCTCTTTCTTATCGAACATTCATAGCGCTCGTCCTCGTACTCACCAGGAGAACGCTTCGCTTCTTTTCTACCCGCTGCCGAAGCTGGATGCGAAAATGACCAGATCGCCGAAGTCGACCAGCCCGCTCCCATCCAGATCGAATGTCGGGTTCGGCTGATTGAATGCGGCGGCAAACTCCAGGAAATCGGCGAAGTCGACCGCGCCGTTTCGGTCGAAATCCCCTGCCGCGAACAGGATCGGCTGGCCTACGACCGGAATCACGACTTCGTCGATCGCTCCTTCGGTGTCGCTCACCTGGACCGTCACGGTCACGGTCCCGTCCCATCCGTTGGGCACCGACACCGTAACCGTGTCTCCCGTGATCACGACAGACACAGGGTCTCCCGCCAGAACGGCCAGGTTCAGCTGCGGTGCCGGGTCCTCCACGTCGTCAACCAAAATCGCAAGATCGATGGGCGCCGCTCCGACCTCGAGCGTGTCCGGCAACGTGGTCCGGTCGATGATCGGCGGATCGTTTTCGGGCGTGACCGTCAGAACGGTCGTCACCTCATCCCGACCACCTGACGGATCGATCGCCACGAGCGTGAACGACACGGGCCCGTTGAAGTGGAGCGGCGTCGACAGGCTCAGAAGACTTCCCGTAATCTCGAGCCCCACACCTTCCACGTCACTCGTTGCCTCCCACACGAGTGACCCGGCCCCCGTCTGGTCGTCGACGGACAACGCCGTCAGCTCCAGGGTGAACGGATTGTCCTCGACGATGAAATACTCGGGGATGGCCGTAAACCGGGTGGTGTGTCTTCGAAAATCAGGTCGGCGGGCAGGGGCACGTCGATCGACGCCCCATCCTGATTGGGTATCGCATACTGGCTTCGCAGATCGTTCACGGAGTCGACCAAGACGGAGAAGGGTGTTCGTCCTGATTGAGCCCCGATGACGGCAAAATCGATCGAGGCGAAGAGTCCGGTCACCTGGACGCCGGACAGATCGACTTCGGCATAGTGGACGACGGACACGGAGTCACCGAGCTCGATCACCGAGTCCGCGAAGACACCGGACAGACGGCCAGCCGACAGCGCGGGCTGGAGACCCGCATCGAGCGAGGCGTCGAGAGGTTCGAAGAGTCGATTGTCGAAAGAGAGGAAAACTTCCACGCCGATCAGTGACTCGCCGCTCGAATCGACGTGCAATTCGACCGTCACCGTGTCTCCGGACGGAGCGAAAAACAACGTATCGCCGCCGGATGTCTGAATGGACAGCTCGAACGCGTGGAGCGAAGATGCCGCGCACAACACCGCGATCACGGAGACCAAACGGCTAACAGACGCGTGCACAACGTGTCCTGACGGGGGTGGGATGTGGTGGATCAGCCTGCCGGCGCGACAGGCGGTGAGATTATCTCAACAGAATGGCCTTCTTAACCGCGTGATAGCGACTCACCCCATCGAGTCCGGTCACACTCAAACGGTAGAGATACACGCCCGAGCCGACCTGACGCCCACGTTCGTCACGCCCGTTCCATCGAACGCGGTGGCGACCGACCGAAACGACGTCGTCGACGAGCGTGCGGATCTCCTGTCCGAGCGTGGAGTAGATCATCAAACGGACGTGACCCGCATCGGCCAACTCGAAGGGAATCACCGTCTCCGGATTGAATGGATTGGGCAGGTTCTGATACAACCTCGTCTTCCGAATCACAGGAAAACCGTCTGCGATCGGCACGCTGCCCTGGCCCACGATCACGATGCCATCGGGTGTGAGGAATCGAACGCGCTCGACACGGACGTCGTCCGGCAATCGATCCGCCTGGACGATGAACAGAACGCCGTCTCCAGCAACTGATGCGCTCCGGTCGCGAAGGACGGCCGCCAGTCGAACGATCGTCTCGTCGCCCCGATGGATCTGGCGCGTCAGCGTCATCGCGTTCGACGGATGGAAGAGGGCGCCCGGCGTGAGGGCACTCTCCACGACCTGATCATCGTCGCCAACGACCAGATCGATCGCGTAGCCAACCGCAGGCGGCACGTCGCGGGCCCACAGGCGGGCTGGCCCAGAGGGCTCTTCGGCTGGCAGCCACGCAACCCGGGCGCTCGAAACGACCGGCTTCGTAGCCACCGACGGCCCCATACCGACTTCGCCAAAGTTCGACTGCAACAACGCGAAGTCCGCGAGGTTCACGATACCGTCACCGTTGAAATCGGCCGACCATGCGGCGCTTCCCTGCGCAAAACCCGAAGCGCCGAAGTTGGCGCCCAGCAGGCCGAAGTCGGCAATGTCGACCTGGTTGTCGTCGTTCGCGTCGCCCGCCCTCAGATCGCTTGAAGTAAAGGTGGTATCGATCCCCACCCAACTGAACGTCGTGTTTCCGGCGACACCGGTCGAGTCGTTCACGAGCAGACTGTCGGGCGCAATCCGTCCACGCAGGTAATGGAATGTCTTCGCGAACAATCCGTAGGTCCCTCCCGGAACCTGTAGAAGGGTGAATGAACCATCTTCGTTCAGGGTCACCTGGATGCCACTTTGTGTTTGGTCTGCGTCGTTCGGCGGCTGATAGGCGACCGAATCGGGCAACGCCGTTCCCGTCCCCGCCGAATCGTGCTGCGTCAGGTCGAATCGGGCGTCGATGTTCAGCGCTTCCGTTCGGCCCTGGAAGCTGACCGTGCCTCGGACCTTGTGGTTTCGCAAAATAATCGAACTCGCCGGCGCGATGAAGGGCAGCACGAGGGCGCCGTCCGGGTTGCTCGTGAAGGCCGACTGGCGAACCGTCGTCGTGTCGTTGACCACGCGGATTCGGGTCGTCGTATCCCGAAGCGCAACCACGCGGAGCGTCCCAACCGGGACCGGCTCATCGGGCAGCGTCGGCAGGAAGACGATTCCGAGATCTGCCTTGCCCGTGCCGCTCGTTGAGGACGTATCGACCTTGTTCTGTAGAATGCTCGCCTGTGCTGCGAGAAGGGAGTCGACCGTGAACGGTTGAATTCCCGTTTCGGTCGTATCTCCATCGATCATCAGGAACGCGCGTGTGTCGTAGTCGATGAACAGCGAGAGACTCGACAGGTCCATCCCGATCGGATTCAGTCTGACCGTCACCGACACCGTGTCCTGAATGTGGAAGGGACTGTTTCCCTCGAACTGGAAATCGAAGAACGGCTACGCCATGGACATAGACGTCACCGTGTCCGACGAAGCGGACAGCGTGGCGGCCCCGTTCTCCGACAGCACGTAGTAGTAAAAGCCCGTGCCCACCGTAGCCGTCGTGTCGACGAACGTCCGGTTGACGAAGGTGCTGTCCCGCTCGTTCGTGGCCGTCGTGTCGAGCGTCGCGAACAGCGTGTAGGGCCCCGCCTCGGCCGTCGCCCGATACACGCGGTAGCGCGTGATGCGCCCGGTCGTCTCGTCCACGTTCGGCCGGTGCCACGTCAGCGTCAGGCGTCCACCCAGGTCGCCCTGTGTGTCGGCCGCGGCGAGATCGCGCGGGGGCGCGGGGTCTTTGATGTCCTGTGGGAAGGTGTTGGCGAACATCACCACCCTGCTGTCGGGCGGCTGCGCGAGCGCAAAGTCAGGAACACCGTTCCCCGTCAGATCCGACGCCACACCGACACCGATGCCGGTCTGGGTTCCGACCACCCGCACCGAGTCGAACGAACCGTTCGCATCGTTCACGAGCACGTCGACGCTCCCGCTTCCCGAGGGAGCCAACAGATCGAGATAGCCATCCTGATCCAGGTCCACGGACCGCAACGAGGTCATCGTGTCCGCTCTGGCGTAAACGAGAGAATCGCCGAACGAACCGGTTCCCAGGTTGTCATACACGAGGATCGACGCGTCTCCGAGCGCGACGGCGAAATCCACGTCGCCATCGATGGATCGTCAGCGCCTGCGGGTTGGACGGTAGATCGACATCCGCGTCGGATGTGAAGTTCGCGTTGCCCTGGTTGCGGTGGAGCCGAGCCGTACTGGAGGAACCGCTGATCAGCAACAGATCGTCGATCCCGTCGCCGCTGAAGTCGTCGGCACGAAGGCCCGACGGCGACACGACGCCGACGGTCGTCTGTGGAGCCCCAAAACTGCCAATCCCGTCGTTCTTGTAGACGAAGACGTTCGACCCGTCGTCCGTCACCGCGAGATCGATGTCGCCGTCCGTGTCGAAGTCCCCGAGGGCCACGTGCGTGACCGCCGCACCCACGAACAGCTCGGTCGGAGCCGAAAACACACCCGTACTATCGTTGAATAGTACGGCGACGGTCTGCTGAATCCGGTGGCCAACGACCAGGTCGAGATCGCTGTCGCCGTCCAGATCCGCCGTGGCGATCGACGTCGGCTCGGACCCGGTCGAAAGGAGCTGCTGGACGAACGTGGCCCCCGCCGATCCGTTCATCAGGATCGTCACCGACTGCGTACCCGCGTTGCCCGCGATCAAGTCGCCCTCGCCGTCCGCGTTGAGGTCAGCGCCGTGGAGAACCGAAATCTGCGTGTTCGTCGTCAGGAAAGAGATCGAATCCAATCCTGCCTGGCGAACACGATAGACGTCGTCGATACCGATGTAGACGATGTTCGCGCTGTCGGGATGCACCGCGCGATCGTGTTGACGGGATTGGCGTTTGCCAGAGCGAAGGTGATGTCGTTCCAGGTTACCCCGCTGTCGGTCGATTCGTAGACCTCGCCCGTCTGGGAGCCCGCATACATAACGGTCGGATTGGACGGCGAAATCGCTACGGACGCGAGATTCAGATTCCCGATTCCCGTGTTGGCGGCCGTCCACGAGCCGCCTGCATCGAGCGATCGGAAGATTCCACCGCCATCCGTCGCGACGACCACCAGACCCGTCACCGCAGAGCTTACGATCATTCCCCGCACATCCGTGTCCGTAATGCCCGTGTTGGCCGGCGCCCAGGAACCGGACTGGTCGAGGCTCCGAAAAACACCCGCAGACCCCGTCGACGCGACCAGAATCGTGTCCGGCGTCTGCGGGATTACGGCCAGAGCTCCGATGCTGATGCCGTTGATCGTATCGATCGCGGTCGTCGTCGCCCAGTTTCCCCCGTCGTCAACCGAAATCCACAGACCAGCCGAAGTCCCCGCGTAGATGCGGCTCGTGTCCGAAGCGTCGACGACGATCTCGTTCGTCTGGAATGTTGGGAGCGGTGGAATCGCCAGGGACGTCAGCGTCCAACTCGCTCCTCGATCAGTCGATCGGAAAAGCCCGCTCATGTCGCCGCCGGCGTAGAGCACCTGTGAATTCAGCGGGTTGAACGCGATCGAGAGGACCCCCTCGCCAATCGTTCCGGCCGCAGCCGCCATCTCCGCCCACGTCGCGCTACGATCCAAGCTCTGGTAGATGGACCCCGGCTGCGTGCCCGTGTAGACCGTATCGGTCCGTTCGGGATCGACCACGATCGTCTGCACCGTATGGGGGCCGCCGGCCAGCGCCGTAGTCACCCAGACGTTGGCTGAATCGATCTGGCCGCGTGCGGGCGACGAAAGCAACCCGACCATCGCGGTGATGTATAGGAGACGCATCATCATCCGTATCTAATCCGAGGGATAGACCGTTCCAAAAAGGTTCGCAAAGCTCAGGAAATCCGTGAAGTTGACGACGCCATCCCCAGTCAGATCCGCTCGGGGATCGAAGTCCGCATCCGAAGCCGACAGCCCGAACGACGCGGCAAACTGCAGCGTGTCCTGAAACCCCACCTCGCCGTCGCCGTCGAGGTCTCCTGCGTTGACATCTGCCGTCGTGAACGTGCCGACGTCGCCCGCGTACCTGTTGCCGAAGACATCGGCGATCACGACGCGATAGTAGTAGGTGAAAGTCGCGTCCAGTCCGTCGATCAGGATATCTTGCGTCAGCGCGTGCCCGTCATCCACGACCTCTTCGAAGGACGTGGAATCGGAAAGATCGGGTAACGTCCCCAATCGAACACGGGCATCGGCTACTTCGGTCGTCTGCCACACGATTCTCACCGAAATCGACGTGATCGTCCCAACGACTGGCTCCGCCATGAAGGCGGGCGGTGTCTGGTCTTCGGCAAACGTCAATTCGTAGATCGGGCCGTCGCGAGTCAGGCCATCGGAATCTCGCGCGACGACCTGCCAGAATAGCGTCGCCCCGGGCGAGGGCTGCACCACCACGAACTCCGGCGCCGTCAGACCCGCTCCCGAAACGATCAGGTTGTCTGAATCCGGTCCAAACCGGAACTCGTAGGTCAACGTATCACCCTCCGGATCGCTCCCCACCCATCGAAACTCGATCGGCGTGCCGAGGTCACGACTGCTGTCAGCCGGTGCGGAATAGACGAGCTCGGACGGGGGATCGTTCATCGGTGTCACATCCAGCAGCGCCACGACTGAGTCTGCAGCCCCTGACGCATCGACCACCGTCGCCTGGATGCGGAAAACGCCGAACCCATCTGCTGGCGGAAAGATCCTCCCGACCTGCCCGGTCTGCGGACTGGGCGTCGAAACCGACGACACCAGACCCAGTCCATCGATGTCATCGAAACTCCAGGTCAGATCCGCGTCGGAGGTCTCCAGATCCACGACCAGCCCGTTCAGACCGATGCTACCCGAATCGTCCTCGTCGGCCCCGACGATCGGAAACGGCGAAATCTGGGGCGGTGCGTTGCCGATCTGGATGCGATTCACACCCGGCAGCGTGCGAGAAAGACCGTCGGGTCGGCTGAACTGCGAGTTCAGCAACGGTGCATCCGTCAACAACCTTATCGTGCGAACGTCCTCGAGCGGATTCTCTACGACGAACGTCACCGTCGCCAGCGTGTCCGTCGTCGTCTTGCTCTTGTTGAAAGCGGCCGAGAAGTGAACGACGCCCTCGGTCCCGCTCCCCTCGATCCGGTTGATCAAAAACTCGAGGCCCTGGGTAAAACCGGCACCCTGCGCCGGCACGACGGGGTCCGCCGGCACCAGCGCGGTCGCATCGTAACGCAGAAAGACCTCCGCCCCGCTAAGCGTATCGCCATTCGCACTCAGCGTCAGATGGATGCTCAGCGTATCGCCGACGACCGGTGTCGTCGACCCCTCGACCAAAGCCAGGGCGACTCGGGCGTTCGCCGCGTTGACGGGCGTCTCCTCCGTCTTGAGCGACAGGGCAACAACCGGCGCGCCCGGATCGTCACTTTCGATTCTCAAACTGTCCGAAACGGGAGACGATCCCGTCGGCGTGTAGGTCACCTCGACCGTCGATGCCGCCGAGGGCGCCAGGGTCAGCTGGGTCGTCGCCACGCTGAATCGTGCATCGTCCGCCAGCACATCCGAGACCGTCAGCGTCGCGTTCCCCGTGTTCGTCAAAATCACGGAAGCCACCTTGGCGACACCCAGTTCGAGCGACTCGAACGACAATTCGGCCGTCTGCGCCTGCAGCCCCGGCCCCTGCGCCGTCCCTTCTGCCAGGAGCGCGCTCAGCCCTCCACCCGGCACCTCCCCGTCGGTAGAGAACAACAACGCATCCACGTGTGAGCCGCCCCACGCAGGGGCGAACGTCAGCGTGACAGACTGGCTGTCTCCGACACCGACCGAAAAACTCGTCGGCGTCGCGCTAAAGGCGCTCACCGAATCGGCCGACAGAATGTCTGTGACCGTCAGCGTTTCATCACCCGCGTTGACCACTTCTACGACCTGCTCGGCCGAATCGAAGACGGCCACGGTATCGAACGACGCCCGGCTCACCGAAAAGGTGAGGAGGGGGGCACCCTGGGCATCCTGCGCCCCGAGGAGGCTGAACAGCCCGACCATCAGGAATCTCACAACCGTGGTCCCATCTCATTCCCACTCGACCGTGCCGGGTGGCTTGTGTGTCACGTCGAAGAGCACGGCACCGATGCCGGGCAACGACAGGATACTCTCACCCATTTTTAGTAGCAGCTCACGCGGCAATTCTGCAAAACGCGCCGTCATGAAATCCGGCGTCGTCACTGGCCGCAGTACGACGGTCTCGCTCTGACCGTCCGCCGTAAGGGGCAACAACACCGTCGGCATCTGCGAAACAGCACCAGGGTGATCGTCCGCCCGACCGTCCAATCCGGCATCCGCGATGGCCTGCATCGCGATGGCGTCGGCTTCGCGGAGTACGTCCAAGCGCTCCCGGGACAGAAACGACCGCTTCAAACGTAGGTCGGGCGGTGTATCGGGGACGATGAGGTAGATCACACGATTCACCCCACGAACTTCGTTCGTCACACGCGTCGAAACGACTTCGAGCGTTGCCCAATCGGTGTCTCCCCACACCATCGCCGGGTGCGCGTAAGTCCGGAAATCGCCTTGCACGCCGACGCTCTGGAGCGGCAGCACCTTCGACGAGAGCCCAACCTCGGCTACGATGGCGGCCACAGTCCTATCAACGTCGGAAAGGTCCTCGCCGTCTTCACCCTGCGAACACAGACATCGCACCGCCAGTCCGGGGCCTGGAAACGGCTGCCGCCAGACTAACGAATCGGGCAGACCCAGGGTCGTCCCCAGGTCCCGCACCTCGTCCTTGTAAAGCTGGGCGAGCGGTTCGATGACCTTCCCTTCTGCGATCATCTCTTCGATCACGTCGATCCGATTGTGATGCGTCTTGATCAGCGCCGCGTTCTCGGTCCCCCCCGATTCGATCGTATCGGGGTAGAGCGTACCCTGTCCGAGCACCCACGCATCGGGATCCAGGGACAGACTGTCCAGAACGCGATCCTTCACGTCCAGAAAGGTCTGGCCGATCGCCTTGCGCTTGGCTTCCGGTTCGACGATGCCCTCCACGTTCAGCAAAAAGTCCTCGCTCGCATCCTCGATCGTCAGATTTTCGAACCCGTGGGCTTTCATGTAAGACGCCACGTCGGCCGTCTCGCCCTTTCGCATGAACCCGTTGTCGATGTGAAGTCCCAGCACGCGCTCGGGCCCCAACGCCCGGTTGAACAGAACAAAGGCCACCGTCGAATCCACACCGCCCGAAACGAGCAGAAACGCGTTGCGATCGCCTGCGGTCCGGCGGATGTCGGACGCGACTTCCTCCGCGTAGTTGTCCATCGTCCAGTTCCGGGGGGCGTCGCAGACCGTCAGAAAATTATCCAACATGGTCATCCCCGACGGAGTGTGCGCGACCTCCGGGTGGAACTGGAATCCGAAGATCCGGCGCTCCGGGTCACCCACCGCCGCGGCCGGACAGTCCGGCGTGCGCCCATACGTCACGAAGCCGCCCGGCAGACGCTCCACCGTGTCGCCGTGACTCATCCACACGGTCTCGATCACGTCCAGACCCGAGAACACGTGGTCCCGACGCTCGATCTCGAGGGAGGCCGTGCCGTATTCGCGGATCGAGCCGGCCACGACGTTTCCGCCGAGCCGCTGACAGATAAGCTGATGCCCGTAACAGAGCCCGAGTACCGGAAGCGTGAGCGACAGGAGAGCCTCGTTGAAATCGGGCTGATCGTCATCATAGACGCTGCCCGGGCCCCCTGAATAGATGATGCCGCAAGCGCCCCCTATTTCTGATGGATCGGCTGTCGGCGGGAAAATTTCAGAATAAACTTGCAGACGCCTGATTCGATTCGCGATGAGATGAGCGTATTGCCCACCGAAGTCCAGCACCGCCACACCCTTACGCATGGCATCTCTCCAGCCCAAAAAGCCAAAACGCGGGACTCGGGCTCAGGAAGCCCGCATCCCGCATTCGGCAATGTCGTCTGCTAAAGGGAGGGTCACATTCGGTCGATATAGCCCCGAACCGTCAGCCCGAAGTGGCTGAATCCTCCAAAATTGCTCGTAAACCCCCCGGAAACCGTATACATAGGTGTCAACGGATAGGTCACGTTCAGGTCCAGATACGTCTTGTCGTATTCCGTGTCGAACACCCCCTGCGCGCCGAAGATGAACGATCGCAGCACCCCGTCGGGATTCGTCATCGCCTTCGACGAGAGCGGGCGCACGTAGTAAGTCAGACCGACGGTGTACTCCTCGATACTCCCAAAGCGCTCCAGACCCAGGTTCACCTTGATTTTGCTCGTTACGGGCAGATCCACGCCGATCCCGATTCCCAGACCGCGTTTGGCGATCGCCGAAAGCGAGTCCGCGGCAAGCGTCCTCAAGCTGTCGGTTACCACTGCCCGATAGGTCGAATCGACCTGCGCCACGGCTTCCGGCGTCAGATCGGGATTGCTCCTGATGAGCGTGGAGTCCCCGATCACGATGCTGAAGGTGTCGGGCGCGACGAGCGCAGGATCTGCAATCAGACGACTCGTGGCGCTCAACGGCAGGCTGCTGCTGCCCTTGCCCCCCAATCCGACCGTCAGTCGTAGGACGGGTTCGCCGATGCGCCCGTCGGGTGTCGGCCGTCCGGACCCGAACCACGAGCCCGTGAAGACTTTCGCGCCGATTGCGAGCTTCGATCGGGCCCCGACCGACAAGTCACCGATGAGCGAGGCGCGATTCGATAGTGGATAGTGCGCACCCAGAGCAATGATGATCGAACTATTGGGGTTTTCCAGGACCGTGTCGGGGCTGGCTGCCTGAGCCAGCAGACTTGCATCGTTGACGAGAGCAAACACGGATTCGGGCAGGTTCGTCTGAACCTTGCTCCCCCCACCTAACTGAATCTGGGGGATGACTCCCTTGATGGGACCATCGGGGTTTTCCGTCGTCGGCCGCATCATCACTTTCTGCGCATTCATCTCCTCCTCGGCGGAAAGCGATTTGACGCGGATGAGACCCTGCTTGGCTTCGCTGTCCAGAACTCTCAGGTCGATGCCGGGCGAAAGATTCAGGATCTCGGCCGTCGAATAGCGGTTGAAAATCTCGACGACGCGAACCATGCCCATGTGCACTTCGCCTCCGAGATTCTCACCGGTCACCGGATGGATGATCGACTCCTGACGAACCATGCTGAACAGGTCGTTCGGAATCACCTCGTCCTGAACACCCAGATCGATAAAGACCAGCCGGCCTTCGGCGCGAAGGACATAACCCCTTCTATCTTGTGCATTGGCTGGAAGGCTCACCAGAATGCACAACGTCAGGACAACCGTGGCGAAACGTAGTATCCTTGTCATGGTTACTCTTCCGTCTCCGCGGGTTCCAGATCTTCGGGCTCGGGGATTTCCTCGTTGAAGTCTTCGACTTCGTCCTCATCTACCTCGACCTCGGCTTCGGGGAATCCGCCGTCGGCGGCCTCCAGTGCACCCTCACCTTCGTCTTCTTCGCCCCCGGCCTCCTCGGCAGCGGGCTCAGACCGCTTGAAGAACCGCAGCGCGATCACAGCCGCGGCGCCAAGAACACCGATCACGAGTCCAACCCACCAGTAAGCAATGTACCAGGGTGTCTCTTCCTCCTCCTCTGGCATGGGACTCAACAGATCGTCCACACCTTCCATTCCTTCGCCCATCTCTCCGGGCATTCGGTCAGCGCGTTGTCCTCGAACGACAGACGATACGTCCGGTCTCCGATCAGAAGATGGATCTCCTCGGTCTCGTCGCGACGCAACACTCGTAGTTCCGTCATATCCTCCACCATGGATGTAGCTTCGGCGGAGTCCTGCATGATCATAGCGACCTGATTGTCTTCGAGCTCGACAATGCGGCTTTCGATCGTCACCATCCGCTCGCGCATGTTGGCAACGTCGTTCGCGATTGCGCGGAGCCGGTGCTCGGAGCTTCCGATCCGTCGAAGGGTCGCGCGTAGATCGGTGATGGCCTTCTTGTTCGACGTGATCTCCTGGGCAAGCCCGTCCGCGATTTCCTTGAACCGAGCCTGCGTCACGGCGATCGACGCACGGATCTGATCCTCTTCCGTCGGCGCCACCTCGATCGATTCGACGACATCGCCAGCCTCGACGGGGGCGTAGTTCTCGACGAACCGCCCTTCGGACGACACAGCGCCGACCGACGTGATCTCGATTCGGGCGATCTTGACCTTCGGGCTGCCGAGATTTTCGCCCGTCACAGGATGGATCAACGGCGCGGCCTGACGATAGATTTCGGCCAGCATCCCGACACGAACGCCACGATCGACGCCAGCGCCGATCTTGATGTTGCTGTCATCCGAGGAAAGGACCTTGGCCTGGCCGGCCAGAGCGAGTGTCGAACTGGCCAAAAGCAGACACATAGCGAGGCAGAGTGTGTGAATGAATGTCTTCATGCCATCTCCGAAGTTCAGGTCAGAGAGACCTAGGTATCAAATCAGCGATCCCGGTCGGGGGATGCCGCCGGAAAGCGCTGGCGTGCGATTCCTGCCACTAAGAAGCAAAGGGAAGGCCAGTCCCTCCGACGCCCAGGACCCGATTCTCTGATTCCACGTCCGCCACGACCCCGACTCACCGACAGGTTGGCTAACGCTACCATTTATTGCGGCTATACCCGTGGCACCCCAAGATGCGGGCGTCTCGTATCGATTCTTTCGAAATAAAAAGGGGTCGATGGGCATCGGCGCCCTCACGACCCACGACCCTATTTTCAGGAAGGATTTGCCGGTCCATTCGACCGGATACCGGTCTCGACTACGCGTCCGGCTTGACGATTTCCCGCAAGTAATCCTCAGCCGAGTACTCGTTACAGCCTGAAGACTCCATCACAAAATCGAGCAGTTCCCGATGGGTCTTGCGGTTGTAAATCAGATCGTCGAAAACGTCCTTGGCCTTCCGTCGTCCAAGACGCTCGCCAACCTCATTCGGTGTCATCCAGGCACCAGACTCTTCCGCCATTCCTCTGTCTCCGAACTTTAGGCTAAACCAGTTACAATGTCAACGCACCCAATCGACTGAACATCCTATAATATAGAAGGTTAGGATCGGTTCACCAACACGGTCGATACAGGAGATCGGTCTCTGTCGCGACTCCGTTGCCCGGAACAGGGATCTTGGTTACCATCCACCCTTCTTGCGGGATGGCCGTCGTTTGGTGTGTTCGTGTCGGATCCTCTAGGTCGAAGCTCCTGAGGACGGGTGTTCAGCGTTCGGTGTTCAGGAAAACCGGATGAACAGAACCTCCTCAACCCGAGGTGCAACAAAATCGTCTGCTGATAACTCGCATATAACATCCTGTTTTTACATAACCTAACCTTAAGGCCTGCTGATCCTGAATCTGTGAACGCATCGAACTTACCCACGCTGAACGCGGCATTGAACGCCCTGAGCGCGTTTCTTCTGATCATGGGCTACCGGGAGATCCGACGCGGCGATCGGGAACGTCACCGAAAGTGGATGATTGGGGCTCTTGCCGCTTCGATCCTTTTCTTGATATCCTACCTGATTTACCACTCGCAGGTCGGCTCGGTTCCCTACCCCCATCACGATTGGACCCGGCCCGTCTACTTCGCCATCCTGATCCCCCACGTCATCCTCGCCGCCGTCAACGTTCCGTTTATCCTCGTGATCGTGCGACGAGCGTGGCGAGGCGATTTCGAACGCCATCGGGCACTCGCGAGATGGGTCTGGCCTTCCTGGATCTTCGTGTGCGTGAGCGGCGTTGTCATCTATCTAATGCTCTACAGACTGTAGCCGTAGCGATTCGCAAGCTTGACATTCGAAGGTGCCTGTGCTATCCCATATCGGCCCTTCACACACTATACCGAGGAGACGATGGCAAAAAGAGAACACAGCTTCAAAGAAAGTGTCGACCTCATGTTCGACCAGGCGGCGGCAACGCTCGATCTGCCGCCCGGGTTGGGAGATCAGATCAAGGCGAACAACAACGTCTACCAGGTCCGCTTCTTCGTCAAATTCCGCGACCGCTACCGAATCTTCACCGGTTGGCGGGCCGTCCACAGCGAGCACCGTCTCCCGGTCAAGGGAGGAATCCGGTTTGCGCCCTCGGTCGATCAGGAAGACGTCGAAGCGCTCGCCGCACTCATGTCCTATAAGTGTGCCATCGTCGACGTGCCCTTCGGTGGATCCAAATGGGGGCCTCAACATCGACCCCCGAGAATACAATGAATTCGAGCTCGAACGCATCACCCGTCGTTTCGCGCAGGAGCTCATCAAGAAGGAATACATCAGCCCAAGCGAAAACGTGCCGGCGCCCGATATGGGCACGGGTACGCGTGAGATGGCCTGGATCGCTGACGTGTATCGTATGCTGCACCCCCACGACCTCAACGCGATCGCGTGCGTGACGGGCAAGCCCGTCAGCCAGGGTGGCATCGACGGGCGCGTCGAGGCCACGGGGCGAGGTGTCTTCTACGCGCTTCAGGAATTCTTCCGTCATCCCGAAGACGTCAAACGAGCGGGGCTCGAAGGCACGCTCGAAGGCAAGCGCGTCATCGTCCAGGGCCTGGGTAACGTGGGCTTCCACTCTGCCAAGGGTTTGCCACGAAATAAGTGCTGCACTTTTCAAGGTAATGATCTTACGCTCGGAGTGTGGACGTCGAAACTCTCCGAACGAAGTATGAAGCCTTGGCTCCGGTGCTGACGGAACGCACGCGTCGTCTGTGGGCCGCCACGGAAGCCGAAGCGTTGGGTCACGGTGGGATCGCGATTGTGGCTCTGGCGACAGGAATGTCCAGAGAGCGGATCTTTCGTGGCATTCAGGAGTTGAGGTCGGACGAACCTTTGGACCCGGCTCGCATCCGGCGTCCAGGCGGCGGTCGTAAGCGGAAGGCCGACACGGACCCGACGCTGTGGCAGGACCTGAATGATCTGGTCGAGCCAACGACTGCGGGGTCGCCTGACGACAATCCTCTGAGATGGACATCGAAGAGCACTCGCAAACTGGCCGCCGAGTTGCAAGCGATGGGGCATTCGGTGAGCCCCAGGATCGTTGCCAATCTCCTGCACGAACACGATTACACGCTGCAGGCGAATCGGAAGACAAGGGAGGGATCTGCACACCCGGATCGGGACGCTCAGTTCGTTTACCTCGATGATCGGATTAGCCAGCAGCAGCAGCAGGGCCTTCCCGTTATCTCGGTGGACACCAAGAAGAAAGAGTTGATCGGCGACTTCAAGAATCCTGGCCGAGAATGGCGACCCAAGGGAGACCCGGAGCGTGTGAAGGTACACGATTTCATAGTGCCTGCTCAGGGCAAGGCGATCCCTTATGGAGTGTATGATCTGAGCCGTGATGAAGGCTGGGTAAGTGTCGGTATCGATCACGACACGGCCAGCTTCGCCGTGAATGCGATCCGAAGTTGGTGGAAGAACATGGGACGGCCCGCCTACGGCACTTCGACGCATCTGCTAATCACGGCGGACGCAGGCGGCAGCAACGGCGCCAAGACGCGGCTGTGGAAGTGGGAGCTGCAGCGCTTTGCGAATCGCACTGGCCTGACGATCACCGTATGCCACTACCCTCCTGGCACTAGTAAGTGGAACAAGATCGAACATCGCCTGTTCTCCTTCATCGCTATGAACTGGGCGAGGCAAGCCCCTGGTCAGCCTGGCTGCAACCGTGAATCTCATTGCCGGAACGACCACTCAAGCCGGTCTCCGAGTACGCTCCGAGATCGACAAGCGACCCTACCCTAACGGGGTCAAGGTGACCGATGAACAGATGACCCAAATCGATCTCACTCCGCACGATTTCCACGGCGACTGGAACTACACGATCCGGCCAATGGCTCAACATTGAGATCGACCGTTTATTTATGGCTCTATCCGGGTTTCTCAACGGTGAAACTATAGAATGATAAGGTCATAGATCGTTCCCTACGCTTGGTTGTGTGTGTAGGACAATCAAAGCGAAGGGGGTGCGACCTATGACCGGGAGCAGATTACTATCGAAACTGCTGAGATTCAAGGGGTTCCGTGTTGTCAGCTGGTGGTTTGAGGGGAGAAGCTGTTTCGTCATCGCCGTAAAGCCACATAAGAATGGTTGTTGTTGTCCGGAGTGCGGCCGTCGAGGTAAAATCGTCCGCACAATGCCCCATCCGCGTCGGTGGCGTGACATTCCGGTGTGCGGGTGGAGGGTCTGGCTTCTCTACCATCCTCGGGAGATTCGGTGTCCTACCCACGGTCGTGTGGTCGAGGAGATTCCGTGGGCGGAGCGGTTCTCTCAGGTGACGTATCGCTTCGAGTATGCCATGCTGCGCTACTGCCAGACCATGACGCAGAAGGCGGCGTCCGAGTTACTGCGCATCTCTGCCTCGACGCTGTCGGATCTCCGTCACCGATCCATCACGCGGCTTCGTGAAGGTCATCGTATCCGAGGGCTCAAAACCATCGGGATCGACGAGATCTCCTACGCCAAGCGTCACAGGTACGCCACGCTCGTTTACGATCTGGACCGCTCCTGCGTGGTGTGGGTTGGCCGCGGCAGGGCGCGTAAAACGATCGATCGGTTCTTCACAGAGGCTCTCAGTCCCTACCAGAGATCCAAGATCGAGTGGGCCTGCTGCGACATGAGCGAAGCTTACATCGGAGCCATCCAGGAACACTGTCCGAATGCCAAGCTGGTCCTCGATCGCTTTCACATCGTCAAGGCTCTCAATGCCGCCGTTGACGAGGTCCGTAAGGACCAGTGGCGTAAAGCTGCCCCGGATGAGCGCAAAGCCATGAAGGGCCTCCGATGGCTCCTCTACCGGCACTCAGCGACACGCTCCAGAGGGGATACTCGGACACTCAAAGCACTGGAGAAGGCGAACTACCGAATCTATAGAGCCTGGAGACTCAAGGACGAGTTCGAGCAGTTATGGGAATACAAAGCGCCCTGGGCTGCCGAACGCTTCCTGAAATGCTGGACGACGTCCGCACTCAGAAGTCGACTTGAACCCCTGCGAAAGTTCGTCAGGACCCTGCGACAGCACTTCTTCGGCGTCCTCGCATTCGTGAACACGCGTCTTACCAACGCCATCGCCGAAGGCCTCAACCGAATCGTCCAAATCGTCAAGAACCGAGCCAGCGGATTCCGCACACTCGACGCATTCAACGATATGATCTTCCTTACCGTCGGAGACCTAAACATCCCTGAGCAGATTCCGAAGAGGTTCCGCACACGCTAACCGCGCCCCCATGCCAGGAACCACGGCACCTTCACCCACTTCAGCTCGTTGAGAGATCCGGATATAGCCTTATTTATTCGCGAACCCTAACCATGCGAGTCGCCACGGCCCATACTCGGCCTGAAGGCTTGCAAAGCGGTTCGCTGCCTCGATGGCGAGCCGTCGGTTCAACGCGGAGGGAACATCCGGGTCCCACTGTCGAGACTGGGGAAAGCCTGGCCGTGCCCAGCCGTGGTGCGAGGCGATCAGGTGCAAGACGAGCTCGCGATTGGGCGATTTGTTCGGGATCTTCCGCGCCGCTTCGGCGAGAGAGCCGAACTCATGGCGATAACCGCCGAGCAACGCCGGACGGAAATACCCCTTCCTCGGTTTCACCAGAAGGGGACCATTGGCGGGAACTCCGGCAGCCCGTTGCCACACCCTCCTCGCCTTTCCGCGGTCATGCCAGCGTCCGGCTGCTTCCAATGCATCAATTTCATGATCGGGGAGTGAGAGCGCCTCGCCGATCCGTCGAGCGGCGTCGCCGACAAGAGCGCAGTGCTCGTCCACGGTCTGGATAGAGGCCCCGAGCCAGGCCAGATCGCTCTCAGTGGTTTGGAGTGCTGGATCGGAACGGCGGAGTGCGTAGACCAGAAAACGTTCCTCGACGTCGTCTTCATTGACGCCATGCAACGGAACCCGAAGCTCGGTGGCCTGATCCAACCAAGCTGGAAGTGCCTGTTCACTCTCCTCGCCGTCGACATCCCCAGCACTACTGGCGTTCACATAACGAACCCGAGCATCACTGTCGCCTACGTCGGAGACCTCGTCCCTCGCAGAATTCGAGGGGAGGCCAGAGGGTTCCAGACCTCCGGCGGCAGTTGGCAGAACAACAGTCGCGTAGTTGAGCGAAGAGAGTTCGTCCTTGCGCTTCAAGAAGATAGCACAGACATCGCCTCCCGGTTCGACCACGATCAGAGGAAGCCCCTCCCCTCTTGACGTTCAAGCGCGGACAGGACCAAGTCCCTCGCAAGGCGTGCCGGGACACGAGCGACCTCATCGGCGCTCGGCCGGAAGAAAGCGATCGCCTGCGCAGCCGCATCGCTGCCGAGCCGGACTAGATGCGGCACGTCCCAGCGCCAGAGGAGGAAACTCTCTGGCGGGTCGGGCTGATCCGACACTCCGCGCAGATAGATCGAGACATGGGGGAGCTGCAGTGTCGCGGACGTCGCCGCGAATGCCTCGACCACTTCCGAGTGCAGTCGCGCGGGCCGGGAAGGCGGCACGAAGCACTCTTCAAGGACTTGCTTGTCGAGGCCTCCCAGAGTCGCTGGAGAAAGGTCGGGAAGCCGCCGAAGTTCTTCCAGTGTTTTCGTACGAGCCGCAGCAAGTCTTCGGGTGTGCATCTTCGGCGCTTGCGGTGACTCCCGCGCCTCTTGCCCCGTGAAGACGACCGCAACGTCCGCCTCAGTCAGGCCCATCCGGTTCACTCGGCCAACGCGCTGAATCATCGAATCGAGAGTGCTGAGATCCATGACACCGTGATCGGCATCCAGATCGACTCCGACTTCGCCGGCCGAGGTCATCACGAGGTAGACGGAGGCTGTACTCGCGTCACGGTCCCGATTCGGAAGGAAGCTCCGCCAGACCGTTCCATTTGCCAGCTCGGCGCGTTCTTTTCCGCGGAGCGTCCCCGTCAGTAGTGCGACGCGCTCGGAGCCATCGTCGAGCATACTGATCAGCTTCACGGCAATCTTCTCGGCATCCGCGACACTTCGGGTAAACACCGCGACGGAGCCAGATTCATGAGCGGTGGCCACCTCGCAAATGCGACCGATCCGATCAGTGGTTTTCTCGACCTGATGGAGACTCTGTCTCTTGACCGAGTGAAGGCGACTACGAACTGAAGGATTGGCCTTGTCCTCGACAAGGAGTTGAAACACGCTCTCGGTATCGATATCGGTGCTCGTCGCCGACAGCGTCATGGTCTGGAACTTCCGGTGGCCTTGGAGCCGATTGATGGTGTGGATGAGTACCCCCATCGCCGGTGACAAATGGGCTTCGTCCAGCATGACGAGGCTGTCGTGGCAAAGAAGTCCCGCGTGCATCGGCCGGCGTGATCGTCCGTCACCGTAACCTGAGAACATCAGGAGGGAACCGATCATATCGACAGTGCCGACCACGACCGCCGGTCTGGCCGGATCGATTCGCCACTCCCCATCGTCCGCTAAGCCGCCCCGCAGAATGCCGAGCTGGACGGGAAGATCGGACGAAAATGCCGAACTCGCGTCGAGCACACCCGCGAGTTCTGGCAACTCGGCAATGCGTTCAATCCATGTCCGGATTGCGGTCGCCGTCTGATCTACGATGGCGCGTCTGTCGACGATGTAAATGACCCGCGTGGGGAGTGCAGTATTCCGGACCCGTGCGAGCAGGAAGAGAAGTACGCAGAGGGTCTTGCCCAGGCCGGTCGGGATGTCCAAGGCTTTGGGGACACTCCCTTCGACAAACGTTCTATACAAGCACCGCTGCCACGGGTAGGGATCGTGCCCGACGATCTCCCCGAAGTAAGGACACAACCTGCCCTTCTCCAAGTGGGAGCACATCTTCAAGGACCAGATGACCACGGCCGCGGCCATCGACCGTCTCGTGCATCACTGCGTGATCCTGGAGCTCAACCTCCCCAGCTACCGAGCGGGATCTACAGCCAAAGGTCGAATCTGATCGACGGACGCCTCTACTGCAACGCCAGATTCGAGCAGTTCGGTAAGAGGTGCAGCGCGCCCAGCCAAAAAATCTCGGATGTGAACACGCGAGTTTGTAGACAGGTTCATCGGATGTTAATGAAGCCCGAGAAAATCTTGCAGATTTGGCAGTCGCAGTTCGATTCGGGTGACGCAGAGGCGATGGCACAGCGACTCGAAAGGCTGCAAAAGAAGAGGGACGGTCTTACCGGCCAGCTTGAGAGGGCAGACGATGCGTATGTGTCCGGGCGGCTGACGGGTATCCGGTATCAGAAGCAAGTGGACAGGATCGAAGGGGAAGGCTCGCACCTGGATCAAGAGATTCATCAGATAACTGCCAAGCTGGATGCGCGCGAGGGGGCCGACGCACTTAAGGATAGTCTCGCCCACGCGCTGACGTTTGCGGGCGATGGAATCTTGTCGTTATTGGAAGAGACCGTTCCCCCCTTTCTCGTCAAGCAGGCAACGTACTCAGAGGATCAGCTTAAGCAGTTTCGAATGCGCAAGGCCATCATCCACGCCTGTGTCGAGCGAATTCATCTCCATCCAGGGGGTGAGATGGTTTTGGATTACCGGGTGAATCCACGTAAACTCTCGGCAGCCTTTCGCCCTGTCGACAGTCTTAAACATCAAAGTTGTACCAAGACGGAGCTATAATCAAAAGGTGTGGAAAAAGAGAAAGGGCGACCCTACCCTTCCCGTGAGATAGTTGATTCACACAAAACCGGGTGAGAGGCCCGGTTGGGAAGGAGGATCGCCGTGAAGGAACATACGCATAGAGCCCCATTGAAGTCCATGCCGACGTGGGAGACGGTTGACGATTGGATCCGTGAAGAGATCCAGGGCCGGTTCCAGTCCATTCTGGAGGAGGAGGCGACCGCGTTCTTGGGCCGGTCGTGGTATGAGCGCCGAGCCGAGGTCGATAGCTCCAGGGGCTACAGGAACGGCTACGGCAAGCCCCGGCGTCTCTCGACGAGCTGCGGAACGATCAAGGTCCGGCGTCCCCGGGTTCGTGGTCTGGAAGAGCGGTTTGAAAGCCGCATCCTCCCCCTGTTCGCCCGGAGAACCAGGGCCATTGGAGATCTGCTTCCCGACCTTTATCTCCACGGTCTCTCCCAGGGCGACTTCGAGTTGTCTTTGCGTGCGCTGCTCGGTGATGGCGCGCCGCTTTCGCCGACCTCGATCGCTCGTCTTCGAGGGAAGTGGGAGGTCGACTTCCAGGACTGGAAAGAAAGGCGTCTGGATAATCGCGAACTGGTCTACGCCTGGGCTGATGGCATCTACGTCAAAGCCGGGCTCGAGCGCGAGAAGGCGTGTCTGCTGGTCGTGATCGGCGCGATGAGCGACGGCAGCAAGGAGATCCTGCCGATAGAACCCGGTTATCGAGAGTCTACAGAATCCTGGCTCACGGTGCTCCGGGATCTCCGGGATCGCGGGCTCGAACATCCTGTCCTGATCGCCGCGGACGGGAATATGGGCATCTGGGCGGCCGTTGATCAGGTCTGGCCAGAGAGCCGGCAACAACGGTGCTGGAACCACAAGATCCTCAACGTGCTCGACAAGGTCGCCAAGCGTGCACAGGCTGAAGCCCGCGCACTGCTCGTCCAGATCCCCTATGCTGTGACGCCTTGCGATAATTCTCCGCCCGGCTTAAGCTATTCGCAAAATAGGCAGAATCGTTTCAATACGGTTAACAGTGGAGACCGTTCCCTAATGAGGGTCGCCTAAGATCTGGCGGCCATGCGACATAGTGCCATAGGAGTACTTACAAGGCGCAACTGCCAAAAGCGGTTGTCGGACCTACGCCTGATGTCCCTTTCTTTACGCGAACGCGTTTGGCACATTCCGGGGGATCGGGACGCGAAACGCTCTCGACCTCCGACGGGTCCACGACCGGCAGCACCGCCAGGGAGACGGCCGATTTTCTACCCCGCTTCGCCATTTTCGGGAAGCACCTTCAAAGCCGCCTTGTCGACAGACGCAAGCTCTTGTTTTTGCACTGGTTTAAGTGTTTCCGACACCTGAAAAACCCCCTTTCGTCGACAACGGCCGCGATGCGCCCTCCGGAACTAAAATTAGGACGGATTAGTGAAAGAGTGGAGTCTCAACCGGTGTCCAAAAGAGAGCTGACCGTTTCCACCCCCCCTATGCCCGCTGGGACCTGGCCTGGCCACGTCTTGAGCCCAATCGGTCGAAACGCGCTATTTTCGCGGTTCGAGAGCCTATTTCTCGCGCGTGTGGGAAAATGAAAAGGGCGCGGTCTTACATCGGAACGCCCAGAGAGTTCATCCTCCCTTATCTCCGGTCGTCAGTTCTTGGTGCGTGAGAATGCGAATAGCGTAATCTGGGCGGGAATTTATCGTAAGCCGTAACACCTAGTAAGCATTTTGGATATTCGAAATCACCGCGTAAGCGAATATTGAACCAGCCGCGAACTCGCTGGGAGCTATAATCAAAAGGTGTGGAAAAAGAGAAAGGGCGACCCTACCCTTCCCGTGAGATAGTTGATTCACACAAAACCGGGTGAGAGGCCCGGTTGGGAAGGAGGATCGCCGTGAAGGAACATACGCATAGAGCCCCATTGAAGTCCATGCCGACGTGGGAGACGGTTGACGATTGGATCCGTGAAGAGATCCAGGGCCGGTTCCAGTCCATTCTGGAGGAGGAGGCGACCGCGTTCTTGGGCCGGTCGTGGTATGAGCGCCGAGCCGAGGTCGATAGCTCCACGGGCTACAGGAACGGCTACGGCAAGCCCCGGCGTCTCTCGACGAGCTGCGGAACGATCAAGGTCCGGCGTCCCCGGGTTCGTGGTCTGGAAGAGCGGTTTGAAAGCCGCATCCTCCCCCTGTTCGCCCGGAGAACCAGGGCCATTGGAGATCTGCTTCCCGACCTTTATCTCCACGGTCTCTCCCAGGGCGACTTCGAGTTGTCTTTGCGTGCGCTGCTCGGTGATGGCGCGCCGCTTTCGCCGACCTCGATCGCTCGTCTTCGAGGGAAGTGGGAGGTCGACTTCCAGGACTGGAAAGAAAGGCGTCTGGATAATCGCGAACTGGTCTACGCCTGGGCTGATGGCATCTACGTCAAAGCCGGGCTCGAGCGCGAGAAGGCGTGTCTGCTGGTCGTGATCGGCGCGATGAGCGACGGCAGCAAGGAGATCCTGGCGATAGAACCCGGTTATCGAGAGTCTACAGAATCCTGGCTCACGGTGCTACGGGATCTCCGGGATCGCGGGCTCGAACATCCTGTCCTGATCGCCGCGGACGGGAATATGGGCATCTGGGCGGCCGTTGATCAGGTCTGGCCAGAGAGCCGGCAACAACGGTGCTGGAACCACAAGATCCTCAACGTGCTCGACAAGGTCGCCAAGCGTGCACAGGCTGAAGCCCGCGCACTGCTCGTCCAGATCCCCTATGCCGGCACGAAAAAGGAGGCCGAGAAGCTCCGGAAACGCTTTGCCGCACGGTATCGCTCACAGTTCCCTGCCGCCGTGGAGACGCTCGAAAGAGACTGGGATCGGATGGTCACGTTCTACGACTTCCCGAAGGAACACTGGAAACACCTGAGAACCACGAACGTCGTCGAGAGCCCCTTTGCTTCCGTTCGGCTTCGCACAAACGCCGCCAGGCGATTCAAGAAAGTCAGGAACGCCACGGCTCTCATCTGGCGTACGCTCAAGGTCGCAGAGAGCCGATTCAGGAAACTCACCGCGCCACACTTGCTACAACAAGTCTACGATCAGAAACACTCAACCGGACCGCAGGTCGAAGCCGGGAAGATGGCCGCCTGATTTCTTTTACACACCTATTGACCTGAACTCCTCGCTGGCGCAACTTAGCTACAACACGTTGGCCGATTTTGCGTGCTTCATTTTTCTTCTACGAAATCGGACGAACGAGAATTAGGATGCTTCGCAAATATTTCAGCAATAGACTTAAAAGTCGCGTTATGTGCGGACCACAGCTTTTCGTACGCACCGAGTTCGAGTACGGCGTCGATTACATCAACAAACGGGCCGACATTTCGTGCTGCGGCCTGACGCACATGAGGACGGTAGGCCAGTATGCGATCTACCATGTGATCCCCCCTCTAATTTTATGGCAGCAAAGGCAGACAATGGCGTAAACAACCGACGGATTTCTCCAGTCCATTTGTGGTCCCTTCCTCCGCTAAGAGTTCGCCCTTGACTGCTTATAAATAGCAACAATTGGCTTGCCGGGAGAAATTGTATACCATCAAGGTATACAAAGTCAAGTCAATGTTTGACCCTTAAACCGCTGGATTCCCTTTCCCCGGTCGCGGTTGGTAACTTTGATATGTAATTCCCATTTTTTACTACATATGAATCTTTTAACTACATGCTCTCCCCGAGGCCGGTGGGGTCCTAAGCCCGGCCCAGGTGATCTGCGGCAATCGATCGAAACCGTACCGGCAGAGAAGCGGGTCGATGTGGTACCGGGACTAGGTGGGAAGCCACCTCTGTTTAACCCGAATGTGGGAGGGTTGGCACATGACACGATACGCCAGAAGATGAGAGAGGTCTATCGAGGGAAGGCCTTCCCTGCATATCTAAATGCACCTGCCCTAGCCGTGCCCACGATGAGCATCAGCGAATGAATGAGCCAATCGGCGGCGGTATTCCAGGGATCCTACAACCGAGGGGAGAGTCGTCTCCATGCCTATTTCGTCAAGGGGCCTTTGCCTCATCGCTGCTGTCTGTGGCCGCGCCGCGCTGCTGTTACTGCTAGCCGCACCGCCGGCGACCGCCCAGTCGACGGGAACCATCAGGGGCACGGTCGTGGACGTGTTCGGCAACGCCTTGCCCGGTGTCCTGGTGACGGCGACCGGTTCCGGCGTGGACGCGGAAGTCGTCACGGAAGCCGACGGCACATACGAATTCACCGGTCTCGCGGCCGGCGACCACCTCGTGACCGCCACCCTGTTCGGCTATGCGCCCTGGGAGTTTTGGGTCACCGTCCGCGCGGGTGCAGTCGAAACGATCCCGATCGTTCTGGAGCCCGCTTCCCTGCTCGATCCAATCAGCGTGGTGGCGGAGGAGTCCACGGTCTTCGCGCGCAATTTCGTCGCGGAGCCGATGATCAGGCAGCAGTCGAACATCACCGCTGTGACGTCGGTGATCGACAACCTTCCCGGCGTGTCCGTCCAAGAGGGGGACGCGTACGCCTTTGACGACTGGTCGAGCAACGTCGTCATGCGCGGGTTCCAGTCGACCATCAACGATGCACAGATCGGTACCACCATCGACGGATTCCCCAATGGCACGTCGGACTACTGGAGCGGCGCGAAGGCGAACCGGTTCGTCGACCCGATGAACCTCGGTGGGGTCGAGGTGTCGCAGGGGACCGCCGACATCGCCTCCCGGTCGGTCGAGGCGCTGGGCGGCACGCTCAATTTCTTGACGGCCGACCCGGCGGTCGAGCAGAGCCACACGGCGTCCGTCACGATCGGCGAGAACGAGGGCCAGCGGTTCGCCGCGCGTGTCGAGACCGGATCGTTGTTCGGCGGCACGACGCGGGCCTGGGTCGCCGCGGTCCGGCAGGAGGCGACCGACTGGATGGAGGGCTCCGCAAGGAACGAGCGGGAGCACCTCGCCGCCAAGATCGTGTCTTCGCACGGACCTCTCGATCTCACCGGCTACATCTCGCACGACGACATCCACGAGGATGTCTACCAAAGGCTCTACGGCGAGGCCGACTTCAGGGCCGATCCGCGCTGGGACCGGCTGGTCGGCCACTGGCCCGGCGTGCCCTACCTGAACCAGTTCTACCGGCCCGGCTGGCAGACGCGGCGCAAGAACACGTTCGCCTACCTCAAGGCCGACTGGTCCGTCAGCGAGTCGGTCTCCCTGAGCGCGGGCGCATACCACCATCGCAACTCGGGGCGCGGCGACTGGTTGCCTCCCTACATCGTGGACGTGGCGGACGACGGGGATGGACCGGAGTCGGAGCTGGCGGGCCGTGCGCCGGTGCGGGGCGGCGGCCAGCTCGGAGTAATCGGCTTCGTGGACAGCAACGGCGTCGCCGTTGGACCCGTGCCGGGATGCACGTCGTCCTACATCTTCAACTACTATGGGTCGGGCGGCCCGGAGGTCGACCCGGCATGCCACCCGGGGGCGACCGCGGTACAGTCGTACCGCCACAGCCACTACGGCAAGAATCGCCTCGGCGCGAACATCGACGCAGAGTGGTTCGTTCCGTTCGGCGGGGGAGGGGGCAGCGCACTGCGCGCGGGCATCTGGTACGAGGACTCGCGGCGCGACCTCGGCCGGGACTGGCACCGGATGCTGGACCCTGCGCTCAACTTCAAGTGGGACGAGCAGGCCTATTGGCACCAGTACGAGTGGGACTTTCCGCAGGACGTGTTCAAGTGGTATGTGGAGAAGACGCTGTACTTCGGCCCGTTCGAATTGGTCGGCGGCGTCAAGCAGTACCTTGTCTCCGTGTCGCGCGAGGACCAGTTCGGCATTGATCGGGACCTTGGTGTCGATTCCGATTCGGAGCTGCTCTTCTCCGGCGGCGTCACCTACGAGACGCCGGTCGAGGGCCTCGACCTGTTCGCGGGCTACGCCGAGAACTTCAGGGCGATCAGCAGCACGTTGCTCGAGGTCCCGGGAGCCAGTTTGGACCTTCTCGAGCCCGAGACCGCGTCGAACATCGATGTCGGGGTTCAATACTCCGGCGAGCGGCTCACCTTGAGCGCCACCCTATATTCCATCGATTTTGACAACCGGATCTTCTACCTTGGCCCGCAGACGCCCGCAGGACCCAACTACCTCATCCCCGGAGGAGGGGCCTACTTCAATGCGGGCGGCATCGAAACGAGTGGTGTCGAGTTGGCCGCCACGGTAGCGATGCCGGGTCGGACATCGCTCTACACCGCTCTCACGCTCAACGACTCTAAATACGTCGGGACCGACGATCCGCTCGTTGACGCCAGCCAGGGCATTGTCCCGGGTACCGACGTTACGGGCGTGCCGCCTCGGCTGTGGGTCGTGTCCCTCGACCGCACCGGACCCCTGGGTGGCGGGCTGTCTGCGAAATACACGGCATCGCGCCGCGTCAGTCTGACGGCGGACTGGTACACCGACGCCTACTGGGTGGTAGACGCCTACGTCAGCTTCAGCGGCGAAGCGTTGAGCGATCTGTTCCGGGCGACGGAGTTCTCGATCGTGGCGAACAACGTACTCGACAGCCCCTATCTGTCCGCGATCACCGAGAACGCTGCCTGGCTGGGCGCGCCCCGGACGATATCCATGACCGTGACCGTCTCCTTCTGACGGACCACAAGGACGCCCCCTTCCCGTGATGGTTTTCAGCCGTTGCCCGGCGTGGGCGCTGGCAGAGCGATGGCGGTGGGTATGGCTAAATATGAGAAAACCACAAAGTGAGCAAGCACGGCCATGTGCTCACCCCCGGTCGCTAGCTACGTCGGTGCGGAAGCCCGGGAGGACGACGGGGAGCCGTTTGAGGACAAGATGAAACGGCTCGTCTCTCAGTTGAGGGAGCAGCAGGCCCAAGGCAGGAGGCTAGACCGCCACCAAGGTCAATTTGGAGGCACTTGGGTTTGGAGGCGACCGATGACCTACAGCGAAGGAGAAATCAGACGCCAACTCAGCCTTGGTGAGGACAGCCACTGGGAATTCAAGCAAATCGAGTTCGTCGGCAGCCGCCCAAGGAGTCCGATGCGCGATGATTTGGCGGATGAGATCGCAGCGGGTCTTGGCATCGGCAGGACGAAGGAGGATCGGGTCCCGGGGAGGTTCCGCCGGGCTCACCTCCGCCGCAACCTACGCGGTTTCATGGGACTGCTACGCTTGATTCCGCGAGGGTAGGCCGCGACACGAGCCGGATCGCGGACGAGGTGATCGCGCATCTTTCCGGCTTGGTAGGAGCTAAGGTCACGGTGACCCTCGAGATAGAAGCCGAGGTTCCGTCCGGAGCCCCTGATCACGTCGTTCGCACGGTCACGGAGAACAGCCGGACACTGAAGTTCACGAGCCAGGGCTTTGAAAAAGAATAGGTTGGGGATATCCCCCACAATTTCCGGGGCCACGGAATTGGTCAGCGCGACCTAGTCCACAGATGCCATCCCGCTATGGCTCCCAAGTGAGCCCGATTGGCGCGCGTACCCCCAGTGGGCGAGTAGGGCATGAAACTTGCCCGGTTACCGTGAGAGGCTACGTGTATGTGCGGTTTGTCCTACACTTAAAGGCTACAACGGGAGAGCGAAAATCCGATGACTCTTAGTATTAAACAGCGCCAACGATCTGCAGGTTCTCTCCGACAAACACTTCACCACTAAGTGCCCACATTGCAACACTAAGTCAGGCTTGTCGCTGGTCTGTTCTGAAGCAACGCTGACGAAACTATATGGCTACGATGTCGAAGACCGACTACAAGCTGGGTCAGGATAACGTCCGGCTCCTCGGCCTAGACATGCACAATCCGGTCTTCATCGTCTCCAGCCTCAGCATCATCGCGTTCGCCGCCGGAGTGCTGGCGTTCCAGGCCGAGGCGGCGGCCGCCTTCGTGGCGTTGCGCGCGTGGCTCATGTCAACCTTCGACTGGGTGCTCATGGGCACGGGCAACTTCATCCTGCTCTTCTGCCTGCTGCTGGTGGCGTCGCCGCTTGGCAGCGTGCGCCTGGGCGGCGCGGGTGCCCGGCCGGACTACTCCAGACCGACCTGGTTCGCCATGCTGTTCGCCGCCGGGATGGGTATCGGTCTGATGTTCTTCGGGGTGTCGGAGCCGGTGGAGCATTTCCTGCAACCGCCGCTCGGTCTTGATGCGGACGACCCGGCGGCGGCGCGCCTCGCCATGGCCAGCACCATCTACCACTGGGGAATCCATGGGTGGGCCATTTACGCGTTGGTGGCGCTGTCGATCGCCTTCGCGTCGTACAACCTCGGCCTGCCGATGACGCTGCGGTCGGCGTTCTATCCGCTCATGGGGGAGGCGGTGTGGGGCCGGTTCGGCCACGGCATCGACACTCTCGCCGTCTTCGCCACGCTCTTCGGGCTGGCTACGTCGCTCGGTCTGGGTGCCAAACAGGTAACGGCGGGGCTGGCCCTCCTGTGGGGCGTGCCGGCGACCGACACCACCCAAGTGCTGCTGATCGTCGGCATCACCGGCATGGCGCTGGCGTCGGTTGTCAGCGGGATGGACAAGGGGATCAAGCGGCTGAGCGAAGCCAACCTGCTGCTCGCCCTGCTGCTGCTGGCGTTCGTGCTGGCGGTTGGGCCGACGCTCCATGTCGTCATCGGCACCGTGACCAGCCTCGGCCAGTATCTCGCGGAGATCGGACCGCTCAGCAACTGGGTGGCCCGCGAGGACTTCGACTTCATGCACGGCTGGACGACCTTCTTCTGGGCCTGGTGGATCTCGTGGTCCCCCTTCGTCGGCCTGTTCGTCGCTCGAGTCTCGCGCGGCCGGACGGTACGCGAACTGATCGCCTCCATGCTGGTTATCCCGACGCTGTTTATCGCGTTCTGGATGAACGCCTTCGGCGGGACCGCGGTGTCGCAGTATGTCGACAGCGGTTATCCCGACGTGATCGCCGCGGTGCAGGCGCAGCAGCCGGAGATCGCGCTGTTCGCGCTTTTGGAAACGCTGCCGCTTGCGAGCGTCACGTCGTTCATCGGCATCGTGCTGGTGGTGGTGTTCTTCGTCACTTCCTCCGACTCCGGATCGCTGGTCATCGACACCATCACCGCCGGCGGCAAGCTGGAGGCGCCGGTCGCCCAGCGCGTGTTCTGGTGCGCCTTCGAGGGGGTCGTCGCTATCGCGCTGCTGCTCGGAGGCGGCCTCGTGGCTGCGCAGGCGGCCATCCTCGCCACCGCCCTCCCTTTCGCGCTAGTGCTGATCGCCATGTGCTACAGCACCTGGAAGGTCCTGCGCGCAAGCACGGCGGGCAGGGCGCGTTAACTAAACCTTGGTAAGCCCCCGGCTCTGCCGGGGAGACTCCCAGAGTTTGACAGTTCCAGAAATATGTAAGAGCCTCCCTTGCCGTGGACCGCTCAAAGCACACGGAAGGAAGGCTCTCTAATGAACAACGTAAGGAGTCTACGTCACACGGTATGGGAGTGCAAGTATGACGTTGTTTGGGTTCGGAAGTAGAGTTCAGGTCAATAGGTGTGTAAAAGAAATCAGGCGGCCATCTTCCCGGCTTCGACCTGCGGTCCGGTTGAGTGTTTCTGATCGTAGACTTGTTGTAGCAAGTGTGGCGCGGTGAGTTTCCTGAATCGGCTCTCTGCGACCTTGAGCGTACGCCAGATGAGAGTCGTGGCGTTCCTGACTTTCTTGAATCGCCTGGCGGCGTTTGTGCGAAGCCGAACGGAAGCAAAGGGGCTCTCGACGACGTTCGTGGTTCTCAGGTGTTTCCAGTGTTCCTTCGGGAAGTCGTAGAACGTGACCATCCGATCCCAGTCTCTTTCGAGCGTCTCCACGGCGGCAGGGAACTGTGAGCGATACCGTGCGGCAAAGCGTTTCCGGAGCTTCTCGGCCTCCTTTTTCGTGCCGGCATAGGGGATCTGGACGAGCAGTGCGCGGGCTTCAGCCTGTGCACGCTTGGCGACCTTGTCGAGCACGTTGAGGATCTTGTGGTTCCAGCACCGTTGTTGCCGGCTCTCTGGCCAGACCTGATCAACGGCCGCCCAGATGCCCATATCACGCAAAGACAACTCGAAGTCGCCCTGGGAGAGACCGTGGAGATAAAGGTCGGGAAGCAACGCTGTCTCGAAACGCCGATGGACGGAGACCGGAACATCTACGCTGAGCCGTTTTGTCGGCTCAGTGGTTTTCTCCTGCTTGACAATCTTGCGGGGAGGTTCTTCAAGGGCCAGGCCATGGCCTGGACCCGCTTTTTCAAAGGACTCCAGGGCGTCATCGGTAAGCATTTTTGGTTTCGGAACGCTCTGAAATGATTTCTTGCTCATAGCTTAGAATCTGTCACGTGCAGCTGTCTTCGGAGACAACGCGAATAGCCCGGGATCGTCGCGGGATTCTGCTTCACCGCTGGACTTCAACGTCCCCCGATCGCAAGCGTCGGGTGCTTTCCGTGCGTCGGGTCGGCGCTGTGTATATTTTCGAGGTTCGATGGGACGGAGACGCCTCTTGAGCTCGTCGACCGAGTACGTGAGGCCACTCGACCCAAGCCTAAAAATCGTCGTCTTTCCACGTCCTGGCCAGCGTCCCGCAGGGCTGTCATGGGAGGCTCGGAGTGTACTTCAAACCGAGTGCCCAGCGTTAGGTTCACGGTTTCGAGGGTCTCCAGACGCTGACCGGTAAGATCAGGAGGATCGATGGCAACGGGGGCAACGGGAACGGATTCCGTCGCGCGTAGCCCGCTCAGTCGACGAGAAACTATCCTCGAACCCCCGTTTTCCTTTCAGATCTGGGAATTCCGGTTCTACGATAAACTTCAGAGGGCAAGCTGATCGAACTGCTTGCCACGTCCAAAGCTTCCAGGGGATCATGCGATGAGAAGAGCGCTCATGACCATCTTACTGTTGGTCGTTCCTACTGCCGCCTTCGGCCAAGGCACGATTGAAGGAAACGTTCGCGATGTCGAAAGCGGACAGGGACTCGTCAACGCCTGGGTCGATATTCCCGCGCTGGGACTGGTGGACTACACGGCGGCAACCGGCGCCTTCTCGATTTCCGGCGTGGCCGCGGGCACACACACGCTGGAGATCCGCCTCCTCGGCTTCGGTCTTCACACCCAGGAGGTGACGGTTGCAGCGGGCCAGACCCTCAATCTGGACATCCAGCTCGAGGTGGAGGTCTTCGCGCTCGACGAGTTGATTGTGGTGGGAAGCCGCACCCGCCCCCGCACCGTGACCGAGTCGATGGTCCCGGTGGACGTGATCCCGGTTTCGGACATCGCCAGGCAGGGGACCGTCAACCTGCAGGATCAACTCCGGACGGTTGTCCCGTCCTTCAACGTCAACGCCCAGCCGATCAGCGATGCTTCGACGGTCGTCCGGCCGGCGATGCTGCGCAACCTGGCTCCCGACCACACGCTGGTTCTGATCAACGGCAAGCGCCGCCACCGCTCGTCGATCATCGACTGGCACGGCGGCAACGGGGTGGCTTTCGGCTCGCAGGGACCCGACATCTCGGCCATCCCGGCCATCGCGCTGCGGCAGGTCGAAGTGCTGCGGGACGGGGCGGCCGCGCAGTACGGCTCGGACGCGATCGCCGGCGTGCTGAACTTCCAGCTCAAGGATGCGGCCTCCGGCGGCGCTTTCGAGTACGGGACCGGTAGGTACCGCGACGGCGACGGCGAGGCGATGAATGTGGCCGCCAACGTCGGTCTGCCGCTCGGCGCCAGCGGCTTCGCCAACCTCAGCCTGGAGTACGGCGGCGCGAACCCCACCAACCGGAGTGCGCCGCGCAACGACGCGATCGCCCTCATCGCCGCCGGCAACGCTGACGTGTGGTCCGACACGCCGCAGGTCTGGGGCTCGCCGGAGATTGAGGACGACCTCAAGCTCTTCGGGAATTTCGGCTATACCTCCGACGCCAGCGTGCAGGTCTACGCCCACACCAACTATGCCAGCAAGAAGGTGACCGGCGGCTTCTTCTTCCGTAACCCGAACACCCGCGGCAGTGTGTTCAGCGCCGACAGGGGTAAGACGCTGCTGATCGGCGACGTGCTGGCGGCGAACGGGACGGGCTCGGCGAACTGCCCGACGGTGGCCATTACCAACAACGTGGCCGACCCGGTTGCCCTGCAGCAGGTGTTCGACGACCCGAACTGCTTCTCGTTCCGGGAGCTGTTCCCGGGCGGCTTCACGCCGAGCTTCGGGGGCAAAGCGCAGGACATGTCGGTGGTGGGCGGGGTCCGCGGCTTCACCGCCGGCGGCTTCAACTGGGACGTGAGCGCCTCTTTCGGCGCCCACGAGACCGACCTCTTCATCAGGAATACGGTCAACGCCTCGCTCGGCCCCGATACGCCGACCGCGTTCAATCTCGGCAGCAACCGGCAGCGGGCTGTCGGCCTCAACGCCGACTTCTCCTTTGCCGCCACCGAGATGATCAACATCGCAGCCGGCGCGGAATGGCGGAACGAGCAGTACGAGACCCAGGCCGGCGATCCGGAGTCGTGGACGGTCGGCCCCTACGGCCGGGGACAGGGCTTCTCGGCCGGGTCCAACGGGTTCTTCGGCTACGGGCCGATGGCTGCGGGGACCTGGAGCCGCGGCAACGTCGCGGCCTACGGCGATCTCGAGCTGGCCGGCACCGAGGGAGAATGGACGCTCGGGTCAGCCGTTCGCATCGAGCGCTTCGAGGATTTCGGCACGACGGTGAATGGCAAGCTCGCCGCCCGCTTCCTCTTTTTGCGCGCCAGCGCGAGCAGCGGGTTCCGCGCCCCGACGCCGGGCCAGCAGAACGGATTCAACATCTCGACCATCTTCGACCCCGCGCTCGGCGATCTGGTCAACAACGGCACCATCCCGTCGACCTCGCCGCTGGCGGCGCTGCGCGGCGGCGTCCCGCTTGCCCCGGAGAAATCGATCAACTACGCCGTCGGCGTCGTCTTCGGCACCGACCAGTTCAGCTTCACGGCCGACTATTTCCGGATCAACGTGTCCGACCGCATCGGAATCACGAGCAACTTCACGCTTACGGCAGACGAGATCAATGGTCTGCTGGCGTCGGGAGTGACGGCCGCCCGCGACCTGCGGCGGTTCCGGTTCTTCACGAATGCGTTCTCCACCGCGTCGCAGGGGATCGATCTGGTGTCGACCTTCACGCCGCTCGCGCTACGCGGCAACACGACCATCAGCGCCGTCTTCAACTACACCGACACCGATGTGACCGACAACGAGATGGGGCTGCTGAACGACCGGCGTCTGACCGAGTACGCCTACGCGCTGCCGCGGACCCGCTGGAACATCGGTGTGACCCAGCAGATCGCACGGGTGAGCGTTGTCGGCCGGCTGAACTACTTCGGCGGCTGGTACGACTACGACAGCGGCTTTGCCGAGTCGTTCCTGCCGTCCGGCGGAATTGATCAGGGCTTCTTCGACGGCCGACCGTTTGTCGACCTGGAGGCGAGCATCGCGCTCGGCGCCGGAGCGAACTTGACCATCGGTGGCCAGAACGTGTTCAACGCCTACCCGGACGAGAGCGCGCGCGCGATGTCGGTCGGCGAGAAATACAGCGAGTACACGCCGTGGGGCTTCAACGGCGCCTACTATTACGTGCGGCTCGGGTACGGATGGGGCCGTTAGTTTAGCCGCATCGCGGATGGACCGCTCGCCCGGTTCCCGACGTGGTGCCGGTGCGTTGACGCCTCGGTGCCGCGGTGGCCGCCGCGAGTTGCTGGCGCTCAACGGTGGCGACGCCGTGAGCAAGGCCACGGCAACACGGGATGCGGCGGCGAAGCGGAAGGACGGAGACGAACGGAGTGGTCGCGGGCCGGCCTCGGACTCGCTGGACCGCTTGGGTCAATTGGTGCTCGATGAAGCCGGCCAACTCCTCGTCCCGAATCGTATGCGCGCATCGCTCAGAAACCATGCAGCGTCATCTGGTCATCCAGGTTGGCATCCTCCTGTGGCTCAAGGACAGTGCTCTGGACGACACATGCTACTTTGTGCCCTGCGGGTCGAAGGCTGAGGCGGATTGCGTACAAAGACTTTACTGCATTCTGAACCTGCCCAGGAGCTGCTAAGCGCCTTCGTGTTCTGGGACTCCAAGCGACGATCACGGTGGGACTACTCAGTCGCCTAGACCTCCTAGCGGTCGCTCAAGAGAGATAAGGTGGACGACAATGCGATAGAGGGCGGGGATTTCGTAGGCCGGTTGGGTGGGCTGGTGGGTCCGGCAAGCCGCCTCTCGTAACTCCCACAATGTAGATCCTCTGGTAGTTTTCTAATTTCGGCCGGCCATTAATCGGTTCAAAGGGCTGTTTCCCTGTCCCCGTCTGGCAAAAGTCCTGTCTTTCGGGCATCGGGTTGGAACGCGACTCTTTGAGGGACGATCTAGATCCCGTCCAGCGTCAAAAAGCAGAAAAACGCAGTCCCGTAGCGCCTTTCGGGCATCGATCGTCGTCCGGTAATTTCGATTCCCCATTAAATTGATTCCAAGGGGGCTAAAGGGGGCTGTTTCCTTCTCCCCTGGTGGCAAAGGCCCTATATTCGGGCATCGGAAAAGCCCGGAATTTGGAACGCTCTGGAACGCCTCTATGACGCTCACCGACAAACACATCGAGTGCGACGCATCTGTGTGGCAGGCTTGAAGTTGCGGGCATCCCAGGACACGAAAAGAATGGCCAAAGAATGCGGCGTCACTCTATAAAATGGTTCCAATCATTCCAAACGGGCTGATCCTTGGCCACCTCGAATTCCGAAAACATCCCTACCTCCTGACACCACATTCAAAAAGCTTTTCAGGCCCCCCGGTCGCGGTTTCGACCGGGGGGCCTACCGCGCGTCATCACCTGCTCGACTCAACATTCTTTGGTCAAACGCGGACATCCTCGACACCCTCAAAGCAGTGAAGTTCTCTCGCGCTCTCTGGGCCGGAGCAGTCGGTCAGCGCCACGGGGCCGAATCCTCGCCCGCCTTTTCTGGGGGTAGCAGTGCTGCCTGATCGATCAGTTGACCCGGAGCGCTAAAGACTGGATGCTGGCCCGCGGGGTGATTGCCGTCTTCGGTTCGCGCGTGGGCATCTATTGGCCCGTGATCGTGCTGTGGCCATCCCTGGCCCTCCGGGAAGGGTCTTGAGGGCGCTCAGGAGCGCCGATCGGCTTGGGGGGGGGCCGGCAAGCCGTCAACGCGCCTCTGTGGAGTCGGGGGGCACCGGACACGATGCCTCTCGGACAGGAGTCCGGTCGTAGAGCCGGGACATGGAAAGATGAGACGGCGGCTGACGTTGAGGGGATGGTGGAGAGCGCTCGAGGCTGGCTACAGAAAGTGCTCGGCGAGTACCCCGATCTGCTTGAGAAGCCCGTGCCGAGAAACCTACTCAAGAGGGGGATCGATCTTGCCGGACCCCCCCAAGACCTCGGGCAATCCGAACTGGCGGGAAGGAACGATGGCCAAAGACGGCCTCACCCCACTGCATACGGCGGCAAAGCGACTGGCGGACAGTCACGCGCACCGGACAACCTGCATGGCGTAACGCTCCGATGAAACATCGCCCCGCCTTCCTGCTAACGCCTAAAGAGTAGCTACGCGATTTTCAGCTTCCAGCACCTTCAGGAGTGAAATGGCGGCCACGTTCTTGCGATACTTGGTTTTCTGACCGCCCTTTTCGATCTCGGCCTCAAAGCCGGAAGGAGCCGTGAAGTTCTCGCCCTTTACTCCTCGGCCGGGAGCAATATCCACTCGGCCAGAGCCAGTTCCTTGGCCTCGTGCATCCGAATCCCGTTGTGCATCCGCATCCCCTGCTCGTGCAGATGCACCCCCAGATCCTTCGTCCTCTCCTGGGCCTCGTAGGCGCTCTGAATCAGTGTCCCCGCCTCCTTCAGGGCCTTGAACTTCCGTGGCAGATACTCCTTCCAGTGATCGATCGCCATCAACCCGAAGCTGTCCAGGTCCTCCTTCTTGGCGTGTTCCTTCATCGGTTTCCCCCTCTGCGGTGGTGGGCGCATCCTCGGTGGCGGGCGTAGGCGCAGCGTCGGCGGGCGCATCCTCAGACCGTTGTCTTTTCTTATCCTCGATCGCCCCGGCCGCGAAATCCTGGATTCCCTCTGCGACGGCGTGGGTCTCGGCAAGACCTTCGTCGGTTTGATGCTGATCGAGCAGCTCATCCTTCACGAAGGCAAGCGTGTCGCACTGTTCGCACCGAAGGCGGTCAAGGAGGGGGTATGGGAGTCCCACCCGCGCCATGATGCGAAAGGGAGGCAGGCCAAAATCTTAGAGAGGTGGGGGAACGTTTAATCGCGTGAACTCGTCTTGGGCTTCCCCGTGTAGTCGGTCAGCGCCACGGGGCCGAATCCTTGCCCATCTTTCTGATGGCCAGCCAGGCCGCCTCGACGAACCGGGCCGACGCCCGAACCTGGAGTCCGGCCCGATGGGCTCGACTGCCACGGACACGCGCCACAATCTCGACCGTATCGCCCGCGGCCGCCTCATGGCCCGGCGCCGGGGAAACGAAGTACCCCTTCAGGGTTTCGACCGCCCGGTCGAACCGCTTCCGCGCGGCATCGTCCGCCGTCGGGTCGTTCGGGTCCCACCAATTGCCCACCAAGTTCAGGACCTCGCGCCAGCCGACGAAGACCACCGGGCCGGGTCCGGTCTTGCCGCTGTCCGGACGAAGGTCCGGGGCAATGCCTAGCTTGCCGTCCCACCGTGCGCCAAGACGGTATTCGAGACCGGTCACGATTCGGCCAGCCAACGACTGCTTGCCCGCAAGGGGCCGCCGGGCCGACGCCGCCGAACGTGTCTGACTTGTCCAGCGTTCAAATTCGGCATTAGTCCAGCCGCTATGCCTCAGCGTATAGTGCTGTGAGAATCTTGACGGTCAGCCCGATGGTTTCTTCTGCCTCCTTCTCTGTAGAGGCAGCTCCGTGTATGGCACCGTTTCCTCTTTTCCTGACTTCATGTGCTGGAGCCACAAGATTTCGCGGCAGGATCCCACAATTACCGGACCAGTTGATCAGGTCTTTCAGATAGCCCTCGTCTCGCTTCGTGCTCCCCAGAAGGTCCTTTTGTGCCAGCCTTTCCTCAAGGCCAAACTCCAGAACTGCTCTCGACAGGACCACGACTGCGGCGTGAAATCCGTGAATAAAGCAACCGCTCGCTTGACTAAAGTATTTCGCAATTCGTTCGCTGGGCGGGACGTCGATCCTCTCGATCGTCGCAAGCTTCCTGACCCTTTGAACAAAGCAAGGAATATCCGCCAGAGTTCGGCGAGTGAAGTAATCATCGAGATCTTCGTCGTCGACGAGCTTCGTCCCCCAGATCAGATTCAAGGTGTTCCTGTCATCATCCGGGTCGAGAGTAGTTCGTATCCCCACACTCCTGGCCGTGTAATCTCTGATTGCTTTTTGATGACTGGAGTCAACAGGTTCTTGATTTTGCTGAAGAACGTCTCGAATAAGACCGAGATCCAACGACTGGTCGTTCTCTTCGAGCCACGCAAACAAGCCGAGAATTTCTACCGAATTCATAACATAAACACTCCCTTGGAGAAGGACGAAGCCCGACGGACAGCTCGCTCGCCTGGCGTGCTCGCCAAAGGGAAAGCACAGGGTCGTACGGTCGAGCCGTTTCAGTGGCCGCGTGCTCAGGAGGATCACGGGGGCCGAACCAAGAGAAATCGACGCAGACCCCGAAGTCACGTCAAAATATGCGTGGGCTGCCCGGCGGGCCATTTGCGGCACACTCGCGTCGAGAGACCTATCTGATCGCCGTATCGGCCTTCTTTGGCTCGGGACCTTTCACCCTTCAGGTGAGTGAAACGGCCGTCTTGACCGCTGCCATTGGAGAGGTGGTGGGTTCGATCGTTCCCGGGCAGACTGCGACGGGCATCCTTTCCAGCGGGGGAGTAGATTTCTACGCACTGACGGTAGCCACCGACGCCACACTGGTCATCGACCTCACCTCGGGTGAGTTTGACACCCTCCTCGATCTCTACGATACGGACAACCCCGCCGAAGTCGGCCCGGCGAACTTGCTGGCTTCCAACGACGACCACCGTCTGTCGTTGGATTCTCAGATTACTTTTACCCTGGCCCCCGGTACCTACCTGATCGGTGCATCTGCCTTTTTGAGCGGGTCGGGCGCCTACGAACTGATGGTGTCAGAAGGGGCGGCCGGTGGGGAGCCTGCCGAGGTAATCGTCCCCGGGCAGACTGTGACGGGCGTCCTCTCCAGCGGGGGAGTAGACTTCTACACACTGACGGTCACAACGGACGCCACCCTGATCACCGACCTCACGTCCGACGATTTCGACACCTTCCTCGGTCTCTTCGACACGGGCAACCCCGACGAAGCCGGCCCCACGAATTTGCTGGCGTCCAACGACGACCACGGCTTGGGGCTGAATTCTCAGATTAGCCTGAACCTGACCGCCGTTACCTGATCAGTGTATTATCCGCCTCCGGGAGCGGCGGCGTCTACACCCTTCAGGTCGAGGCAATACCCACTGTGGTCAACCCGATATCCTTGGGCGTTACGGTGACCGGATCGCTCTCAGCGAGTGGCGCCGTCGATTACTACGTCTTCACGCTCGACCAGTCCACGACCGTCTCGATTCGATCTGGCCTCCGAGAACTTCGATCCCATACTCGAGCTGCACGCAACTGACGACCCGCAACAGGCCAGCTCCTTCACCTTTGTCGCCTTTGACGATGACGAAGGCTTGAACAGCCGGATTCTGAGGGGTCCTCGAAGCGGACACGTACCTCATCAATGTATCCTCGTTCTCCAATGCGGGTGACTACAGCCTGCGGATCTTCGAAACGACGGTCGGAGGCGCAGGTCCGGCTCCGCTCACGCCTGACTTCAACGGAGACGGAACGGTCGGCTTTTCGGACTTCTTACAATTCGCCCTCGTATTCGGTGCGAGGGAGGGCGACGGGAGATTCGAAGCCCGCTTCGACCTCGACGGAAGCGGTGATATCGGCTTCACTGATTTCATTATGTTCGCAGGAGCCTTCGGGTCCAACGGTGTCGTAGGACCTGACGATGTCTCGCCCTCTTTCACGGCGGGCCATTCGCTGACGACCAACCCCGGCGAACAGTTCACCGTCGGCGAGGCAGTGAACGTAACCCTTCCGGCCGCGTCCGGGGGAAACCCGCCGCTGACCTACAGCGTCACGCCGGCGCTCCCGGGCGGGCTGACATTTAGCCCGACCACTCGCACGATCAGCGGTACGCCAACGGCTCCTCAACCGCGCGCCGAATACGCCTACACAGTAACCGATGCTGACGGCGACAGATTCATTATCCGCTTCGGGATCACGGTAGCTGCCGCAACTACGTCCGCCGGTGCGTGCGAGGTGGGACAGGTGCTGAGCCCGGGGGAGTCGTGCACCGTCGGCTCCGATCGTTTCGAGGTTCTGTCCACCGGCCAAGGTCGGCTTGGTTTTATCACGGCGGGGACGGGAATCACGATCAACAACTTCAGTGCCAGCCGGATTCCGGGGACCGATACCTGGCGCATCGACTCTTTTTGACCTGGAGGGAATCTGGCAGGATGTGACCTACGGCAACGGAGCTCTCTGTCGCGTCCCCTTCGAACACTTGTTCACCAGGCCAGGTGACGCACATAGCCCCGGCTTCGTGTGTATGTGGAGTAGCACGCAACGTCTGAGCCCGCCGCTTGCCGTACGTCGGACCGTTCGAGTGTTTCCGGCAGCGATGTCACGGTAACCGGCGAGGCTCCGGGGGCAGGTCGAGTCGTACATCCGTCTCATCGAAGCGTCTTTGGGCGTCCGACATGGACCAGGAGGGCTGGAATCGGGAGACGATCCTCGGGGGACTTCCGGTTCACGGCCGCAGCCGAGCCTTGACGCTGCTCTCCCCGGTGCTCCACATCGCGTTGATCTGGCGCTCGAGAAGGTCGATCTGCAGATTTCATTTCATGTCGATTAGGTGGGACACCCCCTAGTGTCCCACGTTTCCGATCAGGCGAACTATAGCCGACCAGGACTGCCCCCTTCATTGTTCGGGGAGCGAACCTCCCGGAGCCGTTGAAGGACATTCCGAAACGTGCTACCAAGCACAAATCAGGTCAGCACGCCTGACAGCCAACGCGCGGATTTCTGACATCGTTCGTATTTAGGTGGAGGGTGTCTTCTCCGGGTCCCCCTCCGCCTTTTTTTGGGCTCTATCCGGGTTTCTCAACGGTGAAACTATAGAATGACAAGGTCATAGATCGTTCCCTACGCTTGGTTGTGTGTGTAGGACAATCAAAGCGAAGGGGGTGCGACCTATGACCGGGAGCAGATTACTATCGAAACTGCTGAGATTCAAGGGGTTCCGTGTTGTCAGCTGGTGGTTTGAGGGGAGAAGCTGTTTCGTCATCGCCGTAAAGCCACATAAGAATGGTTGTTGTTGTCCGGAGTGCGGCCGTCGAGGTAAAATCGTCCGCACAATGCCCCATCCGCGTCGGTGGCGTGACATTCCGGTGTGCGGGTGGAGGGTCTGGCTTCTCTACCATCCTCGGGAGATTCGGTGTCCTACCCACGGTCGTGTGGTCGAGGAGATTCCGTGGGCGGAGCGGTTCTCTCGGGTGACGTATCGCTTCGAGTATGCCATGCTGCGCTACTGCCAGACCATGACGCAGAAGGCGGCGTCCGAGTTACTGCGCATCTCTGCCTCGACGCTGTCGGATCTCCGTCACCGATCCATCACGCGGCTTCGTGAAGGTCATCGTATCCGAGGGCTCAAAACCATCGGGATCGACGAGATCTCCTACGCCAAGCGTCACAGGTACGCCACGCTCGTTTACGATCTGGACCGCTCCTGCGTGGTGTGGGTTGGCCGCGGCAGGGCGCGTAAAACGATCGATCGGTTCTTCACAGAGGCTCTCAGTCCCTACCGGAGATCCAAGATCGGGTGGGCCTGCTGCGACATGAGCGAAGCTTACATCGGAGCCATCCAGGAACACTGTCCGAATGCCAAGCTAGTCCTCGATCGCTTTCACATCGTCAAGGCTCTCAATGCCGCCGTTGACGAGGTCCGTAAGGACCAGTGGCGTAAAGCTGCCCCGGATGAGCGCAAAGCCATGAAGGGCCTCCGATGGCTCCTCTACCGGCACTCAGCGACACGCTCCGGAGGGGATACTCGGACACTCGAAGCACTGGAGAAGGCGAACTACCGAATCTATAGAGCCTGGAGACTCAAGGACGAGTTCGAGCAGTTCTGGGAATACAAAGCGCCCTGGGCTGCCGAACGCTTCCTGAAATGCTGGACGACGTCCGCACTCAGAAGTCGACTTGAACCCCTGCGAAAGTTCGTCAGGACCCTGCGACAGCACTTCTTCGGCGTCCTCGCATTCGTGAACACGCGTCTTACCAACGCCATCGCCGAAGGCCTCAACCGAATCGTCCAAATCGTCAAGAACCGAGCCAGCGGATTCCGCACACTCGACGCATTCAACGATATGATCTTCCTTACCGTCGGAGACATAAACATCCCTGAGCAGATTCCGAAGAGGTTCCGCACACGCTAACCGCGCCCCCATGCCAGGAACCACGGCACCTTCACCCACTTCATCTCGTTGAGAGATCCGGATATAGCCTTTTTTTGGCCCTCCTCTCTTTTTTTGTGCCCTGTTGTCAACTACCTCGTGACGCATGCGAGGTGGAAGGACGACGCCGGCGGATTGAAGCTCAAGCGTGGTGAGCTGGTGATCGGCCGGGACAGGTAGGGCTGCACAGAACCAGGCTGTTAGCGGGCGTCTCGGTCTTGCAGAACGGTCAAGCGACATATGGCTTGTCCGTTTCTGTGGCGGGCCATAAAATTGCCAAGGCGGGTTGAGCCTGTGGACCTACCCTTGATGCCGAGGCTTGGGCGATCCGAGGCTGTCGATCCAGGTGACTGACGGGTGGAGGTAGCTGGTTCGGCGCTACAGGTGCACGCTCTGTCAGGTCGTCAAAGGCTCCCCTTGGGGGCCACCGAGCCGCAGGTCCTCGGGAAACGTAAGGAGGTCGTTATGTCGAGAAGTTTTCGTCGTGTGATTGTGGTGGTGCTTGCCGGCGGGGTGTTATGGAGTTGTGGCAGCGAGCGTGTGACGGTGTCAGAGGGGGGTCAGGGGGCTGGCGAGCAGGTTAGGCGGTCCTTGAGCAAGGCGGCTGTCGACAGGGGCGTGACGCAGGCCGTGGTGGTGGTGACGGTGCGCGAAGATGGGATGCCTGTGCCCGGTGCGGCTGTGGAGTTCTCGCGATCTATCTCCGGGCGGTCGGCCCAGTATGCGTGGTCGGACACGACGGATGAGGCGGGCCGGGCGCGGGTGGCGCTTGGTGAAAATGCGACCGGTTACTACCAGGCACGTGCGTGGCAGGACGGAAACCTGCTGGGGAGGTGGTCGAGCATCCCGATCAACGGCGGGTATGAGGTGCTGCTCGATCTGGCCGTTGGAGGGAAGGCGCGCGTGACGGGTTCATCGCTTCTGTTCGGGGCGCCGGAAGCGATTCCGGTCGGCAGCTTTGAGGCTGGGCCGCTCGGCGCAGTCGAGGTTGGCGAGGGCGAGGCCGTGCAGATCCGTTCGTTGCTCGCACACACCGGTGTGCCGTCGATTGCTACATCGTTGCGATACAGCATCGAGTTAGCTATCCGAGACTTCGGCAGCATCCACGGTCACGAGATCGAACTCGGCGAGTCAATAGACGCCATGTGTTCGCCGGAGGGCGGACGCACAAGCGCCGCGAAAGTCATCGCGGACCCGCGGGTACCGGGCGTTGTCGGCACATTGTGTTCTGGCTCGGCGGTGGCGGCCTCACCGCTGCTCAGCGCGGCGGGTCTGGTGATGATCTCGCCGTCCAACACATCGCCTGCGCTCACGTCTGACCTCGCCGGCAACGCGAGTCCCGACTACCACCCCGGCTATTTCCGCACTGCCAGCAACGACCTCTATCAGGGGCAAGCGGTCGCGGACTTCGCATACAGTGAATTGGGCCTGCAACGCATGGTGTCCATCGACGACGGCGACCCGTACACCACGGGCCTCACCATCGCGTTTGGTAATGCGTTCCGCGCTCTCGGCGGCGAGATCGTGGGCACCGCCCAGATTGAGAAGGGCGACATAGACATGACGGACGTCCTCGCGGCATTCGCAGCAGTCGAGCCAGACGGCATCTTCTTCCCGCTCTTCGAATCGGAAGGCTCGCCATTTGCCGAGCAGGTGAGGGAGGTGAACGGCCTAGAAGGCGCGACGCTCATCACGGACGCGGCCCTCCTTGTGTCGGAGTTCCTCGGCACACCGCAGTCGGAGGGCATCTACTTTGCAGGGCCGGATGCGTCCGGTGACTTAAGCACCAATGTTGCGACCGGCAAGAACGCGGACGAGATTCTTGCCGCGTTCGAATCCACGTACGGCGAGTCTCCTGGCTCTCCTTACTGGGCGCACGGGTACGACGCGACATCGCTGCTGCTCAGCGCCATCAACTCCGTTGCGGTGGAGGAGGGCGGCAAGTTGTATGTGGACCGTGCTGCGCTACGCGAGGAAATCGCGGCGACGTCCGGCTTTCAGGGCATCATCGGTGTACTCTCCTGCGACGATTTCGGTGACTGCGGCACCGGGCGCGTCAACATCTACCACCACACGGATTCGGCCATCACAGACCCTGCGCAGTTGCCCGTGGTTTACCATTTCTCGCCGTGAGCCGGCTACGTTCCTGGGAGTCTGCGCTGCAGCAAGCGGATGGTGCTTTTGGGGTCCCCGAGTTCCGCACACGTCTTCTACGGTCGAATGTATTCCGGTTCGGAACGAGGGATTTAATGATTGAAAATGAGATCGGAAGCGTCGGGCAGGGATGACCTCCGCTGATGCCGGCACCCCGGAATTACGGCACGAGGGGAAAGGGGAAGGGCCGATAGAGAATCTTGGTGACGAAAATCCGCTAACCGCTTCGTGGCCGCGCGGAGTTCGCGCCGAGCCGCAGCAACTCGCTAGGCGTTAGTTCTCTTTCAGACCGAGACGCTTCTTGACCTCTGGTGTCGCTCAGTCGGTTATCAAGAAACGTTTCAATGCGATCCAGCAGGCACTCGGATCGAGGTCGATGACAAAGCCGTCTCGTGCCGTGACGATTCCGCAGGCCAGCCGGTAGTAGGCGCCCGTTCCTGCGTCGTCGAAGGGGCTCGAATAGATGGAACGGCGTACCTGGCTCCAGTTGCGCCCATTCGCCGGTTTTATTTCCGTCGTCGCGCAGGCCGACCATCACAATGTAGTGCAAAAGCCAAGCGGACTTGGAGAGAGTGGCGTGCTGCTTGGCATCCTTCATCGACGGGAAGGAGTCGCCTCGTATGTATCCTTTGTTGGAACACGTCGCGTGTGTCCTTAAGCCAAAGGACGTACTCGTTCGAGTGCTGGTCGTACTTCACATGCCCCAGTTGCCCCAGTTCTTCGACGTTGCCTCCGACTTTTTGGACCAGGTTGTCTCTGTCCCAAACTACCGAACTCATCGCATTTCCCTTTTTTTGAATACTGGGGGAGAGAGCTGCACGTTTTGATGAAAAAGGGATGAGATTGTGACCGAAGGACAGATGACGGACGAGATCACGGCGGTGTTGAGCGAGGGCGGGCTACTGTGGACTTTTTGGGAGCTTTTGGGGGGTTGGCCATGATGGAGGGCCTTCGCGAGCGATGAAGATCATCTTGAGCCGCAAAGGTTTCGATTCAAGACAAGGGAAGGCTAGTCCCATCCTGCCAGACGGCTCCCCTCTCTCCCTGCCCATTCCGGTGCCGCAAAAGTACCCCGACAGTCCCACTCGGTATCGGGGCGTTCGTTGGCGGGCAGGTCGACGGCACGCAGACCGAGCTTCAGAACCAGGGCATCCGGAGCTATAATCAAAAGGTGTGGAAAAAGAGAAAGGGCGACCCTACCCTTCCCGTGAGATAGTTGATTCACACAAAACCGGGTGAGAGGCCCGGTTGGGAAGGAGGATCGCCGTGAAGGAACATACGCATAGAGTCCCATTGAAGTCCATGCCGACGTGGGAGACGGTTGACGATTGGATCCGTGAAGAGATCCAGGGCCGGTTCCAGTCCATTCTGGAGGAGGAGGCGACCGCGTTCTTGGGCCGGTCGTGGTATGAGCGCCGAGCCGAGGTCGATAGCTCCAGGGGCTACAGGAACGGCTACGGCAAGCCCCGGCGTCTCTCGACGAGCTGCGGAACGATCAAGGTCCGGCGTCCCCGGGTTCGTGGTCTGGAAGAGCGGTTTGAAAGCCGCATCCTCCCCCTGTTCGCCCGGAGAACCAGGGCCATTGGAGATCTGCTTCCCGACCTTTATCTCCACGGTCTCTCCCAGGGCGACTTCGAGTTGTCTTTGCGTGCGCTGCTCGGTGATGGCGCGCCGCTTTCGCCGACCTCGATCGCTCGTCTTCGAGGGAAGTGGGAGGTCGACTTCCAGGACTGGAAAGAAAGGCGTCTGGATAATCGCGAACTGGTCTACGCCTGGGCTGATGGCATCTACGTCAAAGCCGGGCTCGAGCGCGAGAAGGCGTGTCTGCTGGTCGTGATCGGCGCGATGAGCGACGGCAGCAAGGAGATCCTGGCGATAGAACCCGGTTATCGAGAGTCTACAGAATCCTGGCTCACGGTGCTACGGGATCTCCGGGATCGCGGGCTCGAACATCCTGTCCTGATCGCCGCGGACGGGAATATGGGCATCTGGGCGGCCGTTGATCAGGTCTGGCCAGAGAGCCGGCAACAACGGTGCTGGAACCACAAGATCCTCAACGTGCTCGACAAGGTCGCCAAGCGTGCACAGGCTGAAGCCCGCGCACTGCTCGTCCAGATCCCCTATGCCGGCACGAAAAAGGAGGCCGAGAAGCTCCGGAAACGCTTTGCCGCACGGTATCGCTCACAGTTCCCTGCCGCCGTGGAGACGCTCGAAAGAGACTGGGATCGGATGGTCACGTTCTACGACTTCCCGAAGGAACACTGGAAACACCTGAGAACCACGAACGTCGTCGAGAGCCCCTTTGCTTCCGTTCGGCTTCGCACAAACGCCGCCAGGCGATTCAAGAAAGTCAGGAACGCCACGGCTCTCATCTGGCGTACGCTCAAGGTCGCAGAGAGCCGATTCAGGAAACTCACCGCGCCACACTTGCTACAACAAGTCTACGATCAGAAACACTCAACCGGACCGCAGGTCGAAGCCGGGAAGATGGCCGCCTGATTTCTTTTACACACCTATTGACCTGAACTCGGCATCCGTTCTTCGGTTTTCACAGCGGCAAACGCCGTGTTATACTGAATTAAGTATATATTCATAACAACCACGGAGTTTTTACGATGCACCGAACGCAAGACACCTACCCACTCAGCCACCTTCGCCAGCACATGAAAGACCATTTGGCCAGAGTGAAAGACGGCGCGGTCGAGACCATCACACAGAACGGCGAAGCCGCCCTCGTGGTGATGAGCCCGGAGACCTACGATTACATGGTCCACGTGCTGCAACGCGGCCACTGTGAGCCCGACCTATCAGGTCGTGTATCTCCCTGAGGCCGAAGCTGCGCTTGAGAAATAGGAGGCCCGTGGACCACCCTCAATTCAACTGGATCGCCAACTTCATCTGGGGCGTCGCGGATGACGTGCTGCGCGACCTCTACGTCCGTGGCAAGTACCGCGACGTGATCCTGCCGATGACAGTATTGCGGAGGCTCGACGCAGTGCTTGAGCCGAGCACGCTGGCGGTGCTGGAGATGAAGACCTCGCTCGACAAGGCGAAGATCATCCACCAGGACCAGGCACTGCGTCAGGCCGCCGGCCAGGCGTTCTACAATACCTCGAAGTTCACGCTACGCGATCTCAAGGCCCGTGCCAGCCAACAGCAGCTCAAGGCCAACTTCGAGGCCTATCTCGACGGCTTCTCGCCGAACGTCCAGGACATCCTGGAGAAGTTCGAGTTTCGGAACCAGATTCCCCGCCTGTCCAAGGTCGACGCCCTCGGCACGCTGATCGAGAAGTTCCTCTCGCCGGACGTGAACCTTAGGGTTCGCGAATAAATAAACGGTCGATCTCAATGTTGAGCCATTGGCCGGATCGTGTAGTTCCAGTCGCCGTGGAAATCGTGCGGAGTGAGATCGATTTGGGTCATCTGTTCATCGGTCACCTTGACCCCGTTAGGGTAGGGTCGCTTGTCGATCTCGGAGCGTACTCGGAGACCGGCTTGAGTGGTCGTTCCGGCAATGAGATTCACGGTTGCAGCCAGGCTGACCAGGGGCTTGCCTCGCCAGTTCATAGCGATGAAGGAGAACAGGCGATGTTCGATCTTGTTCCACTTACTAGTGCCAGGAGGGTAGTGGCATACGGTGATCGTCAGGCCAGTGCGATTCGCAAAGCGCTGCAGCTCCCACTTCCACAGCCGCGTCTTGGCGCCGTTGCTGCCGCCTGCGTCCGCCGTGATTAGCAGATGCGTCGAAGTGCCGTAGGCGGGCCGTCCCATGTTCTTCCACCAACTTCGGATCGCATTCACGGCGAAGCTGGCCGTGTCGTGATCGATACCGACACTTACCCAGCCTTCATCACGGCTCAGATCATACACTCCATAAGGGATCGCCTTGCCCTGAGCAGGCACTATGAAATCGTGTACCTTCACACGCTCCGGGTCTCCCTTGGGTCGCCATTCTCGGCCAGGATTCTTGAAGTCGCCGATCAACTCTTTCTTCTTGGTGTCCACCGAGATAACGGGAAGGCCCTGCTGCTGCTGCTGGCTAATCCGATCATCGAGGTAAACGAACTGAGCGTCCCGATCCGGGTGTGCAGATCCCTCCCTTGTCTTCCGATTCGCCTGCAGCGTGTAATCGTGTTCGTGCAGGAGATTGGCAACGATCCTGGGGCTCACCGAATGCCCCATCGCTTGCAACTCGGCGGCCAGTTTGCGAGTGCTCTTCGATGTCCATCTCAGAGGATTGTCGTCAGGCGACCCCGCAGTCGTTGGCTCGACCAGATCATTCAGGTCCTGCCACAGCGTCGGGTCCGTGTCGGCCTTCCGCTTACGACCGCCGCCTGGACGCCGGATGCGAGCCGGGTCCAAAGGTTCGTCCGACCTCAACTCCTGAATGCCACGAAAGATCCGCTCTCTGGACATTCCTGTCGCCAGAGCCACAATCGCGATCCCACCGTGACCCAACGCTTCGGCTTCCGTGGCGGCCCACAGACGACGCGTGCGTTCCGTCAGCACCGGAGCCAAGGCTTCATACTTCGTTCGGAGAGTTTCGACGTCCACACTCCGAGCGTAAGATCATTACCTTGAAAAGTGCAGCACTTATTTCGTGGCAAACCCTAAGTCCTCACCCGGTCCTCCATGGCGACGGGTCGATCAAGCAACCCGGCCTGGATAACCACGCGATGGGCACGATCTTCGAGGAGCTGGTCCGCCGTTTCAATGAGGAAAACAACGAGGAAGCCGGCGAGCACTGGACCCCGCGCGATGCCGTGACGCTCATGGCGAAGCTGGTCTTCGTGCCTGTCGCCGACCGGATCGACTCCGGGACCTACCTGGTGTACGACGGTACCTGCGGCACCGGCGGCATGTTGACGGTGGCCGAGGAGACGTTGACGCAGATCGCCGGGCAGCGCGGCAAGTAGGTCGCCGCCCATCTCTACGGCCAGGAGATCAACTCCGAAACCTACGCCATCGCCAAGGCGGACCTCCTCCTCAAGGGGGAGGGAGAAGCCGCCGACAACATCGTCGGGGGGCCGGAACACTCGACGCTCTCCAACGACGCCTTTCCGTCCCGCGAGTTCGACTTCATGCTCTCCAACCCGCCCTACGGCAAGAACTGGAAGAGCGATCTCGAGCGTATGGGCGGCAAGAAGGACATGCGCGACCCGCGCTTCGTGATCGAGCATGCGGGCGATCCCGAGTACTCTCTGGTGACCCGCTCCAGCGACGGCCAGATGCTCTTCCTCGCCAACAAGCTTTCCAAGATGAAGCAGGATACCCCGCTCGGCAGCCGCATCGCCGAGGTACACAACGGCAGCTCGCTCTTCACCGGGGACGCCGGGCAGGGCGAGAGCAACATCCGCCGCTGGATCATCGAGAACGACTGGCTGGAGGCCATCGTCGCCCTCCCGCTCAACATGTTCTACAACACCGGCATCGCCACCTACATCTGGGTGCTGACCAACCGTAAACCCTCCCATCGACGCGGGAAGGTGCAGCTCATCGACGCCACGCAGTGGTTCGAGCCGCTGCGCAAGAACCTCGGCAAGAAGAACTGCGAGCTGTCGGAGGAGGACATCCAACGCATCTGCGATACGTTCCTGGCGTTTGAGGAAACCGAGCAATCCAAGATCTTCCCGAACCGGGCCTTCGGTTATTGGAAGGTGACCGTCGATCTGTCTCCCGAACAACGCCTGCGCTTCCGCGCCGCATGCAGGGAAGCGCAGGAAGAGCCGATTGCCAACGTCGTCGACCGGGTGACCGAGGCATTAGGCGCCGGACCTCACCTCGACTTCAATCGCTTCATGGCTGCCGTCGAGACGGACATCTCCGAGCATGGCGTCAAGTTGACGGCCAAGCGAAGCAAGCTGCTTCAGACGTCATTGGCCACGCGGGCTGAGGCGGCCGAACCCGTCATCAAGAAGATCCACAAGCCGGGCAGGATGGAGCCGGACTCGATCCGTGGTCTGGTCGAATCCACAGTAAAAGGCAAGTGCCGCGTGGTTGAGTACGAGCCGGATACCGACCTGCGCGACACCGAGCAGATCCCGTTGCAGGAAGACGGCGGCATTGAGGCGTTCCTGCGCCGCGAGGTCCTGCCGTACGCGGCCGACGCCTGGTACCACGCGGACAGTGTGGAGGTCGGCTACGAGATCAGCTTTACGCGCTACTTCTACAAGCCGAAGCCGATGCGGACGCTGGCAGAGATTCGGGCGGATATTCTGGCGCTGGAGCAGGAGACGGAAGGGCTGCTGGCCGAGATTCTCGGCGGCGGCGAACAGCGGGAGACGACTGCATGACTGAGATCATCTTCGAAATCACCGAAGACGAAGCAGACGGCGGGTATTCGGCAAGCGCGCTCGGGCACGGCATTCACACCCAGGGCGAGTCTGTCGAGGAGATCCGCAGCAACGTCAAGGAGGCCGTCGACTGCTACTTCGACGACACCATGCCGCGACCGAAGTTGATTCGGTTGCACTTCGTGCGGGACGAGGTTCTCGTGGCATGAAGTTGCCCCGGAACGTGAGCGGCGCGACGCTGCAAGCGTCGCTTCGACGTCTGGGGTACGACACCGTGCGACAGCGGGGTTCCCACGTGCGAATCACGACGCAGATCAACGGTGAACATCATGAGGTGATCCCGCTGCACACTCCGATCAGGGTGAAGACGCTATCGAGCATCCTGAAGAGCGTTGCCCAGCACCACGAAATGACCGTCGAGGAGCTTCTCCGTGAACTCGACCTGTGAACTCGGCCGCGACGCGGCACGCGCACTCAAGCCGTACCAGGCCTACAAGGACTCCGGTGTCCAGTGGCTGGGAAAGGTGCCGGCGCAGTGGGAGGTGCGGAGACTCAAGAGCTGGTTGGACGTCAATGAATTCGTCCTGTCGGAAGACACTGATCCAGAGTACACATTCGAGTACCTGGACATCGGGTCAGTTGCGACTGGCCGATTGACCGCAAAGCCCGAACGGATTCGATTCGGAAACTCACCGTCTCGGGCAAGGCGTGTCGTCAGGCCCGGCGATACGATCGTTTCGACGGTGAGGACCTATCTGAAAGCTGTCTGGCACGCGGAACACACGGGTGATGATCTAGTCGCGTCAACCGGTTTTGCAGTGCTGACGCCGCGACGCGGCACGTTCCCGAGGTTCACGAGCTATTTTTGCCAGAGTGATCCGTTCACAAACCGCGTTACGGCAGAGGCAGTGGGTATCGCATATCCAGCGATTGCCGAGACAAGGCTGGGAACGTTCGAGGTCTGCATTCCGCCCTATCCAGAACAAGCTGCCATCGTCCGCTTCCTCGACCACGCCGACCGGCGCATCCGGCGCTACATCCGTGCCAAGCAGAAGCTGATCACGCTGCTGCAGGAGCAGAAGCAGGCCGTCATCCACCGCGCCGTCACGCGCGGCCTCGACCCCAACGTCCGCCTCAAGTCCTCCGGTGTGGAGTGGCTGGGGGACGTGCCGGAGCATTGGGAGGTTCGGCGGGTGAAGAGTCTGTCGCTGGTTAAGCGCGGGGCATCACCCAGGCCCATTGCCGATCCGAAGTACTTTGACGATGATGGTGAGTACGCATGGGTGCGCATCGCCGACGTTACGGCCAGCAGCCGCTATCTTGAGCGCACCACACAGCGGCTCTCCGTGCTCGGCCAGTCGCTAAGCGTGCTGCTCGAACCAGGCGCACTGTTTCTGAGCATCGCTGGCTCGGTGGGAAAACCGATGATCACCCGCATCAAGTGCTGTATCCACGACGGGTTCGTCTACTTCCCACAGTTCAACGGCGACGCCGATTTTCTCTATCGGGTCTTCGCGTCTGGTACTCCTTTCGCTCGGCTTGGAAAGCTTGGAACCCAACTTAATCTCAACACAGACACTGTCGGTAACATCTTGCTGGGTTGGCCCCCGTCTGAGGAGCAAGCGGCCATCGTGTCCTTCTTGGATCAAGCCACCGCAGACCTTGATACGGCGACCACGTCAACTCAACGAGAAATCTCCCTCCTCCGCGAATACCGTACCCGCCTCATCGCAGACGTGGTCACCGGCAAGCTCGACGTTCGGGAGTCAGCCGCCCAGCTACCGGACGAGGTCGAGGAATTGGAGCCGCTCGACGAGGCTGAAGTCATCATCAACGGTGAGGAAGAGCCCCGCGACGGCCTCGACACCACCCCCGAGGAGGCTACGGTGTGACGACCGACACCAGCGAACGCGGCCTCGAACGGCTGATCTGCACCGCTCTGACCGGCAATCCCTGCGATGCCACATTGTCGCAGACAGATCTGGAAGGCGAAGCCATCTCCCCCTCGGGTGGGGCCGGATGGATCTGCGGCGCGCCCAACGGCTACGACCGCGAGTACACGGTCGATTTAGCACAACTCCTGGCGTTCCTCGTCGAAACGCAACCGGATGCCTTCGAGGGCCTGCACCTGGAAGATGATGGCCCAGGGCGCCGGAAGTTCCTGGCCCGGCTCCAGGGCGAGATCAGCAGGCGCGGAGTCATCGACGTGCTCCGCAAGGGGGTCAAGGACGGGCCGCATCACGTCGAACTCTTCTACGGCACGCCGTCTCCCGGCAACCCCGCCGCCGCTGAACGCTACGCGCAGAACCGCTTCTCCGTCACGCGCCAGCTCCGCTACAGCCGTGATGAGACTCAGCGCGCACTTGACCTCGGCCTGTTCATTAACGGCCTGCCGGTATCCACCTTCGAGCTGAAGAACAGCCTCACCAAGCAGACGGTCGAGGACGCGGTGGAGCAGTACAAGCGCGATCGCGACCCGCGCGAGAAGCTGTTCGAGTTTGGCCGTTGCGTGGCGCACTTCGCGGTGGACGACCACGAAGTGCGGTTCTGCACGCACCTCAAGGGTAAGACCTCGTGGTTCCTACCCTTCAACCAGGGCTGGAACGACGGTGCCGGGAACCCGCCCAACGCGGACGGCCTCAAGACCGACTACCTCTGGACGCGCCTGCTCACCCGCGACGGGCTGACCAACATCCTGGAGAACTATGCGCAGATCGTCGAGACCAAGGACGAGAAGACGGGCAAGAAGAGGAAGGAGCAGATCTGGCCGCGCTACCACCAGCTCGAGGTGGTGCGTCGGCTCTTGGCTGACACGCGCCGGCACGGCGCCGGGAAACGGTATCTCATCCAGCATTCGGCCGGCAGCGGGAAGTCCAACTCCATCGCCTGGCTCGCCCACCAGTTGATCGGGCTCAGGAAGGACGACGCGGCGGTGTTCGACTCCATCATCGTGGTCACCGACCGACGCATCCTCGACAAGCAGATCCGCGACACCATCAAGCAGTTCGCCCAAGTCGGGGCCACCGTTGGCCATGCCGACCGCTCGGGTGACCTCCGCAGGTTTATCGAGAGCGGCAAGAAGATCATCATCTCGACGGTGCAGAAGTTCCCGTTTATCCTCGACGCGATCGGGAACGAGCAGCGGGGCCGGCGCTTCGCCATCCTCATCGACGAGGCGCATTCGAGCCAAGGCGGCAAGACTTCGGCAGCGGTCAGCATGGCGCTCTCCGAGGTGGGTGCCGGGGAGGACGACGAGACCACCGAAGACACGATCAACCGCATCATGGCCGTGCGGAGGCTCCTCCCGAACGCGAGCTACTTCGCCTTCACTGCCACGCCCAAGAACAAGACGCTGGAGATCTTCGGCGAGGCATACGACGCGGAAGGGCAGACCAGGCACCGCCCCTTCCACAGCTACACCATGAAGCAGGCGATCCAGGAGGGCTTCATCCTGGACGTGCTGCGGCACTACACGCCAGTCGCGAGCTACTGCAAGCTCATCAAGAAGATCGAGGGGGATCCCGAGTTCGACACCAAGCGCGCCCGGAAGAAGCTGCGCCGCTACGTCGAGAGCCACGAGCATGCCATCCGGCTCAAGGCCGAGATCATGGTGGACCACTTCCACGAACAGGTGCTGGCGCTCAACAAGATCGGCGGCAAGGCGCGCGCGATGGTGGTGACGAGCGGCATCGAGCGCGCGATCCAGTATTACCACGCGATCCGGCAGTATCTGCTGGAGCGCAAGAGCCCGTACCGGGCCATCGTCGCCTTCTCGGGCGAGCACGAGTATGGCGAGGTGAAGGTCAGTGAGGTGTCCCTCAACGGCTTCCCGTCCGGGCGAATCGCCGACGAGATCCAGCGGGACCCGTATCGGTTCCTCATTTGCGCCGACAAGTTCCAGACCGGCTACGACGAGCCGCTGTTGCACACCATGTACGTGGACAAGATCTTGTCCGGGATCAAGGCCGTGCAGACACTGTCGCGTCTCAACAGGGCGCACCCGAAGAAACACGACGTGTTCGTGCTCGACTTCATGAACGATGCCGATACCATCCAGGAGGCGTTCGCTGACTACTACCGGACGACGATCCTCAGCGAGGAAACCGATCCCAACAAGCTGCACGACCTCAAGGCCGAGCTCGACGGCTATCAGGTGTATGCCGACGCGGAGGTCGACCGGCTCGTGACGCTCTACCTGGATGGGGCCGACCGCGACCAGCTCGACCCCATCCTCGATGCCTGCGTCGCGGTCTACAAGGAGCAGCTCGACGAGGACGGGCAGGTGAACTTCAAGGGCAAGGGCAAGGCGTTCGTACGCGCGTACGGCTTCCTCGCCTCGATCCTGCCGTACACGAACGCCGAGTGGGAGAAGCTCTCGATCTTCCTGAACTTCCTCGTGCCGAAGCTCCCCGCGCCCGTGGAAGAGGATCTGTCCAAAGGCATCCTCGAGTCCATCGACATGGACAGCTACCGGGTCGAGAAGAAGGCGGCGATACACGTCCAACTGGCGGACGAGGACGCCGAGATCGAGCCGCTACCGACCACCGGCGGCCGACACCGGGCGGAAACCGAACTCGAACGGCTCTCGAACATCCTCAAGACCTTCAACGATCAGTTTGGACACATCCTCTGGGAGGATGAGGACCGCGTTCGACGCCTCATTACAGAGGAGATTCCGGCCAAGGTTGCCGAGGACACCGCCTATCGCAACGCCCGGGAGAACTCCGACAGGCAGAACGCCCGGATCGAGCATGACGAAGCCCTGAGGCGCGTGATGACTGCCGTGCTCAACGACGACATGCAACTCTTCAAGCAGTTCACAGACAACGAGGGATTCCGGCGATGGCTGACGGATAACGTCTTCGGGCTGACCTATACGCCGCCGCAGTCTAAGAATCAGACGATGGTCCTGGGTTGACAGCGTTGCTCCGCACAGGCGTCAGGAGCGGCCATGCCACTTCTCTCGGGTTGTTTGCGGGAGGGGGCGAAATACTATCAGAAATACGGGATCGAGAACTGTTCGATTTGGCCCCCAACAAGGAGATTTCTGATGGCAACCCCGGCTGAACCCGTTACCGATGCGCTCTTTCAAGCTCTGAGCAGCCCCAAACCAGACCCCCAGGTGGTCCATGCCGCCATCGAGGAAGTCCGCCAAATAGCCAGCCAGAACGTCATCGCTGTCCTTGGAGCCCAGATCACCGAACTCAAGGCCCAGATCGACATCCTCGCAGTCAAGATCGACTCCCAAGGTGCCGAAATCCGGGCTGAAATCAAAGCCCAAACCGCACGGATCGACGTTCTACAGCGGGTGATCTGGCCGCTAATAGGTCTGCTCGCCACGACCGTCTTCGGCCTGCTCTACAGGGTTCTCACTAGCTAGGCGAAGTGGAGCATAGAGGGCCGTTCCTAGGCTATTCCACGAGCGAAAGCTGTTGTGCGGGCGGCTTACACGTGATTCGTGGCAGCCGTTACAAGATCTCGCTCACTCAGCTATACATCGCGTTCGACAACATTGCGGACAGCAAACGCCCTGCCCCCTTTCGGGTCAACAATCCGGGCAAATCGCCTCGCGTCTCGTCCATAACGTCCCCAACAAAAAGAGAAGCATGAGCGTTGAGGTTGGCGGCACTACCAGTACCGACAGAATGAAGATTCTGGAGCGAGGCCCCGGCGTTCTTCGCGTCGGCGGCGCTGATAGCGCCCGTCCTTGGCCGGATGTTCTCGAACGAGATCGGTCAAAGTTCCTACGGGAACGATACTGGATCAAGCAATGGGGTTACAAGCGGTGGCCAAGTTCGGACTTTATCAGCGCCAGCGCCCACCTCGAGGGGTTCTGAGCGGCCTACAGCAGCGCGAAGAGAATCTCCATCTCTTCCCGGCTGTGCTAGCCGATGTCGTCGAGGATCAGGGCATCGTAGCGGTCAAAGCGTTTGAGGAGCCGCGGCAAGGGCCAAGGGCAGACTGCGCCGCCCACCCCAAGGGCGCACTGGGCAAGTCCAAGCTCGACGGGCAAGGAGGAAGAGATCCATACTCCCGCTTCAGGGTTTCGACCGCCCGGTCGTACCGCTTCCGCGCGGCATCGTCCGCCGTCGGGTCGTCCGGGTCCCACCCTCTCTCCGACCGCCCCGCTCCAACGACTGCTTGCCCGCAAGGAACCGCCGGGCCGCCGCCGAACCTTCGCCGGTCAGAGTCCACCGTTCGCCCTTCGCCGCCAGTTGCTGCGCCCACAACGGGGGGCCGATCACGTACAGCCGGACAGTCGCCACACACGCATTCGTACAGGTGTCGGGTTCTCTTTGTGGTTTGTGTGTTGACACATTTACCAAAACACGGTAATGTGTTTTAGTGGTTATTTCTTTTCTCAATCAGAAGGGTGGCGTGGCTCTCACTCATTGGGAAGCCCCTTTTGAAAGGAGTGCCGGTGAAGGCCCGTGCCGGGAGCCCGGCGTTATCTGACATACCGCGTAACCGGCTACGGAGGCCGGCTGTCACCGCGCATCCACCTTCTGGCGAATCAGTTCAGCGAGCTTGTCTGGAGATACGGCGCGCGCGTCCAGATAACCGATTGTCGACGGGACGCCCGGGATCTCGGAGTCGTCGATACGCACAGGGAGTATCCGGCCGGTCTGCCCCTTGAGGTGCCTCGCCAAGGCATGCTGCCGCTCGTGATTCGGCCACGCCTTCTCTGCATAGTGCCGTGACGCGAACATGACCACAAAGTGGGAGTCGCGGGAGTAAATATTCCCGAGGTGGACCGCGAGGTCTTCACCCCATAGTTCAGCAGTCTCGTATCGATCGTAAAACACGGTGACATCGAGCTTGACGAGGTGCTCGGCAACCTGCTCTACATATTCTCGATCCTCGCCCGCGAAGGACAGCGCCACGTCATACTCGCGCCTTGCCTCCTTCCTTTTTGTCTCTCGACGCTCAACGGGTTGGCCGGTGGTTCAGACGAGGGGGCAGCTGGTCCTTCGGTCCCTTTGATGGGAATGCCAAGTGCCTGAAGATCCGACTGGGTCTTGGAGAGTTCTGCCCGGCGAGCGATGACCGCGCTTCGTACACGATCTTCGAGTGAGGCGTTGTATTCCGCGATCTGACTGGCCTGCCAGCCTAGCCATTCCTTGATCGTTGTGAGGTCGTCGTCAAAGGACTTCTTCGTCCCTGCTACGTCACGATTCGCACTGTCGTAGGGGAAGGTCAATTCGCCTGGCCGAAGGACCGCGCGAGGTGCATTGTAGGTGTACTGGTTTGGCTTGCATTTGAAGAGATCCGCGTCGCCAGAGAAGGGAAGGTTGTATGTGACCTCCAATCCATCCACGTAGTGCGGACCGGGGCCAAAGAAAGCGCGGTCGTGGTCGTATGAAACATCCACCTTGGCGTCGCGAGGTGAGACGGAGAGCTGGTCCTCATGCAGCTCGATTGGAGCGAACACGAGCTCTGAGGCAATGGTGGCTGAAAGGAGGTCGTCGGTGCTGGTTTCGAATCGCACAGGATCGACGGCCCGCACTTTGTCTTCGACCTGGCTCAGCTGATTCTCGAGTCCGGCCCTGAGGTCGTCCTCCGAGAAGAGGAGGTCCCAGTCACGCTTCATCATGTAGTGGGCATGGCCCTCATATGGTGGAGACGGAGAGTGACACCGCGGAAGTCAGTCGATTTTCCTTCTCCAGGAAGCCGAGGTGTCAACGCTGTACCGGATGCAAGGGAGCTTCGACGAACTAGCAGCAAGCTAACGTGACAATGCCGCATCAGCGGAGGTCATCCTGCCCGACGCTCCCGATCTCACTTTCAAGCTCCAATATGTGGGCTTCAATCAAGTGTCGTAACTCAGCGACCATCTGGCGGCTGGTTGCGCTACACGCTGTCTTGAAACGCCGATGGACGGAGACCGGAACATCTACGCTGAGCCGTTTTGTCGGCTCAGTGGTTTTCTCCTGTTTGATGTTCTTGCGGGGAGGTTCTTCAAGGGCCGGGCCCTGGCCTGGACCCGCTTTTTCAAAGGACTCCAGGGCGTCATCGGTAAGCATTTTTGGTTTCGGAACGCTCTGAAATGATTTCTTGCTCATAGCTTAGTACTCCTGTTCTCAAATACGGTGACGTATTCTAAGCAGACTTTGCCAAGGGCGTATCGTAGAACCTGAGTTTGTCGATCATCTCCGCGAGATCTGTTCGTGTGAACTTCCATTTGAAGGGTGTGGCGATACGTCCGTAGCGTTCCTGAAAACCGAGGATTCTTGCCTCAAGCTCTTCGAGCGATGCAAATTCGATAGGTGTCAGAGCCTTGCGTTTGAGGATCGAGAAGTAGATCTCGATCTGATTGAGCCAGCTTGCGTGGATCGGAAGGTGAACGGGGTGGATGTTTGGCCACTTCCCCTGGATACGGTCGATGCATGTTTGCCCTCGGTGCGAGGAGCCATTATCCACGATGAGGTAGACTTTCTTTGCCGAGCAATAGGGTTTCCGGCTCATGATCAGGCTCAGGAGCCGGTTGAAGGGCTCGATACCCGAAGAAGACTCACAGAGACCGAAGATTCGACCATTGTGCACGTCGAGAGCAGCCAGATAGGCCAGGGCTCCTTTCCGCTCGTATTCGTGTTTCAACGCGTGCCGCTCTGTTCGAGGCTGGCGGTAGGGTAACGTGCTTGCGAGCTCGTGCTTGAATACTGGTCTTTTCGTCGGCAGAAAGTACATATTCCCTCGGCCCTAAAGGCTTTCCTTGCCATTGGCGGTGATACAGATCAAGGACTCTACCTGCTTTGGTTTGGAAGTCCGGGTCCCGTGGGAAAATCCAGGAGCGATGATACCAAGGACGAATCGCGTCCTCGTTCAACCAGCGCCAGACAGTGGCGCCGCTGATCTTGGCAACGAAGCCCCTTTGCACTGCCTCGGCGGCAATCTCGGAACAGCTGAACCGCGAGAGCGGTATCCCGCTCTCGCTCGGTAGTTCACACGCCAGCGCCTTGATCTGAACGACCACCTGAGGGGGGAAAACCGGGCGGGCGCCCGGGACGAGATCTATCTTCGAGTCCCGAAAGACGCTCTTCGAAAAAGCGCTTACGCCATTTGCTTACGATCGGACGCGGGACATCCAACCGTTGGGCGATAATCTTGTTGGATAATCCCTCGGCGGCGAGAAGCACGATTTTCGATCGGATCACTTGATAATACGGTAACGTATATTGTCCAGCCATTCGCTCGAGGTCGACCCGTTCCTTCTCAGACAGTAGCACCACATAAGGCGAACGTCTTGGCATTGTTCTCCTCCTTTTGAAGGAGAACATAAGCTACAAATAATGTTCAGGACATACGTAATAATGTTTATGAAACCATGCACTTAGAATCTCCTTTGTCAGCTTCTCAATCTCGCTCGCGGCAGGGCTTTCCGGTGCCCATTCAAAAATCATTTTGCCCATCGTCAGACTCTCGGCATAGGCGACTCGCTGGGCGATTTCGTTTGCCAGGATCGGGATGCCCATCGCGGCAGCCATCGAGCGGATCTCGCGACCGATAACCGTGTTCCCTATTTTGCGTGAAACCACAAAACAACATTTGATGATTTTGAGTTCCTGTGCTTCCTGAACCTGACGGACGGTGAGATCGCTGGCCCAAGTAGACAGGCCGCTTGGTTCGATGGGCACGAGGACAAGGTCAGACGCCACAATGCACGAGCGAGCAATGGATTCAGCGTGTGGCGGGCCATCAATCACGGTGTAGGTGTGGTCGGCTGCCAGTTTCAGCGCATCCCGCGCCATGTTTTCGCGGGCGAGTGAGATCACCTTGAAATCGGTATGCTCGCGCAAGCTCGCCCAAGCAGAGGCGGACCCTTGCTTGTCGGCGTCGATCAAAAGGACATTGTGCCCGTTACGGGCCAACCCAGCGGCGACATTCACTGCCAGTGTGGTTTTGCCCACGCCACCCTTCTGATTGAGAAAAGAAATAACCACTAAAACACATTGCCGTGTTTTGGTAAATGTGTCAACACACAAACCACAAAGGGAGCACCAGCGTCCCCGGATTGCTCAGAGAACTCGGAAAGCGAGCGCCCTAGAACCAGCTCGCGGCTTTGGGTCCGTACCGCTTCGGTCGAGACCCCAGGCCAGCAAGAGGCGGGGCAGGTTGCCTATGGCTCAGCGCCCCCTATAGGGGCACGATAGCCGTCGTCTTGACTTGAATAGAAATCCCTGAGTCCTTTGATGAGGCGATCTCGCTTGTCGGGATCGTTGCCGGTGACGTGCTCCAGGTAGGAGCTCATGAGAATCAGGCGGCGGGTGCGGCGCTTGCGTTTGGCAGCGGAGATGCGGGCTTGAGCGCGCCGAATCTGTTTCTGCAGGTTGTCGCGTTGGCGTCGCTGGGCATCCTGAAGCTCTTTCTTCCGCGCCTTGATCTCCCGCTTCAGGGTCTCCTTGGCGGGCCATCGCTGCGGGGGCGACTGGCAATCTCACTCACAGACATCACAACCCGAGGATTCCCGTTCCGAGAGCATACCGCGACCCCCGAACTGACCGCCGAGGGAAAAGGGGGAACTGCGGGCAGGGAGTCCACAACGGCCGCCAGTTTTGCGATCAAGCGACGATCTGCGCAAGGGACGACCAGGTGTTTCTGATGATCCTGGCCCTGAGCTTTGAAAGCCTCGTGCGCGATGCCTACCCGGCCGAACAGTCCGTGCCGGTGCTTCGGGCTCTGCAAATGGCGATGCTCAAGCATCTGGATCTTGAGATCGATCTGGTGGGCGAGGACAGCCGCTAGCGTTCGCAGGGCGTTAACATCTCATCTGCCGGAGAGGAAGTTGAGGAGGCGCACTAAAACGTGTCACAAGGAAGCCCATGTGAGCAGGGAAAGTGCCCTGAGTCAGAATCTGGGAGAGGAAGGCCGCGTTTCATTTATGAGACGGCGTCCAGCAAGACGCCACGGCCATTCCGTTCTGAAGTCGGGTCACAGCGTCAGGTGTCTCGCTCTAAAAGAGGAACAACTTGTAATTCACCTTCACGTTTCGGCCAGTTTCGGGCATCACGGAACGGATGCGCGAGAGGTGGTTGCGGTATTCCGTGTTGAAGAGGTTTTCTACCGAGAGGATGAGGCTGTGGCGGGTATGGTCGGTGAGGATGTCGCGCTGGGCGTAGATGCCGAAGACAGTGTAGCCGTCCGTGGGTTGTTCGAATTCGTCAACGCGATCCTGCCTGGCGATCAGCTCCGACGTCCCACCCAACGTCAACCACGGGTGCCGGTAGGTGAGGCTGCCCACAAGCTTGAGCGGCGGCATTTCGGGCAGGGGCAGATCTTCATCACGGTTCTGGCCGTGGACAGAGCTGGTGTTGAATTCCAGGCTTAGACGGGCATTTGGGCGCCACCCAAGGTGCATCTCGAGGCCCCGCATGCGGGCGGCGATGCCGTTGGAAGCGTAGATGGGCAGGAGTTGGGCGAAATTGATTTCACCCGTATTGCGCGGGGCGATGTAGCTGTCGAATTCGTTCCAGAATCCGATGAAGACGAGGTCGAGGCCCGGTTGCAGGTAGTGCAAAAAGGCCTCGAGGCCGAGGCTTTTTTCCGAATTGAGATGGACGTTGCCCACCTCGAATGTATACGCGGCCAAGTGCGGACCTTCGTTGTAGAGCTCTTCGATTGTCGGCACGCGCTGGGACCGGCTGAGGCTGAGGCCGGCGATCACTTGGTCGGTGAGGGGAAGAAGCGGGCTGATGGCTGCAGACCAGGTGTGAAACGTTCGGTCGACATCCAGGCCGACGTTGGACCAGGCATTGGGACGCGGATCGAAGGCGGTGTAGGCGTAGCGGGCTGCGGCCTGAAGCTCGATCTGACGATAGGTCAATTCGTGATAGAGGCTGATGGCGGCGCTTTGCTCTTTTGTCGGGGGCGTGAAGACAAAGGCGCCCAGTTCGAGTTCGTGCTGGCCAAAGCCGAGGGCGAGGACGGTGTTTCGCTTCTGGTTCTGCGTGTTCAGGTGCAGCTTCAGATCGCCGCTGTAGTCCCGGAACAAAAACTCCGACCCGATGCTGCCGTTGGATTCGAACTCGAGGTGATGGTAAAAGGTCCTCGTGAAGCCCGCCTCTACGCTGCTGATCACGCCGCGGTCGAAACGGTAAGCCGCCCGGCCGTCGAAGACCCGGCGCAGGATGTCTAGGTCTACGCCGTTGGGGTGGCCCCCGATGAATCCGCCCGGAATGCCGTATTCGGTGTCGAATTGATCGAAAGAAGCGCCGATGTAGCCCCGACTGGCGGCGTGGGACAGACCGAGGGTATGGGTGCGGGTGTTGACAGACGTGTTGTCGAGCTTGCCGATGGGCGTTTGCAGGTCCCGCGTATCCCGGTAGGTGGTTTCGGCATAGAGTGCGAGCGGGCCCAAGGGCGCGGTGAGGGCGACAGATGAGAGATAGCCGCGGTTGACGGTTTCTCCGTAGGCGCCTACGCTGCCGGAGAGGCGTCGGGGGTGGACTTGGGGGATCTTGTGTCTGACGAGGTTGATCACGCCGCCGACGGCGGTGGCGGTGTGGAGCAGGGTGCGGGGCCCCCGGATGATTTCGAGGCGTTCCGCGTTGAACGGTTCCAAGGTGACGGCGTGATCGGCGGAGGTGGCGGATAGATCGTGGGTCTGGATGCCGTTGACGTTGATTTGTATGCGGTCGCCGCTGAGGCCGCGAATGACTGGGCGGGCAGGCGCAGGCCCCATGCTGCGGATGGCGACCCCGATTTCGTTCTTCATCGTCTCGGCAAGCGTGCGGCCGTATTTCTTCCGGAGCTCGTCGCCTGAGAGCACGCCGGTCGTCTCCTGGCGTTCGTCAAAGCGAGTCTCAGCCCGTTTTGCCACGACGTCGAGCGCGGCCATTTGGAGGGCGAGCGGGGCCATTTCGGCGTAGAGGATCGGATGTCTTGCGCCTGAGACGGTCAGTTCAAGATCCGTTGTTCGATATCCGACGTGCGTAAACGACAGACGATAGGCCCCCGGCGACAGACGGAGGGCAAAGCGGCCTTGTTCATCGGTGGTTGCACCCCCTGCGCGATCGCCGAGCTGGACGTTGACGTTTTCGATCGGGCGCCGAGTTTCGCGGTCGAAAACGTATCCTTCGATCAAGACGGCTTTATTCGCAGTGCTGATCCCGGGTAAGAAAAGCAGACTGAGGAGCACGAGCGCTGTCCATTTGAAGCGTGACCTGCCGGAAAATAGGGCGCTCACATTTCCAGTGGGCGCCAGACGCTTTGGCTCCGGTCTGTCAGGCATAGAAATGAATTCCAGCGCCCCGGGGTTTTCTTGGACACTCCGTTGACCTACAGTAGGTCGAAAAGGAGGGTCCACCATGAACAAGGCTACCAGGGGATCGGTTGGGGCGGAGCGAGCGAGAGCGAGCGGAGGCCCAGCCGATCCAAGCGCGACTTCGCAGGGTCGTTTCTCCGTGAAGAAGAAGGCCGAAGCCGTATTACGTGTGATGCGTGGCGAGAGCCTCGACAGCGTCTCTCGCGATCTGGGAGTAACGGCAGCTAAATTGAGCGAGTGGCGCGATCAGTTCCACTCTGGCGCCCAAGCCGCACTACGCTCTCGTCCGAGCGACGAGCGTGACGAGAGGGTCAAGGACCTCCAGGCGAGAGCTATAATCAAAAGGTGTGGAAAAAGAGAAAGGGCGACCCTACCCTTCCCGTGAGATAGTTGATTCACACAAAACCGGGTGAGAGGCCCGGTTGGGAAGGAGGATCGCCGTGAAGGAACATACGCATAGAGCCCCATTGAAGTCCATGCCGACGTGGGAGACGGTTGACGATTGGATCCGTGAAGAGATCCAGGGCCGGTTCCAGTCCATTCTGGAGGAGGAGGCGACCGCGTTCTTGGGCCGGTCGTGGTATGAGCGCCGAGCCGAGGTCGATAGCTCCAGGGGCTACAGGAACGGCTACGGCAAGCCCCGGCGTCTCTCGACGAGCTGCGGAACGATCAAGGTCCGGCGTCCCCGGGTTCGTGGTCTGGAAGAGCGGTTTGAAAGCCGCATCCTCCCCCTGTTCGCCCGGAGAACCAGGGCCATTGGAGATCTGCTTCCCGACCTTTATCTCCACGGTCTCTCCCAGGGCGACTTCGAGTTGTCTTTGCGTGCGCTGCTCGGTGATGGCGCGCCGCTTTCGCCGACCTCGATCGCTCGTCTTCGAGGGAAGTGGGAGGTCGACTTCCAGGACTGGAAAGAAAGGCGTCTGGATAATCGCGAACTGGTCTACGCCTGGGCTGATGGCATCTACGTCAAAGCCGGGCTCGAGCGCGAGAAGGCGTGTCTGCTGGTCGTGATCGGCGCGATGAGCGACGGCAGCAAGGAGATCCTGGCGATAGAACCCGGTTATCGAGAGTCTACAGAATCCTGGCTCACGGTGCTCCGGGATCTCCGGGATCGCGGGCTCGAACATCCTGTCCTGATCGCCGCGGACGGGAATATGGGCATCTGGGCGGCCGTTGATCAGGTCTGGCCAGAGAGCCGGCAACAACGGTGCTGGAACCACAAGATCCTCAACGTGCTCGACAAGGTCGCCAAGCGTGCACAGGCTGAAGCCCGCGCACTGCTCGTCCAGATCCCCTATGCCGGCACGAAAAAGGAGGCCGAGAAGCTCCGGAAACGCTTTGCCGCACGGTATCGCTCACAGTTCCCTGCCGCCGTGGAGACGCTCGAAAGAGACTGGGATCGGATGGTCACGTTCTACGACTTCCCGAAGGAACACTGGAAACACCTGAGAACCACGAACGTCGTCGAGAGCCCCTTTGCTTCCGTTCGGCTTCGCACAAACGCCGCCAGGCGATTCAAGAAAGTCAGGAACGCCACGGCTCTCATCTGGCGTACGCTCAAGGTCGCAGAGAGCCGATTCAGGAAACTCACCGCGCCACACTTGCTACAACAAGTCTACGATCAGAAACACTCAACCGGACCGCAGGTCGAAGCCGGGAAGATGGCCGCCTGATTTCTTTTACACACCTATTGACCTGAACTCCCAGGCGAAGATTGGCGAGCTCACGATGGACAACGAGCTGCTGCAACAAAGAATCGATCGTCTGGAAGCCCGCCGCCCTTTGGCGCATCGGAGGTCGCGGAAATGAGTGAGGTCCTTTCGCCCTCCACGGAGAGACGCTACAGCATTAAACGCGTGTGCAAAGTGTTGCAGATACCCCGTTCCACGGTGCACAGCCAGCTTCGTCGTTCATCCGTAACCGATCTTCGGCAACCCCGGAAGCGAGGCCCGGTCGGAGCGGGTACCGATGAGGAATTGGTCTCCCTCATTCAGCAGGAGATCGACGCGTCACCCTTCCACGGCGAAGGATACCGCAAGATCTGGGCCAGGCTTCGCTTTCACGGTATGCGGACGTCAAAGGATCGGGTCCGCCGGTTGATGCGTGAAAACGGGCTCCAGGCGCGTCCAGGACGGCGTCGCGAACGACGAGCCCACGATGGCACGATTACGACCGAGAAGCCCGATCAGATGTGGGGCACCGACCTGACTGTGACGCCCACGGTCGACGAGGGCAGAGCCTCCGTGTTTATCGCGATCGACCACTGCACGTGCGAGTGTGTGGGCATTCACGCCTCCAAGACGGCCAACCGCTTTGAGGCTCTCGAGCCGATCCGACAGGGCATCCGTGAACACTTCGGGGGCTTCGAAGAAAACATCGCCGAAGGACTGGAGCTCCGACACGATCACGGGTCACAATACGTCTCTGACGACTTCCAGAACGAGATCGCATTCCTCGGCGTCCAAACATCGCCGAGTTTCGTGCGTGAGCCAGAAGGCAACGGATGCGCCGAGCGGTTCATCCGTACCCTCAAAGAAAACCTCCTGTGGGTTAGACACTTCAGTACCATCGAAGACCTGCGCCTCGCACTCCTTGAGTTTCGGGACAGATACAACCACAGGTGGATCATCGAACGTCACGGCTACAAGACGCCCGAACAGGCTAGAAACGCACTCACGGCAACTCGAAAGGCCGCCTGAATACACTCACCCGAGTGTCCAGACAACCGCGGGCTTTACAGGCATAGAAATGAATCCGGAAGTTGTGAATGAGCAGGAAGCAGCCGTTAGGCCGCCTCCTGCTCTGCGTTTACTGCGACGGTGCGCTGATCACCACCGAAATCAGTTCAGTCGGCGGTCAGACCAATAGGCAACTCGACGTGGTCCACCCGGCTATCGCTGGCGTTAATTATCCGCTGGAAGTGGCGGAAGAACCGGTTGCCGGATTGAATGTGGGTCAATCCTTCGACCTCAAGCTTCCACGTGGACCGGGATCGGGATAGTGCGGAAGTCTGCGTGGCCTTCGTGCGAAATCTGCAACACAATGGTGGTTTCGTCCACTTTGAGCCCGCGCAGATGGAATTCGAACGTTCCTTCCTCGCCCTCATCCTGAACGACTTCCACGATCGAGGGATCGCCGATGACCCACGTGAATTCGAACGCCGGGCCGCTCGGCGGGGCCATTTCGGCGCCGTTCGCATCCAGGAACCAGATGCTCCAGTGGCTGGTGAGTTCGCCGTGAGGGACCTCGAGGTGGTCTACCCGCCCGTCGCCGGCGTCGATTTTCCCCTGGAAGTATCGGAAGAACCGGTTTCCCGAGTCGACGAGGACAAGACCTTCGGCTTCGTAATGCTCCTCGTCTGGAGAAATGGGGTCTTCTTTGCCGCAGCCGCCTCCAAAGAGAGTCAAAACGGCCAACGTAGCAAATAAAGGTCGCAATCTGATAAACAGGTGAGGAAATCTTGAGGATACAGAGGGGCGCACTTTCTGGGGCCAGTCCGGGCCTTTCAGCGACCGGAACCATAGCATTCGACCGGCTGGATACACTCCGCCATTGCTGGCAGACTGGACGTATCCAGCCAGTCGACTTCGATAATGAATGCGCATGAGTAAGTTACCTTTGGGAGGTGACGTGGACAAGAAGTGGGATGACTGGCCCATTGGGGAAGTGCGCCCTTTTGCGTATGTGGCAAAGTCAGGAGGAAGTAATGTGCAGATTTGCTCTTGTGTCAGCCACCGTCCTGCTTCTCGCTTTTGGAACACAGGATGTTAAGGCAATCAACTAAGACCAGTGAGAAGGAGGGTTTATGAGGAGCTGAATGCATTGCTTGCGTGCTCGCTAATTATCGGGAACAGCTACGCAGGAGGATTGGAAATCATTCACATCAACATCGGCCAAGGTGATACAACGCTCATCCTTGGCCCAATAATCCCCCTTTCTTGCTGACAAGGCCATAAGGAGGCGAGGTCATGATCAAATCGACCGACTTCTCGGGAACGCCGTTGAAGAGCCAGCAGCGAGCGTCGCCGTGAAGGATCTTGCCCAGGGGCGTTTCGTAAAAGACCTCGATCCAGCGCAGGGGGTACTGCCGACCGGCGAACCGCCTCGCGCAGGCTTGCCCTTTTCACGTCCCCTTGGTCCTTATGCCCGATTTCCAATCCTGGCTTGGGGAAAATTCGATCTCGATGCTGGACGCCCTGCCGTTAGCCATCCTGATGTTGAGAATGGAATCGCACTTGTGACACAATCGGGTGACGACTGGATCGTTCGATGGCGAAACGTTGATTACCGCACCGCAATCCTTGACGGGACAAATGCACTGCATGCGGACTCTCCTTCATGAATTTGACTCTTGGGGGGGGGATTATATACAATCCTATAGAAGCCTCCCGGTCATTTCGGGCTCGGGAGGAACGAGATGGCTAAAAACATAACATACCGAGGCTCAACGATGACCACCGAGTTATTGATGTCTGATTTCACACTGTCCATTACCGTTTTTCCTGATGGTGAGGTCCCTATCGTAGTTGAAACTTAGAGGGCTCCAAACTTACGTTGTGGGTACGCGTGTAGGACCCGTAAGAAAGGAGCCCAGGATGGAGAAGCTATTTGCAGGCGATGGGGAAGTCAAGGTTGACGCAGACGTCATCGATTTGGAGACGCGTTTATCAGTGATCCAGGCGTTGATCCCGCTGGGTCTGGAGGCTGTGACAGACGTGCTCCAGCACCGATCAGATGGACGTTGTTCGCAGCCGCCAGTTCGCGCGCCTTGTCGGTGAATCTCGATGCCGAACTGATCACGAACTTCCCAGCGGCGCTGCCTTCTGATTCCGCCCACTTGACGATTTGCCTGACGGACTCCTCATCGTACTCGTCCACGCCCTGTCTCCACTTCACCTGCACGGCGATCTCCGCAGGCAGGAACAGGCCATAAAGACTTGCCGGAGGCGATACGAGGATGTCGGCGTCGCCGCCCTTGGCGGTCGAAGTGTCGATGATCTTTGATCGCGTAGCCTTGGTCTCGAAAGGCCTGCCGAACGGCCTCCTCGAACCGTGGTCCGTTCCAGTTCTTGACCTGGTCGCGAAGCGCCCTGGCGGCAGCCTTGAAGGCGTCATTGATTGCTGCTCGGGACAGCTCCTTCTGGGGCTTTGAGGTTGGGCTGCTTTGGCGTTGCAGTAGCCTGTGGGCCGCCTCGACCTGCTCGGCGTTGTAACAAAAAGAGACCGCTGACCAGTGATTTGCTCGTGCGAAGAGGCCGGAGATGAGAAATCTCCCGGGGGTCCTCCTCGGACGCGTCGACCCACGCCTCGACTTAGGCGGCTACGCGGCTGGGGTCGTGGCCCACCCCCACCCGCTCCTCGGCCCCTGCTCCAGCTTCTTCAGCCGGTAGCGCAACGCACTCTCCGTCACCCCAAGCTGCCCGCGGGACCGAGGCCGCCCCTTAGATACCAACAGGCCCGGTTCTGTCGAGTTGAAAGGTCTACACCAGCGTGACGCAGATGTCACCGAGGCAGGGTTGGACGCTGGTGATGGTAAAACAACGGGTTATGTCATTACGATGTAACCCGTTGTTCTGCATTAATCCCTGCCTGCTTCCATTCTGCTTCCACTGTCAGCTGTTGGACACGACAAGTACCACGCCATTACCTTTAGGGCTGCGTGCTCTGTTACGGTCAGCCACGATAATGAGGTGTTGCCCGACAACCCGGATCTGAAGGATCAGGAGGGTGGCATCGACGATCGCCTGATGTCAGCAGGGTGAATCCGAAAAAACCCAGAAGCCCTTATACCTGTTATGGGAATCGCGGCCTCTTTACTTTGGCACCGAATCATCAAGTCATACAGCAATCTGAACAGCGTGAAGTTCAAGGTAATCCACAAACTTGAGCAGCATTTGCCAGGGCGAAGTCTCCTAGATTGTTGAAATTGGGTGGCGGCTCCTCCGCCCGAATCCCATGATTCGGGTGGGAAGTAGTTCACATCAAAGAGGAGCTACCACCATGGGTAAGAATGTCAGTAAGAAAGCAAGTCGGCAACAGGGAAACGTCAAGTCGGGACTGAGTCAGGCGCTTGGTGCGTTCGTTCGAGAGAGTCTGTAGGACACGGTTCTGGTGTCCGGGTTGTCGCACGTCATTGAGGTGCTTGAGTCGGAGCGGACGCAGGTGTGCGGGCCTCGTTATCGGCACACGGAAGAGCGACAGGCTCACCGGGGCGGGCATGTGCCCAGCTCCCTGGTACTGGGTGGGCGGCTGGTCAAGGTGAAGCGGCCTCGGGTGCGGACGACCTCGGGGGAAGAGGTGTCGCTGCCGAGCTGGGAATCGTGGTCGGCCAGGGACCCGCTTGAGGCGCGTGCGATCGAACAGATGCTGGTCGGGGTGTCGACGCGCAAGTACCGGCGCTCTCTGGAGGAGGTGCCTGAGGTCCTTGTGGGCCGTGGAACCAGTCGGAGCGCGGTAAGTGGCCGGTTCGTCCGTGGGACAGCCAGGAAACTGGCCACGCTGATGGAGCGCGATCTGTCCGAGCTGGGCCTGAAAGTGCTGATGCTCGACGGCGTCCACTATGCCGGCGATCACGTCATTGTGGCGGGGGTGGGCATTGACGGCCAAGGCCAGAAGCACGTGCTCGGACTCTGGGAAGGGGCGACGGAGAACAAGGCCACCTGCACGGCCCTGCTGGAGGACCTTGTAGAGCGGGGCCTCCCCACCGACCGGGCTATCCTCGTGGTGATCGACGGCGGCAAGGCCCTTTACAGGGCTGTGCGGTCGGTCCTCGGAAGACGCGCGCTCATCCAGCGATGCCAGGAGCATAAGAAGCGGAACGTGTTGGACGCGCTGCCGGAGGGCAAGCGGGGGTCGGTGAAGCGCGCCCTGAAAGACGCGTTCAAAGCCGAAGATCCTGAACTAGCCGAGCGTATGCTGAAGAATCTGGCGAGGAGCCTGGACGAGCAGCACCCCGGTGCGGCCGCCTCGCTCCGCGAAGGGCTCGAGGATCTGCTGACGGTCAAACGCCTGGGCCTCGGTGGATCTTCCCTGGAGCGCACCCTTTCGAGCACGAACGTCATCGAAAACCTGATCGGACAGTTGCGCCAACTCTCAGGCCGCGTCAAGCGATGGAAGAGCGGCCGCATGATCCTGCGCTGGAGCGCCGCCGGTGCCTTGGAAGCCGAACGGGGCTTCCGGCGACTCAAGGGCTACCGCCAGATGACCAAGCTTGTGGTCGCCCTTCAGACGCACGATGCCGCCCTCGACGGGAACGTTGAAGGACGCCCTGCAGCCGCCTGAAACCATCACATGCCGCTGTCCAATTTCAACAGCGAAAAAGACATTGCCCAGAAGTCCTCCGGGTAGGCGAAGAAGTAGTCGAGCTCTCTGCGCCGGTAGGATTCGACCACGCAGTGGTTGCCCCGGCCCTCACTGCTGTGGAAATAGGTGCGGATCAGGTCGGCCAGGTGCTCGAGACTCGCTACGTCCACCGCTGCCGGCCGGTGTCCCAAATGCTTGCGCTTGCGCCAGTGGGGCAGCGCGTCGGCATGATAGAACCGCGTGGCCCCCGTCCAGCATTCCGGGTGATCGAGGTATGTGGCCATGGCCCGGTGAGAGTGGCCCGGCAGTGCCGAAAACTCTTCGACGAAAGCCCTCAGCCCGTCGGGATCGTCGCGCCACTGCCAGCGCGCTTCGTCCAGGATGGCCGCGACTCCCTTCTCGCAGCTCATCTCGAAGATCTCCCGAAACTCGGCCTCCACGGCTTGGCGCTCCTCCTCGGACCGCTCCAGCCAGGCCGCAAACAGCCTTTCCGATGGGGTTTCGCCGAATCCCGCAAAGTCCAGATCGCCGAGCAACCCCCGGCGTTTGAAGTAGCGGGCCAGCAAGTCGTTCGGCACCTGCCGGAAGAAGCTCCGGGTCGAGTAGTGACGGGTCATGGCTCATTCCGGAACCTTTCGCTCTTGGCAGGACTTCCGGGATGGGAAGCGTTCCGGTCGTCCAGGACGCCGGATGGTACGACCCCGCCTTACATCCTCCGGCCCGTCGCGTCCATTCCCTGGAAACCGTGTCTCCTACCACCGCACGGTGGCCCGGCCCAGGACCCCGTTGTCCGTGCCGCCCAGCAGCGGGTTCTCCCGGCGCTGCGCGTCGACGCCCAGCTCGAAGCCCAACGAGTCCCGCTCCAGCAGGGTCATGCCGTAGCCCAGCCGGTAGTCCCGCCCGTACTCCGAGGTCGCGACCCCGAACCGCGGCGTGCCGACCAGCCGGCTCCCGACCGGCAGCCCGTAGCCCAGTTCGGCCTGCAGGCGGTTGCCAGCTGACGCGCCGCCGTGCGCCATTCCCGCCATCGTCTCGCACCCCCACAGCGCCTCGGCTCCGCTCGTAGCCTGTCCGCCCCAGGACGGGGTCACTCGCCAGAAAGAGCCCAGCGGCGTCTGGGGCGTCGGGTTGTAGCTGAACGACACCGACACGCCCCGCTCCCGGAACCCTTCCGCCTCGTGCACCAGCAGCATCCGGACCCGCACGTCGGCCGACAGTCCGCTCAGAGTGTCCGATACGATCAGCCCGCCGCCGATATCCACACCGGCGCCCGTCTCGGCGTCTCCGCCGTCGCGCCGCAGTCCGACCTCCAGTCTGGGCTCAAGCGACAACCTGCGCTTGATGCTGTAGCCGCGCGAGGCCTCCAGCCCGGTCCGGAAACGGGTTACCGTGGCTGCGGTCGCCGCCAGCCGGCCCGCCGGACCCTCCACGCCTTCGATGCCCGTGCCGACCCACAGCGCATCGGCCTTGAAGGCCAGCCCGAAGCCACCCACCACCGAATCCGCCAGCTCGCCCCGCAGGCCGCCCGCCGCCATGGCCATCGACAATCCGCTCTTGAGCGTTGTTCCCTCACCCGGTGTCAACTACAGCGCGCCCTTGCCGTATCCGGTCACGCCCCACAGCGTGATCCGGTCGGTCACCTTGTAGCCCAGCCAGGGGTAGAGGCCCGTCACCGACGAGGTCACCACGCCGGCGTCGGCTCCCGAGTAGCCGCCCCGCCCCCGGCTGTGCGCCAGAGACAGGCCCACCAGCAGCGGACCGGTCGCATAGTCGGCGCCGAACATGGTCGTGCGACCCCGGCCGTCGAGCGACAGATCGCCTTCGCGGCCATAGAACTGCGACTGCACCCCCCGGCTCCAGAACGACAGGATGCCGCCGCTGCCGGTCTCGCGGTTGAGCGCGAAGGACGAGCCGGTGAGCAGGCTGTCGCCGCCGAATCCCATCGAGCCGAGTCCCATGTCGAGCCGGCCGCCGCCCGAAGGCCCCGGCCTCCCGAGCATTGCGCCGCCAGCCGGCGAGCCGGCCATCGGAGTGTCAGGGCCCGCACCGTATCGGTTCGCGCCGCCCAGGCCGCCGAGCCGGTTCAGGAAGCCAAGCGCCACCTCGCGCTCCATCCCCCGCCGCAGCTCCCGGCCCGCCACCCGGCCCTCGAAACCCGTCCGGCGCGGCGCCTGGATCCGTTCCTCCACCTGCTCGACCACCTGCACCGCCACCGTCCGCCCGAACCGTGCCATGAACGCCTTCGGCAGCGGGTCCCGGTTCTCGATCGTCCCGGTCGCCTCGCCGTCGGTCAGCCGGCCCCCCACGGGGTTCGAGAGCCGCAGCGTCAACGTCTCCTCGCCCTCGTCGTGGGAGTCGTCCAGCACCGCCACCTCGATCGTCTTCGAGGTCTCGCCGGCTGGAAACCTCAGCGTGCCGCTGGTGGCCGTGTAGTCCTCCCCCGCCGTCGCCGTGCCGTTGGCCGTGGCGTAGTCCACCGTCACCGTGCCGCCCGCCGCGCGATCCAGCGTCACCCCGAAGGCCAGCACCGCGCCGTCGTCTTCTTCCACCTGCGCATCGGCCACCGAGATGGCCGCCGCGACGGCCACCGTCGCCGTCAGCGAATGCGACAGCGGTCGTCCGTCGCCGGTGCACACCGCGCCGCTCGCGGCGCAGTCCCGCGTCTCCGGCAACCGGATCGTCAACGGCTCCGGCGCCGGCGCGACCGTCATCTCCCACAGGTCGCGGCGGCCGTCCACCCGCCGCGCTCCGGTGATGTCGCCGTTCGTCAACGTGAACGACGTGTCGCGTAGCGTCTTGTAGCTGATCCTGATCTCGTCGCTGAACTCCACCCGGAAGCGGATCCCGCTCTCGCCGTCATGCGCCTCCGGCACGCCCACGAACGACGCCGTCAGGTCCGGCTGCGCCGTCGTCTCGGTGTTCCGGATCGTGCCCACCGCCTCGTTGTCGTTTTTCGCGAAGTCCGCGCCCGAGGCGTTGCTCAGCACCAGCGTGAACGTCTCCCCGTCGTCCTCCACCGCGTCGTCCGCGATCGGCACCGACACCGTCTTCTCGTCCTCGCCCGGCGCGAAGGTCAGCGTGCCGCGCGTCTCCGTGTAGTCGGAGCCCGCCGTCGCCGTCCCGTCCTCGGTCCGGTAGTCGACCGTCACCTCCCGCGACGGCTTCGGGTCGAGCCTCACCACGAAGTCCAGCGTCTCGTCCACACCCTCGGTCGCCTCCGCGTCCGCCACCGACAGCGCCGAACTCGATTCCTCCGCGCGTGACGAACTCCCGGAGGCGGTCACCGTTTTCGTCGCCGAGCCCCGCCTCCCGTGGACCTCGTACAGATGTCCGTGCGGATGGGAAGTAGCCTGCTGCACCTCGGCGGTGACTTCGCTGTCCGGCTCGGACGCGTCGCCGTCGTCAACGGTTTCCACGACCGCCGGTATCGTCGCGTTCCCGTCCCCGAAACGGACGATCCTGGAGAACCAATTGCGTCCTCGCTGGTCCGGCCGGAGCATGTTGCCGGTCTCGCTGAACCGTACCGCGACGTCCAGCGTGCCGTGGGGCTGGTTGCGCGACACCGTGAAGCGCAGCGGGTCTCCTTCGGTCACCGAGCCCGATGGCGCTTCGATCGAGATCGTTTGCTGACCTACCGCCGTCCCCAAGGCCGTGACAGCCGCGCTGTAGCGGTCGGCCGTGTCCACCGAGCGCACCTGGAATTCGTAGGCCGTCCCCGCGTCCAAATCCTTCAGAAGGACTGAGTTGTAGTTTCTTATCTCGTTCGTCGCGGGAATCATCGTCTGGTTAACGGTGGTCCAGTCCTCACTCCAGGTGTTCGCGTCGCGGACGCGGTACCGGTACTGGTGGAGATCGACCAGGGCGTGCGATTCGGCGTCGGGGTTTCTCCACCAGCTCAAGAGAATCTCGCCGGGCAGTTTGGGCTCTGCCCTCTCACGTCCTGCGGCGGGGGAAGCGCGGAGTTCGTCGCGGCCGGGCCCGCTGAAAGGGTGGTGGCGGACACGACGCCCGAGGGGCGCGACGTGCCCGCGGCGCTGATCGCCGACACCCGGTAGTGCCGCGTGTCGGAAAGCCCGGTATGGGCATAGTCGACGCGGGTGTTGCCGGTGTGGCCTTTGAGGACGTTCCAGCTCGAGCCCGCGTTCTCGGAGACCTCGATCCTGTAGCCCGTGATCGCAAAGCTGCCGACGTCCGCCGGGGCGGTCCAGGCAAGCTGGATCCGCGTCTGGCTCTTGGCCGCGGCCTGAAGGCCCGTGGGCTTGCCGGGGACGATGCCGTCGTCGTCGCGGATGGTGATGGTGTGCGCGGGCGACCGGTCCGCATTGGTGTCGACTCGGAACACGATGGTCTCGTCCCTCTCGACTTCCTGGTCGTCGACGATGCCGATCGTGAAGGAACGCTCCGCCACCCAGGCCGTGCCCGCGGCGTTGGGGGAGAACGCCGAGGTCGGCACGTTGTCGAATAACACGAGTAGTCCACCGTAGGAGGTGCCGGCCGGCGGGGTGTAGTCGTCGCCGCGCGTGGCGGTTTCCGCACGATCAAGCTCATATGACATGTCCACGTCGATCACCGGGGCGCTGTTCTGCCGGGTCGTGAGCGTGTAGGTCACGGCCGCCGTCCCCGCGTCCTTGTCCACGGCCGCCGGTGCGCTGACCGCGACGTCGAAGGCTTCAGCGTCGTTGTTGGTGATGGTCAGGGTCACGTCGTCGGGGTCCGGGATGGCCACGTTCGACACGGCGCCGGAGATCGTCACCACGTCGTGCGGCTCGGGGTCGTCGTCGTCAACCGGCCTGATCCTCACCGTCCCGGTGCTCGCGGTGGCGTTGGCGGCGAAGCTCAGCACCCGGTTGGTGCTCAGCGTGAAGTCGCCGGCCGTCGCCGGCGCCACCGGGTCCGCCGAAACCGTCACGTTCCCGTGGTTCTCGATGACGTAGCCATCCGCATCGCTGAGCTGCAGCGTCACCTCTACGGGGTGCCGCCCGGGGCCGCGGTGCGTCCCGAGCCCGGCTCCGACCAGGGGCCGTCGCCCTCGGCGTTCGTCGCCCGCACCCGCACTTGGTAGGCCGTCTCCTCGTCGAGGCCGCTGATCGCCGCGCTGGTTCCGGTCCGGTTCTGCGGGCCGTTCGACCAGCTCCCGCTCGTCCCCTCGCGGTACTGCAGGTCGTAGCTCTGGATTGCCGGGCGGCCGGCGTTGCCGGCCGCCGTCCAGGCCACACCCAGGCTCGTCGCGCTCCCCGGCATCGCCGAGACGCTCGGCCCATCGGGCTTCACCGGCGGCTCGTCCCGGTCCGTCACGTTGACCGTCACCGCGATGGTGTCCGTGCCGCCGTTGCCGTCGTCGACCTTGACCGTCACCGCCTGGCTCGACTTCGCCTCGTGATCGTAGTTCACCCCCGCCTTCGTGCGGAGCTGGCCCGTGTTCGCGTTGACGGTGAAGTTCCCGGCATCGGCCCCCTCCAGGCTGTAGGTCAGCGTGTCGCTGTCGTCGTCCGTCGCCGTGAAGGCGGCGCCCAAGTCCGCCGCGCTCGACACGGTCGCGTCGCCGACGGTCTCCTGGAGGTTCCGCGTCGCGGTGGCGCCCGCGGAGAATTCCGGGGCGTTATTGGTCGCCGCCGCGCGCGTCACCGTCACCGTGTAGGTCCGGGTTGTCGTCCCGTCCTCCGCCGTCACCGTCACCGTGATCGTGTTCGAACCCACGTCCAGGTCCACCTGGTGGCCGTCGGTAACGGCGCCCGCATCCGCCGGCAATATCACCACCGTGGCGCCCGAATGGTTCGCGGTCGCCACCACCGACACCGCGTTAGCGTCGTTGTCGACCGTCGCCGTGTAGCTCGTCGTGCCGCTCGTGAAGGACGGAGTTCAGGTGCCTATCGGAGTGGGATTGGGGAGGTTCCCGCTTAATAAGTCGGTAATGAGGAACTCGCTCAGCGTCGCGTCCGACGGAAGCCTCCGCGTCACCGTCACGGTGTAGGTCTCGGTCGTGCTGTCGTCCTCCGCCGTCACCGTCACCGTCACCGTGATCGTGTTCGAACCCACGTCCAGGTCCACCTGGTGGCCGGCCGCGCTGTCCGCATCGGTGCCCGAGTACGCCACCGTCGCGCCGTTCGCCGCGTCGTTCGCGGTCCCCGACACCGTCACCGAGGTCACGGTGTTGGCCACCGACGCCGTGTAGGCGTCCGTGCCCGAAGCGAAGGTCGGGCTCAGCGTGACCGTCGTCGTCGTCGTCCCCTCCGTCAGCGCCAGCGCGCTCAGCGTCGCGTCGTCCGATTCCGTCGTGGTCACCACCCCCACGTAGCCCCTGATGGTGATGACGAGCGAATTGCCTTCTGAATTTAAGCTCCAGGTATTCCCCGCCAGAAAGTTGTACGCGTTCGCCATGCTCCATCCGGCGGCGCCCCCGGTATCCTCGCCGTCGTCTTGGGTACGTATCAGATCGGCGGCTATGTCCGGATCCTTCGCCTTGATGGCGTAAGTCGTACTTGCAGCGAGGCTGGTACTCGCCGGTGCAGTGAAGGATCTGTAGATATCGAAGCCAATTGTAACAGTGCCCCCAGCCGTGAGCGCCGTACAATCGGTCGTGGGAACACTGCTGATGACAGTGCACAGGGACGCCGCGAACTCCTCTCTATTTGAGCCGGCGTAAAGGAACTCGACGCTGCTCAGGGTGTAGCCGGACGCCTCCGACCCGGTGGTGAACTGTTGCGCATACGTCGAGATGGTTACGTTGCTGCTGACTAATCGTTGACCGGAATTGCTGACCAGGGTGGTGAGCGTCTGCGCCTGGACCGGCTCTACGGAGAAGGCGAACAGGAGCGCCAGTGTACCCGTTGCAGGCAAAACCAGACGCCGGGCGAGCGCGCCGAGGTAGGGAGACATCCCGGCGGCGGGAACGACAGCCGTGGAACAACGAAGATTTCCACCTCGAAGGGGCGGTGGGAGGTCAGGCCGTGAAGCCGGGCAGCGGTTCGCGCGCGCGCGGCGGACTTACAAGCTCGGTGCTCGTCTAGGATAGACGAGTCAGAACGCTCCTTGGATGTCAAGCCTTTTTTCGAGTATCCCATAATTTTTCTACCTCCGAGTCGTTGCAATCGGGAACCCGCGCTCGCCGCGCCAGATCAAAGCATATCACGCGTGTAACTTGTTCTAAACAATAACAGTCTATAATTATGGCTCTATCCGGATTTCTCAACGGTGAAACTATAGAATGACAAGGTCATAGATCGTTCCCTACGCTTGGTTGTGTGTGTAGGACAATCAAAGCGAAGGGGGTGTCACAAACGGCGAAGCAAATCCAAGATACCGCGTGACCAATTTACAGAGTAATCGAGACGGCTTTATCTATGATCGTATCTACTGCGCAAGGGGACGCACGGAAGGCTTCATCAAGGACCACAAAACATTCCTTCACTCCGATCGAACATCGTGCCACAAGTTTGAAGCCAACCAGTTCCGACTCTTTCTACACAGTGCTGCATACACCTTGCTTCACGCACTCCGATCACAGGGACTCAAGGGCACCGCGTGGACCAAACCTCAGGTCAACACGATACAGAACCGTTTCCTCAAAATCGGCGCGAGAGTCATTGAAAGCGCACGAAGAATCCGATTCCATTTTCCAACATCGTATCCACTCAAAAACGTCTTGGTGTCAATCATCACCAGGCTCGAAACGAACACGCAGTAACAACGCCGATCTATACCGGGGACAGCTATGTACACGTCGCAAAACAACACCTGTTCCGGACGAAAATCGTGACTCTTGCGACTCGTAGAGACCGCTTACGGGACCTTGGACATCCGAAGAAGCCGAGAACAAATCCTGTGCGTGATCACATCACTCCAAAACAACCTAAACTCAAATTCATGCATGATTCAGGCATATGGCCTTCCTCGTCCTCCGCGATGGACCACACCCGACGATCGGCCAAGCCGTCCGCCACGGACAGTGTCCGCGTCGATCCCTCGACGTATCTCACGAGACCGCGATACGTGCCGAACCACAGCGCCCCGCCGCTGTCCTCGAAAATGCTGAGCGTTCCGATCAGATCTTCGGACAGCAGGTCGGAGTTTCGAACCTCGTCATCCTCGATGTAATCAAGACCTTCCTCGGTCCCGATCCAGATGCGTCCTGTCGAATCCTGGTAAACGGTCCGAATGCGATTGTGGCTGAGCCCGTCCTGCGTCGTATACGTCGTGAACGTCTGTCCGTTGTATCGGCTCAGACCGTCTTCCGTGCCGAACCAGAAGTGACCGCTCGCATCCTGGACAACGCACAGCACCTGGTCGTTCGCGAGACCGTCGCGCTCGGTCAGCATCTCGAACGCCCGGCCGTCGTAGCTTGTTACCCCGCCGCCGAAAGTCGCCATCCACATCGTCCCGTCTCTGGCGCGCCGGATCCCCATCACGAACCCGCTTCCGAGCCCATCGGCTGCGTTGAAGGTGGTCCAGGGAGACCCCAGTTGCGGTTTTGTGCGCTCTCCAGGACCGATGTCGGCTCTGTAAAGCTCCAGCTGAAACGGCAACAACCCGTCGACTCCGGCAACGCCCAGATTCCATCCCAAATCACGGAGGGTCTCGTTGAAGCCGTCGTTTGAACCCAATAACGCTCTGAGTTCGGTCAGCACTTTCGACCCATCGGCCGCGAAGAGCCGAGCATACGTGCCAGGGATCGTCTTTCGTCCCGACTCGGAGGTTGACCTCAGACCGAGGTCGAGAAGCACCGGTGCCAGACGCGACTCGAACGTATCAGCAAAAACCTCCGAATCCGTCACCCCGATCGAACACGTCGCTCGCAGTATGATCGTTCGCTCGCTCAAAACGCCTGTCTCTCGTGCGTGATTCGATACATAGGATCTATGTTACCCAGAACATCAATGTGCCACAACTTGCAGCTCACTTGTGCTTTCGCACCGCAGATTGCAATATTCGGCTCCACATTGGCAGGGGGCAGGGGAGAGAAAGACGGCACCCCCCAGCTCCCTGCCCCCCTGCAGTTCCTATCTCCACCCAACTCCTGACGAGCAGGCGACCACTGTGCCCACAAACATCCTCCTGATCACCAGCGACCAGCAACACTGGAACACGCTCGGCTGCCTCAATCCAGAGATCGAGACACCCAACCTCGATCGCCTCGCGGCGAGGGGCACCCTCTTCACGCGCGGATATTGTCCAAACCCGACGTGTACACCCACGCGTGCGTCCATCATCACGGGCAAATATCCCAGCCAACACGGTGCGTATTCGCTTGGCACCAAGCTCGACGAATCCGAACACACGGTCGGTGAAGACTTTCAAGCCGCCGGCTACCGAACCACCCTCGTCGGCAAGGCCCACTTTCAGCCCCTTCACGGCACCGACGAATACCCATCGCTCGAGTCGTATCCGATTATGCAGGACCTCGACTTCTGGCGTCAGTTCGACGAGCCTTTCTACGGGTTCGAACACGTGGAGCTCGCACGCAACCACACGGACGAAGCCCACGTCGGCCAGCACTATGCCATCTGGCTCGAGGAAAACGGGTGCGATAACTGGCGTGATTACTACCGTCCACCGACGGGCAACAACGACAGCCAGAAGCGAAAGTGGCTGATCCCCGAGAAATACCACTATGGGACCTGGATCGCCGAACGCTCCTGCGCGCTCCTCGACCAGTACGCCGGGAACGACGAGCCGTTCTTCCTGTGGTCCAGCTTCTTCGATCCACATCCCAAGTATCTGGTCCCCGAACCGTGGGACACGGTGTATGATCCGGGCTCCATCACGGTCCCCGGCATCAGCGAAGGCGAGCACGAAAACAACCCGCCCCACTTCCAGCTCACACAAACCGAGAATCCGGACTTCTCTGCTTTAAAAGAGAGCGGGAAAGGGCTGCACGGTTTCTCGTCCCACCTGCACGATCGCGACGAGCTTGCGAAGGACATCGCCTGCTACTATGGAATGATCAGCTTGATGGACAAGCAGATCGGCCAGATCCTCGACAAGCTCGAGGCACTCGGGCTCGCCGAGAACACCCTCGTCGTCTTCACGTCAGACCACGGCCACTTCTTCGGTCAGCACGGGCTCAAGGCCAAGGGCGCTTTCCACTACGAGGATATGATCCGCGTCCCCCTCATCGTCAGCCAACCCGGCAAGGTGCCCGAGGGCAAGCGCTCCACATCACTGCAATCTCTCGTCGACTTCGCGCCCTCGTTCCTGAGCGCGGCCGGCATCGACGTCCCGATGACGATGACGGGTCTCGACCAGACGGATGTCTGGTACGGCCGTCAGGAGACATTGCGAGATCACGTCATCGTGGAAAACCGCCACGAGCCCACGACGGTTCACGTCAAGACCTACGTCGAAGACCGTTACAAGCTCACCGTCTACTACAACCGCGACTACGGCGAGCTCTTCGATCTCCAGGAAGACCCCGGTGAGGTCCATAACCTTTGGAACGATCCCGACGCCCAACACCTCAAGCAGGATCTTGTTCTCAGAACCCTCTTCGCCGAAATGGGCAAAGAGGAACTGCCAATGCCACGAATCTGGGGAGCGTAAAGAGCCTGAACGGGAGACTCGGTGACCGGGAGAACGAGTGACTGGCTTCTCCCTTCGCAATGACACCTTGCTATGAGTTTCCCAATGATCCCGCACCACGACTTGGTCAATGGTCAATGGTCATTTGTCACTGGTCAATGAGTTGAGCTCCACCCCCCGCCTCTTCCTCTGGCGCTACGACTCGATGCAGGACGCCAAGCATCGCGCATTGTCGGCCGATCCCTCTCTCGTGCCCGTCGTCGACCGTCTCCGCGACGACGTCGAAACAGCTCTCGCCTTCCAACCCGTCTCGGTAATGGACAAGGCCGTCGTGCCGCCCAGCGGCGACAAGCACGATTTCATGAGCCAGGGACCGTACTGGTGGCCGGACCCGGACACGGCGGACGGCCTGCCCTACGTCCGTCGCGATGGCGAGATCAACCCTGAAGCAGCCCAGTTCGATGCCGACCGGATGCGGGCAACGTGTTCGGCGATCGAAGCACTCGCGCTCGGATGGTTCTTCCTCGACAACGAAGTGGCTGCGAGCCACGCAACCCGATTGCTCAGAACGTGGTTCATCGATCCCGAAACTCGGATGAATCCGCATCTCGAGTATGGCCAGGCCGTACCTGGTAGAAGCGAAGGCCGATCGGTCGGCATCATCGGTACTACCGCGTACGCCCGTCTGGTGGACGCTATCGGTTTGCTCGAGGTGTCCGGGGCGATGTCGGATATGGATCGCTCGGATATGCTGATGTGGATGAAAAGCTATCGCGACTGGCTGTTGCACAGTGAGCTCGGAAGAGGAGAAGCGAGGGCGAAGAACAACCACGGCACGTGGTATGACACGCAGGTCAGTGCGATCGCCCTCTACACGGGCGATCCCCGGATCACCAGGGCCATCGCAAAGGAAGCAAGGGACGACCGTATCGCGAAGCAGATCGAACCTGACGGAAGACAGCCACACGAACTCGCCCGCACACGATCCAATCACTATTGCGTTTACAACCTGCGCGCTTTCGTCTCTCTCGCCCGGTTCGCCGAGCATACCGACATCGATCTCTGGCAGTTCGAAACCGAGGATGGCAGATGCATCCGCGGGGCTCTCGATTGGCTCGTTCCATACGTACTCGAACAAGAATCGTGGACGTGGCAGCAGATCACACCCTTTGCTCGCCAGGATTACTTGCGCATATTCCGACCCGCTGTCGCCGCATACCGCAGTGAGTCGTATCGGGATATCGTCGACATCCTGGATTCAGATGGATGCTTCGATCATCGCGCGCACTTGCTGTATTGAGCGACGGACATTGCCCGACCGGCCTTCTTTCGGATGGGGGTTGTCAGGCCGGTAGGTAGATGACCACACCCGCTCGCCCCCGTGCCTGTCCTGAGCGGAGTCGAAGGGCTCCGCACGGGGGCGCTATGAAGGCACCCAATGCCTCACATAAAAGAGACCGACCTTCACACCTGGGCCACCAACGCCCTCACAACCGTCGACGTCCGTGCCGAGGACGCTGCCCACATCGCCCAATGCCTCGTCGACGTCGACAAGCGAGGCGTCAAGAGCCACGGCACGCGGCAGCTCCGGCGATACGTGAGCGAATTCCGCGACGGACTCATCAATCTCGAGCCTGACATCCGGATCTTACGCCAAACAGATCACAGCATCCGCCTCGACGGCGACGGGGGCGCCGGCTATCTCGTCGCCACACGGGGCGTGGACGTCGTCTGCGAAAAGGCCAAAGCTATCGGTATCGCCGTCGCGTCTACGTGTAACCACGGCCACGTCGGTAGCGAGGGTATCTACGCCCGTCGAGCCTTGTCACACGGTCTCATCTCCTGGTGCGTAGCCGGCGGTACAGCGTGGTCGAAACCGACCGATCCCGATGCCACGGTGTGGAACACAATGCAGTCACCGCCGATGTGTATGGCCGTACCGTCCGACGACGGCGGGCCCCCACTCGTCCTGGATATGAACGCCAACCAATTCGGCCGAAGCGACACCGCCGAGACTGCCATCGCCGCCGGCTTCGCGAAATCGGTATTCGGCAGCCTCGGGATGCGCTTCATCTCCACCCTCGTCGGTGGCGTGCTCGCCGGCGACTCCGGCACCGAAACTGAACGTACCTATAAAGCCGCGACACGAGGGTTCGTGTTCGTCACCATCGACCCGGACACAGTCGGCGATGCGGCTGTTTTCAAGACACGTGCGCGCCAGATCATCGACGAGAGCCTCACGCTCCCACCCATCGGCGGCACCGACACGGCCGCGCTCCCCGGCACCCTCGAGTGGCGACGCGAGCGTGCTTGCGAAACAGAGGGCATCCCCATTCCCGACGATCATCAGGAAATGCTCGAGGAAATCGCCCGAGACCTGAAGATCGATCCACCCAACTGGCTATGAGATTGCCGGTCCCTCACTGGTCACTGGTCGCTTGTCAACGGTCAACGGTCAACGGTCACTGAATGAAGATATTGACTCCCGAACAGAAGTCCTTCTTCGACGACAACGGCTATCTCGTCCTACCCGGCTTCTACGACGAACCGACGATGGCATCGATGCGCGAGCAATTCCACGACCTGATCGCCAACGTCGAAGGACGTCCCGCCGCCCTTCGTTACAGTTTTATGGACCCGGCCGAGGGCTACGAGATCGATCCCTACAATCCCAGAAACGTCCGCGGGATTATGGACCAGACCCTCGCCAACGACTATTGGTACAACCAGTTTGTCGATCCCCGAATCATCCAGGTTCTGATCGATCTGTTCGGGCCCGATATCGACTTTCACAACGGCAAGGTGAGGAACAACCCGCCCGGCTTCGTCAACGACCAGAGCTGGCATCAGGACTGGCCCTACGAACGTCATACCGTGCCCGAACTCGCTGCCGCCATCACCTACCTCGACGCTACGGGTGTCGACGAAGGCGCAACATCGGTGATCCCGGGTAGTCACAAACGGAGTGAGTGGCCCACAATCGAGGACAGCCACACAATTGACCCTGCTGAAGTTGGCGATGATGCTGGAGTCGCCATCTGTGCTGAACCGGGCGACGTCGTGTTCATCCACGTGCAGGTCGTTCACACAGCTGGACACAACTACACCAACGTTTCCCGCCACAAAATCATCAACGAGTACAAAACCAAAGACGCCATCGACTGCTGGGGAAACCGATGCGCCTTCGCCGGTCTTCCACTCGCCCGCAACGGCCAAATCGTTACGCACCCCGTGTAGTCATCACGTTCGGAACTCGGAATTCGTCTCTGGAGCAAGCAGATGTGGAAAACCAACCTGAACGATGTCTCAACCGAGCACCAGCAATGGTCCTGGGAATCGGGAAATTACGAGCGCTACCGTCAACATATCTCCGTCGCGCTCGGCAACAGCGAGGATGAACCACACCCGTTCGATGTCGAGCTCACGCGGGTACCGCCGGGGTGCAAGCCGTGTCCGATTCACGAACACTCGCGTATGTGGGAGCTTTTTATCGTCGTCTCGGGTAACGGCGAAGTCACCCGAAACGGGGAGAAAGTCACGGTCGGGCCCGGCGACTGCTTTATTCAGCCAGCCGGCACCCGTCATCGCATCGCCAACGCGAGCGACACGGACGATCTCATTTACTACATCGTCGCTAACGAGGACGAAAACGACAGCGGGACTCGACACGAGGTATAGCGACTGATAACTAAGGGTAGCATGAAGGATTTCTACGACCGGAACGGCTTCGCGATCTGTGCCGATCCCGTTTTCCCCCGGGACGTCGTCAGAGCTGCAGTCGAGGGGATGGACGCGATCCGCGAAGGCGAATACGACCGCGGCCAGCCGCCGGAAGGCTCGCCGTGGAATCCAGGGGACGATCCCGACACGCTGTGCAAGATCGAACAACCGCAAAAGGCCAGTCAGGGCGTTTTCGACCTGGTCACACACCCGGAGATCGGACGTCTCGCCGCAGAGGCGACGACCGCGTCTTGGATTCAGGTCTGGTGGGTCCAGCTACTCTACAAGCCATCCATCGAGGCTTCGGCAACCTCAAGAGTCAACATCGGTTGGCATCAGGATCGAAACTATTGGGGGAGCTGGGAAGAAGGCAGCGAACTGTTGACAGCCTGGGTGGCTCTGTCCGATGTGGAAACCGACTGTGGACCGATGCGTTTCGTTGTCGGATCACATCGATGGGGATTCTTCGAAGGGGCGAGCGATTTCCACAGCCAGGACGTAGACACAGTGAAGAGCGGCATCGGGATTCCCGATGATCAATCGTGGAACGAGGAGCCCGCATTGATGAAGGCCGGTGGTCTCAGCCTCCACCATTGTCTTACATTTCACGGTAGCACGGCCAACAACTCCGGCCAGCCACGGCGAAGTTTCGCCATCCACCTGCGGACTCAGAACAGCCGTCCGGTCGGGAACGAACGCAAGGGCCTAACCCGCTTCATCGACAACGGGGAGATTTGCCCCGTGATCTACGGGAGCAAAGGATGAGGACCCACGAATGATGGCGTTGCGCCAAGCCAATTCCGCCCACCGCCCACGCCAGGCTGCCGACAGTCAGTTGTCCTCTGGTTTCCATCCCCTGGATTCTGTCTTCTGTCCTCTGCAACACATCGCCGCCGGAGGCGGCTCCTACCCGTCTACCGTCCACCTCTTCACCGCAGCCCTCTTTGTGCTACCCGGTCTGGCAAGAGCGGATGCCCTGTGGGATCGAGCCATCGGCGTCGCGACGGCCAACCGGGACTTCGTTCCCGGGAGATGGGTCGAGCGACGGGAGGTCTTCAACGTCAGGGGCGAACCGGACCTCGTGTCCAGCACCACAGTGGTCTTTTCCCAGTCCGAAACCAGGGCCATCGAACTCGAGCTCGTCAATGCCGAGACGAACGGAACCAACATCACCGAAGAGCTGAAAGAGACCTTCGGCGAACAGATCGATCACTACAGCCTCCGCAACGCCGAGTATAACCCTTTCCATCCCAACCATCAGAGAAGGATCAAGATGGAGCGCGACGGCCGATCTCGTGTCATTGGCGCGCAAGTCCTCGTCGCCTACACCTACCGTCAGACGACCGACAACGGGACGTGGGACGGAACGACGTGGATCGATGAAGTGTCTGGCAGGCCGACGGAACTGTCAGCGCGCCTGCTCGGTCTGCCCAAGATGATGGAACGTGATAAACGCCACGAACTGATTCTCAACGTCATCTTCTACACCGGTCCAGAGAATGCGTGGTATCCGACGCGGGTGGCGACCCTCGAACGAGCCACTCTGAACACCTTCCCTCACAGTGCCTTCTACGCGAAGATCGAAACATCCATCCGGCTCTCGGAATTCTGGAAGATCGAATTTCGCTGATCGGAAAGAACTCGCCCGTTCCGGACAACTCCTCGAATTTCTATCGTACTCGCCGACCTTCTGCGTCATCCTGGCCAACATCTGTCTCGGCCTCGTCATCTATGTTATATTTGTGGCTCGTATATTCACCAACCCACTCTCACCGGACGCCAACGTATGAACATCATAGATCAAGTTTTCAACTCGTTCCGCAGGAATGGAGATGCCCTCTACGATGGCGGCGAGGCTGTGACACAATCCCAACACGCGCTCCAGGCAGCCGCGCTCGCCGAACAGGAGGGAAAGCCGCCTACACTGGTCGCCGCAGCGCTCCTTCACGACTACGGGCACGTCGCCGACGAGTCGGAAGACACGCCTGAACAGTCCAGCGACGGAAAACACGAGATCGTCGGCTATCGTCTGCTCAGGGAACACTTTGTCGATGCCGTCACCGAACCGGGCCGTCTCCACGTCGCCGCAAAGCGCTATCTGTGCGCCGTCGAACCCGACTATTTCGGCACACTGTCGCCGGTCTCTGTCCGAAGTCTGGAACTTCAAGGCGGCCCACTTACCGAGGAACAGGCAAGGGCCTTTGAGTCTTCGAACGCATACTACGAAGAGGCGGTCCAGGTGCGTCGCTACGATGAGCGAGCGAAAGCCCCATCGATGGAAACACCCGACTTCGAACACTTCCGGCCCTGCCTCGAAGCCGGTCTCAGGTCGTGACCGAGGTCATCCTGTTCGACGTCGGAGGCGTGCTCGTTGAACTGACCGGCGTCGATCAGATGATGGCCTGGACGGAACATCGCCACAGCGTCGACGAGCTTTGGCGATTGTGGTTGGAATCACCCACGGTCCGTGACTTCGAAGCGGGAAGGATCCCGGCGAATGATTTCAGCAAGCGCCTGGTTGATGAATTCGACCTGGCGGCGATGCCGGAAGAGATCATCAGAGCCTTCGACGGGTGGATAGACGGACCCTACGCCGAAGCCGAACCGTTACTCGACGCTCTACGCGGTCGCTATCGTCTGGGGACACTCAGCAACACGAACGAACGCCACTGGCCCAGATTCTTGGATGAGATGGGGATGGGTGTGAGGTTCGACTGTCACTTCCCGTCGCACAAGACCGGAAAACTGAAACCAGATCACGAGTGCTTCGACAATGTCATCCAGGAGCTCGGCACGTCCCCAGAACGAATCCTGTTTCTGGACGACAATGAGCTCAACGTCACGGCCGCCCGAGAATCGGGTATCCGATCCGAACGTGTGGTCACCGCCCGGGGCGCGAGTGATTGCTTGAGAACGATGGGTCTTTTGACCTGAACGAGCGATGCGAGAGATGCAATTTACAGCCAGGACACCCGCCGATTTCCTGTCGCACTGGAGCGACACACGGAACTTCCTCCTCGGCCCAGAGCTGATCTCCTTCGACCTCGATCTGCCCGACACAGAAGAAATCGTCGACATCCTCAGAAAAGATGAAGACAGTCGAATTCAGTTTCTGGGTGTGGAGGACGAAACGGAGCGGGACGATCTCGTTGAAAAGTTCAAGACGCTCCCGATCGAAGATATTGTCGAGATGCCCTTCAGCCTGGCGAATTTTCACCTGTAGAACTTCTACGGTCAAGGGTCCTTCCTCGACGAATTTCAGAAGAACGTCATGATCCCGTGGCGGACTTTCCTTTCCAGCACAGGGCTCACCTGGCAGCGCTGCTACCCCATCATCTTCATCTCCGGAAAGGGATGCAGCTCGACTTATCACGTCGACGTGTCACACGTCCTCGCGTGGCAGATCCACGGTGTCAAAGTCTTCAACGGTTTCGCGGACCCGTCTCAATACGGTCCGATCCAGCACGTCGTGGACAATCGTCAAGAATACCTGAGGACATTGCCGCCCGAAATCGATCCCGACGACGTTTTGACGTATCGAATGGAACCCGGCGACCTGCTCTGGAATCAACTGCTGACGCCCCACTGGGTCACCGCCGGGGACGAGATCGCCGTCAACATGAACATCTCCCACGGCGGCATCAGCCATCGCGGCGACTTCTGTCCGAACGAACGCGTACTTCGGAAGCGTTGGGATGATCACCCGAAGGAAGCCTGGGTCGCCGATCAACGTTACTGAGGCGCTGAGTTCCCGTAGGAACACGGAATGCCCCATCCACAGAGGGAAACCCACACACCTGGTCTTGAAATCGAACGCAAGTTCATTGTTCAACAGTTACCCGATCTCGACGGCGTCCCATCTGTGGAAATCGACCAGGGCTATCTGATCATCGAGAAGAGAGGGCAACTCCAGACACGACTGCGGCGACAGGACGAGACATACGTCTTGACGATCAAGTACCCAAGCGGTCAGCAATTGGGTCACCCGGAAGGCGAAATCACACTGACGCTCGAACAGTTTGAAACACTCTGGCCGATGACGGAGGGAAAGCGCATGCACAAGACGCGTTATCTCCTTCCGAATAGGACGATTCTCGACATCTACCACGGAGCGCTCGATGGCCACGTGGTTGCGGAGGTGGAATTCGACACGGTCGAAAAAGCAAACGACTTCGAACCACTCGATTGGTTCGGTGAGGAGATTCGAGTGACCGACCTCCATTTCGAAGATGGCCGCCCCCATCTCCTCTATGAACACATCTAAACTCGAGCCACGAAGGCACGACGACACCGAACAACACATCATCCGCCACCATACTTCAGGTGGTTTCCTTGGTGTCTTGGAGCCTTGGTGGTTTCCGTCCGAAAGGTCACAATGGTCAAATTCGAAACATCCGAAGGCGATATCCTGATCGAACTGTTTCCTGAAGAGGCACCGATCACTGTTGAAAACTTTCTTCAGTATGTCGATGACGGATTCTTCAACGAGACCATCTTCCATCGGGTCCTGCCCGGTTTCGTTATCCAGGGCGGCGGTTTCACAACCGAAATGGATCAAAAGGAAACGCGTGAACAGATCAAGAACGAAGCGGACAACGGGCTGAGAAACGAGCGCGGCACCCTGTCGATGGCCCGCACCAAGGAAGTCGATAGCGCCACCTCTCAATTCTTCATCAACCTGGCCGACAACGGGGCCCTCGATCACGGTGAACGTGACTTCGGCTATGCCGTCTTCGCCAGAGTCGTCGAAGGGATGGATGTGGTGGATCAGATTGCCCAGGTCGAAACGACGAATGTCGGGATGCATCAAAACGTGCCCAGTGAACCGATCGTCGTTCACAGCGCCGCCCGACCGGAATGAACGTGCAGAACTGGATCATCGTTGGGTGCCTTGTCATCGTCACCGCCTCGTGCGAACGCTATCCACACTTTACGCCCGGCGACACACCGGGCAGTCTCACACCCACCGATTCCTCCTCCGTTCCCACCTACGGTTTCGAAGTGATCAACGCCTATCCGCACGACCCGAATGCGTTCACTCAAGGCCTCGTGTATCGTGACAGCGTCCTCTACGAAGGCACCGGCCTCAACGGGGCGTCTACACTGCGAAGGGTCGCTCTTGAAACGGGCGAGGTCCTTCAGTCGATCGACCTCGACGGACAGTTCTTCGGTGAGGGCATCGCCCTGCTGGGGAACGAAATCGTTCAGCTTACCTGGCTGACGAACATCGGTTTCGTCTACGACGCCGGGACCTTCGAGTTGAAACGGAGCTTCAGCTATCCAACGGAGGGATGGGGGATCACGACAGACGGCCATCGCTATATCATGAGCAACGGTACATCCACCCTCTATTTCCGTGACCTCGAAACCCTCGAGGAAATCGGACGGGTGGAAGTGAGAGACGAAGACGGACCCATTTGGCGTCTCAACGAACTCGAGTATATCAACGGAGAGATTTTCGCCAACGTCTGGTTGACCGACAAGATCGCCCGAATCGAGCCCGTCACCGGCCGCGTGATCGGATGGATCGACCTCACAGGCCTCTTGCCGACCGCCGACCGAATAGGCACCGAGGACGTTCTCAACGGCATCGCCTACGACACCGACAACGATCGTCTCTTCGTCACAGGCAAACGCTGGCCCACTCTCTTCGAAATCCGCCTAGTTCCGTAATCCTAGTTTCGAAATTCCCTAATCCTCAATGTCTTACTCCTCACCACTGGAAGTCCGGCACGCCTGCCGGGCAAATGAACTCAAAGGCTTCGCCTCCCGGGCCCTCCCGGGCTATCTCTGCGTCAACGTCGCCTTCCTGCCTGAAGAATACGCGGACCCGTTCGAAGCTTTCTGCCTGGCCAATCCCAAACCCTGCCCACTCATCAAACGGTTCGACCATCCTGGCCAGACCGACTGTCCGGAGTTCGCCGAGGATCTCGACATTCGAACCGATCTCGGCTCCTATGACATCGTCTGCAACGGCGACGTCGTCGAGCAGCGCCGGGACATCGTCGACCTGTTCGATCGGGCGCCTGTCTCTTTCTTGATCGGCTCCAGTGTCTCGTTCGACGGACTCTTGGCGGAAAAGGGTTATGCGGCGGCCTTCGGCCCGACAATCCAGCTCACTGCGGTGCCCTGCGAATCTGTCGAACCATTCCACGGCAATATGGCTGTCACGATTCGATCCTTCGATCCATCCCTCTGTGACGCCGTCTGGGAATACACCAGCCACTTTCCGCAATGTCACGGTGCGCCGGTCGGCAAGAACAACGCAGCCGAACTCGGCATCGCGGAAGATGTCAATATCAACGGCCATCCAATCGACGTTCCCGCGGGCACCGACCGCCTCTACTGGGCCTGCGGCATCACCCCCCGGATCGTCGCCGAGCAGGCCAAGCTCCCATTCATGATCTCCTACACCCCCGGCCACGCGATGATCACCGACATCCCCACCGAAAGCCTTTACCAGCCATAGACGGGTTGTCCGCCGTCAGGGTTCAGTTGTCAGCAAAAGACGGCATTTGCCACCCTGACAATCCTGAACATGGGGATTCTGGCCCGCTTGGATTCTTGTCTTCTTAGTCCAGAATCTCCTCGCGTTTCCTCCCGCCATTCACTTAGTTCTCCATCTCGGTGTCCGGGTTTCGGTGGTTCCACCCCTCGGCTACTTCAAGGGTTCTTCCCGATTAGGGCCTGGATTCCGAAGAAACCACTTCTCCGTGTCCTCAGTGGCTGTCTTTGGCTTTTCAATTGAATCTATCACCCGATCATATCGCTGCCGCTCATCGGCAACGCCGTATCATTTATCAAGACGACGTCCTCTGCACGCGTGCCTTTCGCCAGGGCGAGATCACGACCGAGCGGTGGCAGAAAATCGTCGACTTCTACATGAGCAGGTTGGACGCGGCGCCCAATCAGATCGACAGCGTGTGGCACGAATGGGGTGAAGGGAACAACGCCGTCTGGCCGAGCAAGGTATTGCCGGAAACGACATTCGCGTTTCCCGAATGGTGGGCGATCGGGATCGATCCCGTTCGGGGGTTGCTCGATGAAACGAGAGAAAGAGGACGCGAAGTCTTCTTCTCCTACAGGATCAACGGTTCCGACAACGATCCCCTGTTCGATCAGCCGCACGATTTCAAGGATCCAATCCCCCTCAAGGCCGAACATCCGGACTGGCTCTTCAAGAGATGGCACGCTTTCTGGGATTTCACGTTTGACGGTGTTCGGGATCTCAAGCTGGCAATACTGAAGGAAGTCGCAGAGAAATACGACTACGATGGAATCTCGATCGACTTCGCACGCATTCCAATGCTTTTCCCGGAAGGACAGCAGTGGACACACCGCAATCTGCTAACAGACTTCATCCGTAAACTGCGAACGACGTTGCTCGAAATCGGATCACGTCGAGCGAGCCCTTATCTCCTCGCAGTCCGAATACCCGAAGACATCCCGGGTTGTCACTTCGATGGAATGGAAGTGGAAACCTGGATCGAAGAGTCGCTCGTCGACATCCTCGTGGTCGGAACGCGGACGGCGAGTGTAGACATCAGAGGCTTCCGCGATCTGACGTCCGGGACGGACATCCGCGTCTACCCGAGTTGGGACGACCACCATTCGTCCGACGGCTATCGGCACCCGTCACTCGAGGTCTGGCGAGGCGTCTGCGCCAACTGGTGGCGGAAGAAACCGGACGGAATACACACGTTCAACCTGACGAGCCCACACCCTGAAACGCACAATGCTTTGGAAATAGAGCTGGCGCCCAGACACCGGGGCGGACCCGCGGACGAACTCGAGTTGGAAGAGGCGTGGGAGATCCAGCGCCACGTGTGCAACGAGATAGGCACCCCCGAATCGCTCGAAGGTCTGAACAAAGTCTTCTACGTCGAGCGAAGAGGCGGTGGTCACGGTGAGGACTTCACCCCGAATCCCGATAACTGGTACACGCCGAGACTCGCCTATTTCCAGACCAACATGCGTGCCGCGCTCCCGGCTCAGCTCCTAGACGACGGAGTGGCCGATACGCTCCTCGCCCTCGACGTGGCCGATACGATGAGCGACCTAGCTGATTCCATCGATCTGCTGGAACTGAGAATCGCTTTCACGTGCAGAGGAAAGGACGACTCGATTGAGCCGGGCACGCTTGTCGATCAGCTTGAAGTCGAAGTAAGAGTCAACAATCTTCTACTCGAAGGTGCAAGAAGGGTGGAGGAAGACCCGACCGCCCTCAACGTTCACTTCCAGGACTGGCTCGCCTACGACGTTTCGCCGAGCTGGCTGGCTGTGGGAGAAAACCTCATCGGCATCCGTCTCGTTCGCCGCCTCGACCACGAGGCCCCGATACGCATCGAAAAAGTCGAGCTCCACGTCCGTTACAGCGCCTAGCGAAAGAGCTCTCGAGCTTGCAGCCACAAGATATCTTTCAATTTCAGAGTTGTGACTCCACGGATTGTCATCGATGTGACATAATGATGGCCGCGGGTAAACCTCCGAATCACTTCCCGGGAAGGGCCACGATCATCAGATTACCTCACATTTGTGTTCATCCGTGTTCATTTGTGGTTCCAAAGCCTCTCAGCCATATTGGTCGTCACCGGAGCGGCTGCAAATTGCACCCTCGTCAATCTCATAATTCCACAATTTCCTGATTCCAGGATATCCAATGCCTGTCACCAAATTCACCATCTCCCGCGACGACTCGGTCTACGAGTGTTTTCCCCACCTGTGCCAAACCCGCTCCGGCCGAATCATCATCGCCTATCGCGAAAGCAACGGCCACGTCGCCAGCGAATACTGTCGATTGATCGTGCGATACAGCGATGACGCCGGCCATACGTGGTCCGACCGGAATGTCATCATCGACGAAGCGGTTACCGATGGCGTTCTCACGACCTGGAACTGTCCCAAAATTCAGCAGCTCGAGGACGGGCGGGTTCTGCTCCTTTCGGAATCCTTGCCCTGGCCTCCTGGCGAATGGCGTGTCGAGCACACGGCGCGAGTCTCGCTCTGGTTCAGCGACGACGACGGCGTGACGTTCGCCGATCCGTTTCAAACCTCCGTTGGAGGTATCTGTCCGGACCAGGTAACCGAAATGCCCGACGGACGATGGCTGCTCCTCACGAACCTTCGCATCGACGGCGCCGACCGGCTCACGCAGATGCTCCACATCAGCCGGGACAAGGGCGTCACCTGGGATGCGCCCCGACCGATGAACCTGAATCCCGATCACGAGCTTGATGAGGGCAGTATCGTGAAACTACCCGGTGGGGAGCTCGTCTCCTACGAGCGGGTAGATGTGGGCCCTCTTCTGAAGCTGATCTCAAAAGACAATGGTGAGACGTGGGAGGGTCCTTACAGTACCCTCAACCCTGCAGCCATCGGAATGCCAATCGCGGGCCTGACCACCGACGGTTTGATCCTCATCACCGGACGATATGGATTGGAGTCTAACTGGCGCGTGGATATGAGCGAGGAGACGTTCCAGAAGCGATTGGCGAAACGCACCATCGTCATCCCGAAAGTGAAGGGTCATCCGGAAAACGAGCGTTTCATTGCGAGCGTGACGGGCGGACCGAATACGATCGAGACGGAAGACGAGATCGTAATGGCGGCCGGTGGCACTTCAGTTCACACCTTCGCATTCCTCGAACCTATCGAAAGTGCGCTCAGTCCCGACCTCGGCGATCAGAAGGGGCTGCTGCTTCCACTCGATCTCGACAACAGCCCCTTTGCGGATAGTGGATACACAGGATGGGTCGAATACGAGCGCGGCAGGTTCCTCTGCGCCAACTACATCAACGACAATGCCCCGATGGCCCAGATTCGTGGTTATCGGTTCGGGTTAGAGGACTTTTAGAGGAACCACAGAACACACAGATATCTCTACATTGGAGAACCACATGACCACAAAAGACATCCTCGCCCACCTCGATGTGGAAGGCTACTGCATCATCGAAGAACTTATTCCCACTGACGAAATCGCTGGCGTACGGGAGAGCATTGCCTCGCACCTTCGCGCAGCCTACGAGGAAACCGAAAAGCGAACTGCCGCGGTTCGCGGCAAGGGTCATCGCATCGGTGGCGCCGGCGTCCAGGCGCACCCTGGGATCATCAACCAGGATCAGTCGATCGCCCCCTACCTGACGGATCCACGTATTACCGAAACGGTCCAGGCTCTGTTCGGCGATTTCTACCGGATTTGGGGCATCGGCGCCATCGCCAACCACCCCGACAACGACCGCGGCTACTGGCACGCCGACTGGCCCTACAACCAGACCAACGCCGCTCACATTCCTGCGCCCTACGCCGACACCTGCACAAAACTCTCATCTCTCTGGATGCTGACTGAATTCAACGAAACCACGGGAGGCACGCTCGTGCTTCCAGGCTCCCACCGTTGTCAGACGAATCCGTCCGGCGGTGATATGTTCGATCGAGAGGCACCCCATCCGGCGGAACTCCAGATCTGCGCCCCTGCCGGAAGTGTCATGCTCTTCGACAGCCGGCTCTGGCACTGCGTCGCCGTCAACCGCAGTGACGAGCCTCGCTACGCCGTCAACGTCAGCTTCACGGCCTGGTGGCTGAATCTGCAGCCGACCTGGATGGGATCGACCGACTATACGATGATGGTCGTCGAGACCGATGGTAAGCCCAACTCGCCACCTCCCATTCCGCACTCGGTCTACAAAACGCTGCCATCCGACCTCAAACCCCTCGTCCGACACTGGGTCGAGTCTTGATCGAGACCCGTTCGCGGGCGCCACTCGTGTCTACGATCTGAACTCCGTGCCGATTCAGAAACCACTCACACCCGAGCAAATCGCGCTTTACGAACGCGATGGCTTCGTCGTCATCGAGTCCGGTTTCAATGATGACGAACTCGAATTATTGCGCGAAGCGGCGGACGATTTGATCGAGCGGTCAGGACCCCCCGAACCCGACAACCCACGCGTCCGAGCGGAAGAGGACGAGTTGAACGGGCGCGTCATCGTCCGGAAAATCGAACCGATCATCGATGTCGTTCCCGCCCTCGAAGCCCTCGTCTACGATCCGCGAATGACCGGGCCAGCCTCTCAGTTCTTCGGCGAGGAGGTCTTCCTGTTCGAAGACAAGCTCAACTACAAGCCTCCCTTTGTTGGCGAGAAATACGACCTTCACCAGGACTACGCGTATTGGCAGGACTATACCGACCGGCTCATCACAGTCACGCTTCTGCTCGATGGGGCCACGCCGGAAAACGGCTGTTTGCGTTTCGTCCCCGGGAGCCACAAGCAAGGGCTTATCCCACGAGAAAACGACCATCCAAGGCTCATCAAGGAGGAGATCGACGATCCCTCGATTTCCGTTGACGCCCCCGGTCCGGCAGGTAGCCTGGTCGTCTTCAGCTGCTACACGGCACACCACTCCTTCGCAAATCGCACAGACAAAGGAAGGCGCGCTATCCTTTACACCTACAATCCCGCCTCCGACGGCGACACCTACTCCACTTACAAGGGCTTCGAGGGACAGAGGTGTCGCGAATGGCTCGCCCAACGGATTGAACGGTGAGACTTCAACGCTCCCCTCCACCTTCACCGCCCGCCCTGAGCTTTGTCTTGAGCAAGCGACCGAAGGTCGCAGTCCGAAGGGTAGCCAGCGAAGGCATATCGAAGGGTCTACCGTCCACATCTACAAGATTCCGGAATGCTACTGAATAATCTCCAACCACGCGGCAACCGTCGTCTCATATACGTTTCCGATCCCTCCAACACGACCTCCCACCTTGGCGATCCGACGACCGAGGAAGAACTCAGGAACGTTGTCCGCAACTACGCTCGCGGGGCGATCGACACAGTCGTTCAGGAGATCTTCGCCGAGTGTATGACGATGTTCTGGCGCAACGATATCTGCCCCTACGACATCCGACCGCACCATCAACGAATGGTCCCGATGATGGACAGCGGAGTGATGCCCGTCGAGATCTACATCGACGAATGTCACAGGCAGGGAATGGAATTCCTCGCCGGTTTCAGGATGAACGACCGTCACGGCCACCACCCAGACTTCTTCAAAATGCTGTGCGAGGAGAAGCCTGATTGGGTGCTCCGGGAGTACAAACCATCTTGGCGAGGAGCACCGCCAGAGAGTCACGAGTATGGGTCCTCGCTCAACTATGCGGTGGAGGAAGTCAGGGAGTTTCTCCTATCGATCATGGAGGACGCAGTCTCCCGGTTCGACGTCGACGGCGTCGAGTTCAACTACACGCGGCTCGTCGAATGCTTCCCACGGGACGAAGCAGCTCAGAGCTGCGACATCATGACCGAATTCGTGCGGCTGGCCCGCACGAGACTGAACGAAAGTAGTGGGCGGAATCTCGTCCTCGGTGTACGCGTCCCTCAGCAGCTAGCCGGATGCCTCGCCTGGGGACTCGACATTCCCACCTGGATCCGGGAAGGGCTGATCGACTTCGTCGCCCCCGGCGACTTCGGATTCACCAACTTCAACGAAAAATGGGAAGACTTCACCTCGATCGCACGACAGCACGACTGCCTGGTCTATCCGCAAAGGCAACCCAAGATCGGAATCGAGCTTGACCCCACGACGATCATGACTAACGCTCAATACCGTGCAGCCCTGACCAACATCTATGCAGCCGGTGCCGATGGCTTCTCCGTCCAGAATCACTTTTTCCATTGGGGACGATTCAACGTCGGGACCGAGCCGGATGGGAAAGTTCATACCTATCCCCCAGGGTTCGGCGATTATCCGAATCCTCTCGACGATCTGGCGAAGTTCAAGGACTCCGCCGGCCTCGCGTCAGGCGAACGTCACTACACGTTCCTGCCGCTGTGGGGCGATCGCCAGGATGGGCGAGGTATGAGCTACATCTACGAGAAAGAGCAGATTGTGCTGGATCGCAGCGAAGCCGGGGCGAGAGGATGCTTCCGCTTCCGTATCTGCGAGGACTTACCCAAAGAGAAGGACGACAAATGCCGGCTCGCCATCCAGGCCATCGGACTTGTAGAAACGGATGACGTGACCGTCGCGATCAATGGCCACGACGTATCCACAGACGTCTCGTGGGATCTCACCAGCGACCCATCCACGGGGACGATCCTCGTCGTAGATCCGCCATTCACGAGTGGCGACAATGAACTTCGCTTGACTCTGTCATCGTGCGAAGAGAATACCGGACGGATCATTGTCGAGCAGCTTGACTGCTATATGGTTTGAATCCTCAACTCTGACAATCTCGTAGGGTCACGGCATGCCGTAACCCTACAGACGGGCGGGATCATGAACAACTTTGTCGAAGTGCCAGCGACGACGCCTCTTTCGTGACAGGCACGACGCTCTTCATCGATGGTGGGAGGGCGGAATTGGACACGCCCTGGAAGTAGAGACCAATCGGGTCTGAATCGGGAACTGAATGTCATCTCGGAAATGACCCAGCTCCCTCGGCCTCTCTCTGTGTGCTCCGTGTGCTCAGTGGTTGCATCGTATCGCCCTACCGCAGAATCGTCTGATCGCTCAGATCCTTCGCGCCAACTGTCCGAACGACGGATCCACCCAGGTAGCTTCTGATCTCCAGATCCGCGAATGTGTTGATGATGGTGTATTGCGTCGGGAGGTCCTCCCAACGCGCGCGATGCCATTCCACTGTCCCATCGCCCGTCAATTGCTCCACCACTTTCCTGTGGCCTCCAGTTGCTGGCGTCATCACGGTGTAGCAGATGTCCTCGGTTCCCCATTCCTGCGTCTTCGGTATGTACTTGAGGTGCAGAGTGCCATCGACCGTCTTCCCGGAACCAGGTGTACCCTCGACGGCTTTCTCAGACAGGTTTTCGACGCCAAGATCCATAAAGTTGAATCCCAACCAGCTCGCTGAGGAATAAGCCCCGCCTTGGCAGAATCGAGGCTCGGGCAACTCGCAGTAAATCTTCGAAAAGCCGATGTCTTCACGGCCTGTGAGAATCGGGTCCGTCAGATTTTCCCAGAGAACTGTGAGAAAGGGTCCGTGAGCCGTGTCTTCCTTCCCCTTGAAGGTCGCTGGGAACGTCAGTCCAAGCGTGTTGTAACCGCGTCCAGCCAACCACTCGATCTCCTTCATATAGGAGGCTGATACCGTCACGATCGGCTCGTCCAGTTCGAACCCTTCGGGTAGCATCGCATTCAGCTGGTCTGGGTTCGACTCGAACGAAACGGAAATCGAAGTCGTTTTTGGGTTGTCCTTGCACTCGAACTTTCGCCCATCCGGGCCTTGACGGGGACCCAGACTGGGACCGAAGTGCGTTGGCATCCGATACATCTTGCCTGGTTGAAAAGTATAAGCCACGACTGCTCTCCTTATGAATTGCGAACGGACGAAAAAGAACAACACGACCACGCTCGTCCCCGTGCTCAGCACGGGGACGCTAGGATGGCGTCCCGAACTCGCACCCGCAAATGCACAGCTAAAATCCCCCCGGCCTGCGCGCCGAAGCCTCGGCGAAGGCGGGCTCCTGCAGGTCTTCGTGCCTTCGTGCCTTCGAGTCATAGCGTTCAAACTGCTCGGGTGTTCGGGATCCCGCTGATCTATTCCGAAACTCGGTACTGCTCGATCACCTCCTCATTCAGTTCGACTCCCAATCCTGCTCCCACCGGCACACGGACGTATCCCTCCTCCAAAGCTGGCAGGTTACTCACCAGCTTTCTCATCAGCGGCGACGGCGACCGCGAATACTCAACAAGTTCACCCGTAGGGTGCGTGCAAATCCAATGTAGCGAGCCGGCCAGGTTGATTCCCGTGCTGTAGCAGTGCGGCACGACGCGGATGCCCTTTGCAGTTGCGAGCTCGCCAACGCGCCGGCAGATCGTTAACCCGCCACCGATGGCCACGTCAGCTTGGATAACGTGTACACCGCAATCGATGAGGGCTTCGAACGCGTAGTGGCTTGTCTCCATCTCCCCGGCCGCGATCGGAGTCTCTGAGCGAGGACACAGCTCCGCGTAGCCCTTCAGGTCATCCTGTGACAGCGGCTCCTCGAGCCACGAAAGATCGTAAGGCTCGAACAAGGCGATCCGATCCAAAGCCGTTTTCCAATCCCACGCGCATCCTGCGTCGACCATCAACTCCCGATCGTGACCCAAAACATCACGCGCCGCCTCGATATGTGCGACATCCACCTCAGGATCGCTCCCGAACGGTCCCCACCCGAATTTCGCCGCGGTCAGCCCCAGATCCACTGCTTCACTCGCCCTTTGTGCGGTCTCTTCGGGTGTGTCTCCGAACAGATGACTCGCGTAGGCCCGAATCACCTCCCGTTGCGCACCTCCCCAAAGCGAATGAATCGGTTTTCCTTCCGCCTTACCCTTCAAATCCCACAGCGCCAGGTCCAGACCGCTGATCGCGTGAATGGCCACGCCCCGTCGCCCATACCGGCTCGTGCCGATGTAACATCCTCTCCCAGAGCGCAGAAATATCATCCACCTCTAGACCAACCACGATCTCGCGAAGTCCGTGCCGTCGCTCGGCCGACCGTGGTGCCTCGATGATCGCCTTGCACACGTAGGATTGGCTGCTCACTTCTCCCATACCGACGAACCCCTCATCGGTGTCAACGCGCACGATGAGCACATCCTGCGTCCCATCGGCCGTCTCGGCCACATCCGGCAACCGCAGATGAATTGCCTCAACATCCGTAATTTTCACATCGGCCTCTTTTTAAAGGGCTGGCCTACACCACGGAATACGCTCACCTTGCCATCGCAGGAAAGCGATCAACGCAGCCATTGCCGTCTCTGTCGACCGTCTCCCGTCTACTTTCGGGGCGGTCCCCAAAGGAGTCAATTATGCCTTCCGTTAGGGACACCTACAAGTTCGATGAACTGACGTGGCCGGAGGTTAATGAAGCCGTCGAGATGGGCAAGATTCCTATTTTGCCAACCGGCGCCGTCGAACAGCACGGTCACCACCTCCCACTCAAGGTAGACCATCTCTGCGCGAATTCGGTGGCCACTGAAGGAGCACGCCTCGCCGCCGAATATAGCCTCGTACTTCCTCCAGTGAGTTTCGGTTACGTCCATCACGTGATGGACTTCCCGGGCTCGATGAATATCCACTTTGAACACTTCATCCAGTACGTGCTCGACATCCTCAAGAGCTTAGCCTACCACGGCTTCAAAAAGATGGTCATCGTCAACGGCCACGGGTCCAACGGTCCCCTCGTCGAGTTGGCGGCGCGACGGCTCATCGTCGAGACCGATGCAAGCTGTACGTTCTGCAGCTGGTGGCAGCTCCTCACTGTCGATCCCGAATTCAAGGACAAGTGGCGCGAAAGCGTATTCCCGGGAGGATGTTCCCACGCCGGTGAGCTCGAAACCTCGATGCTGTTGCATCTCTCCCCCGAGAGTGTCCGCAAGGACAAGATCAAGAGTGAGATCGCAAAGACCAACAAGATGGGATCGAAATACATCTGGGGTGATCTGTTTGGGAAAAGCTCAATAGGGCTCGTGGAGTGGACCAGTCAATACTCCGACAGTGGTGTGATGGGTGAGGCGGAAAAGGCTACAGCCGAGAAAGGCAAGCTCGTGTTCGAGGAAGCGAGCAAGAACCTCGCAGAATTCATCCGCGAATATCACGGTCGCAAGATCGAGAAGCGAACCCCTCACCAGGCCTCGGCGCCCACGTTCCCGTTGTCATTCCCCACCGATTGAGGCTGCAATGTCATCCAACTGCAGCTGGTCACCGGAGGTGCGGCCGTGCCACCGCCAATAGAGCTGAGGAGCAGGGGGAGGAAGTAGGGGCGACTCAGCATGTTCCCCCCACCCTCTGCTCCCTGCCCCTCTGCTGCTTTGCAACGCCACACGACAACTGTATTTTGAACACCGATCAGAGAGCCACCACCCTCGGCAATCACCGGAGCAGACCGTGAGCAAGCCAGGCACCACACCCATCACTGCGCCCGGCCGGACCGGCAAGCGAAGAGAAGGCGTCACGCTCGTCGACTGCGACATTCACCATAATTTCAAGTCGGCAAGCGACCTGATGACCTACATGCCGAAGTTCTACCAGGATCACCTGATCGACCAAGGCCTGCACCTGCCGGGAGGAGGCTTCGCGAACGTCCCCTATCGTCAAAACAGACCGGACCTCAAGGAACCCGAACTCCAATCGCGCGAAGTCAACTTCTCGCTCGAGTTCATGCAGGAGCATCACCTCGACCTGTGGAACGTCGACCTAGCCCTGTTGACGGGGCCACCGCCCTCTACGGATACTCTGGTTCGCCGGATCCGGATTGGGCAGCCGTCATCTGTCGCGCCTTCAACGATTGGACGATCGAACATTGGCTGGAAAAGGACGATCGCGTCGTCAACTCCATCCTTGTTTCACCCAGCGATCCCAGGCAAGCTGTAGAAGAGATTGAAAGACTGGCCAGCCGTAAGGACACGGTGGCTGTCCTGGTTCCGATGGGAACGGAGCGCCCGTTCGGCAACCGAATGTATCATCCCATCTGGGAGGCGTGCGCAAAGCACGATCCCGTCAAGATTGAAGGCGACGATGTCATCGTCGAATACGATGAACGTGAATAGCAGCAATACGGGGAGGAACCGTGATACAGGCAGTAATCTCGGGTGAACGCCAGGTCGATTTCCTCGAGCTTCCCGACCCTGAACCCAAACCGGGTTGGGCGCTCGTGAAGGTCCATGCCTCCGCGCTTTGTACGGAGTACAAATCCTACCTGAACGGCCGAACGCACCAGACACCCGGCCACGAGGGAACCGGCGAAGTCGTCGCAATCGGCGAGCCGGGAGGTCCAGTCTCCGTCGGCGATCGAGTCGTCATCCTCCCGCAATACCCGTGCGGCCACTGTGACCTGTGTCTTGACGGAGACTACGTCTACTGTGAGAGCAACCAGGACTTCGAAGCAGTCAACGGCTCGAACAGCGGCAAAGGGACGTTCGCCCATTTCACGCTGAAACCCACCTGGCTCCTCCCAAAGATTCCCGAGGACGTGACTTACGCGCAGGCGACGATGGCCATCGATGGCGTTGGCGCCTCTTTCGGTGGGTTCCAGGCTATCGACGTCAACTCACAGGACACCGTACTCATCACCGGACTCGGCCCGGTCGGTCTCGGGGCGATCGCCAACGCTCGCTTCCGAAACGCTCGCGTCATCGGCGTCGAACCGGCTCCCTGGCGGGTGAATCGAGCGCTCGAGATGGGCGCTGAGGTCGTTCTCGATCCAAACGACCCTGACATCCTCGAAACGATCCGATCCCTGACCGGCGGTAGAGGCGTCGATTGCGCCGTCGACTGCTCCGGCCAGACATCGTCGGAACGGCTCTGCATAGATGCAACGCGGCGTCGGGGAAGGGTCGCCTTCGTGGGCGAAAGTGGCGCCGACCTCAGCATCCAGGCAAGTCGTGACATGATCCGCAAGGGCCTCACGATCAAGGGCTCCTGGCTCTACAACCGAACAGACTATTCAAAAGTCATGCGCGTCATCCAAGAATCACCCCTGATCGACCTCCTGATCAGCCACGAAATGCCCATGAGCGAAATCCAGGACGCGTTCGAAATCCTGGCCCGAGGCGAAGCCGCCAAAATCGTCGTCAATCCCTGGAAATAGCGTGAGTCTCACGACCCATTTACCAGCGAACCGTCACACTGAGCGGAGTCGAAGTGTCGGTACTTGCCTGGAGCGATCGAGCAGTTCCTCCGCAGCCCCTACGGCCCCTGCGTCGAATGCCTACCAATGAGCCACTTTACTCTTTCTTGTACGACCTGCGCCACGCGGATGCCTCGCGTTGATGAGGTCGCCCTCTGCCTGGAGCATGCCCCAAAGGTGGGCTATAAAGCGTGGGGCATTGCCGGTCCACTCTGTAACCTCTCTCAGTGGGTCAACGCCGACCGGATCGCGGAGCGCGCCAAGGCGGTCGGACTGACCACGTGCACCGAGGTCTATTCCCCACGCTTCCCGAACGAATCGATCGAAAAGGCACAGGCGTTCGCCAGAGAGCTTCTGCCTCTTTTCGACATGGCAGAGACTTTAGGAAGTCCACTCGTCGTTCAGACCGGATGGCGACCACGCACTGAGAAGGGTATCGAGGCTACCACAGCCGGAATCGAGGCCCTTCTCCCGCTCATCGAGGATCGACCGACGCGCCTCGCCTTGGAACCTCACTACAACTCTCAGATCCAATGGCTCGAGGACTACGACTACATCTTCGAGCGCATCCAGACCCCACAGGTCGGCATCACGCTCGATTCCGGGCATTTTCACTCCGCGGGAACCGATTGGCGGGAAGTCATCAGTAAATACACCAATCGCATCTACAACTTCCACGTCAAAGACCACATCGGCACCCAGTCGGTCGCGATCGGCGCTGGCGAGATCGACCTTCGCGCCTACATCGATGCCTTGCACCAGATCGGCTATGAAGGGGCGCTCGCGGTTGAGCTTGAAGTCGAGGACTTCGAGAACTTACTTCGGTATGGCGAGGAAGCTTTCGTCTACCTCAGGAACATGGTTATCGACATTACCGGGAACCCACCCGACTAAACTGCGCCACTGAGGCCACTGAGATCACTGGGTAGAAGAACCAGAATTCGGGTGTAGAGTCAGGTATTTGAATCTCTCAGCGTACTCAGTGAAATTCAGTGGCTGTCTTGTTTCTCACCGCGTTACGAAAGGTCGGCAACATGGTCAAGATTGGATCCAATTTTCTCAGCCTCAAAGACACCAGCATCGAGGACTTCATCAAAACGTGCTATGACCTGCGTCTCGACTGCGTCGATTTCCATCAGCGGGCTTTTGAATCCACCGACGCATCGTATCTTGGCGGAATCAAGGCCCTCTGCCTGAAGTATGGTCTCCCCATCGGCTACCTCGGCGTCAGCGGCCTCTTCCACGGAACATCGGATGAACGTGCCGAACACGCCAAGAACTCCAAAGAGGCCGTCGATCTCGCGGCCTCTCTCGGTTCACCCATCATCCGCCTCTTCTGCGCCCGAATCCCTGAAACGAACGGCGATGGCGAACCCACCTGGCCGGCCATGATCGCCGGCTACCAGGAAGTCGCCGACTATGCCGCCAGGAAAGGCGTGCAGATCGGCCTGCAGAACCACCCCGTAACCGGCGACACGATGGTCGCGATCCGGAAGGACGTTGACCGCGAGAACTTCAACTTCATCATGGACACGGGACAGTGGGTCGGCTCCCCCGGAGCGGGTCCAAGGGGGGAAACAGATCCTGCTCACGATATTTACAAATACATGGAGCAGACCGTCGACAATGCGATGTACATTCGCTGCAAGTTCTATGTCGTGGAAAGTGGCACGGAACAGTGGCTCGACTACGACCGTATCGCCGGCATCATCAAAGGTGCCAACTACAACGGCTGCATCTCGATCGTCTATGAAGGCGAGCAGGAAGACCGCGTCGAACAGGTCCGCCTCGCCTCCGTCCAATTGCGTTCACTACTAAACTGAAAGGCGCCACTGAGTTCGCTGAGAACACTGAGATGGAGGAGAGCAGAGAGCGTTTCCAGGCAGAGCCTGGGAACGAGGAGAGGGGGACATAGCCACGCCCGTTCTCCCGCTCGCCCCGTCTCCCGTTCAGCCGTTCGGTTAGCTCTATCTCTTGAGTATCTCTGCTGCCTATGGATCGCCCCCTAGTTAATCCAGGAACGCTCTACTGGACCGGCCAGCACTGGATGGTCTATCTCCGAACGCCTGAGTCCGAAGAAGACTCAGGGCGGGTAAGCGTCTGGCATACGCACTATTCAGAAGCCGGTGATGGAACGGTCATCTACGTCGACATTCCCGGCAGGTATCAGGCTGCGTGCACCGACAACCGGGAAGTCGCCGCCTTCATGGACCGCTGGGTACGCGATATGCCGGGGCCCTACCAGACCGACCACGTCGTCGATGCGGAGATTCACCGCGAGGGCGATATTCGTCACAACCCGTCGTGGGTCGTACGGTCGGAGGGGCACACCATCGTTACGACCTGGACCGATATCGAGTCCCCCGTCATCCTCGAAGCACCGGCACCTAAGTTCCGCGAGGACAGGGATGTCTTCTCATACTTGCTCTTCTCGGGGGGCAACATCTCTTTCGACGGAAACGCTGTCGAGGGAGAACCTTACATCAGGGATGTTTGGCGGCCGAGCATCGGTGGAGACCGAAGCTCCTGTGTGATTGCTCTGTCAGAGACGTTCGTCGATATCCCTTGATTCTGGAGTATCCGACGGTACCTTCCGCCCGGAAAGGATCCGACGATGACAATCTCTCAGGAACAAATCGATAGCTACAAACGCGATGGACACCTCATTGTCGAGAACGTCGTCGCAGAAGAAGAGCTCGATGCCCTTCGGAAGCGAACCGATCAGATCGCGACGGGTGAAGTACCCTATCCGGTCGAAAGCCTCGAGTACGAGCCGACGGCCAAAGGCGACGAACGTTCGCTTGCGAGCCTACGCAAGATCAACAAACCGAGCCTCGACGCTGTCCTCGCCGCCCATACGCGACATACTGGGAATTTGGAAATCGTCGAAAAACTGATCGGCCCCGACGTGAAGCTGTTCGGCGATCAGTTCTTCATCAAGCCTCCTGGCGGAATCGAAAAGACTTACCACCAGGATTCTCCCTACTTCAAGATCGAACCCATGGCACTTGTCACGGCTTGGACAGCACTCGACGATGTGACTCTCGAGAACGGCTGCATGTATGTCGTACCCGGGAGCCAGAACGGCGGTCCTCTCGATCACAGTGAGCCGTGGATGGTCGGCGATCGCCAGGACATGAAGATTCCCGATAGCGAGATCGACTACGCGAAGGAACGTCCGGTCACCATGAAAGGCGGCGATGTCTCCTTTCATCATAGCCTCATCCTTCACCGTTCCGGCCCTAACAACACTTCAAAGTTCCGGCGTGGTCTGGCTGTCCATTACATGACTGCCAAATCCCGCTGGACCGGAGCCACCGCCGAGAAACCCGATTACAAACTCCTGCGCGGCGTCGAACACGAAGGCTGCGTCTGAGGCCAGCCTCTGCGTTCTCCGCGCCCGTCCTGAGCTCGTCGAAGGGTCCTCTACGTTGAAAGGTTTTCAGCCTCTCCCATGAAAATCGCCATCCTCCACGGTCCCCGTGACCTCCGCATCGAGGACCAGCCGCTCGACACGAACTCGCTCGGTCCCGACGACATCTGGATCAAGACGAAGATCTCCGCCTTCAAGATCGGCACCGATCGGGGCAATTACGAAGGTGCCGAACAGGTACCGGGCGCCCCCGACTATCCGCGGTGGGTCGGCGACAGCAACCTGGGCGTCGTGCAGGGTGTCGGCAGCAACGTCACGCAATTCGAACCAGGTGATCGGGTTGTCAGCCAGTTCTACCATCAGTCCGAGTTCATCGCCGACCAGCGTGATCGGCTGCGAATCGTGAAGGTACCCGACGGCGCAGCCGACGAAGATGCCGTTTACACGCACCTCTACGCACTGAGCGCCCATTGCTATCACAAAGCGCTGTTCCGACCGGGTGAAACCGTCGCCGTCGTCGGACTCGGCGTGCTCGGTCTGGGCGCCGTGGCGCTGGGCCCCTTGTTCGGCGCCCGCCTCGTCGGACTCGGAAACAGCCCCATCCGTCTCGAGATGGCTGAACGCATGGGCGCCCACGCCGCCTATCTTTCCGACGACCCCGATCTCGAAGGGAAGTTGGATACGTTCACAGATGGGCAGGGCATCGACCTCGTCATCCTCACCGCAAACCCGTGGCCGGCCTATCAGACCGCCGTCGAAATCGTTCGTCCGAACGGTCGCGTTTCCATCGTCAGCCTTCAGGGACGTGGCGAGGAACCGCTCGACTTCAACCCGCTGGCAATGGAATGGTTCTACTTCAAAGCTATTTCCCTGATCGCCGTCTCGGGCAGCGACGCATCCCTGTATCCGAATGAAGAAACCGACGCGGGACTGCGCCGTTGCGATCACGTCCTATCCCTCATGGCCGAGGGCAAGCTACAGCCGAGCCGCCTCATCACGCATCGTCTCCATTATTCTGAGATGGCAGAAGCTTACGAAATGGCCTACAGCCGGGAGAAGTCCATGCTTGGCGTCATTTTCAACTGGCAGGATGAGGAGTAACCCATGTCCGATAAGCACAGCGTCGCTAAATCGATGGAGCTCTACAAACGCGCTGGAGAGCGCATCCCGGGCTGGGTTCAGCTCATCAGCCGCAGGGCTGAGCGGTTCGCACGTGGCGTGAGCCCTCTTTACATCGAAAGCTCCAAGGGAGCGCGCTTTGTTGACGTCGATGGGAAAGAGTATATCGACTGGACCCGAGCGCTGGGCGCAATCATCCTCGGCTATGCCGATCCCGTCGTCGACGCCGCCGTCAAGGAACAGATCGATAAGGGCAGCCTCCACTCGATGAACAGCGGGCTCGAAATCGAATTGGCCGACGAACTGGCCGACACAATCCCCAGTTGCGAGATGGTTCGCTATACGAAGGGAGGCGGCGAAGCGTGCGCCGTCGCCGCCCGTCTCGCCCGCGGCACGACCGACCGCGACGTCATCCTCTTCTGCGGTTACCATGGCTGGCACGACTGGTATCAGTCGGCGAACTACCTCGTTGATCCCGATAGCGGCGAATATCCGTTCGCGGGCATCGAGCCGATCGGCGTACCGAAGGCTCTCGCCGGCACAGCCGTCCCCTTCTCGTATGGGGATCTCGATATGCTCGGCCGTCTGTTCAGCGAGCACCAGGGACAGGTCGCTGCCATCATGATGGAGCCCGCGCGTTCCGAGGCTCCGGAGCCGGGCTATCTCGAAGGGGTGAAGGAAATGGCGCACCGAAACGGTGCGCTTTTGATCTTCGACGAAGTCTCTTGCGGGTGGCGGGAATCCCTCGGCGGCATGCAGAAAGTCCTGGGCGTCACGCCCGATATGACGGTCGTCGCCAAGGGTATCTCCAACGGCTATCCGATGGGTGCTGTCGTTGGGAGCCGTGAAGCGATGGAAGAGGGCCGGATCATGTTTGTCTCCAGCTCCTATTGGTCCGACAACGTAGGGCTTGCCGCCTCGCTCGCCTGTATCCGGGAACTGAAGCGTCGGGACAGCGAGAAGGTTCTGAAGGAGAAAGGTCTGGCGACCGCCAAGGCGATCGACGAGGCCGTCGCTTCCTCAGGATTGCCCGGATCCTGTCAGGGCTTCCCCACCACGCCCGGTCTCGTTTTCGACTTGCCCGACGGCGCTGATGGAGCGAAGGTGCAAACCCTCTTCATCCAGGAAATGGCCAAACGCGGCGTCCACGGCTACACAGGGTTCGGCCCAACCCACGCCACGACCGATGAGGACATTCGCATCTCAGCAGAAGCCGTCGAAGCAACGTGCGGCGTCATCAAACAGGGTCTGGAGAACGACAGCATCGACGACCTCCTCACCGCCGACACGCGGACAGAACCCTTCCGCCGGATCGTCCACTGACGCAAAAGCCGCGATAAGCGATTAGGTAGGTCTTTTACCGCCCACCGCTCACGGCTGACCACCCACCAAGTGCCCGCCGTAGCCTTGGCGAAGGCGGGTCCGCCGTCCACTATCTACCGTCCACCCAACAGGGCTTCACTCTTCCTCCTGACGCCTGCAAACTGACTCCTGTGCTCTCCACCCTCTTCCAAGCCACCGAAGCCGGCTGCAAACGCCACCGCATCCCCGCCATCGTCGTCAGCACGCGTGGAACGGTCCTGGCCTTTTGTGAAGCCCGCCGCCATTCCGGTGCCGACGACGACGAGATCGATATCGTCCTCAAGCGAAGCTTCGACGGTGGTCAGACGTGGGGTGATCGACATATCGCCGTGACCGACGGCGATCGAACGTGCGGAAATCCCTGTCCGGTGGTGGACACCGACACTGGTGCAATCGTCATGCCCTTCTGTAAGGAGAACCAAACGGTCTACGTCACACGGAGTGAAGACGACGGAGCGACGTGGTCGGAGCCGGTTGAAATCACGAACAGCGTCAAAGATCCGGACTGGACCTACCTTGGCACGGGTCCCGGACACGGAATCCAGCTTCGAAATGGTCGCCTCCTGATCCCCTCCTGGTGCGACGAGAGTCCCGGTCCGGCTACGTGGCGACCTGCGGTTTGGGGGAGAATCCAGTCATCCGTTTTATTCTACAGCGACGACCACGGCGAAACCTGGCAACGCAGCCAGAAGATGTCGACCGACGCCTCTGACGAATGTGAAGCGGTCGAACTTGCCGACGGATCCGTCTACGGAACCCTACGCAGTCGGCAGGATCGCTACCGGCGTGCCTTCGCCTGGAGCCACGATAGCGGCCACAGCTGGTCCGACGTCGAGTATGATGACACGTTGCCAGAGCCGTCTTGTCAGGGCAGTATCGCCCGCTTCGATGACGGCCGAATCCTGATCGCCCACCCGAGTTCCCCGACCGAACGTGCACAACTCACCGTTCGCTCGAGCGAGGACGACTGCAAGACGTGGCCGATTTCCCGCCTGCTTTACCCGGGACCATCGGCCTATTCTGATCTTGCCGTGACCGACGACGGCCATATCCTATGCCTTTTCGAAATCGACGGCTACGAACGCATCGCGCTCGCGCGATTCGGAATCGACTGGCTCGAGGCAGGCAATTGAGCAAACCTTCGGTAACGACCGACACTTCGACTCGCGCTCAGTGTGACGGTGTCACCTCAGCAGGCGATGGACTCTCTGAAGTTTATATGTGCCCAAAACTCTTTCCCGAATAGGGTCGGGGTGCCAAGACCCGCGTATCCTCCGTGTCCTCAGTGGCTGCCTTTGGTATCGCGAGATCCATTATGAAAATCACCGACGTCAAACTCTTCCTCATTAACCAGCCCTACACGGTCGACTGGGGTCCCGGGAACGCAAACAACTACGCCATCGTCAAAATCGAAACCGACGACGGCATCCACGGGATCGGCGAAGCGTTCCACAGCCTCGAAGACATCATCGAGGGATGCGTTCAGAAATTCAGACGGTGGCTGCTCGGCCAGGACCCGACGAAAGTCATCTATAACTGGGAGGCGATTTATCGCGGGATGCGCTATCCCCTCGGGACGGGTGAGCTGTCGGCCCTCAGCGCGATCGAACAGGCGCTCTGGGACATCTCAGGCAAGGCCTGCGGACTCCCAGTCTACCGGATGCTGGGGGGCCCGGTACGCGACCGCATCAGAGTTTACGCCAGCGGAGGTGCCTGGTCCCGGCTTCCGGAAATGCAAGGCAAACCGCTGCACGAACAGGCGAAACTGCTCGTGCAGATGGGTTGGACGGGGATGAAATTCGGCCCGCAGGCCATCGACGTTGTCAAAGACCCTCCGAGCGTCATCTGGCGGGAAGTTGAGAAGTCACCAGTCAGGGAGTACGAGGAATCGGTGGAGCGCATGCGATTGGTCCGGGAAGCGGTCGGCCCCGACTTCAACATCTGCCTCGATTTCCACGGCAAGAGTTTCAGTCCCGCCGATGCCATCCGACTCGCGAAGGGCATCGAGCCCTATCAGCCCTACTTCCTGGAGGAACCCGCCCTCACGGAAAACCCCGATCAGCTCGTCGAGGTCAAGGCTCAAACCAGCATCCCGATCGCGGGTGGCGAGCGCGTCGTGCACCGCGACCTGTTCAAGGAGGTCATCGAAAAACGTGCCGTCGACATCATCCAGCTCGAACCGACGGCCTGCGGCGGTATTCTGGAAACGGTCAAGCGTTCTGCCGTCGCCGAGCTCGCCAATGTTCAACTCGCTCCGCATCACGCGTGCAGTCCCGTTGCCCTGTGCGCGTGTGCCCAAATCGACGCCGCCGTCCCCAATTTCCTCATCCAGGAGGTTAACACCGAGGTTATGTCGTCATTCAATCAGGAATTGTTCTCCCCCCTACCAGTGATCGAGAACGGCTACCTGGAACTCCCGACGGATCCCGGCCTCGGCATCGACTTTAACGAGGAAGCGGCAGCCGCGTATCCGCCGAAGGACTGGGACCGCCCCGTCATCGTCAAACCCGACGGCTCTATCGGCTTAGAGTAGTTTCCTGACTTCTGACCTCTATGCAATACCGCACACTAGGTCGCACCGGCCTGAAGGCCTCGATCCTCGGCATGGGAACCGGCGGCCACAACTGCCTCGGGCAACGCCACGACCCTCCGGTACCTGAAGCTGATATCCATCGTCTGCTCCACGGGGTCTTCGACCTCGGCATCAACCTCTACGACACCGCCCCCGGATACGAGGACAGCGAGCTGATCCTCGGCCGGGCGCTCGAAGACCTACCGAGAGGCGAGTTGATCGTATCCACCAAGGTCACGCTGGCGGATGTGAGCGAGAACGGCAGCCCCGTCACCCCAGCAACGCCGGCAGCAATCGTCCAATCGGTCGAAGCCAGCTTGGAGCGGCTGCAATTGGACGTGGTCGATCTCATGCTCGTCTCCGTCGGCGACGCCTCGTGCTACGATGCTGTCTTCGACGATCAGATCGCAACGCTTCATGAACTGAAGCATCAGGGCAAGATTCGGTTCATCGGCGCGAACGAAATCACCCGCCACGACGGTGCTCACGAGTGGTTTCAACGCGCTCTGCCCGAAGACTGTTTCGACGTCCTCATGGTCGGCCACAACATGATCAATCAGTCTGCCCAGAAATCGGTCTTCCCGGTGTGTCTCGACAAAAACATCGGGACGATGAACATCTTCACGGTTCGAAACGTATTCCGAAATCCGGCCAGGCTGACGGAGGTCATCACCGAACTCAAACAGCAGGGAGAGCTTCCGAGTGACTTGGACGAACAATCACCGTTCGTCTGGCTGCTTGAAGATCCGGATATTGGCTCTCTCGTCGAGGCAGCCTACCGCTACGCTGCCTACACCCCGGGTGTTTCTATCGTGATGTGTGGAACCATCACGCTTGAAAAAGTGGCCCACAACATCACGAGTGTGGAAAAGGGTCCACTCGATCCACATCACAACGCTCGATTGAAGGATACCTTCGGGCACATCACCGAAGCCATCGGCAACTGACAGGAGAGACACGTGAAAATCACCGACGTAAAAACCTTCCTGATGGGCGTGGGCGATACGCCACGTAACTGGCTTTTCGTCAAGGTCTACACCGATGAAGGAATCACGGGCGTAGGCGAAGCGAGCGGGTGGCCCAAAGTCATCAAAGCCGCCGTCGACGACATCTCACCCATGGTTATCGGTGAAGACCCGATGCAGATCGAAAAGATCTGGCAGATGCTCTACGTCGGAATGATGGGCCACGGCATGACAGGCGTCGTCGGCTCGGGCGCCATCAACGGCATCGAGATGGCGTTGTGGGATATCAAGGGCAAGGCCCTCAACACACCCGTGTGGAATCTGCTCGGCGGGAAACTGCGAGACGGGATACGCGTCTACGGCCACGCCTTTCGATACAGGATGGGAATCAGCGGGCACGATGACGGCATAGGCGTCGTCGAGCGCGCGCTCGAGCTGAAAGATATGGGCTACACGGCTGTCAAAACCGGACAGGGGGTCGATTCTATTCAGGCGGTTCACGACGTTCGCAAGGCCGTCGGCGACGACATGGACATCATGGTCGAGTGTGCGCCACCGCCTTGGCTGCAGGTCAAAGACGCCATCATCCTTGCCCGGGCTCTCGAGCCCTACAACATCACCTTTTTCGAAGACGCCGTTGCGCCGGAAAATCTCAAAGCGCTGGCGAGACTGCAAGACGCAACAGACGTTCCGATCGCTGTCGGCGAGCGCCACTCTCACATCTGGGGTCTCCGCGAGCACATCGAAAACGAACTCGTCGACGTTATCCAACCCGACGCCGGACGCGTCGGCGGAATCTCACAGCTCAAGAAACTCGCCGCCATGGCCGAGGCCCACTACATCACGGTCGCCCCTCATTCGGGCACGCTCGGTCCCGTCGGCGAATACGCGGCCCTCCACGTCATGGCCACAATCCCGAACGCCTTGGCCCTCGAACGCGTCGAATTCGACGATCCCAAACGCTACGAAGTCATCGACAACCATGTCCCCACTGTTGACGGATTCGTACCTGTTCCCGATAGACCCGGACTTGGCGTCGACATCATCGAAGAAGCTGTCGCCAAATACCCCAGCACCGGCAACTCCCCCGGCCAACGTCAGGTCGAACCCGACATGCACAAATGGGAACCCGGCACCTACTTCGAGCAAACCTACTTCCAACCCCGGTTCCGACGTCAACGCACCATGTCCCCACCAAACGATGGGGAGTAGCGATCGCTCGTGCTGTAGTTCCTGACCACCAGAGCTGCACCCAGACGCCTGCGAAAGTGCGACCGCAGTGGGCGGTTCCACGCTTCCTGTCCGCATCACGATCTCATCCCCGAATAGGCTCCGGACTTCGACAGAACTACACCTTCCGTGTATTCTGTGTGTTCCGTGGTCAATGTTGTTCGTGTATTTCGTGTATTTCGTGGTCATCTTTCCCCCATGGCCGACCCAGACCCCTTTTCCATTGCCGATCGCCTGAAGCGCAACCGCTTCGTCATCACGGCGGAGCAGGCAAGCCCCGCTCAGATGAAGCGCTACAACACCCTCACGCGTCAGGGTGTCATCGACGCTGTAACCCTTCCCGACCTGCCGCTCGCCGCACGACTTCGCGATCTTCGGGCCGTGATCTCTGGCAGCCTTCCCTCGACCGACCCCCTCGACTCGATCGCAGAAACGCGCCAGCCCATCGCAACCGTATCGGCCGCGCTCCGATCCCGAGACACCGTACGCAATCGAGTCATTGCGGCCATCGAACGCGGAGCAAAGGCCGTCCTCGCTCTCTCAGGAGGAGGCCTTTCTCGCAGAATGCTCGGTCCCCTTGGGCGTTTGGTGCTTCCCATGGACGCTTTCAGCACGCTCGATCTCGTCACCGAACTGCGTCGATCGGGGGAAGTCCCTTCTCACATATCCCTCTGGGCGGTCGAAAACCCGCTTATACAGACCGTTGGCAAGCGAGTCGACCGCCTCTCCCGAAAGATCGACGCGGGTGCTGAAGCGATCATCACCCAACCGCCTCTACTGTGGCATCGATTCGAGTCCTGGTGGAATGAAGTCATCCGGCGGGATCTCATCGGGACACCCATCGTGGTCGGCGTGCCCGTGCCGAAGTCGGTGGACAACATCCGCCTCTGGTTCTTCCTGACAGGCTTGGGAACGGGCGGTTCTGAGGGTCGCGAGGTCATCGACCACTTCAGGAATGCGAGCAAACTGGACGCCGAGGATTGTGAATCCCTCTGCACGCAATGGGTCATTGACCTGATCGACAGAATCAAAACACTCCCAAACGTCGCCGGAATCCATCTCATGCCCATCGTGGGTTCCCGCGGGCTCGAGAGTCTTCTCTCACAAGCATCTTTGAACCAGTTCCAGCGTGCGCGCTCCGACCTACAAGCGTTGAAGGCAAATCTGAAGAGTGAAGGTGTGAGCGTTGTTCACGAACCGGGAGTCGAGGACGATCAATACATTCGAAGTTTTCTCCAAGACCTCGATGCCTTCACTGACGCGCGATCAGCTGCGACCCCCGAAACCGCCTTCAGCACGTATTGGAATCGTATCACCTACAAACAACATTTTCGAAGACCCCTGGCGCGTCGCCCGTTCACGGGTGTGGACGGCGACGTCCTAAACTGGGAGCTCGCCGTCGACCTGCGGCAATGGGCATCACCGGCTTCCTTGAGGAAGTCGCTCGAAGAGTCTCTGCCGCACTACGCCGATGGTCGCAGCGAGAGCGAGGGCAGCGTCCTCATCGGGGATTTTGTCCCCTACTCCCAGAGCATCGTCTGGCAATTCAACTCGGCGTTCTGGAACGACGTCATCGACTTCGTCGGCGCCCACGGTCGAGACTATCGGGACGCCATCAAGGGTTCTCCAGACGCGAACCTCGAGTTCATTCGCCACAACGCCGGGCGATTCTTCGAACAGGTCCAACGGATTCGATCATCCGATTCGGGTTCCCTTTGCTACGTCGAAATCGGCGTGGCCAGTGTCGACTACGCGCGGGCCTTCATCGACACCCTCGCCACCCTCGCTCACGCCGAAGGTCTCGATCTCGGTACGGTCACCTATGTGCTTTGCGATAACAGTCGCGCCGTCCTCGACCACGCCAGGTCTGAACTTGGCCGCAATCGTCGCGGAATCGCGCTAAAATACGTCCACGGCAACGCCGAAGCACCGACCGACGCACTACGGGCTTTTGCCGGCCGCGTGCTTCGGGTTCACCTGACAAACGTCTTCGACAATCTGCCCGGCGACAAGCTCGCACAGATCGGTGGGGATCGGTTTCTGATCGAAACGCGCCTCTATCTCCCTGCCAACGCGCTGGCCAAGCTTGCTCGGAGCTACGACCTCGAGGTTGAAACACTCAAAGCCGACCTGGTAGGCATCCCGGCTACAGGTGTCGGCGCCCTCCTTGGCAAATACCGCGACGTCTTCCGACGCGCACACGGGAAGGCGCACGGGGATCTGACCTTCTACCGATTCTGGCAGGACCTCTACGGCAATCCGGACGATCGGGAGACCGGTCTCAAACTCGAAGAACGCTACAGCCGGATCGAAGCAGCCGGCTACGACTTCGTGAGGCCGGGTACGCTGCCAGAAGACGTCGATGGTGATCGAATTCTGGGTGAGGTCCTCGCCGAGTATCCGCACAATGTCTGGCTCCATCTGTCGAACCGGGCGGTCGAGAGTGGTCTCCAGCTGCTGGCCCTACTACATCCCCAGGGCGCGCTCGAGATCGTAGACATCATCGTTCGCAAGATCGAAGATTACCACAACGTCCCCCAGCGGCTGACGTCCAAGGGAAAGCACATCTACCGCATGGGATTCAAAGGTCCCGCGAAGTATGATGGTTCCGCCGTCGACTGGTTCAACGGACGTCTTCTCGAGGCAACCGCGAAGGCGGTCTATCCAGAGTGTGCGGTGACCTACGAAGGGCTGGACGCGTTCGGCAAGCCCCAGATGACGCTCATGGAAATCAGAAGGTCGTAAAACGGCGAAAGACAAGGAGCGATTCTCATCAAACTGACAGAAGATCAGATCGCATTCTTCGAAGAATTTGGCTTACTTGTGTTCCGCCAACTCTTCGACGCGGAAGAGATGGCAACGCTCGCCCAAGAGGCCGACGCAGCCAGAAGCGAGATTTACAAGGGTCGCGATGGTGGTCCGAGGGGAAGCTGGGTCCCGTTGCTGCATCCACAGACGCCTTTCAGCGCCTCTCTGCTCGAAGACAATCGTTTTCTCTCAATCGCCCAGCAGACCTTCGACGACCGCATCTTTGGCGCTAACGTCGACATGCTCTATTGGCAGGGCGACACGGGGTGGCACCGTGATCTCGACGTGCCGGGCAACACTGGGCTGAAGCTCCTCTATTACCTCGAGCCCCTCCGTGCCGAAACCGGCGCCCTGCGCGTCGTGCCCGGCTCCCACATTGAACCACACGAGGATCGTGTCTCCGACACCGAACCTTTCCGTCTGCAAACGTACGTGGAAGTGATGGAAACATTACGCGGGCTCGACCTCGAACCGGATGAGGGTGGCCAATCGAGCGTCGTCATAGAAACGACGCCGGGCGATGTCATCGCCTTCGCTCTGCCGCTCTTGCACTCGAGTTTCGGCGGGGCTCCAGGCAGGCGCCTGGGGGCAGCAATCTACTGGATGCCGTCGCCTACCCCCGAGCAGGCAGATGCTCGTCGACAGGAGGCACGAATCATCGGCGAGAATCACGCTCGAATGTTCAACTTTCCCGATGGCGTGCCCTTCTGTCATCCCGATTGGATCGCCGGAGCGAAGGACAATCCGCTGAGGGCAAGTTGGGTCGAACAGCTCAGAGATCTCGAATGGATCCCATCACCCTTAGGGTTTGCCACGAAATAAGTACTGCACTTTTCAAGGTAATGATCTTACGCTCGGAGTGTGGACGTCGAAACTCTCCGAACGAAGTATGAAGCCTTGGCTCCGGTGCTGACGGAACGCACGCGTCGTCTGTGGGCCGCCACGGAAGCCGAAGCGTTGGGTCACGGTGGGATCGCGATTGTGGCTCTGGCGACAGGAATGTCCAGAGAGCGGATCTTTCGTGGCATTCAGGAGTTGAGGTCGGACGAACCTTTGGACCCGGCTCGCATCCGGCGCCCAGGCGGCGGTCGTAAGCGGAAGGCCGACACGGACCCGACGCTGTGGCAGGACCTGAATGATCTGGTCGAGCCAACGACTGCGGGGTCGCCTGACGACAATCCTCTGAGATGGACATCGAAGAGCACTCGCAAACTGGCCGCCGAGTTGCAAGCGATGGGGCATTCGGTGAGCCCCAGGATCGTTGCCAATCTCCTGCACGAACACGATTACACGCTGCAGGCGAATCGGAAGACAAGGGAGGGATCTGCACACCCGGATCGGGACGCTCAGTTCGTTTACCTCGATGATCGGATTAGCCAGCAGCAGCAGGGCCTTCCCGTTATCTCGGTGGACACCAAGAAGAAAGAGTTGATCGGCGACTTCAAGAATCCTGGCCGAGAATGGCGACCCAAGGGAGACCCGGAGCGTGTGAAGGTACACGATTTCATAGTGCCTGCTCAGGGCAAGGCGATCCCTTATGGAGTGTATGATCTGAGCCGTGATGAAGGCTGGGTAAGTGTCGGTATCGATCACGACACGGCCAGCTTCGCCGTGAATGCGATCCGAAGTTGGTGGAAGAACATGGGACGGCCCGCCTACGGCACTTCGACGCATCTGCTAATCACGGCGGACGCAGGCGGCAGCAACGGCGCCAAGACGCGGCTGTGGAAGTGGGAGCTGCAGCGCTTTGCGAATCGCACTGGCCTGACGATCACCGTATGCCACTACCCTCCTGGCACTAGTAAGTGGAACAAGATCGAACATCGCCTGTTCTCCTTCATCGCTATGAACTGGCGAGGCAAGCCCCTGGTCAGCCTGGCTGCAACCGTGAATCTCATTGCCGGAACGACCACTCAAGCCGGTCTCCGAGTACGCTCCGAGATCGACAAGCGACCCTACCCTAACGGGGTCAAGGTGACCGATGAACAGATGACCCAAATCGATCTCACTCCGCACGATTTCCACGGCGACTGGAACTACACGATCCGGCCAATGGCTCAACATTGAGATCGACCGTTTATTTATTCGCGAACCCTAACCTCAACGCAAGCTATCGCGAAAACCAATGCCAGGTTTCCCGAACCCTGAACACCGAACACCCCTTTTCAGTTGAAGGCCATTCGATCAGGATAGGCGGCACCAGTGCCATCATCGAACTACAGAGTCGGCATCATCGGATGCGGCAACATTGCGGAACGACACGCTCGTGCCTACCTGAGCGTACCCGGCCTGGACCTCGCCGCGGGTGTCGAGCCCGACGCCAATGTTGCAAAGGCGTTCAAAGAAACCTTCGACATTGCGACGATCTACGATGACGCCGAGACCATGCTGCGCGAAGAATCATTGGACATCGTCAGCATCTGCACGTGGCATCTTCTCCACGCACCGCAGACGATTCTCGCAGCAGAACACGGTGTGAAGGCTGTCCTGTGCGAGAAACCCATGGCCATCGGGCTTGAAGAGGCCGACCGGATGATCGAGGTCTGCGCGGACCTCGACACGAAACTGGCCATCGCCCACCAGCGAAGATTCTACCCCGGTTGGGCCGAAGCGCGTCGTCTCATCCAGGAAGGCGCCATCGGCACCCCTGTTCTGGCAACCGGGCACGTCATCGACGGTATGCTCAACACCGGTAGTCACACCGTGGATGGGATTCGATACGTCCTCGGTGATCCAAATGGCGAGTGGGTGATGGGAGCGCTAGATCGCAGGTCTAACCGATGGGAGCGGGATGTCCCCATCGAAGATTGCTGCGTGGGATTGATGTCCTTCGAAGGCGGGATTCAATGTTTGTTCCAGTCCGATCTCACGACGCGCAACGAACCCGACCAGATGACAGTACAGGGTTCTGATGGTCTCCTCGAAGTTGGACCAGACAGCCTCCGGCTGATCGCGAGCGGTCACGATCCGGAGGCATTCCCCGTCGTGTGGGATTCCGAGATCGAATCCGCCGCAAACAGGGCTGGACTTGAGGGCTTCTTCCGAGTTGCCTATGCTGCGCAGGCCAAAGGGCTCAAAGCCTGGTTGGATGGCGAGTCGTCCTATCGGAGCGAGGGTACTCAGACGCGACACGCCGTGGAATTGATGATGGCCTTGTATCAATCGGCGCGAAACCACGAGGTCGTCCGCCTGCCTCTCGAGGAGACCGGATATCCACTCTCATTGATGCTCGCCGAGGGCAAGATGTCCCCCGAATTCGAACACAAATACGACATACGTAGCCACGAACGCAGGTCTTGGGATCACTGGGAAGAATACAACGACCTCCGCACCTCCGGTCTAACCCATCCAGAGATCATCCACAGAATTTTCGGGTCTGAGTAGAGGTTTTCCTGAATCCTGACGACTGACAACCTTCATCGTGCCAGATGGCCATATGGGGTCTTCCTGAACCTGAACACCGAACACCGAACACTGGAGTCGCTCATGCCGAGTTTCACCTCAGATGAACTGATCGAAACCATCGCTAAGATCCTCGTCGGAGCCGGAACATCCCTCGACAATGCCAGACTCGTTGCGGAGCTGCTCGCCGAAGCCAACAGCACCGGACACGATTCTCATGGACTCATCCGCATCCCGCAATACCTCGATTCAGTGGAAAAGGAAGACATCGTCCCCAACGCCGAAGTAAAGGTTGTGCAAGAGAATCCCATGACAGCCACCGTCGACGGCAATTGGGGATTCGGTCAGGTCACGATGACCCGCGCAGTCGAAATCGGACTCGAAAAAGCCACGCAGCACGGTCTGGCTGCGGTGACCGTCCGCAATTCGAATCACATCGGTCGCCTCGGCAGCTACGTCGACCACATTGCGCGCCAGGGCATGATCAGCTTCCTCTTCGTCAACGCGGTGGGAATCCCCGCCTTCCGCATGGCCCCCTGGGGTGGCACCGAACCGCGGCTGGCCACAGACCCGCTGGCCTTCGGCATCCCTCATTCCTCGGGCGAACCGATCGTGATGGACATGACCTCCACCGTCGTCGCCGAGGGAAAGGTGCGCGTCAAACGCAATCGCGATGAGGAAACACCGGACGGCTGGCTGCTCGACGCCAATGGCAAGCCCACGAACGATCCACACAAGCTCTACGGAGATCCCCCAGGCAGCATTCTGCCGCTCGGGGGCTCGGCCGCCGGCCACAAGGGCTATGGTCTCAACGTCGCCATCGAAATTCTGGCTGGTGTCCTCAGCGGCACGGGCTGTATCGGCAAAGATCAGCGCAACTCCAACGGAGTCCTCCTCATCATCGTCGACGTCGCACAATTCCTCCCGATAGATGACTTTTACAGGGAGTCCGACATTTTCATCCAACACGTCAAATCGTCTCCGCCCGCCGAGGGATTCAGCGAGATCCTTCTCCCAGGCGAAATCGAAGCCAGAGTCAAATCCCAGCGCGATGCCGAAGGCATCTTCATCGAAGACGGCACGTGGGATCAGATTCAAGAGTGGGCGCAAAAGCTGGATGTGGAGCTGTAAACCGATCTATAGGGATTTCCCATCGTGCCCGGTGACCGGCCAAAAGCAGGCCGGTTCAGTGTTCAGTCGTCAGGAACGGCAGCTTCTGTAGTCATCGATGTTGCTCAATCATTCGTTTTGGGACCCTCCAGGCCACTCCCCGAATAGGGTCACGGTCCTAACTTTCATCACATCAGTGTTTATCTGTGTTCATCGGTGGTTCCAAAGGTTTCGTCTGCGTATCCCTTCGTGTCTTCGCGTCTTCGTGTTAACTGAGGGTTTTCATGGCTAAAACCATAAAAGTCGGCATCTTCGGTGCCGGCAACTTCGCCAACAACCAGCATCTCCCGAACCTGACGAACGTCGACAACGTCGAGATCGTCGCCGTCTGCGACGTCAACGAGCAGGCCGCCAGGGAAACAGCGGGGCGTTTCGACATCCCACGCGTCTACACAGATGGCCACGAAATGCTCGACAAGGAGTCTATGGACGCCATGTGGTCCATCGTGCCCGCCTTCGCAAGAACCGACGTTGAGGCAACCGCAGCCTCAAAGGGCATCCATCTCTTCAGTGAAAAACCGCAGGCCCTGAAGATGTCCGTCGCACGACGAATCGACGAGGCGGTCAGTGAAGCCGGCGTTCTCAGCGCCGTCTGCTTCCGTGAACGCTATCGGCCGATCTTCCAGGAGGCGAAACGGCGTCTCGAGGGCAAGGAGATCACACACATCTGCTTCCAGAGTATCCGAGACATCCCCGAGCACCGTGATACCAACCGATGGAACGGGGTATTCGAAAAGGGCGCGTCCTCCTTCTTCGACTGGGGACCGCACGCCGTCGATTATTCGCGCTTCGCCAGCGGGCTCGACGTGACGACGGCGCAGGGCTATCTGAAACACGATCGGGACAGACACCGGGCCCCCACCTCCGCGTCGTTTAACTTCCTCATGTCCAACGGCGCCACCATGACCGTCGCTTTTGTCTGCGTGACCCCAACCGTGCCACCGAACGAGCCCTATTTCCTCTTCTACTACGAAGGCGGCTACCTCGCCATTCACGGCTACAACTATATCGAGGTCAACGGCGAGAGGGTATTCGAAGGCGAAGAGTTCAACCCCTGGTTCGAGCTGGACCGACGTTTCTGCGAAGCCGTCCGATCAGGCGACGGCAGCGATCTGCTGAACGACTATCACGACGGGCTCTACTCCCTGGGCCCAATCCTCGCGGCCTGGGAGTCATCCCGACAAGGCGGCCAGCCCATCAACGTTCCCGACTACGTACGGACGGCTGAGTAGTGAAATTCTCCATCCTCGGTGTGTTCAGTGTGCTCAGTGGTTGGTTCCCCAAGGATTACGAATGGCTGAGATAAATGTTCTCGTCGTCGGTGCCGGCCTCGCGGGGCTGAGCGCCTCGTTCCATCTCGCCGAGCGCGGTGCGAAGGTCACCCTCATCGAGAAAGACCGCGTTGGAAGCGGATCGAGCAGCCGATCGGGTGCGGTCAACACCATGCTCATGGGGAGTCGTGCAGCAACGGTCGCACGCGGTGTGAGCTTCGACATTTTTGAGCGCTTCGACCGAATCCTCGACGACTACAACTTTCATCAGGTCGGATGCCTCGGCCTTTATGATCAAGGACAGCTGGAAACCGCGTCCACACTGCACGACATGCAACGTGAGGCCGGAGCGAAGTTCGAAGTACTACGACGGCAAGATCTTGAGGAGCGCTTCCCGGATCTCCGCGTCAAAGACACCGAAGCGGGCGTCCTCGACGTCCGTGGCGGCTGGAGCGAGCCGGACATCTACATACCGGCCCTGACGAAGAAGGTCCGAGAGCTCGGTGTCGAGATCCGGGAGGAAGCCGTGGTCGAAGACTTCCTGGTTGACACCAATCGGGTGCACGGTGTGCGCCTCCGCGGAGGCGAAGAGCTGAGACACGACGTAACCGTCTGTACGGTGAACGGATGGGGCAACGCCCTCCTCGCTCGAATCGATCACCCCCTACCCGTCCGTACTTATGTCCACGAGCGATTCGTCACTCGGCCTTTCGACACCGTCCCGCAGCTGCCCGCCACGAACGACGACGCCAACGGCGTCTACTATCGCCCGACCGAGGACGATCGTATCCTCCTCGGCAGTGGCGCAGTCGAACCGGAGCAAATTCATATGCCCGGGCCCGACTTTCACCTCGACCAGCTCGACCCCACGCCTGGCAGCCTGCCCTTCATCCTGGAAAGGATCCAGGATCGCCTCCCCCGCCTGGAAGGCGCCGAGATCGACTACCATCGTGTGGGTGTGGTCAGTTATCCGCTCGATATGACGCCCAACATCGGCCCCGTCGAAGGCCTCCCCGGTCTCTTCCTCGGTACGAACTTCTGCTCTGGCGGTTTCGGCTGGCACCCCGTCGCAGGTCTCCTGCTGTCGGAGTACGTCCTCGACGGGCAGACCAAGATCGATGCGAGCATCTTCTCCCCCGACCGGTTCAAGGACTTCGACGCCAAGGCCTACCTCGCCCAGGACATCGACTATCACGCGTTCGTCGAGGCCCACGCCGCCCGAACTAAAGGCGTCATCCGCAAACGTCACTGACGCTCAGTACGGGCGGACCGGCGCCTGCACTCAGCGCCGTCGAAGGGTGCCCACCCCTATGTTCGCCCTGCTTAGTTCTTCTCTCTGCGGCCTCTGCGGTGAAGGCTTTTCTTAGGTGCCCTCGATGAATCGACTGAACAAACGTTACCGCGTCATGTGGGACCAGAACGCTGGCCAATATGGCTTCTACAATCCCCCCATGACACCGGAGCGCGTCGCCCAGGCGCACCTCGGCTTTTTCGCAGGCCGTCCCGTCGATGCCTATGTCGGCGCGCCAGGCTGTAACGCCGGTTACAATCTCTCCTGGCCGACCGAAATCGAGAACGCCGAGTTCATCGTCGATCGCATGAATCGGGGTGCCCGCATAGGGACTGTTCAGTTGTGGCGCCACGCCGAGACTTTGCGACGTCTGCACGAGGAGGGACACGATCCTGTCGGGATCGAAGTTGCCGAAGCTCACCGTCTTGGAATCGATCACTGGATCCGGCTCAGCATGAACGACTGGCATCACTGGGGTGAGAAGGGGACGGCCATCAACCTGCAGTCGTCACGATTCTACGAGGGAAATCCCCAATTCCTCATCGGGGATGAGGGCGCAGAGGGCTGGGGGGGCCGATTGGGGAGCGTCCTGCCCTGGTTTCAGGATTTCATGCACGAGGAGGTGCGCTCACTGCGGAAGGACATTGCCGTCGAAGCGTGCACGCGTTACGACATCGCAGGCTTCCTCTTCGACTTCATGCGCTGTCCGGGTTACTTCAGGTTCGGCCAGGAGGAAGCCGGACTGGACGTGATGTCCCAGTTCATGCGCGACACAAGAGCCGCTCTGGATCGCGTCGGTCAGGAGAAGGATCGAGCAATCGGCTTCGCCGCGCGCGTACCCAACACGATCGCCGGCAGCAGACGTCTCGGATTGGACGTCCCCGCGTGGATCGATGAAGGTCTCGTGGACATCGTCATACCCTCTTGTTTCTTCGGTCAGGACATGGAGGAAGATGTCACCGAGTGGGTCGAATTAGGGAAAGGGAGCGGGGTCCAGATCTATCCGACGATCGAGGAGGGCTATATCGCAGGGCACACGAGCGGGTTCCGACGCTGGTACTTCAACGCGCCGATCATGACCCCCCTTACCAACGAAATGATTCGGGGCATTGCGGCACGTCACCACAAACGAGGCGTCGACGGAATCTACGTCTTCAACTTCTTCGGAACGGCCATCACTTACGACTACGACAACCGAGAGGCCGTCGACGACATCGCCGATCCGATTCGGTTACAGCACAAAAACAAGCTGTTTTGTTTGACACGATCACACGAAGCGAATGAAACCTTCCAAAACTGTCTCTTGTCGGAACACCAGATTCCGGTGGAACTGACAACCGCCCCCGTCGAACTCCAAATCGACGTCCCCGATGACCTGCGTGCCTCTCGTTCCAGGCTTATGACGATCAAGCTCTGGCTGCACCTCGATCAGCTGACGATTGATGATCGCATCGAGGTCACGTTGAACGGTACGCCACTCGTGTGTTCGAACCCCATGCGCCCTGGTGGTTACGACCCCCATTCGGACACTTGGCTCGAATTCGACCTCAGCAATCAGCTTCCGGTCGTAGGGACGAACACGATCACCGTGCGACTGGCCGAACGAAACGCGCAATTAGCCGACGAAATTCCAGTAGAAATCGCTGATGTAGAGGTCCAGGTCGATTACGATTACCCGGACGGTGAGTGGCGCAGACCGCCGGGATGGTTCCCTCGAACCTGATCAACCAGGATAACGATTCAGGCATTGACCTCCTGAAGGGCTCTTACCACATTTCTCCCTCCCTGCACCAAATCGATCGCTTGGAGTAAATCGTTTGTCCGCTGACCCGAGGCCGCTGGTCTCAGATCCGACCACGGGACGCGTCGAAGGTGCGTCCCTGATAACCAAGAGATCCCTCTTCATCGGATTGGGGCTTGCCGTTTTCATGCCCCTCTGGCCGACGTATACCAGCTTCGTCGTTCACTCTACCCGAGCCGACCACTCCCACCTTTCGATGGCCATGCTCGTGCCCTTCGTGGCGCTGCTTGTGATCAACGCCTTTCTCGAGCGACGGGGTCTCGGCTTCTCACCCACCGAACTGCTCACGATCTGTTCGATCGGCCTCGTCGCTTCCACGATGCAGGGCGAATGGCTCACCGTCTGGTTTCTCCAGATGCTCACGATGCCGGCTTACTACGCATCGCCTGAGAACCGATTCGACGAGCTCCTGCTCCCTCACATGCCCAGCTGGGCAACGATCACGGATCGCGAAGCCGTACGCGGATTCTACGAGGGATTGTCTCCCGGCACGCTGTTCCCCTGGGGAGAGTGGTTCTCGGTCCTGACCTGGTGGGGACTGTTCATCGGATCGATCCTCATTATCAACCTGTCTCTAAGCGTTTTGCTTCGAAAGCAGTGGATGGAATACGAGAAGCTGTCATTCCCCGTGGCCATCGCGCTCCTGGAGCTCACGGGTGTCTCGGGCACGACGGCAACCTTGAGGACACTCGTCAAGAACCGGCTGTTCCAGATGGCTTTTGCGATCACCTTCCTCATCATCGCCTGGAATGTCTTTACCTGGTTTACCGTCAACATCCCGATGTTCCCGTTCCTTGCCGGACGCTACGGCCGACACGTGCTCGCGGTTGCTCCCGGCTTTCCCGCGATTGTAACCACATTCGTACTTCTCACTTTCTGCCTGGGATACTTCTGCAAGCTTGAGGTTCTGTTCAGCCTCTGGTTCTTCCACGTCGTTCAGATCGTCATCGTCGGAATTATGAACCGCTTCGGCCTGGATCTCGGTGAGAACGACCCCTACAGCTCGAGCCATCCTGCCATGGGTTGGATGACTTTCGGGGGAATGGCCGTGTTCGTGCTGTGGGGCTTCTGGATCGCACGGGCACATTTCAGAGATATCTTTCGCAAGGCGTTTCTCGGCGATGACTCGGTGGACGATTCCGACGAGCTCATGTCCTACAAGACCTCTGCTCGCCTGCTGATCGTCTGTGCGGCATTCGTCTTCCTCTGGCTCTACAGTGCAGGCATGGGAGCGGGTCCGATCCTCGCGTGGTGTTTCGCCATGCTTGTCCTCTTCATCGGCATGTCCCGCATCGTCGTCGAAAGTGGTCTCGTCTACCTGCGCGTGCCTCTCACCGCTCAGGGCTTTACCTGGCACGCGTTTGGCCCAGGTGGTTTGGGCCCGGCGGGGGCCTCCATCCTGACACTCACCATGAGTCTCGTCGCCGACGGCAAAACATTCGCCTGCACGCAGATGGCGCACGTGCCCAGACTCAGCATGGCCATGGCCAAGCGAAGTCGTAAAGCTCTTGCCCCGACCGTCCTCGCGGGATGTTTCCTTGGAGCAGCGGCCGTCGTCGCTTTTACGATCTATCAGGGTTACTACGGCGTCGGCAGTGCCAACTTCGGTCGTACGACGTTCAAGGGAATCGGATCGCTCAACGGGGCCGGCTTCAGTCGACTCGCCGTTTCCCGCATCTCCGAAGGCACCGCCCTCACGGACTGGAACCGTGTTCTGTTTATGGGTGGCGGGGGTGTGTTCATCTCAGGTCTCTATTATCTACGCTACCGCTTCCTCAACTTCCCGATCCACCCAATCGGCTTCACGATCTGCGCCATGGTGGAGATGCAGGACAATGCCTTCAGTCTCTTCCTGATCTGGGGCGTCAAATCCATCATCATGAAAATCGGTGGCCTGGAACGGTACCGGCACTATGCGCCTTGGTTCCTTGGGATGATCATGGGATACGTGGCCGGCGTGACCCTCGGCGTCATCGCGGACATCTTCTGGTTTCCCGGCGAAGGCCACGAGATCCACTGCGACCCCTGACGACGGAGCCGGTCTACCCAGACACGCTCGCTTCGTCTGACCTCTTCCCTCTCGACCGAAGGTGGAACCCTTGTCTCAAATCGACATCCCCCGCCTCGAAATGGCCACGGCCGACATGCTCCCCGCTGAGGAGAGCCACATCGATGAGGGCTGGCTGTTCCGCTTCACCGCCGGCCAGAGCCGGAACACCAACGCCGTCTGGCCGCTTAGGGTTCGCGAATAAATAAACGGTCGATCTCAATGTTGAGCCATTGGCCGGATCGTGTAGTTCCAGTCGCCGTGGAAATCGTGCGGAGTGAGATCGATTTGGGTCATCTGTTCATCGGTCACCTTGACCCCGTTAGGGTAGGGTCGCTTGTCGATCTCGGAGCGTACTCGGAGACCGGCTTGAGTGGTCGTTCCGGCAATGAGATTCACGGTTGCAGCCAGGCTGACCAGGGGCTTGCCTCGCCAGTTCATAGCGATGAAGGAGAACAGGCGATGTTCGATCTTGTTCCACTTACTAGTGCCAGGAGGGTAGTGGCATACGGTGATCGTCAGGCCAGTGCGATTCGCAAAGCGCTGCAGCTCCCACTTCCACAGCCGCGTCTTGGCGCCGTTGCTGCCGCCTGCGTCCGCCGTGATTAGCAGATGCGTCGAAGTGCCGTAGGCGGGCCGTCCCATGTTCTTCCACCAACTTCGGATCGCATTCACGGCGAAGCTGGCCGTGTCGTGATCGATACCGACACTTACCCAGCCTTCATCACGGCTCAGATCATACACTCCATAAGGGATCGCCTTGCCCTGAGCAGGCACTATGAAATCGTGTACCTTCACACGCTCCGGGTCTCCCTTGGGTCGCCATTCTCGGCCAGGATTCTTGAAGTCGCCGATCAACTCTTTCTTCTTGGTGTCCACCGAGATAACGGGAAGGCCCTGCTGCTGCTGGCTAATCCGATCATCGAGGTAAACGAACTGAGCGTCCCGATCCGGGTGTGCAGATCCCTCCCTTGTCTTCCGATTCGCCTGCAGCGTGTAATCGTGTTCGTGCAGGAGATTGGCAACGATCCTGGGGCTCACCGAATGCCCCATCGCTTGCAACTCGGCGGCCAGTTTGCGAGTGCTCTTCGATGTCCATCTCAGAGGATTGTCGTCAGGCGACCCCGCAGTCGTTGGCTCGACCAGATCATTCAGGTCCTGCCACAGCGTCGGGTCCGTGTCGGCCTTCCGCTTACGACCGCCGCCTGGACGCCGGATGCGAGCCGGGTCCAAAGGTTCGTCCGACCTCAACTCCTGAATGCCACGAAAGATCCGCTCTCTGGACATTCCTGTCGCCAGAGCCACAATCGCGATCCCACCGTGACCCAACGCTTCGGCTTCCGTGGCGGCCCACAGACGACGCGTGCGTTCCGTCAGCACCGGAGCCAAGGCTTCATACTTCGTTCGGAGAGTTTCGACGTCCACACTCCGAGCGTAAGATCATTACCTTGAAAAGTGCAGCACTTATTTCGTGGCAAACCCTAAGCGCACCGCCGGATGCTCTCGAGTCCAGGATCGATGCCTGCCAACGTATCTACGCGGAACGTGGTCTTCCCTGCAACTTCAGGTTGACCGACTTGGATGAAAATAAAGTCATTGAATCCTACCTCACCGAGCGCGGCTACGAAACCGTCAATCCAAATATCATCATGGTCCGCGACATCACAGACCCCACCGACGATAGCGTGACCGAAATCGATCTCGATGGCTGGGCGGATCTGGTCAGACGGATCGATCCTGACTCGGACCCGATCGCGACTGAGGCGAAGCACGCATCTTTATCACGTGTCACGCTGCCGACGTGGTACGCAACAATCCTGAGCGATGGGCGAGAGACCTCTTCGGGCCGCGCCGTCCAACAGGATGATCTTTATCAGCTTGCGGAACTGTTCACCGTTGAAGACCTTCGCGGGCACGGCCTGGGGACGCAACTCATTCGGGGCCTGTTGAACGTCGGTCACGAGGCTGGTGCTCAGACCGCGTTTCTCCTCGTCAGCCAATCGAACAGCGGCGCCCGACGCCTCTACGAACGACTCGGTTTTCGAAACGCCTATCATCTCCGCTATCTGGTTCCCAGCTGATCATTCATCCGTCAGGAGATCCGCATGGCTCGCAAACCCGATCGAGATCCGCTCAGGTTCCTCGTGGTCATCGCCCATCCTCACGACTTCACGCATTGTTCCGGAACATGCGGAATCCACAGGCAGATGGGTGACTCGGTGACGGTCGTCGTCATGACCGATGGCGGACGAAAACACAACGAAGCGTTCATGGATGAACTCCGTAAACCCGAGGCCGAACGGGATCCGGAGATCATGAAGCAGACGCCGGAAACCTACGCCGCCCAGAAAGCGGAGGAGTTCCAGAAAGTCTGTGCGCTGTTCGATGTCACCGACATCCGAATCCTCCCCTTTCCGGAACCGTTTCGTCTATCACGGTCGCCAGAAGCTGTCGAAGCGCTAGAAGACATCATCCGCGATGTCAGACCTCACGTCATGATCACCCACTCGCCAGGCACCGTCTCGCCAGCCGGAATCTCCAACCACGGTCTGGGTGTCGCCATCATCAACGATCATCGCGAAACGGCCGTCGCCGCGCTAGAAGCTCGCGTCAGGCCGGCCTCGACCCCCGATTACGAAAATCAAAGACAGGCGCACATCATCGCCGCCACCTATTACCTCGGTGTCGACGTCTCGCCCGATCATGTCGATTTCTACGTCGACATCTCCAGGTGGCGGGAGCAACGGTTCCGGGCTGAAGCGCTGTTCGCCAGCCAGGGGCAGGACGAGGCGTTTGCTCGGGTACGCGTGGAGACCGGTGCAGGAGGTCAGGGCTGGCGCGCCCGTACTCAGTACGCGGAGGGCTTCGTCCGGGCCGGTGTTGAAACGGTCCCCTGCATCGAGATCAGCGAGTGGGACATGATCCACGCCACGGTGGCGACCAGAGAAATGATCCGCCACCGATCCGGCGAGATCATGCTCACGCCCGAGGTATAGACGTCAAAGGAGCGTTCCTGGCAGGGCCCTTCGACAAGCTCAGGACAGGCCTGGGAACGAGGTTTCCGCCCGAGAAGCTCGCAGTACTCTTCGATCTCAGCTTCTCCGCTCGAGCGGATCGTGTAGGATTGGGATTTCCAACCGTGTAAAACATCATACCGAGGAAAGTGGAGATGAACTCGGAAAAGACGGTTGTCACCATTACTGGCCATCAGCCAGTACGAAACCGGTGCGGGTTGAGCACGCGTCTGTTGAGCGGGGTCTACTTACAACCTGTATAGCACCGACCGTATGCCCGCAGCCCTGGTAGAGAGAGAAAGCGAAAACTTGAACACTCCCATGTTTACCCACGAACGCGAATTCACCTACAATCGCGCCTTCCGCGGTCCGATCCGCGCCGTCATCCTCGATTGGGCCGGTACGACGATGGACTTTGGATGCATGGCGCCGGCCGTCGTCTTCCGTCAGGTCTTCGAAAAGGCAGGTGTCCCGATCAGCATCGAAGAGGCTCGCATTCCGATGGGCGCCCACAAAAGAGTCCACATCGGACTGATCTGCGAGATCCCGACCGTGCGACAGCGTTGGATCGACAAACACGGGTCCGAACCTACCGACGCAGACGTCGAACGGATGTTCGAGGATTTCATCCCGATGCAGGAAGCCTGTCTCTCCAACTATTCGCAGCTCATCCCCGGCACGCTCGACGTCATCGCCGAATGCCGAAAGCGCCGCTATAAAGTCGGCTCCACGTCCGGCTATCTGCCCGGCATGCTGGCCATCAACCAGGCCGACGCGGAGAAACAGGGCTACGTTCCCGACGCGACATTCGGTGCAGGTGACGTTCCGCGTGGCCGTCCCTACCCGCATATGGTTCTGCGAAACATCGTGGAGCTCGACGTTTCCCCCGTGCAGGCGGTGGTGAAGGTTGACGACACGTTGACTGGGATTGAAGAGGGCCTTAACGCCGGGTGCTGGGCTGTAGGACTCGCCATCTCCGGAAACGAGGTCGGCGTCCAGCTCGGCGAGTGGGAGGCTTACCCGGAAGATGTGAAACAGAGACACCGCGACCGCATCTATCCCTCGATGTATCAGCGAGGCGCGCACTACGTCGTCGACAGCATCGCGGATCTGATCCCGTGCCTCGATGACATCGAGACCCGCCTGAAGCGCGGCGAGAAACCTTAGGACAGCCGTATCGGGACCGGGGTTTTTCCTGAACACTGAACACCGAACACTTTTTTTATGACGGACCCCAAAGACGCCCCTTGGGGCAGCGTAGAAACCCGCTTCGATCCCATCCATTCCGCCGCACGTGGGCGGGATGTCGAACAGGTTCGAGCGCTCCTGGATGAAGGCGTTGACGTCGAAAGCCTGAACGGCCAGGCGCCAAACGGCGATGGGGGGAACACGGCCCTCTGGTTCGCCGCGCAGGGACCGTGGCCGAACGGGCTCCCTGCTGTTCGTTTGCTCGTTGAGGCAGGTGCCGAGATCAACAGGCAGTGCGAACACGGGCGAACGGCTCTTCACATGGCGGCGGCCTGGGGACATCTTGACGTGGTCGAATACCTCCTCGACCAGGGAGCCGACTCAACCATCCGGGCAGAAGTCGACGGGACGCCTGCAGAGATGGCTCGAGTACGGAATCGGCAAGAGATCTGCGACTTTTTCGATCGCCGTGCGCTTTCATCTCAACCGTCCAAACCCTCCGAGGCTTGAATGGCACTGCACAACGGGCTGCTCAAGAAGGGATTCAAACTCCCCACCTGCGAGAAGCATTTCCACGACTACGACGAAACGTGGCTCATTTTGGAGGGCAAGGGCACGGCGTATTGGATCGACCCTTCCGGCGATCGTGAGGAGTTCGATCTCGAAGCGGGCGATGTGTGGATGATCCCCGCGGGCTACGAGCACGGAACCGATGGCTTTCCCGATACAGGTCAGAACACCGACGACTTCACCATCAGCACCTTCTTCGGCACTCAACCACCCGGATCACACGAGCGTGGACACTACTACGTCGAAGAAGAAGGGTACCTGCCGTCTCTGGAGCTGCGAAAGACGCCGTCGCACCGATACGCACCATCGCTGCCTGAGACGATGAAAGCGTTCGTGTTTCCGGAAAGGGGCAAGATGGAGATCCAGGAGCTGCCCTTTCCGGAATGTGAGCCCGGTATGATTCTCTGCGAATCCATCTACACCGGCCTCACCAACGGGACGGAAAGGAACGCCCTCGTGGGTGGAAACTACGGTCGAAGCTGGCCCGCGAGGCCGGGCTACCAGAATGTGGGTAAGGTCATCACCGTCGGTGAGGGGGTCCAAGACCTCAAAGGCGGAGATGTGATCTACGCCGGCCAACACCGACGGCACTCCGATTTCTTCACCGCGCCGGCCCTCGAGAACGACCTCGTCGTGAAGCTCCCAGAGACGATCGACCGAAAGCACGCAGCCCTGTTCGGTGTCGCCAGCGTGGCGATGCACGACGTCCGACGCGCCGACACGAGGCTCGGGGAGAACGTCCTTGTCGTCGGGGCGGGACCCGTCGGCCAATTCACCGCCCAGGCCGCGCGACTCTCAGGCGCCGTCGTAACGATCTGCGATCTGAACGAAAAGCGTCTCGCCGTCGCCGAGGCGTGCGGGGCCCATCGCACCATCGCGGTGACGAAAAACGAGGACTCCTGGGAGCCGATCAGGGAGGCTGGCCCCTTCGACGTGGTGTTCGAAGATTCAGGCGCGGCTGTCTTCGATCACGTGATCGGTCCCGACTGGAATCGCGGCGTCATCAAGCGAAACTCGAGAATCGCCGTTATTGCCGGTCGTGAGCGCGTAGACTACAGCTTCAACGCCGGACAAAGCCACGAGTTGACGATCGTACAGGCCAGTCATTTCACACGGAGCGACCTGGAACAGGTCTGCCGGCTGACTGCGGAAGGGCAGCTTCGCATCGGCCCCATCATCCAGGACGTCGTCAAGGCCAGCGATGCAGCCACTATCTACGACCGTCTGCGCGACGATCCTGCGAGCCTGTTCGGCGTCGTTTTCGACTGGACGCAAACAGGGCAGATCCGGGACGGGGACTGAAGAGTCGGACTATGGTGTACTGAGGGCGACAAGGAAGGTTTTGCATAGGTTGCCCCCTCGATCGGATGTCGAACAGGTCTCGGAGACAGCCCTGGGAGACTGGTATGTCAATCGTATCGTTGTTGATCGACGCCCCCTGCTACTTCTAGCAAGCATGCGCTCGTTGTTCACTATCTTGGAACCCGCACGCAGCGTCCGGGCGCTCCCCGATCGCCTGGGAAATCTCGTCAAAGATCGACTTCAGAGGCTACATCTTCCACCCGAGCTAATCGATCCAGAAATCCACGCCATGCGCCAGGTACTCATTCGACCGACCAAAGACCGCTCGGTTCTGGGCTCAATGAATGATATCTATAGGTGTGTCAGTCACGGCCTCGAACCCGGAGTTTGGAATGAGGATCACTTGCCTTTCTGCGAGGCGGAGATGTGGGAAATGCCGTGTCGTGTTTCTGGCGCACCCCTAAGTGGGATCTTCCCCGGCAAAGAAACGGTGCGCTTACTCAGTGAGCGGTGAGGAGACTCGTGTCATGAAAACTGCCCCAAAACTCATGTTCTATCACGACGGCCGCCACCCCCTGATCTACATGTACGAGCCTCCCATGCAGAAGGAGGAGTACGAGGCGGGAGTAGACGAACTGATCGGCACGCCCATCGATGCACTGATGTTCTGTCTCGGTGATGGTCGCACCGTTTTACACGACACGAAGGTGGGCGAACTCTGGGGTCACAATGTCAAAAAATGGTCCCACGTCATCTTCCGCAGGGCCCATCAGAACGCCAGCAACTTGATTAGGAAGGGGCACGACCCGCTCGGAATCATCGCGGATCGCGCGCACGACAAAGGCATGGGCTTCTATCCCACGCTCCTCGTCCAGCAGGGCCGTGGAGACCGGGAGACCGATGTCCGCTGCTCGGACTTCCGGTTCGAAAACGCCCACCTCGAAATCGGCGCGAAAGGCGACCTCGATCCGGAGAATCCCGGATTCACGTGCCTCGACTTCAAGCACGAAAACGTTCGCGATGAGCGGTTCGCCCTGATCGAGGAGACGCTCAAGAAATACACGATAGATGGTTTCGAGCTGCAGATGAACTACCACCCGTACTACTTCCATCCGGATGAAGTCGATCGCGGTCGCGTACTCATGACCGGGTGGATCCGGCGCGTCTACAGAGCCCTCAAAGAGAGCGGAAAAGACAGGGAACTGATCATCCGGATCCCTGCCAGTCTCGATGGCTGCTTCGACGTGGGACTTGACGTGCGGGAGTGGCTCAAGTTGGGCATCGTCGACGCGCTCGTCGGTCAAAAGTTCTCCGCGCCCGAACTGCACGACCCGGGCGTCGACTTCCGCCCGCTCGTCGAGGCGGCCGAAGGCACCGGCTGTCGCGTCTACGCCGCCCTCCAGAGCCATCTCGACTCGGACCGCCTCTGCGAAGCCTCGATCGAGATGATCCGTGCGGCCGCGTGCAATTATTGGGCGCAGGGTGTCGATGGATTCTACCTCGCCCACTGGTTCAACCACTGGCCCTACCAGGCGGAGTTTTACGAGATCCTGCGGGAGCTCCCCGATCCGGAAGTCATGGCGCCCAAAGACAAGATCTACACCGTGCCGACAGAAACCGGTCGTTATCCGAACCCAACGCTCGAACCCGGTATGGGCATGGACCTACCTGCGCCTCTGGAGACCGGTATGCCCATCCGGATCCCCATCACTACCAGCGACGACCTCCCGCGCTGGAACCGCGTGAACCGCGTTCACGAGATCCTGCTCCGCATTCGCATCATGAACACCACGGAGCGCGATCGGTTGAAGTTCCGACTGAATCGCAAGGAGCTGCCGGACGCTCTGCTCCGGAAAATCAACGAATTGTATCGCATGAGCGCCCCGCGTTACCGGACGGGATCGGGCTACTGGTTCGTTTTCCGCCTCGACCGCGCTCACTGGCCGAGAAAAGGCAAAAACACCCTCGAAATCACGCTCGAGAAGAGAGACACCGCGATCTCACCCCAGATCCGAGTGCGCGACGTCGAGCTCGAGATCCGCTATCTGATGGGCAAAAACTACCATCGCATCCCGGAAAGAGACCTGGGACCCAGCATCCCTTCGGGTATATAGAGAAGTCAGAGATCAGCGGTCGGAGGTCAGTGAAACGAGTGGTCGGTGTTCGGTTCGGAAGTTCAGTAGTTCAGTGTTCTGGACAATGAATCCTTTTTCCTCTGCGATCTCCGTGGGAGAGGTCATCATACATAGGTTGGGCTGTAAGCCTATCGCGAATAGCGCCATCATACCTTAGGGTTCGCGAATAAATAAACGGTCGATCTCAATGTTGAGCCATTGGCCGGATCGTGTAGTTCCAGTCGCCGTGGAAATCGTGCGGAGTGAGATCGATTTGGGTCATCTGTTCATCGGTCACCTTGACCCCGTTAGGGTAGGGTCGCTTGTCGATCTCGGAGCGTACTCGGAGACCGGCTTGAGTGGTCGTTCCGGCAATGAGATTCACGGTTGCAGCCAGGCTGACCAGGGGCTTGCCTTGCCAGTTCATAGCGATGAAGGAGAACAGGCGATGTTCGATCTTGTTCCACTTACTAGTGCCAGGAGGGTAGTGGCATACGGTGATCGTCAGGCCAGTGCGATTCGCAAAGCGCTGCAGCTCCCACTTCCACAGCCGCGTCTTGGCGCCGTTGCTGCCGCCTGCGTCCGCCGTGATTAGCAGATGCGTCGAAGTGCCGTAGGCGGGCCGTCCCATGTTCTTCCACCAACTTCGGATCGCATTCACGGCGAAGCTGGCCGTGTCGTGATCGATACCGACACTTACCCAGCCTTCATCACGGCTCAGATCATACACTCCATAAGGGATCGCCTTGCCCTGAGCAGGCACTATGAAATCGTGTACCTTCACACGCTCCGGGTCTCCCTTGGGTCGCCATTCTCGGCCAGGATTCTTGAAGTCGCCGATCAACTCTTTCTTCTTGGTGTCCACCGAGATAACGGGAAGGCCCTGCTGCTGCTGCTGGCTAATCCGATCATCGAGGTAAACGAACTGAGCGTCCCGATCCGGGTGTGCAGATCCCTCCCTTGTCTTCCGATTCGCCTGCAGCGTGTAATCGTGTTCGTGCAGGAGATTGGCAACGATCCTGGGGCTCACCGAATGCCCCATCGCTTGCAACTCGGCGGCCAGTTTGCGAGTGCTCTTCGATGTCCATCTCAGAGGATTGTCGTCAGGCGACCCCGCAGTCGTTGGCTCGACCAGATCATTCAGGTCCTGCCACAGCGTCGGGTCCGTGTCGGCCTTCCGCTTACGACCGCCGCCTGGACGCCGGATGCGAGCCGGGTTCAAAGGTTCGTCCGACCTCAACTCCTGAATGCCACGAAAGATCCGCTCTCTGGACATTCCTGTCGCCAGAGCCACAATCGCGATCCCACCGTGACCCAACGCTTCGGCTTCCGTGGCGGCCCACAGACGACGCGTGCGTTCCGTCAGCACCGGAGCCAAGGCTTCATACTTCGTTCGGAGAGTTTCGACGTCCACACTCCGAGCGTAAGATCATTACCTTGAAAAGTGCAGCACTTATTTCGTGGCAAACCCTAAGGGCTATTGTTTCTTCCGTGTATTCCGTGGTCCCAAATCTTTTGAGGTCGCCATGTCCAACCATCGCGTAGCCATATTTGGATGTGGCAGATTGGCCGGACGCTGAAGGAGATGACTATGCCTCGTCCCCCCGATTATGGCATTATCTACAACTGGGATGGCGCCCCACACGGCTATTCCGAAGTCCCTCAATCGCTCGAATCCTTCCTCGACAAGACCTACGCGCCGCTCATCGACACGCAGGTCGGAGCGCTCTTCTGGTGTATCGGCGAACACGCCACGCGATGGCCCACGGAAGATCTGGAGATGCTGGGCGACGTACACGGACGTCGTTACGAAAGTGCAAGCGCCTACACGCACACCGAGAACATCCGTCAGATGCTCGACCGCGGGGAAGATCCGCAGCAGGCCCTGATCGAGAGGGGTCGCGATCTCGGTATGGCCGTCTACGCATCCGTTCGAATGAACGACAACCACTTCAGCGGCGCGCAGATCGAGGATCTGGCAAGTCTGCATCATACCGAGCTCACGCAACTCAGAATCGACCATCCCGATTGGCTGCTCGGAGACAGAACATCAGAGTGGTTTGCTCTGTCGTGGGATATGTCCATTCCCGAAGTCCGGGAATACCGGCTTGCCCACATTCGCGAGCTCTGCACGCGCTACGACTGGGACGGTGTTGAACTCGACTGGCAACGACACGGCTTTCATCTACCCGACGACGACGGCTACAGACTCCGTTATGTCCTCACCGACCTTCAGCGCGCCATTCGCCAAATGACGGACGAGATCGCCCGCGAACGGGGGCGTCCCTTCTATGTCGCTACCCGTGTCTCCGGAAGTCTTGAACGGTGCCGGCAGATCGGCTACGACATCCCCGTCTGGGTCCGTGAGGGGTTGGTCGACATCCTCATTCCAGCGGCCAATGCCGCCACCGACCCCTCCATCGAAGTCGATGCCTTTCTCGACCTTTGCCGGGACACGGACATCGCCATCTATCCTGGGTTTGACGGCGGGCTGCCCGGAGAACACGTCGGACCGGAGGACCCCGCGCTTAAAGATCGATTACGCACACGCGCCACAGCCAGCCGATACCACGACGCTGGTGCCGAAGGGATTTACGTCTTCAACTGGCACGCTGGCCCGAACACACGACGCGAGCTGCTCTCACAGATTGGATCCGCGGAAACACTAAAGGGAACGGACAAGATCTATGCTGCCACGCACCGCGTCATCGTCAAGGAGGGCGATTGGCGGGGCGCTTATCGCGGCGACCGATTGCGCGGCGAGGTCCCCGTGGCTCTCAAGCGCACGCTCACCGGCGGCGGTCCTGCAGTGGCGCTGAATATCGCGGATGAAGACCTGTCATCGGCGGAGCTCCGACTGCGACTGCAGGAATGGGCCGTAGGCGACACCATCAGCGTGTGGTGGGACGAAACACAGCTGATCGATCCCGACGTCCGCTATTGCCAGGCCGGGAACCTTCACGGGATCAGCTCTGTTAGCGGAGCTGCCTGGTTGCATTACGATCTTGGCGAAATCGCAGCAGGACCACACCAAGTGAAGGTTGCGCTGATCGAGCGTCATCCTCAGCTTGCCTGTGACTTGATCCTCACCGATGTGGAAACTGTCATCCGACACGGCTGAAGGCTGCCGAACAAGGAGGCCAACGTGGCAAATGTCTACGCAGCATTCCGATCGCCCTACGCCCAGCCCAACGGCATGCAAATGACGGACGAAGGGTTGTGGGTGGTCGACCAGGTTACCGACCGTTGCGCCCTCGTCGAGACCGAGAACATCAACCGCTACGGCAAGACGTTGGTTCTCCGGGAATTCGACACCGAATCCTCGAACACCAGCGGCCTGACCTATGGCGATGGCGCGCTTTGGCTGGCCGCCAACGGTCCCGGGGCCAAGTATCGCCTTGGCCGCGACACCGACTTTCCGTCGGGCGCCACGGTCAAGGTCGACCCCAAAACCGGGAAAACCCTCGATTCCTGGCCCATGCCCCACGAAGGCGGGACCCACGGAATCGAGTTCGACAACCACGAAGCGGGCACCATGTGGTTGGCTACCGGCAAAACCATGTCGCAGGTAAAAATGGATGACCGATCGGTCATCCGCGAGGTGGAGATGCCGTACGGGCGCTCACACGGAGTCGTTCGAGTTGAAGACGGTCTCTGGATCGCCTTCACAAACGATCGCTGCCTCATCAAATTCGACATCGAGTCGAACGAAGAAATGGTCCGCATCGACATCCCGGAATGCCATCCCGCCCCCCACGGCGTATCCATCTACAACGGGGGATTCATCTACTGCGACTCCTCCACCGGCTGGATCGGCATCATCGAAACGAAAGTCTGAAGCCCTAGACCACGGAATACACGGAAAACTGCTCGGGACCACCCTCGTTATAGGCCGCGAATAGCGCCACTGCTCTCGGGGGTATTTCCCTTCCGTGTGTTCCGTGGTCCCACGTTTTCTTTTGTTTTTCGTGTATGAAGCCTGCCTCGAACGGATGTGAGAGGTGGTCCTCTTCTAAGGTTTCGCCATGGGGAAATACAAAGCAGCAGTCATCGGACTGGGTTGGATGGGGTTGCTTTACGACATGGCGAGTCGTATTTCCGATCGGTTCGAGATCGAAGACACCGATCGGCCGACGCCTCCGCTCGACACTCACCGTCGGATCTACCATCACGAACACCCAGGCGGTGAGGGCAACCCAACGTCTTATTCCGAGGCATTCCACGACCGCGAAGAGATCGAGCTCGTAGCCGGAGTCGACCGTGATCGGAAGCGCCTGGACGCATTCTCGGAACGCTACGGGAAGTCCGTTTACGTAGACGCCGAGAAAATGTTCGTTGAGGAACGACCCGACCTCGTCGCCGTGGCGACGAACACCAGGTATCGTGCCGATTTGACCTGCCTCGCCGTTGAGTACGGCGCCAGGGGAATCCTGACGGAAAAACCCATGGTCCATCGGCTGGAGGAAGCAGATCGAATGGTTTCGGCGTGTGAGGGTGCCGGCGTCCCCCTCGTATGCGGCAGCATCACCACCACGCATCCATCGTTCGAACGCGCAAAAGATCTGATCCAGAGTGGCGCGATCGGGACCGTCGTTTCCATCGAAGCCAATGGCCCGGGCGCCCAGCATCAAAACTGGTCGTATTTCCTCGACAGCCCACTCGCGTGGGTCGTCGGAACGGGCGACGACGGTCGCGCGGAATCCGGTAGCGATGAATTCAGAGGCCAGGGTCTGCTGGCAACGGAAAACGGCACGATCGTGCACTTCCGGAAGGGCGCGCCAGGCGTACGGATCAGCGGAACGGCGGGCGAGATCCTCTTCGGCGGCATCGCCGAGGGATGGCGTCTATGGCAGGACATCGAAACGGCAAGCGGGAACCAGCGGGTGGAGGTACCGTGGCCCGATCCGCAGTTCGGATTCCCCTACGGCGCCATCTACTGTCTCGCCGACATCATGGACTGCCTGTCGGGACGAATCGACGAACCCAAGAATTCTGGTCGCAGGGTCGCCCAGGCCCTCGAAGTCGAAATCGCCCTGAAACATTCGTCCGAACGAGGCGGACAACGGGTGGACCTCCCACTGCCGGACCGAACACTCGGTCTCCATTACGATTGGTTCAGGTAAAGTCGGTGATCGATGAGACCGAAGCCCTCGTCGTTGGCCTGGGCGCAATGGGAAGCGCCGCGCTCTACCACCTGGCCAAAGAAGGCATCGCCCCGACGGGCATCGAGCAGTTCGGCGTGGGCCACGATCGAGGCAGTTCGCACGGCCATTCACGGGCATTCCGTAGCCTCTACCACGAAGCCGTCTACACGCGTCTCGTTGAGGCGTCGATCCCACTCTGGAGGGACCTCGAGGCCGAATCGGAAGAAAGCCTCCTGAACCTCAAGGGGATCGCCGTGTTCGCCCGTGAAGGGAATGCGGACCTCCAGACCAAAATCGACGTCATGGAGGAGGTCGGCTCACCTTATGAGTTGCTCTCGTCGCGCGAGGTAACCGACCGATTTCCTGGGCTGGTTCCGCCATCGGACACGGTGACCTGCTTCACACCGCGCGCCGGGTTCGTGGACGCTGGACGCTGTGTCTCCTCACACGTAACCCGGGCAACACGCCGTGGGGCCTTGGTTTTCGATAACGTGCCCGTAACCGGCATCGATCTCGAAGGCGATCGTCCCGAGGTCGTGTGTGAGAACGATCGCATCCGCTGTGAGCGCCTGGTCATCACTGCCGGACCGTGGGCTGTCCACCTGCTCGAAGATCTCGATCTCACGCTCAGAGTAACGCGACAGCAGAAGTTCTATTTCAGACCGAAGAACCCCGATCTCTATCTTCCGGATCGGTTGCCCGTTTACTCGGACTTTGAAACGCAATATTATGGCTTTCCGCTTCACGGCCCGGGCATCAAGGTCGCCGACGACGGACTCGGGCCGGATGTTTCCCCCGATAGCCTGGACAGAACGCTCGATGTTTCCACGCAGGAAGCGTTGTCGGACTGGATGCATACGATCCTGCCCCAGGTCGACGCAACTTTTGTATCAGGATCCACCTGTATGTACACCATGACGCCGGACCGGGACTTCCTCATCGGCTTTCACCCGCATCATCCGAACGTGCTGATCGCGGCAGGATTCTCCGGCCACGGGTTCAAATTCTCCACCCTCGTCGGTCGAATCCTGGCCGACCTGGCTACGACGGGCGAGACCAACTATCCGATCGAGCGGTTTCGACTCGATCGATTCGCCGCACACGCATCAGGGTAAAGCGATGGGTATCTACGAAGACGCGATCGTCATCGACGGTCTGAACGTGAGCAATTGGGACAGTCCGGCTGTCTTCAAGAGCCTTCACGCGGGTGGCGTAACCGCTATCAACGCCACCGTCGTCGCGTGGGAGAACTTCACCGAAACGCTGGACCATCTGTCCAACTGGCCAGAGAGATTCGAAACGAATGCGGACAAGCTGATCCAGATTCGATCCACGGCCGACATCCGTCGGGCGAAGGCTGAAAGTCGCGTCGGCATCATCCTCGGTTTCCAGAACGCCTCTCCCATCGAGAACGACCTCAAGAAGCTCAGCATCTTCCACGACCTCGGCGTCAAAATCATCCAGGTCACCTACCACGAGCGAAATCTTCTCGGAAACGGATGCTGGGAGCGCACGGATGAGGGCTTGAGCAATTTCGGGATCGATGCGATCCACGAAATGAACCGCCTGGGGATCCTCGTCGACCTGTCGCACGTGGGCGACACATCGACGCTCGAGTCGATCGAGCACTCGCAGAAGCCGGTCGCCATCACCCACTCGAATGCCAGAGCCTTCTGCGACCATCCTCGCAACAAGCCGGACGATGTGCTGCAGCTGTTGAAAGAGAGAGATGGGGTCATCGGCTCGACCTCTTTCCCCAACTTCCTCCCGAGGAAATTCGATTCCACGATCGGGGATTACGCGGACGCGATAGAAGATCTGATCGATCGCGTCGGCATCGACCAAGTCGCTGTCGGAACGGACTTCACGCAGGATCAGCCCGAATCTTTCTGGCGCTATATCGGCTCGCAGCAGGGCACCAAGTGGCCTTCGACCTTCGTCAAGTCGACCGCCAACTACAGAAGCTTCGCGGAATGTCCGAAAGACTTCGAGACACCCGACAAATTTCCCAACCTGGCGACGACCTTGACCAATCGGGGCTACGGCGACGATGACGTCAGAAAGATCCTGGGCGACAACTGGATGCGCCTGTTCGACGAAGTCTGGGACGGGATGTAAAGCGGCTGAGCAATGGCGGAACCCGACGTTCACATACAGCTCGATCTGAAGATCCCCATGCGGGACGGCGTGAACCTCTACGCCGCCATGTACCGCCCGGCCAGAGGTGACCGATTCCCCGTCCTGTTGATCCGGTCACCCTACAGCACGCAGCACCCGCGATACATCGACTGGTCGGTGCAATTCGCAAAGGCGGGCTATGCCACCGTTATGCAGGACTGCCGGGGCCGATTCGAGTCCGAAGGGCAAGTGGCGTCCTTACGTAGACGAGGCCCAGGATGGATTCGACACGCAGGAGTGGATCGGCGCTCAATCCTGGTGCGATGGCACCATCGGCACCTTCGGCGTATCCTACCCGGGATTCACGCAGATTCTGCCGGCCCCCTATCGCAGCACCTATGTCAAGGCGCTGGTCCCGATCGCGAACCAGGAGGACAACTACGGTCACCTGAGATACAACGGGATCCTGCAGCTTCAGAACGTGATGAACTGGGTCTATCTCGGTGACCGGACGAACCAGATCGCCCCCAGAGACCTGATCGACTGGAACACGGTCCATCGCAGGCTTCCGTTGTTGACCGCACTCGACGACATCGCGGATCGTCCTTTCTACCACGACGTCATCCGCCACGAGGCGTTCGACGACTTCTGGACATCATACAGCATGAAGAGCAAGTACGACGAGGTGGAAACGCCCTCCTACTTCATAACCGGTTGGTACGACAATCTCGTGCACGAAGGCTTCAAATGCTTCACGGGATGGAGGGCCAAGGCCAGAAGCGAGGAGACCAGGAAGCGTACTCGAATGATGGTAGGGCCGTGGACGCACTCGCTGATCGGGAGCGCGGAACGGTACGGTGACATCGATTTCGGACCAGGTGCGACGGTCGACATGCCCGACGAGCACCTGCGCTGGTACGATCAACGTCTGCGAGGCATCGAGACCGGCATCGACGAGGAGCCGCCCGTCCGCATCTTCGTCATGGGTGCAAACGTCTGGCGTTCCGAAAATGAATGGCCCCTCGCACGCACACAGTTCACCACGTTCTACTTACACAGCGGAGGCCAGGCGAACTCTCTGCTCGGGGACGGCGCCCTCAGTACGGAGCCCCCCGATCAAGAGCCCTGCGATACCTTCGGCTACGATCCGGAGGATCCCGTGCCGACACACGGTGGGCAGAGCATGTTCATCGACTGTACCGGACCTAGAGACCGTCGACCCGTGGAGCGCAGAGACGACGTGCTTGTCTACTCGACAGATCCCCTCGAGGCAGATCTGGAGGCAACCGGCCCGATCGAACTGACGCTCTTCGCCGCCTCAGACGCGCGAGACACGGACTTCACCGCAACCCTCGTAGACGTCCACCCCGGTGGCAAAGCGATTCACATCACGGAGGGCATCGTCAGGGCTCGTTTCAGGGATTCCTTTGAGAATCCAACACTGATCGAGCCGAATGCTGTCGTGGAATACAAGATCCAACTGTGGGAGACGAGTAACCTGTTCAAAGTGGGTCATCGAATCCGGCTCGAAATCTCGAGCAGTAACTTTCCTCGGTTCGATCGGAACCTGAACACAGGAAACACGCCCGGACTGGACGACGAAATACAGATCGCGCATCAGACGATCTATCACGAACGGGAGAACGCCTCCCACATCACCTTGCCTGTGATCCCATCCTGAACAGTGAGGCCAACGACGTGGCACAACGCTATCAGGTTGCTTTCCTCCACGCCCTGACTCGACGACTGTTCGAGGCGATCGACACGCCTCGCCACGTCGCCGACGTCATCGCCGAAATGCTCATCGGGTCGAACCTGAGTGGACACGACTCTCACGGCATTCTGAGAGTTCCAGGTTACCTGCAAGGGATTCAAAACGGCGGAGGGTATAGCGCAGACGAACCATCGTTTACTGATCGGTCCTCCACCATTGCTGTGTGTGACGGAAATGGCGGTTCGGGCCTGTATACGGCCAAGAAGGCGACGGAGTACGCGATTGAGAAAGCGAAAAAACTCGAAACCCACCGCGTATGCGTCACGAACATGGGTCACATCGGTAGACTCGGCGCCTACGCAGAAATCGCGGCCCACGCGGGATGCATCGGCATCATCACGGCGGGCAGCGGGGGCCCCGGCAAGGGGCGCATTCTGCCATATGGAGGCTCGAAGCCAGCTATGGGCACGAACCCCATGGCAATTGGCGTTCCGACAGGAGATGAAGCACCCTTCATTATCGACTTTGCGACGAGCGCCATCGCGGCCGGCAAGATGTTCTTCGCCGAGACCCAGGGTAAGGACCTTCGCGAAGGCTGCATCGTCGACAAGGACGGAAACCCGACCGTCAAAGTGCAGGATTACTACGACGGGGGAAATCTTCTCGCCTTCGGCAAACACAAGGGCTACGCGATGTCGCTCGTCGTTGCACTTCTTGGTGGGCTGGACGGAAACTTCGATTCCACGAGCCAGTCCATGGGAGGGTGTCTGATCCAGGTGATGGATATCGAAGCTTTCACAGCGCTTGGCCCCTATCAGGAGGGCGTACGTGCGTTCCTCGACTCGGTCAAGGACAACTCGCCGGCGCTGGGTTTCGATCAGGTCCTCGTCCCCGGCGATCCCGAGCACCTGGCACGTCAGGATCGTCTCGCCAACGGTATCGAAGTGTGGGACATGACCGTCGACGGCATCAAGGAATGGGCCGATAAACTCGAAATAGCCTGGAGCGACGATCTCATAGAGGCATCGGACAAGGAGCGGTATAAATAGATCTCAATCATTGTGAAGAGGTCTTTCGCTATGCTTAATCACCCGGGAAGTTTGTTTTCCTAAACACCTGTCCCCCGAAGCATAGACGTAGGGGACCGAACACTGAACACCCATCCTGGCGGAAGCCAGCGCAAGCAACCGAGGAGCAATCCATGGCCCAGCGGTACCAAGCAAGTTACCTGCACACAATGACGCGCCAGCTGTTCGAGGCAGCCGGCACGCCCACCCACATCGCGGAGGTGATCGCCGCAACGCTCGTCGGCGCAAACGTCGCCGGACACGACTCGCACGGCATCCTGCGCATTCCTAGCTATCTCGATGCGATCGAATCGGGCGCGGTCGTCGCCGGTGCGGAACCGACAGTGGAGCGGGAGACCGACACCACCGTCGTCCTCAACGGAAACAAGGGATCAGGACTCTACACGGCGAGGACGGCCGTCGAACTGGCCATAAAGAAAGCCAAGCAGTCCGAGGTCTGCCGCGTGAGCCTCAAGAATAACGGTCACATCGGTCGGCTCGGGCAGTGGGCCGAAATCGCTGCCCACGCGGGTTGCATCGGCTGGATCAGTACTGGAGGTGGAGGCGGCAAGCGGAGCGTCGGCATTCGGGGCGGCGGGACCCTTCCCTACGGTGGCGCCGAAGGCAAGCTCGGCACGAACCCGATCGCAGTGGGCGTACCAACGGGCGATGACACACCGTTTGTCCTGGACTATGCAACGACCATGATCGCAGGCGGGAAAACCGCGTTCGCCGAAAGCAAAGATGCCGACCTGCCCGAAGGATGCATCGTCGACAAGAACGGAAGCCCGAGTGTCAAAGTGAGCGACCTCACCGAGGGTGGAAACATGCTCGGTTTCGGTCTCCACAAAGGCTACGCCCTCTCCCTGTTCACCTGCCTTTTGGGCGGTCTGTCCGGCCAGTTCGACGCGGAACAGGGCACAATGGGCGGTGCCTTCATGCAGGTCATCGACGTCAAGGCTTTCCTGCCGCTAGAAGATTATCAGAAGGGCGTTCGCAGCTTCCTCGACGGCATCAAGAAGACGCCTCCCGCTGCCGGTTTCGACGAAGTAATCGTCCCCGGAGATTACGAACAGAACTCCAGACGAGAGCGACTCGAAATGGGCGTCGAGGTATGGCCCAAGACCGTCGGACGGATTCAGGAATGGGCAGACAAGCTCGAGGTGAAGGTCGGCGAGGATCTCGAGATCAGCCCCGAGGACGAGGCGAAGTATCAGTAGCGTTACCAGGCAGAGCCTGGTAACGAGGTGGAATAGGAGAACCTGAGCGAAGGGCCATGTCATCCCGGTACGCTTCTTGGCCGCCTGTCCTGCCTGTCCTGAGCCCGTCGAAGGGAGCTTGTCGAAGGGGGATCCATTCTCGCCGCCTCAACACAATGAGCGGCAGAAGCGAAAATGGGCCCCGGCTCAACACACTGCCGGGGTGACACCGTGTTGGATTCCCTCTCCTTGATGAAGAACACTTCGACGGAGTCTAACCTGAGCGGAGTAAGGGCTCAGTGTGACGATGTGGTGCATTCTGTGTGATCTGTGGATTCACTCAAGAGACAAGCCATGAACGATAACGATCGCGCACACTTCGAAACCTTCGGCTTCCTGTGTTGCCGCCAGCTCTTCTCGATTGACGAAATCGAGGCCATCGAGGACGCCTCGGAACAGGTCTGGACAGAGGACTTAGGGAAACCACCTGCTGTCGACGAAGGAATGCACACCGCGCCATTCGTCGAACGAAACGAGACACTCCTCAGACTCGTCGACGACGAGCGGATCCACAGAGTCATCTCCGGACTCCTGGGTGAGGACTTCATCTGGTCCGGTTCAGAGGGCAACCGCGGATTCCTGCAGGGGACACCGATACACCACTGGCACGCCGACCGGCCCGGCACGAAGGAGCTGGACTATAGGCGGATCAAGATCATGATCTACCTGGACCCGACCACGAAGGAGGAAGGTGCCATCCGCGTCATTCCAGGATCGCATCGCCTCCCGTTGCACGAAGATCTTCGACCGTTTCAGGAGAACCATACCAAGCACATCGACGACTTCTTCGGCATGAGGGGACCTGATGTGCCCTGCTTCGCTTTCGAGAGCGAACCAGGAGACGTCCTGTTCTTCAATCAGAGTCTGTTCCACGGCGTCTACGGGAAGACTGGACCGCGTCGCTACATCGCCCTCAAGTTCATCGCACGCCCAACCTCCGATGCGCATTTCGTTTCGTTGTTGCGGTGGTCGAAAGATGCGTTCCACCCGCACGAAGGCATTCTCGCCTGCGATCGCCCGGAAATCAGGCAAATGCTCGACGGCATCGACGAACTCCGCGAAAGAGCAGAAGCAGTCACCGTCGCTTAGGTTTGTTTTGCTTTTCCTGAACACCGAACGCTGAACACCCGAACTGCGGCCGAAGAGCCGCAGGAGCCCCCATGAAAGCAGCCATCTTCCACGAACCCCACAAGCCCGTCTCGGTTGAAGACATCGACATCGCGCCTCCGGAAAACGGTGAAGTACTGCTGGACATGGTCGGAGCCGGCGTTTGCCACAGCGACTACCACCTGGTCGACGGGCACACGGTACCCAGAGCCACGCCCTACGTCATGGGGCACGAAGGCGCGGGGATCATCAAAGAGGTTGGACCGGGCGTGACCAGCGTGGCACCGGGCGACAGGATCATCCTCTCTCTCGACGCCATGTGCGGCTACTGTCGAAACTGCAGCGAGGGCAGCCCCGCCCTATGCGAAACACACCAGGGCGTACCGCCAAGTCGTATGTCCAGAAACGGCCAACCCTACCACCACGGCAGACCGACCTATACCGAGCAGGCCATCATCCCCGCCGACGCTTGTGTGAAGGTGCCAGAAGACACGCCCCTGGAGAAGACGTGCCTCATCAGTTGTGCCGTCATCACTGGGATCGGAGCGGTCGTGAACCGGGCGAAAGTCGAATCGGGAGCTTCGATGGCGGTCTTCGGCTGCGGCGGCGTCGGCCTCAACGTCATCCAGGGTGGCGTGCTCGCTTCGGCCGGGAAAATCATCGCCGTCGACACGGTTTCCTACAAGTTGGAATTGGCCGAACAATTCGGGGCTACGCATTTCGTCAACGCTGAGAAGGAAGATCCGGTCGAGCGAATTCGCCAGATCACCGGTGGAGGCGTCGACTATGCGTTTGAGGTCGTCGGTTTCCCATCCATCGTCAAGCAGGCCTTCGAATCGACTCGGGCCCCGGGAACGGCTGTCGTAATCGGTGTTCAACCGGCTGCCCAGGATGTCTCGGTTGACGGAAACGATCTCATTCGCGATCGCGCGCTGATCGGATCGTTTCACGGCGCCGCCCGCGCCCGCGTCGACTTTCTGTGGATCCTTGACCTTTACAAGCAAGGAAAGATCAAGCTGGACGAGCTGATCTCGCGCTATCGACCACTCGACGAAATCAACGAGGCATTCGAGGACATGATTCAGGGCAAAGTCGCTCGAACGGTTCTCGTCTTCAACTGAGGGAGGACAAGACGTGGCGACGGAAACCTATCAATACGAAGTTGTGGAAGGTTGGGGTTTCGGATCCGATGGTCAGGCGATGGGCGGCATCGTCCCAGACGCGACCGTCGACTCGGAAGACCGGGTCTACATCTCACGCCGAGAACCACCCGCAATCCTGGTCTACGATCGCGACGGACGTTACCTGCGAACGTTCGGAGATGACGTTCTCTCGAATCCACACAACATCTGGATCGACTCGAACGACCGTCTCTACTGCGCCGACACGGACGACCACACCGTTCGAATCTTCTCTGTCGACGGCGAACTTCTGGACACGTGGGGCACGCCGAACGAAGTCGGCGCGCCGGGCCAGCCCTTCAATCGACCGACGAAGGCGATGGCGGCCTCAACCGGGCAGGTCTTCGTATCCGATGGCTACGGCCAGCACAGAGTTCATCGCTTTTCGGCAGCCGGTGATTTAGAACTTTCCTGGGGTGAAGAAGGCGAAGGGCCCGGTCAGTTCGCCCTCCCCCACGATCTCTGGGTCGATCCACGTGACCGCATCCTCGTAACCGACCGGACGAACAACCGCATCCAGCTTTTCGATCTCGACGGCACATTCCTCGAAGAGTGGACCGATATCCAGGCGCCGAACAACATGGGGATCTACGAAGACATAATCTATGCGGCCGAGGCGCCTGGCCGAGTCAGTATGTTCGACCTTGACGGCAATCTCGTCGGAAGATGGGGTGAAAAGGGTGAGGGACCGGGCCAATTCGCGGATCCCGCTCACGGTCTGTGCGTCGACTCGAGCGGCGACGTCTACGTCGGCGAGGTGCCGTGGAAACCTGATCGAATCCAGAAGTTCACCCGCGTGTGACCTTTACCACCGATCACCCGCCTCCGCGGCGTCAGTTCGAGCCCTTCGGCAGGCTCAGGATAGACTCCGTCGAGAACACGCCCACTACGAGGGGCGAAGAGGGACTTCTCGACGGAGCCTGTGCCGAGCGTAGTCGAGGTGCTCGAAGTGACCCTGCAATGTCATCTACAATGTCTACCTGGCGCCCGGTGTTCCTGAACACCGAACACTGAACACTCTCTTTTGCCTGAATACGACGCCCTCATCGTCGGCGCCGGCCACAACGGGCTGGTCACCGCCAACTACCTCGCCAGATCGGGCCTGAAGGTTCTGGTGCTCGAGCGCCGTCCATTCGTAGGCGGAGCCTGTATCACCGAAGAACTGTTCCCGGGATTCCGCGTATCGAGCTGTTCCTACATCTGCTACATGCTCCAAGGGAAGGTGATCGAGGACCTGGAATTGCGGAAACACGGTTTTGAAGTCCACCATCTCGAACCCTATCGTTTTCATCCCTTCCCCGATGGGCAGTATCTGCTCGGCTGGCACGACGAGGAACAGACCGCCGAGGAAGTGCGTCGGATTTCTCCATCCGACGGGAAGCGGTATCCCGACTATGTGGCGTTCTGGGAACAGGCCGCCGACATTCTCAAGCGCTATTTCCTGACCGAGCCCCCTACCATCGCCCAGATCGCCGCCGATGTCAGGGGGACCTCGGACGAGCGGATCTTCGAGCGTATGCTAACGGGCAACACGAAGGCGCTCGCGGAGGAATTCTTCGAATCGCCAGAGGTACGGGCGAGCTACACGGACGCGCAGGATGCAGGAGATGTACGGGCGCCGGGAAGCATCATGGCCGTCGCCTATTACAAAACTGCCATGCTCAGCGAGGAGGAAAACGTCGGGATTCCCTATGGGGGGATGGGCGGGATCACGCAAGCCATGGCCCGATCAGCCGAAGCCAGCGGGGTCGAGATCCGTACCGATGTGGAAATCGAACGCATCGCCGTTCAAAGTGGCCGAGCTCGTGGCGTCGTGTTGACCGACGGCGAGGAGATCGCTTCGAACATTGTCGTTTCCAACGCCGATCCGAAACGTACTTTCCTTGGACTCGTCGATCCGTCCGACCTCGAAACAACCTTCATCGATCAGATCGGTCGGCTGAAAAACGGCGTCACGTATCTCAAGTTTCACTGTGCGTTAAAGGAGCTTCCCGACTTCTCACGCCACCTGGGAGAGGACTTCGATCCCCGCTACCTGGCGCAAGCCAGGATCTGTCCGACCGTCGACTACCACGAACAGAGCTGGTCGGACGCTCAACAAGGTCATCCTTCGAGCTGTCCGGTCATGTCGATTCAGATTCCTTCCGTCTATGAAGAAAGCCTGACGCCCTCGGGCCAGCACGTCATGTCCGTCTGGGTACTCTACGCGCCGCCCCAGCTGCGTGACGGTTCATGGGACGAGGCAAACAGTCGCGTCGGCGACCACCTCATCGACACCATTAACGGCTACGCCCCGAACTTCCGCGACGCCATCATCGATTGGAAGCTCTTCACACCGCCTGATCTCGAAGAACGTGTGTATCTGACGAACGGTAGCATCCGTCACACCGACATCACCGTCGATCAGATGCTGTCTCAACGATTCAACCACGGACCTTCAGGCTACAGCACGCCCATCGACGGACTCTACCTGTGTGGCGCGGGAACACATCCCGGGGGAGAAGTCACAGCCGCGCCCGGTCACAATGCGGCCCAGGCCATCCTGCGGCTCGAATCATCCAACTAAAGAGGGACTCGTGCAGCGTATAAAACGTGAAAATGCGCTCGAATTCGAATTCGCCGCCAAGGAGCCTGTCCTGACCGTCGAAGAGGGCGAGTCCTTCGTGATCGAAACCGAAGATGCGAGCGCCGGCACGGTACGAAGCGGCGTCACCAAAGAGGAAATCCTCAGTCACCCGAATCGTCAGGCGTCACCGCCCAAGGGAAACCCTCTCGGCGGCCCCGTTCACGTCCGTGGCGCGGAACCGGGCGACCTGCTCGAGATCGATATTGAACGCATCGAAGTCGAAAGCCACGGCTTCCACTGCTGGATCGGGGGCTCGACGCCCATCAGTTCCGACCCTCGCTGGCCGGAGTTAGGTGAATTCACGTTTCACATTCCCGAGTTTCGCGCGGGCCCGAGCGACACCACGCGTGACGGCATGGCCTACCGCGACGGCTCTTTCGAATGGGATCTTCAGCCGATGATCGGCTGTTTCGGCGTCGCGCCCGAACGGGAAGTCCTCACCTCCTCCATCGGTCAGAGCATCGCGGGTGGCAATCTCGACATCAGAGATGTCAAGGAAAGCACGAAGATTCGTCTGAACGTCTATCACGCGGGCGGTCTACTGTTCCTGGGCGACGTACACGCCTCTCAGGGCGACACCGAATACTGCGGCGTGGCCTACGAAGCCCCATCCGAAGTGCAGGCCAGGTGTCGAATCATTAAGAACAAGCGTATCCCCTTCATCCAGCTCGACCTACCAGACTCGATCGTTGCCGTCCGGGCAGGCAAGTCTCTGGATCTCATGGTTCACGAAGCCGTGGCCGATCTGATCGACTGGATGGCCGCTGACTATGGCGTCGACCCATCGACGTCTTACATGTATGTCAGCGCGAATCCCGATTTCCGCATCAACGTCTACCAGTACACCGTGGGGCTTGCTGCTATCGGCGCGCAGATCCCGAAGAAATACCTCTGATCGATTGGATAAAACCTTGCAACGAATCAAGCGAGAGAACGCCTACGAATATGAGTTCGCCGCGAAGGAACCTGTGCTGACGGTCGATCAGAGTGAGAGCTTCGTCATCGAAGCGGAAGACGCAAGTGCGGGTGTCATCAAGAGTGAAAACGATATAGAGCGGATGGTCAACAGCCCGCTTCGCAAGTCGACTCCGTCAAAAGGTAATCCGCTTGGCGGGCCTGTTTACGTCCGTGGCGCCGAACCCGGCGACCTGTTGGAAGTGACGATCGAGCGGATCGAAGTAGAGGCACTCGGGTTCAACTGCTGGGGACCTGGCACAACGCCGATCAGCACGGATCCGCGATGGCCCGAGTTCAATCGGTCGGTCATCAATATCATCGAGCACCGTCCTGGTCCGAGTGGAACAACGCGCGATGGCCAGGCCTTCCGGAACGGGTCCTACCTCTGGGACCTCCAGCCGATGATTGGCTGCTTCGGCGTCGCACCCGAACGCGAGGTGTTTACGTCATCGATGGGGCAGGATAAAACGGGTGGCAATCTGGATATCCGCGACGTCAAGGAAGGCACGACGATCCGATTGAACGTTTACCACTCGGGCGGGCTGCTCTACCTCGGCGACGTCCACGCTTCCCAGGGCGACACGGAGTATTGCGGCGGGGCAGACGACGCCCGGGCCGAGCTTCAGATTTCCTGCAGCGTCATCAAGAACAAGCGCATCCCCTTCATCCAGCTCGACCTGCCGGATTCCATCGTCGCTGTTCGAGCAGGCAAGACCCTCGACGAGATGGTCCACAAGGTCGTCGAAGACCTCATCGACTGGCTCGTCACGGACTACGGCGTCACGCCCGGCATGGCTTACACGCATGTCAGCGCCAATCCCGAATTCCGCATCAACATCTACCAACACACAGTCGGACTCGCCGCAGTCGGTGCCCAGATTCCTAAGAAGTATCTGTAACAGAGAATCCCTCGTGCCCCACGCCTGCCCCTCTCTGTGCTTTCAGTGACCTCAGTGGCGCCTCTTCTTTGACCAAACGAGCCTTCATCATCGGTCTTCTCACGTCGATCTTTGTGAGCCTCTGGCCGACGTATTCGATGTACGTGATCCATTCGATTCGTGCCGACTACGCCCACATATCGACCGCGTTGCTCATCCCGCTCGTTCCGCTCCTCCTGGTCAACAGAGCGCTCTCACCCCACATACGGCTGAACGGTTCCGAGCTCATTGTCGTCGTATCGATGGGCATGGTCGCCGCGCTCTCGCAGGGCGAATACCTGTCCGCCTATTTCCTCGGTGTGGTCAGTGCACCCGCCTATTTCGCCTCGGCCGAAAACGGCTGGGCGGAAGCGTTGCTCACCCGACTACCTCCCTGGACCATCGTCGGAGACCACAAGGCCGTCGTCGCCTTTTACGAGGGCCTACCCTTCGGCGGCGCCTTCCCCTGGTTCCAATGGGTCATGCCGCTCCTCTGGTGGGGCGGCCTCTTCGTGGCAATCACCCTGGCCAACCTCTACATTGTCACCATCTTCCGCCGCCAGTGGATGGAATACGAACGGCTCCCCTATCCGCTCGCAACCGGATTGCTGGAGATGACGGGGGAAGGCGACCAGCTCGGAACGCTCGCAACCCTTTTCAGCAATCGACGATTCCAGATCGCGTTCGCGATCGTTTTCCTCCCGTTCATCTGGGAGATCGCATCCTGGTTCACCATCCTGATTCCCCCGATTCGGCCCACGACGGATCGTGTCTTCTCGTTCGCCAGGGGCTTTCCGAACTTCATGTACAAGCTGAATCCGGTGACGATGGCCTTCGGCTATTTCACCGAGTCGACCGTTCTCTTCAGCATCTGGTTTTTCTACGCGCTATCCGTCCTCCAGGCCGGAACGCTGAACCGACTCGGATTCGAGATGGGTTCCCCCGATCTGTGGTGCGCTTTCCATCCCGCCATCGGCTGGCAGGGCTTCGGCAGTCTCATCGTGCTCGTCCTGACAGGCATGTGGGTGGGACGCGAACACCTGAGTGCGGTCTGTCGCAAGGCTTTCAAGGGCGATCCCGACGTTGATGATTCGGAGGAGATCGTCTCCTACCGAAGCGCCGTTTATGGTCTTATCGCGTGCTCCCTCTACTGCATCTTCTTCTTCTGGCACGCCGGGATGGCCATCCTACCCGTATTGGCATTCTGGTTCGCGACAGCCGTGCTGTACATCGGGTTCGCGCGGATCATCGTCGAAACCGGTCTCATCTACATGCGCACACCCATCACCGCTCAGGCTTTTACGTGGCAGATCTTCGGGCTTCCAGGACTGGGCTCCATCGGCGCCACAGTATTGGGGCTGAGCTACTCGTTTTTCGCCGACGGCAAGACATTCGGCATCACCACGATCGCTCACGTGCCCCGCCTCGGGATGGGTGTCCAGCGCGCCCGCCGACGACTCGTCTCCCCGACAATCGGCCTCGCCTTCGTCGTCGGAACCCTGGCCGTGTGGGTCTACACACTCTATGAGGGGAACTACGGCGTCGGCAGCTACAACTTCGGCAGCGTCAGCTTCAACGGTTCAGGGGACGGGGCCGCGGGCATATGGGCCGAGGCGGCAGGCCGCGTACAGAGCTCCGGATTCACAACCGACTGGAAACGTCTGAGCTGGATGACCTTCGGCATCATTTTCACCATCCTGCTCACGGTCCTCCGTCACCGTTTTCCGGGTTTCAAGCTCCATCCATTAGGGTTCGCCGTCTCAGCATCCGGGGTGATTATGCAGAGCTTCGTGTCCCTCTTCGCGGTGTGGCTCGCAAAGGTCCTGATCTTCCGCCTCGGCGGCCTGGGTGCCTATCGCCGGAACATTCCTCTCTTCATGGGATTTCTGATGGGTTATCTGGCGGCGATGGCACTCATCATCGTTGTCGACTTCATTTGGTTCAAGGGGCAGGGCAATGGGATGTCTATGAACGGGTGGTAGACGGGAGGATGCCCCGTTTGGTTGGCTTCTCGGTATTCGTTGTGCATCTTGCAGGCGGCAAGTGTTCAGTGTTCAGTGTTCAGGGAGCAGGCTATGCAGACGGAAACGACACCGCCGGGGCGGGTAGAGGAGTTGCTCAGACCGGAAGTGCTGGCTGCGTTCGATCGGGAAACGTTCGAGCGCGAGGGTTACTGGGTATGGGAGAGTGTCCTGACGGATGAAGGTCGTAAACGATGGACCGAGAGCCTGCGAAAGTTGCAGGCGATGAACGACGCCATCGTAAGGGACACCGCCTGGGGCGCAATCGACTTCGCAGCTAGAGGGCTGGACCCGCCTGACCCCGACAAGATCACGCCCGAGTTTCTGGAGACGTGCTGCGGAGGGTCTGAGCAGATGAAGTTCGTGCCACGTGGCCTGCGTGACTACATGAGGATCTACGGGTTGTTCGACCCCGAACCGTCACTTGTCGCGGACGGGTTCGAGTCGCAGGGCATGTTCCCAGAATATTGGCCTGCGGGCTACGACAACTTCATCCTCGACGCAACGACCGCCCACCCTCAGATGATGGACCTCTTCGGCAAGGTCCTTGGCCCCGGGTTCCTGCTCGATCACGTCATCATGCTCAATCGGTCGCCAGGCTCAATCGGCAGACGCTGGCACGCGCACCCATATCGTCAGGGACAGCACGAAGTCGAGGACGTCATCGGAACCGGGAAGGCTCTCACGAAGGAGTACCTGCACCAGCAATGTGTGCGTACACTCTGCTATCCGGAAGGCGCGACGAGCGAAGAGGGCGGCGAATTTGCCATCATACCGGGCGCTCATTTGTATCGCATCCCGTTCAAATGGAGCACTACCCGTACGGACTACGACGAGGAGATGGAGACGAACTGGCTGGCCGGGAAGATCCATGCGTTTACGGGTGAACCGCTGAGAATCGAACGTTTGTCGATCCCGCCTGGCAGCATGGTTTCATTCGGTCACCATATGCCACACCACGTCGGTCATCGGAATGACGACGCACATGTCCGCTGGGGCCTGCTCATGGCTTTCCGGTCTCCGGATCCCACCGCCGACCCCAGCGACGTGACAATCGAGTGGCAGCGTAGCGGGAGCGAGCTGAGCGCACTCGGTCCTGTTTCGCCGAGGTGGAATGAATCGGCACCCGTCCACTGGGCGGAACGGATGGAAGCAGCAGGGACGCTCTCTCCCACCGCCAAGCAACTGCTCGAACCGGACAATCCGATCGAGTAACGTCGTACTACAGGTCAGCCCACCGATCATGCCGAGTTTGCATGTCCCATAGGAAACCGAATACGCACCGATCATCCCGAGTAGGCGCCTCGGATGGGGACTGTTGGATTTGAGGTTGACCGCCATATCGAGGGGCGATCGGTGCCTTCGAAGCGCACCACCGGCCACCCTTCGATACGACCTGTGAATGACATCGTCGTCAGCTTCGCTCTCAGGATCTCACGAGAAGGTCACTCAGGGTGACCGGTGTTCATCGTTGGCCCACCCCACTAGGCAATCCTATGGCTCTCACCGAAGACAAAAAAGCAGCCTTCTTTCGGGACGGCTACATCGTCGTCAGAAATTTGCTGAGTGAGTCCGAAGTCGAAATGCTCCGCGAGCGTTACCAGGCGCTCGTCACCGGTGGCGTGCCGAACTATCCGCAGAAACACGTGTCGGTCCGCAACGTCGAAGGTAAGGCTGACTATGGGCGCGTACAGGGGACATCGGGCAAAGAAGAGGTCGTCCGGCAAGGGCCTCAACACGATCGGCGAGGGACACAGGTCTATCCACGCGGCGAGGAGGAATACAACCACGAACGCAGGGCCGCCGTCGGCGATCCGATTGACGCCGTCGTCAAGGTGGATGCCCCGAGCCGGTACGACAAAGCGTTCGACTCCATTGTGCGGGATCCCCGTGTTGTGGACATCATCGAAGACCTGATGGGACCGAACATCAAGCTCTACTTCGATCAGGTCTTCGCAAAACCGCCCTACGCGCCAGCAAACAGATATCACCAGGACTCCGTCTTCTGGAAGTTCTTCGCGTCGAACTTCCAGACCACCTGCCAGATCCTGCTCGACGATGCGACACCCGACAACGGCTGTCTTCGGGTCATTCCCGGTAGTCTCGACTTTGGTCTGGTCGATTGGGATCACTTGCCTCACATCCTCACTGAGGACGTGCTGGAACAAGAAGTGGAGATCCCACTCAGCGCCGGCGATGCCACCTTCCACCACAGCCTGACCCTGCACTGCAGCGGACCCAACAAGACATCCACTCGGCGCCGCGGCTGGTCCATCCACTATGTGTCGGCCGACACCCGTTACATCGGATCGCCCGAAGAAACCGAACGTGTAAAGACCCTCGATGTCCTGGTTGGTCCGGAACCCACCAATGGATGGCCGCTGGTTCGCGGGCGCGAATTCCCCCACTGTGTTTAACGGAATCTTCTCGAAAGAACCGACCGATGGCTAAAGACGCTCTCTCGCAACCGACGTTCGAAACCTGGCACGAGAAGAACATCGAGATCCCGATGCGGGACGGGACGACGCTTCGGGCCAACATCACGCGCCCGGTGGAAGAGGGTGCGTTCCCGGCCCTCCTCGAGCGGACGCCTTATAACAAGGAGGGCGGGTCCGAGGTCGGCGTCGGTTCACCCGACTTCTTCGCTGAGCGTGGTTATGCAGTCATCATCCAGGATGTCCGCGGACGATTCGCGTCGGACGGTGACTTCTATCCGTTTCGCGACGACGGAGCCGGTCTCAACCGCGATGGCTACGACACGATCGAATGGGTTGCGAGTCAGCCGTGGTGCGACGGCAACGTCGGCACAATCGGCGGTTCCTACTCGGGTGCCACGCAGTATCGAAACCTGCTGAGTCGCCCCCCGCATCTTCGCGCGTCCTACGTGCGTGAATCCTCCTCCGACTACGTGAGAGAATGGGTTTACCGTGACGGAGCTTTCGAGCTCGCCTTCAACATGGCCTGGGCGCAGAACGTCACCCTGACCAACATCGACCACCTCGTCGGCGCAGACGACTTGGAGCTCCAGAGAAGTCATCAGGAACAAGTCAAAGAGGAAATAGAAGACTGGTACGGACGATTGCCAATCTATCCGTGCCCGTTTTTCGAGGGGTTGAGCGATTGGTTCAACGATTGGCTGAGGCAGCCGGAGGATGGCGCCTACTGGTGGGAATTCAACATCGAACCCTTCCACGACCAGGTCGTGACACCCGTCTATCACCTGGGCGGCTGGTTCGACATCTTCCTCGCGGGAACGCTCAAGAACTACACGGGCATGAGACGTCGTGCCCGGACCGAAGAGTCCCGTCAAAGTCAGAAGCTCATCGTGGGCCCCTGGATCCACGGACCCGGTAACATCGATGCGCAGGTCGTCGGCGAATTCGACTTCGGATCCGACGCGCGCAGAAATTTCAACGAAATCCGATTGCCGTGGTTCGACCACTGGCTGAAAGGGGTCAATACGGGTGTCATGGGCGAGGCACCCGTCACGGTGTTCGTCATGGGCCGCAACGCCTGGCGTGAGACCTCGAACTGGCCGCTGCCCGAGACGCAGTACACCAATTACTACCTGCGAGGCGGCAGCAGCGGATCGATCGACTCTCTGAACGACGGCACCCTCTCTTCCGCGTCCCCCAGCGACAGCGAAAACCCCGACAGCTTCACTTACGACCCCAGCGATCCGGTGCCCGGCATAGGAGGCAATACGCTCAACATTCCCGGAGGCGTGTTCGACCAACGACCCTCCGATGCCCGTTGTCTGACCTACACGTCGGATCCGCTCACAGAAGAGCTGGAGGTCACAGGGCCGGTCAAAGCCGTCATCTACGGTCTGTCATCCGCGCCCGACACCGACTGGGTCGCGCGGCTCATCGACGTGCATCCCGACGGCTACGCCCGAAACGTCTGCGACGGCATCCTCAGGGCGCGCTATCGGAATTCCTTCGAGCACCCCGAGCTCCTCGATCCCGGCAAAGTTTATCGCTATGAAATCGACCTCTGGGGCACGAGCAACGCCTTCCAGCCCGGTCACCGCATTCGCGTGACCGTCACGAGCAGCTGCTTTCCACGCTTCGACCGGAACCTGAACACAGGTGGACCGATTCACCGTGAAACCGCCAGCCAGGTCGCCATCAACACCGTCTTCCACGACAACCTGCGGGCATCTCACATCGTCCTGCCCGTCATCCCGACGTAGTGACTCATGATTTCGCTCGGACGCGCGGCGTGTCTGTACGGACCATATTCTCTTATCATGTTAGTCGTTTCCCGTCATCTCGACCCACGACGCTGAGAAAGGAGTCACACCTTGGCCGACGTGAGCACGGTTGAACTTCCCGACGGAATGGAACGGGACGAAGCCGGATTCTGGCAGCCCGAGCGTGGGGCGGCTCCACCAAACCCCCTGTTCGGCTGGCCGCCCCGTCCTCTGGCTACGCTAAAGTGGCTCTACAACTATCTGTTCCCGTGGAACTTGGTCTACATGGCCATCGCTACAGCAACGTGGCTCTACTGGCAGCCAGCGCTTTCACGCTGCGTCGAATTCCGATCCGACTGGATCCTTGAAATGTTCGTTCGCAACGAGATCATGCTCATCGTGATCGTCGGCGCGTGGCATTTCAAGTTCTGGTCACTCAAACGCCAGGGACTTCGATACAAATACACGCCTGATTGGATGGCCGTCGGAAACCGGAAATTCCTGTGGGGCAACCAGCTCCGCGAAAACGTCTTCTTCAGCTGCGTTAGTGGTGGAATCGTCTGGACAGCCTACGAAGTTTTGATGATGTGGGCTTACGCCAACCAGATGATTCCGTATGTCGATCCACGACAGGAACCGATCTATTTCGGGATCGTGCTATGCAGCATCCAGCTATGGCGGATCTTCCACTTCTACTTGTCACACCGAATCACCCACTGGCCCCTTCTCTACAGATCCGCACACTATCTCCATCACAGAAACATCAATATCGGTCCGTGGTCCGGGCTGTCCATGCATCCGATCGAACACATCATCTATTTCAGCTGTATCCTGATCCACTGGGTCGTCCCGTCCCATCCCATCCACATGTTGATGAACGCACAACACGCCGCTTTCACCCCAGCGCAGGGCCACGTCGGTTTCGAAAAATTTCTCCTCAAGGGAGACCGCGGCGTCGGAGCAGCCTCCTACTTCCATCAGTTGCACCATCGATATTTCGAATGCAACTATGGCGAGCCCGACTTTCCCTTCGACAAGTGGTTCGGAACACACCACGACGGCTCCGAAGAAGCGCACGCCGCCATGAGGGCAAAACGCAAGTCCGCCCACAACATCGATGTGGATAAGGACGTCGCAGAAACCGCCTGATGAGAAAGTTCCCCGGTTTCGTTCGTGTATTTCGTGTGTGTAGCCTGCCCCGAACGGATGTGAGGGGTGGTCTTCTTCTGGGTTCGTCATGAAAATCACCGACATCGAAGTCATTCCCCTCCGCATCCCCTACGAGGAGCGGATCCGTAAAGCCTTCTATCATTTCAACATGACGGAAGAGCACACGGTCTACAGGTTTCACACCGATAGCGGCCACGTCGGGCTCGGCGAAAACGTGGGACCACCGTTCGAACAGGAATTGCTGGACCCGTATCTCGGAACGGACCCGTTCGACCACGTCATGGGCACGGGTCGATTCAACCTCGACATGGCCTGCTACGACCTGATGGGGAAGCATCTGGGACATCCCGCGTGGAAGATCATGGGCCAGCAACGGCGGGAATGGGTCTGCATGGGCTGGTGGATGCCCTGCATGTCACCGGAGGACTCTGCCGCCGAAATAGAGGTTGCCGCGGAGCGGGGCTACCGAGGCCTCAAGTGCAAAGCCAGGGCATTTTACGACGTGATCGAATGCTCCCAGGCGATGCAAGATGTTGCCCCTCCCGACTTCCGTGTCGAATTCGACTTCAACGGCGCGTTGATTAACGTCGAGAAGGCACTCCCAATCCTTCGTGAGCTGGAAAACATTCCGATCGTCAAAGGCATCGAAGAGCCGATCTTCGCCCACGACATCGAGGGTTGGCGACGACTTCACAACGAGATCCGCATACCCTTTTATCTTCACGGCGTCGGCACAGTCCTCGATGGCCCCGTGCGTCAGCCGTCAGGACCATGGAACGCGCTTCGGGCAGGCGACTTCGACGGCGCGCTCTGCAGCCACGAGAACATCCGAAATGCTCTGGCCGCATCCTGGGCATTCGCCTCGGCAAACACCCCCATTCTGCTTCAGTACGTCGGTACGGGAATCACGGCCGCGTTTGCCTGTCAGCTCGGTGCTGTCATGCACACTGCAACGCTGCCCGGCGTCACGGCCAGCCATTCATACGAGGACGACCTGATTGAAACGGCTCATCCCGTACAGCGCGGTTTCATGAAGGTCCCCGAAGGTCCGGGGTTGGGCGTCGAACTAGACGAGGATGCTATCGCACGCTATCGAGAAACACCTGAGCAGGAATGGCCAAGGCATTTCTCGGTGGTCAAACTCCCGGGTGGGATCGAGCACACGTATCGCAGTCTCCAGCAGGCCGAGGGACTGATGAAGTTGGGGGTCGACGAATCGTTCGCACCCGGCGTTCGTCTGGAAGAGCGGGAAGACGACGGAAGTGAGGAGTTCGATCGTATTTGGAAGGAATTGCAGGAAAAGGATTGGCCCATCTGGGAGATGTAGTGTTGTCGGTTGTTCTTTCCGCGTCAGTTCTTAGTCCCTCGACAACGTCCCACAGCGTCCCCGTGCGGAGCACGGGACAAGCGGGGGCGCTCGATAGAAAAAGGTCCCGGGCAGGAGCCCGGGACCTCACGTGATTTATCTTCGTGCCGGAGCCTGCACTGAGCGGAGTCGAAGTGTTGCCTTTGTTTCACCCAGCCGACAAGACCTCCCGGACACCTTCCAGAATGTTATCCCGATCGGGAAAAACGTGATCTTCGAGTCCCGGACTGTAGGGGATCGGCACGTGCAGTGCGCAAACACGTTTGACCGGCGCCTTCAGCTTCGCAAAGGTCTCCGGATCCTCTGTCACGATCGCCGCGATCTCGGCTGAAGCTCCCGCGATCGGTCCGGCCTCATCAGCAATCACCAGCCTGCCCGTCTTCTGAACGGAAGCCCGAATCGCGTCGTAGTCCATCGGGACGAGTGTTCGGGGATCGACCACCTCGACCGAGACCCCTTCCTTCTCCAGATCTTCGGCCACTGCCAGCGCTTCGTGCACGAGCCACGCAAGGGCCACGATCGTCACATCCGTTCCCTCTCTCTTCGTATCGGCCACCCCGAGTGGAATCGTGTAATCGTCATCCGGCACCTCCCCTTCGATCGCACTCAGCCTGTTCGACTCGAACGAAATGATGGGGTTGTCATCACGAATGACCGTCTTGAGCAACCCCTTCATGTCATAAGGCGCGAAGGTAGAATCATCTTCAATCCGGCGAGGTTCATAAACATTGAATAGGGGCTCTGTGAGTGTTGGGCGGCCACACGCCTACCTCCACCCACGGACGTCCGGAAGGTGATGGGGAAAGTGGCCTGCCCTCCGAACATGTAGTGGATCTTGGCAGCCTGGTTCACGATCTGGTCCATCGCAACGAATGAGAACGTCACCATGCTCCAGTTTACGATCGGTCGGAACCCCGACCCGGCTGCACCGATGGCGATACCCGTCAGGGCGCCTTCGGCAATGGGGGTGCCGCGGACCCGTTGTGACCCGAACTCCTCGACAAGATCCGGTGGCGCGTCTGTCGCGAGATGAAACGTGGTCGGATCACGTCGCATTTCTTCCACGAGCGCTTCTGCTCCTGCGTCTGCATACGAAATGGTTCGCATCAGGCTACCTCGCTGAATCTGCGACGACTGAAATCTCGTTACAGGCGCCGATGGATTTCGTTACTGCGTGATCGCCACTATTAATAGCGGCTCGGGCCCTCGTGGTCTGCCAATTACCGGGGGCTGACGCCTCGGGCCAAATCTGCCGCCCTTTCAGGGCTTGCAAGGCCTGAGCCGAAATGTTCTCGGATTCCATCCCCCCGAATAGGCCTGGAACTTGACCTGCCGGCCCTCCGTGTTCTCCGTGGCTGTCTTTGGTTCTAATTCGCGACCACGTCCTCCAGCGCCGCATCGGGCTCGGGGAACGGGCTGTCTTCCGCATATCGAACGGATGCTTCGATCTCCGCGAGAATCTCCTCATCCATCTTCTGCCAATCTTCCTCGCTCAGGTCTCCCTGATCCATCATACCCTTGACCAGGCGATCAATCGGATCGCGCTTCTTCCAGGCCTCGATCTCTTCGGGCGGGCGCCGCTCGGCTTGGCCGGGTCTCTCCGTGTGTCCTCGCTGGCGGTAGGTCTTGCACTCGATCAAGGTGGGCCCTTCTCCGGCACGAGCGCGACTGACTGCTTCAGTAGCGGCTTGGTGAACTGCGAGAACATCGTTTCCGTCCACGATGACCCCTGGGATTCCGTAACCGTCCGCCCTTGCGGCAACGTCCTGATGCGCCAGTGAATCGGCGGCCGCTGTGTTGACGGCGTAGAGGTTGTTCTCACAAACGTAGAGCATCGGAAGTTTCCACGCGGCGGCGATGTTGATCGACTCGTGGAAGGGTCCAGCGTTCGAAGCGCCATCCCCGAAGGAAGACACGGCGACGCGTCCCTTGCCTTCGAGCTGGGCGGCCAGTCCTGCACCCGTCACGATCGGAATCCCACCGGCCACGATACCGTTCGCCCCCAGCATCCCGATGCTGAAGTCGGCGATGTGCATAGAGCCACCCTTGCCTTTGCAATAGCCCGATGCCCTGCCGTAGAGCTCCGCCATCATGCGTTTCAGGTCTGCGCCCTTGGCCAAACAATGGCCGTGCCCACGATGCGTACTGATGATCTGATCTTCCCGGTTCAGCGCCGAGCAGACCCCCACCGCGACGGCTTCTTCACCGATGTAGCAATGAACGACGCCGTAGATCTCACCGGCGATATAGTCATCAGAAGCGCGTTCTTCGAAACGCCGTATTACCTGCATCGATCGCAACATCTCGAGTTGCTTATCTCGTGTCGGTGCCATCTCTTCTCCTGGTGTGCCGTTCTCCTCAACCCCCAGCTCTTCCTGCCTCAAGCGGGTCTATCGCCTTTCTTAACCGGTGCCGTCCGACTGTCCACACCGGGCAGCATTTTGGACGGGTCGCGAGTGACGACCACATCGACGACGGTTGGCGACTCCCGATTGGCGATACCCTCTGCAAACGCACCTTCAAGCTCATCCGGATCTTCGACGCGGATACCGTGGCATCCGAGTTCACAGGCCACGTTCGCGTAATTGACCTCACTCAGGTCGCTCGACTGATAACGGGCCCCATACATATTGTGCTGAAGGGCTTTAACGTAACCCGATGCCGCGTTGTTCACGATCGCGAGTGTAAACCCAAGGCCGAGCCTTCTCGCGGTCTCCAGCTCGCCGAGCACCATGTTGAAGCCAGCATCTCCCGTAATCCCGATGACTGGCGAATCTGGGGCCGCAAGTTGCGCACCCATCGTACCCGGCAGACCGTAACCGATCGACGCGAACCCCCGATTGGCGATGTAACTTCGACCCGAGCGCGTCGAATCGTACAACAATCCGGTCCAGTGAGCGGCGAATCCGCCGTCGACCACCAGGATGCCGTTGCCGGGCATCACTCCCTGGAGCTCTCGGACCATGCGTGCCATGTTGACCGGTCGCTCGGTCGAAGCGTATCGAGGCTCTGCTTCAACCCGCCACGCTTGTAGCCGCTCCTCGATTTCGCCCACGTAGTCTTTCCGGCGCGCTCTCAAGACCGTCGCGTCATCGCTCATCAGATCGTGAAGATCCCGAAGACCTTCGGCGGCATCTCCCCACAGCGCCACATCGGTCGCCGTCGTTCGTCCAATCTCCTCGGCCACGATGTCGAGATGAATGAACGGGACGCCCTGCGGCATGAGCGCGAACCGCTTCGTCGCGATCTCACCCATCTTGCACCCGACAGACATGATACAGTCCGAGGTGTCGATCAGGTCATTCGCAATGCGCGTCCACCGTCCGAACAGACCCACGCTCAGGGGATGCGTACAGGGGATCGCCCCTTTTCCACTCAAAGTCTGAGCAACCGGAATGCTGAACGCCTCCGCGAAGCCTAACAGCTCATCGTAAGCGCCCAAAAGATGGATGCTACCTCCCGCCAGAACGATGGGCCGATCCGATTGGCGCAGCTGCTCGGCCGCCTTTGCCACGGACTCGCGACCGGGACGGGCGCGTTTCGACGGGATGCGAAGCGTCTCCGGATCGGCGTACAGATCGTCCTTCGGAAAGTCGAATTCCCCGTGCGCGATGTCCTCGGGAATGTCGAGCACGACCGGGCCCGGACGGCCCGATGTAGCCACGGAATAGGCTCGACGCACGAGCTCAGGAATCCTCAATCCCTGTTCGATCCGAATCTGTTCCTTCACCGCTGGGGCAAGGATGTCTGCCTGACGCGCCTCCTGCGTCATGTTCTTCCACGAGTGGTCGCGATTGCTGTTGCCCACGAGAACGATCAGGGGCACCCCCGCGTTCAACGACTCGACCAGCCCCGTCACGAGATTCGTTGCCCCGGGCCCGAGCGTTGCATCACAGATGCCGGGTCGCCCCGTCACTCGCGCCCACGCATCGGATATGAACACACCCGATCGTTCATCGTTAATCAGGGTGTGGCTCAACCCCAACTCCCTGACAGCATCGTAAAAAGGCAGCAACTGGAAACCGGCCATCCCGAACATCGGTGCCGGATCGTGAAGTTTGAGCATTTCTGCGAGCGCCCGCCCGCCGTTCATCTGCACGCGTGAAGACATCGATTCTCCGTTTGCATCGGTCGACTCTATGCATCCCTGTGCACAGCACAGGGATGAGCGATTCGCATTGCTTTTATTAGAATTCCAAACGCCACGCTCGTCCTCGTGCTCCGCACGTGGACGCATTGCCACGTCACGCAGAAAGCCGATCGGCGAATTCGGGCACCGTTATCCCGATCTCGACGCCACGCTCTAGCGCCAGCGCATTCACGTGGGTAAGAATGCCCGTCTCCCAGGCCGACCGCGCATCACCGATGCGGGCGGTCATCGCGTCCACCGTCGCGGCGGGCGCGCCCGAATCATCCAGAATCTGCAAGCGCCGGATGCCCGCGTTGTCGACCCCCACGCCCGCATCGTTGAAAATCCCACCACGTTGCCTTGACTGCGAGTCCGTAACCGGGTCTGCCCGCGAGCGAGCCTCCGTGCGATCCTGTTACGATGACCGTATCCGCATCGTCGTCCACGACCAGCGAGGCCGAGTCGCACCCGACGACTCTCACTGGCGTCTCTCGCAGAATTTCACGCCCTTCCTCGTGGGCCGGTGGTTCACCTTCGTAAGCCTCGCCTCTCCGCATGGCCGCCGCAGCCTCCCGACAGGACTGACCTTCCGCACAACCGAGAGCCTTCGCCACATCGTTGCAGTAGGACAGCCTTCCACGTTCGAGCATGTCCGCGCCATCCCCGATCCGGGAAGAGGTATGCGCCACCGTCGCGGCCGCGACGCCCAGGGGCTGCAGATAGTCGAGCGCCCCGATCCCCGCATCGTCCTTGCCCACCCCCGCGTCGTTGAGGATGACCCCTCTCAGACCGCCGAGGGCGGCGAGATATCCACAGTATCTGCCGCCATGAGACCCGGCAACAAGCACTCGACCGCGATACTCGGGACCGAGCTTCGTGATGCTGTCGACGCACAGCCCTGGGTCGCCATCGGTCACGGTTTGAGCAGAACCTTGATGGCCGCATCCGGTTTATCCTGCATAGCGAACGCCTCGGGCGCCTCGTCCAGCGAAAAAGTATGCGAGATCAGAGGTTTACGATCGACGCGGCCGCTCTCCACGAGGGCGATCGCCTCGTGGTAATCATCGCCCGTCCATCCCCACGAACCCCGAATTGTCACGTGCTTGCGTACGACCTGGTTGAAATCCAATTCCGGCTGGCCTTCGAACAGCGCAACGAACACCATGCGGCCGTAGAGCTGCTTGAGCATCAGCAATCCCTGATTCGGAGAGGCTTTGGCACCTGCACAGTCGATCACCACATCCGCGTTCCCACCACGAACGCCAAAATTCTCCACAGGTTTGGCCCCGCCCGTCAGTTCGATCACCGCCTCGAGAGGATCGGTCTCCTTCAGGTTGACGGTATCTGTTGCACCGAGTTGATGAGCCATATCCAGTCGCTTTTCAGACGTATCCACCGCGATGATGCGGCAGTCCGTCGTCGCGCGGATCGCCTGAATGCATCCCAGTCCAATGATCCCCACCCCAAGGACGACGACGGTCTCGCCCTGCTGGGGCTGGGCGAGACCGACCCCGTGAATGGACGTCGCGAAGGGCTCCATCATCGCCCCTTCTTCGAAACTGATCGATTCAGGCAGCAGGTGGGGACTTCTCTCCCGTATCTCGACCGACGTGAACTCGGCAAAGCCGCCGCGGCCGACGGACGTCACGCGATCCTCGACCCGGAATCCATCGACGACGCCCCCGACCTCCACGACCTCGCCGCTCATCTCGTGACCCATGATGCGGCCGTTCTCGATCGGCCGTCCCAGGGCCTCCTCGAACATCCCGAGCCGATACGTGTGCAGGTCTGACCCGCATATGCCGCAAGCTTTCACCCGCAGCAGCACTTCGTTTTCCTCGATCTCGGGCTGGCTTACGTCCTCTACCCGGATATCACGTGGGCCGTGGTAGACAGCTGCTTTCATGCCTTCCTCCACGCCGATCTGGATCGGCGGTCATCGGTCCGGATGGCAGATTCAGTCGCATGATACATCAGCTTGTCAGGAAAGCACCAGATTTCCGGGGGGTAAACCATCTGAAGGAATAAAATCTGCCGCCTGACGAGAATGTTGTCTCGATACGTTCCATCGCCCCACTCTGCGAGCCACGATACCCATTTCTCGTCTGATCTCGAATCCCGGCCCCTGGCGATGCCTGTGAACCCTCCGCCTTCTCCGTGTCCTCCGTGGTGAGTTGTTTCTCGGTTTCGTCAATTCTTGCCGGCCCACAGGCATGACCCCATCTTGAGGCCCATCAATCGCCCAGCACTGCATCGCGGGATACCACTTCCGGAGGTCCACGTGAAAATCACCGAGATCAAACTCTATCCCGTCGGCACGCGTCGCGAGACCGGCGCTGTGTCGCCCCACATCATCGTCACTATGGCCACCGGCGAGGGTCCCGTGGGAGTCGGCGAAATGTCCGACCTCGGACACAACCCCGTCTTCCCCGATGTGGATCACCTGGAATACATACTCAACCAACGTCTCTCCGGCGCCGATCCGTTCGACCCGGAGAGGATCGACCCGGTCGTCGACGGACTCCAGGCCCCATTGGGCGCAGGAATAGACACGGCGGTACACGACCTACGCGGCAAAATTCTAGGTGTCCCCGTCCACGATCTCTATGGTGGCGCGTATCGCGATCGATACAAGATCTGTTACCCCATTTTCCGGCAGATGGACATGTCGCAGTTCGACCTCAACCTCGACCGTGTCAAACGGATGCTCTCCCTCGGATTCGACCTGTTTCGGTTCTACGTAGGCGGGGACGTCGACATCGACGAGAAGCTGTTCCGCCAGCTTCGGGACAACCACGGCGACGACTTCAAGGTCAAATCGCTCGACTTCAGCTGCCGCCTCACCTGGAAGGAATGCGCTGCCGCCGTCGAGCGTCTCGCGTGGGTCGAACCCATGCTGGTCGAGAGTCCTGCGCCTGATATACCCGGAAAGGCCAAAGTCCGGGAACGCATCCCCTTCCCCGTCAGCGAGCACTGTAGCGACGAAGCGTATGCCATCGCCCTCGCGGAGGGTCAGGGCGTCGACATCCTCAACCTCGCCGTCTGCAGCCGTGGTATTCGCAGGGGGCGCAACCTCTTCGCCACCGCTGAGACGCTGGGCCTGAAGACCCTCATCGGAACCACGCAGGAGCTCTCGATCGGCGTCTCCGCCCAGGGCCATCTCGGCGCGTCTGTCCCTAACCTCGAGTATCCTGGCGACGCAGCTGGTGCTCAACTCTATCTCGATGATGTCGTCGTCGACCGCGTCCAGTACGACAACGGCCACCTCGTCGTCCCGAAGGGACCAGGTCTCGGCATGGAACTCGATGTAGAAAGCTTGTCAAAATTTGGAAGCCGAACCTGGGATTTCGCGAGAGGGTAACGCAGCCACATGACCCTACAAACCACCGACGCCACATACGATGTGCTGATCGAGCGCGACATCATGGTCCCGATGCGAGATGGAGTCCATCTCGCAACGCACGTCTATTTTCCCGCCAGGGATGGCAAGCGGATTCCGGGAAGCCATCCCGTCGTGCTCAACCGAACGCCCTACCGCAAAGAGGACACGGAAGAAGCAGCGGGTTACAATCGCTTCTTCGCACGACGGGGCTACATCGCCGTCGTTCAGGACTGCCGCGGGACGTTTAAATCGGAGGGAGACGTCGATTTCCTCGTCCCCGAAGCCGAAGACGGATTCGACACACTCGTGTGGATCGGTCAGCAGCCCTGGTCGAACGGAAAAGTCGGCTCGTGGGGAACCTCGTGGAGTGGCTGGACACAAACCGCCATGGCGGCGCTCGGTCCCACGAACCTGGCCTCCATGGTCCCGAACATGAGTGGCGCCATCGCCCACGAGAGTTCAGTTCGACACGGCGGCACGCTCGAGCTGAGGTTCCTCGCGTGGGCGTTCTGGCATTCGGCGACGAACACACAGGAGAAACTGAAGTCGGACCCGGCTATCGACGGCGCCCTCAACCTCGGCGCCACGTCGTTCGCCGATTGGATCACGCGGATGCCGCTTCGAAAAGGCCAGACGCAGCTCAAGCTTGTACCCGTCTATGAAAACTGGGCGTTCAAGATCTACACCGAATCAGACTTTACCGACTACTGGAAACACCCGAGCCTCGCACCCGCCCTCTACTGGGACGACTTTCCCGATATTCCCATCCTGATCGTCGGCGGGTGGTACGATTCCTACACCCGAGCCACCTTCCAGAATTATGAAGGACTCGCCAGTCGCAAGAACAGTCCCGTCCGCGTGCTGGTGGGCCCGTGGACACACGGATCGGCCACCATCGATCTCTCCTACGCGGGCGACGTGGAATTCGGGCCGGAGGCTGCCCTAAACACGTTCCGCGACCTTCATCTCGCGTGGTTCGACTGGACGCTGAAGGATAAGGATACCGGTCAGGCAGACGCACCCCCCGTGCGCATCTTCGTCATGGGCGGAGGCGACGGTCACCGATCGACGTCGGGCCGACTGTTCCACGGGGGCCAGTGGCGAGATGAGAACGAGTGGCCCCTGGCTCGAACGCAGTATACGCCTTACTACATCCACGCGGACGGCGTTCTTTCACCGGAACGGTCGGTCAGCAACACCCAGACGACTTATCGTTTCGACCCGTCGGATCCGGTGCCCTCGATCGGCGGAAATGTCTCCTCCCTCAGCGCACTCGAATCGCTACCCCCGGGGATCGCCGATCCGGCCTACTCACCACGGAGTGATCGAACGCACAACGTCATGTCGGCCGGCGGATTCGATCAGGTCGAAGACCCGGATTTCTTCGGGTGCCGTCCACCCTTCCTCCCGCTCGGCACGCGCCGCGACGTGCTCGTCTACGAATCGGCACCGCTGGCGTCCGACATCGAAGTCACAGGACCCATCGATGTCCACCTCTGGGTATCCTCGTCCGCCCCAGACACCGACTTCACCGCGAAGCTCATCGATGTCTACCCTCCAAATCGGTGGTATCCCAACGGCTACGCCCTCAACCTGACCGACAGCATCATCCGGCTGCGATACCGGAACGGCGGGGAGGCCGATTTTTTGCCCCCAGGCGACATCGCCGAAATCACGATCACGCTGTATCCGACGAGCAATTTGTTTCAGGCCGGTCATCGCATCCGGTTGGACATCTCCAGCTCCAACTTCCCCCGGTTCGACGCCAACCCTAACACAGGCGATCCGATCGGTACCGAACGTCGACGCCAGGGCGCCGACAACACGATCTATCACGGTCCTGATCGTCCATCACACATCGTGCTGCCCATCATCCCCGGAGAATAGACGTGCCGTCGATCATTCCCCCCGACATCCAGCCTGCCTTTCCCGTCGACGTCGCTGACGAGGACATTCGAGCGAAGCTCATCGAGCTGCACGGGCTCGCCGAGATCCCGGATGAGGTAGACGTTTCCGTCGCTGCCACCGAAGAAGTCGACAATCTTCGAATTTCTAACCTCAGCTACGCCAACTCCCTCGGGGAAAGCGTACCCGGCATCATGATGGAACCACTCGATGGATCGAGCGATCGACCCGGGATCGCGTGCGTTTCCGGAACCGGTGGATCCGCTGAACGCGTCGCACATCCTGATTTCCACCAGTCGCCGGATGGTCCCCTGATTGGCTGGGGACGCGAGCTGGCGCGTCGTGGATTCGTGACGCTGGCGATATCGGCAAAGGGCACGGAAGGTCGTCGCGCAAGCATCAACGATTGGGCGCTTGAGAATAAACATCTTGCCCCCTACGGCCGAACCCAGATGGGTATTCTCGTCGAGGAAACGCTACGAGCGGCCAGGATTCTCGGCGCTACCGCCGGCGTCGCTCCAGGTCGTCTGGGCGTCACGGGCATGTCGCTCGGGGGCAACGCAACGTGGTATTCTATGGCCTGCGCACCGTGGATCGCGGCGGGGGTTCCCGTGTGTGGGGGCGTCGGCAGCCTGGCCCAGGTCATCCACCACGGCGATCCTGAACGGCACAGCGCCTACTACTACATCCCGCACATGCTCCGCTACTTCGACCATCCGAGCGTCGTGGCCGCCTGTATGCCACCTCGCCCGTTCATGATGATCGCGCCCACCGAAGACGAGGACATGCCCAGGGCTGGTGTCGACCGGCTCATCCCGATTGTTCGCGAAGCCTACGTAACGGCTGGCCACCCGGAGCGCTTCGAGGTTCACCAGCCGGAGGGCAATCACCAGTTTCTCGTCGAATATTTCGAGTGGATGGTGGCGTGGTTCGAGGAACACCTGAAGAGCTGAGGGGGAGCAGGGTCCCGGGGGCAGGGGGAGACTCGTTATCCGCCCGGTGTTCCTTTCCGTGTATTCCGTGTGGCCCAGATTTTCGTGTGTTTCGTGTATTTCGTGGTCTTCTTTTCCCTTGCCATTTGACCGGGCGAGGGGCAGCATGGGGGCCGCTGCACGCTTTCCGTTCACACCAATCCCCGAGGAGAACCGATGAAGCCCAATATCATCCGCGAAAAGCTGAGCGCGGGAGAACCGACCATTGGCACCCGCATCCACTCCCACTGGCCGGCCATCGTAGAAGTCATCGGCCACACGGGTCATTACGACTACGTTGAATATGTGGGCGAATACGGGACGTTCACGTCCCACGACCTCGACAATATGTGTCGGGCTGCGGAGCTCTACGGCATGGGTATGATGTTCAAGATCGATCAGGCCAATCAGCATTACCTCTCACAGCGCGCCATCGGCTCCGGGTTTGGTGCCATCCTCTTTACGGATTGCCGCACCGCTGAAGACGCCGAAACGTGCGTACGAATCACCACTCCCGACACACCTGAGGACAACGGTCGCTACAGCTCCTACATGCGGCGCAATTGTTACATGGGGTATGGGGGTGGGCCCGCCTACGTCGATGCCATGCGGAACACGGTCGTCAACCTGATGATCGAGAAGGGCGAAGCGGTCGAAAACCTAGAGGCCATACTCTCCGTGAAGGGCGTGGACATGGTCCAGTGGGGTCCATCAGACTATTCGATGAGCGTCGGACTGGCGGGCAAGCGAGACGATCCTTCCATCGGCGATGCAAAAGCCGAGGTCTTCAAGACCGCACTGTCCATGGGAGTCCAGCCGCGCGCTGAAATCACGTCGCCGGACGACGCCAAGGAGTACCTCGATATGGGCGTCCGCCACTTCAACATGGGCGTCGATATCTCCGTTCTGTATTCCTACTGGAACACCAGCGGCGAAGAACTCAAAAAGGCCGTCGAGGGCGCCTGACGCTTTTCGAGATTTCAGACCTCTGACCTCTCCCAAGGAGTAGCTATGTACATCGGCACCCAGGGCATTCGACCCGAAGAAGAAAATCTCGTCCAGCTATCCCAACTGGGTGTCAACAACATCGACACCACACCAACCGAACCACTAAAGGAGTGGACGGTCGACCTGCTGACCAGCTACATCGAGCGCTGTGCCAAGTTCGACGTCAGGCTGGAGATGATGCATTTGATCGGTTCCGGGAATGCGCTTCGGAACGAAGAGACGGGTGCCATTTTTCTAAAACCCAGCGACGAACGCGAGCGTCAACTCGATCTCGCGTGTGACGTCATTCGCACGGCCGGTCAGGCCGGTATACGCGGCCTCAATTACAACATCACGATCCTCGGCCATCTTCGAACCGCCCGTACGACTGGTCGGGGCGGCGCCAGCCTCTCGACCTTCGATTACGCAGAGTTGCTCGACAAGGGCTCAGAGCGTGAACCCGAAGAGACTCGCTTCAGCGAGTTTCAGGATGGGCCCGCGGATGCAGACGAAATGTGGGAGCGCATCAACTACTGGTTGCAGCGCGTTGTTCCCGTCGCGGAGGAGTACAAGGTTCAGCTCGCGTGCCACCCTGCCGATCCCGGCATCGGTGTCGGCGAGATCTATCGAGGCGTCGATCGAGTCATGGGCATGAGCGAAGGCTTCAAGAAATTGGTCGACCTCTACGACAGCCCTTACAACGGCATCAACTTCTGCGTCGGGTGCATGTCCGAACAGCTCGAGAACCCTGGCGAGGATGTCTACGACGTCATCCGCTACTTCGGCGAACGGAAGAAGATCTTCAACATCCACTACCGGAACATCAAAGGCGGGCTCCGCAAATTCGTCGAGGTCTTCCCCGACGAGGGCGACGTCGACATGCTGAAGGCTCTCCAAACGCTGAAGGACGTGGATTATCCCTACATGATCATGCCCGACCACGTTCCCGGGATCTCCGGCCCCGAGCCGGGCAAAGTCGCGATCGCCTACACCTTCGGCTACATCCACGCAATGCTGCAGGCAGTAGGAGCTAAGTGACAGCCGACGAGGTGATAAAGGATTCCCACACTGCCTCGGCGGCTGTCATTCCGAGGCACGATCGGAAGCGGGCTGCGATACCTAATGTGGAAACACTGACGTGCCGAGGAATCCCTCTTCGTGGCTGGAGGGGCCCAGAAGCAGGAGGTGTAAGCAGGACTGCTGCCCGTGATGAGGGATCCCTCAGGAGACTCAGTTAGTACGTAACCGACGCTCGTACTTCGTCTAAATCTGCTTCGGGATGACAATCTACTCCCAGGCGGCTTCGTGATCACTTAGTGTCCATTTCGTAGTTGCATATGCTCTCATAAGCAGGAGGAATAGATGTATATCGGAACACAAGGCAGTTTTCCAGAAGATCACGACCTCATTCAGCTCTCGCAGCTGGGCGTCAACAACATCGACACGACGCCGAAGGAACCCCAGAACGAGTGGACGACTGATCTCCTGACGAGCCACCGCGAACGGTGCGGCAAATTCGGAATCAACATGGAGATGACCCACGTCATCAGCTCGGGCAACTCGATGAACGATCCCGTCACCGGAAAGGTCTTCCACGGACCGAGCGACGAGCGGGAACGCCAGATCGATCTCGTCTGCGACATCATCAGGATGGCCAGCGAGGCGGGTCTGAGGGGCCTCAACTACAACGCCACGCCCCTAGGCCACATGCGGACGACGAGCACGACCGGGCGCGGCGGGGCACGCCTATCCACGTTCAACTATGACGAGTTTGTCGAAAAAGGCCGCGCCGGCGATCCACTGGGAGCTAAGGACACCGAGTTCGAGGACGGAGCTGCCGACGAGGATGAGATGTGGGAGCGCATCGACCACTGGCTTCAGCGCGTCATCCCCGTTGCGGAGGAGCATAAAGTCCAGATGGCGTGTCACCCGTCGGATCCCGGCATAGGCGTAGGGACGACATATCGCGGCGTCGAACGCGTGATGGGCATGGTCGAAGGATTCAAGAAGATGGTTGACCTCTATGACAGCCCCTACAACGGCATCAACTTCTGCGTCGGCTGCATGTCGGAAGCGCTCGAAAACCCGGGCGAGAATGTCTACGACGTCATTCGCTACTTCGGTGAGCGGAAAAAGATCTTCAACATCCATTACCGAAACATCAGAGGCGGGCTTCGCAATTTCGTCGAAGTCTTTCCGGATGAAGGCCATGTCGACATGCTCAAGGTCATGCAGGCACTCAAGGATGTGGACTATCCCCACATGGTCATGCCCGACCACGTTCCCGGGATCTCTGGCCCCGAACCCGGCAAAGTCGCGTTCGCCTACACGTTCGGGTATATCCACGCCATGCTGCAGGCTGTGGGAGAGAAGTGACAGCCGACGCAGTCGGCTGTCATCCCGAGGCACCTTTAGGAATGGAGAGGCGCCCAATCACCGAAACATTGAATGTGCCGAGGGATCCCCTCTCGTGACTGGAGGAGCTTCGGAGCAGGATAGCGAAAACGATTCGAGCAGAGCGCAACCCTGAACACTGGTCCCCTCCCCAGGAGGGGACTCTGACAACTCAATCGCTGAACCAAATGATACTCGCATTACGGCGATCCTTAGCTTAAAGGAGCGCGATAGACATGTACATCGGTACACAGGGTGTCCCCCACGAAGACGAAGAGCTCAAAGTCCTATCACAACTGGGTGTGAATCACATCGCCCAGAGTCCGACTGAGCCGTGGGCCGACTGGTCGACGGAGTTGCTGGTCTCCATGCGCGAGAAGTGCGACAGCTACGGGATCAGCATGGAAATGATGCACCTGCCGCTGTCGGGGCGAGTCGCGATCCCCGGAAACCTTGACAACCCCAAGAACGAGAACGAGGGAGGCGCGATCTTCCTTGGTCCAAGCGACGAACGTGAGCGCGCCATCGATCGCGTTTGCGACACCATCCGAATGGCCGGGGAGGCCGGATTGCGCGGCCTCATGTATAACATCACCATCCTCGGTCACATGCGGACCGAATCCACGACGGGCCGCGGCGGCGCCGGGCTGTCGACGTTCGTGTTCGACAAGCTCGATCAGTCGAAGGGAGAGTTCGAACAAGGCGCTGCGGACACGGACACGATGCTCGAGCGGATCGACTACTGGCTGCAGAAAGTGATCCCCGTCGCCGAGGAGTACAAAGTGCAGATGGGCTGTCACCCGTCCGATCCCGGCATCGGGATGGACAACACTTATCGCGGGGTCGCTCGGCCTATGGGGATGCCCGAAGGATTCAAGAGATTCATAGAACTCTACGACAGTTCCTACAACGGACTCAATTTCTGCCAGGGCTGCATGTCCGAGGCGCTCGAAAATCCAGGCGAGGAGATCTTCGACGTCATCCGCTATTTCGGCGAACGGAAGAAGATCTTCAACGTCCACTTCCGGAACATCAAGGGTGGACTCAATGACTTTGTCGAAGTCTTCCCTGACGAAGGCGATATCGACATGCTGAAGGCGCTCCAGGTCTACAAGGACGTTGGCTACGAATACATGGTCATGCCCGATCACGTACCGAGGATGACTGGCCCCGCCCCCCGAGAGGTCGGAATGGCCTACGCCTACGGCTACATCCACGCCGCGATGCAGGTGGTCGATAACTAGTAGCCTGTAAAGGGAGCGGGCGAAGAGGCGAGCAGGCGTGGTTATGCGTCTCTATCTGGTTCCGGTCTATGACCGGAAATCTCCGCGTTCTCTGCGTTGGAAGTCTCTGATTCATCGTTACCAGGAGGAATAATGTACATCGGTACGCAAGGTGGTTTCAGAACGGACGAGGACCTGCAGGTCCTGTCGCAGCTCGGCGTCAACAATGTCGACATCACCCCGGCGGAACCGTGGACCGAATGGACGACGGATACATTCGTACGCATGCGTGAACAGTGCGCGAAGTTCGGTATCAACATGGAACTGACACATCTGCCGCTGCGAGGGCGCCCCGCCATATCCGGCAACCTCGATGAACGTGCGAACGACAACTACGCCGGTGTCATCTTCCTCGGGGCGAGCGATGAACGTGAACGTGCGATCGATCGCGTGCACGAAGTCATCAAGATGGCCAACGAAGCCGGTCTACGGGGGCTCCAGTACAACATTACCGTTCTCGGCCACATGAGAACCGAACGTACGACGGGTCGCGGCGGCGCCAGCCTCTCCACGTTCAAGTTCGACGAGATGGATCACTCGTCGGGAGAATTCGAAGGTGGCGCAGCGGATCTGGACACGATGTGGGAACGCATCGACTACTGGCTGCAGAAAGTGATTCCCGTAGCCGAAGAGCACAAGATCCAGATGTGTTGCCATCCATCCGACCCTGGCATCGGCATGAACAACACCTACCGAGAGGTTGCGCGCCCACTTGGCATGCCCGAGGGCTTCAAGAAGTTCGTTCAGATGTACGACAGCGACTACAACGGCCTGAACTTCTGCCAGGGTTGCATGTCAGAAGCGCTCGAAAACCCCGGTGAAGAGATCTTCGACGTCATCCGCTGGTTCGGCGAGCGGAAGAAGATCTTCAATGTCCACTTTCGGAACATCAAGGGCGGCCTCAATGACTTCTCCGAGGTTTTCCCCGACGAGGGCGACATCGACATGATCGATGCGCTGCGTGTCTATAAGGAAGTGGGCTATCCCTACATGATCATGCCCGACCACGTCCCCGTACTCTCGGGTCCCGCCCCGCGCGAAGTCGGCTTCGGCTACAGCTACGGCTACATCCACGCCGCAATGCAGGTCGTAGATAGTGAGTAGCTCTCCCCCAGGTCCGAGTAGGGACGGTTCGCGAACCGTCCCTACAACTCAGCGGGGTATTTTCCTTTCGTGAAAAGATGAAAATCAAATCGATCGAGGCATTCGAAGCCGACTATCGGAAAGGCGGCGCGAAACCGCGCAACCGCTACCTCCACGAGGGCCGGGAGCCTGCCAGTCCGATGGCGCGCTATCCGGCCTATCAGGGCAAGCGCTCGTCCTGGACACCACCGTGGCGAAGCACGGCCTGTGTCGTCACTGCCGAAGACGGCACGTTCGGTTTCGGCGTGTCCGCCTTTTCCGCCCCCGTCGTCCGGATCATCAACGACCACTTCGCCCCCCATCTCGAAGGCGAGAACTGCATGGCGACCGAGAAGGCATTCGACGTCATGTGTCGAATCGCATCCGTCTACGGTGGCTATGGGATGGGCAGCTACGCCATCAGCGCCGTCGATCTGGCGCTGTGGGATCTGAAAGGGAAAATCCTTGGCCGGCCCGTCTACGAACTCCTCGGCGGACCGCAGAAAGAAACGATCACCTGCTACGCCACTGGCTTCGACGTCGAATGGTATCTCGAGCTTGGATTCAAAGCGATCAAGCTGCCCATGCAGTACAGTCCGGTTGACGGTCTGGAGGGCATCCGAAAGACGGAGGACCAGGTCGTCGCTGCTCGAAAGCTGATGGGCGACGACGTGGAACTCATGCTGGACTGCTGGATGGCGCTGGACGTCGAATACACGGTCCGAGTTGCCGAAGCCCTGAGACCCTACAGGCTCAAGTGGATCGAGGATTACCTCATGCCTGAAGACTTCGAAGGATTCGCACAGGTTCGCGAACGCCTCCCGTGGTCAGGTCTGGCAACCGGCGAACACTGGTATCTTCCTCAGACATTTTCGTCCGCCATCCAGAAGAAATACGTCGACATCCTGCAGCCGGATCTGCTCTGGACGGGTGGCATCTCGTGCGGCGTACGAATCTGTCACATGGCCGAAGCAGCTGGCCTCTCCGTCATCACGCACGGCGGCATGAACTGGCCATACGGCCAGCACCTCGCCTATGCGATGCCCGCTATCCCGTGGGGCGAACGATCAGGAGGCGTCTCTGCACCGGGCGTCAAGCTGGAAGACATGGTGGCCATTCCGGGCACACAGGTCATCGAGGATGGATCGCTGGTTCCCAGCGATGCGCCGGGGTTCGGTCAGGATATTGATATGAAATGGGTGGAGGCAATTGCGGTGTAGGGTGTGACACCGTTCGTCCTTCGATACGACCTTACTCTGTCTTCTTTGAGCAGCTCCGCGTTGCCGGCGTAGCAAGATGGTCACTCGGGATGAGCGGTGGGCTTTGCTTCGGCTTCTCTCCGTGAACTCCAGTTCGGAGCATGAGCACTGACGAGCGATAGTAGGATTCATGAGCGACGCACATCTGACCCAAACTGAGCACGAGGCGTTCGAACGCGACGGTTACCTCGTCGTCGAGGGAGTCTTGGCCCCAGATCTCGTAGAGTGCCTGACCGATCGGCTTCACGCTGTGATCGAGCGCCGTCGTTGCATGCACGAGGGGGGCCAGCCGCATCAGGGACGCACGCAGATCGCTGGCGCTAACACGCGCATCTTCCACATCCTCAACGACGATCCTCTCTTCACGGAACTCATCGACCATCCTCCGATCATGCCCTACGTGCGTGGGCTCCTCAACCCGCAGCCCCATTTCCACGCTTCCGACGCGTACTGGGAAACCGAACCCACGCCAGATCGCCCACCCGGATGGCACATCGACGGCCACGATTCCGGCTACCGCGAGCTCCGACCCGGCATCCCCCACCTCCAGCTCAAAATCGCTTATTTCCTTTCCGACATGACCCAACCCGATCAGGGCAATCTCACCCTGGTCCCAGGGTCACATAGAGCTGATGCGGATCCAGACCATGGTCAACTCGAAGGCTTCGACTCGATCCCAGGTGCCTTCCAGGTCTGCGTTCCCGCTGGCACGGCTGTCATGTTTCACAACGCCGTCTGGCATACCCGTGGTCCATTCACCAAATCGAATGGCAAACGCCTGATGCTCTACTACGCCTACGAGCATCCCTGGATGCTCGCCAACGACGAACACTTCAGTTATCATAGGTCTTTCTACGAGCGTCTGTCACCGGAGCGACGGTCGCTTTTCCACGGCTGCGTCTTCGAGAAGGCCTAAAGACTGCTCTACTTTTCCCGACATCCCATTCATTTTCCCGAATAGGGCCTGGATTCCCGTAGCACCCACCCTTCCGTGTTTTCTGTGGTTCCCTTCAAAAGGCGATCGGGTACGTCATGAAAATCACCGAAGTCAAAACCTACACACCAGGAGAACGAGGCCGGAACTTCCTGTTCTGCAAAGTCTTCACGGACGAAGGGCTCTATGGACTCGGTGAAGCTTCGGCCTGGCCCAGCATCCAGACCGAGATTCATCAAAAGGCAAACGTCATCATTGGTGAAGACCCGTTCAACATCGAGCGCTGTTGGAGCAAGATGTTCCTGATGACCCACGGCATGTCCGGCATCGTCGGCGCAGGAGCCATGTCGGCCATCGAGACGGCTCTGTGGGACCTCAAGGGAAAGGCATTCGGGATGCCCGTCTGGCAGCTTCTGGGCGGCCGGATGCGTGAGCGGCTTCGTTGCTACACGCACGCCGCCCTCGGGCACGCGTGGCACGATCTTGAGGGTCGTCGCGAAACGATGGCTTTAGCCGAGAAAGCACGAGAGCTCGTGGATGAGGGCTATGGTGCGCTCAAGATGGGCGGAATCGAACACATTGTCCGCAATATCACCGCGGTTCGGAAGGAAGTCGGAGACGACATCGACATCATGGTCGACCTGCACGGCATGCCGTGGATGACGACGCGCGATGCCATTTCGATGGGCCGGAGACTCGAAGAGTTCGGTGTTTTCTTTTATGAAGAACCGGTCGCCCCAGAAAACGTCGAGGCCCTCGCCCGCGTTTCCGACGCGATCAATATCCCGCTGGCAGCCGGCGAGCGGCTCGCCTACATCTACGGTGCGCGTGAACTGATCGAGCGAGAAATCGTCGACGTCATTCAACCCGACGCAGGGCGCTTCGGGGGTTTCTCTCAACTGAAAAAGCTGGCGGGCATGGCCGAGGCACACTACATCCAGGTCGCGCCCCACGACGGCTCCCTCGGACCCGTGGGGGAAATCGCGTCCCTCCACCTGTGTTCTGCGATCCCCAATTTCCTTATCTGGGAGCATTTGACCATGGACGTTCAGTGTCGCTACGAGATCATGGCCCCACAGCCGGAGGTCGTGGACGGCTACATGGTCATTCCGGACGGACCCGGACTGGGGGTCGACCTCGTCGATGACGCCGTCGAGAAATACGCAACCGATCTCGTCAGTTTCGCTGGCTACACCCAGGACAACACCTACAACGCGCAGTATGTCTACGCACGTTTCCCGAGAGCGCGCTGGCTCCGCCGGAGTGAATCCGCATCCTCATTGACCCGGAGTCGGATGGTGTCAGGACGACCATCCACATGATGGTTGAAGAACGCGTTCTTGAATGAGGGCCCCCATGAAGATCACCGAAGTCAAGACCTACTCCGTCGGTCAGAACGGACGAAACTTCCTGTTCTGCAGAGTGTTCACCGATGAAGGCATTTACGGAGTAGGCGAGGCCTCCGCCTGGCCAAGCATCCAGACGGAGATTCATCAGAAGGGCAACGTCCTCATCGGCGAAGACCCCTTCAATATCGAGCGCTGTTGGAGCAAGATGTTCCTGATGACCCACGGGATGTCCGGCATCGTCGGGGCAGGCGCGATGTCGGCTATCGAGACGGCCCTCTGGGACATCAAGGGAAAGGCCTTCGGCATGCCCGTTTGGCAGCTCCTCGGTGGCCGAATGCGGGAAAGCCTCCGTGCCTACACCCACGCCGAAACGGCTGAGCGGGCACGCGAAGTCGTCGATGAGGGTTACACCGGACTCAAAATGGGAGGGATCGAACACTGCATCCGGGATATCACCGCGATACGCAACGAAGTGGGCGACGACATCGACATCATGGTCGACCTGCACGGCATGCCGTGGATGACGACTCGCGATGCCATCTCGATGGGCAGGAGACTCGAAGAGTTCGGCGTCTTCTTCTACGAGGAACCCGTCGCCCCCGAGAACGTCGAGGCCATGGCCCGTGTCTCCGACGCCATCAACATTCCGCTCGCGGCTGGCGAACGTCTCGCCTACATCTACGGCGCACGAGAACTGATCGAACGGGAAATCGTCGATGTCATCCAGCCCGACGCGGGTCGCTTTGGCGGTCTCACACAACTGAAGAAGCTGGCCGGCATGGCCGAGGCGCACTACATCCAGTTCGCACCCCACGACGGATCCCTTGGGCCCGTGGGCGAGATCGCTTCGCTGCACCTGTGTTCGGCGATTCCCAACTTTCTCATCTGGGAGCACATGACTGGAGACGTTCAGATCCGATATGAAGTCATGGAGCCCCAACCAGAGGTCGTCGACAGCTACATCACCATCCCGGAAGGACCCGGACTGGGCGTCGACCTCGTCGACGAAGCGATCGAACAGTATGCTTGTGACCTGGTGGGAGGTTTCATCTCATACGCTCAGGACGACACCTACAAAGCTCAATATGTTTACGCACGTTTCCCAAGGGCACGCTGGCTCCGCCCGGAGTGACTCGCTTTCTCTGACCAGTCGGATGGCCTCCACGACGACCAACCCGCGATTCTTGAACAACCTCTTCTCTGGAATGAGGACGTCATGAAAATCACAGAAGTAAAGACCTACACCGCCGGCGAGCCTGGTGGACGAAAATTCCTGTTCTGCCGCGTATTCACGGACGAGGGTATCTACGGTGTAGGGGAAGCCACGGCCATGCCTGCCATACAGACCGAAATCCACAACAAGGCCACGGTCATCATCGGTGAAGACCCGTTCAACATCGAGCGCTGCTGGAGCAAGATGTTTCTCCAGTCGCACGCCATGACAGGTATCGTGGCGGGCGGCGCTATGGCGGCCATCGAAACCGCCCTCTGGGACATCAAGGGGAAAGCGTTCGACATGCCGGTCTGGCAGCTGTTGGGCGGTCGGATGCGCGAAACCCTCCGATGCTACACCCACGCCGACACGCCGGAGAAGGCCCGTGCGTTGGTCGATGAAGGCTACAATGGTCTGAAGATGGGCGGGGTCGAAGGCGCGGCCAAGCGCGTGGCCGACATGCGGGCAGAAGTCGGAGATGACGTCGACATCATGGCCGATCTGCACGGCCCGCCCTGGATGACCACACGCGATGCCATTTCGATGGGTCGTGTGCTCGAGGACTACGGCATCTTCTTTTACGAAGAGCCCGTCGCTCCGGAAAACCCGGATGCCCTTGCCCGCATCTCGGAGGCCATCAACGTCCCGCTCGCAGCCGGTGAGCGACTTGCTTTCATCTACGGCGCCAAGGAGTTGATCGAACGAGAGATCGTCGACGTGATCCAGCCCGATGCGGGTCGATTCGGCGGACTGACCCAAATGAAGAAACTTGCCGGCATGGCCGAAGCCCACTACATCCAGTTCGCCCCGCACGACGGCTCGCTCGGTCCGATCGGAGAAATCGCTTCCCTGCACCTCTGCGCGACAATACCAAATTTCCTGATCTGGGAACATCGCACGGGCGATGCCCATTATCGTTACGAAATCATGGCGCCACAGCCCGAGGTCGTCGACAGCTACATCAAGATTCCCGAGGGCCCCGGCCTCGGAATCGACATCGTCGACGATGCGGTCGAGTCCTATGCGGTCGAACTGATAAGCGGCCACTCGGGTTACACCCGGGACGAACGTTACGACAGCCAATTTGTCTACGCCCGGGATCGTAGAGGGCGCTGGCTGAAGCCTGAGTGAGGATTCCTGTCTGTCATGGATGAGTTCATCGAACAAAGACGACGCGAAGCCCGCCGACCTCGCCGCATCCTCATGAACACGGACGGCGGTGATACGACCCGGACACCGGACGATGAGCCGAGGACGCCCGAGAATTTCCTCAAGTATCGGGTCGGGCCTCTCGGTGGATCTCAGGTCGACGCCATCCTCGACAATACGGCCGGAGAATTCTTCGAGCTCGACCCGGATCGGGAATCGTACGACCTGTCCCTGGGGGGCGGACCCGTCCACGACTGGGCGAAGGCGCTGAAAGATCAGGGTTACGATGGCCTGCAGCTCAAGATCGACTTCGGCCGCGCAAACGGGATAGAAATTTTCCGGTCGTTTCGAATGAATGACACACACGACGCCAAGCGACCCGAATTTTTCCCCCAGTGGAAGAAGGATCACCCCGATTGTCTCCTCGGTAAACCAGGTGAGGTTCCTCCCTACGGAGGTGGAAGGTGGTCGGGTCTCGACTACGGGAAGGACCTCGTTCGAGAAAAAGTGTTTCGCGTCATCGAAGACATCTGCACGAATTACGACGTCGACGGCATCGACCTCGATTTCTATCGCCACCCCCATTACTTTCGTCCCCAGATGACCGGTGACCCCGTCACCCAGGATCACTGCGACCTTATGACCGATCTCCTCACCCGTGTTCGGCGTATGACGGACGAAGTCGATCGGCAACGGGGCCGCCCATTGTTGATTGTCGTTCGCGTCTTCGACTCGGTCGGCTATTCCAAAGCCATCGGTTTCGACATCGAGCGCTGGATGACAGAAGATCTGGTGGATATCGTCGCCGGCGGCGGCTACGACCATCTGGAACCGTGGGAGAACTGGGCAGAGCTGGGCAAGCGTCACGACGTGCCCACCTATGCGTGCATCAGCGCCTCTCGCCTGAAGCGAAGCAGCTTCCTCGACCCTGAATCACTCAAGGAAACCGGCGGATGGATGGCGCGCGGACATCCGTTATTCGGCCCGATCTGGCGCGGAGAAGCGGCCAACGCTTGGGAGGCTGGCGTCTCGGGTATCTACACATTCAACCTGCACGACCCTGGTGAAGACGTATTCCGAGAGATTGGGAGTCTTGAGACACTCGAAGGTTTAGAATCTCTCTACGAATTCAACCCGGGCATCCACGCCGGCAATTGGTTGAAGGGTGGGGAGAGGTTTATCAAGCGTCCGGACGCGGGGTGAGCACATCTGATGGTGGGCTCCTCCACACCATCCACTATGATCGAGGAAGGTCGCTCGTCCCCGTGCTCAGCACGGGGACGAAAAAGGAATGGTGATGACCCGCACTTCGACTCCGCTCAGTGTGACGGCGCGAGTGAGTGTTCTCAATCAAAAGAGACTTCTATGAGTAGCACAACAACTCGCGTAGCATCGATCGCCATGCACAGCGCCATGGGCGATCCCAAGACCAATCTCGACCGCATTGCAGAGTGGTCGAGGGAAGCGCAGAAGCAGGGTGCCACGTTCGCGCTCTTTCCAGAAGAGTGCATCACGGGTTCGATGAACAAATCGGACATAGCCGCAGAAGAGGCGATGCGGATCGCCGAGAGTGCGGCCGAGCATTCAGTCTCTTTCCTCGAATCGCTCTGCCGTGAGCTCGACATGACCCTCATCGTCGGTACGATCGAGCCGGCGGGTGAGCGCTATCGAAACAGTGCCTACATCGTCGGTCCCAATGGCTACCTCGCGACCTTCACCAAACTGCACATCCCGAATGAAACCGAGAGGACATGGTTCGAGCCAGGGAGCCAGCTCCCCGTCGTGACATCGCAGGGCTGGACCTTCGGCGTGGGGATCTGCTACGACTTGAGGTTTCCCGAAATCTTCAGAACCGCTGCAAAGGAGGGTGCGGATTTCTTCCTGCTCGCCGTGGGTGCGAGCGGCCGTGCTGACAACGTCTCTCCGGACGGCGATCAGACCGAACAGGCCACTGAGCATCGACAACTCGCCGCACAGGTCCTGCCTGCCAGGGCCGTGGACAATGCGCTCTACATTTTCTACGCCAACCAGGCAGGAAAGAGCGGCAACGCCTGGTTCCCGGGGCTCGCCTTCGCGATCGATCCGAACGGCCAGTTCATCGACGAGCACGCGCCGCTGGAAGGCATGATTGTGACCGAAGTCTCGAGAGATTTCATCGAGGCAGCGCGATCATCGGGTTGCTTTACTGCGAACGAGGCACGACCAGAGCTTTACGCGTCACCACAGATTGTTGGGGGATGATTCGTAGAGTCGTTCCAGGGAGCCACATCAACCATTCGTCAGCACACAGTGCCCCGGCAGAGCCCAGGGGCGAGCGAAGCGCATTACTCATTCTTTTACAAAGCGCCGCGCTCGTCCCCGTGCTCCGCACGGGGACTCCTTTGTCGATCGCAAATCGGCTGGCAGTCAGTGTCCTCAGTGGCGCTTTTCCTTCGTGAGGAAAATGGATGGCCTATTACGCGTATGTCGTGATCGCCGGTGAACACAAGATCCTCACCTATTCGATGGACCCCGCATCCGGAGAGTTGGATCTGCTTCGGGAAACCGCGATCGCAGGTGGGCCGTCAAATCTGGCTGTGAGCACCGACCAGGCGTTCATGTATGTGGGTCTGCGTGCGGAGCCAGGACTCGCGACCCTGCAGATCGATAGCAGCTCGGGCGAGCTGTCGCTTCGAGGGAGTCCCGCGCCCTTGGAAGTAGATCCCTGCTGTATTGCCGTCGACAGGGGTGGAAAGTGGGTTCTTTCAGCGCATTATCAGGGACGGCGAATCGGCGTGCATCCGATCGGGAATGACCGGATCGCGACAGGACCACCGGATTGGACCCACACCCTGCTCGGCGCCCATTGCGTGATGACCCATCCTTCGAATCGGTTCTATTTTCTCCCTCACGTTCAGGACTCCAACGCGATCTACCAGTTCCTGTTCGATGAGGCGACTGGCAAGCTGACCCCGAATGATGTCCCGAAGGTGGATGGCTATCCTGGCCAGGGGCCGCGTCACTACTGTTACCATCCCAACCTGGACGTGCTTTATACGTCGAACGAGCAGGGCTCGGCCGTCACGGCTTACAACCTGGATGTCTCGGCCGGGACGCTCGAGGCGTTTCAGACCGTTTCTACGCTGCCTGACGGCTACGACGGAAAGAACTCGAATGCCCAGATCCGGATCACCTCGTCCGGAAAGTTCGTCTACCTGACCAACAGAGGGCACGACAGCATCGCCGGATTCGCGATCGACCAGAACACGGGCGCCGTCACCGCCCTCGGCCAGACGCCGACCGAACCGACACCTCGTGTCTTCAACATCGACCCGACAGATTCGTTTCTCTACGCCGCCGGTCAAGGATCGGACACGCTCGCGTCCTATCGGATCGAGGAAGACGGCGGTTTGGCGCCGCTGAAGACCTATCCCCTCGGCGAGAAGCCTATGTGGGTACAGATTCTAGAACTGTAGTGCTCTGTCTAACAGGCATATAGCAACATCACTGCCTCTTGACTTCGTTCGGGATAGACTCCGCCGAGAAGTCGTTCCAAGTAGGGCCAGGGGCGAGTTCTCGACTCGCGCTCGAACTGACGCCGGGAATCTTGTAAGCAAGGACTGATTCCGTATGAGCCCTCAGGAAGTTATGATCCCCACGCGGGACGGCATTCGTTTGCAAAGCTTTGTTTACCTGCCTGAGGGCAATGGACCGTTCTCGAGCCTGATGGTCCGATGTATGTATGGGACGGATCGCGTCACCGATCGTTGCGAGGCCTTCGTCGAGGAGGGTTACGCCGTCCTCGCGCAGAACGTGCGCGGACGTCACAAGTCGGAAGGCGGGCCGACCGGTCGCCACGATTTCCCCGAAGATGGCTACGACACGATGGAATGGATGGTCGGGCAGGACTGGTGCAACGGTCGAATCGGTACGTTTGGCGGCTCGGCCCTCGCGCGCGTTCAGTCGGCAACGGCCTTCCTCGCCCATCCCGCGCATCGTGCAATGTGCCCTCAGGTGCTGCCCTACGGCATGTTCAGTCGACTCGGTGGGTCCTTCATGCTTCACCAAATCCCGATGTGGTACTTCTACGCGCAGAGCGGGCCCGAGCTGCGGTCCTACGAGGAGACCGACTGGCTCCCCCACCTCGGCAAACTCCCCGCGACAAGCATCCTGGACGACCTCGGTGGCCCGGTCGAGCTCTACCACGATGTCCTCACCTCCCCGCACCAGAACTACTTCACCCAGGTGGATCCAGAGCAGTTTGAAAGCCTGAAAACCCCCAACCTGATGGTCACAGGCTGGTACGATCACTGCGGGACCGGGCCGATCGACTTTTTCACGCACACGATGACGCACGGAACCGAGGAACAGAAGCAGAATACCCACCTCGTCATCGGACCCTGGGACCACAGTTGCGATCCCGACATCATACCCGACTACGATTTCGGGCCCGGCTCCAGGCGAGACCATCATGCCGCGGATCTTGCCTTCTTCGATCGCCACGTGAAGGAAAACGAATCGGCCCAGACTCCGCCTCGCGTCCAGATCTTCGTGATGGGCAGAAACGAGTGGCGTGACGAGACGTCGTGGCCGCTCGACCGTGCTGTAGAAACGAAATTCTACCTGCACAGCGAGGGGAACGTCCACGGAGGGTGGGTACGCGGAACGCTGACGACGGACGAGCCCGGGGATGAACCGCCCGACCACTTCACCTACGACCCGGCGAACCCCGTCCCCACGTGGGGTGGTGCCAATTCGGGACCAGCCAGGGTCCTCCCGATGCGACGCGGCCCGAGAGACCAGCAGATCACCCTATACCGTGACGACGTGCTCGTCTACGCAAGTGAACCTTTCAGCGCTCCTCTGGAAGTTACCGGCCCACTGAAGTTGGTCCTTTTCGGATCGTCTTCCGCCGTCGACACCGACTTTACGGCGAAGCTGATGGACATCGCGCCGGATGGCAACGCCCGTCTCTTGTCCGACGGCGTCGTACGTGCCCGCTACCGGGACGGAATGGACCGGACCGAGCTACTGACACCCGGCGAACCGGTCCGGTTCGAAATCGACCTCTGGTCGACCAGCAACGAGTTTCAGCCCGGGCACTGCATCGCCCTCGCCGTCAGCAGCAGTAATTTCCCGCGCCTCAGCCGGAACCTGAACACAGGCGGTGACAACGAGCGAAACGCGGACTACGTCACCGCCGACCAAGCGATCTTCCACGATCGGGAGAATCCATCGTACCTCGTCTTGCCGATCGTTAAATAGACCCCTCATCACTCGTCACTCCCTACTCGGAATTCGGCACTCGTTGTTGTCCATTGCCTGGAGGCTCCCATGAAAATCACAAATCTTGAACTCATTCCTATCTTCTCAACCCGTGAGATGGGCAAAACGTGCCCGTCCGACCCCGAGAAGTCGGTTTCCGAGCACGTGATCGTTCGGCTCCACACCGATGCCGACATCGTCGGACTGGGCGAGATGTCGGACGTCCCCTTCGACCCGACGCCCGATTACGTGAAAAAGCTGCACACCCGACTCGAACCTATTCTGGTTGGGCGGAGTCCATTCGACCGCACCGCAATCCTCGTCGACCTCAAGAAGCAGGAATGGGATCATCAGGTCATTTGCGGCATCGAGATCTCGATGTACGACGCAATGGGGAAAGCGCTTGATATTCCCGTGCATCAACTGCTCGGCGGGAAATACAGGGACCGGATCCCGTTCGCCTATCCCCTCGGGGCGGCGAGAACGAAGCCGGATGCAGAAGCGAACCTGGGTCGCGTTGAGCGCCGTCTCGAAGAAGGGCACCCGACGATCCGCTATTACTTTGGCGCGAATCTGGATATGGACGATTACTTCCTGACCGAACTGCGGCGACGGTGGGGCCAGGACGTCCTGATCAACGCCATGGATATGAGCGGTCGGTTCGAAATCGAGGAGGGCATCGAAGTCATCAAGCGCTTCGCCCACTACGGCCCGAATCTGTTCGAGTCTCCCGTGAAGGGCAGACACTTCGCTCCGCCGGAAGACTTTATGAGGGTCAAGGAAGCGGTCGACGTGCCGATCAGCGAACACGTCGGCAGCACGGCGATCGGTGTCGGCCTTGCGCGCAACAACGCGGTCGATATTTTCAACGTGGGCGTCGACTGGGATGGGATCACCGAGTGTGTCAAAATCTTCGCACTCGGTGAAATGTTCGGCATCAAAGTGCTTCACGGCAGCACAGTCGAGCTATCCATCGGAACGGCCGCCAGAGCGCACTTCTTGGCCGCGATGCCCAACGTCGATTTGCCGTGTTATCCTGCCGGTCCGCTCGTCTACCAGGAGCAGGTGGTGAAGGAAAAGGTTCGGTACGAGGAAGGGCACATCGTCGTCCCCGACGGCCCGGGATTGGGCATGGAAATCGATGAGGATCGGCTGAGGGCTCAGATGCTGTAGTTTCGCTTCGCGTCGAGATCTCAGGGATCGGCGTGAATCTCGTGGCCCATCCCCGGGAACCAGAAGAAGTCCGCGATCACGCCGAAGGCAACGCCTGTGATGTAGCCCATCATCATGCCCAGGAAAAAGGGCGCAGCACGACGATAGCTCTCCAGGCCACCCACCTTGAGAATGATGCTCTTGATGAACCAGATGCCGAAAATGGTGACCACGGTGTCCTGCATGTCCACCATCGCACAGATGGGATATCCGATGGGGTTGATGGGAAAACCGGGAAATCGGTATCTCAGGAAATAGACCAGGGCAACAAAGGCACCTCCCATACCCATGAAAAGCAGTCGATATCCATCCGTGCCCGAAACGCCTTCCTGAATGCGTCCGACAGCCAGGCGGCTGAATCCGGCCGCGTTCTTGACACCGATTCCTTTGAAGCTGTGCGTGCCGAAGTTATAACTGCCCATCCCGTGGTAGCCCTGGTAGAGCGTAAACGCGACGACGGCCGCAAGACCAATCCCGCACCCGAGCAGGACGGCCGGTGCCAGAATTCTCCGACTCCGACGTGCCATGGCCATCCCCAGCCGGGGAACGTGTGCCATCTGCGTAATCGCGAAGGTCTTTCCTTCACTCACAAAAGCGTTCGTAAGTGTCAGGACAGCGGCGCCAGCGGGACCCAGACCCGCGATACCGAACGTGTGCCACGTGAAAGCCTGTGGCGTAATGGGACCGCGAAGGTAGACGAGCCCACTTTCGGCCAGGATCCGCGCCACGCCAATGTAGATGATCAGCGTGGAAAAGCAGAAGGCCAGGACCGGTCCCCATCCCATGCCAGCCAGGTGAAGCCAGAAAAAGACAAACGCGGTACATCCAATCAACAGCCAGACGGTCGTCCGGTAGGACATCAGCTCTTCCGAGTCATCCACACGCTCATCGCCCAAAAACACCTTGCGAAAAACATCCCGGAAGTGAGACCGGGCGATCCAGAACCCCCAGCAGACAAAAACAACCATGCCCCCGAAAGTCTGCCAACCGATGACCGGATGACCGGAAGCCCACGGATCCGATGGGCCGACGTCCAGACCGACGCGATGAAGGATTCCTCGCTGGATGCCGGCCAGGAGGTGGAAGAACCACAGACTGAAAAGCACCTCCAACTTGGTAAAGTATCCCAGCGTGAAATTGAGCAGGACGAACGTCGTCACAATGCTCGGAAACCCCGGCGCCGTCGGGATGATCCCGCGGGAATGTCGGCCACTCAGAATCGGCGTCATCGGCACATTGACCGTGAACCACGTAAAGATGTTCCAGCAGATGATCGCCAACGTGATGACGAATCCCATCCGAAAGAGCTTATTGCGAGCCAGAGTCGAGAGCGTGCCTCGGGTGCCGGAGACCCCCGTCAACTCCAGAAGGGCGGTCGCAACCGGAAAGGCGAGACGTTCGTATTGCGTCCACTGCTTGCGAAGAAGAACGCTCAGGCAGAGGTTGATCGTCAGGATGGCGCCGATCAATGCGAACCACCAGAACAGCGGCGAGATCCAGTGGCGCCAGGGGAAGGGATCGCCGGGAAGCAGCCCCTCGAAAAAGCCGGTCACAGCCTGTCGATCGGATACGGTTGTCCACGTGGGCAGATGGGGCAGAAGCAGCTCTTCAAAGCGATTTTCGGGCGAGGCGAAGTAATACGGCATGGAGAGCATTTCCAGAAAATTGTTGGAAAGCCACTCCCCCTGCATACACGACGCCACCAGACCGATGCAGCAGATGGTAATCAGTTCTGATGGTGAGAAACCGACGCCCCAGCGCTCCAGCGGAATGTTGACCAGCAGCAGGAAGACGAAGGGGATGAGCATCGCCATCGAAAGGTGGGCGTGGTCGGCGCGTGTAGAGTGGAGAACGAGGTCGGAATAGGCCGGCCAGAGACCGACGCACACAGCCATCGCCAAACCAACAAGCAAAGATCGGGTCGTGATGGTCGCAGCCGCCTCCGGCTGCTCGTCTTCCAAAGGAAGGTTTTGAGGATTCACTTGAATCGACATTGCAGGGCTCCCGCGTTGATTACCGGAACGACCAATATGCCCTGAGTCCGATCCAACTGGCCAGCGGTTTCTAACAACCTTACGAATCGTAAAGAGAGGAGGCCGTGCAGTCCGATGACGAAGCTACGTATCGCCGTCCTCGGCGTAGGTACCACACCGGACGCTCGAGCCCGTCAATACCTCTCGACCATCGCCAGGCTGACTGACCACTACGAGTTGGCCGCCGTCTGCGATCGCGATCCTGACGTTCTGGCTGAAGTGGCGGACACGTTCCCGATCGGAGCCTGCTATGCGGATGCGCGCTCACTCTTCGACAACGAGCAGCCGGATGTCGTGCTGTCCCTGACGCCGAAAGACTCCCATATCGTCATAGCGCTCACTGCCGCGCGGCAGGGGGCACACGTCATCACCGAAATCCCCGTTGCGCTGACGCGGAGATACGCAGACGCCATCACGCGCACGTGCGAAGAAAACAGCGTCCTCTGGGAGGTGGGCGAGCAGGTCTGGCTCTGGCCAAAGGAACAACTCAAGCAACGTGTCGTCGAGACCGGGCTGCTCGGAAAGGTCTCACACGCCCGTCTGTCGTATCTGACCGGCCAATACCACGGATTCAGCGGCCTACGGGCGCTACTCGAGGGGGATGCGACACGCGTTCTGGGTTACGTCGGCGAAGTCGATACGGAACCGTATGTCGCCTACGGCGGCGAGCCGGAATCGACGATTCAATGGGAATCCGCCGTGATCGAGTTCGCGGGCGGAGCCGTATGCCTGTTCGAGAAACCGCCCCGCGTTTTCCCGTCGACACAGCACGCCTATCCGACGGGCTGGCAGATCGAGGGACCGAAGGGTCATCTGTTTGGAGACCGGCTTACGTTGTATCGACAAAATCGATCGGATGCCTACGACATCGTCGAACGCTACATCGAAATCGAGGGAGAACGCGTGCTGGAAGAGGTACGCGTCGAAACCGATCCGCCCGTTGTCTGGGAAAACCCCTACGTGTCCTATCGGATTGGTTCGCCCGACGACGTCTCGAAGGCGAGCATCCTGGTCGGCTTTCACGACGCGATCACGCGCGGAGGGTCGCCGCGCTACGGTGTCCGGAACGGTCTCAAGGACTACGAGCTCTGTCTGGCCATTCGGGAAAGCGCGCGACGCGGAAATCAGTGGGTCTCGCTGCCACTAGGGGAGCCGACAGAATTGGAACAGCAGATCGAAGCGGAATTCGTGCGTCGATACGGTCACGATCCGATAGAGGAAACGGACGTGCTGTTGGACACGACCTTCACCCGTTCCGCCACCCTGTGGCCTTTCGCCCACTGGCTCTGAGAAAGGAACCTCACGTGAGCGTTAAAATTGTCGTGGTCGGTATCGGAAGTGCAAGCTTTGGACCCAGGACCCTCGGAGATATCCTTTCGCGGTACGAGTTGTCGGGGAGCGAACTGCATCTTGTTGACATCCGAACCGAGGCCCTCGAGCCGATGTTGTCGTTGGCAATGCGGATGAACGAGGAGTGGTCCGCTGGATTCCGCATTCATGCCACGACGGACCTCGTGGAGGCTCTTCCCGGTTCCGACTTCGTCATCTCCATGATCGAGGCGAACCGCGACCGGCTCTGGCAGCTGGACATGCAAATCCCTCACAAGTACGGCGTCATGCAGGTCCTCGGAGAAAACGGTGGTCCGGGTGGACTTGCACACACACTCCGAACCGTCCCGCTTGTTCTCGACGTCGCTCGCAAGGTCGAGACATACTGTCTCGATGCCTGTTTCTCAACTACACAAACCCGTTGCCCCGGATCTGCAGGGGTGTCACCAAGTACACCTCGGTTAAGACCATCGGTTTCTGCCACGGCATAGGGTCAACCGTACGGCCTCATCGGAGAGCTCCTGGATCGCGATCCTGATGACCTCGACATCCGAGCGGCGGGTCTGAATCATTTCCACTGGGTCATGGAGGTTCGCTCGAAGGTCACTGGTGAGGATGTCTACCCGTTGCTCCGCGAAAAGGCCGCGGATCACGATCCCGACAAGCGACATCTCTGGTCGGATCTGTTTCGTACTTTTGGTTTTATGCCCTTCCCGAGCGACGACCACGTCGGGGAGTATCTCCCTTTCATGCACGTCCGGGCATATGAATCGTGGCAGAAATACGACCACGACCACTGGCTTCTGCACTGGGACGGTGAAGACACGCGACGAGAGACGATGTGGGGTGAAATCTCGGAGATGATCGACGGCAGTCGATCGATCGACAGCCTACGTGGAGGATCCGGAGAACGGGCAATTCACGTCCTTCTGGCCATTCGCGACGGGCTCGACACGTCGGAGCTCGCGCTCAACATCCCAAATAACGATTACATCTCGAATCTACCTCAAGACGTCATCGTCGAGGTACCCGCGATCGTCGGTACGAATGGCCCTGACGGGGTCAAGTTCGGGAATCTGCCATCACAGATCGCAGCCTGGTGCAGCAACCAAGTGCACGTGGCGGAGCTGGCCGTTGACGCAGCTGTGACGGGCGACAGAGCCATCGCCTTACAGTCGCTGCTCGCAGATCCCGTGATCAACGACATCGAAACGGCCGAGAGCATCCTGGACGAATACCTGGCCGTCCACGCGGAGTGGCTGCCCCAATTCAATTGAAAACGAGGCGGAAGGAATGGTTCGAATCGTGAGGTCGGACCGGAGGGATCTAAAGCCGTTCGATGTCGTAGGCGCAAAGGTACACGTGTCCGATCCCATCGTGGGAAAAGACGACTGTCTGGCGGCCGGCTTCACAGAATACGTGGCGCCGAGCCGGTTCGAATGGACCTTCGATTACAACGAAGTCTTTTACGTGCTGGACGGATCCCTTCAAGTTCAGGAGGTCGAGGCGCCGAGTCAGACGCGGTCCGGGAGACCTGGGCTACATCGAAAAGGGAACGCGTGCGGTGATCACAGTAGCCGAGCGAGCGTATCTCCTGCACGTCACCCAACCAGCGTGGCGCGGTTAACCGCGGCACTCGATCTTGCTCTACAGTTTCGCAACGAGAACTATGCGCTTACTGTGGCCTCGCCCGACGATTCGGATCCGAATCGATCAGCCAGCAGATTGTAGATCGCGGCAAAGATGAGTGCCGCAAAACCGCCGTCGACCAGGGCATAAAGCGTGGCGACCACGACCCCTCCGAACGTGGCCGACCCGTCATACCCAGGGTAGATGGAGGCCACCACCTGGAGAAACGCCACGCCGTACCCGTCCCAAACCAAGCTCGTGAGCGCGACCGTCAGCACCGCCCCTCCCCAAATCAAGCCGGCCGCAATCGTGAACGCCTTGATGTTCAGTTTCATCGGTTGACCCTCCTGTTTTCCCTCCCGCTTCGATTTGCTTCACCAGTTTTCCCTGCCCACGTAAAGATCCCGGTTTTCCATCGGAATCGACACCCTCTTACCTCCCAGACGGTGTGATTCGATGAAGCCCATCAGCATTTCCTGGCTCGCGCGGGCGAGCTGAATCGGGCCCTGCGTCTCACGATCCTCGTCCAAAGCCTCTGCAATATCTCGAATCCCGTGGGGCGTTCCGCTTTCGAGCTGGTAATCCGGGAAAGGCTCGGTTGCCATGGGATATCCACCTTCGACTTCCTTCCGAAGTGAAATCGTCACCCCGTCGTCGAACGTGCGCAGCTTGCCTTCCGATCCGCTCACCTCGAATTCGGTCCCCGTTCCAGCCGTAAAATATCCTCGCGCCCCACCCTCGAACTGGACGAACCCCGACACGATACCGGGATCGATGTTCAGTCGATTGCCGTCCCAGTTCCCCTCTTCGACGGCGATCGCACCCTGAACGAACTCGATGTCAGAGTCCCTCGCGAGGAACTGCATCATATCTGCACCGTGTGTCAGCCCCCAAAGAGCCGACCCAACGCCCTGCTGAACGATCACCGCCTCGATATCCCCCAGCTCACCGTCATCGATAAGTTTTCGCATCAGCTTGTACGCAGGGGCGAATCTCCGTTGGGTGCCATAGTTGAACTTGACCCCGTAACGTTCTACGGCGTCCACCATCCGATCGGCTTCGGCCATCGAACAACAGAGCGGTTTCTCACAATAGATCCCTCTGACGCCCACTTCGGCAGCGTGGACGACGATCTCTTCGTGTGTGGCTGGGCGTGTCGCCACGCAGACAATGTCAGGCGACTCCTTGTCGATCATCTCACGAAAGTCGGTATAGCAAACGGGAACATCATACCTGTCGCGAATCGACTCAGCTTTTTCCTCGAACACGTCCGAAACCGCGATCAGATCCGTTCTCTCGCACGCGACCGCAGCTGCTGCGTGGGAGAACGGGATCCATCTCTCACTGTTAGGGCGATCGGCGACTTCATCGTCGATCGTCGCACCCATACGTCCGCACCCGATCAGGGCAGCGTGATATTGCATCATTGTCTCCTCTCAGCCTTCGTTTTTGTCTAGCGGGGTGGCACGTAAGTCGCACTGTAGAATGACAGGAAGCAGGGTCACTTCGAGCGGAGTCGAGAAGTCCCGATTCGCGGCTCCTTATTGGGCGTGTTCTCGACTACGCTCGAACTGACGCCGCTCTGTTCTGGCAGCACAAGGTCAATTACTAATTTCGTGACAGGCCCCTAGCCTGAATCATGCATGAATTTGAGTTTAGGTTGTTTTGGAGTGATGTGATCACGCACAGGATTTGTTCTCGGCTTCTTCGGATGTCCAAGGTCCCGTAAGCGGTCTCTACGAGTCGCAAGAGTCACGATTTTCGTCCGGAACAGGTGTTGTTTTGCGACGTGTACATAGCTGTCCCCGGTATAGATCGGCGTTGTTACTGCGTGTTCGTTTCGAGCCTGGTGATGATTGACACCAAGACGTTTTTGAGTGGATACGATGTTGGAAAATGGAATCGGATTCTTCGTGCGCTTTCAATGACTCTCGCGCCGATTTTGAGGAAACGGTTCTGTATCGTGTTGACCTGAGGTTTGGTCCACGCGGTGCCCTTGAGTCCCTGTGATCGGAGTGCGTGAAGCAAGGCGTATGCAGCACTGTGTAGAAAGAGTCGGAACTGGTTGGCTTCAAGGTCAAGTCCCATAGTCAGTTGAAACTCATCGGGCTCCGTGGTATTCATGCTCTCTGCCGAGCATTCTGTTCGTTGTGCTCTTTCGCGGCAAGTTCCTCGACAAACTCCGGCATCTGCTTCGTAGCAGGAGGCTAGCATTCATTCGATGCCCGGCTCCTGGACGACCTCTACCGGAAAGAATGGATCGTCTACTGCAAGCCTCCGTTCCACAATGCCGAACACGTCGTGGCCTATCTGAGTCGATACACCCACCGCATTGCCATCTCGAACCATCGCCTAATTGCCCACGACGACACACACGTTCGGTTCCGGTACCGAGCATCTCAAGAGACCAATCGCCACGCCACGATGAGCCTGGACGTCCTTGAGTTCATGAGACGTTTCCTGCTCCACGTTCTGCCCGACGGGTTCGTCAAGATCCGGCACTACGGTATTCTCAGCAACCGCAGCGGCAGAAAGCTGCGCCAATGTAGAGCGCTGCTGCTGACCATCTGGACTTCCAGCACTTCCCAGACAGAGACGTCCTGGCAGGACCTGCTTCTGCGCGTCGCCGGGGTCGATGTCCGTGTCTGCAGCAACTGTGGGCCCATGATGCTTATCGAGGGCCTCCCGCCGCAACGACCGCCAGAAGTGCCCAGAACGGCCGCGGCAGCGTAGAACCATTCAAAAAGCCTCCGACATCCCGATCTCCCACCTCTCAACACCACAGGTGCGTCCAGACCCTTGGCTCCCACTAACGACACAGTCCTTCTCGACAGGCTAGTAAGCCCCGTTCTGCGCTCCGGGATACGGCAATACCCCTCTTTCTCGACTCAACCAGCCCAGAATCACCTTATCCAATACCCATAGACCGCGGCTCAGTTCAATGTCGTGTACCAGGAATCCCACCCCAGACACATCCACCCCGACTCCCGATACACGCCTAATGATTATCGGTCACAAAATTCCCGATTCACGAGTACTGTCTTATCCGCTCCATCAATCAACGGGCCAGGAGCGTCCCGATAACGCCTTGCTGAGAGCCGTGGGTCGGTCCAGGTACTGACTGACCACGACGGTTATCGGTGCTCCAACGCCGCCCCAGGCCGGCCCTGGCAGCTACATCCAAAGTGTCTACAATAACGAACCCCTCTCTCATCACACGAGAAAAGGGTTTCTCTTTGCCACTACCAGCACCGTTCCGGCACAACGGCAGATCCTACGACATCCACATCTGGGATGGCCACGATGGATTCTGGTATGTGACAATCCTGTCCAGCAAAGGGGCTGTGTGCCGCCCAAGCTCAAGCTGCGGCAGGATCGGTATGCGACGGTGGATGACGTTCGCGATAGGACGGTCGAAGTCTTCCGCTACTCTGACAGGTCCTGAATCTCACCTACCCGCCCCCTCTTGGTGGGATTCCTCACCCTGCGCTCAAGGTCCGCGATCTGCTCCATCAGGTCTTCGAGCATCCCTGCGGTGTCGGCAGCTGTCTCGTCGGCGATCTGCTTCAGGGCCCGGAGAACTATCGAACTGGACTCCTTCGGGTCGCGGGCCATCGCATCCAGCTTTTCGAGCCGGGCGCGTCTGTAGGTGAGTGTGATGTGACTGATCCTGCGTTCCCAATTCTTCTGCTGACCTTTGTGAAGAGCAACAAATTGAGGATCGCGAAACCAGTTGTATAATGTTTGGCGGGACACCCCAATCCTGCTCGCCATCTCCTTGACCGGGGTTCCTGCGAGCTCACACTCGTGGATAATCACCGCTGCCGCGTAATGCTCGTCGGTCAGTTGCATCGGTGTTCCCTCCTACGATTTCAGGTTCGACGACAGTCTCAAGTGTAAAGCTGGTTAGTATGGATTCCCAAGAACATCCACTTCCGAAGTAGGTTTCGGGCAATCAGGGGACATTGACACGTCAAGCGTCACGTGATTCACATTGCTCAGTGAGGCAAATTCCGTTTCGGCCACTGTGCCCACGGTTACGCTCCCGGGAGGCTGTGGAAAACTGCCGGCGGGGGCGCTTCGCTTCGCCGGCGATCTGGCGCTCAAGATTCCCAATCTGCTCCTGGAGAGATGGGCAATGTCTTTTTCGCTGTTGAAATTGGGCAGCGGCATGTGATGGTTTCAGGCGGCTGCAGGGCGTCCTTCAACGTTCCCGTCGAGGGCGGCATCGTGCGTCTGAAGGGCGACCACAAGCTTGGTCATCTGGCGGTAGCCCTTGAGTCGCCGGAAGCCCCGTTCGGCTTCCAAGGCACCGGCGGCGCTCCAGCGCAGGATCATGCGGCCGCTCTTCCATCGCTTGACGCGGCCTGAGAGTTGGCGCAACTGTCCGATCAGGTTTTCGATGACGTTCGTGCTCGAAAGGGTGCGCTCCAGGAAGTGCTTTGAGTGTCCGAGTATCCCCTCTGGAGCGTGTCGCTGAGTGCCGGTAGAGGAGCCATCGGAGGCCCTTCATGGCTTTGCGCTCATCCGGGGCAGCTTTACGCCACTGGTCCTTACGGACCTCGTCAACGGCGGCATTGAGAGCCTTGACGATGTGAAAGCGATCGAGGACCAGCTTGGCATTCGGACAGTGTTCCTGGATGGCTCCGATGTAAGCTTCGCTCATGTCGCAGCAGGCCCACTCGATCTTGGATCTCTGGTAGGGACTGAGAGCCTCTGTGAAGAACCGATCGATCGTTTTACGCGCCCTGCCGCGGCCAACCCACACCACGCAGGAGCGGTCCAGATCGTAAACGAGCGTGGCGTACCTGTGACGCTTGGCGTAGGAGATCTCGTCGATCCCGATGGTTTTGAGCCCTCGGATACGATGACCTTCACGAAGCCGCGTGATGGATCGGTGAAGGAGATCCGACAGCGTCGAGGCAGAGATGCGCAGTAACTCGGACGCCGCCTTCTGCGTCATGGTCTGGCAGTAGCGCAGCATGGCATACTCGAAGCGATACGTCACCCGAGAGAACCGCTCCGCCCACGGAATCTCCTCGACCACACGACCGTGGGTAGGACACCGAATCTCCCGAGGATGGTAGAGAAGCCAGACCCTCCACCCGCACACCGGAATGTCACGCCACCGACGCGGATGGGGCATTGTGCGGACGATTTTACCTCGACGGCCGCACTCCAGACAACAACAACCATTCTTATGTGGCTTTACGGCGATGACGAAACAGCTTCTCCCCTCAAACCACCAGCTGACAACACGGAACCCCTTGAATCTCAGCAGTTTCGATAGTAATCTGCTCCCGGTCATAGGTCGCACCCCCTTCGCTTTGATTGTCCTACACACACAACCAAGCGTAGGGAACGATCTATGACCTTGTCATTCTATAGTTTCACCGTTGAGAAACCCGGATAGAGCCTTTTTAAGGCCATTGAAGCATCGAAACGGCAATCTACTCACCCAGAAGCCCGAAAGGCTCCCTGTGGCTCCCGTATGGTCCAGAACACGATCAAACGGCATCGGCATCCTTCCGGTGGACAGCCAGTCAGGATATTTGAGGTGAACGTACCGGCGTTTCGAAAAAATCCTCGCGCGCGCATGACGGGATACAATTTTCGTAGAAAATTGTAGTTCAAGGGGTCTTTGGTTTTTCCCTTGAACGTCGTACGGCTTTTCATGTCGTACCGCTTTTGATCTGTAACGTATTTGACGTATGGTACGCTGGGAATCGTCCCCCCCTTCTTTTTTTTCGTTTTTGATTAGAATACGCCTGAAACGGACGGTGGTCCGAATTATTTTCATATTTCTTCTTTTTCGAAAGAAAAACCGGACGCAAGTCCAATCAGGGCTATTCTTACAAAAAAGGATTTTTTTACTCAGGGACCTGTTTTTAGCCTGTGAAAGGCAAGGAAAAACCACCAAAGGGACGCTCCGTTTCCAGATCGAAGGACAAGAGTCCGGGCGTTTCCATACCCTGTGCGCCCTGTCGGGCCTCCTGGGCCACGATCTTTACGGAGATGCGTATATTTTCTTCATGAAGTGTTTTCGACGCAGGAGACGCGCTCTCTGGTTCACACAGGTCCCATGACAAGAACGAACTGGCTATGCCATGATCCTCTGTAAGTCATTACCTATATGACACACTTTACGACACTTTCTACCTTGTATACGGGAGAATTTCTGACATACCTGACGTAAGGATCGCACTCTACAACTCGTACTCGATCGTCGCCACGGACAGTGCGATGGCCCTGAGGGTCATCAGGCGCGTATGCACGATCAAGTGGACGGACTTCTACTACGACCGGCGAAGAAGGAAGTCCGTCGCCAATCCCAAGCATGCCTGCTACCTGTCTCGGCGCACCGGAGCCTTTCCGTCCGGGTGGACGCCCGGCATCGTGGCCGCACTGGACAAGGCTGGATTCAGTTCGCGTGTCATGGATATGCGGAAGGACGTACACTCTTCCTACCAGTTCGGCAAGACTACCATGCACCTGCGAGACTATCAGATCGAAGCATCGGAGGCCGCACTGTCGGAGGGAAGGGGTATTGTCAACCATGCCACAGGATCGGGCAAGACGGCCACTGCTGCCGTAACCATCCAGAAGATATGCAGGCGCACGATCTACTTTGTGCCGAACCGGACGCTGCTCGTACAGACGGCCAGAGACCTGGCGGAGATCATATCCGCCGAGCACATCGGCCGGTGCGGGGGCGGAAAGTGGGAGCCGCACAAGCCGCTCGTCGTATGCACGGCCCAAATACTCTGGAAAAGAAAAGATACATCCGAAGTGCAAGACCTGCTTTCTGACGCAGGCTGCATCATCGTGGACGAGTGTCACCACGTAGCGAAGTCCCCGAACGCGAACGGCAATACGTGGTACCGGCTGGTACAGATGTCCGACGCCTGGTACCGGATAGGATTTACCGCTACACCCGGAGAAGAGGGCGAGGCTGGAAGAAGACTCCTCGAAGCGGCAACGGGCCGCGTGATCTCCAATGTGGGTACCGACGAGCTCGTCGAGCGAGGCATCCTGTGTCGCGTCCCGCAGTGGAATTCCACGAAGTGTTCATCCGCACCACTTCAATCAGGAACCGGCGGCCGTGGCACAAGAAGTACGAACAGGACCTGCTCGGAAACGCACGGCGCAACGCCATGATCGCCAAAATAGCGGCAGAGGACATGAAGGCGGGCAGATCGAGCAGCATGGGTCCGTACTCAGCAATATGATTCCCGGTTGCGTGTTCCTTCATGGGAAGTCTACGGCACAGGAGCGCACAGCCACGATCAAGGCGTTCGAGAAGAAGAAGCTCCTGTGCATCGTGGGAACCATCCTGGGCGAAGGTGTGGACATTCCATCACTGGACACTCTGATTGTTGCAGGCGGGATGAAGTCAGACAAGATGATGATTCAGCGGATCGGCCGGGTACTTCGTGCGTCCGGTACAGGCAAGCACAAGTCGGCGCGAATCGTGGATTTCTTCGACAACGACAGCAGCACCCTGATGCGGCATTCGATGTCGCGATTAAAGGTCTGCGCGAGCCGGAAGACATTCGACGTAACGGTCATTACGGACCCGGAGAATACGACGGGCGCAAGGCCCTACATGGCAGTGGATAACGTAACAGTCCAGGACAGGGCACCCTCACTGGTGAACTTGTCTCCCGACGGAGAACAGTCACAGGACCCTGTGGGTCTGCCCCGTACACAAAGACGTAAACCGAAAATCCGCAGACCACTTCCTTTGCCGCCTTCGTGGGAAAATCCGTTGAATCCGAAGTCATAATCCAATCGGTACTTGAAGTGAGGCCCTCAGGTAACCTTTCTTGGGGGGTTTTCGCTTGTACCCCTCCAGACAGCCGTACAGCTGTTTTAAGCCACGATCCGGTACAAACAAGGGAAATCTATGGTTCTTGTGAATTGAAGGCCCCAGATCGTCTTATTCGGCTTCAAGGGGTTAATCTGACCCAATAGCACACATCAAGCCGTATTACCAACAAAAAAACGGCAACCCGACAGTGCGGTCCAGAAGCCGTTTCCAGTGCCTACGTAGTCCGAGAATAACCATCGTGCCGTCAACCTGTTTCACGGCGGGAGAGAAAAATCTGACGGATATTTTTTGTACCCGGAGGCTCACAGGAAAAATCTGACGGATATTTTTTGTACTCTCATGTCACCCCTGCCGCCGCTCGCCGAGACACGCGCAATCTATGCGCACGGATACAATCCGCGTCAGGCTGACGCCGCTGCGCCATACAATCCGCGTCAGGCTACCTGCTGCGACACATAGAATCCGCGTCAGGCAGTGCGTCCTGGCGGACTGGGCACCGACAGAGGCCTGTGCGCCGGTGATGCAGTCTGACGGAAGAAGTATGCCGCAGCGCCGCCCGGCGTCTGACGGGAGAAGTATGCCGCAGCATACAATCCGCGTCGGAAACAGGCCGCTGCCACATACAATCCGCGAGCGATAAGTCGTTGCAGGCGAAGGGCTTGCAACGATGCTATGTCGCTATGGCGATAGGTCCTCAGAGAGCCTTGAGAGCGAAAAGAACACTGAGGAAACGGGGGGCGAGTACTTCCGAGACTGCACTTCGGGCCGTCAAGAAGTGCCGAAGACTGGCTGTGGGGCTAGCGCAAGGGCTCATCCTCCCGGTCGCCGGACGTTGGTGCAGTACGGTCGGAGTCGACACTACGAGCCAGGACAGGAGGCTGCTTGTAGTCAGTCTTACAACCACTTCAGACCGTGTGGGTCGGGCACACGTAGCTTTGGAGTCATTGCTCCGTCAATCTCTAAAACCAGATGTTCTCATCTTATGGTTATCGGAGTCGGATCCTATCCTAAAGCCAACATCTGACAGAATGGCAAATCTAATGAGGCTGTCGAAGAGAGGTCTAAGTGTTAAGTGGACGCAAGATGTAGGCCCACATACCAAGCTACTTCCTGCTCTGCGAGAATATCCGAAGGAAGTCATCGTTACAGCGGATGATGACGTTGTCTATCCGAGAAGTTGGCTAGAGAAGCTATACCTTACCCACCTTGGGTACCCGTCGTGCATTGTGTGCTATCGTGGGTGGACAATGTCGTGTGATCCGGACGGCAATCTTCTGCCCTACACAGAATGGCCAGAACATACCGGACGGGGACCTAGTCTATCGTTGTTCCCAACAGGAAGGGACGGCGTGCTGTACCCACCACTATCCTTGTCCCGCGAAGTCCACGATGAAACAGCGATGAGGGAACTCGCTCCCACTGCCGACGACATATGGTTTAAAGTCATGACTTAAGGGCACACGTTGCCTTAAGCTCGAACCGAAGCACGATGACTTCCCCCCTGTTTTCGGTACAGGACGGAGGGCGCTTAAGTGGGTCAATATCCGAAAGGGGAAGAATGATGAATTTCTTAAGGAGACATTCCAAAGGTACGATTTAAGAATTGAGTGATGAGTCTATGTGGTGACACGTTTTCAGCGGAAGAATCGGATATCGCAGAATCTACGAGTTCAGGTCAATAGGTGTGTAAAAGAAATCAGGCGGCCATCTTCCCGGCTTCGACCTGCGGTCCGGTTGAGTGTTTCTGATCGTAGACTTGTTGTAGCAAGTGTGGCGCGGTGAGTTTCCTGAATCGGCTCTCTGCGACCTTGAGCGTACGCCAGATGAGAGTCGTGGCGTTCCTGACTTTCTTGAATCGCCTGGCGGCGTTTGTGCGAAGCCGAACGGAAGCAAAGGGGCTCTCGACGACGTTCGTGGTTCTCAGGTGTTTCCAGTGTTCCTTCGGGAAGTCGTAGAACGTGACCATCCGATCCCAGTCTCTTTCGAGCGTCTCCACGGCGGCAGGGAACTGTGAGCGATACCGTGCGGCAAAGCGTTTCCGGAGCTTCTCGGCCTCCTTTTTCGTGCCGGCATAGGGGATCTGGACGAGCAGTGCGCGGGCTTCAGCCTGTGCACGCTTGGCGACCTTGTCGAGCACGTTGAGGATCTTGTGGTTCCAGCACCGTTGTTGCCGGCTCTCTGGCCAGACCTGATCAACGGCCGCCCAGATGCCCATATTCCCGTCCGCGGCGATCAGGACAGGATGTTCGAGCCCGCGATCCCGGAGATCCCGGAGCACCGTGAGCCAGGATTCTGTAGACTCTCGATAACCGGGTTCTATCGCCAGGATCTCCTTGCTGCCGTCGCTCATCGCGCCGATCACGACCAGCAGACACGCCTTCTCGCGCTCGAGCCCGGCTTTGACGTAGATGCCATCAGCCCAGGCGTAGACCAGTTCGCGATTATCCAGACGCCTTTCTTTCCAGTCCTGGAAGTCGACCTCCCACTTCCCTCGAAGACGAGCGATCGAGGTCGGCGAAAGCGGCGCGCCATCACCGAGCAGCGCACGCAAAGACAACTCGAAGTCGCCCTGGGAGAGACCGTGGAGATAAAGGTCGGGAAGCAGATCTCCAATGGCCCTGGTTCTCCGGGCGAACAGGGGGAGGATGCGGCTTTCAAACCGCTCTTCCAGACCACGAACCCGGGGACGCCGGACCTTGATCGTTCCGCAGCTCGTCGAGAGACGCCGGGGCTTGCCGTAGCCGTTCCTGTAGCCCCTGGAGCTATCAACCTCGGCTCGGCGCTCATACCACGACCGGCCCAAGAACGCGGTCGCCTCCTCCTCCAGAATGGACTGGAACCGGCCCTGGATCTCTTCACGGATCCAATCGTCAACCGTCTCCCACGTCGGCATGGACTTCAATGGGGCTCTATGCGTATGTTCCTTCACGGCGATCCTCCTTCCCAACCGGGCCTCTCACCCGGTTTTGTGTGAATCAACTATCTCACGGGAAGGGTAGGGTCGCCCTTTCTCTTTTTCCACACCTTTTGATTATAGCTCGAATCTACTTATGGAATGTCGTTCAGGTGATGGACCTAAGATTGGAAGGTGACCGTGAGGCAGGTCGCGATCAATCTTGGGCTCATATCGAAGAAGGTTGCCTTCGTTTCCTTCCTGCGGGTGGGTTTGTCCGGCAATTTATGGGCGAGATGGATAGGTTGTTCGTTAGAGCGTGGAGACGCGCTTTGAAGCATCATTGCGGGACGACTCTTCTGCAAAACTATGGGGAAGCATGGTCTACGCGGTAGTGAGTTTTCTCCCCTTGCCACTGCAAAGGATTTCCCTATTATTCGGTTAGTCCTCAGCTGTCGGGATAGAAGGCCGATACGGTCAAGTCCCATAGTCAGTTGAAACTCATCGGGCTCCGTGGTATTCATGCTCTCTGCCGAGCATCTTGATTGTCGCCGAGATTCAGGTTGTTTTTCAGTGCTTGCCTGAGCAGCGGGAGGTGTTTGTATCCGCTCACGCGTCGCAGGCGTGGTTCGATGTCGAGGAGTGCGGCCGCGACCCATCTGTGTCGCTGAGGAGAGTTGTTCCAGCGGTTGACCTTCCGTATCAGGTTGCCGGTCATGCTGTTGAGCGCCTCGATGCAATTGGTGGTTCGGAAGCTTCGCTTCAAGAACGGGAGCATCCCCAGCCGGTGGAGGGTCAGGGTTTCCTCCAGTCCTTCCTCGAGGCTTGCCACGGCAGACTGATTCATCAGCTTGAGTTCGGGTTTGAGTGATTCGAGTGCGGCCTTTGCCTCCTCGTAGGTGTCGCAGTCATAGGCTTTCTGAAGTTTCCGTCGAACTCTTGGACGTTCTGCCTCCGGGAGGTAGCTGACGACGTTCTCGCGCTTGTGCCACTGACAGCGATGCACGCACACATCCCCTTTGAGGGCTTTGGTGACGGCACTGCGGAGTCCCTTTGAGCCGTCCAGCACAACGAGAAGGCCCTGGTCGTAGCACAGGCCTCTCCGGATGAGATCCTGGATCAGCTGACGGCAGATCCGTTCGTTCTCCGTCGCCGATTCGACGAAGCCCAGGGGGATCTTCTGGCCGTCCGTCGTGACGCCCGGAGCGATCACGATCTCTTCGTCGGCAAAGCTCAAGGGCACCGCGTGGACCAAACCTCAGGTCAACACGATACAGAACCGTTTCCTCAAAATCGGCGCGAGAGTCATTGAAAGCGCACGAAGAATCCGATTCCATTTTCCAACATCGTATCCACTCAAAAACGTCTTGGTGTCAATCATCACCAGGCTCGAAACGAACACGCAGTAACAACGCCGATCTATACCGGGGACAGCTATGTACACGTCGCAAAACAACACCTGTTCCGGACGAAAATCGTGACTCTTGCGACTCGTAGAGACCGCTTACGGGACCTTGGACATCCGAAGAAGCCGAGAACAAATCCTGTGCGTGATCACATCACTCCAAAACAACCTAAACTCAAATTCATGCATGATTCAGGCTAGGCAATCGAGTTGGAAGACCACAAAGATGTTCCTGCGGATAACCATGCTGCGTCATGCGCAAGACCAAAATGGCCGAGGAGATCAACGTCTTGATCCAGCGCCGCATCACCGAGAAGCAAGAACAGGGCACCCTCTAACATGGCGGATCAGGACAACAAATCGGTGGGTGGCGGAAAGCCTGGAGATTCACAGATAAACCGATGATCGGTTTTCTTGAATCATGGACTCGGACAGCCTTTGTTGCGGCTATTATGGTGGCGGTCATTCCGGTTATTACATGCGCACAAACCACCGATACCAGAGGTGAAGACGCATCCACGCCACCCGGCCGGACTCCCACACCGCCTGTCTCCGACACGGCCGCCGCTTCGGCAAGATTCTATTTCGTGACTGGAGTTGTGTTCGACTGGTCGGAAGAAACGCGGTTCCAGGACAAGAACTGCTCGATTACCTCTCCGGCGGCTCTTTATGGCTGCGGGGAGGGCCTTGACGGCACCCCGTTGAGTGCACGTGGCGATTTCGGAACAATGACCGGTTTCGATCTCGGGTTCGGCTATGCCATGACGCCTGCCCTTCGGCTGGAAGCTGTTATTGAGTACCACCCGAGGTTTTCCTTCAAGGGTCTCTCCAATTTTGTACAAACCACCGACAGGCAGGATGTTTCAGCGGATTTGTCCTCACTGCACGGCTTGCTGGCTGCGTACTGGGATCTGACCGAAGTCGGCCTGCCTCGACTCGGGCCCCTCAGGCCGTTTATCGGGGGTGGTGGTGGCCTGTCCCGCGTCAATATTGATGAAACTCTCATGGAGTTCCCGAAGACGACCACCGTCGTTCCCGGCGGAGAACAGGTTAATTTTGCCTGGATGCTGGCTGCGGGAGTTGCAAAATCGCTGGGGGAGAGGGTAACGCTGAATCTTGCCTGGCGTTACACGGATTCCGGTACCGTGGAGACCGGCCAGGCCAAAGGCCGGGTTGTCTGGCGCGACGGAAGTCGCGACCCGCTGGAGTTTGACCTTGCCAAAACCCGAGCGAATCTATCGAATCATGGACTTCGGGTATCTTTGCGCTACGTGTTCTGAAGCCGACATGTAGAGCCGGGTCGACGGATCGTGGTTGGCCACCGGGGCGGTAGGATCAAGAAGCCGGCCCGTCGGTGGCAGTCTTTCAGAGGGAGGGGTGGGTTGTGTTGCAACTTTGGCCGACGGCGGCTGGTAACCTGAATGCCTTCTTCTACCAACCTCTTCAGTCATTGACCAGACCGATATTTTGTACCAGTGCCAGTGAGAGAGTTATATCACAGTCTGGGGCTGTGAAACTGGTTTTAAGACTAAGACAGGGTTATAGGCCCCCGGGGTCAAGTCCCATAGTCAGTTGAAACTCATCGGGCCCCGTAGTTTGGTCAGGCTCTCTTTTGAGCATTCTGTTCGTTGTCGAGATTCAGATCTTTGTTCAGTGCTTGCCTGAGTAGGGGAAGATGTTTGTATCCGCTCACGCGTCGCAGGCGAGGTTCGATGTCGAGGAGTGCGGCAGCCACCCATCTGTGTCTCTGGGGAGAGTTGTTCCAGCGTCTGACCTTCCGAGTGAGCTCGCCGGTCCTGCTGTTGAGGGCTTCGATGCAGTTGGTGGTTCGGAAGCTTCGTTTCAGGAACGGGAGCATACCCAGCCGGTGGAGGGTCAGGGTTTCCTCCAGGCCTTCCTCGAGGCTCGTTACGGCAGACTGATTCATCAGCTTCAGTTCGGGTTTAAGTGATTCGAGTGCGGCCTTTGCCTCCTCGTAGGTGTCGCAGTCATAGGCTTTCTGGAGCTTCCGTCGAACTCTTGGACGTTCCCTCTCCGGGAGATAGCTGACGACATTCTCGCGCTTGTGCCACTGACAGCGATGCACGCGCACATACCCTTTGAGGGCTTTGGTGACGGCACTGCGGAGCCCCTTTGAGCCGTCAAGCACAACGAGGAGGCCTTGATCGTAGCACAGGCCTCTCCGGATGAGGTCCTGGATCAGCTGGCGGCAGATCCGTTCGTTCTCCGTCGCCGATTCGACGAAGCCCAGGGGGATCTTCTGGCCGTCCATCGTGACCCCCAGAGCGATCACGATCTCTTCGTCGGCAAAGCTCTTTCCGTCAATGAAGAGGGTCACGAAGCCGTAGTCGTCGAGGGGACGCTCCTGGAACCCCGTTCTTCGCCTACCCACCAGAGATCCGGAAGGTGATCTACACGACGAACGCCATCGAGTCAATGAACGCATCGCTCCGGAAAGTCACGAAGAACAGAGGCGCGTTCCCGAATGATCAGGCCGCCATCAAACTCCTGTATCTGGCGATCCGAAACATCTCCAAACGATGGACCCGGCCACTGAATGATTGGAATGGGGCCATCAACCGGTTCGCCATCATGTTCGAAGATCGTGTCCCGTTAAAGTAATCGTGTCACCAGTTACACAAATCTCTGGACACACCCCCCACCGACGATGCGCCTGCTCCGAACCTTTGCGCGCATACCGAACGCCTGCGAGCTGCTCGACCTCCTGCTGGAGGAGGTCTGCCACTGCCTCCAGACCCAACGGGATCAACGCCTGGATCACCGACAAACGCGTCTCCAAATCGATGACATCGCCCTCAACCTTGACTTCACCATCGCTTACAAATAGCTTCTCCATCTGGGCTCCTTTCTTACGGGTATACGCTCCTACACGTCTACCCAACGTAAGTTTGGAGCCCTCTAAGTTTCAACTACGATAGGCACAACACCGCCGATACTGTTCTTTCCATAGAGGTTGCTGAACACATCGAGGAAGAGTACTCTGATGAATTCATCCGCAATATTGTCAGATTCAGGCCAAGTCGTGTTATTATGACGGCTGCCCCCCCCGGACAAGGTGGGCATTGGCACGTCAACGAACAGAAACAGGAGTATTGGATTGAAGAAGTTTCGAAGGCACTACCGAGTTCAGGTCAATAGGTGTGTAAAAGAAATCAGGCGGCCATCTTCCCGGCTTCGACCTGCGGTCCGGTTGAGTGTTTCTGATCGTAGACTTGTTGTAGCAAGTGTGGCGCGGTGAGTTTCCTGAATCGGCTCTCTGCGACCTTGAGCGTACGCCAGATGAGAGTCGTGGCGTTCCTGACTTTCTTGAATCGCCTGGCGGCGTTTGTGCGAAGCCGAACGGAAGCAAAGGGGCTCTCGACGACGTTCGTGGTTCTCAGGTGTTTCCAGTGTTCCTTCGGGAAGTCGTAGAACGTGACCATCCGATCCCAGTCTCTTTCGAGCGTCTCCACGGCGGCAGGGAACTGTGAGCGATACCGTGCGGCAAAGCGTTTCCGGAGCTTCTCGGCCTCCTTTTTCGTGCCGGCATAGGGGATCTGGACGAGCAGTGCGCGGGCTTCAGCCTGTGCACGCTTGGCGACCTTGTCGAGCACGTTGAGGATCTTGTGGTTCCAGCACCGTTGTTGCCGGCTCTCTGGCCAGACCTGATCAACGGCCGCCCAGATGCCCATATTCCCGTCCGCGGCGATCAGGACAGGATGTTCGAGCCCGCGATCCCGGAGATCCCGGAGCACCGTGAGCCAGGATTCTGTAGACTCTCGATAACCGGGTTCTATCGCCAGGATCTCCTTGCTGCCGTCGCTCATCGCGCCGATCACGACCAGCAGACACGCCTTCTCGCGCTCGAGCCCGGCTTTGACGTAGATGCCATCAGCCCAGGCGTAGACCAGTTCGCGATTATCCAGACGCCTTTCTTTCCAGTCCTGGAAGTCGACCTCCCACTTCCCTCGAAGACGAGCGATCGAGGTCGGCGAAAGCGGCGCGCCATCACCGAGCAGCGCACGCAAAGACAACTCGAAGTCGCCCTGGGAGAGACCGTGGAGATAAAGGTCGGGAAGCAGATCTCCAATGGCCCTGGTTCTCCGGGCGAACAGGGGGAGGATGCGGCTTTCAAACCGCTCTTCCAGACCACGAACCCGGGGACGCCGGACCTTGATCGTTCCGCAGCTCGTCGAGAGACGCCGGGGCTTGCCGTAGCCGTTCCTGTAGCCCGTGGAGCTATCGACCTCGGCTCGGCGCTCATACCACGACCGGCCCAAGAACGCGGTCGCCTCCTCCTCCAGAATGGACTGGAACCGGCCCTGGATCTCTTCACGGATCCAATCGTCAACCGTCTCCCACGTCGGCATGGACTTCAATGGGGCTCTATGCGTATGTTCCTTCACGGCGATCCTCCTTCCCAACCGGGCCTCTCACCCGGTTTTGTGTGAATCAACTATCTCACGGGAAGGGTAGGGTCGCCCTTTCTCTTTTTCCACACCTTTTGATTATAGCTCGGCACTACTACGTTGTGGATTCGGGGATGTGTGAGGAATTAGGTAGAGTAGTAATCGAAGGACGGAAGGAGATAGATGTACCAGCACTTTTGCGCAACCCTACAGTGGAACACGAAGGCGTATGGATTCCCTTCTGGATGTCAACCAATCTCATAGTTCTAAAACGAAGCGAACGATGTTTAGCAATCGAAATCAAATCTTGATGGGGCACAATTTGGTGGGGAAATCTCGTCCCTCAAAATACCTCACCGCCATGGCAGGATCCGTATATGGATTCTTAAATCACAGCTTGGGTAGTTTCAGATCCCTCCCCTCGACACAACACATCTGCAACGAAAGATAGAAAAGGGACCCGAGAGAGTAAATGACGGCAATGCTACGATCTGTCGTTTCACAGACGGCATTGTGTTGGAAGGCACTCGGACTCAATTGGGGGAAGCATGAATTGTGGAATGACTCGAGCTATAATCAAAAGGTGTGGAAAAAGAGAAAGGGCGACCCTACCCTTCCCGTGAGATAGTTGATTCACACAAAACCGGGTGAGAGGCCCGGTTGGGAAGGAGGATCGCCGTGAAGGAACATACGCATAGAGCCCCATTGAAGTCCATGCCGACGTGGGAGACGGTTGACGATTGGATCCGTGAAGAGATCCAGGGCCGGTTCCAGTCCATTCTGGAGGAGGAGGCGACCGCGTTCTTGGGCCGGTCGTGGTATGAGCGCCGAGCCGAGGTCGATAGCTCCACGGGCTACAGGAACGGCTACGGCAAGCCCCGGCGTCTCTCGACGAGCTGCGGAACGATCAAGGTCCGGCGTCCCCGGGTTCGTGGTCTGGAAGAGCGGTTTGAAAGCCGCATCCTCCCCCTGTTCGCCCGGAGAACCAGGGCCATTGGAGATCTGCTTCCCGACCTTTATCTCCACGGTCTCTCCCAGGGCGACTTCGAGTTGTCTTTGCGTGCGCTGCTCGGTGATGGCGCGCCGCTTTCGCCGACCTCGATCGCTCGTCTTCGAGGGAAGTGGGAGGTCGACTTCCAGGACTGGAAAGAAAGGCGTCTGGATAATCGCGAACTGGTCTACGCCTGGGCTGATGGCATCTACGTCAAAGCCGGGCTCGAGCGCGAGAAGGCGTGTCTGCTGGTCGTGATCGGCGCGATGAGCGACGGCAGCAAGGAGATCCTGGCGATAGAACCCGGTTATCGAGAGTCTACAGAATCCTGGCTCACGGTGCTCCGGGATCTCCGGGATCGCGGGCTCGAACATCCTGTCCTGATCGCCGCGGACGGGAATATGGGCATCTGGGCGGCCGTTGATCAGGTCTGGCCAGAGAGCCGGCAACAACGGTGCTGGAACCACAAGATCCTCAACGTGCTCGACAAGGTCGCCAAGCGTGCACAGGCTGAAGCCCGCGCACTGCTCGTCCAGATCCCCTATGCCGGCACGAAAAAGGAGGCCGAGAAGCTCCGGAAACGCTTTGCCGCACGGTATCGCTCACAGTTCCCTGCCGCCGTGGAGACGCTCGAAAGAGACTGGGATCGGATGGTCACGTTCTACGACTTCCCGAAGGAACACTGGAAACACCTGAGAACCACGAACGTCGTCGAGAGCCCCTTTGCTTCCGTTCGGCTTCGCACAAACGCCGCCAGGCGATTCAAGAAAGTCAGGAACGCCACGGCTCTCATCTGGCGTACGCTCAAGGTCGCAGAGAGCCGATTCAGGAAACTCACCGCGCCACACTTGCTACAACAAGTCTACGATCAGAAACACTCAACCGAACCGCAGGTCGAAGCCGGGAAGATGGCCGCCTGATTTCTTTTACACACCTATTGACCTGAGCTCAATGACTCTTGTCGTCCAGTCCTGTCTCACATAGTACCCAATATTCGCTACAACAATGATAGATATTAAGCTAATTCGGCATGAACTTGAGAAAATCCGCGCTAATTGTGTAGCCCGGGGTGCTGACATTGATGTCGATGCAATCGCGATGCTTGACCGAGAACGGCGGTTGCTAATTTCGAAAGCGGATTCACTACGTCAACAAATCAAGGAAGTCTCGAAGTCGTGGAGCTCCGGAGAAAACATCGAGCGGCGGGAGGAAGTCAAACGATTGAAGAAAGAAGAATCACATCTGTCTCGGGATCTCGACAAAGTGGAACGCGAGTTGAAGGAACGGCTAAGTTGGGTCCCTAATCTTCTCGATCCCCGCGTCCCAGTTGGTGGGGAAGAGGCGAACACCGTCGTTAGGACCGTTGGCTCGCCACCATCCTTTAGTTTTTCCCCCCGGCCACATGGAGAAATCGGGGCCGCGTTAGATCTTTTGGATATACCCAGGGCCGTCAATGCAGCTAAATCCCGGTTTTACTGCCTTAAGAACGAAGCCGTCCTCATGAGAATGGGGCTCATGCGGATGTTCTACGAACGCGCCAACATCCAAGGTTTCGAACTGATTTCTCCGCCGTACTTGGCTAAAGATCAGACTCTGTTCTGTTCGGGTTATCTGCCATTTTCGGAGAAAGAAAACTTCCGCATTTCTGGAGAAGACCTATCGCTAATTGGCACGAGCGAACAGATTCTTCTCGGTCTCCATATGGACGAAATGCTCACGTCGTTACCGAAATTATACCTAGGTGACTCCATGTGTTTTCGTACCGAAGCAGGAAGCTACGGACGAGATACCGCTGGCATCATCAGGGTGCATCAGTTCTATAAGCTGGAGCAGATTGTGTATTGTCATCCGTCGGAATCGGAGGAATGGCACCAGCGTTGCCTAGAGAATGCTGAATGGTTGATGCAGGAGCTTGAAATCCCATTCCGGGTTGTCCTCACCTCGTCTGGGGATCTGTCAGCTGCCGGCATGATTAAATACGATACTGAAGCGTGGCTCCCCAACCAGGCACGTTACAGGGAGATGACTTCAGATACGAATCTGGGTGATTACCAGACTCGTCGTGGAAATATACGTTACAAAGTGGGACAAGAACGAGGCTTTCCTCACACTATATCTGCAACTGGGTTCTGTGACCGCTTGATCGCAGTCATTATCGAGAACTACCAAGAACCGGATGGTTCGATCGTCGTTCCGCCACCGCTCGTGTCCCACCTCAATGGGATGACGAAGATTAAAAGGTAAAGGGGACGTTAATGGATTACCCACCTAGTCCGGAGCCGCACACGGTCGAAATTGAGCTGACAAACCACTGTAGCGCACGCTGCTCGTTTTGCCCACATCCTCATGACCTGCCCCCCTGGATTGTTCCCATTCCTAAAGTTAGGATATCGGAACATAGAAAGGGGGCCGAATGGCCAGGAAGCGATACACAGCGGAGCAGATCATCGGACATCTCCGTCAGGCAGAGATTCGTATATTCGGAAGGCAAGACGGTCGGCGAGGTCTCGCGTGAGCTTGGCGTCAGCGAACAGACCTACTACCGGTGGCGCAAGGAATACGGCGGTATGGAGGTCGACCAGGTCCGCCGGCTGAAGGAGCTGGAGCAAGAGAACGGGCGTCTGAAACGTCTTGTGGCCGACCAGGCCCTGGATATCTCGATTCTCAAGGAGGTGTCCCGGGGAAACTTCTGAGCCCGACGCGGCGAAGGAAGGCGGTCGGGCACGTGCGTGAGGCCCTGGCTGTCTCGGAGCGTCGGGCGTGCCGTGTGCTGGGTCAGGTGCGCCGTACCCAGCGATACACGCTCAAGGTGGCGGACGGCGAGACCGTCCTGACCGCGAACATCGTCTCTCTGGCCAGCGAATATGGACGTTATGGCTACTGGAGCCCTTTAAGTTTCAACTAGGATAGGGACCTCACCGAATTCACTGGAATCTCTTGAACGAGGGTCAAAATGTTTATCGGGGAGACGTCATCAGGGTGTTTCGGAAGTTGGAAGATTGCGGTTGCGGAAGTTTCACGGTTGGGAGAAAAGGGTGGACGTCACGCTTTGAATGGGATGTTCAGATGGTTGGAGTTGGGCAGGCAGCAGCTGGTGAAACTGAACAAGTCGAAGAAGTATCTCAGGAGGAAAAGGGAGAAGAAAACGGAGGTAATAGCCTCTTCAAGCACACATTTCGCCTACGATCCGATCAGTCCGTTACTGTTGAACTCCCAGTAGACTTAACGGCGCAAGAAGCTGCGCGGATGGCCCGTTTCATCGAGACCCTGCCGTTTCAAGGCGATGCGAATTGACCGAGCCAGCTAACTAACACCGCACCCAAAAAAACGGGTTAATAGCTTTTCGGATCGGAGTGGGAAGGAATATGGAAGAAAGTAGGGTTACTACCATGAGTTCCAAGAATCGGATGGTAGCTTTGCTCCTTGCTTTCCTATTTGGGGGATTTGGAGGCCATCGCTTCTATGCAGGAAAGACGAAGACTGCGATCATTCAACTTCTCACTCTTGGGGGCCTAGGATTTTGGACATTGGTCGACTTCGTCATGATCCTGTGCGGCGAATTCACAGACGCAGATGGAAAGAGGATTGGAGATTGGAGCCCGGGGCGTAACGGCGCTTTTTCGAAATTCCTCAAAGAGTCATTGGGGGCTTTTCGCGCCTGAGAGGAACGTGAGACGCGTGAATATGCAGAAGTAGCGGAGTTGGTCGCAGAATACCACTCCTCTGAGGAATTCAGGCGGACAAAGACCAACAAATCAAGCAACTAATATATTTAGACACCTGGTCCTGATCTTTCCCTCACGAAGCCATCTGGAAGGAAATAGAATCTCGCGTGGATTGGGAAAGAGACCGCCGCTCGGTCGTCCATCCGCCGGCGACGGCGCTCGAACAGTTCCGAGCGCGGGTAGGCCGATTCATGCCGTTGCGCGGGACATGCCTCATTCATGGGATTCCCCGCTGCGGCCGCCGCCGTTGTCTTGTTGACTACTGCTGCTGTCGGGCCGGGCACCTACCAGCGCGCCATGAGTCGGCCTTGAACGCCGTGTTCCGCGCCCCCCTGGCCCAAACTCTCCCGGCGCGCGCCTTCCAGGCCCAGCTCGAAGCTCATGGCGCCGCTCTCGAGCACCGTCAGGCCGTAGCCCAGCCGGTAGTCCCGCCCGTACTCGGAGGTCCCCGTCGCGCACACGGGGAACGGCCACCGGCAGCTTCTAGTCCATCAGATACACGGACCCTTTCTGGCTTCCCCATCGACGATGCGACTGCTCTGAACCCTTACGCGCATACCGAACGCCTGCGAGCTGCTCCACCTCCTGCTGGAGCACGTCGGCAACGGCCTCCAGACCCAGCGGAATCAGCGCCCGGATCACCGATAAACGCGTCTCCAAATCCATAACGTCTGACCCAACCTTGACTTCGCCATCCCCTGCAAATAGCTTCTCCATCGTGGGCTCCTTTCTTACGGGTACACGCTCTCACACGCGTACCCACAACGTAAGTTTGGAGCCCTTTAAGTTTCAACTAGGGGCCTCACGTGCAGGTGAGCGAATTGCAGCCCCGACCTGCGAAGATCTACGTCAGATTAGGCGGCTCTCCGCCTTCGGTAAGCCGCCAGCCCCGCGAGGCCGATGCCGAGGAGGAGGAGGGTGGACGGTTCGGGGACGGGTTCTGTGAGTGGATCGAAAGTGAACTGAGCGGACTCAGGCGACTCTTCCCATCCCGGAGCCCTGCGGCTCAACTCTGTCTCGTCGAAGGTTCCCAGCGAACCTCGTGTTTCCTATGGTTCCCTGCGTTTCCTGTAGAATGCGAGCCCGGCGAGCCCGAGGATTAATGCCCCAGGGATTAATGCCAGGGCCGTCACGGTGAGAATCTTCCTGAACATCGCTTGTCTCCTCGAAGTTGTCAGGATACGTCCAGAGAGACCCGTAGGAGGGTCCAGTCGCTCCGCCACGAGCCTCAGTGGGCCAGACATGGGTAGCTTTCGTTACATGTATATCAAGCCCTGCTCTCGCACGAGCAGTGGCAGGCACTCCGTCCAGCCCGAAGCGATGTCGGTCAACACTGCGATCTGACGGGAGAAGTATGCCGCAGCGGCGGCCCGGTGCCTGACGGGAGAAGTATGCCGCCACATACAATCCGCGTCGGAAACAGGCCGCCGCAGCATATAATCCGCGAGCGATAAGTCGTTGTGGGCGAAGGACTTGCAACGATGCGATGCAGACACAGCGTTAGGTCTGTAGATAATCCTGCAGAGGTTCAGGACGCAATAGTGACCTGCCCCCATCTATGTGTCCACATCCAGAGTTAGGATATGGCTGCGGTGAGCGGTTTGGTGACCGCTTCAGGTGCAGGTGGGCGATAGCCCAATGAGCTGTGTGGTCTGATGTGATTGTACTGCCAGCGCCACCACTTGGTCAACACCCTAGCCTCCTCCAAGGTCGTGAAGATCTTACCGTTGAGTAGCTCGTCTCTGAGCTTCCCGTTGAAGCTCTCGATGTATCCGTTCTCCCACGGGCTGCCCGGCTCGATGAACAAAGTTCCGACCTCCAACCTCGAGAGCCAGTCCCGAACCGCTTTGGCTACAAACTCCGGCCCGTTATCCGATCTGATGTGTTTCGGGACACCATACCTCAGCATCAGCTTCGCCAACGTCCGCAGAACGTCCCGTGATGTTTGCTTGCGAGCGACCTCGATGGTCAGGCACTCACGCGTGTATTCATCCACGACTGTCAGAAACTTCAACGGCCTCCCTTCACGTGTGCGATCGAACACGAAGTCGTAGGCCCAGACGTGGTTACGATGCTCGGGTCTGAGTCTGATGCAGGAGCCGTCGTTGAGCCAAAGTCGACCCCGCTTCGGCTGCCTGGCGGGCACCTTCAGCCCCTCCTGACGCCAGATCCGCTCCACCCGCTTGTGGTTCACCCGCCAGCCATCGGTCCTGAGAAGAGCCGTGATTCGACGGTAGCCATAACGTCCATATTCGCTGGCCAGAGAGACGATGTTCGCGGTCAGGACGGTCTCGCCGTCCGCCACCTTGAGCGTGTATCGCTGGGTACGGCGCACCTGACCCAGCACACGGCACGCCCGACGCTCCGAGACAGCCAGGGCCTCACGCACGTGCCCGACCGCCTTCCTTCGCCGCGTCGGGCTCAGAAGTTTCCCCGGGACACCTCCTTGAGAATCGAGATATCCAGGGCCTGGTCGGCCACAAGACGTTTCAGACGCCCGTTCTCTTGCTCCAGCTCCTTCAGCCGGCGGACCTGGTCGACCTCCATACCGCCGTATTCCTTGCGCCACCGGTAGTAGGTCTGTTCGCTGACGCCAAGCTCACGCGAGACCTCGCCGACCGTCTTGCCCGGCGTGGGCGGGGTTTACCTCGAGAGATCTTCGCGCTCCGACAACGTCAGCTGCCAAACATGAACGGCGTGGTGGCCGAGGACGGATGCCTCCTTACGGAGCAAGCTGATGGTAAACAGACGATGGCTGTTTACCAAACACGCGTCCAATCGACTTTAGCGACTCCCCTCGTTTCCACCGGTCCCACACCTCCTCCAGTTCCGCCGGCGTGTAACCGCGACGAGCTCTTTGCTTCATCCGCATACACTCCACCTCCTCCTTTCAAGGCAAAGTGTTGCGTCGATGGGTTGAGACCACCTCCTTTATCATGCATGATAAACTCCCTCTCCCGCCGCTCCCGGGCAGGCCATAATGCCGGATCGCTCCCTAACGTATAGTAGAGAAGGAGCTTCCCCCATGCCCTCCCAACCCGCCTGGTTTCATCGACTTGACGAAATCCTCAGCGCCCTGCGGGCCATGACATCCACCCGCCTCGACCACGCGGCGGTAGAGAAACTCTTCCGTGTGCGCCAGCGCCGCGCACGACAGATCATGGCGGTCTTCGAGGGACTGCGGGTCGGTAACGCCGGGGCGGTGTCACGAAGCAGACGGCCTCGAGCGGCGTGAACATGAACTCTTGCGCTTCCGGACTCGTTTCGCAATAATCTAGTCAGACTAGTTACTAGTTAGAGGAGGCTTGCCATGCCTAATTGGCAGTTGCAGGAGGCCAAGGCGCGCTTCAGTGAATTGGTGCGCGGTGCAGCCGCCACCGGTCCGCAGACGATCACCGTCCGCGGACGACGAGCGGCCGTCGTTCTTTCGGCGGATGATTACGACCGCCTCAAGCGGTCGAAACCCTCATTGGGTGAGTTTCTGCGGACTTCACCGCTGGCGGGGGTCCAGTTGAACATCGAGCGCGACCAGTCGCTGCCGCGCGATGTTGAACTGTGAGCTTTCTGGTCGATACCTGCGCGCTTTCCGAACTGCTCAAGCCGAGGCCTTCGCCCCGCGTATCCGAATGGTTCGACGCGGTGCCATCGGAGGCGTTGTTCGTTAGCGTCTTGACCTTGGGCGAAATCCGCAAGGGAATTGAGAAGCTCGGGAGCAGTCGCCGCCGCGCGAGGATAGCCGCGTGGCTTGAAACGGAGTTGCCCGCCTGGTTCGAAGACCGTGTTCTGCCGATCGATACAGGCGTCGCGGACGAATGGGGCCGGCTGATGGCCCGCCTGAAGAAACCGATGCCCGCCATCGATGGCTTGATCGCCGCGACCGCCCTTCGGCATCGGTTCGCGATCGTCACCCGCAACGAGTCCGACTTCGCCGCGACGGGTGCCGACCTCTTGAACCCCTGGAAGGATTGAGATGGGCGGTGTGAAGGCGGCCGGCTTGAGGCAATGGGACAGCCCAAGTACGCGGGCACAACCCGTGTCTCCGGTGGCCGGCCAAAGTGGAACGGTGTCGTTCGGATCGATGAGGAGAGCCTGAAGCTCCCGGACATGTGGAAGACGGGGCGAATGATCTTCGTTAACTCGATGTCCGACCTGTTTCATGAAACGGTGCCACTGGAGTTCATACAGCGGGTGTTCACTACAATGAGCGAGACTTCCCAGCACACGTACCAAATCCTAACGAAGCGGGCTGAGAGACTGGAAGAATTATCGGACGCCCTTGAATGGTCGAGAAACGTCTGGATGGGTGTCAGCGTAGAAAATGCAGATTATCAGTTTCGAATTGATCATCTGCGTCGCGCCGGCGCGACGGTCAAGTTTCTAAGTCTCGAACCTCTGCTTGGGCAGTTAGATCGTTTGAACACCGGGGGGATCGATTGGGTCATCGCCGGTGGAGAGAGTGGTCCGGGAGCCCGGCCAGTAAGCCCGGACTGGGTGCGGTCGATCCGAGACCAGTGCGTTCGCGCTGGCGTCGCATTCCACTTCAAGCAGTGGGGTGGAATGAACAAAAAGAAGACCGGGCGCACGCTGGACGGCAGAACCTGGGATCAGTTCCCGGTACCCACTGATATCAAGGCTAGCGGCGCCTAAGCCCCGTAAGTGACTCATAAATAGTGGGAGAAATGAATGACCGGTCTGAGTGTCCTGTATGCCAATCAGGCGATGAAGGACCGCGGGTGGGCGGACGTTCCCGACAGGAACAAGGTGAGCCGGCTGCGGGAGGGGTACTGGCTCAGGAACGTGCTGCCCTTAGCCACCGCGTCCAGTTTGAGAATGCAATTGTTCAGGGTTTCCCTCACATCCTCGGGCGCACTTTCGGCAAGGAAACCACGCGAGCGTACTTCCTTGGTTCAGGAATTGCTCGATTTCTTCAATGTCCCCGTCCATGAAACGTTCACCTCCCCGGTAGCCCGAGTGCTAGTTGATGCGGTCGAAAAGGGTCGCGCTTAGTTCTTGCGCCCGCGCGATTTGGTCGGGGGTCATGCGCGTCCGGAGATTGTCTTTGTTCTTCCTAGCCACCTCGTTTCCTTGCGCGGCGGCAAGGTTGTACCAGGCATAGGCGAGCACGTAATCATCCGGTAACCCCTCGCCGTAGTCGTACATGAACCCGAGGGCGTATTGGCCCATGGCGTCCCCCTGCTCGGCGGCGAGCCGATACCACTTCACGGCTTCGGCCAGGTCTTGCGCTACGCCCCGCCCGTTGGCGTACATGAGACCGAGGTTGTTTTGGGCACCGGCGTTACCCTGGTCGGCGGCCAGACGGTACCAACGCACGGCTTCGGCATCGTTTTCCGGCACGCCCTCGCCGTTGGCGTACTTGAACCCGAGGGTGAATTGGGCATCAACGTCCCCCTGCTCGGCGAGGCGGCGGATTTCCGTGATCGGGTCCGGGTCCTGCCCGAGCGCCCAAGGCGCGATTAGCGTCAAGGCCAGTAGGGAGACGGCAAGTGTCGTAAGTATGCTTGTTGGCCGCTGAGGCATCAGGAGCTCTTTGGGCTTGGGATGTATGGAGTTACCCCGGTCCAGTGGACAGTTCCAGGCTTGGGTCGTGTTGTAGGTGATGAAGCTTTTCGATGGGTGATTTCTGTCCGGTGCCTTTGTGACGTCGGTGGGGGTTGTACCATCCTTCGATGAACTGGAAGATAATCCGGCACGTCTTCCCTTCCCCGTTAAAGGCAATTACATCGGTTTCGACGGCCTCCCGACGCTCGATCAAGGTCTTCACGAATCGCGCCGCTGTCATTCGCTGAGTATCAAAGTAATGACAGAACTGCGCCCGCGTGAAGACGCCGCTGTGAAGGCACACGAGCGCGATCCATTCCGCGTCCTGGCCGGTCCAGCCAAGCAGTTCCAGTTTGCGATCTCTTCCCCGCAAGTGCCCGATCATCTATTGATCGCCGGTGACGGTGGCCCGATCGCGTGTTTCGGTTGGTCACGGGGCTGATCCGACCATAGCGACCAGGGTCGGGTGCTCCAAACGGGTCGGTGACGGAGCAAGGCTATACCATGCCCTACCAGTAGTTCGGTTCTTTCCACGGGGGTGGTTCCGCTGTTCCCTCGGGCGGTGTGTAAGGGAATGATTCGCGATTCCTCTCCAATACGGCCCAGATATGGTCTGGCACAGAGAACGGCACCCACCCTTCCTCAAAGACCTGTCCCGGTCGCAGGTCTTGCCGAATGATCCCCTTCGAGATTAGTGGCGCAGCGTAGCCGCCGGTCAGTCCCGCCTGAAACATCTTGTGATTGTGGTGCAGCAAGTACCCGATGATCTCTTTGTCTTTCTTAGTCATGTACGGTATGAAAGCCTCAGCACACTTCTGATCGAGCCGTATGCGTCGCCAGCGGTCTATCCTTGCTGCCGGCTTAATTGCTTTTATCAGGGCATCGCCGATGCTCGCCAAGGCTAGCGCCCCGAAGATTAGAGCCCCTAACGCTGGCAAGGCCACCCACATATCCGACGTTGGAATAACACCGGTACGTATCAGCACCAAGAACACGCCTAAAGCTACGGTGAGCCCGATTGTCTGCCAACCGCTCGCTTTAAGGATTTCAAGCCACTTCGGGTCAGCCGGATTCATAATAGTTGACAATCCCTATACATTAATTGAGATGTGAGCGCGGCATCTGCTCCCCGTTCATGGTTTCAACCACACGGCACGAATCGGGCAACCGTCGCGCGGCGGGCCGTCAGGCACCATAGCGCAACTTGGCGACGGCCCCACGAGCGGCCAGCTGGCCCCGGCGCATAGCGGCCCGGTTGGGCAGGTACCGGCGAGCTCGGTGTCGACGACCTCGAGCAGGTGGGTACCAGCCTGGACCCGTCCGGGTCAACAACAGTCCTGATAAAGTTCAGCACCCCTTTTCCGCGGCACGATCATGATCACCAGCAACCTGCCCTTCTCGAAGTGGGAGCAGATCTTCAACAGGTACCGCACGTCCTGCCAGCGGCACGTTCCGACTCAGTCAAGTGAACGGAACCGGTTAAATGGCAATCCGTTCCACCTCGTCCAGAGAAATCTCCTCCTGCCGGCGGTCGTAGAGCTTGGTGGTCCGTGGGGACTCGTGGTTGGCGATGTGCTGCGCCGTCTCGAGCGTGCCGCTGTTCTTCAGGTAGGCGGTGATGCCGGTGGCGCGGAAGGTGTGGTTGCCGATCCGGGTCTGGATGCCGGCGGCCTTTGCCCGCCGTTGGATCATGCGGTAGGCGTCCTGCTGCCACAGAGCGTTGCCCGTGAGCCGGCCCGTTCTCCCGGCCGCGGTCTGGAACAAGGGCGCGTCCAGGTCCTCCGCGATGCCGGCGCCGGCGATGTATTCGTCCAGATACCGCTCCAGGTTGTGGTGGCAGGGGACTTCATGCTCCTTGCCCCCTTTTTCGTGCAGCCGCACCCATCCGCGGCGGCCCTGCACGAAGAAGTCGCGGACTTTCATCTTCAGCACGGCGTTGACGCGGGCGAAGGTGTAGACCATGGCGCCGATGAAGGCGCGGTCGCGCAGGCCGACAAGGGACGGTTCCTCGTCCACTCCGTCCTGGCGCTTCGTCGTGCGGACCGTCTCGATGCTCTCGAGCAGCTCGCGGGCTTCCCCGGCCGTCAGGACGGGCGTCTTGCCTTTTCTGACGACGTATTTGGGGCCGCGCACGGCGTGGGCGGGGTTTACCTCCAGAACGTGGCCGGTCACCAGCCAGTCAAAAAGCATGCGCAAAGCGGCCAGGTGCTGCTTGACGGTGGGCGGGGAGAACGCTCCCTGCAGATCCTTGATGAAGGCGGCGACGTGGAAGGCCTGCACGTCGGTGAGCTGAACGATGCCGCGGCCCTCGCACCAGGCGTCAAAACGCCGCGCGGCACTCAGGTAGGCCCGGCGGGTGTGGGGGTTGTTGATCTGGGCGGTGAAAAACTCCAGGAAGCGCCGGGCGGCCTTGGGCGTCGGGGTGAACAGGGCTGCTGGCTGCAGCGGGCTTGCCGGAGAGAGGGTGAGTCCGGTGCCCGGGGTCGTGATTCTTTGTCCGTCGAAGCCGGTGTCGTTCATTCGCGGGGCCTCCCGTTGGGTGTCATATTGGAGTGTGATAAAGGAGATTATCACACTCTAACCGAAGACGCAAAACGTTTCTCGCTCACAGAACCTCGGGATCGCGCCACGAGGTGTTCGATATCGGTGCTGTCAACAATTAATTTCGACCGGCTATAAATCGATTCCAGTTGATTCCAAAACGCTGGATCCTAGTCCACCACTGGCAAAGGGCCTATATTTTGGGCTCTATCCGGGTTTCTCAACGGTGAAACTATAGAATGACAAGGTCATAGATCGTTCCCTACGCTTGGTTGTGTGTGTAGGACAATCAAAGCGAAGGGGGTGCGACCTATGACCGGGAGCAGATTACTATCGAAACTGCTGAGATTCAAGGGGTTCCGTGTTGTCAGCTGGTGGTTTGAGGGGAGAAGCTGTTTCGTCATCGCCGTAAAGCCACATAAGAATGGTTGTTGTTGTCCGGAGTGCGGCCGTCGAGGTAAAATCGTCCGCACAATGCCCCATCCGCGTCGGTGGCGTGACATTCCGGTGTGCGGGTGGAGGGTCTGGCTTCTCTACCATCCTCGGGAGATTCGGTGTCCTACCCACGGTCGTGTGGTCGAGGAGATTCCGTGGGCGGAGCGGTTCTCTCGGGTGACGTATCGCTTCGAGTATGCCATGCTGCGCTACTGCCAGACCATGACGCAGAAGGCGGCGTCCGAGTTACTGCGCATCTCTGCCTCGACGCTGTCGGATCTCCTTCACCGATCCATCACGCGGCTTCGTGAAGGTCATCGTATCCGAGGGCTCAAAACCATCGGGATCGACGAGATCTCCTACGCCAAGCGTCACAGGTACGCCACGCTCGTTTACGATCTGGACCGCTCCTGCGTGGTGTGGGTTGGCCGCGGCAGGGCGCGTAAAACGATCGATCGGTTCTTCACAGAGGCTCTCAGTCCCTACCAGAGATCCAAGATCGAGTGGGGCCTGCTGCGACATGAGCGAAGCTTACATCGGAGCCATCCAGGAACACTGTCCGAATGCCAAGCTGGTCCTCGATCGCTTTCACATCGTCAAGGCTCTCAATGCCGCCGTTGACGAGGTCCGTAAGGACCAGTGGCGTAAAGCTGCCCCGGATGAGCGCAAAGCCATGAAGGGCCTCCGATGGCTCCTCTACCGGCACTCAGCGACACGCTCCAGAGGGGATACTCGGACACTCAAAGCACTGGAGAAGGCGAACTACCGAATCTATAGAGCCTGGAGACTCAAGGACGAGTTCGAGCAGTTCTGGGAATACAAAGCGCCCTGGGCTGCCGAACGCTTCCTGAAATGCTGGACGACGTCCGCACTCAGAAGTCGACTTGAACCCCTGCGAAAGTTCGTCAGGACCCTGCGACAGCACTTCTTCGGCGTCCTCGCATTCGTGAACACGCGTCTTACCAACGCCATCGCCGAAGGCCTCAACCGAATCGTCCAAATCGTCAAGAACCGAGCCAGCGGATTCCGCACACTCGACGCATTCAACGATATGATCTTCCTTACCGTCGGAGACATAAACATCCCTGAGCAGATTCCGAAGAGGTTCCGCACACGCTAACCGCGCCCCCATGCCAGGAACCACGGCACCTTCACCCACTTCAGCTCGTTGAGAGATCCGGATATAGCCATATTTTGGCATCGAAAAGCACCCGTTGTTAGAATGACGTAAAAAGAGGGGCCATGACACTCACCGAAAGCACATCGAGTGCGCCCAATGTGTGCGCCAGGCTTGAGATCTCGGGCCAGAACACGAAAAAAATGGCGTTGGAATATGGGTGTAACGCGTTCCAAAATTTACAATTGGCTCAAAGATGATGCATTTCTGGCCGAGAAGGCCCGGTGCAAGGCTGAATTTCGGGTTGACTTGTCCGATATTCCGCTCACGCACCGCCGGGATCGCATCGAGGTCATCGCCGGGATTGCGAACGATGAGAACGAAAAATCGGACACGCGTCTGCGGGGCTCTTAGGCAGATCGCAGATGAGACGGCGGCTTGATGTGGAGGGGATGCTCACCGCGCTGCAGGAGCAGATCGCCCTTCTCGAGGCCGCCGGCCGACTGGATGATCTGAGAGCACCGCCCGGTAATCGGCTTGAGGCGTTGAAGGGCGACCGCCGCGGGCACGACAGCATTCGCGTCAACGAACGATGGCGTATCTGTTTCGCGTGGCGCGATGGTGAAGCATGGGAGGTCGAGATCGTTGACTACCATTGAGGAGATGGACCGAGGAGCGGTTGATTTCTCAGACGTGGTGTCGGGGCGGCAGCTGCCGCTGGTGCATCCCGGTGAGATCCTGCGTGATGAATTCCTCACGCCAATGAAGTGCAGCGTGTACCGACTGAAAAGGCCGCCGATCGTTCGACCGGGGGCCGAGTTCCTTTCCTACCGTCTTGGTGGATTCCTACACCTACACCTGATGTGTCAGTATTAGGTTAATCAGCAAATCTGTCTGCGTCATCCCCTCGGCCTTGGCGCGGGCCTGAGTTGTCCCACCTCCATGTGTCCCACTTGCCACGGGCGTCGCACCAGGCGGCGAAGCGCCGCGAGGCGTTCAGGTAGGCCCGGCGGGTGTGGTCGTTGTTGATCTGGGCGGTGAAAAACTCCAGGACGCGCCGGGCGGCCTTGGGGGTCGGTGCGAACAGGGGCGCGGGCTGAAGCAAATGCGACCTTGACTACTGCGCCTATCCGATCTGGTGTCCGGGTTGGCGCACGTCATTGAGGTGCTTGAGTCGGAGCGGACGCAGGTGTGCGGGCCTCGTTATCGGCACACGGAAGAGCGACAGGCTCACCGGGGCGGGCATGTGCCCAGCTCCCTGGTACTGGGTGGGCGGCTGGTTTCCGAACAGCCCCCCGGAGGGGCGCTGAAGGCTCTCGATCTTGCGGGAGCTCCTGATGCCTTCGCAGTAACCATACAGCAGTAGGCTCACCATCATCCGGGGATCATACGGTGGCTGGCCACCTTGAGACCCATCGTAGGTCTCGTAGATCGCGGACAAATCAAGTTGTCCGACGATATCCAGAATGAAGTAGGTCGGATGACCCTTGGGAAGCCAACTCCGGAGATCCGGAGGCAGCAACATCAACTGAGCCGGATTGTAGACACGAAACCCAGTAGAAGTGCTCAACGGAAACCTCCAATTCAGAGTCGGAACCTTGATCGCACTTCTACAATACGAAATCTTCCTCCGGCTGGTACTCCGACAGGCTCCTAGGGATATCGCTCAGGTGGGATTCTCAGTCATTCTTGTCTTAGGCCAACAACGGGGTCTGCCAAGGCAGCTGTTACTGTCTGCACACTAATCGCAGCCACAGCAATCCCCAGTGAAACCACTGCAACGATTCCGAATAACTCCCAGCCTATGTTGACGCGATAGGCAAAGGTATCGAGCCAACGACTCATCACGTAGTACGCAGGGAGCGCTGCGAGAATATTAGCCACAAAAACGAGCTTTACGAAATCACGATTGAGCAGGGACACCACCTGCTGAACGGTCGCCCGGAGCACCTTCCGCACCGCTACTTCTCTCCGGCGCTCATCGCTCGATAGCGCTGACATCCCTATCATTCCAAGACAGGAAATCAGGATCGCAAACGCCAGCGCGTAGCGCGTGATCGTCCCCCACCGTTGCTCATCCTGATACTGGCTCCGCAGTCTGTCATCCAGCCAGCTGATGTTGAACGGCCTCTCGGCCACGACCTTGTCCCACGTCTCCTTCATGTGAGCGAGAGCTTCCTCCGTCCTAGCTGGATCGAGCCGCGCGATCAGCTTCGCACGATTCATGTACCGGCCCAGATGCAGCACCGTCGGCGGAATGACGGAGTGCAGTGAACTCACGTGATAATCAGCTATCACTCCGATTACCTCGGGTTCGTTTACTCGCTCATCGATCTTGAGGCCAGCCAGTTGCTCGCCAATCGGACCTCTTTCCCCGAAGGCTCTCGCAAGCGTCTCGTTCACCAGCACAACGTTTGATACTCCTGCAACCTCCTCTGTCCGAAAGTTCCGTCCAGTAAGCTGACGTATCCCCAAGGTCTTGAGGTAGTCCGCATCCCCTCGGATGATCCTCACCTCAAGGTGACTACCTGGCGTCCGGTCCGGGTGATCAATCTGCCTCGTGTTCCAACCGTCAGTGAACGCCCGATCGCTCAGTGTAGCAGCCTGGACGAGCGGATTTGCCAGAACCGAAATCTTGTATCGAACTCCGATCGAATCCGACCCTGTCGGTAAAACAGCGATCTCTTCCTTTTGAAATCCAAGGTCTTTTGTAAGCACATAGGCCAGCTGCTCGCGCATCAGTATGACGCTGACCATCAAACCAGAAGTCAATGCGAATTGGAGAATCACGAGCGCGCCGATAGCCCGAGTTCGCGTACCCAAACCCGACTTCCCCTTCGCCGAGACAGCTGGCTCTACCCGCGAAAGCTGCATCGCTGGGTAGCCAGCGATTCCGGCACTCAGCACCAAAACGCCAAGCAACCCCCATCCTTGAATCCAGATAGGAATGTCCTGCAGAGACAGATCGCGTCTTACAATGCCCTCGAACGCTGGCAGAGCCAGCTCCGCGAACACGACACCGACGCAAAGGGAGATGCAGCACAGCATGACTGCCTCTCCCCACATCTGCCGTCGGATTCGGCCGCGACCTGCTCCAAGCATCTTCCGGATGCCGACTTCTCGGACTCGGCTCGAGGCTCGGGCAATTGCCAGCGTGGTAAAGTTGACACACCCAATAGACAGAACGAACAATGCGATCCCGCCCAGCGTCTGCGCCCCCAGCTCGCTGCCTTCCTTTTCATAGGAGTTCCACGTTCCGATCTTGTTCAGGTACACCTCATGGAGAGGCTGGAGCTCGAGACTGAATCTATCCAAAACCCAGACAGAGAAAGTCCTCATGATCTCGATTCTCTGGGCAAGGAGGGACTCAAGAAGTGGCGCCAAAGTCGACTCGGCCAGCGAGGCGCTTGTTCCCTCCCGCAACAGGACATAGGTGGAAGCGGCGCCGCTGATGTCTCTGTTGATCGAGAAACCCTTGTGGTGATCGATCGACGCAAGCGCTTCAAAGTGAAGGCTTGAGTTTCGGGGGACTGGCGTCATTACTCCGGTCACCGTGAACACACGCTCGCTGACGTCATCCAGGGTCAGTGTCTTCCCAATCGCTTCTTGATATTCCTTCTGATGGAGCCCGTACAAGCGTGTTGCCAGATCCCCGTCGATCACGACCGACAATGGGTCGCCGATGGCGGATTCGCGCTCACCGGCTAGCAGCTCGAAGGAGAAGATGTTGAGGAAATCTGCGTGCACCAGACCCACAGCTGTCTCGAACTCGCGCTCTTCGTGTCGCACCCCTGTTGACGTCTTGATGAACCCTGATGCCGCCTCGATCCCCGCAACCTGCTTCGGTGCCTCATTGGCAAACTCCACCGGCTGCATACTCAGGTAGTCTACTTCTCCGTTCTGCCATTCCAGACGGTCCACAACCCGATAAATTCGGTCGGCCCTCTGGTGGAAACTGTCGTACGACAGCTCGTGCTGCACGAACATCAGAAACAGCAGACAGCAGCCGATCCCCATCGATAAACCCAGGATATTGATCCCGGTGTAACCCGGATGACGGAGCAGGCTACGCACCGCCATGTTCACATAGCTACGAAACATGATCCTTTACCTCTTTTGTCGCACCGCCGACTTCATCTAAGGAACCGATCAAACCATCCAGAGATTCGCTCCCGGTAGTCCCTCTTGTTGTCTTCCGACCATTCAAGGGGTGAATGTCCTTCGCCGTGATACTGAACGAGAGACGCGGTCTTCCCAAGCCGCAACAAGCCGGCATAGATCTCCTCAGCTTGGTGGATTGGTACGGCTTTGTCTGCTGTACCGTGAAGTAGGAGCAGAGGGGTCGTAACGTCATCTCAATGTCGCGTGACGGGCGAATTTTCGAGGTATTGACCTGGAATCTCCCAAGGCGGCCCTCCCAGATCCATTGGGTACGTCTCAAGCCAACGTAACGGCGTTTCCTGACAGAGTCAGGGAGAAAGACACCAGATCGCTGTAGGACGCGACTGCGACAGCAGCCTTGAACCTGGTGCTCCGGGTAATGGTGCAGTTCACTGAGTAACCACCGAGGCTCCCACCGATCAGGCCCAGTGCATCAGGATCGGCGTATCCCTGTTCCACAACTGCGTCCGCTGCAGCCTCAACAAGGGATGAAATTGCATCAGCAGGGCCACACCCAAGGCGGGGCAGATCAGGAAGGAAGATCCCGTATCCACAGGCTGTGAGCCACACAGAGTTATGGGTTCCAAACGCATTCACATAACCTGACTGCATGGCCCCGTAGTATACCTCAATCACTGTTGAGCATTGGTCGCCAGGTTGGTGGTGTAAGGGTAGGAAGAGTGCGCCTCGAAGTTTCCTGTCTTCGGGACCCGGATACTCGAGCATGACCGTCTGGCGCGGACCGGTCGCGGCAGCAGTTCCCCCACCCCTACTACAAGCCCTATGCCATAATGGCCATAACTATATATAAAACAATATGTTATTATGAGTTTTCTTCTTGATTGGTTCTAACCTATTGTTTATATTTTAAGATATAAGAATCTGGGGGATGTTGTTGGCATCCCCCAGACACAGAACATGGTCCCCAATCATTCTGGACGAGAAAGGAGAACCGCCCTGAATATCGCTGAGGACACCCTATCCCACGATGATGGGTCTGATCGACGAGACTAAGGGCAACGAGGCACGATTCGGCGTGGGTCACTTCGATCTCGTGATCATCGATGAGGCTCACCGATCCGTCTATCAGAGATACCGCGAGATTTTCAGGTATTTCGACTCGCTGCTGGTCGGCTTGACGGCGACGCCTCGGGAGCAGGTGGATCGAAACACCTACGAACTGTTCGACTTGGAGCCCGGAGTTCCAACGGACACGTATGAGTTAGAAACGGCGGTCATCGATGGCTTCCTTGTGCCGCCCCGGGTGGAACAAGTCGATCTGCGTTTTCCCCGAGAGGGAATCGTCTACGACTCGCTCAGTGAGGAAGAGAAGGACGAGTGGGAGAGCATCGATTGGGGTGATGACGCAGACGATCCTCTCCCGGACCGTGTCAACTCCGCAGCGATCAATAGCTGGCTCTTCAACAAAGACACGGTGGACAAGGTGCTGCAACATCTGATGGAAAACGGTCACCGGGTGGATGCAGGTGATCGTCTCGGCAAAACGATCGTCTTCGCCCGAAACCACGATCATGCGAAATTCATAGAGGAGCGTTTCAACCATCACTACCCGGAGTACGCGGGTCATTTCGCCCGCGTGATCGACCACTATGCGAAATATCCGCAGAGCTTGATCGACGACTTTTCACAGAAGGACAAAGCACCACACATCGCGATCTCGGTTGACATGCTCGACACCGGCATCGACGTGCCCGAGGTTGTCAATCTGGTATTCTTCAAGCCTGTGTACTCGAAGATCAAGTTTTGGCAGATGATCGGTCGAGGCACGCGTCTGTGCCCCGATCTCCTCGGACCCGGAGAGGATAAGCAGGATTTCCGCGTCTTCGACTTCTGTTTCAATTTCGACTTTTTCCGTGAGAACCCGGACGGCATCGAGGCCAACGACTCGACTCCGATCGGTACGCGCCTTTTCCAAGCCCGGGTCAAGCTGCTCGGACACGTTCACGAGACTCCGGAGTTGGACCCCGACGCCACGCTGAAGGGTTCTCTCACCGACGGTTTGTACACCGAGGTCGCGGCGATGAACCGGGATAACTTCATCGTACGGGGACATCTGGAGGCTGTAGAGCATTTCCAGCAGCGGGGAACGTGGGAATCGCTGAACGAAGCGGATCGGGAAACGTTGCATCGTGACATAGCAAACCTACCGAGCCAGATCGAGGCCGACGACATCGAATGCCGCCTCTTCGATCTTACAGCCTTGCGGATGCAGCTTGCCTTGGCCGAGAACGACCAGACTGCGTTCGAGAACCGTCGTCAGCGGGTCATTGAGATCACGATGATGCTGGAGGAGAAAACGGCTATTCCTGCGGTTGCGGCAGAGGCAGCCTATCTCGCCAACATTCAGGAGACCACGTTTTGGGACGGGATCGACGTGACGACGCTGGAGGACCTGCGGCTACGGGTTCGTGGATTGGTGCCATTCATTGATAAGAAGCACCGCAAGATCGTCTACACCGACTTTATGGATGAAGTCCTGAGCGTGCGGGAGGAGGAAGCGCTTTACATTCCAAAGATGACGGGGCCGCAGTATCAGAGGAAAGTAGAAGACTACCTGCGCGACCATCTCGATCACATCGTGATCCATCGACTTCGAACGAACCAGCCTCTCACTGCAACCGATCTCGAAGGATTGGAAGCAACACTCAAGGAGATCGGTGAGGACGACGGCGATGCCTTACTCTCGGGGTTGCTTGTTCGCAGCGGTGCTCCGTCTTTGGCGCACTTCGTACGTAGTCTGGTTGGTATGGACAGAGCCGCAGCGAACGAGGTATTCGCCTCATTTCTCCACGATAGGAGCCTGACAGCACCACAGATTCGTTTCATCGAGATGGTGATCGATCAGCTTACCGCTCGGGGTGTGATGGAAGCGGCCACTCTGTACGAGGCTCCGTTCAGCAATCTGCACGACGGGGGTCCGGACGGATTGTTCGCGGGGAAAGAGAGTGTGATCGAAGGGATTTTCGATACGCTGAAGGATGTGGAGCCGCGAATACAGGACCGCGCCGGGTGACGTACCGATGTTGATGGAATCATCGGGCAAGAGAATGCCGACGACCTCCAGACTGCGCTTGAGCAGTTCACCGCAATCGCAGAGGAGTTGGAGGGGTAGGGGGATCAGGAATAACCAAGGGCTATGTGAAGGTACTCGGGGTTAGGCGTGCGAGACTACTTGGCGTATTGGTGGGAAGAGATAGAAGAGCGGGTCTTGCGCCGCCCGTCGATCAAGGCCTTCCTCAAGAAAATCACTACTGAGCTTAGAACTATCGTAAGCGCCCTAAAGATTCTACCCTACCTTCAGTGGTCTCGCAAGTTCGTTGTGGTGAACCTTTCGTGGGGTCTCCGCAAGCTCCGCTCGCGTGTAACGGCCATTCTCGGTACTGCTGTCCTCATCGGACTGATTCTTCCGCGTTGGTTTGAAGTCTCGGGCGATGCTCTGTCCACTTTCTACATCGCTGCTGGAGCGATGGTCGGTGGAATGCTGGCCATCGTATTCACCCTTTCCATTTTCGCTCTTCAGATAAGTGCTCCGGAGGACGGTGCAGTAGATCTGCGAGTAGTAAGGCAGAACGGCAAGCCTCGCACAGCAGATCATTCGGACGACACTGTGAGAGTCAGGGATTTCAATGGTAACGAGGTCCTTGATCTGATCAAAGCTCCGTCATTTGGCACCATCGATCTCAAAGAGGAATAGTAACGAACATCAAGATCATCGGATCTGAGGAGTCGATCGACATGTCTGTGATTTAGGGTAACGAGGATCGGTTTATCCCGCGCCCGGATTTCAGGTTTGGGGTCCCCAAGACGACCCTTTCCTGGCGTTCGGGCTTTTTGTCTTGAGGGATTGATGAGACCGAGCGTTTTTAGTTCGCAATCTTCGAAACTCAGAGCCCAAGGAGAGTGCGGATTTCGGTGAAAGTTTCCACCCTTTTCGGTTCAAAGTTGCCACTGATCGGAGCGAAGCGACGCTGGTGTTTGTGATGATGTGAGAGTGGTAACTTTGGGTCAAGTTTTGAGGTGGAAATCGGTGTGTCTTGCCCCGGTGTTTTTAGCCGAGTCTGTCAGTATGGCGGGTGATAGCCTCCGTAGGTGTATGAGGGGTGGCAGCATCGGGATCGAGGGTGCCCTGTTGCTGTGTCAGAATGTAGGCGAGGAGGCAACGAGCCCCCTGTGGATGGGCTGTTCGTATATCGGGGGTGACGGGCATGGTGATTTTGCGCTCAGCGGTCTTAACCTGTGTTCCCCGTTTCGTCTTGGGATGTTTTTCATGTTTTGCCTCCCTTCTTTCGGAGCGAGTCACCTTTGAGTTCGAGCTTGTGTGCGTTGTGGACGAGTCGGTCGAGGATGGCGTCGCCCACGGTGGGATCGCCGGCAAGTTCGTGCCAGGTGTTGACCGGGTATTGACTGGTGATGAAGGTGGCACCGGTGCCCTGGCGGTCATCAAGGATCTCGAGGAACAGTCGATACTGATCGGGAGGGGTGAGAGGCCCCAGTCGTCGATGACGAGGAGATCGGCTCGTGCCAGTTTTCTGAGCAAGCGAGTGAGACTGCCATCGGCCTGCGCCACGGAGAGTTCGCGGAAGAGCTTGGGCACGTAGTCCAAGCCGTTCCAGCACCTCGTGGCTCGTGACGTGAGGGCCCAACCAGATGTGGCGGGGGAGCCACGACAGAATTCTGAGTTGAGCGACCCTATCAGGAAATCGGGTAGCGCAGAAGTAGGCCGGACGGCTGTAGTCCATCATCGCTCTCAGAACAATGTGGGTGAATCCGCCGTCAAGCCCCGGCTGAAACAGATCGCCCGCTAATCCGCTTAGAAGAATCCTGCGTTTACCGTGGTCCCATTCCCGCGTAATCCTGCTCAGATCGTCGGGACCACCCGTTATCCCCCACTTCTTCCGCAGCATCCTGACGGCCATACCGAGTGTCGTGTCAGGCAGCCAGTCGCAAAGCAGGACTGGCATCCACTCATCGTGGAACACTGGCTCTTCCGGTCGCTGCGTCATTCCTCTCAGCCCCTATGCCCTGCACGCGTTCGGACCGTTTAAGAACGGCGAGTACTTCATAGTCATCCTGCAAAGCCTCGCACGTTCTCCCGTTGACGCTCTGCGTCTCTTGCGCAACCGCAGAGAACCTGCCAGCTTGCCCAGGTTCCGGCGGTCAAAGACGAGCACCATTGCGTCGCTTGCCATCTGGCTGACCTTGAAGTCGACTGGATGCTTCCTGAGCAATCTCTTCCCTGCCTTCGGCGGGACGCAAGCTGACAACTCCTCTGCCGAGTGTGCACACACATCGTAGACCAGCCCCTCTCTGCATCGATAGGCTGTGAACAGCCGAAGCGTTCCGTCCTCGTTCTTCCCCATTCGATACCGGTAACTATGGAGCCTGACGGGATCGGCAAAGTCAGTTTCAGTAGTCAAGGGGCGCCTCATCCTCAACGATCGCCAGGTTGGTGTTTTTGGTGGGCAAAACGGGGCGAGCCATTCGGGTCTCGTGTGTATCGATGCAGGTCCGTCCTCAGTCGCAGTTTGTCCAGGGGCACCATCAGTAGTTGTAAGGATCTTCCTCGACGGTGACCCTCACGCCGGTGCTCCGTCGCTGCTGCCAGGAATCCTTGAGTCGAAGTATGGTTGCGATCATCAGGATGATCTGTTGCACATCGAGCTTCGACAGACCCGTCAAGATCTCGCGCTCTGCGACATAGATCGAATACGACAAGTCCTCGTCGCCGGTGAAACAGACGTCTGTGATGGTCACCCTCATCCCTCCTGCATCTTCTCTCGCCCAGTCATCTGGCAGGCCAAGACAGATCCCAGACGCGAGGATCAGGTTCATCAGGTCCTCGCACGCGATGCCTGAGAGGACCTTCGTTTCCGACCCAGAACGAATAGGAACGAGGGAGATCGGAATCCTTACGTCCCAACATCGCCTCGAACTCCTCGATGCTATCTCACAGATACGCATCGTTGAGCTTCCGTAGGAATGGCTCACGCCGCAGCCTCGCGCCTAAGTCCATCACTTTCCCTCCTTCTGATCATCCGGTTCGACGCGAGCTTTCTCAGAATCAACTGCCCTTCTGAGTGCCCTTCCATACGCATCCATCTTTTCATCGTCTGGAAGCTTCGAGACATCCACGTCGAAGAAACTCGGCTGCTCTGGCTCTGCGGGGGGCAGCAAATCCTTAATCGCGCCCGTCATTTCCTTCAGACTCTTGTGGAGCGAGGTCCGCAGGTCGAGCAGAAGTGCCCTCTGTTGCCACACATCCTCGGCCTCCTCAATCGCCCGCCAAGTCGCAGAATCGATCACTTGGAGTCTCTGCAAGTATGAGGCGAGGACGTTCTCCACGCGAAGATCCTGGTTCGTGTAGATCGACTGTGTCCTCAGACGCTGGATCACTTCTTCGATGATCTTCTCTGACTGACCAAGCTCTTGGGCAATCTCGGCTGGGCCTTTACCCTTTGCCTCCAGCTGGCGCACGTCGATCCTCAGGGCCTGCTCTTTGGCTTCTCGCACACCATTCGGTGGTCTTGGTAGTTTCTTTTTCAATGCAATCCTCCACTCCCAAAACACAAACTGTCGACTTCTTCGGCCAGATACCCACACCACAGGTGGAGGTAGCCAGATGAAAGGTAGACCATTGAAGAACTCGACTGATCAAAGAAACCAACGGGAATTATAGTTGTCGCTGAAAAGAATAGTTGACGCCGGACACGCTCTATCCACGTGCTTCTGCATAGCCTCTCGGTCCTTGATCTTCCCGCCGTCCGAAATCGGTCCCGAGACGTAGATCCCTCTCTCACGTCGATGCGTGTAGACCCCTTTCTGGGTGCGATGTTCGTAGTGTGAGACGTTCGGGGTGGTTTGATTATGGGCTCTGAGCGGGCTTAACTTTGCCCTTCTGTGCGGGTTTTCGAGGACCTCGACGAGGTTCCGAACCCAGAGGACGTCAAGACCGATCCTTGAGCCCGGTCCAGACTGCGGGATACCTCGCAGATCAAGTTACCGACCTCCGCAAGGAGCGAAGCGTCGCGAGAGCCACTACCTCATCAATTGGGCAATGTGACGCATGCTTTTCATCAGTGATGTCGTCAACAACTGCTGATACGGGGCTTCGGGAGCGCATAGAGCCTCCACGGGTCATACTGACCTTGATATACCTAAATAGTACCGTAAATTTAAGAAATAAATTCACTCCTATTGAGTATAGGGATATACCTACATGAAAGAAAGAACGACGATCGGCGATCGAGTAAGGAAGGCAAGGGAGCGGTCTGGTCTTGCCTCCTCGCAGGCAGCCTTGGCCAAGAGGCTAAGAGTGACACCGAAGCAAGTCTCTGTATGGGAAAACGCCACCAACCTTGAATGGAGAACCTTGGAGCGGATTGCGAGCGCGCTGGAGACTACGCCAGAAGACATCGTCAATGAGGGGATTACGGCACGGTTCAGGACGGAGTTCGAGGAGCTGCTGGAGAGTCGTAAACGATCGGTCACGGCGCGTTGGCTTGACGGGATTTACCCAGATCCCGAAGGGAGAAAGATAAACCTGACTGAGAACAACCTACTGATAGCTCTGGACGCCGATTTGCTGGATTGGCCCCCCGAAGAGTCAGGTGGCTATTCTGACCGTATCGCTGGCGTCACCCGCCGATATTGCAGTCAGGTTCAGAAGGCAGCATGGTCCGATGCTCGCAAAGCCGAGATGATCGAGACAATCGTCAGCATTGGCACTAAACACTTTGCGGAAGCAAGAGAGAGAGGGATTTCGCTCGATGCCATCACAGCCCACTTGGCGGCAGACAGGAAGGAAGAGACGAAGCAGCTAAGAGGATTGGTCTCCCGGATGACAGAAGACAAGGAGATGCTGGATGTCGTCGATTGGTTATCGAGTGATAAGCGGTACGTGAGGCTTCTGAAGACTTTGGGCAACCTACCAAAGGATCTCAACGATGCGGACCTGGGAGTGATAGCTCAGGGGCTTCGCGGCATTCTTAGGATGATCAAGCAACTGAAACGGCCCAGCTAACCGGAAAGACATGCAACGCGACATCCACAGACCGAAATCGTGATGCCAAATTCAAGACCAAAACTCGATGAGTACATGAAGGAGGAAGGAAACGCCCTCCTCGACGGCGAGAGACTCTTGGCTCCCGAGCAGGTGATGGCTCGTCTTGGGATCACAAAGAGGCAGCTCAACGAACTACATAGGGGCGAGAATCCGCGGGGTCTGTATCTGCCGGCTTACAGGCTGGGGAAGAAGACAATCCGTTACCGGCTGAAGGATGTGCTGCGGCTGGAATGGGAGGCGATGAAGGAGTGTAGCTGACCGAATTTAAGTCAGCTTGGATTACTATAGGTCGATGGGACGGCAACACTCAACTGGCTGCCGCAAAAGCCAGCGTCAATACGGAAGCCTATCCATTGGATGCTGCTCGGGTTCGATGTAGTGGAGATACTGCATCGTCGTGTTTAGGCTGGCGTGGCCCATCCGCTTCTGGAGCGTTGTAGGGTCTACGCCGTTGCGGAGGGCCATCGTCGCGTATGTGTGTCTGAGAGAGTAGACGGTAATTTCTGGCTATATCCGGATCTCTCAACGAGATGAGTGGGTGAAGGTGCCGTGGTTCCTGGCATGGGGGCGCGGTTAGAGTGTGCGGAACCTCTTCGGAATCTGCTCAGGGATGTTTATGTCTCCGACGGTAAGGAAGATCATATCGTTGAATGCGTCGAGTGTGCGGAATCCGCTGGCTCGGTTCTTGACGATTTGGACGATTCGGTTGAGGCCTTCGGCGATGGCGTTGGTAAGACGCGTGTTCACGAATGCGAGGACGCCGAAGAAGTGCTGTCGCAGGGTCCTGACGAACTTTCGCAGGGGTTCAAGTCGACTTCTGAGTGCGGACGTCGTCCAGCATTTCAGGAAGCGTTCGGCAGCCCAGGGCGCTTTGTATTCCCAGAACTGCTCGAACTCGTCCTTGAGTCTCCAGGCTCTATAGATTCGGTAGTTCGCCTTCTCCAGTGCTTTGAGTGTCCGAGTATCCCCTCTGGAGCGTGTCGCTGAGTGCCGGTAGAGGAGCCATCGGAGGCCCTTCATGGCTTTGCGCTCATCCGGGGCAGCTTTACGCCACTGGTCCTTACGGACCTCGTCAACGGCGGCATTGAGAGCCTTGACGATGTGAAAGCGATCGAGGACCAGCTTGGCATTCGGACAGTGTTCCTGGATGGCTCCGATGTAAGCTTCGCTCATGTCGCAGCAGGCCCACTCGATCTTGGATCTCCGGTAGGGACTGAGAGCCTCTGTGAAGAACCGATCGATCGTTTTACGCGCCCTGCCGCGGCCAACCCACACCACGCAGGAGCGGTCCAGATCGTAAACGAGCGTGGCGTACCTGTGACGCTTGGCGTAGGAGATCTCGTCGATCCCGATGGTTTTGAGCCCTCGGATACGATGACCTTCACGAAGCCGCGTGATGGATCGGTGAAGGAGATCCGACAGCGTCGAGGCAGAGATGCGCAGTAACTCGGACGCCGCCTTCTGCGTCATGGTCTGGCAGTAGCGCAACCGCTCCGCCCACGGAATCTCCTCGACCACACGACCGTGGGTAGGACACCGAATCTCCCGAGGATGGTAGAGAAGCCAGACCCTCCACCCGCACACCGGAATGTCACGCCACCGACGCGGATGGGGCATTGTGCGGACGATTTTACCTCGACGGCCGCACTCCGGACAACAACAACCATTCTTATGGGGCTTTACGGCGATGACGAAGCAGCTTCTCCCCTCAAACCACCAGCTGACAACACGGAACCCCTTGAATCTCAGCAGTTTCGATAGTAATCTGCTCCCGGTCATAGGTCGCACCCCCTTCGCTTTGATTGTCCTACACACACAACCAAGCGTAGGGAACGATCTATGACCTTGTCATTCTATAGTTTCACCGTTGAGAAACCCGGATAGAGCCTAATTTCTGGATCGATTTTCTCCGCACGGATCATCAGTGAAAAGGCCTTTTGCGGTGCAGCTTGGGAAAGCGGCCTCTTCCGGTAGCCCTTTCTCCTCGAATCCCCACCAGGCATCACGAACGGCCCGAGCATTCCCTCATCCTCCTGCCGTTTACATTCCTCTTGAAGATAGTCGACAAAGCTCAGCTTGATATCTAACCGACGGGCTTCGCTATCTTTGGGCACCCAAGTCTCGCCTGTTTCCTCGCAAGCGGATCTGTGGATGTCGATTATTCCACCCCTCCGATCGATTGCATCCCATCTGAGCCAGCACATTTCTTCATCCCTCAGTCCCGCGTAGAGCCCAAGTCTGACTACTGTGGGCAGGCTGCCACTTATTCTCGTCCGATAGTTCAAGGAAGCGTCTAGGATGTATTTTGCTTCTTCTTCGGTGAGGACCCTACGCTCCTTGGACTTCCTTGGCTGGCGAATCTTAACTTGCCGTGCCGGGTTCTCAGAAAGCATTCCGAGTCTAATGGCCTGGTCGAGCAAGAGTCTGAGTTTGGTGTGGTAGTGATAAACACTCCAATCCGAGTAGTTCCTCCTGAGCTGGGCTAAATAATTTGACACATCATGCGTGGTGAGCTCCCTGAGATTTGGATGATGGGTTCCGAGCCACTCCAATACCTGCCCGGCAAGACTTATGTGGTTCTTGTAAGACTTCCTTCCTACTCCACCTTTACCCACATCTGCTGCATAGTCCTCATAGGCTCGCAGGATTTCTTGATAGCCCGTCTTCTGGAGGGTGGCTCTTGAGTTTCTCTTTGCAGTTTCCAGATATCCTCTGAAGACGGTGCCGGCTTCTTCCTTCTTTATCCAGCCCCTCTCAATCCACTCCTGAATGTCAGCTTCTACAGCCAGGCCCGTCCGGGCTGCGGCCTCCAATCTCTCAACTTGAGTCTTGAGGGCATTGGCTTCTGCCTTGAGCTTTGCATACTTGGCCTTCTTTACTGACTTACCATTGAGCTTCAAATAATAGGACACTCGCCAGTTGTTCCTGGCGGGGAATTTATGGACGGAAGCCATCTTGAAATCCCTCTGTAACCCTCTATGTAACCCTAAACAACACGTATAGATGGGTTTTCTGAAGTATCAATGGGTGCTAATGTGTATACCTTATTGTAGCCAATTGGTTAGTCGTGAGCAAGAGATCTGTGCTTGGCTTAGGTGGATAAACCTTTATAATTGGGCAAAATTAACCCCGTAGAGCGTCTCAGCTTCTACGGGGGTTTTGGTGGGCGATACCGGACTCGAACCAGTGACTTCCTGCTTGTAAGGCAGGCGCTCTAACCAGCTGAGCTAATCGCCCGGCGAAGTCTCCTAGATTGTTGAAATTGGGTGGCGGCTCCTCCGCCCGAATCCCATGATTCGGGTGGGAAGTAGTTCACATCAAAGAGGAGCTACCACCATGGGTAAGAATGTCAGTAAGAAAGCAAGTCGGCAACAGGGAAACGTCAAGTCGGGACTGAGTCAGGCGCTTGGTGCGTTCGTTCGAGAGAGTCTGTAGGACACGGTTCTGGTGTCCGGGTTGTCGCACGTCATTGAGGTGCTTGAGTCGGAGCGGACGCAGGTGTGCGGGCCTCGTTATCGGCACACGGAAGAGCGACAGGCTCACCGGGGCGGGCATGTGCCCAGCTCCCTGGTACTGGGTGGGCGGCTGGTCAAGGTGAAGCGGCCTCGGGTGCGGACGACCTCGGGGGAAGAGGTGTCGCTGCCGAGCTGGGAATCGTGGTCGGCCAGGGACCCGCTTGAGGCGCGTGCGATCGAACAGATGCTGGTCGGGGTGTCGACGCGCAAGTACCGGCGCTCTCTGGAGGAGGTGCCTGAGGTCCTTGTGGGCCGTGGAACCAGTCGGAGCGCGGTAAGTGGCCGGTTCGTCCGTGGGACAGCCAGGAAACTGGCCACGCTGATGGAGCGCGATCTGTCCGAGCTGGGCCTGAAAGTGCTGATGCTCGACGGCGTCCACTATGCCGGCGATCACGTCATTGTGGCGGGGGTGGGCATTGACGGCCAAGGCCAGAAGCACGTGCTCGGACTCTGGGAAGGGGCGACGGAGAACAAGGCCACCTGCACGGCCCTGCTGGAGGACCTTGTAGAGCGGGGCCTCCCCACCGACCGGGCTATCCTCGTGGTGATCGACGGCGGCAAGGCCCTTTACAGGGCTGTGCGGTCGGTCCTCGGAAGACGCGCGCTCATCCAGCGATGCCAGGAGCATAAGAAGCGGAACGTGTTGGACGCGCTGCCGGAGGGCAAGCGGGGGTCGGTGAAGCGCGCCCTGAAAGACGCGTTCAAAGCCGAAGATCCTGAACTAGCCGAGCGTATGCTGAAGAATCTGGCGAGGAGCCTGGACGAGCAGCACCCCGGTGCGGCCGCCTCGCTCCGCGAAGGGCTCGAGGATCTGCTGACGGTCAAACGCCTGGGCCTCGGTGGATCTTCCCTGGAGCGCACCCTTTCGAGCACGAACGTCATCGAAAACCTGATCGGACAGTTGCGCCAACTCTCAGGCCGCGTCAAGCGATGGAAGAGCGGCCGCATGATCCTGCGCTGGAGCGCCGCCGGTGCCTTGGAAGCCGAACGGGGCTTCCGGCGACTCAAGGGCTACCGCCAGATGACCAAGCTTGTGGTCGCCCTTCAGACGCACGATGCCGCCCTCGACGGGAACGTTGAAGGACGCCCTGCAGCCGCCTGAAACCATCACATGCCGCTGTCCAATTTCAACAGCGAAAAAGACATTGCTAATCGCCCTTGAGAAACCGTTAGCCGAGAACCGTTGGCCGTTAGCCGGAAGATCTAGAATCCATCTACTGGTCCGGGGCCGGATTTCCTTCCACAGGCTCTTCATTCTTTTTCTTCAACAGCAGCGCTACGGGAATCAAGCCGCAATAGCCGATCACGAGAAGGATTGGTGCGAGGGTCAGCGACAAAAAACCATCGACCGGTGGCTGGGCCATGCAGAAGTAACCCACGGCAATCACAGCCAGCCCGGCGAGAAAGACGATCAGGTTCCGCCGGTCATACGGCAGCGGCAGCACCTCGATGCCCGATTGCTCGCGGCCCCGGCCGCTTCCCGTCCTGCGTGCTCTCTCTCGCCGCCGATTCGCCATAAAATACCAAGAGTCATTGCCAAACGTTGGCCGTCTTCACGGACAACGGATAACGGTTCACGGCCAACAGCGAGGCCTCCGGCCTCGCTACCTCTGCTCCTGAATCCTGGCTGCGCGTCCTCGACGGTCACGAAGGTAACTGATCCGAGAGCGCCGGACCTTCCCACGGCGAGGACATTCGATTCTCGCGATCCGAGGAGAATTCACGGGATAGATGCGCTCCACGCCGACCCCCCCCGCCGAAATCTTCCGGACGGTGAACGTCTCACTCATTCCCACACCGCGTCGCTGAATCACGACACCCTCGAAAATCTGGATGCGTTCCTTTTCGCCTTCGATCACGCGTTGATGCACGCGCACGGTGTCACCCGCACCGAAGTCGGGCACCTCTTTCTTTTGAGCGGCTCCTACAGCTTCCAGAATCGCATCCATCGTTTCTTCTCCTGGCTTACACGCAAAGGGAAATAGAGGTTCTTCTCTACTTTTCCTTCTTTTCTTCTTCCAACAGGTCCGGTCGCCGCTCTCGTGTCCGTCGAAGTGCTTCCTCGTGCCGCCACGCCTCGATCTTCTTGTGATCTCCCTCCAGCAGCACATCCGGCACGGCCATCCCCGCAAACTCACGGGGACGTGTGTACCACGGACAATCGAGCAATCCGTTCTGGAATGAATCGTCCAACGCCGACTCGGCGTCACCGATCACACCCGGGATCAGTCTCGTGACCGCATCCATCAGCACCAGCGCCGGGAACTCGCCGCCGCTCAGCACATAATCACCGACCGAGACTTCGTGCGTCACATATTGTGCGCGGATCCGATCGTCGATACCACGGTAATGGCCACACAGCAGGATCAGGCGAGGTTTCAACGAGAACTGATTGGCCATAGCCTGATCGAATCGGTCCCCATCGGCCGTCAGATAAATTAACGGCGTCTCGACGTCTCCACCCCGCACACCCTCGATCGCCCTCGCCATAGGCTCGGGCTTGAAGATCATCCCCGCACCCCCACCGTAGGGCGTATCGTCGACTGTTTTATGTCGGTCGTCGGTGTGGTCGCGAAGATCGTGCGCGTGGAACTCGACTAGACCAGCCTCCATCGCGCGTCCCGGTATGCTGTGTGACATCGCATCGCGAATCAGATCCGGGAAAATTGTAATGATATCGAAACGCATCAACAGGACGACGCATCAAGCGGGTCATGCGAGGGCCGACACTTCGACGGAGCCTGTCCCGAGCGGAGTCGAGGGGCTCAGTGCGACGGCGTAATGCGCTTCCCGTTGCCCAAGAGTGCGGTCGGGAAGCAGTCCAATTCCCTAATTGCTGGATTTCCTACTTTCCTAGTAGTCCTTCAAGGTTCTCTACGGTGATCTTCTTCGCGACTCGATCCACCTTCAGAAGATCCCGGGCAGCCGGGAGCAAAAGTTCCTCTCCGTCCCGGTCGACGACATAGACATCATTGCCAGGAATCGACAGCACATCCTTAATCGTACCGACTTGCTCGCCTCTCGCCGTCTCAACCGTCATCCCAACGAGTTCGAACACGTAAAACGTGTCGTCCGGAAGCTCGAACGTCTCATCCTTCGGAACCAGAACGAGCGCGCCTCGATAGGATTCGACGGCCTGCGGCGTGTTCATTCCCTCGAACTTGATCGCGAGCTTGTTTCCGTAGACACGGGAGGACTCGACGTTCGCTTCGACGTACCGTCCATTCGGAAGCTCGAGTGTGACGGTTTCGAGCTCTGCGAACCGCTCGACGTAATCCGTCAGCGGATGACAGAAAATCTCCCCGCTTATGCCGCGTGTCTTCTGCAACTTTCCAACAGCGACCATCGCGTCGTCCACGATCCCCGTCAGGATTCCGACGACTCGGCCTCCGAGCCTTCGCCATCACCATCGCCCTCTGCGGAGCTCGTTCCTGTACGCGCTTCGTGAATCCGACGCAGGATACCCCGCTTTCGGAACAGGCTCCTGGCCGTATCCGTGGGCTGCGCACCACACCCCAACCAATGGGCGACCCGTTCTTCCTTGAGCTCGATGAGCTGTGGATTCTTCGTTGGGTCGTAATATCCCAGATTCTCAATGAACCGGCTCTTCTGGGGAGCCCGTGTGTCCATCACCACCACCCGATAGAACGGGTTATGACGACTGCCGAGACGCATTAGACGAATCTTGACCATCAACTCCTCCAAAAAACAAAGCTAACCACTGAGGACACGGAGAACACGGAGGTTGGGAGCAAGAAGGTTCGAGGAGACCACGGAACTGACCAGATTTCCTAGTTCTGCCCCCGCCTTCCTTCGTGCCTTCGCGCCTTCGTGTTGCTTTTGGTTTACCCGAACATCGGCATGGCCAACTTTCCGCCCTTACCCGGACGGGCCATGCGTTTCATCATCTTCTGCATCATCGTGAACTGCTTGATCAAACGGTTGACGTCCTGCACCGTCGTTCCACTGCCCTTCGCGATCCGTCGCCGGCGACTGCCGTTCAAGATCTGGGGCTTGCCTCGTTCTTCGAGCGTCATCGAGCGAATGATGGCTTCGACGCCCACGAAGGCGTCCTCCTCGAGCTGCATTCCCTTGAGCGCCTTGCCGGCGCCCGGAATCATGTCCACCAATTGGTCGAGCGGTCCCATCTGCTTGACCTGCTCCATCTGCTCGAGAAAATCGTCGAACGTGAACGACGCCGTCCGCAGCTTCTTCTGCATCTCGCGAGCCTGCGTTTCGTCCACCGCATCCTGCGCCTTTTCGACCAGGGTGACGATGTCACCCATCCCCAGAATGCGCGACGCGAGCCGATCGGGGTGGAAGGCCTCCAGTCCGTCGGGCTTTTCACTCACGCCAATGAACTTGATCGGCACACCCGTCACCTCACGGATCGACAGCGCGGCACCTCCGCGGGTATCGCTGTCCAATCGAGTGAGGACGACACCCGTGAAGGCGAGCCGTTCGTAAAAGGCGCTTGCAGCCGTCACCGCATCCTGACCCGTCGCCCCGTCCGCGACGAACAAAATCTCCTTCGGGGCAACCGCGTCGCGAATGCGCTCGACTTCATCCATCCGGTCGTCATCGACGTGCAGACGGCCTGCCGTATCGATGATCACCGTGTCGAGCCCGGTGGCTTTTGCCAGCTCGAGCCCACCCTTCGCAATATCAGCCGGATCGGTTCCGTCCGGCGCCCGGTAGACCCCGACGTCGATCGATTCGCCCAACACCTCGAGCTGATCGATTGCGGCCGGGCGATACACGTCCGCAGCCACCAGCAACGGCGTCCTTCCCTTGCCCTTCAACTGTAGAGCCAGCTTGCTTGCCGTGGTGGTCTTTCCCGAACCCTGGAGACCGACCATCAGGATCACGAGCGGCGGCGATCCCGTGAGATCAAGGGGAGACTGCCGACCCCCCAGAAGAACGACCATTTCGTCGTGAACCACCTTGACGACCTGCTGCCCTGCCGCAATGCTCTTCAGCACATCCTGACCGACCGCACGCTCCTTCACACGCTTAATGAAGTCCCGCGCAACCTTGTAGTTGACGTCGGCCTCGAGGAGCGCCCGCCGTACTTCTCGCAGTGCTTCGTCGATGTTGGCTTCCGTCAGCTTGCCCTGGCCACGGAGCTTCTTGAAAACGCCTTCAAGCTTGTCGGTCAGCTGATCGAACATAGCCTTACCCGTTGTAGCAGCACATTTTGCGACAGACTGTAAAACATATAAGAAGGGTTAATTCCACGCAAGACGAATCCGCCGCATCCTGAAGGTCACGACGGACTGATTACCTTGTTTCAATTTCCTAATTATCAATGACTTAATTTAACAGTGGCATCAAAGACCTGCCTCGGCAGCGGCTCTCAATGCCGCTACATTCTCCGCAACTTTTCCGTCCCGAAATGTCGAGGACCCAGCCACCAAGACCCGAACGCCTGCCTTGACCGCATCCGCCGCATTTTGCGGTCCGATTCCCCCGTCAATTTCGATCTCCGTCTCCAGACCCTTCTCCATAATCGCCTTCTGAAGGGCCGTCGCCTTTGGTAGGACCTCCGGCATGAACGACTGTCCACCAAACCCAGGCTCGACAGACATCACGAGGGCAAGGTCGATCTGGTCGAGATGCGGAACCAGGACATCCGCTCCCGTCGCAGGTTTGATCGAAACCCCCGACTTCATCCCGGCTGCCCGAATCTTCGGAAGCAACACGACGAAATCATCCTCGATCTCAGCGTGGATCGTGAAGATGTCCGCCCCGCTGTCCGCGAACGGCTGAAGATACGTCTCGGGATCCGTGATCATCAGATGGACGTCCAGCACCAGCTCCGTCCGCTTCCGAATCGCCTCTACGATGAAAGGTCCGAACGTGAGATTCGGCACAAAATGCGCATCCATCACATCCAAATGGATGTACTCGACCCCCGCCTCCTCGACCTTCCGGATCTCAGATTCTAGATTCCCGAAATCAGCTGAGAGAAACGACGGCGCAATCTTGATCATTCCAAATCTCCGGAAAACCAACACAAAGGCGCGAAGTCACGAAGAAAGACGGGGGCTGGAGTCCACTCCCTAGCTCCGGAGTAAGACTCCTGGTTCGGCTTTCCTCCGCGTCTTCGTGACTTCGTGTTGCTGTTCGTTGGTTAAAGTTTACTGATCACCAACTCGACGCGCGAACCCTGACGCACTTCCATCGTATCCGCCGGGACCTGACGAATCACGATGTTTGGAGCATAAGCCGTCGTGAACTCGTAACGAATCTTCCCGATCTGCAGACCGAGCTTCTCGATCTCTCGACGGGCTTCTCTGATCGGGATGCCAATCAGGTTCGTCATTTGGATAATCTCGCCTGGAGGTCCGTCGCTCACGAACAGAATGACCTCGGTGCCACCGGCGACTCGAGCACCAGGAGGAGGTTCGTGTCGGATCACGGAACCTTCTGCAATATCGTGAGAGGGTTCATCGTGAATTTCGCCCACCGCGAGCCCAGCCTGTTGGGCAAGCAGACCGGCTTGCCTCAGCGTTTTTCGAGCGAGGTCCGGAACGGTGAAACTACGCCGCCCCTTGCTCGGAACCGCCAACACGGTGCGACCCTGCTTCACGCGCTCGTTTGCAGAGGGATGCTGCGCGATGATGTGACCCCTGGGAATATCGGTATCCCAGCGGGGTTCACGCAGTTTGAGGCGAAGACCCTTCCGTGCGAGGAGCCGCCGAGCCTGCTCGGGTGTGCGGTCGACGACGTCGGGTACCTCGATTTGCTGCCCTTTGCGGACGTACTCGGGCATCAACCAGCTGTCCAGCAGAATGAGCCCGACCGCACCCATAAACACGGCGCACGCGATGAACAGGACGACTTCTCGCCCGATGGTTCGAAGCATAGATCCTACAAGCGATCGTGGGAAATTGGGAAGGGATTTCAAAGATAGAAGCGGGGCCAGACAGTGTCAATAAATCGACCCTAACGAACGGCCAAGGACAGCCGATGTGAGTGACCCAAAATCGAATGCATCGAAAAAGAGACATCGATCTGAACGTGATCGGTCACGATCCCCATTCCCACTCCCAACCGCTCCGGGTAGCCGCCCCATCCTGTCCGGATGACGAAACGTCGTCTGAGTGTGACCTCGACCCCGGTGGACGCACCCGTTCTGATACCCACTTCCTTCCGAATGTCGAACCCAATCACGACTCGTGGAGTCACACGCAGCACAAGGCCAAACGTACTGCCCTGGCTCAGAATGTCGACCCGATGGCCGGTCGCATTCCATCCTACGGCGGCGACCGCCCAATCATCCCCGGCAATACGCAACCCGATGTCAATCATTCCACGTCCCCTCGGCCGAAGTCCGGTACCACCCATCGTGATCCATCGCCCTCCGATCCCAACACCGACGAGGCCGCGTCTGGGACGGCCGGCGAGAGAGATCGCCATCGTCGTTTCTCGATACGCGACATCGCCAAACCCGACGACCGACGCACCGATCCCGTATCGTCGTCTTCCGAAAGCCACGGACGCGTTCAGAGTTTCCAGCGAAGCCAGCCCATAGGGACGACCGTATCCAAAGGAACCTTCGAAGCTTCTCGACCACGCGACCCCCGCGGGGTTCCATCCGTAGGACTCAGCGCCGGTGGCAATGGCCGTAAACGTATCACCCATGCCACCTGCCCGGGCGCCCGTTGGCGAGAATTCGCCCGCTGAGTGAACGGCCGCCGATGTGTGGCAGGCAACCAGAAGCCCGAACAGGATGCGCGGGATGCAGTTGATCGTTGCTCCTCTCGTGGAGGGTAGCGAACTTCCCGACAGGACTTGCGCGGAGTCCTGTCACATTCGCAATTCCCTTGCCACGAGAGCCATCACGAGGCCAGCCCCTTCGTAGGCTGTGTTGCCTCCTAGCTGTCATCTCTCCGGCGACAGACGCTACCGCAATCGTCACCGATTCGACGACATGGAAAACACGGGATACACCTACACCAATCGGATCGACACCGACGGAGAGGGCGAGACCCTCCTCGATTTCTACACCCGTCGCTACACTCACTCTTCCGAGACCGAATGGCTTGCGCGGATACAGAACGGGTTCGTCCGTTTAAACGGGGAACCATCTCATTCCAAAGCCATACTCCAACGTGGGGATACGCTCACCTATCTCCGGGACCCGTGGCACGAACCCGAGACGCCCCTAGCATTCGCAACACTCTTCGAGGACGCCCATCTCCTCGCTGTCGATAAACCGAGCGGCTTACCCGTCCTCCCGAGCGGCCACCACCTCCAGCACACACTGCTCACAGTCGTCAGAGATCGATACGATGGCGAAATCGCCCCCTCGCCGCTCCATCGGATCGGTCGTGGAACGTCCGGAATCGTCCTCTTCGCACGGTCCCGGGAAGCACTCCGACTCATGACAGAGACCTTTGTCGAACGCCGAATCACCAAACTCTACAGGGCGCTGCTACGAGGCACCGATGTCCCTGACACATTCGAAATCGACACACCCATCGGCCCCGTGGACTACGCCCCGATCGGACAGCTCTACGCCGCAACATCCGATGGAAAGGTTTCACACAGCGAAGGGCACCGTCTCCACGTCGATCGTGAAGCAGGCCACACGCTCGTCGAAATCCAGATCACTACGGGCCGTCCTCACCAGATCCGTATTCACGCCGCCGCCCTGGGCCACCCACTCGTCGGTGATCCGCTCTATGTCGCCGGTGGCCTCCCCACCCCTCTCGTCGATGGGGAACGCGCACCCCTGCCAGGTGACGTCGGATATCACCTCCACGCTCACCGGGTCGTTTTCCACCATCCCATCGATGACCGCGACATCAACATCATCGCCCCACCTCCGCCTGTGCTTCAGACTCCCGAAGAGCAAAGTAAAAGCGACGCGTGATCTCTCACTCGCCGCTGTGTGGTCGGTTTGCTCCGTGGTTCCACTAGAATTTAAACGACACTAAGAGCCTCGGGTCCCCACGTGTTGTCTCTCCGACAGATAGCTCACCCCAATCCACCACATCCAGATGCGCATCGACGAACGCATCCACGACGTTGTAGAAGATCACGCCAGCTATGACAAACACGAACTCGTTCCGAGACCCTCTCGCACCGGGCGGCACGAACTTGTCATTCAACTGATCTCGCCGGACGAAATAGGCCACGACGGAACCCACTTCCGCCGCGGCCAGAATAGAACCCTTGATCTTCTTCTCGTTGTAGAACTGCCCCCAGGCGGGCAGTGCGAGACTTCGCAACGCGGCACCGCTGGGTGACTTTGGAACAACCTGCTGAGTGGAGTCTGGTTGTGCCTCTTGGGAGAAAGCAGTTGAAGAAACGAGTAGACCGACTGATAGAACAGATAGCCTCACTGCTGGGATCGCGGCCAGAGGCCGCTCCTACCCCAAAGTCTTATTGGCGTCTTGGAGTCGAAGCCTGTCCTGAGCGTAGTCGAAGGATGGTTCATGCCTTCACCAAGCGCGCAGCTCCCAGCAGACCCGCGTCGTCTCCGAGCCCTGCGGAAACGATGTGAACGTGTTCGCGAACTCCAACCGTCCCCCGATCCATGAAGGCCCGCCGCGTTGGCTCGAAGATCCGATCGCCCGCTGCCGCCAGACCGCCGGCGAGGGCCACCATCTCGACGTTCGTCACGTTCACCAGCGTCACGATACCGATGCCGAGAAACGTGCCCGTCTCCTCGAACATCCCCTGAGCAAACGCGTCACCGGCCTCCGCCGCGTCGAAAATCGCGCGCGTCGACAATCCACCTACTTTCAGCACTGTATCCGGCTGCGTCTCTTCGATACGCTCGACCGTCCGGCGGACCATCGCCGTCGCCGCTGCATACATCTCGAGACAGCCGTAGTTGTTACAGATACACCTCGGACCCGCGTGATCCACTGTAACGTGCCCGACCTCGGCCGCGTTTCCGTTGAAGCCGCGCATCAGGTGCCCGTCGCTGACCCAACCACCCCCCACGCCGGTACCCAGCGTCACACAAAGAAAGTGGTCGACGTCACGCCCCGCACCCAACCACTGCTCACCGAACGCCGCCATGTTCGCGTCGTTATCCACGCGAACCGGTCTCGACAAATCCGTTTCCAACTTTTCTCGCAACGGCACACCGTGCATGCACGGCATGTTCTCCGGCGAGATGATCACACCCTCATAAGGATCGAGAGGTCCCGGCGAGCCCACGCCGATGCCCTCGATGTCATCCAACGACACACCCCCGTCAGCCGCCGCCTCCCGTGCGCACTCAACAATCGTGGCGACAACGGCCTCCGCCCCATCGGCCACCGGCGTCGGCTTCCGCCCGCGCCCAAGAATCTCGCCCTCTTCCGTTACGAGCCCCGCACGGGTATTCGTGCCGCCGAGGTCAACGCCTATGGTGAGGCTGGAGCTCATGGTTGTATCCAAAGTAACGACTGGGCGAGGAGGAGAGCAGGCGTGGCAGCAGTTCTCATCAACGCCTCAGCCCAAGGCATGTATCGCTTTCACCGGAGTTCAGAGGCTACTCTCAGGTTTCGCGGCGAATAGCGCCTCGAACCCAGGGTTCCTCAATCCCTCCGTGTCCGGAGCCTGTCCCGAGCGAAGTCGAGGGGTGTTCTCAGTCGTAAGCCTTGGTTTTTCAGCTCCTCGCGCTGGCAACAGCATCCACAAACGCCTTTGCCGTCTCCGTCAGCCTTGCCCAGTTCTTGTCGGCCACGGCCTGCCTATCCACCATCGCGCTGCCCGCGCCCACCGCACACGCCCCGTTTTTGATGAACTCCGGCGTGGTATTGATATCGACACCCCCCGTCGGCATGAGCTCCACTTGTGGCAGGGGACCCTTGATATCCTTGAAATACGACGGGCCCCCCACCGAGGCTGGAAACACCTTCACCACATCGGCACCTGCTTGCCACGCTGTCAAGATCTCGGTCGGCGTAAAACCGGCCGGCATGACCGCCTTTCCGTAGCGTTTCGCCATCTCGATCACGTCCACGTTCAGCGTGGGGCACACCACGTATTCGGCGCCGGCCAGAATCGCCGCCCGGGCCGTCTCCGTGTCCAACACGGAGCCCACGCCGACGATCGTATCCGTCATCTTGGCCGATGCCTCCTCGATCACCTTCAGCGCCCCTGGAACCGTCATCGTCACCTCGATCGCCACCACACCGCCGTCCCGCAGGGCTTTGGACACATCCATCAGCTCGTTCGGTGAATCCGCACGAAGGACAGCCACCACCCCACACGCCTTGATCTCATCGACGACACCTGCCATCTCGCGTCCTCCCAATAAAGACAATGCCTGGAGTAAACCTCCAGGCATTGTGTCATTCCATATGCGTCATGTCAAACATCATCGGGTTGTGCCCGAGACAGCTAGGTGACCGAGTGCCGGGCGGATCGCGATCCGCTCCTACGCCAATGTACGTTGATAAGGGGCGAAGCTGTCTTTGGAGCCTGCCCCGAGCACGCGAGGGGTCCACCGTCTACCGTCCACCGTAGGATTTGCCAGCTCAACGGCGAATCCTCGCCCCTCCCCCCTTCATCGCGCTCTCCGCCTCTTCGCGTGTTGCCCAGTTCACGTCGCCGGGGAACGTATGTGCCAGCGCGGAATAGCCGCCCGCAAAATCGATCGCGTCCTGCGGGTTCCTGCCAGACAACAGACCGTCGATCAAGCCGGCCGAGAAGCTGTCTCCGCCGCCCACACGATCCACCATCTCCAGGTCTTCGTAGATCCGTGATAGATAGAAATCACTCCCGTCATAGAGTAGCGTTCGCCAGTCGTTCAAAAGGCCGGTTTTCGCGACGCGCAGCGTCGTGCCCACGTACTCGACGTTCGGGTAGGTTTCAACAGCCGATCGCGCGACGTTCTTGTAACTCTCGGGATCGAGCGAATCGAAAGATTCGGACGTGCCCTCCGCCTTCAGCCCGAGGGTTTTTTCGAAATCTTCTTCGTTCCCGATCAGAACCTTCACGTGCGGAATGAACTGGGCAATCGTCTTCTGTGCCTCTTCTGCCGACCACAGTTTCGAGCGGAAATTCAGGTCGAAACTCGTCGTCACGCCGGCCGCACTCGCCGCCTTGAGTGCCTCGAGGGTCGTGGCAGCGGCGCCCTCGGACAGTGCGGGTGAAATCCCGCTGACGTGAAACCACTTCGTCCCATTGAAGATCGTCTTCCAGTCCACCATCCCCGGCTCGACCCTCGAAATCGCCGAATGACCCCGATCGTAGGTCACGGCGCTCGCCCGCGGCCCCACGCCGACCTCAACGTGGTAGAAACCGTTGCGCTCCAGGCCCACGCCGTCGAACGGCACCCAGACGATGTTCGACATATCCACACCGTGCTCGCGACCCTTATTACGAATGATCCACCCTGTCCAGTTGTCGACCAGCCGCGAAACCCAGGCCGTGCTCAGTCCGAGATGCGCACACGCAACGGCTACATTGTATTCGCCACCCCCGATTTGTACATCCAGCCGGTCCGTGTTTTCGAGTCTTCGATATTCGGGCGACGACAACCGAATCATTGCCTCCCCGAACGTCACCACATCGTACATACCACCCTCCCAGTAACATCCATCGCGGGTCGCCTATAACCACGCAGGCGAAGCCGTATCTCTGCCCACCGCCAACTGCCGACCGCCCACGACTTTGCTAGTCGTCTCGGCCACCCAACACGCCTGAAATCACAAGCAATCGGATCAGCGACAGCACCGCCATCAACGCCGAAGCGACGTAGGTCCAGGCGGCCGCGTTCAGCACCTTCCGGGCGGCCGGAATCTCTTCGGCTGTCAGGTAACCGCCATCGGTCAGGATCGCGATCGCTCGATTGCTCGCGTTGAATTCGACGGGCAACGTCACCAGCCCGAACAGAACCGCGAACGAAAAGAACAGAATGCCGATTTCGACCAGAGGCTGCCACCCCGCGAACCAACCGATAAAGAACATCGGCATCCCGAGCGTCGACCCGAAGTTCGCCACCGGCACCAGGTTCGACCGCAGCGAGAGCGGAAAGTAGCCCTGCGCGTGTTGGAACGCGTGTCCCGCTTCGTGAGCGGCCACACCGATCGCGGAAAGCGAGTTGTTGCCGTAAACCGAATCCGACAGATAGAGTTCGCGGCTTCGTGGATCGTAATAGTCAGAAAGATCTCCGCGGACACGATCGATTTCGACGTCCAGCCCACCCTTGTTTAAAATGTCACGGGCGATATGGTCGGCCGAATAGCCGGACCGTGCGGAATACTCATCATACTTTCTAAAAGTGCCCTTGACCTTCAACTGTGCCCACCCGGCCAGAATCAGACCCGGGATCAGCAGAATCATCGTCGGATCGAAAAACATGAACGGAAACATGATCCTTACCTCCTGACATCTCACCGAACGAAATCCCGGGCACACCCGGGGCTGTCATATCGTTAAAAGCCTAACCGAATGAGTGACCGGCGTCCACCCGGTAGCCACGCACGAAGGCCGGCCCATCCATTCGTCGCTTGCCTTGTGGCTGAACCTCTTCCAGACGCACAACACCCTCACCCGCGCCGATAAAGATTCCCGTCCGGTCGTCAGCGGAAAGCACTCTGCCGGGCGGGCCTTCCCCACTCTCGGTGCCGACCTTGTGGATCTTGATCGTTGCGTCGTTCCACGTCGTGAACGCGCCCGGGAAGGGATTGGTTCCACGCACCAGATTACGAATCCGGTCGGCTGTCTGTTTCCAATCGATTCGACCGGTCTCTTTAGTCAGCTTGGGCGCAGGCGTGGCCTCGTCATCCGACTGGGGATAACCTTCGAGACGACCTTCGGCCAGGCCATCCAGGGTCTCCACAACGGCGGACGCCCCCTTCATTTTCAACCGCTCGTAAAGCTCCCCTGCCGTTTCCTCGGGCCCGATCGACACGCGTTCCTGTATCAGCAGGTCTCCTGCATCGACTCTGGACGAAAGTTTGAACGTCGTGATGCCCGTCTCTCGCTCGCCGTTGATCACAGCCCAATTGATGGGCGCTGCTCCCCGATACTTCGGCAACAGCGATGGATGAAGGTTGATCGATCCCAGCCGCGGCAGGGCAAGCACCATCTTCGGCAAAATCACGAAAGCGACAACGACGAAAAGGTCGGCGCGGATCTCCTTCAGCGAGTCTACGAACGTTTCATCACGGAGCCTCTCCGGTTGCAGAGTTGGAATCTCCAACGCTTCCGCAGCCACCTTGACCTCCGGTGGAGACCGTTTCTGTCCGCGGCCCCTGGCGGTGTCAGGACGTGTCACGACCGCGGCGACGTCGTGGTCCGACCCTGCGATCGCCTCGAGCGAAGGCACCGCAAAATCGGGCGTGCCCATGAACACGACCTTCAAAGGGCTCAGTTGCCCTTCTTGTCCGTCACCCGGGAAATGGCACCGCGTGAGACTTCGATACGAACATCTTTGGCCACCTGAACCACGAGAATGCTGTCCTTCTCCTTCACACCGACAATCGTACCGTGGATCCCCCCGTTGGTCACCACCTTGTCTCCCTTCTTGAGAGCATCGATCATCGACTGTTGATCTTTCTGTTTTTTGTACTGCGGTCGAATCAACAGAAAATACATGACTACAAACATCAGCAGGAAGGGAAGCATGTTCATGAACATGTTTCCGCCCTCAGCCTGGTTCTGCTGGCCCGACATCGCGAACGCTTCAGTCACCCAGAACAATCGTATCCTCCTATGCGGACTCGGTCGGCGTTTCTATCGTAGCGCCGTACGGACCCGCTCTGAACGCGACAAGCCACTCGCCGAACGTTTGATCGATGATGGCCTGTCTCATGTTTTGCATCAACTCCAAAAAGTAGTGGACGCTGCAAAGGGTGGCCAGACGAAGACCCAGCACCTCTCCTGCGTGGAGAAGGTGTCGGATGTAGGCTCGCGAGTAGCGCGATATCATCGGACAGGTCTCGTCCAGGGGTGACAGATCGTCCTTGAACACGGCCCCGCGGATGTTCAACCGTCCCTCGCGTGTGAACACGGTGCTGTTTCGCGCGTTTCTCGTTGGGACGACACAGTCGAACATGTCGATCCCACGTGAAACGCCGTCGACCAGGTCTTCGGGAGGACCGCTCCCCATCATGTAACGGGGCTTCGATCTGGGCAGGCGCTCTACAACCGTTTTCACAGCCTGCCACGTCTCCGCCTTCCGCTCCCCGATACAGGTCCCACCGACAGCGTAGCCAGGGAAGTCCATCGCCACGGTTTCCTCGGTGAATCGTTCTCGAAGTTCGGGGAAGATGCTTCCCTGAACGATTCCGAAAAGGGCTTGTGAACGACCCGCCGCACTCCGTCGGCCCAGGGCGTCGTACGCATCCAAACACGCGGCTCCCCATCGCAGCGTTCGCTCGCCCGACAACCGTGCTTCCTCTTCCGTGCAGGGAAACGGCGTGCACTCGTCCCACATCATCATCACATCGGGACCCAGGAGATGCTGCGTCCGGACCACACTCTCCGATGTGAACAGATGACGCGATCCATCGATATGCGACTGAAACACCACGCCCTCTTCAGTCACCTTGTTGAGTGCGGCCAAACTACGAACCTGGAAGCCCCCGCTGTCCGTCAGAATCGCCCGATTCCAACCGATGAATCCGTGAAGGCCGCCGGCCTCTTCGATCAGGGTCGTCCCAGGGCGAAGATAAAGATGATAAGTGTTACCCAGGATGATCCGCGCATCCAAAGCCTCCAGATCCTCCTGGCTGAGCGTCTTGACGGACCCCTGTGTTCCGACGGGCATAAAAACCGGGGTCTCCACCTCGCCGTGCGGTGTGTGAAGGACTCCAGCACGTGCGCTGGTCTCACGGTCTTCGGCAATGACCTCGAATCGGAACCCGTCGACGTCGATCTTAACCTCCGGAACTCCTTGATCCATAAACAGTTGTGCCCGATCCGCTACGGATCGGGCGAGAATATAAACAGAACGACGAATCCGATCCATTTCGAATTCGCTCAGGTCGGGGATCTACTATTCCCCCGTTTGGTCAATTGTCACTGGTCACGATCACAGGTCCATCCGCCCAAACGCATATCGAGCGTTTCGCGGCTGTCATCATCGAACCGCTTCAGCCGCCGTCACGAACTCGAATCCTTCCGCCGCTAACTCGGGCAGGACCCTGGCCAGTACTTCCTGCGTTTCCGATCGCGCGTGGGCAATCCCGATCGCCGTACCCGTCTGTCGTGCTCGCATCGCCAACTGTCTGAGCCGCGTCTCGATCGCATCCGGTTCGAACTCAAAGTCGACGAACGTCGCGTTCCGCGCACTCGGAATGCCCATGGCCACCGACACATCGTAGGCAACCGACGTCGGGCTCGTCACACTGTCCACAAAATAGAAGCCCTGACGCTCCACCTCCTCAAGCACGTAACCGATGACACGCCTGTCCTCCGTCACCCGTGAACCCATGTGGTTGTTCACTCCTCTGGCGTGCGGCACGGTCGTCATAGCGTGCTTTGTGATCTGCCTGATTCGATCGTAGGGATACTCCACGAAAATCGCGCCCTGTCCAGGATCCCTTCGGGGATAGTCGTTCGGTTCCATGGGCAGGTGTACCATCACCCCGTGACCCGATCGCGTCACTCTTTCGGCCGTCCAGGCCGTCTCGCGCTCATCCGGAAAAATCGAGAACGTCAGGGTAAACGGAATTTCGCAAAACGATCCGATCAGCGAGCGACTCTGGTAGCCGCAGTCGTCGATGACCAGAGCGATGCGACCTGCGGTCCGCTGAATCGCCGGCGACCGCCGCAGCGTCACGAGGGTCGTGCGATCGCCCTCCAAACCGACCAGCATCGACAGGCGGCTTCCGTGGAGGTCCTCGCGACCGTCGAGTACCTCACCGCCCAGACGCCGGGCCGTGCGTGATAGCCAGAGGTTGCACAGCGCCAGCGGCAGGTCCTCCGGCACACGCGATGTCACCTCCCAACGCATCGTGCTGCCCCGCGCCGGCTGCAGCTGCTTCACCTCGATCGCGTCCCGTGGCACACCGAGACCGGCCAGCGTCTCCACCGACTGACGCGCCATCGTGTCGGCGAACGCGACGACCTCACCCGGCCCGGCCCGCCACGTATTCGCCAGCGTGGTCGCCTGCGGGGGTCCCGGATCGGGTGTACGATATGGTCGAGGAGCACGCCACAGCCACACCATCATCAGACCGGCGGCCACGATCAGACCCGCCGACACGCGCAGAACGGGGACCCCGCGGCTTCTCGCCATTCGGCGCCGTACGCGTCCGCGTCTGCCCTTGTAGATGGCACTGGACCGTTCGGAACGACTGCGTCGTCGGGCCATCGCTCACTCCGAAACGGGGAAAGAGAAGAAGAGAGAACCCGTCAGGGCTCGAGAAAACTGATCGGTCGGGGAATGAAACAAAGGATGAAAATGATCAGTGACACCACACCCAGCAACTTCCGGGACGCATCGAGGGTCGTGTGGGGATCGACCGGCGGGGGATGACGACTTCCGAGGAAGAGAGCCAGGGCAGCCCATACCAACCAGCCGGGCCATCGTGATGTGATCCAGTCAGACCACGGGACATCGGAACCCGTCCACGCGTATCCGGGACCCGCAGCCCAGAAAACAATCAGTCCGATCACCGTCGCACGCGACACGACATAATGATGTCGTCCCAAAACCGCGTAAACGATGTGCCCTCCGTCGAACTGTCCGACGGGCAGCAGATTCAACACCGTCACGAACAGCCCCAGCCACCCGGCGAAACCTACAGGATGCAGCATCACATCGTGCCCGGGAGGGAGGGGGCCGACGATCCAACTCTGGAGCCAGGCAGTCAGCAGCGAGTCGCCGAAAACCATCGCGCCCTGACCCGCGAAATCGGCGACGGACACGACCTGGGCGTGGGCCAATCCGTAGACCAGCGCCCCTACAGCAACGACGAAACCCGCGACCGGACCGGCGGCACCGATGTCGATCAGAGCTCGACGATTCGGGATACGCGACCGGATGCGCATGACGGCACCCAGCGTTCCGATGATCGACATCGGAAACGGAATGAAATACGGCAGTGTCGCCCGCACCCGCCACGCCCTAGAGGCCACGAAGTGACCCATCTCGTGGATACCCAGAATCGCGATCAGGGAGAAGGAAAACGGAAGACCGTGAACCAGGACGTCGGGCCTGAACAGAGTCTCCCAGCTCAGTTCTTCCGATGGGATCGACTGAAACTCGGGGGATACCTGGGCACCGGCCATGGTCGTCGTCAACACCGTCAGCAGGAACAGCGCGATCTGCAAACCCGACGGAGCCACCCGGGGCAGCGGATCGATCCTGCGCTCGAAGTAATCACCATCCGGTGTGCCGATCCGGGTCACTTCCGGGTCGGGTCGATCCGTCACGCTACCGAATACCCACTGAAACGCGATGGGAGTGACCCAGGTCGAGGCTCGATGGAACAACAGCGTAATCAAACCGCCAATGGCCGCGCCTCAAACCGAACCCGAACGTCCAATCACGGGCATCGAAGCCCGACACGTATCCGCTTCGCAGTGCGAGGGCCGGAACCGGCAGGAACTCGCCGCCCACGTGGAATCCATTGTTCCCGAACCGTTGAAGTCGGCCCTCGGCCGAAAGGACGAAACGAGCCCGGGCCAGGCTCGCTCCCGCGCGGATTTCCCGAGGCAGCGAAACCCGCTCTCTATCGAGCGCCTCCATCCGCCCGAGGTGCCTGACTGCGGCACCCAGCGTCAGACCTTCGACATCGGGTCGATACAAAAAACCGAGGTCGAGCGTGAAGCCGGAGGCCCGCGCCGAGGCCAGATCTTCGTGAAGGGCGTGGGCGCTGAATCCGACATAAACTCTTTCCGCAATGCGCTGGCCGTAAGACAGGCCCGCGTTCAACTCGAACAGATGGAAGCGACCGATCGGCTGAGCGGTCGGTCCTGTTCTCGCATCGAAACTCCCCGCCGTATGAATCCCCAGGCTCAGACCGATGCCGCGCTTGCCATTCCCGTAGACCCAACCTGCGTAGGATTGTCGCACGTCGGCGAACGAACTGTGATGGGAGAGAACGAAATCCTTCCCCATCATCGTGCCGGACACTGCCGGGTTGGCGTAGAGCGCGGTCTGATCCCCAGTGATCGTCGAAAACGCATCGCCCATTGCTGCGGCCCGCCCGCCAACCGGTTCGTTCAGCAGCGAGAAGCCACTGCGACGCGCGTTCGTTTGGCCGAACAGGGCCGAGGAAAACAGGAGGAGACAGGCAGCCAGGGCGGCTCGGGGAATAGCGCTCAACTCCATCTTCAAAACGACGTAATCTCAATAAAATTAAGTAGAAACTTCAAAACAGTAGCCCATCGTAGGAGTGGAGTCAACTGCGAAGGGCGACCCGTCCACAATGGAAACTGGACCTTTCCCTCAACGTTTAATATACTATATATATTCAATCACATCTAAGCTTGGAGACCGCCGTGTCCGATACGATGCACGCCCTCCGAAAGACCACCGCAGCCGCGGGTCTCGAAGTCGTCACGCTGCCCATACCCGAGCCTGGCCCCCACGAAGTGCTCGTCAAGGTCGAGGCGGCCAGTATCTGTGGGACCGATCTTCACATCTGGAAATGGGACGACTGGAGTCGGCAAAGGATCCATCCACCCGTCACACTCGGACACGAGTTCGCTGGAACGATCGCACAAGTCGGTCCCCAGGTCGAACAGGCTCACGTCGGCGACTTCGTCTCCGCCGAAAGTCACGTCACCTGTGGTCACTGCTACCAATGTCGAACCGGACAGGCCCACATGTGCCCGTCGACTCAGATCCTCGGCGTCGATCGCGACGGCGCCTTCGCCGAATACGTCGTCGTGCCCGAAAGCGTCGTCTGGCAAAACGATCGAGCGAAGATCCCGCCCGAAATCGCCACCCTCCAGGAACCGTTCGGCAACGCTGTTCTCGCGACCCTCACTCACGACCTGGCTGGACAGACGGTAGCCGTCTCCGGCTGTGGCCCCATCGGTCTTTTCAGCATCGGCATTGCAAGGGCATCGGGGGCAGGCGCCGTCTTCGCCGTCGATCCGACACCCTACCGACGGGAACTGGCCGTCACGATGGGTGCAACGCAAACCTTCGACCCTGTGGCTACGGACGTTGTAACTGCTATCCGCGACGCCAACGAAGGCTACCCAGTCGACATCGTCCTCGAGATGAGCGGAGCATCCAGCGCCATTACAAGCGCTTTTGCGACCGTACGAAACGGCGGTCGCATCACGCTGTTCGGCATCCCGTCAAACCCCGTCGAAGTCGACATCGGCGAGAACATGATCTTCAAAAATCTCACCGTCTTCGCCATCAACGGAAGACGCATCTGGGATACGTGGTACAAGACCCGCTGGCTTTTGGAAAGCGGCGTCGTCGACCTCAGACCTCTTGTGTCGCACGAAGTCGATTTCGACAACGTCCTCGAGGCCTTCGATCACCTCGCTGAAGGAACAGCGTGTAAAATCGTCCTTCGACCCGGTGACGCATCCGTCGACGACGTCGAAACGACTCGGGAAACCCAGGTCCACGAGCACCGACCGCTCGTGTTTCATCATTAAGACTCAACCGTGCAGAATCGATATCGATGACGTATTGGATCTCCGAAACATCGCCTCTCGGATTCCGTAGATCGCCGCGTCTTTCCTACTCCTCCACGTCGTGTACAACAATCGAAACTTCCGGAAACTCGGACGACGGCCTTTCCAGCAAGGGTTCGTTGACACCCATGTTGAGAGATACGTTCAGAAATGCGTGGACGTAGGTAGACAGAATCGAGTGCGCCCTCTCCGGCTCGATCGGTCCCACGTCGATCCGCGTCGGAATCAGCGGTGACCAGAACGGGATATCCGTAAAAATGTAGGCCCCCGAGTCCGCCACCCGCAGGACAAAGGCAGCCTCTACCATCCCGGCGAACGGATCGTTTTCGTTGGACGAATCTTTCTCAGAAGGGTCGACAAATAAAAACGGTCTGTTGGGTAGGGGCGAACGTCCGACCAGGTTCGCCCCGATGCTCACGCCCGCGTTGAAACTGACGCTTTGGCCGCACGCCCTGTAGACAGCCTCACCCCCTGCGCCGTGTCCCACGTAGGCCACACGACCCAGGTCGACTCGATCCGCCAGCCAGCCTTGTGCATCCGTCGGAGCCAGGTCTTCCAGCCAATCGAGCACCCGTTCCGCATCCGCCACCATCTGAGCCGACTCGTTCTTCGACAACATCAGACCGTCATTCAAGACCGTGTCGATACCCGTGTGATTGACACCGACAACCAGATACCCCCGGCTCGCCAAGTCCTGCAGGAGGGCCGTGTGCATCTCCGGAAAACCCAGAGCCACATCGTGCGAGTGGAGGACAACAGGATACCGGGGAAGAACCGCGGAAAGATCCGCATCGACACGGCTGGCCGTACGAACCAGATCAAAGTGACGCACGAGGAAGGCGGGCACACCCAATTGCCCGGCAACGACCCGAGAGGAAGTGCCGATCGCGCCCGACAGGTAGGAAGACGATCCGGACTCGTCGGTCGGATACCAGATGCGGATGAGAATCTTGCGCCCCGAGTCGCCCGGCAAGAGATGAGTCGTCACACCCACACGAAAGTCACCGGCCGGCGAGGGAACCGCAAAAACAGGAAATGCCGTCGACAGAACGAACGAAATCGCCAGACAGACGCAGCTCCCCGCTCCCAGAACCGACCGAACGGATTCCGGCAGGGGTGCTGATCGAACCATCGGCAACATGCTGGAAAGAAAGAGAAGGAGCGTCGTGATGTAAGCGGGAGACATCGCCCAGCGAACGCCCTCTGAACTCGCGTGGATCAGGAGAACGAGAAAAGTCACCAGCGGCACCGCATCGAACCAGAAAGGCCACGACCGGCGATAGAACAAGAAGCGCAGGGCGATCGGCAGATTCCCGATCAACAGCAGGATTTCCAGGCTACGCAACGCCGCCCTCAGCTCGCCGCCAGAGAGACGTCACGTTGTTCCGTATCCGCCGCCTGCTGGACCGAAAGGGCGACACGCATCGCACGCAACACGCCAGCCGTCGTAAGATCGCCGTCAACCGAGTCATTCCCGATATCCTTCAAGAACCCGTCCAGATAGCCCCCACTTTTCCCCGTTTCCGGTTCCAGTGGAACGACTCGACCTTCGTGCGTCACAGTCAACGATCGACTCCCATCCGACACCTCCGCGATGCCATTTTGACCGAAAAGCGTCATCCGCCAGTAGTAGGGCAGCGAGTAGCCACCCTTCGATGGCATGAAATAGGACACATCCCCCATCACTCCGCAACCGTTCGACATGGTCAGCATCACCTGCGCACCGTCTTCAAAGTGGGGTGTCTCGGGACACGTTGCGTTCCAGCATCGGGCTGACAGACAGGAAGCCCAGTCGAGCCCTGTGACCCACGGCAACGCATCGGCGGCGTGGACGAAAATATCTGTGATCGTGCCGCCGTGCATACCGGGCTCGAAATACCACGGGGGTCGGGTGTCGGCATTCAGCGGATGCTGCCCGCCAAACTGAATCGCCTGGACTTCTCCGATACGACCCCGGGACAGATGGGCGCGCAGACTCACCATTTCCAGGCTATCGCGCATCGTCAGCATGCAATCGACACGCAAATTCTGGTCGTGCACGAGTGTCTCGATCTCGAACAACTCTTCGAGCGACGTGCAGAGCGGCTTGTCCGCAATCACATGCTTCCCCGCCCGAAGCGCTTCGAGGGCCAGCTTTCCCCGAACCCCGAACGGGGCGCCGATCGCCACGACGTCACACACAACGTCATCCAGCGCGTCGGTCAACGTCGTGTGACTGATCATCACGTTCTTTGATCGCGCCCACTCAGCCAGTTCAGGGTCGCCTTCACACGCTGCGACGAGCGTCAGGTCGTCACGTGCTTGAACCTCTTCGACAAGACTGTAAATGTGAACGTGACCGAAACCGGCGAAGCAGAATCTCAATTCCAGACCCTCCCGGCACAATGATGCGGGCCCACTCGACCATCAGCAACGAGAAAACCGGCCGGCTCGTTGGCATACCAAAACGGCCGTGACACGCACTTCTGTCACGGCCGTTGCTTTTGTCAATGGTTACCGGTCAATGGTCAATGCCCTAACCGTCCTCCGGCTATTTCCCGCGCCGCAGCCCCTCCCGGTCCATCCACATCCGCAGGACACGCGCTGACTCGCGAAGCAATCGGACATAGGGTCGATCCGCGTCCTGCTGATTCTGACGCGTCCGAGCCTTGTCAAAAGGCTGCATGTTGTATTTCCCACGCGCTTGTGTGACGAGCTTCCTCTTGTTGTCGACAGCGATCGTCAAAATGTGCTTCTCTGCGTCGTCATCGTCCACGCTGGCGCGAAGCGACCAGATCGACTTCTCACCAGTCACGCATCGACGCGCGTAGGATCCCACACAGTGGTGCATCACTTTGCCTTCGTGTCTGAGGAGACGGCTCGAACCCAGTTCCACCACACGCCACCGAAGGCGCTCATCCGTCGACTCATCCACTTCTTCCAACTCGAACGTGCCGATGCCCGACGGATCCCACGACTCCCCGACCACTTCTTCGAAGTCGGCGAGATCCTCGTGCCAATCGTCCACGAGTGCCAGCAGCTTCCCTGCGCTCCGGCCCTTCACCGAAAAATTGGGGTGGAGCGGGGGCCCCAGAACCGTAGACCCATCCGGCTGCGGGATCCGCGTCGGCGAAAACTTGTGCGCCTGGATGTAGTCGATCACGGGATCGACATAGGTCCTCTCCAGAAACGGATTGTTCACGAAGTAATGAACGACCGTAACCCAGAAATCCTCGTTCTCGAACGAATCACCGATCTGCGACCGTGCGATCGATCCTGCTAAACGCCACTCGGCCCCCAGAGCCTCGGCCTGGCACCATCGCATGCTCTGCAGTAAACGGCGCCGGCGGTTGGTTTGACTGAGAATGTGGGCCATCCTCTTGGAAACTTTACACGGCAAGTCGGGTGCCGTCCTCAGATTCCCACCACCACCGACGTGTCTGTACCACGCCTGCTGTCGCCGAACGTCATCTCCGCCGCCATTGAACCAGACTGAATCGAAACAGGACGCAACGTGATATTTTGCAACCAGATATCTCGCGAGTTCCCCGAACTGTCCCTGCACGCTCTGGCTGGTGGGTCGCCACGCCTCGTCGGCCGTATCCAGCCACGATGACTTCTGGCCAGCTGACCCAGTCCCCCGATTATCGTGTTGTGTTCCCCGTCCCCGACGCCAGGGAACCCAAACCGTCCAGTCAACAGCCTGCTGTATTTTTCGAGGTTGAGAACCAGTTCGTGAAAAGCCTTTGCGTCATCTGAGTTGTCGCTGAGCAGATGGAACTGGTTTCTGACGCGCGTCAGACGGTCCGTGAGCGGCACACCATCCAGGTCACCGTTGTAGATCTGGGTGATCAGCCTCGCGCGATGAGGTGTATGGGTAGAAACGATGCAGGGATCGTTGAGCCCAAGGGCCGTAATTCGATCGATCTCGTCCGCGAGTTGATCGTCGCCCTTGTCGAGCCCCGAATCGAGCCCCTGGCGGTGACACCAGAGGCGATATCGGATGGGGGACTCGAATCCCAGATCGTCCAAGTGTCGTCGCATTCGCGCCGACAGAATGGGTCGTTTCCTGGTCAAAGTAGTCGAAACCATCGTATTGGGGACGATAAGGGCCTTCATCGGGTTTCACGGCTCGCTCAAAACATAAGATCGATCCGACCGGCTGGATAGTCGATCTTCAGTCCTCCTGATCGGGCGATATCGATGCCCAGACGGCCATCGGGTTCAACGATCTGCGCAGCCTTGACGCCTGACTTCGAGCGAATGTCCTTGAAGTAAAGATCGTAATCACCCAGCTGGAGCAATAGATTTGCAACTTCCCGCTGAATGACGGACTCTCCGCCTCCTGCGCCGATGGAAACGCCTTCCTTCACTCGGTATAGCAGCTTCATCTTCTCGAACGCGTGTCGCTTGAGCGTCGTTTTCTGTGCGCCCGTATCCAGCCCGAAAACGAGCGACTCCCCGGTCGGACCTCGAAGACGCACCATCGGATAACCCAGCCAAAACAGATTGCGACTCGCATCGTTTCGTCCGGTACTACGCGCAAAGACGACGCGATTCTGCACATAGTCGATCTCGACGCTGAGCCGTCTGATCAACGACCAGCCCAAGATACCTCGCACTTCGGCCAACGGAATCCCCGCAAGGCGGAACGTCAGAACCTCACGGTCTACGATCGCCACGGGATGATTCTTCACCACCAGAGCACCTATGTTCAGCTCCGGTAGGATGGCTGGCCGGATCTGCACCGTCTGGCTCGTCGAGGTCTCTGCCGATCCGACCCAGTCCCCGATCGCGAAAACTTCGCACGCCTCCGCGACATCCGATGACAGGACGGTCAGATCCGCCCCCGTATCGATCACAAAGGCGTAGGAACGCCCCGCAATGGTGACGTCAACCTCGGCCTGACCCGTCCACATCCGGCCCATCGGAACAACAACAGGATCTTCCGGAATCGCGATCGATTCGGGTTCCGCCTCACGGAATCCTCCGGCCAGCGCAAGGTTCGCCGACCGGGATGATCCCAGCACCGACGGGTCGCCCTCCAGAAGATCGACCAGAGCGTCCCATCGACTCGAATGCTTGTAAGCGAGGGCAAGTAGAGTCTTCGCGTCGACATCCACCGTCGACAGAGACTGGACGTGCGCTTCGGCTCGAGACCAGTTTCCTCTCATTGCCGAATCGAACGCTGCCACGAGGGTTCGCTCCTCATCCGTCGTGGCCAGACCCTTCGCCTGTTCGATGGCACCGTTGGCCACCGCCTTCCTCAGTGTCCCGTATTTGCGACTCGAGATTGAACGCGGGGAATCCGTGACTCGCACCTCGACGGTGCTTCCGCACGCGCAGAGAGGTACCAACAGTATTGTCCAGTTTCTGATCTTCATCAGATGCTTACTCCGGCTCCGACCCACGGCCTTATCCGAAGTCATCCTTGGATCGACAGGGTTCGACTTCGTCGTCCAGGTCAGTTAGTTGCCTACGCAACTAAACGGTTAAGGGTCTGCTTATACAGCTTCTGATAGAATGTTCGATTCGATCTTTTCACAGATCCGTTTCAGGGCTTGGAAATCCTCATCAGACAGCCCGTTGTAAACCTTCTTTCTGGTAGCTGGGACCCGCTTCCCGATCTCTCGCATCACGGTCGTGCCTTTGTGTGTGATGAAGACGCGCACGACCCGGCCGTCTTCAGGATCGTCTCGCCGGGTCAGGTAGCCCTTGCGCTTGAGTCCCGACACGATGCGTGACACGTTCGCCCGATCGTTGAACGTCGCGCTTACGAGTTCCCCCTGGGTACATCCGTCGCGATGGGCGAGTTTGTTCAGCATCACGAACTGCTCCTGCGTCAGATCGAGGTCCGCTTTCGCCGCCCGCCGGTGAAAGTGCCATCGCAGAAGCCGGTGCGTCCGGAGGATGAGATACGCAAACGCGTCATCGACGGTGAAACCAGGGCCCTCTTTTGTTGCCATGGCAACAATATGGGTGAAAGACGGCCCAACATCAACCGCTCACGTCTGCCGTGATTAGCTTACGCAGGTTCGAGCTGCAGGTTCTGTTTGACGCTCAGCGAATGACGGCCCGCGGCTTTGATCGCCTCGACCATGCCCTTCGCTTCGGCCAGACCCTTCCCGGCGATATCGAACGCCGTTCCGTGGTCCACGGACGTCCTCAGGAATTTCAACCCCATCGTCAGACTCACCGTACCGTGGAAATCAACCGTCTTGGAGGCAATGTGTCCCTGGTCGTGATACAGAGAGAGAACACCGTCATACTTGCCTTCCAGCGCCTGGTGAAAAACCGAATCCGCCGGAATCGGACCCACGATGTTCTGTCCTGAAAGCCTCGACTTCTCGACCGCCGGCGCAATCACTTCCATCTCCTCTCGCCCGAAGAGTCCCTGCTCACCACCGTGCGGGTTGAGCGCGGCGACGGCCAACAGCGGATCTTTCACGCCCAGCTGCCTCAGGTAGAGATCACACAGCGGAACGGCATCCACGATCAGCTCCTCCGTAATCGCGTCGGGTATTTCACGAAAGGATATGTGACGCGTCAGGAAGAAGATCTTCATCGCACGAACCAGGAACAGCGTCATCGGCTCGCGTAATGCGGCACGGTCTTTCAGCGCCGCCGTGTGGTCGATGAACGGCACTTCCCCAGCCTGCAGCGATTCCTTGTTGAGGGGCGCCGTCGCCAGCCCGTCGACTTCTTCGGCCAACGCTGCATCGATCGCGGCGGTCAGGTAGGCGTAGCCCGCCTGCCCCCCCTCCCTCGACACCTGACCCATCGCGATTGGCTCGGGCAACGATCCCACGTCGATGCAGTCGATCGCGCCCATCTCGTACCGGCCGTCGCGCGGGGACGAAACCACGTTCAGCTGTAAACCGGCCCCCAGCTGGTCAAGCGTCTGCTCCAGAATCGCCCGGTCGCTGTAGACCACGGGTCGACACGCATCGTAGCTCGCCCTGTTGGCAAGGGCTTTTACGACGATCTCTGGACCCACACCAGCCGGATCCCCCACTGTAATGCCAATCATCGGTTTCTCATCAGCGCTCATCAGATACCTCGGTTTTCCCTCGCCAGGCACTTACCGAATCGTGCGATACGTGCATCGCTGCGGGATATGTGTCACTGTCAAATCCGGATACGTCTGCTTCAAGTAATCCGACAGGTTCACGATCCCCGGTTCTTCCGACACGCAGTGATTAACGACAACCACGGGACGACCTGTGTCCTCACACCACTCTCCGGCAACCCAGCAGCGGACTGTGTCGTCGACCGACACCGCGAGATCGGCGCCGAGCTCGTAGAGCTTAAATGGTTGACTGTTGGCTCCGGTCCCGACACCCACGCTCTGGATTCTACGACTCGCATCTCCGTAGAATCCGACACTTTCCTGACCTAGTGCCCGGACCCTGCCCGCCACTTGCTGGGCGAATGCCTCCGCCGTCTGCTCCGGCACGCGATAGATGTTGTAATAGCGCTCCTGATGCTGGATCTCCTCGAGCCCCAGGAAGGTCCCCCAAGCGAACGGGATACCGATCTCTGGAATCGCGTCCCACACGTCGTGGCATCGGATGACCGTCATGCCTGCGTCATCCAACCACTGCATTTTAATGGCCGTCTCCTCCATCCCCGCGGCATCCTCGTCATCCAGGTCCCAATGATTGTAGAACGTCGGTTCGTGCGTCACGAGCACGTTCGCGCCAGCTGCCTTCGCCTGCTCGAGCGTGGCTGTATAGGGCATCCACGCCACCGCCACGCCTTCGACTTCCGCCTCGGGATCGCCATAGATAACTCGATCGACGGTATTTTCCCGGATGTCCGGGAACAGGCTGTTCAAGTGCTCATTGATCTCGATCGCTTTCACGGTCAACCTATCCGATGGAATTTGCTTCCGCTTGCAAGGGTGATCTTTGTTCGGGAAGTATGGTCGCTCGTGTCGACCTCGGATGGCGAAAAACAGACCCCGGCCAAGAAGCGTACCGGGGTGACAATCGGTTTCTTCCGGGGTGAATAGTTGTGATCGTAATCCCGGCAGGGTTCAGGCCGGGATCCAGTCTCTTGTTATCGACTGGTATAGATCATCCCATCCAGGATTCAACCTTGGATGAGTCCGAATTTGTAGACTCTCTTTCACTGGATCGCCCTCTGATACAACGCGGTACTGTAGAATTCATAGCTTGCCGCTTTGTCCGGGACATCGACAAGGTGTACTGTAAACCGTGCGGGGACGCCGTTCTCGGGCAGGTGGTCGCGAAAGAACCCCCGATAGGCTTCGGCATAGTCTTTTCGCAGTCGGTCCTGAGCTTCTGCGAAGCCCACCGGATCGACCAGGGGATTCGGGCTCTTCGGCTGACAACCGAACGCGTGAACCTCGATAAAATCGATCTGCTTCAGAGACTCGCAGATTCCAGCATCCTTTAGCCAACGCTCCCACGACTGAAAAACGAGTGGGATCTCCCGAAGCGGATCCATCTCCACCAACTCATCCAGATCCAGGACACCTTTTGCCGAGTATCCACCTGTCAGACCCGAGAAATAGATCTTCAGGTCCCCATCGCCCTGCTCCTCCGTCACCAACGCAGACAGAACCGGTTCATCCCCGGTGTAGTAGTACGTCAACTTCCCCCGCTTCTTCACATTGAACGCCACTATTCAGGCTCCTCGCACTCTGTCCGGCACCGATGCCGGTGAACGGTTTTCCCGGTCAACGGACAACGGACAACGGACAACGGCCGACTGGCCGGCGAAGCCGGCCTTAACTCCACACGAAAATCTCATCATCATCCTCCGAATAGCCGATAAAGACGGCGAGAACGACACGTGCGTCGTTTCCCTCCAGTGCCGGCACCTCGTGAATCGACCCTGTGTTGAAGAAATAGAGGTCCCCCGGTGCCATGTCGACCTGCGTAGAATCGATGCCCTGCGCCCTGGCATAGTCGTAGAACGTTCCACCCCGAATGTGTGGTTGGACCGCCGGTGACCACCTACAGCGATGCATGATCGACTGCGTGGCCGTGTCATCGCGTGTGGTGTTTCGCATCACAAGCACACCAGCAAATTGATGGGTGAACCGGGTGACGGCGTAGTCGAACCGTTTTTCCCGCAACGTGACGTGATCGATATGAGGTGCGTAGCGGTGGCCTTCATAGTGAATGCGGAAGATCGCCGGTCCATACTGCCGTCCATCCGGTTCGTAGGCGGTCACGACCTTCTTGTCCCGCGCGAGAGCGGCCAAACCGTCGTAAATCGTCTTCACGGGCTGTTCGAACCCATCGAACAACGTCTCGTAGAGCTTGTGAGTCTCCGCTGAATGGGCGAAAAAGGCATCCTGGTTGGATCCGCGCTGAGCCAGACTCGTGCCGATATCGATCCGTTTTCGTCCCGTCACGGGGTCCCACGTAGCTGGATCGTCGATCAACCCCATTTCGATGAACCGATCGATCAGACCATCGCAGTCTGAGACGGGGTACGCACTTCGGAACACACACGCCGGAATCTCGAGATCGGCCAGTGCTTTCATCGGATCGGGCGCTATTCTGCGAATCGTTTCGATATCCGGTTCGGCCGGACGCCACGTGTCAGCCATCGGTCCTCCTAAAACTCTCAACTGAAATCCAGATCACCACAGCATTCAAGGTACCCACAAAAAACCCCGATGGCGACTACCACCGGAGTTGAAACCAGTTGTCAGTCCCTCCTTCGGCCTTACTGGCGAGGGAGGAACAGTCGTCAGAGGTCAGGAAGGCTGAAGATCGATTATGGTTCGGTTGGTCTGCCTGCTTCAGCGGGCTTCGCCTTCTTGCGCCGGACCTCCCCCAAGACCTTGGGTTCAGCCCCCGCGTGGGTTTCCTGGCAACTGAACCCTGACGACTGACAACTCAACTATGCCGGTAATGACGGTATAAGCGCCGGACGCATGTCCTCGACCACCATCTGCAGCTTGGAGCGCCCGTTCCACACGTTCTGCTCGAGCCCGAACGCCAGATCGACGACCTCACCCTGATTCAGCTCGTAGACCCGTTCGCCCTCACGCCACCAGATCGCCTCGCACGACTGCGAACCGGCCTGAACTTGCATCTTGAGATGAGCCCCCTGCCCGACCGCATCGATTCGCGAGAGCTTGCAGTGCGAGAGCGAGAACCGCGGCGGTTCGTTCTTGGGGCCGAAGGGCTCGAACGCCGACAGCGTCTCGACCGTTTGGAGCGTGAGATCCGATGGCTGCAACTCGACGTCAACGTCCAGCTGAGGCAGAAGGTCTGCTTCGTTCAGAAAAGCATCGGCGTCCGATGTGATCCGCTCGCGAAACGCTTCGTAATTTTCCGCCGGGAGGGAGAAACCGGCCGCATCGGCGTGTCCGCCGTATTCGCTCAACAGATCGGCGCACCGAAAGATCCCCTCGACCATGTTGTAACCACCGGCCGAACGTGCCGATCCGACATACGCGTCGCCTCGGGCAGCCGACGTGACGATCGCGGGACGATGAAAGCGCTCCCTCAGACGTCCGGCGATCAGTCCGATCACGCCCAGATGCCACGCCTCTCCGTGAACGACGATAATCCGCTTCCCGTCCACGCCCTCATCCTCGACGCGACGTTCGGCCTCGTTCACGCCTTCGTTCTGAAGCTCCTGTCGGCGGCTGTTCAATTCGTTCAGCTCTTCTGCCAGACGCGTCGCCTCGACGGGTTGCCGGCACCGCAGTAGATCCAACGCCAGTTGGGCAGATGCCAGACGCCCCGCGCTGTTGATCCTCGGGCCGAGGAAAAACGCGATCGTCGTCGCATCCACCGGCTTTCCCTTGCCTCCCGTGACCGCTTTGAGGGCCCTGAGCCCGGCGTGCTTCGTCTGGTCGAGTACCTGGATCCCGCGACGCGTCAGGAGCCGATTCTCCCCGATCATCGGCATCATATCTGCGACCGTACCGAGCGCGAAATAGCCGAGCACGTCGTTGAGGTAGCGTCTTCGGTCGTGTCCCTCCATGAACCTTTCCGACAACGCCTGGACGACCTTGAACACCACCCCGACCGCGGCGAGACCCTTGAAGGGGTACGGGCAATCGGGCCGACTCGGGTTCACGATGGCGTGGGCGTCGGGGAGGATGTCCTGCGGGTGGTGATGATCGATCACCACGACATCGACACCGCTTTTCTGGGCCTCGGCAATCGCATCGAACGCAGAAATGCCGTTGTCCGTCGTCACGATCAGCCGGGCACCCTGATCGATCGCCCGTCGCACTCCCTGCACCTTCATGCCATACCCATCTCGATACCGGTCTGGTAGAACACTCGTCGCTGCGGCGCCGACGTGGTCGAGGATGTCGAGCATCAGAGCCGCGCTCGTCACCCCGTCGACATCGTAATCCCCGAAAACCACGATCGGGTCCTGAGACCGAATCGCCAGTTCGATTCGATCGACCGCCTTGGAAAGGTCTACCATGAGGTGAGGATCGTGGAGATGGGTCGGCGAGTTCGTCACATCCGACTCGGACAGGGACCGATTGGCCAGAAAAACATCGACCAGCGACTCATACGGTCCCTCGTGTCGTATGCTCCAAACGGGAAATCGCTGCAAAAAAGTGTGCTCCGGACTAAAGAGTGCTCAAGTAAATGCCGATATCGAGGATAGGGAGTTATCCACCCCAAACGACTCCCGGCCTTCAGAACCGCTAGACCGCGACGTCTCGGGACCGACACACACACTCGGAACGACGATGGGAAGTGGGGAAGAGGGAGATGGACTGTTGAATCTAAGAGGTGGAGAAGCCGACCTCGAGCAACAGGCTTCCAACGCTTTATCCTGGTTTCGGAGGGGATAAGGCGCAGGTGTCAAGGCCCGTGGAGCAATGTGACACCGCTTTGGTCAGGCCCCTCTTCCGGAGAAGTTACTCACTTCAAAGGGAGAGGGGCAAACTTTTTCCCGCTGACCGAGACGGCTTCGCCCACCTGTTGCACATTGTTGCACATATCGGCAGATATTCCAATAACTTTACGAGGAACCCGACAACTTTTCGGCTCAACTTGGCCAAAACAGCCAGGAGATCCTCGTGATTCAGCTGTTGCTCGCGACCGACGGCGTCGACGCCATGCGTCTCTCAGGTGCCCTGCTCGACCTTCCCGATATCACCACCCACGCCGTCAGCGACGGTCGCACGCTCCTGGATCGGCTGAACGAGGCCCCCACCTTTTACCACCTGATTGTCCTGGATTACCGTCTTTCATCCGTGTCGGGCCCGGACTGCATCACCTTTATCCGTCAACTGCACGAACGTCTGCCGATTCTCGTTCTTTCCGCTTCGATCGAACAGGACCGGCTGTCGGAACTCGCGAACCTGGGGGTCCGGAAGCGCCACGTCATCCAGACCCCGGTCGATGCGGACGCTTTCACTCAATGGATCGCTTTCACCATCGATGATCTGGGGTTGAAGGACTGAAGACGAAGTCGCGACTGGAATCGTGGCAGGGCGTCCCTGTGCACAGCACCGGAACGAGCGCAACCTTCTGTTTTTCACGATAGTGTCAGATGCGCCACGCTCGCCCTCGTGCTCTGCACGAGGGTGCTATTGTGTCACTCAAAGTGATTCCCGTCACTTTCCGTAATAGTCTCGGTACCAGGCCACGAAACGTTCGACCCCCTCCTCGATCGATGTGGTCGGGCGATATCCCACATCCCGCTCCAAATCCGAGATATCCGCGGCTGTCGCTTCCACATCTCCCGCCCGGGCGGGTAGGAGATTGCGCTTGGCCTCCAATCCCAGAGCCTCTTCGATCACCTCAACAAATCGCTCGAGATCGACCGTCTCGTCACTGCCGATATTGTAGACCCTGAAAGGCGCACTCGACCGGCTGGGATCGGGGTCGTTCGCCGACCACGACGGATCCGGTTCGGGAATCCGCTCCGTGATGCGAACGATCCCTTCGACAACGTCATCCACATAGGTGAACGACCGTTTGGATCGGCCGTGGTTGAACAGATCGATCGGCCGGCCCTCCAGGATTGCCTCAGTGAACAGAAACGCGGCCATATCCGGGCGGCCCCACGGCCCATAAACCGTGAAGAATCTCAATCCCGTCGTCGGCAAGTTGAAGAGATGGCTGTATGCGTGGGCCATCAGTTCGTTCGACTTTTTCGTCGCCGCGTAAAGACTCATGGGGTGTGCCGTCGTCTGTGACGCATCCGATGGAAGCGACTCGTTCAATCCGTAAACAGATGACGAAGAGGCGTAGACCAGATGACGAATCGACTTCACACGCGATGCTTCGAGGATGTTCACAAACCCAACGACGTTGGCCTGAATAAACTCGCGTGGCGCTTCCAAACTGTAGGGGACACCCGCCTGCGCCGCCAGGTGGATCACGGCACGAAAGTCGCGGCCGTGGAAAACGTCGTCGACAAACCCCTCGTCTTCAACAGCTCCCTCGAGAAAAGTAAAATCTTCTCCGCCGGTCAGCTGATCGAGTCGATCGCGTTTGAGTGAAACACTGTAATAGTCGTTGAGACTATCAACACCGATGACTTCGTGTCCCATCGACATCAAACGTTTGGAGAGATGATAGCCGATGAAACCCGCACACCCGGTTACAAGAGTGTTCATAAATCGAACTCGTCGATTCCTATCGGTAGATTTCTCGAATTTTGGTCACGATTGGAAGCAAACATCTCTTGCGCGAGTCGAACCCACGCGTTATTATCCTTCTCCAATTCGGGACAGAAATAACCGAAGTGAAGAGGCCTCATTCCCCTTACGGGCATCTTGATTTGACATCCCTCACCGAACGAAAACTTCACCTCACCCTCGACGTCGGTCAATGTGCTGGCTCGACGTCTCCCACCGCTTCGAAAAACACAGCCACTTCATCGATCCTTTTCATCGGCAATGATTTCCACCGCTCCGTCGTCCTGATCGGCGGCGCGTCCCGATGAATGTTGATCAGCAACGTCACGCCGTGCACGACCGCAGAACGTTGGATCGGGGGGAAACGTGATTACCGTAACCAAGGCGGACCTCGTCAAGATCGTCGCCGATGAATTTGGTTACTCCAAAACAGAGGCACGGCAGTTCGTCGATGCCTTCTTTGAATCACTTACTGAATCGATCGTCAACGGACAGCGCATCGAAGCGCGTGGCTTCGGAGCGTTCACTGTAAAACAGGCCAACGCCAAGGCGGGTGCGCGAAACCCGAAGACCGGAAAACGCGTCTTCGTACCCGCACGAAGGAAAGTCGCTTTCAAACCCGGCCGCATCCTTCGGGAGGCGCTCGCGAACTCGACGAGCGAGACCGAAGAACAGTCGAAGGACGAGACCAGCGGTCAGACGCCGCCGAGGCAGAACCACCGCGCCAACCACCTCAACGCAGAGGCTCCAAAGCAAGTCCGGTCGTATCGACAGCGCGCCTGAAACGCCCGTGCATCGCGACAATCTTGTGCCCGGTTGAGTCCTCAACCGGGCCTTTCTATTAAAGAGACTCGGGTCGGGTCGTCTCCCCGGTCGCGGCCGACTGATCGGCGGCTTCGGCAGCAGCCAGCGAGGCGAACGCATCTTCGCCCGTCACGGGAATCTGAGCCCCGTGTGCCACGGCATCGATGAAGGCGAGAACCGCGCCGGCGATACCCGCGCGTATGCCGTGATCCAATCCGCTCAGATCCTCCCAATCGTCTTCACCGACCCGGTAGACCTTGTCTCCCATAATTGTACCCGTTGTTCCGATCACGCGAAAATGGTCATCCAGGCGATGTGAGCGCGGCTGCTGGCTTTCGTAAGTTACTGTCACCTGCCCAACGACATCACCCTCGAAACGGAACAGCGCCGCAGTCGTCTTGTCCCTCGGGAAATCCAGATCACCCAGTTTGTTGCTGAACGCACTCACAGCCTCGATCGGACGTTGCACGTAATGTCGAGTCAAATCCACCTCGTGAATGCCGGTGCCGTTGAGTGCGCTTCGACCCGCTTTGGACGACGCGTACCACGGCGCCCGTGCAAACTGCCCTCGCTTGTCGTCAATGGCGTCTACTCGCAGGTGAATCAGGTCACCGATCTCACCCGCGTCGATGATCGCTTTCACCCGCTGGACCCGGGGTCGGAAACGACGTTCGTGGGCAACCATCAACTTGCGGTCAGATGCTCCGCGGCAACCACGATCGCGCGGGCATCCTCCAGGTTCGTCGCCAGGGGTTTCGTCTGCAAGACGTGAGCCCCAGCCTGGAAGCAAAGCGTCGAGTGCGGGCGATGCATATGATCGGGTGTCACGACGCAAACACCGTCCGGACGCTCCGTCTCCAGCATCACCTCGAGGTGCTCGTAAATCTGGTCCACTTCCGGATGATCCTGACGCACCTCCTCGGCTCGATCCGCGTTTGGATCGCACAAAACCAGCCGATCTACGTCCGGATGGCCGGCCAGCGAATTTACGAAATGACGTCCCAGCCCCAATCCTACCACAGCCATCTTCAACGTGCCCACTTGACCCCCGTCTTGACACGAATCGTCGACTCTTTACTTTTTGAAACCCTTTGCCATCTTCAGGTATCGAACCGCCGTGTAGCACCGTGCTCTGCAGGACGACCCGTGCGTCAGTGAAGAAGGGACCAGGTGAGAGAATGTCAGAAAACTTCGAAAAAGTAAGAGCCTACTTGCAGGAACTCGAACTCCCCACGGAATCCGAGGACGAATCAGAGGAACTCGTCATCGTCAACGACGATGAGCGCGGCATCCACAACCTCATCATCGACTGCGAAGACCCAATTCTCATACTCGAGCAGGGGGTTTTGCCGCTTCCGTCCGATACGGGTAAGCTCTACGAGCGGCTCCTGGAAATCAACCGAACGCTGATTCACGGTGCGTTCGCCATCGACTTAGAAACCGGGATGGTTCTTTTCCGCGACACCCTCCGGCTCGATACGCTCGATCGGTCTGAACTCGAGGGCTCGATCAACGCCTTGAGCCTCGCCATGGCGGAGAATGCCGAGGAATTCATCTCTTTCAGTCACAGCTAATCTCGCCACCCGACAGGAGCAATCAAATGAGCATTTTTCAGCGCGTCTTCAGACTGGGCAAGGCCGAAGTCCACTCGGCCATCGACAAGATCGAAGATCCGATCAGGATGACCGAGCAGGGTATTCGGGATCTCAAAAAAGACCTCAACACCGCCATGACCAGTCTGGCCGAAGTCAAAGGACAGGCCATCCGCCTCAAGAAACAGGCAGAAGACAACGCCAACGCGGCAGCCGACTACGAAAAGAAGGCCATGTTGCTGCTGCAACGCGCCCAATCCGGCGACGTCGATCCGGCCGAAGCCGATCGTCTGGCCACCGAAGCCCTCACCCGCAAGGATGATACGGCCACTCGGGCCGCCCAACTCGCCAACGACGCCCAACAGCAAGAAACGATGGCGAACAAACTACAAACGCAGGTCGATCGTCTCAAATCAACCGTCGCCAGCCACGAAAACGACCTGATCACGCTTCGTGCACGTGCACGCACAGCCGCAGCCACGAAGAAAATCAACAAGCAGCTGGCCAAGGTCGACTCCTCGGGCACGCTGGCCATGCTCGAACGAATGAAAGAGCGGGTCGACCAGGACGAATCGCTCGCCCAGGCCTATGGTGACATCGCGGGGCAGGCGACCTCTACCGACGACGAAATCGACCGCGCCCTTGCCGGTGGAGGCGGCTCAAGCGACGAGCGTCTCGCCGCACTCAAGGCGAAGATGGGGATCTCGTAACGGTTCTGCGTGGCCTGATTGTGCGTCGAGGGGCTTGCTTCCAAGCAGGGCCTATCGCAGCCGCGACGCGCGTCAACGTCCTCGTAAGGGGGCCCGGGGCTGACGCCCCGGGCTATTGAATGACGCCCTTTCAGGGCTGATATCTTCAACCCACCGCGTTCCCTGCGTCGAAAGGTTTTCTCCCTTGGATTGGAACCCCTTCAAAAAGAAGCAGGAAGAGCCCGAGATCGACCCCCTTGTCGACCTCTCGCTCGCCACGCTCCAGGTCGGTTACCTCGTCGACTATGACCTGACGACCTGGAAAGTCACGGCGCACAACCGATACGACTACGACGGTGACTGGACGGACGAGTGGGAACTCTCCAGTGCCAACGAGGTACGTTACCTCGAGCGGGAAGAGGACGACGAGGTTTCCTGGGTGATCTATCGCAAGATTTCTCTCGACGCCATCGAAGAGGACGTGGCCGATCACATCCTCGAGCACGAGGACCCGCCTGAGACAGTCACGTGCGAGGGCGTCGAATTCGAGGCAGAGTCGAGCGACGCAGGTCACTTTCACCGGAACGGAGCCGAAGACGGTAAGCCCTTCGTCAACTGGACCTATGTCGACGACAGCGACAGACAGGTACTCCTCATCGAGCAATGGGGGGAGAATGAGTTCGAAGCCTCGCTCGGGGAGATCGTCAAAGAGTATCAGTTCAGTAACATATTGCCCGGAGCCTGACGGCTCCTGAGTTGGCCGTTGTCCGTGATCCGTTGGCCGGAAAACCCTGCCTCTCACCGTAGTCTTTCGCAGCTCGGAGGCTTGGGGCGTAGCCGCACTTCTGTCTTCTGTCCTCTGCCAAGGGAGCGAAGCCGTTTAGACCGTTTACCGTCCACCGTCCACCTTGCTTTCTCCCCAGGCTCCCAGTCCTCTGCTCAAAAGCCCCAATCGGCTTCACGGTAGTACGTATCCACCACTGGATCGAACATCGTGTTCACAGCCAGGGCATCCTGGCCGTCGAACATCCCTCGCCAGAATCTCAGCATCCCGGCACCTGCTTCCGCATCCAGAAAAGCTGTCTCGACATCCTCATACGTCTCCTCTACCGCCAGCTTTCGTAGTTCCGACGGCGTCATAGACCTCGCTTTCCGCGCAACAACCCAGCCCCAGGTTCCCATCGACGGCACGGCCACGTGGTATGGAAGGACCGAGAAACCCGCTGCCTCCACGGTCTTCATCACGCAGAGGAATGCCTTCCGCACGTGCAGTGGACTCGAACTCTGCGTAACCAAAGTGCCCTCTTCGGCCAGCTGGCGGGCGCAGGTCGTGTAAAACTCACGTGTATACAGTCGGGCGAGATTCGGGCCCTTCGGATCCGGCAGGTCGATGATCATCACATCGTAGAGAACATCGGTGTTGTCCAGGAACAACGCTGCATCGTCGTTGACCACGCGCACACGGGGATCCTCGAACGCCCCATCGTTCGCCTCGACCAGGGCCGGATACGTCGCTCCTAAGTGTGTCATCGCCGGATCGAGGTCCACGAGCGTCACCTGATTCACCTCGTCGTACTTCAATACTTCCCGTAGTGCGAGCCCATCTCCACCGCCCAGGATGAGCACATTTTGCCGTCTCCCTGACAGACGCATCGCGGGATGCACGAGCGGCTCGTGGTAACGGTCCTCGTCGTAGGTGCTGAACTGCACACTTCCGTTCAGGAACAGCCAGTGATCGCCCTTCCACTCCGTCATCACAATCTTCTGAAATCGCGTCTGCTCGGAATAAACCACACGATCTCGGTACTGGCTCTGCTCCCCGAACATCACGATGGGCCGGATCAGCGCAGCTAAGGCCACCAACGTGCCGCCCACCACCCAGAAACCCATCTGCGTCCGAGCGGGCCTCGACACCAAAGAGCGATATCGCCAGAACAGGAGACCCGCGACGGCAAAATTGACGGCTCCGAGCGCGATCGGTGTGTAGGTCAGCCCCAGATAGGGTAGCGCGAAAAACGCGAAAACCAGCCCACCGGCCAGCGCTCCGTAGTAGTCCTTCTCCATCACGCCGGCGATGTTCGTACGGAGCGCCTCATACGCTTCATTCATACGGGCCACCAGCGGAATCTCCATGCCGATCAGTGCTCCGATGGCCAGCGCGTAGAGGTAGATGAACGTGCCCGCGCCCCCCGTCACGAGCGACCCGAAATAGGCCACCGCCGCCGACGTCGCGCACAGAAGCGAGAGGGCGAACTCCACGAGGATGAATCGATCCAGCAGCCGATCCTCGACGTGACGGCTCACGCGGCTACCCACGCCCATCGCAAACAGCATCATCGACATCACCAGCGTCCACTGCAGAGTCGCATTGCCCAGCAGATAACTCGCCAACGTCGACAGCGTGAACTCGGCGACGATGCCGCTCAACCCTGTGGCAAAAATGCAGGCTTTGAGGAGGATGCTCTGTTTTTGAAGTTCGTTCATGAACAGGATAAGCGTAAGGAACGTTGGCCGTTATCCGTGAGCCGAAAACTGTCAAAAGGTTGTGTCGCTACAACGCCACGGAGCTATGCGTCCCTGTGCTGCGCACAGGGACGAGTGTATCGCTTTACGTGCAAAAAATGGCTCTATCCGGGTTTCTCAACGGTGAAACTATAGAATGACAAGGTCATAGATCGTTCCCTACGCTTGGTTGTGTGTGTAGGACAATCAAAGCGAAGGGGGTGCGACCTATGACCGGGAGCAGATTACTATCGAAACTGCTGAGATTCAAGGGGTTCCGTGTTGTCAGCTGGTGGTTTGAGGGGAGAAGCTGCTTCGTCATCGCCGTAAAGCCACATAAGAATGGTTGTTGTTGTCCGGAGTGCGGCCGTCGAGGTAAAATCGTCCGCACAATGCCCCATCCGCGTCGGTGGCGTGACATTCCGGTGTGCGGGTGGAGGGTCTGGCTTCTCTACCATCCTCGGGAGATTCGGTGTCCTACCCACGGTCGTGTGGTCGAGGAGATTCCGTAGGCGGAGCGGTTCTCTCGGGTGACGTATCGCTTCGAGTATGCCATGCTGCGCTACTGCCAGACCATGACGCAGAAGGCGGCGTCCGAGTTGCTGCGCATCTCTGCCTCGACGCTGTCGGATCTCCTTCACCGATCCATCACGCGGCTTCGTGAAGGTCATCGTATCCGAGGGCTCAAAACCATCGGGATCGACGAGATCTCCTACGCCAAGCGTCACAGGTACGCCACGCTCGTTTACGATCTGGACCGCTCCTGCGTGGTGTGGGTTGGCCGCGGCAGGGCGCGTAAAACGATCGATCGGTTCTTCACAGAGGCTCTCAGTCCCTACCGGAGATCCAAGATCGAGTGGGCCTGCTGCGACATGAGCGAAGCTTACATCGGAGCCATCCAGGAACACTGTCCGAATGCCAAGCTGGTCCTCGATCGCTTTCACATCGTCAAGGCTCTCAATGCCGCCGTTGACGAGGTCCGTAAGGACCAGTGGCGTAAAGCTGCCCCGGATGAGCGCAAAGCCATGAAGGGCCTCCGATGGCTCCTCTACCGGCACTCAGCGACACGCTCCAGAGGGGATACTCGGACACTCAAAGCACTGGAGAAGGCGAACTACCGAATCTATAGAGCCTGGAGACTCAAGGACGAGTTCGAGCAGTTCTGGGAATACAAAGCGCCCTGGGCTGCCGAACGCTTCCTGAAATGCTGGACGACGTCCGCACTCAGAAGTCGACTTGAACCCCTGCGAAAGTTCGTCAGGACCCTGCGACAGCACTTCTTCGGCGTCCTCGCATTCGTGAACACGCGTCTTACCAACGCCATCGCCGAAGGCCTCAACCGAATCGTCCAAATCGTCAAGAACCGAGCCAGCGGATTCCGCACACTCGACGCATTCAACGATATGATCTTCCTTACCGTCGGAGACATAAACATCCCTGAGCAGATTCCGAAGAGGTTCCGCACACTCTAACCGCGCCCCCATGCCAGGAACCACGGCACCTTCACCCACTTCATCTCGTTGAGAGATCCGGATATAGCCCAAAAAATGACGCTCTCGCCTTCGTGCTTTGCACGAGGGCGGTTTGTCCTACCTCAAACGCTCCATACAATCAGAAAAGACGCACCGACATAGGCAAAGGCTTCCACGAACCCCGCCCCGACGTTCGGGTGTTCCTGATTCGCGATCTCATCCGACAGCTTTGCACCAGGCAGCAGCACCATATCCGTCACGGTTCGCATCACCGGCAGCAGAATCAGGCCGACGAGCAGTTCGAACCCGAACTCCTGAAACGCCATCGGCCAGGAAATCAGATCCCCTGCCGCCGCGTGTCTCAGAATGTTGCCCAGTCCGATCAGAGCCCCGCCGAAAGCGATCCCCGCGGCGACGTTGTCCTTTTCGATCTCGGCGTGCACTTCGTAGGACGTCATCGCATCATACACGATCCCGGCGATCGCCAGTGCCAGCTGGCCCAACAGCCAGAACACGACCACACTCAGAACCGTTCCCGCCGTGTCCAGAACTGCGACGCCCGACACCGACCCGAACACGATCATCCCCGTCGCGACGTAAGCCGAGAATACGACGGCCCCCGTGCCCACATTGTGGTCGCGAATCAGCTCGTCTCGAACTCTGAATTTCCGCAGCACCAGCCGGTCGTTCAGAATTCTCGACAGATTCAAAAGCAAGATCGCCAGGGCGCCATAGATCCCGATATCGACCAGGTCTTCCTCGAGCCCCTTCGAAGGCCCGCTCATCACTCCCCCGATCGCAATCACCAGACCCAAATAGTAGCCGACGAGGGCGACGGCCAGGGCAGGATTGTCCTTCTCGACCAGCTGTTCACGCAACGAGTAAGACGGTGTCGTCAGGTCGTAGATCAGTTTCCCGATCCAAAACAGCGCGAACAAGCATACCAAATAAATCACCGTCAGAATCAGATCGTCCGTCGTCATTTTCCGAATCCCCCTCCGCGGCTGCCGAAGCCTGTGCGGCTGCGACCGATGCGATTGTTGACCCTCTGCCCGAAGCCGCTCCGCTGGCGGGCGAGCGAGCGTTGTCTACGCTGGTAAAATGCCGGTTTACTCTGTTTGGTGAGCGAACCGTTCGTGCCGAAATCCTTGTTCTTGCCATAGTAGGGACGCTGACTCGTCCGATGGCTCCGATAGTCGTCCCATTCATTCCGGTAGATTTGCCGCCCCATACCTCCGCCCATCAGGCTCCGCATCATCGAATACTGCCCGTACCACACCCAGAAACCACCCCCACCCCAGTGGCCGTAGGTCGGGTTGCCGACATAGTTGTAGCCCGGTGGATGGGGACTATTTGTCACCTCACTTTCTGTCTTCGACGCCAGGGCCATCCCAAGGAAGGGTTCATATTTTCGGTAGATCTCTTCCTGGACGTCTACCCAGTTCGTTTCCACCTGCTTTTCTCCCTGAACCACTCGGTACCGGTGGTAGTATTTCGGGAAAAGCCCCTCCTCAGCCCGCATATCCTCCAGGATAATCGTGTAGTCGGGCGCTGACGACAGGGATCGCTGCATTTCTACAACGGGATCTCTCGTCCCCCCGCATCCTGCCAAGAGTAGAACAAGGAACGTAATCAGGATGGGTCTCACCGTTTTCATAAGTCCTCCATCAACGCCGATCTCGGAGTTCGACAATCAATCCCTTTGTTCGACGCCCGTTGATCGGTTTTCGATTCTCAGATACTCGAGTTTCGATCCTCGATTTCAATGGTAGGCAATCTGTTGGGTCCAACCAACTACTCGGAATCCGTTCCTTTGCGCCGCATGGTCCGGGTGCGTATCATGCCGCGCCTCGTAGGATCTGCTCTCAGCCCGGAGACTCCCCCATGCCTCGCAACACCGTCCCCCAAGCCGGAATACTGAGCGGCGACGCCCGCATCGACGAGCTGCTCGCCCGGGACGATACCCCCACCACCCACGCCTTTGCCTGCCGTCTCGACGGATTCGTCAACGACACCTTCACTGAATATGCGAACGCATCTGTCTATCGCCCTGCATCCGTTTGCAAGGCGCGTCTCCCCAGCGAGCTCAGCGAGGTCATTCGCACCCCCGGTAGCTATCATCTCGGCTTCGTCGCATACGCCATAGCCGACCGCGATGAATCCATCGACATCTGGATCGGTCATCGCCGTGTAGCCGTGGCCCAGCATCCAGATCCCGACAATCGCCGACACCTCTTTTTCATTCCGGAGAAGTTCGCTTTTCGGGGTGGCGAACGCATCCGTCTCGTCACCCGGGAGACGGATAGCCCGTGCCGCATCGAGACCATCCTACTTTTGCCCACGCTGCCTCGAACCCTCAAGCCCCGGCTTACCCTGTCCACACCGGATGTGGATGTGAGACACGAAGGGGACCATCTCTTCGCCTACGCCAGCTGGATCACGAACCGTCCAGCATCCGGCACCTTTCGCTGGGGCAAAGTCGGCGCGAGATTCAAGACCGTCCGGATCCGGAACCGGTCCGCCCACGAAAGCAGCATGGACGCTCTGGAGCCGGGCCTAACCTATCGCTACGAAATCGACCTGCGGGCAGGCGAGCTGCACGCCACTCACGCTGGAAGCTTCACGCCACGTGCCCGTGGACGAAGACGCGCGCGACAGGAGGGGAGATTCACACTTCAGGATGTCCGCGCAACGCGCATCCCCTGGCCGATCAGCATGGGGATGCCCTTTCCGCAAGGAGCCGTCACCGACCCACGCACCATCCGCCTGCTCGACCAGAACGACAACGAGGCAATCCCTTCCCAGGTACGTCCTCTAAGCCATTGGCCCGACGGGAGCATCCGATGGCTGCTCACAGACTTCACCTCTGACGGCAGCGAAGGTGTCGCCGTAGAATACGGCCACAGAATCGACCCGTCGGATTCGGTCGCCGGCATCCACACGCAGAATCGACGGGCCGAATACGTGGTAACCACCGGTCCCCTTCGTGTGCGTTTCCCGAAGGACCGGACCGTGCTTCCCGGTCTCGTCGAGCGGTTCGACCGCAAGACCAACACCTATCTGCCCATCACGCCGCCCAAAGGCTCTCCTGCCGTATCGCTGTATGACGGCCGGGGTCGCGTCTTCAACAGCCTGAAACCCGACATCGTCCGAATCGAGGAATCCGGGTCCGAACGAGTGTGCGTACGGATCGACGTCCCGCATCGTAACCGGACCGGTGACACCCTCTTCTCCTCAACGTTCCGGGTCCATTTATATCGAAACAGCACCCACATCAAGATACACCACACCTACCTGAACGACGCAGATGACGATTTCACCCGTGTTCGCCGACTGACCCTCCGCGTCGACACGCCTTTCGGCAAGAGTGCCAGCGTTCGATCGGAAGGGCAAAAATCGAGTCTCACCGACGGTCCTGTCAGCCTCACACAGACCCACGACGATCGGTTTGTCCTCTCGCAGAAAAACGCCACGATCAAGGAAGGCAGACGGTCGAAGGGCGGTGTCACCGTCTCGGGTGGCGCCTCGCTCACTCTTGCCTGTAGAGATTTCTGGGAAAACTATCCCAAAGGATGGCAGGTCGACACACGGGGTCTCTCAATAGACATCTGCCCACCCCTCACAACCGAGGACTACCCGTCAGGGGGCGAACTCGAGGATCGACTGTTCTACTATCTCCTCGACGGCAGATACCGCTTCAGACGTGGCGTCTCGCGTACCCACGAATTCTGGCTCGACTACGGGAAGGTCGCCCTCACCTCCTTCGTCAATACCGTCAATCAGCCGCCGCTTCATCGGTTTCCCCTGTCCGTGCTCAACAACAGCGGCGCGTGGACACGCCTCCCCCCGAAAGACCCGTCCCCCTTCGAGCCCTACGAATCGTGGGTCGACGCCGCCCGATCCGCCTACGCGAAGGACCGCGAAGAATCGCGTTCCTACGGCATGTTGAACTTTGGAGACTGGTACGGGGAACGGGTCTACAACTGGGGAAACCTGGAATACGACACGCCGTGGTGTTTTCTCCAGGAATACCTGCGCGGAGGACACGAAGACTTCTATACCTGGGCCGACCAGGCCGCTCGACACCTCGTCGATGTCGACACCTGCCACGTCGGCGAACCGGCTCTTCAAAACAATCAATACCTTCACAGCGTCGGACACGTCGGCAGCTACTATCCCGACGGCTATCGCGAAACCGCCATTTTTGCGGGCCGGTCGAGCGTCTCCCACACGTGGGTGGAGGGGCTCTTTCTCCATCACCTCCTCACCGGAGATCCCCGATCGCAAGATGCGGCATCGAAGGCTTGCGAAAACCTCGTTGGCCAGATGGTCAACAACTACGATTTCACGAACTGTCGCAATTCGGGCTGGCACCTCATCCATCTCTCAGCCGCCTACCGTGCAACAGGGCGCCGCGTCTTCCTCAACGCTGCTCGCATCATCGTCGACCGCGTCCTCGAACGCCAGCGCCCCTCGGGAGGATGGGATCGTCTCATGGTACCCGGCCATTGCCACTGCGATCCACCCCGACACATGGGAAATGCCGGTTTCATGGTCAGCATCCTCATGATCGGGCTCAAGCGCTATCACGAAGTAACCGAAGACCAGCGTGTGGCAGACGCCATCGTTCGAGCGGCCGACTACTGCATCGAGCAAATGTGGGTCCCGGAGGTGGGCGCCTTCCACTACACGTGCTGCCCCGAATCCCGCGTCAACGAAGGCGCGGACATGCGGATTCTCAAAGGTATCGCGGCCGCTCACGAATTCACGGGTAACGAGCGATTCAGGGATGTCCTCCTCGCCGGCATCCAGACGGCCATCGGGAATCCGCCGCGTGCAGGTCGTGGCGTCGGCAAGGGAATCTGTTCGCCCATGCGCGCCGCGCCGCAGGTCATCTCCGCGCTACCGAACGACTCGGACTGACCGATCCGGGTGGCTGGAGAGTCATTCCACACATGGCTTTTCCCGTTGACTTCAGATCGCGAATGGCGCTATCGACAGCCGTTTACCAAGGCGATCGTCTCGGTGCCCGCCAGATCGCGTCTGTTCGGTCGGTCGGTATTTCAAAAATCGAAATATCCTCCGTCCCACCCAGCTTTGACTATCACGATAGTGAACAGGTCGAAGAGCTCCTCGCGGCTTGCCGAAACGACGGCGTATCCGTTGTGGCCATGCACGGGCCATTCGGGCTGCCCTACGGTGATTCCGCGTCGGCGGCTGTCGATCAAGTCGTCGCGGAATCGGTTCGAGCTCTTGATTTCGCGATTCGCGCGGGTGCGAAGATCTACGTTGCTCACTTCGGCTTCGACGACCACGCCACCGACATTGTCCACGTCTGCTCGAAGAAACGACAGGCGAAACCATCTGCCTCACCTCCGAAAACCAGGTCGGCCAACCCCTAGCCTGAATCATGCATGAATTTGAGTTTAGGTTGTTTTGGAGTGATGTGATCACGCACAGGATTTGTTCTCGGCTTCTTCGGATGTCCAAGGTCCCGTAAGCGGTCTCTACGAGTCGCAAGAGTCACGATTTTCGTCCGGAACAGGTGTTGTTTTGCGACGTGTACATAGCTGTCCCCGGTATAGATCGGCGTTGTTACTGCGTGTTCGTTTCGAGCCTGGTGATGATTGACACCAAGACGTTTTTGAGTGGATACGATGTTGGAAAATGGAATCGGATTCTTCGTGCGCTTTCAATGACTCTCGCGCCGATTTTGAGGAAACGGTTCTGTATCGTGTTGACCTGAGGTTTGGTCCACGCGGTGCCCTTGAGTCCCTGTGATCGGAGTGCGTGAAGCAAGGCGTATGCAGCACTGTGTAGAAAGAGTCGGAACTGGTTGGCTTCAAACTTGTGGCACGATGTTCGATCGGAGTGAAGGAATGTTTTGTGGTCCTTGATGAAGCCTTCCGTGCGTCCCCTTGCGCAGTAGATACGATCATAGATAAAGCCGTCTCGATTACTCTGTAAATTGGTCACGCGGTATCTTGGATTTGCTTCGCCGTTTGTGACTTCAGCCTTGTGAATGATCCGGCGAGGCTGCCGGTAGGTGCCAGCCTGATATGAGAAGGATGAGAACAAGCGAATCGTCTCCTTATGCTCGCTCAGACGTAGCGCTTGGTCCATCAGGTTTTGTCCAGCCGCTTTGAGCTTGGAGTTGGCGCCCTGGCCCAGAACGTAGTAGATACCGTTGTCTTCGCAGAAATCGTGCATCTCTGGTGAGCTGAACTTTGAGTCTGCGCGAACGATGATCTCCACGTTTGGCCAAGATCCGCGTAGGTGTTCCACCAAGCGCTTGAGAATAGAAACGACCTGTTTACCGTTCGTCGGATGCCCGGGTCTCAAGATCGTCGTAATGAGCTTGCCGCTTTGGCCTTCATAGATATGTAGCGGCATATAGCAGTGTTCATTGTAATACGCGTTGAAGAGTGAAAATTGTTGCGCACCGTGCGTTGGGTCATCCGTGTCGTCGATATCGAGAATGATGCTTGGGGGTGCCTGGTCATACGATGCGATGAACCCGTCTACAAAAGCCCGTGCGAGCCGATACAAATCCGAGCGTCGCACATCATTCTCAAGTCGTGTCATCGTTGATTGGCTCCCGAGATCAGGACCGGAAAGAGGAAGCCGATCGCAGGCAGCCTTGACGCCCGGATCGTGGCGCAAATCATCACAATCGACGGCATCTTCATAGCCGCAAGCGATCTGAAAAACACGCTGCTTCACAAGATCCAAAAGCGTGTGATCGATATAGCTTGGGTGACGACGATCTCGCAAAGCATCTACCATTCTGGCGATCAATCCCATCTGAGACTCAAGGGCGCGAAGCAACAGAACTCCACCGTCACTCCTGACGGCGCCACCGGCAAAATCAGCCTCAACTACCTTGCCCGAAATGCTTGCGAATGGTAACCGGATCTGACTAGGTTCTATCACGGTAGTTCCTTCCAAGTGTTGTTTTGATGTGTCAGCCCTAATGTAGGGAAAAACAAACACTTGTACAAGGAGACTACCTTTTTTATGCATAATTCAGGCTAGCGGCGGTCCAGCCGGGTACCCTGCTGAGCGCCGTCAATCCTCAGACGCTTGGAAGTTATCGATCTTCTCGCTGCTATTCGGCTCGAAGCGCTTCGATCGGATCCGTCGTTGCCGCCTGTCTGGCCTGATAGGAAACAGACGCAAGCGCAATCGCCAACACAAGCCCACCACTCGCGACAAAGACAACCGGACTTGGCGAAATGCGATATGCATAGTCCTGAAGCCAGTAGTGCATCGCAAAGTAGGCGATCGGCCACGCGATAACATTCGCCATCACAACCAGCTGGACAAATTCTTCTCGACAGGAGCGTTATACCTGCCACTGAAGCGCCCAGTACCTTTCGAACACCGATCTCCTTCGTCCGCCGCTCAGCCATAAAGGCAGCCAGACCAAAAAGCCCCAGACAAGCCACAAGAATGGCCAGCATCGCAAACGCGCCGAATATTTGAGTCATCTTCATTTCTTGCCGGTAGAGGCGATCGAAATCTTCATCCAGGAAGTAGAACGTAAACGGGCGCTCCGGGAGAAATCGGTTCCACGTCTCTTCTAGAAAGTCGGCGGATTCCTCAAGTGCATCTGGACGGATCTTGAAAGCCAGGCTACGGAACTGATACGGACGGAGAACGATCGCAAAGGGACTGATCTTCTCGCGAAGCGAGCGGGTGTGGAAATCCTTAACAACGCCGATCACGGGGCCTGGCCCTGGCGTAAAGCGTCCTTTCCCGGGGCCTCCCGAGCACGCGATCGGGCCCGCCGTCCGGAGGCCTTGAGTCGTTCCTATGCCGCGTGCGAGAATGTAGCAGGCCGGCTGTCACGACCCCGAGAGATTCTTGTATCGGCGCTTGCCAGCCCCCCGGAGTCGCCTACGAGGGATGGCGCCGCCCGGCCGTGCCGGCTAGGCGGCCGCCCCGGCTCCGGCGCGGCGGCGGAGCCACTCCACGGTGCACAGCAGCAGCACGGCGAAGCCGATCAGGAAGGTCGCCACGGCCAGGATCGCAGGGCTGATCTGCTCGCGCACGCCGGCCCACATCTGGCGCGGGATCGTGCGCTGCGCCTCGCTGGCCATGAACAGCACCACCACCACTTCGTCGAACGAGACGGCGAAGGCGAACAGCGCACCCGAGACGACGCCGGGTGCGATCAGCGGCAGCTCCACTCGGCGGAACGTGCGCCACGGGCCAGCCCCCAACCCGTTGGCGGCACGCGTCAGGTTGCGGTCGAAGGATGCGAGAGTGGCGGTTACGGTGATGACGACGAACGGCGTGCCGAGAGCCGCGTGGGTCAGGATCAATCCCAGGTGGGTCTGCGCGAGGCCGAGCGCCGAGTAGAAGAAAAACATGCCGGTCGCCGAGATGACGAGCGGCGTGACCATCGGCGAGAGGAGGAGCCCCATCGCGAGGCGGCGCGCCGGCATGGCGCGGCTCGCGAGCCCGAGGGCCGCCAGCGTGCCCAGGGCGGTCGCCAGCAGGGTGGCCGCCGTGCCGATGAACAGGCTGTTCGCGAGGGCGCGCCGCCACACCGGGTCGCTGGCCACCTGGCGGTACCAGCGGAGCGAGAACGCCTCGGCGTCGAGGCGCAGCATGCCCTCGGTGAACGTGAAGTACGGCTCGACGTTGAAGCTGAGCGGCACCATGACCACCAGCGGCACGAGCAGGAACGCGAAAATCCCTACGCAGGCCGCGAGGTAGGCCGCGCGCCCCGCGCGGGCACCGAGCCCCTCCGCCCTCATCCCAGCCTCATCCGCTCCACCCCGACCACCCGGTCGTAGACGAGGTAAAGCGCCGCCACCGACAGGAGCAGGATCCCGCCCAGCGCGCTCGCCAGTCCCCAGTTCAGGGAGGTCTGCATGTGGTAGGCGATGAAGTTCGAGATCAGCTGGCCGCTCTGGCCGCCCACGAGCGCCGGGGTGATGTAGTAGCCGATGGCCAGGATGAAGACCAGCAGCGAGCCGGCGCCGACGCCCGGCACGGTCTGGGGCCAGTAGACGCGCCAAAAGGCCCGGGGGAAGCCGGCGCCCAGCGAGGCGGCCGCGGCCATCTGCCGCCGGGGGATGGAGCGCATCACCGAGTAGAGGGGCAGGACCATGAACGGGAGCAGGATGTGGGTCATGGCCACGAGCGTGCCGGTCATGTTGTGGACCAAGGCGATGCGTCCGTCGTCGGCGACCAGCCCGGCCCAGACGAGCAGGTCGTTGATGACGCCCTGCGTCTGCAGCAGGACGATCCACGACGTGGTGCGGACCAAGAGCGACGTCCAGAACGGCACGAGCACGAGCGCGAGCAGCCAACCGGCGCGCCGCACGGGGGCGTGCGCGATCAGGTAGGCGATGGGATAGCCCAGGAACAGGCAGAACACCGTGACGGCTAGGCTGACGGCGAACGTGCGCCCGAACAGCCGCACGTAGATACGCTCGTCCGCCGGGCGGAGCTCGATAGAGCCGTCGGGCGCTCGGTCCAGATCGACGGCGTGCAGGTAGTGGCGCGCCGTCAGCCGATCGCCGGCCGTGCGGACGGCGCGCCAAGTCCCCGGATCGCTCCACTCGGGGTCGATGTCGAGGAACGCCTCCGGCCCCGCGCCGGCCGGCATGTCACGGAGCTCGCGCGCCGTCCGGACCAGGACGCTCCTGAGGCCGCCCTGCACTCGGTTGATCCGCGTGGCGACGCGGCCGAGCGTTCCTTCGTCCGCCGCGCGCGAGAGCTCCGTGGCGGCCGCGGCGTAAACGGCCTCGGGGGGCGGCTCCCGGCCGTCCCACTCGCCGAGCAGGGCCAGCGTCTGGGGCATGACGTCCGCCACCGTCGGATCGTAGACGCTCCTGACGAGCATCGTCGCTACCGGCAGGGCGAACGTGACCGCGATGAACGCCGCGAGCGGCAGGACCAGCCCACCGGCCCTGAGCCGCGCTCGGATCACTGCGCCAGCCAGGCGCTGAACCGCTCGTTCATCTCGTCCATGTGGTCGCTCCACCACAGCCAGTCGCTCTGTAGAACTCGCACCATGTTATCCGGGTGCGTCGGCATGTGGGGATTCATGTCGACGCCGGTCTCGACGTGCGTCCCCACGAGCGGCAGACCCGACCGTCTGGCGGGGCTGTAGGCGATGTGGCCGCCGACGGCGGCCATCGACTCCGCGGTGGTGGCAAAGCGGACCAACTCGAGCGCGGCCTCGAGGCTTCTGGTGCCGGCGACGATGCCCAGCTGGCCCGTATCGAGCACCTGGCCGTCCCAGACGATCACAAACGGCTGGCTCTCGAGCACCTGGGCGTTGAAGATGCGGCCGTTGTAGGCCGTCGTCATCGCCACCTCGCCGTCGGCGAGCATCTGCGGCGGCTGCGCCCCGGCCTCCCACCACACCACCTCATCCTTGATGGCGTCGAGCTTGCCCAAGGCCCGCTCCACCCCCTCGGGCGTGTCGAGCACGGCGTACACCTCTTCGAGGGGCACGCCGTCAGCCATCAGCGCGAACTCCAGATTGACGAGAGGTGTGCGGCGCATCCCGCGGCGGCCGGGAAAGCGCTCCAGATCGAAGAAGTCCTCGATCGTCCGGGGCTTCTCGCCCGGCGTACGCGCGTCGTTGTAGGCGTAGACGGTGGAATAGAGCACCATGCCCACGCTGCATTCCAAGAGCGTCTCGGGAAGGAAGTCGTCGACGGCCGGCGTGCCGTCGGGAGCGGGCGGGAGAGAGCCGGCGTCGATCCTCTCGAGCAGGCCCTCGTCGCAGCCGCTGACCGCGTCGGCAATTTCAAGGTCGACGATGTCCCAGTGCACGTTGCCCGACTCGACCTGGGCGCGCACCTGGGCCAGGCCGCCGTTGTAGTCCTCCAAGCGCACCTCGATGCCGGTCTCGGCCATGAAGGGCTCGAGGTAACCCTTCCTGATGGCCTCGCCGTAGGAGCCGCCCCAGGAAACGACGGTCAGCGAGTCCGCGGGCTCACCGCCGCAGCCCAGGGCCAGGGCCGCGATGGCGGCCGCACCGATGGTCCATCCGTGTTTGCCTGTCATGGCGTGTCCTCCTCGTCTTCGGGGTCGAGCACCCTGCAGTCGGTCGGGGTCCAGCCGATGCGGACGCGGTCGCCTTCCAGAACAGCGCCGTGGCCGACCATGTTGGGAATCTTGACGATGAAGTCCGAGTGGCCGCAGACATCGACTCTCAAGCGAAGATGGTCGCCCAGAAACGTGATGTCCTCGAGGCGGGCGTCGAACTCGTTGGTGTAGAGGCCCGGCGTCGGCGCGATGGCGACCCGCTCGGGCCTGATCGAGATCGTCGTGCGGTCGCCGGGGCCGCATTCGGCGACGCGGAACGCCTGGACGATCCGGCCGCCGACGTCGACGTCGCATATCTCGTCCCGGACGGCCATGACCTTGCCGGCCAGGTGGTTGTTCTCGCCGATGAAGCGAGCGACGAATGAGCGCTCCGGCTCCTCGTAGAGCGTTTCGGGCGAGGCGGCCTGCTCGATGCGGCCGGCCCGGAAGACCGCGACGCGGTCCGACATGACCATCGCCTCGTTCTGGTCGTGCGTGACGTAGAGGACCGTGACGCCCAGGTCGGCGTGGATGCGGCGGATCTCGTACTGCAGCTCCTCCCTTAGCCGCCGGTCGAGCGCGCCGAGCGGCTCGTCCATCAGCACGAGCTCGGGCTCGAACACCAGCGCTCGGGCAATGGCCACCCTCTGCTGCTGGCCACCCGAGAGCTGGCTCGGCCGCCGGTGCTCGAGCCCCTCGAGCCGCACCAGCTCCAGGGCGCGGCCGACCCGCTCGCGGCGAGCCGCAGGATCGAGCCCGCGCACCTCGAGCGGAAACGACAGGTTCCCGCCTACGGTCATGTGAGGAAACAGCGCGTAGTTCTGGAACACCATGCCGATGCCCCGGCGCCGGGGCGCCACCTCGTTCATGGCCCGGCCGTCGATGCGGATCGTGCCCGAGGTCGGCTCCTCGAATCCGGCGAGCATCATCAGGCAGGTCGTCTTGCCCGACCCAGAGGGGCCGAGCAGCGTGAGGAACTCGCCCTTTTGGACCGTCAGGTCGAGGTCGCTTACGACCTCAGTCCGCCCGTCGAAGCTCTTGGTGACACGTTCGAACTCGACATGGTCAGGACCGTCGGGCGGCTGGCGTGTTGGCCGCATCCTGCGGATTCCCTCCCGCAGCTCACTGCTTAGAGTTGTCCCCCCCTGAGTTGTCCCACCCTCGCGCCGCTCTCGCACAACGGTGCCCTTTCTCCCTTAGATTCCCGGTCGCGGGGGCGGACTCACCCTCGGGTCGACGGTCGTCAATCTTCGAGTTCTTCGAAGGTCAGATTCAGGATCGGATAGTCGGACCAGGCCCGGTAGTCGAAGTGGCCACCACTCGTAAGGATAGATCGTGAATCCCTGCTTCTCCATCGCCGTTCTGAGGCGGTTCCTGTTCTCCCGCTCCCGCACGCTCAGGCCCGGATAGTCGGGGTAGGAGCGCTCGGTGAACTCGTCGTAGCCGCTTCCCATGTCCACGGGCCGGCCCGATTCCAGTCGTAGAGCGTCAGATCCACCGCCGCCCGCGGTTATGCCGCGATCCGGACGCCGGATCGGCCACGAAGTCCCGGAGATCCTTGGGCGTCCCCTCCCAGAACATCCAAGTGACGTACCATGGACGATAAGCATCGAAGATGAGTAGGCCAAAGCCTTGCTCCCCGAGTTCCCGATGGGCTGCTAGCAGAGCCTCGGCCGCCGGCCGGACGTTCGCCTTTCTTTCCGGCAATCGCGTCGTCTTCCGCCGCCGCCGGCGCGACGCCGAAGCGGCCCGGGAGTGCGCGCAGGGCGGGGCACCGACCCTCAGGGGCCACCTCGCCTGCGGAACCCGGGCCGCCCGAATCGGCCAAAGTGACAGGTACAGATGTCTACACGGATCTGGGGAGGTCATTAAGTCATTGTGGAGAGACGATTTGGCAGAGTCTCGGGTGCTCTCCATTGGCACGGATCCTGCCCCCTCAAGCGTTCGGTTGTTGGCTGCTTCGCCCCCCGTTCCGGGGGGTCGAAGCATGCGCGTTCACATCAATGCCGATCACCGGCATCAAGGCAGGAGAGAGGAATCATGGCAATCACACGGTATCGCCACAGCGTGGCGCCAGGAGGGCGCTGGATCAGATGACGCGCCGGTGGGATCGCCTCTTTGGCGAGTCCGCGCTTCCCAAGGCGGAGGCCGCCAGCTGGCTGCCCGCGGTCAACGTGGAGGAGACGAAGAACGAACTGCTTCTGACCGCGGAGCTTCCCGGGCTCACCGAGGAGAACGTCGAGATCGAGCTCGAGAACGACGTCCTCACGATCCGGGGGCAGAAGGATGAGACCCGCAAGGAGAACGGAGAGGGCGGACGCTACCACGTGTGGGAGCGGCAGTTCGGGAGCTTCCACCGCTCCTTTACGCTCCCGCGCACCGTCTCCGCGGACGAGATCTCGGCAGCCTTCGAGGACGGCGTGCTCCACATGCGCATGCCGAAGGCGCCGAGTCGAAGGGCCGGACCATCCAGATCCGGCGGCCAGCGTAGAGAACGGCCCCGAATCGGGACTGGGCCCGGGGGGACAGGCTCTCGGTGAATTCTCGGGCCCTGACCCCCCCAAGGGAAGCCGGGTCAAGAGGTGTCTAACGTCCCGGGCGGCTGTCTTCGGCTGCTGAGTTGAGATGGCTCCGTCTCAACCCCGCTCCCCGGACGTCACCGGGCGCGCCGTACTTCGAGATTGCCTCATTCCCGCCACCAGTACGTTCGCGAACGCCCGCGCTGTGGTGACGAAATGCAACATTCGGCATCGCCGGATCGTCATCTGCGTGGTCTTTCTCAGCCCCTCGCGACGCCTGCGGCGTCCAAGGTCGCACCTGTCACGGGTTCCGCCAACGTACCGTAGGTTCCCATGTGATCGCGCTAAGAATATACGGGATAATATAGGGGATTACACAGAATGCTTGACGGGACCGTTGTCCTTCGGTGGTGGCCGCATCATCTGACGCACCATGTCCTCCGGGATCCTGTCCTGAACGATCCGGTGTAGCTCCTCCGCTAACGTCTCGGGCTTCTCGGTCATCATGCTGCCCTCGGTAGCTTGGGAACTCTGCCTTCAAAGAGGCCCAAGCGTACATGTAACCGGTAGGCGACCCGCCCTTGGCGGTTCCCAAAACCACGTAGCGCGTCGCCAACCGGCACAGACGGCCTGTACTTCCCTCACCACGACATCGTGGCGGTCAGGAAGATCGTGCGCCCCCGCCCCGAGTCCAGACTCACGTCCGCGGCATCGGGGTCCGTGGGATCGATGGAAGGGCCTCGGGCCGCGATATTGAGTACGCCCCCGGTGAGGTCCATCCTGCTCAGGCCGAAGGGATCGCGCCAGCGGACGGTGATGTCGTGGCCCATCCAGCCGTCGAAGCGGCCGGTCCGGCGCACGTTCCAGTAGCCCGAAACCGAATATGTGCTCCAGCTCGCAGTGAGGCCGCCTCGGCTCGCGCGAAGCGATCCATGAATACGGTCGCGCGGGTAGTCGCCCGGCTGAAGCTCGCCGGCCACCCGGGTCTCTTGCTGGGTCATGCGCAGCCAGCGGGTATCCAGCACCAGGTCTGCCCAAGGGGCGTCCCAGTCGAGCCGCGCCCGCACATCGACACCCGACGCATCGGTCCCCCCGCTGTTGACGATCGGGCTATCGATCCGCTCGATCTTACCCTCTTGGGTGCGTATCACCGCCGCACCGGGCGGCAACGCTCCCCTCGCCTCGAGATCCATGATCGACTGCGGGGACAATCGAGCCGGCACGGCGGAAAGCGCGATCCGGAACCAGTCCGCGCTCAGGGATAGCGGCCCCAGTCCGATCACGGCGCCGAGGCTGACGCTCTCGGCTTCGTCCGGCTCCACGTTCGGATTGCCGCTACTCACCTGCACGACCTGCTCTACGGGGCAGGTCTCCAGCGCCCCCCTATGAGTCTTCCTGTCGCAAACCCACGGAAAATCGTTCGAGCTGCGCAGATGCAGTTCGTACAGACTGGGCGGCCTGGAGCCTCTGTCCCAGGAGCCCCGCAGCGTCAGGGCATCGTGCAGGCGAAACCGGCTCGCAAGTTGGTGGGAATAGGTAGCGCCGACATCGTCATGATCGTCGCCCCGCCCTGCGAGCGTGACATCCCAATCGTCACGCACCGGCAGCGACACCTCCCCGAAACCCGACCAGCGCTGCCGCTCGCCAGACGCCTGGATCCCACCGGCCCCGAGCACGTCTCTCGCGTCATAGGAACGGCCGGAACGGTCCCGATAGGCATGGACATCGCGCCAGTCCTCGGCGATAAACTCGGCGCCTGCCGCCCATCGCGCCTCGCCGCCGGCGAGCGCGAACATTGGTCCGTCCACGGAGGCGCGGACCGTCCTGTGGTCCGTCACCCGATCGCGGGTCAGGCGCAGTGCAGTCTCTCGGATCGCGTCAAGGTTGGCCGGAGAGAGCGGGTTAACGAGGTCATAACGCTCCTCGTCGATGACCTGCTGAATGGCGCTCCCGCTCACGAAGGTAGTGCCGTCGATGACGGCGTCGTGGCGGTAGTAGCGAAGGTGCACGTCATAGCCGATGCCGTCCGCGAACTGCCCCTTCAGGCCGAGCGCGACGTCATATTCGTCCAGCGTCGTAAGCCACTCTCGGTTGCCGTGGCCGAGGAAGCGATGGGACACGCGAAGGGTCTCGGGAAGCGAGTCGATCTCGGGATCGGGCAGCAGATGGTCCGTGAGTGTCTCCGACGAAACGGAGAAGGTGCCGACCGAAGGAGCATAGCGCTCCAGCGTTTCGTCCCTTGCAACCCGGATATCGAGATAGGCGTCGGCGCCGTCGCCGAGCGGATGATCGAGGGTGAGGAATAGGCTTTCCCGCCCATACCGTGCCATGGCCCACGAAATGTCGGCGTAGGCGAAGCCACAACCTGTGCCTGGACTGCCGAGGGGATCAGCGAGCACGCCGGTGTACATGCGACCGGGACAGTCGCCGAGGGGGCGCGCGATCGAACGGCTCACGACGCCGGGAACGTGAGTGGCGGTGACGTCGCCGTTATCGTCATAGCTCCTGGTCGCGATGAAGACGGTGTTGCCGCCCACGGAAACGCCGGACGCATCGGCGAACGTGCCACCCAGCGTCCACTTGGCGCGGCTGTGCTCCCGCGCCGCGTCGGGAATTTCCTCACGTCGGAAGACGTCCACAGCGACGGTCATGTGGCCTTGGCCGACCCCGCCTCCCCACGAGGTGCTGCCCTCCTCCGTATCGCCGCCCGCGTCCGTTGGCCGGCTGGCGAACGCCGAAGCCTCGACACCCTCGTCGCCGCGCCTGAGCACGATGTTGATCGCACCGGCGATGGCGTGCCCACCGTGCAGCGCGGCGGCGCTGCCGCTCAGGATCTCGATGCGCTCCACCGCCGATGTCGGCAGGGTGGAGAGATGGAGGGTGGAATCGGAGATGCGGCGGCCATTGATCAGATAAGCGACCCGGCTGCCCAAGAACAGCACCCGATGAAGGCCGAAGCTGTTGAAACGTTGTCGGCTCACCAGCAGGTCCGAGACAGTGCGCATGCCCGACAGCGCGATCTCCTCCCGATCGATCACGGCCACGGGGCGTACCGGATCCACCGCCGCCTCGGGGATATGGCTGGCTACCGATGCCTCCCTCTGGACGGCGGTGCCCTGCGCAGGGGCCACAAACAGCGCCGCAGCAATCGCCACGGCGGCGGCAAGCTGGAATAGTGCGGGCCTGCGGCGGCCGTAGGGCGGCACGTGCGAAAACTGCGCGCATGACGACAAATGCATCTCCTTCATCTCCGCGATGATAAGTTATGGGGTTATATCCAATCGTAACCACGGCCCCGGTGGTTACGGGGCCTGTTTCTTGTCCCGTTCCTGAAAGAATTTCCACTCCTCACGCTTCCGTGGCGGCGTCTTCAGGAACGCCTTCATGATGTTTTCGGGCGTGTCCGGGATCGGCTCCGGCATAGGGTATTCTACAGGGTGGCCCCGTTTTGCCTTCTTGGGTTTCTTACTCACCACGCCCTCCTTGTTCATCGGGGCATTTCCCCTGAACGGTCATCCGTTCCAGCTTTGGATGCTTGCAGGCTTCTGACCCAATGGCGGCTCCCTCTAGCCCCCGGACGATGGCCCGCATCTGATGGATGGTGTCGAGCGGTCGTGACCTGCCCCCAAGAGCGGTACCACATCCTATGTTAGTCCCAGCACCTGTGGAGGGCCGTGAAGGACGGGCATCCTCAGGAACCAGGGCGACGGCTTAATCGCCTCAGGGGCCGGGGGAAAGCCGCCGCAGGCGCTGTGGGGTCGGACGGTATTGTACTCGCGCCTCCATTGCTCGACCAGCACGGCCGCCTCCGCCAACGAGTAGAAGATCTCCGTTCAACAGCTCGTCCCTGAGCTTGCCGTTGAAGCTCTCGTTGTAGCGTTCTCCCACGGGCTGCCCGGCTCAATTAAAGAAGCGTCTCGACGCCCACGCGCCCCAACCACCGCCGCACGACCCGCAGAACGGGAATTATAGTGGTCGCCAAGTGGGAGTTCTAATTGTCGCTAATCAGCCAGCGGATCTCCCAGGATATTCGTGCCTCGTGCGCCTTAAGCGGCTACCCACGAGATGCGATTCACAGCTTCAGAACCAGCTTGCATCTAGTTACCAAGGTTTAGTTATGTCTATGCAATAGATGGTTATTATTTATAATAAGTTACATAAGTGATATACTGCGCGCTGGCGTGGCGCGTGCGGGTTTCCGGTTGCAACGACTCGGAGGTGGAAAAGTTATGGGATACTCGAAAAAAGTCTTGACATCCAACGAGCGTTCTGACTCGGCTATCATAGACGAGCACCGAGCACCGAGCACCGAGCACCGAGCACCGAGCACCGAGCACCGAGCACCGAGCACCGAGCACCGAGCACCGAGCACCGAGCACCGAGCACCGAGCACCGAGCACCGAGCACCGAGCACCGAGCACCGAGCACCGAGCACCGAGCACCGAGCACCGAGCACCGAGCACCGAGCACCGAGCACCGAGCACCGAGCGTGTAAGTTCATCTCACGCGCGCGAGTGCTGTTGGAATCCAATGTAGATGGCACCATAGAAGTATATCGTTCATCTCACGCGCGCGAGTGCTGTTGGAATCCAATGTAGATGGCACCATAGAAGTATATCGTTCATCTCACGCGCGCGAGTGCTGTTGGAATCCAATGTAGATGGCACCATAGAAGTATATCGTTCATCTCACGCGCGCGAGTGCTGTTGCCCGCCATCACGGCCTGACCTGATCCCGCCCCGCCGGGGCGCAAATCCCCCCTCCAGAACCGTCGTTACCGCCGCCGGCCGCGGCGGGATCGTTGCGCGTGCACTCGGCTACGCGCTGATGGTCGCGTGCGCAGTGCTGCTGCCGACCGGAGAGAGCCAGGCGCAGGAGATAGCGCTCGTCTCGAATATTGGGGAACAGCACGACGGTACCATCTCTATTCGACTCGGAGGGGAAGAGGTTATTCCCGGGATAGTGTCAAGGGAGAATAGAGCTGCCCAGCAATTCACGACGGGGTCCAACGGGGCCGGGTACACGCTCACAAGCGTCGTACTGAATTTGCCCCAAAAAAACGGCAGCTCTGTAGTTCACGCAGCGATTCACGCTGACGACAGTTCCGGAAATCCCGGAACCCGACTGATCACGCTCACGAACCCTGCGGATCCGATCGGACACAACCCGGCAGCCGCAGGCAACCGTACGTTCACCGCTCCGGGCGACGGCCTCAGCCTCGCGGCGAATACAAAATACTATGTCGTACTGACTGACGCGGGAAGCGATATCAGCGGTAACTACACGGCTGCAATAACCGAGTCCAACAGTGAAACGACTACGCAAGGATTCAGCATCCGCAATGGAAGGCATCATTGGAATGGAGTTTCTTGGAGTACAATGAATGTGGTGAACAACCTCCGAATGGAAGTCCGGGGCACGGTGACGATCCCGCCCCTGGAGGTGACGCTGCAGCTCAGCGATGAGGATGGCCTCGTCTTCGAGAACGTCGGCAACGTGACGGTGACGGCGACGGCGTCGCCGGCCTCGCCGGTAGCCTTCACGGTGACGGTTTCGGCGGACCCTGTGGCGCCGGCGACGGCCGACGACTTCACGCTGAGCACCAACCGGGTGCTGAGCTTCGCCGCGAACGCCACCGCGAGCACCGGGACTGTGAACGTCCGGGTGGTCGACAGAGACGACCCCGAGCCGACCGACCTGGTGACGATCTCCGGCGCCGTGTCGAACGCGGCCATAGCGGACCCCGACGACGTGACTCTGACCATCATCAACGACGATGAGGACCTTCCCCAGGACATGGCGATCGACGCACCGGCGGAGGTGAGCGAGAGCGCGGGGACGGCGGCCGTGACCGTCACGCTCACGACCCGGCAGAACACCGCCCCGGTGATCGACGCGAACGTATTGTATCGGCGGCGGCCGGCGGAAACAGCCACGTCCGGCGACGACTACACCCCACCCCCACCGATCAGCGGCGCGGTACTCATCGCCATCGTGCCGGTCTCGGCGTTCTCCCCCAATGCGGCCAGGACGGCCTACGTGGCGCGGCATCGCTTCAACATCCGTGTATCGTCAACGACGCGGATCGCGAGGCGGACGAGACCATCGTGTTCGAAATCTCGACAACGAGCTCCGACGCGCGCGAACATACCATCACCATCCGCGACGACGATGGGCCGCCGGAAGCGCCCGTGCGTCCGGAGCTGACCGCGACCCACGGCTCGCTCACGAGCCTGGACGTGAGCTGGACCGAGCCGGCGCTGGGCGCCGCCGCGGCGCTGACCGGCTACGACGTGCAGTACCGGGAGACAGGCGGGGCGTGGACCGACTGGCCCCACGAGGGCGCCGGGACCACCGCCACCATCACCGGGCTGGCGGTGAACCACCCCCCACCGGGTGCGCGTACGGTCGCTGTACCGTGCGGAGGCGAGCGCCTGGTCGCCGGCCTCGAACGAGGTCGAGACGGGCAGCTACACGGTCCGCGGCATCTGCGGCCGCACGGCGCGCGTGCGCGACCGCATCCTGACGCTGCTGAAGTACCGCCACAGCTACAAGGGCGGCTGCGGCGCGGTGACCGAGACGGAGCTGGCGAAGCTGACGTCGCTCGACCTGCGCCGCAATCCGTCCACCGAGTCGGCGTTCACGATGCGCCTGCGGCAGGACGACTTCGAGGGCCTGTGGAATCTCGTCGAGCTGGACCTGGCCGACACCGGGCTGCGGTCGCTGCCGGCGGGGGTGTTCGACGGGTTGACGGACCTGGAGACGCTGCGCCTGAACAACAACCGGCTGGGGTCGCTGCCGGCGGGAGTGTTCTCGGGCCTGCGGTCGCTCGAGAAGCTGCTGCTGTACAAGAACCCGTCGCTGCGCTCGCTACCCTACGACGAGCTCGAGGTGCTGCCGGATTTGACGGAGCTGCGGGTGGACCGGGTAGGGCGCAGGAAGCTCCAGGTGGCGGGCGGCGAGACGGACGCGGTCCTGGAGGTTCCGGCGGGAGGCACGGCGACCTATCAGGTGCGCCTGATGGCCGGGCTCGACTCAAGGGTCACCACCACGAATCCGCTGACGATAGAGGCGAGCTCGGACACGGCCGGGGTGACGGCGTCGCCGGCCATCCGGTTCACGAAGGAGAACTGGTTCCGGCGCCAGACGGTGACGGTGCGCGCCGCCGCGTCGGCGTCGGGGACGGCGAGGCTGGAGCACGAGGCCTCGGGCACGACGACGGACACCCAGGGCACTGCGCAATCGAACTACGACTTCGAGCAGTCGCTGCCGGGGGTAACGGTGCAGGTGCGGGAGCTCGAGAGCGCCGCCGGCGACATGCGCGACCACGCGCTCAGGGTGACCGGCGGCGCGGTGACCGACGCCGCGCGCGTGGACGGCCGGGATGACCTGTGGCGCTTCACGGTGACCCCGTCGGGCGCCGGCGATATCGAGATCGAGCTGCCGGTGGGGCGGGCCTGCGCCGAGGCGGGCGCCATCTGCACGGCGGACGGCACGGAGCTGTCCACCGGGCTGCTGACGATCGTCCTGGGCGATGTCCAGGACGCGAGCCGGTCCGCGCTGACCGCGGCGTTCGAGGACGTGCCCGCTGGGCACGACGGCGAGAGCGCCTTCCGCTTCCGGGTGGCGTTCAGCGAGGACATCGGGATCAGCTACCGGGCGTTGCGCGAGGACGCATTCGTGGTGACCGGTGGCCGGGTGACGCGGGGCACGCGGGTGGACGACCGGCGCGACCTGTTCGAGATCACGGTGCAGCCCGACGGGGCCGGGGCGGTGACGATCAAGCTGCCGGGCGGGCGGGACTGCGCGACGTCCGGGGCGATCTGCGCCAAGGGGGAGAACCGGCGGCCGCTGACCAACAGCCCGTCGGCAACGGTGGCCGGTCCGGCGGCCGAGGCGGAGCGAAACACGGCGGCAACCGGGGCGCCGGCGATCCGCGGGACGCCGCAGGTTGGCGAGGAGCTGACCGCCTCGACGTCGGGCATCTCCGACGCCGACGGGCTGGACAACGCGAGTTTTGCCTACCAGTGGATCCGCACGGACACCGACGTTCAGGGAGCGACCGGATCCACCTACACGGCGACGGCCGACGACGAGGGCAAGAAGCTGAAGGTCCGGGTGAGCTTCATCGACGATGCCGGCAACGAGGAGAGCCTCACCAGCGCGGCGACCGATGCCGTCGCCGCGGCGGCGGAGCCGCTGACGGCCAGCTTCAGCGGCATGCCGAGCGAGCACGCCGGCCAGGGGACGTTCCGCTTCCGGGTGGAGTTCAGCGACGAGATCAGGATCAGCTACAAGACGCTACGCGACACGTCGTTCACGTTGACGAACGGCGACATCACCGGAGCGCGGCGGGTGGACGGCCGCCGCGACCTGTGGGAGATGACGGTCGCGCCGGCGCCGGAGCCGTTGACGATCCGGTTGCCGGAGACGCGGGACTGCGCCGCGAGCGGCGCGGTGTGCACCGGCGACGGACGACCGCTGTCGCATTCGCTGACGGCGACGGTGGCCGTCGCGGCGGCCATCTCGGTGGCCGATGCGCAGGTGGAAGAAGACGACGGCGCGGTGCTGGCCTTCGGGGTGACGCTGGATCGCGCGGCGGGCGGCACGGTGACGGTGGACTACGCCACGGCCAACGGCACGGCGACGGCGGGGGAGGACTACACGGCCACCAGCGGCACGCTGAGGTTTCCAGCCGGCGAGACCTCGAAGACGATCGAGGTGGCGGTGCTGGACGACTCCCACGACGAGGGCGAGGAGACGTTGACGCTGCGGCTCTCGAACCCCGTGGGGGGCCGGCTGACCGACGGCGAGGCGACCGGGACGATCGAGAACCGGGACCCGCTGCCGAAGGCGTTCATGGCACGGTTCGGGCGGACGGTGGCGGTGCAGGTGGTCGAGCAGGTGGAGGAACGGATCCAGGCGCCGCGCCGGACGGGTTTCGAGGGCCGGGTGGCGGGCCGGGAGCTGCGGCGGGGGATGGAGCGCGAGGTGGCGCTTGGCTTCCTGAACCGGCTCGGCGGCCTGGGCGGCGCGAACCGATACGGTGCGGGCCCTGACACTCCGATGGCCGGCTCGCCGGCTGGCGGCGCAATGCTCGGGAGGCCGGGGCCTTCGGGCGGCGGCCGGCTCGACATGGGACTCGGCTCGATGGGATTCGGCGGCGACAGCCTGCTCACCGGCTCGTCCTTCGCGCTCAACCGCGAGACCGGCAGCGGCGGCATCCTGTCGTTCTGGAGCCGGGGGGTGCAGTCGCAGTTCTATGGCCGCGAAGGCGATCTGTCGCTCGACGGCCGGGGTCGCACGACCATGTTCGGCGCCGACTATGCGACCGGTCCGCTGCTGGTGGGCCTGTCTCTGGCGCACAGCCGGGGGCGGGGCGGCTACTCGGGAGCCGACGCCGGCGTGGTGACCTCGTCGGTGACGGGCCTCTACCCCTGGCTGGGCTACAAGGTGACCGACCGGATCACGCTGTGGGGCGTGACCGGATACGGCAAGGGCGCGCTGTAGTTGACACCGGGTGAGGGAACAACGCTCAAGAGCGGATTGTCGATGGCCATGGCGGCGGGCGGCCTGCGGGGCGAGCTGGCGGATTCGGTGGTGGGTGGCTTCGGGCTGGCCTTCAAGGCCGATGCGCTGTGGGTCGGCACGGGCATCGAAGGCGTGGAGGGTCCGGCGGGCCGGCTGGCGGCGACCGCAGCCACGGTAACCCGTTTCCGGACCGGGCTGGAGGCCTCGCGCGGCTACAGCATCAAGCGCAGGTTGTCGCTTGAGCCCAGACTGGAGGTCGGACTGCGGCGCGACGGCGGAGACGCCGAGACGGGCGCCGGTGTGGATATCGGCGGCGGGCTGATCGTATCGGACACTCTGAGCGGACTGTCGGCCGACGTGCGGGTCCGGATGCTGCTGGTGCACGAGGCGGAAGGGTTCCGGGAGCGGGGCGTGTCGGTGTCGTTCAGCTACAACCCGACGCCCCAGACGCCGCTGGGCTCTTTCTGGCGAGTGACCCCGTCCTGGGGCGGACAGGCTACGAGCGGAGCCGAGGCGCTGTGGGGGTGCGAGACGATGGCGGGAATGGCGCACGGCGGCGCGTCAGCTGGCAACCGCCTGCAGGCCGAACTGGGCTACGGGCTGCCGGTCGGGAGCCGGCTGGTCGGCACGCCGCGGTTCGGGGTCGCGACCTCGGAGTACGGGCGGGACTACCGGCTGGGCTACGGCATGACCCTGCTGGAGCGGGACTCGTTGGGCTTCGAGCTGGGCGTCGACGCGCAGCGCCGGGAGAACCCGCTGCTGGGCGGCACGGACAACGGGGTCCTGGGCCGGGCCACCGTGCGGTGGTAGGAGACACGGTTTCCAGGGAATGGACGCGACGGGCCGGAGGATGCAAGGCGGGGTCGTACCATCCGGCGTCCTGGACGACCGGAACGCTTCCCATCCCGGGCCTCGCGGGCGCTCGAGTGAGCACGTACCGTCGCCGTACGGCCCCTTTCCCGCTACTTTCCATCAGTTGCACCGTGTAACCAGGGTGCTTGGAAGCGACCGTGGAGTCGGCAGCCATCGGGCGGGGGCGTCCGTCGCCTGACGAGGCTCACCGAACGGGACGACCTCTCCTGCTGCTTGCCCTCCTCACCGCCCCATCGTGCCGTAGCGGTGCACCCACCGAGGAGGTCCTCCAGAGTGCGGTGGTCGCCGCCCTCGACCAATCGCCAGCTTTTGCTTCCGATCGGGAAAGCCCTTGGCAGACTGCCCGGTCCAAATGAGTCATGTGCGGGGTTATTGACCACACTCCGATTGCCGTTACCAGTCGTCCTATTTCTTCTGGCAGAACAACAGTCGCGTAGTTGAGCGAAGAGAGTTCGTCCTTGCGCTTCAAGAAGATAGCACAGACATCGCCTCCCGGTTCGACCACGATCAGAGGAAGCCCCTCCCCTCTTGACGTTCAAGCGCGGACAGGACCAAGTCCCTCGCAAGGCGTGCCGGGACACGAGCGACCTCATCGGCGCTCGGCCGGAAGAAAGCGATCGCCTGCGCAGCCGCATCGCTGCCGAGCCGGACTAGATGCGGCACGTCCCAGCGCCAGAGGAGGAAACTCTCTGGCGGGTCGGGCTGATCCGACACTCCGCGCAGATAGATCGAGACATGGGGGAGCTGCAGTGTCGCGGACGTCGCCGCGAATGCCTCGACCACTTCCGAGTGCAGTCGCGCGGGCCGGGAAGGCGGCACGAAGCACTCTTCAAGGACTTGCTTGTCGAGGCCTCCCAGAGTCGCTGGAGAAAGGTCGGGAAGCCGCCGAAGTTCTTCCAGTGTTTTCGTACGAGCCGCAGCAAGTCTTCGGGTGTGCATCTTCGGCGCTTGCGGTGACTCCCGCGCCTCTTGCCCCGTGAAGACGACCGCAACGTCCGCCTCAGTCAGGCCCATCCGGTTCACTCGGCCAACGCGCTGAATCATCGAATCGAGAGTGCTGAGATCCATGACACCGTGATCGGCATCCAGATCGACTCCGACTTCGCCGGCCGAGGTCATCACGAGGTAGACGGAGGCTGTACTCGCGTCACGGTCCCGATTCGGAAGGAAGCTCCGCCAGACCGTTCCATTTGCCAGCTCGGCGCGTTCTTTTCCGCGGAGCGTCCCCGTCAGTAGTGCGACGCGCTCGGAGCCATCGTCGAGCATACTGATCAGCTTCACGGCAATCTTCTCGGCATCCGCGACACTTCGGGTAAACACCGCGACGGAGCCAGATTCATGAGCGGTGGCCACCTCGCAAATGCGACCGATCCGATCAGTGGTTTTCTCGACCTGATGGAGACTCTGTCTCTTGACCGAGTGAAGGCGACTACGAACTGAAGGATTGGCCTTGTCCTCGACAAGGAGTTGAAACACGCTCTCGGTATCGATATCGGTGCTCGTCGCCGACAGCGTCATGGTCTGGAACTTCCGGTGGCCTTGGAGCCGATTGATGGTGTGGATGAGTACCCCCATCGCCGGTGACAAATGGGCTTCGTCCAGCATGACGAGGCTGTCGTGGCAAAGAAGTCCCGCGTGCATCGGCCGGCGTGATCGTCCGTCACCGTAACCTGAGAACATCAGGAGGGAACCGATCATATCGACAGTGCCGACCACGACCGCCGGTCTGGCCGGATCGATTCGCCACTCCCCATCGTCCGCTAAGCCGCCCCGCAGAATGCCGAGCTGGACGGGAAGATCGGACGAAAATGCCGAACTCGCGTCGAGCACACCCGCGAGTTCTGGCAACTCGGCAATGCGTTCAATCCATGTCCGGATTGCGGTCGCCGTCTGATCTACGATGGCGCGTCTGTCGACGATGTAAATGACCCGCGTGGGGAGTGCAGTATTCCGGACCCGTGCGAGCAGGAAGAGAAGTACGCAGAGGGTCTTGCCCAGTGACCTGATCCCGAAGAGGAACTCGGCTCAAGGAAAAAACGAAGGTAACCGGTCGCTGACAGACTCAGCTGGACTTAATCTCAACGAGCTTCCGGGTGTAACCCGACAGGCTCCTAGGATGCACTCCCGTCCGCTTAAACATGGTCTGCGTTCCCGGAGAACCCCACAAGCCTGCGGACGGCCCGTGGCTGGCACACTTCGTCGAATCCGGCCCGCAACCTTTCTATTGATCCAGCCGATAAGCTTGGAGTTCATAGCCCGGGCCATGTGACGCAGCTCAATAATCCCCCTTTCTTGCTGACAAGGCCATAAGGAGGCGAGGTCATGATCAAATCGACCGACTTCTCGGGAACGCCGTTGAAGAGCCAGCAGCGAGCGTCGCCGTGAAGGATCTTGCCCAGGGGCGTTTCGTAAAAGACCTCGATCCAGCGCAGGGGGTACTGCCGACCGGCGAACCGCCTCGCGCAGGCTTGCCCTTTTCACGTCCCCTTGGTCCTTATGCCCGATTTCCAATCCTGGCTTGGGGAAAATTCGATCTCGATGCTGGACGCCCTGCCGTTAGCCATCCTGATGTTGAGAATGGAATCGCACTTGTGACACAATCGGGTGACGACTGGATCGTTCGATGGCGAAACGTTGATTACCGCACCGCAATCCTTGACGGGACAAATGCACTGCATGCGGACTCTCCTTCATGAATTTGACTCTTGGGGGGGGGATTATATACAATCCCATAGAAGCCTCCCGGTCATTTCGGGCTCGGGAGGAACGAGATGGCTAAAAACATAACATACCGAGGCTCAACGATGACCACCGAGTTATTGATGTCTGATTTCACACTGTCCATTACCGTTTTTCCTGATGGCGGAAGTTGAAGAGCTGAGATCGCCCCATTCTTCCGTCTAACGATAGCGTCAAGCTTCCCGAGAATGTCGTCTGCGACCTCCGACGCGCTCTTGCTGGTGGCCCCGGTGGAGTCCTGGAATATCACCGATCCGATGCTTCCGCAGCCCGGACAGATGAGTTCTCTCTTGTCCTTCATCTCACAGACAAGTTTCGTAAGATCATGCCCGCACTTCGGGCGGTGAGGTCCCTATCCTAGTTGAAACTTAAAGGGCTCCAAACTTACGTTGTGGGTAGACGTGTGAGAGCGTGTACCCGTAAGAAAGGAGCCCACGATGGAGAAGCTATTTGCAGGGGATGGCGAAGTCAAGGTTGGGTCAGACGTTATGGATTTGGAGACGCGTTTATCGGTGATCCGGGCGCTGATTCCGCTGGGTCTGGAGGCCGTTGCCGACGTGCTCCAGCAGGAGGTGGAGCAGCTCGCAGGCGTTCGGTATGCGCGTAAGGGTTCAGAGCAGTCGCATCGTCGATGGGGAAGCCAGAAAGGGTCCGTGTATCTGATGGACCAGAAGCTGCCGGTGGCCGTTCCCCGTGTGCGCGACGTCGAGTCCGATACGGAGGTTTCTCTGGCCGCATACCGGGGGATGCAGAGGCCCAGAGCGATGGATGAGAAGCTGCTGCTTCGTGTGCTCAAGGGAATCTCCTGTCGCAACTACAGAGCCTGTGCAGAGTCGGTACCCGAAGCGTTCGGAATCTCGGCATCCTCCGTCTCGCGACGGTTCATCAAAGCCACCGCAAAGAAGCTGAAGCAGTTCCAGGAACGACCGCTCGACGACTACGACTTGGTCGCCCTGTTCATCGACGGAAAGAGCTTTGCCGACGAAGAGATCGTGATCGCTCCGGGCGTCACGACGGACGGCCAGAAGATCCCCCTGGGCTTCGTCGAATCGGCGACGGAGAACGAACGGATCTGCCGTCAGCTGATCCAGGATCTCATCCGGAGAGGCCTGTGCTACAACCAGGGCCTTCTCGTTGTGCTGGACGGCTCAAAGGGACTCCGCAGTGCCGTCACCAAAGCCCTCAAAGGGGATGTGTGCGTGCATCGCTGTCAGTGGCACAAGCGCGAGAACGTCGTCAGCTACCTCCCGGAGGCAGAACGTCCAAGAGTTCGACGGAAACTTCAGAAAGCCTATGACTGCGACACCTACGAGGAGGCAAAGGCCGCACTCGAATCACTCAAACCCGAACTCAAGCTGATGAATCAGTCTGCCGTGGCAAGCCTCGAGGAAGGACTGGAGGAAACCCTGACCCTCCACCGGCTGGGGATGCTCCCGTTCTTGAAGCGAAGCTTCCGAACCACCAATTGCATCGAGGCGCTCAACAGCATGACCGGCAACCTGATACGGAAGGTCAACCGCTGGAACAACTCTCCTCAGCGACACAGATGGGTCGCGGCCGCACTCCTCGACATCGAACCACGCCTGCGACGCGTGAGCGGATACAAACACCTCCCGCTGCTCAGGCAAGCACTGAAAAACAACCTGAATCTCGGCGACAATCAAGATGCTCGGCAGAGAGCATGAATACCACGGAGCCCGATGAGTTTCAACTGACTATGGGACTTGACCGTTTTCGCGCTCTGCCCACAGTTGTCTGTTGGCCCGGGCCTAGTCCAAGGTCTGTGGAAGGAACTACCGTGATAGAACATAGTCAGATCCGGTTACCATTCGCAAGCATTTCGGGCAAGGTAGTTGAGGCTTATTTTGCCGGTGGCGCCGTCACGAGTGACGGTGGAGTTCTGTTGCTTCGCGCCCGCCTGCCTCCAGGTAGATGGGCCTAGCGGTTACCGAAACGGTTACGGTAAGCCTCGACGTCTCTCGACAAGCTGCGGGACGATCAAGGTCCGGCGTCCCCGGGTTCGCGGTCTGGAGGAGCGGTTTGAGAGCCGCATCCTCCCTTATAGATGCGGTCTATGAAGGTGCGGCCGGTGGCCAACTTTCCGGTGAGCGCTTTCCAAGCTCCTGCCTGGGACAGGCAACTTAGGTGGTTTTCGGGCCGCAGGGCGGGGTGACGACAAGAAGTTTGTCGTTCTTTACACGAGTGGTGAGGACAAAGATTGGCCCGATCGGCTTGATCTCAACACGGGCCAATTTCTCTATTACGGTGGTAACAAGACTCCTGGCCACGAGCTTCACGACACCGGTCCCGGTGGGAACCGGTGAGACGGGTATTTGATCTTCTTCACTCGACGCCCCCCATCGATTACGAATCCCGCCGTTCTTCATCTTCAAAAAGTATCCGACACCCGCGAGCGCACGGTCTGTTCAGTTCAAGGGCCTTGCAGCACCGGGCTTCAGCGGTCTGCCTGCGACGGCCGACCTCGTTGCCGTCTGGAAAACGTCCAAGGGTCAACGGTTCCAGAATTACCAGGCGACCTTCACGGTGCTTGATGCGCCGGTGCTTGACCGCGCTTGGCTTCGCGATCTTGCCGATGGCGATTCCCTTACCTCAAAAAAAGCTCCCCATGCTTGGTCGCAATGGGTGCGTAAGGGACGTTATCGCGCTTTGACCGCTGAGCACGACCGTCGTTCGTGGTCAGGACAGTTTCCTGACTCGCCGGTCAAGATAGCCATTTTGGAAACGGTGTGGAAGCACTTCAAAGACGCACCGCGCGCGTTCGAAGCCTTCGCCGCACGAGTGTTCCAGATGCACGATCATCGTGTCATCATCGACGAGATCACACGCGCTGCCGTCGATGGTGGTCGAGATGCGATCGGGAAGTATTTGCTCGGTCTTAAGTGACGATCCTGTTTATGCCGAGTTCTCGCTAGTGTCACGTCCCAGGAATAACTAGAAAAACATTCGATTCTGTCGTATGGTTCCTCAAGCACTCATTCTTGGGAGGAACCGATGGCTAGAGGTCGTCCGTTACAGCCACTGAACATCAGTGATGAGGTCCACGATCAACTCGAGTCATTGTCTCGTTCGCGTAGCATGTCTCACGCTTTGGTGCGTCGCGCGAAGATCGTCTTGATGAGCGATTGCGGTCTGACCAATCAGGAGATCGCGGAACGAGTCGGGTTGTCCGGAGCGTCTGTCGGCAAGTGGCGTCGTCGCTTCTGCGAGCAAGGCTTGATGGGACTGTATGACGAATTGCGTCCTGGAGGGCCACGGTCGGTCAGCGACGAAGAGATCTCCTCCCTCATCTACAAGACGCTCAAGAAGCAACCGAAGGGTGCCACCCACTGGGACCTGTCGTTCGATGGCCGACGAGACGGGGCTCTCCAAGTCCTCGGTTCAACGTGTATGGAAAGCTTTTGGCCTGCAACCGCATCGACAGAAGCACTTCAAACTGTCGAACGATCCCTTCTTCGTCGAGAAAGTCAGGGATATCGTCGGTCTATACCTGAACCCACCGGACAACGCGATGGTGCTCTGTGTAGACGAGAAGAGCCAGATTCAAGCACTCGAACGGACACAACCGATTCTTCCTTTGGGTCTCGGATACGTCGAGGGCGTCACTCACAGCTATATCCGGAACGGCACGACCACCCTCTTTGCAGCGCTCAACATCGCATCCGGCAAAGTTCTGACTCAGTGCAAGCCCAGACACCGCAACAAAGAGTTCCTTCAGTTCCTCAAGCACATCGACAAGAACGTCCCAAAGGATCTCGACATCCATCTGGTCGTCGATAATTACGGCACGCACAAGCACCCGAACGTCAAGCGTTGGCTCGCCTCACGGAAACGATATCACGTGCACTACACACCAACATATGCCTCCTGGCTGAACCAGGTAGAGATCTGGTTCGGTATCATCACCCAAAGAGCCATTCGACGAGGCACCTTCAGAAGCGTCAAGGACCTGATCGCCTGCATCAAGAAATTCACTGATCACTACAACGAGAATTCTACACCCTTCGTCTGGACCGCCACGGCAGATTCAATCCTCGAGAAAGTCCATAAACTTTTGAAGCTTATACGCGGGACGTGACACTAGAAGCGAAGTGTTATAGGCCTCCTCTGAACGGTCAAACTTCGAACAGCGTCGGCGTAAAGGAAGTGTCCCGCTTGATCTCTCGCATTCGCCATCGCCAGTTCGGAGTTCTCGTAACTACGTCGGTGATCGGCAGGCAGGCCTATGAGGAAGTTCGGGAAGACCGCCATCCCATCATCTTTTTCTGCGAGAAGGACATTGCGGACATTCTGACGACGAGCGGTTTCAATACTCCAGAGCTCGTTCGTGACATGTTACAGAACGAGTTCGGCCTAACGAGAGGGGACGCATGACCAACACTTATAGAATGACGGTCGACCTCAATGTCCTCGACCACCTCGGCGTCAATCTCTACAGCAACATCGCCGCGGTTCTGACGGAGGCCGTCGCGAATGCCTGGGACGCCGACGCGGAGAACGTCGAGATCAGAATTGATCCGAATTCGAAAAGGATCGAGATCGTCGACGACGGCATGACGGTCAAGGACATGAACGAGAAATATCTTCGCGTCGGCTACCGTCGCCGCGAGGAAGATGCGGAACATGGCAAGTTCACGGCGAAGGGCCGCAAGGTCATGGGCCGCAAGGGCCTCGGCAAGCTCTCCCTCTTTTCCATCGCGAAACTCATTAATGTGCAGTCCGCGAAAGACGGGCAGGCCTTTCTTTGTTGAAGAAAGGGCACGCGTCGACGTGCCTTAAGGCCGCCTCCCGCGTGAGGGCCTTCAGAAGTCGGCGTTTGTCCACGTGCCAAGTCTCACACGCCTTGTCAAAACGTCCGAATTGAAACCAATAGCTTTCCCGTTGGGAGTCCGTGCTCGTTGAGGGCCCTGATGTCGTAGTACACGACCGATCTGTCTACGTCCAGAGACGCCGCGATGTGTGCAGGTCCAACTCCCCGGCCAACTGTGCGGCGACCAGCAGCCGTCTCGCCCATACGGCCATGTGCTCATCCGACCCTCGCTCCTTCCTTCCAGCGGTCCACTTGTCCCCGCCCTGTTGTAGGATCTTCAGGACGCGCACGGAGCCGGCGCCGTATACGGGCAGTTCATCTGGGTAGACCACGGCCTCTGTCAGCTGGCTGATCGCTGCGATGTACTCTTGTCCTTGATACGGTTTGCCGGTACCTGGTGGAGGACCGGCGGGATCCCTCACGCCACGCTCCGCGTCGGACTCCCCCTCCCGCAGGTAGCGCCCGATCGGTCCGAGGAACCCCAACTTCATCAGCAATTTGCAGAGCTTCACCTCCCGGTCGGTTATCTCGTTCCTGATTCTCCGCCGTGGCTCCAATCCGCCTGCCTCGGCCAAGTTTTGGAAGGCGTCTACCTGCAGTCTCTCGATTCGTCTCCGGGTCCTGGAAAGTGCAGTGTCGGCCTGCCCAAGTCCCAAGGCCAGAGTCCGGTACGCCGAAACCACCGACAGGTCGTCCTGCACGACCTCGCTATCCGCCTCCACAGACCTCGCGATCGCCGGCAGGCCGGTTGGCCGCGCGAAGAGCTCGGCGACGACCAGCCGCCTGCACCAATCAATGGCACGTCTGCCCACCTCTTCTCGCCGCCTGCCGCGTGGCCAAGTGTCTTCCCGTTCCTGCAGAGCCTCCCGGACACGTGGGGAGTCGTTGCCGGAAAGGGGAAGCTCGCCCGTTCGGACAACCCGATCGATCAGTTGGCGGATCGCTCTGACGTCCTCCGAAACGGCCACACACAGACCCGACGTGGCCCGCCTCTTCTTTCCCACGGTCCCTCCTTGGGCTCTGAGTTTCGAAGATTGCGAACTAACTAAAAACGCTCGGTCTCATACTGATATTCCGATCACCTCAATCGTAACCGATGCGTCCGTTGGCATCTCGATACTGGAGCAAATTGAAGGCACCATCGCGCGGTTCACTGCAGACGGAGCCTACGACTCGCGACCGATGTATGAGGCGCTGGTCGCAACGGGAGCTACCGACATCAGGATCGTGATCCCGCCGAAGAAGACGGTTCGGAAAGTAAGCGCTCGTCCCCGTCATCCCCACGTGGTACTTCCGCAGTGCGCCCTAGGGGTTTTGCGGAGCGCTTTCACCGGCCCGTCCAAACCAGATATCTTGGGGGTTTATTGACCACACTCCGATTGCTGTTACCAGTCGTCCTATTTCTTCGTAACTAATTGTTTGTGCAGTGAATTATGATATTCATGCAGCTGTCATCAGGACTGGATAAAGCAAGGTGGAGCAGATGGCAAAGTTATTTTGTCTCCTGCTGAGGGAAGAACTCGTGAGAGGATAGCTGCTTTGAGATGATCGGAATATCAGTATATTTATGATGTGAAGGGCCGACAATACAAGGACGCCGACTAGAGACGGCGCCGTAGCAAAGGGGCTCCCCGAATTCAGTAACAACCTTCAGAGATAAGTGCTCCGGAGGACGGTGCAGTAGATCTGCGAGTAGTAAGGCAGAACGGCAAGCCTCGCACAGCAGATCATTCGGACAACACTGTGAGAGTCAGGGATTTCAATGCCTTGATCTGATCAAAACTCCGTCATTTGGCACCATCGATCTCAAAGAGGAATAGTAACGAACATCAAGATCATCGGCTCTGAGGAGTCGATCGACATGTCTGTGATTTAGGGTAACGAGGATCGGTTTATCCCGCGCCCGGATTTCAGGTTTGGGGTCCCCAAGACGACCCTTTCCTGGCGTTCGGGCTTTTTGTCTTGAGGGATTGATGAGACCGAGCGTTTTTAGTCAGTTCGCAATCTTCGAAACTCAGAGCCCAAGGAGGGACCGTGGGAAAGAAGAGGCTATATCCGGATCTCTCAACGAGATGAAGTGGGTGAAGGTGCCGTGGTTCCTGGCATGGGGGCGCGGTTAGAGTGTGCGGAACCTCTTCGGAATCTGCTCAGGGATGTTTATGTCTCCGACGGTAAGGAAGATCATATCGTAATGCGTCGAGTGTGCGGAATCCGCTGGCTCGGTTTCTTGACGATTTGGACGATTCGGTTGAGGCCTTCGGCGATGGCGTTGGTAAGACGCGTGTTCACGAATGCGAGGACGCCGAAGAAGTGCTGTCGCAGGGTCCTGACGAACTTTCGCAGGGGTTCAAGTCGACTTCTGAGTGCGGACGTCGTCCAGCATTTCAGGAAGCGTTCGGCAGCCCAGGGCGCTTTGTATTCCCAGAACTGCTCGAACTCGTCCTTGAGTCTCCAGGCTCTATAGATTCGGTAGTTCGCCTTCTCCAGTGCTTTGAGTGTCCGAGTATCCCCTCTGGAGCGTGTCGCTGAGTGCCGGTAGAGGAGCCATCGGAGGCCCTTCATGGCTTTGCGCTCATCCGGGGCAGCTTTACGCCACTGGTCCTTACGGACCTCGTCAACGGCGGCATTGAGAGCCTTGACGATGTGAAAGCGATCGAGGACCAGCTTGGCATTCGGACAGTGTTCCTGGATGGCTCCGATGTAAGCTTCGCTCATGTCGCAGCAGGCCCACTCGATCTTGGATCTCTGGTAGGGACTGAGAGCCTCTGTGAAGAACCGATCGATCGTTTTACGCGCCCTGCCGCGGCCAACCCACACCACGCAGAAGCGGTCCAGATCGTAAACGAGCGTGGCGTACCTGTGACGCTTGGCGTAGGAGATCTCGTCGATCCCGATGGTTTTGAGCCCTCGGATACGATGACCTTCACGAAGCCGCGTGATGGATCGGTGAAGGAGATCCGACAGCGTCGAGGCAGAGATGCGCAGCAACTCGGACGCCGCCTTCTGCGTCATGGTCTGGCAGTAGCGCAGCATGGCATACTCGAAGCGATACGTCACCCGAGAGAACCGCTCCGCCCACGGAATCTCCTCGACCACACGACCGTGGGTAGGACACCGAATCTCCCGAGGATGGTAGAGAAGCCAGACCCTCCACCCGCACACCGGAATGTCACGCCACCGACGCGGATGGGGCATTGTGCGGACGATTTTACCTCGACGGCCGCACTCCGGACAACAACAACCATTCTTATGTGGCTTTACGGCGATGACGAAACAGCTTCTCCCCTCAAACCACCAGCTGACAACACGGAACCCCTTGAATCTCAGCAGTTTCGATAGTAATCTGCTCCCGGTCATAGGTCGCACCCCCTTCGCTTTGATTGTCCTACACACACAACCAAGCGTAGGGAACGATCTATGACCTTGTCATTCTATAGTTTCACCGTTGAGAAACCCGGATAGAGCCAATTATAAGAAGGATGAAGTGGGGGGTCGACCGTTGAGCCTGGAAAAGCCAGGAGGAGCTGTCATCCCGAGGCACGCCCGGCAAGGGACACGGAATGGGTGGACGAACACGATGACGTGCCGAGGGATCCCACGTCGCGGGCAACGGCGTCACTTCGGTCTTCCCGACTCCTCTGCTGCTGAGGAGGGATCCCTCACGGCATCTGTTGTCGACGGCATCGAGAGCAACGCCGGCCCTGTCGCCGTTCGGGATGACAGCACGTAGCGTTGGTGGGAGTAAAACGAAGAGCGGACGCTCTCTCCAGTTTGGCCGAAGGAAAGAGGGGTGCCTCGAGACAACCTCTTCATTCGGAGATCATCACTCGCTATTCGGAACTCGCTCTTTCACCAACATCATAGCACCACAACACATTCAAATCCCGGATGTATAGCCGGCCGTTCGCGACAACCGGGTAAGCCCAGACTTTCGACTTCCCGCGATCAGGCGGATCGACCGGCGTGAAACGACCCAGCTCGCGATACTCTGTTGGGGTCGCCTCGACCAGCGCGACCTCGCCATCCTCTCCCGCGAGATAAAGCCGGCCATCGGCATACACAATCGATGCGGCACCCACGCTGCGATCAGTCCACTTCAACCCGCCAGTTTCGAACACCGTGCACAGCAGTGCAGACGACGTTGTCCCGTATAGATGGCCATTGACGAGGACCGACCCGCCCAAGTGCGTGGGCAGTTTCTGCCCATAGTAAACCTCCTCAAAGGCGCCTTTGCGGTCCAGATCGATCTTCAGCAAGGCGGCACCTCCACGTTTGGTCGCACTGTATACGTAGTCACCTTGTACGATAGACGTGGGAATATTGGCGGGACTCCCTTTTGCGACACGCCCGTAACGCCAGAGCACGTTTCCGGTAGCCGCTTCCACACCCGCAACACCACCCTGGAGAAAATGCACATATTGCTTCACGCCGGATGCGTGCGTGACCACGGCGGATGCGTAGGCCGCCTCCTCACCCGTTCTCATCCCCGATACCCACACCGTCTCGCCCGTCTTCTTGTTCAGCGCCACGAACGGGGCTTCCGGCCCGCCGGGCGCGACCACCACATTGTCACCATCGACCAGCGGAGACTCCGCGTAGGCCCATCGTCCGGGCTGTCCGCCAAAAGCTGACTGAACATTTCGATTCCACAGGATCTTACCAGATGCCCGCTCGATACAGGCCAGATCGCCATCGGAACTGAACGCGTAGATTCGTTCGCCATCGACCGTCGGTGTCGATCGCGAACCGGGATAGTTCGGGTTCTGATCCGGCAGACCGACCTTCCCGATGCGGGTCGACCAGACGACCGATCCGTCGAGCACGTTCAGCGCCCGGACGGACTCCGTGTCCATTCCCTCGTTGCCGATGATGTAGAGACGATCGCCCACGGCGGAAGGGGTGGAGTAGCCGCCCCCCACGTGGTCGACCCGCCACAACAGTCGGGGACCACCCTCGGGCCACGACTTCAGGAGCCCGGTTTCCTTCGAGATGCCATCGCGGGTCGGCCCGCGCCACTCGCCCCAGTCTCCGGCTCGAGCATTCGACCCGATCAAGCCCGACACCACCACCAAAATCGCAACACCAACCTTCATCATCGCTTCCCTCCATTTTGAGGCACGAGATGGTCGAGCGCCTCTTCTATCGATATCTCACGGAAACTTTGTTCGATCGTATCCGCACCGTCGATGCCCGCCAACCAGGCATCCCGTGCCTCGGCAGCCTCATTGTCCTCGACAGATTCGAACACTTTCAACACCCATTCCGACACCGGATCGCGTGCACAGGTAATCGTCAGGCTGGGCTCGGTCGCGCTCCCAAGCGAATTGTAAACGAAACATCGCGCCAGGTTACGACGTGCGCTTTCGAGGGCCACCCTGTTGTGTTGCCCATCAGAGTCCGCCCACCAGCGATCGGGGATCAGCAACACATTGATGGCTCGATCCGTCACCGCCGTGGCGATATCGTCGGACTCCACACGCACCATCTTATGCTCGGGCCACGCATCGAGCATCCCGTAGCTCGCAAGTGGCGTCCGTCCCTGAAAAACGAAGACATCCGGATAGGCGAAAAACTCATCACCCTCTGCACGATAGCGATCGTAGAAAGCCGTCACGTAGGCCATCATGAGAAGCGCCGCACCCGTCCCCTCGAATCGGTTGGGCGCAACGACCCCGAGACGCGTCGTCTTCCGAACCTCCTCGAAAAACTCGCCGTGAGCAACGTCCACCCCATCGACCGAAAGCTCGAAATCCGAGCCTCTTAGGCTGCTGCTGTGCACGTTTCACCCTTGATTTTTCTGGCCTAGGACTAGTCGCGGGCTTACCTAGTGTCACGTCCCGCGTATAAGCTTCAAAAGTTTATGGACTTTCTCGAGGATTGAATCTGCCGTGGCGGTCCAGACGAAGGGTGTAGAATTCTCGTTGTAGTGATCAGTGAATTTCTTGATGCAGGCGATCAGGTCCTTGACGCTTCTGAAGGTGCCTCGTCGAATGGCTCTTTGGGTGATGATACCGAACCAGATCTCTACCTGGTTCAGCCAGGAGGCATATGTTGGTGTGTAGTGCACGTGATATCGTTTCCGTGAGGCGAGCCAACGCTTGACGTTCGGGTGCTTGTGCGTGCCGTAATTATCGACGACCAGATGGATGTCGAGATCCTTTGGGACGTTCTTGTCGATGTGCTTGAGGAACTGAAGGAACTCTTTGTTGCGGTGTCTGGGCTTGCACTGAGTCAGAACTTTGCCGGATGCGATGTTGAGCGCTGCAAAGAGGGTGGTCGTGCCGTTCCGGATATAGCTGTGAGTGACGCCCTCGACGTATCCGAGACCCAAAGGAAGAATCGGTTGTGTCCGTTCGAGTGCTTGAATCTGGCTCTTCTCGTCTACACAGAGCACCATCGCGTTGTCCGGTGGGTTCAGGTATAGACCGACGATATCCCTGACTTTCTCGACGAAGAAGGGATCGTTCGACAGTTTGAAGTGCTTCTGTCGATGCGGTTGCAGGCCAAAAGCTTTCCATACACGTTGAACCGAGGACTTGGAGAGCCCCGTCTCGTCGGCCATCGAACGACAGGTCCAGTGGGTGGCACCCTTCGGTTGCTTCTTGAGCGTCTTGTAGATGAGGGAGGAGATCTCTTCGTCGCTGACCGACCGTGGCCCTCCAGGACGCAATTCGTCATACAGTCCCATCAAGCCTTGCTCGCAGAAGCGACGACGCCACTTGCCGACAGACGCTCCGGACAACCCGACTCGTTCCGCGATCTCCTGATTGGTCAGACCGCAATCGCTCATCAAGACGATCTTCGCGCGACGCACCAAAGCGTGAGACATGCTACGCGAACGAGACAATGACTCGAGTTGATCGTGGACCTCATCACTGATGTTCAGTGGCTGTAACGGACGACCTCTAGCCATCGGTTCCTCCCAAGAATGAGTACTTGAGGAACCATACGACAGAATCGAATATTTTTCTAGTTATTCCTGGGACGTGACACTAGTGGGGTGTTACCAAAATCGCCTGTAGAATCAGGAGTGGCAGGGTCACTTCGAGCGGAGTCGAGAAGTCCCTATTCGCCCTACGTGGTAGGCGTGTTCTCGACTACGCTCGAACTGACGCCGCTCGGGTTGGCGGCAAGAGTACTACTTGGTGACAGAGCACCAGTAAGCGTCGCGTAACATACTATCGAGTTCGCGGCCAACCGCAACCCCTTCACCGCAGTCCGGAGGCAACTGATCGACCCCGCACCAGAGCCCACCCCCCCGAACACACGGGTACCGCTCCGTCATTACGCTTCTCTCCTCGCTCGGTATCTGAGCCCCTACAAAAGCCGCGTTGCCCTCCTCGCCGTCAGTATGGCGAGTGGCATCGGTCTCAGTCTGCTCAATCCGCAGGTCATCCGTTACTTCATCGACACGGCACAAGCCGGTGGGGCGCTGAGCAGCCTCGTCTGGGCAGGCGTGTTTTTCCTCGCCATCGGCATCGGTCGGCAAGGCGTGCAGATCGTCAGCTCTTACCTGGGCCAGGACGTGGGTTGGCGCGCAACGAACAAGATGCGAAACGACCTCGCACACCACTGTCTCAACCTCGATATGGGGTTCCACCACAACCACACGCCTGGAGAGATGATCGAACGTGTCGACGGAGACACGACGTCGCTGTCCAATTTCTTCTCCCAATTCGTACTTCAAATCATCGGCAGCGTCGTCTTCCTCGGCGGCGTCATCATCCTCGTTTCGCTAGAGGATTGGCATGTCGGCGCAGCCCTAGCCCTGTTTTCCGTGGTCGCGTTTTGCGTTCTGAACCTGACACGGAACATCGCCGTGCCGATTTACACCGCCGAACGAGAGAGCTACGCCCGGATGTACGGCTTTCTCGAAGAACGTCTCGTCGGTCTTGAAGACATTCGCACGAACGGTGCGATCGATTATGCCCTCCAGCGGTTCCACGGAGTCAACAACGCCGTCTTCGCCCGTGTCAAGCGATCCGAACTCATGAGCGAATGCCTCAGCGCCATTATGGGCGTGATGTTCGCACTCGGCTACGCGCTGGCGATGGGGATGGGCATCTGGCTCTTCCGCGAAGGCACCTTTACGATCGGTGCCGTCTATCTCGTCTTTCACTACACATCGATGCTGCGCGAGCCCCTCTACCAGCTCAGCAGGCAGATCAACGAACTCCAGCGCGCCACCGCAGGTCTCAAGCGAATCGAAGAATTGCATCGCATCGAAACGTCGATCGTCGACGGGCAGGCGGACCTGTCCACCTCCCATCCGCTCGGAGTCACCTTCGACCACGTCACCTTTGCCTACAACCCGGACGAAACGGTGCTCGACGACGTCACGTTCACGCTCCAACCCGGCGAAACACTCGGACTCCTCGGACGAACGGGAAGCGGCAAAACCACGATGACACGTCTTCTGTTCCGTCTCTACGACATCCAGGACGGTGACATCCGGATCGGCGACCAATCCATCAAGACGCTCAAGCTCGAAGACCTTCGTCGCCACGTCGGCCTCGTCACGCAGGACGTCCAACTCTTCAACGCAACGGTCCGCGACAACCTGGCCCTCTTCCATCCCGATGTTTCCGACGACCGCATCATCGCCACGCTGGAAGAGCTTGGACTAGGCGCGTGGTACGCCCGTCTCGCCGACGGCCTGAACACGGAGATCACTTCGGGGAGCAGCGGCCTTTCTGCCGGCGAAGCACAGTTGCTCGCTTTCACGCGCGTCTTCCTCAAGGATCCGGGTCTCGTGATCCTGGACGAACCGTCGTCTCGCCTGGATCCCGCCACCGAGCGCCAGATCAACTTTGCAGTCGAACGCCTGCTCGACAATCGAACCGGCATCATCATCGCGCACCGCCTCGAAACCGTCGAAAAGGTCGACGACATCCTGATCCTCGATCACGGCCGCATCCAAGAGTTTGGACGGCGGGCGGACCTGGTCGAGAATCTAGAGTCCCACTTCTCGCAACTCCTGAGAGCCGGTCTCGAAGAGTTGATCACTTGACCACGGAACTGCCCAAGCCGATGTCGATGGGCCAGACCACGTGGCGCCTGCTCAAATTCCGACCGGGTCTCTTCCTCACAACCATCTTCTTCCGGGGCATCGACGACGTCGCCCCGTTTCTGGCCGGCGTCATTATGAAGGGCTTCTTCGACGCTCTGTCCGGCCAAGCCGAAGCCGGATTCACGCCCTACACGCTCGTCGCTCTCTACGTCGCCGTTGAGATCGGTGATCGCATCGCGCTATTCGGTTCCGCCTTCGCCTGGCCACGCTGGTGGTACGCGATCGAAACCCTTCTGCGTCGGAACCTGATGACCGCCATTCTCGATGTCCGCGATCCAACGACCATCGCCGGTGCGTCGGGCGAGGTCACCAACCGATTTCGCGACGACGTGATGGGCATCATCTACTACCTCAACCGCTACATCCACATCTGGGGCAACCTGATCTTCGCGGTATTGGCCATCCGTTATATGGCGAACATCGACCCCACCATCACCCTCATCACGATCGTCCCAGCCATCTGCGTCGTCATCATCGTCGACGCGTGTCGGAAACTGATCTTCAAATACAGGACCGCCCAGCGTGTCGCCACCGAGCGCTCCACGAACTTTATCAACGAGATGTTCCAGTCGGTCCTCGCCATCAAAGTGGCCACGACGCAATCCTACGTGATCGACCGCTTCCGAGTCCTCAACGACGAGCGACGGAAATCTACTCTCATCGACAACCTGTTCAATCAGGTCCTCAACTCGATCAACTTCAACCTGGGTCATCTCGCGACCGGCGTAATTCTCATTATGGTCGGCCAGAAGATGAAAACCGGCAGCTTCACCGTCGGCGACCTCGCCCTGTTCGTCACCTACGTCGGTCAGGTCGCCCGCAGCGGATCGCTCCTCGGCACGATCCTCACCAACCACAAGCGCGCAGAGGTTTCCTACTTCCGAATGGCCCGAACCATCGACGACATTCCGCGCGACCGGCTATCCGAAGAAACACCCGTCTACCTGGACGACCCCCCCTCGCTCCCGGCGTTGCCTGACATCTCCGGGTCCCATCACCTTCGTGAACTCGACATCACCGGCCTGACCTATGTGTATCCCGGCACCGAAAACGGGATCCGCGACGTCGATCTCCACATCCCAGCCGGGTCGTTCACCGTCATCACCGGCCAGATCGGCGCGGGAAAGACCACCCTCCTTCGTACCCTCCTCGGAACCCTCCCGGCAGATGCCGGCGTCGTTCGATGGAACGGTGAACGTGTCGAAGACCCCAAGTCGTTCCTCGTCCCACCGCGTTGTGCATACACGCCGCAGATTCCCCGGCTCTTCAGCGAAACGCTTCGCGACAACATCCTTCTGGGCTTGGCCGACGACGAAGAGGCCCTCGGCGACGCCCTCCGCCAGGGCGTGATGGAAACCGACGTTCCAACCCTCGAAAATGGCCTCGACACGGTCGTCGGTCCTCGTGGTGTCAAGCTCTCCGGCGGCCAGATCCAGCGTACGGCTGCCGCGAGAATGTTCATCCGGCCGGCAGACCTCCTCGTCTTCGACGACCTCTCATCCGCACTCGACGTCGAAACCGAACGCATCCTCTGGCAGCGAGTCTTCGAGCATCGTCAAGCTGCGTGCCTCGTCGTTTCCCATCGCCGGCCTGCTCTCAGACGCGCCGACCAGATCGTCGTCCTCAAAGACGGTCGCGTCGAGGCGATCGGCTCACTAAACGAGCTGCTCGACACGTGCGAAGAGATGCGATCGCTGTGGCAGGATGATGAGACCAATAATGATTGAGTATTCAAAAAGGAATCTCTGACTCTCTTGCATTGTCATCCCGGCAGGCGCCTTTGAGCCGCCTGTCCTGAGCCTGTCGAAGGGGGATCCATCTTCGAACCCTGCGGAAACAAAGAATAGACCCTCCCTCACATTCGTTCGGGACAGGCTCCTAAGAAGCATGCCGGGGTGACATTGCCTCATCTCATCAATCAGTTCCATCTCACTTGACCGACCCAACACCAACCATCCGTCGCAGTCGCTTAATCGAAGCCAGTCCCGTCTTCTACGGCTGGGTCATCCTCGTCGCCGCCACGATCGGCGTCGTGCTGACGAGCCCGGGCCAGACGTATGCCATATCCGCGTTCATCGATTCGTTCATCCAGGATCTCGGTGTCAGCCGGACTCTCGTCAGCACGCTCTACACGGCCGGCTCACTCGCTGGCAGTTTCGCGATGCCGTTTGTCGGCCGACAGATCGACGTGCGAGGTGCTCGATACGTGGCCACCATCGTCAGTCTTCTGCTCGGGCTGACGTGTATTTATATGGGATTCCTGCAGAACGCGGTGATGCTGCTCATCGGATTCTGGTTGCTGCGAATGCTCGGACAGGGCTGTCTGCAGATGGTATGCCGCGTCATCATCAACCAGTGGTGGAGCCGAAAACGCGGGATGGCCGTCGGCATCACCGGAGTGGCCTCGTCGCTGTTGGGCACCGGCTCCTTTCCCGGCTTCATCAAGTGGCTGATCCCCATTTACGGTTGGAGGACGGCTTACGCACTGCTCGGCGGCCTCGTCGCCTGCGTGATGGGCCCCGTCAGCTTTTTCCTCTTTCACGATCGCCCCGAAGACTATGGGCTCCTGCCTGACGGAGGTCACCCTGAACAATCGAGCGATGGCGCGTATCCAGAGGAAGACAACTGGACGCTGAACGAAGCGATTCGTACGCCCGCCTTCTGGTTGGTGATCGCAGGCCTGTCCGCAATCAGCGCGCTGGGAACGGGAATGACCTTCCACTTCTTCAGCATCTTCTCCGACAACGGATTATCCACGACCGTCATCGCCGGCATCTTTCTGCCCATCGCAGCGACCCGTGCTCTCGTCCAACTCGCCGGTGGTGTCATCATCGATCGAGTACAGATTCGCTTCGTGCTGGGCACCTGCTTACTGATGTTGACGGCCGTTATGATCATCGTGCCCCGTATTTCGACCGTCGAGGTCGCCTACGCCATCGGCCTGGCGATGGGTATTCGAACCGGTCTTCAAGCACTCGTCGGCGGCACCGTATGGGCGAGATTCTTCGGTCGGCGCTATCTCGGCACCATCACAGGCGTAACGACCACCATCGGAGTCGCCAGTTCGGCCCTCGGTCCGATGCCGTTCGGTATCGCGCGAGACCTGATGGGCAGCTACAAGCCGGTCCTCACCTACCTCGCGATCATTCCGTTCATCCTGGCTCTGCTTAACTTTGCGTTCGGCAAACAACCCGAAAGAAGACGGACCGAATCTCCGAATGCCGAATAGCGAGTTCCGAGTGTTGATCTTGTCGAGACCGGGCATCGAGCTCCCTGCCACCATCTTGACAGGCGACCCCGAATTCCGTTCCATCGAAAGGCGAAATCGACATCGAGTGGTTATAGCGACGGAGCCTATCCCGAGCGAAGTAGCTGTTTTCCACTTCTGCTGACAACTGGTTCCCGAAGGGAACGCTGGGCGGCCCCAGGCCGCCACTGGAGTTCACGATGTTCGATAAATCCTGTGACACAATGGTCGCTCTCCCGTCCGCGACGATACAAGGGCAGACCATCTTCGCAAAAAACAGCGATCGCCCCGCAGACGAGTGCCAACCACTCGAGCTCCACGCCAGAATAGATCGACCGACCGACTCGGAGACCCACTGTCAGTGCGTCACGCTTCCCGAGGCCGAAGTCGTCTACCGTCACGTCGGCTCACGCCCTTGGTGGTGCTGGGGCTACGAACACGGGTTCAACGAGCATCAGGTCGTCATCGGCAACGAAGGACTGGGGTCGAAGTTCGATGTCTGGACCGAACCAAAGCTGATCGGAATGGAAGTCCTGCGTCTCGGTCTGGAGCGCGGCAAGACGGCTCAGGAAGCCGTGGAGGTGATGACGGGCGTCATCACCGAATACGGCCAGGGTAAGTTCGAAAACGACGCCGGCGTCAGAACCTACGACAACGGATACATCGTCGCGGATCCCAACGAAGCCTACGTCATCGAAACGGCCGGGCACGAATGGGTCGTCAAACGCGTCGACGGGGCACTCGGCATCAGCAACGTCTACAGTGTCGAGACGGATTACGAACGGATATCGCCGGGCGCCGAAGCCATCGCCCGGGAAAAGGGTTGGTGGAAGAGCGGCGGAAAATTCAACTTCGCCGACGCCTTCAGCAAAGCCGATCGTACAGAGGGCAGTGGAGCATCGCGTCGGCGCCGCGCTTGCGCTCTGCTCACCACGCGATCGGGACAAATCGATGCCAGGACGATGATGGCCACCCTGTCCGATCACAGCGACGCAGTTGTGCCCGACGAGGATTTTCAAACTGACATTCGCCAGGGCGGCATTTGCGTTCACTTCAACGAAGACGGAACCGGCGGCAACACCGCCGCCAGCCTCGTCGCCGATCTGTGCAACGACGGATCACGTCTGCCTGTCTACTGGTGTAGCTTCTACTCGCCGTGTCTCGGCCTCTTTCTACCCATTTTCATCGAGGGCCAGCTTCCAGGCGCCCTGGGCGTGGGTGACGAACAGCCGAGCATCGAGAGCACGTGGTGGCAATTTCACCGCCTCGCTCATCTCGTCCGCCAGGACACCGAGAATCGGGTCGGTCTCGTCCGCAATCAATGGGCGATGCAACAGCGCGCGTGCTTCAGCGGCGCCTATGCCATCGCCGAGGAGGGTAAACGCCTGCTCGATAACGGCAACACCGACGACGCTGAGGATATGCTCACTTCGTTCATGGAAGACAGCGTCCGGCAGATGCTGGAAGCGACGGATGAACTCATTGAATACTTCGCGGATGAACCCGTGGTCGCTGACTAGATACCGCCGGCGGTCGACCGTTGGTACGATACGAATGCGAAAGGCGATGGATGAGTCCATCGCCTCTTCTGTTGGTCTCTCGATCCTTGATATCGATCCTCAAGCCCCCACCTCTGCCGCCACCCTCGGTCTCCGTAGTTTCCAGATCATACCATCGAACACAAAGTGCGTGAACGACGTACCGTAGATGAACACAAAATACGCAAGGGGCAAAAGCGTCTTCAAGCCCTGGAGCAGCCCCGACACCACGGCGATGAACAGAACAGAGTAGATGACGATGTGGCGTGCCGCAGCAGAGAGAAGAGGCGCATCTGTCCCGTGAATCCTGGCTTTGTTCTTGACGGCAAGTCCACAGATGGCAAAGTATTCAAAAGCGTGGCTAAAGCTCGTCGCAATGACCACGGCCGTCGCTGAATAGATAGGCCCGTAGCCGTAAAGGAGAGCGACCGACCCCAGGAACAGAATCTTGGGCAGGCTGGGACCGTTTGGCGCTCGGCACTCGTGAACGAACCAGATCAGCGTCAGCGCGACGAAGACCGCGTAGGCGACGTAGACCATCGTTCGCCCTGTCACAGGATCGATCGCAAACAGCCCGACGCCCACGCCGGCGATGATGAACACCGTACCCAGCGCGACGACCGTCGACCGGTTCGTCTCGCCCGTCCACCCCCAGAGTTCGTCGATCGTCCAGACCGCCGCCACGATGGCTACCATTCCATAGATCCAAGCCGGGTTGCTCGACAGATAGTGCATCAGCCGTCCTTCGACTTCGGCCTGGTAGGCCAACATATGGAGCAACCCGGCGGCGCCCCAGCCGTAAACCACCACCTCATCCAGACGCTTGACCCCCCACTTAGTTTTGCCGGAATAGATCCTGAGGAGTCCGTACTTCTGCCTCACAAAATGGAAATAGTTGAAGAACCACCAGAAGGCGAACATCTCCGGCTCTGCGACTCGTAAAACGAAGCAGAGCCACACGCCGACAAGGCAGACCACTGGCACGATCAGGTACGTCCATTTCCGACGGGCATACTCCACACGATCCAGGTAGACGAGCGGAAACGTGAAGTATCGGTGGGCGACGAAGAACGTGATCGCAACGATGCGCGCGTTCTCCACCTGTTCGGGAACGATCAGGGGCAGCAGGAAAAACACGGTCCACCCAACGGAGATGCACGAGAGATCGACCAGCGGACCGACGATCCATCGATTTTGAGTCACAGCTGTGTCGGACATTCGGTGAGGGACTTTCGATTCAAGGTCATCGCAAACGCAGCCCAATGTAATCAGATCCACCCACCCACCCAACAGGGAGACGCCTGTTCTCGCCTTCATTCGCTGGTTTAATCGGTTAGGCTCATCTCTAACGACCTGCACACCAGGCAAAAAAGATGGCGATGACCCGAAGCCATCGCCCCAATGTTCGACTCTCGATATTCTATTCCCACATTCTCCCAAGCCCCACACAATCTCAGCGTGATCCCGAATCCCCAGGCGGCGTCATCGCGTAAATCGTAGTCCCCCAACTGATGTAGACTCGGATACGCGGTCTGTCGCGGCGCCGCGAACATCAGTCGGCATCTGCAGGCAATCCGTTACTACCCCGCCCCGGCGATCTCACCTTTCTTCAGTAAATGCGCTCGATGACGTGCCACCCCACCGCCGTCCGCAGCGGTTCCCCAACCTCTCCCGGCTGCAACCCCTTCACCACATCTTCGAATGCCGGCAGCAGGTCTCCGGGTTTGAAGGCACCGATGTCACCACCGGCTCTTCCCGAGGGGTCGGTCGAGTGTGTCCGCGCAAGGGCGGAGAAGTCTTCCCCCGATCTGACTTTCTGTAGGAGCGAACGTGCCAGTTCTTCGCTCTTCACGACGATATGACGAGCCCGCATCTCCCCACCTGCTCGTCGTCGATCGCGATCCTCTCGCATTGCGAGGACTTCAACGAGGCTGTCCTTCACGAGACTCGAATCGGGAGCCAGTCGAGTTGCTCGTTCCAGCTGTTGAATCGCTCTGTCCAGATCGCCCGATTCGACATAGAGGCTAGCCAGGGCCGCGTGCGCTTCGGTCAGGTCGGGTTTCAGCGACAGCGCTTTTGAGTATGCTTTGGCAGCTTCCTCCATCTGCCCCATCATGAATTGGATGCGTCCTACGTTGGCCCAGGCCGTGACGAATGTCGAGTCGACCGCTGCCGCCTGCTCGTAGTGCTCGAGCGCCGCATCGAACCGTCTACCCCGTTCCAACACTGTTCCGAGGTTGTTGTGGGCCTGAACGTGCCGTGGATCGTGACGAACTGCCCGCTCGTAGGCGGCTCGTGCACTGTCGAACGCCTCGATCGCGACGAACAGAACACCTGCGTTGTAGTGCGCCTCGGCCACCGTCGAATCGATCCGGATCGCGAACTGATAATGGTTCAGCGCGCTGTCCGTCCTGCCCATCCGGGCGTGCAGAAACCCGATGTTGTTTCGCGCGTTCACATCCGTCGAATCCAACACAAGGATCTGTCGATAGTGATCGATCGACGCATCGATCCGGCCAGCGGCACGATGTGCCTCCGCTTCTTCGTAGTGAATCCGGATCTCCCGCTCCCGACAGGCAGCGATGATGACAAGCGCCAGCATCACCAGGGCGCAACTCCGGCCGCGATCGTTGAAAGAGCTACGGCGGCGAACGGGCGAGCACGCGGTAACGCCCTTCAATGCTCGAGTCTCGATCCTCATTGTTCGATCTTCGATGTCCACATCCTCAATGTCTACGCCCCCACCTCTGCTGCCACCCTCGGCCTCCGCAATTTCCAGATCATACCATCGTACACAAAGTGCATGAACGACGTACTGTAAATGAACACGAGATACAGGTAGGGCGAGAGCGCATTCAGTCCCTTGTGGAACACCGACATCACGGCAATCACCAGGACGGTGTAGATGACGATGTGACGTGCCGGAAGAGAAAGAAGAGGGACATCCGCCTCGTGAGCTCTGGGCTTTGTTTTGCAGGGCGAACCCGCAGATGGCGAAGTATTCGAAAGCGTGGCTGAAGCTCGTTGCTATGAGGAACGCCGTCGCGGATGCGATAGGCCCGTAGCCATACATCACCACCACCCCCGCCATGAACAGAATCTTGGGCAGGCTGGGACCATTGGGCGCACGGCATTCGTGAACGAGCCAGATCAGCGTCAGCACACCGAAGGCCGTGTAGGTGGCGGTGACCATCGTCGGCCCTGTCACGGGATCGATCGCAAACATCCCGATGGTCTTGCCGGCGACGATGAACACCGTACCCAGCGCAACGATCGTCGAACGTTTTGTCTCGCCCGTCCACCCCCAGAGCTCGTCGACCGTCCAGAACGCGCCCACGAGGATCACCATCCCATAGATCCAGGCCGGGTTGCTCGACAGATAGAACATCAGCCGACCTTCGACACCACCCTGGAAAGCCAGGACGTGCAGCACCCCGGCGGCGCCCCAGCCATAAACCACCACCTCATCCAGACGCTTGATCCCCCACCTGGTCTTGCTCGAATAGATCCTGAGGAGACCGTATTTCTGTTTCACAAAATGGAAATAGTTGAAAAACGACCAGAAGATGAACATCTCCGGCTCTGCTACGCGGAAGAAGTAGCAGAGCCACACGCCGACGAGACAAACCACAGGCACGATCAGGTAAGTCGATTTTCGACGGGCATACTCCGCACGGTCCAGGTAGACGAGCGGAAACGTGAAATATCGGTGGGCGATGAAGAACGTGACCGCCACGAACGTCGCGTCCTCCTCCAGCTCGGGAACGATCAGGGGCAGCAGGAAAATCACGGTCCACCCGATGGAGAAGCACGAGAGATCGACCAGGATTGACGATCCATCGATTTTGAGACACGGCTGTATCGGACATCCGGTGAGATACTTTCGATTCAGGTCATCGTGAAGCAACACAATATAATTAGATCCAATCCACTACCATTCCGATTACGACTTTGCCTCTTGTTCTCCCCACTTGCAAGGACTTACCGCGAACCCATCCACGCCAGCCCACGCCAGCCCACGCCGAATCCGATCGTCCGGATCGTCCCCGCCAGGAAACTCGAAACAGTAAATGATCTTCTGAAGCAACGCATCCAGCGCTGCAAAGATATCCTTCATCGGCTGATCGCCCTCTCACCCGGCACGCTGGTGCCGGCGCCTCCCGGGTCTTTCACGTGCACGTATGCGGCTCGAAGTCCAATCGCGTCGATGGCCTCGACGACATCCTGATCCCATCCCGCATAATTCCCCGTATCGATGTTCGTCTTGAGAGCCGGCACGTCGAAATGGTCGAGCACCGTCCTGATCTCCGCCAGCGTCCCACCCGGTGAATTCGCGTAGTTCTCGAGCGCGATCACAATGCCGTTTTCCTCGGCACGATCGATCACGGCCTTCGCCTTACCCCACGCCGGGTCGTTATCATCCTCCGGCACCGGCCCACTGAAGATCCGGAAAAGTGGAGACCCGATCTCCGCCGCTGTATCCACATCCGTCATCAGCTGATCGTAGTCATCTCCGGGAGCTATAATCAAAAGGTGTGGAAAAAGAGGAAAGGGCGACCCTACCCTTCCCGTGAGATAGTTGATTCACACAAAACCGGGTGAGAGGCCCGGTTGGGAAGGAGGATCGCCGTGAAGGAACATACGCATAGAGCCCCATTGAAGTCCATGCCGACGTGGGAGACGGTTGACGATTGGATCCGTGAAGAGATCCAGGGCCGGTTCCAGTCCATTCTGGAGGAGGAGGCGACCGCGTTCTTGGGCCGGTCGTGGTATGAGCGCCGAGCCGAGGTCGATAGCTCCACGGGCTACAGGAACGGCTACGGCAAGCCCCGGCGTCTCTCGACGAGCTGCGGAACGATCAAGGTCCGGCGTCCCCGGGTTCGTGGTCTGGAAGAGCGGTTTGAAAGCCGCATCCTCCCCCTGTTCGCCCGGAGAACCAGGGCCATTGGAGATCTGCTTCCCGACCTTTATCTCCACGGTCTCTCCCAGGGCGACTTCGAGTTGTCTTTGCGTGCGCTGCTCGGTGATGGCGCGCCGCTTTCGCCGACCTCGATCGCTCGTCTTCGAGGGAAGTGGGAGGTCGACTTCCAGGACTGGAAAGAAAGGCGTCTGGATAATCGCGAACTGGTCTACGCCTGGGCTGATGGCATCTACGTCAAAGCCGGGCTCGAGCGCGAGAAGGCGTGTCTGCTGGTCGTGATCGGCGCGATGAGCGACGGCAGCAAGGAGATCCTGGCGATAGAACCCGGTTATCGAGAGTCTACAGAATCCTGGCTCACGGTGCTCCGGGATCTCCGGGATCGCGGGCTCGAACATCCTGTCCTGATCGCCGCGGACGGGAATATGGGCATCTGGGCGGCCGTTGATCAGGTCTGGCCAGAGAGCCGGCAACAACGGTGCTGGAACCACAAGATCCTCAACGTGCTCGACAAGGTCGCCAAGCGTGCACAGGCTGAAGCCCGCGCACTGCTCGTCCAGATCCCCTATGCCGGCACGAAAAAGGAGGCCGAGAAGCTCCGGAAACGCTTTGCCGCACGGTATCGCTCACAGTTCCCTGCCGCCGTGGAGACGCTCGAAAGAGACTGGGATCGGATGGTCACGTTCTACGACTTCCCGAAGGAACACTGGAAACACCTGAGAACCACGAACGTCGTCGAGAGCCCCTTTGCTTCCGTTCGGCTTCGCACAAACGCCGCCAGGCGATTCAAGAAAGTCAGGAACGCCACGGCTCTCATCTGGCGTACGCTCAAGGTCGCAGAGAGCCGATTCAGGAAACTCACCGCGCCACACTTGCTACAACAAGTCTACGATCAGAAACACTCAACCGGACCGCAGGTCGAAACCGGGAAGATGGCCGCCTGATTTCTTTTACACACCTATTGACCTGAGCTCAGCAGCACATCTCGACGTCTACGGTAAAGATGCGGCGAATGGTCAGCAGTTTGTGTGTCGCGGCAGGACTCCTGCTTACATCCGGGGTCGAGGCGCAGCACGAAGTGATCATCACTCAGGACGGTCCTCGGGAGTGCCAGCTAACGACACTCGAAGCTGGAGGCCACGGGAATCAGTTACTCACGATCGCTGGAACCGTGATGGATTTCGATACGAACAGCGGCTGGCTCACGATCACGAGCGGCAGCTTCGCAAACAATCCCTCCGGGACCACAGTCGCCTTCTGGGCGACCGGCACCTCCGGCGTAGTGAACTTTACCGAACCGGTCTCATCGGTCACGCTGTTCTACTCTTCATTCCCGGACGTCAGGCTCGAAGCCTTCGATGTAAGCGGTAACCTCATCGCTTTCGACTCCGGGCCGAGCAACCTGGCTTCTTCCAACCCTTTCTTCAGAAATTGGGACCCTCTGGCGGTGTGCGCTATAGGCATCAGCAGCGTTCGCCTTACCGGCGACGCCGAATTCACGATGATTGACGATTTCAAGGTCTGTATCGGGCCACCCGACAGTTCGCCCGTCGCCGAGGCCGGACCGGCTCAGACGGTGGTCGCCTCCGGTGGGAACCCCATCCAGGTGACGCTGGACGGCTCCGGTTCAACGGGCAGCGGACTGACCTACACGTGGTTCGGGCCCTTCTCGGAAGGCGGCGGCACGGTGACCGGGCAGAACCCGACTGTTACGCTCCCGGTGGGTGTGCACTCGATCAGCCTCGTGGTCGAGGAAGACACCGGATGTAGCGCTGGAGATCAAGTCGCCATCTCCGTGATGCCTTCGAGTTATGAGGTAATCATCACGCAGGATGGGCCTCGAGAATGTCAGCTCCTGACGTTCGAGGGGGGCGGCGAAGGTCCGGTCGCCCCGGGTAGCGGAGGATCGGTCGACGGCTCCGTCGTCAACTTCACCCCAGGCTCTGGCTGGCAGACATCGGAAGAGCTGAGTAATGTAGCCAACCTGCCGTCCGGCACCACCTACCTGTTTATGAATGGTCCGCAGGGTGTACCTGCCGAAGTGACGTTCGACGAAGTCGTCTCATCGGTCAGTCTCCGCTACACGTCGTTCGTGGGCGTTTCACTTCGAGCCTACGACGGGAACGGCGATCTTGTAGGTCTGGATACCGGTGCGACAAATACGAATCCATCCACACCCCAGTTCAGCAATTGGGACCTCTTGTCGATCTGTGCGCCCGGCATCGCTCGCGTGGAAGTGGTAGGTTTTCCCCTGAGTACGATTATCGATGATTTCACCGTTTGCATCGGCCCTCTTCCCAGCGCGCAGCCGATTGCGAACGCCGGGTCTTCCCAAACCGTCGAGGCGGTCCCTGGTGACCCTTCCACGCAGGTCACGCTGGACGGCTCCGGATCGTCCGACCCCGACGGGGGAAGCCTTACCTATATGTGGAGTGGCCCGTTCCCTGAGGGCGGAGGAACAATCACCGGTGTGAGCCCGACGGTCACGCTGCTGTTGGGGACGCACACGATTCTACTCGTAGTTACGGATATTTCGGGCTGCAGCGACGTCGCCGAAGTGGAGATCACGGTTGACGGATGTCTAGTGGTCGACTTCGAAGACGGCATCCAGGGCGCGCAATACTATCCAGGGACGACCGTTCCCGGGACAGATATCCGATTCTCAAGCGAATGGCGTACTCTGACCTCCGGGCCCTTCTCGAACAACCCGTCGGGCAGCGTCGTGGCCTTTTTCAGCGGTCATGATTTCGGGGAAGTGACGTTCGACAATGCGGTTCCGACCGTAAGCATGTCCTACGCGTCGATACCTGCCGTGACGCTCGAGGCATTCGATAGTGGAGGCAATCTGGTCGCCTCCGCGTCGGGACCCGGGAACGCCATTCTGCCGCCTCCTCCAGGAGGCCTCCCGTTGCAGGTGTGGGATCCAATCGGTGTCGACGCCGGCTCGCCCGTGATCGTACGGGTGAGATTCTCCGGTATCAGCGGGCAAACGCTGATCGATGATTTCTCCACGTGCCCGCTGCCAGCCACCAACGCGCCTCCGGTGGCGGATGCCGGCGAGGACCAGAGCGTGGAGTGGGCAGGCGGGCCGACCTCGGTCACGCTGGACGGCTCCGGCTCGTCGGATCCGGACGACGACGATCTGGCATTCACCTGGACGGGGGCGTTCCCCGAAGGCGGCGGATCGGCGACGGGTGAAGGTCCTACTGTGACGCTGCCCCTGGGTACGCACACGATCACGCTGACGGTGGACGACGGCAACGGCGGCACGGCGACGGACGAAGTCGTGGTTTTGGTCGTGCAGAGTGCGACACGCTATTCGTTGATCGCCACGCACAGCATGCACATCAAGCAGAAGGCGACGGTGCACAGCGGGGACGTGGGCGTCGTAGACTTCGGGGATCCACCGTTCCAGGCCGACGGCGTGGAACTCGTGGTCGGCCAGAGGGTGGAGACAGCGGTGAACGTGCGCGTCAACGGCCCACGTGTTCGCGTGAAGCAGAGGGCCGATATTCTTGGGACGCTGGTCTACAGCGAGCTCGTACACGTCGGGCAGAACGCGACGATCGCGAACGAGGAACAGGTGGCGGCGGCTAATTGGTCGCTGTTCAGCGACGGGCAGGGGCTGCCTGCGTTCGTAAGCCGCACGCCCGGCGTCGTGGACGTGGAAGTGAAGAAGAACGAATCTGCCACGTTGAGCCCGACGGATGGGCCATTCAACGAGATTCGGGTCAGACAGAAGGGGACGTTGACGTTCGCAGGGGGCGAGTATCACATCGCGAACCTGGACATCGGCCAGAATGCCACGATCGAATTCTCCGCTGCGACGACACTGTTGATCGCGGACAAACTGGCGATCGATCAGAAAACGACGTTCGGTCCTTTGCCGGGATCGGGCATCGACGCGTCTGACATTCTGGTCTACGTGGAAGGTGTCAACGGAAAAGCCGGTGGCAGCGGGGACGATGACGGCGATGATGACGACGGTGATGACGACGACGGTGATGACGACGACGGTGATGACGGTGGAGGGTCGCCAGGGAGTCTGAAGGCGAGTCCCAAAGCCGTTAAGGTGGGTCAGAAGGCGGTTTGCGATGCGAACATCTACGCGCCAAACGGCACAATTCATCTGCGTCAAAAATCGACGAACACGGGAGCCTTCATCGGAAAGGACATCGTCGTCGGTAAGAAAACCAAGGTGCACCATCTGAGTGGATTCGGGGCGAGCGATGAGTCGGGCGGTTCGGGCGGCACCGGTGGTGGCGTTCTCAAGCCGACCTTGGCGTACTTCGGTCTGGAGGCGGAGCCGGAGATTAGCACGGTCTCCCTCTCGAATCATCCGAATCCGTTCAACCCGGTAACGACGATCAACTACTCATTGCCGGATGAATCGCACGTGCGGTTGGTGATTTACAGTGCCTTGGGACAGGAAGTGCGTCGTCTGGTGGACGAGGTCAAGAGTGTGGGGCGCTACTCCGTCCGATGGGACGGTCGCGATGCACTGGGGAGACCGGTGTCCAGCGGCGTTTATCTGTATCGACTGGTGGCCGGCAGAGAGCAGCTGGTGGGGAAGATGGTGTTGGCTAAGTAGGATCAGAGGACAGAGGTCAGAAGTCAGACACCCTCCATCAGAAAGGCTTGCTACGGACGGTGGCAAGAGGCGGTCATTCGCACACGAGAATGGCCGCCTTTTCTTTGACAAAGCCTCGATGCGGTGTCATTGTTGCCCTTTGAACTCCGGCATCCAGTTGACGTGGACCCCGATCAAATGTTCTCAGCCATTATCTTCGACGTCGACGGATTGATCGTCGACACGGAGGAGCTCTACTCGCGGACCTACATCGAAACGCTGGGCGACTACGGCGAATCGATTCGGCAAGACGAGTACACCTCCTGCGTCGGCATTCCGCTCGAGACGAATGCGGCCAGTGCAGTCAAACAATTTCGTCTCGACACGACGGTCGACGCATTCTGTGATGCCTGGATGGACCGATTTGAGACGGCCATATCCGACCCCGATCAGATCGCCCTGATGCCCGGCATCGTCGAGTTGATAAACCACGTACGCGAAAAATATCCCCTCGGCATTGCCTCCTCGACGAAGCGTCCACGGATGATGAAAACGCTTCGCAACGGACTTCTGCCACACCTCGATGCCGACACTCTGGATGAGATCTTCGCTGCGATCCTCTCCGGCAGCGACATCGTCCACAGCAAACCCGCTCCAGATATTTATCTTCTCGCAGCGAACCAGCTCGACGTCGAACCTGCAGGGTGTCTCGTGTTGGAAGACAGCCAGGCTGGCGTCATCGCAGGCAAGTCAGCGGGGATGACCGTGTTCGCCGTGCCCCACTTCTTCACCGAACATCAAGACCATTCACAGGCGGACCGCATTTTAGACTCGTTACTGGAAGCCATCGAGCTCACTTGACCCATCCGCTCATCCCGAGTCCCCTCCGAAGCGGAGCCAAGGAGGGTGTACCGAGGGGCAAGACCACAGTCAGGCTGACCGAATCCTTGGATCGCTCACAGAGGCTATGACATTGACGTAATGCCCTTGGACGAATGGAATTCGCCCAACATCCACCAATGACAGACATCACCCGGACCGCGATAACCGACCCGAGAATCCACCACCCGGTCCGTATCCTTCACATCACGGATTCGCACATCAGCATCGATGTGGACGAAGGCGACTACGCAGAAAACGCATCTCGGATGTACAACGCCTTCAAAGATCGCAACACGCTGACATCCTTCGAGCATCAGCTCGCAGTCGCTGTCGACGAGGATGTCGATCTCATCCTCCTCGGCGGTGATCAGGTCAATTATCCGTCCGAGAAAGCAGTGGCCGTTCTCGTAGAACGTCTCGAGGCGACAGGAAAGCCGTGGATCTACACCGCAGGCAACCACGACTGGCACTACGAAGGGCTTCCCGACCACGGTCCTGTTCTTCGCGAGCAATGGCGGAGGCCGCTAATACCGCTTTACGCAGGCCGAAACCCACACACGTCATCCATCGACATCAAGGGCCTCAGGATCGTCGCGATCGACAACTCGACCTTCCAGGTCGACGATGATCAGCTCGCTTTCTTCGACGACCAGACCGCCGACGACACGCCCGTCCTCCTGCTGGCTCACATTCCTCTGAGCGTAGGCGACCTGCGTGAGCGCGAAAAACCTGTATGTGGAGACCCTCGATGGGGTTGGGACGCCGACACAAACTTCGAGACTGAACGTCGCGACCGCTGGCCGAAGGGGGGCAACCTCCTGTCCACAGAAACATTCGTCAGGCGGGTCATCGAGGCGCCCTCGCTCGTCGCAACCCTCTGCGGACACATTCACGAAGAACGTGTGGATACGATCAACGATCGGGTGAGCCAATACGTCACCGCTCCGGGATTTCAGGGCGCTTGTCGGCTGGTGACGGTTGAGGCATCACGTTAGAAAACCATTCAAACGAACGCGCGCACTAACCCGTCGTCTCTATCACATTCCTTACCGCCGCCGCACACCAAGGACTCGTCGATGCCAGGTCTCCAGCCCGCCTCCTACAACCAACTCCTTCGGACCATCCGCGATAAGCTTGTCGAGGGCAGGATGCGCGCCGAGCGGGCCGTCGAGCGGGAGCGATTAGCTACCTACCACGAGGTCGGACGTCTGATCGAGGGGCATCTGGCTAGAGAGCGAGGTAATCCCGAATACGGCGAGAAACTCTTCCAACGGCTGGCCGAAGACCTTGAAATCGCCGAGCGTCTCCTGCGCGATGGGCTCGGTCTGTATCGTTGGCATCCAATTCTGCACGCGCGTGCGGAATTGGGTTGGACGCACTATCGCATCCTGCTTCGAATCCCGTCCGAAACCGATCGCAACCTGCTCGAAAACGAAGCTGCCGAAAACCATTGGCCCACACGGGAGCTCGAACAACAGGTCCGAGAACGCCTTCCGTCGCGGAGCGACGGTCCCGAAAAGCCTTCAGCCGAGCCGGCTCTCCCACCGCTCGACCCGCTCCGCGGTCTTATCGACACTGTCAAAGTCGTCGATCTGGCGTCACCGGGAGGACGCGTTCTCGACTTAGGCTTCACGGTCTACCATCCACCCGATGAACTCGGCATCGAACGCGTATCGAAGGGTTGTGCGCGTCTCGAACAACGCGGGCGCAGGAGTTATGATGCTCATTCTACACGAAGCCAGAGAGCCGTCCACTACAGCTACCTCGCCCGTGTCGAGCGCGTGATCGATGGTGACACATTGCTTCTCCAGATCCGAACGGCGATTCGTACGATTGTCCGTCAACGGGTCCGTCTGCGTGGCATCGATACACCAGAGATGGGTTCCCCCGGCGGTGAACGGTCGAAAACCTTCGTCGAGAAGATCCTGGACGGCCACGATTGGATCGGCATCACCTCCACGAAACCGGATGCTTACGATCGCTACCTCGTCGACGTCTTCGTCCCCAACGAAGACGACCGCGATCAGGGCATTCTCGATCGCGGCCGGTTCTTGAATCAGATGCTGGTGGATGAGGGATTGGCTATGCGCGTGGAGTATTGAGACAAGGGGGTCGGTAAGCACCGTCCCTCGTTACACCTCTCGGCACCCCCGAGAGGCACTCGGGAAGTCGGTATCCTTGCGTTTAGCATCGTGGCCAAACTCAAATCTCTCATTGTGTGCTGAACATCAAGAACCAGGCAATCACCGCATCATCAATAGCCAGTTCCATCCAAAAAAGCCTTGAGCGCCGACTTCCCTCCGGTGGCAATGGGAGCGCCGTGAGCCATCACGAGCGTGTCGAACGACCGATCGAGATGACCACGAAGGTTTTCCACCATCCCCTTCTTGACGCCCTCCGGATCGTCACCCATCAGAAAGTCAGGGACGAATCCAATACCGCGGCTGTCGTCCGCCGTCTCCTCGTAGCGGATCACGGCATCTCCGATAGCCAGCGTACCCTTCCCCACTGGGATCAGGAAGGCCGTCTCTTCAGGGCACAACACGCCCACTCGCAGAGCTTCGATTCCGCCCGTCAGTGTCTCGCCGTGTTCGAATCCCCTTACCTTCAGATCCTGCATCTCCTGCTCGTGCAGCCCCGCTTCGTGACACCAGACCGTGCAATCGAAACGCTCCACGAACCACGCACAACCCCGGTCGTGCAGGCGGTTCGTCAGCAGGATGTGTGACGGCTCTCCGTGTGTTTCGAACCAGGCCTCATCGACGTCCGGCTCCATCGGGTCGATCAGGGCGGCCGGGTCTGTCGCCGACACGAGCGTTGAGTGCACCTCGTGTTTGATGTGCGCGTGATAGGTCGCCCAGTCAAGGACACCAGGAATGATTTCAGTCATCTATGACCCTCGATTTTACCTACGCCCAATCTTCAGCATTGTCGATCGGCTCGTATCCCAGTTCCTCACGTGCGTTCTGAATGTCCCAGTAGGCGCGAGTGTTGCCCGATATCCCGTAGTAGATCCCGAACGTGACGTCTTCCGCTTCGATCCCTCGCCAGCAGAGTTGAACTGTGTCCTTGTAACTCAGCCACGAAGACAGAATGCGATCGGAATCGCGATTCTTCACCTTCTCGATTGGCTGGAAAGATCCGATGCGCAGGCAGATGACGGCGAGACCGTGATTGTCCGCGTAGTAGCGACCCAGAGACTCGCCGTGCGCCTTGCTGGCACCGTAGAAACTGTCCGGACGGACGGGCATCTCGGACGTCGTGTAGATGGGACCGCTCTTTTCCTTCTCGTGCATTCCCGTCACGTGATTCGTGCTGGCGAAGATCACGCGTGGACAGCCTTTGCGGACACACGCTTCGTAGATGTTGTGGGTGCCCAGACTATTCGCCTCCTGCACCTCTTCGAACGTAGCCTTGGTCGACGGATTCCCGGCCATATGAATCACCGCATCGCATCCATCCACGGCCTCTTCCATCTTTGCGAGTTCTGTAACATTCCCTTGAAAGACCTCCTCATCCGGCGTCGTGTCCGTGACACTCCGATTGAACAGAATGCGAATGTCGTATCGATCCTTGAGACCATCACGTAGCACGCGTCCAATCCGCTCCGCGGCCCCCGTGATCAGCACCTTCTTCTTTGCCATTCTGCCTCCACGTCGTATCCCTTTTCGTATCCAGAAATCAAGAACCGGTCTCATTCGAATAAATGAATCGATGTTCCCACGGTTCCTGGATATCGGCGTCTCTAGTGTGCGCCGATAATGAGTGGATCTCTAAACAACTATCACCAGAAGCGGCGCAGGTGATTCCGTCGCCCGAGTACCGGGGGCTGACGCCCCCGGCTATTGTCGTGACGTCCCTACCGGGGCTAGACCCAGCACCTCGAGTCTTAAACTCCCACCGTCCGCGCATCACGGTGGTTCCCAGGATTCTCCTCAGCTTCCTCAGTGATCTCAGTGGCGCAGTATCCTTTCCCGCGGCCGGCCAATGTCTTATTTTCAACCCGCGTTGTCAATACACGGGACCGCAATCTCCAGATTCGTCACCGCGTCACTGCGAGGCATCAGATGATTTACGACATGCGAATCTACGACCTGACACCGGGATCCGTTCCCGCCTACATGCAAGCTGTGCGTGAAGTTGCGCTGCCCGTTCGCGAAGACCAGGGTATCAGACTCGCCGGCTGGTACACGCCGGACGTCGGCAAACTCCACCGGGTCGTTCACATCTGGGCCTACCGTGACTACGCGCACTTCGAGGCGGCCAGACCCGCTTTTCGAACCGATCCTCGCTGGGTCAACGAGTATCTCCCACGGGTGAAGGGAATGGTCGTCAGCCAACAGAGTATGGTGATGAACGGCAGCGACTTCTGGAACGAACGATTCGAACAAGCGTTTGGATAGTCCGATTCAACTCTTGCATTCGGAGTTTTCAACTTGCCTAACCACCCCTTGACGCCTCCTGATGAATTGAATTCGGAAACGCACATGCTCGCGCGGGAAGTCGACGAAACCGTCTACCACGCAACCATACCCGCGATGCGGCTCGCCTGCGACCTTGTTAAAAACGGCACGCAAGGGGACCTCGATCAGGCAGAACGCACGATCGGAGCCGTTCTCGACTGCCAGGAGCGGCGGAGTGGTCATCCCCATCGGGGAAACTTCCTCTGGGAGCCGGAAGATGAGACGGTCGAGGATCTCAACGCCGTTCAATTCATCCTCCTCGACCTCATTCCGATCCTGATCCAATGGGAAGACCGGCTCTCCAAGAGCCTGGCCGCGCGCGTGCGCGACAGCATCAGACTCGGTCTCGAAGAGATCGAACGCATCGACGTTCATCCCGCCTACACGAACATCGTCCTCAAAGACATCGCGAACTCCATACTCGGCGGCGAGCTCCTCAAAGACGGCAGAATTCTCAAAAGAGGTCGTAACAAGCTGATCCGGTGGCTCACCCAGACCGATGAATCCGGAATCCCATCCGAATACAACAGCCCAGGCTACACGGCCGTTGCCATTCGCGTGTTACATCAGCTCTACCGACTTGCCAAGGATCGTGAATCAGCAATTCGGGCGCGGACCGCAGCCACGCGACTCGGCCTGAGCTACGTCCTCCATCTCAATCCGAAAACCGGACGCCTCGCGGGACCCTACAGCAGAGCCTATCTCGACACCGTTTTCAACACCGATCTACAGGAAATCGACACGGCACACGAATGGTTCGAAGATGGGACGCTCCCGAAATGGCTGGAGATCATCCTGCGGGTTCGGCCGAGTCATCTGCGAGTTCTGGAAACCGCGGACGCCAAGAACGGGGTCGCCATCGCCACCTATCACACACCGGTTTACGACTTCGGTATCGCATCCCAGGAGCTGACGACACAGGCCAATCGCTTCATCGCACTCCAGTCGAACGTCTGCATCGCCCACTACACGCGGGATGACGCCCCTACGGGGCTCTTCACCACACGCTACCTGACGAACGACCACTGGGTCGGCGATTACCGACAGACGTCGTCTCGCTCGGCCAGCCTGCTCGCCGAAGAGGGCCGTTTCATCGGCGTCCAGGACGGACCACGCGCAATCGGCCTGTATGCGCCTCGATCACCCGACGCAGAAGGCTCGGGCGTCGACGGCTGGCGACGATGCTCGAGCGCCAAAGCGGCTCTGATCTGGGATCGCGAAGACCTGATCGACGAAATCCACGTCGACGGAAAGCGAGTCTCGAATCTCCCCTACGATGTTCCCCGTGACGCGACGGTCATCGTCACGAGTGGCGGCGTACACTTCGGCATCCGACTTCTGACGCTCACGGATCTTGGAATCGACGCCCCCGTCCGTCTCGTCGAACGCCACGGCAACCTGTTGTTCGAACTCTACAATTATGACGGTCCTGAAAAGACGTTCTGGGAACAGGCTTGTCCGGGATCCTTTTTCCAGGGGTTGCCGCAGTGTGGGTTTTACCTCGAGCTCGGCGAGCGGGAAGAGTACAGCGGAGCGCTGGAATTCGGCGAGCGCGTCTCGGAAGGGCTCTTGCTGGACGAATGCGATCCCCCGTCTACGTATCACGAGGGCGACCGACGCATCTGGCAGGTCGGATATGCGAGAGACAACTTATCGTTCGGTTTGGAAGTCGACCTGATGACCTGGCAACTGAGGCGAAGATGGACGCAGGTGGGCGACGAATCCTGGCCGATGCTCCAGTCGACCGTGGCGAAGCAGTTGAGGAAAGGCAAGGTGGCGGTGATGGGCGGCGAGCTGAAGTGCGGCAAACAGGCGGCGTGGGTCTACGGGTGCAAAAAGAAAAAACTCTGGGCGGCCGGCTATCACGGCAGAACATCCAAGCCACTCACGTTCGACACGCCTCAGGGCACCGTCACCCTGAAGGGAATGGCGACAGGAACGATCGTCTGGGACGACGGCCTAGTCACGATCGAAGCGACCGGCATCAAGGGAAAGCCAAAGGTGGACGGGGGCGAACTCGTAGAGTTGGTTACAGCCTAATTAGATGACGGCGTTGTCCTTGGGCCGTTCTCCGTTTGCCGGGACTCCCTAGTGAAATTTCTTGCCTCATCGGATATCCGACCGTGACAATAGCTTCTCTCACCTTTCCCCTCGCCATTTTGGGCTACATCGGTTTGACCGCCATCGCGCTCCTTACGGCGTCAGGTCGGACATTGCCCATCTGGTGGCGACTGATCGTGCTGGTCATCGCCACCCACGTTCTACTGGTTTGGCACTTCCACTACGGCTGGCAGATAGCCTCGGCCACCCGCAACGGCTACGCGGGTTTTCTTCTTTTCCACAGCTCCCTGACTGGACTCGTCGTCTCCACAGTCGTCCCCGAACGAATCCGCAACCGCCTGCTCTGGGCGGTCTACTTCATCGTCACGATGGGCGCCATTGGCGCCGTCTTCCGCTATGCCCACGTCGCCCCCTATCGCGTAGCGGTGCTGGCCTGTGCGGTTATCGGGATTGGGGGGTTGGCGCGTGCCTACGTTCGACATTTGCAGGACAGTGCAATAGAGTCGGGCACCTGAAGCTGCCATAGCCTCGATGCAAATTGGGCGGAACGTAGGTCCGCCCTTACGCACCTCCCACCACAGCATTCCGCAGCCCCACGATCTGTCCGATGGCGAATGCCCACCCGATGCGTGTCCCCTCGTCGTCCCCCACGAGGTAGGGCGTGTGATCCGGATCGATCAGGCCCTCGTAACCGACTTCGTGAAACGCACGCATGCACTCGGCGAGGTCCGCATCCCCATCGTCGTGGAACACTTCGATGTACTTAAACCTATCCTCGATCACGCGAACGTTCCGGAAGTGAACGGTTCCGATCCGTCCACGTGATCCGAAATACCGAATGGCTTCGGCCGCGTCGTAGCCCATCTCCGTCGTCACGCCCGTGTCGAAGAATACGCAGTTCGACGGGCTATCGACAAGATCGATCAGCTTCTTGTAGCCATCGAAGTCACCGGTTGGTTGGGCGACGCCTCGGTAGACCGACACAGGAGGATCGTTCGGGTGCGCCGCAAATTTGACGCCCGCCGATTCCGCTGTCGGCAACACCTGCTCGAGGAACCAGTGGTAGCGCTCCCGCATAGCTGTCATCGAATGCGTTCCCACGGTCTCGAGGGGAGGAAGATCCTTGATTCGGTCGTAGTCGAAGTCACGTAGCGCCGCTCCCCCGCGACCCTCGCCGGGCAAAGAGCCGTAGCCTTCCGACGCGCGAAGCGCCGTGAAATTGTAGTTGAGCACTTTCAGCCCCAGCTCTCCTGCCAGCTCGATGTTTCGTCGGGCAACATCGACATCGGCCTCACGACCATTCTCTCCCATCACGATGTTGCCCGACAGACCCAGGCGGGCCCCTTCGATCTCGAAGCCGTAGTCCGTCACCCGTTCGATCACGCGCGAAACCTCCGTCTTATCCCACGGCTTCCCCATCGTCCCAGCCGGTCCCGTCTGTGTCGGCGGCACGAGCGGCCGCGTCGTCACCACGCCGTCCTTCCGCTCGTTCCAGCGTGTCGGAATCGAGAGAGCCTCGACACCCACTTGTCGAAAGAACGTGAGTGTTGGCTCAGATATATCGCCGAGACCTTTGCCTACTTTGATCGCGTAGCTCATTGGCTCTCCGATGTGACGTCAGGGACCATTGACAAGTGACCAAAGTTGGTCAGGGATTACACCAACTGTCCTCGAGTGAACACTTCGTTCAACTGTTCTGTGTATCCCACAGGCAAAGCCTGGCGCCGTCACGAAAGGTAACGCCACAGCTCTGGTCACTGGTCAAGGGTCAATGGTCAGTGCGCGGCATTCACCCGCCCAAGAGCCGCGCAGCATTATCGGCCAGGATCTTCTCAACAACATCATCCGCCAGGTCCGTGAGCACACACATCATCGCTGCGTGCGCATTGAACAAAGGCACGTGCGAGCCAAAAACAAGCCGCTCGCCCAGCCCTTCCTCGACGAGAACCTTCAGCGCATCCGCCCCATCGACCTGACTCACATCCGCATAGAGATTCCGGACAGCGAGAATCGCATCCTTCAGAGCTCGAAGATCACCGGCGCGCGCGCCTCCGATCAGCAACCTGAGCGATGGATGGCGGGTAGCGGCATCCACAATGTCTGCGGGAACGACATCTTCGACCATCGCGAGCGGATGCTGGCAACGGGGGTCTTCCATCCGCGTCTGCACGATGACGCCCACCTCGGCCTCCGCTGCCACCCGGAGCAGATCGTGCGCATCCGTCAATCCATACGCGTGATAATTGGGTAAGAGACGAATCAACCGGGTGCCGGCCTCCACGGCCGTGGCCACTTCACTTCGCCAGTTGGCAACACCCGGGTCGATCACGGGAACAGGTAAAAGGTGCTCATCGACCGAACACGTCTCGATCAGGGCGGCGTTGTAAACGTGCGGATTCCGACACCAGACCGCGTCGAGAGGCGACAGGGCGATGCGTTCGACACCTGTCTGCGTCAACGAATCGACCACATCCTGGAGTCGGCCCTGCACAGGATGCGCCGGCCACGCCGGAGAAGGCGGCGAGATCCGTCACCATCACGCATCGCCCATCGTCGTCAGACCGGCCCACGGCGGAAAGAGGCGAGCGGTGTTGTTCCACAGAATGTCCCGTTTCTGATCGTCGGTCAGGGCGGCACCCAGAATTTTTCCCACACTCACACCAAAGTGACGAATCGGCGCATCCGAACCGTAGACGACCCCGATCGTGACCGATCCGAGCGACCGCCTGCTCGATAACCTCGTTTTCGGGGTCGCCTCCCGACGTGTCGATCGAGATGTTGGGGCAGTCCTCAATGCCACGAAGCCCGCACCCATAGAGGTGCGCCATGATGATCTTGGCCTCGGGGTGGCGTCTTGCCAGCGCAGCCACGTCAGCCGGAAAGGACTCGCCGACGAGATTCCCTGTGGTCTTGATCCAGGCGTGCTGTAAGACGGGTACATCCAGAGACACCGCTTTTTCAAGGATCGGGTCCAAACCCGGATCGGTCGCACGACGTGCTACCCAAAGCTTGACCCCACACATCCGATCGATACCCACGCAACGTTCAATCTCCTCGACCGACTCGTGAGGATACATCGGATTCACGTAACAGAGTGGCACGAACGTGTCAGGCGCCGCCGCCTTCATCGCCAAGGCGTAGTCGTTCGCTTCTCGGCATTCCGCCATCGTCGGTTCGCGAAGCACGCTTTCGTGCAGAGAGAACAACACCATCTTCGTCACACGCGCTCGCTCTCCCGACGCGACCAGAAGCGCTGCGTCCTCCTCAGGCGACCGCGGTTCGCGAAAGCCGAAGCAAGCAAAGGGGTGAACGTGACAATCCAGCACGGGCCAGGGAGAACGGAGCTGGTGTCTGAGGTCTACGATGTTCACACTCGCATGACTCCTCTGATTCGACGGGCAGGGTTGTGAATCTGCCTTCCAGGATTTCGACGAGACATCATTCGTTCAGACCCGATGACTCTCAGTAGCCTCACCGGCCACGACGTGCAACAACAGCTCTCGTGACGCACGGAATTCGACAAACACAGAATAGCCTCCCTGAGCGAGCCCGTAGACATCAAGAACGGTGTGGAAGGTGTCAAGCGTGGCGCAAGCCTTGGCGACGCCATCCACGCCCGAGGGGAGTTGCAGAATCGCGTGAATCTCTCGCGCGGGTTGGGGATGGTGAAACACACGGATTCCATCACCCTCTATCAGCGATTCGGAAGGCACCTCACCCGTCAGGGCTCGCCAGTGATGAACCTCCCGGTAAAGGTGGAAATGTACCTGAGCCACGTCCTGATACCGCCCACCGTTCACGCCGAGGGAATAGTCCGTCCACCCTCCGTCATCGATAACCTGCCGCGCCATCTCAAGTATTTCGGCCAAATAGGAAAAGTGATCCGACGTCAACAGGGCTGGGAAGTCCGGGATCGCTTTCCTGGGAACCAACAGAGTGTGATCTCGATAGGTCGGGCTGGGATGGGCGAACCCGATCGCACGATCATTCTCACACACACGCGTGATCGGGAGCAATCAGCTCGCGCGCTCAAACGCAAGCCCGATGAGCCGTCCGAGCAATCGACTCGTTGACACCCATCTTGCCAGGCGAAAGAACAGTCTGCCTATCATCGTCGCTGCGCAACGTCGACCGTTATGGAAGGGCGCGTCAGCTCTAAATCCGCCGCTTGCGCCACACCGACCCCTGTCCTATGCTCTGGACCGAAATGGACATCGACCCCCTCATCGACGAAACCGTGCGTCGCTACGGATGTGACCGTCGAGACATCCGCGTCGTGCGATCACCTTACCGAATCTGCCCAATGGGCGCACACATCGACCACCAGCTGGGGCCCGTGACCGCAATGACGATCGATCGTGCCGTCTACCTGGCGTTCGCCCCTTCGAACGACGGTCGTGTCCGGCTGCGCAGCCTCACGTTCGAGGGCGAAATCGATTTCGATGTCGAGGCCGTCCCGCCCAAACGCGACGACGACTGGGGCAACTACCCCCGCGGTGCGGTCGAAGCGATCAAGTCGGCCCACACCGTCAGGCGTGGCATCGTCGGCGTGACGACGGGTCAGATCTCCGAAGGGGGGCTCAGCTCGTCCGCCGCCGTCGGATGCGCCTACCTGCTCGCGCTCGAAGCCGCCAACGACCTCGACGTCTCCGTGGAAGACAATATCGAACTCGACCGACTGATCGAAAACGAATATCTCGGCCTACGGAACGGAATCCTAGATCAATCCGCCATACTCCTGTCCAAAGACAGGCACCTCACCGTCATCGACTGCGCCACGGTCAGCCACGAACTCATCCCGCAGGCAGATTCGATGCCCGACTACGCGATCCTCGTCGCCTTCTCCGGTGTCAAGCAGGCTCTTGTCAGCACGGGCTACAACCAGCGCGTGGATGAATGCGCGGCGGCTGCGACGAATCTGTTACGTGCCGCCGGAAGAGAAGCCCGGGCGCTTCTCGGAGAGGTAACACCGCAGGAGTATGCCGAGCATCGAGGCGTCCTTGAGGGGGATCCTGCAAAGCGAGCGGAGCATTTCTTCTCGGAGTGCGCACGCGTCAGAGCGGGAATCGAAGCCTGGCACGAAGGCGACCTCGTGACGTTCGGCGACCTCGTATCCACGTCCGGACGTAGCTCTATCGAGAACTACGAGTGCGGATCCGAACCACTCGTCGATCTCTATCACATCCTCGTGGAAACCGATGGCGTTTACGGCGCCCGGTTCAGCGGGGCAGGGTTTCGCGGCTGCAGCATCGCCTTGTGTGACCCGGCAAAGGCCGAAATCGCTGCGGAAAGCGTCGCAACTCAGTATCGCAAAAAACATCCCGAACGCGCCGACAACGACGGTGTCCTCATCGCACGCCCCGCCGACGGCGCGGCGATTCTGTAAACCCGGGAACCACGCTTCGATACGCGGCCGGAGCCGCTACTCAGGGCAGGCAAATGAACACGAATAAACACGAATGGGGCACGACCTTAACTTCAGGAGCCAGACGGAACCCAGGCAGCACAACACATACACCTATGCCCCATTCTACTTTCTTCGCGTCTTCGCGTCTTCGTGTTGCCCGGTCTTCTTGTTGTCTTGGTGTCTTGGTGGTTCAAATTTTATGAACGCCATCATCCTCGCCGCGGGCTACGCCACACGGCTCTACCCGCTCACGAAGAACTTCCCAAAGCCGCTGCTCGAAGTCGGCGGCCAGACCATTCTCGATCACCTCGTCGACCAGATCAGGGACATTGGCGACATCGATCGCGTCCACCTCGTCACGAACAGTCGGTTCGCCGGTCACTTTCAGACCTGGCTCTCCGAACGGGGCAGTACGGCGAAGGCCGAGGATCGTGCCCACCGGGGACTGCGAATTACGATCCACGACGACGGCACAACCTCGAACGACGATCGTCTCGGGGCGATCGGCGATCTGCGTTTCGTCATCGCACGCGCTGACGCCGACGACGACCTCCTCGTCTGTGCGGCTGACAACATCCTCCAGTGGAAGTTGAACGATCTCGTCAAAACCTGGAAGCGCAACGGAGAGTTCCACATCTGCGTCCGTCACGAAGAAGATCGCGAAGACCTCAAGAAGCGGGGCAACGCGGTTCTCGACGCAGACGACCGCGTCGTAGAATTCGTCGAAAAACCGACCGAACCTAAATCGAACTGGGCGGTTCCCCCCTTTTACATCTACCCCCGATCCTCGGTTTCTCTGATCGATGACTATCTGGAACAGGGCTCGGGAGACGCGCCGGGGCAGTTCGTCGAGTGGCTCTTCGATCACATACCCGTCTACGCGCACAAGATCGAAGGAACGATTCTCGACATCGGCAATCCGGAATCCCTCGCGCAGGCGCGCAGAATGTTCAGCGAATAACCGAACTTGGGTGTTGGAGATTCGTCCTTTCTCCTGCATCTTCAGGCCCCACGGCACGCCCTGGACCGCTGCGATCCAGGCCCAAGACCCTTCGATATTCATTGCAGGGCGTTCGGCGATTTCCGCCCCGAGTCAGGACGAGGAGCACCAAACGATGGCCAGCGTGAACATCATTCGATACAACCCGATCGCGATCTTCAGCGGAACCACAGAGACCGTCATCACCTACGACGACCATTCCGTCGTGCGTCACGTCGAGCCGAGCGGCAACGTCGGCACACAGTATCCGGAAGAACTGGGTTCCCAATGGTTCGGGACGATCCACAACCTGAACCCCGGTCTGCTCAAGGGTGGTGTCACGTGGGGGGACGTCTACAAGACCGACGTTCTATGGACGACACCCTCGGCCGATCGAGAGGACTGTGAGGAGTACAAGAACGACTTCAACGCCGTCTACGGAGCGATGATCGAGTCCGTTACCGGATGTGGGCTCAGATCCAACAGAATGGCGAGGTTCACGCACCAGGAAGGATTCCCTGATCCCGCCGCCCTGTTCGAGGTTCAGATCAAGGCCGTCAAAGGGGACGGCGTGACCATCGGCGGCGGTGTGATCGACTACGGGCAATGGCAGGACCACCAGCCCAGTGGGGCTTCGGTGTTGCACACGAATGCGGAGGGTGAAACCGTTGCCAGCCTCGGCGATGACCTTCGGAAGGAAATGGAATTCGTGCTCGTCGAACAGTACGAGAAACCGATGGCCGTAAAGGGCGTCGACTTCAAGACGGGCACGATCTGGTTCGAAGTTCTCGTCGCCATTGACGACGACCCGGCTCAGACCTGGTCACGTGTCGACACGTTGAACGATGTGATCGCTGACTACTTCGGCGACAACCGGCCCGCGGGACTCATCTACCCGGTCTCACGCATCCCAAACCTCGACGGGATCGTCGAGCCGCAGCCCCGGGTCGTCGTCGGCAATGACCTCGACATCGAGCGGTCTGGCGAAATCGTCGATGGCTTCAGCACGTGGGTCGCCTTCAACCAGTCCGGTGTTCGAGAGGTGATGATCAGCGGCGTCGGTGGCGACGACGCGGGGACGATCCTGGGACAGATCGACGGCCACGTCAAAGCGGCCGGCGGCCAGGGCCTCCACCAGAATGGCATCTTCAACAACGCCTACATCGTCGCGAAGGACGTGGACGAGGCCAGCCGTCAGTGGCTCGTCGACTTCAACACATCCTTCTCGGCCTTCTACGAAGGCGTCGCCCCTGCCGGTCGTACTGCCCAATTCGTCGGCGGGTTCATGACGCCCGATTGCGCGTGCGGCATTTCGAACCGGGCGATCTTTGCTGTCTGAGTGAGAAGGAAGCAGTACGAAGATGGAGCGTAAAAGCAGGCCCCGCAGACATTCAATTTGAATGATCCGCGGGGTTCTCATTTTGGACTCCGCATACCGACAATTCTCGATGTTCTATCTTCAATGCTCTATGTGTGCCGCCACCCTGGTTCGGACCTCTTCGAGAATCTGTTCCTGCGTGTAGGACCCCTTCTGAATCACCTGCTCGACGTAGCCGTTGAGTCGCGCACGGTCTTCGTTCGTCAGGTCTTTGGCCGTGACCACGACGATGGGAATCGATTGCCAGCGCTCGTCGTGCCGCAGTCGGTCGACGACTTCGAATCCATCCATCTCCGGCATCATCAGATCGAGAAGAATCAGGTTCGGCGAGCTCTCCTCGATCACCCGCAGGGCATCGCGGCCATTCTCTGCCTCCATCAGCTGGCACGGCTCCGAGTTCAACAGCTTGCGTAGCATTTCTTGCGTCGTCCCGTCATCCTCGACGACTAGAATGCTGAACGGTTGCTCCTTGATATGCTTCCGAAGGACGGCGGACAGCCGATCTCGATCGATCGGTTTCGTCAGATAGTCGGATGCGCCCAGGGTGAACCCACGACCCTTGTCGTCCACCATCGTCAACATCACCACGGGGATCTCGGCAAGGGCCGGGTCGACCTTCAGCCGCTGGAGGACCGACCACCCATCGAGGTCAGGCATCATCACATCCAGAATGATCACATCCGGCCGTATTGCCTTCGCCCGGTCGAGCCCCGCGTGGCCACCCGAAGCCGTCTCGACGCGGAAACCCTCCCGTCGCATGAGGCGCTCCACCACATCGCGGGCGATCGGGTCGTCGTCGATCACGAGCAGAGAGGGCCCGGTCCTCAAATCGGAAGCCGAGGGTTCGGGGGGAGCCCCCCGCTGTTCGATTGTGAGCATCTGGGCAGGCAAGTGCACGGTGAAGGTCGTGCCTTCGTCAATCTCGCTCTGAACCCCTATCTCCCCACCCAGCAGACGGCAAAATTGACGGGAAATGCTCAGACCCAGACCGGTTCCCCCAAACCTTCGCGTCGTCGAGGAATCTGCCTGGGTGAAGGGCTGGAAGAGTCGCTCCATCTGTTCCTCGTCCATACCGATCCCCGAATCCGCCACGCGAAACACTACGCTCGGCCTTTCCCCGTCTTCCTCCCGGCTCACGTCGACCGTGATCGTGCCCTTTTCCGTAAACTTGCACGCATTCGCAAGGAGGTTGAACAAGATCTGTCGGACCTTGGTCTGATCGGAGAACATCTCTCCGACACTCGGCGGGCAAGCCACGTCTAACACATTGTTGTTCTGCTCCACCAGTGGTTGGAGCGTCGAAATGACTTCCTGAACCATAGCTCCCAGGTCGAACCACTCCGGGAAGAGGTCCATGTTTCCCGACTCCACCTTGGACAGATCGAGCACATCGTTGATCAGACCCAGCAGATGGATACCGGCGGCACGGATCTTCTTGAGATCGGGACCGAAGGCGTCGTCATCCAGATCTTCAGAGTCCTCGATCAGCATCTCGCTGTAGCCGATGATCGCGTTCATCGGTGTCCGGAGTTCGTGACTCATGTTCGCCAGGAATTCACTCTTGGCCTGGTTGGCGATTTCGGCCGCTTCCTTGGCCTCGAGCAGCTCTCGCGTACGCTCGTCCACCATCGCTTCGAGGGATGCGTTGAGCTCCTGCTGCGCGCGCGTCATCTCTCTCAACGACTGGGTCATGTCGTTGAAGGCCGTCGACAGCACGCCGATCTCGTCGTCCGATCGACGGTCGCCCACGCGTTGCGAAAGATCGCCGCCAGCGATTTCCTTCGCGGCCCTGGCCATCGCCTGAACCGGTGTGAGCGCATAGCCCACGAACACGAACGATCCCAGTATTCCGATCAACATCGTGGCCAGCGTCAACCCGACGCCGGCGACCAGGGCCTGCTGGATGCCGTGCTCCATCTCCTCGAGCGAGAGCATCACCTGCACGCTGCCATACTGGTCCGGCCCGGTTTCCTCTTCCGCCGTTTCCCCCAGCATCGACAGGGCTGTGGCGAGTTCGGCCTCTTGAGCGCTCTCCGACGACGCTTCGGCGACAACCGGAGCAACGGCGTGGTAAATCCCCGAGATCGGGAAGATCTGCTGTTCAGTAGAGACGGATCGACGGTTCGGACCCCGCACGCGTTCGCTCGGCTAGGTCGGTCGCGAGGTCTTCGGAATCGGGTGTCGAACCCTCAATACCGGTCTTAAACCGTTCGGCCAGCACCACGCCGTCGATATCCAGTATGGCCACGTAGATCACGTCATCATCCCTGATCAAACCGTCGATCAAACGTTGAAGGATGATTTCATCCTCCGTCAGGATGCCGTAGCGGCTGTTGTGGGCGAGGTTGGTCGTCAACGCGATCGCCCGCCCCTGCAGTTCCTCTTTCAGGACCTTCTCGCCCTCGCGAAGGAAATACCAGCTCAGCGCCCCGCCGACGACCATGATGACCACGGTAATGAAGGCCATCGCCTTGAACTTCAGAGAGTTCATTCCCCTCCTCCGAAATTGCCAGACATCGTGGTCATTCGTAGACCTTACTGGCCGTCGCCAGCACATCCGGCGAGACGGTCAGACCGATCTTTTCTGCCGTCTTCACGTTGATCACCAGATTCGCTCCGGTCGGTGGTACCACATCAACGCTCGACAGGCTCAGTTCGCCACGATCATACTGCGCAACCATCTCACAGGCCTGGCGACCGATTTCACCAGGATCTGGAGTGATCGAAGCCAGGGCTCCCACTTTGACGAAAATGTCAGAGATCGCCATCAGGGGCAGCCGGTTTTCAAAAGAAGTGACGAGCAGAAAGCGGAAGGAATCCGTCGTAAGGACGGTGTCGTCCGGCACCATCCAGAGCACGTCGATCTTGCCCAGCATGCCTCTCAGAGCTTGAGGCACTTTCTTTCGTGACGAAACGGACACGCGCAGGAGGTCGATCCCCAGTTTTTCCGCAGCTTCGGCCGCATCCGTCACGAGTATCCCACTCTTCTCTGGATCGTAAAGCACCCCGATGGTTTTGAGACCGGGTACGACGTCCTTGAACAGAGAAAACTGCTTCTCCCCCGGAACGTCGAGACTGATGCCCACCGTATTTTCGCCGACCAACCCGTAGCGGGACACCATACAGTAGAGCAGCGGTGTGTCGGGCAACTCTTCCTGTATCACGCGCGCGGCGAGCAACAATCACCACCCTGGCATTCGCCTTGAGGATCGACTCGGCGACCTTCTTGCCGTTGCTCTTTTTGCCTTTCAGGTTGAATTCAACAATCTGGTCTGGGCAACTTTCGCGAAAGCTGTCCAGAACCTGATCGAAGGCGGCCATGTCGAGACTTCTGACGACGGCAACCGGCTGTGCCGCGGCCAGAGCTGTTCCAATACTCTGACTCGCGAGCAGAAGAAGAAGCCGAACAACCCAATAGAGTTTGGGAAAGGAAACGGGCATGTACCACCGTGAAAGGAGAACCGGATCAGAAGCCGCGTTCAACGCTCAGCGTGGAAACGAATGTCGACCGCAGACCCGCGTCGTTCATGCTCAGACGCGTGTTCAGCGCCAGGAGCCACCGGCCCACGGGGTTCCACTTCACCCCCCACGCCGTGTCCACGATGTCGTCCCCGATACCGTCCCCGTCCAGTTCGTGGCTGCCGAGCAACTCGCCCGCGAAGGTCCACTCGCTGCTTCCGATGTCGAAACCGACCGTGTATTCGAGCGCACTCCGCTCGCTTCGATCCAGGTTGAATTCGTAGCCCACGTTCACGTGCGGGGTCATCGAGCCAAAAGTCCGGGCCGCGATCAGAAACGGGCGAATGGCAGCATCGCCCGTACCGAGGAAATCCTCGCGATCGGCCGTCCCGAACTGGCCGAGCGTCGCCAGGGCAAGACTCGTGCGCTCACCTTTGAACAGGTTGTACTTTGCCCGGACGATCAGATCGCTGAGCCCGTTAGAACTCCCCGAGACCCGGTCGACGGAAGGTTCGGGGCCGCCTTCGAAGGTGTGGATGTTGGGAAACAGTGTGTTCTCTGTAGATTCGACGACGCGAGCCTCGCCCCGCACGTCTACATTGACGAACGCGAATGGGAGTAGCACACCCACATCGAGTCGGTCGAGTAGACCATAGGTGGCCGAAAAAGCGAAAATCTGATTGCGTATGTCCAGATCCATCTCGATTTCAACGACATCATTCTCGAACTGATCCCGTGTATCGGGAAATCCGACCGCCGTAGGCTGGTGCAAGGCAGGCGTGACCGCGAAAGCGTTCAGACTCTGTCCGCTGAACTCGCTGTATTTGAGATACGTATAGGACAGGTTGACGCTGAGTTTGCCCTTGCCCGATGTGGTCGGCAACTCGGCGATCAGCGGGCCGAGTGACCCCGTTGTCGCGACGAAATCCCCGAGGGCTGGATCAGGCAAAGGAGAAGCCGCCGACCGACGAGCTGAAGGGAAAGCCACCGACTTCCGCCGCGATCTGTTCGTTCAATCGGTTGATGTTAGACGCGCTCTGCAGTGAAAAATGGGCAGTGTGGCTTGCCACCTGCGCCGTAGCCAGAAAGATGCCGTCGCCCCCGTAGAGCCCGGGAATCAGATCGATCAGCTTGTCCTGGGCGACGCACGGTCGAGCGATTCCCATCAAGCATAGTGCGGAAAGGATTGTCATCAGCCTTGGCATGCAAGTCCTCTATGGCGTGACCATCACGTCGTTGTCGATGGGCGGAATGTGTCTGAGAAAGGTGTAGACCGATTGAATGTCTTCGAGGGTCATACGAAAACGGGCGGGGAAATGAGGATTCACCCTCAACGATCCCCCAGGTCTCGTGAAATCGGCACCGAAGCGAATCACCTGGAAAAACTGGTCCTCGCTCAGCTTGAGACCTGTGTCCAGATGCGGAGTCAGGTTGCGAGAGAACACGTCGATCGGCAGACGCGATCGGGGACCGAGGTTGACACCACCGGCGAGATACTGAGCGGTATTGACGTCGAAGGACTGAGGAATCAATCCGTTGTCGGGATCTCCGTCGGGAACGCCGTCCGTGTGGCATCCGTTGCAGTCACCGAAGGCGTTGACCAGATAGCTCCCTCGTCCCAGCCGGTTGAGGTCCGCCGACGACAGCGTGCTCAACGTAGAATCGTAGAAGGCAACGAAGTCATCGGCTTCCGGGCCCGAGGAAAAAACTCTCGGGATTTCCAGTCCTCTGTCGACATTGCCCTCAGGGAGGATCGGCGCCGGCACCGGAGCGAACGGAATCGATGGAAGATACTCGGTTCTCAATGGGTTTCGGACGGGCGGGATCCTCTTGAGAAAGGCATAGATCGCACGGAGATCGTCCGTCCCCATAAAGCGATAGGTGTGTGTTGGCATGAACATCAGCCGTTCGACGTGGTCTCCCTCGCTGTCCTTAAAGTCCTTCCCCGTTCGTATGGCCTCGATGAAATCGGCTTCCTTCAATCGCAAACCCGTTTCCGGGTCCGGTGTGAGGTTTCGAACGAAGACAGACGTGTTTCCGTTCTGCCCGGGTGGCAAGAACCCCGCAGAAAACTCGGCGCCACCCGCGAGGTAACCCGCCGTAGATCTGTGGCATCCCGTGCAGCCGGACGTGCCGTTCACCAGGTACTTCCCAAATACACCTGGCTGATCTCCGAAGCCGATAGCCCTTCGAGATTCAGGCTCGTGACCGACGTCGCCAGACGCTCGCCCAGCTCGATGGCATCGGGCTCGCCCGTGGGGAGGATCACTGTGGTAACGACAAGCACATCGTCGCCGCACGAGGCCATCTGCACAAACAGAAGACCCAGAACAATCGCCTTTTTCATGCTTGGTTCTCCGCACGTCACAGGTCATCAGACGTTCGCAGACTTACGTGGATAGGTCCCTCCCGCTGTAACCAGGTGAACATACGGCACTTGGCTTGGACCTGTCAACAATCCGCCCAGCGAAATGGACCTCCTTCACTCCCCCGCCGAATCTGGCTCCTTCAGCTCGCAGCCTCCCACTGTAGATGTCTGTACGTATGACATGCTATTCCTTAAAAAACAAATAGATAACACAAAAAATAAGAGTACGAATCGAGGTGAAGAGACACCCGAGAAATGACCTGCACATACGTATACTTTTTCGTTGACCCCTATACGTATGTGCAGTATATTTTGGGCCGTTCATTCGGGGTCACCCTACCAACGCCCCGAGGGCACACATACCATATATAAGGAGTCCAAAGTGACATCCCGACACCGTTCCAGCGAAGACAGGGCCCTGGCTGCCTACTACAAGGATGTCGATCGCTATCCGCTCCTCACCCACGACGAAGAACGTGCTCTGGTCAAACGCGTAAGCCGCGGCGACCCCCTGGCTATCGAAAAGCTGGTCGCATCCAACCTGCGGTTCGTCATCCACGTCGCAAAGGGGTTCCAGAACCACGGCCTCACGCTGGCCGACCTCATCAACGAGGGCAACCTGGGTCTGCTCACGGCTGCCAAAAAGTTCGACGCCGAAAAGGGCGTTCGCTTCATCACCTACGCGGTCTGGTGGGTTCGGCAAAACATCAAAAAGGCCCTAGAAGTACAATCTCGATCCGTGCGTATTCCCGCCAACGTCCTCAACGATCTCACCCAGGTCCGTCGCGAACAAGTCGCCCTCCGACATCGTCTGGAGCGCGAACCCACCGAGGGCGAATTGGCCGATGCCACAGACTTCACCGAAGACAAGATCCGACACACCCTCGGGGCCACCTACCAGAGCCTCTCTCTGGACACGCTACGCTACGAAGACGGCGAAGTACCCCTCGTCGAAACAATGGCCGACGAGGAAGCCCCTCCCGTCGACACCCCTGTGTTCGAAAAAGCCCTCAAGAGCGAAGTCCTCGCCGCCTTGGAGAACCTCGCCCCGCGGTCGAGGTACATCCTCGCGCTACACTATGGAATGGATGGGCACGCGCCGCGCACTTACCAGCAGATCGGAGCCGAACTCGGTGTCAGCCGCGAACGGGTCCGCCAACTCAAAGAAGAAGCCTTGGAGCGCATCCGGCAGTCTCGGCAGGGGCGGCGTCTGGCCACCTTCGGCTAGTCCACGCATCCATCAAGACACAACGGGTGGTCGCAGTATGCGGCTGCCCGTTTGTTCTTTGCAGACCTTGACCCTCAAGTAGAATTAGCCCAAGTTTGTTCACACGTCGCGCGTAGACCGACACGGCGAAGGTCAATGAAAGTCATCCTCTTCACAGTCTTCGGTGGACTCGTCCTCCTGTGGGCGGGTGTTGTAGCCCTGCTCAAATGGATCAGCCCGATCGAGGAAAAGCACATCCTCTGGTTGGGGGGGTACCTCAGTGTCGTCACGGTGTTGCTCATCTTTCTCGTCATCAACACCTCGATGACGCAGCAAAAGGCTGCGCTCTCCGATACGACGGCGCTGCTGAGCGAGCAGGTGGATAACTTTCGTATTCGACTGGGCGAAATCACCGAGCGCCTGATGGGGCAGATCGAAGAGAAAGCCGAGCTGACCCAATCTGAAATGGAAGTCAGAGGGAACTTGCAGCAGGAAAGGGCGGAACACGCCGTCACCCAGCGGCTGCTCACCGAAACACATCACAACCTGAAGCGGGTGGAGCACGACCGCGACCGGGAAAGAGACGCGCATACGGCCTATCGCGGCAGCCTCAACACGGAGCGCGCTCGTCATTCCGATACAATGTCGGTACTCGACGACGAAAGAGGGGCCCACCGAAAGACGCGGTCCAACCTGGATAAGACAGCCAAACAACTGGCGGGAAAAACCGCGGTCGCCGACCGCCAGGAAGAGGACCTGCGAGCCCTCCGCAAAGACCTCGATCGAGCGGCCAAGGTCGACAAGGACTTCATCAAACAACTCAAGCGACAGGTATCCCAGACTGCCGCGCACACCGAGGCGCTTGTCATCCTGCAGAGCTCTATCGACTCGGTCTACAGGAAGGTGCTTAAACGACCTCGCGTTGCGCCGGTCGGCGCGACCGACTGAATTGTCCTTGCTCGCGAAGTCGTGGGCCCCTTATTTTGGCCCACCCCCGGAACCCAGTTCAGCTCTCGGAGGCCCGTTTGGATAACAAAAAGGTTCTGGTTGCCGTCGGCATCGGCGCGGTGATTCTCGCCGTGGTCTTCATCATCGCCCTCCTGCCCGACGAACCGGAAGTCGATCCCTACGTCGTTCAACTCGAATCTGAGGTCGCGACCTACACCGCACAGATCGATTCGATGGACAACGTCGTCATCGGCCTGAACGACCGGATCAACACCCTCCGAACACATATGGACAGCGCACGAGCGTCCAACAAAGTACTCCTCAGCTCGCTTCGCAAAGTCACGAACGAGATGAAGGAATACCGACGGCTCTATGGAGAGCAAAAGAAGGCGAACGAACGACTGGTCAACGAGCTCAAACAGGTCCGGGCCGAACGTGAGCAGGCAACAGAGGAGGTTCGGTCCCTCAAATCCGAAGTCGACAGCCTCAACACCGCTCTTTACTCGAAGACGGTCCGCCTGGTCCGCCTCGAATCCGGCCTTGAACAGGCGCTCGAGGAAAAGCGGTTGCTCTCAGAAGCAGCAACGTCCGTGCTCGTTATCCAGGGCACCGAAGACGACCTGAAGCAGAAAGGGTATCTCAAGACCTGGCGCCCGCTCTTCAAGAAGAATTTCCGGGTGGAGTCATTCCCCGACGTTCTAGACGGTCAGGGCCGCAATGATGTGATGCGAATCTCGTTGGGCGAAACGCTGGCTCTGAACGGCGAACTCGAGGCGCTTTGCGACCGTCACGGCAAACTCGAAAAAGGAAAAGAATACGAGGTCAGCAAGGGACCGCCCGGACAGTCTCTGATCACGTTCATCGACGATACCCTCCAGGGCCAGCGCATCCTCGCCGTCGTCAAATCCGGCAGCTGACAGCAACCCGACTTCTCTAAAAGGAAAAGCGGCCGCGATCCAAATGGATCCGGCCGCTGACATTCATATTCGCAACGAGGCTGAGGGCGAAGCCGTCGTTCCCGCCCACCGTCAACCTGCCGTCCTCTGTCTTCTGTCCTCTGCTTTTGTTCGCGGGCTCCCTCGACTTCGCTCGGGGACAGGGTCCGGCCACTCCCACCGGTTACTCGAAGCCGTCGCCACACCCGCTCTCCCGTTCGCTCTTCACGGGATCTCGTTCCTTACCACATGTGTACGAAGACCGCCGGCCGCACTTTTTCACCCGTCGCCGACGTGGAGAGCAATGAGTCCGCGTAGGCTGCATCGTTCACCATGCGCTCCCGACTTCCCCCCTTCAAGAACAGATGCAGATTCCTCTCAGGCTTGGCAACGAGATTGTCCACGATGGTCCGGTATTCGCCTGGTCTGAGCATCCGTCTCACACTCTGTCCATCCCCCGAAACCCCGATGCCTTTAGAGGTGTAGATCAGAACCGCGTCACCTTCATTCGGGTCGTGATGATGCACGCGCCATACGGGCTGGGAGACGTTGAGGATCATGATACCAAGCGTCAACATCAGCATCATTATCCCCAGGAACAGCTCCTTGCTGACGTCGTGTTCCTCAAGCTCCGTCACCGCCCTTTTCAAAAACCGCTGCCGCATTCCGCTCCTCGGATTCTGTCATCCGGCCGAGGAAGTCGAACCGATCGCCGACTCCCCGCAATTTCCTAATTTCCCAATTTCCTAATGTCTCTCACTCCTCATCCCGCATCACCAGCCACGCCCGTTCCACTTGTGAGATGTGCGTCAACAGAACGTCGAACGCTTTGCGCAACGGCAGGTAGGCAAGCAGCGCAGCCAACGTCGTTTGGAACGCCAGGACGAGGCCGCTCGCCATGTCTCGCAGCACCTGGAACGACTCCGTCGCCTCATCCAGTCGGGTCAGCTCGTTGGCCATGAGCAGGATACCGCAGACGGTCCCCAGATAACCGTAGAACGGGAGACGACTGAGGGCACGCTGACCGTCGATCACACGGTCGCCGATCACGGAGATGAGCCGATCGACCACCTCGTCATCACGCGTTCGAAAGTCCGATTCAGCGTATCCAGCTCCCAGCAGTTGCCGGAACTCGCTCAGACGGAGGACGGTCAGCGTCGGCTGTTGAGGCTTCGAATCCCCCGTTGACCCTTTCATTGCCTCCTCTTCGTCCAGCACACGGAGCCAACTATGGACCAGCAGGTTCAGGTGGCCGGCGAACGCTCCGATGATCAACAGATACGAGCCCCGTCCTGCCCACTCGATCCAGCTGGTCGGCCGCTCTGTGGAGAAGGTGTAGAAAACCAGCAAAACCCCCGCGCACAGACCCGCCAGGCCTCCGATCATCGCGCCGATCAGAGTGGCATTCCCTTTCACCAGCCCGAATCGTGCTTCGTCACGGCAGATCAGCTCGGCCCGCCGGATGAGGGCGATGGATCCGGCCATCGCAGAGGCCACGACGAAGACCACAGCCAGTACGATTTCGACCCAGTTCACGCGGTCTCCCCGCGTTCTCTTCGCAAGTGACCGACCGCGAACAGAACGTAGGCGGACAGAATGACCGTCGGGATCAGGAGTCCGAGACGCGTCGCTCGACCACCGCCCCCGAGCGCCCCGGGTCTGCCACTCGCCCCCGATCCGACACCCGCGAGGGCACCACGCCCGGCTTCTGCGCCCGGCTGCGTGTTGGGGCGATCGCTCGGAGGGCGATAATTCTGGGTGCGTTCACCCGGCTCGGCCGCCGACGGCGGTAACCCGCCCGCCTCTGTCGCCGCACGCTCCCCACGCAGCCGTCGTCTGTCGGGATACATCATCGCTCGGGCAGAAGGGGGCAGCGTCTTGACCCAACGATCGACCTCCTCGGAGATGGAGTGCGAAACGTCCTCCTCCAACGGCCCTGACTTTCCCAGCGTCAATCCCGGTGCGACCGCACCCTCGACGAATCCAGGCACGGCAGATGGGACTGCCAGACGCGCGAGATCCTCCGACAGACGTTTCCGTTCTGACTCTAGCACAGCCAGCCTTGCCACGAATTCGTGGTAACGCATGTCACGAGATGCGCCTCCTGCCACGGATCCTTCAGTGGACGCCGAACTTCGCACCGCGGCGCCGTCGAAGGTCTTCGTCATCTCCACGATACCGAACACACGCGGCCCCCACACGACCTCTGCTCCCGGTATGTCGGGCAAACTGTGCGCATACGCGATCTCCTCCACAGGCCCACCCACACCTTCCCACGTTCCATCGCTCGTCACGATCGGGTGCATCACCCCGCTGTCGTCCCGCAGATACAGACCCAGAAGCAGACCGCTCTCCACCCAGTCGGTATCCCAGCACCGCACACGAATCCGGTTGGTTGCCGATAGATAAAGGGATGGCACGACGACTTCGACGGGCGTCAGCCGAGTCTCTCCCACGAAATAGTCGTTCACCCAGACCTTTGCTTCGTCATCCGCCCAAAAGATCATCACCACGTCGCTGCCCTGAGGCACGACCGAAGCATCTCGTTCTCTGGGAAGCCGCGATGTGTCGAGGGCGGCGCGGTCATCCATTCCCATCGTCCGAACCACGCTGTCGATCGCCGCCGCCACCGTGTTGTACTCCCGTCGCAGCGCCAGCGCCCTGTCGTCCACTGCGCTCGCCGTATGAGGAACCATTAAAGCCAACGCAAAAGTGATGTACTTCACGACTTTGCATTCTGCATTTTTCATTTCCTTGCGGACTAGAAGTCCGCAAAGGACCCATCATCCTCGTGCCAGAACATCCCGCGTGTTCGGTACGTCTCGTCACGCATCGCTTCCAGTGCATCATCCTCCATGTCAACACCCAACCCCGGCGCCGTCGGCAACTCGATAAACCCGTCCTTGAACGTCAGCGGCGTGTTGAACAGACCTTGGCCCAGCTTGTGACCCCCCTCGCAGATCAGAAAATTCGGCACCGTGGCCATGACATGAACGGACGCGGCGACACCCACGGGCCCAGCCGCGTTATGCGGTGCGATCGCCATGTAATGCGTCTCCGCGAGATTCGCGATCTTTCTGAGTTCCATCATCCCACCGCAGTGGCGAATATCGGGCTGAAGGACAGCACACGCCTCCGTTTCCACGATTTCTCGGAATCCCCAGCGGGTCAGATGGCGCTCACCCGTCGCAATCGGCACCGTCGTCGACCGGGCTAGGTCGCGCAGCGGCTTGTCGTTCTCGGGATGACACGGCTCTTCCGCGAACAGCAGATGAAACGGCTCCAGCTCGCGGACCACGATCGTAGCCATCGCGGGACTGAACCTGCGATGGAGATCGACCGCAATGTCCACCTCGTCCCCCACGGCCTCCCGGACGGCCGACACGCGTCCCACCACTTCCTTGACCGTCTTCGCGTTGTCGACGTATCGAACCGGACGGGGCGACCCACCCATCTTCAGGGCCGTGAACCCCTCGGCCACCCTTTGTCGCGCCACCTCTGCAATAGACTCCGGTGAATCGCCACCCCCGATTCCCGTGTAGACCCGAACCCGTCGTCGGACCGATCCACCGAACAGCTTCCAGACCGGAACGCCCAACGCCTTCCCCATCACATCCCACATGGCCATCTCGATCCCGCTCAGGGCCCCAACGAGGATCGGCATGCTGCGGGCGTAGCTCGAGCGATACATCGCCTGCCAATGGTCCTCGATCTGGAACGGATCCTTCCCGATGAGGTACTCCGCCATGTCCTCAACGGCCTGGGCCACGACACGCCAGTGTTCGTAATTCATCGGTTCGCCGAACCCCACCAGCCCCTCGTCCGTCTGCATCTTCAAAATCATCGCCCGACCTTCGATCGGCACCGTCTCGAACTTCGTAATCTTCACTCGTCTCTCCTGTCCAGATCTATGGGGCCCCGGATCGCCATCCCTGTATCCTCGCTGTCTTTTCTTCGCGTCTTAGCGCCTTCCTGTCTTCGCGTTCCTCTACCCCGAACTTCCCCACATCCCGAACCAATCCCCGAATAGGGCCGCAAATCCTCAACCCCACCTCACCTTCCGTGTATTCCGTGTGGTCCGTCCAGATTTTTCAGTTCTTACCATACTCCGCCTTCTGCGCCTCCGTCATCACCGACGCCACCTGAGCTGCGAACATCACCGCGCTGTCATCCTCCGGCGCGTACCCGACGACGCGCCGTGCGTTCGCAATCTCCCAGAACCGATGCGTGTTGTCGCTGATGCCGTAGAAAATCTGAAATGGCACACCGTGCTCGTTCGAAATATCGTCCGTCTCGATGCTCCTGGTCACGAGCTGCGCCTGATCGCGTGCGCTGAAGTAAGCACCCTGTGAACGATGAAGTTTCTTGAGATCCTTCGGCGGAACTTCGAAACCGCTGTCGCGGGGCGCCCCGATGCGGATCATCACGCCCTCGAGTCTCCGACCCTCGTTCATCGATCCCGTCGCGAACACGAACCCCAGTGCCTCGTAGGAGATCTTGCCCCACCCGTAAAAATTGTCTGTCAGCGGATAGTCGGTCGTACGAACGGTCTCGATTCTGTCCTCCCAGATCAGCGGCTCGTAGAAATCCGCCGCGTGATTGGAACTCATCGTCACCACACGACGCACCCCCTCTTCCAGACACGTCTGATACACGTTGTAGCACATCATCACGTTGTCGTGCTCTTTCCAAAAGTCCGTGTGACGGTGGTTCACCGTACCTTTGAATCCGCTGTGGACGACCGCGTCGGCTCCCTTGAACAGCGCTCGATACGAATCGCGATCCCGATTAAGCAGGTCCGCCACTTCCACGCCGCCGACCTCAACCCCGTCAGTCGTCGTGGTCTTGATATCGATCAGCGTTAGGTCGTAGCGCTCCCTCAGCGCATCCAGCATCCTGCCCGCCACGTGCCCACACGCCCCCGTTAAGACCACTTTCCGCTTCGCCATCCTTATCCCCGTTTACGTGCCACCGTCTCTATGCACTTTCCGTCTCGACCTGTTCACTGATAGCGCTGCTTTCGTCCAGCGTCCAATACCTCACCGACCTTGTCGCCGAACTTCACCGAACTGTCGTCCTCCGGTTCATATCCGATCACCCTGCGTGCATTCGACAGATCCCAGAACTTCTGTGTGTTGTCGCTGATGCCGTAGAAGATCTGGAATGGCACTCCCAGTTCGTTCGTAATGTCTTCGGTCTCGATACTCTTCACGGCCAGTTGGGTCTGATCTCGTTGACTCAGGTAGCACCCCAGTCCGCGATGCATCTGCTCGGGTCGATCCGGCGAGAATTTCTCTGCATCGCTTTCCCGTGGCCCTCCAATACGCAACTGAACGACCTCGAGGGGCCTTCCGTTCGACACCGTGCCCGTCGCATAGGTAAAGCCTAGAGACTCGTAAGCACTTTCGCCCATCCGTAGAAGTTGTCCGAATACGCAGGCATGTCTGGCGTGACGAGCCCCCCCATCTGCTTGTTCCAGATGAGGACCTCGTAGTAGTCGGCCGCGTGATTCGAGCTCAGCACGACGGCACGTCTGACGCCTTCCTCGACGCATGTCTGATAGACGTTGTAAGTCATCCGGATGTTCGCCATCTCGGACTCGAACCGCGCGTCTCCCCCCCGATTCGCACTGCGCCCCTGGAAACGGATGTCGCTACTGCCCGACGAGGAAGCTGGTGCGGGTGGCTCCTCCGCGATCCTGGCTCGTGTAAAACCGCAGTGCATCACGACATCGGCCCCTGCGAAGTCCGATCGATAGGCATCTCGATCGGACTCGAGCAGATCGCTAACGACGACGCCCTCCACCTCTTCGCCCTCGCGGTTGGTTGTCTTCACGTCCAGCAGAGTCAGATCGTAGCGCTCTCTGAACGTAGGCAGCATGCGGCCGGCAAGATACCCAGCCGCCCCGGTGACGACGACTCTCAGCTTCGCCATGCGTCCTCTCCGCTTACGTGGTATGACATCAGTGAATGGCCTGCATCAGCGGATCGAACAGATGCCTTTCGACATTCCGCCACGACATCGCCCGGCCCGGTCCCTGTTCGAGGGGCGACCCGTTGCGTACCAGGATCAGGTTCAACTCAAGCGACGCCATCAAGACCTGATTGCCTGCGCCAGCGCCCGCAAAAGCATCCCGAGGCACGTTCACCCAGTTGCCGTCGGCGTTCGTGTACCAGCCGAGCCCGCAGACGGGTGCCGAGTTGCCGTCTGGTCGTCGTGGCACGGGCGTACCCGCATCGGCCAGAACGCGCTCCACCCAACGGGATTCGACCACACGTTCTCCGTCCCAATCCCCCCTGCGCAACATCAACCGCGCGACCGACGCAACTGCCCGTGCGGTGAATCCGCCGCCACCCCAATTCGCCACCAGAGGAAGACCGTTGACGTCGAAAGTCTGCCCGTAGCCACAGGACCACGCCCCGTCTTCGATGCCAAGCGGTTCCATCAGTCGAGCCCGGAGGAGAGACCGGATGTCCCCGTGCTGCTGATCCTTCAGACTGGCCGTGACCGCGTAGGCGAGCATCGCCATACCCGGATTGCTGTAGTGGTAATCCGTTCCCGGACGAAAGATCGTGGGGGCCTGATCACGCGAAATCGAGAAGGGATCGGGCTCACGCCGCCAGAAAGCACCCATCCAATCGGGCAGATCTTCGTGTGACTTCTGATAAATCTCAGCGTCCTGCACACCCGATGAGTGGGTCGCGAGGTGACGAATCGTAATCTCTTCACGAGTGGGATCGCCCTGCCACTCGGGTACGTAACGACACGTGCAGTCTTCCGGGTCGATCAGCCCGTCGGCCATCGCGAACATCAGGGACGTACCTCCAACGAGCGCCTTTGCCAGCGACGCCGAATAATGCTTCACATCCGACCCGTGGCCCTCGGCATAGTACTCCCACACAACACGATCGTTCCGAGCGACCACGAAACCCTTCGTCCCCTGGCGGGCCAGCTCCGTTTCCATCTCCGCCAATCGATCGTGATCGAGGCCTTGGTTTTCCGGATCATCCGTCTGCCACTCGAACGCCACTGCACCCCCCTCACTCAGCTAAAACGGAATGGGTGGTTCGACTTCCAAGCCCGGTTCTCGACGTTCGATCCTCAAAACGGTGCTGGCGTCTCCTCGAAGTTCCCATACGAATCCTTCCCCCGAACCACGATCGGCTGCCAGTTCTGTTTCAGGGAGTTCAACTCGGCTTGTTGGACGTAGGGCGGCACGAACCGAACTGTCAACCCGCAGCGACGGCGGTTCGAGCCGTTCGGCATACTGGCGTGGAAAATCTGACCGTGGTGAACCGACATCTGACCTGCCTTCAGTTCCAGATCGAGCGCCGAACTGTTGTCCACCAGCTCATCTGGAATCTCTTGATTGATGCTCAAAAGATTACCGTCCCGATCGGACTTCTCGTGGGTCACGATGCCGTCCGCGTGCGAACCCGGAATCACACGCATACAGCCGTTTTCGACATCGCTGTCGTCGACCGCGATCCAAGCCGTATGGGCTTCTGGTGGTTCGAGCCCCCAGTAGGTGGTATCCTGATGCCAGGCCACGAAGGATCGAGCATCCTTGTCGGGGTACTTGCAGAAGAAGTGCGTCGACAACAGCATCACGTCATCGCCCACCACGGCCTCCATCACGTCCAGAACCCGATCGTCGGTCGCGAGCTCCCAGATGAACCGCTCGCTCGTGTGCCGGCCCTGGAGACCGATCTGGCAGTTCTCTTTGCCCTCCCGCGCCTCTAGCTCATCGAAATCGGCGCGGTAACGATCGATTTCCTCCTGGCTGAACACACCGACCTTCGGCAACACGCCGTCCCGTTCGTAGTTCACCTTGTAGTCATCCATCACAGACATAGCGTCTACCCCTGTCAATGCACGTCCAATGATCTCTGGTTGGGTTGTTGCGCTCAACAAGATGTGCTCGCAGCCTCTACCCGGCAAACCGGTTCTACAACTTCCCTTCGACACGACGACCACAGTATGGCACACACGTTCGTACGTTCCTATCTTGGAGTCTTGGTTGTTCGAGCCCCTTCGGGAGCCAAATCGTGAAAATCACATCCGTCACCGCCACCGTCCTACGATTGCCCGAAGTCACCGCCGACTGCGACGGCACGCAGGACACGTGCCTGATTCGCATCGACACCGATGAAGGAATCACCGGATGGGGCGAGGTCGATTCGTGCCCCACCGTCGTAAAGGCCGTCGTCGAGGCTCCCCTGTCTCACCAGATCTGCAACGGTCTCGCCAACGCCCTCGTCGGAGAAGATCCGCTGGCCATCGAAGCCTGTATGCTCAAGATGGATGAGGCCGCCAACTACTACGGGCGCGTCGGAGCGGGGAGCCACGCCATGGCGGGGATCAACATCGCCCTCTGGGACATCGCGGGGAAGGCCGTGGGTCAACCGATCAGTCGGCTACTCGGAGGCCCACTCCAGTCAAAATTCCGTGCGTATTGTTCGATTCTGTTCGGAGACACACCCGAAGAGACATACGATCTCGCCGCACGACACGCCGACCAGGGATTCACGGCCATCAAGTTCGGTTGGGGACCGATGGGGACAGACGAGACAACCGATACCGCTCTTGTCGAACAGGCAAGGGCTGGAGCCGGCGAAGACGTCGACATCTTGATCGACGCCGGTCAGGTCTGGGACTGGAAGACGGCGAACACGCGGGCGAAGCAGTTCCTGCCGTTTCGACCCTTCTGGATCGAAGAACCTCTACATCCCGAGGATGTGGAGGGCTACAGCCACCTGACGGCCGAAAGCCCGGTCCCCATCGCGACGGGCGAAGCCGAATCACGCCTCAAGGACTTTCAGCGACTTGTCACTGACGGGGGTCTCGACTGGATACAACCAGATCCCGGCCGCTGCGGAATCTCCACCTTTGTCGAAGCCGGCCGCTTCGCCCACGCCCACCACCGAAATGTCGTCAACCACAGCTTCAAGAGTGGTATCACCATCGCCGCTTCACTCCACGCGCTCTCCGCCTGCCCGAACGGTAGCATTTTCGAATTCTGCATGGCCGGATCCCCGCTCCGCCACGAACTCACGAACGAGGTATTCGAGGTTGTCGATGGCCACGTTCACGTCCCTGAAGCTCCGGGGCTCGGCATCACCATTAACGAAGAAACCGTCAAAAAGTACAGCGTTTCCTGAATCCTGGTTCTCCTTCGGAAAGGGAAGGAACTTGACGCCTGCTGGGAGTGTGGCGCAAAGCTGCTACGTCAGCAACCCCTTCGTCCCGGACCCTTTCTCTCCGACCGGCCGGTGGATGTCCACGTTTCGGCCCTCTTCCACACCTGCGTCATAGACATCGTTTCGCCGTCCACCCCCACCGTATCTGGTATGAACATTCGGGTTGATGTAGCGATAGTAATGTTTTAGTGCCGCATCACCCGTCCAGACCAGCGCGTGTTCACGCTCTAGCCGGCGTTCCTGCTCGGTCAGCTTCGAGTGGAAACCCTCCAGCACGCCAGTGTAGTAGCGTTGTCGCTCGCGGTTGCCCCGAATCCCTTCCATCTCTCGGTAGCTTTCCCAAAGGCGTGGCATCAGGCCGATCAGATAGGCGTGGACATACTCCGCCATATCCAGATTCTGAGGCGTACCGAAGATTTGTAAACGCGTTCCCTGTCGATCCCGAACAGCGTCATAGCTCTGAGACCATATGGCCTCGACAAAGAAAAACCGATTCAGAATCGCACTCAGCCAGATCTCGGCCGACGTATGTCGCCCCTTGACCTCACCAAGAATGCGCGATTCGAACCGGCGTTCTGCATCCAGATTCACCAGATCGATGTTGTATTTCACGAGCAACCTGTGCGCCTTCTGAACGGCCACCTGCGCCTCGTGCTCGTTCGGACTGTCCGCCAGCGACAGAAGCTTCTTCACAACACGCAGCGTACGATCGTCCTGCTGTCCCAACACCTCCGAATCTGTAGATGCGAGAGGCGAACACCGGAGCTCGTGACAGGCCTCTCTGAAGGCGGATCCGTGTGCGGGCTCGTCGGCCGGACGAAGGACATCGTCCACATACTGGTGCGCCATCTCGTGACGAAGCGTGTCGAGCACGTCTTCCCAAGCGTGGGAGGCGATGTGCGTGCTCGAAATTGCAATCGACCGACGCGACCGGTCCCAGTGACCGAGAGTGTGTGTCGCCTCCGACAGCACAATCACCGGTCTGCTCAACGCGCTATCGAGGTAAGCCTCGTTGTAATGGTCCCACCAAACGAGCAGTTTCCGGACCCACGCTTCGTGCAGCGCAGCCGCGATTTCCTCTCGCTCAACCGAAGGTTCGTTAAAGCCGCCTGGGTGCAGGTTGATCTCTAGTTGCCGACTTCCGGCGCTCAGTGGACACCTCTTCGACTGGGTCAGGTCCCTTCATTCTTCGCGTCTTCGTGGACGCTGTGGTTTTCTTGGTATCTTCGAGTCTTCGCGGTTAGCGTCTATTCAACTCCCTCACGAGCGACGCACTCAGGTGCCCGCGCCCCACCTCGGCAACGGGTCCCCGCATCGTCAGGTTGTAGTCCTCATCAACCTCGATATTAAGCGTGCCACCCGGCGCTTTGACTCGAACGGGTGATTTCACCAGTCCTAATCGGACCGCCGCGCTCGCGGCCGCGCACGACGACGAGCCCGACGCCAGGGTCTCACCCGCCCCACGCTCCCAGATCTGGATGTAGATCTCGCGGGGTCCCGTCGGCACCGCCAACTGCACGTTCGTTCGTCGCGGAAAGAGCCTGTGGTTTTCGAGCTCCGGACCCAGAGTGAACAATTCTTCCCGTGACCACTTTTTCCCCCTTGGCCGGAACACGACGCAATGAGGATTCCCCACGCTCACCCCCGTGAAGGTCAGCTTCTGCCTATCAGCAGTGATGGGCTGTTCGATCAGCTCGTCGACCTTCAACGAGCACGGCAATGCCTTCGGCGCGAACGTCGCCTGCCCCATTTCCACCGTCGCCGCACTCGCGTCACCGTAGCGATCCACCTGAAGATCGATTGATACTAGGCCGCCCTTTGTATCCACGGTGAACGTCTTCCTCCTCGTCTTCCGAGTCGCGTGAAGGTAGCGCGCGAAGATGCGGAGCCCGTTACCCGATTTTTCCGCTTCACTCCCGTCGGGATTGTAAATCCGAAAGCCAAAATGCGCCGCTTTCGAACGTTCGAGGGTGAGAATCCCGTCGCTCCCAATCCCCCAGTTTCGATCACAGATTAGACGGATGTTCTTGGGTGTCAGCTTGAAATCCAGATCGCGAGGATCCATCACGATGTAATCGTTCCCCAACCCGTGCCCCTTGAAGAACCCATTCCTCATGCAGCCTCCATCAACACGGTCCCCTGCATCCCATTTTCATTCGTCACTTTGCATTTTTCACTGATCAACCTGCCACTGCAGCAACACGGCCATCGCTTCGTGCAAACGATTGTAAAGCAGATCGAAAGCTTCAGCTACCTCCTGGTACGGAAAGCGATGCGTGACCATCTCCTCCACGGAGAACCGTCCTTCGGCCAGGTATTGGATGCAGCGATCGGATGCTTCGGGTCGCCGAGAGGAATCCGTGTAGCCACCCAGGATCCGTTTGCCCTGGATCTTGCCGGAATCCAGCGGCAGCGGATCATCCTCATACAGACCGATGACCTGGACCATCCCCCCGCGCCGCGTCAATTCGAGGGCCTGCTCGAACGCCCTCGGACCCGACCGCCCACCGACGGCATAGATCGAAAAATCGGCACCCTTTCCGTCCGTCTGGCCGTTCACCACTTCAACCGGATCTTCTTTCGACACATCGATCACGACGTCCGCCCCCAGACGACCGGCCAGTTCACACCGGGCGGGGATAGCGTCCACGGCGACCAATCTGGCTTTCGAGCGAGCACGAAGAGCCTGGAGACATCCACTACCGACCAAACCTTGCCCCATGAACACGACCGTATCGTCCGACACATCCAGTTCGTCCATCCACATAACCGAACTGGTGCCGAGCGGCCAAAAGGTACCCGCCTCAGTAGAGACGTCGTTGGGCAGCACGACTAGGGGCGGCTGATTTCTTGCACCGTTGACTTCTACCACGACGTACTCTGCGTGCGGCGACAGCGATGCGACCCGATCCCCCATCGAATAGTCGCCCTCGACGTTGGCCCCCACCGCAACGATCGAACCCACCATCGAATATCCCATAACCTTCGGATCGAGCGCCTCGGTCCGCACATACCGTCGCCAGATCTCGGAACCTCTGCTGATCAACGACGTCTCCGCCCGAATCAGTACCTCGGTCGATGCGATCTCCGGAACCGGCACATCCTCGAGAACAACCTGATACGCACCCTCTGGCTTACTCAACCGATACATTCAAACCTCAAACAGTCTTAAGGAACCACAAACAGACGAAGCCGCAGTCACTGTCCTCATTGTCAATATCCACAAAGGCGAAGCCGTCTCCGTCTACTGTCAACCGTCAACCCTCTACGGGCCACTGGTCGCCTTGGCTCTGGAGACGTCCACTGTCTCCCGTCCTCCGCGCTTCTCTTGGTGTCTTGGTGTCTGGTACCAGTTGGATGTTCAAACCCATCGACAGAGAGAAAGGCTGCCGAGAGTTTACGTGGATTCACCCGGTAATCCAAGACCATCTCACCCCCCGGATGTAGATGAATCCGCTCGACACAGGCGTGGATGATGGCCTTGCGCATTCGAAACTGCTTAAGCTGATCCTCTGAGTAGCTTCTATTCTTTACGAGAAAAGATGGAACCGTATCGTCGACATCGACTAGCGAGAGGATTCCATCGCCCGCAAACGTCAGCGCGTGGGCGAGACCATCCTTAAGTGCGTCGGCCCCCTCGCGCGCATCCAGCTTGGCAGTTATCTGATGAATCTCTTGATCCAGGTGCACGCCTTCTGCTTGGATCCTGTCCACTTGCTTTTGATACCGGCTTCCCGTCAGCGTTCCAGATACGTACGCAAAATCCGCTCGCTCAACATGTCCTGCAAGACCGTCCCTCTTCTTTTTCAGACTTTCGAGTCGCTGCGCCATCGCTTCTCCGCCTTCTGAATCGAACTGTTCCTGCCAGATCGCCAGGATTTTCTCGGGCTTCATCAGCATCCGATGCACTTGTGCGGACACTCGCTGATTCACGTCCGATATTTTTTGGCTCTATCCGGGTTTCTCAACGGTGAAACTATAGAATGACAAGGTCATAGATCGTTCCCTACGCTTGGTTGTGTGTGTAGGACAATCAAAGCGAAGGGGGTGCGACCTATGACCGGGAGCAGATTACTATCGAAACTGCTGAGATTCAAGGGGTTCCGTGTTGTCAGCTGGTGGTTTGAGGGGAGAAGCTGTTTCGTCATCGCCGTAAAGCCACATAAGAATGGTTGTTGTTGTCCGGAGTGCGGCCGTCGAGGTAAAATCGTCCGCACAATGCCCCATCCGCGTCGGTGGCGTGACATTCCGGTGTGCGGGTGGAGGGTCTGGCTTCTCTACCATCCTCGGGAGATTCGGTGTCCTACCCACGGTCGTGTGGTCGAGGAGATTCCGTGGGCGGAGCGGTTCTCTCGGGTGACGTATCGCTTCGAGTATGCCATGCTGCGCTACTGCCAGACCATGACGCAGAAGGCGGCGTCCGAGTTACTGCGCATCTCTGCCTCGACGCTGTCGGATCTCCTTCACCGATCCATCACGCGGCTTCGTGAAGGTCATCGTATCCGAGGGCTCAAAACCATCGGGATCGACGAGATCTCCTACGCCAAGCGTCACAGGTACGCCACGCTCGTTTACGATCTGGACCGCTCCTGCGTGGTGTGGGTTGGCCGCGGCAGGGCGCGTAAAACGATCGATCGGTTCTTCACAGAGGCTCTCAGTCCCTACCAGAGATCCAAGATCGAGTGGGCCTGCTGCGACATGAGCGAAGCTTACATCGGAGCCATCCAGGAACACTGTCCGAATGCCAAGCTGGTCCTCGATCGCTTTCACATCGTCAAGGCTCTCAATGCCGCCGTTGACGAGGTCCGTAAGGACCAGTGGCGTAAAGCTGCCCCGGATGAGCGCAAAGCCATGAAGGGCCTCCGATGGCTCCTCTACCGGCACTCAGCGACACGCTCCAGAGGGGATACTCGGACACTCAAAGCACTGGAGAAGGCGAACTACCGAATCTATAGAGCCTGGAGACTCAAGGACGAGTTCGAGCAGTTCTGGGAATACAAAGCGCCCTGGGCTGCCGAACGCTTCCTGAAATGCTGGACGACGTCCGCACTCAGAAGTCGACGTGAACCCCTGCGAAAGTTCGTCAGGACCCTGCGACAGCACTTCTTCGGCGTCCTCGCATTCGTGAACACGCGTCTTACCAACGCCATCGCCGAAGGCCTCAACCGAATCGTCCAAATCGTCAAGAACCGAGCCAGCGGATTCCGCACACTCGACGCATTCAACGATATGATCTTCCTTACCGTCGGAGACATAAACATCCCTGAGCAGATTCCGAAGAGGTTCCGCACACGCTAACCGCGCCCCCATGCCAGGAACCACGGCACCTTCACCCACTTCATCTCGTTGAGAGATCCGGATATAGCCTATTTTTTGGCTGGGCGCGCTGCACCTCTTTCCGAACTGATCGAATCTGGCGTTGCAGTAGAGCCGGCCATCGATCAGGTTCGACCGTTGGCCATACATCCCCCGTCCACCCCCTCGGTATCCTCGGTCCTCTTCGTGACAGACTCCGCAACGAAGAAGCTTGCCAACAGATACTCGGTCGCGTCGGTGCGGGTGCCTTGCGACTTCTTGCCGTCCTTGGCCGCAGGCTGTGCCTTTTGCCAGGTGGCGTCGTCGATGATCCCGGGCACCGACCACCGCTGGACTGAGAGCCGCAGCGACAATGAGACCGATCAACGGCGTCGCAACCATCGACAGGAAGAAGATTCCTGTCCCGCTGCGCCCTTTCGAATTCGCAATCCAGGCAGCTATTCCGGAGGGAAGGACCCACAGCAAAAGGAAGTATTCCAAGGCAGTATTACCCCTACCCTACAAGAGTGACCTAGACGGCGTACGCCGCGTCCAGATTCATTCGTTCAACCCAAGCCCTCGCTATCAGCCTCAGTAGAAACAGCTAGGCACAGGATCTTTCTGGGCCTAGTAAACCCAAAATATGCAATGCGTAGTTCTTCGTGGTCTGCTGCGCTCTTCCCCTCGCCCAACATCGTCCGGTAGAAAGGCCCTATACCCTTACTCTTTAGGACGAGAAGGACGGCCTCGAATGTCTCGCCCTTCACTAATTCGCCCGGAGAACGCGCCGCTCTTACATATTTCTCGAACTGTCAAACTCTGGGAGTCTCCCCGGCAGAGCCGGGGGCTTACCACGGGGTAGTTATGGCAGGGCCTACCGTTCTGCACTACGGTGTCCGCTCCACACAGTCAGCCAGGTCCACAACGTGTGAGTCTACAGGTAGTCCTTCACCCACATAATCTTCCTGATGACACGTCATGACCACCACCTGAATCTCTTCTGCAGCTCTCTCGAGCACATCCCGGATCCATTCCATCCGCTGAGGATCGGACTGGGTGGCCTGGTCGTCGAGGATTAGGAAGGTTCCAAGTGCTTCGGCAATTGAGAGCCGAAGCATAAGCGCGACCTGTTCTTGCGTCCCGACTGATAGGCTATCGAATTGACGCTCGCTTCCTGCGAGGTGGATGCCAGTTGCGTCCATCTGAGGTCCGATCGCAATGTCCCCGTAACGCCCGCCAGTCAGCGTGCTCATTCGTGCGCTGACTGGTTCAACGAGAGCGTTGCCCAAATGCACCGAATCCTGCTGCTCGGCCTCAGCCAATGTCTCCCGCAATAGTTGCCAAGCACCGAATTCGAGTTCGAGGTCAAGCTCTTGCTGTCTTACGGCCTCGATCGCCTCTTGCGATTGATTCACCTGTTCCTCAATGTAGCTTCCACCGATCTGTTCGAGAGCTCCCTCAACACGCCGGAGTTCGTTCTCGAGTTCCTGGGTCTTTCGCGACGCTCGTGCGGCGGTCTCCTCCATCTTAACCCGGAGGGCGTCATCGACCTCTTCGTTTTCTGGTTCCGGAAGGGAATCCAGGCGAGCCGCACATTCGTCGGTAAGGGACTTCGCACCTTCGTGATCTTCGGTTTCGACTGCCTTGCGCTGGATGGTGAGTTCGCCCTCGAGTCGCGCAAGTTCACTTCGGCATCGGTCGATCTCCTCATTGGCCTCCGATAGGGCCTTCTCCGCTTTCGTCATTTCCTCTTTAGCTGCTGCTAGCGACGAACGTGCCTCCTCGACATCAGTGGCAGCTTCCTTGTTGATTGCTTTGAGGTCATCGTCGATTTTAATGCGGTCTCTCTGGATTCTTTCAAGATCCTCGGTGGATGACCTCAGTATGGTCTGCCACTCGCCACTCAACTTGCCCTTCTCACGGTCGAGTTCCTTCTCTCTCTCGTTGAGTTCTTCACGCTGAGCTTCAAGCCGGGCGCGCTTTCCAGACATTCCTGAATCGAGTTTATGGCACAGCAGCTCCTGCTCGCTCACCTTTGACTCGACAGTTTCAATCGCTTCCTCAACGTTTCGTATGTCTGGGGGATTCTCCCTGAGGCTATCCACGTACTCGTCCGCAGTCAGATGGCTACGCCCATCGATGATCGATTCCTTAATCCCGACGGCAAGATCATCTTTGGCCCGAGCCTCCTCCTCCTCGGCAAGGGTAACCTGGCGCTCGAGATCGTCCACGCTTCCTGCTTTGACCTGCAACATTGCGGCTTCCTGTTCAAAAGCCTGCGCCTCTGAGAGCTGCTCTCTGCATCTCTGCAAGAGCATCTCGAGATCGGGGATCGTTCGGCAACCCGTGGACACAATGATAGGCTCCCAGGCCTTCTCCCACCGATCCTCCGCCTCCTGCACTTCCCGAGCCAGGGCCTTGTTACCCCCCATTACACGAAGCTCGCCGAATCCTGGTATGTCAACGCGCAGCTCTCGGGCGGCCTCAAACTCGGTTGTATCACTTGCAACTAGACGATGGTCGACAGACTCACCGTCGATCTCTATGCTTACTTGGAGATCCTTCTCAGGTGTCATCGATACAAGGAGGCCGACAGCCAACCTTTCTTGTGCCACCCGTAGATCAGCCTCGATGTTGCGCAGCTTTGCAACATCGTCCTCATCAGGTGTACTCACAGCGTCAGCCTGGTCTCGGTTCCGCTCTGCTTTCGCCAAGAACTCGTCAGCTCGTTTGTGGCTATCAGCCGATTCTTCGAATTGACCTCTGAGGGATCCGACCCTTTTACCAGAGACCGACCATCTGCAGAACCTTAGCTGCAGATCGAATTCTTGTAGCTCCTTCTTGTCCGCATCGAGGACGCCTTGTGTCTGTTCGATCAGCTTCTTCGTCTCCTCCGATATCTTTTCCTCCGATTCGATCTCCTCCCTTAGCACGGCGGCCGTCTCAGCTAATTCCTTGACGCGTTCTGCCTGAAGACGTGCCTTCTCACATTCTTGATGTTCTGCATCCAGCCGCAAGAGCGAGTTCTGTGCGTCCTGCTCGCGTATTCGTCGCTTTTGCTCTGCCTCGTCGCTCTCGATTTCAGAGACTCGCATCCGCTCCTCTTCCACGCTCGATTTCAACTGGGACAACTCACCCTCTGATTCAGCTCTCTCTTCCACTGCTTCTGTAAATTCGGTACGGGCTGTCTCGACGGCCGCCGCATTGGTTTCGCATTCCCCCATAGCTGACTCTATACGAGCCATTTCCTTCTCGGCATCCGAGAGTGCATCGATAGCGGCTTCGCGGTCACGCTTGCGCTCGATGTCTCGGACGGCGACTTCCAGTTCCTGCTTGCACTTATCTTCTTGCGCTTGTGCCGTTAGCCGCTCCTGGTGTAGCTCATCGACCCGCTGTCGCGTTCCTTCGCTTTCCTCAAGTTGACTCCTCAACTCCGATTCTCGTCGTTGGGCGGCCTGAAGCTTGTCTCGTACGCGGACCCAAGGAGACCCGCGTCCAGATCTGTGGCGACCTGTGCCGGTAAACGCCTCGTCTACCTTCTCTTGAGCCGACGACATGATTCTCTTGAATAACGGATCCTCGGCCATCGCCTGCAATGCCTCAGTCAGTCGCTGTCGACCTGATTCGTCATCGTCGTCTGATAGGCTCTTCTTAAGTATGGCTACCACGTCGCTCTGATCGGCTATCAAGACTTTGGTTATGAACGATTCTGGAAGACCTCGTCTGCGTCGACCCCGACCCCCAGGTGTCTCTACTCCCCACCTAAGAATTTCCTGAAGGGCACCGTCGACCTCCCGGCCCCTTTTGTCCTGTGTGAAGTCGTGTCCGTCTCGGGAAAATTCGAGGTAACTCCAGGCATCGCGGCCGCTGCCATAGCTCTTCCGGACGCGCCAAATGCGTTGAGGCTCCTGTTCAAAGGTTAGAGACACCTTTGGCGTCGCATCAGTGTTCCAATCGAGGAGCGATTCAGCTGCGACTGAACCCGCTGGCAGAAGCAGTGAGGCACGCACCGCCTTCACGATGTTCGACTTACCGATCTCGTTTGGCCCGTGGAGGATGTTCAAGCCCGGCCCGAGGTCGATGCTCGCGCTGGCTATACCAGCAAGATCAGTGACTTCGATTTTCTGGATCCACATTGCCATTAACTCGCTGCTTCCTTGACTAGGCGGTACAGATGATGCAGAGCTCGTTCAGCTACCTTAGGATTAGATTCGCTTCTATCCTGCAGACGCGAGATCGTCGATTGAAGTACCGCTGGCAGCTCTTTACCGAACTCGATGGGCGTGTCCGTGGCGAGATGTAACCCGTTGCGATCCTCGGACAGGACCCCTACCCGTGGATTAGCAGCGAGGGAACCGCGGAGCTCGATCAAGATGCGTTCCGCCTCGTCGTATTCTTCCATCGGAACCACCATTTCGAGCTTAAGTCGAAGTACTGTCTTGCGTAGGTCGCTAGCCCCAGCGAGCGAACGAAGATCCGACATCGATCTGCAGATTACTTCTCGCCATTCCCAAGTTCCGACTTGCTCCCGCCGAACTATCGGTCTCCGCGCCCGATCAAGCGGGAAGAATACGATTGCCACGGAGCCAGTTTCGTTCTCTCCGAAATTTGTTGCCTCAGGCGCACCAGGATAGATCGTAGGGGCAGTAGCCTCTGGCTCAACATCCCGAAAGGCATGCGTGTCACCGATTGCGAGGTAATCGAGACCTCGCTCTGCGGCGATACCGCTAGCGATGGGAAAGTTGGTTTGATAGCCCTCGATGTCGAAGGTCTGTCCATGGACAAGTCCGATTCTGAAACGGCTCTCGTTGGGTTCGCGGTCTGGCAGGGATGATGCAATGTCGGTTTGTCCGGCGTGTGATCGGCAAGGGTTCGCGATGACGACTGCACGATCATCGAGCTCGAGTGTAAAGCCTTCTTCGTCAACGACGTGAACGTATTCTGGCAGCCCAGCACGGAATGGGTGGTCTGGGTGGTAAACAGAGCGCGCCATCAGGGGGTCGTGGTTACCGGGGAGTAGTACTACCGGGCGAGCCCAGTCGCGTCGCTGGAATTCCTTCAAGAGACCGCCCCACCATTCTTTGGGTGGTGAGGATTCATCGAACAGGTCTCCTGCAGCCAAAACTGCATCGACGTTACGGCTGTGCGCGAGATCGAGGATGCGTCCAACAACTTCTAGCCGTGCCCGCGTAAGACGCAATTCTTGTTCCGGCCGAAACGACGGGAAGCGTCGCCCGAGATGCCAGTCCGCAGTGTGTAGAACTGTCAATGCCATTTCGCTGTCCTGTAGTTGTCGGTCCAGCTGCTCTTGGTCTGAACAGTCACTCAATGCAAAACTCCGCCTGTAACAGACGCTCAATCTGTGTAGGCGTATATCTCCGAGCAAGAGTGTGAGCTTTCCAGCGCTCGTAATCGACGTCCTGGTGTGACTCCAAAGCGTCTATTTGTAAGTCAAGATCATCCAGGACACGCTCAATTGAGTTGACTTGCATCTGCTCTCGCTCACGTCGATCCGGGCCAAGCGCTCCGTCTCGGCGTTGTTCGGCCTCGACTAACCGTCGGCGATGTTTCTCGCGTGTTCGTTTGAGAACCAAAACCCTGTCGGCGACGTACTGGTCGAGCTGATCTATTGCTCTGCAGAAGGTCTCCTGCTCAGCATCGCCAGCAGCTGACTGATCTATAAAGACCTCCTCGTCCACCACCTCGTCCAGGTGGATCGGACTGATAGTTACTGGCGGAGTCATTTCGTCGACGTCTTCGCACCTCTGCTTTAGTAACTCGGCTGCCGCTTCTGCTGGACGCAGCACTTCCTCATTTTCGAAAATAACCGTTACAATCAGCCGGTCCTCCCGCTCGAAACCACGGCTCATCACCTTAGTCAATGCGAGCCGTCCCCGGTCTCCCCGGCGGTTGCGCAGGGCCTCTGGTGCATCGTTGCTGAGCAGGAACCGAACGTGGAACGTGCCTGCGCCCGTTTCGCGTGCTTCTGCCACGGATGCTTCGATCAATGGGTGCGAGGGGTGGAGCGACTCATTGTCAGTTAGGTCGTGGGCTGGCCCGAGGGTGACCGACCCGCCGTCCGCCATCATACCCGGAAATTGAGCCGACGCACCAACGTGGACAATGCGTTTCCCGTCTCGGTCCGCAACCCCCCAGGACACGCCAACCGCATCGAGATACCCGGTCAAAACACGTTCGAGATCTCCGTCAAGTTCGGCAAGCGTTGACGGGAGTTCGGATTGGATATTCCGGAACACGTCTTTGACGGAGTCGTCGAAACCGGTTTCGATCAGCCCATTGGTCCGCTCGCGAACCCGTTCAAGCTCCATTCGGCGGTCTTCCATTGTGTCGCGTAGCTGCCGAAGCTCCTCTTCCACCTCCTGCACTGAACGAGCTCGGTCCCAAATCCGACGAAGTTCGGATTCGAAGTTGGGACCAAGGGCCGAAGCCAAGCTCGCCGAAGAGTCCGAGCGGGGCGTTTGCAGTACTACGTCTGAGCTGTCAAGCACCTGCCCGAACAGATCGAGCTTGGTGCTGAGGATTTCGAATGTGAGACGCTGCGCTTCATTGTCTTTTGCGAGGAAGTTGATAACTGTAACATCTCGCCTCTGACCATATCGGTGGCAACGTCCAATCCGTTGCTCGATTCGCTGTGGATTCCAGGGCAGATCGTAATTAATCAGGGTGTCACAGAATTGTAGGTTCAGTCCCTTAGCGCCGGCTTCGGAAGAGATCATCACTTTCGTGCGAGTACGGAATTCGTGGACCAGGGCGAGTCTGACAGCGATGTCAGAGCTGGGGCGCATATGAGGCGCAATCTCCCGCTCGACCTCATCACGCCACTGGGAGAGTGCTTGCATGTCACGGGGTGATTCGTTGGTGCCGCGGAAAAGGGTAATGTCCTCGTCTTGCAGTCGGGCCTGTTCGACCAGCAGTTTGCGTAGGTAATCTTGTGTTGTGAGTGACTCCGTGAAGATGACGACTTTTTGTCGATCCTCATCACGGGAGGTAACTAGGCGCACGGCCCTAATTAGGCTTTCAGCCTTGCTATCGTGGGGAAGGGACCGCGCACGGCGCACGAACGTCTCCACAAGGTCGATCTCCGCCTGTATGGCGCCTGGATCCGGCGGGGATCCGTCGCCCGGAACCTCGACCCATTCGGCCTGGGCATCTCCAGTTTGTTCGGGTGTTCCTTCTTCTTCGAGATCTCTCAGAAACGCCTCGCCCTCCTCGTTGGCGACAGTCTCAGATTCTCCCTGCAACATTCGGCGTAGCCGTACGGCAATACGCTCAAGGCTCTGCGCAAGTGCCGCCGTAGATGAGGCCATGCGGCGATGGAACCCCAGCAGCAAGAGCTGACGTGACCGACCCCGAAACGCACACAGCTGAGGCCGTAAAAGGTAGTCCGTCACGTCATCATAGAGGGCACGCTCTTCAGGACTCATTCCGTATTCGAAAAGCTGGGCACGGCGGCCGACGAACGGCCTATCAAGGAACTCCTGTGCCTGTCGTCGTAGCGTCCTTTGCACTACGCTAGACAATCGGCGACGCAGCTCAACTGCTTGCTCACTGACGACACTGCGTCCATTGCTATCCTCGCAAAAAAGTTCTTCGAATGTCGATCTTGAACCCAGTAGCGTGCCGGTCGGATCGACGTATTGCACCAACCCCCATAGCTCCGCTAACGAGTTCTGTATTGGCGTCGCAGTCAGCAGTAGGACCGGCGAGGCTCCGATCACTTTTCTTACACGATGGGCCGTGTTCGCGTGACGGCTATCCTCTTCGTATGCCCCGTAGCGGTCGAAACGCCTGTAGATGCCGGCGAATACCTCGTGCGCTTCGTCAATAAGGCAAAGATCGAACGGAGGCGTAGTGCTTAGGTGCGCGAAACCTCGGTTACCGCCCGCATACTCGCGGCCGGCAATGAACACGCCTGCACCTTCCACATTGGGGGCCGTATCAGCCTCGATTGCCTCAATGCCAAAGAGGGTGTAAAGCTCGCTCTGCCATTGACCCAGTAGGGGGCGCGGTACGATGATCAGGACGCGGATCGCACCTTCGGCCAGAAGCTGCGCGATAACCAAGCCGGCTTCGATAGTCTTGCCGAGGCCGACCTCGTCGGCAAGGATGCACCCACCCTCGGGGATCCGGCGCAACGCAAACATCACCGCATCGATCTGGTGCGGGTTCGGGTCAATGCGACCCCGACGCTGAGACGCGGCATGACGCCGACGGTCGTCGGCGCGACGGAGGCGTACGAGGTCTTCGCAATAGTAACGACGCTGGATTGCGTGTAGGTACGTCACGGTTGTGTCCGAGCTTTGTCTTGCGTACGAAGCTGGGAGTTGAGGTGGGCTTGAAGTCCTTCGGCAACAGTGAAACCAATCGAGGGGACCGCTAGCCAACTTCGGCTGACCATTTGACCTCCCAGAATGCAGTGACCAATCTGGCCTGGAGCGCTTCTTTGAAGCCTTCCGAATAACTTTTGCTTCCTTCGCATAGAGAAACTCGATCTAAAAAGCCCGATCTTTTTTGATCCGACTTGAAGTCGGGTTTTCTGCGATCGTCCGCCTACGGGCTATACGTTTGGTTACAGCTTTCACAGAACACTTGGCCTAAAGCATCAGACACGTCTTCGCCGTTCTCGGGTGCGGTGGGCCTTGGTCGCACCGGGTAGGTTTGCTTGATTGCTTTTTTCTCGCACTTGGGACACGGTGCAGGGTCATCTATGCAATCTACTACCACCATGATCTTCCTCCACGATTCTCGATCCTCCCCGGTCATCGAGTCCATATACGTTCTCCGCATTCACGCTGCAATCTTGGCGAGTTCCATTTGCTTACTTCACTGATATTCTCTCGAAGAGTTTCGTCGCCCAGCACCTGGACGGCGCTGTCATTGGTCTCCAGCGCGTCGTAGAAGGCCAGCTCGTCCTCCGTTAGTCTGAGCTTTTCGCCGCGGGCGTTCGCCTCCCGCAATTCCCGGGCGAGCTGGATCAGTTCCTCGATCACCTCCTCGACGGCGCGGTTCTGATAGCGGCGGAGGGTCTGCTCCAGCATCTGGGCGAACGATCGCGCCTGCACCACGTTTTTCTTGCGGCGGGTGGCAAGCTCGCCTTTCAAGAGCTTTTGCAACAGCTCGACGGCCAGGTTGCGTTGCGGCATACCCCGCACCTCGGCAAGGAACTCCTCGGACAGGATCGAGAGATCGGGCTTCTCCAAGCCGGCGGCGGCGAAGATGTCGATCACGTCTTCGGAGGCTACCGCGCGGGAGACGATCTGGCGGACGGCATGATCCAACTCCTCTTCGGGTCGCGCATCGGCCGGGTCGCGCTTGGCCAACATTCCGCGTCATCGGGTCCACTCCCGCATCCAGCAGTGCCGTCACAATTTCGGCTATCCCCGAACGTCGCCATATGCAGCGGGGTGTTGCCGTTTTCGGGTCGCGCGTTCGGGTCCGCGCCCGCCTGCAAACAACGAGTCACGTCAGACCCTCTTGCAGCGTCGAAAAAGGTTCTGGTATTCCAGTCCGCGCAATCGACTTGCGCATGCACCGGAACCGTAAGCGCGACGGCAACGGTGGCCGCGATAAGACATGTTGATCGGTTTTCATGCTGACCTATCTCATAGTGATGTATTGACTACTGTTGCCTGCGACGGCTCGGCTATTCGTCGTGCACACGTTCAACTCCCTTGCCGCTGAGATCGTGGCAGCGTAGTGGACAAGCGAGATGGTTACGAGAGTCGATGGCTCTATCCCGAAGATTTCCAAATCATGAGCAGCTTGCCTGAGGTCGTCCTGGCCGCCCGCGAACTCTTCAGGCCGGATAACGTCCGCTACTTCGGTGCCGGGATCCCCGAGGTTTTCCTCGGCGGCGGCGCGACCGTCACCGCAGACAGCGTCGATCGACTGCTCAGGTGGGAGTCCTAACCGCCCCAGCGCTCTCGCAATTTCGAAAGCAGCAGCCCGATCAGGCGGTTGCGGTACACAGCCAGCGTTCTCACCCGAGCCATCATTTTTCCGTGAGCCTGCCCGTCGAACTCGACCCAACCGCTGCCGTGGTCCACTCCATCGAGCCGCCGCCGAATCAGCTTTGATGTGAGGCTATGATCCGAGCACGCGCACCAGATGCTCACGGCCGACGCGGCGGGCGGCCCGGGCATCGGCCGTGAGCCAGACGCCATCCGACAGCGCGGCTAACGCCACGTACACCGCGTCGTAGCCCGAGATCTTCCACCGGCTGGCGAAGTCAGCGGCGAGCGCCAGCAACTCGTGTCCATTGCCAACTCGTGTGATCCCTAGCGCCTCGACGAGAGCCAAGGCTTCCTGTACTTGTGCCGGCCGGCTGGCGGGAAGGCGGCACAGCACGGCGAGCAATTCATTCATGAAGAAGTCTGGAACCGAATACGGTGACGGATCGAGTTCGATCGCGTCGAGCACCTGCCCGGCTTCGGCGGTCAGCGGTTCATCCCTCACGAACCACTTGATCGCGACCGAGGCATCGAGAACGATCACGACCGCAAGTCGCGTAGTATGTCGAGGGTGGTGCCGCTGGGGGGGGGCTCGAACTGGAGCTGCTTGAGCCTGGCGACCACGGCGCGCCGACGTTCGTCGGCTTCTTGGTCGACAAACCGTTCTCGGTAGTCCTTGAGACTCACCAGAGCGGCGGCTGGAGTCCGGCGACGGCACACAACAATGGGGGCTCCGTCGCGCTCAAGCTGATCAAGCACCTTGCCGAGGGATTGGCGAAGCTCCAAAGCATTGACAGTTTTCATGACACCTGAAAGTATAGTTACTTGTACAGTTCAGTGTCAACAAGTTACTCATCCCCGCCGCCTTGGCGAGCATGAGAATCGCAGCCCTCAGGCCTGAAGAAGCGTCTTCACGAATTGTGATCGGAGCGGGGAGTGGCCGATACCTCCCGGTCCGAGAAACGGTCGATCATTGGCGAGGTGGGGGACGCCGTGCGACGGGCTTCACCCGGACCGATGACTTTCGTCAATGGCCCGAACCCGAGCTGGTCCTCTGTCCCGACCCCCAGGACGAGCCGGATGTGTCGTTCTATGGAACCAGCTATTTCCGGTATCCGACGAATCCTGACCTCCATTGCGCGTTGGTCGAGATCTACCACCAGGTGGCCGACCGCAATGACGCTCAGATCGCGTTCTCATATAATATGACCCATTGGTTGGTGTTGTGCCTATCCTAGTTGAAACTTAAAGGGCTCCAAACTTACGTTGGGTAGACGTGTAGGAGCGTATACCCGTAAGAAAGGAGCCCTTTAAGTTTCAACTAGGATAGGGACCTCACCTGAACACGTAGACGAATCAGCAGAGACACGGAATGACGATGAGAAAGAAGCTCATCACGATTCAGCTCTTCACGGCCTTCACTGTGCTCGTGTTGGGAAGCGCTGTGTTCGTTCAGCAGGAAGTCGGACTGTTTCGATCGAACCTCGTCAAGCAGATCTCCTCGACGGCCGCACTCATCGGCGAGAACAGCGTTTCGACGATACTGTTCATGGATGACCAGGCAGCCGAACAGCTGCTGATGTCCCTGAACGTCGAAGCGAACATTACCAACAGCCTGCATCTACGACGCAAACGGAGCGGTTTTCGCAGCCTACAGCAGAGACGCGCACAGGCCCGGCCCTCGACGCCTGGCATGAGGGAAGTTCGCTGGGCGGAAGTGGTGGGATCCGAACCGGCGGTTTAACGTTAGTGATGCGCGGCTGTCCACGCCGGTGGATAGACCGTCACCCCACGACACATGACAGAAAAGAAGGAGTCGGTCTCATGCGAAAGCGCATCGTTTTTTCCGTCGCGGCGCTGATCGCCGTTCTTGCGACGCCGGGATGCAAAGAAAGTCCAACCACACCGCTGGAATTCGAGCCCGGGCCGCTGGGTGCGGTCACTTTGGAGGCAGGCGAGGCCGTGCGGATCCGCATGGTGCTTTCGGTCACGGTCGCGCCGTCGCTGGGGGCCGTGTCCCGGCACGGGGCCGAGTTCGCCGTCGAGGACATGGGTCCCGTTCACGGGCGCCAGGTCGACCTGGGCGATCCGGTTGACACCAGTTGTTCGCCGGAAGGCGGCCGCGGAGGTGCGCTTGGAATCATCGGGGACCCGCAGGTGGCCGGCGTCATCGGAACAAACTGCTCGGCCGCGGCCGTGGCGGCGTCGCCCGTCATCAGCGACGCGGGCCTGGTCATGATTTCGCCGAGCAACACCTCGCCGCGGCTCACCTCCGACCTAGCCGGCAACGTGAACCCCGACTATCACGCCGGTTACTTTCGCGTGTCGTCCAACGACCTCCACCAGGCACGCGCCCTCTCGGACTTCGTCTACAACCAGCTGGAGCTGCGGAGCGTGGCCACCGTTCACGACGGCGACCCCTACACGTCCGCCCTTGTGGCGGCGTTCGCCGACGCGTTTTCGGCCCTCGGGGGCAAAGTGCCGGCCCAGGCAGAAATCGAGAAGGGTGACGCCGACATGACGGAGGTTCTGGAGCAGTTCGCGGTCGCCAGCCCGGACGCCATCTTCTTCCCGCTGTTCATCACGGAGGGATCGGCCTTTGCCGCGCAGGCCCGGGCCTTCGACGGGCTTGAAGGGACGACCCTGATTTCAGCGGCCGCGCTGCTGGTCTCCGCGTTCCTGGAAACGCCGCAGTCGGAGGGGATCTACTTCGCGGGGCCGGAATCGGACTTTCGCTCAAACGTCAACGAGGTGACAGGACGGAGCGGGGAGCAGGTTCTCGCCGCGTTCGAGGCCAGGCACGGCGGGTTCCCCGGGTCACCCTATTGGGCGCACACCTACGATGCGACCACCATCCTCCTCTCGGCCATCGAGGCCGTTGCCGTGGAGGACGGTGACAGGCTGCACATAGACCGGGCGGCACTGCGCGAGCAGGTGGGGGCAACCGCTATGAGCGGCCTGGTCGGGACGCTATCCTGCGACCGGTTCGGCGACTGCGGCACGGGACGGATGAACATCTACCACCACACGGACAGGAGCGTCACCGACATTTCCAAGCTGCCGGTGGTCTACGTATACAGCCCCTGAGCCGGTAGGCGGGCCGGTTTCCGGGGATCGTCCCGGCGATCCGACGGCCACCGGGGCTACGTGGCGAGTTCGAGCGGATGCCGGTGTCCGGTCACCCGAAACTTGAAGTTCTTGTCGGGGCAGACCTTGGGCAGCGAACTCAGCTTGAGCCGGTAGTTTTCGGGCGCCAGTTCAAGCTCCAGGTGTTCGGAGGTTTTGGGGGGATTCCGCAACCCGAAGCGGGAGCCGAAGGCGGGCCGTTGAATCAGAAGCAAGTTGCGGACGCCACAAAGATTCGGCCTGCGACTATTTCCGACATCTACCACAGCCGGATGAAGCGACTGGACGTCGAGGCGCTCGAGCGTCTGTGTGGGTTCTTCGAGTGCCAGCCCGGCGACCTATTTTTAGGCTATATCCGGATCTCTCAACGAGATGAAGTGGGTGAAGGTGCCGTGGTTCCTGGCATGGGGGCGCGGTTAGAGTGTGCGGAACCTCTTCGGAATCTGCTCAGGGATGTTTATGTCTCCGACGGTAAGGAAGATCATATCGTTGAATGCGTCGAGTGTGCGGAATCCGCTGGCTCGGTTCTTGACGATTTGGACGATTCGGTTGAGGCCTTCGGCGATGGCGTTGGTAAGACGCGTGTTCACGAATGCGAGGACGCCGAAGAAGTGCTGTCGCAGGGTCCTGACGAACTTTCGCAGGGGTTCAAGTCGACTTCTGAGTGCGGACGTCGTCCAGCATTTCAGGAAGCGTTCGGCAGCCCAGGGCGCTTTGTATTCCCAGAACTGCTCGAACTCGTCCTTGAGTCTCCAGGCTCTATAGATTCGGTAGTTCGCCTTCTCCAGTGCTTTGAGTGTCCGAGTATCCCCTCTGGAGCGTGTCGCTGAGTGCCGGTAGAGGAGCCATCGGAGGCCCTTCATAGCTTTGCGCTCATCCGGGGCAGCTTTACGCCACTGGTCCTTACGGACCTCGTCAACGGCGGCATTGAGAGCCTTGACGATGTGAAAGCGATCGAGGACCAGCTTGGCATTCGGACAGTGTTCCTGGATGGCTCCGATGTAAGCTTCGCTCATGTCGCAGCAGGCCCACTCGATCTTGGATCTCCGGTAGGGACTGAGAGCCTCTGTGAAGAACCGATCGATCGTTTTACGCGCCCTGCCGCGGCCAACCCACACCACGCAGGAGCGGTCCAGATCGTAAACGAGCGTGGCGTACCTGTGACGCTTGGCGTAGGAGATCTCGTCGATCCCGATGGTTTTGAGCCCTCGGATACGATGACCTTCACGAAGCCGCGTGATGGATCGGTGAAGGAGATCCGACAGCGTCGAGGCAGAGATGCGCAGCAACTCGGACGCCGCCTTCTGCGTCATGGTCTGGCAGTAGCGCAGCATGGCATACTCGAAGCGATACGTCACCCGAGAGAACCGCTCCGCCCACGGAATCTCCTCGACCACACGACCGTGGGTAGGACACCGAATCTCCCGAGGATGGTAGAGAAGCCAGACCCTCCACCCGCACACCGGAATGTCACGCCACCGACGCGGATGGGGCATTGTGCGGACGATTTTACCTCGACAGCCGCACTCCGGACAACAACAACCATTCTTATGTGGCTTTACGGCGATGACGAAACAGCTTCTCCCCTCAAACCACCAGCTGACAACACGGAACCCCTTGAATCTCAGCAGTTTCGATAGTAATCTGCTCCCGGTCATAGGTCGCACCCCCTTCGCTTTGATTGTCCTACACACACAACCAAGCGTAGGGAACGATCTATGACCTTGTCATTCTATAGTTTCACCGTTGAGAAACCCGGATAGAGCCATTTTTATGCGTGTCGAACCCGGTGAAGCGCACGAAGAAGGCCAAGAAGACTAAGAAGACGAAGCGGTTAGAAATCTATGGTATGCGATGACGTGGTTGCAGGTTTAAACAGAGATTATAGACGGGGCGAATGGATCGTGAAGGGCAGTGTCATATTCCTGGTGCCTGGGATTCCGACTCTCTGGCCGGGAAGCTGGGGTTCTGGCCGCCATACTGATCCTCCTGATGGCTGGTACCTGGTGGGTTGGGGATAGGACCTCGATGAATGCTCGAAGAGCACGAAACCGACGCCAAACCATGCAGGTAGCATCAGGCACGCAGAACTCCCGGAATCCAAGCGTCTATTCTGGGACCGAGCGAAGCTTGTCAGTGGCAGGGCTACTGATCGGTAAGGACTTTGAGGCTCTCAACTTAAGACCATGTGGCTCAATCTCCGGGACTCGCAACGAGGATACTCGCGATGAACCGAAGCCGCTGTTTCCGAGACTGACCCTTGAGGCTGGCTCCCTCAAGTTCGCGCTCGACGCGGTCGAGGATCCTCGTTGGCGACCACAACGCCCGACGTCCTACGCGGACTGCTCGAATGACGGTCACCGCGACGGTTGTGCTGGGCTGATACTCGCAGAGCAATTCCTTCGCCACGTCCCGAATCTTCTTGGCGTCCCTAAGACGTCCTAATTCTGCCAGCAGCGTCGGCTTTTTTGCCCACGACGTCTGCTCCGCGCCTAGCTCATCCCATAGAAACCGGTACCTCGGGTATAGTCCCGCTCCCTTCGCTCCCTCCAACACCGTGTAGGCTTGGTATGCGTAGAGTGTGTTGCGCTCTTGCTGCCTGCTCACGCCGCGTGTCTCGATCACACTGCCGCGCCTGGGCGAGCTGCTTCTTGTCCTCGAAGAAGGACGGCAGGCCTAGCGCCTTCCTTCTGTCTTCCACGACAGGTCCGACCTCGAACCTTGATGCGTCTTGTCCGCTTCTTGGCTGGACGCTTGTCTCTGCGGGTCTGAGCCCGATGCTTTGTTGACATCTTGAAAACTCCGTACGGGGGTGGGTGCCCCCCTATCCGGACCTAGGCTTCTTGCTCCTTGAATGGGATGTAATTCACCCGATAGGTGCATGCACCGACCTTGAATGTTTGTGTGCGGCCGGCAGAGCATCGAGGACCTCGAAGCACGCTTGGGTTTTCTTGGTGCCAACCTAACGAGTCGAAGATCCCGAGTTCCTTGAGGATCTCGAATGTCGCAAGCTCCCTCTTCTCGATCTCGACCCGTATCCTGAGCCGTAGCAAAGCTTCTGCCTCCTCCGCATCGATCAGATCCTCGAAAGCAGCCCTCTGCAAGTACTCCAAGCGGATCAGGATCTTGGCGATCACATCCTTCGCCGGCTCGCGACCAGGCATAAGGAGTCCGTGCTCGTTGAGGGCCCTGATGTCGTTGTACACGACCGATCTGTCTACGTCCGACGCCGCGATGTGTGCAGGTCCAACTCCCTCGGCCAACTGTGCGGCGACCAGCAGCCGTCTCGCCCATACGGCCATGTGCTCATCCGACCCTCGCTCCTTCCTTCCAGCGGTCCACTTGTCCCCGCCCTGTTGTAGGATCTTCAGGACGCGCACGGAGCCGGCGCCGTATACGGGCAGTTCATCTGGGTAGACCACGGCCTCTGTCAGCTGGCTGATCGCTGCGATGTACTCTTGTCCTTGATACGGTTTGCCGGTACCTGGTGGAGGACCGGCGGGATCCCTCACGCCACGCTCCGCGTCGGACTCCCCCTCCCGCAGGGAGCGCCCGATCGGTCCGAGGAACCCCAACTTCATCAGCAATTCGCAGAGCTTCACCTCCCGGTCGGTTATCTCGTTCCTGATTCTCCGCCGTGGCTCCAATCCGCCTGCCTCGGCCAAGTTTTGGAAGGCGTCTACCTGCAGTCTCTCGATTCGTCTCCGGGTCCTGGAAAGTGCAGCGTCGGCCTGTCCAAGTCCCAAGGCCAGAGTCCGGTACGCCGAAACCACCGACAGGTCGTCCTGCACGACCTCGCTATCCGCCTCCACAGACCTCGCGATCGCCGGCAGGCCGGTTGGCCGCGCGAAGAGCTCGGCGACGACCAGCCGCCTGCACCAATCAATGGCACGTCTGCCCACCTCTTCTCGCCGCCTGCCGCGTGGCCAAGTGTCTTCCCGTTCCTGCAGAGCCTCCCGGACACGTGGGGAGTCGTTGCCGGAAAGGGGAAGCTCGCCCGTTCGGACAACCCGATCGATCAGTTGGCGGATCGCTCTGACGTCCTCCGAAACGGCCACACACAGACCCGACGTGGCCCGCCTCTTCTTTCCCACGGTCTCTCCTTGGGCTCTGAGTTTCGAAGATTGCGAACTGACTAAAAACGCTCGGTCTCATCAATCCCTCAAGACAAAAAGCCCGAACTCCAGGAAAGGGTCGTCTTGGGGACCCCAAACCTGAAATCCGGGCGCGGGATAAACCGATCCTCGTTACCCTAAATCACAGACATGTCGATCGACTCCTCAGAGCCGATGATCTTGATGTTCGTTACTATTCCTCTTTGAGATCGATGGTGCCAAATGACGGAGCCTTGATCAGATCAAGGACCTCGTTACCATTGAAATCCCTGACTCTCACAGTGTCGTCCGAATGATCTGCTGTGCGAGGCTTGCCGTTCTGCCTTACTACTCGCAGATCTACTGCACCGTCCTCCGGAGCACTTATCTCTGAAGGTGTAAAGCCCGCGGTTGTCTGGACACTCGGGTGAGTGTATTCAGGCGGCCTTTCGAGTTGCCGTGAGTGCGTTTCTAGCCTGTTCGGGCGTCTTGTAGCCGTGACGTTCGATGATCCACCTGTGGTTGTATCTGTCCCGAAACTCAAGGAGTGCGAGGCGCAGGTCTTCGATGGTACTGAAGTGTCTAACCCACAGGAGGTTTTCTTTGAGGGTACGGATGAACCGCTCGGCGCATCCGTTGCCTTCTGGCTCACGCACGAAACTCGGCGATGTTTGGACGCCGAGGAATGCGATCTCGTTCTGGAAGTCGTCAGAGACGTATTGTGACCCGTGATCGTGTCGGAGCTCCAGTCCTTCGGCGATGTTTTCTTCGAAGCCCCCGAAGTGTTCACGGATGCCCTGTCGGATCGGCTCGAGAGCCTCAAAGCGGTTGGCCGTCTTGGAGGCGTGAATGCCCACACACTCGCACGTGCAGTGGTCGATCGCGATAAACACGGAGGCTCTGCCCTCGTCGACCGTGGGCGTCACAGTCAGGTCGGTGCCCCACATCTGATCGGGCTTCTCGGTCGTAATCGTGCCATCGTGGGCTCGTCGTTCGCGACGCCGTCCTGGACGCGCCTGGAGCCCGTTTTCACGCATCAACCGGCGGACCCGATCCTTTGACGTCCGCATACCGTGAAAGCGAAGCCTGGCCCAGATCTTGCAGTATCCTTCGCCGTGGAAGGGTGACGCGTCGATCTCCTGCTGAATGAGGGAGACCAATTCCTCATCGGTACCCGCTCCGACCGGGCCTCGCTTCCGGGGTTGCCGAAGATCGGTTACGGATGAACGACGAAGCTGGCTGTGCACCGTGGAACGGGGTATCTGCCACACTTTGCACACGCGTTTAATGCTGTAGCGTCTCCCCGTGGAGGGCGAAAGGACCTCACTCATTTCCGCGACCTCCGATGCGCCAAAGGGCGGCGGGCTTCCAGACGATCGATTCTTTGTTGCAGCAGCTCGTTGTCCATCGTGAGCTCGCCAATCTTCGCCTGGAGGTCCTTGACCCTCTCGTCACGCTCGTCGCTCGGACGAGAGCGTAGTGCGGCCTGGGCGCCAGAGTGGAACTGATCGCGCCACTCGCTCAATTTAGCTGCCGTTACTCCCAGATCGCGAGAGACGCTGTCGAGGCTCTCGCCACGCATCACACGTAATACGGCTTCGGCCTTCTTCTTCACGGAGAAACGACCCTGCGAAGTCGCGCTTGGATCGGCTGGGCCTCCGCTCGCTCTCGCTCGCTCCGCCCCAACCGATCCCCTAGTAGCCTTGTTCATGGTGGACCCTCCTTTTCGACCTACTGTAGGTCAACGGAGTGTCCAAGAAAACCCCGGGGCGCTGGAACTTATCTCTGAAGGTGGATTCGGGGAGCCCCTTTGCTACGGCGCCGTCTCTAGTCGGCGTCCTTGTACTGTCGGCCCTTCACATAATAAATATACTGATATATTCCGATCACCTCAAAGCAGCTATCCTCTCACGAGTTCTTCCCTCGGCAGGAGACAAAATAACTTTGCCATCTGCTTCACCTTGCTTATCCAGTCCTGATGCCAGCCGCATGAATCGCATAATTCACTGTACAACAAGTAGTTAAGAAGAAATAGGGCGACTGGTAACGGCAATCGGAGTGTGGTCAATAACCCCCCAAGAGAGCATGACAACCAATAACCCTTAAAGAAGGAGGAAAGCCGAGATGATCAACCAACGATTCTTACGCCGTCCCGAGGTCGAAGCCCGCACCGGTCTGTCCCGAGGCACGATCTATCAGAAAATGACCGAGGGGACGTTTCCTCGCCCGTGCCGCGTCGGCAAGCGGGCGGTGGCGTGGAGGGAAGAAGACATCGAGCGCTGGATTGCACAGCAGACCGAAGCCGACCCGCGAGACGTGCACGCGCCCGGGCGGAGGACGGCCTGATCATGAGCCTTCAGATTCTTGATCGGCTAAGAGGCGTCCGCTCGGTCGGCGAGCGTAAATGGACGGCTCAATGCCCTGCGCACGATGACAGGACCCCGTCCCTGTCTATCCGCGAGTGTGACAACGGGAAGATCCTGGTCCATTGTCATGCGGGCTGCGATTACAAAGCGATTCTCGCGGCCGTCTGCATGAAACCGGCGGAGAAGGACCTGAAAGGTTCCAGCCAGGGAGAAGGTGCTCCGGTGCCGGTCAGCCTCCGACGGACTTCGAGGCCGTCTACTTCTATTGCGACCCCGGCGGGAACGAGTACGCGCGGACTTATCGCAAGCCGGTTGCGTGTCCCGACCGCAAGGCCGATCCCTACCGGCGCGACGGCGAGGCGTGGGTACATCGCATCCCCGAGAATCGCTTTCCGTATCGCGTCGAGACGCTGAACGGCGGCGGCCGACCGGTGCTGATCGTCGAAGGCGAAAAGTGCGCGGACGCGGCGGCCGGCAAGCTCAAAGATGGGACGTGCTCTCCTGGATGGGCGGATCGGGAGCCATCGCCAAGACCAATTGGCATTGCCTCGAAGGCCGTCACGTAACCTTGTGGCCGGATGCGGACGATAACGAAACGGGACTCAAGGCGATGCCCAAACTGGCGGGGATCGCAGAAGCCAGGGCGGCATCCGTGCGGATGATCAAGCCCGAGCCCGAGCGCAACAAGGAGGATGAAGTAACGGGATGGGACGTTGCCGACGCCATCAAGAAAGGCATTGACGTTGCGGATTACATCGAAGCGGACTACATTGAGCTTGGCGAGCCCGAGTCGGACCCACTTGACAATCTGATCGAGAAGGCCAAGACCGATCTTGGCGCGGCTTTCGAACCAGACGTGCTGGCGCGTCTGGTGGAAATGAAACGGAATGATCTGGCTGGCTATGCGCGGATCCGCAAGAAGCTGAAGGAAGCGGGCGTCTACATGGCGATGTTGGACGAAGCCTTGAAACCTCAGGGCGGCCGGGACGGCGATGACCTGCAAGGGTCGGGGATCGAATGGCCGACAGTCGAGCCGTGGCCGGATGCGGTGAGCGGCGCATCTTTACTTGACGAAATAAGCGGCCTGATTTCCCAGTATCTTTACTTGCCGAAACCGATGGCCGCCCGAGGTTGACAAGCTCCGCGAGGTCTCTCTGCACTGTTCCGTGCGAGATACCCGTCTGACGCACTATCTGCCGGATGGTAGCACCTCCCAGATAGAGCATCATCACCCTGTCACGGCGTTCCTCGAGCTTGGCTGCTTTCAGTCTTGTGGCCACAATTTCTTTCCTCGATCAGATCGGATCGTCAAGCCGGTACGCCTTCCGGTACGCTTCCGGCGCAGTTGCAGGACCTAAGTTGTATTGGGCACTGGAGTTATGCGCTTTGAAACGGGCGCGGGTGTACCACTTCTGATGGAGTCCTGACCCAGACAATGACGACTCAAGGCGATGACCAAACTGGCGGGCCGAACAAAGCGATCTGGCCACTCTTGACGTTGAACTGAAACTAAGATTATGTTAAATAGCCGTTTGCGTCTGCGTAGGTGGCCTTCTTCCCTCTTGCAGGGTGGGACGAGCTGCCCGCCAGGTTTCCGGGTTCAGAATAAGGGATCATCGGTCGTCGTGCAACGACTCGCGGAGGCCGCTCGACCAGGGATTCTGGAATGCAAGTTTTTAAAAATCAACTGGTTGTGAGCATTTCCCCTCAGTCTTTGCGGTTGCCCCGATTTAGCGCAGCGCTTATATTATTGAGTCTTGGCCCGATCCAGGCTCTACTATGACCCTCGACCTCGAACAACGCGTCACATCGATTCGCGACAATCTGCAAGGCTCGAAGAACGGGTTGCTGCAGCGGCGGAGCGATCCGGGCGATCGGGTGAGGACATTACGGTCGTCGCGGTGAGTAAAACCTGGCCGGTCGAGGTGGTTCAGGCGGCGGTGGAAGCCGGCGCATCCGTTCTTGGCGAGAATCGGGTTCAAGAAGGGCAGGCCAAGATTCCGGCGGTTGAAGGCGATGTGATCTGGCATCTCGTCGGACATCTGCAGCGGAACAAGGCGAAGGTCGCAGTCGAGTTGTTCGACGTGATCCAGTCGGTCGACAGTCTGCGGCTTGCCTACGCCCTATCGAGACACGTCGAAGATCGTGACGGGGACTTGCCCATTCTCGTGCAAGTCAACACGTCGGCCGAAGCGTCCAAATCCGGGTTGTCGCCGGAGGAAACGGCCGACGCCGTTTCGGAGATCGCAGCGATCGACGGTCTTCGGGTAGACGGGTTGATGACGATCGCGACGCTGAGTGACGACGAGGGTGAGACGCGTCGCTGCTTCGGGTGTCTTCGCGATCTGAGAGATCGATTGGTGGGGGATGCGGTGTCGAGTGCGCTCCAGCTATCGATGGGAATGACGGGCGATTTCGAGGCGGCGATCGAGGAGGGGGCGACCATCGTGAGGATCGGGACGGCGATTTTCGGGCAGCGGGCGGCGTAGCCAGTCGTGGAATCCGTCCTCGTTCCGGTCCTGCAGCAGGTCGCCCAGGCGTCAACGTGATCATCAAGATATTGGTGGTCACCGTCATCGTGCTGATGCTGCTGCGGTGGCTGTTGCTGAAGGTCAGCCCCTTCGGTTGGGCGACCTATCAGGTTCGTCGGGTGACGGATCCGATGGTCTGGCCGCTGGCGCAGTCGTTGCCCATGCCGAACGCCATGAGCATCGCACCGCTGATCGTGGTGCTCGTGACGTTGCTCGGCGCTTACTTCCTGCAGCAGATGGTGCAGGAACTTCTGGAGTCGATGTTCATCCTGGTGCGTGGGATCGCATCGGGGCGGCCGCTCTGGATCCTCGGCGGGGTACTCTACGCAGGCGTTTCGATTCTGCTGTTGTTGATCATCGTGCGGATCGTGGCCTCGTGGATCCCGTTCATGCGTGACAATCGTGTCGTGTGGGCGATCTACAGTTTGACCGAGCCAATCATGGGCCCCTTTAGACAGATCATTCCCCCGCTCGGTATGTTCGATCTGTCACCCATTCTTTTGATATTTCTGATGTCATTCGTCAAGAGCGCCATTCGCAGCCTGCTGCTTCAATGAAATCGACCCCCTTCACACCGATGCTCCGGATTCCCCTTCGGGTGCACGCACCGCGAGGACTTCCGTCGTGAAGATCACGCCGCTGGACATACGCAAACAGACTTTCAAAAAGCAGTTTCGTGGGATCGACGCCGAAGAGGTCCAGGCCTTTTTGGAAATGATCGCCGAGGAATTCGAGCGGCTGAGCAGCGAGAACATCCAGCTGACCGAACGGCACCGAACGCTCCAGACGACCGTCGAACGATACCGGGAACTGGAGAAAACGCTTCAGAAAACGCTGAGGACTGCCCAGAAGGCTGCTGACGATGTCCACGACAATTCGAAAAAAGAGGGTCGATTGATCGTCAAGGAGGCCGAGATTCGAGGCAACCGGGCGATTGAAAAGGCTCGACAGCAGGTCCAGAGCATTCGGAATGAGATCGTCGATCTGAAGAATCAGAGAGACCACTTCGTCTCCCGACTACAGGCTTTGATCAAATCCCAATCCGACTATCTGTCCGAACTTTCCTTTATAGACGCACCCGTTGTGGATGAAGGTTGAGGTGCCTATCGTAGTTGAAACTTAAAGGGCTCCAAACTTACGTTGTGGGTACGCGTATGAGAGCGTGTACCCGTAAGAAAGGAGCCCACGATGGAGAAGCTATTTGCAGGGGATGGCGAAGTCAAGGTTGGGTCAGACGTTATGGATTTGGAGACGCGTTTATCGGTGATCCGGGCGCTGATTCCGCTGGGTCTGGAGGCCGTTGCCGACGTGCTCCAGCAGGAGGTGGAGCAGCTCGCAGGCGTTCGGTATGCGCGTAAGGGTTCAGAGCAGCCGCATCGTCGATGGGGAAGCCAGAAAGGGTCCGTGTATCTGATGGACCAGAAGCTGCCGGTGGCCGTTCCCCGTGTGCGCGACGTTGAGCGAACCCATCCCCCCTGAGATATTCTACTTCATCACGTTCAAATTAGGACACTACCTGGCTTGTCCGGTTCTTGGCGGGCCATAAATTGCAAGGCGGGTTGAGCCTGTGGACCTACCCTTGATGCCGAGGCTTGGGCGATCCGAGGCTGTCGATCCAGGTGACTGACGGGTGGAGGTAGCTGGTTCGGCGCTACAGGTGCACGCTCTGTCAGGTCGTCAAAGGCTTCCCCTTGGGGGCCACCGAGCCGCAGGTCCTCGGGAAACGTAAGGAGGTCGTTATGTCGAGAAGTTTTCGTCGTGTGATTGTGGTGGTGCTTGCCGGCGGGGTGTTATGGAGTTGTGGCAGCGAGCGTGTGACGGTGTCAGAGGGGGGTCAGGGGGCCGGCGAGCAGGTTAGGCGGTCCTTGAGCAAGGCGGCTGTCGACAGGGGCGTGACGCAGGCCGTGGTGGTGGTGACGGTGCGCGAAGATGGGATGCCTGTGCCCGGTGCGGCTGTGGAGTTCTCACGATCTATCTCCGGGCGGTCGGCCCAGTATGCGTGGTCGGGCACGACGGATGAGGTGGGCCGGGCGCGGGTGGCGCTTGGTGAAAATGCGACCGGTTACTACCAGGCGCGTGCGTGGCAGGACGGAAACCTGCTGGGGAGGTGGTCGAGCATCCCGATCAACGGTGGGTATGAGGTGCTGCTCGATCTGGCCGTTGGAGGGAAGGCGCGCGTGACGGGTTCATCGCTTCTGTCCGGGGCGCCCGAAGATTCACTGACCCAGGAAGAGGTCCTCGCACTTGTCGAGGTGTCGATGAGCCAAGGCCTCGAAGTCACGGAGAAAGGGATTGAGAGCAAGACCCTGACCGATGGGAGCTCTACCGTACAGCTTACGACGCGCTGCCCGATGGGTGGAACGGTGGCCGTTAACGGACGGTCCGAGTTCATGGGAGATCCGGACAGCGAAGACGTTGCCGTGTCCCTGTCGATGACCCTGGTGCACTCGGACTGCGTGATCAGGCACGAGGGGACCGGAATCGCGTTCACCCTGGACGGCGCGCCCGACCTGGAAATGGGTGTGGAGCTGTCCATCACGGACGACTTTGGGCTGGAGGTGAGCGGCACCGTGGACGGTACGGTTCGCTGGGCCACGGACGACGGTCGGAGCGGGTCCTGCCGGATGGATCTGGACATAGAGGCGGGGATCAGCCCATCCGGGTTCACGTCGACCCTCGCCGGGGCGGCATGTGGCATTCAGGTCACGGAGTCGGACGCGGGGCTGTTCAGCTTCTGAAGGAGCGCGGAGAACCGACACGCCGCGAACGTGGCCTTCGACAAGAGCAGCCCGACGACGCCACGGGGGCTATTAAGTTCGTGTCGAGGAAGAAGGAGCAGTTGGAGAAGGCCTCGACCGCGAGTGGGTCAGCTGTCTGATCGTAAGCTACCACCCGAGCGTAAAACATCGAGCGGCCGAGAACAAACTGACCGTCCAGAGGGTCGGATGCACCCGGCTTCCGAGAGCAGTTTCCGAACTTCTGGTGTATCCTTCCTCGCCCAGATCATCTGCGCTGTGCAGACCACGACAGGCTTGAAAGGCTCCCAGTGCTTCCCTCCACACTTCCCGATGCACTCGGCAGGGATGACCTCAGCCAGGTCCTGGGCCGTCTGTTCCAAGAGAGTGCGGTTGGGCACAAAGTAAATCGTCTTCCGGCCGATCTTCTGGATCGCGACGGCAGCCGTCACCGTCTTCCCTGATCCTGTGGCGTGGGCGATGATGCCCCGGCTCTTGACCAGAGCAGCCTCCGATCCCTCCTCCTGGTAGTCCCTCAGGTGCATAGTGGTCTTCCCCAGCCGGTAGGACTTCTTGTCATTCTTCCGCAAGTCGATTACCCGGCACGGAATCCCGGCTTTCTTGAGGGCGGCTATGACGGGACTGGTCCATCCGGTGGGATAGGTCCCTGTTTTCCCAAGGCTCGGATTGCACGACAGTTGGGGGTATCCCGGGGGACCGTGTACAACCACCTGGAGAGAGAGGAACCGTTTCCGAAGCTTCGGAAAAAACGGGTGTCGAAGCTGGAGCGGTTCAAGAGGTATATCGGGTCCCGCCTGGAGCGGTTCGACCTGCCCTGCACGGTGCTGTATCGGGAGCTGGTAGCGCTCGGATATGAGGGGGGTCTGACGATCCTTCGGGATTACGTGCGTCCCCTCAAGCGAGAGCTCACCCGGCGGGTCTGCGAACGGTTTGAGACCGACCCGGGACGACAAGCTCAGATCGACTGGGGGGAGTGCGGAACGGTGGTCGTGGACGGGGAGCGCCGGAAGCTCTACGTCTTCGTGATGGTGCTGGGCTGCAGCCGGATGCTGTTCGTTCGTTTCACGACCTCTTCGAAGCTGCCCGTGCTGATGTCGTGTCTGCAGGAGGCCTTCGGCCGGATCGGCATCCCCCGGGAGATCCTGGTGGACAACATGCGGCAGGCCGTGGATCAGCACGACGTGACCACCGGCACGGTGCGATGGAACCGATCCTTCCTGGACTTCACAGAGCACCACGAATTCCTCCCGGCAGCGTGTCCGCCCTACTGGCCCCGGGCCAAAGGCAAGGTGGAGCGAGGTGTGGGTTACGTGAAGAAGAGCTTCCTGGAGGGTCGGTCGTTCACGGATCTTTCTGACCTGAACCACCAGGTCGATGCCTGGGTCGATACGGTCGCCAACGTGCGCATCCACGGCACGACCGGCGCCCGTCCGATCGACCGCTATGCCGAGGAAGCCCCGGCACTGTCCGTTTGCGAGCGTGCCGGCCTACGATACGCGCCCGGTGGAGCTGCGTGTTGTGGCCTCTGACAGCCACATCAGCTTTGGCAGCGTGCGCTACAGCGTGCACCCGATCGCGGTGGGACGAACCGTCGAAGTTCGTCCGGAGGGCGAGAGCGCGGGGGCGGCGCTGACCGTCCACCACGGCGATCGGCTCGTGGCGACGCACACGCGAGCTCCTCGGGGCAGCCGCGATGTCACGTTGCCCGAACACCTCGATGCCATCTGCAAACTGACTCGCGGTCGTCCACAGGCAACCCCGCGGAAAGCGCCACAGTTCGTGTAGCTGCCCCCGTTGTCCCCCGAGGTCGCTCACTCTCAGGGTCAGCTCCCGCTTAGGGGACGCACGTAATCCCGAAGGATCGTCAGACCCCCTCATACCCCAGCGCCACCAGCTCCCGATACAGCACCGTGCAGGGCAGGTCGAATCGCTCCAGGCGGGACCCGATATACCCCTTGAACCGCTCCAGCGATGGATTTTCCGGACGGAAAACTACTATATTGGAGCTATGGCGAGACTCGAGCGGATAGGTGCCACAGAAGCAGCTGCCCGAAAGGGGTGCTCAAGGCAGGCGATGAACTATGCGATCAGAAATGGCAAGATCGATGCGGAGCGCATTGGCAACCAGAACATCGTTGTTGTGAATGACCGATTTCAGGACCGGCAACCGAATCCAAGAATGAAGAGGGCGGGTAGACCAAGATCAGTCTGAGGCTGAGACCAGCCAGCAAAGTCGTGGTGGAGCGCTGTGATCCGGTTAGATCTGGCTCCGAATGGGGTTACATACGACGTTACGTTTATATAACTCATTGTAAATACTATTATGAATTCCTGCCTTACAAGCAGGAAGTCACTGGTTCGAATCCGGTATCGCCCACCATTAAAAAACAAAGGTTTACGTCATGTCCGACGTAGGCTTTTTTGTGTCTGGTAGCTTATTGGTAGCCATCGTGGGAGGTGTTGTGACGGGATGTGAGGAGTTGCTTGGTTTATACCGGGCTGAGCCACTCCCCGAAAAATTCCATTAGCTCGGGACCACAGCCGCGATCATTCAAGGGGTGGGTTGTGGTGGATGGGCTCAGGCGGAAGGGGAAATTCCATCCCCGTATCCAGTCACCAGAAGCATTCCCCTAAACCCATTTCGCGAACTAAACTCTTGAATGTGTGGCAACCGGGGAACACTGGTATACGATCCATCCCTTTGCGCTGGCGGCCGGACAGGGCCTGGTCGATATCCTGCAGCCCGATGTTGCGTGGGCGGGTGGCATTACCGCGCTAGTCCGAATCTGCCACATCGCGGAGGCGCACGGCCTGACCGTGATCGCTCACGGTGGCATGAACTATCCGTATGGCCAACATCTGTCCTGTGCGATGCCGGCGATCCAGTGGGGGGAACGTTCGGAAGGTGTGTCGCCACCAGGAGTTCCACTCGAGGAAATGGTCATTCTTCCGGGCACACCGGTGATTAAAGATGGCTACGTGACACCGAGCGATGCGCCGGGGTTCGGGATTGAAGTGACGAAGGAGTGGCTGGAGAGCAAGGCGGTATGACAAACGGCAGGGGGGCAGGGGAGGTCACTGTTCTGAGTAAGTTTCTTCGCGATTCCACAGGTACGGGGCTTCGAGAATGCGCCGTGCTTCGGAGCTCGTTCAGAAGGAATGAGATCGCCGTGTAGAGGGGCTTTTTAGCTTCCTCGGTGCGAGGCTACGCGGTCAGGGGCTCGTGCCGGGGCGGTAAAACCCTTGACTGCACTCCCAACTCTCTTTAGCGTATCTAATACTGGAGTCCGTGTGGATTGCGGGCTGACTGTGTTCGGCCCTCCACCTTCTCGAGAACACGTCACTGGAATCCATAAAGATTATGGCGAACGACGAATTAGCACCCACAGCCCTCGACGACGGCACCGAGACCCGCGATGCCAAAGGCGAGTGGACGCCACGCATCCTGGGCAAGGCCATGCCCTTCGCGTGGCCGATCGATCTCCGCAAGCTGGCCCGGTTCTCGGGTTCCCAGGCTTTCTCTGGCCTTTCGGCGCTGCGCTGTACTACGGGCTGGGCTACCTGACCTGGAACTACCTTCAGCCGGGCGCCCACGACCCGACAACCTTCAGTCAGCTTCGCGCCGAATGGATCTGGCCGATGTTCGTGCGCAACTACGTGATGCTGGCGATCGTCGGCACGACTTTGCACGGCATCCTCTACTGGCGCCGCGTGCAGGGGACTCGCTTCAAGTACAACTCCCGCTGGCCGAGCACAGACAGCCAGGCTTTCCTGTTCAAAGACCAGGTCAAGGACAACGTGTTCTGGACCATGGTCAGCGGCGGCACGATCTGGACCCTCTACGAGGTCTTTATGCTGTGGGCCTATGGCAACGGCTGGGCGCCCCTCATGACCTTCGCGGACAATCCCGTCTGGTTCGTGGTGCTTGCCTTCATCCTGCCCTTCTGGCAGGACCTGCATTTCTACGTCGTCCACCGCATGTCTCACTGGAAGTGGTTCTACGACAACGCCCACTATCTGCACCACCGCAACACCAACGTGGGGCCGTGGTCGGGCCTGTCGATGCACCCGATCGAACACCTGGTCTACTTCACGCGCTGGATCATCTTCTTCGTCGTGCCGTCGCATCCGATCCACATGTTCTACGTGATGCAGCGCCCCGCCCTCAACCCGGCCCTCGGCCACACCGGGTTCGACCGGCTCGTCCTCAAAGACGAGAGCGAGGGCATCAGCATCGACACCTTCTTCCACTATCTGCACCACCGCTACTTCGAGTGCAACTACGGCACCGTCACGGTACCGCTGGACCGCTGGTTCGGCACCCTGCACGACGGCACGCCGGAGTCGTACGAACGGATGCGGGTGAAGAGGCGGTTGCCGAAGGGAGCTGGGGAGGCACCGGCAAGCGTTTGATTCCTACTGTCGGGAACCGGGAACCGGGAACCGGGATCCGAGAACCGGAAACCAGTCTCCTGATCCTGCCCTACCTGTATTCAAAGCCCCTGCGCTTCATTCAAGCCTAACATTGTGGTTTTGCGAGGGCCGACACTTCGACTCCGCTCAGTGTGACGGCGCGTTTCTCACCCATCATTCCAGACTGATCCTTACGGGCACGTCTTTTCCGCTGACACCAGGATTGCGAGTGTGGCGGCGCGTCGCCACACCAATCCTCTCCGCTGACCAGTCCTTCCGCCTCGCCACAACTCACCTGGCAGAAGTGCACGAGCTACGCGATGTGCGTAGAATGGAGCATCAGTAGTTAATCGACGGACCTGGCGGTAACAAGATCCTCGTTCAGGCGGAAACCCAGGCCGGGACCATCGGGTAGGATGAGGTGGCCGTTTTCGATGCGGCTGGGTGGATCGAGCAGATCGTTCTCCCATTCGCTTTCGGGAGCGCCGCCGGCGTACTCCTGATAGAGCAAATTTGGTATGGTCGCGCAGACGTGCGATGCGGCCCTCGTTACGACGGGGCCACACCAGTTGTGCGTGGCGATGTCGACGCTGTAGACCTGCGCCAGGGCGGCGGTCTTGCAGCTTTCGAGGATGCCCCCGTTGGTGCCGACCTCGGGCTGGAAATAGGTCAGGACGCCGCTGTCGAGCAGCGCCTTCGCTTCAGACCGGGAACACGTGAGCTCGCCGGTGGCCAGCGGAATGGATGTCGCATCGGCGATTCGCCTCAACGAATCGGGATCGTCTTCAGTCGGAGCCTCGAAGAAGAGGATGTCCAGAGGCTCCAGGGCCTTTGCGGCCATCAAAGCGCCCTCGAGACTGAACCGGTTGTGCGCATCGATGGCAATCTGGTAACCGTCGCCGACGGCGCGACGCACCTGCTCCACGCTGGCGATCTGGCGCGCCAACTCCTGCGGTTCGGGCGTGCCTCTACCCTTGAACGGGTCCCACTTGAACATCTCGAAACCCGCTTCTTTTGCCGCGACGATTCGCTCGATCCTCTCGTCCCAGTCAGCGGATCCATAAAAGAGTCCGTGGTTCGCGTAGAGGGGGATGGCTTGTCGCCGCTGTCCGCCGAGCAGGGCGTGCACCGGCAGCTCGGCAACCTGTCCGAGGATGTCCCAGAGCGCGACCTCCAGTACCGACACAGCCGCACACTCGGCACGGCCATCGGCAAGCGGGAGGAAGCGTCCGACGAACGGCTCGATCGCCAGCGGATCCCCGCCGATCAGCTCCTCGCCAAGCGCTACGATGTGGCTGCGGACGGCGCTCGCCTCGCCCCTCCAGGTGAATCCCTCCCCTACACCCTCGATACCCCCGTCGGTCTGCACCCTGACCAACACCCATTCCTCGTATCCTCGGGTCGCCCGGATCGTAACCGGTATGACGTTGCGAATCTGTAACTGACTCATCGTTCTGACCTCCCGCTGTGGAACTTGCTCGGTCCTTCGTTTTCTCGTCGAGCAGGATCGCTCAAATCGGCTTGTTTCCTTGCCCCGCGCTTGCTACTTCCCATATCGTGTGACGTAGACTCTGTACCGGAGTCATTTCGAGCCTTCCTTCCGTGAGCTTTGAGCGGATCACCAGTCGCGTGAAACCGAGGATCGCGAAGGTGACGATGGGATTTCCGAGCGATGCGTCGATCCTTGCGGGCGGCGCGCGTGCGCCCAGAATCGTATTCGCGTAGATGCGTTCCCGACCTGACGCAATCAGCCTGAGCCTTCTTTCATTATCTCTGAGAATGAAGTCTGACTGACCACGACGGTTATCGGTGCTCCAACGCCGCCCCAGGCCGGCCCTGGCAGCTACATCCCAAAGTGTCTACAATAACGAACCCCTCTCTCATCACACGAGAAAAGGGGTTCTCTTTGCCACTACCAGCACCGTTCCCGACCGACTTCTCGGGAACGCCGTTGAAGAGCCAGCAGCGAGCGTCGCCGTGAAGGATCTTGCCCAGGGGCGTTTCGTAAAAGACCTCGATCCGGCGCAGGGGGTACTGCCGACCGGCGAACCGCCTCGCGCAGGCTTGCCCTTTTCACGTCCCCTTGGTCCTTATGCCCGATTTCCAATCCTGGCTTGGGGAAAATTCGATCTCGATGCTGGACGCCCTGCCGTTAGCCATCCTGATGTTGAGAATGGAATCGCACTTGTGACACAATCGGGTGACGACTGGATCGTTCGATGGCGAAACGTTGATTACCGCACCGCAATCCTTGACGGGACAAATGCACTGCATGCGGACTCTCCTTCATGAATTTGACTCTTGGGGGGGGGATTATATACAATCCTATAGAAGCCTCCCGGTCATTTCGGGCTCGGGAGGAACGAGATGGCTAAAAACATAACATACCGAGGCTCAACGATGACTACCGAGTTATTGATGTCTGATTTCACACTGTCCATTACCGTTTTTCCTGATGCGGAAGTTGAAGAGCTGAGAGAGCTATAATCAAAAGGTGTGGAAAAAGAGAAAGGGCGACCCTACCCTTCCCGTGAGATAGTTGATTCACATAAAACCGGGTGAGAGGCCCGGTTGGGAAGGAGGATCGCCGTGAAGGAACATACGCATAGAGCCCCATTGAAGTCCATGCCGACGTGGGAGACGGTTGACGATTGGATCCGTGAAGAGATCCAGGGCCGGTTCCAGTCCATTCTGGAGGAGGAGGCGACCGCGTTTTTGGGCCGGTCGTGGTATGAGCGCCGAGCCGAGGTCGATAGCTCCAGGGGCTACAGGAACGGCTACGGCAAGCCCCGGCGTCTCTCGACGAGCTGCGGAACGATCAAGGTCCGGCGTCCCCGGGTTCGTGGTCTGGAAGAGCGGTTTGAAAGCCGCATCCTCCCCCTGTTCGCCCGGAGAACCAGGGCCATTGGAGATCTGCTTCCCGACCTTTATCTCCACGGTCTCTCCCAGGGCGACTTCGAGTTGTCTTTGCGTGCGCTGCTCGGTGATGGCGCGCCGCTTTCGCCGACCTCGATCGCTCGTCTTCGAGGGAAGTGGGAGGTCGACTTCCAGGATAGGTATATCCCTTATACTCAATAGGAGTGAATTTATTTCTTAAATTTACGGTACTATTTAGGTATATCAAGGTCAGTATGACCCGTGGAGGCTCTATGCGGAAAAAGCTCCCGAAGCCCCGTATCAGCAGTTGTTGACGACATCACTGATGAAAAGCATGCGTCACATTGCCCAATTGATGAGGTAGTGGCTCTCGCGACGCTTCGCTCCTTGCGGAGGTCGGTAACTTGATCTGCGAGGTATCCCGCAGTCTGGACCGGGCTCAAGGATCGGTCTTGACGTCCTCTGGGTTCGGAACCTCGTCGAGGTCCTCGAAAACCCGCACAGAAGGGCAAAGTTAAGCCCGCTCAGAGCCCATAATCAAACCACCCCGAACGTCTCACACTACGAACATCGCACCCAGAAAGGGGTCTACACGCATCGACGTGAGAGAGGGATCTACGTCTCGGGACCGATTTCGGACGGCGGGAAGATCAAGGACAGAGAGGCTATGAGGGTGGGAGTTCTAATTGTCGCTAATCACTTGCAGGCACTTTTGGGCTCGACCGGGGCGACAGACGCTAATTTGTTGTTAAAAAGCGTCTACAATGTTGACGACGGCCAGCGCCTCGAGTTGAGTTATGTTGGTTTGGATAAGAATTACACGGCTCGCACGACCACCGGCGGCGGTGCGTATCTCGATCCAGCCGACACCTCGGTTGAGGACAGAACTTGGGAACCCTGAAAACAGGCCATTGCTGAACCTCAACGCTCGTTTCAGTTACAACAAAGTTGAACGGGACCGCTTGGTAGTAGGCGAAACGGAGCACGATATCTGGGGGGTGGATACTGGCTATTTCGAACTGGAGAACGTCAGTACCTTGCAACAAGGGGCCGCATCCGCCCGTTCTTTTGTAGGTAGAAGCCGTCGAGAGCGCGATTTGGCTGACCGAGGTCGCGCCGCACTTCAAGGGCGGCAAACGATTGCTCGACCACTTGGCCAGAGCCAACAAGGACGCCAATCCCGAATTGATGCGCCTTGCGCTGAAACTGGCCACCGGGGCTGGCAAGACAACTGTCATGGCCATGCTGATCGCCTGGCAAACGGTCAACGCGGTCCGCCATCCCGCCAGCAAACACTTCACCCGAGGCTTCCTGGTCGTCGCTCCAGGCCTGACCATCAAGAATCGGCTCCGCGTCCTCCAGCCGAACGACCCGGACAGCTACTACGCCAGCCGCGAACTCGTGCCGCACGACCTGCTCGACGACGTGAACCGCGCCAAGATCGTCATCACCAACTACCACGCCTTCAAGTTACGCGAGCGCATCGAGCTGTCTGCCGGCGGACGCGCGTTGCTCAAGGGCCGCACCGGCGACGAGCTGAACACCACTGAAACTGAAGGGCAGATGCTCCAGCGTGTCATGCCTGATCTGATGGGTATCAAGAACATCCTCGTGCTCAACGACGAGGCGCACCATTGCTACCGCGAGAAGCCACCGGAGCCGGACGATGCGCATCTGAAGGGCGATGACAAAAAATTGGCCGAAAAGAACAACGAAGCGGCGCCTCTGGATCTCGGGTCTCGAAGCCGTGAATCGTAAGCTCGGCCGCTCTCGTGTGATCGATCTGTCCGCCACGCCCTTCTTCCTGCGCGGATCCGGCTATGCCGAGGGAACGCTCTTCCCGTGGACGATGAGCGACTTCTCGCTGATGGACGCCATCGAGTGCGGCATCGTGAAACTGCCGCGCGTCCCGGTGGCTCAGAACATCCCCGGCGACGAAATGCCCGTTTATCGCAACCTCTGGGAGAATATCCGCAAGGAGATGCCCAAGAAGGGGCGCGGCCAGGGCGGAGAGCTTGATCCCCTCAAACTGCCTCCCCGACTGCAAACCGCTCTTGAGGCGCTCTACGGGCATTACGAGAAGACCTTCAAGCTGTGGAAGACAGGGGGCATTCGTGTGCCACCCTGCTTCATCATCGTCTGCCAGAACACCGCCATCTCGAAGCTCGTCTATGATTTCATCTCCGGTTTTCAACGCAAGAACGCCGACGGGACCACCGCACTGGAAAACGGTCGCCTGGCACTCTTCCGCAATTTCGACGAAACCACGGGGAATCCGCTCGCTCGTCCGAACACGTTGCTGATCGACAGTGAGCAGCTAGAAGCCGGCGACGCCCTCGACGACAAGTTTCGTGGCATGGCCGCCGACGAGATTGCACGTTTCCGCCGCGAGATCATCGAACGCACCGGGGATGCCCGTGCCGGGGAGAACATCAGCGATCAGGAGTTGCTGCGTGAGGTCACGAACACCGTGGGCAAGCACGGACAACTCGGCGGCTCCATCCGCTGTGTCGTCTCCGTGTCCATGCTGACGGAAGGCTGGGATGCGAACACCGTCACCCACGTCCTCGGCATCCGCGCTTTTGGCACCCAGCTCCTCTGCGAACAGGTTATCGGACGTGCGCTGCGCCGCCAATCCTACGACCTCAATGACGAAAATCTCTTCAACGTCGAATACGCAGACATCTTCGGCATTCCCTTCGACTTCACGGCCAAGCCCGTTATCGCCCCGCCGCAGCCGCCGCGTGAGACGGTTCAGGTCAAAGCCATGCGCCCGGAGCGAGACGCCCTCGAAATCCAGTTCCCTCGCGTCGAAGGCTACCGCGTCGAACTGCCCGAGGAGCGCCTCACGGCCACCTTCAGTGCCGATTCCATTCTCGAACTCAGCCCCGATCTGGTTGGCCCGTCCATTACACGGAATGCGGGCATCATCGGCGAAGGCGTGGACCTGAACCTGGAGCATCTAGGAGACATGCGGCCGTCCACGCTGCTGTTCCACGTCACCCAGCGCCTGCTCTACACGAAATGGCGCGATCCGGGGGAAGAGCCGAAGCTCTATCTGTTCGGCCAGCTCAAACGCATCACGAAGCAGTGGCTCGACACCTGTCTCGTCTGCAAGGGCGGCACTTATCCTGCCCAGCTGATGTATCAGGAGCTGGCCGATATGGCGTGCACCCGCATCACCGCCGGCATCACCAACGCGCTGGAAGACCACCGCCCCATCAAAGCCCTGCTCGACCCCTACAATCCCACCGGCTCCACGGCCCACGTCAGATTCAACACGTCCCGCGCGGACCGCTGGGACACCAGTGGTCCAGCGCCCAAGAACCACGTCAACTGGGTGGTGCTCGACAGCGACTGGGAAGCCGAGTTCTGCCGTGTCGCCGAGTCGCATCCGAAGGTCGTGGCCTACACGAAGAACCACAACTTGGGTCTCGAAGTGCCGTATCGCTACGGCTCCGATGTTCGAAAGTATCTGCCTGACTTCATCGTCTTGGTGGACGACGGCCACGGCTCGGACGACCTGCTGCGCCTGATCGTCGAGATCAAGGGCTACCGGCGCGAGGACGCGAAGGGAAAGAAGTCCACGATGGATACCTACTGGGTACACGGCGTGAATAATCTCAAGACGTATGGACACTGGGCCTTCGCCGAGTTCACCGAGGTCTACGAGATCGAGACCGACTTTGCGGCGAAGGTCGGAGACAAGTTCGACAAGATAATCGACACCGCGACCGCACATTCGGTGACTGAGGACAGCTAGGCTATGGCCAAGAGGCGCGGCACTCGCAAGACCGTCGAAACGATCACGCACGACGAGGCCAAGCGGAGGAACATCCCCTCCGCCGAGCATCAGTCCGTGCTCCGACCAGACGATACCGAGCCACGGCCGGTGAAGTATCCACGGAACACCGATCTCGACCCCCAGTTCGTCTGGCGTGGGAAGGATGAGCAGGACTGGAGCGACCTCGTCGTCCACGCCCCGCCGCTCTACATCCAGGAAAAGGTTCATCCGAAGGTGTTGATCGACGATCTCCTTCGGCAGACGGAAGAAACACAAGCGGAGACCCCCCGGAGCACAGGCCAACCTCTTCGCCGACTTCAACGGTATTCCCAAGGGAGTTGACAGAACCGAGTTCTACCAGCACGACCAGAACTGGTCCAACCGCATGATCCTGGGTGATTCGTTACAGGTTATGGCAAGCCTTGCGGAACGTGAAGGGTTGCGGGGAAAGGTACAGTGTATCTTCGTTGACCCACCGTACGGGATCAAGTTCAACAGCAACTTTCAGTGGTCGACCACTAGTCGGGATGTGAAAGACGGTCGGGTTGACCACATCACCCGAGAACCGGAGCAGGTCAAAGCCTTCCGCGATACTTGGCGTTATGGTATCCACAGCTACCTCACGTATCTTCGAGACCGCCTAACAGTTGCCCGCGATCTCCTTGCCGACACTGCTTCTATCTTCATGCAGATTGGTGATGAAAACGTCCATCGCGTTCGGGCATTGATGGATGAGATTTTTGGAGAGAGCTACAATCAATAGGTGTGGAAAAATAGAAAAGGCGACCCTACACTTCCCGTGAGATAACAATATCCACGAAATACCGGGTTCACAGGCCCGGTGGGAAGGAGGATCGCCGTGGGAAAACATAAGTCGAAGTCCCCCTCGTTGTCCATGCCGACGTGGGAAACCCTTGAGGGGTGGTTGCGTAAGGAAATCGAGGTTCGCATTCAGTCCATCGTTGAGGAGGAAGTGACCCAGTTCCTCGGACGCGGGTGGTATGAGCGCAAAGAAGCCGTAGATGCAGGATCCGGTTATCGCAACGGCTATGGGAAGCTGCGGCGATTGTCGACCTCTTGCGGCACGATCCAGATCAAGCGGCCCCGTGTTCGCGGTTTGGAGGAGCGCTTCGAGAGCAGGATTCTGCCGTTGTTCGCTCGGCGCACGAGAGAGGTGGGGGAACTGCTCCCGGAGCTCTATCTCCACGGTCTGTCTCAGGGCGACTTCGAGTTGGCCCTGCGAGGGCTTCTCGGTGATGGGGCTCCGCTCTCCCCCTCGTCGATTGCTCGCCTCCGCGGTCAATGGGAGGTTGATTACCAGACCTGGCAGGAACGACGCCTGGACGATCGTGAGCTCGTGTATGCCTGGGCCGATGGGATCTACGTCAAAGCCGGACTTGAGAAAGATAAGGCGTGTCTGCTTGTCGTGATCGGCGCCATGAGTGACGGCCGCAAAGAGGTTCTGGGCCTGGTGCCTGGGTATCGCGAGTCGACCGAGTCCTGGCTGGCTGTCCTTAGAGACCTACGGGATCGCGGCTTGGATCACCCCATTCTGATGGCGGCCGATGGCAATATGGGCATCTGGTCTGCCGTCGATCAGGTCTGGCCGCACACCCGTCAGCAGCGGTGCTGGAACCACAAGATTCTCAACGTCCCGGACCAGATCCACAAACGTCAGCAGCCTCAAGCTCGTGCACTGCTCGTCCAGATTCCCTATGCCAGCACGCGTCAGGATGCGGAGAAGCTGCGCAAGCAGTTCGTCGCACGATATCGCAACGAGTTCCCGAAGGCGGTGGCAACACTCGAACGGGATTGGGATAGGATGCTCACCTTCTTCGATTTCCCAGAAGAACACTGGCGCCACCTGAGAACGACCAACATCGTCGAGAGCCCCTTTGCATCCGTGCGGTTACGAACCAACGCCGCCAAACGCTACAAGAAGGTCGTCTCGGCAAGCGCTCTCATCTGGCGAACACTGATGGTCGCCGAGAAACGCTTCCGGCGACTCAATGCACCCCATCTGTTACACGTTGTTTATGCACAGCACAACCAAACTATGACCACAATCGACTCCGGGAAGAAGCTGGCCGCCTGATCTATTTACACACCTCTTGACTCGACCTCCATACCTCGCCGAACATCCGAAAGGACGCTGGCGTGGAATGCCCCTGTCAGAAATTAGAATAAGCAGATTTCAGATCAACGCAACGCCGCGAGCGAATAGTAAGGCACTTACTGGAAACTAGATTGGGTGTGTTTGGGCAAACGGCAGGCTTTGATAACATGCAAACGTTGCAACGAGCCGAGTCATAGCTCAAGTTTGTCGAGCGAGACGACGGACAGCACGTGATTCGAATTTGACCCGGGCGTGTGTTGGGGGTTTTGCGAATGGCAAGAGTAGGGATCGTGGGGGGGAGTGGGGCTATTGGATCCGTAGTTCGCCGTCTCCTCGAGCATCAAGGGGACTCAATTATGATCAGCGACCCCGAGTGTCATAACTCGGCCTCGTTGAACGACCTTCTCGAGGTATATGACGCCCTTTACATAAGCGTCTTCCCGGAAGAAGCTCTTGACGCCGTCTACGCGGAAGTCCTGAGGCACGAACGTACCAGTTCTCTGATCATCGTGGAAAACAGCTCCGTAAAAGCACCGCTCGAGGGTTACCTGACAGATCTGGATGAGTCAGGTGCGAGTGTCTGCTCGTCGAACCCGCTTTGCCAACCACAATCCTGGGACTACGAAAACGTCCTACTTATTCCCATTGGGTCCAACTCCGAACAAGCCGTTGCGTTCGCGAGGCGTCTTTACACGGGCATGAAGATCCGAATGCTCGAGAGCTTGTCCCGCCACGACGAGCTCATGTGCTTTCTGCAGTTGGTTCCACACACCGTATTCCGTTCGGTTTCAATGCTCTATCGGTCGCTCTCCGTCGCCCCATCGGTTCTTGACGAGTTCGCCACCGCCAATTTTAAGCTGTTCAACCTGGGTTTCTGGCGGACAGTGACACAGGAGTCGGGCATGTCCGCAACACTCATTCGAGGTTTGGGCGATTCGCCAAAGGGGCAGGAGGTCCAGCGGACACTTCTTGGTTGTGTTGTGGCCTGCATCCGGTCCGACAGAGACGCGCTGAAGACTGAGTTCGATGCGTTTTTGGAAAAGTCGGGTGTCAGCGATAGCTACATCGAGGATGTGGACAAGAACAGCAGGGAAGTCTTGGCATGGCTGGCGACTTATGATCCACGTCGCGAGATCCAATGAGTCGTGATTTCCTGCTGTTGCTCCAGGGTCGATTCATTAGCCGGCTTGGGTCGAATGCTTTCACGATTGCCCTGGTGCTCTGGGCGAAGCACACGACGGAATCCAGTACGATCGTGGGGCTGTTCATGATGTCGTCGGCTTTACCCTCACTAATCCTGGGCCCACTGGGCGGGATCGTCGCCGATCGATATTCGCGAAAGCGAACGATCGTGATAGGTGATCTGGCCAAAGCTCTTGCCGTACTGATGCTCGTCGGCATCGTTTCCATGCAGGGGGATTCCGGGAACGTGGTCATTGTCGCGGGGCTCGCTACCTCACTCATCATTTCAGTCGTGGGCGCATTCTACGGGGCGGCGACGGCCGCAATCGTGCCGGATCTGGTCTCCGACGAAAGTCTCGAAAAAGCCAATGGGTTTAATCAGGGCTCTTCGTTCGTTGCGAAGTCAGCCGGTCAGAGCGTTGGTGGCGTCGTGTTCAGTGTTCTCGGCGCAACGACTCTCTTCGCACTTAACGCCATCAGCTACGTCTACTCTGCCTTGAGTGCAATGATGATCCGCACGAAGCAGACCCTCCCTGACGGCCTCGAGGGTTGGTCCGACCGCCTACGGGTTTTCTGGCGAGAAGGCCTTGAGGGTGTCAGGATGATCCGCGAGGACAAATGTCTGAAAGCAGTCATCGTCGTCGCCCTTTCCCTGAACTTCTTCGTCTGGCCGATTGTGATGCTTCTGCCATTTTACGTCGAGGACTTCCTGGGACTGGGGGCCGAGTGGTATGGATTCTTGGTTACGGCGAACGGTCTGGGTGCGACAGTGGGCTATGTGGTGGCCGGTGCGAAGTTCGTCCCGGAAGGGGCAAGGGCGAACGTCGTCCTTCTCCTGCTGTTTCTGCAAGCCACGGGGATGGGTCTTCTAGTGACCGTTGGCGGAGCCTTGCCCGCTCTGTGCGGTCTGACCGTTCTGGGGGCGATGGGCGGGATGGTCAGCCTCACCCTGACCACCGAGTTGCAGCGTTCGATCCCGTCAGCCATCAGGGGGCGGATCTTCGGCCTCATGGGGACAGCATCAAACGCTTTGTCGCCGGTCGCCATTGCGGTCACGGGGGTTATGGGAGACTGGGTCGACAACGACGTCGGATTGATCTACCCGGTGTGTGGCGCGAGTGCCGCCATCTTTGCGGCAGGCATGTCGGTGAACACAGACTTTCGTCGATTCCTTGGGGTCCGGGATCGGCCTCTCGAAGCCATCCGGGAGTGATCTCCTGAAAACGGGCGCAAAGTGGATAAATCGAACGCGTGGCGCCCGGTGCCACGTATGGCCCCGGGCTTGTCGCCCGGCGAAGTACACGTTTGGAGAGCACCGCTGCAACTACCCGATTCTGCGTCGAGCGACCTCATCTCGATTCTGTCAGATGAGGAGATCGCAAGAGCGATGCGGTACCGGTTCGACCGACATCGTCGACGGTCACGTCTTTCAAGGGCGTTTCTGAAGTGTACGATTTCGATCTATACAGGCCTGGGGCCGGAATCCGTGGCGTTCGAAACAGGGGGATTCGGAAAGCCGGAAATCCGGAATCAAGGTGACTACGGCGATTTGCGGTTTAACGCCACTCAGTCGGGTGAGACCTCCCTCATCGGCTTCAGCCGTCGCACTCGTTTGGGGATCGACGTGGAGACGGTCGATACCCGCGTAGACGTCCGCTCCATTGTCGAGCACTACTTCGCCCTGGGAGAATCTCAACGGTTCAGGGAACACGCAGCTGAGGGGCGCTATGATCTGTTCTTCCGCATGTGGACGTTGAAGGAGGCCTATGTCAAGGCGATCGGTAAAGGGCTCTATCACCCTCTTTCGTCTTTTGAGGTGCCCATCTCGTCTGAACGATCCACGAGTGTAGAGGGGCACGGCGAAGCAGAAGGCTGGTACTTCCGAGAGATTGACGTCGGACAGGGGATAAAGGCTGCCCTCGTCACAGACAGCCCGATCGCGAACATCCGTTTCTGGGACTGGACGCCCGATGCGATCGCCTGGATGGGGAAACGGCTGTCGCACGGGGAGGAATCGGGAGCTTGTGACTGAGCGGATACATTCAGCAGCGCACGATCTCTCCGCTTCCCCGACTCCGCTGTTGTCGTCGCAGATCGACGGTGCTTCGGCGGTCCTGGCCCGGTCGTTCACGGCATCTCCGGTGTGTCGGTATCTGGTGCCAGATGACGAGGATCGGGAATCGCGTCTGATCCCTGCATACCGAGCATTTACGGCATACATACTCTTGTCAGGTGAGGCGTGGACCACCACAGGCAAGATACTCGGTGTGGCTCTTTGGTTGCCCCCGTCGTATCTGCCCAATCCGGAGTATTGGGAGGTGTCCGGGCTGTCCGGTCTTTCATCGGATCTCGGAGCGGAGACGACAGATCGGATGTTCGGATACCACGGCTATCTGCAATCGGTGAGGGAGCGCAAGGTTCTGGATCCGCACTGGTATCTGATGATCCTCGGCGTCGATCCAAGTTCGCAGTCGCGTGGTATCGGGAGTGCGTTGATCGAGCCGGTGCTTCACCGGTCCGACCGGGACTGCATCCCCTGTTACCTGGAGACAGACCAGTCCCAAAACATCAGCTTCTACTCCCGTCACGGTTTTGTGGTAGAGACGGAGGATGTGGAGCCATTGAGCGGCATCCGTTTTTGGGGGTTGGCCAGACACCCCCATCGAAGCCGTTCTGATCGAGAGTCTTAGCTGGAGAAGGAGACAACTCTATGAAAACGATGGATTTCCAGGCCGAAGTCAAACAGCTGCTCAAGCTTGTGGTCAACTCGCTCTACACGCAGAAGGAGATTTTTATGCGCGAGCTGATTGCAAACGCATCGGACGCACTGGACAGACTTAGGATCCTGGCGCTGACGGAACCGGACATTCTGGGGCAAGACACCGATCTCTCGATCCGCATCGAGATCGACCGGGAGGCCCGCACACTGACGATTTCTGACAACGGGATCGGGATGACGTACGACGACGTGATGGAGAACCTCGGAACGATCGCGAAGTCGGGATCTCTGGCGTTTGTGGAGTCTCTTCGCGAGGGCGGTTCCGATGAGACTCTGATCGGGCAGTTCGGGGTCGGGTTCTACTCCGCGTTTATGGTTGCAGACCAACTGTCCGTGTCCACGAAACATCCGCACGCCGAGCTGGGCGTATGCTGGGAATCGGAGGGCGAAGGTACGTTCGAGATCAGCGAAATACCCATGTGCGACCGTGGGACCCGGATCGTCCTTCGACTCAGAGAGAACACGGAAGACGAATCTTTCGACACCTTCCTGGATCAATTCGTCATCCAGAAGCACGTACAGCACTACAGCAACTTTGTCCAGTATCCGATTCGAATGGATTTCGAGACCCAAAAGCCCGCCTCCGAGGGGAGTCACCATGACGAAGCGGAATTCTCGGTCATCGAACAGAAGACGCTCAACTCGATCAAGCCCCTTTGGGAGGAAGACAGCTCCGGTCTGACCGACGAAGATTACGCCTCGTTCTACCGGGACAGCTTCAACGACTACTACGAGCCCGCGGAGACGATTCACTTTAAGGGGGAAGGGACGGTCGTGGTGTCGGGCTTGCTTTTCATCCCGTCACATGCGCCCTATGACCTGTATACGAGCGCAACGGAGAGCGGTGTCAGGCTTTTCTCGAACCGGGTTCTGGTGATGGAGTCCTGTCAGGGCTTCCCCGAGTATCTGTCGTTTATGCAAGGCGTCATCGACTCTCCGGACCTCCCGTTGAACATTTCCCGAGAGACACTTCAACACGGACGACAGTTGAAGCGGATTGTAGGATATGCGGAGCGAAAGATTCTGAGCGCCTTCCGTTCGATTTTGAAGAACGACCGCGGCCTGTATGAGGCGCTTTGGGCGGAGTTCGGGAAGTCGATCAAGGGGGGGATATTCAGCGATCCCGATAACGTCGAGAAGCTTCAGGATCTGCTTGTATTCGGGGTGTTGAGCGCAGGCACAGAGTCCACGACGCTCTCAGAGTATGTGGCACGTATGCCGGAGGATCAGGAAGAGATCCTTTTCGCCACCGGACCCAGCAGGGAGGCGATCGAGAAGTCTCCCCAGCTGGAGGGTGTAAGGGAGAAAGGCTACGAGGTTCTGTTATTCGTAGACAAAGTCGACGAGTTCCTGACCCAAAGCCTGACGGAGTATCAAGGGAAGCCCTTGAAGTCGATCTCCCGTGTGAACAGTATCGACCTCTCGAAAGACGACCAAGACGAGTCTCCCGACGAGCCGGACACCGAGGAAGGCCTCTTGGAATACATGAAAACCTGCTTGGGAGAAAAAATGGACGACGTTCGTGCGTCCACCCGCCTCACACAGAGTCCGGTTTGCCTGGCGAGCGCAGAGATCGGTCACAGCCTGAACATGGAACGCCTGATGCGGGAGGCGAACCAGTCCGTGTTCCGGGCGCGGAAGATCCTGGAAATCAATCTGGAACACGCGGTCGTTCAAGCTGTCCAGGCGCTGTTCGATCGAGCCCCGGACGATCCCCGGGTGGCGAACTGTTGCAGGCTGCTCTACGAGCAGGCCGTCCAAGTCGAGGGGGAGCGTGTGGAGGATCCCTGGGCGTTTGCAGAGTCGGTTTCCTCTCTGATCGTTGACGCTTGCAAGGGATCTGCTGATGACGACTGAGGCGAGCACCGATGAGAGCGGAATCCGCCGGTCTCACCCAGCTCATTGAGAGTCGAGTTTGTCCTTCCGCGACCCGAAGGCGCCAAGACAGGAATGCATGCGCACGCTCCTGATCGACAACTACGACTCGTTCACTTACAACCTTTTTCAGGTGCTTGCCGAAGTGAACGGTGAGGAACCCCTCGTCGTTACGAACAACGCATTGGACTGGCCAGCACTCTCCCGGCTGTCGTTCGAAAACGTGGTCATTTCGCCCGGCCCGGGTAGACCGAAGAACCACAGAGACTTTGGGGTGTGCGCGGAAGTTCTCCGAAAGGTCAACCGTCCGACATTGGGTGTTTGCCTCGGGCATCAAGGGCTCGGTGAAGTCTACGGCGCTCGGGTGATCCAGGCACCCGAGGTCATGCACGGTCGGCATAGTTCGATTTGCCACGATGGCTCCGACCTGTTTGAAGGGATCCCACCCGGGTTCTCTGCCGTGAGGTATCACTCTCTGATCGTTTCCGAGGGCCTACCAGATTGCCTCGAAAGGATCGCCTGGACCACCGATGGATGCGTGATGGGGCTTCGGCACCGCGCCAGAAAGCTCTGGGGGCTCCAGTTCCATCCGGAGTCCATCGGGACCGAGTTCGGTGCGCGTCTGATACGAAACTTCCGGAAAATCACCGAACGCGAGTCTTCGACGCGTCGTGTCGGCTCGGTTGAACATCCATCGTTCCGAATCGTGAACGGTCGTGCTCGAAAGCCCAAAACTGGCCGGCGGCCGTGCGTTCGGTTCAGGAAGCTTGACTTCCTTCCCGACGGTCATGCGGTGTTTTCCAATCTCTTCGGCGGCAGCACGCGGTCCTTCTGGCTGGACAGCAGTCGGGTGGAGGAGGGACTCTCACGCTTCTCCTTTATGGGGGACGATTCCGGCGATCAAGGAATGTCAGTGGAGTATCGAGCACACACAAACACACTCGTGGTCACGGAGGCTGGAGGCGAGCGCAGATACCTAGACAGGGATGTCTTCGATTTTTTGCGGGATGAGCTGGATGCCCGACGAGTAGCGTGTCCGGATCTGCCCGTTCCTTTTGCGGGAGGGTTTGTCGGCTATTTCGGGTATGAACTCAAGAAGGTGTGCGGGGCCGAAGAGGCCCACACGTCCCGGCTGCCGGATGCCGCCTTCATCCTTGCGGGCCGCTTCCTTGCGTTCGACCACCAGGACGCGTGTGTGTATCTGGTCACTATGGGTGCCGAGGACGACGAGGCCTGCGCCAATCGATGGTTCGACTGGGTAACCGCAGAACTCAGGTCGTTCCCCCAGAAGGCGCCGACATCTGCAGTGCCGGATCCGACCGCGAAAACCCGGTTCAAGCTAAACAGATCGCGGAAGGAATACCTGGCCGACATCAAGCACTGCCTCGATGAAATCCATCGGGGAGAGAGCTACGAAATCTGCCTGACGAACGAAGTGTCGACCGCAGTAGACGTGGACCCCCTCGCACTCTATCAGGTTATGCGTCGTATCAATCCGGCTCCGTATGCGTGCTACTTGAAGATCGGTGAATATTCGGTCCTCAGCTCATCCCCAGAGCGATTCCTGAAGATCGACCGCGACGGTTGCGTCGAGTCCAAACCGATCAAGGGAACCAGCAGGCGCGGGCAGGATGCTCAAGAAGATGAGGACCTGAGGCTCGCACTTGGAATGAGCACGAAAGATCGCGCTGAAAACCTGATGATCGTCGATCTCCTCCGCAACGACCTCGGCCGTGTGTGTGAGGTCGGATCTGTGGACGTGCCCAAGATGATGGATGTGGAAACGTATCAGACGGTCCATCAGCTGGTCAGCACTGTTGTCGGACAGCTAAAGCATGATGTCCACCCGGTCGACTGCATCAAGGCCGCATTTCCGGGAGGGTCGATGACAGGTGCACCAAAGCTCAGAACCATGGAGATCCTGGACCAGCTGGAGCGGAGGCCAAGAGGACCATACTCGGGGGCACTCGGATACCTCGGGTTCGACGGAGCCGTCGACTTGAGCATCGTGATTCGGACCGCGGTCCTCCACGGAGACCTTATCACGATGGGATGTGGCGGCGCAATCGTCAGTCTCTCGGATCCCGAGTCCGAATACCAGGAAATGCTTCTCAAAGTGGAAGCGCTAATCCGGGCGATTATCGTGACGGTATACGGCAGGTTCCAGGAGGGGTTGTTCGAGATCGAAGGGTCGGACCCCGTCGGGTCGGATCGTCATACCGAACGTTTGGAGGTCATCGTGAATGAACTCGAAGGATTTCGTGAAGAGTTGGACTCCATCGACGAAGAGCTCGTCGGCCTGGTTGCAAGACGTCTGGACATATGCCGGGGCGTGGCCCAATTCAAACGCGCCAATGACGTCCCGATGATGCAGCCCAATCGTGTGGAAGTCGTGAAGTCCAAGTGCGCCCGGATAGGAGAATCTCAGAATCTGAGCCCTGAGTTCGTCCGCGGTCTATACGACATGATCATCTCTGAAGCATGCCGGATCGAGGACGAGATCGTCGACGCGACGACTGGCGATGCGTGAATGACGAACTCGCCGGAACAGAGGACCGGAGACGGTATCCCAGTGCTGCCGATTCGCCGGGCATATGCGCTGACGGGAGAGATCGATCGCGCCACGATCGAACAGTCCTTTGCGCGTGTGGTCGAGCGTCTGGGTACTCCAGAAGGTGAAATAGAGCAGGCTTGCCGCTTCGTCTCGGAAAGGGATGGAGCTTCCACAAAAGACAGTCGGATCGAGGTCTCACTGAGATCGTGCGGTGAAGATCGGGCGTTCTTGCTAGAGGTGACGCTGGTACCCAACAAGATTTCATACTCCGCCGGTACCCTGGCTGCTGCCGTCCTGTCCGACTATGTCCAGCACGCGGAGATAGATCGAGTTCGACCTCTTTTCAAGGCTGTCTCGACGACCGCGGAGAACGTGTTTTGGGAGAAATGCTTCCCTGACGGGATTCCGGTCCTGAACCTTCCGGCCGACAACCCTCGACCGCCGATCGTCTCATTCGAACAACAGGCTCTCGCCGGTCATCTCGATTCGAGGGGGTCGAACAGCTTGGGTTCGGTCTGTGAGAGGTACGGGGTGAACCCTCGCGCCTTCGTTTTGGCGGCCTATGCTGTTGTACTCTCGCGATACGCGGGACAAGAGGATCTGGTGGTGGGGTGGCGGTCCGTGCCTGGCGAACCTGGCCAAGACCTACCCGTCCGCTGCCTCGCCCAGGGCGACAAGTCATTCCTTCGGTTTGTGGAGGATGTCGCAAACACATGCCACCTGGTCAAACACAACGCCCTTCCTCTAGACAGTATTCTCGATGATATCGGATGTCAGCAGGATTTGAGTCGTGCCCACGGGTTCGACACGGCTTTCCAATCGGCGCTGGTGGGTGGATCGTGCTCTGAAGGGGTCCCGGCCGGCTATGACCTGGAGCTGGTGTTCAGCCCTGACGATACAGTCTACGAAATCCGTTATGCGGTGTCGCTCTTCCACCAGACAACCGCCGAACGATTCCGCAGCCACTTCGAGCGCGTGCTGGCCTCTGCGATGGAAGACCCGCAGGTAGCACTAGCGGACCTGTCCATGCTGTCCGAGGTTGAGCAGAAGATGCTCCTCAACCGCTTCAACGATACTTCCCTTTCGTGGGGGACGACCGAGCCTGTCCACACGATTATCGAGAGGCTGGCGACCACACACCCGGCACGTGTGGCCGTTCGAAGCGGGCGTGAGAGCTTGACTTACCGGGAGATGAGGATCCGGTCGAGTTACGCGGCTAAACGCCTGTCGCTTTACGGGGTGGAGCCCGGAGATCGGGTCGGTCTGCTTCTACAGAACTCGATCGAGGCTGTCGTTGCGATTCTGGGCATCCTGAAAGCCGGATGTGCCTACGTCCCTGTCGATGTCTCGGACCCTGCGGAACGCGTCCGGTTCGTGTTGGGAGACGCCGGCGTGAAGGCGGTTGTCACGACTATCGATCAGGCTGCCCTTGTCGGGAACGGTGCGGAGGCAATCTGTGTGGATGGCGAGGATCCCGAAGATCCCTGCGAGTTGGGGCCCGTTCCTGTTTCGCTCGACGACCCCGCCTACGTCGTCTATACCTCCGGTTCAACCGGCATGCCCAAGGGGGTCGTTCTCAGGCATAGAGGACTTCAGAACCTCGCCTTCTCGCTCGCAAGAGCCTATCCGATCGAGCCCGGCAGCCGCGTCTTGCAATTCGCCTCTCTCGCGTTCGATGCATCTGTCTCGGAAATCTTCGGTGCCCTCGCTGCCGGCGCGACGCTCTGCCTTGCGGACAAAGGTCCCCCACTCTGCCTGGACGATTTCCTCGCCGGGTTGGAACGGGACCGAGTCTCGGTCGCGACTTTGCCCCCCTCTCTGCTCCGTCTACTCTCTTCCGACGGTTTGCCTGCTTTGAAAACGGTCGTGTCCGTTGGCGAAGCCTGTACTTCGGAGATCGCAGATAAATGGGGGCGCAATCGGAGACTGATCAACGCATACGGCCCCTCGGAGGCTACGGTCTGCGCCACACTCGGGACGATCGATCCGGAGACCAGAGTCACGATCGGAAGACCCATTCCTAACACCCGTGCCCACATCCTGGGCCCTCGAAGCATGCTCACACCCATCGGCGTCTTTGGCGAGCTATGTCTATCGGGGAGTGGCATTGCAGATGGCTATTTGAACCAGGAAACACTCACGGAGGCCCAATTCGTGAGGAACCCGTTCGTCCAGGGCGATCGCCTATATCGAACCGGCGATCTCGCCCGGTGGTTGCCGGACGGACGTATCGAGTACGGCGGGCGGCAGGACGATCAAGTGCAACTATCTGGATTCCGGGTGGAGTTGACAGGGATTGAACACGTGCTCCTGGGTGATCCGGCGGTCAGAGACGCCGTGATGGTTGTTCGAGGCGACGGCCAGCAGCTGCTCTGTGGCTTTGTGGTCCTCGAAAGCGATTCCGAATCGATTGACTCGCTGCGGCGACGCCTGGAGACTCGCCTCCCTGCCTACATGCGGCCGAGTCGGCTGGTTGCACTCGAGGCAATGCCACGAACGCGGAACGGGAAGATCGATCGGGATCGTCTCGAAGTCCCGCCAGTCGAATCCGCGGACCCTCCTCGCAACGATCTGGAACGGAAGATACTGGATGCCTGGCGAGACGTCCTGCCTGCTGACCCAGGGGGCGTGACCATCAGCTTCTTCGACGTCGGAGGCACCTCCGTTCGCCTTCTCCAGCTCCACTCGCGTCTGCAGGATGTCCTTGATCGAGAGCTCCCAATCGTGGCGATGTTCGATCGGCCGACGGTGCGGAGCTTTGCGAACTGGCTCAAGGAGACAGCGGAAATCCAGATCGTCCGTGGCGACGGTGTTTCCGTTCGCCAGTCCGGGTTGGCACGGTTGCAGGGCGCCGGTGAGAATCGCCGTTCCGTGGGGGGACAAAGTGACTGACAGGACGGGATTGGAAGTTGCCGTCGTCGGCATCGCCCTCAGATATCCGCGGGCCTCCGACACGGCGACGTTCTGGGAAATCCTCGAATCGGGCACGGAGGTCTTTTCGACAAGGCCGCAACTGTCACCGAAGCCGCGGGCGGGCACCCACTACGTACCTACACGTGGTGTCCTGGAGGATACCGAGCTGTTTGACGCGGATTTCTTCGGATACGCCCCGAACGAAGCGGTCGTGGTCGACCCTCAGCAGCGCTGCTTCCTCGAAGCCGCCTGGGAAGTCCTGGAGCGGGCGGGCTACGATCCAGCCCGTTGTCGGGAACGGATCGGATCTATGCCGGTCAAGGAGAGAGCGCGTTCTGGAGGGGGCGCGTAGGCGAGTCTCAAGCAGCTGACAACGTGGGCGCCTTCAAGGTGGTCACGGGAAACGAAAAAGACTATCTGACAACACGCGTCGCGTATCATCTCGGCCTCAGGGGGCCGGCCATCACCGTCCAGACGGCGTGCTCGACCGCACTGGTCGCCGTACACGCGGCGTGTCGCAGCCTGATCGGCGGCGAGTGTGATCTTGCTCTGGCCGGTGCAATAACCATCGCCCATCCCCAGGACTCGGGTTACTGGTTCTCCAAGGGGGGCATCCTTTCTCCGGATGGCCATTGCCGTGCTTTCGATGCAGGCGCCGCAGGGACAGTGCCATCGAGTGGTCTCGGGGTTTTCGCCTTGAAGCGGCTGGAAGATGCGCTGGCATCGAACGACGCGATCGAAGCCGTCATCCGTGGGTCGGCTGTGAACAACGATGGTGACACCCGCACGGCTTTTTTCCGCTCCGTCGCCTCAGGGCCAGACGGACGTGATCGTCGATGCGCTTGAGATGGCCGGTGTCAGTGCCGACACAATAGGATATGTCGAAGCACACGGGACAGGGACGACCCTCGGCGACCCCATCGAGGTCGAGGCCCTGACGCGCGCCTTCCGCCGGACGACGGACCGGACCGGGTTCTGTGCGCTGGGGTCCGTCAAGTCCAACATCGGTCACACGGATACCGCGGCCGGCGCGGCCGGCATGATCAAAGCGATCCTCTGCCTGCAGAAGGGCCAGATTCCGGCAAGCCTCCATTTCCGCGAGCCGAACCCGCACATCGACTTCGACCGCAGCCCCTTTTTCGTCAACCGCGAGCTCCGGCGGTGGGGGTCGGCAGATTGCCGACGTGCTTGTGTGAGTTCTTTCGGCATCGGTGGGACGAACGCTCACGTCGTGCTGGAAGAGGCCCCGTCGATCACACGTCCGACGTCCGAAAGGACATGGCATCTGATCACGATGTCGGCCAGGACCCCGTCGGCACTGCGAGCGATGTCGCGGACACTGGGTGACTATCTCGCAGACGGGAGCGGGGTTCGCCTGGAGGATGTCGCCCACACTCTGCAGGTGGGAAGGCATCAGTTCCCGTACCGGATAGCCGTCGTCGGTCAGAATACGGATGAAGTCATCGTCGGTCTGAGCGGGCGCCCTGGATCGGACCCCGACCCCGCACGCTCACGAAACGTGGTCTTTCTCCTGACGGCTCAGAGGATGGTGCGGGCGAATGTGGGACGAGAGCTTTATGACTATGAGAAGGTGTTCCGCGAGGAGGCTGTGAACGGGTTTGACGCGCTGAAGCCACGCTGGGACTCGATCTGGAGGCGACAATCTATCCGTCCGATCCCGAGGATCGAACCCCGATCCCGGACTCGCTCATCGATGTTTCAACAGTTGTCCTGGGCTACTCACTCGCCCGTATGTGGATCGACCGCGGCGTTTCGCCCTCAATGCTCGTCTCGCGAGGCGTGGGTCTCCACGTCGCTGCGGCTTTGGCCGGTGTCGTGTCGTTGGCAGATGCGTGCCGGGCCCTCGCCGGGTGTCCGCAGGAAGAGAGTTCACTGGCAGGACTCCTTGCGGAAGTCAGTCAGCGTCCCCCCTCCGTCAGGATCCACGGTCTTTCCGGGGGCCCGGACCCCTTCGAGTTCGCTGCAGATGATCCCACCCGTTGGCTCGCGATGCCCGAGTCTGCCGACACGACTGTCGATCCCCTGCGCACGGTCTGGACGCTCGACGATCCGATCCTTCTGGAGATTGGGGTAGGCCGGTCGCTAGGAGCCCTGGCCGCGACGCATCCGTCAGCGCCGACCCACCCGATCATTCTTTCCTCCCTGGCCGAAGGGGCACGCGAACACAAACACGACCAGGAAACCCTGGGTCGGGCGTGGGAGGCGGGAGTAGAGGTCGATTGGATGTCCGGCGCCCCGAAACAATCGGCCGTGTTTCCCTTCCAACTTACCCATTCGAACGTCGGCGTTACGGCATCCCGAGTTCGGAACGATTGGGTGGAGGCGGATCACGTTTCGGCGGCTGCGGGAGTAGGCTCGCGCTCCACTGGGGAAGGGCTCCGCAAGAGGCCCGCTCCGGTAGAGCGTCCGATCAGCGCTGGCTCGTGCTGACCAGAGACAACCCCGTGATCGATGGATTTCTGCTCGGGCTGAGGGGTATGTCCTGAACATTATTTGTAGCTTATGTTCTCCTTCAAAAGGAGGAGAACAATGCCAAGACGTTCGCCTTATGTGGTGCTACTGTCTGAGAAGGAACGGGTCGACCTCGAGCGAATGGCTGGACAATATACGTTACCGTATTATCAAGTGATCCGATCGAAAATCGTGCTTCTCGCCGCCGAGGGATTATCCAACAAGATTATCGCCCAACGGTTGGATGTTCCGCGTCCGATCGTAAGCAAATGGCGTAAGCGCTTTTTCGAAGAGCGTCTTTCGGGACTCGAAGATAGATCTCGTCCCGGGCGCCCGCCCGGTTTTCCCCCCTCAGGTGGTCGTTCAGATCAAGGCGCTGGCGTGTGAACTACCGAGCGAGAGCGGGATACCGCTCTCGCGGTTCAGCTGTTCCGAGATTGCCGCCGAGGCAGTGCAAAGGGGCTTCGTTGCCAAGATCAGCGGCGCCACTGTCTGGCGCTGGTTGAACGAGGACGCGATTCGTCCTTGGTATCATCGCTCCTGGATTTTCCCACGGGACCCGGACTTCCAAACCAAAGCAGGTAGAGTCCTTGATCTGTATCACCGCCAATGGCAAGGAAAGCCTTTAGGGCCGAGGGAATATGTACTTTCTGCCGACGAAAAGACCAGTATTCAAGCACGAGCTCGCAAGCACGTTACCCTACCGCCAGCCTCGAACAGAGCGGCACGCGTTGAAACACGAATACGAGCGGAAAGGAGCCCTGGCCTATCTGGCTGCTCTCGACGTGCACAATGGTCGAATCTTCGGTCTCTGTGAGTCTTCTTCGGGTATCGAGCCCTTCAACCGGCTCCTGAGCCTGATCATGAGCCGGAAACCCTATTGCTCGGCAAAGAAAGTCTACCTCATCGTGGATAATGGCTCCTCGCACCGAGGGCAAACATGCATCGACCGTATCCAGGGGAAGTGGCCAAACATCCACCCCGTTCACCTTCCGATCCACGCAAGCTGGCTCAATCAGATCGAGATCTACTTCTCGATCCTCAAACGCAAGGCTCTGACACCTATCGAATTTGCATCGCTCGAAGAGCTTGAGGCAAGAATCCTCGGTTTTCAGGAACGCTACGGACGTATCGCCACACCCTTCAAATGGAAGTTCACACGAACAGATCTCGCGGAGATGATCGACAAACTCAGGTTCTACGATACGCCCTTGGCAAAGTCTGCTTAGAATACGTCACCGTATTTGAGAACAGGAGTACTAAGTCTCTGGTACGCGCGAAAGCGCATCCTCGAAGGTTCCAGCGACTTCGAAGGTGCGCTCAACCATCGCGTGAACATCTTCCGCAACACCCGATTCAGCACGGGTGGCGTCCATCCATCCAAAGGGGACGTCATTCCCGAATGGACCGCTTTGCTCGATCGTCTCCGCGACGTTTTCGACGCACACATCGATGACCCGAACACCCTCGAGGAGAAGGGCCTGGAGATCTTCTGGCCGGACATCAAAGCGAAAGTCGACACGACAGGAGATCCCCAGGAACCACGGGAGGACCGGCCATATGAGAGCTGGTCGTGCGACTACAGGGGCGGCGAACGACTCAACATCCACATCTTCAACACCTACGCACCCGAATCACCGCTGACATCGAAAAAGGACGCGTTCGCCGCCGCCCTCATCCGGATGCTCGAAGACTCCAAGCGCAATCGACCCGACATCGACACTGTCGCCTGCGGCAGCTGGCTCAACTCCGTGCCATCGTTCGCCGATCTTTTCCCGCAGGCGTGGGCGGACAGTGCCGAGGGACACAGGGAAGTCCGGTATACGATGGGTCACTGGGGTCAATTCACCGATCGGCGGGGCGACTTCCACGACCGCAACGGTCAGCAGTTCCGCGAAACCGGGGAATTCCCTTACGAATCAACCGTGTGTCAGGATCACATCGACGCCATCCTCGATCACCTCTACACCAACTTTCCCGACGCAATCGCCCACAATGAATCCGTGGGCTATGTCTCCGTGCGATAAAAAGCGTGGAGCCACCGATGAACACAGATAGACCCAGATGGCGGTTGGTCAGGGCGGGAATGATCGATCCATTCCGATAAACCGTCTACAGAGCCAGACCTGACAATATTCGACTTCGCTCGAGATCTCCCGCCCTATCACATCAACCATCGCTCCGGCCCCAACAGTGCCCCTCGATCTGTTCGTGTCTCGCTGAAACGGTCTCACCCCGGTCCGATCCTATCTGTGTTCATCCGTGTTCATCAGTGGTTCCAAACTGCCTTTCGGCTCCTGTGCGAAATGGGTGGCGCCGGTGATGGGTCGGCGAAAGCGGCGCGCCATCACCGAGCAGCGCACGCAAAGACAACTCGAAGTCGCCCTGGGAGAGACCGTGGAGATAAAGGTCGGGAAGCAGATCTCCAATGGCCCTGGTTCTCCGGGCGAACAGGGGGAGGATGCGGCTTTCAAACCGCTCTTCCAGACCACGAACCCGGGGACGCCGGACCTTGATCGTTCCGCAGCTCGTCGAGAGACGCCGGGGCTTGCCGTAGCCGTTCCTGTAGCCCCTGGAGCTATCGACCTCGGCTCGGCGCTCATACCACGACCGGCCCAAGAACGCGGTCGCCTCCTCCTCCAGAATGGACTGGAACCGGCCCTGGATCTCTTCACGGATCCAATCGTCAACCGTCTCCCACGTCGGCATGGACTTCAATGGGGCTCTATGCGTATGTTCCTTCACGGCGATCCTCCTTCCCAACCGGGCCTCTCACCCGGTTTTGTGTGAATCAACTATCTCACGGGAAGGGTAGGGTCGCCCTTTCTCTTTTTCCACACCTTTTGATTATAGCTCTTTGTAGGCTACACGACACACGACGGGCTGGGGAAGCTGGGGATGCGTCACACAAATCCTGCCCCAAGGAGGAACCTATGGAAGCAGCCCCAAAAGCGCTCATCATGATTTCAGCGATTGCCCTCATCCTTGCCATCATCGGGACCGTGAGCGGCGACATTGCCGGCTATCCCCCCGAGGGATTCTCACGCGCGAGCGCAAACACGGCACTCCTCGCAATCGGTTGGCATATGATCATGGGTGGCAACGACAGCTAAGCAGGTCTGTGAGTTTGAGCCATTTGCCAGGGCAAGGGCGAGTCTGTCGTCGAGACTCGCCCTTCGTTTTGCCCAAAACAATGGCCGCCGAAATCGCAAAGATCTCGACGGCTCACAGTCTCCTGCCCCCTACTCGGTCAGGGTTGGGAAAAGGTCACGGTGTAATCTTGAAACCGATCCCGATCGATAGAACGGGATAGTATTTGAACCACGCGATGTCATCTTGGAGTTCCTGCGCTTCTCTTCTGAGATTCTCCTGGAACACGGGATCGTCCGCAATCGGCCCGGTGGCGCGCGGAGTCACCTGCGGTGAACCTTGAAACATCACCCCCAGATCGACCGAAAACACCACGCGACTCGCAGCGGCGTTGCCCCAGCCGAGGCCGATGTAGGGAACGGTCGTTTTGAAATCAACCTGACTCGCCAGGGTTCCGACATCGGAGACGGGATAGGGCTGGCCCCCGACCTCTACTGTCGTCGTCAGCTCCTCGCTGACCATTTGCAGGTCGTTCGCATTGTAGATGATGCCGCCCGACAGACGAAAACCTCTCTCCGGTATCGGATGGAAATCGCCCAGGACGTGCGCAGAGAGCAGCTCGAGATCGGCATCGTAGTCGATACCACCAGCGGACAGATTGAGGCCGACATTCAAAAGGTTCAATCCGCCACGCACATTGACCATCGGGATCACACCGAATGTCGCCTCGCCCCCCACTCCGAGTGTCCCGCCTTTCCCCGTGATGCCGATTCCGGCGTGGGATGAACCCGCAGTCAACATCACGATCGCAGTGACCCAGTTGAATGTTTTCATAGCGTCTTTCCTCGCGGTTGAGGGTAACGACTCTACTCAACGTTAGGCCTCATCCGATCCGAACGTCAAGCCCATCGGGCGTGTATACCACATACAATGTTCTATATTCTATGTTCAATGTTCTATGTTCTATGCAGTTGACCCCCGTCGTTCTTCACATAAGGTTGGTGTATCCAACCGTCTGAAGGACTGATTCCTCATCGCAGAATCGAAAGGGCATCCGGATGAAAGGTGTCGTCTTGGCGGGAGGGCTCGGAACTCGACTCCAACCCCTGACCCGCATCACGAACAAGCATCTCCTCCCCGTCTTCGATCGGCCGATGGTCTTCTACCCCATCCAAATGCTCGTCGACGCAGGTGTCACGGACATCATCGTCCTCACCGACGGCAACTTTGCGGGGGAGTTCTTGAACCTTATCGGAAACGGCGAGGACTTCGGCCTCCCTCGGATTAACTACGCGTATCAATCCGGCAATGGCGGCATCGCCGAAGCCCTCGGCCTCTGTCGTGGTTTCGTCGGTGACGACAAGATGATCGTGGTCCTTGGCGACAACATCCTCGAACGGAACATCAAACCGAGCGTCGATGCCTTTGAGAACCAAGAAAGAGGTGCTCGGATTTTCCTCAAGGAAGTCGCTCACCCCTGGGAATACGGCATCGCCGAAACCGATGGCGATCGCATCAAGCGGATCATCGAAAAGCCCGAAGTCCCACCGACGAACACAGCTGTGATTGGCGTCTATATGTATCCGTCTGACGTATTTGAAATCGTCGACGGCCTCGAGCCGTCGCAGCGCGGAGAACTTGAAATCACCGACGTCAACAATGCATACATCGAGCGGGGCGAGATGATGTACGACCGCCTCGAGGGCTGGTGGCTCGACGCTGGAGAAAATCACGAATCGTTATTGCAGGCCAGTCTCACGGTCGCCAGGTCACGCGGTATCGATCTCTGACACTACGGATCGGCCGACCAACGCAGCGGACACCGGGTTTCTCGGTGTCCGTTTCTATTTGGTACACACCCTTTCAGGTCGTTCCTTAGTGGCCATTCATAGGAGGCTCACTTTGGAGAGAATCGACATCCCGGAGCAAACGGGTGTCTTCGCACAGCCCTGGTCGGTGAGGAAGTTCATCGGCCTGCTCGGGGTCTTTGGACCGGCGGCCATCGTCGCATCCCTCTCCATCGGCGCGGGCGAAACTATCGTCGTCGTCCGAGCCGGCGCCTGGGCCGGCTACGACCTCTTGTGGCTGGTCCTGATAAGCTGCATCGTCAAGGGCATCTTCGTCACCTACTTGTTCGGACGATACACGGCCATCAGTGGCGAGTACATCGGTCACCGCCTGGTCAAGCTGCCCGGGCCCCGTGGCTGGCTCCTCCTCCTCATCGTCGGTGCCGAAATGATCGGCGCTCCGCTCGGTTGGGTTCCGATCGCGAAACCCTGCGGAGACCTGTTCCACTTCCTCCTGCAGAACATCCTCCCGACATCCATATCAGAACCCGTTTGGGAGAACATTATCACCTCGCTATTCGTTGCCGCAGCAATCCTGATGAGCGTCCGGTTGTCGTTCGAACGGCTGGAGAAGCAACAGATCGCCATCTGCTGCATCCTCGTTGTCGGCACGCTCATGGGAACGCTTCTCGTCCAACCCGATTTCCTCAGGACGGTGACCGGCACCCTTGCAGTCGGCAATCTACCCTCCTATCCGGATTGGGCACCCCCGGACGCAGTCCGACATCCCTATCTGACGATGTCCACAACGTTCGGCTACGTGGGTGGCAGCGTGATGTCCTACCTGGTCTACGCCAACTGGGTGGGCATTCACAGATGGGGCCTGGCCGGTCACGAAAAGATCGCCGAGATCCGAAACCGTGCTTTCGCCTCCGCAACGATCGACTATCTCCCCGAAGATCCTGCCGAAGCGAACCGTCTCAAAGCCCTGGCCACGCCGTTGCGGTGGGACGTAGGCCTCGGCGCTCTCGTCCTGTTCTTCGTCACGGCCGCGTTTATGGTATCGGGCGCTGCGGTCCTTTACCCACTCGAAGCGCAATTCGAAGGCTGGGGACTCCTCACAAACCAGGCACACGTCTGGAGCAACATCCATCCTTCCCTCGTCTGGGTCTACTACGTCTGCATCCTGGCCGCACTATGGGGCACGCTCCAGGCCTTGCCCGAGGTCTACGCTCGAGTCATCCAGGAATTCTTTGAGGCCATCTGGCCGGATCGTGTGTGGGATTACGACCGTATCAAGACACGTGTCTGCACCTACATCTTCTGCGCCACGATGATCATTGTCTGGGCCGATATCCCGTTTGACATTCTCACGCAGATCGCCGGATTCATCCTGGCCAACTTCACGATCGCCCTCGCCATCATCGCGGCGATCTATCTGAATTTCGTGCTTCCCCGTCCCTACAGAGTCAACCTCCCCTTCCTGATCGGTTCCGTCGTATCCGCTGCCGTGCTGGCCGCATTCGCCGGAATCAACGGGTGGGGGTTGTACCAAAAGCTATTCGGTATGTAGCATCAGAACGGTTCACGGAGGACGAACGCAATGCGCAGAACCCGTCGTCATACGCTTGGTATAATAACGGGCCTTCTCATCTGCGGGCTCGGTCACACATCCGGACAGATCGTTCCGGATGACCCATCGCTCGACACGCTCTTCGCGGGTGGAACGACCCTGACCGAGGGCGCGGCCGTTGCCCCCGATGGACGTGTCTATTTCAGCGACATCACGTTCACCTTCGCGGCCCTGCCGAATGCCGTCGAGGCGGGTCACATCTGGCGCTATGACCCTGAAACAGGCAAAACGTCCATCTTCCGGTCACCCAGCGGAATGTCCAACGGCATCAAATTCGATGCGAACGGGGATATGCTCGTCGCCCGGGGCGCTGACTACGGCGGCCGCACGGTCATCCGAACCGATATGGAAACGGGAAAGAGCTACATCATCGCCGGACTTTACGAAAGCCGACCGTTCAACGCGCCCAACGACATCACCATCGACGAAAAGGGCCGCATCTACTTCAGCGACCCCCGATACCTCGGCCACGAGCCCGTCGACCAGCCCGTGATGGGCGTCTACCGCATCGACACCGACGCGTCCATCCATCGCGTCATCACCGACGCAGGCAAGCCCAACGGCGTCGCCATCTCACCCGATCAGAGAACGCTCTATGTCGTCAGCAATGACAACGGCGCCGTCGCATTCGACCGCTTGCCACCCGAGACGACCTACCACAAAGGACGAATGGCACTCCTCGCCTACGACCTCCACACTGATGGAACGGCCACCTTCCGAAAAGTTCTCGTCGACTACTGGCCCGAAGATGGTCCGGACGGCCTTGTCGCCGATATCCACGGCAACATCTACGTCGCCGAACGCAGCATGAAGCGTCCGGGCATCGCCGTTCGTGATCCAGAAGGGCAGGAGCTCGGATTCATCCCGACAGATTTGAAGCCCATCCAGAACCCCGACGTCGTGTATCTCCCCACCGAGCTCGAAATCCCCACGAACGTCGCCTTCGGCCGCGGAAAGGACGCCAACCTCCTTTACATCACCGCCGGCAAAAGCCTCTACAGCATTCGACTGAACACGGAAGGTTACCACTTGCCCTCCGGGATGTAACCGCTACCTCGACCGATGACAGAATCCTTGGAGGCACCCACATCGCGCAGCGTCGCGCTCGGCTGGACCTTGATCGTTTACGCGATGCTGTGTTTCGGGGCGCTTCCGCTGTTGCTGAAGGTCCTCATCACCGAAGTCGACCCCATCACCCTCACTTGGTATCGCTTCATCTTCGCCGGTCTCAGCATCGCCCTGGTCAGCGGTTCCAAAGGTGCCGCGCGGTTCAAGGCTGCCATATCGCACGCGTCCACACGGTGGCTCATTGTCGCAGCCGGGCTCGGCTTATCTGCGAACTACACACTGTACATGAGCGGCCTCGCGTATCTGACCCCGGGCACTGCCCAGATCATCCTCCAGGTCTCACCGTTCTTCGTCGTCTTTGGCGGGGTTTTCCTGTTCAACGAGCCGTTCACACGGCGTCAGTGGCTGGGCGTCCTCATTCTCCTGGTCGGGTGCACTCTGTTCTTCAACCAGCGTCTCGGCGAGTTTCGTTCCTTGTCATCCGCCTTCGTGACAGGCGTCGGGCTCATCACTCTGGCGGCCGTGGCCTGGGCGGCATACGTGCTCCTTCAGAAGAAACTGACCGAACTGGTAGGATCGCGAACCACGATGCTCGGATGCTACGCAACCGGCGGTTTCATCCTCGCCATAGCCGTCGATCACAGCAGCATCTGGCGACTCGGCCCGCAGATGGTGGCCATCCTGATTGTCTGCATCGCGATCACGGCGACCTCCTACGTCGCGTTCGCATCATCGCTCCGTCACGTACGGGCATCGACAGCCGGCATCGTCATCGCCAACATCCCGTTGGTTACCCTGGCGGCCTCCCTTGCTGTCGCTCCCTACGTCGATCGGCTCCCACTCGAAAACGTCAACACCGTCGCCCTGTTCGGCGCACTCCTGGTTGTCGTAGGATCTATGATCGGCGCTGTTCCGGGCAAAACGGCTCGTCAGCCGTCCCCAGACTGAAAGAAACAAGCGGCTCCGGGACCCAGAAGCCGCTCGAACGCATCATTCTACCCGTTGGCTCAGACGCGGGCACTTCTTGGATACCCTGACGTAGCTCGGTCAGTCCCTCAACCTGAACCGGATTGGTATTGCCATCCAAACCTGCACGGGACGGTCGTTCTGCCGGGCTGGTGTGAACACATACTGCTTAACGGCCTCGAGTGCGGATTCGCGCAAGATTTCCTTACCATTCATCACCCTTGCTTCCTTAACCCTCCCGTCCTTTCCAAGCAGGATCCGGATCAGCACGGTCCCTTCGATGCCGGCCTTCTGAGCGAAAAGCGGATATTTAGGTACTACTCGTGTGATGGCCTTGGGCTTTTCTTCCACCGCCCAGACCTCGATCGGTTCGTCTTCCATTGCCTGATCGGCGATCTCACTCGGAGGAGGAGGAAGATCTAACACGACATCGTCGAAGTCGAGGTCCGTACTTTCAATCGTGACGTCGTCTGGTACGTCCTCGCTCTCGGTCTCGATCGGAACGGCTGGGCGGGGCGGAGGCGGCGGGCGTCTGACCTGGCGCGTTTCGGGAATATCGTCCATCTGAATGACGATCTGCTCCGTCTGGCGCTTCACGCTTCGGATCGTGAGGTCAGGGAGCGTGCTCACGACGAGTGCACCCACGACGAACACGGTCACGCCCGACTGGAGCATTCTTGTTCGATGGCCGAGGTGAAGATCGAACGAGGGACGCTTGGCCCGAGTGGAAACCGTCACGCTGTTTCGACGATCGTTCAGGAGACGTCTGAACTGGTCTCGGTCGGCTCGGGCGGACTCGAGCGTGGTCAGGATGGAAGGAAAGCGCAACAGCAGGAGATTCATCACGGTTCTCGGCTGTGGTTCCCGGGAGAAGCCTATACGCTAAGTATAGGGAATCGTCGACGATGGATAGCCGACTTTCCAAAAGTGCCGGTAGGTCTCGACCGACGGCCATTCGTATATTGTCCCCTCAACAGAATCGACAGGAGGATGAGATTGGAAAGGGTCCATCGACGCACATTCCTGCGTAAAGCCTCGGCCGCTGCGGTCGGCTCGGCCGCACTGGCGTCCTGCGCTGCTCCGAACGACGGCGGTGCACCATCCGTCAGATCGTCGAAAACCTACGAGTGGAAGATGGTGACCACCTGGCCTCCTCACTTTCCAGTTCTCGGGGTTGGAGCCGATCATCTCGCGGCGTGGATCGAGGAAATGTCCGAGGGTCGTATCAGAATCCGAGTTTATGGCGGGGGAGAACTGATTCCCCCCTTCGAGGGGTTCGACGCTGTCAGCCAAGGCATCGCCGAAATGTGCCACGGTGCCGCCTACTACTGGGCGGGCAAAGCCCCGGCAACCCAGTTCTTCGCAGCAGTGCCTTTCGGAATGAACGCGCAGCAGATGAACGCCTGGATCTACGCGGGCGGCGGCCAGGCACTGTGGGACGAGCTCTACGCGCCGTTCAACCTCGTCCCCATGCCCGCCGGGAACACTGGCGTCCAGATGGGAGGCTGGTTCAACCGCGAGATTAACAACATCGACGACTTTCAGGGCTTGAAAATGAGGATCCCAGGTCTCGGTGGAAAGGTCATCGCGAAAGCCGGTGGCTCAGCCGTGCTCTCCGCCGGCGGCGAGGTCTACACAAACCTCGAACGTGGCGTGATCGATGCGACGGAGTGGATCGGCCCTTATCACGACAAGCTGATGGGCTTCCACAAAGCTGCGAAATACTACTACTACCCGGGGTGGCACGAACCCGGGACGGTCCTGGAGCTCCTCGTCAACAAAAGCGCGTTCGAATCCCTCACACTCGACCTGCAAACCATCATCCGCAGCGCGGCCGCTCGACTCAATCTCTGGATGGCCACCGAACTCGAAGCTCAGAACAACACCGCACTCAGGGAACTCGTCGACCAGCACAACGTGGAGCTACGCGCGTTCCCCGATGAAGTCCTCGATCGCCTTCGCAGCTATGCGGCCGAAGTGATCGACGAGATCGTCTCCGCCGATCCGATGAGCAAAAAGGTCTTCGCGTCATTCGACGCCTTCCGCAAAGACGTCGGCGAGTGGGCCCAGCTTTCCGAGAAGATGTACTACACCAAACTCTCTACATAGCACTCGTTCCATACCAACAGCAAAGCGGCCGACTCGCGAACGTGCGAATCGGCCGTTTGTGTATTACTTGGACTGCAATTCAGTTCGCGGTCTCCCTCGGCTCCGCTCGGGACAGGGTCCGACCGCTCCCACCGGTAATGGGGCGAAAGCCGTCTCTCGGTCTACCGTCTACCGTCCACTGTCCATCCCCCGTCACCCCGAAATCCAAACTGGAAACCACGTCGCCATCTGGGGAAAGGCGATCACCAGTCCCAATCCGATCAGCTGGATCACGATAAAGGGAACGATCCCACGATAGATATGACTCGTCTCCACACCATCCGGGGCGACACCTTTGAGGTAGAACAACGAAAAGCCGAAAGGCGGGGTCAGAAACGACGTCTGCAGATTCATCGCGATCAAAATCCCGATCCAAAGCAGGTTGACACCGAGCGTCTCGAAAATCGGCGCCACGACCGGGACGATGATGAACGTGATCTCGATGAAATCGATGAAGAACCCGGCCACGAAGATGATCACCATCACAAGGGCCAGAAACGTGCTGGGCCCCATATTCGCGTTCAGGATCAGCTGCGTCAGATAGACATCGCCCTGCATCCCCCGGAACACCAGACCGAACGACGTTGCGCCCACGAGAATGAAGAAAACCATACAGGTCAGATGCGTCGTTTCCGACATCACGCCTCGGAGGGTGTGCATCGAAAACTTGCCCTGCACGATCGTCAGGACCGTCGCGCCGAAAGCCCCGACCGCCGCCGCCTCCGTGGGCGAAGCCACACCGGCGAAGATCGACCCCAGCACGGCCAGAATCAGGACGAACGGCAGGACGAACGCTTGAAACACCCGGCGCATCATCCCTTCCGACCTGAACGCCATCAGCTCCTCCGCAGGCATCGCAGGTGTCAGATCGGGGCGCGAGATCGCCAGTGCGATCAACCACGCCAGATAGAGCCCGACGAGCACGAACCCTGGGATCACGGCGCCCATGAACATATCGCCGATCGAAACGTTCAGGATGCTGCCCAACAGTACCAACACGATGCTCGGCGGAATGATCTGTCCGAGCGTCCCCGACGCAGCGACCGTTCCCGTCGCCACCGTCGCCGCATAACCGCGACGCAGCATTGTCGGAAGACTAAGCAATCCCATCGTCACGACGGTCGCTCCGACGATCCCTGTCGACGCGCCCAGCATCGCCCCCACCACCACGATCGAAATTGCGAGTCCACCGCGGAGACGTCCGAACAGCAGCGCCATCGTCTCCAGCAGCTCTTCTGCCAGCCCCGATTTCTCCAGCATCACGCCCATATAGACGAATAATGGCACGGCGATCAGCACGTAGTTCGTCATCACGCCCCACACGCGAAGGGGCAGGAGATTGAAGAAGTCGAAGCCGAACGTCATCACACCCATCAGCACCGAGACCCCACCGAGCGTGAACGCCACGGGAAACCCGAACAGCATCAGAACGAACAGCACGAGGAACAACATGAGAGGCATCGACTCGATCATTGCTCGACGCCCTCCTCGTCGATCCATCCCATCACTGTCGCGAACGACGTGAACGCCAGGGAGATTCCCTGAATCAGGACTAGAATGAACCCGACCGGGATCGTCGCCTTGAGAATGAACCGAAAAGGCAACCCGCCCGGATCCGGTGAAGTCTCTCCGATCAGATACGATGTCTTGACGAACGTCTGCGCCCCCCAGATTCCGATCAGACAGAAGGGCACGAGAAACAGCACGCTGCCCGCCACATTGACGATCGCCTTGGTTCGTGGGGAGAAACGGCTGTAGAACACATCCACGCGCACGTGATTGTCGTGCTTCAGCGTGTAGGCCGCCCCCAGCAGGAAGATCAGCGCGAACAGATGCCACTCCATCTCCTGCACCGCCACGTAACTCTGCTTCAGCAAGTAGCGCGAAAACACGTCGTAGCACACGATCAAGACCAGAATCGTCGTCAGCCACGACACGCCGCGTCCAACGCGTTCGCTCAGATCGTCGGCGAATCGCACGTACTGGCAGCCCAATTTTCGAATCGTCATTCGTTCTCACATATCAAAGGCGCTTGCCGGGTGAGCAAACGCCAGGAGGTCCTGCCAAACCATCGGAAGCTACATCTATAGAAGTTCAGCGCGATGTCATCTACTAATGTAACCTCGATGAGATAACCAGATGAACTTGGGGGATTCGGGTGTCGTTAGCCGCCGAGGACAGACACAACAGACGCGATCGACAGTCCGGACGTTGGCGCCTTTGGGTGGGGGCGGTAACCGCATCGCTCTTCGCTGGATGCGCACTCGCCGTGTTCGAATACGAGACGAACTGGATCGCGGGGAAAGTTGGCGCGTATCTCGTTTCGACCAACGGGGTCCGGCAATCGACCGGGTCGATCTGGTCTCGCCTGACATCCGAAGATCGGGCGCGCAATGCGATCGCACTCGAGGACCTGCCCACATCGCCCGACGCGAGCCTGCCAGGCGCCGTCTCACGCGGAACCTACACGCTCGAACGGATTCCGCCCTCCGGTCTGCCCACCTACCTCGCCCTAGAGTATCGACGCTCCCCTGCAGATACCCGAGACACCCGAACGCTGATCGAAGACCACCGGATCTTCGCGATCGGCCAGCGCCTGCTCACCGAGGCTCATCTGGAGATAACCGTATCTGAAACGGACGTGGCCCAAGAGGTAGAGCGGACGATCGAACTGGCGGGGGGTCTTACCACATCTCCCGATGACACGACACACATCGACCCGGTCCGTGCCGACATCGAGCGAACGGTTTCCGACGTCATCCGTGAACAGCGTCGGGTGGATGAAGCCGATCGCATCCGCTCGTCGTATCAGAGTGGTCACGTAAGTCAGATCTTTCTCAACCAGATGATGGGCGCCTATCGCGGTGAGCTCTACGAGGACCTGGACACGCGGCCTGCCACATTCACGATCGACACCGAAGCGGTCAAAACGATCCTCGGCATCGCCGACGAGGTCGACCGATGAACCGGCGCTACCGCGCCACCACGATCATCGGCCTGTGGATCCTCGACCTGGTCGTCATCGGGCTTCTGGGCATCTACTACATCACAACCGTGCGCCTGCCACGCATACCCGACGAACTGGACAGTTTAGACAAGCAGGTCGGTGTCAACATCTACGCCGAAGACGGAACGTTGATCTACACGATCAACAGGACCATCGACCGCGTCAGACTCGAAGACGTCGCCCCCGTCTTTCTCCACGCCGTCATCGCGACCGAAGACGCGGATTTTTACCACCACCGAGGCGTAAGCCTCAAGGCCATCGCGGGCGCGGCGGCCAACAACCTCGTCACCTGGCGCAAGACCCGGGGCGGGAGCACCCTCACCCAGCAGATCGTCAAGAACCTCTTCCTCACGCGTGAGAAAACCTACACACGTAAACTCAAGGAGGTCCTGCTCGCGCTCCAGCTCGAAGCGATGTACGAAAACACCTACGGTGACCGATACAAGGATCGGCTGCTCGAGGTCTACATCAATGGCAGCTTTTATGGAACGAACGCTTACGGCATCGAAGATGCGGCTCGGGTCTACTTCGGGAAATCCGGTCTCGACCTCTCACCCCTCGAAGCGGCCGTCCTGGCCGGTCTCCCCAACGCGCCAACCACACTCTCCCCAAGCGTCGGGGACGCGGCGTCGATCGCTGCCGCCACTCGAAGAGCCCACCACGTCCTCAACAGAATGGTCACCGAGGGCTACCTCTCGCCAGAAGCCGCCGACAGCGCGAAAGCGGACTCACTACGGCTCTCGACACGTGACCGTCGTCGCAATCGAACACCTTATTTTGTCGAAACCATCAAATCCGAGGTCGCACGCCGATGGGGGCGATCGGTCCTCAGCTTCGGCGCGCTCGACATCCACACGACCCTCGATCTCGCCTTCCAACGAGCGGCTGAAGAGGCGGTCACTCGCGGTGTCACCGACCTCGACCGACGACTCGGTTTCCCCGCCTACGCCGACGCATCTCCCGACGGTCGCAAGGACTACGTCCAGGCCGCGCTCCTCTGCACCGATCCTTCGAATGGCCACGTCAAAGCGATGGTGGGGGGGCGCGACATCTTTGTCAGCTATTACAACCGAACGACCGATGCCCGACGTCAACCCGGTTCCAGTTTCAAACCGATCGTCTATCTATCCGCTTTCGAGTCCGGCGCGGTTACACCGCTGTCGCTGTTTGTCGACGAGCCCCGCACGTATCGCGTGAACAACCGCCCGTGGACGCCCCGCAACTTTCAGGAGAGCTACCTCGGGTTGACGACGGCTTCCTGGGCACTAATTCGATCCGCCAATTCGACGAGTGTTCAGATCGTCGACCGGATTGGCCCTCGACAGGTCGTCGACACGGCCAGACGGCTCGGCATCGCGAGCCCTCTCGTGGCCGTTCCCAGCATCGCCCTGGGCTCGAACGAAGTTTCCGTCGTTGACATGACCACCGCATACGGGACGATCGCGAACTATGGTCTGCGCGTAGCACCCACCTTCATCACTCGAATCGTCGACCGGAATACCGGCACCGATCTCTACCGACATCGACCGTCGCCCACACCGGTCGTCGATCCCACCCACGCCTACACCGTGCTGCGTCTCCTGCAGAACGTCGTCGATCGCGGAACGGGCTACACCGTCCGACGCCTGGGCTATCGCGGCTCGGCGGCCGGAAAAACCGGAACCACGAACGACAACACCGATGCCTGGTTCACCGGATTCACGCCGGACTACGTGGCGTCCGCCTGGGTCGGGTTCGACAGCCGGCGAGGAAACCGACACCTGATCGATCAGAAGACACGGCGGCAGATCACCGGAGGCAACGGCGCAGCGCCGATCTGGGCAACGTTCATGAAGACCGTAAACCCCCGCCCATCGGGTGTTTTTCGTCCTCCCGATGGCGTCGTCCACCGAATCGTCCACCCCATCACCGGTCTCGAACCAGCGCTCATAGACACGACCTCCATACGGCCCATCACCATCGCCCTGCCAGCAGACACGCGCCCTAACACACCTGCGGTGATCGACAGCGTATTGGTGTCCTGGGAGGGACGGAAAAAGAGTAGCGAATAGCGAGTTTTGAGTTCACAGAGAGAGTACCTTTGTCAGTGGCAAGAGGGGCGAAGCCGTGTCTCCGCCGACCGCTAAGCCCACCGCCGACCTATCAGATACAGTTCGCGGTCAGAAACCGCTCCCACCGACGGGAGGGAAGCCGCCTTCCCTGACCTCTGTCCTCCGCTACACTGTCCATCGTCGACGAATTACACTATCTTGGGTGAAAGCCAAAACGTCGACTGTCTACGGAGAATTAAAATGTCGAACCCCAAAGTCGCTCTTGCCCGCCGCGACACACGTCGCGAAAACATCTACGCCGCAATGGATCTCGTACGCGATGACTTGGTCCCCAGAATCCGCGACCAGGTCTTACTCAAGCCGAATTTCCTGTCGAACAAGAATCAGCTCGCTTCCAGCCACGCTGACGCGATGAGAGGCGCGATCGACTTCCTGCTTTCGTGCCCAAATCCACCGAAGGAAATCCTGATCGCTGAAGGTGGGAACGAAGAGTATTCCGGGGAAAGCTTCGAAAACTTCGCCTATCAGGCCCTCGTCGAAGAAAGCGACATCCCGATCCAGCTGATCGATCTCCATCAGGAAACGGAGTGGGAGACCATCCCCATCTACGTGGCAGACCGCTCGGAATACCTCGTGCACATGCCGAAGACCGTCCTCGACTGTCCCTGCAAGATCTCAATGGCCATCGCCAAGACACACGATGTCTGCTGCGTCACCCTCGCCCTGAAGAACATGATTATGGGAACCATCCGGAAGGAAGACCGCGTCAAGATGCACGGCTATCCATCGCACGAAGAGCGCGAGTTACCGACCGAGGCCCAGCGGCTGAACGTCAACCTCATCCGGCTGGCAAGTCGTCTGACGCCCGATATCGCCGTCATCGACGGTACCGTCGGTCTCCAGGGCAATGGGCCCACTGGAGAAGATGCTGTCGACCTGGGTGTTGCAGCGGCTGGAATCGACGTCTACGCGACCGACGCCGTGATGGCCAAGTGTATGGGCTTCGAGCCGATGACCCTCGGTTTACTCGCCTACGGGAACGATCTCGGTCTGGGCGTAGCCGACCTCGACAAAATCGACGTCCTCGAAACCAGGATCGAGGACGTCGCACGAGCTTTCAAACCCCACGAGACCAATGGGCTTCAGCTCCAGTGGCAGGACGACGAGGCCGACCGTTATCTCCACGTCTGAGCCGCTGCAGGGAGCAATGTGGTAATTTCCTAATACGGCAATTTCCTAATCTCCACCCTCTCCTTCCCGAATCTGATCGTACATCGACAAAGGATTCGCGGCGAGCGTCCCCGCATCGACCGGCAGCACCACACCCGTAATCCACCGCGCCTCGTCACTTGCCAGGAACACGCCCACGCCACATCCCACGCCGTGCCCTCCGTGCCGAGCGGCCCGGCGCTGGCTCGACGTTTTCGCGTTTCCTCGGTGAGGATTCCGCTCACCATCGGCGTGTAGATATGCCCCGGCGCAATGCAGTTCACGCGAACTCCGTCTCGACCGTGTTGAACTGCCATGTTGCGTGTCATCGCGATCATTCCGCCTTTGGCGGCTGCGTAGGGAATGTTCGGCCACGATCCCGCCTTGATCCCGTCGATCGACGCGATGTTCGTAATCGACCCGCCCCCTGCCTCGACCATCGCCGGAATCGCGTGTTTCGAGGCCATCGCGCAGCTCTTCATATCCACATCCACGACCCGATCCCACTCGGCTTCATCCACCTCCGTGACCTTGCCTCGCCCGCCGATGCCGACTGAATTGACGAGCGTATCCAGCTTCCCATAGCGATCGACCGCCGCAGCCACCATCCCTTCACACGCGGATTCCGCCGAAACGTCTGCCTCGAACGCCGACCCTTGGAATCCTTCATCCTCCAGTGCCGTTACCGTTTCCTCAGCGTTCGCCATCTCGATATCTACCACGAGCACACGTGCGCCCTCACGGGCAAACCTCACCGCCATCGCGCGCCCGACGCCGACGCCGTCCCCTTCACGCGTCCCCGACCCGGTAACGATCGCCACCTTCCCCGCCAGTCGGTCACTCATAGCCATACCAAGTCGATGCCCAATTTGAATTTTTCAATTTCCATACTTCAATACAAAGTCGGCTCGTGCCACAGGATCATCCTGATCGATGTAGGTCCGATAGGCCGGCATCCATTCACCTTCCCAGAGCTCACGATGCTGGCCGCCATCCCGCTCGATCCCTCGCGCCAGACACTCCCCCTCATCGACGTCCACCCAGACCCGCAGGTCATAGTAGGATGCCAGTTCCTGTCTGGTGACGAACACGCCCTCGACAATCACCGTTCCACCCACCGCCACATCGTGCCATTCGTGGAGGGCGTCCGATTCCCAATCGTATCGCTGATATCGCCCAGGTCGGTCCCCCATCAGCGGCACGAGAACCTGGTCGCGGAGGCGCTGCCAGTCGTAATCGCACCCCGGTTCCTCAATCACTCTCGCCCGCTCCGGTCGGATCGCCTTCGTCAACCAGAAGTCATCGACGCCGATCGCCCTGGCATCTGTCATTCGGTTCACGAGCTGTTGCGCCAGCGTCGACTTCCCCGCTCCGCCGCATCCATCGATTCCCACCAGCCGCGTCCTGGCGCGCGACTCCTTCGTCGCAATCCTATCGACCAGCTCCCCTACCTTGTCGATCTCCTCAGCCATCGATACAATGTAGCGTCACATCCACGCTCTAACACAAAGGAAAGGCGGGATCTCAAGATAAGATCCCGCCTCGATATCCGAAGGCTTACACAGTTCTTCGCGTCTTCGTGTTTAGCCTTCTTGGTGTCTTGGAGCCTTAGTGGTTCTAGTTGTCGTCGTCCCTCTCGCTCAGCAAATCACCTCGCTGCAGCCGCTCCGCATTCTCCGTCGACCACAGAATCCCCTTCATCACCTTCTGAGCGGTAATGTAACGCGTCGCCGCGAGCATATGCATCCGCTGTTCTTCGGGATCATCGCTCAGCTCGAAGTGTCGATACGCCACCTCCAGCACCTGGAACATGTGAAGCTCTGCGTCCTCCCGCAGCGTCACGTGAGCAAGGGCGTACCTGAGCGCCTCAACGTCTCGGCCTTCCTCCAGATACTGATTCACGACCAGCTCTGCCTCGAACACTTTTTGAAAGTCGGCGAACTCCTGCAACCGCTCCAGCATCGCCTTGTCCGACGCAAAGGGTTCACCCAAAGTCTGGCCGGGATTCGGCACTCTCGCTGATGGCATATTCAGCCACCGGACATACGTCATAAACACGGCGCCGTGGAACAACCCACGCAGCAACTCCTTGCTTGGAGCCAAATGGAAGGCGCGATAGAGCGCGTGAGCATAGGAGTAAATGTTGGCGACATCGTGCCAATCACCTTCGTTCTTCAGGTGGAAGCGGCTGGTACGAATCGCGCTCGCGTAGGCCATCGCCCGGCAGATCGCCTTCGGATCGACACCCTCTCGCAGTTTCTCCTCGACCGCAGCCACGATCGGTTCGAATTCGTCCTGGAGCATCACCTGCGCGAACTCCGACACATCCAGATCGGCCTCATTCGACTGATTGTCTTCCCAGATCCCGTCCAGTCGTTTGAACACATCCTCTAAAACCGGAACCGAATCCGCCCACCGCGACGTCTCTTCGTGACGGGTCCGCCCAACCAGATCGACGACGATCGGTCGAAGAATCTCCTGAGCGCCCTTCCAATCGATATACTCCAGAGACTCGAACATCTTGTTCGCAAAATCGAGCGCGTGGCCGTCTCCCGTGAAGTAGAAATCGGTCGCGGCAGCGAACACGAAATCCGCGATCACGCTCGGATCGTGACCTCGATCGTACAACGTGATCAGAATGCGCTCGGCCGCCCCGCGATCCCTCAGCTCGATATACCGACGAAACCATCGCTTCAGCGTTTCCAGATCGGGGTCACCACTCGCACTCGGAAAGGGAAACCGTTGGCGCCGAGATCCGCCCCCTGTCCGGCGCGCGATCTGTGTCAGACCGTGGACCAGGAACAGGTTGTGATCGTTGTCCGCGACGTCGTCCCACATATTCGCCGCGATCCCCAGAATCGCCACACCCGAAGACACTCCGTCCTGCGTCTTGTAGGAACCGTAGAACAGACCGTGCTGAATGATCTCCTGTGGCGTCGCCCCGCTCTCGCGCAATGCGGTCACGGCCTTGGCGATCAGGAAGGAACTCCGATCCTTCAACCCCTGTTCGAGTGTTCGTTTGCCGCGCGCGATCATTCGGAGTCGGGCCTCCTCTTTTTCGCCGCCCGACAAGCCCACATAGACGTTACCGTCGTCCCGCACCTCGACCGGAAATGATTTCAGGTCGTCTCCCCCCGTCAAAAAACAGCCACCGGTTTTCAGATCGAACTCCCAATGGTGCCAGTGACAGAGGAGAACCCCATCTCTGACACTGCCCTCCGACATGGGATAGCCCATGTGAGGACACCGGTTGTCGACGACGTGAAACGCCCCATCGTCCTTGAACAACGCCAGATGAGTGCCCTCGACCGTGAACGGCTTGCTCTGCCCCTCCTCGAGGTCGGTCGCCTCACACAATTTGTGGAACATCAGATCGGACGGATCGACCTGAGGCAACTTCGGAAGCCCCTCTTCCATCCCGTCCAGCTCGGTATCCGTCAAAGTCAGCGTCTCAGCCATAGGACGCCTCCAATCGTAAGACTGGTGGAAAAGTGATGCGCGACAGTCAAAAGATAACCCATCTTCGGCGGGATGCACCGGCCAAAATATCGAACACAGACCTGGCCCTTCGTTCAGGCACTTGCTGGTGTAAATCGTCTGTCGTAACCGCTTGCGGTGGCTCTGTTTGGGGAAGAGTGGCGCACCGGGTTGACTGCGGTTTCCTCGATGGACGGGCCGAGTCAGAAACGAAAATGCCGAGCGGAAACCGCCCGGCACTTTGCATTTTCATTTTGCACTTTGACTCTCTCTACAACTCCTCCACGATCGCCGCCTCCATCAGTCCGTCCAGATCCAGCCGCCCTTTCCCGAATCGCTCCACATCCTGCATCTTGATCTGAACCAGCAGACCCGAAGGACGCCCCTTCAGCCTGCCCCAATGACCGAAATCCGCTCTTACGGCGACTGATTCATCTGCCTTCACAGACTTGAGCGTTCCCCCGTATTCGCCGATCAGCGACACCAACTCCTTGGTGAACTTCCCGACTTCTTCGGTTTCGTTCGGCGTCGTGTCCCCTGTCGCAGACTTGTAATAGTCGATGGCGTGACCGTAGAACCCGCGTTGCCCTGGAGAAGTGTCGAGGAATAGGACAGCTCCGAGACCTTCCTGGTAAAACCCGGATGCGTGGCCGTGGGAACGCCCATACGAGCCCCCCTCCAGCGCACTGTTCAGAATCCCTGCCATAATCCGAATCGATTTCTCGGACGTTTCTCCGACTTCGTACTCCTTGAACTTCACGAACCCTTCTTGGCCTCGATCGATTTCGGCTTTTGTTGCCGTCGCCTCGAGCGTCGGAAAGTCGCTGCCCCCGTGTGGGGAGATCTTCACGACTGCCTTGCGGATTCGTCTCGTGGCCTCTTCGATCTGCTTCTGGATCTGGGCCGGATCGAACCCATACCGCTTGATCGCGACCGATTCGTCACCTTCCTCCTCGATTTCCTCTTCGAGCGCCTCCATCTCCTCCTCGACAGCCTCCATTTCTTCCTCTACGACCTCCATCTCCACCTCGACAGCCTCCATCTCGTCTTCTACCGATTCCATTTCGATCTCGAGGAACCTCATTTTCGTCTCGAGCATCTTCTCCAGGTCCATTTCAGACATCCCACCGAAGGAGGAATAGTCCGAGCCCGAGCCTCGACCACCCTGAACCCTCACCGTCACCCGCTCGTCGTCGGACAACAGACCCAAGTTTTTCGCGTAGTCCCCATAGAACGCCTCGATGTGCTCTTTGAGCTTCGTGGTCTCCTCATCGCCCGATTCGGTACGGCTGACCGTGCGGTTCCCGTGTCGGACGCGAACGATCACCCGCGGTCTCTCCACGAGAAACAGCACGCCGTACCCATCGAAATACATCCCACTCACATCCGCATGGTCCTCGAAGACATCGTTACCCGACAACAACTCGCTCAGCACGCCTTCCATGATTCGGACATCGCGTTGCATTTTCGCGCGGTCGACCGCAGCGTCCGTGCCCGATACGACAAAGCCCAGACACAACCAGGCCATCAATAAGTGCATCATCGTGTGTCTCCTCTCTCCTTCCCGGAACGGGCCAGTCGCGTCAGGAGCGCTCCCGACTGCAGATAACCCCTTTCGGCGATTTGCCCCACATTCTGCATCCCCCTGCCGATCTCTCGAAGGTCCTCTTGCCGTCGGGCCTCGAGGACGCCCGCGAATTCGATCATCGCAGCTCGCTGTCGAAGCTCCGATGCCTCGATCAGACCCTGCGTCAATCCCAAATACTCGCGCTGATACTCGACGAACCGATCGACCGTCAGGACCGAGTCCGATTCGGATGCGGAAGAGCCCGTCGGATCGGACCAGTTCATCAGGACGGCCATCGACCCTTCGTTCACGGATACATCCACACGTGTAAAGGCCAACACCAGGACCGCAGCGATCGCGAACCCCACCGCGGCTGCCCGTTGCCAGGTAAAGTCGATCACGAGTCGCTTCTTACCCACCGACGCATCCTCAGAAACGAACGTCACTTCGGAAGGCGGCGCCTCATCCTCCCACGCTCCCAGCACTCTGCGCGTGCGCCGCAGATCTGCGAGCTGTTGCCGCGCATCCTCGTTCGCATCCAGAAAGACCTCCAGCTCACGCCGCTCGTCCTCATCCAACTCGTCGTAAAGGTAGGCGACCAGTTGCTCGTTCAGTTCGTCACGTGTCATACCGGATCATCTCCTCAGTGACCTGCCACGAATCGAAAACCTCTTTCAGATTGACCAGCCCGCGATACAGCCGGGTTTTCACCGTGTTGATCGATACATCGAGTGCCTCGGCCACTTCACGCAGCTTCAACCCTTCATACTCCTTCATAATCACCACGACGCGTTGTTCTTCGGGAATCGATTGCAGTGCACGGTTTTAGCAAGTCCCTCAGTTCACCTGCCTGGGTTGTCGCATCGGGCCGCGTAGCGGGATTGGCCTGTAGCTCCACGGCCACCGCCTCATCTTCTGCATCCACCATCACCCGTCGCTGCCGAGCCCGTCCCGCGTCCCGGCAGGCGTTCATCGCAATCCGGTAGATCCACGTCGAGAAGCTGTCGGGATCCTCGAGCCTGGCCAACCCCGTGTAGGCCCGGATGAACGTCTGCTGGGCAAGATCGCTCGCCTCATCCCGGTCCCCCACGTATCGCAGAACGAAGTTGTAAATCCGAGTATGCCACAGACGGACGAGGTCGTTGAAGGCGGCCTTGTCACCCTGTAGGAATGCGTCGATGAGATAGGTTTCTGTCAAGCGAAACCCCTTAAATGCGCCACTGAGCACACAGAGGACACGGAGAGAGGCCCATCAGGGATCAGGTCGGAGTGCATTGTGCCCGTCCTTCTACGGCCCCGGCTGCTTCAGCACCAATACCCGAACCCTCACCAGCCCCTTCTGCAATGTGTGTTCCTGGTATGAAGACGATCGATTGTCGAAAAAAGTTGTCTTCAAACACTGATTTCTGCCAATATCGCCTCCCACCTAAACTTTCCATTGAGTATCCTGCTTATTTCCCGTTACATACGGCAGACTCCGGTTTACAGCCACACGACCGATCAGAGTCAGCTTTTAATCCTCAGTGGTCTCAGTGCCCTCAGTGGCGTCTTTCCAATTCTAGTCCATTCTCGATTTCAATGGTTTCCCTGGTCAAGTCCCATAGTCAGTTGAAACTCATCGGGCTCCGTGGTATTCATGCTCTCTGCCGAGCATCTTGATTGTCGCCGAGATTCAGGTTGTTTTTCAGTGCTTGCCTGAGCAGCGGGAGGTGTTTGTATCCGCTCACGCGTCGCAGGCGTGGTTCGATGTCGAGGAGTGCGGCCGCGACCCATCTGTGTCGCTGAGGAGAGTTGTTCCAGCGGTTGACCTTCCGTATCAGGTTGCCGGTCATGCTGTTGAGCGCCTCGATGCAATTGGTGGTTCGGAAGCTTCGCTTCAAGAACGGGAGCATCCCCAGCCGGTGGAGGGTCAGGGTTTCCTCCAGTCCTTCCTCGAGGCTTGCCACGGCAGACTGATTCATCAGCTTGAGTTCGGGTTTGAGTGATTCGAGTGCGGCCTTTGCCTCCTCGTAGGTGTCGCAGTCATAGGCTTTCTGAAGTTTCCGTCGAACTCTTGGACGTTCTGCCTCCGGGAGGTAGCTGACGACGTTCTCGCGCTTGTGCCACTGACAGCGATGCACGCACACATCCCCTTTGAGGGCTTTGGTGACGGCACTGCGGAGTCCCTTTGAGCCGTCCAGCACAACGAGAAGGCCCTGGTCGTAGCACAGGCCTCTCCGGATGAGATCCTGGATCAGCTGACGGCAGATCCGTTCGTTCTCCGTCGCCGATTCGACGAAGCCCAGGGGGATCTTCTGGCCGTCCGTCGTGACGCCCGGAGCGATCACGATCTCTTCGTCGGCAAAGCTCTTTCCGTCGATGAACAGGGCGACCAAGTCGTAGTCGTCGAGCGGTCGTTCCTGGAACTGCTTCAGCTTCTTTGCGGTGGCTTTGATGAACCGTCGCGAGACGGAGGATGCCGAGATTCCGAACGCTTCGGGTACCGACTCTGCACAGGCTCTGTAGTTGCGACAGGAGATTCCCTTGAGCACACGAAGCAGCAGCTTCTCATCCATCGCTCTGGGCCTCTGCATCCCCCGGTATGCGGCCAGAGAAACCTCCGTATCGGACTCGACGTCGCGCACACGGGGAACGGCCACCGGCAGCTTCTGGTCCATCAGATACACGGACCCTTTCTGGCTTCCCCATCGACGATGCGACTGCTCTGAACCCTTACGCGCATACCGAACGCCTGCGAGCTGCTCCACCTCCTGCTGGAGCACGTCGGCAACGGCCTCCAGACCCAGCGGAATCAGCGCCCGGATCACCGATAAACGCGTCTCCAAATCCATAACGTCTGACCCAACCTTGACTTCGCCATCCCCTGCAAATAGCTTCTCCATCGTGGGCTCCTTTCTTACGGGTACACGCTCTCACACGTCTACCCACAACGTAAGTTTGGAGCCCTTTAAGTTTCAACTAGGATAGGGACCTCACCGTTTCCCTGGTTCAAATCAAACATCCTCAATGGAACCGGCGCGTCGCCCGGGTCAATGGGAACACCCTCGACATTCTCGAGACCCCGTCGACGCTTGCCCTCGCCCAATCCGCCATCGAACGGGGACAGTCCTTGCTCGACCTCGTCAGGGGAGCCCCGTCCACCCAGTCAGTGTCCTACGACGACGTCTACAGCGGAAAGAGCGAATGGTCGCTGCTGCCGGCTTTCGACCATCCAGGCGAACCCGCCCGCTGCCTCGTGGCTGGAACGGGACTGACGCACATGGCCAGCGCCGCCAATCGTCAGGCCATACACGAAGAGCAGACCGGCGCCCCGTCCACAGACGACGAGGAAACCATCACTGACAGTATGCGAATGTTTCGCTGGGGCGTCGAAGGCGGTCGACCGGAAGCGGGTACCATCGGCGTCCAGCCGGAATGGTTCTACAAGGGACCAGCGTCGATCGTCCGGGCTCACGGCGAGCCCCTCGATGTGCCCGCTTACGCCGACGACGGCGGAGAGGAGCCCGAAATTGCCGGCTGCTACCTGATCGACAACGAAGGAAACCCACGCCGGGTCGGTTTCGCGATTGGAAACGAATTCGCGGATCACGTGATGGAAAAGAAAAATTACCTCTACCTCGCGCCATCCAAGCTCAGAGACTGCGCGATCGGTCCCGAACTCGTCCTCGACGGCGATTTCAGCGACGTGCACGGAACCGTCCACATCGAACGCGAGAGCGACACCTTCTGGTCACGGGCGATCGTCACGGGCGAAGCCAACATGTCCCACTCCCTCGCCAACCTCGAACACCATCACTTCAAGTATGACATCCATCGCCGGCCCGGCGACGCACACATCCACTTCTACGGCGCGGACGGCTTCAGCTTCGGCGAAGGCGTTGCGCTCCAGGATGGCGATGTCATGGCCGTCGCGTGGGAGGGATTCGGGAGACCGTTGCGGAATCCCCTTCGCGTCGCCAAAGACGAGGATCGCTTTGTGGAAGTGGATACGATCTGAAGTCGAGCAGGCGATCCCCTCGGTACGTCCGCTTCGCGGTCGGGACGGGCAGGAGAGCGGGCGTGGTCACAGAAACGACAAGAATGATTTGGCAACACCGTTCATCCTGAGTAGGGGTATCGAGAAGAGTTCGGCGACCGGAGTTGTGAATGGGGATGATCCCCATATCGAAGGACGAACGGTGGGCGTTGCCACAGGCCGCACATCCTTCGATATACGAATCTCTCTCTGAGGTGCCTAGAGAACGTAAGCAGCGCTACTCAGGATGAGCGGAGTAGTGGAATGAGACATTCTGGTAGGAAAACGTCAGGCCTGTTCAAGGTCACTAACCTCCATGATCATCGACATCCACTCACACGCCTGGAAGTACCCCGACCATTTCGGCGACTACTTCCGCGACCAGTTTGCTCGAGCGTGGAAAGCACAGGAGCTGGACCTGACAGTCAACTACGGGGATTACCAGCGACAGTCGTCGGAAGTAGTCAAAACAGTCGTCTTCGGTGGGAAGGCTCGCCTCAGCGGTTTGTGGGTCGACGATCGTTACGTCGCGGACTACGTGTCACAGCATCCAGACGACCTCATCGGATTCCTTTCAGTCGACCCCACGCAGGCAGGGTGGAAAGAGGAGCTTGAACAGGGTCACCAGGATCTCGGCCTGCGAGGCATCAAACTCTTGTCCATGTACGCGGGATTTAGACCCTGTGACCCCGAGCTGGATCACCTCTGGTCCTACGCAACGAAACACGAGCTACCCGTCCTGCTCCACACTCAGCACGCGCCGCTCGAATGCACACTCCCGCGTCATCTCGACGATGTCGCTATCCGGTATCCCGACGTCACTATCGTGATGGCCCATCTCTCGCATCCCTACGAAAACGAGTGCGTCGTCACAGTTCGAAAGCACCCGAACGTCTACACCGATGTCAGCGCCATTCACTACCGACCGTGGCGGCTCTACAACAGCCTGATGCTCGTACAGGAGTACAGCATCTGGGACAAAGTGCTGTTCGGCACGGACTATCCGTTCGCCACGGTGGACAACTCGCTCCAGGGCATCCGCTCGCTCAACAAAATGGTCGAAGGCACGAATCTGCCACGACTGGATGAGGAAGAGACCGAGAGTATGATTTATCGTGACAGCCTCTCGCTGCTGAACCTGGTGTAAAACGATATCCGAAATCCGATAGCAGATGTCCGACATCAGAAAGGCAAGCATGAAAGTGGTTTTCATTTCTTAGATCAGAAGTCGCACATCGGATTTCTGATATCGTTTTTCTTTACGCGATGATCATCGACACACACAATCATCCCTACTACCACGGCCTCGACGCGACCGGCGTCATCGGCGAAATGAACGCGTTCGGCATCGACCACGGCTGGCTGCTCACGTGGTATCTGCCGCCCGACCAGCACATCCCGGGAAGCCACCGTGGCTTCAATCCGGCCAACGTGCGCACCGACGGCACCCACGCTGGGGTCACACTCGACGACGTCGCTCGATCGCGGGACCAATATCCGGATCGCTTCGTCGCCGGCTGGTGTCCTTGCCCGACCGAAGGCGACGCCGCTACGCTCTTCGAAGTGGCCGCGCGAACACACGGCATCCGCGTTTGTGGTGAGTGGTCGTATCGCACGATTCTCGACGATCCCCGAGCCATCGAACTCTTCATCGCCGCGGGCGAGTGCCGCGCACCCGTCGTGCTCCACATCGACACGCCCTACCTCTCCGATGGCGCCGGCAAGCGCGTCTATCAGGAAGCCTGGTATGGTGGCGAAATCGACGCGCTCGACCGAACCTTTGGCAAATGTCCGGACACGATCTTCATCGGCCACGCGCCCGGTTTCTGGCGCCACATCAGTGGAGATGAAGCCGACGACCCCAAGACCTACCCAGATGGACCGATTGTCCCCGGCGGGAAGCTCTTCGACCTCTTCGAGCGTCACTCCAACCTGTGGGCCGACCTCTCTGCGGGCTCGGGGTTGACTGCAATGCGACGCGACCCGGGTCACGCCGTCGACTTTATCACACGATATCAGGATCGCCTGCTCTACGGCCGCGATGCCCCCGGCAACGACCTTCAGGATTTCCTGTCCGAACTCGAGCTGGACCCGTCCGTCCGGGAAAAACTGATGAGTCAGAACGCACTGCGTCTAGTCCCGATCGCAACCTGAAAACGATATCAGATATCCGACTGGAGATATCCGATATCTGAGATGAATGCGCACTTCCTTTCGAATATCTGAGGTCGGACATCGGATCTCGGATATGGTTTCTGATTCGTCGCAAAACAGAGACATAATGCCAAGCCCCAATCTCCTTTTCATCATGCCCGACCAGTTGCGCTCCGACTTCCTGGGCTGCTACGGCGCCGATTTCATCGACACGCCCCATATCGACAGTCTGTGTGATAGCGGCGTCCGCTACGAAAAAGCCTACGCACCCCACCCGGTCTGTGTCCCGATGCGGTCGACGCTACTTACCGGCATCAACGCGATCCGGACCGGCGTGATGGGGAACGGCCAGTATCTCCGCCCCGATCTCGAAGCTTGTGGCATCCGAATGTGGCCATCGATGCTGAAGGACCATGGCTACACCACCTGTGCAATCGGAAAGATGCACTTCTACCCTTGGGAAGCTTCAATGGGGTTCGACCACCGCGTCGTCTGCGAGGACAAGCGTTGGATCCACATCGAGGACGATTACCAGAAATACCTCAAAGCAAAAGGGTTGAGAAAACTCCACGGCAATGAGCACGAAGGCTACCAGGAAAATCGTGGCGCGTTCGTTCATCAGCACGCCTACGAGGACTCGTGGGACGGTTTCGTCGGAAACGAAGCTGTGCGCTACATTCGCGAGCAGGACGCTGACACGCCATTCGCGATGATGGTCGGCTTTCCCGGTCCGCACTGTCCCTACGATCCCTCCCTCGAATATGCCGATCGCTATGCTCCAGACGCGATGCCCGAACCCTATCCCATCGGCGAGGATCAGCCCCCACAGTTCATCGAGACCAACGTCAACGGGAATAAGGGTGAGTGGAACGGCGTCGACTACACGGAATTCACGACTGCGCACAAGAAAAAAATCCGCGCCCACTACGCCGGGCTCGTCAAGCAGATCGACGACAAGGTGGGCGAGATCGTTCAGGCGCTGAAGGACACCGGTCGATGGGAAAGCACCATCGTCATCTTCTGCAGCGACCACGGCGACTACCTCGGCGACCACGGTCTGATCGGAAAAGGCACGTTCTTCGAAGCCAGTACCCGAGTCCCCCTCATCGTTCACGACCCGAACCTCGGTAGGGCGGTCGTCCACGAGGGACCCGCAAGCATCGAAGACATCACTGCGACGCTCCTGCACTATGGGGGGTGCGAGATTCCCGGTTATATGGACTCCAGGCCGCTCGCCGATCTGGGCATCCCGGGAGCGGTGGGTCGGGATCGGGCCTTCGGCTGTCTTGCGAGCGGGTCGATGAACTTCGACGGCACGTGAAAGCTCGTTCGCTACACGAACGGGTGGAGTGCGCTGTTCAACATCGATGAGGACCCTGCCGAGCAGGACAACAAGATCCGCGATGCGGATTGCCAGATGATCCGCGAGCGGTTGGATCGCGAGCTTACCGCCTACTTCCTGACCTCAATCGCCAAAGCGCACGCCGAGAAGAATCACAACACCGACTGGGAAGATCCAGCCTTCGCGAGGGGCGAGGGCGACTGGCAACGCGTCTACCCGCATCCGATACGGTGACAAGGTTCAGCAATCCGTCATCCTGAGCGGAGTCGAAGGACGACGGCATCAGGAAAGACACCACCATGAACAGCCAAGCAAACACCATCGAATCCATCGAGCGCACACGTCATCATATCCCCTTCCACCCGCGATGCCGGGACGTAAAGGATATCCGCGTCCCTGACTTCGGTGTGGTGGACCTGTTCCGGATCCGTTCCCGGTCGGGCGTCGAGGGAATCGGTGAAAATCTGCCGTTCTACGGCTCGCCTCGCTCGACGGACGATCTGTTCGGCCGAGCGATCGGACAAAACGTCTTCGATCTACTGAGCGACGACAGTCTAGGCGTCGGAATCCAGATGGCGCTCTACGATCTGGCCGGCAAACTCACGGATCTACCCTGCCACCGACTGCTCGGTCACCAGCACCGTGACGCCTGTCCCGTGTCCTGGTGGGCGCAGGATATGAAGCCCGAGGAGTGGGCGAGAGAGGCGAAGACAGCGGAATCGATGGGCTACACGTCGATGAAGGCCAAGGCGCGACCGTGGTTCGACATCGACCAGCAGCTCGAAGCCGTCTGCGAGGCGGTATCGCCGCATTTCAAGCTGGATGTCGACTTCAACGGTCTGCTTCTCGCAGAAGACATTGCCGCCCCGCTCATCCGCCGTCTCGAGACCCGCCACAAGAACTTCGCCATAGTCGAATCGCCGATCCCACAGAACGACGTCGCGGGCAACGCCATCCTGCGTCGAAAGATTGCCACGCCCATCGCGATGCACTTCGGCACCCCGCCCGTGATGACGGCCATTCGCGAGGGCGTCTGCGACGGGTTCGTCGTCGGCGGTGGTGTGTCGAGCGTGACGTCCCAGGCGACGATCGCCGAACACGCCAACATGCCCTTCTGGCTGCAGCTCGTTGGAACGGGGCTCACGACCATCTGGTCCGTTCACCTCGGCGCCGTGTTGAAGATGGCGCGTTGGCCCTACATCCCCTGCATCAACGTCTACGAGCATCCCCTCATCACCGAGTTCACGATCGAGGGCGGTCACGTCCAGGTTCCCGAAGAACCCGGCCTCGGTGTCACGATCGATGAGGATGCCGTCGAGCGCTATCGCGTGGATCCCGAATTCAGAGTCTCCGTCCGTCGCCAGATCCACACGATCAGGTGGCCGAGTGGCCGTACGCTTCACTATCCGGACGGCAGCTACCGTTCGGAATTCCTCAGTGGAGCGCTGACCGGAGCCCTCCCGGGAATCACCCTCGATCGACGTCTCGACGATGACAGCGACGACTTCGACCGTGAGTACAGGGAGTTGTTTGGATAAGTGAACGGAATAACGCGATTCCGGGACTACCTGCGGACCGTTTCCCCAACTAGGGCCTGGATCCTGGCTAAAGCACCACTCCGTGTGCTCCGTGGTTTATTCTGCTTTTCATGAGATCCCTCAACTTCCCACGCGCCTACGACTTCGATCTTCGCGAAAACGGCGGTCAAAAGGAGATCTTCGACACCATCCGCCGAAAGTGGCTCGTCCTCACGCCAGAGGAATGGGTGCGTCAGCATATGGTCCGTCATCTGGTGGAGGATCTGGGGTATTCTGCCGGGCGAACCGGTATCGAGACGGGCTTCGAATGGAAGGGCGTTCCTTATCGCGCCGACATCATCGTCCACGATAGGACGGGTAAGGCCATCCTCGCAGCCGAGTGTAAAGCGCCTGATGTAAACATCGACCAGCGTGCCTTCGACCAGATCGGTCAATACAACCAGGCCATCGCCGCCCGCTACCTCGTCGTCACGAACGGTCTTCAACATTTCTGCGTCGAAGTGGCAGAAATGGGCGCTTCGCCGACCCGCGCTATACCCGAGAATCCGGACAGGTAGCGTGCAAGCGGTCAGCGGCAGTTGCGGTTTAGGCGGCGTGCTCCGCGGTGAAAGGTTTCCTCGATGAAACGAAAAAGAAGACCCGCCGTCGGCCGTGACTTTATGCGGAAAACAGTTCAAATTTCTCGAAGCCACCGAACAGTCCAAGCAGCTACCCCCCACACCACCTTTCATAGAGCCTCGGAACGCGTGTGTCGACCTGCCGTCCCCCGAGATCCCCGATCCAAGCGGTTCGCTTCACGACGCAATCGGCGAGCGAAAATCGGAACGGGACTATCTGACGGACGTCTCTCTCACCACGCGTGATCTTTCCTACCTGCTCTGGGCAACCCAAGGTGTCAAGGAGGTAGACGGCATCGACGTCTTCAAAACCGTGCCGTCAGCGGGTGCCCGCCACCCTTTGGAAACCTTTCTCGTCGTCAACCGCGTAGAAGGTGTCGACAAGGGACTCCATCGGTATGTCGGCCCGACCCACCAACTCGAAACCCTCAGACAGGATCCATCGGTCACGTTGGCTGTTGCCAAGGCCTGTCTTCAGCCGGACCTGATCGAACAATCTGCGGTTGCGTTCATCTGGACGGCCGTTGCCCATCGAATGACGTGGCGCTACGGCGATCGAGGCTACCGTTACATCCACCTCGACGCAGGACACGTCGGCCAGAACCTCTACCTCGCTGGACTCGCCGTGGGCTGCGGTGTCTGCACCACGGCTGCCTTCCACGACGACGACCTGAACCGATTGCTCGGCCTAGACGGCAACGATCACTTCGCGGTGTATCTCGGAACGGTTGGCAAGTAAGGCTGTGACATCATTGCCGGTGGGAGCGGCGGAGTCGAGGGAGACCGCAGAACTGCTACACAGAGACTAGGCCCAGGCCTATATCCCCCCTCGATTGGTGTTTCCCACCAGCTTCTCTGTCTTCCGGTCTTCGTCCCACCGCTCTAATTTCCTAATTATCAATTACTTAATTTCACAATGATTTCTGGCATACTGCTTGCAAACCTCCCGTTCGAACTTTAAACCGGAGGATGGGAAAATGGCAGCATCAGCAGTGAGTGATTCCGTGATCCTGAACATCGAAGCACCGATCTACAGCGAAGAAGATCGACGTCGATTGCACCAGTCGATCGAAGAGGCAATCGCAGCGCAGTCTCGGCGTCTGGTCGTCGACTGCACGGCAACCGGGTGGTTCGGACCCCCGATCCTCGACGAACTCATTCAGGCTCAGCAGCGCATGGCCAGTCGCGGCGGAGAGCTTCTGCTCGTCACCCAATCGAGCAAGATCAGACGTATCCTCAAGGCCGCGCGTGTGGACCGATTGAAAACATTCGCCAGCGTTCAGAGTGCCCTCGCCAATCAGAGGCAATCGGTCTTCGCCGCGGCCTGAAACACGAACGGGGCTGAGCGTCACAGACGTGATCGTTCAGCCCCTACTTCTGGCCATGATCGAAACCCTCCACGTTGCAGCCTACCCTGGGCGGGGATTCCGAAGAAGCTCGACTGGGGACCTTACCAGAATGTCAATTTCCTAATTACATAGTTTCATAATTTCCTAATCGCCGTCCGCAACTCCCACGGCCTCCGAAATCCTCGTCAGTCCATCTTGCCCGAGCAGCTCGCAAAGACCCTCACAAATCCGTCTCACCACCCCCGGCCCCTCATACACGAGCGCGGTCAGCAGCTGAACGGCCGTCGCGCCCAGGCGAATCTTCTCGTAAGCATCTTCCGCCGTAGTCACACCGCCAGCCGATATGATCTGGAATCGATCCTGATCCATTCGCGTGTAAAGACGTCGAAGGCACTCGTTCATCTCAGACGCAACTGGGCGGCCGGACAGCGCCCCCACCATCCCCCGAGCATCTCCCCGCAGCGTCGCGTGAATCCCCGGTGCCAGGTTGTGGATGAAACCCGAGACGTAGGATGCGTCATCGACCGCTTCCAACAGTCCATCCACAGCCCTGTCGCCTCCCAGAGGCGAGACTTTGAGAAAAACGGGGCGGTCGATAGAAACGTCCTTCAGGGCCTCGATCAACCTTCGGGTATGGGCGACATCGGCGAAAAAGTCCCGTCCATCTTCCGTGTTCGGACAGCTCAGGTTCAGCGTCAGGTAATCCGAGACGTCGTGTAGGATCCTAACAGCGCGTACATACTCATCGACGATCTTGTCCGCCGGCTCGGGTGGCGCATCGATTCCCCGGTTCGTCTTCACAATGTTCGCGCCCACCGGGACCGCGGCCGATCGGGACGAAAACCGACCGGCTACGACTTCTGCACCGTCGTTCTGAAGTCCGTAGTGAACGACCACTGCGCGATCATCGGGCAAACGGAACAGCCGAGGCCTCGGATTCCCAGCCGATGGATCGATCGAAATCGAGCCGATTTCCACGTGGCCGAATCCGAGCACCGCCACGCCATCGATGGCGGTTCCACTTTTGTCGTAGCCGGCCGCCAGACCCACGGGATTCGGCAGCTTCAACCCGCACAGATCCGTCTCCAGGGCCGGATCTTCGAACCGATAGCAACGCTCGACGATCGACCGAATCGGCCCGATCTTTCCGGCCATCGAGGCCGCGCCGAGCGCCCACGCGTGGGTATTTTCGGGATCGTACTGGAACAGAAACGGCCGAATGACGTCTGGATAGAGCTCTATCATCGTGAATCAATCGCTGAGACCGGAGATTCTTGATCGAAACGAGGGTTCACGCCATATTGAACCGCGTGTAGACTCGCACGAAAATTCAGGATGGCACCGTGGACACTGAATCTCGCATCCGCGTTTTTCTCGAAGCACCCGCCTATGCAGTCGTGGGCGCCTCCAGAGACCGCAATAAATATGGCAACAAGGTCCTTCGTTGCTACCAGCAAAATAGCCGCGCGGTCTACCCGATCAATCCGAGCACACGGGAAGTCGAGGGCCTCCCGGCATATCCGGGTCTGTCCGATCTACCAGAACCGGTGGAAAGCGTTTCCATCATCACGCCCCCTCACATCACCGAGACCATCGTCGAAGACGCACACCAGGCGGATGTCAAGAACCTGTGGATGCAACCCGGTGCCGAGAGCCCAAAGGCCGTCCAACGCGCAGAGGAACTGGGTCTCAACGTCATCGCCGACGGATCGTGCCTCCTGGTCGTCCTCGGATTCAAAGGCCCGTGAGTCGATTTCCTATTTTCATAATTTCCTGATTTCCCAACAGGTTTCCACCGGAGGCTGAATGCCACGCAGTCCCTTCGCCGATCCGACCCCCGGCCTGCGCATCCAGGAAGGAGCACCCGCGGTCACACGTCCCACCAAAGAGCAGATCACCGCTTACCCTCAGGACGCAGCCGATCTGCTGGATCGAGTCTGGGGCGACCAGAAGCCCAGAATCGACAGTGGCGAATACGACCTCTCCTGGATCGACGGAAAGCATCTCGTACTCATCGGTGCAACCGGGCGAGGAATCGGTGGAGCCATCGCCATCGCCGGGTTGAACAACCTCGATCGACTCGGCAGCCTCACTGTTGTCGGCCGCGACTTGAAACGATCGATGGAATTCGAGTCGGGTGTCGCGATGGAAGCCGGGGCAGCCAACCACGCCGAAAAATTCACCTGGCTCAACGACGGGATCGCGGTCGAGGGTGAAGGCCTTGAACAGATGCTGGGAATCCTCGAGGCAAAGGGGGCCGACCGCATCATCTACGTCAACGGTTCAGCGGCGGCCAGCTCGGGGACACTCCCCGACATGCCACCGGTCTTCGTCAAGGACGTCGACGAGGACGGTCTCTACCAGTGGCAACTGACACCTCTACCCGAACGCAACATCGAGACGACCAAGCTCATCATGGGAGAACTCGCCGTGCGTTTCGTCCACGTAATCGAGGAGGCGGGCGTCGAGGTCGAGTGTGCGGCCTTCTGTGACTGGCGTGGCAGTCTCGATCGCGATAGTCGAAATCCAGAGTCCCCCGCCTACGGTCGCTGGGGATCCTACTCCACCAGCCTCTACCTGCCGAAGGATGTCATCCAGGAAGCCGTGTCGAACGCGTATGCCGCGCGTAAACCCTGGATCGACGTCTTCTTCCCCACCATGCGCACGCGCGCACTCCCCTTCATCCCTGGCGGCGTGATGATGTCCTACCTCTTTGAAAAACTGATGTACGACGGTGGTATTCGCCGCCTCGACATCCCCGAACTGGGTCTTGCGATGCTCCACCAGATCGGCGCGAAGATCTCTGGTCGAGACGACAATCCCTTCCCCCGTTGGGATCGCCACGAAGAGCCTCTCGACCTTTGGATGTTCGATCTGATAGCCAATCTCACCGATGACGAGAGCAGCGACTTCTACCATAAACGATGGGTTGATTACGGCTGATCGCCCTTTACCGGCGGTCGGCTTAGAGACTGTTCCGTGACCGTTCGGAATGCCTACATCGGGCTTCTGTCCGGGCTTCACGCGGTCGCCTGCTTCGATCTCTGGACCCGCTTCACGCACGCTCCCGTTGAGTCGTCGAGCGATGGTCTGCTTTTTATCCTGGCCGTCGTGCTCCAGGCATCCAGCGCCCTTTATCTCGCCGTCAACCTCCGCAGCACCTCTCCCCCCGACCCTCCAGTCGGTCGTCTTGCTCGACTATCTGCCTATGTCTTCGTCGCAGTCCTGCTACTCACGTCAGCACTCGCCGGAGTGAGTATCCTCAGTCGTTCAATGGCGCGAGTTTTCTTCCTCATCACACTCGCGGCCGGTTGGACATTCTCCTGCGTCGTGGCATCCAGACCCGCCGGACCGAAGCGGTTTCAGCGCACGTTCGACATCCTCACAGCGAACGTGGTCATCGGCATCCTGCTACTCGAATCGGGTCTCCTCGTCATCAGCCATGTCTACCCATCGAGACTCTTTTTCGACCCCACATCCGCAGCCTCAACGATCGACGTCTGGAGAATACGACCCCACGCCACGGGGTTCGGATTCCGATATTCCAGCATGGGGTATCACGATGAGGAGTTTTTCGTCGCGTCCGACGGCGATCTAGTCGTTGCTCTTCTGGCGGATTCCTTCGGCGTCGGTGTCGTCCCCTACGGCTACAACTTCGCAACCGTCGCTGAAGAAAGACTCCGATCCTCCCTGGCTGGAAGCCACAACCGGGTCGCCGTTCACAATTTCGGGATTCCGGCCGCGGGGATGCGAGAGTATCTGCATCTTTTGGAAGAAGAGGTGTTTCAGTATAAACCTGACCGAGTCGTCGTTTGCGTATTTGTCGGCAACGACATCGACGGCATCGAGAATCCGTCCCGGCGGCAGCGTTACCTGCTGCAGGACTGGCTCTTCTCCACGTATCTTGCCCGAGCCCGATCCGTCTACCGAAACCTCCGTGCGGAAGGCCGGGGGCTGAGTGAGCTCGCCGAATTCGTCGGGATGAAAGCGCTCGGGGGAACCGTCGCTAACGAAGAGGGAGGGGACACGGTCGACACAGAAACTGACACTCCTGAGTATGTCCACGATTGGCGGAAAGAGAAGCCGCATCTCGATCGGGTCACGTTCCTCCGTTGGGAAACCAGGCGACTCCCGGTCTGCAACACGCGGAGCACAGAAACTACGGCAAAGTACGAAGACTTCTTCGATGCCCTTGCTCGCTTTGACAGAAAGCTCGGAGATCGTCTACTCGTCCTGTTGATACCAGACCAGTTCCAGATCGAGGACGACCTCTGGCAGGAGCTCTTGCGGGATCTCGATCATCCCGAAAACTATGAACGAGACTATCCCCAACAGCAGATCCGAGAGTATTGCGACCAACACGGCATCGACTACCTGGACACACTCCCCCTCCTGCGCAACGAACAGCGCTCGGGCAGAACTTATCACCTTCAGGACACGCACTGGAATGCACGAGGCAATCGGATCGCAGGTGAAGCGTTGGCCAAACGACTGCTCGCGGATTTAGGGGAAGAGTAATTGAGACGTACGCGTTGAATCGCCGGCTTAAGGGAAGCCAACCGCCGGCGGTACGTGGGGCTGAACCCCCACGCTACGGCAGCCCTTCGACGGAGTTTATCCCGAGCGAAGTCGAGGGGCTCAGGATAAACTCCGCTCGCTGAAGCGGGCTGGAAGGACGAGTGTGATACCAACTGCTCCGAAAGCGGTCTTCTTCGACCTCGGTCATACCGTCTTGAACAACGACCGATACGAAGAGGTTGCCGGTCACGAGCGGCTGTTGGAAATCGCTCACAATCCGCGCGGTGTGACCCTCGACGATGTCCTGCAAATGCAGTCTGATTCGGAGTTGGCCTTCCCCGAGAGTGATTTCGTCGTCCAACCGCCGGGGGTCATCCGGAGCCTCCTCATCTACCATCGCCTCGGCATGAGCTTCGATTTGCCACCCGAGCAGATCGACATCGAGTTCTGTAGAGCCGCACACACTTTCTCCCACAAACCCGGGATCGAAAACACGCTCCAGACAATCCATCGGGCGGGCTTACCGATGGCGATCATCAGCAATTCGCCGTTCGGGTATCGGGCGCTCAACTGGCACCTCGAACAGAACAAGCTCGCCCCCTACTTCGCATTCATAGTCTCCAGCACCGACTATGGCATCCAGAAACCTCATCCTCTCCTGATGCGAATCCCAGCCGATCGGCTCGGCATCGACCCAACGGATTGCTGGTTCGCCGGCGATGTCCCGCCCGTCGATGTCGCCGGGGCACAGGCCGTCGGAATGGCCTCTTTCCTCTACAACTCGCGCGGATTCGAAGAGAAGGCTCCTATCGCAGACGTCGAATTCGACGACTGGGATGAATTCACCGAAATCTTCAGCAAGACCACAGGAGCGTGACGGATGGCCGAGATACGCTTCACCGAACACCAGATCCACAGCGGTTATAACTACAGCTTCGGTCTTTCAACCGTGGACCTCACGGGTAACGGAAGTCTCGATCTCGTGTCCGTCGACACGAATGTCGGTCTCTACTGGTTCGAAAACGACGGGGATGGGAACTTCACGCATCACGTCATCCACGAGCGTGAAGAAGAGTGGCTGGAACGCCACACGATCGCGGACATCAACGGAGATGGAAGACCCGAGATCGTCAGCGTCGACAACATCAATGGCGGCCTCGTCTGGTTCGAATGCGACGGCGATCCGCGGGATCGAGCGTCCTGGCGTCAGCACCACATCACGGTCAACGATCTGCCCGGGTCATACGACGTCGTCGTGGCTGATTTCACGGGCAATGGTCGGCTCGATGTCGCTGCATCGAGTTGGAAAAAGGGGAACCAGTTCGCGTGGTTCGAAAATCGTGATGGAGAATGGGTCAAACACTCGATCGAGGACGACATTGCCGAAACACGCACGGTCTGTGCCATTGACGTCAACGGAAACGGCAAGATGGATCTGCTTGGAACGGCGTTTCTCGACGACCAGGTGGCCTGGTATGAGAATCCTGGTGATCCTATCAACGAACCCTGGTTGAAACACGTCATCGACACCTCGCCTCAACCGATTCACGGTCACCCCGCAGATCTCGACGGCGACGGCGGTGTCGACGTGGTAATGGCGCTCGGCATGCGATTGGTCGACGGGCGAGACCCGGTCGATCACCAGATCGTCTGGTATGAACACGAAGGCGATCCACAGGGCGCGTGGACGAAGCACATCGTCTGCAACGATTTCCCCGATGCTTTCGAAGCCATTGCAACCGACATCGACAACGACGGCCAGGTCGAAATCATCGCCTCCGCCTGGGGCGACGACGGCCGGGTCGCCGTGTTCAAACACGACGGCGATCCTCGAGGCGATTGGTCGATGCAGATCTTGAAGGAACACTGGCCCAAGGCCAACCAGGTCATCGTCGCCGACCTGAACGGGGATGGACTTCTGGACATCATCGCCGGTGCAGAACGTGGGAGTAACGAAGTCAGGTGGTGGCGGAATGAGGGAATCGCGTAAAGCACAAGACAGCCACTGAGCACACAGAGAACACTGAGAGAATACCGAGGGCTGTCGGGATCGAGACCGACTAGGAGAGCCAGATAGACCCGGTCATCGAAGCACCAACCTCCTACACACAGCTGTCATCCCGAACGACAATGTGAAAGGCGTTTGAACGCAGACGGTTCTGGCATTAATGTCGTGAGGGATCCCTCTTCAGCTGCAGAGGAGCCTGGAAGATACGCTGTGTTGAACCTCAACTCCATTCTCGAAAGCCTCGACCCTGCTCTCGATGACGTCACAGACTGGCCTAACGGCATTCGGGTCCGTGGCAGGTGTTACATCACGCAATCGGAACCGCCTATCGAGTACGTCACGTCCGTTCGTGCCATCGTGACCCGCGATCGAAGTGTCCTCGTCGTCACGCACCCGAACGGCAGTCACCTCTTACCCGGCGGGCGAATCGAGTCCGGGGAATCTCACGAAGAAGCACTGCGGCGAGAGCTGGTCGAAGAAACGGGATGGGAAGTCGGCGATCTTCATCCGATCGGATTCCTGCACTACCATCACCTCACACCTGAACCGGAAAACTATCCCTATCCATACCCGGACTTTCTCCAGCGTGTGTTCAAGGCGGAGGCCGGTCGGGAAGTCGGCCAGATTGGGCCTGACGAATGGGAGCTGAAGGCGGAGTGGGTGGAAATCGAGCAGGCTCGAGAACTCGACCTCAACGACGTATCCCTCGCCTTTCTCGACAAGATCACCTCGACATAAGAGAAAACCCCGACGCTAACGCATCAGGGTTCAAAGGGTGGATCTTCTGGACGAGCCATCCAACAGTGACATTGCCACGCCTGCTCTCCTGCCTGTCCTGAGTAGTCCGCGAAGCGGACGTACCGAAGGGCTCGGCTGTTAATCAAGTGTCACGATAGGCCATCGCTCCACGCTAGTCATACCCAAGAACACGCAAGTACGCCTTCACCGTTTCCTCCAGCCCCATGAAAATCGCGTCCCCGATCAGCGCGTGGCCGATCGACACCTCGAGAATCCCCGGGATCGTCACGAACTCGCCCAGATTCTCGAGATTGAGATCGTGCCCCGCATTCACGCCGAGACCTGAATCCTGGGCGAGCTTCGCCCCATCCGCGAACTGGCGGAATACAGGGCCAACATCCCCTTCTCGATAAGCGGCGGCATAGGGCTCCGTGTACAGCTCGATCCGGTCCGCGCCCGTTTCCAACACCAGCGGGATCTGGTCCGGATCGGGATCCATGAACAGGCTGACGCGGATGCCCAGGTCCTTGAGTTCGGCTATGATCGGTTTCAGCCGTTCGGCGTTCGAGCGATCCTTCAGATCCCAACCGTGATCCGACGTAAAGGCGTTTGGATCGTCCGGGACGAGCGTCGCCTGATCGGGCTTGACCGTCCTCACGATTTCCAACCATTCCGGAAAGGGATTGCCCTCGATATTGTACTCCACCCCGGTCGCCACTTCAGCCACCTCATACGCATCTCGAATCGTGATGTGCCGTTCATCCGGCCGTGGATGGACCGTGATCCCGTGGCATCCTGCGTCGACACACACCTCTGCCGCCTGTATGACGCTCGGAATCCCGATCGTTCGGCTGTTCCGGAGCAGGGCTACCTTGTTCACGTTCACGCTGAGCTTTGTCATGTCAGAATCCGATTTCGCCGCCTTCACGTTCCAGGGCACAGCACAGGGACGAGCGGGCGAGATACACTTGAGTATATGAAACGCGTACCACTCGTCCTCGTGCTCAGCACGAGGACGCCTTATTCCCTGGACTACGGCTGCAACCGTGTAATCCTCCAACCTCCATCACTCTTCTCATACACGAACCGATCGTGCAACCGACTCGGTCGACTCAGCCAGAACTCGAACCTCGACGGTTCAACGATATAGCCCCCCCAGAAAGGGGGCAGGGGAATATCGTCGTCAGCATACTGTTTCTCGAGCGAGTCGACCTTCTCGGCAAGGATCTCCCACGCATCGACTTCGGCGCTCTGCTTGGACGCCCACGCCGCTAAACGACTGCCGCGCGGACGGGAATCCCAATACGTTTTCGATTCCTCTTCCGGAACCTTGCTGACCGTCCCCTCGATCCTAATCTGTCGGTAGAGCGGTTTCCAGTGAAAAACCAGAGCGACGCGAGGGTTCGACGCCATGTCGTCGCACTTCGGGCTTTCATAATTCGTGAAAAAGCTCACACCTCGCTCATCGCACCCTCGCATCAGGACAATCCGGACTGTCGGGACACCCTCTCGCGTCACCGTCGCCAGGGACATCGCCTCGGGCAGAATATCGTCCGATGCCTTGGCCATGTCGTACCACTTTTGAAACTCATCGACCGGGTCCGCCGCGAGGCCCTCCGGGTCGATCGCGTCCTCCTGCCAGTCTTTCATGTCGCTTCCTCGTCAGTTTCGCTACCCTACCGGGAAGTATACCCCAGGGAAGGCTTCGTAGAGACACGGTCCCAGCGGGAAGGACTTGATATCACCTCGGACCGAATATACCATCCTCACCCACCCACGGCCAATCAGACGGCTGATCTGTTGACGGAAAGGGAAGATGGAACGGGTTCCATTCGACAAGCTGAAAGCCGAATTCAACAGGGTCCTGCTCGGTGCAGGCCTGCCCGACTCCAAAGCAAAGCGGACTGCGACCCTCTTCGCAGAGAACACCCGCGACGGTGTCTATTCACACGGCCTCAATCGGTTTCCCGGATTCGTCGAGGGTATCCGAACCGGTAAGGTGAATCCCAACCTCGAACCCTCGTTGGTCCGTGCCCTGGGGGCCCTCGAGCAATGGGACGGCAATAGGGGAATCGGTCTGCTCAACGCCGAGTTCGCGATGGGACGCGCCGTCGAGTTGGCCAGAGAGAACGCGATGGGTTGCGTCGGTCTCTGTAACACGAACCACTGGATGCGACCCGGAGCCTTCGGCCTGCAGGCGGCAGACGCCGGGTGCATCGGGATCTGTTGGACGAACACGACGATCCTCATGCCCCCGTGGGGATCCGCGGAAAAGCGCATTGGCAACAACCCGATGGTCGTCTGCATCCCTCGCAAGGACGGCCACGTTCTGCTCGATATGGCGATGAGTCAGTACTCGAACGGAAAGCTCGAGGTCCTGCGCCATCGCGACGAGACTTTGCCGATCGCGGGCGGCTACGACACCGACGGCAACCTCACGACCGACCCGGGCGCCATCCTCGATTCGAGCAGGGCCTTGCCCATCGGCTACTGGAAGGGGTCGGGACTCGCCCTCGTCCTCGACATCATGGCTTCCGCCATCGCCGACGGCGATTCGACACACGAAATTGGCGCGCGACCCCACGAAACCGCCGTATCGCAGGCCTACATCGCCATCGACACGAAACAGCTCGGAGACAACACGGATGCCAGAATCGATCGCATCGTCGCCCACTTTCTCGGCGCCGAGCCTCTTGAGGGGATCGAAAGCGTGCGCTATCCCGGTGAGGGTATGCTCGCAATCCGCCGCGACAGCCTCACCAACGGCATCCCCGTCGTCCCAGAGCTCTGGGACGCGGTTCAATCTATGTAAGCCCCAATGGTCAATTGGGAAGGCTTGAAGTCTGAGCGAATGTTCGAGATATTGGTGCCGCTCAGATTCGTCCACTCGATTTTCAAAGGAGGTCGCAATGTCACGTCGAATGTTCGTCGTTATCTTGATGATTGCCGCTGTGTCGGCAACCGTCGGTAGTCTCTTTGCCGCCCATCATGAAGCAACACCAAGAGTCTTTGGCCTCTACACATCAGATGTCCAACCAGGTCAAGGGGCAGCGTACGCCGAGATTATAGAGAAAGAGATTCTCCCCATCCTCAAAAAGCACGATGTCGAGCTGATCGGTGCGTTCACCAGCGGGCTCGGAGGCAGCTCCAATCAGATGATCTTCCTGATGGGATGCAAGGATCTGGCTCACATTCAGACTGCCCACGCGGATCCAGACCTTAGAAAGGTCCAGACCGAGAAATTCGCGAGCATGCGTGTGCTGCACTCACGCGTCCTGATTCCCACCTCATTCTCGCCGCTGCACTGAGTCGAAACCACGCTGGTGCAGGTTCCCCATCGGTCCCTGATCGATGGGGATTTCTTTGACGAAGAATCAGATCGGGTGGCCTGCGCTCCGAAATGGCTGGAGCGATTTCTTTCCCGCGAAAGCCATTGTCACCCCGGCCAAAGTGCGTACCGGGGTGACAATGGCTTTCGCTTTGGCCGACGTTCGCTGCTGACGGTGTTGAGGGCGCTCAGAAACTTCAATTCTCGACTCTTGATGTTCGTTAATCGATGCTTTCAAATTACCTCACCCTCGTCTATCGCAATCTCCTCCGCCAGCGGGGCTACGCCGCCATCAACATCCTCGGTCTGGCCATCGGGATGTCGTGTGCCATTCTCATCTACCTCTACGTCGACTACGAAACTTCCTGGGATAGCTTCCGGCCGGGCGCCGATCGGATCTATCGAGTTCTGCGAGAAGGCCCCACGTCGACGATTCATGGACTGCTACGGAAGCCCTTCGAAGGTCTGAGCGGGGCGGTCGGACCTGCTCTCGTTCGGATATATCCCGAAGTCGAGGAGACGAGCCGTGTTCGCATCGGTGCCCGGTGGATCCGCTACGGAGAATACAGCCGTCGTACAACCTTCTGGTTTTCCGACACGAATTTTTTCGATTTCTTCGGGATGAAGCTTGCACGCGGCAACCCTGAAACGGCCCTGTCCGAACCCAACGGGGTCATAATCAACCCTGCCATCGTGAAAGAATTCTTCGGCGAAATCGATCCGCTCGGAAAAGTCATCCACGCACAGGACGGGGACTACACCGTCACCGGGATCCTCGAGCCCCTCGCAAGAAACTCGATGATCCACTTTAACTTCATCACCGGCACGGTCCCTCATAACATTCGCAGGCGCGCAAGCTGGGATGACTTCCACCAGTCCCCACGTCGAAGACAGACCGTCACCTTCATTCGTCTCCGCGACGGCGCAGACCCGAGAGCGCTCGAAGCCAAGCTCCCGGAGTTTTCGACCACGATCCTGCCCGACGCCGAACAGGCGGAAGAACAGTTTCGCCTCCAGAACTTCCTGAGAATGCGACTGCACGTCCACGAGGACTTCCCGAACGGAATCGATGGTTTGGCTTCGGGAATGGGGCAAGGCAACCCGGAGTACCTGAGAACACTCGCAATCATCGGGGCCGCCGTGCTCGCCATCGGATGCCTCAACTTCATGAACCTCGCGACGGCCCGGTCCATCGGCAGATCCAGAGAGGTCGGCGTTCGAAAGTCGGTCGGGGCCCTTCGCAGGGCCCTCATCGGACAGTTTATGACCGAATCGCTCCTGACCGTGGTGGTGTCGTTGCCCCTTGCCGTCGGGCTGAGTTATCTCGCTCTACCGACGTGGCGAAGCTTCGTGGACCACCCCGTCGCGTTCGAGCTTTCCCACGCGAGTGTTCTGGTCGGGCTTGCCGTAATCACGCTGTCCGTCGGCATTCTGGCGGGTGCTTATCCCGCCATCTACCTCTCCGCGTTCGACCCGACTCGTTCGCTTCGAGGTGCCTCCGCCGTGGGGGGCGGGGCGTTCAGAAAGCCCCTCGTCGTCGTGCAGTTCGTTCTAGCCGTCGTCCTCGTACTGGGCACGTTCGTCGCGACACGGCAGCTCGGCTACGTGAGAAGCAAAGACCTCGGGTTCAACCGCGACAACATTCTCGCCGTACGGATCTTCGACAACGACGGCCGCCTGAAACCCAACTATCAGATGGTGAAGGAACGGTTCGCGAACCATCCCGCAGTCCTGGACATTTCCGCCTCCGCCAGTCTACCCGGAGAAGGATGGACCGCCCGGCGGCGGACTTTCGAGCCGACGCCGGGTGTCGAGTTCGAAATGCGAAACTACGCGATCGACGAAGACTGGTTTCCTTACATTGGCGTCGATTTCATCGCAGGACGAAATTTCTCGGCCGATCGCAAGACCGACTTCGACGAGGCCTTCATCCTGAATCAGACAGCCGTGCGCCGTCTGGGGCTGACGAGCCCCATAGGAACTCCCTTTCGCTGGGGGGACAAGCAGGGCCACGTCATCGGCGTCATCGCCGACCACCACACCCGGGACCTCTACGAATCGATCGGGCCTTACGTCTTCGCCTACGAACCTCAGCGCTATCGGGTGGTCACGCTCAGATTCCACCCCGAGGGTCTCGACGAACTGATGACGTTCCTCCGAAAAACGTGGCGAACGCTGATCCCTCATCGGCCGATGGTCTACGCCTTTCTCGACGATCGGCTCGAGCGAGAGTATCGACGTGATGTGCGATTTCAGGGCATCTGCGCCGTCGCGTTCGACCTCGCTGTGTTCGTCGCTTGCCTCGGCCTGTTCGGTCTGGCGGCATTCACGGCCGAACGCCGGTCCAAGGAGATCGGCATCCGCAAGACGATCGGGGCAACCGAACGGGCGATCGTCTTCCTTCTTACGCACGAGTTCGCCCGGCTCGTCGTGTTCGCGAATGTCGTTGCCTGGCCGGTCGCCTACCTGATGATGGACGACTGGCTCACGAAATTCGCGTATCGTATCGATCAGGGCATCGCCCCGTACGCCGCTGCCGGTTGTCTGTCTCTCACGCTCGCGCTGCTCACCGTCGGCTACCAGGCGCTACGAGCTGCGCGAACGGACCCGGTCACAGCCCTGCGTGACGAATGACCATCTATCGCATCCTCAACCATCCGACGCCTCAGGAATCTCCAAATGTCCGTCTCGATAGAAGACCGTTTTCAGTTTGATCTCGCCGGCTTTCTGATCCTACGCAATGTCCTGAGCCTCGAGGAATGCGAGAAGATCCTTACAGTTCTTCGTGAACTCGAGGCCCGCGACTACGAAGACGCGTGGATAAAACAGACTGGCGAGGGTCGCCCGACGAAAGAAGATCGGCGCAACCACCAGATTCGCCTGAATGGATTGCCACGACTCGATTCCATCTTCGATCGACTGATCGACCACGAAGCGCTCCTGCCCTACCTTTACGAATTCGTCGGCCAGCCACAGCTCATTAATACCTGGTCGATCAGCAAGTGGAAGGACGCTGCCTTCAGCAGCTGGCACCGAGGCGTTCCGACGACCGACTACTCGTATCGCAACGGGGAAATCCGATCGCGGATGTTCAATACGGTCTGGCTCCTCACCGACAACGGGCCGGAGGACGGGTGTGTTGTCGCAGTCCCGGGCTCGCACAAGAGCAACATCGACATCGATCTCAAGTCTCATCCAGCCTACGAATTGCCCAACGCCACGTCCGTCACCGGGAAAGCCGGCGATCTGCTGCTCTTTTCGGAATCCACCCTTCACGACGGACTCCCCAAGACCACCGACGGCATCCGCACGAACCTCTACTACAACTACGTCCACGCTCATTACAACGTGATGTTCCGTGAGCCGAAGAACTGTCATCACTTCCATTTTCCGCCCGATCTGCGCGCCCGCCTCAACGAAACACAGAAGGAACTCACCACCTGGATGGAATACGCTCATCCCGATCCCACGCGCCCAGCTTAGTACTCCTGTTCTCAAATACGGTGACGTATTCTAAGCAGACTTTGCCAAGGGCGTATCGTAGAACCTGAGTTTGTCGATCATCTCCGCGAGATCTGTTCGTGTGAACTTCCATTTGAAGGGTGTGGCGATACGTCCGTAGCGTTCCTGAAAACCGAGGATTCTTGCCTCAAGCTCTTCGAGCGATGCAAATTCGATAGGTGTCAGAGCCTTGCGTTTGAGGATCGAGAAGTAGATCTCGATCTGATTGAGCCAGCTTGCGTGGATCGGAAGGTGAACGGGGTGGATGTTTGGCCACTTCCCCTGGATACGGTCGATGCATGTTTGCCCTCGGTGCGAGGAGCCATTATCCACGATGAGGTAGACTTTCTTTGCCGAGCAATAGGGTTTCCGGCTCATGATCAGGCTCAGGAGCCGGTTGAAGGGCTCGATACCCGAAGAAGACTCACAGAGACCGAAGATTCGACCATTGTGCACGTCGAGAGCAGCCAGATAGGCCAGGGCTCCTTTCCGCTCGTATTCGTGTTTCAACGCGTGCCGCTCTGTTCGAGGCTGGCGGTAGGGTAACGTGCTTGCGAGCTCGTGCTTGAATACTGGTCTTTTCGTCGGCAGAAAGTACATATTCCCTCGGCCCTAAAGGCTTTCCTTGCCATTGGCGGTGATACAGATCAAGGACTCTACCTGCTTTGGTTTGGAAGTCCGGGTCCCGTGGGAAAATCCAGGAGCGATGATACCAAGGACGAATCGCGTCCTCGTTCAACCAGCGCCAGACAGTGGCGCCGCTGATCTTGGCAACGAAGCCCCTTTGCACTGCCTCGGCGGCAATCTCGGAACAGCTGAACCGCGAGAGCGGTATCCCGCTCTCGCTCGGTAGTTCACACGCCAGCGCCTTGATCTGAACGACCACCTGAGGGGGGAAAACCGGGCGGGCGCCCGGGACGAGATCTATCTTCGAGTCCCGAAAGACGCTCTTCGAAAAAGCGCTTACGCCATTTGCTTACGATCGGACGCGGGACATCCAACCGTTGGGCGATAATCTTGTTGGATAATCCCTCGGCGGCGAGAAGCACGATTTTCGATCGGATCACTTGATAATACGATAACGTATATTGTCCAGCCATTCGCTCGAGGTCGACCCGTTCCTTCTCAGACAGTAGCACCACATAAGGCGAACGTCTTGGCATTGTTCTCCTCCTTTTGAAGGAGAACATAAGCTACAAATAATGTTCAGGACATACGTAATAATATTTATGAAACCATGCACTAAGGATCGCCGAGACTGGCTGGATTGGCCCTTTCGGAACTCGGATTTCGCGACTCGGCTCTCGGATATCGTTCCCAATGTCTCATCTCTTTGGGGAACTGAAATTCGGATTCGCTCGTGCACAAACAGGGCCGCCCGATCACCTTCGATCGAGCGGCCCTGTTGCCTTTCAGCGTTTAACTCTGCCTTCCGTTTCTGTCCACCGTCATTTGACAAATGGGGCGAAGCCGTATCTCTACTGTCCTCTGACTTCTGTCCTCTGCTCTACAGTCTCCCCATCTCTGTTTCGTTGCCACAGACCGACAGCAATAGGCACCGCTGCCAGCATGAGCACCAGGGCGCCGTTGACGTCGTAGAAGACCAGGTCTGTTCGCATCAGATGAAGGCCCGCATCGACCAGCGGCCCCAGGGTGAACGCAAAGGCGAAGGCCAAAAAGTTCGAACCCAAGACAACCCAGCAAAAGCGGACCAGAACGAGGAATTGGACGACCCCCATTGCAACGGCAGAAATCGCTTGCGTCACGTTTTCAGCATTCCCGACCTCGACCAGACAGATGACCAGGAGTGCGAGTGCGCCCACTCGAACCCAATGCTTCAGTGCTCTTTTCCAGACCAGGATCGAGCACGCGAACACGAGAATCACCACAATCGAATCTGGCACTCGCGAAATCAGCTCGACGAACGGTAGATACGTATCGACCCCGTCCGGTGAGAAACCCGCAGCGTTCGCATACTCGGAAAACCAGGTCCGATCGACATAGTCGCTGATCGAGGAGAGCCCCCGCAGGAGAATGTGGAGTCCCGCGCCTCCGAGAACACCGTCCAGTAAGCGCGCGCCACGCACGTCCCCCGACAGTAGGCCGGCCAGCCACCGACCCGGCCGAGCGGCATCCGGAAGCTGATCCCGGGTCAACGCATTGGCCAGACCCAGCAGGAGGACAGCGAAAAGGGAGAGCGCCGCCGTGGAGATCAGGAATCCCACTGCCTCCGAGCCGATGAAAGTCGCGAGGGCCTCTTCCGTGTCATAATCGATGTAGAAAACCGACGCACCGTTCAGGTAATCCAGGGCGCGGCTTGCCGCAATCACAAACCCAAGGGCATAGCACGTTCGCCACGCGATCGCCTCCTGGCGGTAGAGACGCAGGAAATGCACACCGCCAATAATGATTGTTGCGAGGAACACCACGATCGACAGTCCGGTCACGACACCGTCCACCAGCGTGCGCTCGCGCAGCGCTCGGAGGAAGGGCTCGGGTGCGGTGAAACCGAAGTCGTAGGATCCTACCTCGTCGCCTTGAAGTCCAACCCGGACCCAGAACTCTCCATCCTCGACCTTCAAATCGGTCCGTTCCCAGACAATGTCGTGATCCAGCCTGGATTCGTGCTTTTGTTCGAGCGACTCGAGGAGTTTGTAACGCGACCGGTCCGAAACGTCGACACCGGCGTTCTCCAGCAGAAAACTACTCGCCAGAAGCTGGGCATCCTCCTTCGACAGTGTCGCTCCTGGATCACTCTCTGGCAGAAGGCGTTCAGCAAAGGCTACCCGACCATCCATCGAGATCCCAACGCTGAATTCAGTCTTTTCCAAAGGCGCGAACCACCGAACCACCCACCGACGAGGATGGGACGTGGCGTGGATCAGCGAATCCGCCTTCGAAACGCCCCGCTTGCGTAGCAGATACGTGTGGTCGTCCTGCCCTAACAGGTCCTCATACGAGGTGACCGTAGAGGGTTCGGGCAATTGCCATCCCAGCACGCTGCGAACCGAATCCGCAATCCCGAAGGCGGCAGATCGATCCACCGTCATCTGAAAACTATCCTTGCCAAATTTTGACGGAGACAATGCGATGATCGCCGCCAGTCCCACAACCAGTGCGCCCACGGCGATTCTGCGTTGCCTCGATGTCAGCGTCCAGGATGCTGCAGCAGGGCCTTCATCGCCGTCACCCTCGAACGCGATTGGCTGCGGGGCGGCGCGTGGCCGATCGACCATCGCCTCTTCCTCTTCGCTCGTATCGACTCGCCCCGTCGCCCAACCGTAGATCGCGGCAATCAGGGGAAGCGCGAGAAGCCCCACGACCGCGATCCCTGAGATCTGGAAATACGAACTGGAAGAATTCATCATCGGATAGGCGCCCACGAACGCGTTGAACGCGTAGTGCGACGTCACCACCGTCCAGATCCCCCATCGCAGGAAGACGATGCCTGCGATACACCCGCCGATCGTCAGTTCGATGCCGCGGATGTAAATGGGCTCCTGTGGGTAGTTCGCGTGAAGGAACGCCCATACGATGGCGGGAATCAGTACCGACAGCCACCTGCGACCCGTCCACCGCATCAGGAGCGAGATCGCGACCAGACGGAAAAAGAATTCCTCGTTCGTGGATGCGATCAGTCCGATGAAGAGAGGATAGATCCAGGGAAACATCGTGCTGAACGTCTCGCTGTAGTCCATCAGCTGGGCGGGCGACCAGACACCGAACCGGTTTCCGACCATATAGAAGAGAACGACATACCCCAGGTTGAACCCGGCCAGACCGTATCCGATCAGCGTCGATGTCGCGAAACGACCGGCAAGAAAGCCACGAAGGCTCAACGACGACATAACGCCCAGCCCGAAAGTCTCCCGGCCAATGGCCTGACCGGCCGCCCCCGCGAGCCCGACGATTCCACCCACAATCACGGCGCCCACGATCGCCGACAAAATCGTCAGGCCCATAAACGTCGCGTAAGCCTGAGTCGTCTCGTAGCCGTAGCGAATGAGGGGCCAGGAGTTGATTGCCGTGACCACCATCGCCGTCGTCACCGCGATGGCGACGATTCCCCCGTTTCGCCACGGGAGCGTCCCGGTCCGATAACGTCGAGCGACGATCACCAGAACGGCAGCTCCCAGCGCGAACCAGAAGATTTCAAAGGCCCGCGCAAGTAAATTCGCCCGCGACCGAATTTCCGCATACCCTCGTTCGAACGACTCTGGAACCTGGAGGTATTCGCTGTACCATCCGATGCGGTCACCCTGAACGATCACCTCCATGCGGTAGTGTCCATCATCCCCCACCGACCACTCGCGCTTGCGCAGGGTGAACGTGTGGTCCGTCCGGGCTTTTCGCGCTTCGCTCGACGATTCGATCGGATACCACGCGTCCAGATCGAGACCAACCCGTTCGGTCAGGAACGGGTGCCCGATTTCGCGAGCCGCCTCGATCGAGAGGTTTGCACCCTCGTCCGTATCCAGGATCATATGTCTGTAGCGCACGACCCGCCCACCGGGGTCCACGTGGACGTGAACTTCCTCCTTCTCCAGGGGCTTGAACCATCGGATCTGCCAGCTCCAGACCGAGACCCAGTCTCTGGCGAGCGCATTGGATGTCTCAAGACCCACCGTCTTCTGTAGGAAGATCTGCACGGCCTGGTCGTAGCTGAACGTCTGCGCGTGCTCGAACGCGCTCAGGTCGTGCCCCCGATCCTGCGCGTAGGCACGTGCCCGATCGAACACTTCTCCTCGACTCAGCTTGAAATCGATCGACGCAATCGGAAACGCCCGGTCGTGCAGGTTCAGGAACGTCAGCACACCGGCCACCCCAGCCACGAGAAACGCAAGGATCCAGACCCTGTCTCGACGATTCATACTCCCTCGCTTGGTTCAGGTACCGTTTCCCAAGATAGGGTCCGCTCGCGCATCCCACCATCCTCACGCTTCACCGAAGGTTGCCTCTGACAAGACCGCCGTGTATCATTCCGTACGACCTCATCACCGTCCACCGCCTGCGCGCCGAAGGGCGCCAGCGAGGAGGGTCCACTCGAACACCGAGTCCTGCGATGCTGCCAAAAACGATGCCTGCCGTCATCTGTCACGCACCCGAAGACTACCGCCTCGAAGAGTATCCGGTACCCACAGCAGACCCGGGCGAGGTTGTCGTTCGCGTAGAGTCTGTGGGCATCTGCGCCAGCGATTTGAAGTGTTACCTGGGCGCCCCGCTTTTCTGGGGGGACGAACATCGCGACGGCTACTGCCAAGCTCCCATCATTCCGGGTCACGAATTCGTTGGGGAAGTCGTCGATCTCGGCGAAGGAGCGGGCGAAAAATACGGTCTCTCCATCGGCGATCGGGCCGTCTCCGAACAGATTGTACCTTGCGGCGACTGTCGCTATTGTCGGAACGGACACTACTGGATGTGCTCCGTTCACGACATTTACGGATTCAGGCAAGCAACCTTCGGCGCAATGGCCGAGTATATGAAGTTTCCAGCCAAAGCTCTGAACTACAGGGTCCCCGACAGCCTACCCGCGCATCACGCCGCTTACATCGAGCCGCTCGGATGCGCCATCCACGCCGTGCAACGGGGAGATATCGAGCTACAAGACGTCGTCGTCATCGCCGGTGCCGGTCCTCTGGGACTGGGAATGGTGGCCGCCGCACGCCTCAAGGGCCCGTCCCTTCTTGTCTCACTCGACCTCAACGACGATCGGCTCGGAACGGCCAGAGCCTGCGGTGCCGATATCGGACTGAACCCGTCCAAGGTCGACGTCATCGACGAAGTCCACGCACTGACCGAAGGCTACGGTTGCGACGTCTACATCGAAGCGACCGGCCATCCTGCCGCCGTCGAACAGGGTCTACGTATGATTCGAAAGCTCGGCACGTTCGTCGAATTCAGCGTGATGCGCGAACCCGTCACGGTCGACTGGACCATCATCGGCGACAGCAAAGAGTTGAACGTCCACGGGTCTCATCTCAGTCCCAATTGCTACCCTGTCGCGATCCGAATGCTCGAAAAGGGTCTGCTCCCGATGGATCGTATCGTCACCCACCAGCTCCCTCTCACGGCATTCCAAAAGGGCATCGACCTCGTCGCCTCCGGCACAGAATCAATCAAAGTGACCCTATCGCCATAGAACATTGAGGACATAGAAGATGAGCTCAGGTCAATAGGTGTGTAAAAGAAATCAGGCGGCCATCTTCCCGGCTTCGACCTGCGGTCCGGTTGAGTGTTTCTGATCGTAGACTTGTTGTAGCAAGTGTGGCGCGGTGAGTTTCCTGAATCGGCTCTCTGCGACCTTGAGCGTACGCCAGATGAGAGTCGTGGCGTTCCTGACTTTCTTGAATCGCCTGGCGGCGTTTGTGCGAAGCCGAACGGAAGCAAAGGGGCTCTCGACGACGTTCGTGGTTCTCAGGTGTTTCCAGTGTTCCTTCGGGAAGTCGTAGAACGTGACCATCCGATCCCAGTCTCTTTCGAGCGTCTCCACGGCGGCAGGGAACTGTGAGCGATACCGTGCGGCAAAGCGTTTCCGGAGCTTCTCGGCCTCCTTTTTCGTGCCGGCATAGGGGATCTGGACGAGCAGTGCGCGGGCTTCAGCCTGTGCACGCTTGGCGACCTTGTCGAGCACGTTGAGGATCTTGTGGTTCCAGCACCGTTGTTGCCGGCTCTCTGGCCAGACCTGATCAACGGCCGCCCAGATGCCCATATTCCCGTCCGCGGCGATCAGGACAGGATGTTCGAGCCCGCGATCCCGGAGATCCCGTAGCACCGTGAGCCAGGATTCTGTAGACTCTCGATAACCGGGTTCTATCGCCAGGATCTCCTTGCTGCCGTCGCTCATCGCGCCGATCACGACCAGCAGACACGCCTTCTCGCGCTCGAGCCCGGCTTTGACGTAGATGCCATCAGCCCAGGCGTAGACCAGTTCGCGATTATCCAGACGCCTTTCTTTCCAGTCCTGGAAGTCGACCTCCCACTTCCCTCGAAGACGAGCGATCGAGGTCGGCGAAAGCGGCGCGCCATCACCGAGCAGCGCACGCAAAGACAACTCGAAGTCGCCCTGGGAGAGACCGTGGAGATAAAGGTCGGGAAGCAGATCTCCAATGGCCCTGGTTCTCCGGGCGAACAGGGGGAGGATGCGGCTTTCAAACCGCTCTTCCAGACCACGAACCCGGGGACGCCGGACCTTGATCGTTCCGCAGCTCGTCGAGAGACGCCGGGGCTTGCCGTAGCCGTTCCTGTAGCCCCTGGAGCTATCGACCTCGGCTCGGCGCTCATACCACGACCGGCCCAAGAACGCGGTCGCCTCCTCCTCCAGAATGGACTGGAACCGGCCCTGGATCTCTTCACGGATCCAATCGTCAACCGTCTCCCACGTCGGCATGGACTTCAATGGGACTCTATGCGTATGTTCCTTCACGGCGATCCTCCTTCCCAACCGGGCCTCTCACCCGGTTTTGTGTGAATCAACTATCTCACGGGAAGGGTAGGGTCGCCCTTTCTCTTTTTCCACACCTTTTGATTATAGCTCTAGAAGATTGAACATCGAACACACACATAGGGCAGCGGAATACCCACGGCAAAGCGATAGTCCAATGTTCTATGTTCAATGTCCCAATGATCAAAGGCTACTACCTCGGTCTCCCAATGTGGACGCACAAACCGTGGTTGGGCGAGTTCTATGCGGATAGAACTCCAGCCGGTGACTTCCTCTCTGAGTATTCCCACGTATTTAACAGTGTCGAAGGCAACACCACGTTCTACGCGGCTCCCAAACCCGAAACCGTCGCTCGATGGGCGGAACACACGCCCGATGGTTTTCGTTTCTGCTTCAAGTTTCCCAGAACCGTCACACACGAAAGGAAACTCGTCGACGTTCAGGACGAAGCGCTGTCATTCGTGGAACTGCTGAGGCCGATTGCAGATCGGCTCGGGCCCTTTTTCATTGGCCTGCCGCCCTCGTTCGGCCCGCCTCTCCTCGATGCCCTCGGTACCTTCCTCGGCCAGATGCCTGGTCATTACCGGTTTGCGGTCGAATTCAGGCATTCAGCCTTCTTCGGTGAACTCGAGGAACCGGCCAACCGACTACTCGCGGATTGTGGCGCCGACCGCATTCATTTTCACACTCGGGCTCTCCTCCAACTCCAGACGAACGACCCCGAGATCATCGAGTCGCAACGAAACAAACCGCCCGTGCCCTACCGCGACTACGCGCTCGGCCGGCATCCGTTCGTCCGGTTCGTCGGGCCCCCGGATCCGACGGACAACGAAATCCATCTCGAACGGTGGGCACGGGTTGTCGCGGGCTGGATACGGGAAGGTCGAGAGCCCTACTTCTTCGCCCACCACCCACCGTCCGACGTCTACGCGCCCCATCTCGCACGGTTCTTCCACGATCGGCTGTCTGCGCTCGTCGACGTCGGCGAGTTGCCCGCGTGGCCGATCGAAACGAAACAAGCCAGGCAGCTTGACCTGTTCTGACCGTATGCTACGAAACGGGCACAATCCTTTCTGACGGAGTTCCTGGCCGGGAGGCCAGTCCCACCGTGATTCTCACACGATCGCAACAGAAGGAAATCATAGGACCTGGTTCGCTCGCCGCTCTATCCGACGTGTTATCGGATTGCGGCAGCGTCTTCCTCGTCGTCGATGAAAGAGCCTACAGGGAGTCGGGTGCGTCAGGACTTGTCGACCCCGCGCTTTCGTCGAGGCGTGTCGTTCGCTTCAGTGAATTCGACCCCAACCCGTCGATCGAAGCCGCCGAGCGTGGCTGTGCTCTGTATCGCGAACACGCGTGTGACGTCATCGTTGCCATCGGGGGCGGCACTGCCATCGATATCGCCAAGCTCATCGCCGTCACAACCTCGACCGATCGGACCTGTCGCGAGATCGTTCTCTACACCGACCGCATTGGCCCAAAACGACCCTCACTTGTCGCCGTCCCTACGACTGCCGGCACGGGGAGCGAAGCCACCCACTTCGCGGTCGTCTATGTTGACGGCATCAAGTACTCGGTCGTCCACCCTTCAGTCAGGCCAGACGTGGCGATCGTGGACCCCAGTCTCACACACGCCCTCCCGCAATCCATCACAGCACACACCGGCCTCGACGCCCTCTGTCAGGCCATCGAGTCACTCTGGAGCATCCAGTCGACCGACGAATCACGTCGGTTGGCTTCCAAAGCGCTTTCGCTGGCGGCATCCAACATCCAAACCGCCGTTAACGACCCGACGCCGGAAGCGCGTTCGGCCATGGCTGAAGCGGCGCACCTGGCCGGAAAGGCGATCGACATCAGCTTTACGACGGGCGCCCACGCCGTCTCATATAAACTCACGTCCGACTTTGGCGTACCTCACGGCCTCGCGGTCGCTTTGACGCTCGGTGCCTGGCTGCGGTATAATGACTCGGTGACCGACTCCGACTGTCAGGATCCTCGTGGACAGGATCGGGTCCGGACGACCCTTGGCGAGATTTTTCAAGCTATCGGCGCGAACTCGAGCGCCGAAGCCGCCGACCGCTTCGATGTATTGCTGCGTTCGATCGACTGCCCCAGCCGGTTGTCGGATGTCGGTGTCAGAATGGACGACGTCTCGGTCCTCGCGGAGAGCGTCAACGTCGATCGCCTAGCCAACAACCCGCGCCGAGTAACCGCCGCGTCGCTCCGCCAACTTCTCATCGAGTGTCTCTGACCGTGCCGTTTACCGTCAACGACCGTACTTACGATCCTCCCGATCGCCCTCTCGTCGTCATCTGCCTCGACGGATCCGCGGACGAATACTTCGATGCCGCGCTCGATCGAAACCTCATGCCTCATCTTCGCGTCGTCGTCCGAGCAGGCTATCGTGGACTCGCCCGGGGGGCGCTGCCCTCTTTCACGAACGTCAACAACGCTGCTATTGTCACCGGTGCCCCGCCGTCCATCACGGGCATATCGGGCAACTATTTTCTCGATCCCGAATCGGGCCAGGAGGTCATGATGAACGATGCCTCCTATTTGCGCTGTCCGACGATCCTGGCCGGCGCCGCTCGTGCGGGACGACGGGTCGGAATGGTCACAGCCAAGGACAAACTGAGGGATATTCTCTCATCGGATCTCGACGGGATCACCATCTCTGTCGAGAAAGCCTCTGAGATCGATCTCACCCAGCACGGGTTCGATACGGCCGAGACACTCGTCGGGGAACCCGGACCCGGCATCTACAGCGGCGATGCCAGCATTTACGTGCTGAAAGCTGGCGTCGCTCTGCTCGAGAACGATTTCGCTGACTTCCTCTATCTGTCGACGACCGACTACATCCAGCATAGCTTCGCCCACGACGAGGCCGGAGCCCTCGACTTCTACGCCCGGATCGACGAACAAATCGGCAGAATCAGATCAACCGGTGCGACCATCGCCATCACCGCCGATCACGGCATGAACGCAAAGCAACGTCCCGATGGCTCACCCAACGTCATTTACCTCGAGTCGGAGCTCAGCGCGAAGTTCCACGGGGACATCAACGTCCTGCTCCCCATTACCGATCCCTACGTCGTGCACCACGGCGCGCTCGGATCCTTCGCCACCATTCATCTCTCTCCCGAGCACGATGCGTCCGCCGTGGGCTCATACATTGCCGAACTCGAAGGCATCACCGAAGTTCACGATCGGGCAGCGGCGATGCGATTGCTCGAGTTGCCAGGCGACCGAATCGGCGAGCTCGTAGCCTTGTCGGGCAGGGATGTCGTCATTGGAAAAACGCCCGAACATCACGACCTTTCCGTACTCGAAGGTGCGCTGCGCTCCCACGGCGGCCGCTACGAGGAAATGGTCCCCATGATCCTGTCCGCACCTCTTTCGCCAGCGTACACGCAAAGAACAAGAGCAGACCTCAGAAATTTCGACGTATTCGACCTGATCTGTAATGGACTCACGTGAGGATGTAACCGTGGAAGATTTCAGCGATGCGAAGAACTCGTTCGACCAGGATGGTTACGCCGTCCTTCGAGGATTCTTGAATGCCGAGGAGACGGTCGACGTCCAGCAGAACGTCGCACGTTACATCGACGAAATAGTCCCGGACCTACCTCGTGAGCACGTCTTCTACGAGAACAGGGACGATCCCCAATCCCTGAAGCAGCTGCCCCGCATGGAGGAACACGATTCCTACTTCAAGGATCTGATGTTCGAAAGCCGCTTCGAACGGTTGTCAAAGGTACTGCTCGACGGCCCCGTCGTCGGGCGAAACGTCCAATACCTCAGAAAACCCCCACGCATAGGTCTTCCAACACCTCCTCATCAGGACGGCTATTACTTCAACGTCACACCGTGCGTGGGATTGACGGCCTGGTTCTCTCTCGGCCACGCAGACGAGGACAACGGTTGCCTGCGCTACATCCGGGGTTCACACAGAAAGGGCCTGCGTCCCCACGCACGAACGCAGACCCTCGGGTTTTCCCAGGGCATTACCGACTTTGGGCAACCCGACGACCTCGCGAACGAGGTCGTCTTCACGGCCGAACCGGGAGACCTCTCCGTCCACCACGCCGTCACCGTTCACCGCGCCGATGGGAACACGAGCGAATCCAAAGACCGCCCGGCCATCGGCTTCGTCTACCTCTCTGCCGAAGCGAAAGAGAATCGAGAAGCGGTCGAGGCGTACAGAAAAAGGCTGGCCGATGATCTGGCCAGTAAGGGGAAGATATAGGGAGAAACCAGTGTTCGGTGTTCAGGAAAAACACGCGGGCTGAAGCCCCGCGCGAAACAGCTAACCCGCTAAAGCGGGCTACCAATCATCACTGAATGCCGTGTGTATCCTAGGCTCGGTTCTCATTCGATGTCTCTCCCCGAATAGGGCCTCGATGTTGTGAGGTTCTTCCCCTCCGTGTGCTCTGTGTTCTCAGTGGTTTCTTCTGCTTTTCAGGTCACTCGATTAAGCCCATTCAACGCCGCCACGCGATACGCCTCGGCCATCGTCGGGTAATTGAAGGTCGTGTTGATGAAGTACATCAACGTGTTCGCTTCGCCTTCCTGCGCGAGGATCGCTTGCCCGATGTGGATGATTTCCGAAGCCTGGTAGCCGAAACAATGGATGCCCAGGATCTCCAGCGTTTCCCGGTTGAACAGGATCTTCAGCATTCCCGTCTTTCGACCTGTGATCTGAGCGCGTGCCATATTGCGGAAAAAGGCGTGCCCGACTTCATACGGCACTTTGTTTTCCGTCAGCTCCTTCTCGTTCAATCCCACTGAGCTGATCTCGGGAATCGTAAAGATACCCGTCGGCATATGCTCGAGGAGACCGGTCTCGCTGACACCCTCTACGATGTGCGTCGCTGCGAATCGACCCTGATCGTAAGCCGCGCTCGCAAGACTGGGGTATCCAACCACATCCCCGACGGCGTAGATGTGGGACTGCGCAGTCTGGTAGTTCTCGTCCACGACGATCGAGCCCCGCTCGTCCATTCCAACTCCGATTGTGTCCAGCCCGATGCCGTCGGAATTCCCCGTCCGTCCCTGGGCCCACAACAGGATGTCGCTGCGAATGACCTTGTTCGATTTGAGATAGACACACACCTCGTCCCCGGTTGCCTCGACCCGATCGTACTCTTCGCTGTGACGGATGACGACACCCTGATCGCGCAAATGGTAGGCCAGCGCGTCGATAATCTCATCGTCCAGAAACGTGAGCAGATGGTCGCGACTGTTGATCAGATTGACCTTGATCCGAAGCCCGCGAAAAATCGACGCATATTCACAGCCGATCACGCCCGCCCCGTAGATCGTTAATGACTTGGGATTCTCCTGAAGCTTTAGAATGGAATCGCTGTCCACGATTCGAGGATTGCCGAAATCGACGTCCGGCGGGTGGTAAGGTCTGGATCCTGTCGCGAGAATGAAAGCTCCGGCTGAGTAAGTCTCCGTGCCCCCCGCCGTTTGCGTCACTTCGATCGTGTGCGGGTCCGTGAACCGTGCGCGACCGCCGATCACATCCAGGTCATTTCGTTCGTAGTGGCCCTGTCGAAGCTCGACCTGCTGATCGATCACGGACTCGGCGGAACGCAACATCTGCTGAAAATCGATCTCGCCGTAGTCCCCGTGGTCGGCCATCACCTGAATCGTCTGCCGCAACGACTTGCTCGGAATCGTCGCGCGATGAGTACAGTTTCCACCGACGAGAGGATTCTCCTCGACCACCGCCACGTTCTTGCCCGACTTGGTGCACTTCATCGCAGCGCCTTCGCCGCCCGGGCCCGAACCGATGACAATTACATCATAGTCGAATGTGTCAGCCAATTTGTGAAAGCCCAGTGAAAAAGTGTTCGGTGTTCCCTACGATACGCGGCCTGCGGCCGCTATTCAGGGCAGGCAGTGTTCGGGAAGACTCTGGCGCTGTCGTCTGTGTTCTGTCTTCTCGCACGGTTCGCGGCCGGGAGGCCGCTCCCACCGGCAAGGATTCACACACCCAATGCCGCTGCGCTTGCGGCCGGCAACAGAACCGTCAACCGTCTACCGGTCTAGCTTCCCAGAATGATGTTTCCTCCACCCGGCGCAGCTCCCCCTCCACCCGTCAGGTTCGGCGGCGCGCCCTTCGGAACGACGATTCGCGATGATTCCTGGCGCTGTATCTCCTTCGCCTCGTCGACCATTCGCTCGATGCCGGCTCTGATCGCCTCGGGGAACTTCTGCAGCGCCTCCTCCAGCGAGTCGGCATCGATTTCTGCACTGACTGGAACGGGACCCATCTGCGACATAATGTGCGCCTGTCCAGTGAAAATGGTCTTCCGTGACGGGTCATCCGACCCGTCAGCCTTGATCGGAATCAGACGACGGATCGAAGCCACCTTCAAGTCTGTAATCGCTTCTTCACGATAAAGATTATCCGCATCGACCTGCATATTGTCGATCGGCATCTGGCTCATGATTCCTCCCTCTGTATGGCGGCAGATGATTCTGTGAGTGAACCAACCGCCTGTGTTCGCCGCATGATCCGGCGAGCTTTTGGATCGAATTCATTCCGACGATGCTGAGCACATCGATTGTCCCAAACAGCCAAATCACCCGGCCACCACGCGTGCGTCCACGTAAACCGTTCATCGGCTGTGTGGGCAACGAGTTGCTCGATGATCTCGCGACTGTCCTCTTCTGCTACATCCGCTACTCGTGCGACGTGACTCGCGCTGAAGTAGAGTGTTCGGCGTCCTGACTCGGGATGATCCAGAACAAGCGGATGGACAGCCGGCTCCTCGGGGCGATACGACTCGAGCGCGTGTGTGTAAACAATTTTCACCTTCTCCAGGCGGCCGAGCTCCTCTTCATCGAGTGCATCGTAGGCCGCGTAGCCGCTCGACCACGAGGTTTCGCCCCCCACGACCGGCGTCTCCACAGAAAAGAGCGTCGAAACCGTCCCCACCTCGTGTAGAAAAGTCAGGTCGGAGTGAAAGTGGACCTCGCTCTGGCCGAGCGCTTCATTGACTCGGCCATCTTTTTTGACGTTGGAGATCAGCGTGATTTCGGGAAGGGATCCGACGTGGCTCTGATTGATGGGATGGGGGATGGGATCGCAGAACATCCTGCTGAAGGCGACCTGCTCCGCCTCCGTCAGCTTTTTATCTCTCAGAATGAGGACACCGTGGGTCCAGAGAGCCTCCCGCAACGTCTTGACGCCCTCGGCATCGAGCTCCTTACCCGCACTCCAACGCTCGATGTAGGCGCCCAGTGGGCCATCCGTGGGCTTGATGTCGAAATCACTCGTCACGGGCTAAAGGTAACACAACCCCAGTGGCGTGCCAAATCCGTGCCCTTCACCTGCTTTCGAAGTCTGTCCATTTCGAACAACAGCAAGCGTGTCTTACCCGTCCTTTTGGGACAAGCCATAGAGCACACCTATTCATGGGTTACGCCGAGGAAAGCACATCGTCCGGCGAGTGGCGAAACGGATTGACGATGGTCAGTCCGTTCAGATCCTGTCCATCCTGTAGATCCTCAGTGAGCAGAAAATCAGAGCCACTCATCTGGGCCGCGGCAACAATCTGAGCGTCCCACCAGGAGATAGAGTTCGCGATGACGATACCCCTCGCCCGCCTGAGCACTCCTGCATCAACCGGAATCGGATCCCACGACAGCAAATCCTCGACATCCATCCAGGCGGTGTCTTCGCTCAACCCTGGGTTGAGTTTTCGTGTGACGGTCACGAAATACTCACTCAGAGCCTGAACCCCCGTGCGACCGCAGCGACCCTCCCATAGCCGGAACATCCATTCCCGGGCCTTAGGCTGCTTCTGCTCCTCCGAACGATCACGCGCATAAACGAAAAGGTTTGTGTCAGCGAAGCAGATTTCGCTCATGCAGATCGTCCCGCCGGGGGTAGTGGCCAGAATCCTTCAAGACGGTTGCTTCTCGCTCCACATATCTCCTTTGGGCGTCTTGATATTCGAGCTCGTCCTGCATCCTTTTTTTCAGCAGATCGCCGAGAAAGCGTGACACACTGGTATCGTGTTCCGCAGCCCACACCCGCACCCAGCGGGCGACATTCTCTTCCAGCGTTATCGTAACGTTCTTCATAACACGAATTTAGTGCTACACGAATCTCGTGTCAAGCAGTCCTCATACATTTGGAGATGAAACCACAGGCCACCAGGGGGACCATCTGTGTATCGGCTATGCACATTGACAATATGCATATGCCTATTTATACTATTCGCACGTGGAATCTATATCTCCCAGGCTCATCTTGGATGCCAACCGAATAGAGCAGGCAATCCACGCACACGGTTTCGGCTCTGTGAAGAATTTCGCCGACTCCCTTGGCCTTCACCGGAACACCGTGGGGAACTATCTGGCCGGGAAGACCGGCTTGCCAACGGCTCTCGGCAGAATCCTCAATGCACTCGATCTCACACCGGCGGACGTCCTTTCGCTTTCTTTGCGCCACAAGTCTGTGCCCGGTCTCTCCCTAACAGACCTGATCGAAGACCTGCACGTAGCGGTTCCGGGGGCGGCGTTCGTTCTATTCGGTTCGCGCGCCCGTGGCACTGCAAAGCCATACTCCGACTATGACATCGGTGTTTATCATATAGAGGGGATGGAGTTCGCGATCTATTCGCGTCTTCTCGACATTGCTGCCGACTGGAATGACGATTCGATCGTGGCGGCGCAGCTGGTCGATCTTGGGCGCGCGGATGCGTCATTCGTTCACGCAGCAGCCGATGACTTGACGTTTTTAGCAGGCTCGTACGCAGCGTGGTGCGGCCTTCTGCGAAAAGCGGGGATGCGGTTGTATGAATGACGAAAGGCTGCTGAGCGCTTTCAAGCTACTGGAGGCGGCATTGTCGGAGTGCGATGCCGACCCTGAGAGTCCTCTTCGCAGGGCCGCCCTTGCCAAGGCTTTCGAGAGCACATTCGAGTACGTCTGGAAATATCTCAAACGCGAGGTGGACCACGCAGGGCTCGAGGCCTACAGTCCTCGGGACACGCTGAGATTTGCCGCCCAGCTCAAGAGAATCGACGACCTCGAATCGTGGAACCAGTTCCTCAACGCACGGAACCTTTCCGTTCACGATTACGTCGGTATGGACGACGCTACGGTTCTGCAGCTTGTCCACCGGTTCCGCGACGAGGTCAAGCAGTTGATTGGGTAGGGGAGTCATCAGAGCGGTTCCACGATGCCCGGAATCCGTGTGGAATCAAGCTGTGATCCCAGGGCCACTCGTTTCAATGGGAGTGGGACCAGAGCTTACGCAGGACTGGCAACCCCGATCGCGCAAGGCCGTCGTCGCCACCCCCATCTCCCGCTTGTCCTGAGTAGCCTGCGCAGCAGGCGTATCGAAGGGCTCTTCCCCTCAGTCCCTCGTCAGCCTCCGATATTTGATCCGGTGCGGCTGGTCCGCCTCCTCGCCCAACCTCGCACGTCGATCTTCCTCATACTGCGTATAGTTCCCATCGAAGAAAACGACGTTGCTATCTCCTTCGAACGCCAGAATGTGGGTCGCGACCCGATCGAGGAACCAGCGATCGTGGCTGATAACGACAGCGCATCCGGCGAAATCAAGCAACGCGTCTTCAAGCGCCCTCATCGTATTCACGTCCAAGTCGTTCGTCGGTTCATCGAGCAACAACACATTCGCGCCAGACTTGAGCATACGCGCGAGATGAACGCGGTTCCGTTCACCACCGCTCAGCTGGTTGACCGGCTTCTGTTGATCTCCGCCCGAGAAATTGAAACGCGCGACATACGCCCTCGAATTCACCTGGCGGCCGCCCAGCTCCAGCACATCCTGACCATCCGAGATAACTTGCCAGACCGTCTTGCTCGGGTCCAGATCGTCCCGACTTTGCTCGACGTATGCGAGCTGAACCGTATCACCGATCCGAATCGAGCCTGCATCTGGCTGTTCTTGCTCTGTGATCAGCCGGAAGGTCGTTGTCTTGCCGGCCCCGTTCGGGCCGATCACACCGACGATACCGCCCGGCGGAAGGGCGAATGTCATATCATCGACCAGGAGCAGATCATCATACCCTTTCCGCACACCCTCCGCCTCCACCACGACGTTTCCCAGACGAGGCCCCGCTGGGATGAATATCTCCAGCTCTCTGTCCCGCGAAGCGCCGTCCTGATTCAGCAAATCTTCATAGGAGCTGATACGCGCCCTCGATTTGGCGTGCCGACCTCGTGGAGACATTCGAATCCACTCCAACTCTCGCTGCAGTGTCTTCCGACGTTGGGATTCCTGGCGCTCTTCTGTTTCCAAACGAGCTTCCTTCTGCTCCAGCCAGGATGAGTAGTTGCCCTTCCACGGAATCCCACGTCCTCGATCGAGTTCGAGGATCCATCCCGCCACGTTGTCCAGAAAGTACCGGTCGTGCGTAACGGCAATGACCGTACCCTCATAGCGCTGGAGATGTTGCTCCAGCCATCCGACCGATTCCGCGTCCAGGTGGTTCGTGGGCTCATCCAGCAACAGGATGTCGGGCTTCTGCAGCAGCAGACGACAGAGCGCCACACGCCGACACTCGCCCCCAGACAACACATCGATCTGAGTCTCACCAGGAGGACAGCGTAGCGCGTCCATCGCCTGGTCGAGTTGCGCATCCACATCCCACGCATTCTTGGCATCGAGTTGTTCCTGAACCTCACCCTGGCGCTCGATCAGCTTGTTCATCTCGTCGTCCGACATCGGCTCTGCGAATTTCTCGCTGATCTCGTTGTATTCCCGCATCAGGTCGACGAGCTCCTGCGCCCCCTCCTCGACGACGTCCTTGACCGTGCGTGCCGGATCCAGCTCAGGCTCTTGCGGCAAGAATCCGATCGTATGACCCGGCGCCAGATGCGTCTCCCCGTTGAACGTCGTATCCACCCCCGCAAGAATCTTCAGCAAAGTAGACTTGCCCGACCCGTTCAGTCCGAGCACGCCGATCTTCGCCCCGTAGAAGTAGGACAGATTGATGTTCTCGAGCACGGGTTCCTTGTCGAAATACTTACTCACACGCACCATCGAGTAGATAATCTTGTTAGGCTCGTCGCTCATCTCATCGCGATCCTTTGTCAGGTACTCTGTAGCTGTTCCTCGGTATGGATCAGCAGCTCGACCAGTCGTTCGCCGTCATAAGTGGAACCCCGCGTAGGTTATTTCTTGTTCTATGAGGCAGACCAAAGAGACTTAGGCGTCTCTTTTCGTGGGTTTCGTGTGTGGAGCCTGCCTTGAACGAACGTGAGAGGTGGTTCAGGTTCCGTTTTCCGACGGTGTGGTCCGTGATCCCGCAGCCTTTCGTGCTATGCAAGGGCCAAGAGCGATGGTCTGTGTCTTTCCGTTCGTGTTTTTCGTGTATGTAGCCTGCCTCGAACGAACGTGAGAGGTGGTCCTGGTTTGTTTTTCCGTCCGTGTATTCCGTGGTCCCAGTTTTTGAGTGTTACGCAAAGGCATTACACCACAACGCCGTACCGATCGCCAGATACTTGTGCGTGAACGGTGGTTTCGTTCGTGACGCGTACCACATACGTATCGAACCATCGGGCAGCACCAGCAGGGATTGACTCGTCGTATAGTGCGACTCCCATTCCCGGTTCGGGTCCGGTCCGAACACCGGATTCCGCGGGTGTTTTTCCCAGTGCAACCCGTCGACGCTCGCCGCGAAACCGATCGCAGTGCGCTTCAGCTCCGGCTCGCTGTAGCTGCCGTACCACATCAGGTAGGTCCCGTCCCGTTTCACCACCGTCGGGTAGACCAGCGGGTTGTGTTCCCACGACGCATCCACGTCGAGCACCGGATCGTCGTGGACGTTCCACGTGTGACCGTCTCCGCTCTTGGCGAACCGGATCGTCCACGGCAAGGAGGAAACATCGGTGTACCACATCTGGTAGCGATCTTCGTCTTTGAGGACGGTCGGCGCATAGGCGGCGTCCCCCACCTTCGCGTCCGACGGAATGTCCCACACAACACCGTCCGCGCTCGTGGTCTCGTGAACCGTGTGGACAATGCCCGGTGGGAAGGTCGTCGACGAGAACCAAAGCCGAAAACGCCCGTCCTCTCGGAGCGCGTGGCCGTCGCCCGAACGCAGAAACGACGGGGTGAGAACAGATGGCTTCTCCCCGAAATCGAGAACCGGGGCCTCCGAGTGTCTCGTGAATTCGATCCCGTCGTCGCTCGTCGCGAGCCCCATCCGAAAAACGCGCTCGTTCACTTCGCCCCGGGAACCGCAGTAGTAGAGACGATAGACATCATCTACTAGAGCTACGGCTGGCCCGAAGATATGCATATCGTCGAACGCCCCTTCCTGCCCCAGCGTCACGCAGGGCCCATCGCCGTCGCGCACCCACGCCTGCTCGCAGAACCAACGATCCGTGCTCATTCTGTGGGTTCCCCTTTCAATCGGTATAACACATCTAACGGTCTTTCCCTAAAATACAAAAAGCCGCTCCCGCAGGCTGCGGAAACGGCCCTTCTCCAGGGTCGACTTGAATCACACCGCAACGGCCGCCGCATCATCCCCCGAAAAGACATACTGGATCGCATTACGCTTCTTCCCGACCGACGCAATCGCTCCCATCTGTCGAAGACAAAAGGCCATTTTCTGACTCAACCAGCGCGGCATCGACAGCATTTTTGCAAGATCCGCCGTCGTGAATGGAACAGGCATCGTATCCGGGATTTCCCGCATTAGATCCGAGGGTGTCAGGAACAGTCGCTGGTCCACGACCTTCAACAGACGTCTCTCGGATCGTTTCCAATCCCGACCGCGACGACGACGTTTTCCGTCGACGATCCGGACCTCTTCCTCCTGAATCAGAATCACTGCCAGCGTGAAGTTCGGATCCTGCATCAGCTGTGGGAACGCCACGAGCTCTCCGAACACGTGCTCCCAACGGCCACGCTTGGGCGATTTCCGCCTTCCGATCCGCTCACCCGCCTTATCGAGCCGAACGGTCCACTTCTCGGCCGCAATCGGATGAACAAGCCGGACGGGATGCTTCACGATCAGGGATTGAAGCTTCCTTCGCATCGCCCCGAAATTGGTGGTCTGAATCTCCACCAGCACACCGTCCTGCACGAGGTCGGCGATGTAGCCATCGACAGGCACTTCGCATTCGCCTCCGGGTCCGGCGAAGTACGCCTTCAGCGACGCGTGGAGGGAGGTCTCGTTGTAGGTATTGATGCCGTGTTCAGGCAAGTGGAAGAAGAATCCAGGTAGGATCGGGGACGGGGGTTGATTGACACTAAGCCAACACCCGTCTGGGGTCAATCGTCCTGCGGATGCTGGAGAGTTACCAGAGAACGCGGAACGACTCGTGGGACAAGGCGGTCTCATCCGTCGTCAGATCACGTATGACCACACGCACATCCCAGAGACCGGGAGGAATCGTTTTGAAGTCCATGTTGAAGAACACCGGTTCGTTTGCGGTCGACCCTTTGTGTTCGTAAGTCAGCGCGGTCATCCATCGGGCTTTACTCGGACTACCGACCTCCGGGACGGAACGCAGCTGGTAGGTCACTTCGTAGTGCGTCTCACCGAACGCGTCCTGGGATAGATTGTAAATTTCGAAATAGATCGCACCTCGGGAACCGAAATCGTATCGCCTTAGAGGATTTGGCAAAATCCGAAAGTCCGCTCGATCGCGTTGCTCCCCACGCAATTCGATGCGCCGTGCGAGCAAAACCGAGCTGATTTCCAGACTGTCGGACGAGAATGCTCGAACCTGAACGGAATCACGAACCGAGCCAATTTCGCGTGTCTCAGGATTCTCGGCCTCAACGGCGAAATAATACTCGCCTGGAGCAACCTGAAACTGTTCACTCACAAAGTAATAGTCGCGCTTTATCGACTTGAGACGGACCCGCGGCAATCGCTGCACATCCGTCACGGTCGTCTTGACCGTATCCCAATTCGCGTCGAACAGGAACACACCCTTCCTGAGATCGACGTCGGCGAAGCCTGCCCCTTGTCCCGACGATTGAACACGACCTTGGGGCAGCGCATAGTAAAACTCGACTCGCGTTTCTCCGTCCCTCTCCCGGAACTGAGCCAGCTGGTGTAAGGGACGATACCGATCCCACGCGTAAGGGTCGGGGAAACGTTCGTAGACCCTCTCGATAAAGTCTTCCTTCACATCTATCGAGATACGACGAATGCGTGCTCCCTCGAATTTCCACGCCGATGAAATAGGATTCGCGAACCAGAGCGTGAAATCATCATATGCCCACACTTCCAGGCGTGGGCGGTTGAACTCGCCCGCTCTTACGACACGCTCCTTCGGTTCGCCGTACCGAATATACAATTCTCCTTTGTCTGTTTCCCATCCCTTGAGTTCCTGATGGGAATCGGAAAACCTGAGATTGGCGTAGGCGACGCGTCCACAGTGGTCCATTAATCGCTCATTCAGCGGCGAAAGAAACAGGGGATCTCTCTCCGTCCAGAATCCGTCGAGACCCCCGGAGTTGGCCTTATCGCCCGCAAGCACGATAGAGCGAAAGAAGGTTTGCTCGTCCTCCGACAGAAGATCGAAGCCCTTCAGGTAGTACCGATAGGCTGTCTTCAGATAGCCCTTGCCCTGAAACGCGAGACCGACAAAGAAGAAGCTGTCAGCATCCTCACCCTTCACCACCCTCTCCTCGAATAGATCGATGACCGAGTCGTATTCTTCGGCCTCGTAGTAGACCAGCGCGAGCAATTGGCGAGCCGGGTCGTGACCGGGGTCTACTTCGATCGCGTGCGTCAAATGCTCGATAGCCTGACGCATACGATCTTCGCCGAAGGCGCGCAGACTGAACGGAACTGCGATCTGATTCGAATAGCCCATCGAGATCGTACGATAGTGGCGATCCATTCCCCAAGCTGCGTAACGGCCGGCATAGTAAAGCGCACAGACCTGGTCCGGGTCGATCTCGAGTGCCTTCTTGGCCTGAACATTTGCCGTTTCGATCTCGTCCAGTTGCCATAGCAGCTTGGCGTACGTCGCTCTGAATTCGGCGTTCTTGCGATCTCGGGCGATGGCTCCCTGCAACCAAAACTCGACATCCAACTGGTCGTCTGGCCCACCCTCCTCCATATAAAGCCGGGCGAGTTGGTAATGCGAACCGCCCGTCAGGTCCATCCGTATGGCCCACTTCAGGTCTTTGACGCGGTCGGCCCACGCGCGCGACGTATCCGCCGCGGCCGCCCGGAGCGAATCGACCTTCGCATCGAGATTCCTTGCCGAAACAGAAAATGGGACTCCCAAGAGTCCCATCACGACAGCCAACCTCAAAGGAGCCCACCCCCGCTGTAGGATGGATCTCAACATTTAATGCCTCTCAAGTATGTTTCGCCTTCCCCATAACGATCTGTTCGCAGCTGAAAGCTGCTCCCACCGGGACAAGGGGGCGAAGCCGTCTTCGCTGTCCTCTGTCATCTGGCAAAGGGGCGAAGCTGTCGCGTCTGCTGACCGCCCACCTGGAGGTTTTGTCCACTGTCTACCGTCTACCGTCTACCGTCTACCAACGTCAACTGTCTTCTACCTTGCCAGCTCCTTCCCTTCCTTCAATCGCATAATCTTCGTCGTGCCGATCACATACCGAACGAAGGTCCCGTCCCACATTTTCCCATCTCGATACGAGCCCCGACCGATCACGTTGCCACTCTTATCGTAATATGTCCACGTCCCCGAAGGCTTGTCCTTTTTGTAAGTGGCCTCAGTCTGCTTGGCACCATCGGACCAGTAGTAGGTCCATTTCCCCGTTTTCATCCCATCCCGGTAGGTCCCCTCGACCTTCACTTTCCCATTTGGATGATGGTCTACATACGCTCCATCACCCGGCCCACACCCCATCAAACCAAGACTCAGGACAACGACGATAGACCAACGCGTCAGTCGCATCATTTTCTACGCCCTAGCTCTCGAGCTTCTCGTTCACACTATCGATCTTCTCCTGCATCGTCTGTATCCGATCTGTCCTCGTACCCACTTTGATCGTCGTGGAGATGCGCGGGGCTCCCATCTCGTGGACGACCTCGTGACATCGCTTGATCGCTTCGAACACAGCGTTCCATTCGCCCTCGATATTCGTCCCGTATGCGTGAAGCTTGACCTCGAGACCTGCCTCTTTCAACACGTGCTCACACACCGCGATGTATTCCGAAACGGAAACACCCACCCCAATGGGTACCACGCACAAATCAGCGATTACTTTCATAGCTGTAGCTCCACTTGAAGTTCAGTAATCCAATCTTCTTAAAGAACCGATGCAGTTACTCTTCCGGTGGAGAGTCAAACACGTCTACGACGTTGGTTCAGATGTCGAATGCCCACTCGCCATCCCGCATCAGGGGCTCGCGCGAGCCTTCCCTTGTAATGCCATCGATGTTCATTTCATCCGAGCCAATCATGAAATCCACGTGCGTCACACTCGTGTTGCCGCCTGCTTCGTTCAGCGCCTTCTCTTCCATTTGCGCTCCGTCCTCGAGGCAGATGCTGTAGGCACGACCGAGGGCTACGTGGCTCGAAGCATTTTCGTCGAACAAGGTGTTGTAAAAGAGAAGACCGGTTTTCGAAATCGGGGAGCTGTCAGGAACGAGTGCGATCTCCCCCAATCGGCCCGCTCCTTCGTCCGTCTCGACAAGCTTACGCAAGATCCTCTCGTTTGCTCCAGCTTGGACCTCGACCACACGACCTTCGGAAAAAGTTAGACTGAAGTCCTCGATGAGAGACCCTCCGTAATTCAGTGGTTTTGTCGACGCGACCGTTCCGTCCACACGTCGGCAATGGGGCATCGTGAAGACTTCCTCAGTCGGTATATTCGGTGTAAAAACCGTTCCCTCTTCGTTCGTTTCGGCTGCCCCGCACCATAGATGGCCATCCGGCAGTCCAACGGAGAGATTCGTGCCAGGTCCTTCGTATCTGAGCGAATCGTACGCCTTCTCGTTCAGATAGCCTCGGCGATGTTCCAGTTCCTCGATGTGAATCTGCCACGCACGCGTGGGATCGTCCTCGTCGACCCGGCAAGCTTTGAAAATAGCGTCCCAAAGCTGGTCCAGCTGCTCTGCGGGATTCACCTCTGGAAACACGCGCGCCGCCCAGGGCTCTACTGCAGCCGAGGTGACACACCAACTCATCGCGCTCTTCGATACGAGCGCGCTGAAAGGCTGTCGATGTTCGGCTTCGACTTTCCGAACTAATGAAACCAAGTCTGGATCCTGATCCTTCAACAGATCAGGATTGTTCCCGGTGATGCTCAGAAAAGCGTCGCCCCGCTTCGCGCAGGCCACCAACCCGTCAATGCGCCAACTTGGAAACTCCTCGAACGAGTCGCCAGGAGCGTGTTCGAACCGGACCAGCTCTATTTGCTCATCCCTCCAGATCACATCCACGTAGCGGCATCCCGCGTCGTAGGCCGCCGCGACGACTGCCCGGGTCAGTTCAATCGCCTCGATCGGTGACGACACGACGAGCTGCTGGCCGGGCTGAACGTTAAGACCAACTTTAACCGTCAACTCGGCGTATTTTGTCAGATTGTTTCGGAACGACACGACGTGAATTCTCGGTCACTGAGCGATTGGGACTGCATAGCCACGTCTGCTCGCCAGTTCTATCCCGCCCGCAGAACGAACGCAGGCTGAAGACCTGCGACTACCCTCTGGTGGGCTCGCGAAGCCATCTCCGCTGTCGTCTGGCGCCTGTTTTCTGTCCTCTGCTCTACCAATCGGCCACACTCCCGTCCGACTCGTAGAAGTGTTCTCCACCCAGCTCTTCCTCATAGATGCCGCAATCCTGCTCGGCCTCATTTTCATCGATCTCGAACCCGAGGCCCGGCCCGGTCGGAAGATCGATGTGCCCGTCTTCGACAACCCACGGATCCTCGAGCAGACCCTCTCCAAGCCCCACGTCAACCTGCTCCTGGATCAGGAAGTTGGGTACCACTGCGTCGACTTGCATACACGAAGAGAAGGCGACAGGCCCGATCGCGCAGTGCGGCATCATGTGCATATAGTAGACTTCCGCCATATTCGCGATACGCTTGAGTTCCGAAATGCCTCCAGCGTGCGAACCATCGGGCTGCAGATACGAAACTGCCTGTTTCTCGAAGATCTCCCGGAATTCCCAGCGTGACAGAAGCCGCTCCCCCGTTGCGATCGGAAACGTCACCTTCTCCGATACCGCTTTCAGCGCATCCGCATTCTCCTGCGGGACGGGCTCTTCCACGAACATCGGACGCATCCCCTTCAGTTCCTGGCAGATCTCGACGGCCAATCCGGGCGTCATCTTACCGTGAAAGTCGAAGGCCAATTCGCAGTCGTCTCCGACCCACTCGCGCATCGTATATGCCTTCTTCACAAAGTCGTCTATAACGGAGGGAGGCTCGTGGCCGCGCCACTTACCCCCGGGCCCGGACTTGAACGCCTTGTAGCCCCCCTTCTTCTGGAGCATCTCCAGACGGGCCTTTGACTGGGCAAGACCTTCATCCGACAAATCGCGGATACCCCAGTGCGCGTAGACCCGTATACGGTCACGAACCGCCCCACCCATTAGCTGAAATGCGGGCACGTCGAAATGCTTCCCGGCAATGTCCCAGAGCGCCTGGTCGATCCCCGAAAGAGCGGACATCAGCACGTTTCCACCCCTGAAAAAGGCTGATCGATAGATGTGCTGCCAGTGATGCTCGATTCTCAGTGGATCCTTCCCGATCAGGTAATCCGCCAGCTCTTCCACAGCCGCGTGCGTGCTCTTCGGCTTTCCTTCGAGCGTCGTTTCTCCCCACCCGGCGATCCCGTTGTCCGTCGAGATCTTAATCAGCCGCATCCGCTTCCGCGGAAAGAACTGCTCGATCTTCACAATCTTCATTCCGAACTCCGATTCCTACGCGACGTGGTTGCCACTGCTTCTGAGCACGAAGTGCGTCTTGGTCCCCCGCCTGTCCTGAGTAGCGACCAAAGGTCGCGTATCGAAGGGCTCTCCCCGTCTCTCCTCACCCGTTCAGCTTCTCCCTCGCCTCGCTCAGATATCGCCAGCAGCGCTCAGCCACATCCCACGCGTCATAATCGTCACGCTTCCAGATCTGAGCGCTTACCTCTACGGTGATCGGGACATCGAGGCCCGCATCCTTGACAGCACGCAGGTAGGCCACCAGGTCCAGACTTCCCTCGCCCGGAAGCTCGAAAAGGACCTTGCCGTCGACCATCGCGCCGTCTTTGATGTGCGTGTGAACCGAATAGGGCGCACAGAGCTCGACGCTGCGCCGCAGCTCCATTCCCAGCACGTGGAAGTGGCTGTGGTCGAAATTGAGTCTCACCGACTCGCGGTCGACGGCCTCGACCATCCAAACGGCCTTCTCCGGCGAGTCGAACTCGTGCCCCACGTGCGGTTCAACGGCGATCGTCGCACCGCGATCGGCGGCCACACTCGCGTAACGTACGAGCTGCTTCGCGACAGTCTCCCTACCCTCTTCCCAGGACGCACTTTGCCCGCCGAGCGTCGTCGTCACGACAGGAAGAGAACCGTCGAAGTTTAGATCCGTGGCAAGCGTGCAGGCCACGGCAAGGGCGTTGCTCTTTTCGTCGATATCCTCACCGTCTGCGCATAAACCCAGAGAACTCATCAGCACGGGGGATGGGAACCCGACCTCCTGATAGGCCTCTGTAACCCGTTTTCGGGCAGACGTGTCGAGCTTTTCGGGCGCGGTTGGCCAGTCGTTTCCGATATTCAGCTCGAGCCCTTCGTATCCAATCTCCTTGACCCTTGTGATCGCCTCGAGCGGATCGACCGGCTGCAGCCCGTAGGTGCTGTAAGCTATCTTCATCGTTCACCCACCATTCTGGATTTCACATTCTCCACTTTGATCTATTCCGCCGCCCACTTGATGCCTCTTTCCAGCACCGTCCTGAAGCTCTCGTTCGACCAGGTCTGGTCGTCGTGACCGAAGACATCGTTGAACACGCGCGCATCTTCGTACTGACGCGTCCACGCCATCGTCGACATACTGTTCGGGTGTTCGACCGTCAGCAGGACTTCGCTCCCTTCCGGATCCACATCGCGGAAATCGTAGGTCTCGTCCACCATCGTCCAGTCACTCAAGCCATCCGTAATCGGATGCCCATCGGTCTCGACGTGAACCGTCAGCGTTTCATCGTGGCTGGAACCGTCGATCGTCCGGTCCGTGAGCCCAACCATCGCATCCCACATCGGATCCTGCTTGAATGCAAGGATCCCGTGGTGAAGAATCACGTGACCGGGGCCTTCGGCCAGCGAGTCAATCGCCGCCCGTGTGCGCGGTCCGCTAGGGCATTTTTCCGGCACAGGCTTGTGCATATTGTAGAAAACGAGTGAGTCATATCGCCTGCCGTGGCGCCCGTAGTCCGCAGCCCATTCCTCCAGCGACTGCGTATAGCAATCCATCCCATCGAACGACCGAAACAGACGATGGAACCCGATCACGTCGAACGCGTGACCCCCGGTTATCACACCCACCTTCATCTCGCTCATCTCTAGCCTCCGCTGCTCCCGGCACCTTGCCCCCCTGCTGCTACCTAGCACATTGGATGATCGGCCGTCCATCTGTTGTAGGCGGGGATGTTTTCGATCGTTAGCCTCGCGCGGGCGTCGTACCACGACTGCGCCCAGACCTCCGGATCGTGCAGTTCCGTCTCGGGATGCGCCCGACTGCGGGCGACGAATCCCGGAAACACGTCCCTGCCTGTCGACTGTCCGGTGGGATTGTATCGGATGTCGAAGCTCACGCGAATGTCATCGCTCATATTCGGCAGCGAGGAATGGCACGTACGCCGCGTCAGGAACAACACATCACCCGGTTCCATCGGAACGGTCAACTCGGCGTCGAGATCGAGTATCGCGTCGGGCACATTCAGGCCGGAAACGCCCGGGCAATGATGGAGCAGACCCTCACGATGACTTCTCGGAATGATCTTCAGGCAACCGTTCTCACACGTCGCTCGAGTCAGCGGAAACCAAACCGTCAACATATTCGTCTCGTCCGCGTCGGGAAGTACAACCCCGTTGTCCTGGTGCCACGGCGTCACACCGGCGTCGAAGCCACCGAGATACCCGGTCTTGGGATCTCGCCGATTCTCCGGTAGAGCGTCCTGGGGCGGCTTGATTCGAATGTGCTGAACGGGATTCGAGAAGATTTTCCGGTCCGATCAGATCCTCGACGGCATCCAGAAGCGTCTCGTTGCTCAGTGCCCTGAAAACCTCGGGACCCACCCAGATCGGCGAATCCTCACGCGTGCCCTTTTGAGGGAGAGAGCAGTCGAAGTACTGCGAGAGAACACGTCCCGACTCGCGATAGGCCTGGGTCAGCCGTTTCCCGAAGGGCAGGTCCTCGTGTCTAGACCTCATCTCTCCCACTTCGATCAGCTCATCGATCAACCGATCCAGAACCTGCTCGTACTCCTCCCAAACCGGCCGCAGATCGGTTGCCCAATCGAGCAGCCCCCGGACGAGCAGGAATCCCTCCCGCTCGAAATGATCCAGATCCTCATCCGTCAGTCGATTCATTGTCTCTGTCCTGGCTTCAGCTATTGCTACGTTGGAACCACAAATGAACACAGATGAACACGAATGTGTGGCAGGTCGATGATCGTGGCCCTATTCGGGGAAGTAGTGTGACGATGCTCAACGACTCTGTGTCGCAACATCAATGACAATCGGTAGAGTCTGTGGCTTCTTTCGGCAACAGTTCGCAGTCACTTCGACCCTTCGACTCCGCTCAGGACAGGCTCCGCTCGGTGCAGGCTCGACCGATCCCACCGAAATGTCATCGCGTAATGGGGCGAAGCCGTATTTACCATCCACCGTCTGCTGCCCACCGTCGACTGGTCTAGGGGTGAAGCAATTGGGTCGTCTCCGCCTGTTCCTGAATCTCATCCCAATCCCACAGCTGAGGAATGAACTCGACGTCGGCCCAGAGCTCGGCCTGATCGGCGTAGTGTGGACTTCCAGGATGACCCGACGAGCCCAGGGGAACGATCCAACGCGAGTTCGGCCAATCGGACGGGTCGTGAATGTAACGGTTCACAGACAGTCCGCTCACCGTATAACGCGCATCAAGAGGGTAGCTGCCGGCCAGCGGTGTATCGGCATCCCCGTGGACGCCGAGCGAAGGTGGATCCAAGTATTCGGCAGCGTCGGGAAACGTGTCCGAGAGCGGATGGGAGGGACGTGTTCGGTGTACGCGGCCCCAGTACCATTCATCCAGATCCGGCCCGAGACTCGCGTCGAGTCGATCCATCGCTTGCCCCAACGAATCCAACAAGATCGAATCCCACGTCTCACCATCGGGCAGTAAACTTTCGTCCCCTCGCTGCAGGCCCAGCGTGATCTCGAGGGCAACGAGCCGAACGTGCGCGTCGGCACCCGGTTCTTTCGAAAGAAGCCGATCGCCTTCCGATTTGAACAGGTGACGGGTCAGCCGCTCGATCAGCTGTGATCGGGTCTCGGCGTAAATCGTGGGTGCCACGTGATCCCGATCCATCCGGCAGTCCCATCCGCGCAGGTAAGACAGCGCTTTTCGAATGCGCTCATCATCCGATTCGGTCCGGGCCAGGCGTTCGACGAGTACGCGAGCAGGCGTGGACTGGCGTTCCCCGTGGATCGAGCCCATATCCTCGACCGTGGCCTCACCGGCCGGGATGCGGTCGAGACGCCGTTGGATACGTCGCGCACGGAACTCTGGCGTAAAGTTCACCCCGACGTAATGAGCATAGTCGCTCGGCGCCACTCGCTGGTTGCACGTGATCGCATACCCCGTCTCCGGATTGATGGACCTGGGCAGATCGTCTTGTGGAATATAGCCACGCCACTCGTGCTTCCCATCCCACCCGGAAACGGCGCGCCAACCGTTTTCCTCTCCCCGAATCGGGATCCTGCCCTCGTGCAGGTAGCCGAACGTCCCCTTCACGTCTGCGACAGCGTAGTTGTTGACTCGATCGTTCCACCTGGCAAATGCAGTATGCAGTTCCTCCACACTCCGGGCAGCCATTGCATCGCGGGCCGCATCGACCCACGGCGTCCCCTCGATCAGCCCGGGATCCGAAATGCTGACTCCAACCCCCTGGCCGGGGTCGCCTGCCACGACCGGTCCGTGATGCGTGATCGTCACCTCGAGATCGACCAGATCGCTCCCCTTTACGAACAAGCGTTCCGGAAGCACCTCTGCTTCTCTCCACTCGCTTTCGAACGCGTAGGTTCGTTTCCCATCCTCATCTCGGAAGCGCTCGATGAAGAGGTCCTGAGTGTCTGCACTCCCATACGTCATTCCCCAAGCAACGTGCTCGTTGTGGCAGAAGTGGAGTGCTCCGGGCATACCGGGGACCGAATGACCGATCACCGAAAAATCGGGGCAGCTCAGGTGGACCTGATAGTAGACGCTCGGCGTGTCGAGCGCTCGGTGCGAATCGCCGCCCACCAGAGGCTTTCCCGAGGCCGTACGGGCACCCGATATTGACCACGCGTTCGACCCCGCCTCGACCTCGTTCAGCCGGTCGATCTCTTCCAGCGCCCGCGACAGAGACGCCAGCCCGTTCAGCCGTTCACCGTCGTATTCCTCTCCCGGAGGCACGGTCACGAGATGGCCGTTTGGATATCCGTTCAACAGCCGTACCAGAGTCGGAGCGGCATCCGGGTTTCCCGCGAGGCGAGTGCGCAGCAGTTTTGGTTCGAACGTCCCTAGCAGAGTGTTGCGCATCTTGTAGACCGTGATACAATGCCAGTTTTCCCAGGTCTCGGGCTCACATTCTAGAAGTGTGTATTCAACCGGCAGGGCTTTCGTTGTCTCGATAAAGGCATTCACGCCCGCCGTGTATGTGTCTACCATCGCGCGAGCAGAATCACTGCACGCGTCGTAGTCGAGCTTAGCGGTCCTGCCCATTCCGGCCGTGCGCATCAGTCGATCCTGTTCGACACCCGAGACACCCACCCATTCTGCCCACCGCCCGAGCGCGCGGTGTCGGTCGTAGTCCATATGCCATAGACGATCCTGGGCCGTCACAAAACCCTGGGCAAAGAACAAGTCGCGTTCATTCTCGGCTCGGATGTGAGGGATGCCCCAGGAATCCCGATGTACAGTCACCTCCGCTCCGAGCGCGTCGAACGCGAACGGCGAGGTCACATCGGGGAGCGCGGCTCGGAGGTCGTCTTCGTTCACGTCGAATCCGTTGAAACCTGGGTATAGTGATCCAGCGTCAACCGCAGTGCAGTCAGATGGGCATCGACACGCTGATCCAGGGGCCACGCAGTCGATGGTGTTTCACACAGGACAACGTGCTCCGCGTGCTCGTAGTAGGCATGGGCCGACCATCCCTGATCCTTCCATTCCGGGTTGATCGCATAAAGACCTTCCGAGATGGGCAGGTCGAGCCCCTCATCGGTATTCTCATCCCCGTCGACCGGGCCGATCGACTTAATCGCATCGACCATCTGCGTGCCGAGCAGTCGATCCTGGCGCTGCGCTTCGTAAATGTAGAATCCCGTCGCCTCGTAATCTTCGTGATGATCGAAAAACAGATGAAAATGTCGACCGGCAATAAAACGTCGCAGAAGGACCGACTCGACGACGTCGTCATCCGACATCGCCCGATTGATGTCCTGGCCATCAGCGTTCTCCCGGGTCCCCTGTACGTAGCCCGAGGGATTCACACACGGAATCACACAGAAGAAAAAACGGTCCAGGTAGGCCTCGACCGACCCTTCGAGGAACCGGAGGATGCATTCGACACCCGCGGGCTCATCGCCGTGGACACCGCCGGTCATCAGAACCGTCAGACGATCCGCCGTTCGATCGCCCACCTTCGCGGCCAGGATAGGTAGCCCACAAGCTTCCCCCAGTTCTCCGATACTGACGGTATCCGATCGCAGGCTTCGAAGCCGCTTGTCGACCACCTCGAAGTCGTAGCCTTTTGTGTCTTGCTCTGCCGCTTCCAACGTTTTCTCCTCGGCTTGATTTCAGAGGAAAGATACGGAGCGGAGCCACTCACTTAAAGTCTCGGGGCACGTGGGTCGATGTCGTGATGCGCAGGGCGCGAGGACAGCGGACGTGACGATCGAAAAGGTTAGGCGGGAAGAACGGCAAGGTCCACGGCAGAGCCGCTCAGTGTCTGACCGGGGTTGGGACCTTTGGTGAAAGACCGTAACCTAGGGAGGGCTGACCCGATGCCTGCATCTGGAACCGAAGCGTATCCAACTGAAACGGTTAGCGGGAAAGTCGCTTCTTGCCTACTTGAGTACCCGAAATCAACAGCTAGTTGGCACCAACGGGATTGTGGGTCTTGAGCGAGGCGAATCGGGAGAAGTCCCGATCGGCCGTCCAGAGCACCTGGACGCCGTGATGAATGCACAGCGCTGCGATCCGAGCGTCGTGAACCAACAGCCCTGAGATCTTTCCGTTTGTAATGAGCCGCTTCAGCTCTTCGTAGTAGCCCGGCTCTTCACCTATCATCTCACACCCTGGCGACCTCAGCCACACCTCCATCGCCTCCAGCGCGAGAGGTATCGGGGTGGGCGGATCGAAGATTCTTGGATGCGTAATGATGGCAAGAAATTCGTGGAGGCAAGGCCAGGGAATGACCCACCGGCTACCGTTCTCCGCTAGCCCTTGTAAAGCCGTGATCGTGGGGCTGTGGAAATCCGAATCCTCCCGGTGGGCGTAGATCAGTAGATTCGTGTCCACAGCAATCACGCGCCACGCCCTCCGTATGCAGCGTCTCGAATGCGCTCCCATGATGCGCCTTGATACTCAGGGGAGAGCCCCTTGCCGCGAAAGGTAATCGGGCTTACCCGGCACGGTTCACGCGCCGAGCGCTCCTCGATCACTTTCCGCAGACCTTCTTCGGCAAGACTCCGGAGCGTCACATTCTGCTCTTTGGCCAACTGTTTTGCCCTTAACAGAAGGCTGTCCGAAATGTCTATGGTCGTCTTCATAATATCAGTTTATACAATATCACAATATTTATTAACCCATATATATATATGGGTATTATGTGAATCAGTATTTATCTGGTTATTTTACAGCATAACAGATTAGATCCATTTTAAATGGCCATAAAAGTGGCCCCGGGGCCACTTTTAACATACAACTCAGGAACCCTCCAACTACCGACACTTCGACGGGAGCCTGTCCTGAGCGGAGTCGAAGGACTCAGTGTGACCGTGCGCTTACGGCAAACTGGTAATTCTTCAAATCTTTCGATGTAGCACCACGGAACGGAAGTCAACGTGGGCGTCGAAGACCGTCCTCAGGACGTCGACGTAGGGTCCCGTCCCAGCGTCCTGACCGTTGATCTTTTCGACCGTGATCGACCGGATCGGGTTAAAATGGCGCGTCATCAGGTGTCGCAGGACGCCTAAACAAGAGGGGAGGTCGGCGTCCGTCGGATCCAGATCGATCGTGAGCTCCCTTCCCGACCGAAGCGACGTCATCACGCATTCTGTCCCACGGAAGACAAGATGGTTTCCTGGAATCCGTCGTGGGAGTTTCCCCCTGAGAGCGTCCACCGGCAGCCCGCATACCGAGGCTGGGTCGACGGCACTCATCCAAAAAACGACATCTTCGAATTCTCGTTGAAGCATCCGGAACGCCTGGTGTGAGGCGAACTGGGGACCCGCAAGGTCCTCGAAGAAATACCCGGCCACGACTTCACCCGACAGCTCCATCAGCCTGAGGGACCGGAACAGCGCGCCCCACCTGAATGGCGAAGTCTCCCGCGCGAGCAGCTCTCTGAAGACGATGCCATACCGGTCGAGCACCATTCTGACACGGTCCTTGTTTCGTTCTTCCCGATCGACCAGTCCATCGGGCGGTTCAACCGGAGTCACCGGCATCCAATTCCCTGGCAACACCTGGCTCCGCCAGGCCCCGAAAGTCGCTCTCCGGCTCCGCCCTGTCGTACGAGAGAAATCCGCAACCGTCTCCGGCGCGGTGAACCGCGTTTCGAGACCGCGTCTCAAGGCCCCGAAGCTGTCGTTCACGAGGGTCGTAGACCACACACCTTCCCACAGCAGGGTCGAAAGCGCCGGCGCCTGCATCCCCGTTCGCTTCAACAAAGTCATAAAATCATACCGCGCCGTTGAATCCGGAAAGAGCGTCCGGTGACGATCGTCCCCGGAGACCGTTTCGACCGCATCATCGAAGAGCAGATCGTGGTCGGGTGCGAGATAGACCGTCACCTGTTCACCCAGCGTACCGATCCAGCGCAGGCCCCCCTCCTGCATCAACGTGTCCAGATCTCCCCCTTCGTAGCCGGCCACGCGGGCGGATAGAAACTCGGACTCCCACAACGCAGCTGGGGCGCGATACCCTGATAGACGTTCGACAGCCCTGTAGACGCCCTCCACGCCCTCAACCGGTTCCGCCAGTCCCTGGTATCGGGCCAGGAACGGCGCCAGCTCCTCGATCGGCCGCGCCACTAACGAAGGCTTCGCGTCCGATCGCGACAACCGAATCAGAATCTCGAAATTCTCGGCATCGCACACGAGGTTCGACGCATCCGCCTCGAGCAGCGTCCCCTGTACGACCGTCTCGGACTCGACCAGATCGTCGATCGCGGATTCGACCATCAGCCGATCCAACCCCAGACGCTCGGCGATCGCGGCCAGCTCGGTCGGCCCATAGAACGACAGCCATTCACCCAGCAAACGATCGACGATTTCTTCCCCCTCCTCATCCACCGAGTCCGCCTGTGCCACGATTTCAATCGGTCGATCGTCCGAAAGACGCCCGGCGATCACGTCGGAACCGGCATACCAGGCGGAACAGACCTCGGCCAGACGCTCGATGGCCAGGACGAGCGAGCGATCACCGATATCGAGTCGTGCCAGCCGATCGGACGCCTCCTCGATCAGACCACTCGCCTCCTCCACGTGGTCGCGCCGGATCGCGTCTAACAGCGCGTTCCACTCCTCCTCCGGTAGGGCGATCCGTTCCTTGATCCACTCCACGAGGTCGAGCGCGTCACCGGGCGCATAGCCTTGCCACAGCCTCTGTCGCTTCTGTTCGAACCGGCTGGCGAGATCGCCATCGATCGTCGGACGCAGCTCCGGTATCAGAACAGCATCCCGGATCAGATCGTTTCGCAGGTTGGACGAAACACCTCCCTTCGGCGAGTCGTTCCCGTACATATATTGATTCACCTGCCGCCACGCCCCCGTCTGCGCCATCGGACTTGGAAAAATCGTCTGCGCACAACTCCACGAGACCGCGCCCGACTCAAGCTCGCCCAGCACCTTTCCGAGATTCTCCAGATCGAATTCGTCCTGCAGGCAGGCGCGCCACGTCTCAAGCAGAATCGGAAAGTCATCGAACCGGCTGACCGCGGCCAGAAGCTTTTTCGACTTCAGACGGCTCAGCCACAGAGGCATCCGTTCGCCAGCCCTTGTCCGGGTCACGACGAGCGCCCGACCCGCACATTCCCTGAAGCGCGCGCCGAAGAAACCGGAACTTTCGAGACGGCGCCGAATCAGCGACTCCAGATTGGCTGGCGTGACGAGCGAGAGCACTTCTTCAGGTTCGACGTCGTCCGGAACCATCAGGACGACGCCCTCATTGTTCGGAAAGACCTCGAGGGGCTGTCCGAAGCGATCCTCCCACGCGGTTTCCATCGCCAGCGCGAAGGGAACGTTCACACGTCCTCCCCAAAGGGTATGCAGCACGATCTGATTGCCGGGTGCCCCCTTCGGACCCGACTCCACGGCTTCCACGAGCAGGTGATGACGATGCGGCAGCGACGTCCGTGTGCGCGACTTCTGATCCTTCAAAAAAGTCGTCAGCCGATCTGCCGCAGCTTCGTCCAGGCCATAGCCCGATCTGAGGGACGCTTCGAATTCCGAATCGTCCACACGCCCGTCGGCATCCTCCAGAAACCCTCCGATCTGCTCGGAGAAGTGGAAATCCCGCGCGTACCCTTCCGCCTTCCAGAACGGAAGATCCTTGACATTGCCGCTCGCAGGGCTGACGAACACATCATTGTGCGTGATCTGCTCGATTCGCCATTGCTGGGTCCCCAGGGTGAATGTCTTGCCGACATCCGCCTCCCACACGAACTCTTCGTCCAGTTCCCCGATTCGCGCATCGCCCTGAACGTGTCGCATATGGAAGTAGCCACGATCCGGGATCGTCCCACCCGATCGATACAGAACCTGGAGGGCCCCCTTCCTGCCCGTCACCGTGTTCTCCAGTCCATCGACAGAAACACGTGGCTGCAGTTCCCGGATTCGGCTGTCCGCATAGCGCCCGGCCAGCATACGGATCACGAGGTCGAACTGCGTGCGACTCAGCTCGTGAAACGACCAGCACGTTCGCACGAACGCATACAGCCCTTCGAGTGGCCACGTTTCCATACACGTCATCGACACGAGCACCTGCGCGAGCACATCCAGCGGGTTCCTCACCGGCCTCGCCGCCTCGATATCGCCGCTGGCGATCCCCTTCGCCAAGACCGCCGACTCCAGGAAATCCTGCGCGTGCGTCGGGTAGAAGACGGCACGACTCACTTCGCCCATGGTGCCCCGCCCGTCCGACCCGCTGAACGGCCGAAGAGATGGCCCGCGGCGACTGAACTAGAAGGACCTCGTCGAGTGCACCGATGTCGATACCCATCTCCAGCGAATTCGTGGCGACGATGGCGCGCAGATCCCCTGACTTCAGCCGGGCCTCGACTTCCGTTCTGATTTCCCGGGACAGCGCACCGTGATGCGAGTAGGCGATGGGCTTGGGCTCACCCTCGTTGATCTTTAGCGTGAGTGTCTCGACGAGACGGCGGCTGTTCGCAAAGATCAGCGTCGAACGATTCGTGCGAATGTGAGACTTGCAGTCTTCCACCACGGGACCCCAGACGGCGTCGGGGTCGGCCGGATCGAACGCTTCGTCGAGCGACACGATGCTGAGATCGTATCGTTTCTCGGTGGAGGAAGCGACTCGCGTCACGCTGCGAGGCGTAAAGCTCGGCGCCTCGGCCGCTCCCTCCAGACGAAAGCCGCCCACGAAATCGGCGACCGTTTCCATCGGTCGTATCGTGGCCGACAGCGCGATGCGCTGGAACTCGCCCGACAGCCGCGTGAGACGTTCGACGGCGGTCATCAAATGCACACCCCGCTTCGAATCGAACACGCCGTGCACCTCGTCCAGCAGTACCGACCTGACCCCACCCAGAATAGAGCATCCCCCTTTCGAACTCAGCATCAGGTTCAGACTCTCAGGTGTCGTAATCAGAATCTCGGGTGGCTCACGCAGCATACGCCGGCGGTCGGACTGTGGCGTGTCGCCGCTCCGTGTGAGGACCCGAATGTCCGGAAACACCTCGTGGGCTTCGTCGAAAATCGACCGAAGCGCCTGAAGCGGCGACAGGAGGTTTCTCTGAATGTCGTTGTTGAGTGCCTTTAGCGGAGAGACGTAAACCACGCTCGTGAAACCGCACGGAACCGCTCCGGTCACCAGCTGGTTGATCGCCCACAGAAACGAGGCCATCGTCTTCCCGCTGCCCGTCGGCGCAGTGATCAGAACGTGCTCACCCGCCGCGATTCTCGGCCAGGCCTGCCGCTGCACATCCGTCGGATTCCCCACCTGCTCCTCGAACCACTTCTCGATCAGCGGATGGAAAAGCTCAAGGGTATCGGTCAATGCAGAGCTTTCACTTTTGTCACTGGTCACCTGTCATTGGTCATTCCCGGTTTCACAGGACGAACCACACACCTCCCACGCACAACCCCACACCCGCTATCACCCGTCTTGTCACTCGTTCCTTCAAGAACACCACCGCCATTACCATCCCGAACACCGGCGCGATCGCTGCGAGGACGGCCGTCTTCGCCGGCCCGATCGTATCGATCGCCTTGAAAAAGAGGTAGGACCCCAGACCCATACCCAGCAGCCCGGTCGCAGCCACGATCGCGAGGGTCGACCGCGAAGCCTCTACGGGGCCGGATCCGGTGAAGCGATGGGCCGCGAACAGAAACAGCACGACCACAGGCATTCTCACGCTGTTAGCCTCGATCGGCGACAGCTGTTCGATCGCCGGCTTGATCATCACCGTGCTTAGACCCCACAGCACGGCCGCCGAAAGCGAAAGCAGAACACCGAGCCACTGCCGATCGCCCGCCCCCTTGCTTCGTTCCAACTTCGACTTGAGCGACAGAGATGTCACCCCGATCACCACGAGACAACACCCAGCGACGAAACGGGGCGGAAATGGCTGGTCGAGCAGGACGTGTTCGAAGAACAGCGTGGTCAACGGAACAACGCTCACGAGCGCCATCGTCCGGGAGATCCCGATCTCCCGGATCGACCACAGATACAGCGTGTCGCCCATCGTCACGCCGATGACCACCGAACCGAGCAGAAGCCCCCATTCCCTCGCGCTGAGCAATCCGTAGACGGCGAGCGAACTCGTCACCGCCAGCCCGATCCAGAAACAGATGCCCGCCGCCGCACACCGGATCGCGTTCATCAGCACTGGAGGAACCTTGTAGGACTGCGTCCGTATGATCACCCCGTTGAGCGCCCAGACAAAGGCGCAGGCGAGACCGACGGCTTCCCCGGCCGAGATATCCAAGCCCGTCAATTCCCCCCGCAGAAGGCGATGGCAGTGAGGGCGTAGACTTCGGCCACACGCACGAGCTCATCCACCGAAACCCACTCCTCCGTCGTGTGCGCGCCGTGTGCATCGGGGCCGTGCGTGATCGCCGGTATCCCCGCGTGAGCGAGAAACAGGTTTCCGTCGTCCAGGAACGGCTTCTCCCCCACGGCCAACGGATGTCCCGTCGAAGCCGTGTGGGCGGCCTGGAACGCGCCCACGACCGCCTCCCCTTCGTCAATCGCGAACGCCTCTCCCTGTCGCGTCGACGTGAACGACACCTCGACACCGAAGGGGGCGGCCGCCTCCTCCACAACCGCCGCCACCTCACCGATCGCCTCATCACCCGAACCGGCCACCGTCCACCTGCGTGTACCCGCGAGGCGGGCCTCCACGGGCGCTTGGTTGTAGATCTCGCCTGCCTCCAATTGCCCGACGAACACCGTGTCGACGCCTGGCCCCGGGCTACGCGCCTTCAGGTCGTCAGCCAACGCGTAGAGCCTATCCGTGATCCTCACAGAAGCCGCGACCACGTTCGGAAGGCCGTCGGGGCGCAGCACCTCGTGAATCGGATCTCCTGGCCGCGATACGCCGACCCTGAAGATGCCCATCCCGCGACCTCGCAGCGGCAGGACGCCCGCAAGATACTCCGGCAGCATCACCGCATCTCCCACGTAGCCATCCCGAATCAGGGCTTTCAGCTGTCGCTTGTCGCCCCAGGGTCCTTCGTGATGGTCGTGGGCAGTCAGCAGGATCGATCCGGCTGGAAGGAAGCCCGTCTCTCGCAACACTCGCATCGCTTCGACGAACGCGGCGATTCCGCCCTTCATATCCGAGGCACCCGACCCACGCAGGACGCCATCTGCCACCGATGCGTCGACGAAAGGCAGGTGGACGGTGTCGAGATGCCCGTTGAACTGGAGCGTTCGACCTTCGTGACTCGAACGGAGCCGGGTCACAACGGCAGGTGATTCCGGCCAGTCCGCCTCCACCCGTTCAACATCGAACCCGTCGGATGTGAGAATCCCGGCGAAATGGTCGGCCACCGCACCGGCTTCCGTCGTCGGACTCGGGACGTTCACAAGCCCGGTTGCCGTCTCGACCAGACGCTCTCTGTCGACACTTTCCTTGATGGCCGTCACGATCGACTCTTCTAACATAGTCACCTCGGTTTCAGCGTGCACGTTTGTCCGGGTTTGGGAATCACCCTATCATGTAAACTATGGCCGATGACGAAGAAATCCTCGATGACGAGGGCGAAGAAGACGAACTGAACTGGATCGCCATCATCGTTGCGGCGGTATTGGCGCTCGCACTGATAGGCGGTCTGATCTGGTGGTTTCTCATCCGCGAAGAACCCGTCGACGACGGGACAGTGGTACCGGACTATGTCCAGCCCGAATCGATTGTCGAGGAAGAAATTTATCTCGACATGCCCGAGCTCTTCATCAACCCTCTCGACAGCCGCGGTCGATTTTTCCTCATCCTCAAGTTCGACATCGCCTACAACAATCGGTCCCTGGTCTTCGACGAAATGATCCTCAAACCGTGGAATTGGGCCAAAGCACAGAACATGATGATCGATGTCTACAGCGAATACACACGAGAAGAGCTCAGGACGCCCAAAATCAAAGAGGAAACGCGGCAGCGTCTCCTCGATGAGTTCAACACGATGTTGGGGTGGGAATACAACGCGGTCCTCGAAGAACTTGGACAACTCGAGCCGCCGCCCATCAAGGCACTCTATTACTCCAAATACATCCTGCAATGAATCAATCGGTGTCGGGACGCAAAAGTTCTATCATCTCCGAAGTCGCGTCCACCGGATGCGCCCCTGCAGGCACCACGAACCGGAAACGTCCGTCGTCCACGTCCTGATCGCTGTCGATGTTCTTGAATCGTTGCACGATCACGGCATTCCGATCGACATTCAGCAGCGTCGCGGAGCGCAATAGTCCATCTTTCGAAGCAACACGCAGCTCCACGCGATCGATCGTCGTCGGAAGTTGTGTCGTCAGCAGGTTGGGCAACGGTCTTGCCCAAAAGATCTGGACCGTGGCGCCTCCCGTCGTGTCTTCGCCGGCGTGACGTATCGATTCCCACTCGACGCCACGGAAAGGTCTGAGCGGATCGAACTGATCCAGATCGGCTTCCACGTCCGTGGCCGAATAGACACTACTCAGGTTGATCCGGGTCACGGTGTTTTCGTCCACATCGTACATCCACAGATAACTACCGTCCGACACAGAAACTTCCCGAGCCCCATCGGCAAGTCGCTTTTCAACCCGCATCCGATTGGGCAGCTTGAACGAACCTGTGCCCTGAATCTCGACACGCTGGCCTTCGATGGTGACGACGGTCTCGACGTCGGCGACGCACGAAACAACTCCTTTGCTTAGCGCCTGCAGACTCACCATCACTGAATCGGTTGCGGCGTCTTTCGTAGAACGCTTGTTTTCCTCAGCTCCCCAAAGGGGGGCGTACAGCAACGAAACCAGAATTGTGACAGCACCGACCACGGCCTGATCCTTGAGAGAATTCATCCTACGGGCACGCAGGGGTCCGACATCGCCCGATTTCGATCTGCTCGACCTACCGGCGGTCGGACATTTCGAGGTCGTCGCGCACTGCGTATCGAACGCGTTGTTCTACGCGAATCACATTCGGGACGACACGGTCATCCACATCGTCCTCGACGGCCCATCGGACCCACCCAAAACGGTCACTTTCGACGGTCGGACGCTCGGATCGCTCGAAGGGTTCGACGAGCAAAGTATCGCAAAGTCGATTCGCTATGCACTTGAAGCAGGGCAGGGTCTCGACACCAACGACGCTCTAGAGGCGATTCCGGGTCTGACCGTCGCCAAGCGAGGTTTCGAACGTCTCTTGCAAGATCGTTCACACGATCATCTCTTCTATCTCGACCGCAAAGGCGCCGACATCCGAGAGATGGATTTCGGCGAAACACCCTCGTTCGTCTTCACCGACTTTCTCTCCATGCCCAGGAAGACCGACAAGTATCTTCGCCGACTCGGGGCAACACCCGTCAGCCTCGGGCCACGACTCCTGTTCGCCTCCCACTGCATCGTCCTCGTCCACAACGAGCTCGACCGACGCTGCGCCTAACTGATGGCTGCTGTTGACGATCATCCTGAGTAGGCGACTTATGTCGAGTCCATAACCCGAGACCCTGGTTCTCCTTCGCGTCTTCGCGCCTTCGTGTTAGCCTCAGACTCTATAATTCGCCACTGGCGCGAGCGGTCGAGCACGATTGAGGGGACACTCGGTCGGGCAATCCCTCCGACAGTCGGACTCCTCCGATTCGTTCAGCGTATCCCACACATACTTGAGCGCACGATCGGGTTCGGGATAAAACCGATCGGCACCGAGCTCCTCGTAGGAACCGGTCCGTTTGAGCGCATCCAGAATCTGCATTTTCGTTCGAATGAAGAGGGTCTCGATACCGGCCTCCCGCAAACGCTCGACCACGCTGACCAGCTTCTCCTCGCCTGTCGCATCGACCTGATTGATACCCTCGCCGTCCACGATCAGGAAGGCGAGGTCACGCATTTCGGCCGCACGCTCCAGCACCTTGTCCTCGAAATATCCTGCACTCCCAAAGTAAAGTGAACCGTCGAATCGGATCATGCACACGTGATCGCACGTCTCCAGATCGTGCGCATCCGCGTCTCTGAGCGACCCGTCGGGGTGCTTGGAAAGCATCACGATCCTCGGGTTCATCGTTCGGTACAGATACAGAATCAGCGAAAGGCCGACCCCCACGAGGATCCCGACATCCAGATGCGGGGCGAATACCAGCGTCATTCCAAAAGCCGCCACGGCGACCACGCCATCGTGACGTTCGATTCGCCACGCCCGTATGATCGGCTCGACCTGAAGCAGCCCCGCAACGGCCATCACGATGATCGCGGCAAGCGTCGCCAACGGCAGATGGTAGAACAACGGCGTCAACCAAAGAAGCGTCATAAACGCCAGGAGTCCGGCTACGATCGAGGAAAATCCTGTCACGGAACCGGCCCGGAAGTTGACGGCGGATCTGACGAAGGACCCCGACACGGTATGGCTCTGCGCCAGGCTGCCCACGAGATTCGCCAGCCCCTGACCCAGGAGCTCTCGATTGGTCCCGACACGCTGGCGGGTTCGAGTAGCGATCGCCTTCGCGATCGAGATCGACCCGACGAAACCCACCAGGGCGATCGTCACCGCCGCCGGCAACAGGGCACGTATCGTCCCCGGTGTCGCAGACGGGAGCGAGAAGCTGGGAAGACCCCTCGGAATAGCTCCGACGACCAGGACGCCGTGCGTCTCAGCTAGATCGCCCCACGCGCTCGCGACCGTCGTCACGATCACAGCCGTCAGAATCCACGGAGAAGAAGACCCCAGCCATCTAGTGATCAGCATCGATCCGAAGGCCAGAGCCGTAACACCCATCGTCGGCACGTGGGGATCCGCGACAGCCTCGAGAATCATCCCCCAGACACGCGCAAAGTGAGAACCACCCGGCGCGACCTCCACACCGAACAGCATTCCGATCTGCGACGTCCCTATGATGATCGCAGCTGCATTCGTGAACCCGAGGATGACCGGATGCGACAGCAGGTTGATCAGTGCACCAAGACGAGCCAGACCCAGACCCAGCTGAATGAGGCCTACCATCAGAGCCAGGAGGATCGTTAGCGAGATATGGAGCTCGGACCCCGGCGTGGCAAGAGGCTGAATCGCCCCGGCGGACATGAGCGAAATGACGGCCACCGAACCCGTCGACAGATGGCGTGAAGAACCGAACAACACCGCTACAATCGGTGGGAGGAACGCAGCGTAGAGACCGTAGTGCGGCGGCAGGTCCGCGAGTTGGGCGTTGGCCATCGACTGCGGGATCAGAATCGTGAAGACCGTGATGCCTGCGACGACATCGGTTCGGAGGACCCGGCGATCCTTGAGTTCACCGATCCACTCCGCGAAGGGAAGGAAGTAAGAGAGTCTCACCTCAGCATAATCCGAGGAAGCCCTGATTTTGTCAAGGTTCATCCGTCGTAATACAGTGTTTCCGAAAGACTTGCACGATGAGTTGGCCGCGAATACGGTTGATCTGCGGCAGCCATTGTCTCATATTCAGTGACCTTTCGAGCCTGACGAAATCCCAGCAACCTCATCACGAAACCCGCCAAGGGAGACCCCGATGCGCCACCGCGTGATCGCCGTGCTTCTCGTCCTGCTGCTATCAGGAAGCAGTGCATTCGCTCAGGAAGACGGCTGGGTCAAGGACAAGATCGCCAAGCTCAACGATCTTCTCGGTGACACGGTGAACCTCATGGCCGACGTCCTCTTCGCGGACTTCGGCACGGGCGTTCCCCTGATCGTCGTCGTTCTCGTCTTCGGCGCGGTCTACTACAGTCTATACTTCAACTTCCTCAACCTCAGGGGGTTCAAGCACTCCATCAATGTCATCCGCGGACTCTACGACGACCCGGACGATCCCGGTGAAATCTCCCATTTTCAGGCACTTACCAGCGCACTATCCGCCACGGTGGGCCTCGGAAACATCGCCGGTGTCGCGGTCGCCGTGGGCACGGGCGGGCCCGGGGCCGTGTTTTGGATGGTCTCCATCGCCCTGTTCGGAATGTCCGCCAAACTCGCCTCGTGTACCCTGGCCGTGATGTATCGCCAGGTGCACCCCGACGGTCACATCTCCGGTGGCCCGATGTACTACCTCGAAAACGGTCTGGCCAGGAAGGGCCTCGCCCCGCTCGGACGTACGCTCGCCGTCGTCTTCGCCATGCTCACCATCGGAGGGTCCCTCGGCGGGGGCAACATGTTCCAGGCCAACCAGACCCTCGAAGTGCTCGGCACCGTCTCTTCCTTCTTCCATCGATTCAACTGGGTCATCGGACTCCTGCTCGCATTCCTCGTCGCCATCGTCATCATCGGAGGCATCCGGCGCATCGGCGCGGTGACGTCGCGGCTCGTGCCAACGATGTGTTCGCTCTACGTCCTCACGGCCGTCATCATCATTCTCGCACACATTTCGGACGTGCCCTCACTCCTGGGGCGTATCGTCTCGGAAGCCTTCACCGGTCCCGCACTCTACGGCGGCTTCCTCGGCGTCCTCGTCACCGGTATTCGCCGTGCCGTCTTCTCGAACGAAGCCGGGCTGGGATCCGCAGCTTTCGTTCACGCGGCGGCCAAAACCGACGAGCCCGCACGTGAAGGCATCGTCGCGATGATCGGTCCGTTTATCGACACAATCGTCATCTGCACGATGACCGCGCTCGTCTGTATGATCACCGGCGTCTACGACGACCCCGAATACGCGGACAAGGGCGTGGCCATGACCGCCGCAGCCTTCGAGTCCTTCGTTCCCGGTGCCCGATACGTCCTCTCGGTCGCTGTCTTTCTGTTCGCCTACTCGACCATGATCTCGTGGTCCTACTACGGCGAGAGGGCCTGGGAGTATCTCTTCGGCCCGTCGACCATCCTCGTCTACCGGATCATCTTCGTCACCTTCGTCTTCATCGGGTCCGTCACCTCGCTCAGCAACGTGATCGGCTTCTCCGACATGATGATCCTCGGCATGGCTTTCCCCAACATCCTGGGGGGTGTCCTCCTCAGCCCACAGATCAAAGCCACCCTCGATGAATACTGGCAACGCTATCAATCAGGACAAATGAAGACCTACAAGTAGCCTTCAATCACTGGCTACGTAAAAGGCGGGCATCGATCAAAAATCGATGCCCGCCTTGCATTTCCTATCTACTCCTGCCCCGCCGTTTACCGCCTCCGCCAAGGGCTTCGGAGCAAGTTGTTTGCTATGATCTCCAGCAATAGGGGGCGAAGCCCGTCGTCACCGCCCACCGTCCACCGTCTATCAACCATTGCTGTTTCTGCTGTCTTTCACTCCTGCTTCAACGATCGCTGAAGTGCCTCGATCGATTCTTCGAGCGCCTGCATTTCGGCGCCGGCCTTCGCCCAGTCCCAGACCTTCATCGCATCTTGAACGTTCCTGTAGTGCTGTTCGGCCCGGTTGGCCAGATCGTGGGCAGTCGCTGGCGGACGTCGAGTCGGATCGCTCACAGCCATCCCGCTGCCGTCGGTTTCCCCATCGGTCGCTACGGCCAGAGCCCGCCCGAATAACTCGTTGAGTGCGTTTTCGAACGTGTCGCGCATCACGACCTGGCCCGCATAGGCGACGATCACCTGTTTCAGCTCGGGAATGGCGGTGCTCTCGTTGTTCCCGAACGACTGGTCCTGTTGCTGTCGTCTTGGTTGAGGTTCGCCGTCCGGACCGAGTTGCTGCGGCTCATCCGATTCCTGTCGCGCCTGAAGGTAGATCGGTTCGACATACAGGAAGGAGCTTTCGATCGGAATCGCCAGTAGATTGCCCCGAATCACCTGGGACCCGCGTTGCCCCCAAAGCGTCAGCTGGCTCGAAATTTCCGGCTGCTGGTCGATGCGTGCCTCCAGCTGCATGGGACCGAAAATCAGCTTGTCCTTCGGCAACTGATAGACAACCAGACCTCCGTAGTGCTCTCCATCGCACCGTGCCGCAAGCCAGCCGATCATGTTGTCCTTCTTCGCAGGCGTGTACGGCACCATTAACAGAAACTCCTCTCGGTCTTCGCCAGGGAGTTTCACGATGATGTAATAGGGCTCCATTCGCTGAGCGCGATCGCTGTAGATCTCGTTCGGAATCTCCCAAAGATCTTCTTGGTTGTAGAAGACGTTCACATCCTGCATGTGATACGTCCGATACATGAAGGCCTGCACACGAAACAGATCCACAGGATAGCGAACGTGCGTGCGAAGATCGTCGGGCATCTGATCGATCGGTTTCAGCAGTCGAGGAAAGATGCTCGCGTAAGCATTGATCAGTGGGTCCTCGCTGTCGGCCTGATAGAACGTGATATCGCCGTGATACGCGTCGACGACGATCTTGACCGAGTTGCGGATGTAATTGATCGCATTCCGGCCGCCTGTTCGCGTCGAATAGGGATACATGTTGGTCGACGTGTAGGCATCCAGAATCCAGAACAGCCGTCCCTCGGAGATCACCAGGTAAGGGTCGCCGTCGTAGTGCAGGAAGGGCGCGATCTTCCTCGCCCGTTCCGTGATCTGGCGATGATACATCAAACGCGATTCGGGGAGCATGTAGCTGCTCAGCACCAGGTTCGGGTCCATTAACCGAATCGCGAACGCCAGGCGGTTGAAGAATCCCCCGATCGTGACACCCCCATCGCCGGCGTAGATCGTCTGCTTGTTTTCACTTCCGCTCGGGTAATCGAACTCTCGCGTCGCCGTTTTGACGACAACGGTTCCGTAGGTCATGCCGCCATAGTAGATCTCCGGCCGCGACACGTCGAGATCTTCCAAACCGACCGGCGGAATGTCCCGAACCAGGAACTCCGGGAGCCCTTCTGGAGAAACCTGATTCACCGGGCTGACCGCGACACCGTATCCGTGCGTGTATTGGAGACGCTCGTTCACCCACGCGCGTGCCTGTTGCGGAAGACGCCGAATGTCCATCTCGCGCGCAGACAGCATCACCTGACGATAGACCCCGTTGATCGTGTAGCGATCGACGTCCACATCCGTGAACACGTAATACGGCCGGATTTCCTGAACCTGCTGATACGTCTGCTCCATCGGGCGCTCGTCCCAGATTCGGACGTTGCGAATCGTCAGATCGTTCTGATCAATGTCCTCCCGCGTCAGGGTTTCTTCGGCCGTGAACGGTCGCTCCTCGATCCGGTGGAGACCGTAAGCCTGGCGCGTCGCCGCGATGTTATGCTCGATATACGGCGTCTCTCGGGATAGCTCCGTCGGATCGACGATCAGTTTTTGTACCACCGTCCCCGGAACCGATCCGACGACCACCGCCCCACCCACGAGAATGCCCAGCCCAATCAACGGGTAGCGACTCTCGCGCCGTGTCACGTTCACGAAAAAGATCACGGATGTCGCGATGAACAGAATGACGAGGAACCAGTACGCCCAGATCTGCACGTTCACGTCCACGTAGCCCGCGCCCGAAAAGATGCGCCCCTGAGAAAACAGGAGGCCGTAGACCTTCAGCCGGTAGCTCCACGCGACGAGCAGCAGGAAGACGCCGCCCAGCGCGGAAAAATGGGCGAGGGGCCGTGGCATCAGCTGGACGCTCTCCTGCAGCCGGACGCCGCCGCTCATCGCGTACGTCAAGCCCACGACAATGGCCGACACGATCACCGCGCCGATCAGGAAGTTCACCACGAACTGGTAAAACGGCAGCGCGAACACGTAGAACCCGACGTCACGGGCAAAGATCGGATCGATCGTGCCGAAGGACTGGCTGTGCAGGTAACGCCACACGAGGGGCCATTGCCCGGCCCCGATATTTCCCATCACGAAAACGAGCGCGGCAGTCGCAATCACATACCCCCGACGGCGCTTGAGTAAGCCCTCGATCGGGATGCCGCCCTCACCGGGCGATCCACCCACCTCCAGCGCGAAACGCGTGAATTTCCCCGCGAAATACAGGTTGATCCCCACAACAATGCCCGCTAGCAGGGCAAAACAGCCTCCGGTCGCAAACCGCGCCTTCACGGACTGCCAGAAAACGTGATCGTATTCCACCGCCAGGAACCAGAGCCAGTCCGTGTAGTAGGAGACGATCCAACTCAGACCGATCGCCAAACCCAGAATGACCAGCAGAATCCAGAGACGGTTGGGTTGCTCGTCCATGGGACTCCCTTACTTGAAACGATTGATTGTCAATCACTTACGAACAGCCAAGAAAACACAAAACGATCGCGGTGTCACGATCAATCGGTGAATCGCCCACCGAACCCATTTTTTCGGTTTTCAACCCATCCCGAACGGTGTTCCTTCCTTGCATGGATTGGCACCCCTTCATCGTCCACTTTCCGATCGTGCTCATCATCGCCGGCGTGATCCTGGACGCCGCGGCCTGGCTATTTCGTAGAACCGAGTTGCATACGGCGGGGCTCATCCTTTTCCTCGCGGGTGCCGTGACAGCTGTGCCAGCAGCGCTCACGGGTGAATCCGCATCCGAAACGGCCGGACTCATCGACGGAATTGCCCACGATCTGACACGCCACGAGGATGCGGCCACCCTCACCGCCTGGCTTGTCGCGGGTCTTGCACTCGCCCGAATACACCTGACCGTCAAGAAGCGTTTCCTCTCTCGGATCGGTCGTGTATGGCTCCTGGCAGCCGTCTTAAGCGCGCTACTCGCAGGATGGAGTGGCTATACCGGGGGCGTGCTCGTCTACCGATACGGAGCCGGTACGCAACCTATCGCCTCGCCCGAGGCTGAGTAACGAGTGCCGCTCTTCCTCCACAATCCACACAGCGTGTTGGCTGTCCTCGACACCCGTCCGCAGGATGTGTTCGAGATTCGATTACCCAAAGGCAAAGTCAGCGAAACCTGGGAGACGGTCAGATCCGAAGCGCAAGGGATCGGCTTACCGATCAACGAACCCCAGGTCCGATCGTCAAAACCCGCACGCGGGCAAGGCAGGACCGGCCTCTCGGAAGCCGTCGTGAAGGAAAAGGAAGCCGTCCCGATTACGCACGTGATCCCACCGGACGTGACCCACGGCCTGTATCTGGCCCTGGACAGCGTGCAGGATCCTCAAAACCTTGGATCGATCTTTCGATCCGCCGCGTTCTACGGTGTCAAAGGCATCATCCTGACCCGCGACCGGGCAGCACCCGTGTCCCAGACCGTCTACGATGTCGCCTCCGGTGGAGTCGAACGGGTCGCTTTCAGCGTGGAAACGAACCTGGCACGAGGCCTCGACACGGCCAGGCAGCGTGGGCTGTGGATTCTTGGATCTTCCGAGCACGCGGATACGCCCGTCGCGGAAATCGATACCGCTCGTCCGTGGCTGCTCGTGCTCGGCAACGAAGAATCCGGTCTTCGCCGGTTGACGCTCGAACGCTGTGACCAGGTTTGCGCGATCCCCTCAAAAGGCGCCGTCACGTCGCTCAACGTCGCCGTCGCCACGGGCATCCTTCTCTCCGCGCTCTGTCGGCCCCCTGTTTGATCCCCCCTGTTTTCGACCCTATCTTGCAGCGACCATTGCGTGAAAGGATGCGCTGTGAAAACAGTATTCTGGGACGTCGATACACAGGTCGACTTCATCCACCCCCACGGCAAGCTCTACGTGAATGGTGCTGAGAAAATCTGCACGAATCTCTCACAGCTGACCGAGTATGCCCGGAAAACCGGCCGAATCGTCGCCTCTGTCGACTATCACGACCTGTCGGATCCCGAAATATCCGATGATCCCGACTTCGAACAGACGTTTCCACCCCATTGTCTGATCGATACACCGGGCCAGCTGAAAGTCGATGAAACGGTGCCGCTCGACCCCCTCTGGGTCGACACCGACGCGATTCCCGAACGAGAAATTCAGGAACAACTGTCGACGCACCGCGGGGAGATCGTCATCCGAAAGAAGCGATTCGACGTCTTCTCCAACCCGAACATCGATACCGTCATCGCCGAACTGGCTCCCGACGAAATCGTCCTCTACGGCGTAGCGCTCGACGTCTGTAATCGGTTCGCCATCGAGGGTCTGCTCGAAAGAAACGTCACGCCCATCTCCCTCGTGTTGGACGCCACGCGCGCCATCGACCCCGATCGGGGGGAAACGCTCGTCAAGTCGTGGCAGGTACGGGATGTTCGTGTCGTGTCCACCTCCGACGTCGTTTCCGGGCGGGTCGGAATCGAGTCGTGAACGTCGATCCCAAAGATCGGGTCGACCGCCTGCGACGAGCCGAGCCCAGACGCAAGCCTGACGACGACCCCGAAAGGCGGATACCCCCGAGCCAATATCTGACGACAAAGTTCCCGGTCCTCACGCACGGATACACACCGCGTGTCAAAACCGATCGCTGGCGGCTGAGGGTCTTCGGCGCAGTGGCCGCCGAAATCGAGTGGACCTGGGATGAGTTTGTGGCCCTGCCACAGGTCGACATCACCGCCGACTTCCATTGCGTCACCCGCTGGAGCCAGCTCGACAACATCTGGACGGGTATCCCCATCGGCGAGGTCATCCAACGCGTCGACCTCGCCCCCGACGCGCAATACGTAACCGTACACGCCCATGGCCAATACACGACAAACCTGCCCGTTGCCGACCTGTTCGAAGACGACGTCCTCTTCGCCCACAGCTGGAACCACGCGCCACTGACCGCCGAACACGGGGGCCCGATGCGACTCGTTGTCCCGAAGCTCTACGCCTGGAAGAGCGCGAAATGGGTGAATGGACTGGAATTCACGACCCACGACCGGGCCGGGTTCTGGGAAAAAGCCGGTTATCACGACCGTGGCAACCCGTGGAAGGAAGAGCGCTTCAGCTGATCGTCTTTTGTGCCGTCCGAAGGAGTAAACACTCACAAACTTTGCCCATGAACGTCTTCCTTCGACTTCTCTCCTACATCAGTCCCTACAGGGCGCGCGTGGCTATGGGTGTCTCATGCACCGTCGTCTCGATCGGTCTCGATTCCGTTCAGCCGCTCGTCATGCGCCACGTCGTCGACAACATCCTCACCGTCTACGTGTCCGAAGGCCAATATGTCGGCGACACGTTCGATCCGGCGCGCGTGCGGGGCGACCTCCGGTTCCTCGTGCTCCTCGCGGGTGGGCTGTTCGTGCTCTACCTGATGCGCGCAGGCCTCAACATCCTCAATCGATTCCTGCTCCAGAAAACCGGGCAAGACATCCTGCTCTCCCTTCGGACAGAAGTCTACGATCACCTGCAGCGACTGTCCCTCCGGTTCTTCAACGCCCGAAGCACGGGTGAGCTCATGTCACGAGCAACCGCCGACGTCGAGTCATTGCAAAACACCGTCACCGACTCGATCGAGCGCGTCGTCGTCAACATCTTCACCGTCCTCATCCTGGGTGTCCTGCTTTTCGCACTCAGCTGGAAGCTCGCACTCGTTACCCTTGCTCCGCTCCCTGTCTACTGCCTTATGATCGCCGCCTATAACCGCCGCATCCGGCCGTTGTATGCGATGGCACGTGAGCGGGCCGCAGACATCAGCGCCATCCTCCAGGACAATCTGTCGGGTATCCGCGTCATCCAGTGTTTCGCCCGGGAAGACCACGAACTGGCACGGTTCACGGATCGATGCCGTGCGCTCTGGCAAATCGGCATGCGGATCATCCGAACACGGGCCGCCTTCTTTCCGATCTCGCGTCTCGTCATCACCCTCGGCCCACTCATGATCCTGCTGTATGGCGGGTCGCAAGTCATCCTCGGTGGACTCAGCATCGGAACGTTGTTCGCATTCCAAAACTATCTCTGGCGTTTCTACGGTCCTGTCGAAAGCCTCACGCGAATCAACGACACCATCGTCAGGGCCGCGGCCTCCGCCCAACGCATCTTCGACATCCTCGACACAGAACCCGACATCCGCGATCGGCCGGGTGCTCGGACGCTCGACACCATCCAGGGTGGGATCGAATTCCGAAACGTCCAGTTCGCCTACGAAAACGGCCCGCCGGTCCTGAACGACGTCAGTCTCCTCGCCGAACCGGGGCAACTCATCGGTCTCGTCGGGCCGAGCGGCGCGGGCAAAACCACGATCATCAATCTCATCTGCCGATTCTACGATCCCGACGAAGGCGAAGTGCGCGTGGACGGTCATCCCCTGATGGATGTCACGCTGAATGCGCTTCGGAGCCGAATCGGGATCGTCCTGCAGGATCCTTTTCTGTTCAACGGCACAATCCGGGAAAACATCGCCTACGGTCGACTCCACGCCGAACCGGGGGACATCCTCGAAGCCGCCGCGTTGGCGAACGCCCACGACTTCATCTGCGGATTTCCAGACAGCTATGACACATTCGTCGGAGAGAGGGGGGTTCGCCTTTCGGGGGGAGAGAAACAACGCGTCGCCATCGCACGCGCCATCCTCTCCGACCCGAGAATCCTGATTCTCGACGAGGCGACGTCGTCAGTCGACACCGAAACCGAGGTCCTCATTCAGGGAGCGCTCGACCGACTCATGGCGGGGCGGACGACGTTTGCCATCGCACATCGCCTCTCCACGTGAGGAAGGCCGATCAGCTTTTCGTCATCGACGAAGGCCGTGTGGCCGAGCACGGGACGCACACGGAGCTCCTTGCACTGGGCGGTCTCTACGCAAGACTCTGCGACCTTCAATTCGCCCTACAGGATGGCGATACGACCTAGGGGGAAATTCGTGACAGCCAACACGATCCTCGACCCAGCAGTGCTCACAATCTCCCAGGACAGCAATGTCATCTGCCTCCAGCATCAGAACGTCACGGTAAGCGGGGTGTCTATCGTGCAATGCTTTCCCGAATCCAACTCCGGTCTCTGGATCTCCCTTCGCGATGCACGGGGCTCGGAAATCGGCCTGATTCCCGATCTTGCTGAGCTCGACGGCGACAGTCGGCGCGTGATCGGCCGTCTCATGCGCGAGAAGTATCACGTTCCCGAGATCACCCGAATCGTCAGCGTCGACAGGAGGCCCGAAGGCGCACGCTGTCTCGTCGACACGGAGGAAGGAGAGTATGAGCTCCTGATTCGCGGGGATGGGGACGCGGATACACGGGCCTTTCCGCGCGTCGTCCTCACGGACGGTGACTCGGCACGGCGGTACGCAATCCCCGACTTCACCACCCTCGATCGATCGAGCCAGGCTTTGGCCCGTCAGCATCTATCCATCGCCCGACGTGGCGGTCGACGATACCGGTGATGACAAGCGAAAGGCCGACCCTCGTCGAGGATCGGCCGTCGGTAAACGTTTCAGTTCGTTTCTCTATCTGGGGGGTCTTCGCATCGACCCCGGTGACGGAGGCGCGTTCGACGCGTTCCTGATCTCCTCCACGAATTCATCGACCTCGTCATCATACGTCTCGAACGGATCCCGAAAACTCAGGTGATGTTCGTTCTCCAGATACACCGAATCCCAGTCTACGATGTAACGAACGCGATTTTCCGATAGAACCTTGACGAGCCGTGAGCGGCCCTTGGCCCGGGTGTCCTGCGGCGGCTCGAAGCTCGCCCGATCGATGTGATCGTCTTTCACGACACGCTGGATCGAACCCTGGCGCTCCAGATCGTAGTAGAGACTCTTGTCCGGATTGATGTTGTGATACTCCAGATCCAAGCTCTGCATCCACGGATCGCTCCACGATAGTCCTTCCTCTTCGCGGAACATATCGAGCAGCCACTTTTTCGTCACCCAGTCGACGCGGTCCACGCACGACATTGGATCGCGTTCCAAATCGTCCAACGTGCGCTCCCATTCTTGCAACACCCAATCCGACTCGTCGTCAATGCCCACCAGGTGGCGCTGTGCGAGCTCCAGATACGACCTTTGGATATCGACTGCTGTCAGCGTGCGTCCATCGCTCCGCTCCAAAAGCCAGCGGTGGGTCGGGTCCCGCGAGACTTCCTTCAGGGCCCACACGGGATCGGTCAACCCCACGTCCCTCGGAAACACCTTCCGTTCCAGGAGGTTTAGGACCATGGCTGTCGTTCCGATCTTTAGAGCGGCGGCGTATTCCGACATGTTGGAGTCACCCACCAACAGATGGAGTCGCCGGAACCGGCTATGGTCTGCCAACGGCTCGTCTCGCGTGTTGATGATCGCCCGCGAAAACTGAATCCATTGGTAGATCTCGGTCACGATGTGGTCGGCACGCTGCGAGATCTGGTAGGCGACGGGGTCCTCGCGATAGGCCTCCTCGCGGTCTTCCCGACCGTAGTAGTAGAAGCTGTCGTCATAGCTGCCCACGCGTCCGGCGCCGGCGAAGATCTGACGGGTCACCAGGAAGGGAAGCAGAGACGGAATGACCACCGTCGAGAAAGGCACGTTCCGCCGAACCAGATAGTTCTCGTGGCAGCCGAATGTCGCACCCGTGAAGTGGTCGACATTGTTCTTCAAAAACGCCGCTTCTTTCTCCAGACCGAGTGACTTGAGCGCCCGCTGAAGGATCCGTTCGCCAGCACGATCGAAAGCGACGACATCGAACAGACCCTTGCACTCCGGGGTCGTATACTCGATGTGGCCCATGTCGATGTAGACACGACCCGAGTTGTAGAGGAAGCCGCCGTTCCCTGGCGGTTCATCTCGACCGCGGTAGTGAATGTCCACGATACCGATCCGCTCGGAGTGGAAGATATGGTCCTTCACCTTTACGGAGATCGCATCCGGACTCACGAATCCCTCGTGTTCCGGCGCCATACAGCCGTATTCGGTTTCCAGTCCGAAGATGCGATCTTCCATGGGCAATCAAACAAAAAACCAGACCTCGCAAGGCCCGGCGAAATGTGGACGAGGGGCTGGTTCGACCACTACCCCTTTATGGACGCAAGGACAGATTCGATTTCCTCTGCCTTTACGTGGCGAAACTTGGATTTCCCCGTCAAGGACGGGTCTAAGACTGCTGCTTCGATTTCCAGCGTCTGCAAGCCATCACGCAGCGGCGCTGCCGTATCGGCATCTGCGGAGGCGGACTTCAAGTCTTCATCGTCGGCTGGTAAGCTATCCTGCTCGCCAACCCACCGACCGATTCCCCAGGCCTCGAGCGCGAGTGAAACAGCGGCCTCGAGCGAGTGGTTCGCGGGATTCGCTTCGAGCATGTGGTCCCGCATGATCCCATCGGATTCTGGCAGACCGCCGATGGCAGCCGCACCCTCGAACCGATTGAACGTCCCGTCGTAGTCGACCGTGTAGAACGAGGATTCAGCGTCCGCCCATCCGAGCTCGGCCAGCAGAACGCGCGCAATATAGGGGGACCGTATGACGTCGTCAAACGAGGTCTTCACGGCCGGCCCGAGTCCGAAATGTACGATCTGTTGAAGCGTGACATCCGTATCGGAGTAGTTGAACCCGATCACGTGGGCGAGATCGACCGCCGACTGACGAAGCTTTTCGATGTCGGTAGGATGACCGACGGACCCGAGACCGATACGATCGTATGCCTCGAACAGCTTTTGAGAGCCACCGCGTAGCGTGACGACGAGCAAGCCGTCGGCGAACGCCAGACCGACCACGGGACTGCCACCCCGCAATTGATCCTCGATGTAATCGCGCCGATTCGCGATCGCTTCGGCGAAGCGATAGGGTTCGTCCAGCAGCATCATCAGTCCAGGAACCGGGCGTGAAGATCGCGAAGTTCATCCGGCTCGATGTCATCCTGGCCGTCCGATGTGATCGTCTTGACGGTCGGGAGGATATCCGTCGATCGTTCGTAACGGCCGGTCGCAGAATCGTATTCCGACGCGGTATACAAAAGACGCAGTGACAATCCGACGGCATCGTCACGACCCAGCTCGGGATAGGGCGTTCCGCTCCACCGGTTCGTGTAATACATGGCTCCCCGAATCGCAGCGGCACCCGACCCCGTCGTCGCGAAATCCGCTACCTCGAACTGAGCGCCGAGGGCATCGTAAAAGTAAATGCGACCGACGTCACTCTGGAGATCGTAGGTGGCAAAGATCGGGATGACCGCGCCGATTCCCTGGACCGCCATGGGTAAATTGTCACGAATCAGGAGGGAGAGACGACGGAGCTTTGCTTCCATGCTCATTTCCTGCAGCTGGCGTCGTCGGTGATACTGGAAGGAGTGCTCGAGGATTCTGGCGATCTCGAACGCCATGGCCGGTGAACCCGAAATCGCCATGACAGAATTGCGATCGATCGAAATGACCTTGTCCGCGCGATCGTAGAGAACGGCGTTGCCCGCCGTCGCCCGCCGATCACCGGCCACCACCACGCCGTCACGATAACGGAGGGCGAGGATCGTCGTCCCCTCGGTCGGCTGGAACGGCAGACCCTTCGCATCGGGCTCGACCCCCGAAACGACGTTCGCCGGAAACCGATAACCCTCCGACTTCAGGAGATCGAAAAAATCGCCGCCATCACTCATGCGGCGCTTATTCTCCTGTCCTTTGCCGGTAGCGTCGCGCCTGGTTTGGATCGACACGACGCATGCGCTTCAACAGGTCGCGCGTGTCTGGACGCTCCACCTTCGGCCGGGTCGGGCCGGATTCGTCATCACCGTCGGGCCCCTCGCCCGGTACCGGGCGTGTGCGTCTTTCGTATTCAATCCACTTTGACATGGTTGCCTCCGTGATTGTCCATTCCGGGCTTCAGGTCAGCGCCGCGGTAGGATGCATTTCGACTTTCTGCAAACCGTGAAAAAGCTCAGCGACCGATTCGGACGCATCCAACACGTTGTTACATCGATGCGCCAGCTCCGAATCGACCATCGGTTTGAGGTCGATCGACTCGTGCTTGCCGTTCAAACCGAACACGATCCGGTCCCAATTGATCGATTTGACCTCGTCCCTGAACTTCTCCAGCGAACGACCCCGAAAATATGCGCGTGTACGTCGCGGGGGCTCGGCCATCGCCGTCGCAATTTCGCCGTCGTCGACCAGCCTCACGAATTGTCCCTGGGATTCCAGGAGATAGTAGAGACCTTGTGTTTGATCGACATTATGATACTCCAGATCCTGGCTTTGCATCCAGAAAAGATGATCGGGGTTATCCCACGACAGGCCTTCTTCTTCGCAAAACGAATCGATCAGAAACTTTTTGGTGACCCAATCGAGCGTGCCCACGAGGGAAAGGGGATCCGCTTCGAGCGCGTCGAGGATCTCTCCCCACGAGCGAAGCACCCAATCCGTCTCCTCATCTCGACCCGCGTAATCTTCTTGCGCCAGGTTCAGATACTCCCGTTGCACGTCGACGGAGGATACCAACCGGTTGGGGTGACCCTCCACCTCGACCAGCCACTGGTAAGTCTGGTCTTTCGCGACGTTTCGGAGGGCCGCTATCGGATCCCGCAGCTGGAAGTCCGGCAGCCGATCTGATTCGATCAGGTCGACGACCAGCGCGGTCGTGCCCACCTTCAACGCCGTCACGAATTCCGACATGTTGGCATCGCCGATGATGACGTGGAGTCGACGCCAACGTTCCGAATCCGCGTGCGGCTCGTCCCGCGTGTTCACGAGCGGCCGCTTGTGCATCGTGTCGACGCTCGCGATGACCTCGAAAAACTCGGACCGTTGTGACAGCTGGTAGATTGGCGCCCGGTCGCCGCGCTCCTCCCCGACCTTTCCTGCTCCCGCGAAAATCTGACGCGTCGCGAAAAACGGGAGCAACCCTGCCACGATTCGATCGAAGGGCACCTGGCGGCCCATAAGATAGTTCTCGTGACAGCCATAGCTGTGACCTTCGAAATCCGTGTTGTTCTTGTAAACGCGGACCTCTCCGGTCTTTAGCGCTTCGGTGCGTCGTTCGGCGCAAATGCTGACGATACGCTCGCCGGCTTTATCGTGTGCCACGAGCTCGAACAGGCCCGTGCACTCGCCCGTCGAATACTCGGGATGCGTATGGTCGTTGTAGAAACGCGCTCCATTGTAGATGACCAGGTCGCTCTTGAGTTCCTTGAACGGGATCTTGCGCTGTCGATCCTGCTGCAGATGTACCTTTTCATCCGTGTCGTTCAGCAACTCGTCGACTTCGAAACCACGCACATCCTTTCGCGGATTCTCGAGCTGATAGTCCCACAACGGAACGAAATCGCCCTGCAAGTAACACCGAATGAGCTGCATCGACTCCTCGACGACATCCATCTTGTCGACGCCGTCGATCGTAATGCCATACTCCGTCTCGATCCCGAAGATTCGCTCCATCGACATCAGATCACGCGCTGCGACGTCGACCTCCGCCGGTCCGTTTGCGGTCGGATCGGGGACACACGCACCACGTTTTCTGGATCGTAGTCCAGCAACTTTAGCCAGTCCTCGGTGTTGTCCGTCGGAGGGAAAATTTCGTTCTCGGCGTATTCGGTCGCGATGGCCCCCATGAGGTCGTCGTGTGAGATGCCCTCTTCCTCGCCAGCGGCGATCGACCTAAGGATCGCCAGTTCCTTGCTCCGGCGAACAATCGATTCTAGAACGGCTCCACTGCACAAATCGCCACGGTGGAGCGTCTCTTTGCGTCCACTCCGCAAGGTCACTTCGAGAAAGCGCGTATCGTCGCGACGCGCGAAAATCTCGGACACCATCTCATTCACGTATCGGTCGATCACTGGCTGCGTGTGGCCGCCCTCGGCGGTTACATCGACCTCGCAAATTGGCAGGTCGGACGTCAAGTAGATTTTCAGAATTTCGGTTGCACCCTCTTGATCGGGCCGGATCACCTTGATCTTGCGGTCCACGCGCCCGGGTCTCAGAATCGCCGGATCGATCAGATCGGGGCGATTCGAAGCCAGGATGATAACGACGTCCTGGAGCGACTCGATCCCGTCCATTTCTGCACAAAACATCGGGACCACGGTGTTGCTGATGCTGTGCGATCGCATGGCACGGCGGGTACCCAGGATCGATTCTGCCTCATCGATGAAGACGACCGGTAGATAGCCCTCTTTCCTCTTTTCGCGTGCCCTCGCAAAGATCTCGCGCACCTGGCGCTCGGACTCGCCCAACCACATGTTCAGAATCTCGGGACCTTTGATGTGCATGAAACATTGCTTCAGCGAGAGCTTGGACTCCTCCTTGATGTGCTTGGCCAAATTGTAAGCTGTGGCCTTTCCGATCCGCGTCTTTCCGCACCCGGGAGGTCCAAACAGCAGGAAGCCCCTCGGCGTGCTGTACTGGAACCGTTCGAACAGATCGGGATGCAACACGGGAATCTCGATCGTGTCTTTGATGGCCTGGATGGCCTCGTCCTGGCCACCGATCTTGTCCCACGGCAGTTGAGGAATCTCTTCCAGGTAGTAGTCGTTGACCTCGGCGTTCGGAATCCGTTCGATCGCCACACGGAAAGTTGGATCGACCCGCAATTCCTCGCCCGTCTTCAGCTCTTGATCGATCAGATCCGTCGATCGCGTGAGGATTGTTGTTTGGGTGCCGTGTTCCTGTCCAACGCGAATCCTGCCATCGTCCATCACGTCCAGGACTTTGGCAAGCGGCCCGCCCTGCGGATAGCCCAGGTCACCCACGACCGCGAAGGCTTCGTTCACGAGCACGCGCGTTCCAACCCTGAGATCGTCGTCGTTGATGCGAGTGTCGACGTTGGCGAAATATTCGGAGCCCCCCACCGAAATACACGCAACGTCGTTCTGGACGGCCTCGAGAAGGATACCGATGCGGTTCGACGGGGCCGTGACCTTTTCGAGCGCGGACTCCAACTCGACGATCGCGCGACGGGCCTCCTCGAACGTGATCTCATCTTCCTGCAATTGCCTCCGGAGCTGGTAGAGAAGGGGCCGTCGTCGGTCCTTCTCGTCCATCGACATAAGGATCTGATCGATGATCGTGAGCGACTCGAATGTGTGCTGCATGTCGACGTAGTCCTGAAGGAAATCCTCAGGCGTGCGCCGTTGTTGATTCTGATCGTCTTGCAGGTTGATCGAGACCACCTCCCCGTGGATCTGAGCGGTGAGCGCCGGGCCGTTCGATTAGTTTAGCATAGCCCCCACCCAAAGTCAAGACAGGGCAAGGAAGTATAACTATTTAACAATCAATGTGTTATGTTCATCAGAATCACATAAAAAAGCCGCTCCCCAAGAGGAACGGCATCCTGGCCAAGCTTGTCGGGGATTCAGGCCGTAATGTCGACCAACGAACCCCGGGGGAGACCCCGTGAAGACTCCGAATCCGCGTCTGAATCGTCACCCGCGCGAGAGCCCTGGCGTCGGGAGGTTTACCGTTCGGATTCCCGACCACGGGCATCAGGATCGACAATGCGGCCTTCCGTTTCCGTCGCCGGGCGTGGACGTGAAGGATTCAGAACCTGCTCTTCCAGTCCAGCGGCAGAAGCCTGATGCTGGGCGATCTCGGCCTCCCTTTGAACGACATTCTGCTGTCGAGAGGCTTCGACCGTGACGCTCCGGAAGTTTTCCTGGAATTCGATACTCCTCACCTGCACGGGGACTCGTCTCCAGGGGTGGACCACAGTACACATGAAAAGTAGCCGGGCAGCGACGGGTTGTCAACACTCAGCGCGTAACCACAACCGGCCTCCCGCCCTGTTCGGCGGACGCCCAGGCCGCTTCGGTCAGCTGAATCACCCGCAACCCGCATTCAGGCGGCACCTGGACCGCATCGTGACCGTGGATGGCGTCCACGAAGTTCTGGTCGGGGCTCGAGAATCGTGTCGGCAAGTCCGTCATCTCGACCGGATCGGAACCATACTTGCAGGTCAGCGCCCCGTTACGGGAATAGAAGGCACCGTGCTGACCCCAGATCGTAATATCCTCCCACATACCCGGTCCGGGACCATTCCCCACGACGGAAAAGCTCGCAATGGCTCCGCTTTCGAATCGAACCGTCATTGATGTGTTGATGTCGACTTCGGCCTCGAAATACTCCATCTGCGCGCTCACCTCGACAGGATCCTGATCCACGATCCACAGGACGATATCGAGCAGATGACTTCCTGAGTCATTGAGTTGCCCGCCACCCGAAAGCGACGCCACTTGGCGCCACTTGCCCTGTTGGCTTCGATACCAATTCTGGTCTTGGAGAGCGTTGACGAACTGCACGGGACCGATCTCTCCCGATGCGATCTGATTGCGCATGAACCGGAACGTTGGGGCGAGATGGCGCTGGTAGGAGACCATCAGAATCCGATCGACTTCCTCGCTCTTCGCGATCACCGCCTTCGCGTGGGCCACAGTGCACACCATCGGTTTCTCGGTCAGCACGTGCAACCCCGCCTCTAGTCCCGCGACGATCTGCTCGTAGTGAAGCGTATGCGGCGAGGAAATCACCACCGCATCCAAGTCTTCATTTGCAATCATCTTCTCGTGATCATCGTAGTGGGGCAGGTCGCCCGCTTCTTCGACCCGATCTCGCATCCGTGCGGTACTTTCCTCTGACGGATCCGAAAGCGCCACGACCCTCGCCTGAACAATGTTGACCAGCCGTCGCAGATGTCCTGTCATGTTGCTGCCGCATCCGATCAGCCCGATTCGAGTCTCCTCCACGTACTCTCTCCTACAAAAAAAAGGCTATATCCGGATCTCTCAACGAGATGAAGTGGGTGAAGGTGCCGTGGTTCCTGGCATGGGGGCGCGGTTAGAGTGTGCGGAACCTCTTCGGAATCTGCTCAGGGATGTTTATGTCTCCGACGGTAAGGAAGATCATATCGTTGAATGCGTCGAGTGTGCGGAATCCGCTGGCTCGGTTCTTGACGATTTGGACGATTCGGTTGAGGCCTTCGGCGATGGCGTTGGTAAGACGCGTGTTCACGAATGCGAGGACGCCGAAGAAGTGCTGTCGCAGGGTCCTGACGAACTTTCGCAGGGGTTCAAGTCGACTTCTGAGTGCGGACGTCGTCCAGCATTTCAGGAAGCGTTCGGCAGCCCAGGGCGCTTTGTATTCCCAGAACTGCTCGAACTCGTCCTTGAGTCTCCAGGCTCTATAGATTCGGTAGTTCGCCTTCTCCAGTGCTTTGAGTGTCCGGGTATCCCCTCTGGAGCGTGTCGCTGAGTGCCGGTAGAGGAGCCATCGGAGGCCCTTCATGGCTTTGCGCTCATCCGGGGCAGCTTCACGCCACTGGTCCTTACGGACCTCGTCAACGGCGGCATTGAGAGCCTTGACGATGTGAAAGCGATCGAGGACCAGCTTGGCATTCGGACAGTGTTCCTGGATGGCTCCGATGTAAGCTTCGCTCATGTCGCAGCAGGCCCACTCGATCTTGGATCTCCGGTAGGGACTGAGAGCCTCTGTGAAGAACCGATCGATCGTTTTACGCGCCCTGCCGCGGCCAACCCACACCACGCAGGAGCGGTCCAGATCGTAAACGAGCGTGGCGTACCTGTGACGCTTGGCGTAGGAGATCTCGTCGATCCCGATGGTTTTGAGCCCTCGGATACGATGACCTTCACGAAGCCGCGTGATGGATCGGTGAAGGAGATCCGACAGCGTCGAGGCAGAGATGCGCAGTAACTCGGACACAACCAAGCGTAAGGAACGATCTATGACCTTGTCATTCTATAGTTTCACCGTTGAGAAACCCGGATAGAGCCAAAAAAAAGAGGTCGCCTGCCAAAAGCGCGGGCGACCTCTTTCCCAAAATCTTTCCTGCCGTTACTTCAGGAGCAGCATCTTCTGCGCAGCCGAAAACTGTCCGGCCTCGACCTTGGCAATGTAAACGCCACTACCGACGCCGCGTCCAAGATTGTCACGCGCATCCCACCGAATCGTGTAACGTCCAGCAGATTTCGTCTCGCTGATCAGCCGGCGAACTTCCTGGCCGAGTGCGTCGTAAATCACGATCGAAACAGATGCCTCTGACGGAAGGTTGTAGGCGATCGTCGTGCTGGGGTTGAACGGATTCGGGTAGATGCTCGTCCCGAAGTCACTCGGCAAGTCGAGGAAACGCGCGCCCAGAATGACCTCGATCGGGCTGGTCTGCGAAATGCGACCGTCCAGATCGACCTGCTCGAGGCGATAGTAGATCAGCTCCACAGCCGGCACATCCTCATCCTGGAATTGGTAAGGAAGTGTCGCGTCCGTCGTCCCGGCGCCCGGAATGAGATCACTGACGGGCGTATAGGTTACGCCGTCTTCACTCCGAAGCACACGCCAACCGGCGTTGTTCGTCTGCGAAACAGTCGTCCAGTTGAGCACGACCGCCTCTTCGACGATCTCACCACCAAAGGAGGAGAGCTCGGCCGCCGACAGCTGGCTGAACACCACCGCAAAGGTGCCGATCGCCGTGCCGTTGACCGACGCCGAAACCGTTACGGTGGAGTTGGCTCCGCTAGCCTCGAGCGTGATCGTCTCTGTCGCAGCGCTCGCCGTGGTACTGAACGTAAACTCTGTGCCGATCGATGCCGATCCGCTCTGACCTGTTACTCCAGCAACCGCGCCAGCACCGCCCGTGACTGACACGGTCCATTCGATCGTGTCGCCGCTCGTCAGATTGGCAATGGCGATATCGGCCGTTCCCGATCCCATCGTATCGATCGGATCGGCAGGGCCACTGAGTTCCAGAGGACCCGGAGGCGCCTGGTTAAACGTCAGCGTCGACGTCACGCCCGTTACCGAGAGTGTATCTCGAACTTGATTGGCATCGCCAAGAACGATCGACGCCAATGTGATCTCGAACTCAGTGCTTGTCGTCACGCCAGCCGCCGGAGCGAAAGTCACCGTTCCGAGGAAGCCTGCGGCATCAATCGTGACTGGGCCTGAAAAGCTCACCGCGCCCACACTCGTGTCCTGTACGAGTGGAATATCGAATGGGCCGCTATAACCAACGGCGGTGACCACGGCCTGATCCACCGTGAATTCGAGATTCATACCCAGAAGTGTCGATGCGATCCCCGTCGCGAAGACCTCGACCTGGATCGCCGTGCCTTCGGCGACATCAGTCGCAACCGTCACCCCATCGTCCGTTGAGTTTCCGGCCGTCAAGTCCAGTGACGGTACAGCGGCCGCATTAGGTCCCGCGTGCGCGCTGTGCACCAGGAAAAGCAGGACGGCTAATGCCATCATCCCTTTCTTCACCATCTTCGTTCCTTCCATTAAAACTTGCTCTCTATTTCCTGGCTGTGTGAAGCGGGAGCCAGATGACTCTGGCTCCCGCTCCGTATACTGGTGCTGTTACTTCAGCAGCATCAGCTTCTTGACGTCCTGGAATCCGCTGCTACGGAGTTCGTAGAAGTAGATCCCACTCGATACGGACACCCCTCGATCGTCCGTTCCGTTCCACCGGACCGTGTAGCGACCTGCCGTCTGGGGCTCAGCGACGAGCGTGCGAACGACCTGACCGACCACATTGTAAATGCGGAGGCTGACGTTCGTCCCTTCGGCGAGGTTGTACTTGATCGTGGTTTCAGGGTTGAACGGGTTCGGGAAGTTCTGCAGCAACGCGAACTCCGTCGGGGTGCTTTCGACGCTCAGGCTGCCGAGGGCGACGACCGGGTTCGAAAGCTGCTCGTGATCGAACACGATACCGTCAGCGATCTCGAACCGTGCGTTCTCCTCGAACTCCTGAAGCACCTTGAACGTCAGGCTCACAACCTCACCCTCACCCGAAACTGGCGCGCCGTCGACGATCGCGTTGGCGATCATCAGCTGGCCGACCTCTTCCTGGTGAGCGAGGAACAGCGGCGTGTCCGCACCACCGGACTTCAGCAGATCCTGCTCGGCCGCTGCGGATTCGACATACTCAAACTTATCCGCATCGTAGAGCAGCTCGAAACCGAAGCCGTTGAGCGCGGCAGCGTTGGCCAGGGCGACGTTTACCGTCACGGTCTGACCAGCGAGTACCTTGCTGTCACTCAAGCTGAGTGCGAGCTCGACGTTGTCGTTCACACCGGGCAACAGCATTGCGGGAACGACCTTCATCCCTGCCGGAGCAACTGCCTCGCGCTGGAAGGCGCCGGCAAAGCCCAGGAAGTCTGTAAAGTCGATCGTGCCGCTGTCGTCGGTATCGGCCTGGAACAGGAATCCTGACTCACCAGCCGACTTCTGGAATGCACCCGCGAAGGCAATGAAGTCCTCGAAGTCCTGCGTCAAGGGCGTCGCACCATTCACGAGGATGATATACACCGGGAGACCATCAGCTGTCTCGTAGGGAATCCTCGAGGTGAGGAGTTCCATCGTGACCGCGGTTCCCTGTGTGACGTTATCGAGATCAGCCGCATCGATCCGGTAAATCACGGACGAAAAGCCCGGGACTTCCTGATCGAGGAAGGTGGTTTCGCCAGCCTCTACGGTGTCATAGAGTTCCAGCGCGTCTACACTCTCGCCACGCCACACTTCGTAGCGATCCACACCCGCGATCGGAATCGAGTGGCCGAGATAACTCATGCTACCCACCACGCGGTCGTCACTCGACACCTGCCACTCAAGGCTGACGTTGGCACCGTCGAATGTACCGGCAGCGCCTTCGACAGCGGCGGGGGGCAGGTTGTCAACGGCCTTCACGGGTGCATCTGTTTCCGTGCGGGCCGAAGACTGAATCGGACTGGTCTGCGTGCGGATGGACTGCGGAACCGTGTTGGCTCCACCGACCAGCGCTGTAAAGTCGATATCGAGGGCCGTGAACTGAACGTCCTTCTGGTCACCGATGATCGATTTCACATAGTCCTCTGACGGTGCAAAGACCTCGCCGAGTTCCTCTGTTGAGAGGACACGGTTCGGATCGACGCCGAGGAACGAGACCATATTCTGAACGAGTTGCTTCGTGAACACACGCTTCGATGCAACCGTTTGCCCCGAAGAGGCACCGCCACGCTCTGCTGTGATGGCCCAGCTCGATGCGACGTTATCGAGCGTTGGAACGACACTACGTCCAATGCCGTCATCATCAGCGGCAGCATCGAACGACGCCCAAGGCACCCACATGTCAACCGGTGTCTCAAATGGCTCAAATGCAACCAAGTCGCCATTCTCGTCCCGTCCGGCCCGAACCGGGATCTTGCGATAGAGGCGATGACGCGCAGCACCCTCAGAGGCAGTGTAAGACACGATCACGAATCCACCCTGATCGCCCAGCCCGTCGGCTCCGAGGTAGTCCTGAACGATCAGGGTTGCCGGAGCTACGAGGTCGGGCAACGGCGGCGGCGGAACTTCACCGAACGGCGTGAAGGTGAGTGACTCACTAGATCCGGTAGCCAATTTGAACTTTTCATTGACATCATCCGTGAAACCGAGCGTGCCGCCATCGACAGAACGGACCGTAATCACGAGACCTTCACCTGCGCGGTCTGGAGCAGTGGCGGTGAAGGCGTAGCCTTCTCTGGGCAAAGCTTGCGGGCCTGGCGGCGGAACCACATCGCCGACGCTAGCCGATAACTCGACAAATATCTCCGCAAGCACATTGGCCGGTTTAATATTCGCTTCCAACAACTTCAGCGAATCCGCTTCCACGGGCGTCGTGCCGACTCCCTCTTCAAACAGCTTGGCGCTCATGTTGCCGTGGATATCCGTTGGATGTACCCAAACGGTGAACTCACCAGAAACTTCATCCGTTTCGACACCGTCTTCCAGCACCTTCACTGCGAAGGCACGGAAATCCGCAGCCTCGACACTCAGCGTATCCGCCGTCTGGCCATCGAAGTTGACATCGTCACCCGTCTTGTCCTCCACGATCGCGATGAAAGCTTCGATGATTCCCGTCGAAACAATGTCGACATCTCGCACACCGAGGTTCCAGTTGTCAGTGTCGAGTGTGGCCGTACCATCCTCGTTGTCGGTCACACCGTCACCATCGAACGTATAGGTGATGTGAGCCGCTTTCTTCGCCGAAACAACTTCCTCGATGCGAATGAATGCCTCAGTACCGTACGTGACGTCAACAACCTCAGAACCTATATCCGCCGTCATAGCACTGTCCAGAGCCGTGACTGTGATGGTCATTGACTGACCGGCGACCACATCCTTGTTGTCCTGCACGACCTTGAACTCGCTGGCTTCGGGGTTCGGGAATTCGTTGTCGTACAACAGAGTCTGGGCGGCCGTCATGCTGACGTTGCCCGCAAGATCGCGCTGGAAGACCTGGAGCTTGTACTCTTCGCCAGTTATGAGCGAATCGGAAAGCGTCAGTGTGATCGGCGAGTCCGTTATAGCCAAATTCACATCGCCCGGTGGAACGCGAATGAGGGACGTAGTGGGCGAAACCGCCGTGTTCTCGACATACTGGACAGCCAGGGAGTCCAATGCCTCGGACAGCCTAAGCACGACAGCCGACGTTTCCGAAGTGATCGTCGGAACGTCGGTGTCCTGATCCCTGGGCGCTCCGGCCTCCGTCGGGAAGTAGTTCGCATCCATCGTATCCGGAGCGACGCCGTCGAACCAGATATCCGCTTGCGTGTCGTGGGTCACGTTACCGGCGCTGTCCACGACCGTGACCGTCCACGACCCCTTGTGACCGCCCTGTTTGTTCGTTTCGCGCTTGAGATCGCCGTCGGCATCCGGGTCGATGATCAGACTGCTGAGGTCGAACTTGACCGCAGCGTCGGGCACGCCGTCGCCATTGCCGTCCACCAACTCGTCGGTCGCGGCGATGAGCGCCGGATCCAGGCCTGCGTCTTCGATAACATCGTTGTCGAGATCGCCGGCGTTGTTCCTCTCTTTGTACGACAGGGAAATTTCGTCACCACCGGTCACGAAGGTCACCTGAATGTCCGTGAGTCCTTCATCGACCGACAACTCGAACGGATTGAGATTGAAGTCGACGTCCGGAGAAGTCGTACCGTTCACCAGGTCGACGATGGAGATGCTGCTCTTGGCCAGTGCCGTGAACCGGCTGCTGTCGGGAAGTTCGCCCGTCGCCGTCTTCGGCCGCACCGGCGTGATCGTCGCAGGCGTGAGATCGAGCACGTGAATGTTCGGGTCGGTCTCAGCTAAGGGATCATCCGCGTCAGCGGTTGCCCCGCTCAGGTTACCCGCTCGATCCGCCAGGAATGCGGCGGCCATAATGCGCCGGTTATTCCCGACGAACTTGGGATCACCCTCCGCGAGCACATCGACCAAACCAGAGTCGACCGTGATTGAATCACGGACCGTGCCTTCAAGTAGCTCGAGAAAGGTGAAGGTGAAGGTGAAGATCGAACTGTCAGCGGCGTTACCTGCCATGACATCGACTGGGTCGGCGATGTAGACCACGCCGGTAGCTCCCGACGGGGGGTTCGTCACCCTGAAGCTGACCGTTAGATCGTCGCCAACGTTAATTGCCGTGACGGGTATGTCCGCGAAAACGGGTTCTCCACCTGTAAGTTCCAGTCGGCCATTCATAGCCGTCGAAACATCAATGTCCTCAATCAAGGCAGCGAGGTCACCGAAGTCGTCGACTTTCGCGATCGGCACTATATCGTCATTCAAGTTATTATCAACAATCCCCGTTAGCCAACCGGGATTGAAAATCTGGCTCTTCTTGGCACCGGCACCATCGAGTATATCGTCACCGTCGGTATCCGCGACGTTAGCATCGATGAAGACGTTCGTGATGACACCCGTCGGACGGGTGGCGTCGATGCCGAATTGTACACCATCACCCACGAAACCGAAGGTCGTACCACCTGTGTCGCCCGTGATGGTCGGCACATCGGTGTCAAGGTTGCTGAACACCTGTCCCTCGGTTTCGATGAGGTTGTCAACGTATGCGACGGCGGACAGCGTGGCCGAGCTGCTCGACACATCCACCGAAGCCTCCACCTCGAACTTGAACACAATTTTGCTGAACGAAGTTTCACCACTGACCGCCTCGGGAACGACATTGTCGCCATCGGCCACAGTGATCGTGAGGACATCATCGACTATCGCGGCCTCTTCGAAGAACGCGCCGTCGAACAGGTTGGCATCATTCAGGGTCCCTCCCGAAAACTCGTCCGCCTCAATGCCGGTCGTGTCCGTCACGATGGCCACATGAATATTGGTTGGAGCAATCGAAGTCAGGTAATGCACTTCGACTTCGACAGTCTTGCCGATCCCGGCGAATCCGCCGTTATCGGGGTTTGTAACACGTAGTCGGACGCCATCGCCGTCTTCCAGAATCGTCTGGGCAGAAACGGCGCTGGACAACCCCACAACCATCAGGGCTCCCAGTAAAAGGCTTCCAATTTTCTTGAAGGTCATTTACCCTCTCCTTGAAGTGGATAACTCGAAGGCAAAAAACTCACGCTCAAGCCCATAGAGTCACTGCGGAACTATATACTCGCTTTCACGAAAATCCGGCATCCGGCTCGTGAAAGCCAACAGCCCATTTACGATAACATCTCCCTCCCTTCCGTAAGTTTTTTTGCCCTCCAAGTTTATTTAAATCTCACTAATTTTGGCCACAAATATCGGCTGCGCAGTAGCACAACTACCTGTTTTTACGCGATTTGAATGTCTATCCCCGGCAAGGCCCTAACCCCCAACTTAAAGAGAAACATTTCCACTCGCCAGAATTCCGATATAAGTCCGTTGTTTTTTTGTAGCTTACAGGAAAATCCTGTAGTCGTAGCCAAAGCGACAAGCCAAAGTATACGAATAGGAAAATGGGCTGTCAAGCGAATTCTCGGTGATCCAAATCACGTAAACAAATGGAGTTAAAGACGCTTTAAGAACGCCCGTAATCAGCTTCTTATCACCCTGAAATCTGGCACGTCGAAGGCAGCGGGCAAGTGAATATGAAATTCACGCAGTCAATCGCCCTATTTCATCTCGGAGGCGCGCAGCTTCCTCGTAGTCCTCGTTCGAAACGGCCTCCTTCAATCTCCCTTTCAACGTGACCAGCAAAGCATCTCCGTCGGGTATATCCTCGATGCGTGATTCTGCTTCGGGTCGTTCCGACTCCGGTTGATCCTCGCCCCAGATCGCCGGCCCGTCCTCACCTTCGATCGTCAGTCCGGCGTCGTGGATGACCTGGGGATCGACAAAGATAGGGGCTTCTACGCGTAGCGCAAGCGCGATCGCGTCACTAGGCCTCGAATCGATGACGAACCGTCCTTCGCTGCCCGAAACAGTGATTTCCGCGAAGAAGGTGCCGTCCTTGAGGGCATTAATCACAATGCGATCGACGGTGGCCCCCACCTGCTCGACCACCTGCCGCATGAGATCGTAGCAGATTGGACGAGGAGGCGGCTCGTTGTAGATTTCCATGTAAATTGCGGTCGCTTCAAAATTGCCGATGGAGATGGGCAGAAACACCTTCTGGTCTTTGTCTTTCAGCCATACCAGAGGGCGATTGCTGTTGGGTTCGGGGGCAACCCCGACGACCTCCATCTCGACGATTTCAGTGTATTCTGCCAATTCTTCCATCCGCCATTCAAGTGATGTGCGCAATCGGTCCAGGCAATATAAACTCTCCCATTGACAGTGCGCAAGTCATCCGTGATCTAGAATTGCACCCCCATCCGATGGAGCTTACATTCATCATTCAGACCGAAATGACCCCATTTCGAGGGTATCGATGAATCGAATCTACGTCCTGATTTTCGCCGCGATAATCGGATCACACACTCTCTCCGCGGACGTTCCGCAACTCATTAATTACCAGGGCCGAATCACCGAGAATTACCAGGGCCGAATCACCGAGACAGACGGAAATCCAGAAACTCTGACGATCACTTTCCGCTTTCATACCGCATCGACTGGTGGTGAGGCTTTATGGGAGGAATCACAACCCGTTTCGGCCACGGCCGGCGTGTTCAACGTCCTGCTTGGCAGCCTCGAACCTTTCCCAGCAGGAGTCTTCCAACGAGACAGCCTTTTCCTCTCCCTCGCAACGGAGACGGGCGAACTCTTGCCCAGACAGCGTGTGGTGAGCGTGGCGTATGCGATGCGGTCCGGCGAAGCGGACAATATCGCCGCCACGACGATTACGCCGTCATCGATCGAGCTAGTCGGGGGAGGAGGCACGTGGGACGCCACTGGCACGTTGACAACTTTACTGCTAACGGTAGACAGTCTCTCGGTTGGCGACACGGCTGTACTCGATAGTGAAGGCCGCTGGGTGGGCCCAGGACAGCCTGCTCAGTCTGCACAGCTCGATACCACGATCTTCTACGATCTGGAAGGCGACGTTGTCTTCTTCGGCCCAGAGTTCGAATCCGTAGGCTTTGATCAGTTCATCGATGTAGAGGGACTCGTTGACCTCGAATTCCAGCTGTATTTCCAGCTGGTCACCAATTTTCCGTTCGAGGTTCGCCTGGGCTACAAACAGGTCACTCCGGTCAACGTGGATCTGGGACCCATAGGGTCCATCGCAGCCGGGCTCCCATCAACTGGCATTATCGGCACGACGGTGCAGACTTACGGGTTGCTCAGGGACGTCGAAACCGGCAACTATCGCTTCTGGATCGAAGCAAGGGGTGGGTCCAACATCACATCGGCGACCGTCATCAGAGGTCAGATTGTGGTCAAAGTCTATCGGTAGCCTTCGAACACGTTCCGATCACCTCGCTCCTAGTATATCAGCTTCCGGCCGGATTCTTGACACGTCCTTGGGGCCCGGTTATCATTCGCCTGCTTATTGAGCTATAACCTCAGAATCACGGGTTGAGGAAATGAAATCAGCCTGCTGCAGTCCACAAAGACTCAACGATAGGCGCCCCTCCCAGCGTCCGAAACGCTCTCGAAAGAAGGGTGTTTCTCGCGGGAGGCAGGTCAAGGATTTGTTGGAACTGGAGGGCGGCAGTTTTCTCATGGGAACAGACGATGCGGAGGGTTTTCCCGATGATGGTGAGGGTCCGGCACGTGAAGTTGCCGTATCACCTTTCCGTATCAGCGCCCACGCCGTGACGAATGCCGAGTTTTCAAGGTTCGTGCGGGTAACAGGCTACAAGACGGAGGCCGAGCTATTCGGCTGGTCGTTCGTATTCCATCTCTTCGTCTCCCCAGACACGGCCGCCCGAATCGACCGAGTGGTCGAAATCACCCCGTGGTGGTGGCCTGTCGAAGGCGCATACTGGGAGCGGCCCGAGGGCCCGACCAGCGGACTTAACGGTCGCGGGGCCCACCCGGTCGTCCATATCTCGTGGAATGATGCGAGAGCCTATTGTGAATGGGCCGCTGGGAGGTTGCCAACAGAGGGAGAATGGGAATTCGCGGCCCGTGGAGGATTGGAGGGGTGCACCTATCCCTGGGGTGACGAACTCACCCCGGGCGGGAAGCATCGGTGCAATATCTGGCAAGGAAGCTTCCCAGACTCGAATACGGAGTCGGACGGATATATTGGAACCTCACCCGTCGATGCCTTCCAATCCAACGATTACGGTTTAAATAATGTATCGGGGAATGTCTGGGAATGGTGCGAAGATTGGTTCTCGCCAGCTTACCATAAAGAGAGTGATCCGCGTGACCCGCGAGGACCCGACCGAGGGGATGCCCGCGCGATGAGGGGCGGGTCTTACCTGTGTCACGACTCGTACTGCAATCGTTACCGCGTCGCCGCCCGCAGCGCAAACACCCCAGATAGCTCGACCGGCAACCTCGGATTCCGTCTCGCCGCCGACCTTTGAGAAGGAAGGATCGATGAAACGAAGATACCTCGTGTTAGCCATCGGGCTCGCCCTCGTCGGGCTCCTCGTGGCGCAAACTCCCATTGACGGACAATCGGGAGCAAATACGGCCAGGTGGGAGTACAAGGTCATCAACCACAGCCAGTATCTTCGCGAAGGGGAGCGACCTCGGCCGCTTCAACAGCCTTGGAAGAGAGGGATGGGAACTTGCTGGCTCCTATCCCATCAAGGGGGAGGTCGTCGTCTCCGTCTTCAAACGTCGACGCTGACTTTCAGTCTCGGACTCGATTCGGCTGTGCAACCTCGAATCGTTCCGTGTAGGAAAGATCGACGGCCGACCGTCGGTCGTTATTCGACCCTGGAGACACAAAATCCTGACTCACGCTTCTCTTTTCTTCAAGACACACAAGTGGAATGGGCCCGCGGTTGTTGCCGCGGCCCCATTCGTATACGCCATCGCAGGAGCGCTTACTCCTTCACAACCCACACTTTCACTTTGGCTTCGACCTCGGCGTGAAGTTTGACCGGAACGTCGTAAACGCCCAGCGCTCGAATCGGCTCGTCGAGCTGGATCGTACGACGATCGACCTTGAGACCTTGCTCGTTCAACAGGTCGGCAATCTGCTGTGATGTCACCGATCCGAAGATCCGGTCCTCATCGCCTACCGCGACGGCAATGTTGACCGAAGCTTTACTCAATGCCTCGGCCTTCTGTTCTGCCTCTCGCTGCTCGCGGACCAGCTGAGCGCTCCGCCGATTCCTGACTTCCTCGAACAGAGCCTGGTTTCCTTTATTCGCCACGAGTCCCATCTGGCGAGGGAGAAGAAAGTTCCTCGCGAATCCGGGTTTGACATCCACGACGTCGCCTGCGGCACCGAGGTTTTCGAGATCCTGCGTAAGAATGATTTTCATCGTCGGTTCTCTGTGATTAGCGGACAGTCTCTGCGGCACAGGGCAGAATTGCGATGTTTCTGGCACGCTTGATCGCCGTCACGAGATTCCGTTGATGTCGCGCACAAGTCCCGGACATCCTGCGGGGGATGACCTTGCCCCGCTCTGTCACGAAACGTCGAAGCATCCGCTCATCTTTGTAGTCGATCTTCAGCGCTTTGTCTTCGCAGAAGCGACAGACCTTGATACGACCCCTCGTGTTCACGCTGTCTCCTCCGTCGTTTCGACCACTGTTTCCTCGGCCTCGACTTCCTCTTCCGGGAGTTCGAGGCCCTCGATGCGAACGAAGAGGTGCCGCAGAACACTCTGGTCGAGCCGAAGCTGCCGGTCCATTTCCGACACGACATCGGATTCGGCGGCGAACTGCATAAAAGTGAAGTCCGCTTGTGCGTGCTTCTTGATTTCGTAGGCGAGCTTCCGCACGCCCCGTCGATCTACGCCGACCTCGGTAACGTCGTGTTCGGCCAGGTAGGTCTTGTATTGCTCGACCGTCTGAGTCACACCTTCGTCACCGAGCTGCGAATCGACGATCATCGTCAACTCATAGTCTCGAGCCACTTTGCCTCCCCTTGGACTTGACGGCCCGGCACGAAACCGGGCGGGAAAGTTGGATCAGTCCGCTGCTTCGGCAGACTCTTCGACACCCATGTCGACCAGCGAGCCGCGCTTGCTGAAGATGACACCGATCGTTAGCGTCACCAGACAGAGCACGACGATCACGATTCGACTGATCGATATCTCGTGAAGACTCACGTGAACTATGAATGGAGCCACAAGCAGACCGACCAAATTCATCACCTTGATCAACGGGTTGAACGCAGGGCCGGCTGTGTCCTTATACGGGTCCCCCACCGTGTCGCCAATGATACCGGCCATGTGCGCTTCTGACCCTTTGCCACCCATGAATCCATCTTCGATCTTCTTCTTTGCGTTGTCCCACGTCGCCCCCGTGTTGCACATAAAGCCTGCTAGGAGCTGACCGGTCAGGATCGACCCCGCCAGGTAGCCTCCAAGCGCACCGGGGCCAAGACTGAACCCGACAAGGATCGGAGTCGCGATCGCCAGGATGCCCGGCCCCAGCAGCTCTTTCTGTGCGGCAGAGGTCACGATCGAAACACAGTTTGCGTACTCCGGCTTTTCATCCCCAGTCATGATCCCGGGATGTTCTCTGAACTGACGGCGGACCTCCTCGACGACCAGGAAGGCGGCGCGACCGACCGCCTTGATGGCGAACGAAGAAAACAGGAACGGAACCGCGCCCCCGATCAGAAGCCCGACAAAGACTTCGGGCAGGTTGACCTGGATACCGGTCTGGACAAGCCCCGTTGCATCGATGAATGAAGTAAAGAGTGAGATTGCTGCGATCACAGCCGTCGCGATCGCAAGCCCCTTCGTCAATGCTTTTGTCGTGTTTCCGATCGCATCCATCCACGCGAGGTTGCGACTGGCCTCGTGCTCTTCGGTTATACCCGAGTACTCGAAGATGCCGTGGGCATTGTCAGTAATCGGACCGTAGGTATCCATGGCGAGAATGAAGCCTGTCGTAGTCAACAATCCAAGGCCCGTCAACGCGATTCCATACGCTGCCAGAGCAGGGCTATCGGGAAAGATGATGAGGGACGAAATGATCGTCAGCCCGATCGTTAAAGCCGCCCAAACCGTGGACTCCAGGCCCTCGGCCATGCCGGCCAGCAGCAAAGTTGCCGGCCCGGTCCTCGAAGCAACGGCCGTTTCCGTCGTCGGTTTGAGATCAGGATGCGTAAAGTGGTTCGTCAACCAGAGAGTCACGAGCGCGAGCACGATCCCCATCGTCGTCGCCCAGAAGAATCGGAAATCGGGTTGGCCCGTAATCGGATCGAGCACGTACCAGTAGTTGATGATCGCGAACCCGACGACTGATACCAGGGAAGCTGTCCAGTAGCCGATGCTGATCGGCCGCATCGGGTCCGCAAGCGACTCCTCTTTGGCCCGGACCGCCCACGTACCGATGATCGAGGAGAACACCCCGAGCGCCCTGATGAGCAGGGGAAAAATGATCAGTTTCAACGCGAAGGCAGAAGACGCGTCGCCATAGATCTCCCTGAAATCGGGAGCGACTGTCAGCACCGCAGCAAGAATGATCGCCGCGACGAGTGTGACCTCGTAAGACTCGAAAACATCGGCGGCCATACCCGCGCAGTCGCCCACATTGTCACCAACGTTGTCGGCAATCACCGCAGCGTTGCGTGGATCGTCCTCCGGGATGTTTTGCTCGACCTTGCCAACCAGGTCGGCGCCGATGTCGGCCGCTTTCGTGAAGATCCCTCCGCCCACCCGCATAAAGAGAGCGGCCAGCGACCCACCAAAGCCGAAGCCGACGAGTACTTTCATGGCCTCTTCTCGGAAAATCATGAAAATCAGCACGGCGCCGAGGAGGCCGAATCCCACCGTGAACATGCCCGACACGGTTCCTGCTCGGAAGGCCAGTTCCAGGGCCGGCTTAAAACCCTTGAGCGCCGCGTTTGCCGCTCGAAGATTCGCTTTTACCGCGAGCCACATGCCCACATAGCCGGCGCCATACGAGGCCATGACCCCCATCAGGAAGGCCACGGCCACACCGATCGGCAACGGATGGGGATATTGGTCAGGAAGGCTTTGATACATCAAATAAAGGCCGATCGTAATGAGAATGACGAACCAGATCATCGTCCTCACCTGACGGCCCAGATAAGCCATTGCCCCTTCCTCGATTGCGAGGGCGATCTCTTGCATTTTGGGAGTGCCCGGGTCTTCTCTCAGTACTTTGCGAACCAGATACCACCCATATGCCAGGGCCACAAAAGCAGAGGCGAGAACCGCCCATAGCAACGTGAGTTCGGATTGCCCTAGCGGGGGTAGCTCAATGTGACCTTCCATTGTGTGCGGCGAACCTCCTTCTCAGGCCTCGACTGGAGACCTGTTGTGGGACACGCTATCTATCCAGAGATAAGCCCCGCGAATGCGAGGCCGAATATTCCCCACTGAGGGACCCATCATTTACGCCCTGTCCCCAAACTGGCCTGGCTGGGCGTCGTCGATGCTGTTCACCAGATTCATTGTCCTTTCAATTCCATCCCGCGACCACCCGATGGCGGCTGTGGCCGCGCGTGAGGTCGCTCTTTCCACCAGAACTCGATCTTCTTCGGAAGCGAAGGGCCCAAGCACGTGCTCGATCATCGTTCCACCGGTAGGGGCTGGTCCGACGCCGAACCTCAGGCGGGCGAACTCCCGGCTACCTGTCGACGCGATGATGGATTTAAGACCGTTGTGGCCGCCATCGGACCCGCTTCGTCGCAGCCTGAGACGACCCACGTCGAGATGCACATCGTCGACGACGACCAAAATCTCCTTAAGTCCTACCCCGAATCGGTTCAGCAGATCGACGACGGCATCCCCCGTGTCGTTCACGAACGTCGTCGGTTTGGCTGCGACCAGTTTGCACCACGAAAACCGACGAACGGATGCAACGTAGGTAACCGAAGCCGTCCGCGATCCGATTTCTGACAACCGATCGATTACCTCGAATCCGACATTGTGGCGCGTATGACTGTATCGCCGTCCTGGGTTGCCGATTCCGACCACGATACGCCAGGCCGACCGCGCTATTCGTCTTCCTCCTCTTCGTCATCCCGCTTCCCGCGTTCGATAACCTCGGGCTCTTGCATCTCCTCTTCTTCTTCGACCAGTTCCTCTTCCTCTTCTTCATCCACCTGACGGACGGTCGGTGGGACGAGCACGAACACCGATCGATCGCCGTCGGTCACAAACTCCGCATTGCCCGGGGGGGGAGAAAGATCGGAGATGTGAACACTGTCCCCAATCACGAGGTCAGAAACATCGAACGAAACGGCATCGGGAATTTCTGTCGGGAGACATTCCACCTCGATCTCGTGCAGCAATTGCTCCAGGATGCCGCCGTCGTTTCTAACGCCCAGCGGGGTACCCTCGCTGATGACAGGCACTTCTACGACGATACGCTCGGTAAGCGAAATGCGATGGAAGTCGACGTGGAGCACCTGACCTGAAAGAGGATTGTGCTGCACCTCCTTGATAATGGTCGAATGGGAACCGTTCTGGCTCCCGGCAATCTGGAGGGTAATGATCGCATTGCGGCCGTGCTCACTCACAATCGAATGAAAATCACGCTGGTCGATAGAGCAGTTGGCCGGCTGGATCTCCGGCCCGTACACGACAGCCGGAATACGACCACTCCCTCGAAGACGCTTCGAGTAGCCCTTCCCGGCTTCTGTGCGTTCTGCAGCCTGAAGGACGGCGGTTTCAGACATCGCGACACTCCCTTTTTGCCCGGTGCACGGGCCTCACGACGGAAGAGTGGCTGCCGGGCAGGGATTCGAACCCCGATAAGCGGCTCCAAAGGCCGCTGTCTTACCCTTAGACGACCCGGCAGCACCCAACGAGGGATCGGGGTTGGCACGGCCAGGCACGATACCCGGCTGACCGTAGTCGGCTGGCGGCGGACACCGCTGCATCCGGATCTCGAAAACAGCCGAAGAAGACCGACCCGCTACCCGTCACGTCAGAATACAAAGATCCCGCCTCAGCCAGCTGCCGGATAACGGCCTTTGCGGCGGGAAATTTTGCTAAAACGACGGGCAAAAAGTCGTTTGTTGAGCAGCGAAACAGCCCCTGTGCGTCGACGCGACCAGAGGCCTTCACAGAATTCAAGAAACTAATATAACGGGTACCTTCTGTCAAGGCGAATTCCACATTTGCAAAGGCCCACGACGTGCTGACTGAAAATCCCGGATCGACCGCTACGAAGCTGACTTCCGCGATCCCAGCGACAGGCTCGATGCGCTCCCCACGCCCCGAAACGAGTGACGCCCCCCCGGTCAGGAAGAAGGGGACATCGGAGCCAAGGGACAGGGCCATCGCTTGTAGATGCCGATCGTCGACCCTCAACCCCCACAGACGCTGTAGGGCAATGAGCGTGGTGGCGGCGTTTGCGCTTCCCCCTCCCATACCACCACCGACTGGGATTCGCTTTTGAATTCCGATGCGAACCCCGTGTGTGACTTTGAATTCGATTTTGAGCAGTTTTGCGGCACGAGAAGTCAGATTTCGTCCGTCCGTGGGCACGCCCGGGGTGGGGCACGCGATTTCCACCCTATCTTCGTCCAAACACTCGAAGGAGAGCGTGTCTGCGAGGTCAACCTCTTGAAAAAGAGATCGGATATTGTGATATCCGTCCCGGCGGGGTCCCGTTATCTTCAAGCCGAGGTTGAGTTTTGCATATGATGATAGAGTAACCGAATCCATACTGCCAAAGTTGCAGATCGTGACCACTCGCATATGGGGGTTGGCATTCGAATTGACTGGCATCGAAATATACTTTAAATTCGCTCACAGCCCTAACTTAAACAAGGCAGTGCTGCCCCGAGGTAGGTTGTCATCCTACATCGTCTCATTCATTTTTCGGCCATTTTGGCCGTTCTCCTGGCCGGTCCCAAATCACTCGTCTTCGCTCAGGCCCTGCAGGATGAGCGGGAGGCTTTTGAATACGCTCAGCGCCTCTTTTCGGACGAACTGTATAGCACGGCCGCCCAGGAATTCCGACGCTTCATCCTCAACTACCCCACCAGCGAGAGAATCGCACAGGCTCGGTTCCGGCTTGCCGATGCTCACTACCTCGCCCAGGAGTGGGTGTCCGCGGTCGAAGCTTTCGAATCGTTCATCGATCGCCATCCCGAACACCTCGAGGTTGCTGGAGCCATGCGGAACCGGGCCAGATCCCTAGAACGATCGGGTGAGCACGCTCGTGCGGGGGCGGCCTTCCAAGAGCTTCACAACAGGTTTCAAGCGGGAGAGTACGCCGCTCAGGATCTGCTGTCCGCAGGGATAAACTACAACCGCGCAAAAATGACGACGGAGGCCGAGTCGGCCTTCAAGGAGCTCATCACTCGCCACGCAAGCTCGCCGCTCGTCAGCGAAGCGAGCTACGCGCTCGGTCTTGTTCTCCTCCGTGCCGGTCGTACGCAGGAAGCGCTTGCCCGTTTCGAATCCATCGAATCCTCCGAACGAGAATCCGATGCGCGGCTCGAAATCGGTCGGGTGGCGCTGGGCGATGGGGACCTCGAGCGTGCAGAGGTCGTGTTCGCCGATCTGCGAAGGCGGTTCCCGAAAAGCCGTGCGGCTGAACAATCCTACCTGGTCACGGCGGCGTGGTTCACCGAGCACGAGCGATGGAAACGTGCTGTCGAAATCTACCAGCAGGCCAGGCGTGCCCTCCCAAGGAACGAGCGCCGTCAGCGCGCGGTGCTCGGCCTGGCCGAGTCAATGCGGAAGTCGGGGGGTGACGCCCTTCCGCTCTACGCCGAATTTCTGAGGGCCTATCCGAAGAGTCCGTTCCTGGCCGAAGCCCGTCTGGGCCTGGGCCGCGCGTTTGCCGATCAGAAACGATACCGTGAAGCCACCGAGGCCTTTTCGCTTCTTCAGGATCAGTTTCCAGACCACCTACTATCGCACGAATCCTACCTGGATCTGGGCAACGTTTGGCGGAAGGTGGGAGACGCACGGAAGGCACTGGCCGCCTACGAAGATGGACTCGAGCAGAACGACCCTTCAATAGTCCGGAGCCGAATCCGGCTGGCCGTTGGTGAACTCTACCGTGATGATCTGGGGTGGTACGACCGCGCCGTCGCTCAACTCAAGCCACTCGTCGTCCACGAACACCGTCCTCTCGCAGCAAGCGCTCAGTTCGCTCTCGCCTTCACACACGAACGCGGTGGCAGGCGAGAAGCAGCCACACGTGAATACCAGCTTTTTCTGGAACGATTCCCGGACGGCGATCAAGCCCACGAGGCAGAAAAACGACTCACTTTCGTTCAGGCGTTCGCCACCACCTCGCCCGTAGACGAACCTATGCTGCTCTTGCTGTCGGACCTTGCCGGCTCCAGCGTGGCTTCCGCCCACAAAGTAGGTCGATACTTGTTTCACCATCGACACTACGGTCTCGCGAGCGAAGTCTTCGAGGCGGTAGCTAGACGCGACAGCAGCCGGCAGAGCGAGGCCTGGTACTGGGCAGGACGTAGCTTCGAGAGACAGTTCGACCGGAGCCGACTGGAAGGAACACCCTACGAGTCGCACGAAGACCGTGCGAGGGCAGCATACAACGAAGTCTTGAAGAGCGAACCTGGCGACGACAAAGCGGACGATGCGGCCATTCGACTCGTCGAGCTCGATCACGTTGCTGGTTTGACCGATACGTCCACGGCGGCATCGCTTCTTTCCGCATACGAACGGTTAGGGAAGACCTACCCGAACTCCGACCAGCGTCCCTACATGCTTCTCCGACGCGCGGACGCCCACTATGCAATGGGGTCGGATGATCAGACGAAGAGAGCGCTCACCCTCTACCGGACCGTCATCGGTCGGTACCCGGGGAGCACGGCCTCCGAACGCGCCACCTACGGCGTGGGACGGTGCCTTGCTCGGCAGCGTGAGTATGCCGAGGCCGAAAACGTCCTCCGGGACTTCCCCTTCGCCTACCCGGGCAGCGATCTCGCGAGTCAGGTGCGATTCCAACTCGGCGTGATCCTTCTAGAACGGGGGTTCGTACGCTCGGCCACGGACGAGTTTGCACAACTGCTCGAGGCACCCAGCTCCCTGGCTCTGGACAAATCCGTACGTGTCTTGCTGGCGGAATGTTACTACAGGCAGGAACGCTTCGACAAAGCGATCGAAATCGACGAGCAACTCCTATCCCGGAATCCGGGCGCCGAGGTTTGGCGACGCCTAGCGGCGTCTCACCGGAGGGCGAGCAACCACGATCGCGCGCTCTCAGTCTACCTCGACTTCGAGCGAAAATTCATGCGTCACGCCGCCGTCGACAGCGTGGCATTTGATCGTGCGAGCCTGCTCGCAGAAATGGGTCGCCCGACCGAAGCCATCGCGGCTTTCGATCGATTCGCCGCCACGCACGCGAAAAGCAAACTCGCCGCCAGCGCAACACGGGCGGTTGCGGATCTCCAATTCGATGCGGGGCACTACGACAGGGCGTGGTCGGCTTACAACCGGATTCCAGAATCGGCGCTCGACATCGACGGTCAGGGCAACCGTGTGATCTCGTTGTATAGACTCGATCGGATCAAAGCCGCCAACAAAGAACGTAAAGCCTTCGCCAAGCGGCACAAGAGCGCCAGGGAGTGGGCCGCTCGTTTCAAGATCGAGGAGGGTCGCTTCAACCTCCGCGCGAATCGCCCCAAAAACGCGCAAAAGATTCTCACGAAGGTCACCAAGGACTACACCGGGACAGAAGCGGTTGGTGACGCCGAATACTACCTCATCGAAGCTTTGAGCAGGGGCGACGACCCCGAGGCTCATTTCGCCGCGCTCGTTCGATTCGTCAAAAATCACGACCGCAGTCCACATTGGTCGTCGGCCAACCTTGAGCTTGCGGCCATCTACAGCAAAGACGAAGACTATGCCGGGGCCTCGCGTGCGTATCTCAACGCGCTGAACAACGGGCTGTCCCACGATCGACGGCCGGAGATTTTCGAAAAGCTCTACAAAACGCACCGGAATCTTCGTCTGTATAACTCGGCCGTCGGCTACGCCAGAGATCTCGTCGAGTCCTATCCGTCTCACCCACTCGCCAGAGAGGCTCGGATCCAGATCGGCGATCTACTCAAGGAGAAAGGCGCTCACGCTCAAGCCATCGGCGAGCTGACCCCCGTGCTGAAGGATCTGTCCGGCGACGATTGGTCGATTGCCCAAAACATCATCGCCGAATCGTATCGATTGATGGGGGACCTCGACGGCGCCCTCCGCGAGTATCTGAAACTCGTCTACAACCACCAGGGCAGTACGAACTGGATCGCCACCGCACACATGGGTCGTGCCCGCTCGTTCGAGGCCCAGGGACGCCCGAACGAGGCCATCGCCGAACTCGAAAAGATCAGGGCGAAGTTTGGGTCGAGCAGCGCGTTCGGCCTGCAGGCTGGTAACATGATCGAAAGACTCAGGGTCGACCGAGGCACCGGGAACTGATGGATTTTACCGTGTCACAAGGATCAGGAGGGATCGATGCATAGCGAACTACTCAAGCGTGTTCCGCTCTTCGAGGAACTGTCCGATAGCGAGCTGGATGCGCTGTCCCAGGTTGCTCTGCTACGCACCTTCCCGAAAGATCGTGTCGTCATCATGGCCGAAGAGGAGGGTGACAGCCTGTTCGTGATTCACGATGGCCAGGTCAAAGTCAGTATCGTCAGCGAAGACGGACGCGAGGTCATACTCTCGATCCTGGGCGAGGGTAATTTCTTTGGCGAAATGTCTTTGCTCGACGGTCACCCCCGGTCGGCCAACGTGACAACGACTCAGGAAACCGAACTCCTCACATGGTCCGTCGGGCCGATTTCCTGCGCTTTATACAAAAATCTCCCCAGACCGCCATCAAACTGCTTTCCGTCCTGGCCAGCCGTCTCCGCGTGACCGATCGAAAAATCGAGGGTCTGGCGCTCTCCGACGTCACAGGCAGGATCACACAGACATTGTTGCAACTCGCCGACGAACAGGGCGTGGCCATTCAGGAAGGGGTCCTCATCAAAGATCGCCCGACCCATCAGGATCTCGCGAACATGTCAGGAACGACCCGCGAAACGGTTTCCCGTATCCTCAAACGGCTCGAGAACCAGGGTTACATCGAACCGAGGGGTCGTGACCTTCTGATCGTCGGCGCAGACCTCAAAAATCAGGACTGACGAATCCCGTAACGATGGAATCCCTGGTCATCACACAAGACGCCACGCTCTCGGCGGAGCTCCGAAAGCTCCTCGAAGATGAAGGCTGGCAGACGATCGGATCGAACACGGTCGGCCCCGCCCGAAAGCTGCTCAGTCGGGGACTCGACCTGGTCGTCCTCGACGAGGCCAGCCTGGCGGATGCAGCTCGCGAAATCGGTCCGGAGATCGCCGGCTTGGATCAACCCCCGTTCGTGTTCGCCGTCCTGTCATCGTCCTCGCCACCGCACACCCCCGATCTGTCTCCCGATGCCTATCTGAGCAGCCCCGTCGAGAGATCTCAACTGAAGCACGCCCTCGCGAGCCTCGTTAACGGCCAGCATCAGGAAGACGTGCCCCGGATACTCGGACGGTCGGCAGACATCCAGCAGGTTCGTCAGGTCATCGACCAGATCGCTCCCACTCCAGTCAACGTCCTGATCACGGGAGAGAGCGGTACCGGCAAGACTCTCATCGCCGAAGTTATCCACGAGCGGAGCCCACATGCATCGGGGCCTTTTCTGACTCTCAACTGTGGATCCATCCCGGAGACTTTGCTCGAGAGCGAGCTTTTTGGTCACGAGAAGGGAGCGTTCACGGACGCCAGAACACGTCGCGAGGGTCTATTCGAGTCAGCCGACGGGGGGACCGTATTCCTCGACGAGATCGGCGAGATGTCCTTGTCGGCGCAGGTCCGTCTCCTTCACGTTCTGGAACGCAAGGAGTTCTCGCGTCTTGGCAACAGCACGTCGATTCGTGTGGATGTGCGCGTCATCGCCGCAACGAACCAGGATCTCGGAAGGGCCGTCGCCGAGGGCCGCTTCCGTCGAGACCTCTACTACCGGCTCAAAGTGGTCGAGGTTCGGATGCCTCCACTACGATCGCGTCCGGAGGACATTCAACTGCTCGTGGCACGGTTCACCGAGGCCATCAGCCAGGAGCACGGTGTGCCGCCCGTAGAAATCCAACCCGATGGAATGGATGCACTCCGACGATATCCGTGGCCGGGAAACATTCGAGAATTGAGAAACCTGGTGGAACGGCTGATGGTCCTTTCCGTCGATCGAAAGATCGGAGCGTCTCAGGTCGCCTCCTACCTCCACGACGACGGCTACCAGCAGACCGAACCGAGTCAAACCCTTCCCGTGCACCTTGGGAAAACACCCGAAGAATCCTCCAGAGATCTGCTCTATTGGGCGATCCTGGAAGTGGCCAAAGACATCAAGGAGCTCAAGGCCAAACTCCTCGCGCCCGAAACGGCCGAAGTCCGACCACTTCCCATTTACGAACCTGAATCGGATATCATCGACCGCGGGACAGAGGTCGAATTTTCGGAAACGAACACGGGAGCACAAATAGACGGAGAGGTAAAACCCATGCGTGAAGTCGAGCGTGACGCGATCGTGCGTGCGTTGAAAGTCACCGACGGTCACCGGAAGCAGGCGGCTCGGCTGCTACACATGGCCGAACGCACGCTTTACCGCAAGATTCGACAATACGGTTTGTAAGCATCTTCCAGCCGCACCTTTTGTGGAACCTTCCCGACAGCGCCGAGTATAATCCCGAAAACACACTCTCATCGTCGTCATAAACTGTACCAAGGAGTCATCTCCCCATGAATAGGACGATCCTTCTCTGCCTGGTTTTCGCGATGGCCGTATCGGTGGGACCTTCCGCCGCCCAGGTGTCGGACACGCAGGCCATCGCACAGCTCAAGACCTTCAACCAGGCCTTCACCGCCATCGCAGAACGCGTCACCCCGAGTGTCGTCACGGTCAGTACGAAGCAGACCATCGAGACGACCGATCGTGGCAGACGCGCACCCGACTTCATCCACCCTTTCTGGCAGTTTCCGCAGCCCGAAGGAGAGCAGGAACGATCTGGCCTGGGGTCGGGCATCGTCATGAATCGCCACGGCTATATTCTCACGAACAACCACGTCATCGACAACGCCGACGAAATCACCGTCGTCATGAGCGACAACCGTGAGTATGCGGCCGAGCTCGTCGGGAAAGACGATCTCACCGACGTCGCCGTGATCAAGATCGACGCCGAGGACCTCGTTCCCGTTCGCGCAGGAAACTCCGACAACGTCAAGATCGGTGAATGGGTCCTCGCCATTGGCGCACCTCTCGACCTGAGGTCGACCGTCACGTCCGGAATCGTCAGCGCCATCGGACGTTCGCTCAACATCATAGAAAACCAGTACTCCGTCGAGAACTTCATCCAGACCGACGCCGCCATCAACCCCGGCAATTCGGGCGGGGCGCTCGTCAATCTCGACGGCAATCTGATCGGGGTGAACACGGCGATCGCCACGCGTAATCGTGGGTTCGTCGGTTACGGTTTCGCGATCCCCATCAACCTCGCCAAGAAGGTGATGGACGACATCATCCAACACGGCAAGGTCCAGCGTGGATACCTGGGTGTCAGCCTTCAGCCCGTCACGGCGCGCCAGGCGGACGCCTTCGGTTTGGACAGACCGCGCGGAGTTCTCATCGACCAGGTTCTGGGGAACTCACCCGCGGAAAAAGCGGACATTAAAGGCGGGGACATCGTACTCCAGGTCGACGGTCAGCAGGTCGACCGGCCCAACGCCCTACAGAGCGCGATCGCCCGTAAACATCCGGGCGATCCGGTCACCTTGAAGGTTCGCAGACGCACGAAAGACCTGACCATCAACGTCGAACTGGGAACCATCCCCGAAGATGCGACCGTGGTCGCTCGAACCGCCGAGCCGCCAGGGAGCGCGACCGAAGATGGCCTGGGATTGACGGTGCACAACATCACGCCGCCCATGGCGGAATCCTTCGGTCTCGAGGTCGGCACACAGGGGGTCGTCGTCGTCGAGGTTTCCCGCGGCCCTGGCAGAGATGCCGGCTTTCGTCGGGGGGACGTGATCGTCGGTGTTCGCCAGGGCAGAGTGGATCTCGCCATTCGCAACGTCGACGATTTTAAGAACGCATTCGGCGAACTCGAAACGGGGCGTGCCGCAGCCTTCTCGGTCTTGCGTCGCAACGCACGGTTGGGCACGGACCGATACATGTTCCTCACCCCTCGCATTCCCGACTGACCGCTCGTTTACCCAAAAAAAGAAAGAGCCTTCGACATCAGTCGAAGGCCCTCTTTCGTTTTTGTCTGATCTACGCCCGGGGGTGAAAGGACCGATGAACTTCCTTCAAGTATTCCCGATCGATATGCGTGTAGATCTGAGTCGTGGAAATGTCAGAGTGTCCGAGCATCTCCTGAACGGCCCGCAGATCGGCGCCTCCCTCCAGCAGGTGCGTCGCGAACGAGTGCCTCAGCGTGTGAGGACTGACGGTCTTGTCGATTCCGACCCGTTGAACGTGCCCCCCGAGAATCTTATAAACACCCATTCTGGAAAGTTGACCCCCTCGGAAGTTCAGGAACACTGAGTGGGGGGAAGACGATCGGGCAAGAGACTCCCGTGCGCCGCTTACATAGGATGTTAGGCAAGCTCGCGCCCGCTCCCCGACGGGCACCACCCGCTCCTTCCTCCCTTTTCCAACGACTCGAATCACTTCGAAATCGAACAGAATCTGCTCGGGCACCAGACTGGTGACTTCGGACACACGCAGACCCGCTCCATACATCGTTTCCAGCAGAGCGCGGTCGCGTGATCCGAGTGCGGTGCTCGGGTCGGGCGAAGTAAGCAGACGATCCATTTCACCGATCGTCAAAACCGTCGGAAGTTTTCGACCAACCTTGGGAGGCGAAAGGTGCTCTGTCGGAAGCTCCGCCACCCTCCCCTCCGCCGTCAGAAACCGGTGGAACATCCGAATTGCCGTCAGACATCTTCCGACACTCGAAGGGGCCAGCCCGAGATCGGTCAGTCTACGCAAGTGCTCGGAGATGTTATCCGGTCGAATGTCTGCCACGTCACACGTGCCTTCCTCTGACACGGCACGCAAGTAGCGCGTCAGGTCCCGCCCGTAGGCCTCGACCGTATGGTCTGAAAGACCCCGCTCCAGTCGAATGTGGTCGAGGAAGAAGCTGAGCGGTTCCTCTAAAGCGTCGGCCAGCGGCGGAAAAACTGCCGAAGACGAGGTATTCAAAACAGCGTCTGTTGTGGGTGCTCGAGGTCCAGGAGGGCGCGCTTCCACGCGAGTCCGAACGCGAAGCCCGTCAGGCGACCAGTGGAGGATACAATGCGATGACACGGGATCAGGGGTGGAAAAGGATTCTGGCCGAGGGCGGCTCCTACCGCACGAGCGGACTCCGGGCGTCCTATGTTCGAAGCGATGTGGCCGTAGCTCGCCGTCCTGCCGAACGGCACGTCCTGAGCCGCTTCCCAGACCGCCCGCTGAAAAGTCGTGAATCCCTCGAGATCCAGAGTTGGAAACAGCACACACTCTCCCTCGAAGTATCTCTCGAGCAGGTCCACGACTTCATCCCGATCGACCGAGACCGAAACACCTGTGGATGACACCTCGCGCTCGCCTCGCCGTGTCGAATCCCCCAGTCGGATTTCCTTGAGAGTCTCGTCGATCCAATCCACGTAGACGTTACCAAGATCGGTCTTCAACGTCGTGGTCTGTTCCTCAGCCATTGGGATCTCGGAGTGCCGACGCGATGGCGGCCGCCAGCTTGGGGCCAACTCCTTCCACATCCGCGATATCTTCAGCGGTGGCATCACGCAGCCGCTTCATCGACCCGAAATGCCTCAACAGCAGCTTCCGCCTCGCGGGCCCGACGCCGCCGATGTTTTCCAGCTCCGAATGCAGAGTCCGCTTGGACCGTACCTTCCGATGGAAGGACACCGCGAAACGATGTGACTCGTCGCGCAGCTGTTGCAGCAGACGAAGCGACGCCGAGGTCTTCGGAATGTTCTGCGGATCCGAATGCTCTGGTAGAAAGACCTCCTCCAACCGCTTGGCCAACCCGATCACCGGCTGGTCCTCGATATCCAGACTCCTCAGCGCGTGAATCGCGCTCGAGAGCTGACCTTTCCCCCCATCGATCAGCAACAGGTCGGGGAAGGCCTCCTTTTCCTCCTTGAGCTTCTGAAACCGTCGAGTGACGACCTGTCGCATCATGGCAAAATCGTCTGGACCATCGATGCCCGTGATCTTGTAGTGGCGGTAATTTCGCTTCGACGGTCGACCATCGATGAACGTGACCACCGAAGCGACAGGGTCTCTTCCCTGGATGTTCGAAATATCCATCGCCTCGATCCGACGCGGAGGGTCGTCGAGGTGCAGATCTCGCTGCAGGGCACTGACTGACGCGGGGACCTGGGTCTTTCGGTTTTCACGCTTCAGCCGTCGCTCCGCAAGCAGAATCCCCGCGTTGTTTTCCGCCATCTTGAGCAGCTGGGCCTTGGTGCCTCTTTGAGGAACGTGCAGGATCACTGCCCCATCCGCTCGCTCGGCGAGCCACTCCGAAATCGTGCCGGCGTCTTCGGGTTCGCACGGCAAGTGGATCTCCCTGGGAACGAAAGATGCGGTGAGGTAGAACAGACGCACGAACGAGGAGACAACCTCCTCTGCGGGCGCCTCCAGCACGCCACCCAGAAAGTAGTGTTGTCGGCCGATCAGCCGCCCTTCCCTGACCTCCATCACGACACCGCAGGCTTCATCGTCTTCGCGCGCCACCGCGATCAGATCCCAGTCGTCCGAATTCTGCGAAACCACTTTTTGACGATTCGTCACACGTTCCAGCGCATCGAGCCGGTCGCGATAGATCGCCGCCTCCTCGAACCGGAGCTCGGACGACGCACGGTCCATTTGACGCCGTAGAATCGCAGCCACCTCGGACCGCCGGCCCGCCAAGAACAGTGCCGCATCATCGATCAGCTTCTGGTAGTCCGATGTCGAAATCAGCGCCTCACACGGCCCGTCACACCGACCGATCTCGTAGTCGATACAAAGGCGGACGTGCTTGCTCGGCAGATCATAGTCGCAGCTCCGAACGCGAAAGAGCTTGTGCATGACCTTGAGCATCCGACGCATCGCTTTGACGTCGGTGTAGGGACCGAGATACCGTCCCCCATCCTTCTCAACATCGCGGGTGACGATGATTCGTGGAAAGGGTTCGTCCGTGATCTTTATGAAGGGATACTTCTTGTCGTCTTTGAGGGTGATGTTGTAGCGCGGTTTGTGCTCTTTGACAAGATTGGCCTCGAGCATCAGCGCTTCGCGGTCGGTGTCCGTAACGATGTACTCCACCTCACGCACGTTCGAAACCAGGGCAATGAATTGCCCCCGCCCGTCGAAGGCTCGCGGAGTGAAGTAGGACCTGACACGACTGCGAAGCGATTTGGCTTTACCGATGTAAATGATCTTGCCAGACGCATCCCTCATCAGGTAAACGCCAGGCGCACGCGGCAGCAGATCGAGCGTCTCTTTCAACCGCTCGAGCGAGTCTCCACGCTCCACCCTGAAGTGAGCCGTGTCGACACTCTTCGGTAGATCTTCCAGCATCCCTCTTTACCTTGTAATTCGAAACACAGCTGAACGAGTTCTCCCCGTTCCGTCACGATCGCAAAGTAGGTCCGACGAGGATGGTCTTTTCGCTCGTCCCGCCACACGGCTCCCACATCCACGACGCGATACCAATGGCCCCGCCACTCGAACCGATGGGGTGCCCGCTGCCCCGTGCGAGCATAAGCCGGAATCCGAATGATCTCGTGAGCGAGGCTCGAGCGCCGATCGGGCCATAATGCTCGGCAGTAGGCGTCGTGTGCGGAACGGCGTGAAAGTCGGCGGGGTCGGTAGGGGCGACGTGAGGAGCGCCGGTGCCCGCGGATTCGGCGAATGCGTCGGAGCCAGCGAAAAATCACAAATCCACGATCTCGACCGACGCGGTATCCAGATCCAGAAGTGCGGCGGTAGACCGGCCGGTTGTCCAGCCGCCGGTTTCGCCCGGGTTGATCACGAGCGTCGCACCTTCGCGAACATCGATCGTGTGCGTGTGGCCGTAAACGATCACATCGTAGACACCGCTTTGTGCCAGGGCGTCGACCTCGTCGGGCTCGTGCAGCATCAAAAACCGCTTTCCCCCGTGGTCGAAACGATACGGAGCTCGATGGATGGCGCCCTTCGCCTTGAACATCGCACGCAGTCCGAATCGTTCGCCGTCGTTGTTCCCGAAGACGCCGATCATCGGGGCTTGGAGGTCCGACATCCACCCGGCATTGAAGGGCGCGATGTAATCTCCTGCGTGAAGAAGTAGCCCGATCTGCCGATCGTTAAAAAGGCGGACCGCCGCCAGAACGGCGTTTTTGTTGTCGTGAGAATCGGCCATGATGCCGATCAGATGGTCTTTTCCGGGCAATTTTTCAGCCTAACATTATTAAAAACAATGTGATGTAAGATTTTTGGATCGGCCCCGACTGATTCGCTCCGTGTGTTCCAGAACACATCAGACCAAGACGGAATGGAATAGCTTTGCGCGGGTTGTTGTGGTGTATTCACGAACTTACGACGGTCCAGATGGGCTGTCAACCGGGCCCATTCCTGCCGGGGAAATACGATTGACAAAGGTCTGTCATTATAGTACCATTCCCCGAATACGCCCTAAACCCGTTTAATTCATTGGGCTTAGTACTCCTGTTCTCAAATACGGTGACGTATTATAAGCAGACTTTGCCAAGGGCGTATCGTAGAACCTGAGTTTGTCGATCATCTCCGCGAGATCTGTTCGTGTGAACTTCCATTTGAAGGGTGTGGCGATACGTCCGTAGCGTTCCTGAAAACCGAGGATTCTTGCCTCAAGCTCTTCGAGCGATGCAAATTCGATAGGTGTCAGAGCCTTGCGTTTGAGGATCGAGAAGTAGATCTCGATCTGATTGAGCCAGCTTGCGTGGATCGGAAGGTGAACGGGGTGGATGTTTGGCCACTTCCCCTGGATACGGTCGATGCATGTTTGCCCTCGGTGCGAGGAGCCATTATCCACGATGAGGTAGACTTTCTTTGCCGAGCAATAGGGTTTCCGGCTCATGATCAGGCTCAGGAGCCGGTTGAAGGGCTCGATACCCGAAGAATACTGGTCTTTTCGTCGGCAGAAAGTACATATTCCCTCGGCCCTAAAGGCTTTCCTTGCCATTGGCGGTGATACAGATCAAGGACTCTACCTGCTTTGGTTTGGAAGTCCGGGTCCCGTGGGAAAATCCAGGAGCGATGATACCAAGGACGAATCGCGTCCTCGTTCAACCAGCGCCAGACAGTGGCGCCGCTGATCTTGGCAACGAAGCCCCTTTGCACTGCCTCGGCGGCAATCTCGGAACAGCTGAACCGCGAGAGCGGTATCCCGCTCTCGCTCGGTAGTTCACACGCCAGCGCCTTGATCTGAACGACCACCTGAGGGGGGAAAACCGGGCGGGCGCCCGGGACGAGATCTATCTTCGAGTCCCGAAAGACGCTCTTCGAAAAAGCGCTTACGCCATTTGCTTACGATCGGACGCGGGACATCCAACCGTTGGGCGATAATCTTGTTGGATAATCCCTCGGCGGCGAGAAGCACGATTTTCGATCGGATCACTTGATAATACGGTAACGTATATTGTCCAGCCATTCGCTCGAGGTCGACCCGTTCCTTCTCAGACAGTAGCACCACATAAGGCGAACGTCTTGGCATTGTTCTCCTCCTTTTGAAGGAGAACATAAGCTACAAATAATGTTCAGGACATACGTAATAATATTTATGAAACCATGCACTAAGGTGGCAGTTCCCGACTGGAGATGAAGAGCGAAGGATGTTCAACCCGTTCAAAAAGAGTGGTGGTGGGCGAAGACAGGATGAGCTCGAAAAGATCCTGCAGACCTTGCAGGAAATGGCGCCGGATTCTGTCAACTGCAGTCTTCTGAAGACGAGCGATGGGGAAGACGCGGATGAAAATCTGGATCGAGCGTTCGTGTTTAAACACGGCGACGATCTGCTCGTCCAGAATAAGGCCTTCTACATCTCCACACCCGACGGCCTAAAGGCCGAAGACGAATCGATGTTCTCGGGCAAGGGCGAAATTCTCCACTTGTGGTTCCTGCACCAGCGTGTTCCGCACACGGTCGACTGCAAGGTAATGGGCAGAATCCACTTCCCCGACAATCTGCTGGACGACCTGGCTCCGCGCATTCCGATGGCCTACATGCTTCGGCCGGTCGGGAACATTCGGAAACAGGAAAAGCGACAGTTCCTCCGGTATGCCCACAAGGCCGGAGCGGGCGCCCGCCGTGTCTACTCGCAGATCATGTTCGACCTCTTCATCACTAAAACGGACACGACCTACCCCGACACGGGGAGTTTGCCGCCCAAGCTGGCCGATCTTCACGTCATTCCCCACGACGACGAAGTCGATCTCGAAGATCCCGAAGCAGAAGACATCGTGAAATTCATGAAGAACGCGATTCGATTGAATCCACGTGAATCGCGTGTGTGCGGTGTTGGAAAGCCGCACATGGACGAGCGTACGAACAAAGTGGGACTGCTCGAGATGGGGAACTCAGATGTACTTGGTCTCGAAACATCCAAAGAAGAGTCGAGGCAGTTCTACATCCGCAAACCACCGAACATGTCGACCGATCGAAAAGAGGCGAACAACCTCACGAACGGCGACAACATCATTCTCAGCTTCCACACACGTGTCGGTCCCGATAACCCCACCGACTACTACGACATGTTAGCCGAGGTCGCCCGTGTCGGTGGTCAAGTCCCATAGTCAGTTGAAACTCATCGGGCTCCGTGGTATTCATGCTCTCTGCCGAGCATCTTGATTGTCGCCGAGATTCAGGTTGTTTTTCAGTGCTTGCCTGAGCAGCGGGAGGTGTTTGTATCCGCTCACGCGTCGCAGGCGTGGTTCGATGTCGAGGAGTGCGGCCGCGACCCATCTGTGTCGCTGAGGAGAGTTGTTCCAGCGGTTGACCTTCCGTATCAGGTTGCCGGTCATGCTGTTGAGCGCCTCGATGCAATTGGTGGTTCGGAAGCTTCGCTTCAAGAACGGGAGCATCCCCAGCCGGTGGAGGGTCAGGGTTTCCTCCAGTCCTTCCTCGAGGCTTGCCACGGCAGACTGATTCATCAGCTTGAGTTCGGGTTTGAGTGATTCGAGTGCGGCCTTTGCCTCCTCGTAGGTGTCGCAGTCATAGGCTTTCTGAAGTTTCCGTCGAACTCTTGGACGTTCTGCCTCCGGGAGGTAGCTGACGACGTTCTCGCGCTTGTGCCACTGACAGCGATGCACGCACACATCCCCTTTGAGGGCTTTGGTGACGGCACTGCGGAGTCCCTTTGAGCCGTCCAGCACAACGAGAAGGCCCTGGTCGTAGCACAGGCCTCTCCGGATGAGATCCTGGATCAGCTGACGGCAGATCCGTTCGTTCTCCGTCGCCGATTCGACGAAGCCCAGGGGGATCTTCTGGCCGTCCGTCGTGACGCCCGGAGCGATCACGATCTCTTCGTCGGCAAAGCTCTTTCCGTCGATGAACAGGGCGACCAAGTCGTAGTCGTCGAGCGGTCGTTCCTGGAACTGCTTCAGCTTCTTTGCGGTGGCTTTGATGAACCGTCGCGAGACGGAGGATGCCGAGATTCCGAACGCTTCGGGTACCGACTCTGCACAGGCTCTGTAGTTGCGACAGGAGATTCCCTTGAGCACACGAAGCAGCAGCTTCTCATCCATCGCTCTGGGCCTCTGCATCCCCCGGTATGCGGCCAGAGAAACCTCCGTATCGGACTCGACGTCGCGCACACGGGGAACGGCCACCGGCAGCTTCTGGTCCATCAGATACACGGACCCTTTCTGGCTTCCCCATCGACGATGCGACTGCTCTGAACCCTTACGCGCATACCGAACGCCTGCGAGCTGCTCCACCTCCTGCTGGAGCACGTCGGCAACGGCCTCCAGACCCAGCGGAATCAGCGCCCGGATCACCGATAAACGCGTCTCCAAATCCATAACGTCTGACCCAACCTTGACTTCGCCATCCCCTGCAAATAGCTTCTCCATCGTGGGCTCCTTTCTTACGGGTACACGCTCTCACACGTCTACCCACAACGTAAGTTTGGAGCCCTTTAAGTTTCAACTAGGATAGGGACCTCACCGTGTCGGTACCGAAAACATGACAGTTCGGGCGAGTGACTTCATACGAAAAGAGGGCGGGATCCACGCCGACCTCGTCGACTTCAGCATCGGTGGGATCAAGATCGAAAGTTCTAAGACCTTCCTGGAGTATGTGCTCGGCGAAGACTACGGACTGATGGATTTCGAGGAGCAAATGCAGGTCCTCGAGAACACGTGCTACCTTCTGAACTTTTATCCCAAACTACGTTTCAACCGTGAAACCGAAATCTACATCCCGGCAGTTCCGATGAAGATTCAGATTCTGGGCAAAATCGTTCGAGTGGAACTCGGCAAGACCCAGGTAGACGGACAACCCCAGGTCTCATCTTTGGGTCTGAAGTTCTACTACGATCCGGCAGAATACTCTCGCGATAGCTATGAATACGATCGGTGGGAACTGATACGTGACTTCAAAGAAAACCAGCATTTCCGCGAAATCCACAATTCGCTGAATGGGCTCATCGCCTTCCTCGAAAGTCAGTCGCGGTAACACCTCTCCCTTCTCGCAAAAACCGCCCTCTGGAAACAAAACGAGTACCTTCTGTGTCTTTGAGGGGTGATCCCCTTCACGTTGACACAGCTACGGAGATGACCCCATGCCACGTCTCAGAGTGGGGCTGCCTTCAGGCAGTCTTCAGGAGTCGACTTTCAACCTGTTCGCCAGAGCCGGATACCGGATTCGGGCCGGCTACCGTTCCTACACACCGTCCATCGACGATCCCGAACTCGACGGGTTGCTCCTAAGAGCCCAGGAAATGGCTCACTACGTGGAGCGCGGCGTCCTCGATGTCGGACTCACGGGTAAGGACTGGATTCTCGAAAACAACGCCGACGTCGTCGAGATCACGGAACTGAGCTACAGCAAGACCACCTCACAACCTGCCCGATGGGTCGTCGCTGTACCCGACGACTCGCAGGTCACATCCGTCGCCGATCTGAACGGCAAGCGCATCGCAACCGAAATCGTCTCGGTCACCAGGGCGTGGCTTGAGGACCAGGACGTCGACGCCGAAGTCGAGTATTCTTACGGATCGACCGAAGCCAAGGTGCGTGTAAGCGGGCTGGTCGACGCGATCGTCGAACTCACGGAGACGGGATCTTCGATTCGAGCGAACAGGTTGCGTGTGATCGACACCGTACTCGAAACGACCACACGTTTCATCGCCAACCGGGAAGCTTGGGCAGATCCTTGGAAGAAGGAAAAGGCCCAGCGCATCGCGACCCTCCTCGTGGGCGCCTTCCAGGCCGAGGACAAGGTCGGTCTCAAGATGAACGTCCGACGCGACAACCTCGAAGCCGTCGTGAGCCAGCTTCCCGCGCTCAAGAATCCGACCATCTCCAACCTGCTCGACGAATCGTGGATCGCCATCGAGGTCATCGTCGACGAAAGCACGGTGAGAGATATCATCCCCCTCCTGATGGATGCCGGCGCCTCGGGTATCATCGAGTATCCGCTCAACAAAGTCATCTACTGACCGTGATCGCTCCGCTCGCACTCGGCACCCCCCAAGCCGCCCAGCGTCTAAGGGCAATCGTCGGTCGCAGCATCGAAGTCTCACCCGATCTCGAAGCGCGTGTTCTCCGTATCATCTCCGACGTGCGAGAAAACGGAGACCAGGCGGTTCTTGCCTATACGGAGGAATTCGACGGTGTCCGCCTCACGCAAGAACAGATCCGTGTAGACCCGGACGCCATCGCCGCGGCCTACAAGAAAGCCGACCCGGCGTTTTTGAAAGTCCTGGAGGCTGCGGCTCGAAACATTCGCAGATTTCACGAATCGCAGAAGAAGACCTCCTGGTTCGTGGAAGATGGAGATGGCGTCATCCTCGGCAAACGCGTGATACCCCTCGAACGCGTGGGGCTGCTCGTGCCCGGAGCGAGTGCTCCGCTCTTTTCCACGGTCCTGATGGCCGCCATACCCGCACGCGTCGCCGGCGTCGATCACCTCAGTCTCGCAACGCCACCGCAAGCCGACGGGCAGGTGCATTCGTCCGTGTTGGCCGCCGCCCACATCGTCGGTATCGACACGATTTATCGGGTTTTCGGGGCTCAGGCCGTTGCCGCATTAGCCTACGGAACCGAAACGATCGAGCGTGTCGACAAACTCGTCGGTCCGGGGCACCCGTCGGTTCAGATCGCCAAGAAATCGGTGTTTGGAACGGTCGCCATCGACACGATCGCCGGGCCCAGCGAGATCGTCGTCCTCGCCGACGACAGCGCCGACGCGCGCTTCGTCGCCGCCGATATGCTATCCCAGGCCGAGCACGGCAGCGGCTACGAAGCGGCCGTGTGTGTGACGACGTCCGCCCGCCTGGCTGAAACGATTGGCCAGGAGATCGAGCGCCAGCTTCCCGACCTTTCACACCGCGGTCCGGCAGAAGAGGCCCTCGGACGATATGGCGCCATCTTCGTGGTGGCGGATCTGGAGGAAGGTGTCTCTTTAATCAACCAGATCGCGCCCGAGCACGTCGAGTTGATCGTTTCGGATCCCTGGTCCGTCCAAAGTGGTATCCGCCACGCTGGCGCCGTGTTTCTCGGCTCAGCGTCCAGCGAGCCGGTCGGCGATTATTTTGCCGGGACCAATCACATTCTGCCCACAGGCGGAGCTGCACGCTACGCCTCCTCGGTCGGTGTCGACACCTTCTGCAAGGACATCAGCATCGTCGCCTACACGGAGGAACGTCTTTCCAAAGTCGGCGGTCAGATCATCGCACTGGCCGAAGCAGAGGGCCTCGACGGCCACGCGAACGCCATCCGCGTGCGTCTCGGCTGAGCCGTGGGCGGCAAACCCAACCCGCCGACGCATCTGATCCGCGAGTCCCTTCGATCGCTACCCGGATACCACCTGACGACCTACGATTGTCCGGTCAAACTGAATCAGAACGAGAGCCCATACGAGCTACCCGACGACCTCAAGCGACGGATACTGGAACTCGTCTTCGACGAGGCGTGGGGGCGCTATCCCGAACCCATGCCGTCGGACCTGGTAGAGGCATTAGCGAGCTTTGCCGGGGTCGACGCCGCACGCTTGATCGTCTCGAACGGGTCAAACACCCTCCTCCACCACCTTCTGCACACGACCGTCACGACCGGTACAGGCGTCGTCATTCCCAGCCCCTCCTTCTCGCTCTACGCGCAGTATGCGACGATCTGCGGAGGCCACCCCCTGCTGGTCCCGCTCGACGACCAATTCGGTTTCGATCTGGATGCCCTGCATCGAACGATCGCGGACGAGCGGCCCGGCGTCGTCATCCTGTGTGCGCCAAACAACCCCACCGGCTGCGACATCCAAAATGATGCACTCGAAGTCATGCTACAGATGACGGAGGGGTATGTCGTCGTCGACGAAGCCTACGGCGAATTTACCGACCGGACAGCCACCGGCCTTCTCAATCGCTACGCGAACCTGGTCGTGCTCAGGACGCTGTCGAAGGCTTTCGGCGGCGCCGGAATCCGAATCGGCTACCTCATCGCGCATCCCGAAGTCGTGACCGAAGTCCTCAAAGTGAAGGTGCCCTTCGACATCAACACATTCTCACGCGTCGCGGCCCTCGAGCTCCTGAAACACGCCGATCTGATTCAGGACCGAGCGAATCGGATTCGACAGGAGAGAACCCGCCTGTTCGAAGCCATGGAACAGATCCCCGGAATCGTACCTTACCCGTCGTCGGCGAACCTCATCCTCTTCGATGTCGGGACACCCGACGAGATATTCAGTCGCCTCATCGAGCGGGGTGTTCTCATCCGGAACGTCTCTGGATATCCGAACCTTTCCCGATGTTTGCGGGTAAGCGTCGGCACGCCCGAAGAAAACGACACGTTCCTCCAGGCGCTTCGCGACAGCCTGGGGACGACCGATGGCTAAACCCACCGACATTCGGGTCGTCGGTTTGCGGGCGTTCTATTTGCCCGTCGAAGCCCGAATCCCCTACCGCTTCGGAACAGAATCGTTGTCCCACGTCACGTGCATTCGCGTGTGTGTCGATGTGGAGACACGAGACGGTCGACGCGCCTCCGGATGGGGTGAGACGCCCCTCAGCGTCCAGTGGGCGTGGCCGTCGAACCTGAGCATTGCCGATCGCCTGGATGCCGTCACGACGTTGTGTGAGGACCTCGCACGAAGGTGGGCGTCCTTCGCGCGAGTCGGCCATCCCATTGAAGTAGGTCACGCCTTCCTCACCGACGTGTTGCCCGCGGCGCTGCAGAAAATCAACCGGATACGAACCGACGAGGCTATCCCGTGGCTGGCCGCCCTCGTCGCCAATTCCGCGTTCGACCTCGCTTTCCACGACGCCTACGGGAACGTACACGGTGAATCGACCTACGCCACATACACCGCCGAATGGATGAATGAGCCTCTCGCCGCTTACCTCGACCCCGCCGAGGATACCGACATCGTCTTCGACGATCAGTTCCCGAGCGACTACCTGCTCGCCCGTCGCGAGGATCGTGTGGCTGCCTGGCACTCGGTCGGTGGAAACGACCTTCTCTCCGACGACGAGCGCACGGGAGACGAACCCGATGATGGCTACCCTGTTGTCCTCCCCGACTGGATTCACACCGATGGGCTGAACTGTCTTAAAATCAAACTGACCGGAGAATCCGAGGGCTGGGACTACGAGCGTATTGTCGAAATCGGCCGGATCGCGATCGATCGGGGTGCCTCGTGGCTCTGTACCGACTTCAACTGCACGGCCCAAAGCGCCGACTACGTGAACGACATCCTCGACCGGCTGCTGGCGGATCATCCCCGGATCTCCCAGATGATTCTGTATGTGGAGCAACCGTTTCCCTACGACCTGGAAGCGAACCCCATCGATGCGCACAGCGTCTCCGCCCGCAAGCCCCTCTTCATGGACGAAAGCGCACACGACTGGCGCCTCCTTGAAATCGGCCGGCGCCACGGGTGGACGGGTGTGGCTCTCAAAACCTGCAAGACTCAGACCGTCGCGATTCTCAGCCTGTGCTGGGCGCGCGCACACGGCATGACGCTGATGGTGCAGGACTTGACGAACCCCATGCTGTCACAGGTCACACACGCCCTCCTGGCGGCACACGCGGGTACCGTCATGGGGCTCGAAACGAACGGCATGCAATTCTACCCCGAAGCGTCACGCTCCGAGGCGAAGATCCATCCAGGTGTCTTCCGTCGAATCGACGGCCACCTCGACCTGACGTCCGTTCGGGGTTCCGGGTTCGGCTATCGGCTCGACGAGATCGATCGCATCCTTCCCGACCCCTTCGCAACCTACACGGGGTAACCCAGATGGCGCGCAACGCCGACGTTCAACGCGCAACGAGCGAAACCGACATCCGTCTGACTTTGACCCTCGACGGGACAGGAACCAGCCGCATCGAATCGGGCATCGGGTTCTTCGACCACATGTTGACCGCCTTCTCTCGGCACAGTCAGTTCGATCTCGACATCGTCTGTCAGGGAGATCTCGAGATCGACGCACATCACACGGTCGAGGACATCGGCATCTGCCTCGGCCAGGCGCTCAACGACGCTCTCGGGGACAAGTCCGGTATCACACGATTCGGCAGCGCCGTCGTGCCCATGGACGAAGCGCTGGCGCGTGCCGTCGTCGACCTTTCCGGCCGTCCTTACCTGATTTATCACGCGAACCTGGACGAAACCACCGTGGGCGCCTTTCCGACCGAACTGGGTGAAGAGTTCTTCAGAAGCCTCACCGATCACGGTCGCCTCAATCTGCACATCGATCTCATCCGGGGGTCGAACGCCCATCACTGCCTGGAGGCGATCTTCAAGGCGGTGGCCAGGGCTGCGCGGCAGGCGGTCTCGCCCGACCCGGGTGTCACGGGAATTCCGTCCACCAAAGGCGTTCTCTGAATCCATCGTGGAACAAGACAAGCAGGTCACACTCAACGAGGCGGTCCGCATCCGCGAACGGTCGAAGGCCGAGGGGGCGTGCGTGGTTTTCACGAACGGATGCTTCGACCTCCTTCACGACGGCCACGTCGCTTGTCTTTCCGCCGCAAGGGCCCTCGGCGATGTGCTGATCGTGGGCCTCAACAGCGACGATTCGGTGTGTCGTGTAAAGGGACCCGATCGCCCTATGAACGCACTCACCCACCGGTTGGCGGATCTCTCCGCTCTCAGAGCCGTCGACTACATCGTCGTCTTCGAGGAAGATACGCCGGAGGCTCTGCTCCGGGCGATCCAGCCGGATCTGCTCGTCAAAGGAGCGGACTACAAGAGGGACGAGATCGTCGGTCGAGAAATCGTAGAGTTTTTCGGTGGGCGTGTTCAAACCGTTGCCTACCTGCCCGGCCACTCGACGACCGAAAAGATCGCCTCACAATCGTGAGGATTCTGCACACCATCTACGATGATCCCTGGAACACGTGGCTGGCTGGTGGAGGTGCTCTGCGCACGCTCCAGATCAGCCGTCGTCTCGTCGCCCGCCACGACATCACCATCCTGACGGGTCGCTATCCGGGAGCGCCCGAGACCGAAAATCGGGATGGTATCCGCTTCCATCGCGTCGGTAGCCAGGTATCCTACGCACTGAGTCGTCTGTCGTTTTCGATCGCCGCCTCACGGCACGTCCAGAAGGCCGACTTCGACCTCTGGGTCTACAGCTTCTCTGCCTTCGCGCCCTTGTGCGCTGCAGCTTCACACAGACAGACGGCCCTCCTCGAATGCTTTCACCTCATGGGCTCGCACGCGGAAGAGAAGCATCCGTTCGTCGGGCGAACGACCAGGCACGTCGAGTCCGCGACGCTCAGGGCTTACCCGAACGTCCTTACCATCTCACCGAGCGTGCGTGATGCCATCGTCGACATTCGGGGATCCCACGGGCTTCACGTCGTTTACACCGGCGTCGATGACGAGTGTTTTGTGGATCCGCTCGAAGAGGAAGACTACATCCTCTACTTCGGGCGCCTCGACCCGTATACGAAGGGTCTGGACATCCTTCTCAGAGCCTTTGCGCGGCAGAATTCGGACATCCAACTGAAAATCGCCGGGCGCGGTTCACCCGAAGCTCGCGCCGAACTCGAACGAGCGACACGCGAGTTGGAAATTTCTCAGCGGGTCGAGTTCTTGGGATCGGTCACCAACGAGCAGCGGTCGGATCTCTACCGAAGATGCCTCTTCTTCTGCACACCGTCCCGCTACGAAGGGTGGTGCATTGCGGCGGTGGAAGCAGCGGCCGCTTCGAGACCCGTCCTGGGTACACGAATCCCCGGTCTGAAGGATGCCGTGCGTGATGGGGAGACCGGGATTCTCGTCCAACCCGAGGACGTCGACGCGCTTGCTGCGGCCATGCAGCGTCTGCTATCCAATACAGAGGAGCGAGCCAGACTCGGGCGAGCCGGCAGAAAGTGGGCGGAAAACTTCACGTGGGACCGCATCGCGACGGATCAGGAAAAAGTCTACGAATCGATCACCTGAAGAATCGACTATGAGCCGAACGCGAAGCCGTCGTCGGGACGGATCAGCACCGACTGAGACCCGCACCATCGAACCTCTCCTCGCAAAACGTGGAGTGGTTCCCCTAACCTTCCTGTTCCTGACCGTCGTTTATTTTTCGGGCTTCGTCTTCAGCGATGTGGTGATTGAAGGCGTCGACACACGAAATGAATTCTACCTCGGCAAGGAACCGATCGGCGAAAAACTCGGAGACCTTGCGCCCGAGAACTGGTCCCGGTATCTGGGCGGCACACCCATGTCCGGCTTCCGGAAGGGGAAATACTTCCCGCTACACGTCATCTCCCTGTTCACCACGTGGCATCGCTACCTCGGCTGGCGCTACTTTTTCGCCACGTTCGCCGCCGCCTACACGATGTTCCTTTGCGCACGCGGTATCGGGCTTCGGCCCCTGCCATCGTGGCTCACCGGGCTGATGTACGGTTTTGCACCCACCCTGATGACCTTCATTTTTCCAGGGCAGGAGGGCAAGATGCTCGTCATCGGCCTCCTGCCCCTGATGGTCTGGGCACTGTATCGAGGTTTGGACACGGGCAAACCCCTATACCCGTTCGTCCTGGGTGCTGCCGTCGCGGCGGGCATCTTCACCCCCCACTTGCAGATGCTCTACTACGCCCTGCTTGGACTCGGCCTCCTTTTTCTGGTGCGCGTCCTCCAAGCCTTTGCCGAAGAAAAAGACCTCACTCGTTTGGTGCGGCGTTCGACGATTTCGGCGGCGGGCATTGCGATCGGGCTTGCCGTCGGCGCCGTGGGCACGTTTCCCGCCTATCAGTACACGAAAACGGAGTCGCGTCGTGCCGGCATCCTGGGCGAAGGAGTCGGACTCGAGTACGCCCAGTCTTGGTCGCTCCATCCCGAAGAGATCGCGTCTCTTCTCGTACCCGAATTCGTCCATTTCTACAGACCGGACAGTCGCCAGAATCTCTACTGGGGTCGGAATCCACTCAAACTCAACGCGGAATATTTCGGTCTCATCCCTCTGGCTCTGGCGCTCGTATCCCTCGGTCGAATCCGTGACGACCGGAGGATTCTTCCGCTCGCCGTCTTGGGTCTGTTCGCGCTCGCTTTCTCGCTCGGACCCCACACACCCCTGCACGCCCTCTTCTACCGGTTCATACCTGGCATGCACGTCCTGCGCGTACCCGGCATGATCGCCTTTCTGTTCGTCTTTCCCGCCATTCTCCTCGCCGGAATCACACTCGATCGGTTGGGCGACAAGATCGATGCTTTTGACCGGAAAGCCCTCTGGGCTGTGGCACTCATTCTCGGCGTGCCCCTCCTGCTCTGGGTCGCCGCACCGGAGGCGGGTCTGACCACCTGGTGTCAGCTCTTCTGGAGTGACCTCCCCGCCGACAAAGCGGCCGTGGTTCGAAACAACATCCCGTTCCTCCAGAAAGGTGCGGGACTGGCGCTGCTATGGCTGGGTGCGCTCCTCGTGCTCACTTTCACGAGAGCGAGCGGCCGACTGACGGCCCAATCGTATTTTCTGTTTCTAATCCCGGTTATCCTCTTTGACACTTGGCGGGTCGATCTACCCTATCTTCGATACATCGATCCATCCCGCTACCCCGATCCGGAGATTCGGCTTCCCAGAACGACTGGGGCCCTGCGATGGGATGAGGCCCATTACCGCGTGTTCGTCAGCGGCAACCTACAACTCACAAATGCGGACCTCGTCGACGTCGCCTATCACGAGCCCTTCTCCGTCAGACGCTATGATGCGATCACACGCGATCATTTGAACGACATCCAGATGCTGAACCTGCTCAACACGAAGTACATCGTGAGCAATCGACAGATTCAGGTTGCAGGCCTGATCTCCGTCACGACCGACCGTGGCGCTTTCCTCTACAGGAACGAGGGAGCGCTTCCCTTCTTCTACCTCGTCGGGAACCACGTGGTTGAGGTCGATGAAGCGGCCATTGTCCAGAAACTTAAAGAACCAGGGTTCGATCCATCCGAAACCGTCATCCTCGAATCCGTGCCCTCGAGATCCCTATCCTCCTCGTCGGAAGGGCGCATCGAACTCATCGAGTTCGACGACCGCCACGGGTCCCTGATCATCCAGGCCGAAACCCCGACCGCCCAGATCCTCGTCGTCAGCCAGAATTTTTTCTCGCACTGGTCCGCCACCTTGGATGACAGACCGACAGAATTGTTCAGAGCCAACTACCTCTGGCAGGGCGTACTCGTTCCCCCGGGAAATCACCGCATCGAACTCACCTACTACGACCGGCTTGCCGTCGTGTGCCGCTGGATCAGTCTGATCAGCGCGATCGGACTCGTGGCCGGGCTCGTCTACTTCGCACGCACAGAACGTGGCCAAGCGACGTAACCAGAAGCGGGCATCCGTGCAGCCGGCGCCAGAGGTCGTGTCTTTCAACGACCGAATCGTGTCCCTGTCCGGCCACCGCGGCCTTCTCCCCGCGTTGGCGCTGGTGGCCGCGGTGCTCGCGTGGACAACTTTCGACGCGCGCCTGTCTATCATCGGGGACAACGCCGAATTCATCACGCTCGGACGCGCGCTGGCCGAGGGTAGGGGTCTGACCTACATCAACACGGTCGAGGCTTTGCCCGCGACAAAGTATCCTTTCGGTTTCCCGCTCATCCTGGCGGCATTGCACCTTGTCTTCCCTTTCGACATCTCTGTCATGAAGCTCTTCGTGACGGCCACGTTCATACTCAGCGTGCCGCTGATCTACCTGGTGATCGCAAGAGAAACGTCTCCCGTGTGGGCCTTGTGGACGGCGAGTCTATCTCTCCTCTCCATTTACGGTCTCAGTTTCGGAAGCCTCGTTCTGTCCGAGATTCCCTACTTACTGATCTCTCTCTATGCCATCTGGTTGGTCCTCGAGGCCGAAAAGAGGGATGATCTTCGATCGCACGCCCTCGCGATCGTTTCCTTGATGGCAGCCTACTACATCAGATCGATCGGGATCAGTCTCGTTGCCGCCACGGTCGCCTACTACCTGCTGAAGAGAAGACACAGGGTCGCCGCCCTTTACGGCGGGGCCTGTTTCATCCTCGCGCTCCCCTGGCAGATCAGGACCCACCTGACCGGGGGACCCAGCTACGTTCGAACGTGGCTGCTCAGCGCAGACCCCTACACACTCAAAGGCACGCTCGGCTTCTCCGGTCTCGTGCATCGCATTATCCGAAACGTCATCTCCTACTCAGCCGAAGAGTTGCCCCGTGTCATTCTGCCATCCTTTTACGACCGTCACTATGCGGCGTTCTTCTCACTGGGTAAGGTCGCTCCCGTGGTTGGCGCGATCCTCACCGCGCTGTTTCTAGTTTACCTGGTCAGACACCTGTGTGAGCGACGATTGATCGCGCTCTATCTCCTGTTCTATGGCGGCGTGTGCCTCCTCTGGCCAGAAGTGTGGGCCAGCGTCCGCCTGCTGATCCCCGTGACTCCGTTCGTGATTTTCGGAGTGACCCATTCGCTAGTTCACCTTCCTCGAAAAATGGCGCCGGGCCCGATTCCAATTGCCTTCGTGGCCCTCTTCGGGATCCTCTACGGAGCCAGCAACGTTTCCGCCATCACGTTCCATCTCGATCGAGTCAATCGACAGCCCGCGAATTTTAAAAATTACCTGCTCGCCGCCGAGTGGATCCGGTCGAACACGCCGGAGAACGCCATCGTCTGCTGTAGAAAATCCTATCTTATGTTCGTCGCCTCCGACAGAAGAACAACGAGCTATCAGTTCACGGAGGATCACCGGACACTCATCCAGGACCTCGTGGACAGGGGCGTCGATCACGTCGTGACCGATCATCTCAGCGGTTCGACATTCAGATACCTCGTTCCCGCGATCAAGGCGAACCTGTCTCGCTTCGAGCCACTTCATCTCATACCGGACCCGAATACCTACGTTCTGAAATTCAAATGACTCTGAGCATTCTGATCCCTGCTTACAACGAACGTCACTTCATTCGCGAAACGGTCGATCGGGTACTCCAGGCGCCGTTACCCCAAAACCTGGAGCGCGAACTCATCATCGTCGACGATGGATCGATCGATGGCACGCGTGACATTCTGACCGAAATCCAGACCGCTCACTCGAACGTTCGCGTTCACTTTCAGGAACGCAACCAGGGCAAGGGGTCGGCCATCCGAAAAGCGATCGGCCTGGCCACGGGAGACCTCTGCATCATCCAAGACGCCGATCTGGAGTATGATCCCAACGACATCGCACAATTGCTTCAACCGATTCTGGACGGCGATGCGGATGTCGTCTATGGGTCGCGGTTCGCCGCCAGTCGATATCGGCGCGTCCTCTTTTTCTGGCACACGATTGGCAATCGCATTCTGACCCTCACGTCGAACGCGTTTACCAACCTGAACTTGACCGACATGGAAACGGGATACAAAGTCGTCAAGACGAGTATCCTCAAATCGATTCCGATTCGAAGCAATCGGTTCGGAATGGAGCCGGAGTTGACGGCCAAACTGGCCAAACGGGGATGCCGGATTTACGAGGTACCCATCTCCTACCGCGGGCGAAGCTATCAGGAAGGCAAGAAAATCACCTGGAAGGATGGGGTGAAGGCCTTCATCACCATCGTTTACTACTGGCTCGTCGACGACATTTACGAGGAGAACTACGGCCACGACATTCTCTACTCGCTGTCGCGCACGCATCGCTTCAACCGATGGATGGCGGACTCGATCAGGCCCTTTGTGGGGCAGCACGTGCTCGAGATCGGGAGTGGGCTCGGAAACCTGACCCTCAAACTCATCCCCCGCGAGCACTACACCGTGTCCGATCGGGACCCTCTCCATCTCGACTACCTACGAAGCCGATTTCGCGATTACCCGTGGATGGAAGTCCGCCAGCTCGATCTGGAATCCACCGACGGCTTCGCGTCCGTTCGAGGCGCCTTCGACACGGTCGTCTGTCTGAACGTGCTTGAACACGTCCCGGACCACGACCAGGCACTGCGGAACATGCTCGACGCCCTTCGGCCGGGTGGAACGGCAATCATCCTCGTTCCGCACGTGCAGTTTCTGTTCGGAAGCCTCGATCGCGTCCTCGGACACAAGTTGCGGTATTCCAAGCGACTGCTACGCCAGCGATGCGAAACGGCCGGCTTTGAAGTCGACCGGCTCGTGGGGTTCAACCGCGTCGGATTCCTACCGTGGTTCTTCTCGGGAAGAATCCTGCGGCGAAGGCGATTCGGCAAGTTACAGCTCAAGATTTTCGACAGCTTCGTCTGGTTCTGGCGTCTGATCGACCCGCTGTTGCCGTTGCCCGGCCTCTCGATCTTCGCCATTGCCCGCAAGCCTGAACGGTGAGTGACTTGGAAATCGAACACGGATTGTCTAACTTCATTTTTCGGACCTGCCCGAGAATCATCCTTGCATAGCCGATGACTCCGACTGCCACAAACGCCCCTGAGCCCTACGACGTCTCCGTCGTCATCCCTCTGCTGAACGAAGAAGAGAGCCTCCGCCCGCTCGTCGACAGGATCCGTGCCACACTCGACGACACCGCGTTCACTTACGAGGTCATCTTCATCGACGATGGCAGCACCGACGGCTCGGCCGCCGTGCTCGAAGAGCTCCACGCGACCGGCCCGAACATCAGAGTGATCCAATTCCGTCGCAACTTCGGCAAGGCGGCCGCCTACACGGCCGGGTTCAGCGAAGCTCGGGGTCGGGTCGTGATCACGATGGACGCCGATCTTCAGGACGACCCCGCGGAAATCCCGGCTCTCGTGGACAAACTGGATGAAGGCTACGACCTCGTCTCCGGGTGGAAGAGAAAACGGCACGACCCTATGGGGAAGACCATCCCCTCCAAATTCTTCAACTGGGTGACCGGCCGCGTATCGGGAATCGATATCCACGACTTCAACTGCGGACTCAAGGCTTACCGCGCCGATGTCACGCGCGACGTCAAGATTTACGGCGAGTTGCATCGTTACATCCCTGTGCTCGCGCATCTCGAAGGATACCGCATCGGCGAAATCCCCGTTCAGCATCACGCTCGACAGTTCGGCACCACCAAATACGGCTGGGGTCGTCTGTTCAAGGGTTTTTTGGATCTTCTGACCGTCATGTATCTCGGGCGTTACCTCGGGCGACCCCTTCATCTTTTCGGCGCCGTCGGGCTCGCCATGGGAGGACTCGGTGTGACGATCAACGGATACATCGCGTCACTCTGGTTTCGGACGGGCAGCATCCAGCATCGCTATCCCCTTCTCTCCCTGGGAACACTCCTGACCGTTCTCGGCGTCCAGGTCATCTGTACCGGGCTCATCGGTGACATGATCGCCAGAAGCGCCCGCGCCGAAGAAACCTTCAACATTCAGCGCATCCTTCGGTAAGGACCCCCACATGCCCCCCTCGCCGGCGGCCACGGCGCCAGCCATTCCCATCCTCGACCTCTACGCCCAATACTGCAGCATCAAGGCGGAAATCGACACGGCCATGGAGAGCGTCGTTCGCGCCTCCGCTTTTGCGGGGGGGCCCTTCGTGGACACGTTCGAGAAAGAGTTCGCCTCCTACTGCGGGGTCGCCAACGGCGTGGGTGTCAGTTCGGGAACGTCGGCGATCGAACTCGTCCTCAAGGCGATCGGAATCGGTCCTGGCGATGAAGTCATCACAGCACCCAACACATTCATCGCGACCGTAGAATCCATCGTTCACGTCGGGGCGAAACCGATCTTTGTGGACGTCACCGACTCGACCCTCAATGTGGATCCCGAGCGGCTCGAATCGGCCATTACGCCGCGGACGAAGGCGATCATACCCATCCACCTCTATGGCCACATGGCCGACATGGACCCCATCTGCGACATTGCCGAACGTCGAGGCATCCCCATCGTCGAAGACGCGGCGCAAGCACACGGCGCCGACTACCACGACAAACGTGCAGGATCGTTCGGTGTCGCCGCGACGTTTAGCTTCTATCCAGGCAAGATCCTCGGCGCCTTTGGAGACGCCGGCCTCATCCTAACGAGGGATTCGGAACTCGCCACACGGATGCGAAGCATGGCTGATCACGGACGCAAGGGGCACTACGAACACGAACTACTGGGATACAACTTCAGGATGGATGGCTTGCAGGCGGCGGTGCTCAGTGTCAAGCTGAGACACCTCGACGAATGGCTGCAAAAAAGAAGAGAGCAGGCGCAAATGTATGCGCGACTGCTCTCGTCGTCTTCAATCAGGACACCCGTCGAATTGGAAGGGTGTGGCCACGTCCACACTTACTATGTGGTCCGCTCCACGCGGCGTGACCAATTTCTAAAGGCTTTGAATGAGGCACGGATCGGAAACGGGATCCACTACCCGATTCCCGTTCACCTTCAACCTGCCTTCGCCGACCTCGGCTACGTCTCGGGAGACTTTCCCGTCGCAGAGAAGGCGGCTGGTGAAATCTTGTCGCTTCCGATTTACGCCGAGCTCGGTGATGACCAGATAGAGCAGGTCGCCGAAGTTCTGAAATCGGTCGGGTGATCGTTACGCTTGTGCGCGCTGGAGCTCGGGGGCCGGCTCGGGAGCCTGACCTTCGAGTCGGCGCACCACGCGACGAATCATCTCCGAGCGCTCCTCGTTCCCCGTAATTGCGTAATAAAGAGCGAGGTAGGCCAACTCGTTCCGTCGTTTTGCGTCCTGGGTAGCAACCACGACTGTGGTCCTCCGTCATAGAATGGACTGTACGACTCACCCCGACTTTGTGCAATCTCCGTGCCAAAGACAATATCAATTCGCCTTCAGCAGTTACTACACATTTATCAGTGACTTAAGGCAAATTCGCGGAATCCGTCCCCAGCTGACCCTTGTCAAGAATGGCATATTCTGTTGAATATCACCACCAGATTGGGTCACATTTTGCCGATCTGACATTCACCAAACCTCTCGAGACACCGTGAACTTCCGGACCGCCACCCTTCTTATCATCGGCATGTTCGGGTCCTTCTCTGTGATCATCGTCACCATGATGGTCCTCTTTTGGCCCGGCTCGAATGCCACGCCTCAGCGAGGACAACCACCCGCCCAACCGTCCAAAACACCCGGAATCGCTAAAAAAACCAAAACCTTGGCCAGAACCGCCGAGTCTCCCAAGAAGCCGGCCCCTGCACCACCCAAGATCGAGACACAACCGGCGCCTTCACCACCCCCCGAGGGCGGAATCACGACGCAAGCAGAAGCTCGCCCCGATCGCACGACGGCACCAACCGGCGGTCGGCCTTCACGAGAACTCCGAATCGAGCAGGATGAAATCCGCATCCTGCAGGCAGCCATGGAGGATCGGCTCAGGCAACAGTTGCAGCTGCACGAGCGGAAGCTCTCCCAACTCGCGCGGCAATGCGAGTCACTCGAACCCGGTGCGGCCGCACAGGTCATGCTCAATCTGGACGATGACACGGTCCGGGAGATCCTCAAGCGGATGGATCGACAGACCGCGATTAACATCGCAGCCTTACTCGTTCGGCTGGGCCGAGCGACGGCCTTACCTACTCACCACGAGGAAAGATAGACCCCATGCTGGACATCAATCTGATACGCGAGAACCCGGAGGTCGTTCGCGAGGCACTGCTCAAGCGCGTGGACGAGGTCGACTTCGGCGAGTTGCTCTCGTTGGATGCACAGCGTCGAGACCTGATCCCCGAAATAGATGCGCTCCGCGAGCAACGCAACAAGGTATCCGCTCAGATCCCGGCTATGAAGAAGGAGGGCAAGGACACCACCGACGTGCAGAACGAAATGCGGGACGTCTCCAATCGCATCAAGACCCTCGACGTCGACTTGAACGATGCGGAGGAGCAGATTAGGACCATCCTCGAAGGACTCCCGAACATCCCTGCCGACGACGTCGCGGCGGGCGGCAAGGAGGCCAACGAAGTCATCCGAACGTGGGAATCGCAACCGTCTTTCGGCTTCGAAGCGAAGGATCACGTGGAACTCGCGACGAGCCTAGGTCTGATCGACTACGAACGCGGCGTCAAAATGGGTGGCAACGGATTCTGGCTCTACCGGGGAAACGGGGCTCGGCTCGAATGGGGGCTCCTCAATTACTTTGTCGAAAGCCACCTCGCCGACGACTACGAATTCGTCCTGCCCCCTCACATCCTGACCTACGACTGTGGATTCACGGCGGGCCAATTTCCAAAATTCGGCGACGACGTCTTTCACATTCGCGGCGACGAGGGCCACTTCCTGCTACCGACGGCAGAAACCGCCCTGATCAACTTCCACAGGGGAGAGATCCTGCCCGAGGAGGAGCTCCCGAAAAAATACTTCGCCTACACGCCCTGTTACCGTCGCGAGGCAGGAAGCTACCGCACGAACGAACGAGGTATGATCCGCGGACATCAATTCAACAAGATCGAGATCTTTCAGTTTACGAAGCCGGAAGAGTCGGGCGATGCGCTGGAAGAGATGATCGCGAAGGCCGAACGCCTCGTGCAGGGCCTCGGTCTTCATTACCAGGTGTCCAAACTCGCCGCACGGGACTGCAGCGCGTCGATGGCCAAGACCTACGACATCGAAGTGTGGATACCCAGCATGGCTGAATACAAAGAAGTGAGTTCCGCCTCGAACGCCCACGATTACCAGGCACGCCGCGGAAACATTCGATACAAAAGGACCGAAGGAGGTCGGAACACCTTCATCCACAGCCTGAACGCATCCGGACTGGCCACCTCCCGCCTCATTCCGGCCATGCTCGAACAATTCCAGGGCGAAGATGGGAGCGTGCCCGTACCCGAAGTGCTGCAGAAATGGGTCGGCACGGACCGCCTGACGGCCGCGTGAGCGAAGATCAACCCCCCGCCGACGAACACCGGGAGTCGGCAGCGGCGATCCGCTACCGGCCCGATGACGATGCGGCGCCCAAAATCGTCGCAAAGGGCGAGGGCGAGTTGGCCAGACGGATTATCGAGCTGGCCGAAGCCCACGGAATCCCGATCAAGAACGACCCCGATCTCGTCGCCGTGCTCGCGAAGCTCGATCTGGACACGGAAATCCCCAACGAGCTGTATCAACCGATCGCAGAGATCCTCGCCTTCCTCTACCGCGTCAACGAAAAACACAAGAACGACTAAAAACAAAGAGGCCCCATCGCAACGTGCGAAGGGGCCTCGATCGCTTCCTGCCGTCTCCCAATCCTCACGGTTCGATCATCGTCTCCGGGTCCACACCGACCGTCTCGCACCACGCAACATACGCCGACGGCGCAATCTCCGACGGCTTGATCTCGCTCCGCCCACCCCAGAAAACATTCGTGTAGGAAACCGGGATTCCGGCGTCGGCCAGATGAAGGTCGATCGCATCCTTGTGTTCGAACACCCTATCCCGCTCCATTCCGTGCACGACACCCATAATGTTCACGTTGCCGAAGTCCGGGCCGCCCTCACGCCAGTAGCAATGCGTCAGGATGTGATGACGTCCGATTTCGCGGCCCCCTTCGATCTCGCGACCCACGGGCACCGCCCAATGGAACAGGGCATTGTAGCGAGTGACACGCTCACCCGTCATCAGACGCTTGGCGTGCTCCAGAAACGTCGAAAACCGTCCGATCACCTTGCGTCGCTCGAGGTCTTCTGCCACATCGCAGAATGTCTCCACCGAAACGCCCACTTCCTCCGCCCGCCGCGTCCAGAGATCGGGCCCGATCTCCTCGACGTCCAACTCCCGCTTGAGCCCTATCAGCACTTGCCAATCCCGGTCGCTCAGATCGACGACTTCGACCTGGCGCGGTTCGGCTGGTTCCTCCGATTTGCTCCCGACCTCCATCGTCCGCCGGCGTACGTGCCCGACCCCCAGGGCGAAGATGCACTTGGCGGGCATCAACCTGAAATGATCGGCGCCAACCTGGTCGCGCAGGAACGCACAGTGACGCTCCAGCGAATAGGGCCTCGGCACCTTCACGGTCGTCCACAATCGGTAGCGGGCACCCGTCTTCCCCTCGTCCGTCGTCCGGATGACGACGTGCCCCGAGAACGGGTCGATCTGAAACATGTGATCGAAGGCATCATTCAAACGGTCCTCCGACACGTTCCACGCGACGAGCGCCCCGGGCGCCAGATTGGTCGCCATCAAGGTCTGTCTGACGCGACGTATCGTCCCACCCTCGAGCATGGCCCGGATGCGAAGGATCACATCCTCGAGCCCCACACCCGATTGTTCGGCGATCGTCCCGATCGGATCCCGACGAAAACCCTGGATCCTATCCTCGGACACCGCCAGGATGGCAGCGTTGACCGGATCGTCCGTGTTGATCGGCACCGTGGCTGTCGTCAAAGTTCAGCCCTCGAGATCACTCAGATTCGTCACGACTCGATCGATCAATCCATAGTCGACGGCCTCAGTCGCCGTCATCCAATAATCTCTGTCGGTATCTTCCGACACCTTCTCAAACGGTTGACCCGTCTCCTCGGCGTAGAGTTCATTGATCCGTTCGCGCAACTTCAGAATCTGCTCGGCTGTACGCTTGATATCCTCGGCCGCACCGTGCGATCGCATCGACGGCTGGTGGATCATGATGCGCGCGTTCGGTAGAGCGAGACGGTCTTCCTTCGCCGCGGCGAGCATGATCACCGTTGCCGCACTCGCAGACAATCCGGTACTGACGATCTTCACCCTCGGACGGACGAACCGGATCATGTCGTAGATCGCAAACCCGTCGTCGGCACTTCCCCCCGGTGAGTTGATGAAAATCTTGATCGGGGCTTCCGCATCTTCGTTGTCGAGAAACAGCAGCTGAGCCGTCACGCGGGCGGTCAGCTTGTGATCCACAGAGTCAGAGATCAGAATCGTGCGCGTTTTGATCAGACTGCGCCCGAGAAAATCCACATCCTTCGACCCCTTTTCGTCTTCGTCTTCTTCCTCGAGCCGTGCGTTCGGATGATCTTGCATCTTTACAATCCTACCCTTTCAGGGAGTGCCATAAAAACAGATCGCGCCTGCAACGGCGCGGCGAAAGCAGGGAGGAATTTATCCGAAGGTTTTCCCAAAGTCAAGCTGCGTAAGGTCTTAGCGCAGTTCACCGCCTTGACACAGCCATTCCTCCCTGGCTTATTTTGGGCTATATCCGGATCTCTCAACGAGATGAAGTGGGTGAAGGTGCCGTGGTTCCTGGCATGGGGGCGCGGTTAGAGTGTGCGGAACCTCTTCGGAATCTGCTCAGGGATGTTTATGTCTCCGACGGTAAGGAAGATCATATCGTTGAATGCGTCGAGTGTGCGGAATCCGCTGGCTCGGTTCTTGACGATTTGGACGATTCGGTTGAGGCCTTCGGCGATGGCGTTGGTAAGACGCGTGTTCACGAATGCGAGGACGCCGAAGAAGTGCTGTCGCAGGGTCCTGACGAACTTTCGCAGGGGTTCAAGTCGACTTCTGAGTGCGGACGTCGTCCAGCATTTCAGGAAGCGTTCGGCAGCCCAGGGCGCTTTGTATTCCCAGAACTGCTCGAACTCGTCCTTGAGTCTCCAGGCTCTATAGATTCGGTAGTTCGCCTTCTCCAGTGCTTTGAGTGTCCGAGTATCCCCTCTGGAGCGTGTCGCTGAGTGCCGGTAGAGGAGCCATCGGAGGCCCTTCATGGCTTTGCGCTCATCCGGGGCAGCTTTACGCCACTGGTCCTTACGGACCTCGTCAACGGCGGCATTGAGAGCCTTGACGATGTGAAAGCGATCGAGGACCAGCTTGGCATTCGGACAGTGTTCCTGGATGGCTCCGATGTAAGCTTCGCTCATGTCGCAGCAGGCCCCACTCGATCTTGGATCTCTGGTAGGGACTGAGAGCCTCTGTGAAGAACCGATCGATCGTTTTACGCGCCCTGCCGCGGCCAACCCACACCACGCAGGAGCGGTCCAGATCGTAAACGAGCGTGGCGTACCTGTGACGCTTGGCGTAGGAGATCTCGTCGATCCCGATGGTTTTGAGCCCTCGGATACGATGACCTTCACGAAGCCGCGTGATGGATCGGTGAAGGAGATCCGACAGCGTCGAGGCAGAGATGCGCAGTAACTCGGACGCCGCCTTCTGCGTCATGGTCTGGCAGTAGCGCAGCATGGCATACTCGAAGCGATACGTCACCCGAGAGAACCGCTCCGCCCACGGAATCTCCTCGACCACACGACCGTGGGTAGGACACCGAATCTCCCGAGGATGGTAGAGAAGCCAGACCCTCCACCCGCACACCGGAATGTCACGCCACCGACGCGGATGGGGCATTGTGCGGACGATTTTACCTCGACGGCCGCACTCCGGACAACAACAACCATTCTTATGTGGCTTTACGGCGATGACGAAACAGCTTCTCCCCTCAAACCACCAGCTGACAACACGGAACCCCTTGAATCTCAGCAGTTTCGATAGTAATCTGCTCCCGGTCATAGGTCGCACCCCCTTCGCTTTGATTGTCCTACACACACAACCAAGCGTAGGGAACGATCTATGACCTTGTCATTCTATAGTTTCACCGTTGAGAAACCCGGATAGAGCCTTATTTTGTCAGTCTCCAGCTATGGACAAGCACACCACCCAAACTGCCCCCGCAGCACGAGGCGTGGCGCTTCACATCCTCCAACGGGTTGATGAGGGGGCTTTCTCCGACCAACTCCTCGAACAACTCGGACAGAACGGGTTGACTGCGAAGGACCAGGCCCTCGTCCGGGAAATCGTCCTCGGCACGCTTCGCTGGCGACGACGGATCGACAGCGTGCTAAACACCTACCTGGACCAGCCGCTCGACCGGCTGCCCGGCGTGACCCTCACCCTCCTTCGTCTCAGTACCTACCAGCTGCGACATCTGGACCGGGTCCCGGCCTATGCCGTCGTGTCGGAGGCAGTCGACCTCGCCCGGCAACGCGATTCCAAACGCGCAAGACTCGTGAACGCCGTGCTCCGCGGAATCGCGGATCGGCGAAAACCCGAGCCGTCATCGACGTCCTCAGATTCTGATGGCACACGACTGGCGTTATCACAATCTTTCCCCCAGTGGCTCGTCAACCGATGGGTCGACCGATACGGTATCGATCGTAGCACCGTAGCGCTCGAAGCCATGAACGCGCGCCAACCCGTCAGCATCCGGGTCTGTCAAAGCAACGCAACCGCGATCCAGCTCAACGACGAACTGTCCTCGAACGGTTTCGAGCCTCGACCCCATCCCGACCTACCCGATCTCTTCTACGTCGATCACGCCTCGGACCTCTTCGCGACCCAGGCCTTTTCGAACGGATGGTTCATCGCACAGGGTCCGTCTGCCGCCCGAATCATCGACAGTGCCTCGATCCGCCCAGGCCACACCGTCCTGGATGTCTGTGCAGCACCGGGCGGCAAGGCCTGTGTGGCGGCCGTTCAAACGGGCCCTACTGGCACCGTTCTGGCCACGGATCGGAGTGTCCGACGCCTGCGACGTCTGACCCACAATGTTCGACGTTTGCGGCAGAACGTCCGCATCGTCTGCGCAGACGATGCCCAGCTTCCAACGCACGTATGTTTCGACCGTGTCCTCGTCGATGTCCCTTGCACGGGGTTGGGGACAATCGGCCGGCACCCGGAGATCAAATGGAAGCGCACCCTGAAGGATCTCGAAGCCCTGCCTCGCCAGCAGTCCCGCATCCTTCGATTCGCCGCCGAGCGCGTCAAAATGGACGGATTACTCGTCTACAGCACCTGCACGACGGAGCCGGAGGAAAACGAGCACGTCATCCGGCATTTTCTCGACCAGGACGATCGTTTTCGGATCGTGCCCTTCGGGGAGGCTGAATTCCTTGCCCTGTTTCCAGAACGTCCGGGCGACGACGGCGGCTTTGCCGCGAAACTGGCCCGAATCCGATGAAATCCGTGTGATGAAATCGCGCAAACTGCCGATGAATCATAAAGATAGGTAAGAGACCCTCTCCCATGACTTTCTACACACGAACCCTGCTCTGGCTCCTGTCCGCGCTGATGCTCCCGGTTTCTGCATCTGGACAGGTGCGGCGCAACGTAGTCGTGCTCCCCTTCTCGGCCGGGCACGATCAGGCGTGGCTGTCGACCGCGACAGCCCGAACCCTCGCCGGGAAGCTCGAAAGAACGGGGCAACTCCGCCCGTTGAAGAAAGCACGCCTCGACGAGCTGGGCGCGGCCATTGGAATCGACATCCGACAGGCCGGCGAACTGCCGATTCCGGCGCTACGTCGCGTCGGACGCTGGCTGAACACGGACGTTCTCATCATCGGTCGGGTCGGCAACTCTCACGAACGGGAGCGGGCGCGAGAGCTGATCGGATCCACGGCTATCTCCAAGGAAGTCCCCGAAGGCGCAGAAATGTGGCTCGCCGCGCGGCTCTACGGCTACCCCGAAGACGTCTCGCTCGGGAGTGCCTTCGTCGAAGGTGCACAAGACGGTCTGTTCGAGCTCTACGACGGCCTCACCCAGCAGATTCTCGATCGACTCGGTGTTGTCGAAACCCGTGCACTACGAGCCTACGGACGACCCACGCATACCGTCGACGCTTTCCGATTCATCTCCGAAGCCATCGAAGCCGTCGGCCACGCCACACCCGACGAGCAGGCAAGACGATTCGCAGCAGAAGCCCTTCGCCGAGCCCTCCGTCTCGACCCCGACTATGGCGACGCCCATCTCCTCGAAGGGAGCGTGCTCCAAAGCCAGGGTGACACGAGCGGTGCAAAAGTAGCCTTCGGTCTGGCTTCGGCCCTCGACCCCAAAGACCCTCGACCTCGCTGGTCTCTGGCCGCCCTGGCGCGAGCCCACGACGATCCGGCTGGCGAGATCTCCGCCTTGATGTCCGTACTCGAGGCACAGCCGGATGACGATCGGGCCTACGCCCGTCTCGCACGTCTCCACGCGGAGGCAGGGCGATTCGATGAAGCGCGCCGCCACTACGACATTGCCCTCTCCCTCTACAACAGGGAGCCGGAAAGGCTGAGCGAGGTTGGCAGCTTCCTGATCGCCGTCGGTGAGCCCTCGGAAGCCGAAGGCCTCTTTCGACGGGCCATCGATCTCCAACCAGGAGATCCGATTCATCATCTCGGAATGATCGTTTCCCGCACCCGCCAGAATCATCTACTCGGCGCCGAACAGGCGTTCGAGGATGCCGTTGCGATCGGTTCCGAATCGGCCGACCTGTGGCACGCGGCCGGCCAGCTCTCGCGCGAAAAGCAAGACTATGGAATGGCTCAGGAGCGCCTGCACCGGGCACTCGAACTCGCACCCGATCGACTCGACCTCCTGCTCGAGATCGGCGAACTCCACACCCTCAGCGGAGACGTCGAAGCCGCAGTCCTAGCTTACGAAAACGCCCTGATCAAAGGCGTGCCCCTCGAAGACATCGCCGATCCTCTCGTCGAGGCTTACACGACCCTCAACGACGAAGGCGCCGCCGATTCATTCGTTCAGTCGCTTGCCCTCGACACGAACCGAACCGACGTCGTTCTTTTGGCCGCGCGTCTCTACGCCGAACGAGGCCGGTTCCAGGCCGCCGTCACGGCCTACGAGGACGCTCTCATTAAAGGGGCATCAGTCGACAAAATCGCCGAACCCCTCTCACGTGCCTACCTGAACCTGGATGAGCCAGGAGCGGTCGAACGGATTCTGGACAGTGTGGCCGACCGTCCCGAGCTCTCGGCCATCCGTGGCGACCTCTACGAACAAACCGGACGGTTGCGCGAAGCCGTCGGCACCTACGAACGCGCCATCGCCGCATTCCCGGGCGACGTCCTACTCTCGCGCCGTCTCGGGTCCGTCTACGAGCAACTCGGCGACCGAACCAGCGCGGCCGAAGTCTATACTGCCGCCCTCGATCACGCCCCGGGCGACGTCGAGTTGCTCATCGCCCTCGGAAACGTGCTCAGAGAACTCGATCGACACAGAGCCGCTCGCACACAGTATATGAGAGCGATCGATTCGGATGCCCGACGAGCCGACGCCTTCCTCGGTCTCGGCCTTTCGGCAGAATCCCTGAATCGACGGGCCGAATCCCGACAGGCCTTCCGCAACGCCCTTCGGCTAGACCCGGAGAACGCTGTGGCCCTGGCCGGGCTCGCCCGGGTTCGGCCTCCCGAACGTCGCAGGCCCACACCCACGCCGTCCACACTGATCGCCGAAGCCAGAAGCGCCCTGAATCAGGGCGATCATACAACGGCCATCGATCGATTCCGCAGGGCCCTGTCCATCGACGCGCAGAATGGATCTGCGTGGAATGACCTTGGACTCGCCCACGCCGCGATCGGCGAAACTGCTGACGCACGACACGCGTTCGAATCCGCCGAGCGGCTGAACCCGACACCCCAGGCCATCTACAACCTGGGGCGTCTGGACGTGGAAGCCGGACGGTATGAGAACGCGATGGCGGCTTACAAGACAGCGCTCGAAAGAGATTCCGCTTTCAAGGCCGCTGCCCTCAACCTGTCCGCACTGCAGATTCAGACCGGCCACGCGCCGAGCGCCGTCCTCACACTCAAGCGTGCTCTGGCCGAGGCACCCGACCGTGGTGACCTCCGCCTTGCCCTCGCCAACGCCTATCTCTACATCCAGGAAACCGAGTCGGCACGAAGCGCCTACGAAATGGCCGCCGAGGATCCGCTCCAGCGATCGGCAGCCATCCTCGGTCTGGGGAACATCGCCCTCAGCGCCGGTGACACGGCCGCCGCACTCGAGCACTACCACGAGGCCGTTCGCGAGGATCCGAAGAGTGCGGACCCGCACGTTAACATCGGTTCTATTCTCGCCTCCCAAGGGCAGTTCGAAGCGGCGATCGAAGCCTACGGAGTCGGTCTGGAGAAGGCCCCTCGCGACCTGACCATCTACTTGAATCTCGCCACACTTTACTACCAGGCAGAGCAATACGAAGCCGCGCTCGATCACCTCGCCGCCTTGCTCAAACAGAGCAGCGGTGTCCTCGACGCGCAGCGACTCGTCGGTCATATCGCCCTGGCGACAGGAGACCCCGCACTGGCCATCGAAGCCTACCGCATCGCCCTCTCTCTATCGCCCTCGGACATGGGTTCGCTCCGCGGTCTCGCTCTCGCGTGCGAGGCAGATGAGCGCGTCGAAGACGCCCGTGATGCCTGGTCTCGCTGGATCGACGCGGCCACAGAACAGTCCGGTTGGGATGCCGAAATCGAGCGAGTCCAGAATCGGCTGGATGCCCTTCCCGGCAACTCATAAACCCCTTCTCTCTGCTTGCCCCAAAGGAACGCCCCGTTCGAACCAAATCGAACGGGGCTTCGTCGTGTGAAATACTAGGGCATCGCAAGGCTGCACGCACCACGACTCGGCGCAAAGCCCACAAGAGCAATCGATACATCACTTACGCGTCGACTTCACCCTTCCCTTATATGAGTGTGTCTACCACGCCATCAATCGTCGACAAGAAAAGGCCCCGCACGATCATCGTGCGAGGCCTTCGGATGATCTGATCCTTTGAGAATTATCGTTTGAGGTAGGCCAGCATTCCGTTCAAAGATCGATGAATCTCTTTGAAATGAGGGTTGTCCCTCAGGGCACGTAGAGGTTCCCACGCCGACACAACGTAAAGGGACGGGTCGTAGTCTGCCGGATCGTATCGGAAGGCAACACCGAGATTGGCAACGCGACCCTTGTCTTTACCCGGGTCGATCTGTCCCCGGACCACTTCGCCGATCAGCGGAATGACCGGCGGCACTAGAGGCTGATAGGCCGACAGATCGCCAGGGTAGTGCAGACGCGGATAGAACGTGAACAGAAGGCTCTGACCGACCAGCTGTTCGCACAGGATCCGGGGATCGCTGGAAATACCCTCTCCATCCAACAGGTAGGTTTCCAGAAGCGGGCTGTTCTGGATTGAAACGCCGCTGACGCTGAAGTCTCTCACGACGACGGGTAGACCCGTTTGCCTTTGGATGATGCCCTTCGGCCGGAGGGTAATGACCTTCACACCCGTGCGGAAGACGCGACAGACCCAGCTGTGATGCTGGTCGACGTTCTTCGTCAGCTCGCGCCACACAAAGTGAAGGATAACGACATCTCCATCCTTGAGATTCGGCCCCCCGACACGTCGGGGACGACGGATGTTGATGTGGGTGGTCCACGTCTCGCCGTCCAGACCGAGGACGGGTGCGTAGCCGAAGTAGACGAGATCGGTTCGGCCGTGTCGCACATCGCGTTCGGCCTTCGTGATATGCACAGAACGGAGCGCCTCGGGGTTCGTGCGAATCGTGCGATGGAAAAGCTCCACCATTTCTTCAGGGCTCACGCACGCCTTCACGGATTCGGGTATGGCGTCATCACCGGGATACGGAATCACCTCGGGCTTGTTCTCGAGCGAACCATCCACACACACACGTTCGGCATACGCGTCGAAACGGAAGTTGGGGGCAACAACCGGCCCCTTTACGCCCCGAACGTGACCGAACCGGAGGGATCGCCGGTGTTCGTTCTTAACGACTGCACCCAAAGGCTTCAGCTTCAACCCGATCGTCACGCGGGGCTCCAACCCTGCCAAAAGACGGTCGGAAAACCTAACGCGCTGGACGACTTCGCAGTCGAGGCTGTAAGGTGCCCTCTGGTACTGGAATCTCAGCTGAATTCGTTCTCCACGACCCCGTAACGGACCTGTCTGGTAGTCGTAGCCTGCGGGGGGGGGGCGAGGTAGATGAATCCCTCTCTGCTGTAGAGACGGTTGGGCGAGGCATAGAGCGAAACGAGACCCACTTCCTCGTTCGTGTCCTGACCCTGGCCGTCCGCGACAACCGTACAGATCGCCGATCGAGTCCCGAATTGATTCAGTCTGGCGATGGCCGGGCTGACGCCCGGGCCTTTGGGCGTCGAAGTCTTCTTAAAGATCTTCGCGAGCATCCTTTGACTCCCTGCTTGAAAGTGGGGTGGTTCCAAGCCCGCCGCGGCACACAATAGATCTATTTAGTGCCATAGTATTTATCGGCGGATGTACAGAAATACCCAGCGCCCAATCGATCGAGGCGGACGGGTTCATCTGAGGGCGTCGCAAGGCCTGTGCCACAGGAAGGCAAGATCTTTATATACTGTTTTATATGAACTTAGAACCTGTCACCGAGTTTCCAGCCCGGAAATTCATTCCCAAAAGAAAAACCCCCGACCGAAATCGGCCGGGGGCAAGGGGCCTTCTGTAACACCGTGTCAAGCCACGGCCATCGCCTCGGACAGGATCGTGGCCGTACTCGGTCGCATGATCCGTGGATCGACCGGATCACCGTTCCCCAGGAGCTCGCGGACCTTTTTCCCAGAAATGAAGACGGGATCCTCGTCCTTGTGATTTTCCATCAGATCGACCCGTCCGATCGACTCGTAGAACGCCGCAAAACCCACGTTGAGGGGCCTGATCTGGAGGTCGCCGTTCAGGTTTTCAAAAATCTCCTGAGCGTCGAAGTCTCCCCATATGGCCTCTCCATCGTGGTAGGGCGCGTCTGCGTGCTTTCGCCCAATCACGATATCCGTGAATCCATAGTTCTGACGGTAAATCGCGTGCATGACGGCCTCCTTGGGTCCCCCGTAGAACATCTTGATGTCCAGACCCAACAGAACGACCCGATCGGCCACCGACCCACCGATCCGCGACCAGAGCTCGACGTCGCTGTCTCCATCTCCCAATGCGCGGGCGTCGATCAGCGCCTCGTAAGTCTGCATGCGGATTTCCGCATTCACGTCGTCGGACTTCGTCTCTCCGATCAAGGGGTTGAGACACGCTCCGGCGTTGTGTCCGTTTCGGAGTAGATGTTCGAGCCCATAAACAAGGGCGTACTCGTGGGCTCTATGTAGAGGATTCCGCGTCTGGAACGCCACTGCACGGTCCCATCCAGCTTCTGAAAGAAGGGACCGCACTTCAGCCGGGGACTTGACGTAGGAACCAAAAGCCCTCTGGGCTACAGTTGGGAAAACCTCGATAGATCCCCCGATCAAATGCGTCTTGTTCCCATCGCCGTCGAGCACCATGTCGGCGCCGGGATGGTCCATCCGGTCTGTCAGATAAACCCGCTCGAGATAGTGCAGCTTGTCCCACCGGAAAACATCGGACACAGTCAGCGTTGCAACGATCTCGTCGTTGCCGTCGACCAGGGCGACCCTTTCGCCCTCTCCGAGCCGGTTGGCCGTCTGCTCGTCCACCGGCAGGGCGATCGGGATCGTCCAGGCATACAGACTACCCGCGTGATCGATCACCGATTCTTCGAGAACGCGGTGGTAGGTTTCCGCACCCATCGGACCCGCGAGGGGACTGAGCGCACCATCTCCAAACCGCTGAACTGTCGACAGATCCGCATCGCTCACCGAGACTTTCTGCAATGTCGCCGCCCGGACCCTCGCCTCCTCCTGATCGTCCGTGGGCACCAAACAGATCGTCGGCGTCTTCAACCCTCCGTGAAAGGGCACTAAATCTGGCATTTCTCCATCCCTATTTATGATTTTGTTGACTCACTTTATATGAATTCTTCCCACAACTCTGCCACTCGCTAGATCGCTCAAAATCGATTCACTTCAGGGAGGAACGGGCGGCTTCGGGCAGCGTGAAAATGAAGGTGCTTCCTTCGCCCTCTTCAGATTCAACCCAGATTCTGCCCGAATGCAATTCGACGAGGCGTTTGGTGAGGGCGAGTCCGAGACCGGTGCCTTCGTACCGACGGGCGTAGGTTTCCTCGACCTGTCTGAACTCGGAGAAGATGAGGTCCTGATAGTCCTTCTTGATGCCGATACCCGTATCCGACACGGAGATTTCGATCATACCGTCGTCTTTTTCAACGATCGTGACCGTCACCTTGCCCTCTTCGGGTGTGAACTTGATCGCGTTCGACAGAAGGTTGAGGAAGATCTGTTTGATCCGACCTTCGTCGGCGACGATGATACCGATCGAGGAGGCGATGTTCTGCGTCACCGTGATCGATTTGCTCTCCGCAAGAGGACTCACGACATCGATCGAACCCGCGAGGCACTCCGCCAGAATGAACTCGGTCTGGATGAGCTCCATCTTGCCCGCTTCGACCTTCGTCAAATCGAGAATGTCGTTGATCAACTCCAGAAGATGGCGACTGCTCTTCAGAATATTCTGTATGTAGCGCTTCTGTCGATCGTTGACCGGACCGAACGTCTCGTCTTCCAGGATTTCGGAGAACCCGATGATGGCGTTGAGCGGTGTGCGCAGCTCGTGAGACATATGCGCCAGGAATTGCGACTTCATCTGGCTGGCGGCCTGGATTTCCTCGTTCGCAAGTTGCAGTTCGACATTCGTTCGTCGCAGTTCGGCCGTCGCTTTTTCGACCTCGTCCTCCAACACGACGTTTAGTTGCTGCAGATCGTCGAAGATCTGAACGTTGCTGAGGGCGATCGCGACCTGGTCCGTCACGATCGTCATCAGTTGCTGGTCTTCGGCCTGGAAGGCGCGTTCGCGGGGGTGGCTCATGTTCACCACACCCACAACCTCGTTGTCGATCACCAAAGGCAGAACGAGCAACGAACCGATACGTCGTGCCGACTGACCCGCCAGGAATTGGGGCACTTCGGGCAGCGCGGAAATAACAACGGGCTCGCCCCGTTCATCCAGTTCCGGGAACAGCCGGACGACTTCGCCTGTCGACGACTCTGGGATCGCGATTGGCTCTCCGTGCTGCGCCACCCACCCGGCGATGCCTTCTCCCAACCGGAACCGATGCGTTCCGGGCGCAGTATGATAGTAGCTGATCTCCTCGTCCATCTGACCGCGGGCGGCCTTCACCGACAACTCGCCGACCTCCTTGTTCAGCAGCCACAACGAGCAGTTCTCGGCGTTCGTCTCATCGATAATCGTGTCGATGATGACCTCGAACACCTTGCGAACGTCACGTGTGTACTTGAGAGACTCGCCGATACGGCGAACGACGGAAAGCTCGCGGACCTTCTCCTCGAACCGTTGGTTGGTTTTCGTCAGCTCCCTGAAGTACAGGTCACGCTGAGCAACGCTTCGTTGGAGCTCCTGGAGAGCTTTGGCTTCGCGCTCGGTAGGTTCCGTCGTGGAGAGATCTGGGTCGGCCATATGGACGGCCACTCAGCCGGTAGGTCGGTCAGTTGCTGAGCTGCGTGAAGAAATCGTTGATCTTTTCCTTCTCGCCCCTGCAACTCGCGTAGGATGGAGGTGACCTGGTCGTTGTTCAGTTGGAGTTCCGACTCGACCAGATCGCTGGGGGGGGCGATGTCTTCTTCGTAACAGAGGCCGATATGGGCCCGTTTGGTCAGGATGTTCGCGAGGTGAACGATCACGGCCTCTTTCATAAACTGCTCGTCGGCGGCCATCAGGTTGTGGTGGCTCGCGATGGGGGTCACCAAAATTTCAGGGAACTTCCACCGGGCGGCAAGCCAGCCCCCGACCTCGGCGTGATCGATGTTCAGGATGTCGGTCTCCGCGTCGAGCGCCGAACGCTCTTCCTCGATCATCTCCTCGACCACCTCGGCATATTGCTCGTGGAAATAGGTGTCGAGAATCACTTTACCAAGATCGTGAAGGAGCCCAGCCACGAAGAACGTGCCCGTGTCCTTGTAGTTCAGGGCCTTGGCAACGAGTCGAGCGGCGTTCCCACACCCGATGGAATGGATCCAGAACGCTTCCCGGTCGAAACTCACGTCTTCATCCTCGGTGTTCAGCGATTCGAACACCGACACGCTCAAAGCGAGCGACCGGACCGTGTCGAACCCTAGGACCACAACCGCCTGAGGAATCGTCGTGATCCGCCGGGAAAACCCGTAAAAAGCGGAATTGGCCAGATTCAGGACCTTCGCCGAAACGGACATGTCCTTCGAAACGATGTCGGCCAGTTCGTTGGCACTCGATCCACTGTCATCGGCAACTTCCAGGACCCGACTCACGATGACCGGCAATGTCGGCAGGTTCTTGATGTTCCGAATCCCAAGCCGGATGTCTTCGCGATCCATCTTATTCCTCTCCTACACGCACTCCGAGGACTGCGCCCAACCCGATTGGAGGGCGAGGCACGCCCGATGCGACAGCAAGGGTCATCGACAACTCGAACAGAGTGGATAAAATAACACCAGCCCGAGCAAAGTCAAGGGCGATTTGGGAACCGGCGAAGGCCGCATCCTACAAAAAATCACCAGCTTGCGCACAAAAAACCCTCCGGAAACCTCCGGAGGGTCCTAACTCAAGTGCGCCCACAAGGAATCGAACCTTGAACCTACTGATTAAGAGTCAGTTGCTCTGCCAATTGAGCTATGGGCGCTCAAATCCAGGCCGAGAATCTACCCGTGCGCCCAATCCCTGTCAAGCCGCTTGCCCTATTCCTCCTCATCATCCACCTTCGACCTCAGGTCGGTCGCCACGATTTCGAGTTCGGCATGTTTGGCTTCGAGCTCCGCTAACTCCACATCGAACTTTTCGCAGTCCTTGTCCGACTCGTCCATCGTCCGTTTAACTTTTTCGATCTCTCCCTCGTGCGAATCTTTGATTCGAGCAACCTCGCGCAGCTTGGGGCGAATAACCGACGCCTGTTTGTTGTAGTCGATCAGCGTCTGAAGGGTGAACACGATACAGCCCAGCGTCAATACCATCAGAACCAGATCCAGGGAGAGTTCCATCGTTGGATCTCCTTATTCTTGCCGAGTATACACGCCCGAACGGCCACCCGTCTTTCGCAGCAGACGGATGTTGCCGATCTGCATTTCCTTGTCGATGGCCTTGCACATATCGTAAATGGTCAGCAAGCTCGTGGACACGGCAGTGAGGGCCTCCATTTCCACGCCTGTGCGGTCGGGCACACGAACCACAGCCACGACCGCGACCCGATCCTCACGGATCTCGAAATCGATGTCCACACCCGTCACAGCGACCGGGTGACACAGCGGAATCAGATCGGATGTCCGCTTCGCCGCCATAATCCCCGCGATTCGGGCGGTTTCGAGCACGTTCCCCTTCGACGATGACCCCTGCACGATCATCCGTGAAGTCGCGGGCGCCAGTTCGATCTCCCCCGCGGCCACGGCTTCCCGATCGGTGACCGCCTTTTCGGACACGTCCACCATCCGGACACGACCATCATCGTCGATGTGCGAAAGCTCCGTCACGTCTACCATTCCGTCAACAGGACCACATCCACATCTTCTCCGGCTTCAACACCCGTCGCCTCTGCATCGACCACGAACAGGCTGTTCGCCTCCGACATCGAGAACAGATCGGCCGAGCCGTGATGCCCCACCCACCGGGTACGCCACCCGCCGTCCTCGAAGCGTGAGGCCGCAGGCACGTACTGCTCCCGACCCGGTGACTGACGAAAAGCCTCATCCAGCCGTGCGGTCACCCTCGGTCGATGCACCTCGTCGACCGCCTGCATCTTCCGGAGCGCCGGTCTGACGAGCAATTCCAGCCCCACCACCGATGAAACGGGATTGCCGGGAAGCCCGAAGATCAGCTTGTCGCCCCGAACGCCGAACGTCAGCGGCTTGCCCGGTTTCATACGAATCCGGTCGAACCGCACGTCCACACCCAACTCCTCCATCACCCCTTGAACGAGGTCGTAGACACCCGCCGACACGCCGCCCGACAGCAGCAGCACGTCGCACGAATCCGTCCCCTCGGTCATCACCCGTCGCAGATCATCCACGTCGTCCGTCGCGATGCCCAGGTAGCGCGGGATGCCGCCGGCCCGCGTCACCTGCGTCGCCATCGAATACCCGTTGCTGTTCCGGATCTGTCCCGGCTGGGGCTTTACGTTCGGTTCGACGATCTCATCACCCGTGGCCACCACCCCCACGACGGGACGCCGATAGACCGGGACGGGGTCGATCCCGATGGCGCCCAAAATACCGATTTCGGGTGGACGGAGCGTCACGCCCGCCCTAAGGACCACCTGTCCCTCCCTCACATCCTCACCCAGAGGCACACGGTTGGTTCCAGCCGCGACCGGAGCCAGAATCTTGACGACCCCGTCCACGCGCTCGGTTTCCTCGACCATCACGACCGTGTCGGCCCCCTCGGGTACCGGCGCGCCCGTCATAATCTGCGTGGCCTGGCCGGGCAAAACGGCCTTCTTCGGCAGGACCCCGGCCTGAACCTCCTCGATCACATCGAGCGTCACCGGGGAATCCGTCGACGCCTTGACCACATCGGCCCCGATGACGGCATAGCCGTCCATCGTCGCCTTCTCGAACGGCGGCATGTTGATGTCGGAGACGACATCCTCCGAGAGCGTATACCCGAGCGCGTCCATCAAGGGGACGTGAGTGCGATCGATCAGCGACGTGCTTTCGAGTACGCGATCGATCGCTTCCCGCATGTCAATCATCGATTTCCCCGTCTGCGGCTTCATTTTCACGCAACACAGCTAATATAACACATGCCCGCACCCAAGTCATCGCTACCCACGAACATCGACAAAGCTTGACCCGATCTGGGCGGGTGGATAGATTCGTTCCCCATCAGGACGACTGTGACATCGGGGAGTAGACGATCGTGAAGCCCAAAACAGCGTGGATCACGGGTGCGGGAACCGGTATCGGGCGGGCAATCGCCGTCGGTCTGGCTCACGACAACGCGAACCTCGCCCTCTTCGGCCGAACGCGGGAAACGCTCGAAGAAACGGCAGAAGCTTGCAAAGACCGGGCAAACGTGGTGATCGCCGTCGGCAGCGTCGACGACCGGAACGCCGTCGGGGAGGCTGTCACAACGACCGTGGAGCGGTTCGGCGCCCTCGACATTCTCGTCAACAACGCCGGGATCAACAGCAAGAAGCGCAACCTCTCCGACATGCCTCCCGAACAATGGGATCGCGTCATCGAAATCAACCTGACGGGAGCTTACAACTGCTTCAAAGCCGCACTCCCGCACTTCGAGACACAAACCGACGGTCTCGTCATCAACATCGCATCGATGGCTGGAAAACGGGCCGGCACGATCGGCGGTGTGGCCTACAGCGCTTCCAAGTTCGGGATGGCCGCCCTCACCCAATCGATCAACGCCGAGTTTCGCGAGTCGGGCATCCGAGCCTGTTGTATCTATCCAAGCGAGGTCGACACCCCCATACTAGATCACAGACCCGTCCCCGTGTCCGACGCCAAGCGCCGGGCCGCCCTTCAACCAGAAGATGTGGCGGACGCCGCCCTGATGGTCGCCCGTCTCCCGGAACGGGCCATCGTCGAAGAAATCACCATCTTCCCTCGGCGTGCCGTCCCATCCTGATGCCAACTTGTCGATTCTCGAACCCTTTCTTATTAGTAAGCGTATAAGTATTTCAGGGGCAGCCATTTACCGAAGGAGTTGTAAGTCGTTTGAAAACAGAAATTTTCATCAATGTAGCTTCACAAGAATCGCGAATCGCCATCCTCGAAGACGATCGCCTCGTAGAAATCCTCGTCGAACGATCCGACAGCGAGCGGATGGTCGGCGACATCTATCACGGCAAGGTAACGGCCGTTCTGCCCGGTATGCAGGCCGCCTTCGTCGACATCGGTCTCGAGAAAAGCGCCTTTCTCCACGTGTCCGACCTGCCCGGATCGCCCGGATCGATGGTCGAACTCGACGAAGAGACACTCGAAGAGATCGACTACCGTACGAATTCCAGGGGCCAGCCGGTCTTCCCGATCGAGGAAGTCCTTAAAAAGGGCCAGGACCACATCGTCCAGATCAAAAAGGAGCCGATCGGGACGAAAGGGTCGAGAGTCACGGGCGTGCCCTCCATCGCCGGGCGTTTTATGGTACTCGTTCCGGGTGGTGGGAAGGTCGGTGTTTCTCGCAAAATCACCAATTGGGGCGAAAAACGCCGTCTCAAAGACCTGGGGCGACGCATCAAACCCGACGGAGTCGGGGTCATCGTCCGTACCGAAGCCGACGGCAAGGGCGAGCGCGAGTTCAGCCGCGACCTGAAGGAGCTCGTGGCGATGTGGCGCCGAATCGAAAAAGACGCTTTGAAAAACGGCGCACCGTCGCTGCTCCACAAAGAAATGGCCATGACTTCCAGTATGGTCCGGGATCTCTTCACCGACGATGTCGATCGGGTCGTCGTCGACTCCAAACAGGAATACAAAAAGATCCTCCGGTATCTCAAGGGCGTTTCTCCACACCTTCGCGATAAAGTCGAATACTACAGCGATCGTCGTCCCATATTCGACGCGCACGGCATCGAAGACGAGATCCAGAAGGCTGCCCAACGCCAGGCCTGGCTCCGCGGCGGTGGCTACCTCGTCATCGATCACACCGAAGCGCTCGTCGCCATCGACGTCAACAGCGGTCGCTACGTCGGCCGGAAGAACCAGGAAGAAACCGTCCTCCGGACCAACCTCGAAGCCGCCAATGAGATCGCGCGTCAGATCCGATTGCGGGATATGGGTGGCATCATCGTCATCGACTTCATCGACATGATGCTGCCACAGAATCGGCGTCGGGTCGAAGACGAGTTCCGCCAGGCTTTGCGTCGCGACCGTTCCCGCCCGCGTGTGTCCGAAATCAGTGAATTCGGGCTGATGGAAATGACGCGGCAGCGCGTTCGACCCAGCCTGATGTTCACCTACAGCGAACAGTGTCCGCACTGCAGCGGCACGGGGCGCGTCGTGAGCAAGGAAACCACCCTGTCGGAGATCGAGCGTTGGCTCAAGCGCAGCCGCGCCGCCTCGATCGAGCGACGTCTGACCGTGATGGTCAACCCGGTGCTGAGCGAATACCTGCTCGAGAATCGGAAGGAACGTCTCAAACGGATGCGAAAGTCGACGCGCGTCTGGCTCAACGTCGAATCCGACTCCGGTATCCAGGCCGACGACTACAGGATCTACTCGCGAAAGAGAAAGCAGGATATCACAAAAGAATTTAAATCTTGACTGAAACGCCTGTTTTGGATAGCCTTATACCTCTTTGGTCGGACCGTTCAGAGGGGCACAGCACCAGCTCGGAGGCACCATAGGTATGTATGCGGTAGTCCAGGTCGGAGGTCGTCAGCTCAAGGTACAAGAGGGCGACAAAATCCGAGTCCAAAAGCTCGAAGGTGAACCCGGGAGCAAGGTCACGCTCGACAATGTCCTCCTCGTTTCCGACGACAGCGGCACCCGAATCGGGGCGCCGACCGTCGATGGCGCAACGGTCGAAACCAGTGTGCTCGATCACGGCAGAGACAAGAAGGTCATCGTCTTCAAAATGAAGAGACGAAAAGGCTACCGTCGGAAGAACGGGCACCGGCAACCCTACACCGATCTCCAGATCGACAAGATCTCCGCCTGAGCACCGCAGAGGAATCGGCAATGGCACACAAAAAAGGCGTCGGCAGCTCCAGAAATGGACGCGACAGCCAGGGTCAACGACTCGGCGTCAAAGCGTTCGGGGGCGAATTCGTGTCGTCGGGGAGCATCATCATCCGCCAGCGAGGAACACGCATTCATCCAGGAGACAACGTCAAACGTGCCAAGGACGATTCGCTGTTCGCCGTCATCGACGGCGTCGTGACGTTCGAGCGCGTCGGCAAGTCGAAGAAAAAAGTCAGCGTCTACGCAAAGGCATCCTGACTCGAGCTAATCGCCATCATCTAACGAGGTCCGCGTGAAAATCGCCGTCGTAGGCGCGGGCAACGTAGGAGCCACCGCGGCCCAGCACATCGCAGAGAGTGAGCTGGGCCGCGAAGTCGTTTTACTCGACGTTGCCGAAGGGATTCCTCAGGGTAAGGGGCTCGACCTCGCCCAGTCGTCGCCGGTCGAGCGATTCGACACCCTCATTACCGGAACGAACGATGCCACGGCCCTGACGGGCGCCGACATCGTCATCGTAACCGCCGGCATTGCACGCACACCCGGTATGAGCCGGGACGATCTCCTCACCACGAATGCCGACATCGTCGGCAAAGTGAGCGAAGACGTCGCTCGCTACGCGCCCGGTTCCATCCTCATCGTCGTTACCAACCCGCTCGACGCGATGGCCTACGTCGCCTACAAGCGGTCGGGCTTCAGCCCCGAACGCGTCGTCGGGATGGCCGGCATCCTCGACACCGCCCGATACCGATACTTCCTCGCCCGCGAGCTCGACGTGTCCGTCGAGGACATCACCGCCTTCGTGCTCGGCGGTCACGGCGACGCAATGCTCCCGCTCCCTCGTTACACGGCCGTCGCCGGCATCCCGATCGCCGAACTCCTCGACGCGGCCGCCATCGACCGAATCGTTCAACGCACACGGGACGGAGGCGCCGAAATCGTCGGCCATCTCAAAACCGGCAGCGCCTTCTACGCCCCCGCATCGGCCATCACCGAAATGGTCAAAGCCATCGTTCGCGACAAGAAGCGGATTTTACCGTGCGCCGCCTGGTTGACGGGCCAGTATGGCATTCACGACCTCTTCGTCGGCGTCCCCGTCAAGCTCGGGGCTTCCGGCGTCGAGCACATCATCGAAATCGGTCTGACGAGCGTGGAAGCTGCTGCCCTTCACGCGTCCGCCGACGGCATCCGCGACAGCGTCTCCCGCCTGCAACTCTGAAACAAACACTCCGGTCGAGCGTTATATTAGAGCGTCGAATGCGAGCCGGTTCGACGCTTTTCTGTGTCTGGAACCCTCACTGCGAGGACTCGAGTCGTGACCGCACAGAGACGGGACGTTCTGACCATCCTCCTGAGCTTCAGCCTCGTCGCATCCGTCATCGGTTTCGTGGCCCCGATCTTTGCCTACCTCACGCCGCTCAAGGCATCCCGATTGGGTTCGAACACCTTCGAGGATCCGAACGGCGATCCCATTCTACCCGCCGACGTCATCGAGGGAACGGGCGTAGTCGGGCGTCTCGCCGGCCGACCGACCCTCGTGATCCGGAAGAACGGTCAATGGCTGGCTTTCACCGCAGTCTGCCCCCACCTGGGGTGTGTCGTCCGGTGGAGTGACCGTCGCGAAACGATCGAGTGCCCGTGCCACGGAGGTCGGTTCGATCTCGAAGGCCGTGTCGTCGCGGGCCCGCCTCCCGAGGACATCACACCCGTCCCGATCCAGGTTCGGGACGATCGGATACGTCTGGCATGAACCGTCTCGAGCCTCTTGTCCAATGGCTGGACGACCGCGTCTCCATTCGCCCGCTCCTCGCCACCCTGGCGGAGAACCTTCGCAAGCCTGTTCCCCGGCACGCCAACGTTCTATACACCCTCGGATCGCTCGCGCTCTTTCTGTTTCTCCTGCAGGCCATCACCGGGATCCTGATGATGGTCTATTACAAACCGACCGTCCGTGACGCTTACAACAGCGTGCTCTTCATCCACGACACGGTGCCTTTTGGCTGGTTCGTACGACAGATCCACGTGTGGGGCGCGAACCTGATGGTGCTCACCGTCCTCATTCATATGGTGAAGACCTTCGTCTACGGCGCCTACAAACGACCTCGTGAGATCACCTGGCTGTTCGGCACGGTGCTTCTCGGGATCGTGTTCGGGTTCGGGTTTACCGGCTACCTGCTCCCCTGGGACCAACTGGCCTTTTGGGCCACGACCGTCGGGACCGAAGCGCCCGGATCGATGCCCGTCGTGGGACCCCTCGTTCGCGAACTGATGCGCGGACAGACCGAAGTGGGTGAAGCCACCCTGGGCAGGTTTTTCGTTGTCCACGTAGCCGTGCTGCCCGTCCTGTTCGTCGGGGCGGTCAGCATCCATTTGATACTCATCCGTATCCAGGGAACCGCCCCCCTGTCGCGCACGGACGAGCCAGAGCCGACCCGACAGCAGCTCCAAGCCGGGGGTGGCAAACCCTTCTTTCCGAATCACGTACTGAAAGAAAGCATCGTCGCTTACGCCGCACTCGGTTTGCTCCTCACGCTCGCCATCCTCTACCCGTTGATGCCGACCGATCGCGCGGACCCGTTCAACACGCCCGATGGCATCAAACCCGAGTGGTATTTTCTCCCGATGTTCCAGCTACTCAAGTATTTGCCCGAGCCGATCGCCGTCGGGATTCCGGGTGTCGCCGCCGTGCTGATCTTTCTGCTGCCCTTTCTCGACCGATCGCCCGAGCGACACCCCCGCAAGCGCCCGGTCGCACTCGGGGTAGCCACGGGTTTCGTCGTCGTCACGCTCGCGCTCGGAGTGCTCGGCCATCTTTCAGAAACCGAACGAAACCTCTTCGGGACAACCTATCGGTTCAGCGCGAAAGGCTGGCCAACGGCCGTCCTCCCGGAAGAGCGAGCGAAATGAACACGTGGTTCCTCGTTGCCAGCCTAGCGCTGGTGCCCGCACCCGCGGCGGCCCTGGATCCCCTGCCTCGCGAAACGGAACAGGCCTTCTACGACGGCGTGCACGGCTATTTTGAATGCGTCGACTGTCATACCGACACGACGAAGGCCGCGATCGCTCGCAACGCGATCCCCGCCGTCTGCGGAGAGTGTCACCCGAAAGTAGAAACCGATTATGGGAAAAGCGTCCACTGGGCGTCGGGCAAAGCCGAGGCGGTCTGCATCGACTGCCACGGCATTCACGGCATCGCGCCCGTCAACGAGGCGGCCAGCAAGACGTACCGATCCCTCGTCTGCGGTGAGTGCCACATCGGCCCGATGGAGCACTTTGTCACCGGTCCGCACCACGCCGCCTTCGAAAAGAGCGGCGACCTCGCCTGTGCCTCGTGCCACAGCAACCACGCCGTCCTGCACCCAACCGTGACCGTTGTCGAACCCGCGTGTCGGACGTGCCACGACGAGGCGTCTGCCGAGTTCGTGTTCGGTCAGTCCGTCGGCGATCGATTCGAAATCGTCAGAGCTGGACTGATCAACGCGCGTCAGTCTGTTGAGCAGGCTCGAAGCGCCGGACTCGACGTCAGAAGGGCCGAAGGCCTCGTCCAAACCGGTCACGCTACATATATCCAGGCCCGGCTCGTCTGGCACGGGCTCGACGGAGAGGCGATTGAAGCGACGGCACAGAAGGCGGTTCAAACGGTTGAACGCGCAGTCGAGGAAATCGCCCGAACCAGACGCGCGCGCGCCACTCGAATAACGTGGCTTGGCGTGTGCTGGTTCGTCATCTTTATCGTCATCACGCTGCTCGCGTTCAAAAAGCGAGCCCTGGACCGAGCTGATCCTCCCACAGGCTGAGGTCATCGTGTCAAAACAGAACATCCTCATCGTCGATGATGAACCCAACCTGCTCGAAAGCTTCAAGATCGGGCTAGAGCTCAAAGACTACGGCGTCACGATCGCCGCGGGCGGAAAGCAGGCCTTGACTGAGATCGAGGACCGATCGTTCGACGTCGTCCTGCTCGACATTCGGATGCCGGGAATGGACGGCATCGAAACCCTCCAGCAGATAAGAAAAGTTCGACCCGACCAGATCGTCATTATGCTCACCGGGCAAGGCGGCATCGAAAGCGCCGTCGAGGCCGGTCGTCTCGGTGCCTACGACTATCTCGAAAAACCATCTACCCCCGAAGCGGTCGACCTTCGGATTCAGAAAGCCGTCGAACACAGGGCTGTCGAAAAGCAACTGCATCATATTCAGGTCCTCGTGGGAGGGGACTTCGAAGGTGTCATCGGCAAGAGCACGGCAATGGCCGAAGTGTTCGACCTCGTCAAACGGATCGCCCCGACCGACAGCACCGTGCTGATCACGGGAGAAACGGGGACCGGGAAGGAACTGATCGCCAGTGCCGTACACCTCAACTGCCCGCGTAAGGAAAGTCGATTCTTCGCGCTCCACTGCGCGTCGATTCCGGAGGAGCTGCTCGAGAGCGAGCTGTTCGGTCACGAAAAGGGCTCGTTCACGGGAGCAACCGCACAGAAGATCGGCTACTTCGAAGCGGCGAACGGTGGCACGCTGTTTCTGGACGAGGTCGGCGAGATGAGTCTGGCTGCGCAGGTGCGTCTCCTACGCGTCCTTCAGGAGAAGGAGTTCATCCGCGTCGGGTCGACGACGCCAATCAAAACCGATGTCCGCCTCGTCGCCGCGACCAACCGGAATCTGGAGGAGCAAGTCGAGAAAGGGAGATTTCGCGAAGACCTCTTCTACCGGCTGAACGTCATCCAGCTCCATCTCCCGGCGCTGCGGGAGCGTCGCGATGACATTCCCCTGCTCGTCCACCACTTTCTCGAAAAGCATCGGCCGCAGGACTGTGAAGCGAGGGCGATCACGGAACAGGCGATGAACAGCCTGATCCGCCACGATTGGCCAGGCAACGTGCGTGAACTCGAAAACGTCATCGAGCGGGCTGTCGCCCTCTGCCAGGAAGACGTAATCGACCTTATGGATCTGCCAACCGCGCTCCAGGAGGGGAAAGCCACGCTCATCGAAGAAGCCGCGAGCTATTCCCATCTCTCCCTTCAAGAGGCACGTGAATCGTTCGAACAGATCTACATCAAAGAGGTTCTCACCAAGACCGGGGGCAACATCACCCACGCCTCCAAGATGGCTGGCATCGCCTGGCAGAATTTCCACCAGAAGTTGAAGAAGTACGACATCAACGCGAAATCCTTCGCCAAAAAGAAATAGGGCGAAGCCCTCGCGCGAGTCCAATTGCCGTAAGGGCGGATTGCATCCGCCCCAGGGCAACGTGGTCGTACCATCCAGCCCAGCAATTGGCCCCTCGAAACTCAAAACTCAGTACTCCGAATTCGGCACTCGTTTCTATCTCTTAAAAGTGGCCCCGGGGCCACTTTCTTGGAAAACCCCAGTTCCGAGTGCCGAATAACGAGTTCCGAGTGTTGATTTGGGCTTAAAACAGAAGGAGCCCTCTCAATCATTCGGAGAGGGCTCCTTCTGTTTGGTCCACCACGCCTAACTCTTCAAAAAATTCCTCAGCACCGTGTGAAGGATCCCGCCGTTACGGTAATAATCCACCTCCACAGGTGTGTCGATCCGCACGGTTGCCGTGAACGTCGTGTCGCCGCTTTTGCCGCGCGCTACCACGGTCGCGTCTTGGAGAGGATGCAACGCATCGCCTGCGATGCCCGAAATTTCGAAAGTCTCTGTCCCATCCAACCCGAGGGACGATGGGTTTTCCCCATCCTTGAACTGAAGCGGCAGCACGCCCATTCCGACCAGGTTACTGCGGTGGATCCGTTCAAAGCTTTCGGCGATCACCGCCCGTACACCCTGTAACGCCGGGCCTTTCGCCGCCCAGTCCCTCGATGACCCCGTCCCGTATTCCTTCCCGGCTATCACGATCACGGGAACGCCTTCATCCACGTAGCGCATAGCTGCATCGTAAATGCTCATCTCTTCGCCGCTCGGCAGATGACGCGTCACCCCACCCTCGGTCCCGGGGGCAAGCAGGTTTCGAATGCGGATGTTCGCGAAGGTCCCGCGCATCATGACCTCGTGATTGCCCCGACGCGAACCATAGGAGTTGAAATCCTTCGGCTCGACATCTTGATCGATCAGGTAACGACCCGCAGGGCTGTCGACGGCGATGCTGCCGGCCGGCGAAATGTGATCCGTCGTCACCGAATCACCCAACATAGCCAGCACACGCGCGCCGGAAATGTCCGCGACCGATTCCGGTTCCGCAGACAGGTCCTGGAAGAACGGCGGCTCTTGCACGTAGGTACTCGACGTATTCCAACCGTAGAGATCGCCCTCCTGACCCCCGATGGCGTTCCACATCTCATTCCCGTCGAAAACGTTGCCGTATCGACCCGCGAACATCTCCGGCTGCAGTGCTTGCGCCACCGTCTCCGAAATCTGCTCTTGTGTCGGCCAGAGATCACGGAGGTACACGGGCCCGTCCCGTCCTTCGCCCAACGGTTCTCTCACGAGATCCATATCGACGCGCCCCGCGATCGCATAGGCTACGACCAGCGGAGGCGACGCCAGATAGTTCGCCTTCACGTGTGGATTCACTCGTCCTTCGAAGTTTCTGTTCCCCGACAGAACCGAAGCCGCAACGAGATCGCCCTCGTCGATCGCCTCGACGACCGGCCCGGGGAGGGGACCGCTGTTCCCGATGCACGTCGTGCATCCATAACCCACCGTGTGGAAACCGAGCGCCTCCAGGTCGCCCGTCAACCCCGCGCGATCCAGGTAATCCGTCACCACCCGCGACCCCGGCGCCAGGCTCGTTTTCACGTAGGCTGGCACAGAAAGGCCTCTCTCAACCGCATTCTTCGCCAGCAAGCCAGCCGCGACCATCACCGACGGATTACTCGTGTTGGTGCAACTCGTGATCGCCGCGATCACAACGGCACCGTGTCCGATCGCCGCCTCGTTACCATCGAGCGAGACGTCGACGGATCGGGTTCGCTCCGCGGCGTTGAGACCGAAACCGCTGTTCCCGACGGGCGCCTCCAGCGCATCCTCGAAGCCCCCACGCATATCGCTCAACGGAATGCGATCCTGTGGACGTTTGGGGCCTGCCAGACTCGGCTCGACGTGACTCAGATCCAACTCGAGCGTGTCCGTGAACCCTGGTTCCGGGATGTCGTCCGTCCGGAACAGACCTTGCTCTTTCGTGTATCGCTCGACCAGATCAATTTCTTCAGGTGACCGACTCGTTCGCTCGAGATAGCGAAGCGTTTCGTCGTCTGTCGGGAAGAAACCCATCGTCGCGCCGTACTCGGGCGCCATATTCGCGATCGTCGCTCGATCTGCCAGAGACATTGCCGACAACCCCGATCCATAGAACTCCACGAATTTTCCAACGACACCCTTTTCACGCAGCATCTGAACCACCATCAGGGCCAGATCGGTCGCTGTCGCGCCCTCTGGCAGTTCGCCCTGCAGCTTGAACCCGATCACCTCGGGGGCCAGCATATAGATCGGCTGCCCCAGCATCACCGCCTCGGCCTCGATGCCACCGACTCCCCATCCGAGGACGCCCAACCCGTTGATCATCGTCGTGTGTGAATCGGTACCGACAAGACTGTCGGGAAACGCGATGCCGTCACGCTTCATCACGCCCTTCGCCAGGTATTCGAGATTCACCTGATGCACGATACCCGTCGCCGGGGGAACAACGCGGAAACTCTCGAACGCGTTCGACCCCCATCGCAAAAACTCGTAACGCTCGTTGTTTCGCTCGAATTCGATCTCCGCGTTCTGTTGCAGGGCATCCGGCGAGGCAAAACGATCGACCTGCACCGAATGATCCACCACCAGGTCCGACGGAATCAGCGGCTCGATCTTACGGGGGTCGCCCCCCAATCGATCCATCGCCGACCGCAACGCCGCCAAATCGACGAGGGACGGCACACCCGTGAAATCCTGAAGCACGACGCGGGCGGGCTTGAACGGAATCTCTTCCTGCGTCGGATCTGACGGATCCCAATTCGCAATCCGTTCGACATCGGCAGCCGTCACCTGATAGTCATCGAGGTTCCGAAGCCCCGCTTCAGCCAACACCTTGATACTGTAGGGCAGAGAATCGATCGAATCGAACACATCGAGCCGGTAGATCCTGACCGACCCGCCCTGCGTGTCCAGCGTCGCTTCCGCGCCGAATGTGTTTTTGATTTCGCTCATCTCGTCATCCTCTCAGGTATCGCCCCCGCGTATGACCGGCGACCGGATCGCCGCACGCCCTTATTGTTAATTCACTTTCTCTTGCGTGTCAATGTAGCCATATTAATCCATTATAAAAGCGAATGATTCGACTAATGCATATTCCAAAGTAGAATGAAAGGACAGCCCCGTGATCGCCAACCTGGAAGCGCTCGCCGCGCTCGCCGACCTCGGCACGATGACCAGCGCAGCCACACGACTCCGCATCACCCAATCTGCGGTCAGCAAGCGCATTGCGGCTTTGGAAGGGGGCTTAATCTCCGACTCGTGGAGCCGGCCGGTCGCGGCGTTCGTCTGACCCCCGCCGGCGAGAACCTGCTCGACAAAACCTCCCCATTCATGGCCGCCCTCAAGGACGCGCTCGACCAGGGTGGGCCGACGACCGGCGAACGACTCGTCATCGGCGTCTCCGAATCGATCCTGGCCTCCTGGGGTGCGCGTGTTCTCTACCAGGTCCAACGCAACGTGCCCGACCTCGAAATCGGATTGAACGCACACCGCAGCCCTGTCGCACTCGACCACGTTCGGTCGGGAGAATATATGCTCGCGCTCTGCGCCGGAGAATCTGGCGAAACCCCCGAACTCAAATCCGAAATCATCCTGCACGAGCCGATGGTCATCGTCCCCGCCGGACTCAAGACCTTCCAACTCGAGGAAACCCTGCCGGTACTAACTATCGAGCCGCACGCCTCCACGTGGCGATACCTCGAAAGACGGTTGCGTGCACACGCCTCTCGATGGAAGTTTCGCGTCGTCGTCGAGCGAACCCTGCAGTCGTTCGCCTGCATCACACAGATCGCCAAGGCGGGCTTGGCCCACGGTCTGGTCCCCCTCGGCATCGCGCGGTCGCTCGGGATCGACCAGCGACACCTCATCCGCTTCCCAGAACCCGGGCTGACGAGACCGATCAGTCTGGTCGGTCGGAGCCGTACCTGGGCGCGCCCAATCGTTCAAGGATTCCACGCCTCGCTCAGTCGGGAGATCGAAAAGATCGCAGACGCCCTCACGTAGTTTGAAATCCTCGCCTCGCCAGGGTCGAGCCCGTATTTTTTGAAACTTCCCTGACCTCAGACTTCTGGCCTCTATTGGATACGGCCACGGGCCGTTCTTTGCGCTTCCGAGTGAAACAGTATGCCCAAACGTCCCCTCACCGCTCTCATCATCCTCGATGGCTGGGGTCTCAATCCGAACCCCGACCACAATGCCGTCGCCATCGCCGACACCCCGACGATGGACCGCATCTCATCCGATTATCCCACGACGACCCTCATCACCTCTGGACACCACGTCGGACTACCGAGGGGACTGATGGGAAATTCCGAGGTCGGACACCTGAACCTCGGGGCGGGACGCGTGGTCACCCAGGCAATGGCTTACATCGAAGAGCGCATCGACGACGGCAGCTTCCTCACCAACGACGCCCTCGCAGCCGCCATCGATCGCGTCAAAACCGGTCAAAGGCTCCACCTCATCGGCCTCGTCTCCAACGGCGGCGTGCACTCGTGGCCGACGCACTATTTAGGTCTCCTGCAAATGGCCGCCCAGCGGGGTCTCGACAAGGAGGCCGTCTTCTTTCACGCTTTACTCGACGGGCGTGACACGCCACCAACCAGCGGTAGCGTCCGTGTTCGTGAACTCATCGAATCGACCCACGAGATCGGAGTCGGCAGAGTCGCAAGCATATGCGGCCGTTACTATGCGATGGACCGGGACAGGCGATGGGAGCGAACGCAGCGGGCTTACGATCTCCTCACCCTTGGTGAAGGCGAATCGGCCACCGATCCGATCGGCGCCATCGAAGCCTCCTACCGCCGAAGCGTCACCGACGAATTCGTCGACCCGATCGCCATCGTCGACGACGCGGGTCACCCTGTCGCCACGATCGACGACGGCGATTCGGTCATCTTCTTCAATTTCAGGGGCGATCGACCGCGTCAGCTCACGCGCGCATTCACCCTCGCCGACTTTGACGGGTTCGACCGCCGCAAGCGGCCCGACGTCCACTACGCGACCCTGACACGGTATGAGCAGGACGTCCCGGTTGACGGCATCGCCTATCCCCCCGACGTCCTCTCCCAGGAGATGCCGATGATCTTAGGCGAAAAGATCAGCAGGATAGGTAAGCGGCAGCTTCGCATCGCGGAAACCGAAAAATACGCCCACGTCACCTTCTTTTTCAACGGGCAGCGCGAAGAACCTTTCGCCGGCGAAGACCGAATCCTCGTCCCGTCCCCCAAAGACGTACCGACCTATGACCACAAACCCGAGATGAGCGCGCCCGAAGTCGCCGATCGTCTCATCGCGGCCATCAAGAACGGCGACCACGACACCGCCATCTGCAACTTCGCGAACCCCGATATGGTCGGCCACACGGGTGTCCTCGACGCCGCTATCACCGCCGTATCCACGGTCGACGCGTGCCTGGCCCGAGTGCTCGAAGCGATCCACGACGTCGGCGGTCGGGCCATCGTCACCGCCGATCACGGCAACGCCGAACAGATGATCCACTACGAAACGGGCGACCCACACACCGCCCACACGACCAACGAAGTCCCCTTCGTCCTTGTCGATCCCGATTTCGATGAATCTCTGCGCGTCGGCGCCTCGCTCTGCGACGTCGCCCCGACCCTCCTCGGCATGATGGGTATCGATCAACCTGGTGAAATGACTGGGAAGGACCTCCGCACCTGAAGCATTTGGCCATCCCACTGGCCACCCCTATCTTCCGGTTGTCGTTCTGATCGGTGTGCCCGGTTCCCCTGTCTGCGCGAGGAAAAATCGATGAAAATTCACGAATTCCAGGCCAAAGAGGTCCTTAAATCATTCGGCGTGCCTGTCCCGACTGGCAAGGTCGTCACGGCAGCTTCGGATGCCCGATCCGCAGCAGACGAGCTCGGCGGCAAGGTCGTCGTCAAAGCCCAGATCCACGCGGGTGGTCGCGGGAAAGGTGGGGGCGTCAAGCTGGCCGATGATTCCGCCGAAGCCGAGCAGCACGCCAACGACATCCTCGGTATGCAACTCGTGACACACCAGACGGGACCCGAAGGCCAGAAGGTCAAACAGGTCCTGATCGAGGAAGCGACCGACATCGATCGTGAACTGTATCTGGGCATCGTCCTCGACCGCGCCACTTCGAAGCTCGTCGTGATGGCTTCTCAAGCCGGCGGAATGGACATTGAACAGGTTGCAGCGGAAACGCCCGAAAAGATCCTCAAAGAAACGATCGATCCGGCCGTCGGGATGCAGTCTTTCCAGGCTCGTCGTCTCGCCTTCGGTCTTGGGCTCGAGGGAGACGCCCTCAGGGACGGCGGACGTCTCATCCTCGCTCTCGCCAAGGCTTTCGAGGCGACCGACAGCAGCCTCTTCGAGATCAACCCCCTCGTCGTCACTGGAGACAATCACCTCATCGCACTCGACGCCAAGATCAACATCGACGACAATGCCCTCTACCTGCACAAGAACCTTGAGGAACTTCGTGACCTCGACGAGGAGGATGCTCTCGAGGTCGAAGCCTCGAAGTATGAACTCAACTACATCAAGCTCGACGGCGAAGTCGGCTGTATGGTCAATGGCGCGGGCCTTGCGATGGCCACGATGGACATTATCCAATACGCCGGGTCCTCACCGGCCAACTTTCTGGATGTCGGCGGGGGAACGAACGTCGAGCGTGTGCGAAGCGCCTTTCGAATTCTCATCTCCGACGACGACGTCAAGGCGGTGCTCATCAACATCTTCGGCGGAATCGTCCGTTGCGATCGAGTGGCGCAGGGCGTAGTCGAAGCGTTAGGGGACCTCCAAGTGAGTGTCCCGATCGTCATCAGGCTCCAGGGCACCAACGCGGAAGAGGGCGCAACCATTCTCAAGGAATCCGGCCTCGAATTCACCGTCGCGATGGAACTCAAGGAGGCCGCCGAAGCGGTTGTCCAAGCCGTCAAGGCTGCCTGATCCCTCCGTCCTTTGAATAAACAGCGAGGACCATCTGTCAGGGACCTCGCTGTTTCTATGAACAAAATAGTGTCATATAGGCACCCTAGGTGCCATTATGGCATCGATCCCGGTATAGCGTTGCAATCGGAATATATTCTCAACTATCTAACTATAAATGGCTTATACGATTTTATTTTTATGGCGTATCGCTTGCTTCTTTCAGCGGAGTCGGACAGTCGAGTTCGACACCCAAAAGAAAAAAGAGGCCGCCTGAGCGACAGGCCACGGCTTCGACTTACCGAAGGGAGTGGAAAATGGCGAAAGTGATCGGGATCGACCTCGGCACGACAAACTCGTGCGTCGCCGTTATGGAGGGAGGCGATCCTGTCGTGATTCCAAATAGCGAAGGAGATCGGACGACACCATCCGTCGTCGCTTTCGCGGGCGACGGTGAGCGGCTCGTCGGTCAGGTGGCAAAACGACAGGCCGTAACGAACCCGCAGAACACGGTCTTCTCTATCAAGCGATTCATGGGCCGCCGCCACGACGAAGTCGGATCCGAGATCAGAGAGGTCCCCTACACCGTCGAAACCGGAACCGGGAACCTCGCTTCTGTCAAGCTTGCCGACAAATCCTACACACCACCCGAAATTTCGGCGATGGTCCTTCAAAAAATGAAGCAGACCGCCGAAGACTACCTGGGCGAGAAGATCGACAAGGCCGTCGTCACGGTACCAGCTTACTTCAACGATGCCCAGCGGCAGGCAACCAAGGACGCCGGCAAGATCGCCGGTCTCGAGGTCGAGCGCATCGTCAACGAGCCCACGGCTGCTGCGCTGGCCTACGGTCTGGACAAGAAATCAGACGAGAAAATCGCCGTCTACGACCTCGGTGGCGGAACGTTCGATATCTCCATCCTCGAACTGGGCGACGGTGTGTTCGAAGTCAAGTCGACGAACGGCGACACGCACCTCGGTGGTGACGACCTCGACCAGGCCGTCATCGATTGGTTGGCCGACGAGTTCCAGTCGCAGAACGGGATCGACCTTCGTCAGGATCCGATGGCGCTTCAGCGGCTCAAAGAAGCGGCCGAAAAAGCCAAGTGTGAGCTCTCTTCCTCGATGCAGACCGAAATCAACCTCCCGTTCATCACAGCCGACGCATCGGGTCCGAAGCACATGAACCTGTCTTTGACGCGCGCCAAGTTCGAGCAGCTCGTCGACGGTCTGATCGAACGGACCAAAGGACCGTGTGAACAGGCGATTAGGGACGCGGGGCTTTCGCCCTCGGATATCGACGAAGTCATCCTCGTCGGTGGATCCACTCGCATCCCGAAGGTTCAGGACCTGGTCCAAACCCTCTTCGGAAGAGAGCCGCATCGCGGCGTGAACCCCGACGAAGTCGTCGCCATCGGTGCCGCGATTCAAGCCGGTGTGCTCGCCGGCGACGTGACCGACGTACTTCTCCTCGACGTCACACCACTTTCGCTGGGGATCGAAACCCTCGGCGGTGTGATGACCAAGCTCATCGATCGGAATACCACGATTCCAACGAAAAAGACCGAGGTCTTTTCAACAGCCGCGGACAATCAGACGTCCGTGGAGATTCACGTCCTCCAAGGCGAACGCGAAATGTCCGTCGATAACCGCACGATCGGACGCTTTCATCTCGACGGCATTCCACTTGCTCCACGCGGGATGCCACAGGTCGAGGTCAGTTTCGACATCGACGCGAACGGCATTATGAACGTTTCCGCCAAAGACAAGGCCACCGAGAAAGAGCAGAACATCCGGATCGAGGCTTCGTCCGGTTTGTCCGACGAAGAGATCGACAAGATGGTCAACGATGCACAGTCACACGCGGCCGAAGACAAGTCGCGACGTGAGTCGATCGAAGTCCGCAACCAGGCCGACCAGCAGGTCTACCAGACCGAGAAGCAGCTCGAAGAAATGAAGGAAAAGATCAGTGACGACGCACGGACACAGGTCCAGGGCGCCGTCGACAAGGTGAAGGAAGTGCTGAAAGGCGAAAACTCCGACGAGATCAAATCCGCGACCGACGCCTTGACACAAACGTGGCACCAGGTGGCAAGCGAGCTCTACCAGCAGGCTTCGGCCGAACAGCCACCCCCGGGTGCAGACCCCGAGGCGGGGCCAGGACCATCGGAGGGCGACCCGGGTCAGACTTCGGACGATAAGAAGGAAGGCGCTGTCGACGCTGATTTCGAGGTCGTCGATGAGGAGCCAGCCGAGAAAAAGTAATTCATTGCCCGATCAATTTGCCCGCCGGCATAGCAAAGGGGGACGATCCTGAGGATCGTCCCCCTGTTCACGTCCAGACCGTGGCCGCATCTACACAGACGGAGTTTCCACCGTAATACGGACGCTACCCAGCGCCTTGATGAAGTAAAAGCTCACCTGCCGGTGTGTTGTCTTGAGCGTGCCCTCACCCACATCCTTGCTCGACAGTTCGAGCAGCTTGGCGTGCATCCACGCATTGTCTCGATCCAGCCCGGGCATTGCATTCCGAACGAATAGTCGCGCGATCCCCGCGTTCCTGTCCAGGTCAACATCCTCGCCACGCACCCTCACCAGCAGCGTTGCACGATTCAGATCCTCGGGGTTCCCCCAGAACTCCGCCACGAGCTGACCGTCCTCGATGATAGACATCCGGCGTTCGATTCCGTCGAGCGGATCCAGTTCTTCGATTTCGTGCCACAGCCCCAAACCCAGATCGTCGATCGATCGTCCGATCCCCTTCGCATCCGTGGGCGCCCTGGGCGATCGTGTCCGCGCCGGCTGGGAGCGTGAGGGCCTGCGACTTTTTAGGTCCCGCTCGAAACGAGCCCGCACGTCGGCAGCACTCCCGATGTAGTCGCCGTGGACCCATCCCTCGACGCGATCTGGCAATCTCACGTTCACCCATTTGCCGTTCCGCGACAGAACGCCAAGTTCCTGCCCACGTTCGAGTCTGCGTACGACTGCGGACCGTGTCGACGGTCCCTCTCGCATATTCAACACACCCGGCGTCACGAATACGACATCCCCGAACGCCCCATACTGATCTCTCAGATCACAGCCGCCGACAATACCGACCAGCATCCCTACCCAGATCAAACGCGCCACGAAGTCTCCTATGTTGTCTTCATCGTAGATTCAGAACGGAGCGAAGGTAACCGAGCGCGCATCGGAAGGCAACTCGAGGATGTAAATGGAGTGGACTTTTAGGGGGGGCCGGCTCACTTTATACATTCGTGATGCCGCACAACCTCCCACAAACTCTTCCTTCCGAACATCAGGTCCGAACGCTGTTCGATCATCTGCCGGTCGGCGCCGCTCACCATAAGATGATCTTCGACGCGGACGGCGTTCCGGTCGACTACATCTTCCTCCAGGTCAACGACGCTTTTGAAAAGCTGACGGGATTGAAGCGGGAAGCCCTGATCGGCTGTCGCGTTACGGAAGTCCTCCCCCAGATTTCCGCTTCTGATTTCGATTGGATCGGGACCTATGGCCGTGTTGCCAGCACAGGAGAGTCCACGTCTTTTGAGCAGTACGCTGAACATCTCGGGCGTTGGTACTCCGTTTCCGCCTATTCTCCCGGTCGCGGCTACTTCGTGACAGTCTTTCAGGATATTACCGAACATAGGAAGACGATCGAGGAACTAAAATCGAAGGAGCAACTCCTCCAGCGACAGAATCAGAGACAGGGCGCCTTCCTTCGCATCAGCCAGGTCATCCAGGAGATGGCCAGGCCCGATGACCTTGAAACCGTCCTGTGTGTGTGCCTCGATCAGCTGCGAAAAATCGGCATCCGAGCGGACACGATGGCCATCCATCGTGTCGTCGACCCCGCCAAACACGAAGTGGAGACCTATCGTGTTGACAGGAAGGGTCTTGTTCAACCCCCCCACCAGAGGCGAGCACGACACCTGGTCCGTGTCTGGGCAACACGGAAACCCTACCTGATCAACGAGATCGTCGGTGAGGGTCGTGAACGCTTCCGCAGGAAATTCGCCGGACTCATAATCGCCAGTTGCTACGACGTGCCGTTCAATTTAGGGGTTGTTTCCGTCCACAGTACCGAACCACACGCGTTCATCGAAGTCGATCGGGACGAACTCGAACAAGTGGCCGATCTGTTTTCGGTCGGACTGGCACGTCTTGCGGACCTGGAGGCTCTGTCGGAGTCGGAACGGGAGTGGCGTCAGCTCGTCGAAAACGTCAGGGACGTCATCATCACCGTCGATCTGGATGCCCGAATTCAGTTCATCAACCACTCGGCACCAGGCAGAACACTGGAGCAGACCATCGGCTCTGACCTCCGAGATCTGGTGGCTCCCGAGGATCGCGATCGAGTGACCAGGACCTTCGAAGACGTCATCAACAACAACAAAGACCGACAGCTTGAAGTAAAAGCCATCGTCGCAGGTGGTGATTACGGCTGGTATTTCGCTCGTATCTCGCCACTGATCGAAGACGACGAAGTCGTGGGTGCACACATCTTGTCATACGACATCACCGATCGCAAGAAGACCGAACAAGAGCTCGTCCGTCTAGAGCGGCTGCGAGCGTTAGGCGAGATGACAGCCGGGATCAGCCACAACCTCAACAACATCCTGACCGGCATCCTCGGCCCGGCCGCCCTCCTTCGCGATACGACAGGCAACCCTCAGGTCAAGGAGGATGCCAGCCTCATCCATCGCTCGGCCTCACGCGCCAGAGACCTCATTCATCGCCTCGATCGGTCGATCAAAGGCAGCGCCGAACACACGCGCGCGGTCGATCCGGGTCCTGTGATCGAAGACGTCGTCCAGGCCACGCGTCCGAGATGGCACGATGAACCCGAGCTGCAGGGAATCCGAATCGAGGTCCACACAGATCTGCCCGACGTACCTCCCATCGCCGCCACCGAATCCGGTCTGCACGACATCGTGATGAATCTCCTGTTCAACGCGATCGACGCGATGCCACGAGGGGGTACCATCCACCTCACGACGGTCCACGATCAGAACGAAGTTCGTGTGATCGTGCAAGACACGGGCATCGGAATGAACGAAGAAACCCAGCGTCGAGTGTTCGAGCCCTTCTTCACCACAAAAGCCGACGTAGGGACCGGGCTGGGCCTTTCGACCGTTTACGGAACCATCTCGAGTTGGGGAGGCCGCGTCGAGCTTCAGAGCACACCCGACGAGGGCACGACATTCACCCTTCACCTGCCTGTCTGGGACGGGGAAGAGTCGCCCCCCGTAGCGACGGAAACGGACCGGGCAGCTACGCGGAGGGGCCGTGTACTCGTCGTCGACGACGAGGATATCGGTCGGTCGGTCGTCAGGGCGATGCTCGATTCTTACCACGATGTCGAAGCGGCAAGGGGCGGCTGGGAAGCCATCGAACTCCTGGGGAAGAAACGTTTCGACGTGGCGCTCATCGATCTCGGGATGCCGGAGTGGACCGGCGACAGGGTGGCCAAACGGATGAAGGAAGTCGACCCTGCCCTCACGACGGTTCTTCTGACGGGATGGGACCCTACAAGAAGCGGACACGCGACTTCGCCTCTTCGACTTCCACATGCAGAAGCCTATCATCCATCCTACCCATCTTCTCGACCTCGTCGGCCCGGCCATCGAGTTGCACGATCTACGTGCCAAAGACCCCCCATCGGCCCCCTGAAACTTGCCCGTCGATCCGCCTGGCTGTAAATTAGGCCCTTCGTTTTCAGCTGTGGGCTCGAGTGGGAGCGTCGTTGGAACTCCAATACAACTTCCAAAATGTCGTCGACGGCCAGGGGATCAGCATTGCCATCACTGGAATGCTCATTGTTTTTTCCGCCCTCGTTCTGATCAGCAGCTTCATTGCCGTTCTCCCCAGGGCGCTCGCCGCGATCAGCCATCGCTTTCCCGAACCTCCGGACCCCGCTCCTGCCGGTGACACCACCGCCGATCCGGCCGTCGTCGCAGCCATCGGAATCGCCCTTCACCAAAGGGGCGGAACCGCGCCCGGACGGGGTTCGTCGTGAACGTGCTGACCGACTTTCTCGGTACGACCGGGTTTGCCCAGATGACGCTCGGCAACCTCGTGATGATCGTCATCGGCATCGTCTTCATCACCCTGGCCATTACCCGGCACTACGAGCCCCTCCTCCTGCTTCCGATCGGATTCGGCGTCATCGTGGGCAACATCCCCCACATCAAGAGTATGGCGCTCGGTGTTTACGACGTGGGCAGCGTGCTCAACTACATCTACTTCGGCGTGAGCCAGGGCATCTTTCCACCCCTGATTTTCCTGGGCATCGGCGCCATGACCGACTTTTCGACGATGCTGTCGAACCCCAAGCTTGTCCTGCTCGGCGCCGCCGCCCAGATCGGCATCTTCCTCACCCTGATCGGCGCTCTTTACATCGGGTTCGAACCCGAAGAGGCCGCCGCCATCGGCATCATCGGCGGAGCCGACGGTCCGACGGCCATTTTCCTGTCAGCCAAGCTGGCGCCGCACCTCCTCGGGGCCATCGCCATCGCGGCCTATTCCTACATGGCGCTCGTGCCGGTCATCCAGCCCCCGGTAATGATGCTCCTCACGACTAAAGAGGAACGTCTCATCCGAATGAGGGAGCCGCGTGCCACGAGCAAGCGGGAGCGCATCATCTTCCCGATCGCCGCCTTCCTGATCGCAGCCCTCATCGCCCCCGGCTCCATCGCCCTTCTCGGAATGCTCTTCTTCGGGAACTTGATGAAGGAAAGCGGCGTGACCGACCGCCTCGCCGAAACGGCCCGTGAGTCTCTCATCGACATCGTCACGATTCTTCTTGGCTTCAGCGTCGGCGCGAGTACGCAGGCCGACACGTTTCTTCGACCCCAGTCGTTGCTCATCTTCGGTCTCGGGGCCGTATCCTTCGCCATCGCCACGGCTGGTGGATTGCTCTTCGCCAAATTCATGAACCTGTTCCTCAAAGAGAAGATCAATCCGCTCGTCGGAGCGGCTGGCGTGTCGGCGGTCCCGGATTCCGCCCGTGTCGTACAGATGATCGGGCAACGCGAAGATCCTCAAAACTATCTCCTGATGCACGCGATGGCGCCCAACGTCGCCGGCGTCATCGGGTCGGCTATCGCAGCCGGCATCCTCTGGTCCGTACTCGTCAAGTGAACACACCCAATCCAAGAGTCGAGCCGTGAAAAAAGTCTCCTTTATGTGTACCGCCTTCCGTGATGGCTTCCAGTCCGCTTACGGCGCCCGCGTGTTCACCAACGACTTCCTGCCTGCCCTCGAAGCGGCCCAAAACGCCGGGATCGACTACTTCGAGGCCGGTGGCGGTGCTCGATTCCAGTCTCTTTACTTCTACTGCGACGAAGACGCCTTCGACATGATGGACGCCTTCCGCGAGAAAGTCGGTGAAGACGCGAACCTCCAGACCCTCGCACGTGGCGTGAACGTCGTCGGTCTCGAATCGCAGTCCAGCGACATCGTTCGGCTGCACGCGCAGCTCTTCAAGAAGCACGGCATCACCACCATACGGAACTTCGACGCGCTCAACGACGTCAACAACCTCATCTACAGCGGTCAGTGCATCGTCGAAGCGGGGCTCAAACATCAGGTCTGTGTCACCCTGATGGAACTCCCGCCGGGCTGTGAGGGCGCACACGACGCCGACTTTTACGAAAAGACCCTCCGCGGCATCCTCGACGCCGGCATACCCTACGACTCGGTCTGTTTCAAAGATGCTTCGGGAACGGCCGTGCCCTCGAAGGTCCACGAGTCCATCAAGCGCGCACGCCAGATCCTCCCCGACGGCACTTTCATTCACTTCCACACGCACGAAACCGCGGGCATCTCCGTTCAGGCCAACCTCGCCGCCCTCGACGCCGGTGCCGACGCCATCGACCTGTCTCTCGCGCCCTGCTCGGGTGGGACCTGCCAGCCCGATATCCTTGTGATGTGGCACGCCCTGCGCGGATCGGGCTACGATCTCGACATCGACATCGACATCGACAAGGTCCGGGAGGCCGAAGAGGTGTTTAAAGAGTGCATGGCCGACTACTTCCTCCCCCCCGAGGCCACGGCCGTCGAGCCCCTAATCCCCTGGAGTCCAATGCCCGGCGGTGCGCTCACCGCCAACACGCAGATGCTGCGCGACAACGGCATTATGGACCGGTATCCCGAAATGATCCGATCGATGAGCGAGGTCGTTCGGAAGGGTGGCTTTGGCACCTCCGTCACCCCGGTTTCCCAGTTCTACTTCCAGCAGGCCTTCAACAATGTGATGTTCGGTCCGTGGGAGCGCATCGCCGAGCCCTACGGGCAGATGGTTCTGGGCTATTTCGGAAAGACACCGGTAGCGCCCGATTCCGAAGTCGTGAAGATCGCGGCCGAGCAACTCCAACTCGAACCGACCGATCAACCACCCCTCGAACGCAACGACGCGGATCCCGCCAAAGGTGTCGAAGCCGCTCGCGCCCAGCTTCGTGAAGCCAACCTCGAAGAATCCGACGAAAACATCTTCATCGCCGCAGCGTGCAAAGAAAAAGGCCTCGCCTTCCTCAAAGGCGAGGGCGAAATCGGTGTTCGCAAGATCGAAAAGGAAACACAACCAACGACGCCAAGCGGCGGCCCGGCGAGCTACACGGTCACCGTCGACGGACGAACCTTTGCTCTGACCGTCGACGGCAACTCGGCAACGGTCGACGGTCGTCGTTACGCCGTCGCGCTCGAAGCCGCTGACGCTCCATCGCAACAGGGCTCTTCCTCCGGTGGATCGGGCCAGGACGTACGCGCCGAAATGCCCGGCCGAGTCCTTCACATCCTCTCCAGTCCGGGAGCGGTCATCAACGAGGGGGATGTCCTGCTCGTGCTGGAAGCGATGAAGATGGAAATGCAGATCACCTCACCCTTTGCGGGAACCGTCCAATCCATCCCGGTCGCCGAGGGCGATCAAGTCGCCGGGGGCGACGTCCTCGCCGTAATCGGCTGACCCGACGATCCGCTCGAACTGTGCGTCGGAGTTGGCAGCGGGCGAGTGACCAGGCCGAATCCCGATTGCATAATGCAACAGGGCTGGGTAGCTTCTTCAGGGGGCTCCACCACTCGCACGGGATGAACTCGTGTCGCACGAACTCAGCCTCGCCTGTTACCGACACGCCGTCGAACGAGACCTGCCGCCAGCCTCCTACGCAGACCTCGAAGTGCTGCTCGATCGTCTGGATGTGCGATCTGACCCTCCACGCCCGCTTCACACGCCTCCACGTTTCGACTTCCCCTACCATCCCCCCAGCCTCGTCGTCGTAGAAGACGACCCCGACGTCGTCGCCATTATTCACGAGACACTGACCAGCTGGGGCTACCCCGAATCGGCGATCCGATGCTATCCCACGGGCGAGCAGATTTTAGGCGACCTCGCTTCGCATCCAGTCAGCATCGCCGTCGTCGACATCAAACTCTCCGACGGCGAAGGTCTTCTCCCAGCAGGTATGTGTCCGGAATCGAAGTGCTGCGTGGCATCAAGACTGCCTCGCCAGGCACGCGTGTGATCCTGGCCTCGGCATTCGGAACGGCTGGAATGGTGAACGAAGCTATCCTTCAATCGGGCGCCTCCTATTACCTGTCCAAACCATTCAAGACATCCGATCTCCTGCACGTCATTCAGGGCTGCATCGACCTTCTCCTGGGCGACGATGTCGCCAGAGCCGCCCGCGAACCCTTTCTCTCCGATACACAACCGTCGGAATCCGTCCTCATCGTCGACGATGATCCGACGGTGGCCGAGACCCTCGCTCTGGCCCTCCGCAACCTCGGCTACGAGACGGAGTCGGCCACAGGCGGTCTGGACGCCCTCGACCTCATCACACGGCGCACATTCGACGCCGTCATCGTCGATTTGAGGATGCCTGGACTCGGCGGTCTGGAGCTGCTCGAGCGCATCGCGAACGTCCGCACACCCCCCATTCCATTCGTCCTGACCGCCCTCGGGGACGAGACCCTCGCCAGCCGGGCGACCGATGCTGGCGCCCGCGATTTCTTCACCAAACCAGCCGACCTTTCGGTCATCCATCTGGCTCTGGAATACGCGTTTGCCCGTCGGTAGGGCTTAAACGCTGCTAAATGCCCTGAAACCAGATACTTTTGTCTTTGTCCGCCAAGGCAAGGTACAATATCTTAAATTTTCAGGACTTAAAGCCCTATCACTGCACAATGAGCCAGGAAAAACCCAAGATCTTAATCGCCGACGATGAGCTCGAGTTGCTCGAGTTCCTCTCGATGCGGTTGTCCAGAGAGCCGTGGGACATCGTCACAGCCCAGGACGGGGAGCACGCCCTCGAAGCCCTCAAGCCGGGTGATGTCGACGTCGCCGTACTCGATTTGCGGATGCCCGGCCTGGACGCCCTGAACATCCTCAAGGCCGTCCAGCAACTCGGGCTCGACACGGACATCATCATCCTCACCGGCTACGCCACCGTCGAATCGGCCGTCCTCGCGATGCGCCGTGGGGCACGAGATTTCCTCCGCAAGCCGTTCAAACTCGAAGAACTGCTCACTATCGTCAGGCGGCTCCTCGACGGACGGTATCCCACATCGAACACCTTGGCCGAGCGGCTAGAAGCCTACGTCAAGGACCACGCCTTCGACCAGACGCTCTGCATCGACCACCTGTGCGACCACTTCAAGATCTCACCGCGCTACGTCTCCAAATTGTTCAAGGATCATCTGGGCACCACCTTCAAGCGGTGCCTGGCCGAACACCGTGTCAATCGGGCGAAGCAACTCATCAAAACCGGCGACGATCCGCTCTACACCATCGCAGACAAATGTGGATTCCGCAACTATCGCCAGTTGACCGCGACGTTCAAGAAGGTCGAGGGTCTTTTGCCACGGACCTATCGCGAGGTCTGTGAACGCGCGTGAGCTTTGCCATCCCGGTAATCTTCAGGCCGGGATCTATTTTCACAGACCAACGGTTACGCGAAGCCGGAGTGGACCCCGGCCAGGAAGCGTACCGGGGTGACAACGCATTCGCGCTCGGAAGTCGTCCGCAGCGCAATACAAAACGCCCAGGCGAAAATGCCCGGGCGTTTCGATTTGAGTGCTGACAACTGATTGACTACAGACCGAGATCTCGGAGGTTATAGTCCTTTAAGATCGACTCCCTGGTCTCTTCGTTCCAGCGATTCGCGTCTTCTTGTCCCGCCAGTGGCTGATACGTGAAGCTTGTCTCGTGCGGAAACCGCTGGTGACGGGCGTCGATGGCCAGGGTGATCAGACGAGATCGTTCCACGATCCGTTCCTCATCGTAAAAGACCTCCTCGTCTCCCACCTTCCTCCGAACGCCGAAGACGGACCTCCGGCGATGGAATCCGAAGTTGATCGTCATACGCTTGTCGGGTGACGTGTTGGCGAACGAACCGTGAAGGGTCTGGCGATTGGCCATCACCACATCGCCCGCATCGCACACCATTGGGACCGCGCCAGGCAACCGGTCGGATCCGTTCGCTTCGACCCTTGCCTTGATATCGATCTTGCCTTCTTTGTGAGACCCCGGAATCACCCACACGCCATTTTCCGCCGTGCTGCCGTAGAGCTGAGCCATAAAGTTGAACCCGTGGGTGCCTTCGTCCCATTCGGGTCGATCCCACAGAGTCGTACCGTCTTGATGCCACGCCACAGACGCACCCAACCCTTCAGGCTTCACGATGATCGACTCGGTGAACGGCGTAAAATCGGGGCCGTTGATCAGCTCCGCAATCCGAAGCAAATCCGGGTGACCATACAATCGAAGGGCGGCATCCATCACCTGCAGCGGAGACCCGATCGAGGAAATAATATATTCGGGCGCGTCGCTCGGCGGCTCCGGTTCGGACATTTTAGCAGGGTGGCGGCCGTTGCTGGCCGACGTACCGCCCATCGGGTCGCTCAGGGGTTTGACAAAACGAAACGTCGGTCGCGCGAAATCGGACCCGAGCGCCGTCCTACCCTTCGAATCGACCTCCGCGTCTTTCGTATACGGTGCCCGTTCGAAGGCGGCCTCCAGATCCGACCTCAGGTCGTCGAGCTCTTCATCGCCCAAAACCCCTTCGAACACGTAAAAGCCGAATCGCCAGTAGGCGTCCAGAATATCCTTACCCAACGTCCCGTCGTCATTGAAACGGATCGGGCCCCGGTTTCCGAGCCCAGAGGCGATTCGTTCACCCTCGCGAACATAATCTCTCGTCGCATCATCTGTTTGGCTAGCGACTTTCACCCTGTAAACTCCCTCATCTGAAAGTGATCCGATGGTCGAAATCAGCGGTTCCGGAACCATTCGGCCACGCGGCCTCCCTGCGTCGCCACCTTCTTGAACGCTTCTCCCACCTGATCCACCCACTCCGGATCAGGATCGACCGGCGTGGAAAGCTAGTAACCGGTGTCCTGAATCGCCTCGCTCGCCGGCAGCGTGCCCGGAACGACCGGCGCGCGATTGTCCGAAGTGGAGTCACCCCAGGGACCGCCCAATCCTTCGAACGGGAAATCCGTGAACAGAGGTTGAAGGTGCATCACCCCGTAGAGCGTCTTACTGTTGAGCCGGACCCCTTCGGCTCTGAGCGCCTCGAAGACGGCATCCGCCGGCGCTCCGATCACGTCCGGATCGACGCGTCCAGTGTAGAGCAGCATCCCACCACGCCGTGCTTGCTCGTAGGTGCGCTGGTGGGAAACGCCATCGATCGCACCCAGACTCGCATCCATTCGCTCGAACCACGACGCACGCTTCGAATTCAACTCCGGTAGGCGTTGAAGACCCGCCCGCGCCAGCGCTGTCCCTAACGGATTCGCTCGATACTTGACGCCTAGCCCCATCGCCTTGAGCGCCGTGAACCGCTCAGTTTGCCAAAGACTCCCGCAGCGCCCGTACTGACCGACCGCCAGCATCTTGTCGTACAAATCATCGCTATCCGTTGTCGCCACGCCCGCCTCGATCGCGTTGATCGGCTTGCTCTTCTGCAGGCTGAAGCACCCGATATGGCCGATGGACCCGATCGTCTTGCCCGACCAGAGCGCGCCGTGGGCGTGCGAAGCATCCTCGATCAACACGATGTCCGTCCCAGCCACCAGATCCACCAGCGCATCCAGATCCGCCGGATTCCCGTAAACGTGTGTGGCCACGATCGCGCAGGTTCGATCGGTGATCTTCGCCTCCGCGTCCTTGGGGTCGATGCAGTATGTTTCCGGATCCGCGTCGCAGAACACAGGCGTCGCGCCGCAGTGCAGGATCGGCGAAATCGACGCGTGCCACGTCACCGAAGGCACGATCACTTCCTTTCCCGCCCGTGCACCCGACGCGAAGATGGCAGCGTGGATGATCGCCGTACCATTGCACATAACCAGCGCGTGCTTTGTTCCGACGAACGCACGAAACTCCGCTTCGAACAGATCGTTCTGCTCGTAGGCGTTGCCGATGTCGTTCAGCACGCTGTCCACGAAGGATCGTTCGACCTCGGTCACGTCCTCCCACGCGTCGTTGACGGCCGCCTGAACGGCCGGGCGGCCCCCGTCGATTGCCAGATCGTTCGCCATCCAAATCCTCCGAGAAAATTTCCTGCGTAAATGATCGATCTCTACGGTACGCTGCTGTGGATGACTGTCAACACCTCCGCAAACGCCCCGGCGGAGGATGGTTCGCCATCAGAAATCCAGACGTTGGAATCGAATTCGTCAATGTGCTACTTTACGCCCACAACGGAATCCACCACCCACCGAGGAGCCACCGTGTCCGACCTCCCTCCCATCGTCACACCCGACATCGAACGACCCGACAGGGCGCTAATCGAAGTGCTCCAAGACATCGGTGCCGCAACGGCCAGCGGTGAACTCGCCAAACTCGGCGTGCGCAACCCGCATCTGATCGGCCCCTTACCCCGACTCGCGGGCGCCAGCATCGTCGGACCGGCCATCACTCTCCAATTCCTGCCGAAGCGCGAGGATCTCCACAAGCCGGGCGAGTACTCAGGACCCGAGCGCCAGCTCCATCGCCACGCCCTCTACCATGCTCAGCCCGGCGATATCGTCGTCGTCGATGCGCGGAGTGATATGACCAGCGGCGTCTTCGGCGACATGATGCTCACCTACTTCAAGGGCCGGGGTGGAGCCGGTGTCATCGTCGACGGCTGCATTCGCGATTACCCAAATGTCAAAGCCCTGAACCTCCCGCTGTGGACCCGCGGCTTCACGCCCAACTTCCACACGCAAACGAACATCTGGCCGTCGGGCGTGAACTGTCCGATCGGCTGTGGTGGCGTCCTCGTGATGCCTGGCGACATCATCATCGCCGACGACGATGGCGCCGTCGTCGTCCCCATCGCCCTTGCCCCCGAACTCGCCGAAAAAGCCGGTGAACACGCCGAATGGGAAGTCTTCAGTCGGGAGCGTCTTCTCGCAGGCGGCGACCTCCGCAAGTACTATCCCCTGACCGACGAGGCCAGAGCCGAATACGAAGAATGGAAGAAGAGGAACTAGTGTCACGTCCCAGGAATAACTAGAAAAATATTCGATTCTGTCGTATGGTTCCTCAAGCACTCATTCTTGGGAGGAACCGATGGCTAGAGGTCGTCCGTTACAGCCACTGAACATCAGTGATGAGGTCCACGATCAACTCGAGTCATTGTCTCGTTCGCGTAGCATGTCTCACGCTTTGGTGCGTCGCGCGAAGATCGTCTTGATGAGCGATTGCGGTCTGACCAATCAGGAGATCGCGGAACGAGTCGGGTTGTCCGGAGCGTCTGTCGGCAAGTGGCGTCGTCGCTTCTGCGAGCAAGGCTTGATGGGACTGTATGACGAATTGCGTCCTGGAGGGCCACGGTCGGTCAGCGACGAAGAGATCTCCTCCCTCATCTACAAGACGCTCAAGAAGCAACCGAAGGGTGCCACCCACTGGACCTGTCGTTCGATGGCCGACGAGACGGGGCTCTCCAAGTCCTCGGTTCAACGTGTATGGAAAGCTTTTGGACTGCAACCGCATCGACAGAAGCACTTCAAACTGTCGAACGATCCCTTCTTCGTCGAGAAAGTCAGGGATATCGTCGGTCTATACCTGAACCCACCGGACAACGCGATGGTGCTCTGTGTAGACGAGAAGAGCCAGATTCAAGCACTCGAACGGACACAACCGATTCTTCCTTTGGGTCTCGGATACGTCGAGGGCGTCACTCACAGCTATATCCGGAACGGCACGACCACCCTCTTTGCAGCGCTCAACATCGCATCCGGCAAAGTTCTGACTCAGTGCAAGCCCAGACACCGCAACAAAGAGTTCCTTCAGTTCCTCAAGCACATCGACAAGAACGTCCCAAAGGATCTCGACATCCATCTGGTCGTCGATAATTACGGCACGCACAAGCACCCGAACGTCAAGCGTTGGCTCGCCTCACGGAAACGATATCACGTGCACTACACACCAACATATGCCTCCTGGCTGAACCAGGTAGAGATCTGGTTCGGTATCATCACCCAAAGAGCCATTCGACGAGGCACCTTCAGAAGCGTCAAGGACCTGATCGCCTGCATCAAGAAATTCACTGATCACTACAACGAGAATTCTACACCCTTCGTCTGGACCGCCACGGCAGATTCAATCCTCGAGAAAGTCCATAAACTTTTGAAGCTTATACGCGGGACGTGACACTAGAGACGAGTTCCGAATAGCGAATTCCGAGTGATGATCCTTTAAACCGTAGAACGTCAGACCCCTCGGAACTCGAAACTCAGTACTCGGAACTCGGCATTCGTTTTCCATATCTTTCCCTCAGCTCCATCTCATCACGCCCATCACGCCAGGATCATCGAATGATGTCGATCTGCCTCTCCCTCCTGACCACCCTAATAGCTGTGTGCACGCCCGTGCGCGGTGACGACGCATATCTCCAGCTGTGGAGCCAGGGCGATTACGTCCAGGCTCTCCGGGAGGTCCAGCGCGAGATCGACGAAGCGCCCTACGTGACCCTCTCTCTTCGTCGCGACGCGGGCAGCCTTCTCTTCCTGAACGGGCGCGTCGACGAGGCCATCGCAACTCAGCGCGACGTTGCCCGGCGGCATCCGTTGCCGTCCGACTTCGTGCCCCTGGCCGAATACCAGCGATACCGCGGCCTGAGAGAAGACGCGGAAAACTCGCTCTCCCGCGCCGCTGCTCAGGCGAGGATCCTCGCTGAATACGCCTCGATCTCCGAAAAAGAATGGTTGGCCATCGGGCGTCTCTATCAGCTCCAGGAAACGGACGCCAAGGCCGTCCTCGCGCACTATCGGCGGCTGCAGAGTCAACACGAAACACTCGGCGTCCACATCGCCATCGGCGACCTCGCGTTCGACACCAGAACCTACGACCTTGCTGCCCGAGCCTACGATCAGGCGCTCGACGTCGATCCGGAAGACCAGGACGCCCTGTCCGGTCTGCTTGCGTCCTACCACGAATCCGGAGACCCCCGAGCCGACGAGATCGCCAGAAAACTCTTGGCCCTCAACCCGCACCATCCCCGAACGCACACCCTCGTTGCCAGACGCCATCTCGACCTGGGGGAATGGGCCCGTGCCGAAGCCGAAACCGATCGCGTCCTGGCCATCAACGCCGTTCACCTCGAGGCCCTAGCCCTCAAAGCGGCGGCCCGATTCCTCAGCTTCGACACCGAAGGCCATCTCACCATTCGGCGTCGCGCACTCGATTTCAACCCTCACTACACGACCTTCGACCGAACCGTCGCGGAGATCGCCGCCCGCCATTACCGGTTCAGCGAAGCCGAACAGATGCTCAGGGCGGCCATCGAAATCGACGGCAATGACGCCAACGTCCGGTTCCAACTCGCGCTCAATCTATTGCGCCTCGGATTCGACGACGATGCCCACGCCCATCTCGAGAAAGCGTTCGAGATCGACCCTTACAACGTCCACGCCTTCAACCTGCTCGAGGTGGCGGACGACATGACCGGTTTCACGACTGTCGCCGACAGCCTCTTGCACCTCCAGCTGCCACCGCTCGAGACCGACGTACTGTCGGGTCCGATGCGCGCTCTGCTCCAGGAAGCTGCAGCCGTTTACGAGACAAAATACGACATCCGTCTCGAGCGTCCCGTGAGGGTTCAGATGTTTCGCGATCACGATGCCTTCATGGTTCGCTCCACCGGCCTCCCGGGAAGCGCCGGCCATCTGGGCATCTGCTTCGGGCGACTAATCACGATGGACTCACCTCGCGCGCGCCCTACGGGCGCGACCAATTGGAGACAGGTGCTCTGGCACGAGTTCGTTCACGTCATCACCCTTCAAAAGACACGGAACCGGATGCCGCGGTGGCTGTCCGAAGGCATCTCCGTCTACGAGGAAACCGAGCGCAATCCAACCTGGGGCCAGAGATTGGACTCAGCTTTCACACCCCTCGTGGCCGACGGCTATCCCGACCTCTCCGATCTCGAGCGCTACTTTACGCGCCCCGCTTCGATGGACGAATTGATGTTCGGTTACTTTGCCGCTGGCGAATTCATTACCCATTACGTGGGCGCCTACGGCTTCGATGCGCTTCGCAAGACACTCGACGCGATCGCCGACGGCATCTTCGCACAGGAAGCCCTCGTCACAGCGGCCGGCGTCACCGAGTATCGGATCGACACCGGATTCGCCCAGCATATGGAAGTGCGATGCGCCCCTCTCGCCAACCTTTCCGACCGCTTCCCCCACGGACCCTATACTCAGGCTATCAGCGATGGCGACCGGGCGGCGCAAGAGGGCGATACGGAGGCCGCCACACGCGCCTACCGTAGAGCCGCGGCCCTGTTTCCGGACGCCCTGGGCGAGAACGTACCGCTGCGTCGGCTCCTCCGCCACCACGAGAAAATCGGGTCCGACCCCGACACGCTCGAAGGAATCCTATCAGAAATCGTCGAAACACAGCCCACGGCGTGGGAAGAGGCCAGACGTCTCGCCCGTCTTCACGCCGACAGGAAGAACTGGTCAGCCGCATCCGAATCGATCGCACGAGCGTTCGCCATCGCTCCTTTCCACGCGAGCGTGCTCGGCGATCGAGCTCGTTACGCGCAAGAAGCGGGGCGTTTCGAGACCGCCGCCGCGGATTACCGCCGCCTGATCGCCGTCGACGGCGCACGTCAAACCGAACATCGTCTGAGCCTCGCCCGAGCGTTGCGAGCGGCCGACGATCGCGAAGGAGCACGGCGCGAAGTCGTCGCGCTGCTCGAAAGGACCCCGCACTACTGGGAGGCGCAGGCGCTCCTGCTCGACCTCGTTGAAGGGACAACACCGTGAACGTGGGCGCGTTCCGAATCGCTTCGCTCCTGGTCGTCGTCTGTCTCGGCGCGTCTGACTCACCCGCCCAACGATGGAGGCGATGGGTCGAACCGATGGAGCGAAAGATCTTTCCGAGTAACACCTTCACGTTTTGTCGCGTCGAATACAGCCACGGTGGGCGGGGCGGAAGTTGGTCGACGGACTACCCCGAGTCGGATGAGAACTTCTCCCTGCGACTCTCACAGCTCACCACACTCAACGTTGCCCGAACCGATGGAGGCGACTTTCGTCACATCGTTGTCCGTCTCGATGAACCCGACCTTTTCAAATACCCCTTCATTTACATGCTCGAAATCCGTGGAATGTCCCTCACCCCTCCGGAGCAGGAAGGGCTGCGCGACTACCTTCTCAGGGGCGGGTTCCTTCTCGTCGACGACTTCTGGGGGGACAACGCGTGGGACAACCTCGAATTCGAGATGGCGCAGGTCCTGCCCCGGGAGGAATATCCCTTCATCGACGTCCCTCTCGACCACGACCTGTTCCACATCGTCTTCGACCTCGACGAGGTGCCTCAGGTCCCCGGCGTTAACCAGTACTGGGACTACGAAGTGAGTGGAGAGACGTTCGAAGGTGGATGGTATCGGTATGAGCGGTATGGCCACGCGGCGCGTTGTCGCGGCATTTTCGACCGAAACGGCCGTCTGATGGTCGTCGCAATGCACAACTCCGACCTCGGCGACGGCTGGGAACGTGAGGGTGTGAACTACGGCTACTTTCGCGACTTCTCGGCCAAGAAAGCCTACCCGATGGGCATCAACATCGTCGTGTATGCGATGACCCATTGACATAGAACATTTCGGGATTATACCCTTGACGAAGGGTAAGCCCCATGGTAGATTGGGGATATGCCCCGGGTTTACCGTTCACACCTACGTGACATTCGCCGCATTGCTGCCGAGCGTTCAAGATGGGCGGGCCAGCTTTGGAGTTATTTCGTTGCTGGAATCCCGGCCGTGTTCGTCGTCTATTACAGGCAAGGTATAGAGGCCGCAGACGTGGAAACTTGGATTGCCTTTTCGCCTATCTTTGTTCTCTTGGGTGTGTACTTGGTCAACCCTCGTTCGTGCTCCGTTCATTATTCACGAACAACAGCTACGGAACATCGACAGCATTGAAAAGCAGCGAGATGTAGCAAGGGCCGAAACAAAGGAACGTGACCGAGAAATACAAACGCTCAGAGCGAAGGGGAGCAAATACAGACTGGTTCGAAAACGGGGAAATAGAACTTGAGTATGTTCACCATTACGACTCTACAGCAGGGCCTTCCTCATACATAAAAGAGGCTCTATCCGGGTTTCTCAACGGTGAAACTATAGAATGACAAGGTCATAGATCGTTCCCTACGCTTGGTTGTGTGTGTAGGACAATCAAAGCGAAGGGGGTGCGACCTATGACCGGGAGCAGATTACTATCGAAACTGCTGAGATTCAAGGGGTTCCGTGTTGTCAGCTGGTGGTTTGAGGGGAGAAGCTGTTTCGTCATCGCCGTAAAGCCACATAAGAATGGTTGTTGTTGTCCGGAGTGCGGCCGTCGAGGTAAAATCGTCCGCACAATGCCCCATCCGCGTCGGTGGCGTGACATTCCGGTGTGCGGGTGGAGGGTCTGGCTTCTCTACCATCCTCGGGAGATTCGGTGTCCTACCCACGGTCGTGTGGTCGAGGAGATTCCGTGGGCGGAGCGGTTCTCTCAGGTGACGTATCGCTTCGAGTATGCCATGCTGCGCTATTGCCAGACCATGACGCAGAAGGCGGCGTCCGAGTTACTGCGCATCTCTGCCTCGACGCTGTCGGATCTCCTTCACCGATCCATCACGCGGCTTCGTGAAGGTCATCGTATCCGAGGGCTCAAAACCATCGGGATCGACGAGATCTCCTACGCCAAGCGTCACAGGTACGCCACGCTCGTTTACGATCTGGACCGCTCCTGCGTGGTGTGGGTTGGCCGCGGCAGGGCGCGTAAAACGATCGATCGGTTCTTCACAGAGGCTCTCAGTCCCTACCAGAGATCCAAGATCGAGTGGGCCTGCTGCGACATGAGCGAAGCTTACATCGGAGCCATCCAGGAACACTGTCCGAATGCCAAGCTGGTCCTCGATCGCTTTCACATCGTCAAGGCTCTCAATGCCGCCGTTGACGAGGTCCGTAAGGACCAGTGGCGTGAAGCTGCCCCGGATGAGCGCAAAGCCATGAAGGGCCTCCGATGGCTCCTCTACCGGCACTCAGCGACACGCTCCAGAGGGGATACTCGGACACTCAAAGCACTGGAGAAGGCGAACTACCGAATCTATAGAGCCTGGAGACTCAAGGACGAGTTCGAGCAGTTCTGGGAATACAAAGCGCCCTGGGCTGCCGAACGCTTCCTGAAATGCTGGACGACGTCCGCACTCAGAAGTCGACGTGAACCCCTGCGAAAGTTCGTCAGGACCCTGCGACAGCACTTCTTCGGCGTCCTCGCATTCGTGAACACGCGTCTTACCAACGCCATCGCCGAAGGCCTCAACCGAATCGTCCAAATCGTCAAGAACCGAGCCAGCGGATTCCGCACACTCGACGCATTCAACGATATGATCTTCCTTACCGTCGGAGACATAAACATCCCTGAGCAGATTCCGAAGAGATTCCGCACACTCTAACCGCGCCCCCATGCCAGGAACCACGGCACCTTCACCCACTTCATCTCGTTGAGAGATCCGGATATAGCCCTTTTGATTATAGCTCGCCCGGCGCTGGAAGAAGCACAAAGGCTGAACGCCGACGGCAAGACCGTCCTCATCGACGTCCACTCCGACATGGAAGGCAAACGCTCCCGCTTCTAGGCAGGATTGATCAGGGCACAGACACCGTCACTGAGCGCAGTCGAAGTGTCGGTCCTCACGCATAAAACCGGAACGAGTACACCTTCACCCATTGCCCAACGAACCGCAGCCGCACCGTCCGTCCACGCAATTCCGAAAGATCCGCGCTTCCGTTCCACGTGACCGTTTGTGCCAGATCATTGAACATCAGCCGATCGGCCGCCGACTTCTCGTATCCCCACAGTCCGTGTCCAGTTTCGTCCAGAATCTCCACCTTCAACCAGCCGCGCGAGCTTGCGTCCACGTTGGCCGTCAGTCGATCGCCTTCCAGCACGAACGGCACCGTCGTCAGCCAACCCTCGTCGCTTCCGGCATCCTGCGACACGAAACCGTCTCTCCGTAGACGCAGGCGCCCAATCGCTGTCTTCTGCTTCGCAACACGCTTCACATCCACGTCGATATCGTGACGCGCATCGGTACCTCCGTAATACAGATACATCTCATCACCCGACCGAATCAGACCCGGCAGCATGTACATCCCCTTCGAATCGAACTGCCCGGAAATACCGAGCCTGACAAAGGGCTCGAGCCATCGATCGAATTGGATTCCGTCTCGGCTGGTTGCCAGTTGTATGTCCAGCGTGTCACTCGTGTGGTGATAGGCAGAAGGAAAGATGAAATAGCAGTCATCAGCGTCGGCATATTTGATTGCGCCTGTGTTGTAGAGTCCCCCACCGGCTTGATCTTCGTCTTCACTCAATGTGAAATCCGGTTCCTCCACCTTCACTGGCTCGGGGAAGCGCTCATAGTCCTCCGACTCCGCGCGGGCAATCGTCCGATAGTCGAAGGAGCCCACCTGGTTACCCGTTTCATCGATTAGCAGGTGTTCGTTCCAGCGAACGAAAGCAACGTACCGGTGTATCCGATCGTCCCAGAAGGCGACGTTGAGCGTGTCGGTGTACCAGGGCATGATCGGTTCGGGATATTTCGTCCAATGAATCCCGTCCGCCGAATAAGCCCCGACCACCGCCGAGTATGCCCACGTGACGAGATCATCTTTGAAGTACCGAAACCGGGCCCCACCACAATTCACGCTCGTCACACCCCAGGGCGTCCGGTCTTCCCCGATCATCTTGTATCGCGCCTCTGGCTGGGCGTTTGGATCCCGGAACACACTGCCCGACATCCCCTTGAGCAACAGGTTGTTGTCTTTGCTCCCCCCGTGTTCGACGATACCGAGACTCGGCTGCTCCCAGTTAACGCCGTCCGTGGATGTGGCATAGCAGAGCGATCGGCCGTCCTCGTCTGTCGCCCCGTAGTACATCACGTGCGTCCCGTCCTCCCCCTCGACAACACTCCCGGGGGAGACACCCTTCGATTCCCAGGACTTCTCGGGAACGAGCGCCGGAAATTCGGCCTTCTCGGCAGGATTCAGCGTGAGAAAAAATCCCAGCTTGTCCTCCACCAGCGCGTCATCCAAAAGGAGCTGATTCTGCGTTCCGAACGAATGAACATCTCCCATACTTCATCTCCTTGATACACGGCTTATACGTTCACACGCAATCCATCATAGGCGAGCGTGATTCCCATGTCAGCAGCCTCATCCACGACCTCATCGTGGGGCTGAACGTGCCCGAGGCTGATATGTGATCCGAAGACCACTGTCTCATCTGTTACGATTCCGTGCGATCGGAAATCGGCGATGGTCTCCTGAAGCATGACAAAATTGTGATGTCCCGACGCACCCGGGTCGATCTCCAGATGACCGAACGTCGCATCGAGAACAACTGCATCGAAGCGATATCCAGTCAGAAGCTCGAGCGTCTCCGGCAAGATGTAGGATGTATCCAGTCCGTAGAAGAGCGTCTTGCCGTCCCTTTCGATCACGTAGTTGAGGGCCCGTTCCTCGATCACCCGTCGTTTGGAATCGACGTGGTGATTTGCCAGAACCGCTGTCACCCGTGCATCACCCATCGTCAGCGTCTGTCCCGGTCGTATCGCGTGAAACAGAGTGTTTGTGTCGTCCGTACGGTGTTTGAATCGACTGGATTCCTCATCCCAAACGTAGCTGGATAAGAACTCCAGCCCGGCTTCGGCCGTCTCGTTTCCGTAGACGTTAAGCCGCTCGGGCAGACCCTCAGCGAACGCAACGATGCGAGAGGGTTGGAAGTGATCCCCATGGCAGTGCGAAATGAGCAGATGCTCGACCGCGTTCGTCTCGACGTCCTGCTGTACGAGTTGCCTGTCCGAATAGAAATCGATCAGAATGTCAGGCGTCAGAAGGGCCTGCGATGCGTCTCGCAGATTTCGCCCTCCAAGCTTTCGCGCCTTGACGACATTCTCCTCGACGTTGGAAGGATCCTGACAGGCCTCGAAATCACCCGCTCCGGTACCTAGAAACCAGAGTTCCATACATCCTCACGCGACCTTTGTTTGCGATCCGTTTCTATCCTTACATTGGCATCGGGTTCTTTTAATTAGATCCCGATGCTTCCCCTTCCAGTATCCGAGTCGCCCAACCACCGACGGAAGGGGTTTCAATTCTCAATCTTCAATGTTCAATTTTCAATGACTACCACCGTCATCGGCAGTATGCCCAAACCCAAGTGGTTGGTCCAGGACGATAACATCCGCCTCTGGCGAGTCGCCGGGGAGGCTTTGCGGGAAGGAAAGGACGATGCCGCACGCATCTCGATCCTCGACCAGGAAAACATCGGCATCGACGTCATCACAGACGGTGAGCAGCGCCGGATGCACTACATAAGCAGATTTATCGCTTCGCTCGACGGTATTGATGCAAAGCAATCGAACATGGCCGACGTCGGCGAGAACACCATCGACAAGGCTTCGCCGATCGTTGTCGGAAATATCAGCCGCAAGCACCCGCACGCGCTAGAGGATCTGCGCTTTCTCAAAGCGCACACGAACCGGCGTGTAAAGATGACATTACCCGGCCCGATGACCGCGATGCTGCCTCTCGAGAATGAGCACTATCGGAAAGATGCCGATCTGGCAATGGCACTCGCCGATGCGTTGCACGAGGAGATCCTGGACCTGCAAAAGGAGGGCTGCGACGTCATCCAACTTGATGAGCCGGGCGCCATTGTGAGACCGGACGCCTTCAAAGATTGGGGCAGAGCCGCCCTCGACCGGGCATTCGAGGGTATCGAAGCCACGACGTGTATTCACTTCTGTTTCGGCTATCGCCCGGCTAACGACACGTCGACAATCCGAGACCGGAAGACCATCGACACGCTTGCGTCCATCCTGCCCGACATCGGCCGAAGCAGAGCCAGACAGGTCGCTTTCGAATGCACGTGCAGCGGCCTGCAGCCGGAGGTTTTCAATGCACTACCAGAGGATAAACAGATCGTCTTCGGTGCCGTCGACAAGCGTGCACGGTCGTGGAAGACCCTGCGGAGGTCTGTGCAAAGCTGCGGGGTGCTGCGAATGTGCTGGGGAAGGATCGCGTCTGGGCAGCCTCCGACTGCGGCCTCGTCTGGCTCCCGATCGAAACCGCACGGGAAAAGCTCCGCGTTCTGGTCGAAGGCGCAAGACTGATTGAGTGACGTTCTCAGCTCATCGCCACACAACCCACATATTCAATATTCTATTTCAACGTTCAATGTACTCGTAAGCCGCCTTCGCGTTCTTCCACCAGTACTTCTCCGCCGCCGCCTCGCCCTTCGCCTCGAAATACATCCGCACGACATTGATCATCGTCGCGTAATCCGCATATCCATCTGAAACAGGCCAGTTGCTGCCGTAGACGATTCGATCCTCGCCAAACGCATCCCAAAGCACATCCAAGGTCGGCGCATAGTATGCTGGATCGGCAGGCGCTGGCAGCGTTGGTGTTGTCTCCACGACACCAGAACCCTTCATAAAGACCTTGGGATACTCTGCCGCCCGGTGCATGCACTCGGTCCAGTTCGAATCAGGCGCATTCCCATCCACCGGTACGAGTGCGATGTGATTGATCACGATTGTCAGTTCGGGCAGCCGCTTCGCGACCTCACACAGGTTGTCCCAACGCTCCACATTCATCAACACATCGAGTTCGAGCCCCTTCTCTGCCAACGTCTCGATGTCGGCCATCAGGCTGCCTGCGTCGATATCCTCGAACCATCCTCCGCCGAGCCTGATCCCCCTGAACAGCGGATTCTCCGCCAGCCGTTGGATATCGCTCGCGAAATCTTCTCGGTTGGGGTCAACGTGGCCGACCAATCCCACGATCCACGGATCGTCGGCAGCCAGGTCCAGGATCCATTGATTGTCCTCCAACCACGCGCTTGCTTCGACAACGACCGTTCCTGTGACGCCCTCCTTCTGTGACACATCACGATGGTGTTCAGGCAGGACAGTGCGATACAGGAGCTCGTTGTCCTCCGTCGGCCACGGCACGCCCTGCGGCCGCGTCGGATCATAGAAATGCGTATGCGTATCGATGATCATCTCTTCTCCATAGCTCACGGAAATGAAAAGTAATCGAGCTGTCTTGCCTCCCGGCCCTGAAGAGGCCCGTCTCTCAGCCCGGGGCTCGAAGAGCCCGGGATTCTCGGAATGAAGTGCAGGATCCGAGCCCTTACGTCGAACAATCGGGACGCGTCACATCACCTCGGATCGGTTGGGATGCAATCGAAGAATCGCACCTACTTCAGCACTAAATCCGTCACATAGATCGACGACGACCCCTCGTGGCTCGAGTAGTACGACAAAAGGCCCTGCTTGTCGTCTCTGGCGACGAATCCCGGATACGAGCAATCACCACCGCTAGGCAGTTCGACCACTTCCTGCAGCTGGTCGTCAATGAGCCAGTAGAGCATCATCGACTCAACGCGATTTTCGCCATACTTGCGGCCGCCAACCAGATGACGATCTCCCCAGGCCGCGATCATCGGACCACCCACGTTGCGATCCAGCGGGGTCCGTGTCCACGTATGCCACGGTGAATCCGAGCGACAGACGCGAGCACGTTCGCCCGCACCGTCTCTTGCGATCGCGAGTATCGACCCATCCTCCTCGAACAGGAAAGCGGTCTCATCGCCATACGATTCGTCGAAGAACGTTCTGAATCGCCAGATGATGCCGTCTTCGCTTACGAGCATGGCACCCTCGATCGAAGCAGGGGTCTGTTCGCTCTCGATGCCTGACTGGAAAGCGCGCCGGCGCCGTCCGCATAGAAATGCTCGGTCTTCGTACGCGGCAGCGCGCCAGACGTAGTGCCCGTAGGTCCCTTCCATGGGGGCAGGCCCTTCCCAGACCTCGCCGTCCTTCGACCACACAGCATAACCCAGATGCTCGTTCAGATTGAGAAGCCCGTTCTCAGGAACGAGCCACGTACCCGAAAAGACGAACAATCTGCCTTTGAACTCTAAGAAGTGGGGGTCGCGCGGGTCACGATTCGGAACGGCGAAACTGAACGCTTCCGTCCACTGCTCGCCATCTTCACTCGTGACAATCACCACGCGTGCGATTGCGACAGAGTGACCTCGGGGCAGCTGCGAAAGGCGAGGAAGTACCGTCCCTTGAACCGGCATAGATCGGTGAAAGCGTTATGGTTCTCGTCCTGTTGAACCGTCCGGATCGGTCCGTGTTCGATAGCAGCCGCGTCAGCCACGTTTATTCCAGGTTGGCGTGACGCCCGAACATCTCCTCAGCATTGATGGACCGCTTCTCCATCAACATCAGGATGATCGAATCGAGCAGCAAAAACAGACATTGTTCGAAAAGCGACCCCATCGGTTGAATAGAGGTCGATTCGCCTCCCCCCGTTGCTTTCGGGGAGGGCGCTGGTATGCGAATGACGAAGTCAGCAAGTTGCCCGGTTGGCGAGGCGGGATCGATCGTCACGAGAAGAATCGAAGCACCGACAGCACGCGCCCTTTCCGCCGCTGAAAGCAGACTGGACGTACGTCCCGATCCCGACCCAATGACGAGAAGGTCGCCCGAAACGATGCGTGGCGTCGTGGTGTCTCCGACGACGTGGGACGTCACACCTAGATGCATCAGCCGCATCGCGAACCCACGAATGCCCAGAGCGCTTCGCCCGGCCCCCGCCACGAAAACGCGGGGCACGCCAGCCAGAAGGTCCACCGCTCCCTCGACCTCATCAGGCGAAACCTGCGCGAGACATTCACTCACTTCTGCCGCAATCGACTTAATGATGTATTTCAAGCTGCCCCCATCATTGCATCTTTGATGTCAGCTGCCATTCTAGCTGGATCTCCTGCATTCTGAATCGCCCCTCCAACCACGACAATGTCCGCACCGCCCCTCACGACATCGGCCGTGTTTTCCAACTTCAAGCCACCTGCGATCCCAAGCGGCAAATCGACCTCCGGCCTGACCGCGTGCAACTCGACCAGCGGATCCACCCCTTCATCGCGTCGATCATACGCCGTATGCAGACAGAGTAGGTGAACGCCCATCTCGAGCAACTCCTTCGCACGACGCGCCGGATCCGGCACCTGAATCAGATCTGCCATGACCCTTCCGCGGTCCTCAGCAGCATCAACGGCGCCGCGGATCGTCGCTTCATCCGCCAACCCTAAAACCGTCACAATATCCGCCCCCCACCCGAATCCGCTGGAGGCCTCGATATGCCCAGCGTCCATAACCTTCAGATCCGCCAGCACTTGCTTGTCCGGGTACTCCGCCTTGAGCAATTCTACAGGCTTCAACCCGCACTCGATCACCAGCGGCGTCCCTACCTCGATGATGTCGACCGAAGCGTGAACTTTCTCGACGGCAGAGAGAGCCTCATCGATCGTCAGTACATCAACGGCCAGTTGTAGTTGGGGTGTCCGATTCATCCAGTTCGCCGTCGGGAGGTACATCCTGAGCGGAGTCGAAGGACGGCTCCCACCGAAACTGGCTCTGTATTCCTCACGAATAGGGCCTTCAGAACGACCAGATACTCAGCGCCGTTTTGGCGAACAACCACTCCTTGTCCTCCTCGGTCAGAAAAGGAAGATGGTCGCGGAACATTTCGACGGCCTTCGGATATCCGATGTTTCTGAAGATGTGCGGAAAGTCCGTGCCCCACATCAGACGCTGCGGACCGAACGCATCATAGATCCGCTCGTAGGTCGAGTGTGTGTCGCTCAGCGGAAAATCTTCTTTCGACTGACCGGCCTGAGGCGTGAATTTCACATACACATTCGGATACTTCGCCAAATTCAGCACGTTCTGAAGCAACGGATACGGCGCCTCCTCGAGGGTCGGAGCGCCACCCAAATGATCCAGAATCACCTTCACGTTGGGATACCTGGCAATGATCGGTTCCACCGCCGGCTGTTTCTCCGCCGGTCCAAAGCTCAGGAATGAAGCACCCAGTTCCTCCGCCTTCTGCCAGATCCGATCCTGATCGGGCGCAGCCCATTCCGCGGCGTCATCAGGGCGTGACAAATGCATCCGCAAACCCGAAAACCCATCCTCTTTCACCAATCGCTCGAGCTGCTCCGGCGCATCTGGTGCGTGACGGTCCATAATCGCCATCCCCGCGAACTTCCCCGGATACTTTTTCATCATATCCGTCACATACCGATTGTCATACACGTAATGAATCGGTTGTACGATCACGGAGTGCGAAACGCCATTCGCCTCCATCGTTTCCAACAATAGTTCCGCCGACCCCTCCTCTTCCGTATTCCGCCCTTCCGCAAACGGATACTGATCCGTATCCAGACTCCAAATATGCAAATGACTATCGATGATCATCATGCGTTACACTCCTAGGAATCTCTCGGACAAACCGCCACGAGAATGATTGTCACCCCGGTAAGCTTCTGAGCCGGGGCCCATTTTGATCTTCTTGTTCCCTTTTCGCCGGACACCCAGGGTAGGGCCTCTAGCGGCGACATAAGGTTCGCAGCCCGAAGAGCCTGCCCTGAAGCGGAGTCGAAGGGCCGCTCCCGCCCGTCTCTTGTCCACCGTCTACGGATCCTTTCTCCCTGGCTCCCCGGTTCATCGCCAACCGCGCTGCCCCGACAGCCCACGATTCGGTTGTGGTTCGTAGCCGATCTCCGGCAGTCCGATCAGCTTACCGTCCTCGATCCAATCCAGATCACACCCGTAGAGCTCTCCAAGTAGGAGTCCCGTGAGCTTCTCTCTCACGTTGGCATAGCCTGGCTCGTCGATAACGTTTTCCATCTCCTGTGGGTCACCCTCCAAATCGAACAACTGTAGGTGGTTTCCCACGGGATACCAGATCAGCTTGTGCTGATCGGCACGGATCATACGCATGGCCATCGCATCTTCACCGTGTTCACAATAGAGGTGACTGCGAGTCTCGTCAGAAGCCAACGACATTCCTTCAACCGTGTCCGGAATCGGAATACCGCACAGATCGAGTAATGTCGGCATCACGTCACGCAACTCAGCCAGGCGGTGGTCCGTCAGGTGATGGCCGATTCTGTCGTAACCAGCCGTCGGCACCAGAATCATCGGAATCTTGGCCGACCACTCGTGCATCGGCGGTTTCGCCCAGAGCCGATGGTTGCCCAGCATATCGCCGTGATCGGACACGAACATGACGATCGTGTCATCCAGGATGCCTTCTTCGCGTAGTTCCCCGATCAACAACCTGATCTGGTGATCGATGTAGGTACACTGCGCGAAGAAGCCCTGTCGTGCGAGCTTGATCGTTGTCGGATCCTGCGGAAACCCGGCGTGGTGCTTGCGCAGGGGGTGAGGCAACTGTTCGAGTTCCCGAGCCCAGTCCGCAACGACGGGTTCATCTACGCCGATTCGGTCGTATAGATCCAGATAATCGCGTGGTGGCACGACCGGTGGATGTGGAGTCACGAACGAGCAGTACCAGAAGGCAGGACGTGTCGGGTCCCGACGCTGAATGACCTGACACATCTCTCGAACGGTCCAGTTCGTCGGGTGGCAATACTCGGGCAGGTGCCAGGGTCGGACTTCATACTCGTTGTTGCCCATCGCGTGGGTCAACTCCTGACCGGGATACCCTTCCCGCTTCAGAAAACGCTCGTAATCGTCGTCATCCCCGCCGAGGTGATGACGCCCTTCTTCGTTCGAGATCACTTCGTCGAACCCGATGCGGTCGCGCTGGGGGTAGACGTGCAACTTCCCCACGGCGTAGGCCTGATAGCCGGCATCCCTGAACACCTGGGGCATCGTGGGCAACGTCGGATCCATCGGACCGTGCTCGTTGAAGATCCGATCCCCGTGTCGTCTCGCTGTCGTGCCCGTCATCAGCGCCCGCCGGGCCGGCCTACACGTCGGCGTCGACGTGTAGGCCTGCGAAAATCGCACGCCGTTAGTCGCCAGCTCATCCAGCGTCGGCGTTAGGACGCGCGGATGACCTGCCGCTCCCATCAACAGACCCGGCCAGTGATCGACGCAAATCAGCAATACGTTAGGGGTATCAGGCATCGTGGGGCTTTCACCGAAGGGTGTTCAGCTCAACAGTTCGATAAGAATGCGGTTTCCCTCGGACCACGTTATCTTGCCAATTCTCGCCAGTATAACGGCGACCCGGAGGAGCAGCAACCCAATTGTCCGACGACGAGGCAGACTCGTCCGGAGCTTCCCAATGAGCACGAAGAAAATCGTATGTCTCGGCGGTGGCAGCCTCTACTTCAGAAGGGCTTTACCCGATCTGCTGATCAGCCAGGACCTTGCCGGGAGCGAACTTGTCCTCTACGACATCGATGGAGAGAAGGTCCAGATGATGGCCGAAATGGGTCGCCGGCTCGCCGACCGTGCAACGACAGGATTCAGAGTGCGCTCAACCATCGATCTGGCTGACGCCGTAGACGGTGCCGATTTTGCACTCTCATCCATCGGGGGGAGCGGGGCCGAGATCACGCGGAATGTTTACGACTCCAACTTCCACAATGCGGATATCAGGATTCCGACCAAGTACGGCATCTCCCAGGTGATCGGGGACACGTGCGGACCTGCCGGCATGATGATGGCGCTGCGATCGATTCCGGCCTACATCGAAATCTGCCGCGAGATGCAGAAACGTTGTCCGAACGTCATCCTTTTCAACCATTCGAACCCGATGGCCGTCCTCTGTCGCGCGATGCACAAGCACACGGACATTAACGTCGTCGGAATCTGCCACGGCGTTCAGAGCGGCCTGGCCTACGCAGCCGAGATCCTCGAGATCCCGGTAGAGGACCTGAACTGCGACTGGATCGGCACGAACCACTACTTTTGGTTCACTCGAGTGATGAATAAGAACATCGACGTCTATCCCGACCTCATGCAGCGAGTCGCCGGGCGCCACGCCCCCGAGGGTAAGCGACTGAGCGCAGCCCTATCCCAGATTTACGGCTACCACATCGTCTACCCGTCCGACGATCACATCGTGGAATTCTATCCCTTCCTCACCCACACGTCTGGCGATGTTCGCAGCCTACCCTACGGCATGACGGAAAGTCTCAAACGTCACGGCTACGATCCTTCCAAACCATCGCCCAGTGCCGAACCACCCACACCGGAAGTTCGCTCCGGCTTCTTCGAGTCCTACCAAAATCTGCTCGACGAGGTCGAACTCCCCGACAAGCTGGATGACTCGATCACGGGTGAGGGTATTGCGTCACTCATAGGCGACATCGTCCACGGACGACGGCGCGTGCACATCGTCAACGTCCCCAACCAGGGCGCCATCCCCAACCTCCCAGCCACGGCCGAAGTCGAACTTGAAGGCGTGACGGACTATACAGGGGTACGGCCGATTCAGACAGGAAAGGCACCGCCGGTCCTCAAGGGCCTCCTCGAAAAGCGATTCGTTTGGCACGAGTTGGTTGCCGACGCCGCGGTAACCGGCGACCGGGGTCTCGCCCTGCAAGCGTTAATGGTCGACGAGATGGCTATTCTACCGGAGAAAGCCGAAACGATGCTTGAGGAATTGCTCCTCGCATCCAGAGATCTTCTACCCCAATTTTTTGGCTATATCCGGATCTCTCAACGAGATGAAGTGGGTGAAGGTGCCGTGGTTCCTGGCATGGGGGCGCGGTTAGAGTGTGCGGAACCTCTTCGGAATCTGCTCAGGGATGTTTATGTCTCCGACGGTAAGGAAGATCATATCGTTGAATGCGTCGAGTGTGCGGAATCCGCTGGCTCGGTTCTTGACGATTTGGACGATTCGGTTGAGGCCTTCGGCGATGGCGTTGGTAAGACGCGTGTTCACGAATGCGAGGACGCCGAAGAAGTGCTGTCGCAGGGTCCTGACGAACTTTCGCAGGGGTTCACGTCGACTTCTGAGTGCGGACGTCGTCCAGCATTTCAGGAAGCGTTCGGCAGCCCAGGGCGCTTTGTATTCCCAGAACTGCTCGAACTCGTCCTTGAGTCTCCAGGCTCTATAGATTCGGTAGTTCGCCTTCTCCAGTGCTTTGAGTGTCCGAGTATCCCCTCTGGAGCGTGTCGCTGAGTGCCGGTAGAGGAGCCATCGGAGGCCCTTCATGGCTTTGCGCTCATCCGGGGCAGCTTTACGCCACTGGTCCTTACGGACCTCGTCAACGGCGGCATTGAGAGCCTTGACGATGTGAAAGCGATCGAGGACCAGCTTGGCATTCGGACAGTGTTCCTGGATGGCTCCGATGTAAGCTTCGCTCATGTCGCAGCAGGCCCACTCGATCTTGGATCTCCGGTAGGGACTGAGAGCCTCTGTGAAGAACCGATCGATCGTTTTACGCGCCCTGCCGCGGCCAACCCACACCACGCAGGAGCGGTCCAGATCGTAAACGAGCGTGGCGTACCTGTGACGCTTGGCGTAGGAGATCTCGTCGATCCCGATGGTTTTGAGCCCTCGGATACGATGACCTTCACGAAGCCGCGTGATGGATCGGTGAAGGAGATCCGACAGCGTCGAGGCAGAGATGCGCAGCAACTCGGACGCCGCCTTCTGCATCATGGTCTGGCAGTAGCGCAGCATGGCATACTCGAAGCGATACGTCACCCGAGAGAACCGCTCCGCCCACGGAATCTCCTCGACCACACGACCGTGGGTAGGACACCGAATCTCCCGAGGATGGTAGAGAAGCCAGACCCTCCACCCGCACACCGGAATGTCACGCCACCGACGCGGATGGGGCATTGTGCGGACGATTTTACCTCGACGGCCGCACTCCGGACAACAACAACCATTCTTATGTGGCTTTACGGCGATGACGAAGCAGCTTCTCCCCTCAAACCACCAGCTGACAACACGGAACCCCTTGAATCTCAGCAGTTTCGATAGTAATCTGCTCCCGGTCATAGGTCGCACCCCCTTCGCTTTGATTGTCCTACACACACAACCAAGCGTAGGGAACGATCTATGACCTTGTCATTCTATAGTTTCACCGTTGAGAAACCCGGATAGAGCCAATTTTTTCAGTAGCGAACGCCAGTCGGCCCCGGCGAGCAACACTTTGCTCATCGTCAACGATCACCGATCTTGCGGGGCCAACGTTTGAACACGATGGAGCTTTCGAGATGACTTCACTCCTAAGACATTGGGACACCCATTCGGCATTCCAGCGGTGTACGGGAAAAGACGTGGTCGTCACCGACAAGGGCGTCGTTTTGCGTCGGGGTCAGACCATCGCGGACGAGATCGGCAACTGCAATGTTCGTGACCAGGAACGCGTCGCTGGTCTCCGCGAGGCTCGAAAAGAATTCGCCATCCGGGAATTCGACACAGACCGAGCCACACTCTGCCCCTACCTGGACTGCGATCGGGACGATGGCGAACTCGACATTGTCGTCAACGGTCACCCCATTCGTCTAAAGTGGTGTGGAGACCGACCCTATTGGGAGGACCGATGGACTCCCGTCGAGATTCCCGTCGAACATCTTCGCGCGGGAACGAACGAATTTGTGTTTCGAGCTGTTGGGGACGCCCAATGGACGTTGTTGATCGAGAACAGCCGTCAGCCGGATCGAAGCGCGCTCAGCGAAGATGGCGGGCAGACCTGGCGATCGGAGGATCTCGGCGTCAACAACCGAGCGGACGGGGAGTACATGGTTCGCCTCTGGCTGGATCAGCACCTGCCAATGGCGGATTGTTGTTCGGAAGCGATCGATCTGCTCGCGGTCAGTGATATCGCGATCGATGGACGACTGACTCGTGTGGGGATCACAACCGAATCCGAAACACCCTCAGGCACATACGTGACCCTCTACACGCGGAGTGGATCAGGACCTTCCTACGATCCTGCAACGTGGAGTGCTTGGAACCTCATCGAAGACGAAATCGAAGCACCCGGCCGTTTTATACAGTGGCGCGCGGTTTTGGAAACCGACGCCCCGTCCGACACACCCGTTCTGAGCGCAATCCATCTCACCGCGGAGCTTGAGGTCGCGACCGAACCCGCGTCCCAAGTGATCAACGCCCATAACCCCGACCTCCTTCGCAGCCCCTATCGTTTCGCCCACATGCAGGCCGACGACGAGCGTGGTCGATTGTTGCGTGATCGTTGGAACCTGAACAATGTCGTTCAAGATGCCAAGACAGAGTTCGATGCCTTCCTTCACCTCCGACAATGGGTTCGCGAGCAGTGGGAAGACGGGTGGAACATGGGAGAGATCAACTTCTGTCCGCCGTGGGACGCGCCGCTCATCCTCGAGCTAACTTCCAGAAAACTGAGTCTGGGGATGTGCACGCACTACGCCACCGTCATGTCTCAGTGCAGTGCCGCCCTCGGTCTGGTCGCGCGTACTCAGATCATGCGGTCACATTGCATCAACGAAGTCTGGTCTGGAGATCACGACAAGTGGGTGGCCATGGACGTCGGGGGCGACATCAACGACGAGACCAAATTTACCTATCACTTCGAACGCGATGGCGTGCCGTTGAGCGCACTCGACTGCCACGATGCTTGGGTGAACGAGGATTACGACAATGTCACGCTCGTCCCCAAGCCACCCCCGGCGACCGACGACCGTTTCGAAGTCGCCAAGCGCCTCAGCCTCTTCGATCGATTCATGATTTCGATGCGTAACGACGAGACCGTCACGATGGGGCCCGGCGAGCCCGAACACGGCAAGGGGTCTTACCACTACGACGGATATCTCTTCTGGCAGGACGAAAAGACTGATCCATTCCCCTGGTTCTCCCATCACACGAGGCGGCCGGAAGACCTTTACTGGTCGGTGAATCGAGCGAAGATCCATCTCCAGCAGGCCGACGCGATGGATCGGCTTTACGTCGTCCTGGACGTCGAAATGCCGAACTTCGACCGATTCGAATCGCGCCACGGCGACGGTGAATGGGAGACGTGCCAGGGCAGTTTCGACTGGTCGCTCGGGAAGGGCGAAAACCGCCTCGAGGTGCGACCCATTAACGCCTTCGGTCGTCACGGGACGAGCAGTTGGGTCGTCGTCAACTTGTAAAGCGGTTCATCACCTATCTGGGTGCGTAAAGCATGACGGACACCGAATATGATCTTCTGATCCAATGCGACCGCGTTTTCTGTTCCGATACCGGCCTCGATGGCCCAGGCGCCGTCGCAGTCCGAGGAGACCGCATCGTCGCCGCTGGACCCGACGTATCCGGCTCGGCGCGTGAGACGCTGAGCTATCCCAATGCGCTACTACTGCCCGGCCTCGTCGATCTCCACGCGCATCCGGATCGAGACAGCTCTCGCTACGGAGTCGACCCCGATGTCCATTTCCTGCCCCGTGGCGTCACCACCGTCATGTCGCAGGGCGACGCAGGAGCCGACAACTGGCCCCGGTACCGTGACAATGTCATTGACGGATCGACCACGCGTGTCCGACTCGCCCTCAGCATCAGCGCCCCGGGCGAAACGAACTCGACACGATGTCTGGAAAACCCCGAGGATCTCGACATCGCCGCCTGCACGAACACAGCAATCGAAGGCGGCGATCTCATTTGGGGCATTGCCGTCAACACGAGTGAGGCGTCGTGCGGCGAATTCGATCCCCGCGATGTTCTGAAACAAGCGATAGACGCTGCACAGCAGGCGGATCGACCTTTGCTTTTCGGCAGCCGGCTCGCCACGGATGTGCCGCTTCCCGAGCAACTCTCCCTGCTGCGCACTGGTGATGTCCTCACCTACTGCTTCAACGCCAAGGAGGAGAGCCTCATCGAAAACGGGCGAATCAGGGGTGCTGTCAGGGACGCCCGCGAGCGTGGCATCCTGTTCGACATCGGTCACGGCATGAACTCTTTCAGCTTCGAGACCGCCGAAGCCGCCATCGCCGACGGATTTCTGCCAGACACGATTTCCACCGACCAGTATAACCGTCACGTCGGAAGCGAACCTCAACACGACCTGCCCCGAACGATGTCGAAACTCATCGCCGCCGGCATGACCGAAACGGATGCGTTCGCCCGCGTCACAGAAAAACCGGCCGAAGCACTGGGTCTCGCAGGGGAAGTCGGCACACTCGCCACGGGTTCATGCGCCGACCTCTGCGTCCTCCGCTGGAACGAAAACGCGCTCCCCCTCGTCGACGTCGATGGTCAACAGCGCCCCGGCGGTTGCTGGGAACCAGTCACCACCATCCGCGCGGGCAAGGTGGTCGAATAACCACCCTCCCGTGTATCTCAAGCATCCCCCCGAATAGGGTCTCGATCTTCTGGTTCTTTTCGTCCGTATATTCCGTGTGTGTAGCCTGCCCCGAACGAACGTGAGGGGTGGGATAGTATTTCACGAGGTAAACCATGATCCGTAAAGCCTTCGTCATGAGCGTCAACCCCGACCAGCACGAAGAATACGAGAGACGTCACAGGCCGATCTGGCCAGAGCTCGAAGAAGCGCTCAAAGCTCAGGGAGTTCTTGACTACTCGATCTACCTGGATGCCGACACACATCAGCTCTTCGCCTACGCCGAGATCGAAGACGAGGAACGCTGGGCGGCCGTCGCCGAGATGGAAATCTGCAAGAAATGGTGGGCCCACATGCGTGAAATCATGGCCTCAAACCCCGACAACAGCCCAATTATGAAAGAACTGAGAGAAGTATTCCACATCGAGAAATGATTTCCACAGATTTCGAATTACCAATTGGGAATTACGAATTCTCAATCTGCGGTGGTCAGGCGCTTCTTCCAGCAAGTTCCAGGGGTCACGAATACTCCATCCCGATAAACACAGACAGCTCTTCCTCGACGATGGCGCTATCCAGAGCCTGGAAGGTGTCACGCGAACGCTCCATCAGGCGGAGAAATGCGGCCCCGTCATCCGGCCCGATCAATCACGAAACCAAAACGCCGTCCAGAGCCGCAGCGCCCCGTTCTGGAACCCGGAAAAGAAGGTCTGGGAATGGTGGTACTGGGCCTACTACCCAACCGAACCGTATGGACCACGTCACACCGCGAGCATCTATCTCCCGCATTACGCGACGTCGGGCGACGGCGAGACGTGGGACACGTCCCCCCTCGGGCTTCACGAGTGGCAGGGGAACACGGACAACAGCGTGGCCCTCGATCCAGCCGAAGGCAAGCAGACGGTCTACCATGTCCTTCGCGATGATCGTGATCCGAATCCAGCGCGCCGATACAAAGGACTCTTCGGCAAAATCGATCGTGTCGTCAAGGTTTCTCCCGACGGATTCGACTGGACCGCGCTCGATGTGCCGCCCGTACCGAGCCAAGACGAATCCCATTGTACCTACGATGAGCAGACGGAACAGTTCGTCGCGACCGTGAAACACAAAACCGATTGGGGGCGGTCCGTCTGGCTCTGCACCAGCAAAGACTTCGTGCAATGGTCGAAGCCAGAGCTGATCTTCCACTCCGACGAAGTCGATCGTGAGAACCGCGCTCGACGCATTCAGGAGGTCGTCGAGCACCCAGATTATCTTTCTCCACCACTCATCCACGATACCGATTTCATCGCCGAAGTCTACCAGATGCCCATTCTCCCCTACGAAGGCATCTACGTCGGATTCCCCGTCCTCTTCAATCCCGCCGCTGCAATTCCACCTCCGCATCTGAACTACACGGCGCTGAATCAGGTCGAACTAACGACCTCGCGCGACCTGTATCACTGGGACAGAGTCGGAGACCGGGCACTCTTCATTGGGATAGACCCCTGGGATGGCGTCAACTACGGCTGCGCACAGAACCTTCTTGCCGGGCGACCCCAAATTCGCGACGACGAGATCTGGATTTACTACAACGCCTACCGCTTCCGAGGCCCGCAGGAGCTCTACGGGGACGTTGTTGACGGGGCATACCACGATGACATCGGGGCCTTGTGTCTGGCCAAGCTTCGGCTGGACGGTTTTATCTCCCTCGATGCTGGTCACGGCACAGTGGTTACCGAACCCTTCGAATGGACTGGTGGAGATCTTTACCTCAATACGACGGTCGAGGGCAGCTTGCGAGTCGAACTACTGAACGTTGAGACGGGTAAGACCCTGAAAGGATACGCGGCGGAGAACTGTGATGCGATTCGTGGAGATCAGCTGCGTGCTCGAGTGAACTGGAACACGTCTGAATCTGTGACAGGGTTGGTCCGAGCCAGGTTCCAATTGGAGGGTGCTAAGGTCTACTCTTTCTGGTTAGGAGAGGCATCCTGAGCAATACGATTCCCGTCTGCGACCCTCATTTTCATCTGTGGGACATCAACACCCGACCGAATCCGAATCTCGGAGCTGCAGTCGAACATCACCTCCCCGTCTACCGTGGTGGAGACTACCGCAGCGAGATGGCCGGTTTGCCGGGATCGCTCAGGATCGCCTCGAGCGTTCACGTCGAAACGGTCGTCGGCCAAATGGACGGAGGGCATCGCCTCGACGCCGTCGGTGAGACCCGATGGGTTTCCGAACAGATGGAGCCGACTGAGACCGAGCATCCGTTTGGCATCGTCGGTTACGTTCACCTTGCTCGCGATGTGGCGAATACCGAACGAATGCTCGAACGACACGCTGAAGCGGCGATGGGGCGATTCAGAGGCGTCCGGATGATCCTGAACCACCATCCGTCCAATCCGGATCTGACGTGGTCCCAGATCGAGCACGGCGAATTTATGGAGAGCCAAATTTTCCGTGAAAGCATCTCACTCCTGGGCGACAAGAGCCTTTCCTTCGACCTGCAATGTAATCCTCACCAACTGACGGAGGCCGCAGAAGCCCTACGCGACATCCCGCAAACCACGATCATCCTCGACCATCTCGGTCACATTCACGACGGGGAAGACGATGCGCACGAGCAACTGTGGCGCGAGGGCATGCAAGCGCTCTGCGAACTTACGCACGTTCACGTCAAGCTGTCGATGCTCTGGTTCGGATGCGCAGGTTTTCACGAGGATGCCGACAAAGAGGCCGTCGTCCAACAACACGTGCTCGAGACGATCGAACGGTTCGGCTGCGAACGCTGTATGTTCGCGAGCAACTACCCTGTCGAAAAGGTCCAGGGCATCAACCTTCACCGACTTTACGAGATGTTCGACGCGTGGGTCGCTCACTTGCCCGATTCAGATCGCGTCTCGCTATTCCACGACACGGCTGCCCGCGCCTACAGAATGACCTGATCGAAGAGGAGTCCCATGCAGAAGTCGCTCGATAAGAAGCTGGAAGATATTCGCACGAACCCGAACAGCGATGCATTCATCATCGCGTATGCCGCTGACTCCGATATGTCTGGCGGCGTCGCCACATTCGGACCGAACTATTCCATCCAGATGTACTGCAAGACCCTCGTCGATCTGATCGAGCAAGCCAAAATCGACATCCTGCTTACATCGGTATCGAGCATGGACATCCTCGCAAGAGAAAAGCGCTGCTTCGACAGTTCATCCGTCACGCCGGCCATTCGCGCCAACGACACGACCGATCTTTGGAAAGCGCGAGGTGCCCGATATTCGAACGAGCCATCACGACCCTATGCGACAACGACGATCGAAGAGGGGCAGTATGGCACCCTTCTTCCAAGCGCGGATCAGACACCCGACGTCGATCTCGGCCTTTACTCTGTCACCTTCAACAACGATCTCGACGCCGACTGGTATTCCCTCGAAATGTTCAAGGAGTTCCGCATCGAAGCCGCCCAGAAGGAGTTTCGCTACTTCCTGGAGGTCTTCAACCCCAACGTCGAGGACTGCGGAATTCCGGAAGACGACATTCCAACCTACGTCATCGATCAGATCGCCAGGATGCTTGCCGGCATCCCACGGGCTTCCCGCCCCAAGTTTCTCAAGATCGCCTATAACGGCCCGGAATCGATGGAAGCCCTCGTCAACTATGACCCCTCCGTCATCGTCGGCATTCTGGGCGGCGTCACAAGCACTACCTACGATGCTTACAAACTCATCTCCGAGGCCAAAAAGCACGGCGCTCGCGTATCCCTCTTCGGTCGCCGCATCAAAGGCGCCGAAGACCCGCGCGCCTTCGTAGAAGTACTCCGCGATGTCGCCGACGACCAGATCTGCCCCGAGGAAGGCGTCAAAGCCTACCGAAATAAACTCGACAAGCTAGGGATCAAGCCCGCCCGGTCGCTGGAAGACGACATGGTCCTGTTTACCCCGGGATTGAATGGCTGACGTGACCGTAGGACCACACCATGCCGTGGTCCTACACCCGGCCCAGACCAAATGAACATCCACTTCAAACCACTCACCCCGGACCTCTTCGACATCTGGGCCGGAATGCGATACCGCTTCTGGGAGGACGACGAAGACGACTGTCGCGAAGCGCTGACCTACTACCAGAACCGGCAACGCCAGGGCGAGGCACTCACGCTGCTGGCGTTCGATGAGGCCGACAACCCCGTCGGATTCACCGAGGGCGAGCTCCGAACGGACTATGTGACGGGAGCCGACGAACGTCCAGTTTGGTATCTCGAAGGGATCTACGTCGAGCCCCACGAGCCGTCAAGATGTAGCGACCCACCTCGTCCGCGAACTCGCCACCCGAGTCGGTGCGTCAGTCCTCGCCAGCAGTACCGAAGTCGAAAACAAGCGAAGCCAGAAGTTCCACAAAGCGATCGGCTTTCGCGAAGTCCAGCAGACCGTCAACTTCATCCTCACGCTCGGGTCATCAGACACCCTCCAGTCTCTCGATTCTTGAATACTCGACGCTCGATGCTAAATTGAGCATTGCGTAGATGGCCCGACATCTGCATACCAGATATCTGATATCATCAGTCTGACATCGGATATCGCTGTTCCCTCGATGAAAGGGCTTGATCATGGCCGTAGGCACTACCACCACCGGCAGAGAGCAAACAGCACTGAACATCCAGGGAGAAGGCGAATACCGCTACGAGATCATCAACGGCTGGGCGAAGGTGCCACCCGAAATGGCCTGGCGCGAGGTCGGATCCGTCACCGTCGACGGCAACGACAACGTCTATGTGTTCAATCGCGGCCCTCATCCAATGCTCGTTTTCGACCGAGAAGGAAACTTCCTGCGCTCGTGGGGCGAAGGCACCTTCCCTCGCGCTCACGGCGCGCACTACGCACCCGATGATACCCTTTACCTGACGGATGACGGCGACCATACCGTCCGCAAGTGCACGCTCGATGGCAAAGTCCTGATGACCCTCGGCATTCCTGGCAAGCCGTCACCGTATATGAGTCAGGAGCCTTTCCATCGCTGCACGCATACGGCCATGTCGCCTGAAGGCGATCTCTACGTCTCCGATGGCTATGGGAACGCACGCATCCATAAATTCTCGCCCGACGGAAAACTCATGCTTTCGTGGGGCGGGCCCGGCACAATGCCGGGCGAATTCAACATTCCGCACAACATTTGCTGCGACGCAGATGGTTGGGTCTACGTTGCCGACCGCGAGAGCCACCGCGTCCAGGTCTTCGATGGCCAGGGGAACTACGAAACGCAGTGGAACAACCTTCACCGGCCGAGCGGCCTCTACATGCCACCGGGCAAATGTTCGGTCTGCTACATCGGGGAATGTGGTCCGACGATGGCCGTCAACCGGAACGTGCCGAATCTCGGTCCGCGCGTCAGCATCGTCGACAATGGGGGTAACCTGCTCGCACGCATCGGGGACTACCACGGAGCCGGGAACGATCCGGGCCAGTTCATCTCACCCCACGGCCTCACCGTCGATTCGAGAGGGGACGTCTACGTTGGAGAAGTCGCCGCCACGGCCTGGCCACAGCTCAAACCGGACATCCCGACACCCGATCCACTTAACGCGCTCCGGAAAATGGTCAAGCTTCCCAGCAAATGAATGACAGGGGCGGTTCGCCGTCATCCTTCTCAAAAAACGACCCGTCACACTGAGCGGGAGTCGAAGTGCGACGGATTCGGTAATTACGAAGCACGATGCATTCGGTTCTACGGAGGACAACATGCTGACCGATAGCCAGGTACGACATTTCCAGGTCTTCGGATTCGTGATCTTCCGAGGTCTCCTGTTGCAGAAGGAGATCACAACCGCCGACGAAGAATTCAACGTGCGGCTGTCAACCGCACGCCAACAAACGGACGAACGCGGCATCCGGGAAACAATACAATTGGACGAACCTCGGACCGGATTCGCCTTTCCTGGGATCACTCCTGGAGGATTCGCGTTTCCACGAACCCGCCGAACAGCTTCTCGATGACGAAGTTGTCGGCATGTACGCAAACGGAAACGCCTTCTCTGGCGACCGCACCGAATGGCATCCCGACACGGGACACCTCGATCGAAAAGGCGTCAAGTTCGCCTTCTATCTCCAGCCGCTCGACGGCGCCACGGGTGCACTGCGCTTCATCCCGGGCTCGCATCGGAACCCGCTTCACACAAGCATCCGCGAGAACATCCGCCTGAGGGAGAGCAACCGAGGCGTCGAAGACGAAACCGGCCTCGACGTGCATGAAGTGCCCGCCTTCGCTGCCGACTCCACACCGGGCGACGTCATTGCCTTCGACAATCGCGTCTGGCACGCCAGCTGGGGCGGAGGACCGGACCGCAGGATGTGCAGCGTGGGATATTTCGCGCCGAGCGAGGACGACGAAGCGTCGATCCGCGAACGGGCTGAGCAAGAGACCAGCCTAATTGATTCCTTTCCTCTCGTAAAACGCCCCGCGCACTGGATAGCCAACCCCGACAACAGCCCCGTCCGCCAAAAGTGGATCGACTTCCTCAGGGAATACGGCTTCGCCGGTTTCGAAAACGGGAACCACAAATGAACACCAATCCACACATTCCCTTCGGCCGAGCACATTAATACCGTCACACACTGAGCGGGAGCCTGCCCCGAACGAATGTGAGGGGAAGTGTCGGTGCTTGATAAGGGCACCTAGGTTGGCCCATCCGTTCGTGTATTTCGTGGTTCCGTTTCTGGATTTTCTTTCCCGTGTGTTCCGTGTATTCCGTGGTCCCCGCTTTTAAGAGGTTTCTATGATCGACTTCTTCCGTTCGACCTTCACGTGGTTCGGCCATCCGTGGAAACCTGACCCGCACTACAAATGGATGGGCGGGTACGTAGGCGAGCCAGGTGAAGCCTACCAGGTTCGTTTCAACCTCGTCGCCCGCTGCGAAATCGTCGAGGATTCAACGGGCACATCCTCCGAGTGCTTCCTGGGCTCCCCCTGCCGTAGCGAGTACACCATCGCCCGACGGAATCTCTTCCAGATACCCAGCAACGAGTGGCGGATGGCATTCAGTCGAAAGTCGGGCCTCGGCATTGCCGTTCGGCCAAGCACCGAAACAGAACCAATTTCGACTAAACCCCTTGACGAGGGATATCAGGACTACAAGATCGACATCCGATCTTTCGAAAAGACCGAGGACCTCGCAGACGACAAGGCGGTCGTCGAGGCCACACTCAGTAACGACGTGATGAGCGCGTTTTCGACCTATAAGGACAAGGGATTCACGGTCACGGCTGAGTACCCCGTCAATCTCATCAACATCAATCAGGACGATCCACAGTTTCAGGTCTGCACCGGCCCCATCCTTCTGCCGGACCTCGCAACCTGGACGGGCGACGACATCCAACGCATCTTCGTCGCGGACGTGGCCATTACGGCTTTCGACTGGGTCGAATTCATCCTTCGACGCAAATGCGATGCTTCCCCCGAAGAACGCGAGTGGCTGGACCAGGTTCGGGGTCTGGACCGTCTCGAGCTCCACGACTCCAACAATCCACCCCCAGGGTATCCGCCTCCTCGCCCCAAGCCTCTCGTCTTCAACGAGGTCTGGGAAATGGAAGCCACCAACGTCCTCAAGCGCGTCATCGACGAGTAGGTTCACGACATGCCGTGACCCCTACGATGGCCGACAAACTCCTGTCTACCCAGGGCCACCATGAAAATCACCGACCTGAAACTCACAGGTGTCAGCTTCGGCCCCCTCCAAAATCCGTTCTGGAATTCGATTAAAAAGACCACGACCTCCGGCGGCGGCCGTCTCGAAATCCACACCGATGGGGGCATCGTCGGAATGTCCCCTACCAGCGCGTCGGGCGTCAAGAAGGCCCAAATCCTCGGAGCCATCCGCAAGAAGCTGATCGACGAGGATCCCCTACGGATCGGTTACCTGTGGGAACAGATGTACATGGGGGGTGCGAGGAAACCCGTCGCCAAGGGTGATTACATCAACAGCATGAGCCCTGTCGACATCGCGCTGTGGGATCTCAAGGGTAAGGCGCTGAACCAGCCCGTCTGGAAGCTCGCCGGCGGTGTCCAGGACAGAGTTGCTGCCTATGCTGCCGGCGGATATTACGAGGAAGGGAAAACGGTCGAAGACCTCTGCGCTGAGCTGACGAGCTACGTCGACGCCGGGTTTCGGGCGGTCAAAATGAAGGTCGGGTGGGACGGCGTCACGCTTCTTCACGACGCCGAACGCGTCCGGGCCGTGCGCGAGGCAATCGGACCCGACATCGAACTGATGGTCGATGCCAACAATGCCTGGGATGCACGCACGGCTCTCCGCTTCGCCCGAATGATGGAGCCTTACGATCCGTATTGGTTCGAAGAACCCGTACGCGCCGACGACTTTCGTGGCGGCGCGCTACTTGCCGAGAAGCTCGACATACCCATCGCGAGCGGAGAAAATGAATTCACCCGTTGGGGCGCGCGCGACCTGATCGACGCAGGGGCCGCAGACATCATCCAGCTCGATCCCAACACGTGTGGTGGTATCAGCGAGTGGCTCAAGGTTGCCGCGTTTGCCAGTGCCCATCATCTCAAAATGGCCCCTCACGGAAATCCCAACATCGGCTCTACCTGTGTGGCTGCCGTCGACAACGGTCTCATCACCGAGAACTACCCGACCGCTTTCAAGAACAAGCTCATGCTCCCCGTCGATTTTCGATCAGACGGCTTCATATACATGAGTGACAAGCCGGGTCTCGGCATCGAATGGGACGAGGAACTGATCGAGAAACAAAGAAGGGACTGACATGAAAGTCACCAAAGCCGAACGCATCGCGCTCGACATCCCCTTCTACGCAGATCACGTCACCACTCACATGCAAAGGGCGAACACGCATAGTGAACGCGTCTTCGTCTATCGCGTCGTCACCGACGACGACGTTGTCGGGTGGGGCGACAGCCTCTCGCCTCACGATGCGAATGTTGTCGTTGGCAAAGGCCTCTTCGATGTCTTGCTCGACGACGACATCGGTCTGGGTCTTCAGGTCGCCGTGACCGACGCGGCTGGAAGGGCGGTCGGCTCGCCAGCACACGCCCTCCTCGGGAAGAAACTCCGCGACCGATGTCCCATATCCTGGTGGGACATCGACATGCCGCCCGATGATTGGATAGCCGAAGCGCAGGAATCGGTGCGCCGGGGCTACACCTCCTTCAAGATGAAGGCCCGACCCTGGCGCGATATACACGATCAGATCGAACAAGTTGGAAACGTCGTACCCGATGACTACAAATTCGACATCGACTTCAACGGTTTCCTTCTCAACGAGGCCAACGCGGAGACGGTCCTACGAAAGCTCGATCTCCATCCCAACGTCGGCATCTTCGAGACGCCGTTTCGACTGGCAGAAGACATGCCTGGCGCAGCGAGGTTGAGACAGAACATTCAAAAACCCATCGTCGAACACTTTCGCGTCGAGCTCGTGCAGGCCGACTGTTGCGACGGATTCGTCATCGGTCGAGGCATCACCGAGTTCAGAAAGGAGGCCGCGCTGGCGGCCACCCACAACAAGCCGTTCTGGATCCAGCAAGTTGGAACGGGCATCACCACCGCCTTCGTCACACACCTCGGCGCCGTCCTTTCCCACGCACAACATCCCGCCATCACGTGCCACGAGCTCTGGGAAAGCGATCTTCTCACGCAACGCCTCGAAGTGCGCGACGGTTACATCGACGTCAGTGACGCGCCGGGCCTCGGCATCGAAGTCGACGAATCCGCGATCGACCGCTATCGCGTCGACGAAGATTCCCCCAACCCGAAGGAACGTTATCGCGCACAGAAACCGAATTCTGCGAGTCACCTGGCCTGGTGATTCCGGCCAGCATCGTGTCTGGTCCTTCACCGACGAAGGCAACTATCAGGCCGCCTTCTACGCGGGAAACCTCCCAGGATTCCAACCAGGCGTCTCACTCGAAGTCATCGAGGATGACGGAAGCGATGGATTCCGAAAAGAGCACGACGACTTGGTTCATCGTGGGCTCTGAGAAGAATACACTTGCCAGCAACCGGTCATCCTGAGTGACCTCGTGGCGAATCCAACGACCGCGTAGCAAACACTGCAACCAATAACTAGGTTGTATCGAAGGAGGACTGGTTGCCGATTGCCAGTTCTGAAAGAAGACGTGCAACCCAAGGAGCCATCGTGAAAACCATTTCACTCATCCTCATCCTGAACGTTTTCGTGGCATCTGCGCTCGCCGACCATCACGCGCGACCCGAGCTGATGATTACCGTCACGCGCATCAGCGAAGAATTCGCGAACATCAACACCAGCGTCAGCGACACGACGCTTGCAGAGTACGGCATCACGCACGGCGATACTTTCGCAGCCCGTTTTCGTGACCGAACCGTCGAACCGTTCCTGGGGAGGGACTACAAGGATGTGCCCCGCGGGGACTGGGTCGCCCTGATCGAAGAGGACCACAGACTGCAGATCGCCATCAGCTACGGACACGCCGCGACCGAGCTCGGGTGCGCCGTCGGTGATACGCTTTACATCTCGACCAAGCCTAAAGCACCTGAAGAAACTGAAAGACACGAGGATCAATGACAGTCGAACCCATGACCTGCGGTCCCAAGCATCATTTCTTCGGCTACTACGGTGTCGATGCGTGGGACCCCGCCAATCAGCGCCACCTTGCCCTCGAAACCGACTTCGATGACCACAGGCCCGTGCGGTCAGATGTGGCGAAAGTCGGTCTGGCAGATCGCGACACGGGAGAATTCGAGCCGCTGGCCGAAACCTCCGCGTTCAACCTGCAACAGGGAAGTATGATGCACTGGATCGATGGGGGTTTCGGCGCGGAATTCACCTACAACCACTGGGTGCGTGATCGTCTCGTCTCTCGCGCCTTGAATCCGGAAACGGGGAAGACACGTACGATCGAAGGCGCAGTGGCCGCAATCTCCCCGACAGAACCGATTGGGCTGGGTCTGAATTTCGCACGGATGGCGCACTGCCGCGCCGTCGTGGGCTACGGCAACGAGTGGCAGGGAGAATGGGTCGATCGCCCAGAAGACGATGGTCTCCATCTCTTGGACTTCAGGGATGGATCCTCGAAACTCCTCCTGTCCATTGCCGATGTGGCAAACGCGTTCCCCGAAGGTCCTCCCGAGGGCCGCGCGTGGTTCAATCACGTCTACTTCAACACGAACGGCACGCGGGTCCTCTTTCTGTGTCGAGCTGGCGAGGGCGAAGGTATCCGTACCACCTCCATGTGGACGGTCAATACAGATGGCACCGATCTCGAGCTGCAGATACCGGCTGGCAAGAAGACATCACACTTCGCCTGGCGCGACTCCGAACGGATTATGGTGTCGACCGACGCACTCGGATCCATGCAGTTCGTTGAATTCGGGGATCGTGTCAAAGACTTCGAGCCTTTCGGCGGTGGTGCTTTCCCCGCAGACGGTCACAACGCCTTCTCCCCCGATCGGAAGTGGGTCGTCTGTGACACGTATCCCGTGGGTGAGGAACGTATGTCCGAGGTGATGGTCTACGAAATGGAGACCGGTGAAAAAACGGTTCTCGGCCACTTCCACTCCGAGCCTCAATACACGAAAGACATCCGCTGCGATCTCCATCCCCGCTGGTCACGTGATGGAAGAACCATAACCTTCGACTCCGTCCACGGAGACACGCGCCAGATCTGGATCGCCGACGTCTCCGACCTCACCGGCGCATAGCCTCAGCCGACCGCCTGTCCTGAGTAGCCTGCGCAGCAGGCGTAGCGAAGGCCCACCGTCTACCGCCCACCGTCCGCGATGACCGCCTCCCAACCCGACCTAACCCCGGAGCAAGGGAGCGTCCCAGAGCACGTCGTCACGGCAAGGGCTCTCGTGCTTGGCACCCTATGTTCCGCCTTCCTGGGCTGGGGCGGCCACTATACGCGCCACATCTCACACACAACGAAAATGGCCCAGGATCACCTACCCTGGGGCGTGATCGTTCCCGTCTTTCTCATCGCCGTTGTCCTCAACAAGCTCCTCGCAAAAACGAATCGGAAGTGGGTCTTGACCCGTGCAGAGATCCTCGTGATCACGGGTATGGCCCTCATCGCTTCTGCGCTACCCAGCTACTTCATGGGCTATGTCATCGCCAACACGGCTGCGCCCTTCTACTTCGCAAACACAGAGAATCGATGGGCTATCGATCTACATCCTCTCCTCCCCGAATGGGCGGTCATCAGGGAGCCCACTGCCGTTCGTTGGTTCTTCGAGGGGCTTCCCGCGGGGGCCGACATCCCGTGGGACGTCTGGGTGCTGCCTCTGTTCTGGCGTCTCAGTCAGGTCGCCGCCATCGGCGTCTTTTGTCTCTGCGCCGTCTCCATCCTTCGAAAGCAGTGGGTCGAGCACGAGCGTCTGACCTTCCCGCTCATGTCGCTATCCCTTGCTCTGGCGAAGCGGCAACCGAAGGGCTTTCACTTGGTTGGGTTCATGAACCAGCCGATCTTCTGGATCGGCTTCGGTCTGGCCTTCTTCCAAATCGCCTGGGGCATCATCGGCTATTTCGTGCCATTGTTCCCCGAACTCCCCAGAGATTTCGGCCAGCTCGACTTCGGCAGAGACTTCCCCGGCTTTCACACCCGCATCTACCCCATGATTCTCGGCGTCTCCTACTTCATCGAACTCGACGTGCTCTCGAGCATTCTCTTCTTCCAGGGCTGCTGATTTTGGAAATGGGGGTTTTGAATCGAATGGGCATTGAAATCGGCCCATACCGTCGCAACATCTCAATTCGAGAACTGGCAGGGATTCGGCGCGTTATGTGTCATAGTACCGTGGAGTCTGTGGATCGCGAGGGGGCATCTGCGAGACGTGTTTCGAAAGGCGGTGCAAAACGCGACGGATGTCGACGACAGCCGTGAAATCCTGTCCCACCGGTCCGCGCTGATCGGCCTGGGCGTCAGCGGCCTGTTCATCATCGCTTGGTGTGTGGCATCCGGAATGTCCGTTCCGGTGGCAACAGGCTTCTTAGCAGTCGTTGTCCTCATTTGGCTCGGCATCACGCGGGTGACGATCGAGGGTGGGGTTATCAGTGCTCGCATGCAGCGAGCCCAACCCGTCATGCTTCACCTGGTTGGACCCATGAATTTTTCCCCCACAGGCATCGCGGCATTGTCTCTGACTGAGGCGTGGCATAAGGACATCAAAACGATTCTCATGACCGATCTCGCCAACGCCAATCGGCTATTCGAGGCCTATACGCACGATCGTCGAAGACTGCTGGTCGCCGTCCTGACTGCTTTCGGAACCGTTGTCCTGACTAGCGCATTCTACCAGGTCGCGTCCAGCTACCAGACCGGCGCCTTCAACTACGGGGGCATATACGGCGACTACATCCAGGGCGTTTTCGACACGGCGGCGGGACACATCCGCGATCCTTTCAAGCTCAAGCGGAAACAGATGCTCTGGTCACTCCTCGGTGTTGTCTCGGCCGGGTCGACCGTCATCCTCCGTTATGTGTTCCCGGGATGGCCGCTCCACCCGATCGGGTTCGTTGCTGCGACCGCTCATCCGACGAACCGGCGAAACACGCTTCCCATATTCGTAGCCTGGCTGTCCAAGCTGATCATCTTGCGAACCGGCGGTATCCGGTTCTACCAGCGTGCGATGCCGTTGTTTTTCGGCCTGGCCCTCGGATACTTCGTCGGTGTGAGCGTCTCGTTCATCGTCGACGTCATCTGGTTCCCTGGTCAAGGGCACTCGTGGGGGCTGTATTGAGCACTGTGGCCCCTTGTCCCGCCTCTAGCGAACAAACGGGGGTGAATGTCAGAAGCAATTACCTGCGGCGGAAACTTCGCGCGTCCGGGCTCTTCGGGTAGAAGTCCGCAACCAACTTCGCCTCCCGCGAGTCATCACCATACCGCCAAGGGCTCTTCCCGGATTGCTCCCGATCTCGTAGCGGTTTGATCGACAGGAAACTGCATTGCGTCGCGATCGCTTCGAACACGCGGTGGGCGATAAGCAGGTGACCAAGATCGTTCGCGTGGATGTCCTCTGTTCCTTCCGGGCTGCAGAACGTCCACGGTGCGGCGTCCTGCGCCTCGAATACCCTGGCGAAGACGAGATCCATCGTTCCGGCCACATCTTCGAGCATTCGGTTATAGGCCGACTGGCTTTCGCGCGTGCCTCGATTCCACGCCGATCCGGCCACCGTGCCTCCCGTTCGACCCGTGTGGCCCACGCCGGGAATGGCGTACGTATCCATCAGCACCACGAGCGCATCCGTTTCGCGTTGGACATCTCCGATGACCGTCCGGAGGTCTCTTTCGAAAGCATCGATCGGTGTCCCCCCTCTCATGTCATTGTAGCCGAAGCTCACCACGACCAGGTCAGGGCGTTCCTCGATCACGTGGCGGTGGTAGCGCTCGATTCCGATCGGACGTCTCCCCTCGTATTCCTGGTAGATGGGACACGCCTTCGACAATACATCCACCCCGATCCCCTGATTGATCAGTTCCACCGTTTCATCCTGAAATCGATCGATCAGCCTTTTCAGAACCACCGCCCATCCGTCTCCAGGTCGGGTCGCCGAGATCCCAACCGTGTGGCTTTCTCCAAACGTCACCAGTCGCCGAACGGGCTCTCTGCGTTTATTCGTGGTATTCACGACGGCACTCCTTCACGGGTCTCGTAGCGTGAAACAGGTCTATGCGGTATCATAGCCCGATTATTTCCGAAAGAGCCTATTGACTTCCAATGCCAGGAGCCAGTGACCGCAATTCCCTATTTTCGTAATTCCCTAATTTCCTAATGATCTCCGCCGTCTCCACTCTCGGCCTCATCGGCCACCCACCCATCCGTGAGCTCACACGGAAGTCCTGGGACGTCATCGTCGTCGGCGCGGGGCACAACGGACTCACGTGCGCCGCCTATCTCGCCCGCACCGGTAAACGAGTCCTTGTCCTCGAATCGAACGACCGTGTTGGTGGCGCCTGTACGCTCGAAGAGACCTGGCCCGGCTACAAGATTTCGCCCTGCGCCTACCTATGCGGTCTGCTCCACCCTCTCGTCATCGACGAACTCGATCTTCAAGGCCACGGATTCGAGTGGATTCCCGCGGAAGCCGGCATGTTCGTGCCGTTCGAGGACGGCTCCTCCGTCCGGTTCTGGAGCAACGAGGAGCGGTGCCTCGACGAAGTCAAGAAACTATCGCCACCCGATGTGAAGGGATGGCAGGAAATGGGCCGCTTTGTGACCCGCATTCGCGACGCGCTACGGCCAGCCGACGAACGCGACCTCTGGCTGTCCCTCTCCCCCACCCGTGACGAGATCTTCGATCGGTTGAAAGGTGACGGCGATGCGCTTGCTTTCCTCTTCGAGTGGTCCATGGCCGACTTCGTCGAACGGTTCCTCGAAGACGAGCGACTGCACGTCGCGCTCCTAGGGCAAGGGGTCATCGGCACCAACGCCAACCCTTTCGACAGGGGAACCGCATCAATCCGCTTTCATCACTCGAGCGGGCGAATGTTCGGCCGAGCGGGCGAATGGGGCTATGTCAGGGGCGGCATGGGCACCGTCAGTTTCATCTTGTGCGACATCGCACGAGAGGAGGGCGCTGTCGTTGCCGCTGGGTTGCCCGTCGGGTCCATCGAGCCGGGCGAGGGCGTATGTCTCGAAAGCGGTGAAAAGATTGCCTCACCCGTCGTCATATCCAACGCTGATCCGATCACCACATCGGCCCTTCTTGGCTCACACCGCGATCCCTCGTGGAAATCCTCCATCGATGCCATTCCAATGCGAGGCTGCACCGTCAAGCTCAACGTCGCACTTCACGAGCTCCCCAGCTTCACCGCTCGTCCAGGCAAGGATTGCCTTCATCACCGCGGTCAGATCAACACGCCTCTGACCAAAGGAGAGTGGCGAGAAAACTGCGCGATCGCAAACGCAGGCAGGCTCCCCGACCGCCTGTGGACGGAACTCTATTTCCAGTCCGCTCTCGACCGTTCCATCGTCCCGGACGGTCGTCACGTCATGAGCGTGTTCGCACAATATGTTCCGTACGCGTTTCACGAGGGTGATTGGGATAACCGTCGGAACGAAGTCGCCTCCCTCGCGCTGGCCTCCATCGGTCGCTTCTGTGACAACATCCCCGATGCCGTGGAACAATTCGAAGTCCTCGGCCCTCCTGATATCGAAAGGAAAATCCGTATCACTGGAGGCCACATCTTTCACGGCGAGTGCCTCCCGGATCAGATGTGGGATCGTCGTCTCTCTGCTCGTACGCCCCATGCCTGGCTTCTACCTTTGTGGAGCAGGAACCCATCCCGGCGGCAGCGTCATCGCCGCCAATGGCCGCAACGCGGCAATGGCAGTCTGAAAGACCTGGGCACGGTGTGAGTGTCCGTTTCCCACCCCGCACTTGACTCGAGCACCGCACAGCTGCGCGACTACGATTCCGAGCCTATCTTTGGGGGTAAGGTCAACCCCTCATCACCCTCCTTTACGCGGGGGTGAATCTCAAACCATCAGCTTCACTCGAATCCCATAGCCTTCTGCCCACTCCCTTCTCGCTTCTAACTGGGGCTACTGTGTTCACCTTTTCTGAAAAGCACATCACCGATTACCACACAACGGGGTGTACGATCTTTCGGGAAATCCTCCCGACGTCCCTGATTGCGGACCTTCGAAGGGTCTCCGATCGAGCGCGAGAGATCGCCCGCGACGAAAAGGGTTCGCAGACCCAGCGGCTGCAGCCCGTTGGGGCTTTCGACCTCGACCTCCGACCGTTTCAGGACTACGGCGAACTGCCGGAACTGAACGACGCGATCCAGCGAGTTTTAACCCCGCGTCATACACACGCCGACACCAACCGGCTCGGCATCCTCCTCGAACCCGCTGACCATCCGTGGTGTACTAACTGGCATCGGGACCACCGCGACCACGTCCCCAAGGACATCTTCGAAAGAGAATTCCGCGAGGACTGGGATCGCCAAGTCTTCGACATTCGCTACATGAACCAGGTCAACTGTGCGCTCTACGAGGATCCTTCCACCTGGTTCGTCCCTGGCAGCCACTACCGTCAGGACAACACACCTGGAGAGGAAGCCGCCCGGGACGCTTATGACCGGGAACGGTTCAGAGAGTCTCCGACCGATCCAGATGAGCAGCTGGAACGCGACTGTCTGGACTACGTAAAATGCATGCCTGGAGGCGTACAACTCCGATTGAATCCGGGCGATTTTGCGCTCTATCGATCGAGTGCGTGGCACCTCGGCAACTACGTACCCTACCGCAAACGGGCCACTCTCCACGACTTCTGCGGAACGCCAGAGTACGTAAAGGCCATCGAGGAACGATCCGCCCGGTTGAAGAAAGCACTGGAAGGGCGCACGTAGGCTCTCCGTGGTCCCGGTAATAGGTTTTCTCAAGTTTCTCAGTGCCCTCAGTGGCGCTTCTCCTTGGAGTACACCATGAAATACGGAATCCGAGACGGCATGCTGAAGGTTGGTCTCGAAGACACGTTTATGGCCGCGGCCGAAATCGGCTTCGACGGTGTTGAATTCTGTATCGGAGCGGAATACGCCGACAATATCCTGTGGCAAGACGGCGGTATCGACCGTCTGAAGGGCATGGCCGCCGCTGCTGGCACGGAGATTTCGTCTCTCTCTCCGGGCGTCTTCTCACGCTTCCATCCGGCATTGCCAGAAGCCGAATTGCGCGAAGAGGGAGTGGCGATTCTCACGCACACGATCGAATGCTGCCAACCTCTCGACACGAATCAGATCCTGGTTCCCATGTTCCCGAAGGACATGTACGACTGGCCGGAAGACACTTGGACACAGCTGTTCGACGGTCTCAAGGCACTGAGCGAAGTCGCCGGGAAGCACGATGTAACCCTGAATCTCGAAGCCACCTTCGACGCCGATCAGTATGTTCGCGTCGTCGACAGTGTCGCATCCGACCATCTCAAGGTCTATCACGACACGGGCAATACAATGATGCGAGACCAGGACCCCGCGATGGAGTTGCGTAAACTCGGTCCATCCAGAGTCGGCATGATCCACGCCAAGGATACCGACCGGCAGGCACTCGGGGATGGAAGAGTCGACTTCCAGGCCGTCGACGAAGCCATGCGCGAGATTGGCTACGACGGCTACATCGTGCTCGAAACCCCTGTGAGCGAAGATGATCCCGCCGCCGACAACGCCCGCAACCTCGCCTTCGTCCGAAAACTGGGCGTGTAGCCGCATGGGTAGCCTTTCGCACCTTCGTTCGCCACGCCCTCACTGCTTCCCCGTGCAGTGGCAGTGTCCATCGGGGCGAAGCCGTCTTGTCCGTCCACCGTCCACTGTCCACCGCCCACTTGCTTTTTCGCCCAATCACCCGTTCTGCTTCTCATAATGGACTGGGACCTCGCGTCATATTTTCCAGAATTCGGCGGAAACGAAATGAACACCTTCCGCGACGCCCTGCAGGGGGATATTCAGATCCTGCTCGAGCGCGCCTCGGCTCTCAAGGTGCTAGACGAGACCAACCAGGATGCCTGGGAAAGGCTGTATCTCGACACGGAAGAGCTCGTGACGCGCTATTCCCATCTCGGTTCGTACTTAGGATGCCTGACGTCCGCAGACGCACGAAACGAGGACTATCAACGCGCCGAGGGTGCGTTCGCTCAACTTGGTGCTACGATGGCCAAGCTCAACGTGGAAATCCTGCGAGGTCTGAAGGATTCTGAGGATCGTGTCTTCGAAATCTTCTGCGACCGGGAGAAGCTGATCTCCGCAGCGCACAGCTTGCGACGCGATCGACAGGAAGCACGATACATGATGTCTACCGATCGGGAAGCACTGGCTGCCGACCTGGGAGTCGATGGGATCTCAGCCTGGGGACGTCTCTACGACACCGTGTCCGGAAAACTGGAATTCGACATGGCCTACCCCGACGGCCGAACGGAACGACTCCCCATGTCACAACGACGCTCGCTCATGGAACAAGCAGATCGAGACGTGAGGCGTGCGGCGTTCGAGTGCGGGAACGAAGCGTGGGCACGTGTCGAAGACGTTGCGGCAGCCGCCCTGAACGCCATTTCGGGTACTCGGCTCACCCTCTATCGTCACCGCGAGATCCCACACTTTCTGGAAGTTGCCCTCTTCGACGCAGCCGTCTCAAAGAAAACGCTCGATGCCATGTTCGATGCCATCGTGACGCAAAGGGAACTGCCGAGACGCATCCTGGCGCTCAAAGCAAAAACCATGGGCGAACCGGGGATCGCCTGGTATGATCTGGGCGCCCCGCTCCCCCTGGCAGAACCCGAGTCGCTCGATTGGGATCACGCCACCACCCTCGTCCACAATGCTTTCGACAAGGCGTATCCCGCTCTCGGCGAATTCACACAAAGCATGTTCGACCGTCGCTGGATCGATTGGAGCCCCCGCGAAGGCAAACGTCCAGGGGGATTTTGCACGGGATCTCTCCTAACGCGTGAATCCCGCATTTTCATGACATACAACAGGGCCATGGGGGACGTGCGAACGCTCGCTCACGAAGCGGGCCACGCGTTTCATAACCACGTGATGCGCGATCTGCGCCCATTCGCGCGGAGCTATCCGATGACCCTCGCCGAGTCTGCATCCACCTTCGGTGAGATGATCCTCACGGAAGGCGTTTTGAACGACCCGGGCACCACCGACCCCCAGAAAGCGCTCATGCTGGACGCCGACGTCGGCCACGGTGCCATCTTCCTCCTCGACATACCGGTCCGCTTCGAGTTCGAACGTGCGCTCTACGAGCAGCGTGAGGAAGGCGAGCTTTCGGTCACGCAACTCAAGGATCTGATGGTCCAGACACAGCGTCGTGTTTTCGGGGATGTCCTCGTCGAAGGAGCGGAGGACCCCTACTTCTGGGCTTCGAAATTGCACTTCTACATCACGGGCGTGTCCTTTTACAACTTCCCTTACACCTTCGGCTTCCTCCTCAGCCGTGGCCTCTTCGCCCGATTCAAACAGGAAGGCCCAGACTTCCTTCCCCGCTACGAAGATTTCCTGCGTCTCACAGGATCGGATTCTGCCGAAGGCGTGGCCAAGCGAAGCATCGACGTCGACATTGAAGAACCCGACTTCTGGATCGACGCCATCAATTCACTTGAAGACCCCATGGCCCAATTGGAAGCGCTCCTGCCAACGGCTCTTAACGCAGAGAGCGAAGGGGAATGAAACGGGGAATCTAGGAGGGACTGCATCACGGTACCGCCGACGTCGTGCTTGGAGGGAAGGAGATCACCCCGGTACGGTTGTTGGCCGGGGTCGGATTTGTCTTCGCGTATATCGCAAACGAAATACACGTGGGACTGAAGTCCCACGCTGATAGCCCGAAGCCCGCTGAAGCGGGCTGATGTTTAAAACCTCAGGGGCAACTGATGACTCTCGATCTCACAGTCCGTTATTTCCAAGATTCGACGCCAGAAGGCATCCCCGTTCGTGAAGAAAACTTCGAGCGTCGTGAAATTCCTATGTCAATGCCCATCGACCAGACGGCGCTCGTCCTTGTCGATCTGTGGAACGACCATTTCATCGAAAGCTGGCTCGAGCGGGCGGGCAACGTGTTGAAGGACAACATTCTGCCCGCGATTGAGGCAGCCAGGCAGGCCGGTATCAAGGTGATTCACGGCCCCTGTCCCCAAGTCGCCACACGGTATGACAAGGTCAAAGAACACACGCCCCCCAAACCAGACCCCGAACCGGATTGGCCCCCGAGAGCATTCCGGAATCGTGAAGGCGACTACCACGCCTATCGGGGTCCCCGGCAGCAATACCCGGGCATTCGAGACTTCGAATATCGAATGTCTGATCTCGTGGAAGTATGCGAGGACGATGTGGTTATCGCCACGGGACAGCAGCTCCACGAGCGACTGGAATCTTCTGGCATCCTACACCTCCTCTACGCCGGCTTCGCCACGAACTGGTGCGTCATCAATCGGGACTATGGCGTAAAGGACATGAGAGGACGTGGCTACAATGTCATCCTGCTCCGCGACGCAACCACCGGCGTCGAATTCCCCGATACTCTCGATCAGCTCTTCGCCACCGAGATCGCCATCCGCGAAGTCGAGCAGAAATATGGCTTCAGTGTATCGAACGAGGATTTCTTCACCGCCTGCGACGCTGTGAAACCCTGACCCGTCGCCACATCCCGACTGCCTTACCTCACTATCGACCTTAACGAATCTGGAATCGCAAAGTATCCCTATGACCAGAAAGACACTAGGAAACAACGGAAAACCGCGGAGAGGAGTAGACTTCGAGTGTTCACCTGAAGGGAGAAGACATCGCCACGCCTGCTCTCCCACTCGCCCCGTCCCCCCATCACCCGCTCAGCATAGAAAAAGATGAACAACCTTGAAGAAGTACTCGATGAATTGGAATCCGAAGGCTTCATCCTGATCCCAAACGCGCTCGACACTGAACAAACCGAGGAAGTCCGCGTCCACATCAATCAGGCGCGGGAGAAGGGCTGGGAGGAGGGGCTGAACGAGGTCGAAAACATGTGGTTCGACACCCTCCTCGACAGGGAACCCGAAGTCTTCGGACCGCTCGTCGGACACGAAAGCATCCGCCCTGTGCTCGAGGGAATGATGGGCCCTCAATGCCAGCTGCGGAGTTTCAGGGCGCACATCAACCCAGGGCCCTACCACCAGGAATGGCACCTGGACTTCTACGGCTACTGGCAGGAGAAGCGACGGGCTGAAAAATATCGTCTCGCCGTTCCACCCGTCGGTGTCAACACGACCTTCTATTTTCAGGACAACGGCCCCGGCATCGCCCACCTCAAGTTCATCAAGCGCGGGCACACCTTCGAGCCAGGTCACCTGGACGAAGATCCGTTCGATCGGGCAAAGTTCGAGGCCTGGTGTGAGGCTCAGGAGCACGTCGTCATTTATCCTAAGGCCGGTGACGCCGTCGTCTTCATCAGCCACATCCCTCATCAGGGCGTAAAAGAAGACGACAGTGTCGAACGGAGCAACGTCGTCTGTCACTATCAATTAACTCCCATGTATGAGGGCGCCTGGTTCGTTTCTCGCGCCCGCGGCTACGAAGGCACCTTCCCCTTCGCCATCGACGCCCGCCCATCTAGAACCCCGCTAAAAGCGGCACGATAGCCGAACCCCGATGCGATTCAGTCACGCAAACCAGAGACACCGTCCACTGCCTGCCCGCCGAAGCCTTGGCGAAGGTGGGTCGACCGCCCACTGTCCACCAGCTATAGAGGTTTTACTGTGAACGCACTCCGTTGGGGTATCCTCGGTTGTGGCAGCATCGCCCGGAAGTTTGCAACAGGACTCCAGGCGCTGGACGATGCCCAGCTTGTCGCAGTCGGATCCCGTACGCAGGACAACGCGGATGCGTTCGGCAACGAGTTCAACGTCCCGACGCGGCACAGCAGCTATGAAGATCTCGCTGCCGATCCGCTCGTCGACGCTATTTATGTCGCGACGCCCCACCCGATGCACAAGGACAACAGCATCCTCTGTCTCGAGCACGGCAAGGCCGTACTCTGCGAAAAACCGTTTACCGTCAACGAAGCCGAAGCACGCGAACTCGTCTCCGTCGCGAGAGAGAAAAACCTCTTTCTCATGGAAGCCATGTGGACGCGCTTCCTCCCGGTGATCATAGAGGCCCGGAAGCGGATCGCGAACGGCGATATTGGTGATGTACGCATGGTTTCCGCCGACTTCGGCTTCCGAGCGAATGTCAATCCGGAGGGCCGTCTCTTCAGCCCGGCCCTGGCAGGCGGTGCCCTGCTCGACATCGGCGTCTACACCGTGTCGCTCGCCTCGATGATCATGGGTGGGCAACCAACGGACATCGCAGGTGGTGCCCAGATCGGCGAGACAGGCGTTGACGAACAGGGCGCGATAGTCTTCGGCTATGGGGAGGAAGGCCGTCTCGCCTTGCTGTCCTGCGCAATCCGATCGAGGACCCCTCACGATGCGACCATCATCGGCACCGATGGGTACATCCGACTCCTAACATTCTGGAGCGGCACCAGGGCCATCCTCGTCAAGGGCAACAACGAGGAAGTCATCGACGCGCCTTACGAGGGCAACGGCTACAACTGCGAGGCCGCTGAAGTCGCCAAATGCGTGAATGAGGGGAAAACCGAAAGCGACATCATGCCGCTGGACGAAACCATCGCAATCATGAACACCCTCGACCGCATCCGCACCCACTGGGGATTGAAATATCCCATGGAGTAGCCGCCTTTCCTTCTGCCTACTCCCTTCTCACTGGAGTTTCAATGGAATACGGAAACATCGATGGCGTGAACAAGCCGGTAAGCCGCCTCGTCCACGGCGCCATCATGCTGAGAGGGGACAAGCTTGAGGAAGGGTTCGAACTCCTCGACGCGGTTTACGAAGCTGGGTGCCGCACGTGGGACACGGCCCACGGCTATGGGGGCGGTCACTCCGAGCGTGTTCTTGGCCAATGGATGGAGACGAGAGGCAACCGAGACGATGTCGTCATTCTTACAAAAGGGGCACATCACAGCGCTGACCGCAAACGCGTAACTCCTTTCGACATTTCCGCCGACATCCACGACTCTTTCGCCAGATTGCGGACGGACTTTCTTGACATCTACGTTCTACATCGCGACGATCCCGATGTATCGGTCGGCCCTATTGTGGAAATCCTGAACGAATATCACGCGGCAGGCCAGATCGGAACGTTCGGCGGTTCCAACTGGAGACCCACCCGGCTTGAGGAAGCGAACGAATACGCAGAGAAGCACGGTCTGCGGCCGTTCACCGTCAGCAGCCCTAATTTCAGTCTGGCCGAGCAAGCAGACGAGCCGTGGGCGGACTGCATCTCGATCAGTGGTCCGCAGGCGACCGACGATCGCGCTTGGTACGCGCAGCAAAACATTCCCCTCTTCACGTGGTCATCGCTGGCCCAGGGGTTCTTTTCGGGTCGAATCACACGCGGCAACTGGGAAGAGGTCAAAGGCGACTTCCCCGAACCGGTTACGCGTTGCTATGCTCACGAAGACAATTTCAAACGGATGGATCGAGCGGAAGAGCTAGGGAAAGAGAAGGGAATATCTGTTCCGCAGGTCGCACTGGCCTACGTTGTTCAACAGCCCGGCCTCGACATCTACGCCCTGATCGGGACTTTCACCGGCGATGAGTATCGAGAGAACATCCGCGCCCTGGAAGTCAGGCTCACGGACGAAGAAATGGAGTGGCTGGACCTCCGCCGCGACAGACGATAACAAGCACTGGGAGTCGAAACTGGGTTGCATAGATCCAACGAAGGGTTGTCATCCCAGTTCTTAGAGCCGGGGCCAATTCTCCGATCTCTACTGTCCTGTCCACTGGAAACCGAGGATCTCTTCTTGCGGCAGCGGGTTCCGCTCGAGAGTCGATCCCGTCGTTGAGGGTCTATCAATACCATAGCCGATGGACGCACATCCCCTGACATACATCATTGTTGCGGGTTCAATGATGTTCATACCCTTCCACGTGTTGGGCACCTACACGTTCAGTGGGGCGAGCGTGAAAGAAACACCGCTCCAGCTGTTCTTTCCAACCGTGCCCAACCAGATGATCGCTTTCCCAACCGGGATGATCCCATTGTTCATCGTCCCCTACGCGATCTTCTTCCACACATTATCGGGGTTGAACCAATCGAGGTTTAACGACAACGAAGCAACCCGATGACGACCTCGAACACTCGAGACAGCTGGACAACACGTGGAGCGACCTAATGCCGAAGAAGGGATGGCGCGGGGCGATGAAGCTCCGCTCCACCCTGGGGTGGGCTTTCCGCCGCCCTTGATCTTCGTTCTTCCCTTGGGTGCGGGGATCCTGCTTCACCAGTGGGTACCGCTGCACATCGTCCCTGCTCATTGGAGGGCTGCCAGCGTCATTGTCGGGTGGCTCCTGATCGGTGCCTGGGCAGGCCTTTCTGGGTGGGCGATGCTGACCTTCTGGCAACAACGTACACCGGTCTTCCCGAACCGCCCGGCGACGCGTCTGGTCACTTGGGGCCCTTATCGCCTCAGCCGAAATCCCATGTATCTTTCCTTGTCTGCGCTCTTTCTCGGTGTGTCCGTCCTGGTCAACGCCTGCTGGCCTTTCTTCTTCTTTCCTGCTGTGATCGCGTCTCTGCATTTCCTCGTAATTTGCCGCGAGGAGCGCTACCTCTCGACGGCTTTTAAGGAAGAGTACACCGCCTATCGTAGCACTGTACGACGCTGGTTATAGCAACCGTCTTGGGCAACGCCCCAGCTAGCCCGACGAGAAGCGGCGAAGCACGTTCTCCGTCACCTTCGAAACATTGTTGATATAGTCGTTGTAAGAGAGGCTTCCGCACCAGCTGATGGATCCGACTGAGAACACTGCACCGTCGTTGGGCCCTTCGTGGTAGACCATATCAGCGTGGACGAGCCGGCTCTCGCTACCACCAGTTGGACCGCCAGACGCTTTCTGATCTTCGATGACCAGCTGGTACTCATCCGAGTGGCCGAAAGATTGCGCCAAGAGCAGAGCATGGCTCGGGGTTCCCAAGGCGTGATCTATACGGTCGATCTCGAAGCCCGCGGCCCCGTGTCCGTAGACCAGCGATGGAAAGTCTCCAATCAGCTCCTCATCTTCGATTCCCTCGAAGATGAAAGCGGCCCTATCGTCGAAACTGTCCGGCTGGCGTCTGTAGGGCCGGTTCACCCCGCTGCCCATCGATACGAAACCCACACCGACCAATCGCTGCGGCGCCCGGTTCCGAAACCGCCAGAGACCACCGAGCTCGCCGGTCGTGCTGTGATGATACTCGCCGGGCAACGCCTCCCAGGCACGTGTCCCGCCCCACCGTCTGATCTCGATGATGTGCGGGCGTTCCGGATCGAATGAGGTCACCCAGTAAAATCCGTTCCCGCCTAGATACATGATCCGCCCACCACCGGCGAGATACGATGCCATCCCATCGAGCATCTGAAGGGTCCAGTATTCGGGATGCGTGCCCGTTACGATTACACGATAGGGTTCGAGAAGTTCCGTGCCTTCGTGATGCAAGTCGTCATCCGTGATCACGTCGTAGTCGAACGGCTTCGCATCCATCCAGTCGAGCAGATGCATGTCCGCGTTCAATCCGTGTGGCCAGCCGGCAGCGAGTGACAACGCCGCGTTACGATATCCCGGCTTCATGTTCATGATGGGCCGCAATCGCGATGAATAGCACACCCCCGTACCATCGCTGTGCATGTCGTAGAGACTCATCAATTTCTGGTCACGCATGTACTGATCTCGCGGATTCACATCTTCACTATCAACACGCCCCAGCTCGACCCTCATCGGATCGTTATACTGCTGGTTTGCATATGCGAGGTAAGTGACTGAGGGCGCTAGAAAGGCGATGGGAGATCGAGCGGCATTCTTTGATGGTCTCACTGCGAACGGAACGTAGTCTTCACCATCCTCTGCGTGCAGATGAGCCGCGTAGATGCCGCTCGGCAGTTCATCGGGAATCGTCCATTCGAACCCGACATCCCAGCCCGCATCCTCCAGATCATCATCGTGGAAATAGATGGCACCGTACTCTGATGGCTTGGCGCGGAAATCGGCTTCCTCTCCTGTCCAGTTGTGACCAATTGCAGCGCGCATCGGGATGTTCACCGTTCGTCCATGCAGGCCCTGAGACGACGTGTCCGTCACCTTACTCGAAGAGAAATCGCGGGAGAAATCCCAGCTAGCGACAAGACCTTCATCCGCTTCGACCTCTGCGCCTCTCAGCTGCTCGATCCGCTCGAACGACCGATGGTAGAGACGTGGTCCCTCGATCTTTCCGTTGAAGTGCGCTGTTGTGACGTTGTCATCGTCCTTCTTCTTTTGCCAGTAGGCCGCCATCAAGAAGGCGTCCGAGTTGATACCGATGGCCCCCGATCGGATGGTTTCTTCGACCGCGGCTGAAGGATTCTCGACGGGCCACCGAGCGATGGGCTCCTGATAGAGGCACACCCTCCCTGATGCGGCGTCGTAGGTCGCACCGATAAGGTACCAGTGCGAGGCTTTCAAGCCGACGCCGGTTCGGACTTTCTGGACTTGTCCTTTCCCGTCGCCGATCCAAAGTCCCAGGCTCCCATCTTCCTCGATCACCATCGCGTAGCCTGACTGCTCACGATCATCCCATTTGGTGAGTAGGCCCTGCACGCCTTTCTCGGGCGTCGTAGGGTAGATCAAGGCCCGCAGCGTGAACTCATCGGCACAATCGAGCTTCCGGTCGTGCGGGACATTGACGTACGACCCGGTCCGGATCGCGTGCGGCTTGCCCTCGTAGTCACCGCTGATATCTGACGCCACCGGATCGGACTTGAAGCCGGGCCCATCGGGACTCTCGTCGATATGCCTCAAGCGCACGATCTCGGCGTGATAGGTGGGCGACCGACTGCTGACCATGAAGCTGACCGACTCTCCCGGCTGGACGCCGAAACGATCGCTGTAGCCGACAATGTCCATTAGGTCCTCCCGTTAACCACTGATCACCGACTGACGTAAGGGAATCCAATAGACCCTTTTGTCAATTGTCAATGGTCATTTGTCACTGGTCAATGCCGCCCCACATTCCCGTTGCCCGGTGCGGCACCCCCCTTTAACCTTCCCGTCGGATGAGGCGGTGGTCTGGGGCCTGAAATCACGTGGGTGACCAAAGAATATGCGATGGGGGATTGCCATGCTTGAAATGACAGATCGCGAAAAGTTTCTCTTCGACCTGCAGGGCTACCTGGTCGTGAAGAACTTTCTGACCGACGACGAAGTCCGAGCGCTCAACGAAGCCGTCGATGCCAACGTCGACGAAGGGGCGGAAGGGTTCTACGCCGAAGGAAGCACCTACGGCGGCGGAATGGACGGCCCTTACCAGGCCGCGTCCGTGAGAGATATGCTGACGTGGGACCAGCCGTGGTGCCAGCCATTCCGTGACATCATCGCCCACCCGAAGCTCATCCCGTACCTCAACACTCTCTTCGGTCAGGGTTGGCGAATGGACCAGGAGCCTTTCATCATCATGGCCAGGAAGGGGTCCGGAGGTCACGGCCTCCACGGAGCTTCAAGCTGGTATTTCGACGAGGGGATGTTCTACCACTATCAGAACGGCCAGATCCGTACCGGCATGGCCGTCTTCCAATTCCAGCTGGCAGATATCAATCCCGGCGATGGCGGCGTCACGGTCATACCAGGCAGCCACAAGGCGAATTTCAAGTGTCCCGAGGACATTCTGCTCCACAGCGAGGACCAAGAAGCGGTGCACAACGTAGCCAGCAAAGCCGGGGACATGGTGATCTTCCTCGAGGCGACGCTCCACGGCGCATTGCCCTGGAAGGCAGACCACAACCGGCGCTCCCTTCTCTACCGATACGTATCCAGATACCTCAATTTTCATCAGGGCTTCATCGAGACGAGCCAGCCCGATTGGGTGAGCGAACTGACAGATGTGCAGCGCGCCGTTGTGGAACCCCCTTACGTCTACAACCGGCCCGTGGTTGAAGACGACGGGACGAGTCTTACCTATGGGGTTCAGGAGGCCGTTCCCTACCGTCCACGGCACAAAGACGGCTCGTAGCGCGCGAGTACACATAAATAGCGGAATCCAACGAAGTCGTAACGTCCTCTTTTGGTACACTCCTCGCGGCGTCAGTTCGAGCGGGAGTCGAGAACACGCCCATTGCGAATCGCAAGCAAGGACTACTAATGGAGTTTATCCGAGCCTGACGAAGGACAAGAGTAATCCTGCCTCTGTCCATACTACAGGTGGCCAATATGCAATTAAACCACTCGGAGAAGATGTGAACGACAACGTTCGTGAAGAACCGTTCTTCGACCTGAATGAGCTCTTCGAGATTTCGCCCAGGATCCGTGGCCCGAAGATCGCCGTCGCCGCAAACGGATCCATCCTCGCCTTCCTCCAGGGCGGTCGACTGATGCGACGCAGCGAAAACGCTGGACAGACGTGGAGCCCGGTCGAAGAGCTGGAAGCAGGTGGATGTAACGTCGTCGTCGACCGGAACACCGACGACATCCTGCTTGTACGCGCTAAAGATGCCTCCCTCTGGCGGAGCCCTGACCACGGAAAGACCTGGCAACACGAAACGACTACGATTGCTCCAAACGCAGCCGGCCACGGCGGACCGGATAATTCGCCCGCGGACGGCACCGCCTCCGATCCTGGCGTGACGCTGCAGCACGGTGACCATCGAGGTCGTCTCCTCGTACCGGTTCGCGTGCAGCCTTCCGTCGGCGACAACGCAATGGAGTACTGGCCCTACAACTACAACACCTCCATCTACAGCGACGACGGCGGCAAGACGTGGCAGGTCAGCGAACCGGTGCAGAGCGGCACCGGAGAAGGCGGACTCGCTGAACTCTCCGATGGACGCATCTACTACAACTCACGCTGTCACATGGCGATCGATCATCGACGTCGCATTGCCTGGAGCCACGACGGCGGCGAACGGTGGACGGACTGGCACGTCTGTGATACACTCCGTGAAATAGGCGAGCCCTTCTACTACAAGTACGGAACGAAACCCGCCTATGGTTGTGGGTCGGGCCTCGTGCGAATCCCTCCTGAGGCAACCAACGGGAAGGACGTGCTCCTCTTCAGTACACCCGACAATCCCGGCAGCACACGTGTCCGTATGACGGTCTGGGCAAGCTTCGATGGCGCGACAACCTGGACCGTCAAGCGTCTCGTCTACCCTGGACCCAGCGCCTACTCGTCCATCACCGCCGACGATCAGGGCAACGTCTACCTTCTCTTCGAGATCGGCCGCAGCGCGAACGTCGGGTCAGACATCGACCACCACAAGGTGATGCTCGCTCGGTTCAACCTCGCGTGGATGCTCGAGGGTGAGTCCGCAACCGCCATAGGAGGCAAGGTAGTATGAGCAATCACCGCGAACGGCTGGATTCGAACCAGCACGTGGCGGAAGACCGCGATCCCCACCAGGAGCGGGGACGGAAGATGAAAAGAGCGTTTGGATTTCTGTTCCTGGGGATTGCCCTTCTCTCTGTCACCAGCGCACGAGCTGAAAAGACAGTATTGGCTGGAGGATGCTTCTGGTGCATGGAGTCGGACTTCGAGAAGCTCGAGGGTGTAACCGATGTGATCTCTGGATTCACTGGGGGCGTGGTTGAGAATCCGACTTACAACGGCAATCATCGAGGCCACTATGAAGCTGTCGAGATTACCTACGATCCCGACATTGTCAGCTACAGGGCATTGTTGGACTACTATTGGGTGAACATCGATCCTTTCGATGCGGACGGGCAGTTTTGCGACAAAGGATTCAGCTACTTGAGTGCTATTTTCGTCAGCAACGAGGCTGAGCAGAAGATTGCTGAAGAGACGAAGAAAAACGTTCAGAGAAGATTCCCCGACAACCACGTTGTGACGCCAATACTGAGTGCCTCAACCTTCTATCCAATCAAGGGTGACGAAAGCTACCACCAGGACTTCTACAAGAAGAGCCCGGTTCGGTACAGAGTTTACAGATGGAACTGTGGGCGCGATCGTCGATTGAAAGAGATCTGGGGCGAAGAAGCGACGCATTGAGCCAAACTTGATTAAATCCTTGCGCCGAGCAAAGAGGAATACACGCGCATCGCTTTCTTCAAGCAGCGGGGCTTCGTCGAGTGGCGGCGTTGTAATGTCTGGGAAGGCTTCCAGGAAGGGCGTGACAGCCTGATTTCAATCGATACCGCCTACTCGTCTGGACTGCCGGACGTCCAGTCTCGAGCTCCGGAGGTTGCACCCGTCTATGTGAAACCAGATGAAACGCTGAAGCTGCGCGTGTTCATCGACAGGAGCGTCGTCGAAGTCTTCGCCAACGACCGACAGTGTATGGCCGTTCGCGTCTACCCCGGCCGAAAGGAGAGCGTGGGCGTCTCGCTGCGCGCCCAGGGATCAGAGGCGACGCTGCGCGGGCTCGACGTGTGGCAGATGCAGAACATATACGAATGACAATGAAGACGCCGGAACGATGTACTGATCAGACTACCGGTAGACCTGCCCCCGGTGACCCACTTTGAACACAAAGACGACGAGGGCATCGTCCTCGACTGAGTAGACAATCCGATAGGTGCCCTGTCTGACGCGATAGCGATCCTGGCCCGATAGCTTTTCGCATCCAGCCGGACGGGGATCGTTCGCCAAAGCCCGGATTCGGGACACAATGCGCTGGCGATGGCCCTTCTGAGGTATCGCCTCGATCTCGCGAACGGCAGATGGCTTGATCAGAACCCTATATCTTGCCACTGCGTTTTAGGTCCTTGACGACCTCTTCGAACGATAGATCGGGCTCATTGGAGCGCTCTTCGAACGCGGCTATATCTTCGGCATCTTCAGCCAGGGCAGCTTTGACGGCATCGTTCACAAGATCTGAAATGGAACGTTCCGTTTCCGCTGCTTTGAGGCGAAGGGCCCGATGAATGACCGGATCGAAGTAGACAGTGCTTCTTTTCGTGGATTCGGACATACTTCATGTATAGCGTTTTAACGCTTAAGCATCAAGACGTTAAAGTAGAAGGCGATACTCCTTCTTGGCGCTGGGGCTGTCATCGCTGGGATGCTCATCGCTAACACGTCTCGAGGCCGCATCGCCGGATGACGAAACGGCAAGACTGTGAGGAAAATTGAACGACCTTTCCATCAACGTTGAGTTTTCCTTCTTACACTTTCGTCGGATTCGGGGTGGATGAATCGTTCAAGTACCATTGGCTTGACGATCCAGCCATTGGAAGCCTTCCGTGAAGTCGGTGAACTTCTGGAAGAGAAATACGGCACCGTCAGCCGTGGAAACGGGGACCATCGTCTTCCAGTGGACCCAGATAACCCGATATGAGCCTACTTGGCGATGGCGCAATGGTCATCTGGTGCGACAGCACGGCCGAGGTTGATCACGACGCGTGGCACTCCCACGAGCATCTGATGGAGCGCGTTGGAGTGCCGGGTTTCCTGCGCGGGCGCCGAGGTGTCGCGGTCTCGGGCAACCCCAGGTATCTGGTTATGTATGAGGTCGAAAGCCTGGCGACGCTCACCTCGTCTCCTTACCTGGAGCGGCTGAACAATCCGACGCCCTGGACGCAGCGCATCGTGCCCACGCTCCAGAATGTCAACCGCTCGCTGTGCAAAGTGACGGCAACCTTCGGATCCGGAATCGGGACTCAGGTTCTCACCCTTCGCGTTTCACCCGAGACCAATCGCGCCGGTGACCTCCGGGACTGGCTCGTCGGTGACGCCTTGCCGAACCTCGCGATCCAACCCGGCTGCGTCAGCACCAGTCTGCTGGAGTGTGATCAAGCGGCAAGCCAGGTTGACACCGAAGAGAAACGACTACGCGAAAGGCCTGATGACATCGCCGACTGGATCGTCCTGGTGGACGGCTACGACACCTCAGCGGTCCAGGCGCTGCCCGAAACGGCGCTGTCGTCGACGCGCCTTGTGGAACACGGCGGAACCTTCGAAGGCGATCCCCCGTGTTACCAAACCGTTCACATCGTAACAGACAGCGATGTGCAATAGCGCTGGTCGATGTTCGATGTTCTATCTTCCATTCCCACATAGTCCATGACCTACACCATCCTTGGGGCCGGTGCGCTCGGCAGCATCATCGGAGCGCATCTAATCAAAGCAGGCGAAGATGTCACCCTCCTCGCGCGTGGTGCACGGGCGGAACATCTCCGAACACACGGCCTGTCCATTGCTGGGCTCGTGGAAATCTCAACGCCCTGCCGTGTTGAAACAGATCCCGGACAGGTCACAGAAACGGACGTCCTAGTTGTCGCGGTTAAGACCTACCACACCGTCGATGCGATCCAGCCACTGAGGCATTTGCAGGCCGACAGCGTCTTCTCCGTTCAAAACGGGGTCCTCAAAAACCAGCAGTTGATCGATGTCTTCGGCGAAGAGGCAGTCCTCGGATCCATCGGTATCCTGAGCGGCGAGCTTCTCGAGAACGGTGTAGTCCGCTTCACGCTGAATCAGATCGTCGAACTGGGTGAGCTACCAGAGGGCACGTCTACACGGACCGGAGCGATCGTGGCCGATCTCAATAACGCGGGCATCAACTCCGGGGAAAGCGCATCGATCCAATCAGTCGAGTGGTCGAAGTTCGTCGGCTGGTCTGGCTACGCGAGTGTGTCAGTGCTGTCCAGACTGGCCACCTGGCAATTCCTGTCGGACTCGGATTCGGCCCGGATCACGGCCCGCGTCATACAGGAAACCGCGGCTGTCGCCGCGACCCTCGGTGTCCCGATCGAGGACAAGTCGCCGTTCCCGGCAGGCCAGGTAGCAAGGGCGACGGAAGACGAAGCGACATCCATCCTTCAGAGGGAAGGCGCAGGACTGAGGGAACGGGCACCGCAGCATCGCATGTCGACGCTCCAGGATGTGGAGCGAGGGTTTCGGTTAGAAATCGAGGAGACGCTCGGATATACCGTTCGTGAAGCAAAACGACTCGGAGTTCAGGTGCCGACGGTCGATGCGTGCTATCGCGTGTTGAGCGGCATCGACCGATCGATGGCCTCCTGAAGTACGGAGACACAACGCGTTTTGGGGTTGTGGATTCGATGGGCACCACGATAGTCGGCCCTTGGGGTCGCGCGGCAGCGCCCCGGGCAGTGATCGGCGTGTGCGACCCCTCGAGTTGTCATGTACCAACGAGCTGGCAGTCACGTTTCTCGGGCAAGCGGGAATAGCAGTGAACAAAACGGCGAATCCCATCATCTCACTGAACGGAACACGACTGTCTGGTCCAAGCAGACGTCTCTACGCTTACCCTGGCAGGCCTAACTATCTCACGGTCGCGTTTGATGCCGTAGGCGACGATCCCTGGTTTGTCGTGTTGGAGAGGTTTGCCCCTGATGGCCGAGTCGGATCGGAAACCCAGCAGATCAGACCTACGGGCTCGACAGAGTTCGATATAGGTCCGCTTTCCGTTCCTGCGGTCTACGAGTACGAGGCGGGCGTCGTTTACCGTAGAGGGTATCGGCTTGTCATATCCGCATTCGTTGGTCCCCCCGACGACAAAGCCTCCCCTAACGTCCGATACGAGCTCCATCAGGGCTGCACACAGGACCAGGACGTCGAATGGTTCTTCCTCGGAACTGAAGAACGTGTGCCCTACACCGACGGGTGGATTCCCGAGGGCGAAACCTGGAAGCCCTTCGAATTCAGTGGACGCCCCATGGACCCGCCGATCGATATCAGGCTCGGAGAAGGCGTGTTGATCGATCGAGACGATGTCCGCATCCGATACAGACTGCGCCAGGACTCGCCTGAACTGTCACCCATCGACGGAATCCTGACTGGTATCAACGGGGAAAGCGAAACCTGTCTGGCTCCCCAGGAAGTGACCGTGTCAGCAGAGTGGGAGGAGATGGCGATCGACGTCACCGATTGGCCCCCGGACGAATATTCGTTCGAGCTACAACCCTCGACCAACGGCGTCTCCTACGAAGGCCCGACCATCACCTACCGGAGACGACCACCGGACTCGAAAAGCGTGATGATCTCACCCCTCGCCCCCTTCGCACTCGTCAGAGACGACAGCCGCCCGGAATGGGATGTCGATTCGTGGGAAGACGTCGACCTTCCAACGGAGTTTTCGGAAATCGTCGAAACAACACCTGACGATCGCTCGATTTTGCGCTGCGACGGCTTCACGCCGAACCGGAGGCTGGCCCTACCATTCGAGTTGAACGGGGCCTACGCCATCTACCTCGAAGCGATCGGACCCATCCACATCAGCTGCGGCGATGGACTGATCCGGGCGGTCGCCCCAAGGCACATATCGGGTGATCCAGTCGGTCTCGGCCCGGCGTTCGTCTGCGCCCGCGATATGACGAACTCAGCCATCGAAGTATTTGGCGCTCAGGATGATGCCGCGATCGGGGGGCTCCGGCTCATACCGATCGGTTCCGAGTCGCTGGACCGTTTCCAGGCAGGGGTGAGAAACCCTCCGCTTCCCCTACGAGGCGTGAGCGACTGGTGGGTCTATTTCTTGGGCTCGGGATTCCAGACGTCCTACCTCGAAGAAGATCAGTTCGACACGATCCTGGCCGGCCAGCGCGAGGTTGGCCTATCGAGCGAGGCGTGGGCGATCGGACGTTCGTGGGTGACGTATGAAAGCAAGCTTCCCCGCGCCTCCCAATATCCCTGCCATCCGATTCCGGAAGAAACGCTGGAAAACCTCCGAATCTGGCTGCCGTCGAACGAATGGTCCAAGACTTCGACGCCCTTGGCTATCCGTTGGAGCGAAGGGCGCATCACGACACGCAGATCTACAACTGGCTGGGCATGAACCGCCACTACGCGGGTGCTCGTGGCTGGTCGCACACGTCGCCGTGGGTGCGCTCGCATCCGGAGCTGCTCTTGTGCAATAGAGACGGCACTCTCGATGGAAGCCGTGTCGAGTATCACTTCGAGGAAACGCGCAGCGAACGACTCGACATCATACTTGAGTCTTCCCGATTTGCACCCGACGGTCTGGTCCTCGGATGGTGCAGGCAGCCACCTCACGCCGGCTATCATCCGGACATTCTGAAACAGTACGAAGAAGAAACCGGCATTGATCCCCTGTCACTCGGCTTGTCTGACGGAGAAAGACACACGGCCTGGCTGAAGTGGCGGTGCGAGCACGGGACGACGCGATTCATGCGCGAGGTTCGACGGGCAATGACGGAACTCGAAAAGGAAACCGGTCATCGGGTACCGATCGTCGCCAGAGTGCCTTCTGAAGGATTCTATTTCAACACGGCAATGGGGATGGATATCGAGACCTGGATCGAGGAGGAATTGATCGACGAGCTTCAGCTCGATCCGCTTGAGAATCGAGGCGGTGACTGCGCCGATCTCGGAAGCCACGATGTCGGACCCTACGTCGAACGGTGTCGTCAACACGGCATCGTCGTCTTCGGAGGCGTCAACGGAACGACCGCGACGCGGGATCTGTCTCGGGTCGTGGCAGGTGAGGTGCTGAAGGGTCCCGGTTACGCGCCGACCGTGGGCCTCCGACGCGCGATCGGTTTGGCTGACGCCGGCGTCGATGGAATCGAGGTTTACGAATCCGAGCTGTTCGCGTACTGCACACACGCGCGCTGGTTGGTCCCGCTGTTCGGCAATCCGGCAGATGCTCGAACCTTCCTGAACGAATCGAATCTAGAGGCGGTCTTCCCGATCACGGCCTCGAACGCCGTCCGAGGACACGACAACCACTGGAGCACCGGACACTATCTTCACGATCCCGGTGTCTCCCTTCGTGGTGCCCAACACCAGATCTGAAGTCGGAGCTGACGTGGCGGATCACACTGAAAGATGGATTCGGGATGGTTACCTCATGTTTCACAGCCTCTTCGATGCGGGTGTGATCGAGGCGCTTCGAACCACCTGCGACGCTGCCCTCGATCAGTGGCGCCGGGAGAGCACGCCGGAGGGGGAGCCTGGCGGCTATTGCCAGAAGCCTGACGCCTGGATCATGCTTCACCTGAACCACCCCCGTTACCATCACCAGCGCCCCGAAGGTCTGGCCGATCTATTGAATGCGGTCGCCGATCCGATCGTCGTCGAGATCCTTGACGACGTCTTCCGAGAGCCCGTGGTCCACACGCAAATCAACTACTACATCGATCCGTCGGAGACACGTCCGACAAACTGGCACCGTGACTGCCAGTTCACCGCGAGGTGGACCGGCGAAGACATGAACGATCTGATCGTCCGTGAGGGCGACCCTCCGCGCGAGATTCACATGCACATCCCGCTCGCCTCGACCTCGGCCTCCCAGGTCGTGCCCGGCTCGCACATCCGCGTGGATACGCCTGAGGAGAGCCGTATTCGGACCGAGGACCCGCACTCCGAAGACATGCCGAATGCGTGTCAGCTCCCTCTAGAACCGGGAGACGCCGCATTCTTCCACGTCAATTCACTTCACCGCGGCACATATGAAGCCGGTGTCCTGCGTCGAACAATCGCGGTCACGTTCAACCGCGTCTCCGATCCTCGTCCAGCAACGGTTGAGACCATGGCGCATCGAACTGGCTACGTTCCTTCCTACCAGCCTTGGTTCAGAAAGCCAGGCTATTTGGATGGCTGCTCACCAGACGCTCGTGATTTCTATCAACGATTCATCGATGTCTACGATGACAGCTGGAAGCCGGACTTTCTGGAGGGTCTCCCTTCAGGTGTGCAGGAATATTACACGAACTATTGAATCGGGTTCGCCCCTTGAATAAGCCCTTCCACGACAAGGTCGACGTGTTCCTCCCCGGACAAGGCGACAGCCTGACCGAGGCCCCTGCCTACCAATGGGTTCCCGCGGACGATGTGGATGTATCAGCCTATCGAAGCACGAACGATCCCAGTCAGATTCTTGTTCGACTTCGCGTGGAAGGCCATCGGGGTCCACTTCCCGGACCCGAAGCGTCGGTCGATCTGCCCGGAGCCAGCCGTCACAATGACATCGACGGCTTCTCGCTCCATCTCCCAGGACTGATCGTCACGTCGAAGGGAACGGCCATTGCTGTCTGTCAGAAACGACACCACTCGACCTCGGATTGCGGCAACAAGATCGACATCCTGCTGTCCCGGAGCGAAGACGATGCACGGACGTGGTCACCACAGACCGTCATCTTCGAGGAGGAAGGTGTCGCAACCATCCTTGGATCCATCTTTGAGGATCGCGAAACAACGACCGTGTTCGTGACCTTCTGGAAGATGCCAGCCGATATCGAAGACGATCTGGGGTACTTCGGCATGTACGCGAAGGAGGTCGGCGGCTTCTGGATGCTGAAGAGCAATGATGAGGGCAAGACGTGGTCCGAACCGTTCCACGTTCTCCCGGAGCCCAACAGTGAGGGCTGGGTGGGATGGCCGAACAACTGTGTCCACGGAATCCAGCTCGTGTCCGGGACTCACGCAGGTCGATTGGTCATGCCCGCTTTTCTCTTCAAGGATGGAGAGCCGGGTCAGGCACCTGGCGTCCGAGGCGGTCTCCTCTACAGCGATGATCACGCCGGCACGTGGAAGGCAGGGGCAGTGCTAAGAGACGGATCCGACGAGGTAAGCCTCGTCGAAACGGGAGGCCAGGGCGAAATTTACCTCAGCCACCGGATGAACACGAAGTTCACTGGCAAGCGTCACTTCGCCAGGAGCGTCGACGGAGGACGGACCTTTTACGAGATCGGTCAGCACGTGGACCTTCCTGACCCGCGGCTCCACGCCGGCCTGATCCGATACGGTGACACGGTTCTCTTTTCGAGTCCGCAGGGGGAAGCACGTCAGATGACCATCGCTCTGAGCCGCGACGAAAGCGCCTCGTGGCATTCATTTCGACCCATTGACGGTAATCTTTCGCGATACAGCGATCTCGCCGCAACGAACGATGGCACGATCCTTTGCATTTACACCAACGGAGTCCAGAGAGATCGGGACAAGATCAGCGTCGCACGATTCAACATCGAATGGTTGAACGAACAGAACTGAACGCGATGCTGGACTGCACGGAGATTCCCTTTGCAGCTTGTAGACTCTGTTTGGATCCGCACCTCGGCGGAAAGCGTCTCCGCATTCTTCGAAAGTATGGAGAACCACTACCTGGAATGGCATCCAGCTCACCGGTTGTTTCGCTGGGAGCGTGGCCGAGGATTGCACGAGGGCGTCGAGTTCTATTTCGAGGAGACAATCGGTGGAAAACTGATGAAAAAGAGAGTGGTGTTCACCCACCTCGTTCCAGGACGGCACATCGAGTTCACTTTCAAGAATCGCTTGCTTCGATTGTTTCTTCCGCGAATGAGTTTCCAGATTGACCCCGAGGATGATGGTGTTCGAGTCACCGCTGAAATCTATGTCAGAACAGGGCCACTAGGTGCCTGGCTCAATCGGCGAGAGTTCGATGCTGTGCGTCAACATATGCGTGAGGAGGGGGAGAACCTGAAAGCGATGCTTGAACCGGAGTGATGTCTTTTGCTAAAAGAGGACTGCGAGTAGCCGGACAGAAAAGCGACGACAGGGCCAAGAATGACTACAGCACGTTATATCTACTTCACGAACCAGGTTGCGGAGATGGTCTCCTTTTACCGAGACGCCATGGGGATGTCGGTCCTCGAACCCCCGGAAGCCATGGACTACGATCCGGAGGGATGGGTCCAACTCGGGAAAGGAGGTCTTGAAATCGGCATTCATCGAGCTTCGAAACCGGGATGTCTCGAAAGAAACCGGAACAAGCTTGTGTTCGTGGTTGACAATGTGTCCGAATGGCGTGATCGGCTTGCTGGACTCGGTGTGAGGATGGGAAAACTCCAGTCGATGTCCGATTACGAGAGCTGTGATTTCAAGGATCCTGACGGGAACGTCCTGCAGTTGTCCAACCGCTAAGGGTTCGCGAATAAATAAACGGTCGATCTCAATGTTGAGCCATTGGCCGGATCGTGTAGTTCCAGTCGCCGTGGAAATCGTGCGGAGTGAGATCGATTTGGGTCATCTGTTCATCGGTCACCTTGACCCCGTTAGGGTAGGGTCGCTTGTCGATCTCGGAGCGTACTCGGAGACCGGCTTGAGTGGTCGTTCCGGCAATGAGATTCACGGTTGCAGCCAGGCTGACCAGGGGCTTGCCTCGCCAGTTCATAGCGATGAAGGAGAACAGGCGATGTTCGATCTTGTTCCACTTACTAGTGCCAGGAGGGTAGTGGCATACGGTGATCGTCAGGCCAGTGCGATTCGCAAAGCGCTGCAGCTCCCACTTCCACAGCCGCGTCTTGGCGCCGTTGCTGCCGCCTGCGTCCGCCGTGATTAGCAGATGCGTCGAAGTGCCGTAGGCGGGCCGTCCCATGTTCTTCCACCAACTTCGGATCGCATTCACGGCGAAGCTGGCCGTGTCGTGATCGATACCGACACTTACCCAGCCTTCATCACGGCTCAGATCATACACTCCATAAGGGATCGCCTTGCCCTGAGCAGGCACTATGAAATCGTGTACCTTCACACGCTCCGGGTCTCCCTTGGGTCGCCATTCTCGGCCAGGATTCTTGAAGTCGCCGATCAACTCTTTCTTCTTGGTGTCCACCGAGATAACGGGAAGGCCCTGCTGCTGCTGCTGGCTAATCCGATCATCGAGGTAAACGAACTGAGCGTCCCGATCCGGGTGTGCAGATCCCTCCCTTGTCTTCCGATTCGCCTGCAGCGTGTAATCGTGTTCGTGCAGGAGATTGGCAACGATCCTGGGGCTCACCGAATGCCCCATCGCTTGCAACTCGGCGGCCAGTTTGCGAGTGCTCTTCGATGTCCATCTCAGAGGATTGTCGTCAGGCGACCCCGCAGTCGTTGGCTCGACCAGATCATTCAGGTCCTGCCACAGCGTCGGGTCCGTGTCGGCCTTCCGCTTACGACCGCCGCCTGGACGCCGGATGCGAGCCGGGTCCAAAGGTTCGTCCGACCTCAACTCCTGAATGCCACGAAAGATCCGCTCTCTGGACATTCCTGTCGCCAGAGCCACAATCGCGATCCCACCGTGACCCAACGCTTCGGCTTCCGTGGCGGCCCACAGACGACGCGTGCGTTCCGTCAGCACCGGAGCCAAGGCTTCATACTTCGTTCGGAGAGTTTCGACGTCCACACTCCGAGCGTAAGATCATTACCTTGAAAAGTGCAGCACTTATTTCGTGGCAAATCCTAATTGAGTGACTGGCTGACCAAGCCAGTGAAACAGCGATCACCGTGGGGAAAAAAGATGGAGATCTGTGGATAAGGCTGCACGCGCCCGCTTCGCCGAGGAAGGCTACCTGGTCTTGCGCGGTCTCCTCGATCCGCAGCGTGACCTCAGACCGCTTCGCCGGGAGTACGGGTCACTACTGGGAACGGTAGCGACTCGACTCCATTCAGACGGCACCGTTTCCTCAGTGTATTCGAGCCTGCCGTTCGGTCAGCGCTTCTGCGCCCTCGTCAGGGAAACGGGGGGAACACTGATCAACCATCTGGACATCAGTCTGCCGCAGAAGGGTATCACAGCCGACACACCTGTCCACTGCGGTTCGGCCGTCTTTGGGCTGCTAACCAACCCGCGCCTGCTCGATGCTGTCGAGGCGATCGTCGGCTCGGAGATCTACGCGAATCCGACCCAGCACGTGCGGATCAAGCCGCCGGAGGACTGTCTCAACCAGGATGCACGATCATTGGCGAAATCGCCCAGACCGTCTGGCATCAGGACCTCGCCACTGTGATGCCCGAAGCCGATGAGAGCCGAATCCTGACCGTTTGGATCGCCATTACCGAAGCCACGCGGGAGAATGGCTGTCTGCTGGTCGCGCCGGGAAGCCACAAGCATGGCCTCGTCACGCACAGCCACGACCCGCGATCGAACTACAGCCGGCAGGCCATACCCGATGAGCAGGTTGGTGACCGGCGCGTCATCCTCGAAATGCAACCCGGCGACGTGCTGTTCTTGACAAAGCTCACGATGCACGCCTCGTTGCCCAACCTGAGCAGCGACATTCGTTGGAGTGTGGATCTGCGCTACCAACCGATCGGCGAGCCCACCGGCAGGCCCTGGTTCCCGGGCTTCGTCGCCCGTAGTCGAAAGAAGCCGGAAAGTGTGCTGACCGGCGTAGAGGCCTGGACGGCCCTTTGGCACGGAGCGCGGGAGCGGCTCGCAGCCGAATCGCTCCCATCTTTTCAGCGGTGGCCTGAGGCATGACTATCGGAGTCAGCCGTGAGAGACACTGGGGATGATATGATCAACGGTGCACACGTCATCATCTACACGACGGATGTCGAAGCCGATCGGGCATTCTTCCGCGACGTTTTGAAACTGCCGAACGTCGACGTCGGTGAGGGCTGGTTGATCTTCGGACTTCCTCCGGCCGAGGTGGCCTTACATCCCTCTAGTGCGGACACGGATCACGAACTCTATCTGATGTGTGACGACGTAGAAGCTTTCACGGCAGAAATGGAACAACAGAACATCAAGACGACACCCGTCGACGACCAGGGGTGGGGCCTGCTGACCCACCTCACCTTGCCCGGCGGCGGCAAACTGGGTGTCTACCAACCTCGACACGAACGTCCTTAGCGAATAGAATTGTCCGTGAATGTACTCGCAGCAGTCGCAGGTGCCTTGACACTCGTTGCCGTAGGCATCCACGCCTTCGTGGGCGGACGAAAGTTCGGCCTGATCAGGCCGGAGAATCCGGAAAAGCCTCTGGAAGTTTGGTTACAGGCACTCTGTGGCTGGCATTGGGTATCGGTCGACCTGCTTCTTGCATCGGCTACTCTCCTCACCATTGGCCTGACCGACCTGATTCCCGCCGAGCGGGTAGTACTGTCTGTGATCGGTGCTTACTTCGGACTCTGTGGGATTGTGTGGTTCGTAACCGTCGTGATCTCAGGCCGGGATGTCGACCGGTCTCTGCTGAAAATGGCTCAGTGGATATTCTGCTTCCTGATTTCAGCCCTGGCGTTCTGGTCGCGCTAGGTCTTCATCTGATCGAGAAATCACGTGGGCATTCGAGTCGGCATATGCGGCGCTGGGTCCTTCGCACGGGCCTTTATCCCCCTTTTCAAACACCATCCACAAGTCGAAAACGTCGTCCTGTGCGATCTGGATGAGGAGAAGCTGTTATCCAAAAGTGAAGAATTCGAGATTTCCGACCTCTGTCCCTCGCTCGATGACCTCTGCGCGATGGACGTCGACGCCATCGCCATCATCACCCAGCACCATCTCCACGGACCCCAGGCCGTTCAGGTTCTGGAGGCCGGCAAACACGTCTATTCCGCCGTTCCTTCGGCCATTTCGCTCGAAGAAATCACGAGGCTGGTCAAGACCGTCGAAAAGACGTGTCTCATCTATATGATCGGAGAGACCAGCTATTACTATCCCTGCGCCATCTACTGTCGGTCACGCTATGAGGCTGGCGACTTCGGCCACATCGTTTACGGCGAGGCCGAGTACTATCACGACTATGTCCACGGGATGTATAACGTGGCGAAGCGGCGTCACGGCGAAGATTGGGAACGCTACTTCGGCATGTCGCCCATGTTTTATCCGACCCATTCGACGAGCATGATCGTCTCCGTCACCGGTGCACACGTGACACACGTATCAGGCATGGGCTTCGTGGATCGCCACGAGGACAACCTCTACGCGCGCCAGGACAACATCTGGAAGAACCCGTTCAGCAACGAGACGATGCTCTGCCGGATGTCGGACGGTACTCAGTATTCGATTCGGACGGATTGGGAATGGGACGCGAAGACGTATTCGAAACGGGATTCCTTACAGCACAAAGCAAGTGGCGTGAGAGACCCGATGACCTGCCTGAAACCGTGAAGTGTTGTATGATTTTGGCGGAGTTCCTTCGCAGAGAATACGGATATGGGCTCCACGCCAAGAGTGTGAATCTCTTCCGTCAACTGCGCGCCAGCTACGATGTGTTGTTTGAAAATGTGGATCTGTTGCTGCTCCCCACAACGGCGATGCGCGCCCAGGAACTACCCCCGGCCGATGCGCCGATCGAAGCCAGTGTCGGTGCTGCCTGGATAGGCCTCGCCAACACATCGCCATTCAACGTCAGCCATCATCCGGCAATGTCCATTCCTTGTGGCGTGGTCGATGGACTGCCCGTCGGAATGATGCTCGTGGGAAGATATTGGGAGGAATCGACAATCTATCGTGCGGCTTATGCATTCGAGCAGCACGAGGACTGGCGGGAACTGTAGGATGCTCTCTGTGGTGTCTGACAAAATGACCTTCACCGGGGGCGGCTGGGTCATCGATGGTAACTCTAGCGAGAACTCATCCCCAATCATCGACGCACACTATCACATCTTCCCACGCCTCGGATCGCAGCGCGAAGGGATCGATCCCGAACTTCGCCTCAAATTCTGGCAATACCACTCCCGCGAGTGGAACAACTTCTGGCGCAAAAGCGACGGCGCCCACACCTCCGAACAATTCCTGGAGTTCGACTCCGACAACATCGACGAGATGCCCGATGTCGACTTCCGTCTGACGGACTTCGGCCAAGTCGAAATCACCGTCAATGGTGTCGACTATGTCATGCAGTTCTATCCGCCCAACCTCGTGAACAACGAAGCGCCGCCCGATCGAATGGTCGCGGAAATGAACCTGGCGGGCGTCGATGCGGGTGTTCTGCAATGCGACCACGTTTACGGGGATCTATCCGAATACTTCGGTAAGGCGATGAAAGCCTATCCCAGTCGATTCATCGGCCTGGGACAGATCTGGGAGCCTGAAGCCGACGACCCACAGCGGCTCGAAAGTCTCGAACGTGCCATCGTCGAACACGGCAACAGAGGACTCTACTTCAGCGTCGAGCCGCTGTCCGTCCTGCAGATGGACGTCTCGATCAACGACCCGATGTTCGGTGACCTCTGGAGCACGGTAGAAAGACTGGAGCTGCCAGTCTTCTGGTACATCGACGACCGCACGGCCGATCGCGTCGAGATGTTCAAGCGCCGAGTCGCAGAGTTGGATACGTGGGCGCAGAAGCATCCACATGTACCATCTGTCATCACACACGGCCTCGTTCCCGCGGCTATCATCCACGAAATCGGCATCCCCGATATTGTGGTCCGCCTCCTGAAGCGACCAGCCATGCACGCCGAGATCCTCTTCCCTGCCAAGTGGCCGGACTACCCTTTCCCTGAGGGGCAGAAACAGCTAAAGGGCTTGCGCGATCGGGTTGGTGCTCACAAGCTGTTGTGGGGCACGGACAGCCCATACGGCACAAACACGTGGTGCACGTATCGTCAGGCACTGGATTTCATCAGGATCCACTGTGACTTCCTGTCTCGGGAAGAGAAGGACCTGATTCTGGGCAAAAACGCAGCCTCGCTTTTTGGAATCTCCACATAGTCAGAAAGCAAGAAGGGACGTCTGAATGGCGACTGAACTACCAGACTGGGTGACGTTTCCAGAGGAAGATTGGGTGCAAATCCCGCCCGAGGAAGCTGGCCTCGACCCCGAAAAGTTCGAGACCTTCCTTGCCGGATTGGAGATCAGGGGAGCGTCATTCGGAGGAGAGGATCACCCCGGCAACAACCACGGTGCCGTGATCACGCGAGGCGGTTATCTGTTCCACGCCTGGGGTGATCGACACTATCAGCATCAGACCGCCTCGGTAGGCAAGGCCTTCACGTGGGCAGTTCTCGGTTTCGCGGTCGCCGACGGCCTCATCGATCCTGACGAGCCGATCAACAAGTCCTGGACCGGCGAGGGCCAGCTCTCCCATCCTCACAAAGTCCTGACCGAGGGTCATCACGAGAAGCTGACGTGGAGGCACCTCGTCGGGCCAAAGCACGAGTCCCTGCACTACGGGGGATTCCCCATGGAGCTGGGCATCCGCTGGCAGGAGAAGCGTACTGGGCTCGAAGACGCGGTCGCCGAACCGGGCGTTCCCGAGTGGGCGACCTGGACCGGCGATCCTTTTTACGACCTCTACGCCCACATCGAACCGGGTACGGTCGGTCACTACAGCAGCGCCGGGTTCTGGCGTCTGGGTCAGGCTCTCACCTACGTCTGGGATCGAGACATCAAGGACGTCATCCAAGAGCGGCTCTTTGACCGGATGGGCATCCCGGCGGAACGATGGGACTGGCTGACTGGAGCCTACATCAAGGACGAGAAATACCTCTACCCAGCAATTCCGGACACGTACACCTATCTCGATCCGCCCTATGAGATCAATGGAAAGCCTGTTCGCAGCGGACCAGGTTGGGTGGTCATGAACGCATCGGACCTGGCCCGGTTTGGCCACCTGAACGCTACCCATGGTATCTGGAAAGGTGAGCAAATCATCGATCCCGATTGGCTGCGAAGTCACAGCGGCGGGAACAAAAGCGGGGCGAGCGGCGAAGGGAAATACTTCACAGCCATGGGGGTCGTCACGACCGAAGGCATTGAATACAAGCACGCCACGGAGACGACGAGCTTCCTGCCTGAAGAACTGTTTATCGGACCCGTGGGAAGAGCATAAAGACGCGCAATCTCTTCCTGACTTGACAAGCCCCTACGTACCGGACCTAATAATAAGGCTATATTCGGATCTCTCAACGAGCTGAAGTGGGTGAAGGTGCCGTGGTTCCTGGCATGGGGGCGCGGTTAGCGTGTGCGGAACCTCTTCGGAATCTGCTCAGGGATGTTTATGTCTCCGACGGTAAGGAAGATCATATCGTTGAATGCGTCGAGTGTGCGGAATCCGCTGGCTCGGTTCTTGACGATTTGGACGATTCGGTTGAGGCCTTCGGCGATGGCGTTGGTAAGACGCGTGTTCACGAATGCGAGGACGCCGAAGAAGTGCTGTCGCAGGGTCCTGACGAACTTTCGCAGGGGTTCAAGTCGACTTCTGAGTGCGGACGTCGTCCAGCATTTCAGGAAGCGTTCGGCAGCCCAGGGCGCTTTGTATTCCCAGAACTGCTCGAACTCGTCCTTGAGTCTCCAGGCTCTATAGATTCGGTAGTTCGCCTTCTCCAGTGCTTTGAGTGTCCGAGTATCCCCTCTGGAGCGTGTCGCTGAGTGCCGGTAGAGGAGCCATCGGAGGCCCTTCATGGCTTTGCGCTCATCCGGGGCAGCTTTACGCCACTGGTCCTTACGGACCTCGTCAACGGCGGCATTGAGAGCCTTGACGAGGTGAAAGCGATCGAGGACCAGCTTGGCATTCGGACAGTGTTCCTGGATGGCTCCGATGTAAGCTTCGCTCATGTCGCAGCAGGCCCACTCGATCTTGGATCTCCGGTAGGGACTGAGAGCCTCTGTGAAGAACCGATCGATCGTTTTACGCGCCCTGCCGCGGCCAACCCACACCACGCAGGAGCGGTCCAGATCGTAAACGAGCGTGGCGTACCTGTGACGCTTGGCGTAGGAGATCTCGTCGATCCCGATGGTTTTGAGCCCTCGGATACGATGACCTTCACGAAGCCGCGTGATGGATCGGTGAAGGAGATCCGACAGCGTCGAGGCAGAGATGCGCAGTAACTCGGACGCCGCCTTCTGCGTCATGGTCTGGCAGTAGCGCAGCATGGCATACTCGAAGCGATACGTCACCCGAGAGAACCGCTCCGCCCACGGAATCTCCTCGACCACACGACCGTGGGTAGGACACCGAATCTCCCGAGGATGGTAGAGAAGCCAGACCCTCCACCCGCACACCGGAATGTCACGCCACCGACGCGGATGGGGCATTGTGCGGACGATTTTACCTCGACGGCCGCACTCCGGACAACAACAACCATTCTTATGTGGCTTTACGGCGATGACGAAGCAGCTTCTCCCCTCAAACCACCAGCTGACAACACGGAACCCCTTGAATCTCAGCAGTTTCGATAGTAATCTGCTCCCGGTCATAGGTCGCACCCCCTTCGCTTTGATTGTCCTACACACACAACCAAGCGTAGGGAACGATCTATGACCTTGTCATTCTATAGTTTCACCGTTGAGAAACCCGGATAGAGCCAATAATAAACCCCGCCTCTACCACTGTGTCTGATTATCAGGTGGAGAAGATGAAGCGGAGAGATCCACGAGCCACAACGATGGCTTTCCTCTCTATCGCCGCCATCGTTCTTAGCATTCCGATCATAGACTATTTGCGGGGTGACTCTTTCCTCCACCCACTGGGTTTCGAGTCTGGCATTACGGGTACACTCACCGCTTGGCTTTTGGCCTTTCTCATTGCGACAGGCTGTATCGCTTTCACAGTTAAGAATTTCCCTCAGGTGCGGGCAACGTGGCGGGAAATCTCGGTCCTCAAAGGGATCTCATTATGGGCCGCGATCGGTGCAGCAGTTGTTGAGGAAGCTTTCTTCAGACGCATCATCATGGACGGCGCTATGCGGGTCGGAGGTAATGTGCCTTTTCAGATCATGGCCTCCGCATTGATCTTTGGCGCCGCTCACGCCCTTTGGGGTCTGATCAAGGGAAGCCTCCACGTTGCTCTAACCGCCGCAGTCGCCACCGGCGTGATCGGCGCGGGACTGGCCATGGTCTATGTAATTGGTGATCGCAGTCTGGCCCCCTGTATAGCGGCACACTTCCTGATTGATGCAGTCATTCAGCCCGGGTTGCTACTGTCTGCGATCAGGGGCGAGTGGAGTGGAACTGCCGATGTTCTGAAAACCGACGCTTAGATCCACGCGTTGGCTATTTCGAATCGGTGAAGTCATCTTCACTGACCCTGCTTGACGTGTTACATCCCGGTGGATTTCACTTCCCTCTCCTCCACAGCTTTGGTGGAGATCGGAAGGGCCGAAGACAAGAAGGGATTCATTGTGATGCCTTGGACGTGTGCACTGAGATTGGATTCGGAGCGGAAGCGCGTCTCTGGGAGCGAAACAGACTTGGTCGACGCCGTCCGCCGAGGCAGCGATCTTCGTATTCGTACAGAATTCATCCACAACGAGCACATCGACACGAGTTCCGACAGCCTAGAGCGTGTGCGCGAAGTTGCAGAGTTCGGCGTGACCTATCTGATCGACGATCACTGGGTGGCCGGCATCATGAGCCTCCGCCAGCCCGTTGCCCTCCCGGACGGATTCGGTCCGCGTCCCTCCATGTCTTTCTTTCTCTACAACCAGGACGGCAATCAAGCCATCGCGCGCCCTCACCTCGATGGGGCTCCTTCTGCAGGCTCACCGCGTCCATCCGCGACCCACGGTGAACCGGACATGGTCAAGTATCACGCCTTCGACAGTTACGACATAGACACGAACGCACCCAGTCACAACTTCATTTATGACTTCGAAGAGTTCGAATACTACGTATGCAATTCGTGGGAGGAAATCTGCGGTCATGACTCGGAGGGGCACGTTCAATCCGGGTCGGTCGACGCGCTCGCCTCCGCCTTTTCGGATGGATGCGCGGTCAAGGTCGGTGTCAGCGATCTCTGCTCGGACCTGTCGGATGAAGCGATGTCCCACGAAGTCTTCGTCGAGATCGGTTCGTGCTACTTCTACCAGGACCAGAAACTTTTTATTGGCGGTTCCCATCCCGTCCCCCGTATCAAACCGTCGATCCCGATGAAATACGAATCCCGAGGCTGGGACTTCGGCTGGCTCGTCCTTCGAACGGATGGACACGCGGTTTACCGCCGCTGCGACCCCTACACGCTGAAATTCAACGACCACACCACTCGCCACGCCATCCGCTGGTTCGTGAGATAGGCTCTCACCGTGTCAGATATCGTCGACGCCCACATCCACGTCTGGAGTCCGGACCTCGATCGATACCCGCTCGCACCTGGATTCACGACCGAGGACCTATGGCATCCCTCCTTCACACCCGACGATCATGCTGTCTATAGCAGGCAGGTCGGCCACGTCCGGATCAACCTCGTCCAGATGACATGGTATGGGCTGGACCACAGCTACATCATCGACCTGATCAAATCGTACCCGAATACGTTTGTCGGCACAGGCATGGTCCCCGCTGTCAGCGACGTATCGCTCGCTGATCCCGGCCGTCAGATGAAGGCCCTGTCTGAACACGGGATCCACGCCTTCCGCGTGAGGGGCAAGGGTGCTCAACCTCAGTGGGGGCAGCGAGAGGATTGGCTCAACGTGGAAGGCTACGAGCGGATGTTCGCCACGGGAGCGGATGAGAACCTGGCGATCAGTTTCCTGACGGGGGCCGTCGACCTTCCCGCCATCGACCATATGTGCGAGCGTTTTCCGGAAACGCCGGTCATCCTCGATCACGTCGAAGGTGTACGCGTTCGCGATGGGGCCTTCCCCGAGGATCAGATGCAGACCCTTTGTCGGCTCAGCCGTCACCCCCGCGTACTGGTCAAGATCGGCCCCATCCACGGCATTGGAGACGGGATGGCCCCCTTCCACGATCTTCTTCCGATGATCAGGCGCGTCGTCGATGCCTTCGGCCCCGATCGATGCATGTGGGAAAGCGACAGCGGCGGCCCAATCGAGATGAAGGATCCGATGCAGGAATTCGTGGCCTCCATCGACCTGATCAAAGAGGCCGACTTCCTCAGCCCGTCCGACCGTGATTGGATCCTCGGCGGAACCGCCAACGCTTTCTTCTTCGATCGATAGCGTGCGCCCGATACCCGTCCGTCATCTCGACACGGTATCACAAGATGGGATGACCCGACCTCTTGGGGGTGCCATCACCACCGTGGAGAGATCCCTGCGCAACAACCGATGGCCTGTGACCGTGTTTTCCGCTGCAGAGCGGTCCCGAGGACCTTTTCCACCATGTTGACCGCCGATCACCATTCCCTCGTATCTCGGGCCGACATCGTCTACCTGTCCCCACCCGAAGTGTCCCTCGAAGGCACGCCCATCGGCAACGGCTGTGTGGGAATGACCGTTTGGCCTACGGCCAGTTCGGTCAGGGCCCAGATCAATCGCAACGACGTCTTCTCTTCCGACCGAAACCACGCTGGCAACCACAAGAATCCCGTGGACTATCGCGGGCCCTGTGCCAGAATCGACCTCGACGTGGGAAGCCTCGTCTTCGAAGGCGACGCGTATCGCCAGCATCTCTCAATCTACGACGCCGAGTGCACGATATCGGGTTCCGACCTGAGCGTACGATGCTTCGTTTCCTCCATCGCCGATCTCGTCGTCATGGAAATCGACGACCGACGTGATGACCCGAAGGACATACGATTCACTGTGTCGATGTGGCGCGCACCTGTTGTTGAAACGCCTCTCAAGCTCGTCCACCCACGAATCGAAGAGGAGATCGACACGGGCACACACGTCGCGCGCAGTGCGTTCGACGAAATCGGAGACCGGATCCTGCTGACCCAGCGATTCCACGAGACGCGTGTATTCCGCGAGGAAGTCTACGACGCTTCAGCCGCCGTGGCTGCCTCAGCCATCGCAGACAACACGCACATCCAAGAGGCCGAACCACTCCCCATTCAACCGGTCTGGTGGGACGAAGGCCTGAAGCCCGTTGACCATCCGCCACGAACGGAGGGATCGCCCCAGGCTCGCGCCATCGTCCTTCCTGCTGCGACCGGCAGGCGGACGATCCTGGTTTCGAGCGCCGCGTCGGCGGACCCGGATACAGACGTAGTTGCCGACGCGTTGTCCCTCCTCGACGATGCATCTCACTCTTACGACGCCCTTCGCCAACAGCACGTCGAATGGTGGCACGCCTACTGGTCTCGCACATTCGTCCACCTGCACAGCGAAGACGGGCTCGCCGACTACTTTGAACGAATCCGCACGTTGCACCTCTACTATGCCGCGTGCGCTTCGCGTGGCGATGTCCCGGTACCGCAGATATCAGGGCTTAACTTTCAGACCAACGGCGACAGCCATCAACTCGGTACCCAGATCTGGCAATGGATCGCGGAGACGGCCTACGCGCCGCTCATCGCGGCCGATGCGATTGACGTGACCGACCCGTACTTCGACACGTATGTGCGCCAGCTTCCGCTGTGTGAAACCGCCGCTCGGCAGCGATGGGGCGTCGAAAGCGGCGCCTACTTCCCGGAGACGTGTCCGACGGACGGTCCCGTTGTACTTCCCGACGGGTGTGCACGCGAGTTTCGCGACTACTTCCTCTGGCGTGCTAACGAGGAAACGCTGTCGACGGAAACACTCGCCCTCTGCCAGCACGAATCGCACGCCCACCACGTCACCCGTTACGACAAGAAGCGGGGCGACGCCCCAGGCTGGGAAAAACCGTTCGCGGCCATCAGCCACATCGTCTCGACGGGTCCCAAGATCGCGCTACACGCCTGGTGGAGATTCCGCGCTACGGGAGACCGAGCGTGGTTGCGCTCGCACGCCTACCCGCTCCTCAAGGGAACGACCGAGCTCTACCGACACCTACTCAGGAAGGAGAACGACGGACACTACCATCTCTATGGCACACACGTCATGGAGTCCTTCTACGTCGTCAAAGACAGCCTCAAGGATCTGGCGGCTATTCGGGCCATCACACCCGCCGCGATTCAGGCCGCCGAGATACTCGATCTCGACCCCGGTATTCGCACCGAGTGGCAGGACATCGTAGACCACCTCACACCCTATCCGCTGGGGAGCGATCAGGGAGCAAAGAACCTGAACCTCAGTGTACTCGACGAAGGCGCGTGGGCAGCCGGCCACCTTCTCGAGCTCGACGTGGAGCGAGATAAATATCCATACGAGGACGTCTGGATCTCTCCCATCTACCCCTTCGCCACGTGGACGCTGGAAACGCGTGACCCGGAAGTCGACAAAATCGCCCAGAAGACCATCGACGAATGCCCGAATCACAAGGATGTCATGACCGGCAAACACTGGCGACCGTCTTTGGTACGGACCCCCATGCCCTGTGCCCGCGCTGGTAGAGGGGACGAATTGCCCGATATTCTGGCCGCGCACTTTGGTGCGTATACGCCCCAGCTGGCCAACGGCCTGAATTGCTTCGAGCAAGGCGTCCAGTCCCAGGGCCTGGAGCCGTCGGGTATGGTCACATCAACGATCCAGGACGCCCTCGTCCACGCAGCCGCTCCGGCGCCAGGCGAGCCTGAGGTGATACTCCTTTTCCCTTCCTGGCCCCAAGCGTGGGACGCCTTGTTTCGTATGCTCGTCTTCGGGGGCTTTCTCGTCACCGCCTCAATACGCGACGGCGAGATCGAATTCGTGGAAATCGAGTCTCGTCTCGGAGAAACCTGTCGTGTGCGCAACCCGTGGAACACCGCGGTCACAGTGACTACAGCAGATAAAGCTGATCGGTTCGATACGGACCTGATCTGCTTCGATACGGTTGCGGGAGCGCGCTACAAAATGCTGCCGGCGGGGAGGCCCGAACCCTTAGATCGGGAAATCTCGTCGCTGGACGTACCCGCACCAGTCTCCTGTTCGTATGTCTTACCAAGTGGAACGATTGTCGAGTTCTCACTCGGACTGGAGACCGACGCACCCCCGCGGGGCCTCGAGCAGTTCGTCTATAGAAATCGGAGAATGCGCACTGAACAATCCAAGATCGTTCAAAGACCGATCACCAAGGTGTGAGGCCGAGCCGTGACCAACGAATTCACAGAATCTGCGATCTGCATGACGAATTTAGATCGCTGCCAGCCTGCGTCATCCTTGTCCACATCGCCCCTGCGGCGCACCTGGCTACTTCAACACTATGAGACGGCAAACCTCACCGGCACGCTTCTCAGCGCAGGCGAGGAAACGGCCGCACCGGAAGTGACCCTCGATCTCGATCGGTCGGGCTGGCATCGAATCGAGGTCGGTGTCTATCCCGAACACCGATCCCGTGGCGCCATCGAGCTGAAGCTGAGTGACGACGCAGCATTCTCCATCCTGCACGTTGGCGTGAGCACGGAATTGGCACATCGCCACAGCATTCAAGAGTTGTGGTGGAAAGAAGCCGACCTGACGGGACAGTCTCTAGCCATCCGCCAGGTCTGCACCGAAGCGGGCGCCGCAGACGAACCCGCATCCTTCCGGTGCGAGCGCACGCGATTGGCCTACGTCAAGCTGGTCCCTCTGTCGGAAGAGGATGTCGAGGCGTTGGTGGCCGATCGGGACCAGACCGAAACACGCAGGCTGTTCGCCCACAACGATGCACACGGTTATCTCTACTTGTTCGGCTCAGCAACAGAAGAAGCAGTTCGGCGCGAGCTCGAACCCTATCGTCATACCGACTTCGCCCGCATCTACTGGGAATGCGCCTCCGGTGACGTTCTGTCCTATCTGGGTGAAGCCGGACGTCTGCCGACTTGCGACGGCATCGACGACTTCGAACGCCAGGGCGACCGGCTTCACGCCCAAACCTGGCGCACATTCCGCGAGAAGCAGCTGGACCCCCTCGATATCGTCGTGGACAGCGCCCACGAGATGGGGATGGAATTCCACGCCAGCTATCGCACGGCCGGTTTCTTCTATCCATCGCCGCTGGAGCAATGGAACCCTGGCAGCCTCTACTTCCAGCGACCGGACCTCAGGATGTTCGGCAAGGACGGGCGCCCGGCTCCCCGGATCTCATACGCTTTTCCCGACGCTCGTCGATTCGTCATCGGACTGTTGACCGAAGTCGCCCGAAAGCCGATCGACGGCGTCTGCATCCTCTATAATCGCCGGCCGCCGCTGACGGGATACGATCCGCCCCTCGTCGAAAGCTTTATCGATGCGTATGGCGAAGATCCCTGCCAATTGGACGACCACGACGAGTTGGCTGGTCCATCGTTGTTCAGCTCTCACGGATTTCCACAGGGAACTTCGCGCCGCGCTGGACGGACTCGCCGAGCAGGAGAATCGTGAGCGCGTCTCCGTTTCCGCGTGCGTGATGAATCGTGTCGAAAACGAGCTGAACGGACTCGACCTGGAGACGTGGATCGATGAGGGTCTTCTGGACACGCTGATTCCATACACGTCTGCCCCCGAGCTGAACAGTGGAGCAGAGGCATGGATCGACGATGACGAAGTGCTGCACTTCGTGAACCTGACTGAGGGGAAAGACTGCGAGCTCGGGCTCAACATCATGCCCCGTCACATGACGCCAGAAGCCTTCTGTCGGAAGGCGGCTTTCTTGTATGGGCTGGGTGTTGAGCGACTCTTCTTCTGGGATTCAGCAGGAGCTTTTGGGCGGGCGAACCATAGTCTAGCGTGGAACGTCTTACGCAGGCTCGGTCATCGCGAGGAAATCGAGGATTGGATCAGCCAGGGCGAGCCGAAGATTGCAGCTGAGCCCATACCCTTGCTGCGAGTCGGGGACTACGACCTCACCTACCAGACTCCGGGGTGATTCCATCTTCAATTACAACGTCTAATAGCCTTTGCTGTGAAGATACTCGATAGCCTTTTTCAAACGGGGCCCCGCGTTCTTTACCAGGTGCTCGGGGAACTGGGTCTTGGCCTCGTTCATGCACGCCTTCTGCCACCTGTCAGCGTGATGAATCAGCCACTCGTGGTGCCAGCCCTTCGTCGGCTTCTCCCCGAACGTCAGCCCAAGAAAACGACGGCCCCTTGGTCCACCCCACGACGAGTGGCCCAGCTTCTGGTTGAAGAAGATGATATCACCTGGTCGCGTCTCGATGGGTAGCGCACCAGGCATTTCGGGCGGAGTCGCGCCCATTGGCGTCGGTGTCTGCGGATCGATCGGGCTTTCGATCTTCCATACCGCGCGAAGTGCCTCGCCGTAACCTTTCTTGTGGCTACCGGGAAGTACTGACAGACATCCTCGCCCGCGCTTCAGGTCCTCGAAATACATCTGCACTTTGAGCATCACGTATTCGTCCGGTCTGCCCTCTTCCATCGGGATGGTCGAGTCGTGATGCCACTTGCTGTTGCCGACTGTCCGCTGGGCGTCAGAAGCGCAGAGCACACAACCCTCACCGATCAGATTCTCGAGCGCATCCAGGATGCGCGGGTCGTCGAGATAGGACTCGCACAAACCCGGATGCAGCTGAAGGCCCGGCTCGATGAACTGCTTTTCCTTACCAAGCTCCCCGTGATAGTTCGCAAAGCCTTCATCGAACCATCGTGACATCGCTTCCATCTCGTCGGGCTGGAAGAGCTCACGCTTGACGATGAATCCGAAGGTGTCGAAATGGGTCTTTTCCTGCTCGGGAGTCATTGTTTCACCTCCGTCTTCAGAAATCTTGAATCAACGATGTCTGGACTCATGGCTGAACCTCTCTACCACCCGTCAAGCAGCTCGACACGCAGCAGGCCACCGGTTTATACTACCGCTCATCCCGTCATCTCACAACACGGAGAGAACCGTGATATCAGACGACCAGATTGCCTTCTTTCGGACCTTCGGGTATCTCTTCCGCCCTCGGCTGTTTGACTCCGACGAGATGGAGGCTATCAGCGAGCGCTACGACCATTGGTTGGACGCCGAAAGAGACGGCGCGCCCTTTCCAGGTGCGAGCCGGCAGTCCCTCTATGGCATCGCGGAACTCGAACCCCTTATCACCGAGCTGGTAGCCGATGACCGCATCTACAGTACGGTCGAGTCCCTCCTAGGAGAAGGGTTCCTCTGGCTTTGTTCTGAAGGCAACCTCTACGTCGGCGATACGAAATGGCATCCCGATGGCACGCGCCTGGACTATCGCCCCATGAAGGTTTCGCTTTATCTCGACCCGCTGACAGCCAATACGGGGAGTCTCCGCGTGATTCCCGGCTCCCATCGGCTCCCTTATCACGACGATGTCAGACCGATTGCCCAGTCCGATCGGCCGGGTACAGAGATCCCCAGCTGTTCCCTCGAAACCCACCCGGGAGACGTCGTCTTCTCTGACATGAACACGTGGCACGCCTCGTTCGGCGGGCATCCGGGGCGCCGTCACCTCGCAGTGAACTTCGTGCCCGAACCCACGTCGGATACGCACGTCAAGATGATGAAGGACAACTACGACGGCGTCCTCCGAAACATCGAGAACCTTCAGTACAGCCAGCCTGGACGCGCTTTCACCGACGCATTTCTTCACAACGACAACCCACGTATCAAGCGACTGACCTCCAAGTGGGTGGAGCTGGGGCTGAAATAGCGGTGGGAGGATCTAACCTCGAGCTGAGCGCTCGCTACTATCGATCGCTCCCCGTCGACCGTCCAGGCTACGAGGAAAAGACGCTGTCCCTTCCAGTCGGCAAGACCGCCCTCGTCGCTCTGCACTGTTGGAACATTGGCTGTTCGGACGGGCCACCGGTCGACTTGGATTACTGCGTGGGCATGGGCTGGCCTCAAGCAACCGAGGAAGCGGCTCGCATCATGGCCGAAGTCATCCGCCCGGCCATGGACGCGGCTCGGTCGGTCGGTTTGCACGTCTGCCACGTCGAGACGGACTGGATGGACCATCAGTATCCAGAGATAGCCACCCGACGTTCGTCAGAGACCGAAGACGTACATCCCCACCGACGTGCCATGCTGGATCGAGCCCACGGCCGGGACTACATGACGAAATCCCCCCTGGCAAATATGCGCCGAGCCGAGATCGTATCGCCCCGGGATGACGAACCCCTCGTCTTCTACTCCGACCAGCTGGACTCCTACTTGCGTGACCACGGTGTCGACACACTCATCTACACGGGATTCGCCACGGACATGTGCATCCTAGGGGCCGAAGGCGGTGCGCGAGCGATGGTGGCCCGCGGCTATCGCAGTGTCCTCGTACGCGACGCCACGCTCGGCGTCGAGACGCCGGAGTCCTTCCCTCAACGACTTGCGACGAACTATGGCATCCACATCTTCGAGTGGAGCCTCGGCTATGGCACGACCTTCGATCAGTTCCGCACCGCCTGCGATGCGTGCTGATCGCCCAGCGCTCCAACGGCGTGCGTTCGTCGGCCAGAGGCCTGAGTGAGCGTGTCTCATCTTTTCGTTCGCGGCGTCATCGAGGGATTCTACGGACGGTCCTGGAGCTGGGACGCGCGGGAGGCGTACGCCGACTTCCTGCGAGCGAACGGATTCGGCTTCTACATCTACGCGCCCAAAGACGATGCCTACTTGAGACGCAGATGGCGGGAGAGCTGGCCGGAAGACCAAGTCGAAAGCTTGATGCAGCTGGGCTCGGTCTACAAAGATCAGAACGTGGCTTGGGGGATCGGATTGAGCCCGTTTGAGATCTACCTGGCGTTCGACGACACGGCCAGGCAAGCTCTGAGGCAGAAGATCGACGAGATCAATCGAATCGATCCTGACATTCTGTGTGTCCTGCTGGACGACATGAAGGGAGACGTGCCCCGGTTGGCGGAAACGCAGGCGGAGGTCTTCAAGTGGATCGCGGATCAGAGCACGGCGCGTCGTTTCATCCTCTGTCCGACCTACTACACGTTCGACCCCATTCTTGAGAAGATCTTCGGGGAAATGCCTGAGGGCTACTGGGAGACGCTGGGCGCCCGCATCGACCCTGAAGTCGACATCTTCTGGACCGGACCCGATGTCTGCTCGACAGGATATCCGGAAGACCATCTGAGGGAAGCCACGGAGCGATTGGGTCGGAAACCGTTCATCTGGGATAACTACCCCGTGAACGACAGCGAAAAGCGGTCCCGATTCCTTCTGATGAGGGCCTACGAAAACCGACCGCATCAGATGGCCGAGTGGACGTCTGGCCACGCGGTGAACCCTATGAATCAAGCCTGGCTGTCACAGATACCGATCAGGACGCTCGCAGCGAGCTATGATCTGAAAGATCGATACGATCCACAGGTCGCCCTTCCGGATGCGGTCGATGCCCTCTGCGATGCCGGCCTGGTGGCTGCGATTGCGGAGGATGTACCCGTCTTTCAGGATCGGGGTCTGGATGGGATGAACGAGGACGAGAAGCGCGCAACGATCGAGAAGTACACCGCTTTTCAGTCGCCATTCGCCGAAGAGATCGTCGACTGGCTTCAAGAGGGCTACGCCTTCGACCCAGCGTGTTTGACCGGGTGAAGGGGAGATCACGTGAACGTATTGATAACAGGTGGTCTGGGCTGGCTCGGGAAAGCACTCACAGAAACAGTGAGCCGGCATCACACGGTGCGCGTGTTCGATCTAGAATCGCCTGAAGCACCGCGTGAAGAGCTGAACTTTGACGGGGAGATCGTTTATGGGAGCGTGACCGAATACGAGTCGGTGCAGTCGGCGGTCGAAGGCCAGGAAGCGGTGATTCACGCAGCCGTGGCCAGCACCGTGTTACGTGGCCTTTACGAACCGGACGATCCAGTGCCCACGGCTGTGAACGTGCGTGGCACCTACAACGTTCTCGAAGCGGCACGCCGTGAAGGTGTGGACCGAGTGATCCAGATCGCCGCGGCAGAAACGCACGTGGATCATCCGCCCGGCACGTTCGTGGATCGGGACACACCCTATGCGGGCGTCGGAAGCATCTATGACCTCACCAAGCGACTTCAGGAGGAAATCTGCCGCTGGTTCGTTCAGCTCTTTGGCATGAACATCGTCTCTCTTCGTCTCGGCGATATCGTCGATCTCGAGCTTGGGATGAGCAAGCGCGGGGACGAGGCCTGGCAACAAGCGATAGCCGACAAGAGCTGGGTGCATCGGTACGATGTCGGATTGGCCTGCGTTCGGGCGCTGGAGATCCCGCACGAAGGCCACGATGTATTCCACCTCGTCGGAGCACCCTCGGCCAGGGAGCGGTTCGATGTCGCCCGGGCAGAAAGCGTCCTCGACATTCGCTTCACGACAGAGTTCGACCGGCGACCGGCTGGCGAAAGATGACGCCCCGATCGGCATATCCGGATCGTCGCGCTGGCTACGAATTTAAACGGAACCGTACGGGACTGCAGATCGAGCATCCCTGAGAATCGATTCGGAGAAGAAGATCATGCCGCGCTATCCACAAGCCATCCTGGTTTCCTGCGAAATCCCGTGGGATCCGAACGAGCAGCTGCTGGAAGACGTGTTCCGACAGGAGATCCGAGACGCGGTCGAACACTTCGACCACGTCTACATCTTCGGAACGGCGGGAGAGGGCTACGCCGTAGACACGGCACGCTTCCAGCGGATCGTCGAGATCTTCCGCGAGGAGACAGTTGAGTGCGCCGAGGACAAACACTTCCAGGTAGGCGTCATCGGGTTATCCACAGCGAACGTCGTGGAACGTGTAAAATTCGCCTACGACACGGGATTCCGGATCTTCCAGATGTCGCTGCCCGCTTGGGAAGCCCTCAACGACATCGAACTGCTTACGTATTTCAAAGACGTGTGCGAAGCCTTTCCGGATGCACGCTTCCTGCACTATAACCTGCCGAGGGCCCGCCGTGTTTTAAAGGCCGCCGACTACCGTCGTCTCATCGACGCCGTACCCAATCTCGTAGCCACGAAGAACACAGGTGCCGATGAGGCAGGCACAAAGGCCTTGGTGACCGAAGCTTCAGAGCTGCAACACTTCCTCGGCGAACGAAATTTCCCCTTGGGCTGCACGCACGGCGAGTGCTCGTTGCTTTCGTCGTGGGGTCCCCTGAGTCCAGAAAAGGCCAAACAGTTTTTCGACGCTGGAATCCATCGACGGGAGCCTGAAGTGACCGTGCTCCAGAGAGAGTACAGTAGTCTCCTCGAGGATGTGCTGGGTCCGCTAATGGGAGGAAAAAATCGAATCGATGGCGCCTACGACAAGATAATCGTGCGCCTGGGAGGATTTGAGGAGATGCCGTTGCGCCTGCTGTCCCCCTATCAGGGTTTCACCGAAGATGAATACCAAGCCTGCAAGGGGGTTCTGCACGAACATTATCCCGACTGGGTCCCGAACGAGTAGACTGAAGTGACGGAGGACACCATCACGGATGCATTGAGAACGCTCTGTCAGTCGACGGTGTCCACGCAGATGGCCGGCACTCTGGTCGACCGAATTGTCAGTCATCGAACTGAACGTCTTTCATTTCTTCGTGTTTTCGCGCCTTCGTGTTCCGCTTTTCAAGCAGGTAGAGGATGATCACAGACTTCGATTGTTTCTTCGGCGGCCACGTCGAGATGGATAATCTCGGCTTCGAGGGATTGCCGGTTGACGAGCGCATCGAGTCCGACGAACATAATGCGACTGTTTTCGAGGAAGCTCGATCCTTCGCTCACATTATGGATGAATCCGGCTATGACACGTTGTGGCTCGCCGAGCACCACTTCCAGCGCGAAGGCTATGGTGGCATTCCAAACATTCCCATGCTCGCCGTTTACCTCTCGCAGGTCACCGAGCGCCTCAACTATGGATGCATGTTCAACACCGTTCCGGCGTGGCATCCCCTGCGACTGGCTGAGGACTACGCCATGGCCGACGTCCTCACTGGGGGCCGCTTCCGTTTCGGCATCGGTCGAGGCTACATCGCTCGCGAAGTCGAAACCCTGGGTTCCCCGTTGAACGATGACGACGCCAACCGCGAGCTGTTCGAGGAGCAGGTCGACATCATCTTCAAGGCCTGGAACGAATCCTCCTTCTCTCATCACGGGAAATACTACGACCTACCGGCGCCGTGTCCCCATCGTCTGCAGTCGAAGCTCGAGGATATGACGCTAGTGCCGCGACCCGCCCACTTGCCGGTCGAATGCTGGCAACCCATCTTCAGCGCGAGCCCCCGCGGCATCGATTTCATGATCAAGCACGGAATCAAAGGCGTCGTACCGGGTGGAGGAAGGGCTATGGAAATCGCGACGAAATGGCAGGAAGGCCTGGCGCAAAGGGGACGCGAAACCGAATTGGGCGAAGATCTGGCACTGGTCCTTCAGATCCACATGGCCGACACCGAAGAACAGGCCATGGCAGAAGCCACCCCGTGGTCCCAGGAACAATTCAAAGTGCTGGCTCCCCTGGGGCGCATGCCGACGCTCACTCAGGAACAGATTCTTTCAACCTACGACAGCAAAAAAGCGCTCGAGGCCGGATTACCGTCCGTCGCAGACCGCGTACGGGATGGCGGATGGATCTGCGGACCTCCCGATCACATCTACGAAAAAATCTGCGAGATTCAGGATCGCATGCCCGGCCTCCGCCGCATCACTGTTGCCGCGGGGGCTTTGGCAATTCCTCCCAGCGTGATGAGACGCGATCTCGAATGGTTCGGACGAGAAGTCCTGCCCCGATTCAACAACACGGGTCCGTAGAGAACTCATACTGTAAGCCCGTTTTCGGGCTATCTGTCTTCCTGAACACCGAACACTCCCTGCAAGAATCAGCCAAGGAGATGACAAGTGGCAAAGGACTACGGCACCAACCCAACCAAAGCAGCCCTACTCGAAGGCGAGACCATCCCAGTGGCCGAGATCAATCGCACGGCCTCCACCTTCGTCGTGGAAGCGATCGCTCTGGCTGGTTTCAAATGCGTATGGGTCGACACTGAGCACTCCCACATCGATCTCGGTGACCTGTCCAACCTGATTCTGGCCGCGAGAGCCCACGACATCGACCTCGTCGTTCGCCTCGCTCACGGACCCTACAACCAGATCCTAAGGCCTCTGGAACTCGGTGCGGACGGCCTGATCTGGCCACACTGTAAGAGCGCCGCGAAAGCCAAGACCTTCGTTCACGCGGCCAAGTTCAGACCCCTGGGCTTGCGCGGCATGGGCGGTGGTCGCGATTCCCGATTCGGCCGAGAGCCCAAGGCCGAATTCCTGGACCGGGCAAACGAAAATACGCTCCTGGGTGTGATGATCGAAGATGCGGAGGGCGTCGAGAACGCGGAGGCCATCGCAGCCGTCGAGGGGATCGACCTCCTCTTCATCGGCCCCAGAGATCTATCTCACAGCTACGGCGTCGAACGTGAGCCCAACAGCCGCGATCACCCGAAGATCCTGGAGGCCTTCGACCGGGTAGGTGCTGCCTGTCGAGATACAGGAAAAGCCATGGGCACGGCGGTCGACCCCGGCGAGTCGATGCGTATCGCAGTGGAGAAGGGAACACGGTGGCTCAACTGCATCCACGACATGAACGGGTATGGCGATGCCCTTCGAGCGACACAGGAGATTTCTAACTCGTAGGGCCACGGCATGCCGTGGCCTACCCGCAACCGATTACTCTATATGATCGTCGGACATTTCCAGATCAGCCTTCCCTCATGAAGTACGGCCCTCGACATTGGACCTTCGACTGCGAGCCCACCCTCACCGATTCGCAGGTCGTTGAGTTCTGCCGAGAAGGGCACTTGCTTTTGCGCGGTGTCGTGCCTGATGAGATCAACGATCGCACGTGCGATTACCTCGAAGGCAGGCTCCCGGCCAATCCCTCGTGGATTCCGGAAGGAATGACGAACGAGGTTCTCGAGCGCATCAGGGCCACCCACGCGCCGAGCACGATCCTCCTCGAGGACTGGTTCATCGAGCACGTGCTCCTCAACCCGCAGGTATCGGGCGCGATTCGATCGCTTCTGGGCCGGAACGTCGGTCTGCCTGTACTCGTCAGCGACCACCGATGCGAATGCCCGCAAGAGGCGCAAGGCTGGCACCACGACGCCGATCACGTGTTCGGACCGGAGCTCAACTTCGTCGAAGTCTTCTACTTCCCGCAGGATACGCCGCCTGAGTTTGGCCCGTCAGAGATCGCGCCGTCGACACACATAAGCGACAGCCGGGACAACCCGCCGGAGAGCGGTGTCCTCTCGGATGGTCCTGCAGGGACAGTGGGCATCCATCACCAGAGCATCCTCCATCGCCGTGGCCGGTCGACGGCAGCCGGCACCCGGCACATGCTCAAATACAGCTATTGGCGCACCGTCCCTCCGGAGCGGGACTGGGTGCTCGAACCCGACTTCGACCCGCACACGGCTGACTACGGCGGTCATAACTTGGCTCGCTACGTGGCGCACATCTTCTACTGGCTGTGCGGCAAACCGGACGAAGTTCGTCTGATCGGCGGTCAGTGTTGGCCCAAGCGGAACGACAACGACATCGCGCCCCGCTATGGCTTTGAGGCCCCCAAGGGCTATCAGCCCGCTTGGCGAAGCAAGTCTCCCGACGGCTACGCCTGAAGACATCCGTGTACGTAGAGTAGGGCCACGGCACGCCGTGGCCCTACGAGGTTGTGAAGCATTCGACAAACTTTAAGGGATGCGATTCCTATCTGGTTTCCGTCGAATTCCAGCTCGCGATGAAATCAGCCGTCGCAAAGTTTTCCGGCATGTCATTGAAGTGATAGCGCATCGGGGTTCGTTGTTGAAAACCCGGTACGAAATGCTCCTCTTCCATCTGAAGCTGCGCATCAAGGGGTTCGAACCGCTGCCACAACGTTTTGGCCTCTTCGGTCGTGAATCGATTGGCGAAATCGTCCCCCCAGTTGAACGATGTCGCGTGCGCGCCCTGGATCCGTTCCTCCATCTCCTCCGGAATCTCTGGAAACGGCGGTTCTTTGGTCAACCCGATCGCAATCGCTGCTTTGCATAGGAACACAGTCGTAAGAAGCTTACCCTTCTCGCCCCTGCGAGGGTGGAGCTTTCCGATCGCTTCCTCGTAGGCATCCCCATCGACATTGATCACAGCACGCAGCGCCGTTTCCGTATGCTTTCGCATCGTGTCGCTCCGACGCCCCCATCTTTCAAAGGCATCAGCCTGATCTTGCGACAGGTGCTGTGTGAACGAAAGATCCTCGTGTTGTGTGTACGTCGAAAACCCACCGTGAAGCGTTCGCCGACGTAGCGTCGAGTAGTTGCTGCCCCAATGAAGAATCGGGGGAGAACAGTAAACCACGCCATCGCCCGCCTCGAGATGTGTCTGGATGGCGCCCGGTAGAGGCTGGCTGTGATCCGCCGTCAGGATTTCGGTTTCTTCTTCCGTGTTGTGGCGGAGATGGCTGCGAGGAATGACATAGAGCACGCTGTCATCATACAGGGGAATGTTCCACTGCACATAACGTGGGCCCGTCTCGACGATGTCGTCGATGTAGGCCTGCAGGGGAGCCGTATCGATCGGGTGCAGGTCCCGATGCCACCCTGACGGTCCGTGGTCTCTGACCGGATTGCACATCATCATCATCCCGGCCACGGCCGCATCGGGCTCATCGAGCAACTCAGTGCTTACGCCTCTGATATTCTCCTCGAACCAGACCTCCACGGCCGGCGCCAGCTTCTCATCGATGTGGCGTGCCAGAGATGGCTGTGTCAGGCCAATGCGCGGCTGTTTGTGGGTATCCCACATGTTCTTCGCTGGATCCGCGCTCCTCCAGATCTCCACCTGCCTTTCGACGAGCGTTTCGTAAGACTGGCGAATACGTTCGAGCTTGTCGCCCGGTATGGCATTCCGGACAATCAGATAGCCTTCCTCGAGAAACTGATCACGGTCGACGGACGTCACTGGGTTCTCCTTTCAGCTGTAGATCTGACAACATCGTCTCGATCGTCAATGGCAGCCTGATCTCAACTCAACTCCAACTTGCTATGAAATCGGAGGTCGCATAGTTCGACGGCATATCGTTGAAATGATAGATCATCGGCCCTGACTGGAATCCGGGCACGAACTGTTCCTCACCTGTCCGGAGCAGCGCATCCAACGGCCCGAACCGTTCCCACAGCGTGTCTGCCTCAGACGCCGTAAACCGATCCCCGAACGCGGACCCCCAGTTGAGCGTGATGGGGTGCGGGCCCCGAATCCGTCGATCCAGATCCTCAGGAATCTCGGGAAACGGAGGCTCCTTCGTCAGCCTGATCGACAATGCGGCCTTGCAGAGAAAAACAGTCGACAGGATCCGCCCCTTCTCGCCCCTATTGGGATGAAGCCTGTCTAGCGCCTCTTTGTACGCACCGTCGCCCGCGATCACGGCTTTCAACGCAGACTCCGTGTGCTGCCGCATGTCAGTGCTCTGCTGGACAAAACCCTCGAACGTGTCGGCCGTGTCCTGTGACAGGTGCTGGGCGAACGAGAGTTCATCAATGCCTGTGTGCGTTGAAACCCCCCCCGTGAACGGTGCGCCTGAGCGCGGTGGAATAGTTGCTTCCCCAATGCAGGATCGGAAGAATGTAGATAACACCGTCGCCTGCCTCTAGATGCGTCTGAACGCCGCCGGGGAGAGGCTGACGTGGATCCGCACCCATCACTTCGTTCTCTTCGGGCGTGTTGAGACGAATGTGACTCCCGGGTACGACCCACAGGACGCTGTCGTCGTAAAGGGGAATATTCCACTGAACGTAACGCGGCCCCGCCTCCAGGATGTCATCGATGTACCCCTGCAGCGGCGCCGTATCGATCGGATGAAGGTCGCGGTGCCACTGCGCAGGTCCGTGATCCCTGACCGGGCTGCACATCATCATCATTTGCGTGACAGCTGCGGTCGGTTCGCCCAGGAGCGCCGAACTCACTCCCCGGATGTTTTCCTCGAGCCAGACCTCCACAGCGGGTGCCGTTTCCGGATCGAGCCGGTCAACCAACGGTGGTGTAGTCAGGTTCAGCCGAGGCTGCCTGGCCGTCTCCCATTGGTCTCCCGACGGGTCGTCCGGGCCTCGTTCGGCCTTCCAAATCTCCCGTTGGCGATCGACGAGCACCTCGTAGGCCGCACGGACTTGCTCAAGTTTACCGCGCGGCACGGCCTCTTTGACGATCAGATAGCCTTCTTTGAGGAAACGATCCCGGTCGACGGAAGACATGGAAGTCTCCTTCAAATACATCGGCGATGCAGATGGACGGGAAATACGACGGGAACCATCAGCTAGATCTTCACCTTCACCACGATTTTCTTCACGTCATCGGGCGATCCAGTCATCAGCTTCGGAACGTGCGCATCGTGGGGATAGAGAATCACGAAGTCGCCGGCGCCGAGCTTCACGTCCGTGCCGTCGTCGAGCTCGTAGAGCCTGGCATCCGAGTCCGTCACGTAGTCCGTCGTTGGATTCAAATCGCGAACATCCGTAACGCGGATCGTCTCGGCCCCCTCCAGCACGAACTGAACGTCGATGTAGACTTTGTGGTTCTCGTAGAGACGTCCTTCCTCCGATTCGGTTGCGTAGACCTGGTGCATGGCGTAAACGTCCTTGCCGGAGATCTCTACCGTCTCCTCTTTGAACCCGTCGGCGCTTACCGACGCCAGGTAGCTCAACGCCTGCGAAAGACCCCCAGAAAGTCCCGCGTAGAGACTGATATTCTGGACAGAATCCTTGATCATCGTTTCCTCCAGACTGCGATTCATGAGGCGATAGCCACAGTCGATCTTTTGGCTGGTGAGATATGACACTATTCTGACTGCCAAGAGCAACAGAAAATCGAGGCGATAAGGTGGTGGAGACACATCATCAGGGCCGAACTCGGGCCCCGATGAGTAAGACCTCAACTTTCACATATTCCATTCTCACATTTTCAAGGATCAAGTGCGACATATCGTCTACATCCCTGTCAACTACGACCGCCGATTCCTGACCTACCAGATGCATCCGGATTCCGGCAAGCTGGAGCTCATCCGCGAAACGCGAACACAGCATGAACCGTGGCAGGTCTGTGCGGATCCCAATCAGCGATGCCTGTATCAGCAGCTCAGGGACCAAATTACAGCGGGATTGCGAGCTTCCACATCGATCCGGAAACGGCGGACCTGTCTCAGACCGGCGAAGTTCAGCTCGAAGCCGCCGCATGCTACGTCAGCACGGACCGCACCGGGCGATTCATCTTTGCCGCCGGCCTCATCCCGGGATTCATCACGGTCCACCCGACCGGGGCTGACGGTGCTGTAGGCGAGCCGCCCTCCCACCGTCAGCTCACCGAGCTCTACGCGCATTCAATCCAGGCCGACCCGTCCAACCGTTTCGTCTACGTACCTCACGTCTCGGGCAGCGACGCGATTTATCAGTTTCAATTCGACGAGGCTACAGGCCGACTCGAGCCCCACGCGGTCCCCAGGCTGGCCACCGAGCCGGAGCACGGTCCGCGACACTTTGCCTTCCATCCTCACCTGGACGTCGTTTATTTCAACGCCGAACAGGCGTCATGCATCGATGCCTATCGTTTAAACCCAGCCGGCACGCTGGATCGAATCCAGTCGCTCTCAACGCTGCCCGCGAATTTCACGGGAACGAACAGCACGGCGTCGGTCAGGGTTCATCCATCGGGACGAATGGTGTACGTCCCCAATCGAGGACACGATTCGATCGCCATGTTCGAAATCAACCCCGACACAGGGCGCCTGACTTCACGGGGACACGTGCCGGCCGAAGCGTGTCCTCGGCCGGTGGGCATCGATCCGGATGGCACGTTCTTTTACGCGGGTAGCGATGACACAGGGAAGCTGACCACGTACCACATCGACGAGGACTGTGTACTCCATCCCCTCGACACCTACGACATCGGCCGGATCGTTTCGTGGATCCTCCCGCTCAACTTCGAATGACGGACCGTTCATGAACCTGGAAGAATTTCTCGTCGACTCGAACGGCGAACGCGTCAAGGTCACGCTGGCTTCACCTGACGCCGCGAAAGAGACCGACGCGTCCGGTCTGCTGATGAACATCAGCGCGACGGCCGAACACGCCCTCCACGACGAAACGCAAAACCATCCCACGCCGATCTTCCTCGACGCCGGGCATCACGTCGTCAGCTTCGACCTGCCGTGTCATGGCGAACGCGTCGACGAATACGGAGAGGGCATCCTTGGAATGGGGGCTGCCTACATGGCCGGCGTGGATAGGTTCGAGCAGTTCGTCTCGGACGGCGTCGCAGTCCTCGACGCGTGTCAGCAACGTGGTATCGCGGCCAACGGAAAGACCGTCTCCTACGGGGTCTCGCGCGCCGGCTACTGCCTTCTCCGTCTCGCCGCCGCCGATGCGCGTGTCGGCGCCGTTGCGGGCTGTTCACCCGTCACGGATTGGGGCATCCCCGAAGAGATGACCCAATCGTGCCCTCGTGGGAAGACCGGACCGCTGAGGATCGACAACTGGATGGATCAGCTGGCCAACACGGCTGTCTATCTCAGTGTCGGCAGCAAGGATGACATCGTGGGAACCGAAGCGTGCGTGCGGTTCGCAGCGAAGCTGTTTGAGAACCAGCGTCAGGTCTCGCCGAAGAACACGTTACTGAGCGAGCTCCACGTCGTGAACTCACCCGGGCACTCGCCGTCACAAGTGTCTCGACTCGACGCCACGCGCTTCCTCCTCGATTTCTTGGGATAAGCGGGGTACTCCGGCTTCTTCGGCTCGCGCTGGCGAACTCCTGCCGTTCGGATCTAGACCGCAGACGATCGATTCGGAGATCCCGACAAACCGCTTGTTCGACGAGGCCCCGACGCCGCAGAGCCTCAACTCCCAAGTGCAAAGATCTCCGTCCTGGCGGCCACGCTGACGACCTTCGAGTAGTGTTGCGTCGTGACCGATGCGTCGATCAGCGTCGGAACGCGCACCGCAAACTCAACGCTCTCCAGGTTGTTGTACATGACATACGCCAGCTGCATACGAGAAACCGACGGCTCCTCGTCCGAGTCCAATCTCGGCAGCAGGATTGGCCCGACATCGACCTGAAACCCGTCGATCGGTGGGTGCACATTCATGTAAGAGATTGGGTATTCCAGGATCGCCGTCGTCCCACCGTTCGGCCCGGGCAGCATCGTACGTCCAACCATCGTTTCACCATCGACGGTGGCGGCGATGATCTCCTTTGCATCGGCAAGTTGGCGAGCACTTGTGTTTCGAAACAGATACTTCAGGTCTGTCCAGTGAGCGAAGCTGCCGTCGAAGCTCTGGCGTTTCTGGCCTATGTCGGCGATCTGGATGACGTCACGCTCGCAGCTGGCGAACTTCTTGATGAGCGCCGTGGGCCCGTCGCAGAAGATGATCGCAACCTCGGACGTCGGCTCTTGGGCGATCCTTTCCTCGTAGATGTACTCGCCGATGCACTCCCTCCCCAGATAAAACGCACGCGATTCGCCGCTTCCCTCATCCACCAGCGTGCACGTCGCCTCCACAAGAATCCGGCAAGTGTTGGTTTCAACACCATCGCGGGCAGACGTATAGATTACAAACGAGTTTCGGTAGTCCAGGATATCCACGATTTCGTCCATTCAGTCTGAGTAGAGCATAGGCAGCAGAAGCGACCTGGGGTCGGCGTCTTCCGGGTCTTCTGCTTGTCTGGTTTGCTCGCCATCATAGCACGTTGTAGTTAGTCGGTTACTTACCCTGAATCAGAATGTTGCCGAACGGATCGACCCGTACCGCGTACTCGGGATGTATCAAGGTGGTGGAGTCCATCTCCTCCACGATTGCGGGCCCCTTAATACAGGAGTCCGATCCGAGTTTATATCGATCGAATATGGGCGTCGTCACATAGGTGCCCTTTTCCGCAAAATAGACCTCTCTCTCGGACTTCTTCGCATCTTTCAGATCGCCTCCCGGCTGAATTTCGCGCAAGCCGGGTTTGGAGATGTCGCCAATAGCGGAAAGACGCAGATTCACGACCTCGATCGGTTCACCCAGGGCGTTGAACCCGTAGACCCTCCTGTGCTCAGCGTGAAACGCGTCGGCGAGTCGGGTCAGTTCACTCGATGAGAATTCCTCATCGTGGACAGAGATGGCTAGCTCGTAGCTTTGCCCGACATACCTGAGATCGAGAAATTTCTCGAAGCGCATGTCGTTGGCCGAAACACGATCTTGCTCCAACGCACTGTGTCCCTGCTGGCTGAGGCGTTCGAAAGTGGAAGCCAGGACCTTGGGGTCCAGGTGTTCAAGTCGCTCGATCGAGGTAGCGGTGTATTCGTGTTTCAGATCCGTGGCAAGCAGCCCCATCGCGGAAAAGGTACCCGGGCTTCTGGGCACGATAACCGTGGGGATGTCGAGTTCCGCCGCCAATCGATTCGCGTGGAGCGGTCCGGCCCCCCCGAAAGCGACGAGCGAAAAGTCCCTCGGGTCGAACCCGCGCTGAATCGATATCCTGCGTAGGGCACCTGCCATCGCGGCATTGGCGATTTCGACGATGCCGTGAGCGACGTCAACGACCTCCATGCCCAGAGGATGACCGCATCTTTCCTCGATGGAGGAACGGGCGGCATCGACATCCAGCGAGATCTCGCCACCCAAGAAGTAATCGGCGTCGATTCGACCGAGAACCAGGTTCGCGTCCGTGATCGTCGGCTCCGTCCCACCAGCCCCATAACAGACGGGGCCCGGGTCAGCGCCCGCGCTCTGGGGACCGACACGGAGAATGTCTCCGCCGTCCACCCAGGCGATGGAGCCCCCACCGGCGCCAATCTCGACGAGGTCGATCACCGGAGTCCGCAGCGGATAGCCTCCGCCCTTCCCTCCGTGATCGCTCGCGGTTGCGGCAGCCCCGACCTCATACTCTTTCGTGATGTGCGGAACGCCGTCCTGGATCAGACCTGCTTTCGCCGTCGTGCCACCCATGTCGAAGGACAGAAGGTCCGTTTTTCCGAGCTGACTTCCGAGATAACTGGCCGCGATGACACCAGCCGCAGGTCCCGACTCGACCATGAATACGGGCTGCTCCGTTCCCGTTTCGGACGTGTAGACGCCTCCGCTGCTTTGCATAAGAAGAAGGGACGCAGTTACGCCCATCTCACTGAGCCGGGACTCGATCCGTTCCAGGTAGCGACCTACGATGGGCCGAATTCCCGCGTTGATCACCGTCGTGCTGGCGCGAAAATATTCGCGGAAGTCAGGGGCGACGTCGGATGAGAGCGAGATAGCGTCTTCCGGAAAGGTTTCACGGAGGATTTCTCCCACCCTCTTTTCGTGAGTTGGATTGATGTAGGCGTGAAGGAGGCAGACGGCCACGGACTCAACACCGGCTTCCCGCAGCTGTTTTGCAATCCGCCGGACGGCGCCTTCATCCAGGGGCTTGATGACCTGACCACGAGCGTCGAGACGCTCGGGAACGCCGAAGCACACGTTACGCGGAACAAGGGGAACCGGCTTCTTGAAGTGGACGTCGTACAAGGCCGCCCTGATTTGTCTCTGAATCTCTAAAAGATCCCGAAAGCCGTCCGTAGCCAGGAAGCCAGTTGGGGCGAGCTTGTGTTCGATGATGGAATTCGTGGCCACGGTCGTCGCGTGCACGACGTAGCTGAGATGTTCGGGCGCGACCTCCGCTTCCTTCAGGATGCGAGTCACTGCTTTCAGGAAGCCTCGGGACGGGTCGTCGGGAGTCGAGGGGACCTTCGCGATTCGGACGTCGCCAGTGGACTCGTCGATCAGGATTGCATCGGTGAACGTGCCGCCGATGTCGACACCCAGTCTATGTGTCATGGTGTGTGAGTTTCTGATTGCGATTCTCTATGACCGACACTTCCCCTCACATTCGTTCGGGGCAGGCTTCTGCTCAGTGTGACGGTGTTTTAGGCCACACGTCAGCGACTTCTCGCCGACCTTGTTTTCTGCTGCCAACCTGGAGGCGTAGGTTCACGCTAGCTTGCATTTTCTCGTAGTCTCGCAGTCTCCGCTGCATCCACGGTCCAGCTCTCCGGGTCGATAGCTACGCGATAGATGTCACTCGCCCGAGACAAGCTGACCTTGCCCTCGCGCACGTCCTTGAGGACGAGATCCGGATCCCTTTCCTCAGGAGGACCGAACCCGCCTCCCCCGCAGGTCCGGTAGCTGACAATCTCCCCCGGCTGAAGGTTCAGTGTCACCTTCGAACCGACCTCCCTCACTTCCCCTCCGGTTTCGAGAACGTAGCTGGCTCTCCGGCCGTCCATTCCTCCGAACAGTCCAGACGGTCCCCATCGATTTCTGTCTGAGAGAATGGTGAAGCTTGTTTCACCGCTTAAGAACTCGTAGTCGCGTCGCAGCCCCAGACCGCCGCGGAACCTCCCCGGACCTTCGCTGTTCTCCACGAGTTCGTAGCGCACGATCCGAACGGGATAGTTCATTTCGGTTTCTTCGATCGGCGCGTTCTCGGTGTTCTGTCCATGAGTCTGTACGGCATCTGGCCCGTCGCTGCTGAAGCGTCCTCCGTATCCGCCGCCCATGGTTTCGAGGAAGCAGTAGTATTCGCCGCTCGCGGAGTCGATTCCCCCGAAGCCGGAATGGCAGATCATCCCTTTGGTTCCGGCAGGAACCCGTTCCGGAATCGCCTGTGACAACGCTTTGAAGATGACCTCGACGAGACGGGTATGGGTCTCCCATCCACCGACGACAGGGGCGGGCGGGGTGCAGTGTACCACGGTTCCTTCAGTCGTGAGGAGCCGCACGGACCTGTAGAATCCCGCATTGATCGGTACGTCGATGTCGATAACGCATCGGAGCACGTACGCGGCCGCCGCATACGTCATGGAGTATGTGGAGTTCACCGGTGCGGGCCGCTGGATGTCGCAGCCTCTGAAGTCGAAGAGGATCCCCTCGTCGTCGATTACGATTCGGGCGACGAGCTTCACGGGGTCCTGGGTGAAGCCATCATTGTCGATAACGCCTTCCGCGGAGTATTCCCCACGAGGGAGTTTGGCAACCTCCGTGCGTGTGAGTCGATCCGAATAGTCGATCAGGCGATCCGTGTATTCGTTGACGGTTTCGAATCCGTAGCGCTCGAGCAAGTTGACAAAGCGACGCGCGCCCGTGTTGTTCGCGGCGATCTGGGCCCTGAAGTCGCCGGCGGTCTCGCGCTTCGAACGGATCTGGCCAAGAATGAGGCGGAACACATCGTTATTGATCTCGCCATCGACGGCGAGCTTGACCGGTGGGATGATGATGCCCTCCTGAAAGACTTCACGGAACGCGCCGACACTCGCAGGCGCACCTCCCCCAACGTCGACGTGGTGCGCGAGGTTGGAGACGTAGCCACAGATCTCCCCCCTGTGGTAAACGGGCGAGATCACGAAGATATCATTGAGGTGAACGCCGCCGAGGTAGGGGTCGTTCATGACGATCGTGTCGCCGGGGCCGAGGTTTTCGGCACCGTAGTCGCGTACCGCCATCGGAACCATCCTGACCATGGATCCGAGGTGATTCGCCTGGGCGAAGCACTGGGCGAGCACGTTCAGATCTTTGTCGAAGAGGGCACAGGAGTAGTCGCAGCGCGTCTTGATATTTGTGGAGTAGGCGCTGCGCCGCAGGGCCACGGACATCTCCTCGGTCGTCTCGACAAGAGCATTCCGTATGACTTCGAATTGAATGGGATCGTTCATGATGTGGCTCTTTCATCCTCGGGTATCACTAATACAGGGCCGGTTTGAGAGAGTGCGTTACGCTCGCCCCTGTGCTCCGCACGGGGGCGAAGATTGGGTTCTCAGGCTCTGTTTCCGCCTCCCCACACCGACGTAAAGTAATCACCTTCCACGAAGCGTGAGGGTCTGAGTGGATGAAGATCGGATGGCGGATCCTTCCCCGCGATCACGTGCGCGAGGGATTCGCCGATCGGTGGACCGAGTTTGAAGCAGTGTCCGTTTCCAGCCACGCAGGCATAGTATCCCGGCACATCCGGTTCCGGCCCGATAAGAGGATGCCAGTCGTCGGTGATCGTGTACATGGATGCCCAGCCGCGAACGAGGCTGCTGTTCTTCGCCGTCGGAATGCGTTCAAAGAGTAGCTCCTCGATCCTTTCCCTCGTCGGGTCATCGAGCTCCTCGCTGTAATTGTCGATGTCCAGCGGCTCGATCTCCTTTGGGAATCCCAGACCCACAAGCAGCTGTCGCGGACCAGCCTGGCGGGAGTAAAAGCGGATCTGTGGGTCGGAAAGCCAGGGGAACGCATCCGTGTCGAAGGGCACCTCCAGGACGATATCGACCTCCCGACTCCAGCGGAGTGAGTATTTCAGCCCCACCCAGGACCCGACGCGACCCCCCCAGCCCCCTGCGGCGTTGACCACGACGGGGGTATCAATCGAGCCCTGTTCCGTTTCCACACTGGCAACACGCCCGCCATCTGTTCGGATGCCTGTGGCCCCGGCACCTTCGTAGACTGTCAACCCCCACGACTCGGCAGTTCGTGCAAGAGTCTGCGTCGTCATGACAGGGTCGACGTAGCCCGAGTCCGGCTCCAGCACACCGCAGTCGATGCCGTCGAGATTGACCATCGGAAGACGGTCGTGAATGTCTTCTCGCGTCAACTCTTCCACCCGAATCCCCGCGGCACGTTCCATTTCAACAACTTTTCGGCCGGCTTCCAATGCTTCGAGGCTCAACAGCGTCAGATAGCCTGCTTGATTGAAGCCGCAGTCACCCCCGATTTCCTGACCAGCGTTCGAAAACATCTGGACTGCTCGCTGGGCTAGCTGAATCGTAAGCGGATTCGAATAGAACGTGCGGATCGCAGCCGCAGAATGCCCCGTACTAACGGCTGCGAGTGTCCTCTTTTCCACAAGGACCACAGACCCGACCCCCAGCTTGGCGAGGAAGTGGACCGTGCTGACCCCCAGGATTCCGCCTCCGATGACCACCGCGTCAGCTGAACTTTTCATAAATCCCATCCTTGGCGTCCGAGTGGACTCGTAAAACGGTGCGAGTACGCCCATCTGAACCCGCTGAATATAGCGACCCCGTTTTCGAGTTCCTCGGAATTTCTGCGATGTCGCGATCGGAGCCGTTCGATCTCATCGAACGACCCAAGCCCGCGAACAGGCGGCTTCGATTGAATCGCCTCTTGGCTGATCCGGCTGCTTCTTGCATCTGACCATGGGGCGGCCTATTTTGGCGCGTTCACCAAACGACCAGACCCTGGAGTGGATGAGACCATGGCCGACGCATCAATTCAAGTAGGTTCCAAAAAGTAGCTGTTTCTGGATGACCTCATCGTCGACAAACTGCAAGGCTTGTCCTACACGCTCCATCAGCCGGCCAAGTACGCCGGTAATCCACTGATGTTCCCACTCTACTCCTGGGAGGGCCGGATCACGCTCTACGGAAACGTGATGCGCGACCCGGAAGATCCGGGTTTGCTGCGAATGTGGTATACCGGCTACGGCGGCATGGGTGTCCGCCAGATGGGGTCGAAAGACACCTCGAAGTGGGCGCACATGGGGTTCGACCCGAACAACCTGCTGTATATGTACTGCTATGCCACGTCTCGCGACGGCATCTTCTGGGACCGACCCAACCTCGGTCTTGTCGAATACGAAGGATCTAGGGACAACAACATCGTCCTCGTCAATGCCAGCAGTGGCAACGTCATTTACGACCCGCGCGACCCGGATCCCGCTCGACGCTACAAGTCCTTGTTTTTCGAGAGCCGCGAAAAGGACGGAACCAGCAATGAGGGCGACGGATTCTCTGTCGGCTTCTCCCCCGACGGTCTTCGCTGGACCAAGTACGACGGCAATCCGGTCTCCAAGCGATCCAGCGATGCCCACACCCTCCTCGGATGGGACGAACGCCACGGCCAGTATGTCGCGTACGCGCGGCCTTCTCTCCACCTGGCAACAAGACCCGGCGAATCGGTCGCGCCATCAGCGTCGACTTCAACAGTTGGACCGACCCTGAAGACATCCTCGTCCCCGACGGCGAAGATCCGCCCGGTCTGGAGTTCTACGGCATGCCGGTCTTCACCTACGAAGACCACTACATCGGCCTGCTCTATGCCTACCACACGCCGCCCGAAGAGCGGCAGATCAGCTTCTTCGGCAAAGTTGACGTCCAACTCGCCGACAGCCGGGACGGCATTCACTGGAACCGGACAGCGAACAGGGCCACCTTCTTGCCGAACGGTCCGCCGAACAGCATCGACGCGGGCGAGATCTATATGGCCAACACGCCTTTGATCGTGGATGACGAGCTCTGGTTCTACTATTCACCGAGTGCGGTAGAGCACGGGCGGACCGGTCGCAGCGGCCCGATCTGCCTGGCCAAACTTCGTCTCGACGGATTCGTATCGGTCGATGCAGGAGAAGACGGCGGTCATCTGGTGACCGGACCGTTCGAATGTGCTGGCGGCGATCTGGAGATCAACGCCTCGGCGCGAGGCGGTCAGGTTTCCGTCGCCGTGTTGGACGAGGAGGGGTACGAGCAATCCGGCTTCGCGCGGGTCTACTCGGCTCTTTTCGACGGTGACTCTGTCTGTCAGCGGATGACGTGGAAGGATGCTGTTTTCGATTCACTCAGGGGCAAGCGAATTCGGCTGAAGTTCTACCTGCAGAACGCCAGCCTCTACGCCTTCAGACAAACGGGCTGACGCCGAATCCTGCTACTCTCGAACCATCGTCTCTGCCAGCGCAAACACGCACGAGCTCATCGGCGTGCCCAGGCTTTTCGCCCAGGCTTCCCGTGGGTAAGGCGCTCCGACCACCTTCCTGCCATCCAGCTCGATCGCAGCATCCTCCGCGAAGACAAGAATCGTGAACACGATCCTTGGATGCAGCGTTGGCGGTCCCACCAGCGGCGCTTGAAGGTCCCACCAAGATATCACCACCTGCCGATCGATGGCTTCGATGGTCCACGTCGGCCGTTCCAGGACGTCGCCGCTCTTCCGAAACTGCGCATTCACGACCGGCATTCCCACATCATACGGCGCAGAAGAAGTAACCTGCGTCTGCTTGACAAACGCCGCGAAGGCTTCGTTATCCGTGCACAACCCCACAAAGCCATCCTCCCTCGGAATCTGCACGAACGCTGCCGTGCCCGTACCGGCAGGGCTCGCGTAGGCGTGGTACAGACTCACCAGACCGCTTTCGTGCTCTGTTCCTGAGGGCCGCACGTAAGCAATCCAGTGTTCTCCACACCACAGAAGCTCACCCTGTGGGCGAACGGTCACGACCTAACTCTTTTACTCAATTTCGATGTCTCGTGGCTGGCTGACCGCATCTCGTGGACTCATCCTTTCGTGCCGGAGAAATCCGGCCTTCCAGCGGGTGGCGGTTCCAAAAGCTCGATGCTGATGCCATCGGGGTCTCGCAGGTAACAGGCTTTGCCTCCCGTGTACGGACCAATCGGAATATCGACGGGTGTCTCGGAGCGAAACCTGACCCCGTGGGGGATCAGACGGTCGTACTCGGCCTGCAGATCGGCGACAACCAGGCACAGGTGCGCGTTGCCGACGTTGTAGGTTTCCATGTCGACCCGAGCGCTCGGCGGTTCACGATACTCCAGGAGCTCCAGGACCATACCACTGTCGCCGATCTCGAAGAAGGCCGCGTCCATGTCGATCTCGTCGTAGCCGACAACTCGCGCCACGTATTCTTCGGGGTAATGTCTACGCAGCACCGGCTCACGCTCCAGTAGAAGGTTGTAGAAGGCGATGGAGCGATCGAGGTCCGAAACGCTGAAACCGATGTGGTCGAGTCCGATCGTCGTGGTCATCCGTGCGCTCCCATCGTTTAACTCATTCAGTGCAATTCGGGATGACCAACAGTACACCCCCTTGCCAGCGGGCGCCATGGTATTCCGGTTAGCGGCCGAAGAGGAACATTCTTATTCTCCTTGTCCGCCCTCGGTAAGTATGACGAAAGGAAGGAACGATGGTCACTGGAATAACGCCCGAAGAGGCGCTGGAGCTTGCGGAGGACCCGGCCTGGTCGCGTCATTTCGATGGATGGGGTGTGTTGCACGACGACGCCTTCATGCACCCGGTCGACGTCGCCGGGTGGCCCGTCAAGATCGATCACAGCCGGCAGCTGTTCGTGGACGACTACCTGATCGCCGGGTGTCAGGGCGTGCGCCGGCAGTTGCATCAGCCAGAGAAGCATCCGGCCAATCCCGTGCTCGTGCCGGAGCATCCGTGGGAGCCTCCGGCCCCGGTATTGGTACTGCCTCCGCGATGAGCACACCGGACGCTTTCGTCTGTGGTATCGCTCCCGAACCACCTACAGAGGGGATGGACGAACGTATGACTGGCCCAACCTCTACGCCGAATCTGGCGATGGAATCCACTGGGAGCGCCCGCAACTCGGTCTCTACTCGTGGGAAGGCTCGAAAGCGAACAACCTCATCTTGCCGGCGGGTGACCTGCGTGGCCTGATCCACGAGCCGCAGGACGAGCGAGCGCCGTGGAAGGCCGTGTGGGAACACAATTCACCGGGTCGCTCGCCAGAGTGGATCGCCGAGGAAGGCTACTATCTCTACACGTCGCAAGATGGCATTCGGTGGGACGTGGACGGCGAGATGATGCCGTATGGCCCTCGGCCGCAGTCCGGTGAGAAACCGACGCTACCACTTCCCCGTTTGGGCGATACCGGTCACGTCCGTTGGGACGCGAAACTGCAAACGTATGTGTGCGATGCCAAGGGCACTCTTCGTCGCGACATCCAGGGCGGCGGGCACCGCTTCCGGCTCCAGCTGGAGAGCGACGACCTGTTTCACTGGTCGCGACCGCTGGTGGTGGCGTTCCCGGATCGCGAAGATCTCGCGCAGGGCACGATCGGCTTCTACGGTCTGCTCGGCGTGCCGTATGAGGGCATGTGGCTTGGTTTTCTGCGCGTCCATCGCGAAGAGCCGTGGAAGCGGGTCGATGTTCAGCTCATGACCAGCCACGACGGACGCACCTGGAGTCGGGCCTGCAACCGCGAGACCTTTCTCCCGCTTGGTCCGGAGGGCAGCTGGGAGCCCGACTACTCCGAGATCAATCATCAGGGCCCTCTGCTCGTGGATGATGAGCTCTGGTTCTTCTATCGCGGCAGCGAGATGCTTGGTCAGCGCAACCCCGACACAGACGTCGAATCGACCATGGCCATGGGGCTGGCGACACTGCGTCGTGATGGGTTCGCCTCCCTGGTCGCAGACGAAGCGCCCGGCCAGGTCACGACGCGCCCGCTCACGTTTGAAGGGCGGCAGTTACACGTCAACGCCGCCGTTGACGAGGGAGGCAGCCTCCGTGTTGCAGTGTTGGACGAGCAGGGAGAACCGCTCGCGGACTTCACAGCCGAAAACTGCCGCCCAGTGACGGGAGATGGCACCGCGCTGTCTGTAAGTTGGGAAGCGAGAGACCTGGACACCCTTCCTCACAAGCCGGTGCGGCTGCGCTTCCACCTCCAATCGGCCCGCCTCTACGCGTTCTGGATGGCGTGAGTCGCAGGGCTTGACAAAAGTGGGCTATGGTGTGGATATGCCCCCCGACATAGGTGAGCCTCACCCGCACGCTCCACGCGCCGCTGCCTGCATTCATCCTCAACAGATTGGAAAACCTGATGGAACTCGGTTTTTTCACGATGCCGCTGCACCCTCCGGGGAGCAACTTCACGGAGGGGTTGGACAGCGACCTCGAACAGCTGATCATCCTCGACCAGCTCGGATTCAAAGAGGCCTGGATCGGCGAGCACTTCACCAGCGTCTGGGAGAACATCCCGGCCCCCGATCTGCTGATCGCCAGTGCCATCAAACAGACGAGTGACATCGTGCTCGGAACCGGCGTCACCTGCATGCCGAACCACAACCCGTTCATGGTTGCCAGTCGCATCGCCCAGCTCGACCACATGTGTCGCGGCCGCTTCAACTGGGGCGTCGGCTCCGGCGGATTCCCCGGCGACTTCGAGGTCTTCGGGTTCGACCCCAAAACCGGCGAGCAGCGCGGCATGACGAGCGACGCCATTGAGCTGGTGCTGAAGCTTTGGAGAGATCCCGAGCCGGGTCTCTACGAGCACAGGTTCTGGCGCTTTACGGTGCCCGCCGTCGACGACGAGATCGGCCTGCGTTTTCACCTCGAGCCGTACCAGAAGCCACACCCCCCGATCGGTGTGGCGGGCGTGACCGTCAAATCAGGCACACTGGTAACGGCCGGCGCCCGCGGCTGGATTCCGATGAGCATCAATATCGTGCCGACCCGCGTACTGAAGACGCACTGGGAGGCGGTGGCCGAAGGAGCGGCCCAGGCCGGGATCGAAGCCAACCGCTCACAGTGGCGTATCGCCCGTGAGGTCGTCGTCGCCGACACCACCGAAGAAGCGCGCCGCCTGGCGCTCGAGGGTACCCCGGCGCGCGATTTCCGGGATTACTTCCTGCACCTGCTGCCTAAGGTCCGCATGCTCGATCTGATGAAGACAGATCCCGACATGCCGGATTCCGACGTAACGGTGGAGTACATTCTCGACAACATCTGGATTGTGGGCAGCCCCGACGACGTGGTCAGCCAGTTGCAGAAGCTCCACGATGAAGTCGGCGGTTTCGGCGTGTTGCTGGCGATGGGCCACGAGTGGGAACCCAGAGAGCCGTGGCTGCACTCGATGAAGCTGCTGAAGGAGGAAGTGCTACCGCGCCTGCCGTGACGCATGCCTTCCGGTTTACCCGAGCTGGGTCAGGTATCGTACGGCGACCAGATCACTACAGAGGTCATGCCCAGCACCGTCGAGTTGAAACTGCCTTCGCCCCAAGGGGCATCATAGTGGTATAGGAAGAATGCGACCGTCCGCGAGTTCGACCGACACGGGGCTGTGCATCGACTGGTGCATGGCCCAGCGGAAGAGTACGAAGCGGCTGTCCCAGTCCCAGGTCTTGCCGTGATCGCTGCTCAGCACGGCCTCGATGCCGTGGTAGAGCTCCCCCATACGGGCGGCATAGGTCATCAGAATATCGCCGTTTCGCAAGGTCACAAGACCGCTGTGCACTTTGCCGTAGTCGAAATGCACCTGATGGTCTGTCCACGTCAGCCCGTCATCGACGGAGCGGGCCGTGGTGATCCGTCGCCAATGGTCGCAGGTGCTCGGCATGCCGGGTGTCTGAGCGGTACGTAGCGAGACAACTAGGGCGCCGTCCGCCGCTCGGGCTAACGCGCCTTCGGAGACCTGCCATTCCCGCGGCAGCCAGATGCCCTCGTTCCAGGTCCGACCGCCGTCGCGGCTGCGCCGGATCAGCGATCTTGCCGTCCAACCCGAGGCGTCAGAATTGTCCTCGGTCGCAAACACGCCCGAGACGGTCTCCCCTTCGACGAGGATTGTGCCATGACGCGTCGTCACGCGGCCGTCCGGCAGGGGCGGAAAGGATTTCTTTTCGCTCCACGTCTTGCCGCAATCGTCACTGAAGCACGTAAAGCCGGGATCGTCGTTGGGGACGATCAGCAGCCGCTGCCCACCTAGGTTGACCGGCTCAGGGCGTTCCGGTGGATCTCACGTGGCTGGGTCCAACTCTGACCCTCGTCATCCGAGTAAATGATAAAACAGCTGCACTCACCGTTCTGCCCCTCTTCGAGCCAACCCGAGGCAATCATCATCAAGCGGCCATCGTCCATCTGCGTCACACGAGCGAACTTCATGGAGTGGACCAGGAAGGTATAGCTGAGCGCCTCCTGGTAACGCGGACCCGCGGAATGCTTTTGTCGAACCGCCAGTCGCACCAGCGGGCTGATCACCCGATCGGGTGAGTAGGCACCGCTCGCTTCGTGTGACACGAGATGCTCCAGTCGTCCCAGGGGGATCGTACTTCGTGGAGTCGGGATCGCGCCTCCTGTCGACAGATCGCGGGCCGGGGATAGTCCGTTGCGCCCGTTTCAGCCACTTCATTCTCTCCGTGATTACGTGTCCCTACTCCCGACGTCCGTTCTGGATGGGTTTGTCTTTCCCCAATCTTAGTCCTTTTTTGTCTTCGTCGACGGACAGCTCACGTGGGCCGAAATCTCCATCGTGCCCGCACTGATGACCTTTGCGATGGTATGCACCGTTTCGAATCAGACTGAGATGACCCATGGCTGACAACGCCCAAGGAGACCATACTCTGGCCGATGCAGAGATTGCCGCCATCGTCGAAGAATTCAACCGCCTAGGGTGGGTTCATCTGCCAGGCGTGTTGACGCAGGGCGAAGTGTCCGAGCTGCTCGAAGGCATCGAGCGCATGCGTCGCGATCCCACGTCGAAACTGAAGCACCATACCAACAACGGTTGGTCTTTCGTTCGCCTGTTCGAACGAGAACGAATCTTCGGCGACATGGTCGTACGCGAGCCCATGATCAGTCTCGGAGAAGCGATCGTGGGACAGAACTGTCACCTCATCGCCGACGGCGCGGTCTACAACGCGCCCGGTGACGCCATCACCAGCTGGCACGTGGACGACGGCCTCTACTTCCCGCTGCCGGACGACATTCCTCGTCACGACCCGAGAATCCGGATCCCGAACTTCATCGTCAATTTCCAGATGATGCTGACGGACGTGCCTTCGATCGAGTACGGACCGACGCAGATCGTATCGTGCAGCCACTACGCGGGCCACGAACCGAATTCGCAAGAAAAACCAACATTCGACGGCCACGGTCCGGAATCCATTCTCTGCGAGGCCGGCGATCTGTATCTCCAGCACAGCCAACTCTGGCACCGTGGCGCGCCGAACAGATCCGACCGGCGCCGTTGTCTCTATCAGTTCGCCTACGGCGATCGCCGCATCGCCCAGCGGTTCTACCCCTTCCTCAACTATCGTGTGCCCGACCACGTGCTAGAAGGCGCCGACGAGCGCACGCTTCGGGTGTTCGGCAAGCATCCGAAAGGTGCTTACGGATAGAAACAACAATGACATCTTGCTCGACGACACGATCCAGCTCCAGATTTTCGCATACCCGTATGAGACCTTTGCACCTATCCACAATCAACGCATCGCCTCAAAACATCGGACACCCTACCGTCACCAGCGCCTCCGCCACCTGCCCGAACGGTCGATCTCCCACCGTCAAATCCAGCCCCACCGGTTGTCGTCGACACACCGTGCCTTCCGGTGGCGTGATCCCAATCTGAATCTCCGCCTGTTCTCGCGGTTCAAGATCGATCACTGCTTCCTCACCCCCCCACCCATCCGGTCCGACGAGGGCCATGCGCGCCTGTTCCGCCGACGGGAATGGATTCAGAATCCAACCCTCGAACCGCAAGGTCCCCCCTTTGGGCGCATGAGCCTGATAGGGCTTCAACTTCCCCCCCTGGGACTCCGCTCCGAAATGTACATCCTCTTCTCCCAAGGCCATCAGATTCAAGTGCACCTCGTCAAATGCCTCCGCGACCTTTTCGATCATCCCGTACCACGCCTCATCCGGCCGGTAGGGCAGCGTATGTCCCGTCAAGACCAGCTCTGGCTTGAACGACTTCAAATAGCCTACGGTCTCTCGATAGCACCCGATATCCAATCCGTTTTTATAGACGTGGTTCGTAAACGGCCGCGCATCGGGAGCGTAGGCCGCATCCGTTTCCCGGAAGAAAATTTGATCTCCCGTATGGGCCACCCGTATCCCGTCCACCTCCATGCAGATCAAGGTCGAAAACCGCGTGTGTCCGGACATCGGATTCAGCGTGATCGGAATCCCCTCCCACTCAAACGGTGCCCCAAGCGGTAGTCGACGCTGTACCCGCGCCGGCTCGTGCCACAGACACGGCCGGTCATACCGCGGTGGGTCCTCCAACAGATCCGCAAAATTCTCTCCCGCCCAGACCTCCGACCCAAACACCCTCTGTAACATGGGGATCCCGTTCACGTGATCGTCGTGAAAGTGGCTCACCAGCACCGTGTCGATCCGGTCTACGCCGAATCGTCTTTTCAGCCCTCCCATCCCGTGCAAGAACGGCCGTCGATTCGAGAGATGCTGTTTTCCCGGAGACGCATACGCAGACGTGTTGTAACCATAGTCGATCGACAGCACCTTACCCGATTCCGAAATCACGAAATGTGTCTGCGCGTTGGCGTACTTGGATCGAAACAGATGGGGAAGCACCTCTTCGACATCGTCCTCATCGGGCTCCCACAACTCGTCACGAAGCCCTAGCTGGATCTCGTCCAGCCGGCTCAGATTCTCCTTCAGCGCCGCTATGGCACCGGCTGGATCGTCCGACGCTACCCCCAGGCTCGGCAACAACCGATCCGGTTCTGCGTTCAGAATCCGGCCGGCCGACCGCCACAGATTCACCGCTCCCGTAAAATCGTTGTAATTGTACTGCAACGTCGCCAACCGCCCCGTCCGTCCCTTTCCACAAACCGTCTCTCCCACAAAAGCCAGCCGTCGTTCATTCACCGTCACCACATACGACACGGCTCCCTGCGTTGCCCCGGGCGTCGGCACAACCTCCCAGTTCAGCCCGGCGATCGACCGCGTCTCATAATCCATCATCCAGTCCGCCATCGGCAGGGCCGAACCGGCGAAAACCGGTCCCATCGATTGTCGTACGAATTCCAGATCTGACGCTCCCGGAAGTGCTGTTCCGGGTCAATCAGATAGTCCTTCTCCCAATAGGGCCCAAGCACGGTCGCCCCGGCCCCGGCCAAACGAATCGCGCCGTCTGTATGATCTCGAAAGTGGTGTGTCAACAGCACCGTCACATCCCCACTCCCGGCCACTGCTCCCAATTGTTCGGCTGCCGACCCCGTACCCGCGTTCACCAGTACGGTCCCCTCCGGCCCCCGAACCGCATACACCAGGCAACTGTCCCTCAGTACAAAAACATCCTCTTCAACGATCTCCCAAGCCGAGTGTGCCATATGCCGTCCCATCTTGTCTGGTCTGTTCAAAAATGCCGTCTGGATAGCCGCGTTTCCCAGTATCTCAGGTGGTCATGATATTCAGGTGACCAGGGTCTGCCAACAGCATGGCTATCATCGTTAGTCCTTTCGTCTTTCCGTCGTATTCATCACTTTGTTTAACACCGACCTGCTCGTTTGCTGATTGGGTGAGAGACGGACTGGCGAATCATCGACCCCTTAAGACGACGGAGATTGAAATGTATTTGGGAACGAAGGCGAACGCAGACACCGACCCCCAGGTCCTGGCTCAACTCGGCGTGGTAGGCGTCGGTCACGGGCTGGCGGCTCAGGAAACGCCGTGGACAGAGTGGTCGCCAGACATCATCGGCCAGCTCCACGAATACTACGGCAAGTGCGATGTTCGACTCGAAATGCTCTGGCTGCCGTTACGCGGACGACCCGCCTTCCTCCGAAACCTCGACAGGCCGTCCAATGACAACTATGCGGGGGCCATCTGGCTCGGCCCGAGCGACGAGCGCGAGCGTGCCCTCGACGGCATCTGCGACTGCATCCGCCTAGCGGGTCAAGGCGGTATCCGGTCGATGAACTACAACATCAGCGTCCAGGGACACATGCGAACGGAGCCGACCACGGGCCGCGGGGGCGCATCCGTCTCGACGTTTCAATACGAGAAACTCGACCAGTCAAGGGGCGACTATGAAGGAGGTGTGGCGGACGACGACACGCTCTGGGAACGCATCGAATATTTCCTACAGCGCGTCATCCCCGTCGCCGAGGAGTACGAGGTCCAGCTGGCCTGCCATCCACAGGACCCGGGCATCGGCCTCGGCAAGACCTATCGCGGGGTTGGACGTCCCCTTGGCATGGCAGAAGGCTTCGAGAAACTGATCGATCTCGTCCCGAGCGACTACAACGGACTGAACTTCTGCCAGGGCTGCATGTCGGAGGCGCTCGAGAATCCTGCTGAAGACATCTTCGACGTCATCCGTTATTTCGGGGAGCGAAAGAAGATCTTCAACGTGCACTTTCGAAACATCAAGGGCAGGCTCAACGATTTCGTGGAGGTCTTTCCCGATGAGGGAGACATCGACATGATCAAGGCGCTACGGGTCTACAAAGAAGTCGGCTACGAGTACATGATCATGCCCGATCACGTGCCGGGACTCTCGGGGCCCGCACCACGAGAGGTCGGATACGCCTATTCCTACGGTTACATTCACGCCGCGATGCAAGCCATCGACGCGGCCTGACGCGTTCCCCTGCTCAGGTATCCGACTCGGTTTTCGAGCGCACGACTCTAGCGGTCAATCGATCGATATAGAATCCGCCCTCGTCACCAAGGGCAGCGACTACCGCACAGAGCGTCGTCGAGCGCTCGTAACGGTCGTCCGGCTCGATGACCGCCCACGGGCCGTCCGCGACGTCACCTACGGCTGCCGTCGAAACTTCCACGCGATCGCCTTTCAATAGGAACCGGGTTTTCCCACCAGGTGTCTCCCGCCTCGATTCCTGAGTGATAGAAGAAGCTTCGTTGATCCCGTGCCCACAGGTGATCGTAAACGTGGTCGCTACGAAGCTCGACAATCGTGTTGGACCGCTCATCCGCCAGGCGGACGAGCGCGACACGCTGCCTCCCTCTGTGAGTCAACGTCACCTCTACATCCTCTCGCAAGAGATCGTAGGGACCGACATCTCGTCGAACGACCTCTTCATTTCCACCCCGGTTTCGCGAACCCGTAATCAAGAAGTCACCTGAGCCGTTCCCCTGCGTCTGATCCACGACGACGTAATTGCCTAGATAGCCAGCTCCCGGATCCTCGAGCCATTCCGTCGTGCCCCATAGCTCCGGGCGCTGCTGCACCCACCCTGCCTGGCCAGCGAGTTTGCCACGCTTGTAGGCGGGTGCACCGAAGTCGATCAGCAACTTGCGCTCCTGCTTACGGGCCAGATCGTCTCGCGTGAGGCGATAGCCTCGGATCTGTGGCCGGTCCTCGGGTGCATCGTCGACGATATAGTTCACGACATAGACATCTCCGTTCGGCAACTCGACCCAATCGCCATATCCGTGATCGGCGTACAGGCTCGTGTCGTTGTCGATCATGCCCCAGACGCTGGCCGGTGGATTCAGCCTGGCTTCCGGATCGTTCGGGATTCGTTCCAGCGCCATCTCCGGCTCTTCGATGAAGTAGCCGAACCACGCCTGAGGATGAAACCCCCCGACGCGGTGCGTCACCATTACCTCTCCAGTCGACAGGAGACCCGCGTTGATACGGCCGCTCGTCGGCCAGTAGCCGGCTGCATAGGGTCCGTCCCAGGTCAGCCCTCCATCCGTCGAAATCGACTTTAGGCCTACACCTGACGGGTTGTCATCACTCCGTACGTAAGCGACCAACTCACCACTCGGCATCTCGACCAGATCGCCCTCGCCCGTGATCGCCCCGAACTGTTCGATCACCGGAATCGCGTCCGACCACGTGTGACCGTTGTCCACAGACTGGTAAAGGACCTGATCTTCGTTCAATCCCTCACAGTGAAAATGGGTCCCCGAAAGGAAGAGGGTCCCATCGCTGATCTGCCGAACATTCAGGCTGGTCGTGAGGCACCCGGTCCGCTCCGGACCGGTCCAGGTGAGCCCATTGTCGAAGCTGCGCCACGCCTCGTGGTAGCGGTCATCGCGCGAGATTGTATACGTCTGCATCGATCGCCCCTCCCTTATGTCGTTTCCAGAATCCGAAAAATCGCCAGCAGCATCCTTGGATGGTGCACCATGTCGAGCTTCCGGTCGAACAGGGGCGTCAGGTCCCTGGTCACGGAGAGTCGCCACAGATCATCTGATCCATCGGCGTAGGTCTCGAACGCCCAGCTGTGGACCCGCTCGTAGGCTTCGCTGATCCACCCGTCGGACTCCGACACGCTGGCCGTCATAATCCCGCGCATGAATTCGGCCTGGGCCCACGCGGCCTTCCGATCGTCAGTGGGATTCCCCTCCAGATCAATCTCGTAGAAGATCCCGCCGGATTCCGGATCCCAAGCCGCTTCAAAGTGTGCGCGCACGATCTCCGCCGCCCGTCTCCTCAGGCCTCGATCGTCTCTCCTGTCCGCTGCCATCATCACCGCCGTACACGACTCGGCTGCCGCGCCCGGCTTTACGAGGTTGCGTTGTCTTCCGGTGTAGGGTGTCCCGTCCGGCGCAACCGCCTCGATGATCAGGCCTGTCTTCGGGTCGAAATGCTTCTCGAGAATGGCGTCTAGACACAGATCCTCCATCTCGCTCATCTCGGCGTCATCCGGAGACACACGCAGAAAGTCCGAGACCGGAAGAAGCACAGTACACCACCCACCATTCAGACTGTGTGGTTCCGTGTAGGAGGGTGCTGAAAGACAGAAGTCGGGTCGAAGGATTCGCTCCCTCACCTGCACAAGCATTTCGCGGGCGATTTCGAGATAGCCCTCACCGGGATCCGCCTTGTAGAGCTCGACCAGCCCGTGTGCGAGGTAGGCATCGGTCAGGACGCTCGTCGCACCTTCCAGAATCTCGCCGTCTCGTGAGAGGTTCATCGCCCAGTATCCGTCCGCATCCCGACCGTGGTCCCGCATGAAGTGCCACCCACGTCTGGCTGCTTCCAGGTAGCGCTCCCGCTCCGGCCAATTGTTGTGGTAGTAGGCGAACAGCCAGATCCCGAACCCCTGATACCATCCGCCCTTGGCGTCGCTGCCCAACGACCCGTCGTCCTGCACGTCGCCAAAGAACCCACCCAGCTCGTAGTCCACGCCGTGGTCGTACCAGAACGGAAGGCACCGATCGACGCAGCGTCTGTAGAGGGCAGTTAGTCTGGGATCTGAGAGATTCATCGTAATCATCCGGGTGGTATAGCCACCACATCCGTAGGGACGGTTCGCGAACCGTCCCTACGTCACCTCACTTCCTGCGCTGCCCCTTGCCCCGCGAATCCACACACTGTTAATTCCCTACCTTGAAGATAACGTGTCACAGGAGAATCTGGATCCTGATGAAGATCACAGAAGTCATCACGCACAAGCTTTCCTTCCCCGTCCAGCGGCCTTACCGGAACTGTCGCTTCTGGATGCGAGCACGCCCCGCGACCCTCGTCGAGGTCCGCACCGATAGCGGGCTCATTGGTTGGGGTGAGGGCGGCGTACCCTCGGAAGAAGCGATCGCCAATCACGTGATCGGCGCGAATCCCTTCGACTACGAGCTGGTCTACGACACCCTGAGCGACAACGGTCGCGAGGGAAACAAGGCGTGCGCCATCGAGATCGCCCTGTGGGACCTGATGGGAAAGGCCCTCGACAAGCCGGTCTACCAGCTGTTGGGGGGCGCCCGGCGGAAGAGCGTACCCGCCTATGCCAGCGGATTCTTCCAGCGCGAGGGCCTGGATCACTTCCAGGATCTGGCCGAGGAGGCCCGTCGCTGTCGCGATCTGGGTTTCGGCGCGCTGAAGGCCCGTATCGGGTTCGGCCCGGACTACGACCCACAGATACTCACCGCCATGCGAAAGGGAGCGGGTGATGATATGGGCCTTGCGGCGGACGTCAACCAAGGGTACGATGATGTGGAGACCGCGATCGAGGCGGGCAAGAGGCTCGCCGACCTCGACCCGCTCTGGTACGAGGAACCCATACCCAGGGACGATCTGGACGGCTACTGCCGGCTGCGCGAGGCGCTGCCTATGCGAATCTCTGGAGCCGAGGGCCGCGTCGGCGTCAGGTCGTTCCAGGAGGTTGTCGAACGCCAAGCCATGGACATCCTCCAGCCCGACATCAGCATCGCGGGTGGGTTTACCGAGTGCCGTCGGGTCTGGGCCCTTGCTTGGGCGAATCGGATCCCGATTCTGCCGCACTACTTCGGCGCTGTCGTCCGGCTCGCTGCGACGCTCCAGTGGATGGCCACCATACCCGTCGATCCGGACGCTGAGGACACGCTTCCGCTCTACCTGGAGCTGGACGTCATGGAAAACGGCCTGAGGACCGAGCTGTCACGGATCCCCTTCGAATTGGAAGACGGTATGATGCCCATCCCCGACCGTCCCGGGCTGGGCGTCGAAATCGACGAGGCGGTGCTGCACAAGTACACCGATACGAACTAACACGGAGTCAACGATAGCCGCGAGGAGGAAGACACGATGGAAGACTTGCTGAGGCACTTCAAGGAGAACGGGTTTGTGATCATCGAGCGCGCGCTGTCGCCCGATGAAGTCGACAGGGTGAACGATGGGATCGCTGCTGACCAAGCCGCGAACCCGAAGGAGTGGGAGCCAGGTCCACGTCCGGGCTTTATCTCCGTCGGCAGTGGCGCTCCGGGTCTTATGCACAGGACGGACGCGTTGGACGGGATTCCCAACCATCCGTCCGTCGTACCTCTCGTAAAGCGTATCCTCGGAGAAGACGCCCAGTTCTGCAACCTGAGTTTCATGCGGCGCGAACCCTGTCACGCCGATCCACCAGAGGACATCGACGGCGATGACCCGCTCGCACTGTCGAGGAATTGGCATCGTGAATACTCAGGGATTGTCGAGGGCGCGGACGACAATGATTACTACACGCCGGGCATTCAGGTCATCTACAACATGGACGACACGGACCCGGCCATCCACTGCAGCAGCATCATCCCCGAAAGCGCCGAGACCAAACGTCAGTTTCCGAAGGTGAGAGACGCCGACAATTCGTGGGGCAAGGACGTCTTACGGATCGACGACGGAGGCGCGTATGTCGATCCTGAGAAGCCGACGTGGCTGGACGCATTTGGACGTGATTTCCCCAGGCTGATCGGGCGGGTGGATGTTCACGCGCCAGCCGGTTCGGCGCTCGTGTTCAACCAGGCGAGCTATCACTGTGGATCGGTTCGGAAGACGGAACGATCCCGAGGCACCACACACGTATTCTATCGCGTGCCGGAGCCCAAACATTCACGACACTCCCTGGGCAACCATTTCCCAAGTATTACAGCGTTTCACGATTCGCTGCCCAAACGGTTGGAGCTCGTGAATTAGGGCAGGGACGGGTGGGGACGGATCTGCTACGCTGAATGAGTAGGTAGAAACATCTCCGGCCACTTGGGTTCGTAGTCCGTCTCGAAGACCCAGTCCGAGTGGTCCGGCACGATGTGGGCACGGTCGGGACGCAGCTTGGGTCGCAGTGCCTTGTGGTAGGCGATGACATCTTCCCGTTGGTTCCTGGGCAGTCCGCAGTTTACACCCGTCGCCGCCCACGATGTCCCCATCCCCTTTCGGGGCACGGTGTCCCAATTCTGCCAAGCGGAGTGTAGTCCCCCACTGCACAGCACAAGAACCTGACCCCGCCTGGCGGCGTAGGGAACTGGCTCCTGCTGCAGCCACGGCGTATCGATCAGGTCCGGTAAGTGCTCGGGAAAGGCTGCGGCCCCTTCCTTCGGCTCCGGACGGATGCCGTGAACGCGCGGCAGCATCTTCTTGTGGTCCGGCGTCAGGATTCGGCTCCAGTGTTTCATAATCGGTTTGTGACTCCCAGGCAAAATGCGCATCGCCCCCCGATCACGCGGAACCTCGTTCACCCAAAACCATAGCTCTGCTCACATCCGGCGCGGCGTAGCCTGAAAGTCCTCCCACGTCGCCTGGATGTCTACGTGGCATCCGTTTCCCCACTGATCTCGCGCGCTGTCGAACGGCTTGTTCCACGGTGGCCGCTCGTGAGGCGACAGCCCCCACCACAGGTGAACCGACTCCGCACGCAGGACCTTCTTCGCCACCTCCTCGAAGTACGGATGCTGCACGACGTCTACGTAGTCCGGGTCGTCGTAGGGCTTTTCCCCATTCGCCTTGATCCGATCCCAGGCTGCTTCCGCTCTGTCAAGCTCCTCATCCGAGAGCGGCCCATCGATCGTCACCGCGCCGTTCTCTTCGTACTCGGCTAGTTCTGCGTCCGTCATAACCAATCTCTCTATCTCACCGCATCTAACAACGATTTCATGTAGCCCAGTGCGTAGGCGTGCGCCGCGTGTGATTTCTCCGTATCCACGACAAGTTTCGGTACGTGATCGTCGATCATCGCCCCGTCGAAACCCACCCCCTTGAAGACCTTCATCGACTCGCGCACGTCTGCGTGGCCCTCATCGATAAACGTCTCCGAAAAGGCGGGTACCCTTCCGGACACGCTCCGGAAGTGCACATAGTAGATTTTCTTCCGCTCGCCGAAGTACTTAATCGCATCTTTGACGTCACCTTCCATTTCCGAAATCGTGCCGTGGCAAAACCCGAGTCCATTGTAGTCGCTCGGCACGGTCTCGATATGGCGCTGCAATGCCTCGTGGCTCCTAAACACGCGAGCTACACCCGCGATCGGGGAAATCGGTGGATCGTCCGGATGCAAACCCATCTTGACCCCCGCCTCCTCCGCGACCGGAATCACCGCCTTCAGAAAGTATTCGTGATTCGCCCAGATCTCTTCGTCCGTGATCTCATCCGCGTGCGTGACGGGTGGATCCCAATAGTCCCCTTTCGCACCCTTGATCAGTTCGTAGTCGAAACTCGTCACAACGGCTCCGCCACGACCGAGTGTGCTTTTTGATGTCCTGAGTCCGAGATTGCCGGGCCTGGACCTCAGCGAAAAGAAGTAGCCCAGCACGGGAATACCTGCGGCACCCATATTCCGCAGGCTTTTGCACCAGTTCTCTATCTGCTCGTCCCTCCCAGGCAATCCCAACTTGATCTTGTCGAACCACTCCGCGGGCACGCCCTCCAGAGCAGCCCAGCGCAATCCCGCGTCCTCGATCTTCTGCCGTTGCAACATCAAATCGTGGAAATCGAAGTAGCCTCGATCCTTCGGTAGTTCGTGGGCCCCTCCGACCACATCCGTCGCGCCGAGTTGACGTCCGAAAGTCAGAGTTTCATCGTCCATCCCACCAGAAATAGCCAGTTTCATTTCTTCACCTCAGTGTCGTTCTTTCGTGGATCGTTGGGATTTTGGATCACTCCGGTCACCCATGATAAGGACTCTTTGCGATGGTGGACATCGGGATCGCCAGATACGAAGTCGACGAAGACTGGGGTCGCGAATCGTTCGGATCCGAATTCGGCGTGATCAACGGAATCGCCGTAGACACGCAGGATCAGATCTACATCGCGACACGGCAGCCCGTTCCATCCGTCCTGGTTTTCGACCCCTATGGTGATTTCATCACCTCCTAGGGTAAGGAAGTGTTCCAAAAGGTCGGGGGCATCCACGGAATCAAGATCAACCGCGAGGACGAGATCTTCATCACCGACATCGAAGATCATTTGATTCATCAGTTTACGACAGATGGTGAATTGGTTATGACGCTCGGGGAGCGTGGTCAGGTCGGCGCCCCAGATATGCCGTTCAACCGACCGACTATGGCTGCTGCCAACCCTGGTGGCGACATTTTCGTCTCAGATGGCTACGGACAGTTCCGCATCCATCGCTTCTCACGAAACGGGGAACGTATCTGCTCGTGGGGCTCGGAAGGAACCGGACCCGGTGAATTCGCACTCCCCCACGGCATCAACATCGACCCACTCGATCGTGTTCTCGTAGCAGACCGGGAGAACGGCCGCGTTCAGATTTTCGACGAGGATGGCCGGTTCATCGAAGAATGGCATGCTTTGAAGCCTCCTGACATCAATTTCGACGAGGAAGATCGCGTGCTTGCCGGTGACTGTTTCTTCGACCTGGACGGCAGGAAAGTGGCCCAGTCGATCGACATCCGAGGGCACGCGACCTGTATCGACTCGACAGGCAGTATTTACTGGACGGGTGTCGTTGCCCCTGGGCCCGATGGGGAGATGGCCGAGGCGAGCAACCTGTTGAAGAAACTGGTGCGGCAATGAAGCGCCCGGTGGGCGCAATTGCCGACGTCCGTCACGGCAAAAAGCTCTGCTATAGCCAGGATCGGATGTGCGCGCACCCTCGCCAATGCCCGATCGGGAACTTCGGGAATGGTGAGATCACGGTGATCCACCACCACGCCCCGTGCGCATACGCTGCGCGAACCGACGTCGGGCACGGCATGTCCGGCTACAAAGGGCGGGCAAAGATTTTCCTTCAACGATCTCTCGACCACGGCGAGACGTGGCCCTCGAAACACGAGGTCGTGATCTGGGACGATTCCTTACCGCTGGACGAGAAACGCGCCATCCTGGGCGTGGCCGACCACGACGTATCCCGCGAGACGATCGATCTCAGCAGCTCAGACGCCTTGGTTTACTTCGCTAGACCCGCCACCGGTCCGCGGGGAACTGAGGGTGATCCGACAATCGAATGTTTCGCTTTCCGCTCCGCCGACCGAGGCCGCACCTGGGAACGCGTGCCCACGCGTGTCTCCCCGCCCTCGCGAATGAACTACGTGCACGTCGACGGCGCCCCTCCTGTAAAGTTCGACGATGCCACACAGCTCGTGGTCGCCAGTTGCGGACCTTCCCCCTTTACCTCTGCCCTGGTCGTCTACGGTACCGATGACAATGGCCTCGTGTGGAAACCCATCGCCGAAATCGCTCGCGATCCGACGGGTCTCGGAAGACCCACCTACGGCGCATTGCTGCTGCTGCCAACGGGTCGTCTCCAGTGCTACATGCTGAACATCGGTGGGATTCATAACGCCATTCAGATGTGCCACTCCGACGATGGCGGATACAGCTGGAGTTTCCCGCAGCCCATTGTTGCGTGGGGCCAATCGCCCTGGACCACGCTGACACGCGATCACGCCTGGCCTGGCGCCCGTCGAAACGGCCCTCTCTACCGGTCTCCGTGGCCGTTGTTGCTGCGGGACGGCCGGATCGTCGTCATCTTCGGGCGTCGTCATCCGCCGTTCGGGATTGGTCTCATCGTGAGCGATGATGACGGGGAAACGTGGTCTGCCGAAGCGGTGATCCGAGCAGACGCCAGTGATTGGGACATCGGGTATCCCGTAGCGACGGAATTGGACGATGGCCGCATTTTCACCGCCTACTACTATATGCAGGACGACGGGAACGGGCTCGGCGGTACGCGTCACATCGCAAGCTCTGTTTTTCGTCTGACATCATAGATTCGCCCGAGTCAGAAATACTGACCCAACCCAACGAACAACACCCAGGCCCGATCCTCGAAGCCGTATCCCAGATCCGCTCTCATGACGGGAGCACCGTAGACCCGCGACAGCCCCAGCCGTCCGCCGAATCCAGCAGCCCATACCGCGCGTTTCGCCGACCCCCTCGACCACGCCCGACCCCCATCCACGAACCCGACGGCTCCCGCCGTAAAGGTCGGTCGTCGGACCAACGTCACTCGTCCCTCCACGTTCACGACGTAACGCCGGGTCCCTGCGAACCTTCGCAAGGCATACCCGCGCAGCCCCTGCTCGGGTCCCAATAACAGTTGGGTACGGTCCTCCGTTCTCGAGACGGCATCGGCTCTGCCCCGAATTGCAACCGCGTGCGTCTCCTCGATCTTCCAATGGCCAAAGGCCTCGGCTGAAGCGTGCCGCTGCCACAGCCCACCACCACTGACACGCCCGCTGAAACCGAATGACGCGAACAGGTAACGTCCTTTGCCCACGGCCAACCGGGGAACGATTCTCGCGCCCAAGACGCCGTAGGACCGATCGGAACCGATCGCCGCATCTGCCCCACCGATCCAGATCTGCGCCCAGCTGCCTGTTTGCACATCCTCCACGCGTCCGAGGGAGCGGTAGTAGCGAACGTGCTCGTAGACCGGGCGCCAGATTGTCAGCGTTGCGAGTGCAGTCGACCGCCGACGGTCCTCGGGAGCATAGCTGAAGCCAGCCTCGGGATCGAATCGGCGATACGCGAAAGACATCTGCACACCGGGTCTGATCTTCACGCGATCACCCCACGATCCAGTCACGCGAGCGATCGTGTCGAATCGGTCCGCCTGATACCGTTCGGTTTCGGTCTGTCCGGAGTAGAGCCGCACCAACGAACGGCTTCCACTCGCGCTCACGCCATAAGACCATCGTTCGGCTAATCGGTAAAACGGGCGGGCCAAACGGATGGATAGGTCATAGCCTTCACCCCCGAACCCGACGACCCCTGTGATTCCTGAACGCGACCCCAGCCATCGCGGTGCCCGATAAAAGATCTCTCCCCCGTTGCCGGTTACGGCATCGTGTCTTCCCGTCAACTGGAGCACCTGGCCGGATCCAAGAAGATTGTAATCGAGCCCGACTATCCCGTAACTCAGTTCATCCGGCTCGCCCGACAGCAGGGGTGTCACCGCCCTTGAATGCAGATCTCGAACGGAGACGGTGACGTCGACGGTATCCGCATCAACTCTCGTGGTACGGACGTCGATCTCTCCCAAAAACAGAAGCGCCCGGAGATTCCTTGCCGTCTCGTCGACAACCGACGCAGACAACCGATCTCCGGGCCCGAAAAGCAACTCCCGCATCACGACCTCAGGTCGCGTGCGGGTAAGACCAACAATTTCGATTTCTCTGACGACCTGTCCGCCGGTACCCCACGCGTGACCAGAGGACAGAAGACAGCAACAGGCAATCAGGCAAAGCCGGCAACAGCTGAACACCGAACACCCGCCAACTTTCGCGCACGCTACCGCATCCGCGATGGCGTCACCCACATGTCAGCACTCGTGCCAAGGTGATCTCTCACCGGCTGCGTCGCCTCATTCAGCGTGGCAACGACATCGTCGTCGAGATGTACGTCGAGCGACGGCAGGTTGAGCGCCAGCTCGTCGGGGCTACGCGACCCGACCAGCAGTGAAGTGACTCCCGCCTGCTGGGCGACCCAGGCAAAGGCCACTGCCGCCATCGAGTGGCCCAGTCCCTCGGCTACTTCGCGCACACGTTGGATCGCCTCGAACACCAGCTGCTCGCACCCCTCCTCGCCGTGTTTGGCCAGAGGTCGATCGGACGAAAACAAACGTGATCGCGACAGCCCTTCAGGCACATCGTCCGCCGTGTTGTAGCGGCCCGTCAACAGACCTTGCGCCAGGGAGCTGTAACAGATCAGGCCAACATCATTTTCCACGCACAGCGGCTGGATCTCGTGTTCGATCGGCCTCCATAGCATGTTGTAAGGAAGCTGATCCGTCTCACAGTGACCGTAGGGCAGCAGGTCGCCCATATCCTGAACCGCAAAGTTGCAGACACCCAGGGCGCGTACTTTTCCCTGCGTCTTTAGGTTCTCGAGGGCGTGCCAGCTCTCTTCGATCGGGACCTCGTGATTCGGCCAATGGATTTGATACAGATCGATCACATCCGTCTGCAGATTCTTCAAGCTCTGTTCACACGCATCGGGGATCTTTGCCGGGGAGAGATTCCCGCTGCTGACTTTCGTCGCAATGATCGCTTCGTGACGCCGCCCTTTCAACCCCTCACCCAGCACTCGCTCCGAATGACCTTCCCCGTAACCCTCGGCTGTATCGAAGAACGTGATTCCAGCATCGAGCGCCGCGTGAACAGTCGTGATAGAGACGTCATCATCCTGGTCACCCCAGGTGCTGCCCCCGGCAAAGGGCCAGCATCCCAACGCCATCACACTGACCTCGATTCCACTCGTGCCCAACTGTCGATATTCCACGTCAGACCCCTCTTGGACGTTCAAGCCATCGAAGTATCAGAAAACCACCAGCAGCCGCGATACCGGAGTGAAGAAAATCGAGTGGATCGAAGACGCTTCCAAACAGCATCGATCCGATTGTCGTCGATCGGAGCACTTCCAGCCAGGCGGGATGCCAGAGCTGTAGAAACTCGACCCCACACGTCGCGGCAAAGACCCCCAACGCGATTCGTTGCGAGGGAGCCAGGACCCATACCAGCCTCGAAGCGAAACACCAGAACAGGACGTAAACGACCCCTCCACCATAATTGTTCAACCATCCGGTCGAATTACCGGCTCGGGTTCCAAGTCCAATAGGGATCAGACAAAGAGCCAGCACGAAGTAGAGTCCGCGCGAGCGAGCTGTTCGCAGCCAGAGGCTGCTCCCACCGTCCATGTCCTTTCTCGACTCTATTGATCACACCAGCCTTGCTCTGGCCTTGAAAAACCGGATAGCCGGCCTCATTCCTCCAGGATATCGTCTTGTTTGCGGATGACTCCATCGATCGAAAAGCGGCCGGCGCCGACGAAGAAGTAGAAGATGGCAATGCAGAGAAACAACATCGCCTTCTCCTTCCCGCTGAACGGATCGGCCGCGTGACGGATGAAAGCAGCCACGGCCATCGTAAACGCGACGAAGAAGGCCGCCGGCCTGGTCATGAATCCGGCTGCAAGAAAGACGCCACCGAGGAGCTCCGACGTGCCAGCCGCCCAGGCAAACAACGTGGGCAGGGGAAACCCCAGGTTGCTGACGTCCTCGATGAATCGCTCCGAGGGGGGGATTTTTCGAATCCCGTGCCCGAATGCCAGGGCCAGCCCGGAAAACGCACGCAGAATCAGCAGTCCGATGTTCCCGAACGTCGATCGAATGGCGACACCGCCGAAGAACAGATTCATGGATCATCTCCCTCTAGATGCGAGGTAGCGCTGTAGGGCTACCGCGTTGTTGTGTTCCGTGTCCTTCTTTGCATAGAGCAGGGTCACGCGCCCTTTCTTGGCGACTTCGAGCAACTGGTTAACGATCTGCTCGTTGACGTCGAGCTCCTTGTGATACGCCTTGACGAAGGTGTCCCAGCGGTCAGGAGCATCGCGGAAAGCGTTCCGCACGTCTGCGCTCGGAGCCACCTCCTTTAACCACAGATCGATCGGCGCCTTCTCCTTCTTCATCCCCCTGGGCCACAGACCGTCCACGAGGATCCGAACTCCATCCTCTGGCCCAGGGTCATCGTAAACTCGCTTCGTCACGAAATCCACGAATGCCTCATAGAAGCGCGTCCGGTGAAACGACAATGCCGTCCTCATCAGCGTAGGCGTAGTCGCCTGGCCGAAACGTCGTGCTGGCAAACGACACGGCCACACCGACGACACCTTTCCCTTCCTTCCGGCTCCGTCGAGGGCACGTGGCGAGTGCTTTCAGTCCAACGTCGATCTTCGCAATATCGACTGCATCCCTGATGCATCCATTAACGATGATCCCCGACCATCCGTTGTCGGCTGCAATCTGCGCCACCATGTCTCCGATCAGCGCGCACCACGTCGATCCACCACCGTCGACCACTAGCACTCTGCCTTCTCCAGGCCCTTCCAACGTGCTTCGCACCAATACATTGTCCTCGTTCACGCGAACGGTCTCGATAGGCCCGCTGAACCGCTTGCGGCCACCGTAATCACGGAACACGGGACGGACCACCTGGATAGCGTCGTTCTCTTCGTTCTCATCAAGCAAGTCGGTTGTCTTGTCGGTCGCCACGATAGCACTCCTCGAATCAAAAAAAACCCCGGAAACCAGAGCTTCCGAGGGTGAACTAAAATCAGGATCCGTCAGGCCTTCACCGAGGACGAGAATCCACATTCCTTGTGTGTCCCGTCGCAGAAGGGCTTGTCGCTGGATTGGCCACACCGACACAAAGCGACGGGTCGCCCCTCTTCCTTCGTCATCGCGCTGCCGGATCCGTCTTGAAGCTCGAATACACCCATCACGAGCAGCGGCCCATTGTCCAGAACCTGTACGGAAATGTCAGCTATCGATTCCTCCTTGTAGTGATCAAAGTGCGCGCCAATATAGGATCGCCTCAGAACGCGCGCAAACGAGCTGCCTTGTGCGTTCCCAGGCAGAGCCCGGGAACGAGGATATGATCCCGCGCAGAGGGAATACCGACCCTATCGCTAAGACGACCTCCTGGTTCCCAGGCTCTGCCTGGAACCTATCAGCTCAGCGAGGGCATGTCGATCGCACTCAGCCGTTGCACATCCCGCGGATTCTCCATCCGTTCGGGATACTTCGGTGCGGGAGCCGACACCTCGTTCAACCGCTGTAGCGCCTCATCCGGCATCAGCCAGGTCGTTGCTCGCACGTTGTCTTCGAAGTGGGCGACCGTCCTAGCGCCGAGCAACACGGACGTGATGTGCTGTTGTTCGAGAATCCAGCGAATGGCCGTCTGGGCTGGGCTCTTGTTGACCTCTTTTGCCACTTCCAGCAGAACCTCCAAGGTCTCATCCACGTTCGGTGCGAAGTGATTTCCAATCTGGCCACCTTCAGACCGTGTGCCGGCCAGAGAGCGCTCACCCGGTTTGTATTTCCCGGAAAAGAATCCACCACCGAGCGGTCCCCAGGTGACGATGCCTACACCCTTGTACTGGCAGGCAGGCACCAGATCGATCTCTATGTCCCGACAACCCAGACTGTATTGCGGTTGGTAACAGGCGAACCTGGCCAGACCGTTGGCGTCGCTGATCCAGAGCGCTTCCATCAGCCGCCACGCTTCGTAATTGCTGCACGCGATGTACCGCACCTTGCCCTGATGGACCAGGTCATCGAGCGCACGCAACATTTCCTCGATCGGCGTTTGTCGATCGACGTGGTGGATGTAATAGACATCGATGTGATCCAGGTCCATGCGCGTCAGACTGGCTTCGATTGCATTCATGATGTGGTAACGGGACATGCCCGAATCGTTCGGGCCCTTCCCCATCGGGTTGTAAAACTTCGTCGCCACGACCACCTCGTCGCGTCGCCCTTTGAGGGCCTTGCCCGTGAAGACCTCCGATCGCGAATCCGTGTAGGAGTTCGCGGTGTCCACAAAATTGATACCCGCGTCCAACGCCAGATCGACCATCCGTTTGGATTCAGCCTCGTCCGTCTCCTTCCCGAACGTCATCGTCCCCAGACAGACCTCCGAAACCTTCACCCCACTTCGCCCGAGTTTTCGGTACTCCATCACTTCACCTCACTTTGCTACGTCAAAGACCTTGGTACCGCGGTGGTCATTGGAACTTTGTTCCACCACCTCTGTGTCCTCAGTGATCTCAGTGGCTGTCTCGTCGCATCAACCGAATCGTTCGACTCCAAACACGGCAAAAGTCTCGTCTCTCTCGCCGAGAATCGCATCGGCCACAACCTTTCCGCTGTAGGGTCCCAGGTGGAGCCCCATCGGTCCGTGACCCGTCGCCACGTGGACGTTGGGCACACCCGGAATCGGACCGAGGATCGGAAACCCATCGGACGTCGCCGGCCGCAATCCGACGCGAAACTCCTTCACCCGAGCTCCTCGGAGACCGGGTGCGACGCGGATCGCTTCGGACAACACCTCGAGCATCCCCTCGACCGTCGTCTCTACCCGATAACCCGCATCCATCTCCCGTGTCGCACCGGCAACTACGCGATTGTCGTCCCACGGTACCAGGTAGTGTCCGCGAAACCCGCTCACGATGACCCAGCCCGACGTGTCCACCTCCCCGAGATCCAGATGCGCGATCTGCCCCCGCATCGGCCCGACCGGGAGACGGACCCCGAGCTGCTCGCCAAACGCGTCGGACCACGCCCCCCCGGCAATGACGACGGAGCCCGTGGTCAGCTCCTCACCGTCCGCGACAACCGCTGTCGCTGTCCCACCTTCGACCTCGACACGATCGACGGAAGCGCGCCGCACCTCGAGCCCCTGAGCCACGCCCGACTGCTCCAGCGCGTTCGCCAGTCTCCGACCGTCCACACGGGCACCTGCCGGCTCGTAAAGAGCTCCCTCGATCACATCCAACGCTGGAAAGAGCTCGCGTGCACGCGCGCGATCCACGACGGCGGCCTTGTCGCAGCGTCCATCCCCCCACACCACACCCACGCTCGCCTCTTCGAAAGCGTCCCTCTCGGCCGCGTCAACAGCGACGACCATCGACCCGCACACCTCGTAGCCCGTGTCCTCCGCACCGTCACGAGCGAGCGCCGCCACGAGCGTCGGATAGTAAGCTTCCGCTTCGCCGACCAACCGTGACCACGGATTGTGCGACGCCGGATCGCCTCCCGGCGTAATGATGCCGGCTCCCGCGTCGGTCGCTCGACCCTCGTCCCGCCTGTCGATGACGGCCACCCGACCACCCGCCGCCGACAGGTGGTAACCCACCGATTGACCGATGATGCCACCACCGATGACGACCGTATCGAACATCACGGATCGCCGATCGACCGGATCTCGTCCCTTGCTCCATCGGGCAACGCCCATCCGAACAGATCGAAGTTTTCCTCCAAATGAGCACGAGAACTCGCTTTGGGAATCACCACAAGCCCTTCTTCGATCAGCCAGCGCAATGTCACCTGGGCCGGGGAACGACCGATCTTCGACCCGATCTCACTCAAGGCGGGAACCAGCTGACCTTTGGCGAGCGGTGAATAGGCCGTCACGGCGACATCGTGTGCGTGGCACCACACCAGGATGTCACGCTGTTGGTGCTTCGGATGATAGCGGATCTGATTGACGCAAATCGGGGCCGACGACGTCGCTATCGCCTCCTCGAGCTGAGCGACACCGAAATTGCTTACCCCGATGCTGCGAGCGCTACCTTCGTCGTAGAGTCGCGACATGGCTCGGAAGGTCTCCGCCATCGGCGTTGTCCTATTCGGCCAGTGGACGAGGAACAGATCCACGCTCGACACATCCAGATCCCTCAGGGTTTCGGCGTGCTGTTGGAGAACGCCATCGTAGTGAAGGTGGGTCCGCCACACTTTCGACGTGATGAACACATCGTCGCGAGACACATCACTCTCGATCAACGCTTGCCCCACGTCACCCTGATTCTGATACATCCACGCCGTATCCAGGTGACGATAGCCGATGTCCAGGGCCTCACGGATGGCGCGAACGCACGCGGCCCCCTTGAGCGGCCACGTTCCCATTCCGATCGTGGGGATCGTCCTGTCCGATTTGAGCTGAACTGATTTCACGGCATCTCTTCTCGTGGCGCGGCAAGATAGAAACGGCCGTGGGCCTGTCAAAGGGAATCCCTGGACGCGAGACCCTCCCTCCGATATCTTGGGCCCGTGTCGACCGACCGATCTCATCCCGTCCTCGCCCTCATCGATGAACGAAAGCGCTCGGCATCCAATCCTCAATCCCGCGATGACAATGCCCGGCTCGCCCTCGTGATCGAGGGCGGTGGCATGCGGGGAGTCGTGACCGGCGGCATGGCCGCGGCCCTCGAATCGCTCGGTTTACGGAACGTCTTCGACGTCGTCTACGGCACGTCCGCCGGCGCAATTAACGGCGCGTATCTGCTGACAGGACAAGCCACCGAAGGCAGTCGCATCTACTTCCGCAACATCAGCAACCGACGGTTCATCAGCTATCGCCGCCTCGTTACCCCTCGTCCCGTCGTTTCTCTCGATTTCCTCGTCGACCACGTCATGCGACACGAGCAACCACTCGCCTTTCCGGACGTCCTGGCGTCGGATATCCCCCTCGTTGCCGTCGCGACGCACGTCGAAGAAGCCGTCTCGCACGCCCTCCGCAACTTCAGCGACGACCGTGAACTGGCAACCGCGTTCAAAGCCTCGGCTCGCATTCCGGTTGCAGCCGGCCCTCCCGTCTCGTTTCGTGGCGAGCACTACATCGACGGAGGACTGGTAGAGTCGATCCCGTATCACACGGCGATCCGGGATGGATGCACGCATCTGCTCGTGCTCCTGTCACGCCCCGCCGATCTTCCCGACTGTCGCCCACCCAGATATGAGTCGTGGATTGCCCGACCCTACCTCCGCCGCCTCAACCCCCAACTCGAGTCCGCCTATCTCAGACGACCGTCGGCCTACATCGGCGATCTCCACCATCTCTTCGAGCACACCGGGAATCCCGACCACTCCCCTTATATCCACGCCGTCGCCACGCCTGCGCGCACACCCACCGTTTCTCGCCTCAACAGAAGTACCGTCCGCATCGAACGCAATCACCGGGATGGCTACGACGCCGTCCATCGTCTCTTTCCCGCCTGACCACGACGAGGGCCCCCCCGATCCAATCGGAGAGGCCCGATCCTTCGACGCGCGTTGAGGCTCGTCAGTTCTGCGAAGGCTCCTGTCCCGTTCGTGTTTCGTGCGTGGCGATCGCTCGTCCGACGACATTCAGAAGTTCGTTGAACTCCGTAAATGGCTTTTGCAGGTGGTCGTCGAAAGCGGCCAAGCGCTCGTCGTCCTTGGACAAGCTCCACCCGGTCATCAGAATGGTCGAGAGCGATGCATCCACATCCCTCAACTTCTCGGCCACCTTGTCGCCGGCCAGACCCGGCATCCCTAGATCGATCAGCGCCACGTCGAATTTTCCTGATTCGAAACTCGCCAGGGCATCCTCGCCGTTGTTCGCCGTCTCAACATCGTGATGAAGCGCCAGCATGCGAGAAACGACCTCACGCACGGCTTCTTCATCTTCGACGACAAGAATACGCCCGCGTTTGCGGACCGCCTCGTCTTCCACTTTGGCAGCCTCTTCCGCGACCCCCTCCCATCGTCTGAACGCGATCGTGAAAGTCGTGCCCTCACCCGGCTGACTCTCGACGCTGATCTCCCCACCCCATCGGGTCACCTGGCCGTAGACCGTCGACAAGCCCAACCCCGTTCCGACGTGTGCCTTCGTCGTAAAAAAAGGGTCGAACACCCGACGACGCACGTCGGCCGTCATCCCGATCCCGTTGTCGCGAACGGAAACGACCGCACCCCGATCGCCCGGCTTTGTCTCGATCCAGATGTCGCCTCCGCGGGGCAGCGCGTCGACCGCGTTGAACACCAGATTCAACAAGATGTCGTGCAACCCGACGACCGTCGCCGCCACGTCAGGCACCGGTGTCAGTGTCGTATGCACGTGAAGTTCCCGACCCTCTGACTCGGGTTCATCCTTCCACCTCGGTCTGCCCGCCCGCACGGCTTCCTCGATCGTCTTGTTCAGATTGATCGGGCCGAGATGATCGGCTTCACCCCGAACGGCTTGATGCAGACGCGCAACCAGATCCCTCGCTCGGAGTGCCGACGTTTGGATCAGACCCACCTCGCGTAGCACGACCGGATCCTCCGACATCATAGCGATCATTTCCGCCGGCCCGAGGACCCCCGTCAGGATGTTGTTCAGGTTATGGCTCACCCCCGCTGACAATTCGCCGAGGGCGCCCAGACGTTCCAGCCGAACAACCGCCTCTTCGGCACGTTTCCGTTCCTCGATTTCTCGTTCCAATTCCCGATTGATGCGTGAAACGGCTGCACCATAGTTGAGAGAATCTCGATACAGCCGGGCGTGATCGAGCGCGACGGCGAATTGATCCAGCACGGGTGTCATCATTTCGATCTGCCGGATCATCACGTCCTTTTCGTCGGCGGAGCTCGCTGTGGCGAGGACAGTCATTACCCGGTCGCCCGCCTTGATCGGTAGGAAATACGTGACTCTCTTCTTCCATTCCGGTTCATACAGATCGGTCGTCGCCACCTGCTCGTCTTCGAAGTGGTCGACAATCTGTATCTGCCCCGTGCGGGCGGTCACTGCCGTCGCGTTCGGATCGTCGAGCCGGTAAATGACGCCCACGACGGAGGTCGTCGACGTGCGGTCATCGCCCCCGTCCTGGATCTGATTCTGGCCAGACTCCGGACAACCTCGACCGTCTGGGAATCCTGATCCACGAGGGCAATCATCAGGCTTCGGAAGATCCCGGCTTGCACGATGTGCCGACCCACGTTGTCGATGATCTCGTCCAATTCGATCGATGACAGAGCCAGCCGTGCAACCTCTCCGTAGGCAGCCAGAAGGCGTTCTTTTTCCCTAAGATCCTCGACCACCCGGCGCAGCTGCTCGTTGGCCGTCTCGAACGCTTTCACGTGCCGCGCCCGGTTGGCGACCAAACGCCGCCGGTGGGCGATGGCACGATCGACGACGTCGGAAAGATGGTCGAATTCGATCGGCTTCGTCACGTATTCGAAGATACCGACGCCGACCGCACGCTGGGCACTCTCCAGCCCGGCGTAGGCCGTCATCAGCACGACGGGCCGTTCCGGATCCTCCGCAATCAGGTCGGCCGCCAGATCGAGACCGTCGGCACCACTGGGCAGACGGAGATCCACGAAAACCACGTCGAACGTGCCTTCGGCAAGCGCCTTTCGACACCCTTCGACATCGGTCGCCTGTTCAGCCGTGTGTCCTCTCCGGTCCGCCCAATGCGCGATCGCTGCGCTCAGAGCTCTGTCGTCCTCGACGATCAGAAGATGTACTTTGGTTTCATCCATGATGATGTCCACTGCGACTCGAATGAAGATAAGTGCCTACTTACATCATCCAAAATCGAATATCCCTGCCTTGACACCCGGTGGGAGGAGCTTTAACGTCCTCCCCTACGGCCACCCGACTGGAGATCAATGCGTGACGCGCTGGTTCCTAACCGCTTTTTTCGCCACGGCCAATCCTGTCGTCGCTCAGACCGAAGCCCTTCCCAACCTGGAGCGCATCAACCGCTCTCTCGAAACGCTCGCCACACGCGTCGGCCCGTCCATCGTACAGATTTTGGTGTCCGGCTATCGACCGAGTTCCGGAATCGTCCGCAGCACGGGTGACCTGCTCGCCCAGCAACGGAACACCGGGTCGGGCGTGATCCTCGATGCCGACGGCTACATCATCACCAACGCCCACGTCGTCGAAGGCAGCCAGCGCGTTCAGATCGTTCTTCCACCCTCAGCCAATCAGCTATCCGAACAGAGCTCGATCCTGAAGACAGGAGGACGTCTGATGGGCGCCCAGGTCGTCAACATCGACCTGGAAACGGACCTCGCGCTCCTCAAAATCCACGCGCAGAACCTGCCCGAACTCGAACTGGCCGATTCAGATCGACTGAGCCAGGGCCAACTCGTGTTTGCGTTCGGGAGTCCCCTCGGCCTCAACAACTCCGTCACCATGGGCGTCATCAGCTCCGTTGCCCGGCAGCTCGAGCCCGAAAGCCCCATGATCTACATCCAGACCGACGCGCCCATCAACCCGGGCAACAGCGGAGGTCCGCTCGTCGACGTCCAGGGTCGAGTGATCGGAATCAACACCCTCATCCTCAGCCAGTCCGGTGGCAGCGAAGGCATCGGGTTCGCGGCCCCCAGCAACATCGTCCGCACCGTGTTCGAACAGATTCGCGACAAAGGTCGTGTCATCCGCGGCGAAATCGGCATCTACGCCCAGACTATCGACCCCCTCCTTGCCAAGGCCCTCGACTTGCCCATCACGACCGGAACGATTCTGGGCGACGTGTATCCCAACAGCACGGCCGAGCAATCCGGCCTCAAAGTGGGCGACATCGTCCTGGCTCTGGGTGCCAAACCCATGGAAAACGGTCGACAGCTCACCGTGAACCTCTACCAAAAGCCCGTGGGCGAACGTGTCCTCGTCCACGTACTTCGCGGAACGGACACCCTCGAGGTCAGCGTAGAAGTCGTCAACCGGGCCGACGACCCCGGGCGTTTCACCGACTTTGTGAGTGCGGACGAGAACCTGATCCCCGAGTTGGGTATCCTCGCCCTCGACCTCGACGACCGCATCGCCACCATGTTCCCGAACCTGCGGATTCCCTCGGGCGTGGTCGTCGCCGGTCGTGCACTCGACGCGCCCTTTTGGAACGAAGGCTTCATCCCCGGTGACATCATCCACCAGATCAACGGAATCGAGCTGACCGGTCTCGGGCAATTGCGAGACATCGTCGGTCGACTCCGCCCACTGGAGCCCGTCGTCGCTCAGGTCGAGCGAAACGGACATCTCTTCTACCTCCCGTTCGAAACCACCCAGTAACACCTTCTCCCAAAGAGAGAGGGCGGCCCCTCAACCAAGGTGCCGCCCTCCCAAGCAATCGATGCTGTCTATTCAGCAAATAGACTCTCTCAAGGGATCCAACCAGGCCCGATGCCTGGGGTGCCGCAGTTTCCGAAGCGCTTTTTCTTGGCTATATCCGGATCTCTCAACGAGCTGAAGTGGGTGAAGGTGCCGTGGTTCCTGGCATGGGGGCGCGGTTAGAGTGTGCGGAACCTCTTCGGAATCTGCTCAGGGATGTTTATGTCTCCGACGGTAAGGAAGATCATATCGTTGAATGCGTCGAGTGTGCGGAATCCGCTGGCTCGGTTCTTGACGATTTGGACGATTCGGTTGAGGCCTTCGGCGATGGCGTTGGTAAGACGCGTGTTCACGAATGCGAGGACGCCGAAGAAGTGCTGTCGCAGGGTCCTGACGAACTTTCGCAGGGGTTCACGTCGACTTCTGAGTGCGGACGTCGTCCAGCATTTCAGGAAGCGTTCGGCAGCCCAGGGCGCTTTGTATTCCCAGAACTGCTCGAACTCGTCCTTGAGTCTCCAGGCTCTATAGATTCGGTAGTTCGCCTTCTCCAGTGCTTTGAGTGTCCGAGTATCCCCTCTGGAGCGTGTCGCTGAGTGCCGGTAGAGGAGCCATCGGAGGCCCTTCATGGCTTTGCGCTCATCCGGGGCAGCTTTACGCCACTGGTCCTTACGGACCTCGTCAACGGCGGCATTGAGAGCCTTGACGATGTGAAAGCGATCGAGGACCAGCTTGGCATTCGGACAGTGTTCCTGGATGGCTCCGATGTAAGCTTCAAGCTTCGCTCATGTCGCAGCAGGCCCACTCGATCTTGGATCTCCGGTAGGGACTGAGAGCCTCTGTGAAGAACCGATCGATCGTTTTACGCGCCCTGCCGCGGCCAACCCACACCACGCAGGAGCGGTCCAGATCGTAAACGAGCGTGGCGTACCTGTGACGCTTGGCGTAGGAGATCTCGTCGATCCCGATGGTTTTGAGCCCTCGGATACGATGACCTTCACGAAGCCGCGTGATGGATCGGTGAAGGAGATCCGACAGCGTCGAGGCAGAGATGCGCAGCAACTCGGACGCCGCCTTCTGCGTCATGGTCTGGCAGTAGCGCAGCATGGCATACTCGAAGCGATACGTCACCCGAGAGAACCGCTCCGCCCACGGAATCTCCTCGACCACACGACCGTGGGTAGGACACCGAATCTCCCGAGGATGGTAGAGAAGCCAGACCCTCCACCCGCACACCGGAATGTCACGCCACCGACGCGGATGGGGCATTGTGCGGACGATTTTACCTCGACGGCCGCACTCCGGACAACAACAACCATTCTTATGTGGCTTTACGGCGATGACGAAGCAGCTTCTCCCCTCAAACCACCAGCTGACAACACGGAACCCCTTGAATCTCAGCAGTTTCGATAGTAATCTGCTCCCGGTCATAGGTCGCACCCCCTTCGCTTTGATTGTCCTACACACACAACCAAGCGTAGGGAACGATCTATGACCTTGTCATTCTATAGTTTCACCGTTGAGAAACCCGGATAGAGCCTTTTTCTTTGATCTGTCGAATTCGTTCCTTCGTCAGACCCACATCCTTCCCGATCGCCTCGAGTGTCTTCGGCTCGTCGTTGTTCAACCCGTAGTGCTGCCGCAGAACTTCCGCCTCCGTTCTTCCAGCGAGGCGAGGGCCTCCTGCAGCTGAGCTTGATCCGACGCGTCGCTCACGACCGCATCGGGAGCGTCGAGCGTTTCGTCCGGAATCACCTGCAGCGGTTGGTAATCTTCCTCTGTCCCGTTCGTCTGGTCGAGAGAAGCGATATCCCGCGACCACATCATCATCTCTCGCACACGTTTGACTGGCACCCCGAGGACATCCGCGAGCGTTTCCTCGCCCGGTTCCTCCCCGTTCGCCTGCCGCAGTTGGCGGCTGAGCTGGACGATGCTGTTCAGTAGCTTCACGCGGTTCGCCGGTAAGCGAACGGTCTGGCTGTCTTGTGACAGAGAATTCAGAATGGCCTGCCGAATCCACCAGAGTGCGTAGGTGATGAACTTCACGCCACGGTCGGGATCGAATCGCTCGGCCGCCTTGATGAGACCGACGTTGCCTGCGCTGATCAGATCTTCCAGATCCATGCCGCATCCCTGGAATTCGCTGGCCACGCGGACCACGAACCTGAGATTCGCCTGAACCAGGGTGTTTCTCGCGGACCCATCACCCACACGAATCCGCTTCGCCAGCTCTGTTTCCGTGTCCGCCGGCAAAGGACTCGAGTCGGAGATATCCTGGAAATAGAGATCCAGCAACGCGCTGTCCGTATTCTTCACTCCCGCCATGTCCGTAACCTCCTCCATCCTGACCAGTTGACCGGAGGCGGGCGGGGCGACCGGGGACGGTCTCTCCCTCCTCCGTTGACCACGATAATTATAATTGCAAGGCGTGTGCCACGGACCGAACAGATCCTTCATTTCTCCATAAACATTGAATTATCAACAAGTTAAACTGAAAATTCATCATGTGACGAAAACGTCCTGATGACAGGGATATCACGTTTTGTTGCGCCACTTGTGATACAGCACACACTGAAATGAGCCACCCCCTACACGGGCCCCTGCGAAGGACGCCGAAACCAATCGGCGATCGACGTGTCACTGACGGAGCTCGTTGTGGGAGAAATCGCTTGCCGCGAGTCGTCCTTGCGGTACCATAGCTCCTTTTCGCCTGAGGGCCGCGTGTCGACCACCCACGAACCCACACCGACCAGTTTGATCCGTCTCGGCCACGCGAGACGGGACATCACCCCACCCGTGGGCATTTACCACCGCATGTGGGGGGCGGCCAGGCACGACCGTGCGTCCGGCGTCCATCGCCCCATTCTGGCCGACATCCTCGTCTTCGAGCCTGCGGGTAAAGACCCGGCTCAACGTCTCGTCCGCGTGCTGCTCGACCTCGTCGGCCTCACCAACCCGCAGCAGGATCCCGTGCGGTCGGCACTCGCCGACCGGGCGAGTGTGCCGATCGACCACGTCGTCATCACCTACTCCCACTCCCACGCTTCAGGCGTGTTCAACCCCGGTCGACAAGCGCTGCCCGGCGGCGAAATGATCGCACCCTATCTCCGCGACCTCTCCCGGACACTCGGAGACGCCCTTACCGAGGCCATCGAGAGTCTCGACGCTTGCACGATCACGTATGCCCAGGGTCGATGCAGCCTGGCAGGCAATCGCGACTATTTCGACACCCAGCGCGACATCTACGCGACGGGGTATAACCCGGACGCAGACGCAGACGACACCGTTGCCACCGCCCGGGTGGTCGACCCCGCTGGTAAGAAACGGCTCACACTCGTTCACTACGCCTGCCACCCCACCACGCTCTCGTGGGACAACACCTCTCTCTCCCCAGACTTCGTCGGAGCTGCGCGGCAGGTCGTGGAAGACGCCACGACGTGTCCCTGCCTCTACCTCCAGGGCGCGTGCGGCGACCTCGGCCCGAGGGATGGTTTCACCGGCGAACTGGCCACGGCCGATCGAAACGGTCGCCAGCTCGGCTACGCAGCCCTCTCGGCCCTGTCCTCCCTGGGCCCCCCCGAAACCGACTTCGTCTACGAGGGTCCCGTCGTGTCGGGCGCAACCCTCGGCGTCTGGCGTCATCGTGAAATGGACGCTGACCACCGACGGACTGCATCGGCCTTCAACGCGTGCGCCTTCAGCGTTGACCTGCCCCTCATCGACCTGCCTACGGCCGAAACGCTTCGAACGGATCTGGAACGATACACGAACGACCAACAGAAGGCGGACGAAGTGGGTGATGTCCTGTCAGCCCGTGACCTCGGAGCCCGCGCCGAACGGTGCCGTCGGTGGCTCGGAAGAGTGGAACACTTGCCAGGGACGGGCTCCTACCCGCTGGCGTGCACGATCTGGCGATTCGGCGATGCCGTGTGGGTCACGTGCGGTGGCGAACCGTATAGTGCGATGCAAACGTCGCTTCGAGCGCGGTTTCCGGGTCGGCCGATTCTCCTCACGCCGATCGCAGGCGACACACCGATCGCGTATCTCCTCCCCCGCGACAGATACGGAAAGGGACTCTATCAGGAGGAGCCCTCGAGTCTCGCGCCAGGGTGCCTGGAGACACTCATCGAACGCGTGGCCACGGCGATCGAGCGCCTGCTCGAAGGATGAAGATCTCCCCCGCCTGCCTACTCGTAGGGAATGTTCACACGTCGGTCGTTACGGGGCAAATCGGTGATGGATGGGGTATGGAGGGCTCTACACCACGGCGGCGGTGATGCCGCGCGGGCCATCTGCCTTCAAGCTTCCGGCGAAGCCGGCGGGGACGGCTGGCTGCGAGCCACAGCTGACTGGAAGGGATCGATCGTGGTTTCCGTCCGATCGCTCCGTTCTCGATCGTAGAGGAACGTCAAGAGCGTAAACCGTCGACCCTCGGTGACGGGCGCCACGGCGTGCAGGTGCGCGCAGGAGAAAACCAGAGCGCCACCTGCCTCGGGTCGGTAGCGATGATCCCCATATTCGGGAAAGACGAGGTGTCCACCCACGTAGTCGTCATTCAAGTTGAGCGACACGGCGAACTGACGATGCGACGTCGACGGACTCAGATTGTCGCGATGCGCATCGAAAAAACCCGCTGATGCAGCATCGTAACAGGCGATTTTGAATCCCTCGAACCGCGTGGGTTTCGCACCGAACGCACGATCCAGTTCGGGCAACAGCCGGCGACCCACCGTCGTCGTGAGCAATCGAATCAACTTTGGATCCACAACCGTATGATCTTCTCGCCGCTTGTGGAGCTCTGACAGAACATCCGACCGTTCGCCCTCCTCAGACGACTCGACGCCCGTCTCGACGTGCCCGCCCTCCTCCCACAACGTCATCAGGTAATCGCAGTGCGAGAGCTCCAGAACGCGGGGCACCGTCAGCACTGGAGCGACGCGAAGAACTTCGAGCGACGGGGAATCGCCCTCCTCCGAAAGCGCCTGCCGAATCGCCTCCTCGACCTCACCCTCCGTCAAATCGAAAGACCGAATGACCCGCAGGTTCGCGTCCAGCAAAATAGCCGCGCCACCTTCCTCGACGCCGTATTGCCGGGCAACCGCGCCATCCGTGTCGCGAAAATGAACACCCTCATCGTCGACAGATTGCGTCGAATCGACAACCACGACCCGATCGCAACCGTCACATTCCAGATCGGTCTGGCCAAAGAGGAGCAGGACCGGACGCCCACCCACGCGAGCGTAGAACCGCGTGGGAACACCGCGTCGATCAGGGAGCACGAAATCGGGAGCACGCAGACCGGGTTCGAGCACGAATCCATCCAGGTTCCGGTTTACCAGAAGGTGAAGGTCCATAAGAAAAGGGGCTGCCGCGCGCAACGACAACCCCAAAACACCTTCTCGTTTTTCCGGATCACGCTGTCATCGGATGACGACACGCGATCACGCACTTGACCTCGGCCTTGAGATACGTCAGGTCGGACCGTTTGGTCACGAACCCATCCACGCGCCGAGCCAGTTCCTCGTCCGTCTCTCCAGACGTGTGGACGACGACCGCTGGCCGAGTGGGCCGGTTCACCAGCTCGACCAGCGCTTCGTCGCGTTGCGTCTGCATCGAATACCCCAGCACGACCACATCGGGCTCTGACTTTGTCACCATCCTCAACGCCTGATCGCCATCCGTGGCCGTCCAAACGCGGTAACCTTCGTCTTCGAACTCCCAACTCAGTACTCCTGTTCTCAAATACGGTGACGTATTATAAGCAGACTTTGCCAAGGGCGTATCGTAGAACCTGAGTTTGTCGATCATCTCCGCGAGATCTGTTCGTGTGAACTTCCATTTGAAGGGTGTGGCGATACGTCCGTAGCGTTCCTGAAAACCGAGGATTCTTGCCTCAAGCTCTTCGAGCGATGCAAATTCGATAGGTGTCAGAGCCTTGCGTTTGAGGATCGAGAAGTAGATCTCGATCTGATTGAGCCAGCTTGCGTGGATCGGAAGGTGAACGGGGTGGATGTTTGGCCACTTCCCCTGGATACGGTCGATGCATGTTTGCCCTCGGTGCGAGGAGCCATTATCCACGATGAGGTAGACTTTCTTTGCCGAGCAATAGGGTTTCCGGCTCATGATCAGGCTCAGGAGCCGGTTGAAGGGCTCGATACCCGAAGAAGACTCACAGAGACCGAAGATTCGACCATTGTGCACGTCGAGAGCAGCCAGATAGGCCAGGGCTCCTTTCCGCTCGTATTCGTGTTTCAACGCGTGCCGCTCTGTTCGAGGCTGGCGGTAGGGTAACGTGCTTGCGAGCTCGTGCTTGAATACTGGTCTTTTCGTCGGCAGAAAGTACATATTCCCTCGGCCCTAAAGGCTTTCCTTGCCATTGGCGGTGATACAGATCAAGGACTCTACCTGCTTTGGTTTGGAAGTCCGGGTCCCGTGGGAAAATCCAGGAGCGATGATACCAAGGACGAATCGCGTCCTCGTTCAACCAGCGCCAGACAGTGGCGCCGCTGATCTTGGCAACGAAGCCCCTTTGCACTGCCTCGGCGGCAATCTCGGAACAGCTGAACCGCGAGAGCGGTATCCCGCTCTCGCTCGGTAGTTCACACGCCAGCGCCTTGATCTGAACGACCACCTGAGGGGGGAAAACCGGGCGGGCGCCCGGGACGAGATCTATCTTCGAGTCCCGAAAGACGCTCTTCGAAAAAGCGCTTACGCCATTTGCTTACGATCGGACGCGGGACATCCAACCGTTGGGCGATAATCTTGTTGGATAATCCCTCGGCGGCGAGAAGCACGATTTTCGATCGGATCACTTGATAATACGGTAACGTATATTGTCCAGCCATTCGCTCGAGGTCGACCCGTTCCTTCTCAGACAGTAGCACCACATAAGGCGAACGTCTTGGCATTGTTCTCCTCCTTTTGAAGGAGAACATAAGCTACAAATAATGTTCAGAACATTACGTAATAATGTTTATGAAACCATGCACTCAGTAACTCGAGCTGATAGGCGTCCTCTTCCACGACCAGAACGCGACTCATTCGACAACCTGCACCGAATTCTCCGACCCGAAAGGGTTCCGTGTCGTCGGCGCCTCGGGATCGTTTGCCCACTTGTCCGTCAACCAGGAATCGATACTCGTAACGACCCGGGGCAAGTGACATCCAGGTCCGCCAGACCCCCTTAGACGTAGGTTTGAGATCCCGTCCCGACCAATCGTCGAAACTCCCAAAAACCCTGACACTGCCTGCTTTCGGGGCTACAATCGTGAAATAGACCCGTCTGTTTGTCCGACTCGACATACCGACTCCGTGAAAGTCATTTTAATTAGTTATATGTGATTAACAGTGATCAATCTATCAGTCTTACGAATGATATACAAGTAATTTCTTTAATTTTAACAAAGATTTAACATTATCGGTCCTACTTTATCGATTTCCTGCTGCTTTGGGTATTTGCTCGACCGGACACGACGGCCCAACTTGCTCATCCCATGTCCCTCGCCCGCCAAACCGTCTCGCCAGATTCAACACCCACCGACCGGGTGACCGCTCGCAGCGTGGCCGTCGATCTTCTCCTCGTCCTCTCGGTCAACACGTGGCCCATCTACGGCCTCTACGTCATCCACATCAACCAGATGGTCTTCAGTTACATGGCCATGGCGTTGATGATCCCGTTTGTCCTTCTGACACTCGGCGTTAACGTGGCCCTGCGACACGTGCGTCCGACCTGGGCTCTGTCCCCACTCGAACTCGTCGTGGTTTTCTCCATGGGACTCGTCGGGGCCCTCTTCCCTCTGATGAATTTCACCGGCCTCATCATGGGCAACCTCTCGACGCCCTACTATTTTGCCACACCCGAAAACGCCTGGGCAGACCGCCTCCACCCTCACCTGCCCGACTGGCTGTTCCCTCGTGACACCGACCACGCCCTGCGGTATTTCTACGAAGGGCTCCCATCTGACGCCCCCGTACCGTGGGATGTCTGGATCGGTCCGCTCTTCTGGTGGTTCGCCTTTGCCGGCGCACTCACGTGGACGTGTCTGTGCACCGCGGTCCTCCTTCGAAAGCAATGGGCAGACGTCGAGCGTTTGCCGTTTCCCGCCGCTCAGGTGGCGCTCGAACTCGTCAAGCAATCCGAAGACAGCGTTCTGCCCCCACTCGCGCGGAATCGCCTCTTCTGGATCGGGTTGGGCATCCCTCTCCTCGTCATCTGTTGGAACATCGTGGGCTACTTCCTTCCCGACTTTCCGAAAATTCCGATCACACGGGCAGGCGGTGGCGTCACATTCTTGAAGATCAACCGCTACATCCCCAGTCGATACTTCTACATCGGCATTCACTTTTTCATCATGGGATTCGCCTACTGGACCAGCCTGGAGGTCCTGTTTTCGATCTGGTTCTTCTACCTTCTCGTCTGTGGTGAAGTCGGTTTCTTCAACCGTCTCGGATACAGCATCGGCACGCCGGGACTCTGGTCATCCGCCCACGCCGCCAACGCGTGGCAGGCCTTCGGCGCACTGACCTTCATGCTCGGCTGGAGCTTGTGGATCGGACGAGATCATCTTGAACGCATCTGGCGACACGTCCGTTTCGGCGAGCGGACCGTCGACGACAGCGAGGAGCTTTTCTCCTACCGCACCGCTGCTTGGGGCGCGACGATCGGCGGCGGCTTCGTCACCGGGTGGCTCCACGCATCGGGCATGGATCTCCACATCGTTCTGCCTTTCCTAATCGGCATGGCCATCCTTTACCTGGGCATCGCACGCGTCATGGCCGAAACCGGACTCGTCTACCTGCGCGGAACCGTCATGCCGCCCTCTTTCGCGCTCTTTTCCGTCGGCTCGGCCGCCATTCGCCCAGCCTCCATGGCCACGTTCGCCTACTCCTTCGGCTATTTCACCGACGCAAAGAGCCTCGTCATGGCGAGCTCGGCACACATCGCGCGTCTCACCGCTGCCGTCCGGGGCAGCAAGAAGCCTATCACTGCGGCGCTGACGTTCGCCGGCCTGGCGGCAGCCGTCACCTCTGTCGCCTTCACGCTCCATCTCGGCTACGAGTACGGCGCCTACAACTTTCGAGCCTTCGAGTTCCGCACGCACCCAAACATCTTCAACTACTACCTGCGTCAGATGGAAACCGCCCTCGGCCCCGACTGGGAGCGGCTCGGGTTCTACGCCGGAGGCATCATCGTCATGGCCCTGCTCACCTTCATCCGCTATCGCCGCCCGAGCTGGCCGCTCCATCCCGTCGGCTTCGCCATATCAGAGACCCACGCGATCCGGGGAACGATCTTCACCATCTTCATCGTCTGGCTCGTCAAAACGCTGATCTTCCGAATCGGTGGCATCCAGCTCTACCGTCGCGGACAGCCCCTGTTCCTCGGTATTCTATGCGGATTCGTGCTCGGCGTGGCCGTTTCCGCCATCGTCGACGCCATCTGGTTCCCCGGATCCGGTCATTCTGTCCATCACTGGTAGGACAGCAGGAGGTTCGGTTCTGGCATAGAAAAGGGCTCGGCCATACAGCACCGAGCCCTTTACATTCTCCGAAACGCGTAATCCAGACTACTGGTATCCGGTCACAATGGATGCCTGGCCTTCCACTACCAGTTTCGCCAGGCGGGACCATCCATCCGCAGAGCTTCGTAGGCTTGAACACTGATGTGAGCAAGGATTTCCAAAGCGGCTACCAGTTTGATGCTCTGATCCAGCGCTTCTGACGCTGCGTCCTCTTCGATGGTTCCGACATTGGCCTTGTGATCAGTATATGCTTTGAGAATATCCAGCGTTGCCTGGGCGGTTTTCTGTGCTTTTGGAATCTCGCTTTTCTTCAGCGAGGCAGAAAGGGGTCCCTCGAACTGCGCGTGACCTGCGCAAGAAGAAGAATGATGAAAACCGTAACGATGCGCACGCTATACCTCCTATCGTTGGAGATGACCGACCCGAGTGTGACCGGCTATGTAAACCCTATCCTGCTGCAGACCTTTCTTCCGACGCACTGCTCCTGTAGCTTCGCCGAAAATCGGCAGCAAGTCCGACTCTCCCTGGATTCCGACGAATGTTCAGATAGCGTTCGTCGCCGAGTGCGATCGCGACAACGAACTGTTCGAGCGTCCCCACATCCGCTTCGGTGAAATTCTTCTTGGAATTCGCAATAAGCCTCATACGAGCAAAACGAGAGGTGGGAACCTCGACGATTGCCGTGTTTTCGCTCCGACCACGCCACGGACGTCCGTCGATGAAACGTTCAATGGGCCCTTGGCACATGGGCAGGAAAGGGGCCGTCAGGTGGTAGGATTCGGACCTGATCTCGCCACCAGGACCCAGCGTGTAGGTTGTGTAGTGGAAACCGCGCTCGGTGATAGCATCCAGTGTAGGCTCCTCGATTGTCCCGTCGATGACGTCGATCTCGCATCTGTCGAACGCCAGTCCGATTTCAGCGAGATTGCTGGTCAGGGAGGACAAAAGGCTTTCAAAGTCAGAGTTCTCCATCGGTTGCACATCAGCCCAGATTCTGGCTGCCTGGAATGCATGACTTACCTCGAACAGCTTCCTTTCGTCGAGCTGCGAATCCTGCCGACGCCAATCCGCTCGAAGCACCGTAGCTAAGTGCATGGTTTCATAAATATTATTACGTATGTCCTGAACATTATTTGTAGCTTATGTTCTCCTTCAAAAGGAGGAGAACAATGCCAAGACGTTCGCCTTATGTGGTGCTACTGTCTGAGAAGGAACGGGTCGACCTCGAGCGAATGGCTGGACAATATACGTTACCGTATTATCAAGTGATCCGATCGAAAATCGTGCTTCTCGCCGCCGAGGGATTATCCAACAAGATTATCGCCCAACGGTTGGATGTCCCGCGTCCGATCGTAAGCAAATGGCGTAAGCGCTTTTTCGAAGAGCGTCTTTCGGGACTCGAAGATAGATCTCGTCCCGGGCGCCCGCCCGGTTTTCCCCCCTCAGGTGGTCGTTCAGATCAAGGCGCTGGCGTGTGAACTACCGAGCGAGAGCGGGATACCGCTCTCGCGGTTCAGCTGTTCCGAGATTGCCGCCGAGGCAGTGCAAAGGGGCTTCGTTGCCAAGATCAGCGGCGCCACTGTCTGGCGCTGGTTGAACGAGGACGCGATTCGTCCTTGGTATCATCGCTCCTGGATTTTCCCACGGGACCCGGACTTCCAAACCAAAGCAGGTAGAGTCCTTGATCTGTATCACCGCCAATGGCAAGGAAAGCCTTTAGGGCCGAGGGAATATGTACTTTCTGCCGACGAAAAGACCAGTATTCAAGCACGAGCTCGCAAGCACGTTACCCTACCGCCAGCCTCGAACAGAGCGGCACGCGTTGAAACACGAATACGAGCGGAAAGGAGCCCTGGCCTATCTGGCTGCTCTCGACGTGCACAATGGTCGAATCTTCGGTCTCTGTGAGTCTTCTTCGGGTATCGAGCCCTTCAACCGGCTCCTGAGCCTGATCATGAGCCGGAAACCCTATTGCTCGGCAAAGAAAGTCTACCTCATCGTGGATAATGGCTCCTCGCACCGAGGGCAAACATGCATCGACCGTATCCAGGGGAAGTGGCCAAACATCCACCCCGTTCACCTTCCGATCCACGCAAGCTGGCTCAATCAGATCGAGATCTACTTCTCGATCCTCAAACGCAAGGCTCTGACACCTATCGAATTTGCATCGCTCGAAGAGCTTGAGGCAAGAATCCTCGGTTTTCAGGAACGCTACGGACGTATCGCCACACCCTTCAAATGGAAGTTCACACGAACAGATCTCGCGGAGATGATCGACAAACTCAGGTTCTACGATACGCCCTTGGCAAAGTCTGCTTAGAATACGTCACCGTATTTGCGAACAGGAGTACTAAGAAGAGAAGCAGTCCAACACCGCACACTGAGTTCCACAGATCAGTGCGGCCAGACGGTGTCAGCATCTTTAACCTCGCTGAAGCAAGGCGCGAGTTAGACAGATCTCGATCGGCTTCTTGAACATCAAGAGGCGCAAGGGCGAGAGATGGGTCCAACGCAGATCCTGCCACTCCCATGGTGAGGTCCCTATCCTAGTTGAAACTTAAAGGGCTCCAAACTTACGTTGTGGGTAGACGTGTGAGAGCGTGTACCCGTAAGAAAGGAGCCCACGATGGAGAAGCTATTTGCAGGGGATGGCGAAGTCAAGGTTGGGTCAGACGTTATGGATTTGGAGACGCGTTTATCGGTGATCCGGGCGCTGATTCCGCTGGGTCTGGAGGCCGTTGCCGACGTGCTCCAGCAGGAGGTGGAGCAGCTCGCAGGCGTTCGGTATGCGCGTAAGGGTTCAGAGCAGTCGCATCGTCGATGGGGAAGCCAGAAAGGGTCCGTGTATCTGATGGACCAGAAGCTGCCGGTGGCCGTTCCCCGTGTGCGCGACGTCGAGTCCGATACGGAGGTTTCTCTGGCCGCATACCGGGGGATGCAGAGGCCCAGAGCGATGGATGAGAAGCTGCTGCTTCGTGTGCTCAAGGGAATCTCCTGTCGCAACTACAGAGCCTGTGCAGAGTCGGTACCCGAAGCGTTCGGAATCTCGGCATCCTCCGTCTCGCGACGGTTCATCAAAGCCACCGCAAAGAAGCTGAAGCAGTTCCAGGAACGACCGCTCGACGACTACGACTTGGTCGCCCTGTTCATCGACGGAAAGAGCTTTGCCGACGAAGAGATCGTGATCGCTCCGGGCGTCACGACGGACGGCCAGAAGATCCCCCTGGGCTTCGTCGAATCGGCGACGGAGAACGAACGGATCTGCCGTCAGCTGATCCAGGATCTCATCCGGAGAGGCCTGTGCTACGACCAGGGCCTTCTCGTTGTGCTGGACGGCTCAAAGGGACTCCGCTGTGCCGTCACCAAAGCCCTCAAAGGGGATGTGTGCGTGCATCGCTGTCAGTGGCACAAGCGCGAGAACGTCGTCAGCTACCTCCCGGAGGCAGAACGTCCAAGAGTTCGACGGAAACTTCAGAAAGCCTATGACTGCGACACCTACGAGGAGGCAAAGGCCGCACTCGAATCACTCAAACCCGAACTCAAGCTGATGAATCAGTCTGCCGTGGCAAGCCTCGAGGAAGGACTGGAGGAAACCCTGACCCTCCACCGGCTGGGGATGCTCCCGTTCTTGAAGCGAAGCTTCCGAACCACCAATTGCATCGAGGCGCTCAACAGCATGACCGGCAACCTGATACGGAAGGTCAACCGCTGGAACAACTCTCCTCAGCGACACAGATGGGTCGCGGCCGCACTCCTCGACATCGAACCACGCCTGCGACGCGTGAGCGGATACAAACACCTCCCGCTGCTCAGGCAAGCACTGAAAAACAACCTGAATCTCGGCGACAATCAAGATGCTCGGCAGAGAGCATGAATACCACGGAGCCCGATGAGTTTCAACTGACTATGGGACTTGACCACTCCCATTCCTATCAGACCTATCATCACATACTTCAACACAGACGCTCCCATAACATTGTCCTTCCGTTGGTGGTGTCGATTCCCACCGATCCACCTCTATGGAGTTCGATCGCAAGCGACTCTCACGTGGCTTGGACCGAGAACGAAACTCGTGTATCTTTGTTATCGACGTGAGGACAAGTGTCCGCCGCGTCGCGACTCGGCCGCTTGCCTGCTACCCACCCAAAGGATGCAGGCAAGTGGCCGTCTTTCTTTCTGCAACTGGAAGCCGCCGATCTCCCAAGCCACAAACTTCAATCCATTATCCGGCATCCATCATCCTGTAGAGGAACGCTCCACCTTCTCTACGCACGAAGCCAGGGTCCGCAGATCGATCGGTTTCTCCAGGTAGTCATACGCACGATTTCGCAGGGCCTCCGTGGCCGTGTCTACCGTCCTTTCGACCGTCATCAGGATCACAGGAAGATCCTCGTCGTGTGCCCGAATTCGACGGAGCAGTTCGATCCCATCCATTCCCGGCATCTGGATGTCGCTGATGACCAGTTGGGGACGAAAAGCATCCAGGTCCACGAGCGCCTCTTTTCCGGTTCGAAGAGCCCGAACGGTGTGTTTACGAACCCGGAGAAACGCTTCAAGGCTTGTCCTCAGATCATCGTCATCGTCGACGAGCAGAATGTGCAGGGGCATTGGAAACTCCCTAATTGTCCGGCGCGGAAATCCAGAAGGTCCTCGCCACACGAACCCAAAGGACCTGTAATACGGGCTTTCCCCAGGTGAGTTCACTTGCAAGATAAATGCCATTAACCTGGGTTTCCTTAACAGGCTGTACTGCAATCAGTTATGCAGGGATCGCCCAACACTGAGGATACGGCTGATCGTGCGAAATCGCTCACGACGTGCGAAGATGATCGATGGATAGACGAACGTGTGCGCTCCACAACGAAAAAGGCGGGAACCGTTTGGGTTCCCGCCTGAAGGAGTCGACCTGCTTTTTGTGTCGTTATTCTAGTGTCACGTCCCAGGAATAACTAGAAAAATATTCGATTCTGTCGTATGGTTCCTCAAGCACTCATTCTTGGGAGGAACCGATGGCTAGAGGTCGTCCGTTACAGCCACTGAACATCAGTGATGAGGTCCACGATCAACTCGAGTCATTGTCTCGTTCGCGTAGCATGTCTCACGCTTTGGTGCGTCGCGCGAAGATCGTCTTGATGAGCGATTGCGGTCTGACCAATCAGGAGATCGCGGAACGAGTCGGGTTGTCCGGAGCGTCTGTCGGCAAGTGGCGTCGTCGCTTCTGCGAGCAAGGCTTGATGGGACTGTATGACGAATTGCGTCCTGGAGGGCCACGGTCGGTCAGCGACGAAGAGATCTCCTCCCTCATCTACAAGACGCTCAAGAAGCAACCGAAGGGTGCCACCCACTGGGACCTGTCGTTCGATGGCCGACGAGACGGGGCTCTCCAAGTCCTCGGTTCAACGTGTATGGAAAGCTTTTGGACTGCAACCGCATCGACAGAAGCACTTCAAACTGTCGAACGATCCCTTCTTCGTCGAGAAAGTCAGGGATATCGTCGGTCTATACCTGAACCCACCGGACAACGCGATGGTGCTCTGTGTAGACGAGAAGAGCCAGATTCAAGCACTCGAACGGACACAACCGATTCTTCCTTTGGGTCTCGGATACGTCGAGGGCGTCACTCACAGCTATATCCGGAACGGCACGACCACCCTCTTTGCAGCGCTCAACATCGCATCCGGCAAAGTTCTGACTCAGTGCAAGCCCAGACACCGCAACAAAGAGTTCCTTCAGTTCCTCAAGCACATCGACAAGAACGTCCCAAAGGATCTCGACATCCATCTGGTCGTCGATAATTACGGCACGCACAAGCACCCGAACGTCAAGCGTTGGCTCGCCTCACGGAAACGATATCACGTGCACTACACACCAACATATGCCTCCTGGCTGAACCAGGTAGAGATCTGGTTCGGTATCATCACCCAAAGAGCCATTCGACGAGGCACCTTCAGAAGCGTCAAGGACCTGATCGCCTGCATCAAGAAATTCACTGATCACTACAACGAGAATTCTACACCCTTCGTCTGGACCGCCACGGCAGATTCAATCCTCGAGAAAGTCCATAAACTTTTGAAGCTTATACGCGGGACGTGACACTAGCCCATATTGTTACATACGCCTTCGCAAGGCGTATCGGGAAAGCCCGAGAAGATCGGCGGCTCTGCCGCGATTGCCGCCAGACCGTCTAATCGCCTCTTCGATCGCCGCCCTTTCCAGAGTGTCCAACTTCAGATCCTCCACATCCTCCGGGACTCGAGTACTTCCCGCCTCGATTTCCTGATCTGTACCGGACGTCCCGGTTGCCACGGATCGCGACTGAATCGAAGGGACGAACTCCAGGTCTTCACGCCGGATCGAATTCCCGGAGCAGACGATCACCGCTCGCTCGATGGTGTTTCTGAGTTCCCTCACGTTCCCAGGCCAGCCGTGATTTCCTAACGTGTCCAGGGCACCATCGGTGAAACCCGACACGTCTTTTCGCATCTCGCCTGCACACGTTACCAGGAAATGCTCGGCTAGCAACGCAACATCCATCGGACGTTCGCGCAGGGGTGGAATCTCGATCGTGAACGAATTGATCCGGTAGTAGAGGTCCTCTCGGAACTTACCCTCGCCAATCGCGCCGATCAGGTTTCTATTCGTCGCGGACACGACGCGGACGTCAACCGGGATCTCTTTTTCACCTCCCACGCGCTTCAGCGTTCGGCTTTCCAGAACACGCAGAAGCTTGGCCTGCATGTCGACATTCATGTCCCCGATCTCGTCGAGCAAAATCGTCCCTTCATCCGCGAGTTCGAAGTGACCTATACGCTGACTGGCCGCGCCCGTGAAACTTCCTTTTTCGTGCCAAAGAACTCACTCTCCACGAGATCTTTGGGAATGGCGGAGCAATCTACGGGGACAAAAGGCCCCGACGCACGACTGCTTTCATAGTGGATCGCACGCGCTACTACTTCCTACCGGTTCCCGTTTCACCGGTCACGAGAACCGACGTCGCCCCGGCATCGGCCACCTGCAGCACCTGCTCACAAACTCGCTGGATCTGCGCACTCTCACCCACGATCCCTTCGACCCCGAACGAGCGCTTGCCCGCTTCTTCGATCCGCTCCAGGCGGGAGCGGACACGATCACGGTCCTGACGGAGCGCGTGGAACTTCACAGTCCGTTCGATCGAGGCCGATAACTCTCGCATCTTGATCGGCTTCGTGAAGAAATCAAACGCGCCTTCACGCATCGCCTGCACGGCCTGGTCGATGTCGCCGAATCCAGTCACCATGATCACCTCTGTCTCGGGAGACTCGGCTCGGACTCGACGCAACACCTCGAAACCATCCATACCCGACATCATGATGTCAGTAATGACGATATCGATCGGTTCGGTCTGCAATACCCGTAGACCGGCCTCACCCGAATTAACGCGCGTCGCCGTGTAGTTGCGCGCCTCGAGGTAGTCACCAACCGATTTGCGGATGTCGTCGTCGTCGTCGATCAGCAGAATACGCATAGCGCTTGCTTTCTGTGCTTCGATTTCCCGTCGCATAGCTTACCCTGAATCATACTGGCAAGGTGACTGTAAATTGCGTCCCTTCCCCTTCCCTGCTCTCGACGGCGATGTCGCCATCGTGGTTCTTGACGATCGCGTAGGTGATCGACAATCCCAGACCAGTGCCTCGATCCTCGGACTTCGTCGTGAAGAACGGCTCGAAAAGCCGGCCAATGTCATCGCTGGCGATCCCAACGCCATTGTCGATCACACGAGCCGCGATGCCACTTTCGGTTGACTGAGTCACAACGCGAATCGTCTTCCGGTAATCCGAATCTGTCTCTCCTCGCTCATCGACCGCATCACGTGCGTTGGCCAGAAGGTTCAGAAACACCTGCTCGAGTTGATGGGGGTGCCCCTGGACGTGGGAAAGGTCTTCTTCGAGGTCGAGTGTGAGAGAGATCCCGTGATTGGCCAGCTGTGTGCCGATCATCCCGAGGCTTTCGTGAATCACCCGGTTCACGTCGACGGAAACACCCGGATCCTGGGACGTGTCTCGCGAAAAGACACGCAGGTGGTCAACAGTTCCTGTCATTCGTTCAACCATTCCAAGGATACGCTGAGCATCTCCCGCCACTGCTCGGGCGTTACGTTCAGCCCTTCCTGGATGCGCAGATAGTAGTCCTCCGCCGTCGCTGAAATCCCCCCTAATGGCTGATTCAACTCGTGCGCCACACCGGCCGCCATTTGACCCATCGAAACGAGCCGAGCGGATTGGAGCAGCTGCATACCGAGCTCCTGGGCCCGAGCACACGGGAGATTTGGGCAGCTGTCTCGTCCAGCAAGACACGTTCCTGAGCCTCCGATAACGGCGCACTCGTCTCGAGTAGGAGCCGACCCTTGTCTCGGTCGTTCCACACCAACGGCCTCTCATATGTGCATTTATTGTGGGACTGGAATTGTTCTCCGGCGTCGAATGCCATTCCCTCATATGAGATCTCCGCTCGAGCTGTGGCGACAGATGCCAAAGCCTCTACCAGGCAGACACCTGCTGCTCGAACCGTCTGTTGAGGCGCTGTCGTTTCGCCCAAAGACGTCCTCAGACTGTCCAGAAATTTGAGCTGCTGGAGTTGCGCGTCCAGCCGCTGCCTTTCCACATCTACGCGAACTCTCTCTCGGCTTCTTCGAAGAAGCCTGATAGATTGTGTGCTTACTGCGGCAACTAGAACCACCGTAACGAGAAGCACCTTCGGGTCGCGCCAGACAGGTGGAAGAACGACAAATGAAATCTGTGCCGGAGATGGATCCACGTTGAGCGCCCGATCTCTTGATCGGATCTCGAGGACGTGGCGCCCGCTCCCAAGATTACGGTAGTTCCTCGACCGGTGCGACGTAAAAGCGGACCACGCGCCTCCGTCGATCCTCTGGGAAAACGCAAGCTCCGCTTTGGGGGTAGCATCCCATCGATCGGCCCCGTCCCAACGGAGGCTTACTATGCCGCTTCCGAATTCTAAATCGGAACCTTCAGGGACATCGGGCAACGTCGTCTCAGGGGGCTCAGTCTCCATCGTGTAGCGCGTCGTCTTGAAATCGCTCCGTTCGACTTTCGCCCAGGGCGCCGCCCTCCACGTCGATGGACGTCTGTTCAGCCACATACCGCCGGTACCAACGTGAACCTCACCGTGATCTGTAATGCCTATCTCATCTGGTATGAAGTAGGGGTTCCACGATTCGCCGTCAAAACGACGAACGCCTTCATGAGTTGCGGCGTAGACAGTTCCGTCCTCGGATGCGGTGAAGCCCAAGACCCCGATAAGCTCCTCGTATTCGACAAACTGCAGGTCGAGATCGACTACTTTCACTCCTTTTGCCCCACGCGGTGCGACGAAGAGGTTCGGACCGATACTGAATACGACGTCAATCGCGTCGCTACTCCACGGAAAGCTGGAATCCTCCCAATCATCATAATCAGCAACACTTGTTGTTTTGAGTCCGCCGAACCAGCCTGCGAAAAGCCGTCCCCCAAGCTCACCCAATCCGTAACTCGTTACGGGGCATTCCGGCGGATAGACAACGATGTGTTGATCCCCATCGAGAATCACCATCCCCTGGCGGTGTACATCCTTGTCGTATTTGTAGGAGTCCGTTAACCAGACCTTGTTCTCCGAATCGCGGAAGACCGTACGTTCCCCCAGAACCTGAGACACTTGCGGAAAAAGGGTCCTGCGCCAACCGATTCCCTCAGGCTCCGCAATCGCCGCGGACGAGTCGTGACTGCCGACGATGATTACGCCATCTTCACACTCAGCGATTCGACGTGGTCGGTCAATTACTCCATCTTCGATTCCGTAGCTTGTCCACTCACCATCAGACTCTGTAACGACCTCTGTAGTGCTCGAAATGAACCAATTTTTCCCGTCGTGATTCGTCAATTGATGGTTCAGACCAAGATATGTTGGCGTCAGATCTATCGACGCCGCGAAATCTCCGAGACTGGCCATCCATACCCTCGACCCTTGGCAGCGGATCGAGATGAGCCTGTTCTCAGAGATGAAGTCTCTCACTTCAGATGCTTCGTACTCGTGCCACACGCCGCTGATTAAACCAGCCATACTGCTCAGCATCAGCGACCTGCGGCCGCCGATTAGGAGAGCACCACCTTCGACCAGAGAAATCGAAGTCTGCTTGGTGTTGAAACCGGAGTCGATGTAGGTCCACGCCCACCCTCGCCGGGGATTGCCAATACCGACATTGATGCCCTGCTGTTGTTCGAGATCGAAACAACTGTGTCTCCCCTGACAGCGAGGAGGGGCTGCGTACCAGTTCTGAAACCTGAGTTCCTCGGAGTCGGGTTGATCCAGCGCGACTCGCTGGGGTCGTATATTCGAATTTCGCCTCTCTCGAGGCCGACCCAGACAAGACCACGCTTATCGATCTGCACGTCATATCAGGGCAAACTCCTGGAATGTCTGCTCCGACAGATCCTCCGTCTTCAGATCGAAGACTGAAACGTCCGAATCGGACTGGTGTACTTTAAGGCTGACGGAGGTTCCCACCGCGCCCTGGTTTAGCGCATCATTCAAGTAGCCGTTGCGCTCAACCAGATCACCTACGCCGATACCTGCTCGATCGGCCGGCCCTCCCTCTGCCACGATGCCCACGGGCTTCTTCTGGTCACTTCCTCGAGGCATCGACATGAAGCCCACATAGGCGGTCCACACCCCGAGGGACCCATTGCCCTTCACGGGATCGATCCATCGACGTCTCGGGACGACCTCTGGAGGAACCCGTAAGACACGCAAATCGGGAAACAGACCTTCGATTCCAGTCGCGACGTTGTTCGATGTGTGAAGCGTCGTGTCTGTAGCAATGGCGATTACGTCTTCTCCCACAAATGGCCCACCGCCCCATCAAATGCGACCCAAGGCGCGTTGATTCGTCAATCCTCCGACGATCGTTGGGTCGCCGCCATCGCGTGGGACGATTTCATCTCCGCTCAGGGACATAACCCTTGGGATTGCATGCACCTCTCGGTTCGCGTCGGACCGTTGGCCAGGGGGGAATCAGTGGCGCGGCGTGGGCGGATCGTCCTGTTCGAGGGGTCACCGGAGGAGGCGTTGGCGCACACCGCATCTTTAAGGTGAGGTAGTGAAGCGCGCAGGGCGGAATGTCTGTCCCCGTGCACAGCACGGGGGCGAGCGAAAGGCCCATCGTGGAACCAAAGGGAAGGAACCATCTTTCGTAGGACTTCAAAAAAAATGCCGCGTGATCCTGAATCGATCACGCGGCGACAATGTCTCAATTTGCATTTTGCGTTCTACACTTTGACTTCCTCCTCCACCTTCTCACCTCCAACCAAAGCCTTCGCCCGCCGATACATCCGGTTCCCCCACGACGTCGGATATTTCGCCGTCACACAGCCTAGACAGAGCGATTCCTGATCCACGTTGATGCTATCGCCCAGTACGCTCGTAGGCAAATACTTCAGACTGTCGACCTTCAGCGATCGTGCCATCTGCTTCAGCATTTTCTGCGTCGGATCACCCCTGTAACGCCCGGGGCTGAATCGAGGCGCGAACAACTCCTCCACCGTCGACATGTTGATCCCGTAAAAACAGGGACTCACGATGGGTGGGCAGGCGACACGCAAGTGCACTTCTGCGGCCACCCCGTTCTCCTTGATCTGCTCGACCAACGTCTTCATCGTCAGCGAGCGAACGATCGAGTCCTCGACCAGAAACACCCGCTGACCCTGCATCAGCGAACGTACCGTCGTGTACTTGCTTTTAGCACTCTTCTCTCGAGTACTCACCGGCTGGATGAAAGTCCGCCCCACGTAGCGGTTCCGGATCACGCCTTCCATACACGGCGCACCTACCTGGAAAGCGTACGCATCGGCCGCCGCCTTCGCCGTATCCGGCACGGGCACGACGATACAGTCATCCCCGATATCCTCATCCTCCATCTCTGCCAGGATCCGTCCGGCCCGCGCCCTCGACTGGTAGACCCCCTGGTCATCGATCTCGCTCGCCACGTTCGAAAAATAGACCCACTCGAAGAAGCACCGTGACGGCTTTTCGGCCCTGGCATAGCGCTCGATACGCAATCGTCCGTCTTCGACGATCGCCATCTCCCCGGGCTCCAGGTGATGGATCTCCTTGAAACCGAGGTTCAACAGGGCCGTCGACTCGTTGGCCGCGCCGAACAACCGCCCTTGTACGGCCCAGCACAGTGGGCGAAACCCTTTCGGATCTCGCGACACGAACATCCGCCCCGCCGCGTCCAGAAACGTGATGTTGAACGCCCCGTCGAAATCGCGTGCCAGACTACCCATCACCTTCGCCAGATTCGGCATCCGCTCACCCCGCAATCGATAGGCGAGCGTATGCATGATGATTTCCGTGTCCGTGTTCAGCGTGAAGTGGTAACCCCGCTTCGACAGCAAACGTTCACGAAGTTGCGTGTAGTTCGCGAGATTGCCGTTGAACGCGAGCGAGAACCATTTCCACACGCGGCCGTGCTGACGTTCAAACGGCTGGGCGTAGCGTACATCGTCCTCTTGCCCGCTCGTCGCATACCGTGTGTGCCCGATCGCAGCCCGTCCCGAGTACTCTTCCAGAATCGAAGCGTGTTTGCCCGTGTGCGACATGCGGAACACTTCGGACACCGTTCCGACGTCCTTGAACGTGTGCAGAATCTGCGTACGATCTGGATCGTAGCTCGTCATCCCCGCCGCCAGCTGTCCCCGATTCTGCAGATCGAGCAGCATCGACGGCATCAGACCCGCCACGCTCTCCAGACCTTTCAGCGCCGCCCCGTTCTCCACGTAGGGTTCGTCCAACCAATAGAGGGCGGCCAGACCGCACTCGTGTTTCAGATCTTCTTTCACACGGCACTCTCGACGAAGGGCGCAACACGCTCGGCCAGTTCCTCGACCCTTTCCCACACATCATCCCCGTCCTGGTAGATCAGCGAAACAGGTCCGTCGAACCCGGCATCTTCGGCCACACTGAGGCACACGTCGAACGCCGCGGCATCGATCTGCCCATTCGGATAGTCCGCCTTGGCGTGAATCGAATCGGCTCTCGGCATGACCTCTCTCAAATCGTCAAGACGCGTTTCTCTCGGGAAATTCCCAAAATCGGCGCACAAACCGACGCGGCCCTCACACCCGTCCAGAATGGCGTTGACCGTCTCGGGTCGTGATCCGAGCTGCTTGAAATTCTCAGTCAACACACGGATACCGAAGGATTCGCCATAGGCAGCGAGTTTCCGCAACGTCTCGACCGACCGGCCGATCGTGGCATTCGATGCCGGTGTGTCCCCCGCAATGATCCGGACGTGGCTCGCGCCCAGATGCGACGCCCGCTCCATCCATCGCTCGATCAGCGCCACGTCCCTCTCTCGCTCCCGCTCATCGTCACCCGTGATGTCCCCCGTATCGATCAGGACGCTGAACAGATCGACACCGGCCTCTGCCAAGGAAGCTTGACCTCGCGCAGATAGTCGTCATTCACGTTCGGAAAGTGAAAATGGCACAGCTCAAGTGTCTCGATCCCGTGGTCCGCTGCCGCGCGTGGCACGTCGGTCAGCACCAGCTCGGGCGTCTCGTCGTTCCTGTTCGTCAGGCTGCCATTCTCCTCATGATACCACGTACTTCCGAGAAGTCTGTGGAGCGTCCAACTTGAAATGGAGAGTCGGGGCATTCTGTGCTTTCATTCGAAGGTGCGTCTGAAAGATACGCCAATCGCCCTGTTCTACCAACGCGTGTCTATGTACCCGTGCATTCACGCACGTCGTGTTTTGACATTCGAACATCCACTCTACAATTTAGTCGTGTGACACCTACCCTCTGTCAGTTCGTTCCTGTCGATGACAGCATTCGCCTGGCGACCGACGTCTACCGACCGACGGGTCCCGGCCCTCATCCCGTCATCCTCATCCGAACGCCCTACCACCGGACGAAGCAGCAGGCGAACGCTCGACGCTTCACCCACCGCGGCTACGCCGTCGTCGTCCAGGATTGCCGGGGCAAGTTCGATTCGGAAGGAACGTTCACGCCCCTGGTCGACGAAGCCAGAGACGGTCAATCGACCCTCGACTGGATCGCGAATCAATCGTGGTGCAACGGGCGAATCGGAATGTGGGGCCGCAGTTACCTCGGCATCGTCCAGGTCCCCGCGGCAGCCAGTGGTCACGAGGCGTTGCGCTGCATCGCACCGTCCGTCGCTCCCGGGTCCTGGTTCCGAGACTGGCTGCGCTACGATGGCTGCTTCGCACTCGGAAATGCCATTCGCTGGTCACTTACGCACGCCAGCACCCGGACACAGCCTCCCCTCGACCACGTCGACTGGACGGCCCTCCACGGCCTCAGCTCTTCGGAAGAGATCGCCCGCCACGTCGGATTCGAAACGCCCATTCTGAGCACCTGGACGGAGCACGACGTCGACGACGAATACTGGCGCGAGATCGATCAGGCCGGCTTGCACGAGCGCGTAGCGATACCCGGTATCCACGCGGGGGGCTGGTTCGATCACCTCACGCGGGGGCAGTTCAACGCCTACGCAAACATACGCCAGGACGACGTGACGCCCGCCGCTCGCCAGAATCAACACCTGCTCATCGGACCCTGGGGACATTCCACCATCGACAGCACCCGGACGGGCCGCACGCACTACGGTCAGTGGGAATTCGGGTCGCGCGCCGACCTCGACGTCAGGGGCGAGGAGCTGCGCTTCTTAGACCTGCACCTACGGGACGTCGATGACGGGTTGACGCGGGAAAAGCCGGTCAAGGTTTTCTCCCTCGGCCGGAATCGCTGGGAGTCTTTCGACGATTGGCCCCCACCAGAAGCCGTGGCTCTCACCTACGACCTGTCACGGGGCCGACTCTTGCGGAGTGCTTCAGGACCCGATGAAATCTCGTTGCAGAACGACCCCTCGAATCCCGTCCCTACACTGGGCGGACCCGTCTACTGGGGGCTGGAACCACGGGGCCCGATCGACCAGCGACCGATTCTCGCGCGAGACGACGTCCTGTTGTTCAGGAGCGACCCCTTGGCAGAACCGTGTGCCATCGCAGGCCCTATCCGACTCGACCTGACCGTTTCCTCGACCGCCGAGAACGCGGACCTGATCGGCAAACTCTGTGTCGAGCAGGCGGACGGTGCCGTAATCTGTCTGACCGTGGGGTCTTTTCGATGCTGCTACGCCGAGGGATTCGAGAAAAAGAGGCCTTGCGTCCTGGCGGGTCGATCGGAATCACGATTGACTTGGGCCACATTGCTTACGAATTTCCGAAATGTGCTCGGGTCGCGTTGATCGTCACCGGGTCGGATTTTCCACGCATCTTACCGAACACGGGGCGTTTGGACATCCCCTGGACGCGCTCCGATCAGAGACCCTTCCAAACCACCATTCACACGGGCGGATCGTCGGGCTCCCAACTCCGTCTGTACTCACTCGATGCTGTTGCTTGATGGCAGACCTGTCGGAGGATCGAATGAAGATTCTGATCGTCGATGACGATGAAGCCGTCGTCGACTTCTTCTGCCAAGTCCTGGAGACTCGTGGCATCAACGACCCGGACATCGCCGGGTCTGGTGAAGAGGCCATGGGGAGGGTCGTCAACGGGCAATACGACCTCATCACGCTCGACATCCGCATGCCCGGGGCGAGCGGCCTCGACATCCTCTCCATGGTCCGCAACATGTGTCCGCACGCCGTGATCGCCGTCATTTCCGGGCACTTTCCGGAGGACATTGCCGAACAGACGGCCATGTGCGCGGATGTCATGATCGAAAAACCCATCAAGCTAGATACGCTGGTCCGGCTCGTCGACGCCGCCGAGAAGATCAGCGAAGCCCTGACCGGTGTTCACGAGCTCGACAGCTTCAAGCAGCAGCCGAGCTGATTCCTCATCGCGCGAACCGGCGCAGCGCCTCCCGATCGATTTCCAATCCCAGCCCCGGGCCCTCCGGTATTATCACCTCACCGTCCTGTAGATCGAACGCGGTCGGCGATAGATCCGTCCGCAGCCCGTTTTCCATCACATCCAGCTCCAGGTAGCACGGTAGCGGGTGAAGCCCGGCCGGATCCTCCGGCAACGTTGCGATCCATTGCAGCGTCGCTGCCAGACGAACCACGGTACCGAACATGTGCGGCATCACTCCCACGTGATTCGCGTAGGCCAGGGCGCTGATCCGCCGTCCTTCGGTAAACCCACCCGCTCGACTGATGTCGGGCTGGATCACGTCGACGGCTCGTCGCTGGATGATCTCGCGAAATGACCGCAACCCGCTCAGGCCCTCCGCTCCCGAGATGCGGAGCGGGAGGGCTTGCTTGACCTCCAGGTATCCGTCGACGAAATCATCGTCGATCGGTTCCTCGTACCATAGAAGGTCATACTGAACCAGGCGCCTCCCGACGTCGATGGCCGTCGGGGCGTCGTAGCCCCGGTTGACGTCTCCGGCGATCCCGACATCGTCTCCGACCGCCTCGCGAACCAATCCGACGAGCTGCTCGTCGATCTCACGTCCGAAGCCGATTCTGAGCTTGAGGGCGCGAAATCCTGCATCCCGACAGCGTTTGGCCTCGTCGACCACGCTCGGAACGTGGTCGAGCCCTTCCAGTTGAAAGAACCCGCTCGCGTAGGCCGTCACAGACGTTCTACGGGCGCCTCCCAGCAGTTGATGTACGGGTTTGTCCAACGCTTTACCCATGAGATCCCAAAGGGCGATCTCCACACCACACGCTCGGCTGCCCTGTCGACCCCCTCGACTCAGCCCATCGTAGATCACCTCGTAATCGAACGGACTCCGCCCGAGGGCGTACATCTCGATCTCCCCTGGCGAAAGACCTCCTCCCCCCTCACCCCAACCAACGAGCCCGTTATCCGTCAGCACCTCGACGATCGAAGCCGGACGGTTTCCGATCCACGGTGAGCAGCAGTTCCGGTAACGCCGCTTCACTTCGTAATCGAGGTCGTGAAAAATGATGTCAGTGATTTTCATGTCCGAGTATCCTCAAACGAGTGCTCCAACATAATCCCCGAACAAAACCAATTGTCACCCCGGTACGCTTCTTGGCCGGGATGACAATCCTTGCTGCATCAGTAGTATGTGCTGACTACCGCGCGTGCCTCTCCAGCGCATCCCTATCCACCTCCACCCCCAGCCCCGGCCGATCCGGAATCTTCACGATTCCATCTACGGCGTCGAACGTCGTGGGCGACAGATCGGTACGGATCCCGTTCTCCGTCATGTCGTATTCCAGGTAAGACGGAAAGAGATTGAGCGCGACAGGATCGTCGGGGAGTGTCGCCAGCCAATGCAGCGTTGCCGCCAGCCGGACGATGCCGCCCCAATTGTGTGGAATCACGCGAACGTGGTTGGCTGCAGCGAGGGCCCCGATGCGTCGTCCTTCCGTAAACCCACCCGCGATGCTGATGTCCGGTTGGATGGCGTGAAGGGCTCTGCGTTGGACGATCTCTCGAAACGCGCGCAGTCCGGCCAGACCCTCGGCCCCCACGATTCGCATCGGTAACGCCTGTTTGATGTGGCAATATCCGTCCACATCCTGCGGCACGATCGGCTCCTCGTACCAGAGCATGTCATAGGGATCGATCCTTCGACCCACATCGATCGCCGTTGCCACGTCGTAACGGCAGTTCGCGTCCACGGCCAGCTCGATGTCCGGACCGATCGCTTTCCGCACGGACGCGACGATCGCCTCATCCACGTCTCGACCAAACCCGATCTTCATCTTCACCGCTTGAAAACCCATATCCCGGTAGCGGCTCGCCTCGTCATAGAGACTCTGAACGTGGTCTTCGCCCTCGAGCTTGAAAAGCCCACTCGCGTAGGCTGTCGCCTCGGTCCTGCGCGCCCCCCCGAGTAACTCGTAGACCGGTTTCTCGAGCGCCTTACCCATCAAGTCCCACAGTGCGATCTCCACGCCACAGGCTGAACGGGCATTTCGACCACGCGAGGCGAGCCCATCGTAGATCACCTCATAATCGAAAGGGCTACGTCCGAGCGCGTGCGCTTCAATGTCGCCCGGACTCGGCGCGCCTCCTTCGCCCCAACCCACGAGGCCGTTATCCGTTCGAACCTCGATCACGGCTGTGGATCTGCTTCTGTTGTACATGAAGGAGTTGGCGTAAGGATGTTTCGTCTTGTATGTCAGGTTGTGCACGATGACATCCGTAATCTTCATGGGTTCTCCACGTTTCCGTTTGTCAATCAAGCCAAATCGGTTACGAATAAGGCCGGCTCCGCCAGAGAGTCTGGGAACGCCCTAACTACACCAGCCCTGCCAACATCAAGAGGATCCCCGTTCGAAATCCCCGATTCCCAATCGGTAGAGCGACGCGAAAGATGTTCAGCTTGTGCGCCTGAGTCAATTCGTGAACACCTAATAAACGAGGGCCCATCCCTGACAGTGATAGGCCCTCATTCGCGCTCAGAATACTCTTGATTGGCTATGGATCCATTTCCAGCTCCGCCTCTGCGTCCGGATCTGGCTCAGGTTCGGGCTCTGGTTCGGGTTCGGGCTCGGGCTCAGGTTCTGGCTCTGGTTCAGGCTCGGGCTCTGGTTCAGGCTCGGGCTCTGGTTCAGGCTCGGGCTCTGGTTCTGGCGCGGGCTTCTGCACCTTGTCACGTCCAATGATGCGATTGAATGCCGACAGTTCGAAGCCAATGCCCAGGAACCAGCCGTTTTTCTTCTTGGTATCGAGTGCGCGCGTCAAACGATCCTTGAGAGCGTCATGCAAAATCACATCTTCGGACTCGAGACGGCCGAAATCCGTCTCTGAAACGTATTGCCGTCCTACCATGAACTGGAAACCGGGAACCGGCTCGTACGTAAGGCCGAGGAGCAAGTTCTTTGTCGGAGCGGCGAGAGGCACGCCCGCGAGCAAGCCGTTTCCAGGTCCCCCACCTGGAAACGTGTCCAGCTTACGAAGGTAAACTGTAAGGGACATTATGAAGTTCAGATTTCCTTCCTTGGCAAAGACCTGCCGCGACGTCACCGGTCCGCTCGAGTCAGTTCTTATGGGAACAAATCTGGATTCCGTGTCCTGGATCATTGTGTCGGGAACTACGTTGCCCAGTTGAAACTCGATCTGTTCTGCATTCCCGAATACGATCCCGCCTCCGAATCCGATGCGGTGCCGCTTGTGGACTTCGAATCCGCCGCTGGCCACCATTCGGAATCCGTCCGCCGCCACATCAGAAGCCGTCGCTAATCTCGCACGAACGGAATCCGCCTGAGCCTTCGTGAGCAGGCTGTCCACCGAAGCGCTGGCCAACAGATGAAGACCTGCACCCGGAAACGCGAAGGGTGTCAAGCTGGCCGCGGTCGATTTCACAAACGCATCTTTCTCGAAGATCCTCACACCGATGAAACGGTTCCCGTCCCACGGCCCAAAGTGACGGTCCACATTGAGGCTCGTGCTTGAACTTCGGTAGAGTCCTACGAGTCCCTCGATCATCTGTCGGACCCTCAGATTGAGGGCCACACGTGGAAGGTTCAGGTTCTGTGCCTTCGCCTGGACCGATCGCCGATGTGTACCAACGTTTGATATGAGAACTTGGATGTTGGTGTTGTCGATATCCTGGTGCAACCGCCGCAATTCATTGCGGAGAGAAGTGAGGTCCTCCTCTCGATACAGTTGGAGATCGATCACGACCTGCCGAAGAATCGCGACGGACATCGAATCTGAGTAAATCGATCGAAGATCTTCGAACCTCTCGAGGACGGGTTCAGACAATACGTCGGCCTGCAGTCCTCCGCCGCGGTGTTTCACAAGCTCGGAGACTGCTTCATAGGGAATCGTTGCTTTCTGCTTTCCTACCAGAGCTTCGCGTTCTCTCTTGAGTTCATTCTTGCGTGGTCCAAGACCTGCCACATCAGCCGGTGGCAATTCTTCTGATGCGTCCTGCACATCACTGAGAAGACCCTTGAGTTCCGAAATCCTCTCCTCGATCTGGTCGATCTTGGTCTGTGTTGCTTTACCTCCAATGTCCTCCGCAAGAAGGGCGAAATGGTGTGCACGAAGTCTTACGTAGCTCGCTAAGAGATCCGTTCTAAGTTTGCCTTTCAGGTCCTTTGCTGAGCTTTTAACAGACTGGGCTTCCAGGTCTTTCACAACGTCTTCGAGCAGTTCGATGAGCAACTCGGCTTCGCGAACGAGCTCAGGTCAATAGGTGTGTAAAAGAAATCAGGCGGCCATCTTCCCGGCTTCGACCTGCGGTCCGGTTGAGTGTTTCTGATCGTAGACTTGTTGTAGCAAGTGTGGCGCGGTGAGTTTCCTGAATCGGCTCTCTGCGACCTTGAGCGTACGCCAGATGAGAGCCGTGGCGTTCCTGACTTTCTTGAATCGCCTGGCGGCGTTTGTGCGAAGCCGAACGGAAGCAAAGGGGCTCTCGACGACGTTCGTGGTTCTCAGGTGTTTCCAGTGTTCCTTCGGGAAGTCGTAGAACGTGACCATCCGATCCCAGTCTCTTTCGAGCGTCTCCACGGCGGCAGGGAACTGTGAGCGATACCGTGCGGCAAAGCGTTTCCGGAGCTTCTCGGCCTCCTTTTTCGTGCCGGCATAGGGGATCTGGACGAGCAGTGCGCGGGCTTCAGCCTGTGCACGCTTGGCGACCTTGTCGAGCACGTTGAGGATCTTGTGGTTCCAGCACCGTTGTTGCCGGCTCTCTGGCCAGACCTGATCAACGGCCGCCCAGATGCCCATATTCCCGTCCGCGGCGATCAGGACAGGATGTTCGAGCCCGCGATCCCGGAGATCCCGGAGCACCGTGAGCCAGGATTCTGTAGACTCTCGATAACCGGGTTCTATCGCCAGGATCTCCTTGCTGCCGTCGCTCATCGCGCCGATCACGACCAGCAGACACGCCTTCTCGCGCTCGAGCCCGGCTTTGACGTAGATGCCATCAGCCCAGGCGTAGACCAGTTCGCGATTATCCAGACGCCTTTCTTTCCAGTCCTGGAAGTCGACCTCCCACTTCCCTCGAAGACGAGCGATCGAGGTCGGCGAAAGCGGCGCGCCATCACCGAGCAGCGCACGCAAAGACAACTCGAAGTCGCCCTGGGAGAGACCGTGGAGATAAAGGTCGGGAAGCAGATCTCCAATGGCCCTGGTTCTCCGGGCGAACAGGGGGAGGATGCGGCTTTCAAACCGCTCTTCCAGACCACGAACCCGGGGACGCCGGACCTTGATCGTTCCGCAGCTCGTCGAGAGACGCCGGGGCTTGCCGTAGCCGTTCCTGTAGCCCCTGGAGCTATCGACCTCGGCTCGGCGCTCATACCACGACCGGCCCAAGAACGCGGTCGCCTCCTCCTCCAGAATGGACTGGAACCGGCCCTGGATCTCTTCACGGATCCAATCGTCAACCGTCTCCCACGTCGGCATGGACTTCAATGGGGCTCTATGCGTATGTTCCTTCACGGCGATCCTCCTTCCCAACCGGGCCTCTCACCCGGTTTTGTGTGAATCAACTATCTCACGGGAAGGGTAGGGTCGCCCTTTCCTCTTTTTCCACACCTTTATGATTATAGCTCTCGCGAACTTCCACCTTCTTCTGTCGAGCAGTGTCCTCCTGGGGAATGGAGGCCTGTTTGTAGTTGACCAGAGCCTGAACGAACCCGACAATCGCGTGGACGCCGTCCAAATTCTCTTGCATCGTGCTGGCGCGGTTTGTGGCTCTGTCGATTCGGGCAAGAAGAGAATCCCTTTTGCTAAGAAACCCAGGTGACTCCCTCACATTTCGAATCGCTTTCGCTTCCATGAGCAAAACGTTTGCGTCGTTCACGAAGTCGATTAAATCTCTCAGTGACGGAGCACCAGCGGGAAGCCGGGTGGTGAAGTTGTATACTCGTGCAGAAAGGGACTGCTCGGGATCGATGTCCTCGACGCCTTTCAGATCGGATAACTCCTGGAAGTTCGAACCCCTGATGGTCGCACCGGTGTAATCGGTCACGTCCAGGCCGATGTCGTTCACCTCTGCCGTCAATGCCGCCATTTCTCTCGCAATTGCAAAACGAACCTTTCTCACCTCTGTTAATGTCCAAAGACGACGTGGATTGCCGTCCTCGTCGACCAGAATATCCATCGTAGGTGCTCCACCCTTGTCGGGTGGCGCCACGATGTCGCGGGGAAGCGTCGACGCGAACGGAACAGCCATCGCGGTGAACAAATCGATCGCCTCGTTGAGGCCTCGAATCTCTGACGTGCGCGCGACGATGCCCTCCGAGGTCTCGATCCGATATTGTGCCCCGAAACGTGCGTTTGCAATGCGGACGGTGAGTATGCGATCGGCATCGACGAAAGGTATATTCCTCGTATTCCCAAACCGTTCGCTCTTCAGCTCCAACGAGCCGGTGGATGCATCGTATTCGAGGATCGACTCGCTCCGAATCCCGATCAGATCATCGAAAGGATTCGCGAGCGCAGCCGAAGTCAGGGCCAACAAGTCCAACCATCACTAAAGTGTGTCAAGGAAAAGATCCCTCTAACCGTCCTGCTCAAGAACCATGGGGCAAGACACGTGCCAGACTGGAATCCAGGCCGTGTTGTAGGAGGTCGAGAAATGGACTGACGCGGAACCGCCGGATCAGGTGCGAAAACGCAACTCGTTGTGCGCTTCCGCACAGCTTCTAACGCAATTCACAACCTACATCCGACGATCACTCAAAGTAGATGTCCGCATCCGCCACCCATCTCTGCGAAACGTGCCGACACGCCCGTGTTGTCGAAACCGAGCGATCTACTTTCCTGCTCTGCCGACTATCCGAAACCGATCCGGCTTTCCCCCGCTACCCCTACGTCCCCGTTCTCGACTGCAAAGGGCATCAGCCGTCGGCTCCAGACCCCTCATCCTGATCGTCTCCACGCCCGAGCAACGCCCTCGCCTCACCAAACCCGCGCACGGTCACCACAATCGCAACACCTGCGAAGATCGCCAGACTGACCAACAGGAAGAGACCCCAAAACGTCGCCCACACGTCAGACCGCCTTTCGCATCGGGAAAACAAGCGCGGCGAGAATCATCAGCCCCAGGGACAGACCAGTCGTCGCCAACCCGATCTCCGCCCCCGTCCACGCATTCAGGCCGGCGGCCGCCTTCACAGGTCCCAGACCCAGGACGGCGCAGCATCCGGCGCCCATCGCGAGATACGCGCCGACAGTGTTCGCACGTTTCCAATACAGCCCCGTCAACAACAGGGCGAACGCACCCGTGAAGTAAATCGCGCCACTCACCGCCATGTAATCCCACAGATCCTGTCCCAGCTCGTACCACAACCCCCACACCAGCAGAAAGATGCCGATTACGACGATCAACACTCGAGTCAGCAGCAGCCTCACACGATCGGTCAGTCGGTCACCCGCAATCGGTGCAATCACATCCTGCACGAGCACCGAAGACCAGCACAACAGGTAGCTGTCGTGCGTCGACATGAACGCGGCGAGCAGCCCCGCGCCGATCAGTCCGATCAACCCAGTTGGCAGAAGCTGACCCAGAAAGACGGGCATCGCCTGCAGACTCGCCATCGGATCGGACGTCGGCCCGCCATCGTCGAAGAACATCGATCGTCCCACCTCGTGATCCAACAGGTAGGCCAGCGCGCAGATCCCCAAAAACTGGGGCACCACGAAGCGGATCAGAAACCCGATCGAGGACCATCGATACAGTCTGCGCACGACATCCACACTCTCCGCCGCACAGGCGCGCATCACCGACGTCTGCCAGACGGCACACGAGACGAGCCCCGCCGTAAAAATCATCCACATCACATACGTCGGCCCGAACCCGCTGCCTTCGATCAACGGATCGAACCCCGAAGGCCCGTGTACGTAAGTCACGGATTCGACGATCCGGTCCCATCCAAGATGTGTCACAGCCAACACCGACGCGGCCAGCAATCCGAAAGACAGAACGACGAACTGCACATAATCGGTCAGAACGACCGACACCATCCCACCCAGCACCGTGTAGATCAGAACCAGCACCAGCAACACCACACTGACCCACACCGGATCGCGCAACCCTGTCAACGCCGTCACGAAAATCGCACCGGCCTTCAGGAACAACCCCATGTTCAAGATTCCGGACAGCGACAGAATCAGGCCACCGGCGATCCTCACGCCTCGGCTGAACCGACGCTCGTAGAACTCCGGAATCGTCATTACTCCCATCGATCGCAGCGGCACGACGATGAACCCGGTCATCCCCACCAGAAGCGTCACCACTCCGGCGATCAGCCCGATGTGGAAGGCCGCAAATCCCCCCGTAAAGCCCTTCTGCGCGGAGTAGACGACCGTCACCAGACCCAGCTCGCTACCGATCATCGTCGCCACCGCCAGCGCGCTCTTCAGACGACGGCCGGCGACCACATAGTCGGCCATCCCCCGAACGAGACGGTTGGCCTTGACGCCGATCCACACCGTCGCCCCGAGATAGACGATCACCACCGCCCAATCCAGCGGAGCGAAATTCGACTCGATCGACGCCAAAAAAACGGTCCAAATCGTGTAAGACAGTCATGACCTCCGGCAAAGCCGGAGGCTTGAAAACTTGTGAACCGCTCAAAGCGGTTGGAAACCAAGCGCCACCTAAAGGTGGCGATTACCTGAAAATGTTGAGCTGGTCGAGACGCCGGTCCTCCCGCTCCTGGTTCTGGATATACTCCCGAACCGTCTGTTCATCCTTGCCAACGGTGGAGACCCAGTAGCCTCTTGCCCAGAAATGCTGCCCGGTGAAGTTCGACCTGCGTCCCAGATAGTTCCGAGCAATGTGAATCGCACTCTTTCCTTTGATGAACCCTACCGTCTGAGCTACTGAGTGCTTCGGCGGGATCGAAATCAGCGTGTGCACATGGTCGGATCGCAGGTGACCCTCTTCCACACGGCATTCCTTCTGTGCGGCCAGATCCCGAATCACCTCGCCCAGATAGCGACGAATTTCACCATACAACACTTTTCTACGATACTTCCGAACCCAAACAACGTCATACTTGCACTCCCAAACCGTGTGACGTAGACTCCTTACGTTGTTCATTAGAGAGCCTTCCTTCCGTGTGCTTTGAGCGGTCCACGGCAAGGGAGGCTCTTACATATTTCTGGAACTGTCAAACTCTGGGAGTCTCCCCGGCAGAGCCGGGGGCTTACCAAGGTTTAGTTAAAAAGCGGAGGTTACCGGACGCGCAAAGAAACGTGGGGCGATTGGCGAGGTCAAGGCGGATTCAGGGGCGCCCACGGGCTCAAAAGAGTGAGCGCATCCACGCGAGGCGAACCTGAGAGAATTGACATACTACGGCCATTTATGTATCATTTCCCGTTCAGTGGCGAATGTGTCACTCGGTCTATCGTGTTGATTTCACCAACCTTACAGAGCCAGAGGGGCTCTTGTTAGGGTAGGTTCAGGAAGGTTATCAGGCTGCATGAAAGTCGAAGTCACGGATTCGGGATCGTGGCGCAAAACGCTCGATATCGAAGTCTCGGCGGATGACGTCAAGAAGAGACTTGCAGAGGCCTACAAATCCTACAGCAAGTCTCTAAATTTGCCCGGTTTCCGGAAGGGTAAGGTGCCCGTAAGCGTGGTCAAATCCCGCTTCGGGCCCGCCATTCTCGAAGAAGTGCTGAGCAAGACCGAGGAAGAGTTCTATCGTGAAGCCAGTCAGGCCGAGGGCATAACTCCGGTTTCGCAGGCCACAATCGAAGACGCTTCCTACGAAGATGGTGAACCCCTCAAGTTCAGGGCCTCGGTCGACGTTAAGCCCGACATCGAAGTCAAAGCCTACAAGAAGCTCAAAGTCGTCCGACCGGTCTACAAGATCGGCGACGAGCAGGTCGATGAACGTCTTCACATGATGCGCGAGCAGAACGCCACGGAAACGAGTGTTGATCGCCCCGCCGCACTCGGGGACGTGCTGGTCGCTGACTTTGTCGAACTCGATGACGACGGGAATCCCGTGCAGGGACAACAGCAGGAAGATCGCGTCTTCCTGATCGGCGGTCCAAACGCGAACCACGATCTCGACAACCAGCTCGTGGGTCTATCCGTTGGCGATGAACGAAGCGTCGACTACGCTCACACGCACGAGCACGAAGATGGTGAGTCACACGAGCACACGACGAAATTCCGAGTCACCGCCAAGGAGATTCGCGAGCGCGAACTCCACGAACTGGATGACGAGTTCGCAAAGGATCTGGGCGACTTCGAGTCTCTCGAAGCTCTCAGACAGCGCATCCGCGACGACATTCAGGGGCAAGCCGATTCCGCGTCACGCAACCGACTCGTCGAAAACATCGTTGAAGAGCTGATCGCGCAGAACCCGTTCGACGTCCCCGACAGCATGGTCGACAATTACATCGAGAACATGATCGAATCGATCAAACGGGAACGACAGGGCCAGGAAATCGACGAAGAGGCCTTTCGCACGGAGGGACGGGCGGGGGCAGAGCGAGGTGTTAAACGCTACCTTCTCATTGAGGCGATCGCGGAACACGAAAGCGTCGAAGTGACGGAAGAAGACGTCGACAAACATCTCGAAGCCATGTCTGAACGGCACAACGTCGAAGGCTCCCGGATTCGCCAGATCCTCAGCCGATCGGGGCAGCTCGACCGCATCCAGTCCGAATTGCGCGACGACAAGGTCTTCGACCTCCTGATCGAAAACGCAAAAGTGGAAGACGTCGAAGAGACCGTCGGGGAATAAGAGCAACACGAACTCGCGAGACACGAAGAAAGACACAGCTTAGGGTTTGCCACGAAATAAGTGCTGCACTTTTCAAGGTAATGATCTTACGCTCGGAGTGTGGACGTCGAAACTCTCCGAACGAAGTATGAAGCCTTGGCTCCGGTGCTGACGGAACGCACGCGTCGTCTGTGGGCCGCCACGGAAGCCGAAGCGTTGGGTCACGGTGGGATCGCGATTGTGGCTCTGGCGACAGGAATGTCCAGAGAGCGGATCTTTCGTGGCATTCAGGAGTTGAGGTCGGACGAACCTTTGGACCCGGCTCGCATCCGGCGTCCAGGCGGCGGTCGTAAGCGGAAGGCCGACACGGACCCGACGCTGTGGCAGGACCTGAATGATCTGGTCGAGCCAACGACTGCGGGGTCGCCTGACGACAATCCTCTGAGATGGACATCGAAGAGCACTCGCAAACTGGCCGCCGAGTTGCAAGCGATGGGGCATTCGGTGAGCCCCAGGATCGTTGCCAATCTCCTGCACGAACACGATTACACGCTGCAGGCGAATCGGAAGACAAGGGAGGGATCTGCACACCCGGATCGGGACGCTCAGTTCGTTTACCTCGATGATCGGATTAGCCAGCAGCAGCAGCAGGGCCTTCCCGTTATCTCGGTGGACACCAAGAAGAAAGAGTTGATCGGCGACTTCAAGAATCCTGGCCGAGAATGGCGACCCAAGGGAGACCCGGAGCGTGTGAAGGTACACGATTTCATAGTGCCTGCTCAGGGCAAGGCGATCCCTTATGGAGTGTATGATCTGAGCCGTGATGAAGGCTGGGTAAGTGTCGGTATCGATCACGACACGGCCAGCTTCGCCGTGAATGCGATCCGAAGTTGGTGGAAGAACATGGGACGGCCCGCCTACGGCACTTCGACGCATCTGCTAATCACGGCGGACGCAGGCGGCAGCAACGGCGCCAAGACGCGGCTGTGGAAGTGGGAGCTGCAGCGCTTTGCGAATCGCACTGGCCTGACGATCACCGTATGCCACTACCCTCCTGGCACTAGTAAGTGGAACAAGATCGAACATCGCCTGTTCTCCTTCATCGCTATGAACTGGCGAGGCAAGCCCCTGGTCAGCCTGGCTGCAACCGTGAATCTCATTGCCGGAACGACCACTCAAGCCGGTCTCCGAGTACGCTCCGAGATCGACAAGCGACCCTACCCTAACGGGGTCAAGGTGACCGATGAACAGATGACCCAAATCGATCTCACTCCGCACGATTTCCACGGCGACTGGAACTACACGATCCGGCCAATGGCTCAACATTGAGATCGACCGTTTATTTATTCCGAACCCTAAGGGGGTTGAGAGGCCCTTCTACACCTTCTGGTTCTCCTTCGCGTCTTAGCGCCTTTGTGTTCAGGTTTTCTTTACAATAGAAAGTGTAGGTAGTTGAACATGGCTTTGGTTCCGATGGTACTGGAACAGACAGGACGCGGTGAGCGGACCTACGATATTTTCTCGCGTCTGCTTCGCGATAACATCATCTTCATCGGTACGCCGATCAACGACACGATCGCCAACCTCGTGATCGCGCAGATGTTGTTCTGCACGGCCGAGACGCCCGACAGACGGATTTCGCTCTACATCAATTCGCCGGGGGGAAGTATTACGGCAGGACTGGCCATTTACGACACCATGCAATATGTCACAAACGAGGTCGAGACGATCTGTGTCGGCCAGGCTTTCAGCATGGGAGCCATACTGCTGGCCGGTGGTACGAATGGTCAGCGACGGGCGCTGCCCAATTCCCGAATCCTCATACACCAGCCCATGGGTGGCGCGGGTGGTCAGGCATCCGACGTCGAACGCCACGCAAAAGAGATTCTGCAGTACCGCGACCGACTGAACAACCTGCTCGCCGAGTGTACGGGCCAGGATCTGGAACGCATCGCCAAAGACTCCGACCGCGACTTCTTCCTGTCAGCCGAAGAAGCGTTGGACTATGGCGTAATCGACGAGGTACTTCAGCCCAATTCGAGTGGCGATGATGACGACGAGGAATCCTAAAACGACCGCGTATCGGCTTCTCTCGGGATAACCCATGAAGCGACGCTCCTCCAAAGCCGAAATCCGCTGTTCGTTCTGCGGCAAGCGTGCCGATCAAGTCGAAAAGATCGTCACCGGACCCGGCGTCCACATCTGCAACGAATGCATCAAGCTCTGCAACGAAGTTTTGATGGAGGACGTCAAGCAGAAGCCCGTCCACCTTCACAAGGATCTTCCCAAGCCAGCCGAAATCAAGTCGCAGCTCGACGAATACGTCATCGGCCAGGAGCAGGCCAAGCGCTCGTTATCCGTCGCTGTCTACAATCACTACAAGCGTATCCAGTCCAAGGTCACCACCGACGACGTCGAACTCGAGAAAAGCAACATCCTCCTGCTCGGACCGACCGGCGTCGGCAAAACCGAACTCGCCAAGACGCTCGCACGCATCCTCCAGGTGCCTTTCTCCATCGCCGATGCCACCATCCTCACCGAGGCGGGCTACGTCGGCGAAGACGTCGAAAACATTCTCGTGAGACTGTTGCAGGCCGCCGACTACGACGTCGAACGCGCCGAGATGGGCATTCTCTACATTGACGAAATCGATAAAATCTCCCGCAAATCGGCGAATCCCTCAATCACACGCGACGTATCGGGCGAGGGTGTTCAGCAGGCGCTGCTCAAAATGCTCGAAGGGACGATCGCCAGCATTCCACCCAAGGGTGGGCGAAAGCATCCCGAACAGCCGCTGATCCAGGTCAACACGAAGAACATCCTGTTCATCTGCGGTGGCGCCTTCGACAGCCTCGACGACATCATCAGTGCGCGCATCGGACGCAAGACGATGGGGTTCGCGACAGACAAGGTTCAACGAGACGATAAAACGATCGGACAGATCTTCGCCGAGGCCGAACCCGAAGACCTCATTAAATACGGACTGATACCCGAACTCATCGGTCGTCTCCCCGTCGTCTGTGCCCTCGACAGCCTCGACGAAGACGCGCTGCTTCGTATCCTCACCGAGCCAAAGAACGCCATCACCAAGCAGTTCCAGAAGTTGTTCGAAATGGATGGTGTCGAACTCACTTTCGACGAGTCCGCCCTGCACACCGTCGTCGAAAGCACCGTGACGAAAGGCACGGGTGCTCGAGGCCTGCGAGCCGTTCTCGAGTCCGTTATGCTCGACCTGATGTACTACCTGCCGACGGAGGGCGGTCCGAAGGAAATCATCGTGACCGAAGACCTCATCAGCAATCCGAAAACAGCCTTCCTCAAGCTCGAGAAAAAGAAGCGCGCCTGATCAAGGCCTTCGCCCGTCGATGACGCGCCCGGGGTTTCCCGACCCCGGTTTTGTTTTGTCCGAAAACCGAGGCCGCCGGTGGCCCTTCAGGTTCAACAATCCGAGTTCGTCACCAGCGTGGGCCGACTCGATCAGCTCCCCCACGAAGACTTTCCCGAAGTCGCTTTCGCCGGCCGGTCGAACGTCGGGAAGTCTTCGCTCATCAATCGATTGATGAATAGGAAGTCGCTGGCTCAGACGAGCAACACACCCGGCAAAACACGAACACTCAACTTCTACCTCATCAACCGCAACGTGCACTTCGTCGACCTGCCCGGCTACGGGTTCGCGAAACGATCCAAGACCGAACGCAGACAGTGGGCATCCCTGGTCAACGGTTATCTGGAAACGAGTCAGAAGCTGCGGGGTGTCGTGCACCTCATCGACGCTCGTCACGATCCCACCCCCGAAGATCTGAACATGGTCGACTACCTCGCGAGTGGCGAACGTCGTTTTCTCCTCGTCGCGACGAAGATCGACAAGCTATCCAAGAACAAGGGTCGAAATCGTCTCGCCCAAACTGAGCGTATCGTCGCACAGATCGGAGATATCCCGATCGTGCCCTTCTCCGCCACCACGGGAGCGGGGCGTCACGAACTTCTCGACTGGATCGAAGATGTCATCACTCGCTGACTACCGAATCGCCAACATCGACGAAATTGTCTCACCCGCGCTCGTCGTCTATCGGGATTTCGTCGAACACAACATCAAAACCGTGGGAAATATCGTCGGAGGATACGGCGGGCTGCGTCCACACATCAAGACCCACAAAATGTCACAGATCGCACGAATGGAAATGGCAGCGGGGGTCACCAAGTTCAAATGCGCGACGCCCAAAGAAGCGGCCATGCTCGCGGGTGTCGGCGCGAAGGACATCGTCATCGCCTATCACATCGTCGGCCCCCAGATCCATCGCATCATCGAGTTGCGTCGGACTCACCCCGACGTCGACTTCAAAATCATCGCCGACGACCCCGGCGCCATCGCCATCCTCAGCGAAGCGTGTCAGGCCGCCGACGTCACCGTTGGCGTACTCATCGACCTGAACACGGGACTCAACCGAACCGGATCGACCCCCGGTGAACCGAGTCTCAAGCTTGCCCGTCTCATTCACGATGCGCCGGGGCTGACCTTCAAAGGTCTGCACGTCTACGACGGCCACGTCGGCGGCGGGCCGGATGAAGAGCGGCAACAGGAAGCCAAGGCTTCGATTGACCTCGGCGTGGAGACCCGCAGCCTCATCGAGGAAGCCGGCATCCCCATCAACGAAGTCGTGGCATCCGGATCGCGCGGGTTCGACGTCTCCGCCCGCGAGGCGGCCGTCGACACCGTCTCGCCCGGTACCTGGACATTGTGGGACACCGGCTACGGCGATTTTCTCGAATTCCCGTTCAAGTGGGCGGCGCTCATCATCTCACGCGTCCTCAGCAGACCGGCCGATGACCTCGTCACCCTCGACGCGGGGAACAAATCCGTCGCACCCGACACCCCGGCCCCCCACTTCCGTATCCTCGGATTGGACGGTGAACCGGAATTCCTGATTCGAAACGAAGAGCATCAGCTCCTTCGCTGGCCGAAGGGCCAGGAGCCCCCGCGTGTCGGCGACGTCCTCTACCTCGTGCCCGCGCACGTCTGCACCACCGTCAACATGTGGGACGAAGCTTACGTCATCGACAGCTCGGGCCAATGGACCGAAACGTGGCCCATCGACGCCCGAGGACATTGACATTGAACATTTTAAGATGTGCGTATGAGCTCAGGTCAATAGGTGTGTAAAAGAAATCAGGCGGCCATCTTCCCGGCTTCGACCTGCGGTCCGGTTGAGTGTTTCTGATCGTAGACTTGTTGTAGCAAGTGTGGCGCGGTGAGTTTCCTGAATCGGCTCTCTGCGACCTTGAGCGTACGCCAGATGAGAGCCGTGGCGTTCCTGACTTTCTTGAATCGCCTGGCGGCGTTTGTGCGAAGCCGAACGGAAGCAAAGGGGCTCTCGACGACGTTCGTGGTTCTCAGGTGTTTCCAGTGTTCCTTCGGGAAGTCGTAGAACGTGACCATCCGATCCCAGTCTCTTTCGAGCGTCTCCACGGCGGCAGGGAACTGTGAGCGATACCGTGCGGCAAAGCGTTTCCGGAGCTTCTCGGCCTCCTTTTTCGTGCCGGCATAGGGGATCTGGACGAGCAGTGCGCGGGCTTCAGCCTGTGCACGCTTGGCGACCTTGTCGAGCACGTTGAGGATCTTGTGGTTCCAGCACCGTTGTTGCCGGCTCTCTGGCCAGACCTGATCAACGGCCGCCCAGATGCCCATATTCCCGTCCGCGGCGATCAGGACAGGATGTTCGAGCCCGCGATCCCGGAGATCCCGGAGCACCGTGAGCCAGGATTCTGTAGACTCTCGATAACCGGGTTCTATCGCCAGGATCTCCTTGCTGCCGTCGCTCATCGCGCCGATCACGACCAGCAGACACGCCTTCTCGCGCTCGAGCCCGGCTTTGACGTAGATGCCATCAGCCCAGGCGTAGACCAGTTCGCGATTATCCAGACGCCTTTCTTTCCAGTCCTGGAAGTCGACCTCCCACTTCCCTCGAAGACGAGCGATCGAGGTCGGCGAAAGCGGCGCGCCATCACCGAGCAGCGCACGCAAAGACAACTCGAAGTCGCCCTGGGAGAGACCGTGGAGATAAAGGTCGGGAAGCAGATCTCCAATGGCCCTGGTTCTCCGGGCGAACAGGGGGAGGATGCGGCTTTCAAACCGCTCTTCCAGACCACGAACCCGGGGACGCCGGACCTTGATCGTTCCGCAGCTCGTCGAGAGACGCCGGGGCTTGCCGTAGCCGTTCCTGTAGCCCCTGGAGCTATCGACCTCGGCTCGGCGCTCATACCACGACCGGCCCAAGAACGCGGTCGCCTCCTCCTCCAGAATGGACTGGAACCGGCCCTGGATCTCTTCACGGATCCAATCGTCAACCGTCTCCCACGTCGGCATGGACTTCAATGGGGCTCTATGCGTATGTTCCTTCACGGCGATCCTCCTTCCCAACCGGGCCTCTCACCCGGTTTTGTGTGAATCAACTATCTCACGGGAAGGGTAGGGTCGCCCTTTCTCTTTTTCCACACCTTTTGATTATAGCTCTGTGCGTATTGAACATGTGTCATTGACGCGGCGCGGCGGAAAGCTTGAGGATGGTCCGTTACCAGAATACACACGCCGCGACCTTAACATGTTCTATTTTCTATTTTCAATGCTCATATGAAACTCTTCGTCCCCGGGCCAACGCCCATTCCGGAACGTGTCCAGGCAGCCATGGCTGGCCCGATCGTCTATCACCGGGGGCCCGACTTTCCCGCGCTGCTCACGAGCGTGGTCGACGATCTCAAGCCTGTTTTTCCGACCGAGCACGAGATTTTCCTGCTCGCGACCTCCGGGACAGGCGCAATGGAGGCCGCCGTCGTCAACACCCTTTCCGAGGGGGACACCGTCATCGTCGCCCGGGCGGGGAATTTTGGCGAGCGCTGGGACAAGATCTGCGAAGCCTACGGGATTCACGTCGTTGCCGTCGAAGCCCCCTGGGGCGCCGCAGTCGATCCCGAGGCCGTCGAGGATGCGCTGAATGCGAATCCGAAAGCGCGCGCTGTTCTCACAACCCACTCCGAAACGTCCACAGGTGTGTTGCACGACATCGGGACCCTCGGAAAAATTGTGGCTGAATCCGACGCACTCTTCATCGTCGACGGCGTCTCCAGTGTCTGTGCCCACACGCTGCCGACTGAAAATTGGAACGTCGACATCGCCGTCACGGCCTCACAGAAGGGTCTGATGGTTCCGCCCGGATTCGCCATCATCACGTTCGGGTCACAGGCCAGGGAAGCAGCGACAACGTCGAACCTGCCTAAACATTATCTCGATCTCTCTCTGTATCGGCAGTCGCTCGAAGAAGGACGCGGTCCGTTCACGCTGCCCGTTACCTTACTCGTCGGTGCCAGGGCCGCTCTCGACATGATCGGCGAAGAAGGGATCGAGAATGTCCGCACGCGTCACGCACGACAGGCAGGAGCTGTGCGCAAAGCCACGACCGAGATCGGTCTCGATCTGTTCGCCGAAATACCGTCGAACGTACTCACCGCAATCGCGCTCCCCGAATCCATCGACGGGCTCGAACTGACGGAACGCTTGCGAGCGCGACACGGGATCGTCGTGGGTGGCGGACTCGCTCACCTGAGAGGAAAGCTCATTCGCCTCTCGAACTTAGGCTATGTCGAAGACGCAGACCTTCTCGATGCCCTGTACGCGTTGGAGATCGTCCTGAGTGAAATGGGTATCGCCATCCAGAGTGGGGCCGGCACATCTGCCGCGCAGGAGATGCTGGCAGCCTAGCAATCGGAAACCTCGCCCCCGTGCGGAGCACGTGGCCGAGCGGACCGTGTATTTCGTTTAATGAGTCTCGGAGCCCGTTCAGCTGGTCACAACTCGGCTTTGGACTATCACCAAACGGACTCCCCGATAGGGTCTGGATGCCAAGTAGCTCTGCTGCCCCCTCCGTGTTCTCAGTGATCTCAGTGGCAAGTTTTTGAGGTTCTCGAAGAGAATGAAAATCTTGATCTCCGATTCACTCGCCAATGGCTGGCAGGACATCCTGAATGTGGCCGGACTCGAAGTTGACGAAAAGACCGGTCTGTCCGAATCGGAGCTCCTGTCTATCATCGGAGAATACGAGGGTCTGATCGTCAGGAGCGCGACGCAGGTCACGCGAGAGGTTATCCAAGCCGGGATCGCCCTGCGTGCAATCGGTCGAGCCGGCGCAGGTATCGACAACATCGACATCGACGCGGCCACCGAACGCGGCATCATCGTCCTCAACGCACCGGATGGAAACACGATCTCCACTGCCGAGCATACCGTCGCCATGATGCTGGCCCTGTCACGCAACATTCCGCAGGCCACGGCATCGATCAAGTCGGGGAAATGGGACCGTCGAACCTACACGGGCGTAGAACTCGAAGGGAAAGTTCTCGGCATCATCGGAGTCGGCCGGGTCGGGTTGCAGGTGGCACAGCGTGCTCGGGCTTTTGGCATGCGCGTCCTCGCCTTCGACCCTGTTTTCTCATCCGAAATGGCGGAGCAGAACAACATTCAGCTCGCATCGAACGACGAAATCTATGCCGAATCCGACTACATCACCCTGCACGCGCCGCTCATCAAGGAAACACACCACCTCATCGACGACGACGCGATCGGCCGATGCAAGGACGGCGTCCGAATCCTCAACTGTGCCCGTGGGGGCCTGATCGACGAACCCGCCCTCCTTCGCGGAATCGAATCCGGCAAAGTCGCCGGCGCCGCCCTGGACGTGTTCGAGGACGAGCCCCCACCCCCGGACTATCCACTCGCCCTTCGCGACGAGGTCATCACGACACCCCATCTCGGCGCGTCCACACTCGAGGCGCAGGAGAAAGTCGCGCGTCAGATCGCGGCCTCCGTCCTGGATGCGCTCAGCGGAAACCCGGTTCAGGGCGCCATCAACCTGCCCGCCGTCGACCCCGCTGTGTTCGAAACGATCCAGCCCTACATGGTCCTCGGAGATCGCGTCGGTGCGCTGATCTCACAGCTCAGCGACGGCTCGCTCAAGAAGATGACGATCGATTACCAGGGCGAAGTGCTTGAACACGCGACGTCCCCCATGACCGCTGCCGTCCTCAGAGGGGCCGTGTCTGGCCTGTCGGACGAGCCCGTCACCTACGTCAACGCGCCCGTTTTCGCACGCAAGCGGGGTGTTCAGATCGAGGAAAGACGAAGCACCAGCCAGCCCGATTACGTCAACCTCATCACCGTTCAGGCGGAAACTTCGACCGAAACGACCACCGTCACCGCGACCGTCTTCGGCAAGCGCGATCCACGCCTCATCAGCATCGACGCCTACGAGGTCAAGGCAAAGCTCGAAGGGCACATGCTCATCTGCTGCAACAAGGACGAACCGGGTGTGGTCGGTTGGATGGGCACGCTGCTCGCGGAGCAGAACATCAACATCGCCGACATGGCCCTCGGTCGTGAGAGCCGCGGTGGTGACGCAATCATGGTCTTCAACGTCGACGAACCCATCACACCAGAGGTTCTGAAAAAGATCGAAGCCGATCCACTCGTGCTCTGGGCCAAACAGGTCGAGCTGTGAAGAAACATCCCCCGTTCTCCCCCTCTCCCCTGCACCCGTCCAAGTTATGGAAACTCAACGGCGAGGGCACTTCAACGAGACAGAGGAAGTAACCATGTCAGTTCGAATTGTTCTAGGCGCCCAGTGGGGCGATGAAGGAAAAGCGAAAATCGTCGACTATCTCACGGCCGAAGCGGATGTCGTCGTTCGTTTTCAGGGGGGGGCAAACGCGGGACATACCATCAAAGTCGGCGACCTGGAGTTCGTATTCCACCTGATCCCCGCCGGTATCGTTCATCCGGACAAAACGTGTGTCGTCGGGAATGGCGTCGTCCTCGACCCGGGCGCGCTATTCCAGGAAATAGACGAACTCGAGGAAAAGGGCATCAGCACCGAGGGCCGACTGTTCGTGAGCGAACGGACCCACATCGTCATGCCCTATCACAAAGCCGTCGAAAAAGCGACCGAAGAAAAAATCGGCGAAGGCGCCATCGGAACGACGCTCCGTGGCATCGGTCCGACCTATTACGACAAGATCAATCGCTCGACGGGTATTCGGGTCATGGATATCATCGATTCCGACATCTTCTCATCGAAAGTACGTGCCAACCTCGCCGAGAAAAACGAAATCCTCACCAAAGTCTACGGTGCGGAGCCGTTGCCCGAAGCCCCCATCATCGAAGAATATGTCGCCTTCGGAGAGCGCCTGAGACCCTACGTCATTGACACATCCGTCTACCTGGATGAAGCCCTCAAAGCCGGAAAGGGTATTCTATTCGAGGGATCGCAGGGCACGCTCCTCGACGTCGACCACGGATCGTATCCCTACGTCACCTCATCCAATACCACTGCGGGCGGCGCGTGCACCGGATCCGGGATCGGCCCCACGCGGATCGACGAAGTCGTCGGTGTTGTCAAAGCCTACACGACACGCGTCGGCAACGGACCCTTCCCGACCGAGCTTCACGACGAGATGGGAGATCGCATTCGGGACATCGGTCACGAGTATGGCGCCACGACCGGTCGCCCCCGCCGCTGCGGCTGGCTCGACCTCGTTATCGTTCGCATGGCGGCTCGCGTCAACGGTCTGTCGAGCATCGCCGTCACCCGGCTCGACATCCTCGATCAGATCGAAGAGATCAAGATCTGCACGCACTACACTCGGAATGGTCAACGTATCGACCACTTTCCCGGCGATCTGAACATGCTCGCAGAATGCGAGCCCGTCTATGAAACACTGCCCGGCTGGCAGACCGACACCACAGACGCTCGCTCTTTTGACGATCTCCCCGGAAACGCGCAGAGCTATCTCAACCGCATCACCGAACTCTCAGGCGTTCCCTACTCCATCATCTCCGTCGGCCCCGATCGGGAAGAGACCATCGTGATATGAAGTGAGGTCCGATGCCGTTCTCCGTCCATCGCCTGATCGCCTTCTGTTTATTCGGCAGCCGGGGCCCAGCCAGATCAGACCTTCCTACGAATCCAGGGGCCCGACTTAGTTTCTCACGCTTTCCCCTGCTGCATCTGACATCCAGGAAGTTAGATCGTGGTCCTGGTTCACGGTTTCCGATGTCGACTCCGCAACAACACCACGGTTGGTGCGTCTAATCCCAGGAAAAGAGGAGTCCCGCAACGACAACCCACAACGAGGGAGATGGGTATGACAACGAGTCATCCAGACCACGCGGGGCCGACCGAAGGTTCCAGAAGAGACTTCATTTTGGCTATATCCGGATCTCTCAACGAGATGAAGTGGGTGAAGGTGCCGTGGTTCCTGGCATGGGGGCGCGGTTAGAGTGTGCGGAACCTCTTCGGAATCTGCTCAGGGATGTTTATGTCTCCGACGGTAAGGAAGATCATATCGTTGAATGCGTCGAGTGTGCGGAATCCGCTGGCTCGGTTCTTGACGATTTGGACGATTCGGTTGAGGCCTTCGGCGATGGCGTTGGTAAGACGCGTGTTCACGAATGCGAGGACGCCGAAGAAGTGCTGTCGCAGGGTCCTGACGAACTTTCGCAGGGGTTCAAGTCGACTTCTGAGTGCGGACGTCGTCCAGCATTTCAGGAAGCGTTCGGCAGCCCAGGGCGCTTTGTATTCCCAGAACTGCTCGAACTCGTCCTTGAGTCTCCAGGCTCTATAGATTCGGTAGTTCGCCTTCTCCAGTGCTTTGAGTGTCCGAGTATCCCCTCTGGAGCGTGTCGCTGAGTGCCGGTAGAGGAGCCATCGGAGGCCCTTCATGGCTTTGCGCTCATCCGGGGCAGCTTTACGCCACTGGTCCTTACGGACCTCGTCAACGGCGGCATTGAGAGCCTTGACGATGTGAAAGCGATCGAGGACCAGCTTGGCATTCGGACAGTGTTCCTGGATGGCTCCGATGTAAGCTTCGCTCATGTCGCAGCAGGCCCACTCGATCTTGGATCTCCGGTAGGGACTGAGAGCCTCTGTGAAGAACCGATCGATCGTTTTACGCGCCCTGCCGCGGCCAACCCACACCACGCAGGAGCGGTCCAGATCGTAAACGAGCGTGGCGTACCTGTGACGCTTGGCGTAGGAGATCTCGTCGATCCCGATGGTTTTGAGCCCTCGGATACGATGACCTTCACGAAGCCGCGTGATGGATCGGTGAAGGAGATCCGACAGCGTCGAGGCAGAGATGCGCAGCAACTCGGACGCCGCCTTCTGCGTCATGGTCTGGCAGTAGCGCAGCATGGCATACTCGAAGCGATACGTCACCCGAGAGAACCGCTCCGCCCACGGAATCTCCTCGACCACACGACCGTGGGTAGGACACCGAATCTCCCGAGGATGGTAGAGAAGCCAGACCCTCCACCCGCACACCGGAATGTCACGCCACCGACGCGGATGGGGCATTGTGCGGACGATTTTACCTCGACGGCCGCACTCCGGACAACAACAACCATTCTTATGGGGCTTTACGGCGATGACGAAACAGCTTCTCCCCTCAAACCACCAGCTGACAACACGGAACCCCTTGAATCTCAGCAGTTTCGATAGTAATCTGCTCCCGGTCATAGGTCGCACCCCCTTCGCTTTGATTGTCCTACACACACAACCAAGCGTAGGGAACGATCTATGACCTTGTCATTCTATAGTTTCACCGTTGAGAAACCCGGATAGAGCCTTCATTTTAAACGGGGCTGTCACAGGCTCCGCACTTATTGCAGGGATCACTGGAACCCCGCATCGCGCAAAAGCTCAGCCTTCTCCACGAATCGATTCGGACACGGTCAGCCAGTTCGTACGTGTGGCCCACGGAAATCTCGAACGAACGAAGACCATGCTCGAGCAGACACCCGGGCTCCTGAACGCTGCGTGGGATTGGGGCAATGGCGACTGGGAAACCGGACTCGGGGGTGCCTCCCACATGGGTCGGGCCGACATCGCTCGATTCCTTCTGTCAGAAGGTGCACGGAAGGATATTTTCTGCGCGGCCATGCTGGGGGAAGATGCCGTCCTGGGTGCCTTGATTGCTGCAGATCCCTCGATCGTGACCTCACGAGGACCACATGGCATCACGCTTTTCTACCACGCGGCACTGAGCGGAAACGTCGCGATTGCCCGGACGCTTAAAGAGAGGGGAGAGTTCGACGACCGCGGGCTTCTTGCCGCAGCCGAATTCGGCCATCACGAGTTGACAACGTGGCTCCTGAAAACGGTGTTCAGAACGTGAACCCCCGAAACTTCCGCAAGGAAACACCACTCGATATCGCGTTAAGGAAGGATCATAGCGATATCGCCGATCTGTTGCAAAAGTACGGGGGAACGTCGGGTTAAACGCTCAAACTGGAGCCTGAATGAGGAAGGGCGTCATCAGGTGTCGCCCTTCCTTAGTATGTACAAGATGCTCGTTGTAGCGACAGTTCGACCCAGGCTACGCAAGTCTATTGGGTGGCCTTCACACGGCAAGCACTTAGGCTACCCAAGTTCTTTCTTTAGATCGATCGGAAAAAAGTCGGCTATGATCGAAGAGGTCCTGCCCTTGCCACCTGGCTTCTCGAAGTGGACGACGATGCTGGGCAGATTACTACAAGCCACCGATCGTGTTGTCGGTCGGATCAGCGCAATCACCGATGGTGTCTCGTGTGCCTACATCACACACCTCGAAGTACTCCCAGAATGGCAGGGAAAAGGCATCGGCTCGGAGCTTGTCAGGCGGATGGTCACGACGCTCGAGAATCTGTATATGATCGATCTCGTGTGTGACGACGACGTGTCTGGATTCTACGCAAAGCTCGGGTTCAAACAAATTCAAGGTATGGCAGTCAGAAATTACGATCGGCAGAACTGTGAACCTAACTGATGAGTCGAACACCACAAGGAACCAATGATCAAACAGGAACATCTGGATCTCCTCGCCGATCTGTACACGGACACGAACCCACATAGCGGCGCCGCTCTCCTTGATCACCTTCGCGGGACCCACGATCTCCTCGAATCCTGGGGAAACGTGAGTCACGTTTGCCTCGCAGGCCTATTCCACAGTATCTACGGGACAGAGTCGTATCGGACGGAGTCCGTGTCGTTCGAGGACAGGGAGAAAATTCGTCATGTCATTGGGGAAGAAGCCGAGCAGTTGGCGTTCCTGTTCTGCGTAACCAGGCGAAGGACGTTTTTCGAGCTTATCGGCGATCCTAGACCCTCACTCTACAATCGAATCAGCAACCTGCAAGTCGAAGTCACACCCGAACTCATCCGCGATCTCATCGAAATGCAAATCGCCAACTACGTCGAATTCTTGCCCCGACTGGATTTCACACACGAAGAACTCGACGACCTCCGCGATCGGGTCGAGCTGGCGAAGGACTTGATCACACTTCTCGCCTATCAGGCTGTCACGGCGCGATTCAGGAAAAGTCCGTGCAGATCGCCGGTTGAGATTGGACGACAACATCCGCAACCATCCCCCCTATCCAGGAGATAATCGGCGTTTCGCGGAGGTTATTCTACGTGCAGGATGGCCTCTTCCAATTCCTCCGGCGTGAAGCAGGCATAATTGGGCGGACCCGTCAGCGTATCCCCGACGAAGGAGAACGCGGAGATTTCGTTGGCTGCTTGTCTCAAGGATTGCAGGAGTTCATCGACGGCCTCACGTTGAATTTTTCCGTAGAGCTCGTCGTATTCATCTTTGCTGATGAAAGTCACCGCATAGGGCTCGGAACTCGGAAACGGGAGGACCTTTCCCGATGCAGCGTCCTGTGCCACGAAGACGCCCGAATCGTGACGATACAAAGAGACGGCTCCGAACGCTCGATATCGCAGTCTCTGTTTTCGGCGCTGTCGGCCCAGCCACGATCGCTTCCTATCGCGACGGATCCAACTCACGTTTTCCAGGTGGAGTTTCGCGACAACAGACCCGGTCTCATAGATTCGGCAATGAGGAATCCGAGCGTTCTTCCCACCTCGACGATCGTAATCGACGGGTCTGCAATGGCAGTCGCCGTCAGTTTCTTTCCCGCCCTGAAGAGAAGGGGCTGATCCGCTTTCGTCGAATCCATTTAAGCTCCCTTTGCGTAGCCTGTCAGTCGCTACTTCGCAATGATCCCACGTTTGAGTTGTAGAGACAAGGTGAGTCACAGTTGTCTAAAACCTCCAACCACCCGGGGTAGTCTCCAGAACCAGCACCCGACGGTTCGCAACGGAGACAGTAATGTGACACCTGAACACAGGCAGCTTTTCCACGAGCAGGGTTATCTGGTACTTCGTCAAATCCTGCCATCGGAAACGGTCAGGAAGTTGAGTGAGATCATCCGGTCCATGATCTCGGACGCCCGTCGAGGAAAAACCAGGATCAAGTGGGCCGACGCGGAGCAGACGATTCCCAAGTCACACGTCCGCGGATTTCTGGACCCCCATTCCAAATACAAGAGCCACGATCCTTACTTTGTGGAGTGGCTGGAAACGGACATTGTGCCCAGAGTCGAATTTCTATTGGATGGAAAGGTAACCTGTACGAAACTCAGCATGCTCTTTGCCGGCCAGGACAGCGACCCGAGCCCCGGGTGGGGTTGGCATCGGGATGGCGGTGGCCGATCCAAAGGTCCGTATACGGTGGAAGCTCTGGCGCTCGATGTCGGACGGAGCTGCTGTTTCCAGACACCGCTCAAACCGCATGACAACTGCCACAGGCTGTTGCCCGCGTCGCACGATCGACCCCTGCTAGACCACGAAGAGCGAATCAGATCGGAAAGGAAATCTCCCATGCCAGGGATGGTCAGGATCACGCTTCAACCCGGTGACGTTCTCTTCCGCCACGCGAAGATTCTCCACGGCGGCAGCAATTCGGACGGTCGTGAACGCTGGACTTTCGTCGGCAACTTCTGGAAGAAAAATGTAAGAATGGCTGAACGCACGTGACGAAGGTCCAGATCATCTCGAAAAAGTACGACGGCACCCTGCGTGACCGATGCGAGAGCTTCCTTTGTCGCGAAGACGAGGAGGGTTGGGTCGTCTACACACCACCAGGGACGGACAACTACGACCATCGCCATCGGTCACACGCGGAGGTGAGTGACGGCATCCTCGGTCTTTATTTCAAAGCACGATGGTATGTCGTCTGGCACATCTGTGAGCAGAACCTGAACATCAATCGAGCGTATGCGCATCTCTCCACGCCGACACGAATGACAGAGAACGGCCTTGAATGGGTCGACCTGGATCTCGACTATCGCATTCACCTAGATGGCCGCCTGGAGCGGCTGGACGAGGAAGAGTACGAGCAGAACAGAGAGGTTATGGGCTATCCACTCGAACTGTCAGATCGTGTCAAGGAAACCTGTAAGGAGATCGAGGCCCTATATGGTGAACGCGCCTTTCCGTTCAATCACGACGAGCAGGTCGCCTTGTATCGCCTGATCGAAAGGAAGGCGGTAAAAGGTTACGTGAATCCATGAACAACAGGATGATCCTAATCTACGGCGCGGGGTCTGGTCTCGGGAAATCGACGATCGCGACATTCGTCCACGAGACCTTGAAAGAGAACGACGTTCCTGTGATGTGGATTCGAGAAGAGGCCTCTCTCGAACTCGATGCGTTCGCCCCCTACATACGCGAGGTCGAGAGCGGTAGAGCGGACAACGACATCGTTCTCCTGACCGCGTGTGAACGATTCATCGATGAGTGCACACGATCTGAAAGCGTGTTCGTGATAGACTCGATCCTGCCGTGTTTGGATTGGCTTACTTCCGCCAACGCTTCGATTAAGGACATCCGAACTTTCAACGATCGTGTGACCCACCTTCTGCGCGAGCTGAATCCGATCCTGATCTTTCTCCACGGCGATCTGCGAATCGCATTGAATCGTGCCATCGAGAACCGCGGAGTGAAATGGGCAGAGTCCCTCGCAGCCGAGAGATGCGGTGACGAGAACCCTGCCTCGTTGATCGCCTACTTTGAGAAACTGAGAAACGTGAGTGACGCAATTCTGTCCGATTGGCCATACGAGCGGTTGGACCTCGAAACCGTCTCGCGCGATTCGGAATCGTGTCGGGCCGAAATTACTGCACATCTTCTGCAGATCGACGGAACGAGCGCGTGATCGAAATTACGAAATGGGAGCTGTCGGAAGCCGGCATCGTGAGCGAGATCTGGTCTGAGGCTACCGCAGCGGCCCCTTTCTGCTACGCGGTCGAACCCGATGAATTCGCTCGTCGCCTCCCTCCCGATGAAGAGGATGACGAGTGCAATGCAAGCGGCGAGAGCCAGAAACTCTTCGTCGCCCTAGCCGATTCTTCACTCGTCGGCTTCCTGCACCTCTGCGTGGGTGACGGAGTCGAGATCGACGGAGAAGGTATGCGGTGCGGCATCGTTCGATGTCTCGCGTTCGTGCCCGATCGGCCGTCCGCAGGTCAGGCACTCCTCGAAACTGCGGAGCGGGACCTCGGAGACCTCGGTTGCGATCGGATCGATGCCTTTCCCCTCTTCCACGGATACGCGTTCCACAACCACCGGGTCGGAATGCTCTCGGAATGCCTTGCGCACATCTCCGACCTGCTGATTGAATCAGGATACCGGCCCCACGACTGTCAGTTTACGATGGAACGAACCCTGGACGACGATCTGCCCGAACCCGAGGATCATTCGGAAATCGAAATTGCCATCGAGAAAACTCGTGGCGAAGGTCGGCGACCGAACATTCGAGTCGTCGCGTCCATCGACGGCGAACCGGTCGGAACGTGTCGGTCCATGTCGGGCTCTCGATACGCGAACATCGAGGCCCTCGGCCAGGTCAGCTACACGCGGTGGGTTGGGGTCAAAGAGCCGTATCGTAGACGTGGATACGGTCGACAGCAACTACACACGGCCCTGCAGGAAATGAAGGCCGAAGGCTATACGAAAGCGGTCCTCAACGTTCGAAAGAAAAACAACGCGGCCGTGGACCTATACACGAAGAGTGGCTATCGGGTCGGGGACCGATCATTCGCCTACGTCAAAGATCTGGGCTGAACACGCCTTCTCCTCGATCCCTTCACCACGTGAGACTGAATCCATGCTCTACCTACTGGGTGGAACGGCGCGTTCGGGCAAATCGACGGCAGCCGGTATGTTCCTCGCGCGGACGGGTATCCCCTACTTCTGCCTCGACTATCTGATGATGGGATTCGCCATCGGGCTTCCCAAACACGGGGTCGACACCGATGGAGACGAGAGGGACGTGGGCGAGAAGCTTTGGCCTGCCGTAAAGCCGATGGCCATCGCACTGCTCCAGGATGAAAAGGACTACATGATCGAGGGCGCCCAGATTCTGCCCGAATTCGTGGTCGAGCTGGCCGAAGCTGACCAAGGAGATTTCCAAGCCTGCTTTCTTGGATTCGCCGAATCAGATGCGCAAGCCAAGTTCGATCAGATACGAGAATTCGGTGGGGACCACGACGACTGGCTCAAGACATACGATGATGAGCGCGCCATGGCGGAGGTCGAACGTCTCATCTCCTGGAGTGTCGACCTCAGGGCGGAATGCGAACGGCTTGATCTGCCCTATTTCGAAGTGGACCTGGACGTCTCGCGAACAGCCGCGGAGGTTGTTCAGTATCTGACCAGGGCTGAATGATGTTTTGCGATCACTGAAGCGTCTTGTCGATGGAAACAGGCCGACCACCATCCGCCAGGGATTCCCGAACGGCGAAGGTCAAAGCGATCGACCTGCGCGCCTCGACCGCACTGATGAACCCCGGATCCGCCTCGCCGCGAACACACTGCACGAGTATTCGCACTCTTCCTGATACGGATCGTGCCCGATCTCGATCTTTTCCCGCTCACCGGTTGACGGATACCGGTAGAGTCCCCCACCGAACTCGTTGGTTCCTGACCGTGAACTCCGATTCGATCGTTTCGTTCTCGCACACCAGCCGGAAGTACGTCCTGAATGGATGACTCTCCGGCATCTGATTCGTCGCTTCCAGCTGGACGTGAAAGTCGCCCCAGTCGAGTGTCGCAAAGACGTGCCCCAACGAACCTGTCGGCGCAGAACTTGCCGACAAAGAGGAAGGCATCCCGAACAGCCGAACCAGAACATCGAGCTCGAACAGCATCAACTCGATGATCGGATCCCCGTAATGCTCGTCCTCTCCTCCAGAAGAATACGGTGGCGACAGACGACATCCGACCGCGGAAATCGGTGCACCTGCATCGCCCGACGCCAGTCTCTGGCTGACATAGTCCATATCCGCGACAAATCGCATCAACAGGGCAACGCCGAAAACCTTGTCGCTCGAATCGGCCGCGGCCACGATGGCATCCGCATCTTCCAGCGACAGCGCCATCGGCGTTTCACAAAACACGTGCTTGTCTTGAGAGAGCGCTGCCTCCGCAAATGTCCTGTGCTGGTCGGATGGCACCGCGATGTCGATCGCGTCGATCGATGGGTCTTCGAGAACACGTAGGGGGTCTGTCCATCCCGGGATCCCGAGATCTGCCGATACGGTTTCAACCTTGCTAGGCGTCCTGCCCACGATTCCCGCGACATCGACACTCTCGATCTTCTGGTAAGCACCTGCGTGCTTGACGCCCATGCGCCCTGCACCCAAAACAGCGATTCGCATTAAGGTATCCTCTTCACCAATCATGGTCGGGTTCAGTTATGCGAAGGCTATTGCCCCAGGAGGTGGAAGGTCAGACCTCTGGGACCGGAGTCAAGGCCTGAACCCGAAAAATCGAAATGGAACGTGCGCGGGAGCTGTAACCCCCTTCGAGTCCCACGGGTCTAACACAATGTATTGCTTCAACTCTCACTTTGCTGGAGTCTACCCGTGCTAGCCAAAATCTCTGGATCACCTTCAGAACACACACCTTTTCCATCTTCACCTAAATCGGTCCCAGGACCAGCCCCGGTGACTACGAGTTTCCCTGCTCGCGATGTAAAGATTCCCCTGCAGATCGACAAAGATTCCATTAGGCGTCGATAGACTGGACTCCGTCGCGAAACCTCCATCTCCATTGTAACGACCGTTCAGAAACCCATCCAAGAAACCGTCTCCGGCTACCGTTTCGATTTATGCCCGTCAGGGCATCGACCTTTCGCACGCTGTGGAATTCCGAGTCTGAAACGAACAGACTTCCGTGCCGATAGACGAAAACACTACGAGGGTTCAACGACTCCGCCCGGTTCCGCGTTCCCTCAAAAGAAGGCGCCGCGGTCAATCTCCCCGACGAAGAGTCTTGGTCAACCCCACTCGCCTGGACTGAAAGATGGCCACGACGACATTGCCCAAATTCTGAGGGACCACGGAGCCACAGCATAGGGCTTCGCGAAACTTCAGCAACGACCGCGCTGTCAAAGTAGCAGCGAGTCTCCATTGGCGGGACTTGTAGCCCCCTTTCCTGAAGCTCGCGCCGATGGGAAGGGGGCGCTTTTGAGATCGGATAGTCACCGTTCATCCCGAGTAGGAGCATCGGGACAGACCTTGCCGTTGCCCACACGAGGTCTTCGAATCTCCATATCGAGGGACGAACGGTGGCGCGCACGAAGTCCGATCCCCCTCGGCGATTGAAAAGACCCACAATCTCGTCTTTTTCCTCCAGTGGCAATGAGTCGATTTTTCGTTCATATTGATCGGGATTTCTCCAATACGCCAAGGGGCACTATCTCTTGCTACACCAAATCAAAATAGCACCCGCAGCCGAAGACGTGGCGTGATGTTCCAGTTCAGGACACGTCGGGAAAGACAGACCGCACATTGCTATCTGATCCTCCTGGTCTCCCTCTACCTCACGATGTGTTCCGATATCATCCTCGAAACGGGCTACATCCCGAACGTCTGCGAACATTTGATTCACCTGATCCGCAGTGTGTAGGAACAGTTCAGCATCCTTCCTGAACACGTACCGCAAGCCCGTCCAATCCACGGCGGCCATCGCCATCTGCCTGGTCACCGCATTCGCCACCGTGTCCGTGCACACGGTTCGAGCCTTGCGCGTCGATCCCGCTAGGAATCTGAGAGACGAGTAGCGCGATCTTGCCTCGACCCCATCTGTCTGCCCTTCTCTCCCAATGACCTATCGCCGCTATGGCTGATTGCGGTACAGATCGCCGGGAAACATCTCTGCACGATGGAGAGCACGTTGGGAAGGCTTCGCAGAGCGTATCCCTGATGCTGTCAAGACGGCCGAACCGTTCAGACCCTTCGGAGTGGTGACCTGCTCGAGCCTGTGAGCGAAAAACATGCTGCGTAATTACCTGACCATCGCGATTCGATCGATGAGCCGTAACCTGACGGCAACCGGCATCAGCACGGCCGGTCTGGCGATCGCATTCGCAATCTCTATGCTCGTTGCCGTTCAATCGCTCTGGGAGTTGAGCTTCAACACCCAACTCGGAGACACGAGCAACGTCTACCGCATCATCCGCTCGATGAAACAGCATGACGGCGGAGACCGCTACGATGTTCACTCGTCAGGTGGGCTCACGGACGTATTCCGTGAGGAACATCCCGAAGTGGTTTCCGTTACCCGGTTTTTCAGGAGAAGAATGTTCTTCGGGGCCGGCAAACACGGGGACCAGGGACTGTTCTGCCTTGCCGAAGACAACCTGTTCGACACTTTCGCGTTCGAACTCGTCAAAGGCGACAAGGAATCGTTTCTGAAGGAGGTCTCAGCCGTCGTCATATCCGACCGTTTCTCCGAGCGGCTTTTCGGGGCTGAAGATCCGATTGGGAAGGAGATTCAGATCGGGTTCGAAGGGCTGGAGGGCGTCTATCGCATTGCCGCAGTAGTCCGCATACCGCGAAACATGAGTCTCGGCTTCGACGTAATGGCGACAGAGTCCACTCTCGGACGGCCTTTCCGCCGGTGGGAAACGTGGATAGGTCCATCCGCAAGCAGGTACATCGAGACGTACGTCTGTCTTCGGCCGGAAATCGATCTCGACACGTTCGTGTCGAACATCCAGCCAATCATCCGCACGCACATGGGAGCCAGGATCGCGTCGATCAGCGCCTATCACCTGCAGTCGATCGATCGCATCTATCTCTACTCCAGGAGCGACTTCGGCATTTCCCATCCACGTCTTCTCGCCGGTGACCCGTTCCAGTATGGTAACGCGAACCGAATCTCCGGCGCGGTAACGATCTCTGTGCTCATCCTTCTGATCGCTGTGGCAAACTTCGTGAACCTTGCCACAGCTCGCGCCTCGTTGCGCACGAAGGAAGTCGGCGTTCGCAAGGCATCTGGTGCGGAGAGAAGCCGTCTGATCTTCCAGTTCCTGTCAGAGTCCGTCCTCCTCTCCCTGATCGCGCTCGTCATCGCCGTGGGTCTGATCGTCATTGGTCGCGGGCAGATGCAGGTCCTCGCCCCTTCCCCCGCAGACTTTCGCTCTGTCGTCACGCCTACATTCATCATTGCAGCCCTCTCCGGATCGGTGTCAATCGGACTTCTGGCGGGGCTTTTTCCCGCCATCGTCCTTTCGAGGATCGAGCCTGTGACAGCGATGCGGGGAACTCAGACGATACGAGGAGGAGGAGTCGGTCTACGGCGCGTACTAACGGCGTTTCAATTCATGGTTTCCGCCACGCTGATTGCACTGACCCTCATCGTGACGCGGCAAGTCGACCACCTGACGACTCGCGACATCGGGCTGAACAGGGACCAGGTCGTCGGCCTCCCACTCTTTCTACGAGCCATCGAATCGAAAACCTGGGGTGGCTATGGCGTGGACCTCAAAGCTCAATACGCCGCGGTTAAGCAGCGCTTTCTTTCCGTGCCGGGCGTGACCTCGGCGACAGCTACTCGATTCCCTCTGTCCAGCTACAGTGCATATGCCTTTCGTTCCCCCGACGCCGAGATGAAGAAGGATCGGATCCTCCGTTTCATCGGGATCGATGAGGACTTTCTCCGCACACTGGAGATCGAGCTCGTGGCCGGCCGCGGATTCTCCGGGAATCTTATCAAACAGTGGGGCAGGGATGGGGAGATGGATTTTATTCTGACGGAAACGGCCGCACGAGAGTTCGGATGGACTGGACACGAAGCGGTTGGGAAACGGATCGAGTGGACGCCGTGGATCGTCAAGAATGGACCGGTAATCGGTGTCGTAGAAGATCTTCACCTGGGAACACTACAGGAAGACACGAAACCACTGGTCCTGATCCCAGCGTGGCGGAATCTCAAAAACGTGTATCTCAAGATCCAAGCTCACGACCTTTCCGGCACGATGGCCGGGCTCGAGGAGGTCTGGAAGAGTTATCTGCCTAAACGTCCCTTCGAATACGTATTCCTCGACCAGCAGATCGAGGCATTGTATCGCGGTGAAATCGAACACAGGGAAATGCTCAGAACGTTCTCCTCTGTGGCAGTGTTTCTCTCGATCATTGGCATCTTCGGACTCGCAGCGTTTCTCGTCAGTCGCCGCACGAAGGAGGTCAGCATTCGAAAGGTGCTGGGTGCAAAACCGGGGCAGCTCTTGCAACTCCTGACCCGCGAGTACATCGTGTTGGTACTCGTCGCTGGAGCCGTCTCGGTCCCGATCGCGCTCTCCCTGAGCCGAAGCTGGCTCGATTCATACACCCATCGAATCGACCTCGGTCTCGTCCCCTTCGCGGTGGCCATCGCGATCTGTCTGATCACTGCATTCGTCACCGTATCCGTCCACACGGTTCGAGCCTTGCGCGTCGACCCGGCAAGGAACTTGAGAGACGAATAGCATTACGGAATGCTATGTCACACATCGACGCCATCCTGTTCGATCTGGGAAACACGCTCACAGAGAGTGCGTCACTCGTCAGTTCGATGATCGACCTCGCCCACACGCTCTCTCGATCGAACTGGGCCTGAATGTCAGGCTCCTCACGAGCCTGGGCGAAGAGATCGACTGGTCGATTGCTCGCCTCTACGCGCAACGCTCAACGGAACAGCCACAATCACTGGATCTCTGGCAGCGCGCGACAGATCAACACAGACTCGATCTCGACCCGGCCGACGTCGACCGTCTCTGTCGTGCACATCTGCAACGGTTCGTCAGCCAGTGTAGGATCGCACCTTACAGCATCCCGCTCCTGACTTATCTTCAAGAGTCCGACATACGCCTCGCGTTGGTGTCCAACGTATCCGGCCCTGTCGAAATCTTCGAATCCGATCTGCGACGCAAAGGTCTGGCCGGCTTCTTCCCCCTCAGAATCTGGTCGAGCGCTGTTGGATGCCGCAAACCGGATCCGGACATCTTCAAGATCGCACTCGATGGCCTGGGTGTGAAAGCGAGCCAACACGTCTTGATGGTTGGAGACAGCGAAGTAGCCGATATTGAAGGTGGGAATGCAGTCGGGCTTACGACAGTCAAGGTCGTCAGGACCGGGAAGGATCCGGACACCGTGGCAAACCGCGTCCTCGCGAGGCCCGATCTACTACCATACTTCCAGTCAAAGCTGACTACGACAGCAGGGGACTAGGATCACAGGAGGGAAACACTATGCCCGCCGGTATCGTTGCCTACCTGCAGATTCGTCGTGAAGAGGAGGCCAGGCGTCGGAGACGTCGGAGACGTCGTCAATCCCCCCCTCCTGAAGGAAAGGACGAGCAACAAGAACCTTCACCCGCGAGTGAGGACCCACATCCAAATTGACTCGTCAGGCATTGTTGACCCGACCACAGCCAGCGCAGAATGATCCATCTTCCCAAAGCCATCCTGTTCGACCTCGACGACACCATCCTCGCCTTCACCCAGAGCGCTGACCCTACCTGGCGTCGCATCTGCGAGAATTTTGCACCCCGACTCAAGGGGCCCACGCCGGAAGACCTGTACAACGCCATCGATACCAGCCGAAACTGGTTCTGGGACGACCCCGAACGACACCGACGGGGCCGACTCGATCTACCGAAGGCCAGACGCGACATCGTCCTGGCCGCACTCCAGAACCTGCAAATCGACGACCCTGTGGTTGCACACGAAATCGCCGATACCTACAGCATCGAGAGGGAAAGTGTCCATCCCTTCCCCGGTGCCATCGAGACGCTCCACGAACTCAAGGAGAAAGGCGTCCGAATGGCCCTCATTACGAACGGCAGCGAGCAAGCACAACGGAAGAAGATCGACCAGTTCGGGTTGGCGGATTTCTTCGACTACATCCTCATCGAGGGCGAATTCGGCATCGGAAAACCGGACGAACGCGTGTATCGCCAAGCAATGAAGAAACTGAGCGTGGAACCGGAAGATTGCTGGATGGTGGGCGACAACCTGGAATGGGAGGTCGAAGTGCCTCAGAACCTTGGGATCTTCGCCGTCTGGGTGGATGCAGCAGACAGGGGTCTGCCCTCCACCAGCACCGTGAAACCCGATCGCGTGATCAGCAGCATCTCCGAGATCCTCGGTTGATGGGAGGAAGAGTAGGCGGGTTCAGACAGGGCGCTATCCTGCTGACGGGCCCGTCCAGCTGCGGGAAAGGCGAGATCGCCAGGGCCCTTCGAGGCTTTCTCACGTTGTCCGCGTCGAATCACATCTCCATGGGGGACGTGTTACGGGAGTCCATTCGAGAGGCAGATGCCGACGAGGGTGCTCGTAAGCTGTTGGCAGATCGAAGCGGCATCAGCGATACGGTCTCCGTCATCGATCCACGTCACAACGACTCCCATCTCATCGATAAAGTCAGACGCTACGCCACCTCCGACCCGTCACTCGATGAAAACGATCTCACTCAGTTCGAATGGCTCCGATACTGCGTTCGTGCTGGGCTTCTCGTGCCGGACGATTGGGCCGAAAGTCTTGTCGAAGCCCGTCTCCGAGAGGCACAGGAACTCCACGAAACCATCTTCATCCTCGACGGATATCCTCGTACGACAAAAGCGGCGGAAAGCCTCCTCGACCTCTTCTCCGATCTCGACATCGGCGTGATCAAGGTCCTCCACCTCTCCATCACGAAGGCTGAAATGAAGTCTCGCGCCCGTGTGCGAGGCAGGGCCGACGACACGGATGAAGCCCTGGACCGTCGCTACGACTTCTACGTCGAACACGTACAACCGTGTATCGATTACCTGAAAACCCGTCTGGGCACCCCGAGCGTCGCCTTGATCGACGCGCACCAACCCGTCTACACGGCTGCAAGCGAGCTGGACCTGTCGCTCTCCATTCGAGCCGTCATCGCGAGTGTTCTGGAGGCTTTGGACTTACCGCAGGACCTGCTCGATCTCGATAACGATCAACGGAACTGACAGGATAGCTCCCCCTTCCATCTTACTTTTCATCGGGTCTCCATCCGTGACGGAGCCCGTTGCGAGCGCAGTCGCGGGCTACTCGATGCTGCGGGTGTTCCCTGCGTGACACGTACATGGACATGAGGATGACAAAAACCGACCAACTCTATGTGATGGCCGATGAACTGAGGGCAATTGCCACAATGGGATTGCGATTCGACAGGGATGTCTACACGGTCGATCGTTACCACAAGATTCTGGACATCAGCGCCCGCATCGTGAGCCTTCTCGAGAACCGGAGCGCCGAAGAGGTCCGAAAGATCTACGACGACAATCTGCTCCACGTCAGCCCGGTCGCCGGCGTCGAATCGCTCGTGTTGCGTGACGGAAACGTCCTACTCATGAAAAGAACCGACAACGGACTCTGGTGTGTGCCCGGAGGCGTCGCGGAAACGGGAGAGACCATTGTCGAGGCAGTTAAGAGAGAGTTACTAGAGGAAGTCGGCGTCGAGGCGGATGTCGAACGGTTGTTGGGCGTCTTCGACTCGCGCATCTGGCCTGGACGCTCCAAGGTCCACCTGCTCCACTACTTTTTTCTGATGAAAGCCGACGATCCAGACCCCGTCACATCGAACGAAGCATCGGAGGTCGGGTTCTTCACGCGCGAGGAACTACCACCCCTGTCGCCCGGGCACGATACGAGAATACCCTTCGTACTCGATCGACTTCGCGCTCGTAACACCGATGTCTTCCTCGATGGCGTGAACGGGCAATAGACAGAACGATGAAGGTGAGGGTCGTTTGGAAACTGAAGATGACCAGAAACAGCTGCCTCACGATGGACCACTCGAGTGAACAGGCCGAGCCTTCGAAACAGAAGCAGGGCGGTTTGTATATCATCGAGTAGATTCGGGCTGGTGGTGTCACAACTCTACACGCTCTGCCTGAGAACCAGCTCGCCTATCTCGACCTGTTCATGGCCTCGAGACGAGTCGATATCGCGCTCTGGGCGGTCGGAAAAACGGAAGAGCATCCAACCTTTCGGCATCGAATCGCTGGCATGCTCGAACAAGCAAGCCTGGACATCAATGCACTTCTACCTTCGTAAATCGGCACAACCCTCACGAACGTGGTAGTGACTCCAGAACACCCGTCGTCATCCGATCGACGTCGAACCAAGGAATCGAAACAGGAAAGAGGCTTTCATGGGAAAGCTGGATGGTAAGGTCGCGCTGATCACAGGCGCCGGCAGAGGTCACGCCGAGGCGGTAGCCCGACGGTTCGCGAAGGAAGGCGCGGCCGTTTCCGTTTGCGATGTGGTTCCTGTGGAGGTGCTCGAAGAGAAGATCGGTTCTGAGATCAGAGCCGAAGGCGGGAAGGTCACCTGCTTCCAGACAGACGTGTCGGAGGAGGACCAGGTGAACCGAATGGTCGAGGAGACGATTCGGCACTTCAACACGATCGACATTCTCGCGAACGTCGTCGGCATCGCAGGACCGACGAAAGATGTCTGGGATATGACACTGTCGGAATGGAAGCGAACACTCGCCGTCAACCTCGACTCGCTCTTTCTCTGCTGTAAGGCTGCACTCCCCGAGATGATTCGAAAGAACTACGGGAAGATCATCAACTTCAGCTCCGGCACGGGTAAACAACCGCTATCCCACAGAGCACCCTATGCGACCTCCAAGATGGGCGTGATCGGGTTTACCCGAACGTTGGCAGCGGATGTCGGTCGTTACAACATCAACGTCAACGCCATTTGCCCGGGCGGACACGAGGAAAGAAGTCTCGAGCTGGCCAGGGACAGAGCTGAGTACAAGAACGAGTCCTTCGACGAAGAGGCTTTTCGCGACCGATTCAAACAGCCAAGGTCAAACCGTGTGCTGGCTGGCCGATGGTGTGCTGACGAGGGCTATGGGGATAGAGGTGCGGGAACGGAAGACGCGGCGTCGCTGGCGTTGTTCCTCGCCTCGGACGATTCAGCCAGCATGACGGGGCAGGACATCAACTGCAGTGGTGGGGTTATGTGGTAGCGATGGGGTGAAACTTCGGTGTTCGGTGTTCGGTGTTCGGTGTTCGGTGTTCGGTGTTCGGTGTTCGGGTAAAAGCTAGTCACAATGCGGGCTTTACGCTTACGGATGATGGCGCTGGTTTTGCCCTGACACGGCATCTTGTCGGGCTCACTCGCCTTTCCGCCACCGACTGGGGAGCAACCTGATTCGCTCGATCAGCCCGCGCTATCAGCCTCCCCATCCTTGATATTTGTACATCCACAGCGCGCCGGATGCACAACTCTATTTCCTTTTCCTTCGATACAGTTTTCCGAGCTCCGCCTCCACTTTCACGATCTCCAGATTGGCGTCCTTCTTCGACACGCGCTCGACCTGACGCGGCGACCAGCGCTTGGCCGGCCACTTCTCCTCGCACGCCACCCGTAAAATCAGACGGGAAAGGACCGAAGCGGCCTCTCGCAGGTCGGCCAGCTTGATCTTGTCCATCGTATCGAATGCCGTATGGCCGAATCCCCGGCCCGTGAAAACGGCCTCCACATCTCCCATACCACACGTGGGAACGCCCGCGTTGAAGAACGGGAAGTGATCCGAGAAAGCGGACATGCCCTGACCATATGGCATGTCATAGGCCATCTGGACCTTCGCACGCTCGAAAAACACATCCAGTTCGGGACGTCGGTGCGCGATGATCCCCTTTCGCCCCGCGCCACCCGCTGAATCCATGTTCATCAACAGCCGAATCTGATCCAGCTCGTCCTCGTGCGCGTCCACGTACTCCCGCGCCCCGATCAGTCCGATCTCCTCCGTCCCGAAGGCCGTGAAGCGAATGCCGCAAGCGATTTGATCCTTCGCGTGGCGTGATAGCACACGGGCGGATTCGAGAATCGCCACCATCCCAGAGATCGGATCCATGGCGCCCTGCGAGATGTCGTGACCGTCGTAATGACAGCCCGTCATCACCCACTGATCGTCGTATCGATTACCGGGCAACTCTCCGATGACGTTCCACGATTGGCGAGCACGTGTTCGGTTCCGCGTCTTCAGCTTCAGCCTGATCGGACCTTTCCTCGCCTGGAGCCGCTGAAGGTAACTCCCCCACTCCTTCGAAACCGAGACCCCGGGCATCAATGCTTCTCTGTTGTCAGCGATACTGCCCGTCGCAGGCCCGAGACCGTCATAATGATTCATGAATATGAACCCCACCGCGCCACCGAGCGCGCTCCGCGCATACTTCTCCGATCGGTGCACGTTTCTCCCCAGGCCAATCGGCGGACGGCTGGTCGCCATCACCAGCTTGCCCCGCATCCGTCTCCCCAGCGCTTCGAAGTCTGCGGGCGCTCCATCGCCGACGTCCACCATCTCCGCCTCGATTGTCGCACTCGGACAGTAAGGCAGAGCGATGCACGGAATGTCCTTCTTCAGAGGTGTAACGAGTTCCAGCGTCGTCGTGCCACGAGACCAGGACGCGTAGGTATACGGCTCTCTCCGCACATTCTTCAGCCCGTAGGATTTGAACAGCTCGACGAAGAACCGGGCAGCCGAGCGCTCACCCTCCGTGCCGCCGAACCGAGAGCCGAAGTCGTCGCACAGAACCGTCAGGTTGTCCATCGAGTCGTTAGACGTGTGTATATCGCCCAGCATCAGCCGATCGATTTCAAGATGGGGGTTCGTCATGAGTCGTCCTTTCCTTTCGAGTCATAGACTAGAGGCCAAGAATAAGCGTCTCCTAGGACACCTCGCAACAGTACTCGCGGGAAAATGGACCCTCCCTCCCATACGGTCGGGACAGGCTCCTAAGAAGCCTACCGGGGTGACATTGTCTCGTGCGTGATGATCGCCTTCCGCTGAATACCGAACACTTCCTGCCCGCCGAAGCCTTGGCGAAGGCGGAAACGCCGGCCCTCGGCTGCATAACTCATTGTATCATGGTCATTTAGAATCTCTCGAGTGGCCACTAATACATTGACGTCTCTGCCCCATCCCATATATTCTCACTCAAGTAACCGGCTCAAAGGGTCCGGTCGGCTCACGGTACGTGACCAATGGAACGGTTGCTCCCTGACCTCTGACTTCTGAACTCTCAACACGTGCGGCGAAGCCGCTCGGAGGAATCGCAGGATGGCAGGCCCATCGCTCTCGAAGGAAGAAGTACTCCAACAGCTTCAGGAAACGTCGAGCCTCGTCGGCGCCAACCTCGCGGGCATCGATCTGTCCGGGGAAAATCTATCGGGATCCGACTTCAGCCAGGCCGATCTATCGGGGGCGAACCTTTCGGGCGCGACGCTGGTCGAAGCCAAGTTCCACGAATCGAACCTCAGCGAGGCGAACCTGAGCAAAGCCAACCTCGACAAAGCCTATCTCGTCGCGGCGAACCTGCTTGCGGCAAACCTGCAGGGTGCCAGTCTCGTCTGGGCGTTCCTTTCCGGAGCCAACGTCGGCGGTGCCGACTTCAGCCGGGCAAACCTGACGCAAGCCCGTCTAGGCGTTCTCCAGGCCGCCTTTCCAAACGCGTCAGGACGCGCCACCTCCTTCAAAGATGCGAACCTCACCGACGCCCTCGTCAACGCCACCGATTTCAAAGGGGTCGACCTGAGAGGCGCCACCCTCAAGGGCACCTACCTCTACGAGGCCTCCATCCGTGGGGCCATCGTCGACAAATCGCAGTTCGACGACGCCATCACCATGGCCGAAACCTACTAGAGTCTGATGCCTCCCCACGACACCCTCGGCCGCCCGCTGAGGGACCTGCGTATCTCCGTCACTGATCGCTGTAACTTCCGCTGCCCCTACTGTATGCCGGCCGAGATTTTCGGCGAGAGTTACGAATTCCTCCCGCGCGAAGAGATCCTCACTTTCGAAGAAATCACCCGGCTCGCGCGCATCTTCGTCGGCCTCGGCGCTGAAAAGATTCGAATCACCGGGGGCGAACCGCTCCTGCGACGCCAAATCGAAATCCTGATCGGCGATCTCTCCGCCATCCCCGGTCTACGCGACCTGACCCTCACGACGAACGGCGTTCGCTTCGCCGCCCTGTCCGAGACCCTCAAGACGGCGGGCCTCCGTCGGGTCACCTTCAGCCTGGATGCCCTCGACCCCGTCGTCTTTCGTCTGATGGCGGGCCGAGACGAATCACCTGACACCATTTTGAACGCCATCCAGACAGCAGAGGCAACGGGGTTCCGCCCGATCAAGATCAATGCCGTCATCAAACGGGGCGACAACGACAACGAAATCGTCCCCCTCGCACGACAGTTTCACGGAACTTCACACATCCTCCGCTTCATCGAGTACATGGACGTGGGAACCCGCAATGGCTGGCAGGTCGATCACGTCGTCCCCGCCGAGGAAATCGTCGCACGGATTCACGATGTCCTGCCTCTCGAGCCGGTGGAACCAAACTATCGCGGCGAAGTCGCTCAACGATATCGGTATCTCGACGGGGGCGGAGAGATCGGGATCATTGCCTCGGTGACGCAGCCTTTTTGCGGAAACTGCACGCGTGCCCGACTGTCGACCGATGGAAAGCTGGTCACGTGTCTATTCGCATCCGATGGCATCGACCTGCGTCCCCTCCTTCGAGGGGGAGCGAGCGACGACGACTTACGACAGCGCATCGACGACATCTGGACAGACCGGGCAGATCGGTACTCCGAGACGCGAACCGAAGCCACGTCGAGCGAGGACTTCAAGCGCATAGAGATGTATCAGATCGGGGGCTAACCTCGCGCGGTTGACAACCCCTCTATTTCCTCTAAATTGCTCACTTATCTGATGTTATCGAACGCGCATACCCTCCAATCCCCATCCTAAAACGGCGGATAGACCATGGGCACGACCTGGAAAGAAGCGTTGGGCGATCGGATCCCTGCAGTGCTCGCAGAAGAGATCAACATCTACGAAACGCAAATGGAGCTCAAACAACAGGACAAGATGACCGACGAGCTCTTCGGCGAGACTCGCCTGCGACGGGGTGTCTACGGCCAGCGCTACGATAACGGCCAGCGTTTCGACGGCGTGACGACCCAGCAGCTCGCCTACCAGGAAGGGCAAACAAAGGGCGTCAACACCGTCTGGGATGCACCTGGCATGCAGCGCATCAAGATCCCGTTCGGCGGTGTCACGGCCGATCAGCTCGAAGTCTTAGCGGACCTCGCCGAAGAATACTCCGACAGCATCCTCCACATCACGACGCGCCAGGACATCCAGCTCCATTACGTCCACATCGACGACACACCCTCCCTCATGCGTCGTCTCGCCGCCATCGGCATCACCACCCGCGAGGCCTGCGGTAACTCGATCCGAAACGTCACCGCCTGCCCCCTCTCGGGCGTCTGCCAGACCGAAACGTTCGACGTCACGCCCTATACGCGCGCGCTTGCGCAATTCCTGCTCGGCCACCCCGATTGCCAGGACTTCGGGCGAAAATTCAAGATTGCCTTCTCCGGCTGCCGTCACGAAGCCTGCGGCCTCGTCGCCATGCACGACTTCGGCTGCATCGCTGTCGTCAAAGACGGGAAGCGCGGTTTCGAAACTTACGTGGGTGGCGGCCTCGGTGCCGTTCCCCATCAGGCCAAGCTCTACGACGAATTCCTGTCCGAAGAGGACCTGCTACCGACGGCGCAGGCCATCGCCCGCGTGTTCGCGCGCCTCGGCGAAAAGAACAACCGCGCCCGGGCCCGGGTGAAGTTCCTCGTCGCCAAACTAGGCATCGACGAATTCAAACGCCTCATCGTCGAAGAGCAAAAGATCATGCCCGAAGATCCCGCGTGGACGGCCTACCTGAAAGACCTCACCGTCACCGACGAGGAGCCTCTCGTCGACGCCGTGGCCCTCAACGGCGTGGCCCAACCAGACGGTTACGCAGAATGGGCAGATACCAACGTCTACAAACAGCGCCAGGAAGGGTATGGCGTCGTCACAGTCACGCTGCCCCTCGGCGACGCGACGTCCGACCAGTTCAGGGCCATCGCCGACATCGCTCGCGCGCACGTCAAAGACACCATTCGCACGACCGTCGAACAGAACATCGTCCTCCGCTGGGTCAGCGAGGCCGACCTTCCAGACGTCTACAAAGCCTTGAGGGGCGCCGGGCTCGGCGATCCCGGTGCCGGCACCATCGTGGACGTCACCGCGTGCCCGGGCACCGACACGTGCAAACTCGGCATCGCCTCATCCCGTGGCCTGGCCGCCGAACTGCGAACCCGATTGGCCGCCCAGAGCCAGACGCTCGACGCCGCCATCAAGCACTTTCGCATCAAGATCAGCGGCTGCTTCAACTCGTGCGGTCAGCACCATATCTCCGACCTCGGGTTCTACGGCATCAGTCGCAAGGCCGGCGAGTATCAGGTCCCGCACTTTCAGGTCATCCTCGGTGGACAATGGACCGAAAATGCTGGCGCCTATGGTCTGGCTATCGGGGCTGTGCCGTCAAAGCGGATCCCGGACGTCGTCACGACCATGACCGAGGCGTATCTCACGCAGCGGGAGGGAGATGAGTCCTTCCAGAGCTTCATCAGCCGGGTCGGCAAGGTCAAAATCAAAGAAATGCTCGAAGACCTGACCTCCGTCCCCGCCCACGAAGATGACGCCACCTACTACACCGATTGGGGTGACACACGAGAGTTTACGATCGGTGATATGGGCAAGGGTGAGTGCGCCGGCGAAATCGTTCCCCTCATCGAGGTCGAACTGCAGGGCAGCGAACGGGAGGCCTTCGAAGCGCTGATCCATCTCGACGGCGGGGAATTCGAGGAGGCTCATCAGAAGGCGTTCGACGCGATGCTCCACGCCGCGAAAGCGCTCGTCAAAACCCAATATTTGGACATTCCCGAAGATCCGGACAAAATCGTAGCCGAATTTCGTACCCGGTTCTACGACACGCAGCTGTTTTGGGACAACTTCGCGCACGGAAAGTTCGCCAACTATCTCTTCCGGCACTACGCAGAGAAGCCGACGACCCACAATCGCGACACCGCTCACCAGATCATCGAAGAGGCCCAGCTCTTCATAGAGAGCGCCCACGCCTGTTACGGCCGCATGAACGTCGTCACAGCCTGAGATAGTCTAAACGGGAACATGGACAGCATCAGCTTCAAAATCTTCATGGACAAGGGGGGAGACCTCGAACCGGAGACCTGGTTCCGGGTCTTCAACACGTGGATTCCCCGGCCCGACGACGACGTGCTCGTCGATGTGGCTGACTACAGCCACGTTCAGAACGGACCCGTCACCATCCTCGTCGGACACAACGCCAACTATGCGCTCGACAACACGCGCGGAAGGTTTGGTTTCCTCTACACCCGCAAGCACGACCTCGAAGGATCGCTCGCCGACCGCCTGGAAACCACCGTTCGTGCTGCGCTCAAAGCGGCTACCCGGCTCGAGGACGATCCAGCCCTGGATGGTGGCATCCATTTCACGGGCGAGCGGACACAGATCGTCCTCAACGATCGACTGAACGCGCGTAACGACGAAACCACGCAGAAGAACGTCCAGGACGACGTCGACGATCTCCTCTCTCGACTCTACGGACGTGAATCGACCCAGACCCAACGCCTGGAGGACGCTCGCCAGAGATTTACGCTCGATATCGAGGCTGATGGAGCCTTCTCTCCGTCGCAACTGCTTGAAAATATTGGTGGTTGAATCTTTTTTCCGTGATCCTTGACAAAAGGATCGGAATCTATATATTCCCCGAGGAATCGGGGGTTTCCCCTTGATTTACCGCACCGTTTTGCTGAAAATCGAAAAATTGTCCCGTGAATCCAGGGGAAAGGGGTGAAAGCAAATGACGTATATCATTGCAGAACCTTGCGTCGATGTGATGGACAGAGCCTGCGTGGAGGTCTGCCCGGTCGACTGCATTTACGAAGCCGACGCCACAAACCTCGCAGAGGAAGATCGTAAACCGATGCTCTACATCCATCCTGAAGAATGCATCGACTGTGGGGCCTGCGAGCCCGAATGCCCGGTGGAAGCCATCTTCGCGGAAGAAGACACGCCCGAGGAGTGGAAGGAGTGGATCGACGTTAACTACAAGGCATTCGATTAAACTTTAGCCCAAATCAAAAATGCAATTAGGGTCGAATCCATCTGGATTCGACCCTTTGTGTTTTGGACTCTTTCAGCAAGACTTCTAAGCGGATTACCTACATCTTTTGCCTGAGGGATCCGTCAACAGTTTCTAAGAGAAACTCGAAGCCCTGAACGCGACCTGGAGGTGATCATGACCGATCTTGCACGGCACATCGAGACACTCGCACTCTGCGATACCCACGAACATCTAAACAGAGAGACCCCGTGGCTCGAAGAGGGCCCCGATATCCTTCAGGATCTGTTCGGCAACTACGTGACCGCCGATCTCAGGACGGCCGGCGCCTCGCCGAGCGCGATGGATCGCCTCATGAATGGCCGGACCGATGCGGTCGAAGACCGATTCGACGGGATCCGCGATGCGTGGGAAGCAACCCAGTTCACGGGCTATGGAGAGGCCGTGCGTCTGATCGCGTCCGAGATCTATGGCGTCGAAGAACTGACTTCCCGGACCCTCGCAGACGCTCAGCAAGAGCTCAAGCAGCTTCGACAGCCGGGGGAGCGTCTCAAGCTCCTCCGCGACCGGGCCGGACTCGACCATATCCAGACGGACGACTTCTGCTGGCCCTGCACACCCGACGAATCCGGTCCCGACTTCTTCCTCTACGACCTCTCCTGGGCAGGATTCTGCGGGGGCACCATCGACCCCGCCGCGATTCACGAGGAAACCGGCATTGACGTCAAAGACCTCTCGACGCTCCGCGAAGCCATGACGGCGCTGTTCGCCAAGCACGGCCCGACCGCCATCGCCGTTAAAGCCCAACACGCGTATTCACGCACACTTCAGTGGGAAGATCGCTCCGACAGCGACGCCGCCCGAGCCCTTTCCCACATCCTGGGTGGCGTGTCTTCCGTTCCCACTCAACTCTGTCTGGGGGACTGGTGCTGGGCCCGGGGTGTCGAGCTGGCCATCGAGCACAACCTTCCCTTCAAGATTCACACGGGCTACTACGCGGGAAACGATCGCATGCCCGTCAGCCGCATCGCCGCTGGTAACATGTGCCCCCTGTTGGCAAAGTACCTCGAATGCCGATTCGTACTCATGCACATCGCTTACCCCTACGACCGGGAGCTGATCGCGCTGGCCAAGCATTATCCCAACGTCTTTATCGACCTCTGCTGGGCTTGGTCGATCGATCCTTTCAGTTCCAGCGACTTCGTTCGCCGATTCATCCACGCCGTTCCCGTCAACAAACTCTTCGGGTTCGGAGGCGACACCCGTTGGCCCACGAGCGCCGCCGCATATGCCATCCAGATGCGAAAATGGTTCACTCGGGCGATGGAAACCGAAGTCGCGGAAGGCTTGCTCACAGAACAACAGGCCATCTCCGTAGCGTCACGGATCATGCACGACAACCAGTACGACTGTTTCGACCTGAAAGGCACACGTAGCGCCATCGCAGCCGCCTGAATCCCGTCAGGGCGGGAAGAGGTCTACCCCATCGTCTCACCCAGCGGCTCCTTTTCGGCGCCGAGGGTCGCACGACGCTGACACGCAGAGTAAAGAGCCTCGCCCCTCAATGTTCGATACTCGATCTTCTATTCTCGATGTATAGCCTCCCCGACCATATCCGATCGCAGACACGCCGGATGCAGCTCGTCCTGATCGGACTCTTATGGGTCTTGACCGCGCTGCCATCCACGGTCGCGCGAAGTGAACCCGCCCAGCCACCACCGTCGTTCCACACACCTCTGCCTGACTCCATCCACTACCTAGAATCGTTCGACTACCCTGACCAGATCAAGGCTTTCCCCGCAACCTGGGAAGCCAAGAAAGGCGGGTGGCGCAACGCCCGCTGGGAGGAAGTCTACTACAGCATCGAGGTAGAAGAGGACGGCAATCTCTATCTCGCGGCCGACACCGACGATGCCGCCATCGATGCCGGCACGAAGGCTGACATCAACCTCCGTATCTACAACAAAGTGCGATGGCGATGGCGTGTCTGGAAGTTGCCAGAAGGCGGGAACGAGGAGGCAAAGGACTTGAACGACAGCGGCGCCGCGGTGAGACTCGTGTTCTACGGCGGTCTCCGACCCCGAATGCTCAAATATGTGTGGAGCGCGACGCTGCCCGCAGGCACCCGCACCGAAAGCGCCGGTAACTCCAAGATCAAAGTCATCGTGCTCCAAAGCGGTGAACAACGAACTGGTGAGTGGGTCTGGGAAGAGGTCAACGTCTACGAAGACTACAAAGCCCTGTTCGGTGGTGAACCCCGACCGGTACGGTTCCTCAGCGTCATCTCCGACGCGAACAACACCAAGCGTCCCGCCAAGGCGGACTACGACGATTTCGCCTTCATCATGATTCCGCCCGATTCGACCGAAACAGAATCGGAGATCGACGGAAACACATCCACGGACGACTCAGATGGTCAAAAATAGACGATCACACAAAGCGTGTTCGATAGAACACCGATCCGCAAAAAGGAGGGAAACCATGAGACACCGGATCAGCGAGCGGCTATGGGGGGCGCTCCGCAAGTGGGGGCCTCCGGTGGCCTTGGTCGGTCTCATCGCAAACGGCGAGACCGTGGCTCAAAATGTCTCTGTCAAGGATTACAGCGTTCCGGTCAGTCGTGCAGACAACCTGCGCATCGACGCGCTGACCCTCGAAATGCAATCGAAGGGCGATTCGATCGTCTCTCAAACGGGAACGATGGCGATCGTATACAAGAAATTCTACGAGTCGCTCCCCTTTGCATACTCCATCGACCTTCGGGGGTCGGGCAAATTCAGAAGAGACACTGCACAGGACCAGCTGGTTGGCTCTGCGGACGCCAACTTGGTAAGCAGAGTTAAAAAGTATCACCGCGACGAAGGAAGCTTCTTCTTCTTCGGGGAAACGGAAGCCGATCTCGATACGGACTTCGACCGCCCAGGTGTCGACGTCACCTCAGGCCTGGGATTCGGGCGGTTTATCAACGCGACGGCCCTTCGTAAAGCTGTTCGGATCGAAGACTTCCTCCTGAGGGAAGGCATCGTCGCAGAGCGTCTTCCGAAGGAGACGATAATCGAGTTGGGTCACATCATCGAAAAGGAGGACGAATACGAGAAGCTCTATGGTGATCGCTACAAGAACTACTGGTATGAAGATATGCAGAACGAACTTCAGAAATCTGGAGAGGTCATTGGGACCATCGGTGCAATCGGTGTCCTGCGCATGCAAGAGGTTCTCGAAATAGAGCGGATCAACGAACGCTTCTATGGGTGGGACATCTCCGTCGGTGTTCGCATGGAGGCGTTGACTCCTCTGCGTGGACAGGATCGCGATGACCCCGCCTTCTCATTCGGAGTCCGGTATTCCAGGCCGATCAGCTGGAGCACACAGATCAACACGGACTTCGGTGTGAATACGCCGCTGTCATCAGCATTTGGGCAGCGATACGACATACAGATGAAGACGGACTTCATCTATGAAATCACCAACAGAATCAGTTACAAGCTGGTTTACCTGTTCAGCTCGGAGAAAAGCGAATCGGTGACCTTGGATTCGATCAACCCGGATACACAGCAGCCGGAAGAGATGGTCTTTCGGGACATTCCGGCCACTCACAGCAACAGCATTTCAAACAGCTTCAGCTTCTTCGTCGAGAACAAGATTGGACTCACAATGACATTCAGCCTGGACAAGTCAAAAGTGAACGAAGTTAACACGGACGTCACAACGGGAACGAATGTACTGAGGGGAGTATCCAAACCGTGGGAGATGTCGCTCTCCACTGCCCTGGAGTATCGAATCTTCTGATCGTTAGGCGGGCCGCTCTCGAAGTGCTGTCGAAAAAAGAGAAACACACGGCATTGGATACCGTGCGTCCCCATGAAGCCCTTGAAGATGTCCCCGGAGAGAGATTAGCCTAAAGTGACTCGACAGCTTCGATCAACGCATCCGTCGTGATGCCGAAATGCCCCCACGTCGGAAGACGACCTTCCGATGGCGCGACTGTCGGATCGACGATGCCCACGTGCGCGAGCGGAACACGCCCTGCTGCCGTAGACTGCACGAGTGAGGCGAACCCCCTGAGCCCCACGCCCGGGTGACCGATCAGCCCGTCTTCGATCGTCACCAGCCCACCGGGATAGCGCTCGACGAGAACATTGAGCGCCCCATCCTCGAGTGGCAACCCGTTCACGACGTGAACATCGACCGGGTCCTTTCCCTCGCACGCCTCAGCCGCTTCGCCCGCCAGATACGTCGGCGCACCCATCGCCAGAATCGCCTTCTTCGCGCCCTCGTAGGTTCTGAACATCGTAACCGCTTCCCAGACCGAATCAGCCCCCCACAACGGACCTGAACCATCCTGCTTGCCGAGTACGGGCAGGTTGTCGCGTGGAATCCCGATGATGTGACCTCCATAGTGAGCGGCCATATCGCACGCGGCCACAAATGCGGACCGCGCGTCCGACGGTGCATAAAACCGGTGCAGATAAGGCAGGTAGCCCATCGCCAACGTGATCCAATCCAGACTCCAACCCGAAAAGTGATCGCGCCCCGTACACGCACCGACGTGCGAAAGGTGCATCGCCACGTTCACACCTTCATTCGCACCTGTCAGGTTCCGTTGGTAGCGCCACAACTCGAACCCCTCCCGTGCGATCCCCTCGAAGAAAGCGGCGAACGTCGCAAAAACGACGAGCTGCGGTCCTGATGAACTGAGAGCGATGCCGTTTGCCAACAAAGACGAAGCCTGCTCCGTAATCCCCATCTCGAACTTGTGGTTGGCATCCACGACCGCTTTCGCCTTGTCCAGCTTGGTCGATGGGTCCAAATCGCACGACACCGTGAAAAACTGATCCGGAAAGGCTTCGGCGATCGTCGCGTAGGCCAGCTGCGTCCCGTTTCGTGCGGACACCTGTTCCCCCACCGCCGGCAATTCGATCGATTTCAGCCGACCGTCCAGCACCAAGTTCGGTGATCCTGGCGACGGCCTCGCCTGCGTCACACGAAGGTTCCCGTTGCCCACCTTCGCGATCGCCTTCGCCTCGCCGTTTTCGGACAGCATCGGGTTCGCCAGCACCGTGTCTAAGTCACGATCCTTCATATGCCCGTCGTGATGGCCTTCGCCCCCCTCGAGCCCATTCACGTAGAACAGACACTCGAACATCGGCCCCGTATCGCGATAGCTCATCAACGAGCCGGGGATCCAGACCTCCGTCCCCATCGAAACCTTGTGTTGTTCGGAGAAGGCCGACAGTTCGTCCGTCACGCCGTAGATCTCACCGAACGTCGCGAGCGTGACCGTCGATTCCTCCGTCGAACGGAGCCCGACTGGATAGATCATTGTCGGACGACCCACGCGGGCGTGTTTCGAAGCCTCCCTGTAGGCATCGAACAGGGCGCCCACGTCGTGCAACGACGGAATTTCAAGCACCTCGACACCCATCGCTTGCACGATTTCGCGAGGGTCGCGATCCAAGATACTGGACGTCGGACCCGACAGCTGGATCCCGTTCCGATTCATCACGAACACGATCGGTGCATCGTGTACGCCTGCACCCAGGAAGCCGTTCAACGCCTGACCCGACAGCCATCCCGCATCGCCGAGATGGCAAATGACGAGTGCGTCGTCCCCGCGATGGGCCCTCAGACCCAGCGCTTGACCGACGGCTACGGGGACCATCACACCCAGGCGTCCCCCGCTGAGCTGTGTGCCACCGGGAACCCACGATACGTGGCCCGTGATATCCAATCCCCGTCGAAACCCGTCGACGACCAGGTCCTGGTCGATGAAGCCCCAGCTCGCCAGCGTCGAGAAATAACCGATGCTCGTGTGCGCGTGTTCGATCGTGTAGTGGATGGCGTCGTTGTCGGCAACGGCGAGCGTCATATTGAGGGTCGGAATCAGCTCCAGACCGCCACCGAGATGATCGAGCTCGCCGATCTCGGCCAGCGACGCGAGCGAAGCCAGGGCGGTGCGTGCGGCCGATTTTTCGAGCGCCGTCATCACAGCAGCCTCGTCGCTCGTCAACCCGCTGTCCCTCCGCAGATCCAGCGAGAATCCCAACACCTGCGATTCGACCGACTCCCGCATGTAGCGTGAATTTGCCACAAGATCCTCGTTGCGCTGGCTCTGGCCAGAAATGACCAGCTGTGCGTTCCGCATCAGTTCCTCCTGCCCCTCTTCGTGTCTTCTCTGAGTGCCCGGCGAATGTGAGCCTAAAATATAGGCGCGGTCTGGAAAAGGCCAGATGAAAGGCGACGAAAATCGACCACAATCCGCTGGTCCCCGTCGGGGGCGGGTAGTATGTTGTCGCGACCCCCGAGAACGTGGAGGAGACAGATGCCAGAGACCACGATCGCGGCCCAACTCTACACGGTCCGCGACTTTACGAACACCCCGGCCGAAATCGCGACGACCCTCAGACGGGTCGGACAGATGGGCTACCGATCGGTCCAGTGCTCGGGGTTCGGACCGATCGAGCCGGCCGAACTCAAGGCCGTGACCGACGGCGAGGGCCTCACCATCTGCGCCACGCACGTCGCCTACGATCGGCTGCGAGACGAAACCGACGCCGTCATCGACGAGCACCGACTCTGGGACTGTCGATACGTGGCCATCGGAAGCTTACCCCAACCCTACCGCGAGGATGGGGAAGCGGGCTTCACACGGTTTGCTCGCGAAGCCACGGAGGTCGCGAGGAAATTGTCCGACGCAGGGCTGACGTTCGGCTATCACAACCACAGCTTCGAACTCGAACGCTTCGGAGATCGCACGGCACTACAGATCCTGTTCGAAGAATCCGATCCCGAGGTCTTTCAGTTCGAAATCGACGTCTACTGGATTCAGCACGGAGGCGGGGATCCCGCGGCCTGGATCCGCAAGGCCAGGGGACGCGCCGACCTCGTTCACGTCAAAGACCTGACGATGCAGGGTCGCGAGCAACTGTTCGCCGAAGTCGGCGAGGGCAATCTCAACTGGCCCGCCATCCTCGAAGCCTGTCGTGAGGCCGGCACACGATGGTATATCGTCGAGCAGGACCGATGTCAGCGCGATCCCTTCGAAAGCCTCGAAATCAGCCTGAAGAATCTACAGGCGATGGGACTGTCCTGATCGTCTCCGCAACCTTGACCTCACCGCCATACAAAAAGGCCGGCCGCCCCAAGGGCAGTCGGCCTGCGTGGTTCGACCTCTGATCCGGCTTCAGCGATAAAGATCCACGAAAGAACCTGCCGGGGACGCGGCCTGATCGGCGTAAGACAGCGTCACGACACTCGGAACGATGCTCGCCCCGTCGATCTCGGGAACATCCATCGGTGAAGGAGCCTGAGCCTGCTCGGACGCCTCATCGTCACCCGTCGTAACCACATCGAACGCCGGAGAGCTGATCGATCCTTCAACACCCGACCCCTCATCCATATCCGACCCCTCGACCACAGCCGTAGTCCCGGTCACATCGTTCACATCCAACGCGCCGTTCGGGAGGCTGGCATCCGAATCCGTTCCCGATGAGGGCGTTTCGGCCTCGACGTCCATCCCCTCATCCAGCACGTCTCCGATCGCCGCTTCTGTGGCGTCATCCGAACTGTCGCCTCCATCCATCCGTTCCTCGATCACTTCCTGCCGAGCCTTGGCTTCCATCTGCGAAGCCGAAGCAGCAGCGCGATGGTCCGCACCCGACGGCTCGGCCGGTGCCATCGCCGCTCGCCGAATCTGTTGGGCCTTCTGGATCGTCTTCTGCGGATCCCCCGAAACCGGCGAAGAGTCGATTGACACTTCGCCCCCCACGGCATAGCGACGACCATTCGGTCCCGTTTCGTACTCGAACTGCACGCCTCCGCCCACGTATTGGCCGCCGGCGGCGACGTGTGCCTGCTCGTGGGCACGGACCTCGCGATCCCGCTCTTTCAGCCGCTCGACTTCCTGACGTTGTTCGTCGGTCAGCTCCTCTCCTGTCAGACTCCGCTTCTCCGAAGCCTCGGCTGCGCCAGCCTCCGAATCCGTCTCTTCTTCACCCACCGCTTCGTCGTGACTCTGGCCGGCGGCGGAGTGAGGATCGATCGACCCTGCCGGAAGCGGCGACTCGCCCGGTGTCCCGGCATCCACACCCTTTGGCGCGTTCTCCACCAGGGGAGATGCGGTCTGAACTGGAGAGGCGGATCCCCCGCCTGCATCGACGCTCAACGCGTGAATTCGCCCACAGTCAGGACAGAGACCGATGACTTTTGGTGATTCGCCCTGTCCCGGAAGCGCTTCCGCCTGCCCCAACGGGGGCGGTCGCTCGCTCGATAGCTCGACCGTGTCCCGTTCCTCGTTCAGCAGAGGAACAGTCGGACGCGAATCTCCAGTAGAACTAACACCGACCGGCGATGGGGACGTTGATAGGGGAATAATCTGCAAGGGAACGTTCCTGTTCGAGGGATTCCTCCTATTCTGATTTATCGACCTCGGTCGCCCCAAACTTGAGCACTTTTTTTCTTCACTCACCGCCACTTTGCGTAAGTTTCGCCTCTGCAGCCGAACTCTATCACCCCGGAAGGAGCATTCATGCCGTATGAAGACCACGTCGCCCAGGCCAAGGATGCCGTCACCTGTGCGATCCTGACCATCAGCGACACGCGAACCGAAGCCGACGATAAAAGCGGTAAAATCATCCACGAGTTGCTGGAAGATGGGGGCCACAGCGTCGGCCACTATGCGGTGGTGAAGGACGAGGCGGACGAGATTCGGGCGTTGATTCGGAAAATCGCAGAAGATGGCGACTGCCACGTCATCCTGACGAACGGAGGCACCGGTATCGCGGCGAGAGACACGACTTACGAGGCCGTCACCTCCCTGCTCGAAAAACGCCTCGACGGATTCGGTGAAGTCTTCCGCTTCCTCAGCTGGGACGACATCGGTTCCGGCGCAATGCTCTCAAGAGCCGTCGCCGGTGTCTACAGGGATACCATGATCTTCTGCATGCCCGGATCGTCGGGCGCCGTCCGCCTCGCAATGGAAAAGCTCATCGTCCCCGAACTCTCCCACCTCGTTTGGGAGATATGGCGGCAGAAGAGCTGAGCGGGAGACGGAAGAAAGACCGTGAGACGGGGTGAACGGGAGAGCGGGTGACATACAAAGGCGACTGATTCGATCCTACCAATCCAGCCGCCTCTTTTCAATAGTCTCATCGCCAGGCTTTGTCACCCCGTCACCCGCTCCCTCCTCCCCCGCTCAGCTTCATTCCTCCGAGAAACTTGGACCCTACTCCGCAGCGAGTATGTGGCAATATCCTTTCGCTATATCCACTTCCAATCCAATCCATAGGCAAGCCCGATCGTCAGCTCGCTCCGCACGGCGACGCCGTCGACCGAAACGCCCCGAATCTTATCGACCCGATAAATGAAGTTGTTCTGTCGAACCGTCAGGCTGAGCTCTCCGGCCAGCGGGAACGCCAATGTGTTGTAGTTCTCGATCGCGATGACTTTTCGGTCCGAAAAACCGAAGAAGCTCTCCACCTTCGACCGAAAACGTCCGCCCTGTTTCAGTCGCAACTGATAGTTCAATGTAATCTCCGCACCGTAGTCGCTCTGATCCTCGTTGAAGTCGCGTTGGCCGCGTGCGGCGAACTCGGCCACCCACCGCTTTAGGAACCTTCGTTGGAAGCCCGCCAATCCTCTGACCTGATACGGCCGTCCCTCTGTGAACCCCGTTCGGAATCCGGTCGAAACGAATGGATCGGCCTGTATCCTCTGAAGCCGCCACCGGTGGCTCAGCTCCGTATCCAGCTGATCCGACGACGTTTCGCCGCCGACACGACCAAAATCGCTCCTCGTATCGAGCGTCGTGACGGACCCAGACGTCTCGTAAGCCAGCTGATGCCGCATCGTCTCCTTCCACGCAAAGCTGGTCTCTCCACGCAAAAACGATACACTTTCGCCCGCATCGCGATAGACAGCCGTCGTCGAGTCCACATAATTCCGGTTGAAGCTCCCCTCGATCGAAAGCGTCGACCGCCAGACCGATTTGACCTCCAGCTCGTTGAACGTCGTCGAAGACAACTTGCCCCACGCCTGGAGGCCCGCTGCCGTGAGCGAGCGCAGGGAGATATTCGTGTTCTGAATCGATGCGCCCTGGCTGAGAACCGGGTAACCGTCCCGACCCTCTGCGAGACGACGGACCGTGACGACCCGGTAACGCTCCTTCCCCTGAATCGGACGTCCATTGATCGTGCGATCGTGCGGATCGAGCCCGGCGAAGATTAGACCCGTATCGGAGTCTCGCCGTCCCTGACTGATGTCGACCACGCGTCTCAGCTGACCGCCGGTCAACTCCAGTTTCGTCAGCCCGTCGTCGTATCGGATCAGCCAGTCGAGATCGCTTCGGTAGAACCCTGCCGGAGCCGCCACCGACGTGAAAGAACCTCGCGAGACGATGCCGACCTCCGTCTCGGTGTGGAGCCGCATCAGATTGGCGATCGCTCGAGCGTGCTCGTCGCGTGAGTTTCCCTCGATCTGACCCAAAAGTGATCCGCTCTCGGTCAGGTAGCGTCTCGCCAGGCCTTTGATCTGGGCCTCCGTCTCGGGATCGGGTGCGTGAATCGTCGTCTCCGCAAGAGACGCGTCCACATCGATCATCGCGTAGCGGTCGCCCCTCGCCTCCACGCTCACGTCAACCACGCCCACGTGACGGCCACCAGGAGGTGTTGTCACCAGACGGACACCATTGGCCAGCTGGATCAGCGTCGGTTTTGCCTCGTCGTCCTCCCGTTCCGACTGGCCGCCGTAAGCAACCAGGTCCACTCCGGTATGGGCGTGCGCAAGGGCGATGGCCTCCGATTCGGTCGCCTGGGCGATCACGACGATCACATCCACACCGAAGCCTTGCAGAATCGGCACGGTCGACGCGATGGCTTCGGATGGATCAGTCACCGTCAGAGCGTTCGCGACATCCGATCCCAGCCTGTCGAGCAGCCCGGATGAAACGACCCCGATCAGGCCGACCTGCACACCGCTCATCTCCACCGACAAGTAAGCCTGAGCGTCGACGCCTTCCAGGTTGGCGGCGAGCAGGCTGAAGCCTCCCTCGGTCACGCGGGTTGTCAGGATGTCCAGCCCGTAGTCGAACTCCCTGGGTCCGGGCACGAGCGCGGAAGTGCCGACCCGTCGCAGCGTGCCAACCATCGTCGCTCCCTTGTCCCACGCAGAAAGCGTCCCCGGCCCCAGCTCGTTGCCTGCGCTCACGACGACGGCAGGATGAACCGCAGAGTGCGCCCTGATCGCGGAGACGCGTCGAGCGAGTCGAAACGATGGACTCCCATCGTCCAGACTCAGATGCCCGAAGGTATCGTTTCCGTGGATCAGCCGTATCGTCTCGCCTTGTGCGACATCGGGTGCCGCTAGCAGACAGGCCGACAGGATTGGCCAAACCCGGCTATGAAACCGCACGGGAAGCCCTCCATAAAGGTTCCGTTTCTGCTCTGTGCAAGGGTCCAATATAACAAAGTCACGCCCCGCAAGACCGAACACGTCTGGCGAGGCACGGCCATTTTCTTATCTTACCACCCGCTTTGATCGCAGTTCATCCGGGAGACGACGTGGTAACAGAACTCAAAATGCCCAAATACGGGCTCCAGCAGGATGAAGGGACCCTCGTCCAGTGGCGGAAGCAGGAAGGAGATCGCATCGAAAAGGGCGAGATCCTGTGCGAACTCGAAACCGACAAGGCCCTCTTCGACTTCGAAGCCCCCACCGACGGTTATCTCCGAAAGATTCTGTGCGACGACGGTCAGACCGTACCCGTCCTCTCCACCATCGCCATCGTGAGCGACACGGCTGACGAGCCGTTCGAAATCGACGCTTCGCCGGTTCCAACTCAGCCTACGATACCCTCGTCGACGAAGACGAACGCAGAGCAGGCTGCGCCATCGCAGTCACCGGCTCCGGGAGCAGGTGTCAGAACCTCCCCATCTGCCCGAAGACGTGCGCGGGAGCTGGGCGTCGACCTCGCGACAGTCACTGGAACGGGCCCTAGTGGGCGCATCAAAGCGGAAGACGTCGAGGTGGCCGCATCGTCCCCCGATGTAAAAGAAGGACGTCGGGAATCCTTGTCACGCGCGAGGAAAGCCATCGGGGCGGCGATGGTTGCGGCCAAGCAGACCGTCCCTCACTTCTACCTGACCGTCGACATAGACGTCACCGAAACAGAGGTCTGGTGGAATGGCCAACTCGAAACCCGTCCGGATTTGACCCTCACGGATCTGATCATCCAGGCCGTCGCACGGTCGCTGACCCAATACGAAGGCCTCAACGCCAGCGTGGAAGGAGACGAAATCGTCTACCACGGCTCGGTCAACATCGGTCTGGCTGTGGGCATCGATGGCGGGCTCCTGGTACCCGTGATCGAACTGGCAAACGACCTCACACTCGACGAGATTCGTAGCATCCGGTCTCGAATCGTCGCCGAGGCCCGTCAGGGCAGAATGTCCGGCAGCGCCAGATCGACCTTCACGATATCGAACCTCGGGATGTTCGGGGTTCGCGAATTCTCGGCCATCATCAATCCCCCCGAGACAGCGGCCCTCGCCGTCGGCGCCATACGAAACGAAGTCCGATCCGCGGAAGATGCGACGGGGTTCCTGCTGCGGAGAATCATGACCCTCACCCTGTCCGCCGACCACCGCGCCGTCGACGGCCTCATCGGCGCTCGCTATCTGCAGACACTCAAAACCGCTCTCGAGGACCCAACCACCTTCGAGTAAGTGATCGGTGCAGGATTGAAATGGGCATCACTATCGACGTGAACTCACCGCGGATACTGACACCACTCCAGAGCACGTCCCCGACTAGGACCTCGCTCTTCGAGGTACTTCCCATCTGTGTCCATCTGTGTTCAGGAGCCTGCCCCGAGCGGAGTCGAGGGGTGGTTCCCAATCTCTCCAACAGTCAAGCTCGAGCGAGGAGCCATTGACCCAATGAAGGCCCTTCGCAAAACGACGGAGACACCGGGTGAACTCACCCTCTGCGACATTCCCGAACCTACTCCCGATGAAGGTGAAGTCCTCATCCGCGTTCACGCCGGCGGTCTGTGCGGGACCGACATGCACATACGGGATGGGGGCTACGGTTTCCATCCGCCAGTCACCCTCGGTCACGAGATCGGTGGGGAAATCGTCGACCTCGGAGCGGGCGTCACCCACATCGTCCGGGGCGACCGCGTAACCATCAACCCCACCGTGAACGGCATCTGCGGACGATGTCGTTTCTGTCACCAGGGCACTTACTTTTTTTGTTCCGAGCGGCGATCGATCGGCAGCGGTCTCGACGGCGGCTTCGCAGAATATCTCGTCGTACCCGGGCACCTCACCTTCACGCTGCCGGCCACCGTCAGCTTCGAAGCCGCCGCCCTCGTCGAGCCGTTCGCTTGTTGCGTCAAAGCTGTCTGTCGATACACAGATCTGAAGCCCGATCACATCGTGCTCATCTGCGGTCCCGGACCCATCGGACTGATGTGCGCGTGGTTGGCGCTCCAGGCGGGAAGCCGCGTCGTCGTCGCCGGCACGAGCGCCGATGGCGACCGTCTCGCCAGCGCACGAGCCCTTGGCGTAGACGAAGCCGTCAACATCGAGAAAGCCGACGTCGTCGATCTCGTGAACGAGATGAGCGACGGACACGGTGCGGACGTCGTGTTCGATTGTGGCGGCACTCGAGGGTCGGTCGACCAGTGTCTTCAGGCCGTCGCCAACTGCGGTCACTTCACGCAGGTTGCCCTCATCGACCATCCTTTCGAGATCGACTGGGGGAGAATCGTCTACAAACAGCTTCGCGTGCAGGGCTCGATCGGCGCCGACTGGCCCTCGTGGGACAGCGCGATCGACACTGTCCGGCGCGGACAGGTCGATCTGACCCGGTTCATCAGCCACACCCATACGCTCGACGCCTGGGAAACCGCCTTCGAGCACGCCGAGGCCAAAATCGGCCTCAAACAGATCCTGAAACCTTAACTGTGGCTGACTCAAAGACGCTTGATCAAACCATCGTCATCGAACATAGGCCGACACCCCAAAGGGTCACCTCGGCGTCTTCCCCGAATAAGGTCTGGATGTCCGTCGTGCTGCTCCATTCGTGTTCATCTGTGTTCATTTGTGGTTCCCAACCTCTGAGCTTCCGTTACCGTGGAGAAGCGCGCTCATGAATGACGAAACCAGAAAAACCATCTACCGAAACATGCTCCGGATCCGACGATTCGAAGAGCAGATCTGGGAAGTCTACACCGGCGGGTTGATGCACGGACTCGCCCATCTCTACATCGGTGAGGAAGCCGTCGCTGTCGGTGTTTGCTCCGCGCTTCGCGACGACGACTACATCACCAGCACCCACCGAGGCCACGGTCACTGCGTCGCGAAGGGAGGTCACCTCGACCAGATGATGGCCGAAGTGCTCGGACGCGTCACCGGATACTGCCGCGGCAAAGGCGGCTCGATGCACATCGCCGATATGTCGCTCGGCATCCTCGGCGCGAACGGCATCGTCGGCGGAGGCTTCGGCATAGCCACCGGCGCGGCCCTGTCCGCCAAGCTACGGAAGACGGACCAGGTCGCCGTCTGTTTCTTCGGCGACGGCGCGTCCAATCAGGGCATCTTCTTCGAGGTCATGAACACCGCCGCTATCTGGGACCTCCCCGTCGTCTACGTCTGCGAAAACAACCAGTACGGCGAGTACACGGCGACGGATGCCGTCACAGCCGGCGACACCATCGCCGATCGGGCAAAGCCGTTTGGCATCCCAAGCAGCGTCATCGACGGCAACGACGTCCTCGCCGTCTACGAAGCCGCCGCGGCCGCCGTCAGCCGTGCCCGCGAAGGCAAGGGACCGTCGCTCCTGGAGTGCACGACCTACCGCCATCGGGGTCACCACGTCGGTGACCCCGGCGACGGCTACCGCACCGAGGAAGAGCGGCAGGCCTGGCAGGAAAAGGATCCCATCACCCGCTTCCACCGCGCCCTCATCGACCAGGGGCTGGCTGAGACCACGCTGGACGAGATCGACGAGGCCGTCCAGGAGGAAGTCGCCGACGCCGTCGAAGCGGCCGCCGGCGCGCTCTACCCCGATGCTGAGGAGGCGACTCATCATGTCTACGCCTGAACGGGAGATCACATACGGAGAGGCGGTCAAGGAGGCGATCGCCGTGGAAATGCGGCGGGACGAGCGCGTCATCCTGATGGGCGAGGACGTCGGCGCCGCGGGCAGCGTCTTCAAGATCCTTCTCGGCCTGCACGAGGAATTCGGATCGGAACGCGTCATCGACACGCCGATCGCTGAGGCCGGTTACGTCGGACTCGGTGTCGGCGCGGCCCTGACCGGGATGAGGCCCATCGTCGACATTATGTTCGGCGACTTCATGGCTCTGGCAATGGACCAGATCGTCAACCAGGCCGCGAAGCTCCGGTATATGTCGGGCGGGCAGGCTTCCGTGCCGCTCACGATCCGGACCACGATGGGCGCCGGACGTTCATCGGCCGCCCAACACTCCCAGAGCCTGCACGCGTGGGCGTCGCACATTCCGGGACTCAAGGTCGCTCTACCCTCGACGCCTCAGGACGTTCTCGGCCTCCTCCCCACGGCGGTGCGCGACGACAACCCCGTCCTCTTCTTCGAGGACAAAATGATGTACGCCGTCAAGGGCTCGGCGCCCGAGAGCGTCGATCCGATTCCCTTCGGCGTCGCCGACGTCAAACGCGAAGGCAGCGACGTTACACTGATCGCCACTTCCAGTATGGTGCTCGTCGCTCTGGCCGCCGCGGAAACGCTCGCGGACGAGGGCATCAGCTGCGAAGTCGTCGATCCACGAACGATGGTGCCGCTCGACCGCGACTGCCTCGTCGAATCCGTGTCCAAAACGGGTCACGCCGTCATCATCGACGAGGGATGCAAGAGCTTCGGCGTCGGCGCGGAACTCGCGAGCGCCGTCTACGAAGGCGCCTTCGACTATCTCGACGCACCCATCGTCCGACTCGGCGCGATGGATGTGCCCGTCCCCTTCAGTAAACCGCTGGAAGACGCCACCATCCCGAACGAAGCCGATGTCATCGGCGCCGTAAAGGAATCGCTCGCGTAAGGCCACATAAGGTCGGCACGGAAAGCGAAAGAGCGAAGCCCGCAGGGAGGCTTCGCTCTTTCGCTTTCCGATTGATCCTGATTTTAACGACCGGCTTTGCGCACTCCACCGGTTGAGGTTAGGCCGGCAATACGAACGTGGTTCCTTCTCCTACGCGAGACGTGAAATCCATCGTCCCGCCGTGATTCTTGATGATACCCACGCAGATGGGCAGACCCATGCCGCTTCCTTCGGCTTTCGTCGTGAACAGCGGCGAGAAGATCTTGGGCCGATCTTCTTCCGGTATGCCGACACCCGTATCCGTGACCCGAACTTCGGCGAAGGCGTGTCCATCCTGATCGATGGACCGTGTTTCGACAATGACACGGCCTCCCCCCGGCATCGCGTCAACCGCGTTGTTGATCATACTGAGCAAAACTTGTCTTATCTGGTTCTCATCGGCTCGAATGCGAAGTCCCTCTTCCAGTTCCAGCATCATATCTATACTTTTGGCACGGAGTGAAGAGGACTCGAGTTGGTAGACCTCGTTCACCAACGCGCTGAAGTCGAGATCCGTTCGATTGGACTCTTGTTCGGTCGTGACGTCACGAAGTCTCGTGAGCAGACTGATCACCTGGTCGACGCTCTCACGCGCTTCATCGAGCATTTGCACCGTCTCCACTGACAGCGTCGTGTTCATCCGAATCATATCGATTCGTCCACCGATCACGGTCAATGGATTCATGGCCTGTCTCGAGACACCCTCCACGAGATCCGCGATCGCCTGGGATCTTTCGCTTCGCACCAGACGCGCATACGTGTCCTGGAGTTGTCGCGTTCTTTCCTCGACTTGCTTCTCCAGATCCTCTGTCAGGCTGGTCAGCTTGTAGTTCTGCTCCTCGAAGGCGCTCGTCAGGAAATCGTTCTCCTTGATCAGCGCGGCGTGCGAGATACCCTGGTCGATCGCGGCCTTGAGTGTGTTCCTATCCCACGGTTTCGTAAGGAATCGATGGATTTCACCCACATTGATCGCCGATGAAATCGTATCAATGTCGCCATACCCGGTCAGCATAATGCGGAAGGTCTTGGGCCACTGCTGACGAACTTTTTCTAGGAATTCCACCCCCGTCATGCCCGGCATCTTGTGGTCCGACACGACGACCCCTACCTCGGCCTCCGCCTGGACGAGTAATCCTTCTTCCCCACTGTCGGCGGTCAAGATCTCGTAGGATTCTCCGTGGAGCTCCCGTTTGAAGGCTCGCTGAATATTAACCTCGTCGTCGATGAAGAGAACGGCGTCGTCACGCATGCTTTAGTCCCTCGACGGGGATGCGGATCGTGAACGTCGTGCCCTTGCCTACCTCGCTTTCTACATTGATGGTTCCGTGGTGGTTCTCGACGATTCCGTGGACGATCGACAGACCCAATCCCGTGCCCTGCCCAACCGATTTCGTCGTGAAGAACGGATCGAAGAGTTTCGATAAGTTTTCCCGCTCGATCCCTTCTCCGGTGTCGGAAACACGGATCACGATCAGCGCGCCCTCGACTTGCGTCTGGATGTGGATGACACCTCTCTCGGTTATTGCCTGCGCGGCATTGATGAGCAGGTTCATGAAGACCTGGTTAAGCTGGCCGGGGTAGCACGCTATCGGTGGCAGATCTCTCAGCTCTTGTACGATTTCGCACTTGTATTTCAGCTCATTCCACACCACGCGGAGCGTCTGCTCGATGCATTCGTTGATATTCGTCTCTTTCAGATCCGATTCGTCAAGCCGAGCAAAATTGCGAAGGTTGACCACGATGTCGCGTACGCGAGATGCCCCATCGAGTGACTCTGAAAGCAGATCCTTCACGTCATCGATGATGTAATCGAGCTCCTCGCTCTCTTTCAGCGCTTGAACCTCCCCTTGTAGCCGCTTCAGCTCTTCGAGGTTCGAGCCCTCGATTGCCGTGGCCATTTCTCCGTAGGCCCGCAGGACGCGCTCGAATACGCCACAGTAGTCGTTGAGCGTATTGAGATTGCTCGTCAGGAACCCGATCGGATTGTTGATCTCGTGGGCGATCCCGGCGGCGAGCTGCCCGAGCCCCGCCATCTTCTCGCTGTGCACGATCTGGGCCTGATTCTGCTTGAGCTGCTCGTGGGCCTGAAGAAGTTCATCGGACTGAGACACGAGCATACGCTGAACGCGACCCTCGTCGTCCGTCCCTCGGATGAACTCGTGGGCCAGCTTCTCGCGTTCTGCTTCGAGTTCTTCAACACGGGCAGTGAGGGTGGCCACCTGCTGAGCTATGTCCTTTTCCTTGTGATCGCTGCTCATAATTCAGCTCACGAGTCCGTCTTCGATAGTTTGCTTGAGACCGTCCAGCTCTTCCTCTTCGACACCGAATCTCTCCCAGCAATCTGTTTCGAGCTCGGGAAGGGTTGCGTTCCCGCTATGACCAATCTCAAAGGCTTGAACGAGGACATTGGCAACGTGGACCGCAGCGGTCAGATCCTCGCTGTGTTGAAGAACCGCCTTCGGTCGGTGGTGACAGCGCACGACCTCGGCCAGATAGGTGGGAAGAGACCACCACTCTGCCAGGTAATGCCCGATCTCGACGTGTGTCGCACCGATCGTGTCCTTCTCGACATCGATCAGGCAGGACTCCTCCCGAATGGCGTTCTCGAGGGCGGCGACGAAGGAATCCCGCAGGTAGCGATCTTCGACGAGCTTTCCGAGATCGTGAAGGAGCCCGGCCGTCAGCGCGTTCGCAAGCAGTTCGCGCTCGCTGGTCAGGCGTTCCATCAACAGGCGTGCGCAAGCGCCGCAGGCGTTCGCGTGTCGCCAGAACTCCCCGCGGTTGAAGTTATCCAGTTCCGGCTCGTCACAGGAAAGGGAGTTCATCACGGATTGAGACAGGGCCAGTCCGCTCACCATATCCAGGCCCATCACGAGGGTTGCCCGGTGCACCGTTTCCACTTCTGTCTTCTGGCCGAAAATCGAGGAGTTAGCCCATCGCAGCAAACGCGCCGATATGGATGGTCCCTTTTCGATCGCAGCAGCGAGGTCGTCGACCGACACTTCTTCTTCGGCGAGAATGTCGCGAATCTCGAGGTAGACCTGGGGAAGGCCCGGAAGGTTGGTGATCGAGTTGATGAGCGTCTGCAAACCCGGCGTGACCGCCATCTGCGTTGCCGATTGCTCGAGCGCGCTCCGAATCGTTTCCTTGAGCTCATCCTCGTTCCAGGGCTTGGAAATGACTTCGCGTGCGTACTCCTTCGCGAGTGCTTCCTGGACGAATTCACGATCGGCATAGCCCGTTAGAATTAATCGAATGGTCTTCGGGTAGTCGGACTGCACGCGTTTGAGGAATGCCATCCCGTCCATCACCGGCATCAGGATGTCCGTCACCACGAGATCCACTTTTTGCTTTTTCAGAACCTCCAGACCGGCCGATCCGTTCGACGCAAACAGCAGTTCGTAGGGCTCCCGCCTCAGAGCTCGTTGGATCGATCGAAGGATGTTGCGCTCGTCATCTACGAACAGCAGGGTTGCAGGTTTGGTTTCCAAGGTAAGTCTCCTCTGGTCATTCGGCCGGCCCTTCGTTCGACGGCGACTCGATCACGATTTGTCCGTCCGTCACCAAAATCTTCGACGGACCGAAGTCGCTGGATTTCGCGTTCATTCGACCCGATCGTCACCTCGACACCCTTGTAGGTTCGTCGTTATCCCACGGTTTGATGAGATAGCGGTAAAATCTCCCCTTCATTGATTGCGCGAATGGCCGAATCCAGATCCCCACGCCCGGTCAGGATGATGCGAATCGAATCGGCAGAAGCTGTTGGACCTGTGCTGAGAATTCAGCACCCGACATACCGGGCAACTGCTGATCCGAGATCACTAGGGACGCTCACCCTCGTTGATCATCTCCAGAGCGGCTTTTGCCCCCCGGTGGCCGTGATCAGTCGTAAAGGCTCCTGGCGGAAACCCTCCGAAGCGAGTTGATCACGCCTTCTTCGTCATCCACAAGAAGAACTGTATGATCCACAGGCATCCTCCTGAGTTTCATAAAGCAACTGTCTAATGTAATTTACCTCCAAATGAGCCGAATGACGAGCAAAGGACCGATCGGCCGATCTCGCGCGTCCGGTCGAGTCGAGACACCTTGAGTTCGTGCCCCACAGGCCGGACACCGTCGGTGCCCATTTCGCACACAAAAGAGAAAGGGGCGACCGGCCGGTCGCCCCTCAATCGGTCCAGCACATCATGGAGTTTACCCGTTCTCCACTCTCAACCCATCGACGTAGTCGAGAAAGCGGGGCGCAATATCCGCCTGATCAGTATCACCCGAGTGTATCGTCACCCGCCACCGGAACGTCAGCTCCTCGCCCGTTGTCAGATGATGGTCGGGTTTGAACATCCAGCAGTTCGGTGCGAACAGACCGTAACCCCGGACGTGCCACGTCGTCGGATACCGGAAGTTGCCCGGGTGATCGAAAATCGCAAAACCGGCCGTCTCGCCGCCCACGGGTCCGAAGTAGTCCATCCAGTGTGAGGGGAGCGACCAGCACCCCGTTTCGTCGGACGCGCCGTAGGCGTTGCGCATCGTCCCGCCGTCGTTCGCGTTCATCGTCGGGTTCACGCGAATACACAGAAACCCGCCCTCCTTCGTGTCTCCGATCGTCACATCCCCTTCAGACGCCTTGAGGGTCAGCGCGATATCCAGGATCGCCGCATTCCGATCCGTGTCGAACAGCCGATAGGAGCGGGAATCCGTCATTAATTTTCGATCGTCCACATACCACGAATTCTCGGACGCGATCGTCAAGGAAAGGGGCCCGTGATCGACCGACATCGCATCCTGTTCAGTACGCCCGAATTCTTCGGGTGTTTTCTCATTCCAGCAATCGATCCCGTTGATCGCTCCCTGCATCAGCGTCAGACCCCGCTGCCAGGGATGCTCACCCTCGGACCAGGCCGCCATCGGCTCGCGCAGCATATTCGTGCCGCCCGGTGTCAAAATCGGATTGATCACCGGCTTCGGATAGTCAGCGCCGTAGCGAAACGTCATCAGCGGAGACCCCCCCAGACCGATCTCGACCTCGCCGTTCCCCTCGGTCGCGGTGATGCCACCGGGCATCGACACTGGGCTTCTCCTCCACATCGAAAGACAGCGTCTGTCCCGCTTCGACGGCCGGAAGCTGCACGTGGTAGACAGCCTGACTCGGATCCCGTTCGGCAATCAAATCGCTCCCGCCGCCCGACAGCTTCAGACACTTTGCAGTAACCCCTCCGGGCGCCTCGAACGACGCAAGATGGCCAGGACGCGACCGCGGATTCGTCAACACCAGATTCCTCAGATCCTCCAGCTTCTCATTTCGATACTCGATTCTCGATATTCGATACTCGATTTCCTCGATATATCCCTTCGTACGATCCGTGTCAATTTTCATCGCCCGAAATCTCGACGGCCTCACGCATTCGCTCGACCCACTCGATCGACGGGTGATCGATCACCACGTCGGCGTAGCGCGCCTTCGCCTCCCCAAAAAACCGATAGGCCTCTGCGTGATCCCCCGTCTCCATCGAATTCAACCCCATCCCGACCAGAATCCCGGCCTCTTCCTCACGCATCGCAAGGTCGGCGCAGACCATCCTGGCTTCGTGGTAGGCCTCGCGTGCTCGATCCCGGTCTCCACTCCCGCGATACGCCTCCGCCGTCTTCACCCAGGACGTGACCACGCCTTCATAGTCCCGGATCGACGTGTAGGCCTCGCGGGCGCCACCGAATGCTCGCACCGCTTCTTCGAATCGCTTCTCGGCGACCAGCCGTTCCCCCTTCCCCACGAGCAGGTCCGCCTCCGCCTGAACATTTAGATCAGCGCGAACCTTCGAAAGACCCACTTCCAGGACGTCATACGCTTCAGCGCTCCGACCCAGATCCATCAGCAAACCTGACAGGTTGAGGCGAGCGATCGTCGATCCCGGATTCCTGTCCAGACCTCGTTCGAGCTCTGCCACTGCTTCCGCCAGCCGGCCGGCTGCCACGAGGTCATACCCGATCTGAATGTTGAGAAACGTCAGATCGGGAAGCCGCCGCTGAACGTCCCGATACAGATGGGTCGCCGCGTGGTGTGCACTCTGATCGGTAAAGACGGTTGCCAGACCCAGAGTCCACGAAGACGCCGGAACGGCGTCGGTCAGAACGCGCCACGCCGCGGCGGCTCCGTTCAGATCGCCCACTTCCTGAAGAAGTCGAGCATAGTTCTCACGGATGTCCAGGTCCGCGGGGTGGGATTCGAGAAGTCGTTCGTAGTGGTCGGTCGCATCTTGCAGCGCCAGGCCGGTCGTCGCCATCGCCCGCAGGGCGAGCACTCGCAGGTTCATCGATCGGCGCCTCGCTCGATGCCCGTCCTGAAGCGTGAACGGGGCTCGCCGCATCAACCCGGCCATTCCGACCAGCGTTCGATAGCGATCCCACGGTGTGAGTGCCAGCCGATCCGCGCACGCAACGGCATCGGGAACCGGCTCTGTGGGTCGACCAGAGACCGTTGACCGAAGAACGTCGACCACTGCCTTCGCAACGACCCGATTCCCCTCGAAAGTCAGATGCACGTGCTCGTAGAAGAGATCGTTGCCCGGAAGTCCATTCGAGGCGGCGTGCAAAGCGGCCACAGCGTCCACCAGATCCACGTCTTCACGAGCAGAGATCTCCCGAATGATGGCATTGAGACGGCTGTCCGCACGAAACCTCAACGTATCGAGGTCTCTCGCCCGGATCGCGTGTTTGTCAGCTTCCACATCGCGACCTCGCATACGGAACAGACGCGAGATCCGGTAGTGAAGCCCGGCGTGCCCCGCATCGATTTCAAGCGCCTTCGAATAGATGGCGATTGCTTCGTCCGGGCGGCCCACCTCCTCGAGCCTCTGACCCTCCTCGTAGAGCAGTCCCCGTCGATCGATCGTCCCTTCCCCCAGTGCCGACGCAAACGGTGGAAGATCGGCCAGGTTCGAGCCGACCGTGCTCAGGACGAGCTTCGCGCCCGATCGCTTCACCTCGTCGACCAGGTCTTCGAGATTCTGTCTAAAGTGGTCGTAGACGCGCCTCAGCCGTGGGTCATCCTCCCGAACCCGCTGCCGCTGAAACATCGCCATCCCCTGGCCCTCGGTCACGAACTGCCCCTGTCCCAACGCGATCGACGACAGATGATCGATCAGTTGACCGACTCGCGTCTTGCGTGCCGCGATTCCGATCCGAATCATCGCAAGATTCGGCGAAAACGCACCGAATACCGTTCCGGCACCGTAGGGACCCACCACTTCGTTGTTCCCCAGATAGACGAGAACGACGTCCGGTTCGATGCGGTCGACCTCCTTGGCGATCTGATAAGCCACGTGCGAGTTGATCGTCGCCAGGGCGCCGTTGATGACCTCGATCGTCAACCCTGGATATTGCTGTTCCAGCATCGCCTGAAGCACACGCCCCATACTGAACGTCGGCTCTGGCTCGCCCATCGCCGCCGATCCTCCCAACACGAGGACCCGGTAAACGTCCTGCGGCTTGGGTACGGCAATGCGGGCTGGCCGCGGAATCCGAGCCATCGCCGGAGGGAAGTACTGGTGCGCAAACCGATCGTTCGTCGTATAGACCGTCTCTCCCCCATTCGATCGGAAGGGAATGAAAAAATCCGTCTCCGGACCGCGCGCCACAGCCCGAAGAACCCCTTCCACCAGGAGCAGAAACACGAGGGGCCCCACCGTCACCGTCACCAGGTAAAACAGAAAACGCTTCGCCCGATTGGAGCGAAGCGCATCCAATGTCTCACGCGCAGTCACGATGTTCATCCACTTTGGTCAATGGTCAATGGTCACTAGCCCGGGTTTATGACCAGCCTACCCTTGAGGTTCTGGTCAACATCAACCGGGTCCATCAACATCGGGTGGTACTCGTCGGCCAGCCACAGATCCGTCTGAGTGCGATAGTGCGGGCTCGCGGGATGGCCCGATTGTCCACCGGCCGTCGTCGCCTTCCCGTGTGCTGGATCCGACAGATCGACCACCATCCGATACGTCGACAGACCCGTCACGACGAACGGTTCGGCTACGCTGTGACCGGCTGCCCGAACGGTACCCGTAGCCCCCGACGTTTCGACCGGCCCCACCGTCAACAGCTTCCGCAATGCCGGCGTCTTCGCCACCGGATGACCGAACGTCACCGTATGCAGCCGGCCCCATCTCCATTGGGACTTGCGCCCGCCCACGTCCTGTTTCAGCCACCGTAGCGCATCTTCAATCGCCCCGATCGCCTCGGCTTCGACATCGACCCCTTCGTCGAACCAGTCCAATCGTTCGCCCATCAACAATCGTCGCGCGACGCTCCCGCATCGGTCCTTGACCATCGAAACGAGCGCGCCCGGGAATCGCGCCCTCGCGACACGTTTCAGCCAGGTGTCCCAGAACGCCGTAAACAACGTAGGAGCAATTTCATCCACGCCATACGTGCCATCCCACCCATTCAGGATCGTCGACCAATCCCGGATTTCCTTCCGTCGGCTCTTCGCGGCCAGCTTCGCCACGACAGGTGCCAGATCGACCGCCCTGGCCAGAGTGATGTCGGCGTGGATGGCTCCAACTGTTTCCAGCGTGTGATTCGTTTTCTCCTCGATCCGTGTCCGAATCCGCCTGAACCTGTAGCCGTCCGACCACGACCCGAGCGACAAGTAGGATCCCGAACCACCCCACGGAGGATTGTTCGCCGACGCAACCCAGTCCCGTTCGGGACGAACCAGCCGCGGCATTGCATCGAACGGGATGACGCCATTCCATCCGTGGTCCTCCCGTTGCGCGTCGCGGAATCCTCGAAAGGTCTCTTCACGATGCGGGACCTGGCCGGCGGCGTAATACCCGACACGACCTTCACCATCGGCAAACACGAAGTTTAAAAGCGGAAACGGCCACTGCTCGAGCGCCCCAACCACATCGTCCAGAGATTGAGATCGCTCCAGGGCCAGCATCGACTCGAACCCGGTTGTGGCCTCGGCGCCCAGCCAGCGAAGCGAAACGGGCGGAAGATCTCTGGCTTCGACCTTCGGTACGAAGGCTTCGACCAGCGGGCCGCGTGACGTTTCGCGCACCTGGAAGGTCTCGTCCGGTCGCGCCTTGACCTCGAGGACCTCCTCGCGCACGGTCAGCGACTGCCACTCGCCTCTCTCCAGGTAGAGGCGCGGATTGTCTGCCGAGATCGTCTCCACATACAGATCTCTCGCCGACGCCGTATGGTTCGTCACGCCCCACGCCGTACACCGTGTATGACCCAGGTAGATGCCGGGCGTCCCCAGGAAAAAGGCACCGATCGCATCGATACCGGGCACTGTCAGCTGTGCCTGATACCACTGCCGTGACAGATCGACGCCGTTGTGCGGATCCGTCGCCAGAATCGCACCGCCGGAATCCGTGCGGGACCCACCGACTGCCCAATTGTTGCTCCCTTCACCCGTGTCGTGACCGCCCGTTCGTGCCGGCTCATCAGACGGCACGATCGTCTCCTCATTCGCCTCTGCCACCATAAAGGCATCGAACTGATCGGGACTCAGATGGCGCTTCCCGGCTTCAGCGACAGCGAGAATGCCGAGACGACCCGTCAGCATCCACCAGCGCCATTTCCACACGGCCACCGTGTCCACGGGGGGACCACGGGTCCGGGGCATAGTCCAGCACGTCGAACTCGACCGGCATCCGGCCTTCCGAGGCTCTCATTCCAGCGTTGATACCGCTCGACAGCGCCTCCAGCACCATCAGCACTTCGTCCCCAGCCGTTTCGACCGCCGCTTCGGCGGCGCGCCGCAGCCCGATCGTTCGATGCAAACGATCTTCCGGCAACGCATCCGAACCCAGGATCTCCGCCAGACGACCTGAGGCGAGACGACGCATATGGTCGAGCTGCCACAGCCGGTCCTGCGCCATCGCATATCCCAACCCGAAGAATCCATCGGCCACGGCGTTCGCGCTGATGTGAGCGACACCCCAGGCATCCCGCGCGATTTCGACCGGACCATCGACGGCGGCCCTCACCTCTCCATCGATCTTGGGCAGCTTGCGACGGAGGTAGCGACGTCGCCGGTCAGACACCCGACGCGCGTCGATGCCCAACTCGTTCGCGGCACCCGCGACATCGATCTCGTTCAGCAAGAGTCGGATGATCGTAGGGTCGTCAGCCATCGGTTGTCCCGTGATTGCTCAAACGTTTGCGATCGCCAGTGCGAGTAGAGCGATACCCACTGCCGACAAGATACCCAGGACCAACGGTCGGAAACCGCCTGCCCTCATCGTCCTCAACTCCGTCGCCAGACCGACGCCGGCCATCGCCCCCGTGATCACCCACTTTCCCGATTGGCTCAGAACCCCGGCCAGGTCGATGTGAAAGTCACCTCCGCCGAAAGGAAACTGATCCGTCAGGTGGAGCGTCACCTCGGGTAGGAAACCCAACGTCCGAAGCAGCGCCAGACCCAGAAAGAGGATCACGAACCCCGGCACCAGCCTGGAATAACGAATCGGTTCGGCGACGTAGGTCGTGGAGCGACGGCGAAGCGCATACCACGCACCCAGGACGAAAACAGCCGGTCCCAGCAGGGAGATACGCACGAGCTTCACGATCGTGGCCATTTCTCCGGCCACCTGGCCTTCGCCCGTGTGCGCGAAACCGGCGGCGATCACTTGCGGTGTCGCGTGAATACCCAGCCCGCACCACACCCCGTAGATGGTCGCATCCAGATCCAGGATCGACCCCATCACCGGAAACAGAAGCATCGCAATCACACCCAGGATATTGATGACCCCGATGGAGTAGGCCATCTCCTCCTCCTGTGCGTTCAGGACAGGCGCCACGGCGACGATAGCCGAGCTCCCACAAATCGCCGTGCCCGTACCGATCAGCAGACCCATTTTCTCTTCCACTTTGAACCAACGAGACAACAGCGAGGTCAGCACGATCACGATTAAAATGAGGACCGTTGCGCCCACGAGGACGTGAAGGGCGACTCTCACGAGATCGTAGAAATCGAGCCGCGCACCCAGAAGCACGATCCCGACCGGAAGCCCCTTCTTGACCATCGAATTCACACCCGGCGCCAGCCGGGCAGAAGCCGGAATCACGTTCCTGACGAGCATACCCAGCAGAATGGCGAGAAGGACCGCGCTGATCGGATGCAGGCCGCTCGACAGCGTGAACGGAGGGTAGGGCAGCGCGTAGAGATAGGCCGCGAGAACCGTCAGCCCGGCGCACACGACGATCCCCGGCCACGCACTCTCGCGCGGCCAGACCGCCATCTTCTTCCGAAACCTGGACTCGAACGATCGTTCCCTACGACTCAGATCCACACACGGGCCCGTCAGAGAAGGACGCTCTGGCTCTGCGTCTCGTCGCGTTTGAAATACTCTTCGATGCTGAAGTAACGTGTGCCCGTGTCACAGAGAACGGTGACCACCACTTCGTCGGGAGACATCTTCTCCGCCACCCGTCTGGCAGCCAGGACCGCTGCACCCGACGAGATCCCCACCAGAAGGGCTTCTTCTCGTGCGAGGGCCTCCGCCATATCGAACGCCTCGCGATCTTCGACCGTCATCACATCATCGAGGATCGCGCGGTTCAGAATCGATGGAATGAAGCCCGCTCCGATACCCTCGATCGCGTGTGGGCCCGCTGGCTTGCCGTTCAGGACGGCCGAGCCCGCCGGCTCCACACCGATGACACGCACGTCCGCCGACTCCCCCTTCAGAACCTCACCCACCCCCGTAATCGTGCCCCCCGTACCGATGCCCGCCACGAAGGCCGTGATGTTCCCCTCCGTCGCCTCCACAATCTCCGGTCCGGTCGTTGTCCGGTGCACATCGGGGTTCGCCGGGTTGTCGAACTGCTTCAGCTCCAGGCAATCCGGGTTCTTCTCAACAATCTCACGAGCCCGTGCGCGTGACCCGTCCATATCTCCGGAACCAGGCGTGATGATCACCTCGGCACCGTAGCGCGTCACCAGGGCGCGCCGTTCGAAACTCATCGTCTCCGGCATCGTCAGAACGAGCCGGTAACCCAGCTTGGCGCACAGCATCGCCAGGCCGATTCCCGTGTTTCCACTCGTCGCCTCGACGATCGTCATTCCGGGTTTCAGCTCCCCTGCCGCCTCCGCCGCCACGAGCATATTCAGCGCGATTCGATCCTTCACGCTGCCGCCCGGGTTGAGATACTCCATCTTCGCCAGAATCGCCGCGCCACCTGCTGGTGACAGACTCTCAAGCCGAACCATCGGCGTACCACCGATCAGATCCGCCACACGACTCGCAATCGGTTCGTTCATTGTTCGATCCCGACTCTCAGTTGGTCACTGGTCATTGGTCACCTGTCATTAGGTCACTGCGACACCAAGGATCCTCCGATGCCGTCGCGCCACATCTTCATATTCCCTAATTCCCCAATTTCCTAATCGAAACTCTCCCCCGCGTGCTTCGACGCCAGAACCCAAGGGTCTTTCGTCTCCACCCGGAATCGCCGCACCTTCTGCCGCATCGCTTCCGCCACATCCTGCAGATCCGGATCGTCGATCAGATTCTTCGACTCGACCGGGTCGCTCTCGACGTCGAACAGAGCTTCCCCCGCCTGATGGAGAAACCCGTTGGTCGGCCGGTCCCCCATCCTGTCGATTCCTTCGTTCAACACTGCCTGCCACGTCGGTGAAGCCCAAAGATCGCTCGGCAGCGGTGTCGTCAACTCCGGGTAGAGATTCTTCACATACTTGTACTTGCGCCCTCGCAGCACGCGATAGGGATAGTAGTTCGTCACCTCGTGGAAGGTGTGAGAGAAGAACGTTTCATCCCATCCTTCCGTGTGGGCCTTGTCGAGCGTCGGGAGCAGAGACCGTTCGGGTAAACCCTCCGGGGTCTCTGCCCCGCACCAGTCGTAAACGGTCGGTGCGATGTTCGACCAGTTCACGAGCGCGTCGCTTTCCACCTCGCTCGCACCGGGCTTTGCGATCAACAGCGGGCAGTGGTGGCCCGAATCGAACGAAGACCCCTTCGCCCCGGGGAACGGCATCCCGTGATCCGACATCACGATGATCATCGTATCGTCGGCGCGTCCGGCCTCTTCGAGCGCCCGGATCGCCATCCCGTAGCCGGCATCGAGCCGCGAAATCGACTGGTAGTATTCGGCGATCTCCTTCCTCACGTCAGGATGATCCAGCAGAAACTTGGGCACCGGCACCTCGCCCGGGTCGTAGGTCACCTCGTCGTGGTCCGTATACGGCGCGTGCCGGTTTCCGAAGTCTCGATGCGGGTCGGAGAATCCCATATGGAGATAGAAAGGAAGGTCGCCGATGTCTGCAAAGAACTCGCGAACGCGACCTGCCATCCTCCCCACATCACGACTGCCTCCGTCGACCCGCTGAAAGTCGTGCGTCCACGGATAGACCGACTCCGGTTGCACGTGCATCTTCCCGATGACTCCAGTCGCAAATCCTGCATCCGACAACGTCTTCGGGATCGACGGCATATGAAGACCGGTGTGGAAATTATGGATGCCGTGCGAGTGACCATACTGTCCGTGTGTATGGCTGTAGTGTCCTGTCAGGATATTCGCACGGCTTGCCGCACACGAGGGTGTCGTACAGAATGCGTGGCGGAAGCGGGTAGCGCGCTTCGCGAGCGCGTCGACATTCGGTGTTTTGATCACCGAATCGCCGTAGCATCCGGCTAGTGGGCTCCAGTCGTCGGCGATCAGCAGCAGGACGTTCTTGTAGGCCATCGATTTCCCTTTATGCAGACGTCTCCAGACCAGATCCGCTTTGTTCATCCTCACCCAGGAGCCATTCTCGTAGCTTCGAAGGCTCCCACATCAGCGATCGTTGCAGGGTCACCGCCATCACCACGATCCCTACCGTATCGTACCCGACGTCCGACCACTCTCCCGATCGTTCGAAAACGAAACTCTGGTGCCACTCATCGCTCATTGCGTAGATTAGAGTTAGCACAGACGACACGGGAATCGATCGACCCACGGAATCAACGGGGTTTCGGATCGATCGAAACCAGAGCCACGTCAGAACGCCATACTCGAAAATGTGCACGCACTTCCGTACTACGTAGTTGAACATCCCGAACCAGTTGACCGTGTTGTCGTAGGACATTTCCGACGCAAACAGCGAACTGGACAGCACAAAAATCATCCCCATCCAGACCGCCAGCGCCACACGCCAGCGCCACATTGATTTCGCCTCCCCGACTAAGATCGCGTTGCTAACACAACCGTCAAGGAAGAACCACCACGAAGCCACGAAGCTGAAGAGCGATAGGTCACCGTGGTCTACTGAAACCCTTCCTCTAAACCTCAGGTCGAACTCGCAAGCGTATCCACTTCCACAGGTCTTTCTCAGTGTGCTCAGTGGCCTCAGTGCCTGCCCTGAGTAGGCTGCGGAGCAGCCGTATCGAAGGGGCGCCTTCTCCTGGAGAAGCCAATGCAAGACTATCAGCGTGAATTCATCGAGTTTCTCGTTCGTTCCGGCGCCCTGAACTTTGGCGCTTTTACGCTCAAGAGTGGACGCACGTCACCCTACTTTTTCAACTCGGGTGAATTCAGTCGAGGAGAGCAAATCGAGCGGCTGGGCTATTATTACGCCTCAGCAATACGCGAGCTCGAGACGCAGCCGACAGTCATCTTTGGCCCAGCCTACAAGGGCATCCCGCTCAGCATCTCGGCAGCCATCGCCTTCAACCACCATTTTGAGCAGGACGTTGCCTACAGTTTCGATCGCAAGGAGGAAAAGGACCACGGCGAGGGGGGGTGGATCGTCGGCCACGTGCCCGGGGAAGGCGACAGAATCGTCCTCGTCGACGATGTCGTCACCGATGGTGCCACGAAAGTCGCGTCAATCGAAAGTCTTCGATCGGCGACGGCAGGCGAGGTCACAGGTCTCGTCATCGCCGTCGATCGAAAGGAGAGGAACGCGGAAGGCGGGAATTCTGTCGAGTCTCTCGCGGAAAGGACTGGCATCGAAGTGCGGTCCATCGTTACTGTCTACGACATTCTCGAACACTTGCCAAAACGCGAGATTGACGGTGAAGTCCCTCTCACGGCTGAACTCGCCAGAAAGATCGAGGACTACCTGAACGAGTATGCCGTAGCGTAGGGCACAATCACGGCCAGTAAGCCAGAATCATCCCAAAGATCAACAGCCGAACCAGATCGAACCCTGCGTTGATCGCAACGAGTCCCAACCCTTCATTTCCCAGGCCACGCGTCCGATCTGAAGCGGCAGAAAGAAACCGACCCACGTCCAGACCGCTCCGTTCAGTCCGTAGACCCACGCCGCCTGATTCTCACCCACGCCCCACGTCGCCGGCTGCCAGACCAAAATGCTGTGTGCGAGAACGAAGGCGATCAGCAACGATCCAAGTGAGTGAAGCCCGATCGACCTGGCCATCGCTCCACCACCCGGGGGTTCCATATCCTCAAACCCCATGTGACGCGCCCAGGCCTTTCCAAACAGGGGCCCAAACCACAGATACCCCACTGGCTGTGCCGCAATGACACAAACGATGACGGCAACAAAGTTGATCATAATCTCCGGTTGCATAAGTACTCCTCAAGGTTTCGGTTCTTTTCAGCCAAGCGATGCTCCTTCTTACTTCTCACTGAAGTAAATGCCTTCAGCCGTCTTTCCCAGAATCCACACTTTATCCTCTTCAGAAAAGAAAGGGATCAATTCCTTCATAATCACATACTCGAAAAAGTTGGGGTCAAGTCCCATAGTCAGTTGAAACTCATCGGGCTCCGTGGTATTCATGCTCTCTGCCGAGCATCTTGATTGTCGCCGAGATTCAGGTTGTTTTTCAGTGCTTGCCTGAGCAGCGGGAGGTGTTTGTATCCGCTCACGCGTCGCAGGCGTGGTTCGATGTCGAGGAGTGCGGCCGCGACCCATCTGTGTCGCTGAGGAGAGTTGTTCCAGCGGTTGACCTTCCGTATCAGGTTGCCGGTCATGCTGTTGAGCGCCTCGATGCAATTGGTGGTTCGGAAGCTTCGCTTCAAGAACGGGAGCATCCCCAGCCGGTGGAGGGTCAGGGTTTCCTCCAGTCCTTCCTCGAGGCTTGCCACGGCAGACTGATTCATCAGCTTGAGTTCGGGTTTGAGTGATTCGAGTGCGGCCTTTGCCTCCTCGTAGGTGTCGCAGTCATAGGCTTTCTGAAGTTTCCGTCGAACTCTTGGACGTTCTGCCTCCGGGAGGTAGCTGACGACGTTCTCGCGCTTGTGCCACTGACAGCGATGCACGCACACATCCCCTTTGAGGGCTTTGGTGACGGCACAGCGGAGTCCCTTTGAGCCGTCCAGCACAACGAGAAGGCCCTGGTCGTAGCACAGGCCTCTCCGGATGAGATCCTGGATCAGCTGACGGCAGATCCGTTCGTTCTCCGTCGCCGATTAGACGAAGCCCAGGGGGATCTTCTGGCCGTCCGTCGTGACGCCCAGAGCGATCACGATCTCTTCGTCGGCAAAGCTCTTTCCGTCGATGAACAGGGCGACCAAGTCGTAGTCGTCGAGCGGTCGTTCCTGGAACTGCTTCAGCTTCTTTGCGGTGGCTTTGATGAACCGTCGCGAGACGGAGGATGCCGAAATTCCGAACGCTTCGGGTACCGACTCTGCACAGGCTCTGTAGTTGCGACAGGAGATTCCCTTGAGCACACGAAGCAGCACAGCTTCTCATCCATCGCTCTGGGCCTCTGCATCCCCCGGTATGCGGCCAGAGAAACCTCCGTATCGGACTCGACGTCGCGCACACGGGGAACGGCCACCGGCAGCTTCTGGTCCATCAGATACACGGACCCTTTCTGGCTTCCCCATCGACGATGCGACTGCTCTGAACCCTTACGCGCATACCGAACGCCTGCGAGCTGCTCCACCTCCTGCTGGAGCACGTCGGCAACGGCCTCCAGACCCAGCGGAATCAGCGCCCGGATCACCGATAAACGCGTCTCCAAATCCATAACGTCTGACCCAACCTTGACTTCGCCATCCCCTGCAAATAGCTTCTCCATCGTGGGCTCCTTTCTTACGGGTACACGCTCTCACACGTCTACCCACAACGTAAGTTTGGAGCCCTTTAAGTTTCAACTAGGATAGGGACCTCACCAAAGTTGGCGAATAACAGACGCTCGGGCCCGTACGCATCGTAGACCCGCTCCAAAAACGGCCAGACATCGCGATAGGGCGTCTGCTCTCGCGAAGGATTGTGGAGAGAGGTTCTCACGTAAACATTCGGAAGCGTGTGCATCGCAACGAGGGGCCCGAACCCGGCCTCGTCGTCCGCCATAATGTCGATCATCGCAAGGTGATCGATGACAATCTTCACACCGGGGTAGCGCTCGGCCATTTCCGCGACCTGACTCACCTGGTGCGGCGCCAGGAAAATGTTGAAGACCGCGCGCATATCCTGCGCCTTCTCCCAGAAGGGAAACATCACAGGATCGTTGAACCAGACCGTCTCCTTGTCGTAGATCGGGCTCAGCCGGAGACCCACCAAACCGTCATCCCGCATCAGTCGTTCGAGACGCTCCACGTTGCATTCATCCCCCGGCTCGAACAGGCGCTTGCCCACCAGCAACCCGATTCCAGCGAACCGATCTGGCCACGTCTTCACACAGTAGCTCGTATAAGCGTTGTTTCGTCCGTAGTAGCAGACGTGACTGATCAACGTTTTGTCGATCCCGTAGAGCTTCATCTGCGAGATCAGGTGTTCACCCGAGTAATCCGCATCAGGCGGCCGGCCCGGACAGCTCGAAAGCGTCTCATCCATCGGAAACCGCGGGTCATTGATCACCCACGCGTGCTCCGCCCCGTTAATGACAGGTGCACGCTCAACAGTCATTGTATGCCTCTCGAGCAGTTGGATGTTGGAGCATCGCCATTCTCTTTGATCCGGACCGTAGCAGAATCCCGAATGGTTCGGGATTTGTTCCGATCCTTTCCCCGAATAGGGCCGCCGGTGTCCTGGTGCCCGGAACCCTCCGTGTTCTCCGTGTTCTCAGTGGTTGCTTCTGTGTTTTTCAATAACGAAAAGGCCCCACCGTTCCGGTGGAGCCTGACAGGGAATCGTCATCTACGGCAACTACGTGAGCAATTCCTTCACAACTGTGACCATCTCCTCCGGCTTGAACGGCTTTTGTAAAGTCTTGTCCACCCCCAGGTCCTGCATCACCTGCAGAATATCCGTCCTTCCACCACCGGTCGTTCCACCCGAAATCGCCACGATTTTGACGTCCTGACTCTCCTTGCGAATGGCGCGCAGCACTTCGATGCCGTCTGCCTCGGGCATGTACAGGTCCGTAATCACGGCATCGACCGATGAATCATCGATAAACGACTGAATGCCCGCCAATCCGTCCGCGGCCTCTACGACCTCGAACCCTTCTCGGCAGAAAAGCTCGCGCAGGAATCCACGCATCAGTTCATCGTCGTCTATGATCAAAATCTTCGCCAATGACAATCCTTCCACTTGCGGATTCGAGGGGCCTCTCAAAGTACATCCAACCAGACCTCGAGTCAACGCCCCGAGGTCTGGCAGGGATCAGCTCATTCCCGTATCTTGTTGTCCATCCTGAACTTGCTTCACCGACTTCCTGTCCCAAGGTCGCCCTGTGAAAGTAAAAATCGCCAGACACGCACTCGATCGGGTCCCTCTGTCGATCATCTTCGACGACTCGACACTGCTCGTGAACCTGAATTACTTCTTTATGCGAGACCGCAACCTCGTCGACGGCCAGAACCGCCGATGGGAAGACGTTCCGATGGTGCACCCGGAGTCATTCACACGCGAGTTCGCCGAGTTCTGTCTGGCGGAAGGCGTCAAAGGAAAATACAGCGTCGTCCCGTGCCCCGCCGCGCTCGGCAGGATCGACGAGGGCTTACCCCTCTTCAGCAAGGCCCAGCAGGAGAGCTGGCTCAAGATGTGTCGGGAAATGATCGTCCCGAATTATGACATCACACCCGAAATGATCACACACACCTACGTCGTCGACCTCGAAACCTTCCAGCCGATAGACGTCAACCTCTGGGAACAGTACAACTGGAACCAGCTGCCCACCGACCAGGAAGAGCTCGTCACCAACTACATCGCCACCGCCTGCCGTATTCTCGACAACGTCGGCCTCTCGCCCGACGGCGTGACCTCGCCAGGGGGGTTCGGAAACCCACTCGACTTCTACGCGAAGTGCGCGGAACAGGCGGTTCGCTCGGTGACGGGCAACCCCACGCCCTACTTCTTCAAACGCGTCTCCTCGGACGAACCGGTCGAGACCCCTGTATGGTATCCGGATCGGGAAGCCGGCACCGCGATGGGCGAGGTGATCGCCTGCACGGGCGACTGGACTGGCTCCTGGACAGGTTACGGTGAGGTCAACCCCGACAAATACATCACGGCCGACCTGCAGGGCGGAAGACTCCCTGCCGTCATCGACCTAGACGACCCGGCTGTACTCATCAGCCATTGGCAGGGCTTCTACGGCTTACACGACGAGGACAGACGGGGGTTCAGAGCTTTTAAGACCGTGGTCCGGCGATTGAAGGAACGTGACCCACACGGCGAACGAACGCGCTGGCGCAAGTGTAGCGAGATCACGACCTACGCCATCGCCCGCGAAATGGCGGATCTCACCGTCAGCAACGGAACCATCAGCCTGGACCTTCCTGTTCAGGTCCCCGAGTTGACCCTTCGCTTGCACGACATCAGGTTTCGCGACATCGAAATCAACGGTAAACCACTCCTTCAAGCCCAAAGCCGTGCAGCCTTCGAAGACGACACCTTCTACCGAGAGGGCGACACCACCTTCCTCGCCTTCTCCCCTGATCAACGGTCTGTCAAGATCGAACTCGTCACCTGACCAGCTATCTCCTTCTAGACGATCAACACGCGCTTCGTGGGTTGCTCATCTCGCCACAGGCGCAACCGGACATTGCCAAGCTCTTCTGAACACCGAACACTGAACAACTGAACTCATTGCCCCATCCTCTTCACAATGACTGAACCGAAACCACGTCTCACCAAAGAACTCCGACTCTTTGACGTTTACGCAATCGCCACGGGTGCAACGCTCAGTTCCGGCTTCTTCCTGTTGCCGGGGCTTGCCGCGGCCGAAGTCGGGTCGGCGATCGTGTTCGCCTACCTCATCGCAGCTGTCCCCCTGATTCCCGCGATGCTCAGCATCGTCGAGCTTGCCACGGCAATGCCACGCGCAGGCGGAGTTTACTACTTTCTCGACAGGACCCTCGGTCCGCTGGCGGGCACGATCGGCGGCTTTGGCACCTGGCTTGCGCTGGTGTTGAAGGTCGCATTCGCACTGGTAGGGATGGGCGCCTACCTCAAGCTCTTCTTTCCCGAGTTGGAGATCAGACCCATCGCCGCGGCGCTTGCGATCCTGCTCGGAATCCTGAACGCCCTCGGGGCGAGAAAGAGCGGTTCGTTTCAGATCTTCCTCGTCTTCGGTCTTCTCGCCCTCCTTGCCGTATTCATAGGGGGCGGGTTGCCCGAGATCGACCTGGCCAACTTCCGCGGCATCTTCGACGTCGGAACGTCATCGCTATTCGCGACGGCGGGTCTCGTCTACATCAGCTACGTCGGCGTGACCAACGTGGCCAGTCTTTCTGAGGAAGTCCAGAATCCCGAACGCAATCTGCCAATCGGTGTTTTCCTTGCGTTGGGCACGGCGATTTTGATCTATGGCCTCGGGACGACCACGATGGTCGGTCTCATTCCATCTGGTCGCCTCGCAGGCGACCTCACGCCTGTTGCAACCGCCGCCCACGTGAGATTCGGCCAGGTCGGCGCCCTGCTTCTTTCGATCGCGGCACTCCTCGCCTTCACATCCGTCGCCAATGCAGGCACGCTCAGCGCCTCTCGCTATCCCCTCGCAATGAGCCGCGATCATCTCACGCCTCGCTTCTTCCGCCACATCGGGCGTCTGGGCACGCCGGTCTACGCGATTGCCACGAGCGTTGGGGCCATCGTCGCCATCATTCTCCTCTTCGACCCGACGAAAATCGCGAAACTCGCCAGCTCCTTTCAGCTCTTTATGTTCGCACTCGTCTGCCTCGCCGTCATCGTGATGCGCGAAGCCAAGCTGGCGTCCTACGACCCGGGTTATCGCTCTCCTCTCTACCCCTGGCTGCACATCTTCGGGATCGTTAGCGCTGGTATCCTTATCTTCGAAATGGGTGTTTGGTCGCTCAGCTTCACGGTGGGTCTTGCCCTCGTCGGCATCCTCTGGTTCGTCTACTACGGCCGGAAACGCGTGCTCCGAACGGGAGCCATTTTTCACGTCTTCGAGCGACTCGGGCGATCCCGCTACGAAGAGCTCGATCACGAGTTGCGCGGCATCCTCCGCGAAAAGGGTCTTCGCGCCCAGGATCGCTTCGAAGAAATCGTCGCTCGCAGTCTCGTCATCGACGTCGAGGGCCACGGTGAATTCGAGGAGATCGTAACCCGCGCCGCTGAATGGATGGGCGAACAAACGAACATCGACGCTCGCGACATTGAACAGCAGCTCCTCGACCGGACGCACATCGGCGCCACGCCTGTCACTCACGGTGTCGGATTGCCGCATCTCTGGATCGGCAATCTGGAACACCCCGAGATGGTGCTCGTGCGCTCGAGGGTTGGCGTCCATATCCAGTTCACCCATCCCTTCTCGAACGAGGAAACGAACGCCGAGCTGAAGGCCATCTTCTTTCTCTTCAGTCCCGACGCCGACCCCAGTCAGCACCTGCGTATCCTCGCGCAGATCGCGGAGCGCGTCGACGAAGAAGGGTTCGATGGCGAGTGGCAGGCAGCGACGAATGAACAGGAACTCAAGGAAGCACTCCTGCACAGCGATCGGTTCACCTCCATCATCGCTGGTCGCGACGTGCGAACGTCTGAACTCGTCGACCGTCCCCTGCGTGACCTGCCCCTGCCGGAAGGCTGTCTCGTCGCAATGATTCGCCGGGGCAACCAGGTATACGTCCCCGACGGCAGAACGGTCATTCGCACGGGGGACAGCCTGACCTTCATCGGCGACGAAGCAGGCATCGGAGAATTACAAACCCGTTATCTCCAATAAAGGAGAAGATGCGGTCTCACGGTCGCCCGCTCGCGCACCGTGACTGCACATCCTGTCGATCATTTTTCTCGATCAGCACCAGCGTGTTTTACCCTGACGACTGATGACTGGCAACTGACAACTATGGTTTACCGCAACGTCCAGCTCCCACGGAATTCCTCGCCCGCAGACCTCCAATCAGCGGCCGACGACTACGAGGCCATCGCGCTTTCGATGATGACCGCGATCGTGGACCGTTACGACCGCGCACCGGACTACCCCTTCATCGACACGAAGCTCGATCTCATCACAGGGGAGGACTTTCCTCCGGAAGATCCCATCCGCGGACAGAACGCCATCTACGGATGGATCCAGGGTCGTGGACTGGAGGCGTTGGCGGGTCACGCACGATGGCTGACCCGACGGGGCGGTCACGACGCACTCGTCCGACGAATCCGCACCGCCCTGCGAGAAATACTCGACCAACTCCGGCGGATGCGCGACCGAAACGGGGGCCACCTCAGCTTCTTTATGTCCCCCGATGGAGCACCTTTCGAGCTCGATGCGCACGGGCTTCCCACTCCGCTCGAAGTCGACACCATCGGCTTCAGCGACCTGTTCTCTGCCAAGGGAATGTTCGCTGCCGCCGACCTTCTCGACGATCAGTCGGGCCGAGATGAGGCGACCGCCTACATCGTGGCTGTCGATGACGCCATCTGTAACCGGACATTTCGCTCCGACCAGATATCTCTCGATCCCAAGAACCGCACGGAACCCCGATCGGGCTACCATCCTCACGGCCCCACGATGATCCAGATCGGAGCGTGGAGTTTGCTCGCGGCCGAACACCATCCCATCGCGATCGAGCGGGGACTGCGTCACATCGAATATGAACTCGCAACGCACGCGAATCTCGATGGGCGTTGGGACCACCTGCAGGAAGGCGACTTCTGGGAAGCCGTCGATGACGCCAGACGACCCTATGTCGAGCCCGACGGCGTCATTCTTTCCGATCCGGGTCACTCGCTTGAGTTTGTCGGACTCGCGATGAAATTCATTCGAAAGGTCGAGGCCGAAACCGGTATCTCACCCGATCGACGCGAACGACTGTCATCCGCGAAAAACCGGATGTTCACGATCCTCAAACGCAATTTCGACAACGGCTACATCGAGGGCCCTAAGGGGATATCCAAAGCGTTCGACCTGGCTTCGCGCCGGCACCTGAATACCGAAATGCCCTGGTGGAATCTGCCTGAAACCATTCGCTCCACCGCCCTCTGTCTCGCGTCATCTCTCGACAAAACGGAGAAGTCGTCGTGTCTCACCATCATTCGTGACTGTCACAACGCCTTCAGCGAATTCACGCGACCTGATCTTCATCTGATGGCCTACCAGACTCGGGATGCCGACGGGCAGCCGGTGGCCGTCATTCCCGCCACATCCGACGCCGACCCCGGCTACCACACCGGTCTCAGCCTCATCGATGCCGTCGACGCCATCCGATCGCTTTGACCGAGAGACGATCGTTGCAGGGTCGAAAAAGTGGCCCCGAGGCCACTTTTCAGTCTAAAACCATAAATCAACAAATATCAATTATTTAAACTCTTTCCAACTCAGAGGCGGGGATTGATTTGTAACCAGCGGTGCCGCCGTCTCTCTGTCATTGGGGCGAAGCCGTCGTTCGAGCCTTGCCCCGAGGCGGAGCGAGGGGTCCACCGTCAACCGCCCACAGTCCCAGAAGCTCCACCATCAGCGGAGGAGGAACAGTCGCTCATCGATCACACCAAACCAACCTCACGTCATCCCCCCTCCCATTCTTCACCGCCCACAGCTCGAGCAGCGCCATCATCATCGCATCTCCCCCCGTCACGGCTTCGTAATGATCGTTTCGGTGCGTCGCTCGCGGCAGCTCTGCGTCCCCGATGAACGTTTCGATCGCAACTTTCCAAAATGCTCGGCTCGAGCCAGGTATCGACGGTCCTCACTCAATGCATAGGCGTTGATCATCAGCTTGATCGCCTGCCCGATCGCGACGGGGTACAAGGGGGTCTCCCCACCGACCACTTTTTCGATGTATCGTAAGAGCCCTGGATCCCCCGGATTCTCGAGATCCGGCTCGAGCGTCATATAGAGTCTGGCGGTCCGCATCACGAGCGACCGGAATCGGCGCTCTTTCGTCTGCCCGAAACGCATCGCACAGAGGTTGGCGACCTCGGCGTGCGTCCGTCGCTCACCCTCGGCGAACCAGTCGGTCGACACGAGGGTTCCCTCTGGACCGAAGGGCGCCAGCTTATACTTATCGACCCCCGTGACGAACCCTTTTCCATCTGGATCGTGGGGCAACGCCAGAAATGTCGTGTCGATATGCGTCGCGAGGCTACGCATCTCTTCCGCAACCTCATCGGAAACCGTGTCCGACGCATCCCACAGGTCGACCGCCAACGAAAGGGTGCCCACCGGTCGAACCAACCGGCCGTGCCACCACTCTGCCGTGGTCGGTGTCCCCGAATCTTCTGCAATCGCACCGGACTCGCCACTTCGCCGACCGGCCATATACGTGACGAGCTTCCGGATCGACCTCTCGAGCCATTCATTCCGCCTGTTCTCGAGCGCGAGCGACCACGTACCCAGCGACAGATCGGACAGATACCGATCGTCCCGCAGTTCACGAAGGGCGTGTCCCCACGTCGCGATGTAAAACCCCGCGTGTCGTGGATCGTCTCGATTGACACCCGGACCGTGTGTGTCGTAGTAGGCCCGGCGCGCGAAATTTCCCGTATCCTGGTTCCCGATCTGATGCTCCCAAAGACCCTTCGAGAACTTGAGCGACGCACCTGGCTCGAGCATATAGATCGTCGGCCACAGGACCCACGGCCGCGAGAACGCGTGAAGCGTGCCACCCAGCTTCCAGATGCGCCGCTCCGCCTTCAAGTCCCAGCCCATATGCTCACCCCACGGCAACAACCAGGTCTCGCGGCTCGGGCAGTTCGAGAAGAACCACCGAAGGGAGGCATCCGCTTCCTTCGCGTAACGGGACTCACCGGTCAACGTGGTCAGTGCATACAGGATCTGATACAGGTTCTGGTCGTGCATCGGATTGGCACCCGCGACGACCCGTTCGCGTTCGGTCAGCCCGTAGACGGGAGGAGCACGCTCAGGCTCGATCATCTGCATCGTCTCTCGATCCAGCGTGGTCGCGAACAAGGGCGAAGTCTGACGGCCGTAGGTATCCTTCGCGTGCGTAATCAGCGCGTCGGCGTAGGCCCGAACCACAACCAACTCATCGGCCGCGGGCGAAGACTCGGCCGCCAGAATCAACACGATCAGCATCGATGCAAGTCGACGGATCATCGTTCTCATTCCCCGTAGCACAGAATCATCATAGAATATGGAACCCTCTCCGTCCGGGGCCCCCGCCGCTGACGATCGACCGAAAGAGGCCAAAGGACCCGCTCATCGGAACACTAAGTACATGGTTTCATAAATATTATTACGTATGTCCTGAACATTATTTGTAGCTTATGTTCTCCTTCAAAAGGAGGAGAACAATGCCAAGACGTTCGCCTTATGTGGTGCTACTGTCTGAGAAGGAACAGGTCGACCTCGAGCGAATGGCTGGACAATATACGTTACCGTATTATCAAGTGATCCGATCGAAAATCGTGCTTCTCGCCGCCGAGGGATTATCCAACAAGATTATCGCCCAACGGTTGGATGTCCCGCGTCCGATCGTAAGCAAATGGCGTAAGCGCTTTTTCGAAGAGCGTCTTTCGGGACTCGAAGATAGATCTCGTCCCGGGCGCCCGCCCGGTTTTCCCCCCTCAGGTGGTCGTTCAGATCAAGGCGCTGGCGTGTGAACTACCGAGCGAGAGCGGGATACCGCTCTCGCGGTTCAGCTGTTCCGAGATTGCCGCCGAGGCAGTGCAAAGGGGCTTCGTTGCCAAGATCAGCGGCGCCACTGTCTGGCGCTGGTTGAACGAGGACGCGATTCGTCCTTGGTATCATCGCTCCTGGATTTTCCCACGGGACCCGGACTTCCAAACCAAAGCAGGTAGAGTCCTTGATCTGTATCACCGCCAATGGCAAGGAAAGCCTTTAGGGCCGAGGGAATATGTACTTTCTGCCGACGAAAAGACCAGTATTCAAGCACGAGCTCGCAAGCACGTTACCCTACCGCCAGCCTCGAACAGAGCGGCACGCGTTGAAACACGAATACGAGCGGAAAGGAGCCCTGGCCTATCTGGCTGCTCTCGACGTGCACAATGGTCGAATCTTCGGTCTCTGTGAGTCTTCTTCGGGTATCGAGCCCTTCAACCGGCTCCTGAGCCTGATCATGAGCCGGAAACCCTATTGCTCGGCAAAGAAAGTCTACCTCATCGTGGATAATGGCTCCTCGCACCGAGGGCAAACATGCATCGACCGTATCCAGGGGAAGTGGCCAAACATCCACCCCGTTCACCTTCCGATCCACGCAAGCTGGCTCAATCAGATCGAGATCTACTTCTCGATCCTCAAACGCAAGGCTCTGACACCTATCGAATTTGCATCGCTCGAAGAGCTTGAGGCAAGAATCCTCGGTTTTCAGGAACGCTACGGACGTATCGCCACACCCTTCAAATGGAAGTTCACACGAACAGATCTCGCGGAGATGATCGACAAACTCAGGTTCTACGATACGCCCTTGGCAAAGTCTGCTTAGAATACGTCACCGTATTTGAGAACAGGAGTACTAAGACAATTCACACACCGCGTCTCGATCGCATCAATCCTCCTTCTTCACGGATGCGGCGACGTCAGCGTCACCGAAATGGCAGCCAGCAGCCGTCAGACGCCCTCCGACGGTGAGGCCCACGACTATTTCGGCTACCGTCGACCTGTCCAACGGCCGGGCCATCGTCGGCGCCTACGGCGATGACGATCGGGGAGAAAACGTAGGGAGCGCCTATGTCCTCCGCCGCCAGGGCACGACCTGGACGGAAGAGGGCAAACTCACGCCGCTCCCGGCGGCGGTCCCCAGCGATCAGTTCGGCATCGCCGTCGCCATCGACGGCGATCACGCCTTCGTCGGTAGCCGAGGAAACATCGATGTCGAGCGCCAGAGCGGAAGGGTCTTCATCTATCGTTGGATCGACGACGCCTGGTCACAGACACGCTGGTATCGATCGTCCCACCCCGACAGCGACGACGCTTACGGCCGCAGCCTCGACGTAAAGTCATCGTGGGCGGCCATCGGCGCGCACAGAGATTCGGAACAGGGACGCGACGCGGGCGCCGTCTACATCTACCAACTGCGAAACGAAACGTGGGGGTTTCACAGCCGGCTTCTGCCACACGATGGCAAGGAGGCGGACTACTTCGGCTTCGACGTCAGCTTACACGGAGACAGACTCCTCGTGGGCGCCTTTGGGGATGACCAGAATGGCATCAGAGCCGGGGCTGCCTACGTCTTTCGTCTTGCCGGCGATGAATGGAAGCTCGAACAGAAACTCTTCGCACCGGATGGCGGACGGCACGAGCTGTTCGGTCACAGCGTCGCCCTTACAGAAAGCCACGCCGTCATCGGATCCCACGGATATTGGAGCAGAGGGCGTTTCTCGGGTGCCGTCTTCGTGTATCGCCGAACCTCGAAGGGTTGGCAACACCAGACGACGTTGGAAGCCGGTGATGCTCTCGCGAACAAATACTTCGGCTTCGACGTCGCTGCAACCGACAGTCGAATCCTGGTCGGAGCACGAGGCGATCGAAAGCAAGCTGGCGCGGCCTATCTCTTCACAAAGGCCGGAAGCAGCTGGAATCCTGCCGACAAACTCATCGCCGCCGATGGCATCGATCTCGACTTCCTTGGCCGGGCAGTTGCCATCACCCGTGGGAGTCTCGTTATTGGCGTGCACGGAGATGACGTAAAGGGATCGATGTCCGGATCCATCTACACCCTCAAGTAGGCTGATTTCTCGGACAACCCCTCGAATACGCGCCTTTTGGTAGACTGGTCTTCCCGCCCAACTGCCAATGAACATCAACCTCATCGATCTGTCTCTCACGTTAGACGGAAAGCAGCTTCTCGACGGCGTCAATCTGTCCGTGCGAAGTGGTGACTTCCTTCTGGTTCGTGGCCCCTCCGGATCGGGCAAAACCTCTTTCCTCCGTCTGCTCAATCGATTGAGCGAGCCCACGTCTGGTGAAATACACGTCGACCATCGCCCGATCGCCTCCCACTCCGTAACCGGACTCAGGAGACAAGTCGGTTACCTTCAACAGACACCCGTCACGCTCGACGCATCCGTCCGCGACAACCTGCTCTTCGGATTCGGGTTCCGTGCGGCCGGAAACAACGTCCCCGGGGACGAAGTCCTAGAAGGGATGATCGGGGATTTCCTGCTGAGCGACGTCGCCCTCGGGGATGACGCGGCGAACCTCTCGGTCGGGCAAAAACAGCGACTCGCCTTCATCCGTCTCCTCCTGTCCGAACCCAGTGTCCTACTCTGCGACGAACCCACGTCCGCGTTGGATCCCGACTCGCGGAAGGTCGTCGAACAAAAACTCGAATCCCTCAACAGAGATGGAATGACCATCGTCTGCATCACACATCTCGACTACGCGCCCGAATCGGCCACCGTCCGAAGATTCACACTCGACGGCGGCCAGCTTATGGAGGATTGAAGTTGTTAGAGTAGCGAAACTGAATCTTTCAATTCGAGATCGGCGATGGTAGCGTCAGTTCGATCGGAGTCGAGAACCCGCCCATCGTCTACTGACGAAATGGGACCTCTCGATGGTGTCTATCCAGAACCTTCGACTCCGCAAGGACAAGCTCACGTCAAGAATTCGCGCGTCACCATTTTTCCGAGAAGGGACTTCTCGACTCCGCTCGAAGTGACCCTGCGAGTCTTCCGTTCGATAAAGCGATCAATTCCGTAATTCCCTATTTTCATAATTTCATAATGGTTTCCTGATTCTATGGTCCTCGACATAGGCCCCCTACAGCTCGCGCTCTGCCTGGTGTTCATCCTCGTGGCCGGGACGGGCTCCGTCGTTTTCAAACTCGGCTTGGAACGCGATCTCGCCTGGGGCACCTTTCGGACGTTCGCCCAGCTCGCCATCCTCGGTTATGTCCTCAAATTCATCTTCGACATCAGCCAGGCCTGGCTCGTACTGCTCCTTTTCGCTTTTATGGTCTTCTGGGCCGCCCACGCCATACGCGGCCGTGTGAAGGAAGACGTCATCCCGATTTTCATCCCCACCTACATCTCGATGGTCTCCAGTTTTACACTCGTCTCCATCCTGGTCACGTCCACGATCGTTCAGGTCAAACCCTGGTACGAACCTCAGTACTTCATCCCCCTCGGTGGAATGATCATCGGAAACTCGATGAACGCGATCACCATCGCCCTCGACCGGTTCTTTACTGAGCTGCGTAGCCAGCGCGATCGGATCGAACTCAGCCTGTCCCTCGGCGCCACGTATCAGGAAGCGACGACCAGCATCCTGCGTGACACCATCAAGGCAGGGATGATCCCATCCATCAACGCGCTGATGACCGTCGGATTAGTCTCCATCCCCGGAATGATGACCGGCCAGATCCTCGCCGGATCCGATCCCGTCGTTGCCATCAAATACCAGATCGTCGTGATGCTGATGCTCGTCGCTTCGACCGCCATCGGCTCGATGCTCGTCGTCCACGTCATTCGACGCCGTTGTTTCACCCGCGCCCATCAGATGATCGTTTAGAAACCAGAAGACAGAGGCCGGAAGACAGTTGTCTGGCAAGATGCCTATCCCCGAATAGGGCCGATTCAGGGGTATCCCGTTCGTGTATTTCGTGTTTTTCGTGGTTCGGTTTTGTTTTTCTTCTGTGTATTCTGTGGTCCCCGGTTCTTTCAATGAGGCTACCCGAAAACCAACTCCGCGCCCTTCGCACTGATGGCTACATCGTCATCGACTGCCCCTTCCCCCAATCGCTGACCGTCGCCTGCATCGACGCCGTCGAGCGAACGTTATCGGATCCTGTGGGAAAAGAAATCGATGCCAAAGGCAATCACTACCGCCTGGCTCCACAGATCCCGGGCTCATATTGGTGCGCACTCGACCACTCGCTTCCCTTCCTGCAGATCGAGCTCCATCCAGAAATCGTCGAACTCGCCCGTCAGCTCGAAGATGCGCACGACATCTATTTCCGGAATGGAGGCATCAACGAGCTGGCGCCCGGCAGGTCCTTTGGTTGGCACCGCGACAGCGAGTGGGACTATATCGAGTTTATGCACTACTTCGGAGGCGCGACCGTCCATAACGGATGTCTGAGGGTCGTGCCGGGAACGCAAGAGGGTTCGATTCAGCCGTGGATGGACCGAATCGAGTCCATAAGGAAAGAACGTGGGCACTCCGGGAAATTCGACAGAGAGGGTCCTACCGACGTCTCGCTCCCTGAGGAAATCCCGCTTGAGGTGTCTCCCGACCAACTCATCCTGCGGAGCAGTCGATTCCTCCACGCCACGCATCTCAACGACAGCGACGAAGGGCGGTATATGCATCACTGGTTGTTCCGCCATCCCGGCGAGGACAACCACCGATTCACGTTTCGCGATTACCTGACCCCCGAACTCATCGACGCCCTAACGGAAGAACAGCGTGACGTGCTCTGGCTCGACCGCGAATTCGACATTCACGAACGCTATCACGCTGAGCGCGAGAGGAAGCTGGGCAAGATCGCGTGGGGAGTACCGTAGTCGAAGGTCAGTGACACGATGAACAAGAAAACGGCCGTACGTCACGCACGGCCGTCGCAACTTTGGTCAGCGGTCAATGGTCACGGGTCAATGGTCAATCGTTCCCATCACTCCAGCCCCCACAACGCCTTCCGCTCCTCCGACCATCCTTCCCAAACATCGGCGTAGATATACTTGAGCGCTTCCTGGTCCCGCTTTCGACCGCCAGCAGGAAAGTAGTTCCACGCCATCGCGCGTCGTGGTCCTGCACCCGTCTTGACGCCCGTCGCGTGCCAGCAGCTGGGCGTCCAGACGAGCGTCCACCTCGGATCCAACACGACCTCGACCTCGCTGGGATGGCGGGCGAAGCACAACTCGGGCGGCTCATCGTGCTGACCTGTCGCGATCTCGAGCTGTCGCAACTCCTCGATGACCTCGTCTCGTTCCCGCACGTGTGTGCCCGGAAGCACGCGAAGTGGGCCGTTCGACGTGTCGTGTCGATCGAGCGCCGTCCGGAACGAGACCTGTTGAACATCGGGGCCTCCGTCGGCGTGCCAGTGAACCTGATGCAGCGGACGTCCATCCGACGCAACCGTCTTCGACGCGTCCCCCATCCCGCACGCCCCAACGTGAATCTCATCCGTCCCGAGCAGGCTCCCCGCGAGATAGACGATGGCCGGCTGCTCGACGAGCGAAAGCACCGTCTCCCCCGCCATCAGGAACTGGCACGCCCCGATATTCATCCCCTTCGGCCAATCCGTCGCCTCCCATTTCGCGGCGTTCGACCGCTGGACCCGATCGACCTCCAGCATCGTATCCTCACCGAACGGATTCGGCATCAGCATAAACCCGTGTCGGTGGAAGTGATCCGTCTGCGTGTCCGTGATCGTCACGTCATTGCCCACGTTGGTCACCGGTCATTTGGCCTGCCCGCCGTAGCCTCCAGCGAAGGCGGGTCACTGGTCGCTTCGGCCAAGGTCCTGGGCCTCATCCGCCGAGTCGAGCACTCGGGCTCCAGCCCACACAGCCACCGCCACGTCCGAATCCTGCGAACCCGATCACGATATGATTCGACCTCCGTCACATACGGCAATCGCGGGCGATCGACGTATTCCGGAATGCCTTCTGTGTCTGTCACCCAATCCCGTTCGGGCGATGTCGTCCGATGATAACTGAATTTGATCATCCCTCGCCGCGTGTCTGTGGTCTTTGGCCCCGCTTTGTGCCAGATACCATACCGAGTCAGGCCAATCGTCCCCGCTGGGACGGTCAGACTGACCTGACCGAGAACGTCGCCATAGTGCGCAATCGCTTCCCGATCCACGGCGCGACAGTGCGAACCAGGCAGAATCATCGTAGGACCGTCCTCGATGGCGACAGCCTTCGGATAGTAATAGCACTGGAGTTCGGTCACGTCGTATCCCGTTCCCGACAGCCCGTCCGAGTGCCACGTCTGGCCCACAAACGGTTCCTCGAATACGTGATGGTGGCCGCCTCCCGGTACGAGGAAATCCTTCCCCAGAAGCGATCTGACCACACCAGCAACGCTTGGATGCAAAAGGACGTTTTGCGTAAAGGCCTCAGAGACGATGAATGGATCCGCGTTTCCCCCCGGAAGGTCAAGGCACTTCTGGTTGAAATCATCATCGATGGCACCCTCGAGCAGAACATACCCGAGCGCCACGAAATCCATCACCTCGTCATCGGTCATCGTCGGTCGAATATCCGCCAAGTCGTCTCCTACACGAGCTTCTCGAGAATGAACTCGTAGCCCAGGTAGTCGTTGTCCACGTTGTCATACGAATAGAGTTTCGTAACAGGGAACTGAACGATCCGCCACCCATCGGCAACGGCGTCGAGGACGGAACCATAGGGCGACTCATCCTCGGGGAGCGTCGGCTCGTGGGGTTCCGTCGGATCGTAGAGAGCCCAACTCGCAAGAGGCGATCGCATATTCGTCGACTTCGAGTAGAGATACAGCACTTGCTGGCGCGGAGACTCGAGCAGCGAGGCCAGCCGATCCAGATCCTCCGCGACGAGCCCGCCACCCTTCACCTTCTGTCGGCTTGCCGCAATCCACTCATCAACCGTTTCGATCATCGAGTTCCCCGTTCTCGTCAACCGCCCACTGTCTAAACGATGACCACGCCTGCTCGCCTCAGTGGGCGGCGCCCCAACCTCCTGACGCCCAAGCTACGCCCGACAGGTCATTCCCGACCCGGATGGTCGGTCCTACACAATGGGCGCCTGTCGTTCTTCTATCGTAACCGTCCACTGCCAACCGGATGGCCACGCCTTCTCGCTGTGTCGCCTGCTCGCCCACTCAGATTTTCACAATCCGTTTTCCGATGTGATCGCCGCGTAAGAGCCCCATAAACGCCTCCGGCATATTCTCGATTCCTTCCACCACATCCTCGCGATACCTGATCTGTCCCGACCGCACCCATTGGCCCAGCTGTGCGAGCGCTTCGGGATGCTGATCCACGAAATCGAACACGAGCATCCCACGAATCTGCAGTCGCTTAACGATACAATGCCACAGCAGACGTGGGCCCACGGGCGGTTCCGTCGCATTGTACTGATCGATCTGACCGCAAATCGTGATGCGCGCGTTCTGATTCAGCCGCGGAAAAATCGCATCGGTAATCGGGCCACCTACGTTGTCGAAATAGACGTCGATCCCGTCGGGACAGAGCCGTTCGATGGCGTCACCGTAGTCGTCCGTCTTCTTGTAGTTGAATCCGCCGTCGAATCCAAGCCCATCGACGATGTAGCCGATCTTCTCATCGGTTCCCGCGATCCCGATCACCCGGCAGCCCTTGATCTTCGCGATTTGACCGACCACCGACCCCACGGCGCCCGAAGCAGCCGAAACGACCACGGTCTCACCCGCAACGGGGGGAGAAACGTCGAGCAGACCGAAATAAGCGGTCAACCCCGGCATTCCAAGGACCCCGAGTGCCGTCGAGATGGGCGCCAGTTCTGGATCGACCTTCCGCGCCGCCGTGCCATTCGACACTGCGTGGGTCTGCCAACCAAAACTTTCGTTCACGATGTCGCCAATCGAGAAATCCGAATGGTTCGACTCGATCACTTGGCCAACTCCGCCTCCCACCATCGGTTCGCCCAGATCCACACCCTTAGCGTACGTGGCACCGGCATTCATCCGTCCTCGCATATAGGGATCCACGGAGAGAAACAAGCTCTTGACCAGAAATTCATCGCGCCCAGGTTTCGGGACGGGCACTTCCTCGAGTTTGAAGTCGCTCTCCTTGGGGAATCCCTTCGGACGAGCCGCCAGCGTAATTCTCCGATTCATATCTGCCATTTACTTCTCCCGTCTGATTCGACCCGGCCGAACCGATCTCGCGGAACCGCTCGATCCGCGATTGCGCAACGTCCGATGTAGCGTGATCTTGGGGCGGATGCCGGTCCCCAATTTAGTTGATTATGCGCGTCGTTCAATACCAAACCATTTACAAAGACCCCGCCTTTTACTGTGGTCCCGGGCCTTCCATCGTGTGCGACGGTGGCGAACTCACCGTGGTCTTTCGACGCGTACGATCGTGGCTCGAGGAAGGTCTGTTCGGACACTGGCATCCATCGACCGAGACCTGTCTCACGCACTCCAAAGACGGTGGCGCCAGCTGGTCGCAGCCACGTGTCATTTTCGCCGGTCATCAGTGTCCGTGTCTGACACGCCTACGGGATGGCACACTCGTCTACCATACCCACAAGAGTGAACTCGTCAGCGCTGAGATCGCGTCGAGTATACCACAGGCCCCTCGCGTCAAAATGTCACCCTGGCCGGGAATCCACGCCGGCACGTTTGTTCATCGCTCGACCGACGGTGGCCTAACCTGGAGCGATGCCGTCTTTCTGGATGGCGTACCCGACGTCACGCCGCTCCATCCACGTCTCGCCATTGCTGTTGGGGTACGCGGAAACATCCTCGAACTTGCAGACGGATGCCTTGTCGTCTCTGCCTACACGGCGCAGCCCGACGACTCCTATCTCTTCTTGTCAGACGACAGCGGCGTCACGTGGTCCTACGTCAGCCTCATCGCGAACGGCTACAACGAAACCTATCTCCACGAGACGCCATCGGGAACGCTCCTCGCGTATATGCGGAGGGCGAGCGAGGGCAATGAGGAAGCGCAGTGGACCCGTCTACACGTCGCGAAATCGCACGACCGAGGGCGATCCTGGTCCGAGCCTGAGTGTCTGTTCAAGGGCTATCCCGCGTGCGTGACAGCTTTCGGCTCCGGTAATCTCTGCCTCGCCTACGGATACCGGATGGACGACGCCTGGGGCGTTCGTGCACGTTATCTATCACCCGAAGGCGATCCCCTCGGCGACGGAGAGCTCGTCGTGCGTGACGACGGCGCCGCACGAGACGTCGGCTATCCACACGCCACAACGCTACCCGACGGCCGCGCACTCGTCGTCTATTACATCAACCGGAAATCCGATGCGACCGACGACACGGCCCCCCGATTCATCGAATCGGCTATGGTCGAAGAAGCGTGAGCTTCCATCCACACAACGTGGCCTGACCCTGTGCCCATCACCGTCAAACGAAGCCCTCACAACCCCATTGTCCATCCCGGATCGGACGATCGGATCGGTGGCAACATCAACGGCCCGTCCCTGATCTTGGTCCCGGATTGGATCGAGAACCCGCTCGGCCGTTATTACCTCTACTTCGCACACCATCAGGGCCAGTTTATCCGGCTCGCCTACGCCGACGACCTCTTGGGTCCATACACAGTCTACTCAGCGGGTATTCTCGACATAGGTGACACGCTGTTTCCGAAACACATCGCGTCGCCGGATATCCATCTAGACCACGACAAACGCATTGTTCGGATGTGGTACCACGGCGCCGGTTTCACGGGCGAGAAGCCCGACTACCTCGGGCAAAGCACGTGCTACGCCGAATCGAAGGACGGACTGAACTTCGAAACCGATCACGTTTGCCTCGGGCCATCCTATATGCGCCTCGTTCAATATGGCGGGTATACTTACGGGTTCGGCGGCGGTGGCGAGCGCGATCTCTGGCGAACGACCAATGATCGCGTGCTCTTCGAGCGTGGACCCGAACTCCACATCGAGGGTGAAGCCTTTACAACCAAGGACTCGGAGGTCGTCTACAGGATGCGCCATCCCGCCTTTCATCTCCGCGGCGACGAACTCGACATTTACTACAGCAACGTCCGAGACGAACCGGAACGAATCAAGCGGACCACCGTGGACCTTAGATCCGATTGGACCGAATGGCTTGGTTCAGCCCCCGTCGAAATCCTGCACACCGAAACAGGCTACGAGGGCCTGGTAGAACCTCTCGTTCCCTCCAGCGGTGGAGCATCGCACGAACCTGTCCACCAGGTTCGCGATCCCTACATCTATGTCGAGAACGATCGACGCTTCCTGGTCTATTCCGTCGCTGGAGAAAAAGGACTGGGCATCGCCGAACTGCTGGAGGATTGAGAACGAGACTTCACAATCGCTGTCAGCGATCTTTCCGGATCGCGAAAACCGATTCCGAAGAGCGGTAACTCACGAACCAATCACGCAACGGACTGGACACCTATGCGCGACTATCTCAGAAGCCCCATTGACCTGACCCGCGGAAGCATCGACGACGATGGCGATGCACGTTACGTTCGTCTGACGCAAAATGTCCCCGACGGATTCGTCACCGAGCTTCAGGAGGATCTGAGGACTCTGGGTTTTGATGAAGCCGGCAACCCTGACGGTGTATTCGGCCGGGCGACGAAGGACGCCGTGGAGTCTTTTCAGGCGGCGGCGGGTCTGTCCAAACCATATGACGGCATCATTGCCCGGTGACGAAGGGCACCCTGCTCAAGTGGCTCACCAAGGGCTACACACGCACGAATCCGCCCGAGGCAGAGGCCGATATCCCATCGGGGACAACCACTTCATCACCCCGCGCGTACCTCACTTCAGTCAGGGCGATCCGCACTGGGCGGACCGGATCCTGGGTCGGTCCTCATCCATCGCTCGGCAAGGATGCGCCATCACCTGCATCGCGATGACCCTGCGTTTCTACGGTCGTACCATCACGCCCGCCCTTCTTGACGCCTATCTCGATCGACACGATGGCTACGTCGGCGACAGCGTTAAATGGGGCATAGCTCTCGACTACGACCCAGGCACAGGTCCTCCCCTCGGATACGACCGGCAAACGGGATCTTCCGACGAACTCCTTTCTCTCGTCAGGGACAGAATCCAGCACAACCTCCCCACGATGATCCGCGTGGACTACGGCAGCGATGCTAACCTCACCTACAATCACTTCGTCCTTGGTGTGGGTCTCACGCGCGAAAACCAGATCATCATGAACGACCCCGCCACGAGAAGAGGCGACGGCTACGCTGACGCCTCCAACACCAACATCCTTCAACGAACGGGTCGAAAGTCAGGCTACACCCTAGTACAATTGGACTGGTACGAGCCCACCGGATAGCGACACGACCGGCAGCCAATGAATCAACCCTTCGAGCGCCACGATCGGATCACCATCGACGACGTCTCACCCGTCGAACACCTCGCTCGGACAACCGGACTTGCCCGTCACCGGGTCAAACACGCGATGCAATGCGGGGCCGTGTGGCTGACGCGGGGGGATATCGTCCAGCGTCTCCGTCGTGCCACAAAGTCATTGAAGGCCGGCGATACCGTCCACATTTACTACAGCGACCAGGTCCTCGATGCCACCATCGAGCCCCCCGAACTCATCGCTGATGAAGACGCCTACAGTGTCTGGTACAAGCCGTTCGGTGTTCGTTCGCAGGGCTCTAAGTGGGGTGATCACTGCACGCTGTATCGATGGGCTAAACGTCACCTGAAACCACAGCGCCCGGCCTTCACCGTCCATCGTCTCGACATGGCGGCCACGGGTCTGATGCTCGTCGCGCATCGCAAGAAAACAGCCGCCCAACTGTCCGAGCTCTTCCGAGGACGCAGAATCGAGAAACACTATCGTGCCGTTGTCACCGGTCATATGGCCAGCTCGAACCCGATCGAGATCGATTCGCCCATTGACGGACGCGAGGCACGCAGCCTCGTCACCGTCTTCGACGCGCAGAATTCACTCACCCTTCTCGATGTCCGAATCGAGACCGGACGCAAACACCAGATTCGACGTCACCTCGCCGAACTAGGCTACCCCGTCGTGGGTGACCGTCAATACGGCTCCGACAACAGCCGAAACCTCCAGCTCACCGCATCCTCCCTCTCCTTCACCTGCCCCGTCACGGGCGAAACCAAACACTACGAGCTCCCGCAAAAGCGGTTACCCTCGCTGTAGCCAACCTTTGGTCAGTGGTCAATGGTCCCTGAGAGGGGTGTGCCCCCGAACATCGGGCGTATCGCCATACGCCCCTACGGGCACGGCAATCCTTCTGTGTACTCTGTGCGCTCAGTGGTTCCAAACATTGACACGCTCGCAAAAAAATCAATACTCTTTGCGCGTGCGCTCGGGGCGCAGCCAATCCGCGGAAAGGGCCAACGCCCACCCGATTTTGGTCTACCACATACAGCGACTCTTTTCTGCCCGAAGATGCGGATGTCGGGTGACTCTCGAAAGGAGTTCGCCGTGTCTGCTCAATCCCTTCCTCACCGTCTCACCCGTCTCAAAGACCAAGCCAAACAGCTGCTCAAGGATTTCCAAAACGGGGATTCCGAGTCAGCCACAACTTTCACCGAACACCATCCGCGCACCGTCGCGCCCGGACAGGCCAAGCTTGCCGACGCGCAATTGGTCATCGCTCGCTCCAAGGGGTTCGACAGCTGGCCGAGGCTTCGGCGAGATCTCCTGGGGCAGCAGCTGCGCGCCGCCATCTGGGAGGGCGATCTCGACGACGTCGAATCCACATTGGGGGAAGAACCTGAAATCATCAATGACGCAGGAAAACATCCCCGCTGGGGAGGTGAACCCACTCCGCTTCAGCTCGCGTCGGAACGCGGACAGATCGACATCGTCCAGACGCTGCTCGATCAAGGCGCAGCCCCAAATGGGACGGGAAACTACGAATGGGCCCCGATCCATCTGGCCGCGCATTGGGGACACCTGGGTGTCGTGCAACTGCTCATCGGCCAAAACGCGAGCGTCGACATCTTCGCCGCTGCGCTGCGGGGCGATACAGCAACCGTCGAGCGTATGCTCGACGAAGACCCTTCGCGTGCGACGACGCCCGGACTCAATGAGGCCCCGCCCCTCCACGTCGCTACGAATCCGGACATCGCACGTCTGCTCATCGATCACGGGGCCGCGCTCGACACCGTCGACGGTCTCGGCAACACACCCCTGGGTTCGGCCATCAGCCGGGGCGAACGCGGTCGACCCGTTTCACGTTATCTGATCTCGCAGGGTGCATCGGCCAATCCCTGTCAGTTGGCCGCGCTCGGAGAGACATCCCGTCTCGCAGAGACGATCGACACCGACTCATCCGCACTCTCGTTCACCGGCAAGATCGGCGTCAATGCCGTCATCGGCACGCCTTTGCACGCAGCCGCTGCCGCTGGGGAAGTCGACGCCGTTCGTATGCTGTTGAGCAAAGGGGCGGATCCGAACGCCCGCGCAGATATGGGACAGACTGCGCTTCACAACACCTCATCCGTCGATGTTGCACGTCTCCTGGTCGAAGCGGGTGCCGATGTCTCCGCGACAGATGACGAACACGGCACGACCCCCCTCGTATGGGCAAACGTCTCAATCGACATTCACGGAGAGTCAGAATCTCGTCGTGAGCTCGTCGACTACCTGAAATCCGAAACGAACGCACCATAGAAGCCCGTGAAGACACCCGAAAGCACGCGTTCCGACGATCATTCACGCGCCGTCGCACATTTTCGCACGCACGGCTTTACAGTACTTCCAGGTCAACTCTCAGTCGATGAGCTCGCGCCTGCCCAGCGCGAGCTCGCAGAGATGTTCCCGACACCGGAAGAATTCCACGACGGCGTGGACGAAACACGGAACGCGCGCTACCGGGATGAATTCGCTGGCATCACCAACTTCCCCTTCGACAGTACCGAGCTGAGTCTTCTGACAGTCCATCCAAAAATCACTACGCTCGTCGAGGCCTTGCTCGGCACAGAGGACATACGCCTCTATTCAGCCGAAGCTTGGGCAAAATACACGGGTGCCGCCGACTACGACCAACCGCTCCATAGGGATTACCTCAACGGCACTATCCTCGTTCCGACCGAGGCACACGAATTCCAGCAGGTCGAGATTTTCCTCTATCTGTTCGATGTTCCCCAAGAACTCGGCCCACCCCACTTCGTATCCTGGACCCGGACGCGCGGCTTCCCAGCGCTTCCGAACTGGCTCTCACGCGATGAGCAGCCGGAATGGTACGAGGCTGAAGTCTCTGGCAAAGGCCCGGCGGGGACCCTCGTTGCCTACACGACCCGGACGTTCCATCGCGGCACCCCCCTGACCGCCCCACGCGGTGCACGCTACACGATCCACGTCGGTTACCGTCCCGCTGACGCCGAATGGGGAACCCGTGCCGGCTGGGCGGACCGATCCTATTCTGAGGCGTGGAATGCTTTGGTCGGACAAGCCACCGTTCGTCAGCTCCTGCTGTTCGGGTTCCCGCCACCAGGCCATCCGTTCTGGACAGATGAAACGATCGAGGGAGTGTCTCTTCGATACCCACAAATGGACCTCGAGCCCTTCAGACCATAGGTTGGCAGCCTCGGAAAGGTACGTTTAGAGAGGTAGTCGACGAGAAGAGTCGTTGCGTTCAGAGTTTTCGTGTTTTTCGTAGTAAGGTTCCACCGGCACACCCAAGTCTTGATTCCCGAAGGGGCCCTGGACCCTGGGCTTACTACTCTTCCGTGTGTTCCGTGTATTCCGTGTATTCCGTGGTCTGCGTCTTTGTTGGTTCTCCTATGAGCAATAGCAGAATTCGCAACATCGGTATCGTCGCGCACGTCGATGCGGGCAAAACCACGTTGACCGAGCAGATGCTGTTCCTCGCGGGCAGCATTCGTGCAACGGGCAACGTCGACAAGGGCACGAGCCTGTCCGACGCGCTGGATGTAGAAAAGCGGAGGGGGATCTCCGTTCGGGCAACCGCATTGTCCTTTTCCTGGCGCGACGTCCGGATCAACCTCATCGACACACCGGGGCACGTCGACTTCAGCGCCGAAGTCGAACGCTCGATCCGCGTGCTCGATGCCGCCATCTTGATGCTGTCGGCCGTCGAAGGCATCCAGCCACACACCACGACCATCTGGCACGCCCTTCGCGAGCGCGGTATACCCGTCCTCTTCTTCATCAACAAGATCGATCGCGCAGGCGCCGATGCCCTCGGCGTTGTCGACGACGTGCGGCGAGAGCTGGCCTCCGACATCGTTTTGCTCAATCATCCCGAACACCAGGGCGGGAACGCGACTGTGCGCGGACTGAATCCCGCAGAGCGCGACCATCTTGCCGAAGTCGTCGCAGAAACCGACGACGCGCTCCTCGAAAGCTATCTCGAAGAGGAAACGCTGAGCCCCGATGAAGTCGAGACCGCGCTGGCAGCCGCCGTTCGTCGACGTGCGGTCTTCCCTGCCCTCTGCGGCGCCGCGAAGAACGGCGTAGGAACCGAGGCGCTCCTGGATGGCATCGTCGACTGGTTTCCCGATGCCGTCGCACGTGTCGATGATGACCCGTCGGCGGTCGTCTTTCGCATCGACCACGATGACAGACTCGGTCGAATCGCAGGGGTCCGCGTCTATGGCGGCACGATTAGAACACGCGATGTCATCGCTAACGTTGCAGCCAGCCGTGAGGAGAAGGTCTCTCAAATTAAAAAGAGCTACATCAACCGCTACGAGGACGTTTCCGCACTCGAAGCGGGAGACATCGGATTCCTCTGTGGGCTGCCGGAAGCCAGGATTGGCGACATCCTGGGTGATCCGAAACCCGTTCCGGATACGTATCGACTCAGCGAGCCTCTGCTGTCGGTTCAGGCCGTGCCAAAGGACGAAGCCGATCGCAACAGGCTCGCCGGAGCTCTCCAATTGCTATCGAGCGAGGACCCACACCTCGATTTCACCTGGGTCGACGAGGAGAGGGAGTTTCACGTCAAGATCATGGGCGCGGTTCAGACCGAGATTCTGACCGACTTGCTCGAACACCGATTCGGAATCCAGGCAGCTTTCAGCGAGCCCACAGTCAATTACAGGGAAACGCCCAGCACGTCGGGCTTTGGCGAAGATCGCTATACGATGCCGAAGCCGTGCTGGGCGATCGTGAAATACCGGATCGACCCCGGGGAGACAGGAACAGGCATCCATTTCGAATCTGACGTCGGCGTCAACGACATCAAGCGACGGTATCAACACGAGATCGAGAGATGCCTGACGAGCGCACTCAAGCAGGGCGTCAAAGGCTGGGAAGTCACCGACCTCGCCATCACCCTCGTCTCGGGAAGCGATCACGTCCAGCACAGTCGCCCGGGGAACTTCGCCCTCGCTACCCACATCGCGCTACTTAAAGGACTCACCGAAACAGGCACCACGCTCCTCGAACCGGTTCTGACATTCCGCATCGCCGGGCCGGATGAATTCATAGGCAAAGTGACCTCGGACGTCACCCGAATGCGCGGCACCTTCGATCCACCCGAGTCAATGGACATCGGATTCGTCGTTCGCGGGCGGGTCCCTCTCGCCACATCGATGAATTACGCGATTGCCCTCAGCTCGATGACGTCGGGACGCGCAAACCTCTCCGTCCAGTTCGACGGCTACGACCCGGTCGACGACGATCTCGGCGTCATCCGTCCCTACAAAGGGATCTGTCCTCTTGATCGATCGAAGTACATATTGAAGATGCGAGGCGCGATTACTGAGTCACTCACTGGATAACAACGTCGATGCATATCATTCTGAACTCCAAATTCTTCTCGGAGCTTTCGCCCGCCGATCTCGGTTCGACGGCCAAGGCCTACGGCTATGACGGCATCGATCTCTGCGTGCGCCCCGGCCATCCCGTCAATCTCGACAACGTCGACCAGACGCTTCCCAATGCCGTCAAGGTCTTCGACGAGGAAGGCATCGTCTGCCCCCTGGCGACGGCACCGGTCGACTTCAACGACCCATCGTCGAGCGAGGCCCAACGGCTCTACGCCGCGTGCGAGGCGGCGAGCGTTCCGCTCGTCAAGATCGGCTATTGGTATTTTAAGGAGGGGGACGACTACTGGTCGGTCCTCGACCACGCGCGGGAAGGGCTCGATGGATTCGCGCGTCTCAGCGAGAAGCATCACGTCAAGACGCTCTACCACACGCACAGCGGATCGTGTCTGGGGTCCAACTGTGCCGGTCTGATGCACCTGTTGACCGGTTTCGAACCCGCAAACGTCGGCGCCTACGTCGACTTCGGTCATATGGCGCTCGATGGCGAAGATCTCGCGATGGGTCTCTCCATCGTCGCCGACTACCTTGCAGCAGCCGGCATCAAAGATGGCTTTCACGCGCCTCGGCCCGATCAAACGCCCCCGTTCAGGCCCCAGTTCGCGGCTCTTGGGAAAGGAAGTGTCGACTGGGGTCGCGCCCTCGGGCTTCTCACGAGGATGGGATTCACAGGGCCGCTCGCCGTCCACACCGAGTACGAATTCGACGAAACCATCATCCGCCAGGTCGGCTATGCGGACACTAAACCACGAGGTCTTGAGGAAATCGTCCAACAGGATGTCGTTTTTCTGAAAAAGATTCTCGCAGACATTGAGCAATGAACCGAAGCGTTGACTAACGGAGACCCACAGTGAAACAGATCACCCAATCCGACTGCGCCGATGTCCTCGTCGTCGCAATCACCCCCCGTCGCCCTGACCGTCCCATCGATCTCGATGGTATAAAGGGTAACGTCCGCCACCTGATCGACAACGGGGTTCGATACATCATGCCGGAATGCGGCACAGGGCTCGTTTACGATACGACGTTGGAAGAGTACGAAGCCGTCGTCAGCGCGTTCATCGACGCCGCGGACGATGCCGCCTTCGTCGTACCCGGCATCGGTCCGGGCTATGGCAGATCGCTCGAGATGGGTGCGATCGCACGATCGCTGGGCGCGTCGGGCGTGATGATCATGCCCATCGTCGGGCCCGGTTCCGCGGCCGGCGTGCTCGACGGATTGGGATCGATCACCGATGACGTTCGTCTTCCCGTCGTCCTCTATCAGCGACGCGCCGACATTATGCCGGCCGACGTCGTCGTCGCCCTCTGCGAAGGGGATGGTGTTGTCGGCCTGAAATACGCCATCGACGACATCGACCTCTTCAAAGAAATCAACGACAGAGCAGGCGATCGGGCGGCAATGGTTTGCGGAATGGCCGAAGATCCCAGCGTCCAGTATCTCCAGGCCGGAGCGGTCGGTTTCAGCTCGGGAATGGCCAACTTCGTCCCTCGTCTCAGTCTGGAGCTCCTGCGGGCCTTCAAAGCGGGCGAAGTGGCTGAAGCAGAACGCATCCGCAGCGAAATGGTGCCGTTCGAAGACTTCCGCGGTGAACGCGGCGCCCGTTACAGCGCTTCCGCCTTGCACGCCGCGATGGATGCGGCGGGTCTCGCCGGCGGACCCGTGATCCCTTTCGCCGAGGACGTCGCCGAAGAGGATGTTCCTCGAGTTCAGGCGATGCTCGCCCGACTCCACGAAACGCAAGAAAGTCTGCTCGCTTCCACCTGAGCGACTGTCGGCGTGCAAAACCTGACCATCATCGTATCTCTTTTTGGCGTGCTCGGTGTGGGAATGGGCGGCATAGGGGTTTTCAGACCGCAAAAACTCATCGACCTGACCGAGCGCTGGCACGGCCCTTCGTTATTCAGGTTGGCCATCGCCGGACGTCTCGTCCTCGGCGCCGTCTTCATCGTAGTCGCCCCATACTGCCGCTATCCCGTCTTGATCCAAACGTTTGGCATCCTGGCCATCGTCGCTGCGTTCGTCATCCTGGTCGTCGGTCACCAGCGTCTCGACGCGTTTATCGGCTGGTGGGGGTCGCTTGTCCTTCGCTCATCAGGGTATCCGGCATCTTCGCCATCCTTTTCGGTATCCTGCTGGTCTACTCAGGAGCAGGATCGACCTGAAGCGTCACTTTCAGGCACGATGAAACAATATCCCGTTCTCAAACATCAAAAACAGCAAGCCGCTCTCAATTGATCAGTTTCCGTCTTTCCTGAACACCGAAAACTGGGTTTCATGCTCACCAACTACCTCACCACCGCCTGGCGATATCTGGTCCGTGACAAGGGCGTCAGCCTCATCAGCGTCCTCAGCCTGACCCTCGGACTCGCCTGTGCGCTGCTCGTCTTCGTGTTTCTCCAGCACGAATGGATCCGCGACGACTTCCACCTCAACGGTGACCGGATCTTCCGCGTCTACATGACCGACGACACGGGAGAGAATGAGTGGGAGCTCAGAAGCGCGACGCTTCCACAGAGCCTGGGTCCCGAGCTCGAACGGTCGTTTCCCGAGATCGAGGAATCTGTTCGTTTCCGAAGAACGTGGGGACGACTCCGGATCGACGACTTTATAACACGCATCAATTCGATGGCATTCGTCGACAGCACGTTCTTCACAACACTCTCTTTCGACATCATGCACGGAAACACCAGACCATTGACGACACCGAACGAAATCGTCCTCACCGCTAAGACTGCAAAGCGATTCACCGATGGCGACGTCGCAGACCTCGTCGGCCAGCGCATCACCTTCTTTACGCAGGCCAACAAACCGCACGAAATGGTGGTCTCCGCAATCGCCTACGATCCCACGTATCGGTCGTCGCTTCAGTTCACAGCGCTACTGCCCTGGGATCTTGTGAGTGGCGGGCTCAGCGAATCCCAGGTCAATCTTTCCGACCGCATCGCAATGACCTTCCTCTTGCTGAAGCATCCCGATGATCGCTCCGTCATCGAGCACGGGCTGCCCGGGTTAGTGCAAAGTTACTTCGGTAGCGATGAGGCCGATCTTCGCAGCTCGGGAAAATGGTCCAAGGAGGAAAGCCCCTATGGTCTCCATGTTCAGCAGTATGGCGAGATGTTCGAAGGAGGTCAGATGGGGGGCGGTCAACTCTTCATCATGCCGCCGATCCTCATCCAGATTGTGGGCTTGCTCGGGGGTCTGGTTCTTCTCGTCGGATGCGTGAATTTCACCATCCTTTCGCTCGGTCGATCCGTCCACCGCACACGAGAGATCGGTCTGCGCAAAGTGGCAGGTGCCGCACGGGCGCACCTCATCGGCCAGCACGTGATCGAAGCTGTCTTTTTATGCTCGATCTCGACCGTCGTGGGTGCATCGCTCGCCAACTACCTGATGCCTGAAATGGCTTCCCTTTTCTCCTTTTTCCCCAACTACGCGCTCGGGTGGTCCCATACGCCCATCTTCTGGGCCTTCATCATCCTGTTGCCCCTGACCGTCGGGACCATCGCCGGCTTCTATCCCGCCTATGCCCTCTCACGCGTCGAACCCGTCTCCGCACTCAAAGGACTGGGTGGGGGTGGTGGCAAGAACCGATTCGCCCGTCTCCTCGTCATCATCCAGTTCGCTGCTGCCATCTTCCTCCTTGCTTCGACCCAGATCGTTTTGAAACAATTCGACTACACGAACACGTTCAATCGCGGCTACGATCCGTCCGTCATCTTCGCGATCGACCCCAACAGCGAAGACTTCGAACGTCTCTACGACCGTTACCGTCCACGCGTGATGGCCTTGCCAGGCGTCGAAAACGTTGCGGGTTCATCGACCACATTCGGCCAGGGCGCTCATTTCTACGAGATCAAAGAACCCGAGATGCAGATATTCCACGGTTCCGTTACACCTGAATTCGTCGATACGTACGGACTGACCCTAAAGGAGGGGAAGAATCTGCGAACAGACGGCCCGCTCGACGAAGTGCTCGTGAATGAGTATATGGTCGAGAAAATGGAATGGGACGACGCCATTGGCCAGACCCTGCCCTTCACCTACGGAGAAATCGACCATCCCCACGTTGTGGGCGTCCTCGAGGACTTCGTCTATCTCCACGGCGCCGCTCCGATGTTTCCGGTCATTCTTCACCAGGACCCTGGATTGCAGAAGGCCAGGGTGCTCATACGAATGAAGCCCGACCGAATCGGAGAGGTCGTTCCCCAGCTCGAGGAGATTTGGAAGGAGGTCTCGCCGGATACACCCAGCACACTCAACCCGCTCGACGTCATCATCTCCCGTCAAATGGAGGAGGCGACGAATCTTCTCCAACCCCTTGGGTACACGGCATCTGTCTTCGGCATCGTTATTTCGTGCCTGGGGCTGTTCGGCCTCGCTCTTCACACCCTTGCCAGGCGAACGAAAGAAGTTGGCGTGCGAAAGGTTCTGGGAGCATCGGTCACTTCGGTTTTCGGTCTCCTCGCCCGGCGTCTGATCGCCCTCGCTGTAATCGGCTGTGTGCTTGGAAGCATCGCTGCGCACTTTACTGTCAAGGTCATCCTCGAAATGTTTTCGAACCAGGTGCCCGTCGGCATTCACTTCTTCCTCATCCCATCACTTGCAATCCTCGTACTTTCGCTGGGGTCCATTTTCTGGCTATATCCGGATCTCTCAACGAGCTGAAGTGGGTGAAGGTGCCGTGGTTCCTGGCATGGGGGCGCGGTTAGAGTGTGCGGAACCTCTTCGGAATCTGCTCAGGGATGTTTATGTCTCCGACGGTAAGGAAGATCATATCGTTGAATGCGTCGAGTGTGCGGAATCCGCTGGCTCGGTTCTTGACGATTTGGACGATTCGGTTGAGGCCTTCGGCGATGGCGTTGGTAAGACGCGTGTTCACGAATGCGAGGACGCCGAAGAAGTGCTGTCGCAGGGTCCTGACGAACTTTCGCAGGGGTTCAAGTCGACTTCTGAGTGCGGACGTCGTCCAGCATTTCAGGAAGCGTTCGGCAGCCCAGGGCGCTTTGTATTCCCAGAACTGCTCGAACTCGTCCTTGAGTCTCCAGGCTCTATAGATTCGGTAGTTCGCCTTCTCCAGTGCTTTGAGTGTCCGAGTATCCCCTCTGGAGCGTGTCGCTGAGTGCCGGTAGAGGAGCCATCGGAGGCCCTTCATGGCTTTGCGCTCATCCGGGGCAGCTTTACGCCACTGGTCCTTACGGACCTCGTCAACGGCGGCATTGAGAGCCTTGACGATGTGAAAGCGATCGAGGACCAGCTTGGCATTCGGACAGTGTTCCTGGATGGCTCCGATGTAAGCTTCGCTCATGTCGCAGCAGGCCCACTCGATCTTGGATCTCCGGTAGGGACTGAGAGCCTCTGTGAAGAACCGATCGATCGTTTTACGCGCCCTGCCGCGGCCAACCCACACCACGCAGGAGCGGTCCAGATCGTAAACGAGCGTGGCGTACCTGTGACGCTTGGCGTAGGAGATCTCGTCGATCCCGATGGTTTTGAGCCCTCGGATACGATGACCTTCACGAAGCCGCGTGATGGATCGGTGAAGGAGATCCGACAGCGTCGAGGCAGAGATGCGCAGCAACTCGGACGCCGCCTTCTGCGTCATGGTCTGGCAGTAGCGCAGCATGGCATACTCGAAGCGATACGTCACCCGAGAGAACCGCTCCGCCCACGGAATCTCCTCGACCACACGACCGTGGGTAGGACACCGAATCTCCCGAGGATGGTAGAGAAGCCAGACCCTCCACCCGCACACCGGAATGTCACGCCACCGACGCGGATGGGGCATTGTGCGGACGATTTTACCTCGACGGCCGTACTCCGGACAACAACAACCATTCTTATGTGGCTTTACGGCGATGACGAAGCAGCTTCTCCCCTCAAACCACCAGCTGACAACACGGAACCCCTTGAATCTCAGCAGTTTCGATAGTAATCTGCTCCCGGTCATAGGTCGCACCCCCTTCGCTTTGATTGTCCTACACACACAACCAAGCGTAGGGAACGATCTATGACCTTGTCATTCTACAGTTTCACCGTTGAGAAACCCGGATAGAGCCATATAAATGCGCAGCTGGTCGAAGATCGAATCGCCCGAATCCACAAAGCCGTTGCCATCCTCGTCATAGGCGGCCAGTTCAGCGAAACCGTCACCCGTCGTCGGCCCGAACAGTTCGGATCCATCGTTGATCGATCCATCGCCATTCTGGTCTAGCGCCAGAAAACCACTGTTCGTGCCTGGCGTCGCAATTTGGTCCGTCTGACCGTCGGAATCGATATCGAATTCAAAGGACCGCTCCGTCAACTCCGCCGCCGTCCCGTTGAAGTTGATCACGAGCGGATCGGTCACATCAGCCCCTTCCGAGTATGAAACACGCTGCTCGATCGCGAAACTCCGACTCATCGTCACCGAGATGTCGACAGATATGGACTGACCGTCCAATGTTTCGATCTGACCCTCGGCTTCAAACGTGGTCGTCTCGGATTCCCGATACGATTCCACGAGCTGGTAGTCAATTCCATACACCTCGGTCCCCACACCGTCGCCCGCCGTCTGGGCGTCGGACAACGCCGCAGCCTGCTCGGCCACATCGGCCAGGCTTTGTTCACGCGCTTCGAGGAATGCTTCCGGATCCATCAGCTGGATCCGTTTTCCCGTGAACCGCTCCACGACGGCCGCAATCATATCCATTCGCATCTGATCTTGCGGCGTCATCTTCAGAGCCTCGAGCGGATCCGTCAGGCCAGTCGTTTGGACCAGCTCTTTCAAACGAGCCCTCACCATCTCAAGCAGGCTCGGACGCACGGCAGCCGCACTCTCACTCGCCACCAGGTTTTCCACCGCCACATCTTCGCGCGTCGTGAGATCCTGACCGCCCTGAAACAAATCGAGCAGGTCCGTGCCCTGCCTAAAAGGGTCGGCCTGCTCTTGAGAACGTGTCGCGACCTGACCGGATCTCAACGATCCGTCCACGCCGGACACCGTCCCGGTCGTCAACGTTTCTTGCCGGGAGTAGACTGTTTCCGAAAAATGCGACGCCGAAAGGCGCACGTCCGCCGATGCGATCTGCATGATCCACCCCTTTGTGACGCTCGACCACCCCGAAGGGCCCCATTGGTCGGGCGGGTTGACGCGCGTATCGGCGCCCGTTGTGCCGATTCCACACCTCCTTCCATGTATCGGCGTCTTTCCGACCCCCTAAAGCAATACTTCTGACGTGCAGGGATCCCCGCTCTTCTTTGGTCACTGGTCACTGGTCATCTGTCAATGGTCACTCATAAGTGCTTGACAATAAAAGAGCAATGTGTGACCCTTAAGCGTTCGGGATGAGTTTCACCTCGCTCGGAGGCTGCATGGCGAAAGAGGAAAAGGTCGTACTTGAAGGATCGGTTGTCGACATCCTGCCCGACGGGCAGTACATGGTCGAAATCGAAGGCGGGCATCAGATTCTTGGCTATACATCGGGAAAGATGCGAAGATTCAACATTCGCATCGTCGTGGGCGATAAAGTAACCATCGAGACGTCACCCTACGACCTCAACCGCGGCCGAATTACCTACCGCGACGCCGGCGATCCACGGCCGGGCGGCCCACGCGGTCCTCGCAACAACCGCCCCCGTGGCGGACGACGACGACGACGCTGAACGATCCTGAGAGCCTCTCCTTGCGGTCCCCTTCCACCTTGGGAGGGGACTTTTGCGTAAGGGTATCCAATATTCAATCCTCGATTCTCGATCCTCGATGATCATCGCGTTCGACCTCGACGGCACCCTCCTCCGCTCCGACAAGACCATCTCCGAACGAACCGATCGGGCGCTCGACACCGTACAGAGACGGGGTCACCGAGTCGTTGTCGCCACTGCGCGCCCGCCTCGGACAACGGAAGAACTCCTCGGCAACCGTCTTCCCCAAGCTCCCCGCATCTACTATACGGGGGCGCTCGTCGTAGTCGATGGCAACCGGATTCACGACAGGACGATCCCTGTGGCGACGGCCCAACACATCCTCACCACACTCGCCACGAGAGCGCCTGTCGGCGCTCCCATCTCCTACGAAATCGATGATCATCTTTACGCGAATCAGCCTCTAACTCCGTACCACGGGATGCCTCTCGAGCACACCGTCGTCGACCTCGCCGCACCACTCGACGGATCGCCCGTCAAGATCATACTCGACTTGACACGTATCGACGATCCGAAGCCGATTCTCGCAGGGCTCCCCGATGAGGTGCGATGCGTCGTGGCCGACGGGGTGATCGCGATGATCATGGCACGAGACGTCAACAAGGCCGCGGGCATCGGCATTGTCCTCGATGTGTGGGCCGAATCCTTCGATAACGTTATCGCAATCGGCGATGACCTCAGCGACCGCGACATGATCGAACGCGCGGCCGTCGGCATCGCCATGGAAAATGGACACGAGGAGATCAAAGCGGTCGCCGACCGGATTGCGCTTGCCAACGACGACGATGGCGTCGCCATCATCCTCGAACAGATGATCGAGGAAGGTCTCCTCGCGTAGCGTTTTGACAGCTCGTGTCTGCGACCTACATTCGCCTCGATCTGGATCTGGATTGACTTTCACGCAGGAGGCAATGCCGTGGATAACGAAATCATGACCAACGAGGAAAACTACGCGTTCGACGTGGCGGGCTACTTGATCCTGAAGGGCGTCCTCAAATCGGGCGAAGTCGATGCGCTCAACACTGCGCTCGACACACGGTCCGAGGTCAAGGGAATGTTGGCCTGGCCGAAGGACAACCGGGAACCATTCCGCGATCTCCTCGTTCATCCTGTTCTTGTCTCCTAACTCAACCAGATCTGTGGCTCGGGTTTCAGGCTGGAACAGCTACCGTGGCTATTGACCGAGGCAGAAGCGGTTAAAGCCGAGCCTCTGGAGGGGGGTGACGAGCCTCGTGACCAGTCACGCGCCTATTTCCACCAGAATGATGTTCGCCAGTGCCAACTCGTCCGGGCAATCTGGGTGCTGGAAGATGTCAGCCCCGGCGATGGAGGTCTCGTCGTCGTGCCCTGTTCCCACAAAGAGAACGTGGAAACGCCCGAGGACCTGCGTATGAGGGACGACGAAATGGACCTGGTTAAACAGCTCGTGCTCGAAAAGGGTGATCTTCTTCTGCTCGCTGATACGGTCTTGCGCGGGTTCAGGGGCTGGAAGGGTGCGGGTGGGATGCGCCTCCTCGACTACGGATTCGCAGCTCGAGGCGTAATCGACTCGGCCGGCACGGGTGCGATGGTGCAGTCCGACCCCACTCCCGAATGGAAGCGCGAATTGACCGACGTCGAACGCGCAGCCACTTACCTACCGGGCTACCGTAGCACCACACCGCCACCGGCCATCGTCGGCAATGGCGAGGCGACTCAGGTCGCGGATCGTCGCGAACTTCACCATCCTGGCATCTACCGCCTCGACCCCGGCGGTATCGACCTAAAAGAGTTCTACTTCTGGGATCTCACCGGTTACCTTGTCATCCGGAACATCATGTCCAATGAGGATGTGGATCTTGCCAATGAGGCCATCGATGAATTCTCCGATCGAATCGTCGTCGGCGACGAGCTCGCACGCGGTTCCAAGAGCCTCGCAGGGACCGGCCGCCCGCTCCTTGGCGCGCTGATGGAACTGCCAAAGCCCTATTGCGAGCCCTTCCGCCGAATGGTCGGCCACCCGGCCGTAATGCATCGACTCACGTGGATGGGCGGAAGCGGATTTCGCTGTGGGGGTCCCACCGGCTTTCTCTCCGTCAAGGGTTCAACCGGACACTCCCTGCACGACTCGAACGAACCACTCAACCCGTCCCGGTCCTACGTGTTCAAAAACGGACGAAGCTACTGCGAGGCCATCACCGTCGCCTGGCAGCTGCGGGACGTCACCGACGAGGATGGTGGATTCGCCTGCGTGCCGGGCAGCCACAAAGCACAGTATCCCTTGCCGCCCGATGTCCGTTCCTGCGACGACCATATGGACCTCGTCGCGCACCCGACTTTCAAAGCCGGCGACGTCCTCTTCTTCATGGACGGTGCCCAGACCCACGGCGCACTCGCCTGGCACAGCGAAATCTCCCGCAGAAGCATCCTCATCAAATACTCGTCCAGGAACTTCAACCGGAGTGGCGGCGACATGTGTCAAGCCGAGAATCGCTGGGGCCCCGAAATCGAGGGCATGACCGACGAACAACTCGCCGTCATGCGTGGCCCCGACCGCGACAATCGACGCGGCAACGTACCGAGACTCGACATCGTCGACGGCGAAGCCCGCGTCAACTACGAACGCACCGGCGGCCTCTACAGCCACCCCTGACGGCCCCATTGCCAAAAGCTGATCAGCACGTCCTCTTTCTGAGACTATCTCTATCTTCTCCCCGCCAGGGCCTCGGTGTTCCGACTCACTACCCCTTCCGTGTATTCCGTGTGGTCCGTGGTTCCCAAGCTTCTGGAGCGCGTCAGCCATGACAGAGATGAACAACACGAACATTTCGACCAATACGGCTACTTCTACGCCGACGACGCCACGCCCAAAGTGATGGTGGCCGATCTCGAGCGTGCCTCGCGACGCGTCTACGAGAAAGTGCGGGCCAAGGACGTTGAAATCTTCACGCACCGCACCGACACGGACGAACCATGGGCCATCCGAGGTCTGTTTGCGCCCGAATTCAACGAAGGCATCTTCGCCGACTACACGATGTGTGACGAAGTCATGCCTTACGTACACGCCACACTGGGCGAGGAGCTTCGACTGGGCGCGGTCCTGGTGTTTACGAACCCTCGTGATCAGGACTGGAGCTTCGGGTGGCATCGTGATTTCGGACAGCATCCACGCAACGCCAGCGAAGAAGAGGAGCTCGCCGTCCTCAACCAGTCGCAGACCTCCGTCAAATGGCATCTCGCCCTAGAAGACGACGAATGTCTCCAGCTCGTTCCCGGCAGTCATCGTCGTTACCGAACGGAGTATGAATGCGAGTGCCTGACCGAGACCCGCCACGCCGACATCCCCGGCCAGAAAATCATGTATCTCAAGAAGGGCCAGACCCTCTTCTGGCACGGTTACACGATCCATCGTGGGGTTATGAAGAAGGACGTCGAGCGCTTGAGCATCGTCGCATCCTGGTCCAAACACAGCGACGACGACGAGCCCAAAGAAGTAGACAAGCGTTTGCGGTGGATGCTCGCCGACAATGTTCGCGAGTTTCTGCCAAACAGAATGCACGTCCACTACGATCGCTGGCGTAGTATGCAGATCGAGACAGAGGAAGAGCAGAGCGGATGAGGAGAGAGCGGGAGACCAGCCTTCGCTCTGCGAGTTACGGCAGGCAGACGGGGCGAGCAGGCGTGGCAACGCAGGACCGACTATCTGAGTCGGGAATGCCCGGTTGCGCGTAGCAATTCGGCCAGTGATGACGCGCAACCGAAACAAGCGTCCTTGGCCAAGAAGGAATCAAGAATTCCTAGTCGTCGAAGACCATAACAGAAGAACAAAGAAGGCCGCCCCAATCACACGAGGCGGCCTCATTGACTGGTTCGCCGGATAACGGACAACGGCTTACGTCTTCGCTTCAGCTATCAACGCCACCTCCACGCTCGCCCCCAACGGCAACTCGTTCGTACCCACCGCGAACCGTGCGTGACTCCCCGCATCGCCGAACACCGCCGCGAACAGTTCTGACGCGCCATTGACCACCTTCGCTTGGTCCGTGAACCCATCCGCCGACGCCACGAATCCCTCCACACGCACGAGCTGTGCAATGTCATCCAATGAGCCTGTCACGCTCTTCAACACGGCGAGTCCGTTCAGAGCGCACTGTTTGGCGGCTTCGTAAGCCTCTTCCACCGTCACGTCAGAACCTACTTTCCCCATACAGATCAGATTGCCATCCCGCAGCGGTAGCTGTCCTGCCACATAGATCAAATTCCCCGTTCGCTTCCCCGGCACATACGCGCCGGCAGGCGTGGCCAGCTCGGGCAACGTCAAACCAAGCTCTTCGAGTCTTGCCTCAACACTCATTTTGCACCGCCGCTAGAATGGAGGGATCGGGAAAACCGCATTGTTCCGCCAATTCCCCAATTTCATAATTCCCTAATTTCCTAATAGTCCTCTCACGTGTGCCACAACTTCATCCAAACTCACATCCTCTTTCTCCTCCGCATCCCTCCGCTTCACCTCCACGGTCCCGTTCTGTAGCCCACGGGAGCCTACCGTAATCCGGATCGGACATCCGATCAGATCCGCGTCGTTGAACTTCACACCCGCGCGCTCATCACGATCGTCGATCAAGACATCGACATCACCGTCTTCCAACTCCGTGGTCAACTTTTCCGCAGCCTCGATCTCGCCCTGCGGCTTCTTGCCCGCCAGCACGACGATATGTACGGCGAACGGGGCAACACCCATCGGCCAGACAATCCCGTTCTCGTCGTGATGAGATTCGATGATACAGGCCAGGAGGCGATCGACGCCGATTCCGTAGCTGCCCATGATGATCGGCACCGCCTTGCCGTTCTCATCCAAAACCGACGCACCGATGGCATCCGTGTACTTCGTACCCAACTTGAAAATGTTTCCGACCTCGATGCCGCGCGTCGTCGTCAGCGCCGTGCCGCAGTGGGGACAAGGCATGCCGGCTTCCACCGCCACCAGATCCGTCACGATAGCTGGTTCGAAGTCCCGACCCGCATTCACATTCCGCACGTGAAACCCATCTTTGTTGGCGCCCGCAATGAAATTGGCTCCCTCAGAAATCGCAGGATCCACGACGATCAACACATCGTCTTTCACGCCGATCGGTGACCCATAACCCGCTTCGGAGCCAATGGCTTTGATCTCGTCCTCCGTCGCCGGCCGCATTTCGGTCGCCTTCACAGCGTTCGTCAGTTTCGTCTCGTTCAATTCGTGGTCGCCACGGACAACCGCGAACACAAACCGGTCTTCTCCTTCGATCTGCGCCATGTGAAAGACGGCTTTGGCCGTCTGCTGGGGTCCCACGCCGAGCAGCTTGCAGAGATCATCGATCGTCGTGGTGTCCGGCGTGGCGATCTCCTCCAGCGGAAGTGGATCCGCGGGTTCTACCGGCTCCCTCTTGTGGGTCGCGACCTGACGGTTCGCCTTGTATCCGCAGCTGTCGCACTCGATCAGCGTGTCCTCACCCGCCTCGTTGAGAAACATGAATTCGTGGGCGCCGGTCCCACCCATCATCCCTGTATCGCTCTCCACGACCCGGATGTCGTCGCCCAGGCCCGCCCGGTTGAACACCATCAGGTAGGCCTTGAACATATCGTCGTAGACCTTGTCGAGACCGGCCTGATCAGCACTGAAGCTGTAGGCGTCCTTCATCGTGAACTCGCGCACCCGAATCAGACCCCCTCGGCTGCGTGGCTCGTCCCGAAACTTCGTCTGAATCTGAAACACACTCGTCGGCAGCTGGCGGTAGCTGTGAATGAAATGCCTCGCGAGGTCCGCCATCACCTCTTCGTGCGTCATCGCCAGACACATATCCCGCCCGGCCCGGTCCTTCATACGCAGCATTTCCGCCCCGACGTCCGACCACCGTCCGCTCGCTTCCCAAATATCCGAAGGATGCACCACCGGCATCACGATCTCCGCGCAATCGATGGCCTGCATCTCCTCCCGAAGGATCTGCTCGATCTTTTGCTTCACCCGGAACCCGAGTGGCAGAAAACTGAAAATGCCCGCTGCAAGCGGTCGGATCAGACCCGCTCGCATCGCCAGTTGATGACTCACCAGCTCCGCTTCAGCAGGCGCCTCGCGATACGTCTGTGTGAATAGAGATGATAGTCTCATCCGTCGTTCGTCTCTGTTTGGGTTTAGCCTCTGACTCTGGTCACTGGTCACGTGTCATTTGTCAATGGTCACTGAACCCTTTGTAGGCAAGCCAAGAAGTCTGGTCAACTGCATAACTTACACGGCCGGGGGACCAGAACCATTCATCTTCTGGCCACACCCTCGATCCACCTCGCCTTCTGCTCTCGACCTCCCCCGGCATTTTTCGGCTCGGGATCGGCCAGAACGATTCTTGACGTATCTGATCCCTTCATCTATTTCAAGAAGGATGGATTTGGGGGGAAACGCAAGCAAATATGTATACTTAACTATACATCGTATAATTGAACGTACTTGTAGTGTCACGTCCCAGGAATAACTAGAAAAACATTCGATTCTGTCGTATGGTTCCTCAAGCACTCATTCTTGGGAGGAACCGATGGCTAGAGGTCGTCCGTTACAGCCACTGAACATCAGTGATGAGGTCCACGATCAACTCGAGTCATTGTCTCGTTCGCGTAGCATGTCTCACGCTTTGGTGCGTCGCGCGAAGATCGTCTTGATGAGCGATTGCGGTCTGACCAATCAGGAGATCGCGGAACGAGTCGGGTTGTCCGGAGCGTCTGTCGGCAAGTGGCGTCGTCGCTTCTGCGAGCAAGGCTTGATGGGACTGTATGACGAATTGCGTCCTGGAGGGCCACGGTCGGTCAGCGACGAAGAGATCTCCTCCCTCATCTACAAGACGCTCAAGAAGCAACCGAAGGGTGCCACCCACTGGGACCTGTCGTTCGATGGCCGACGAGACGGGGCTCTCCAAGTCCTCGGTTCAACGTGTATGGAAAGCTTTTGGACTGCAACCGCATCGACAGAAGCACTTCAAACTGTCGAACGATCCCTTCTTCGTCGAGAAAGTCAGGGATATCGTCGGTCTATACCTGAACCCACCGGACAACGCGATGGTGCTCTGTGTAGACGAGAAGAGCCAGATTCAAGCACTCGAACGGACACAACCGATTCTTCCTTTGGGTCTCGGATACGTCGAGGGCGTCACTCACAGCTATATCCGGAACGGCACGACCACCCTCTTTGCAGCGCTCAACATCGCATCCGGCAAAGTTCTGACTCAGTGCAAGCCCAGACACCGCAACAAAGAGTTCCTTCAGTTCCTCAAGCACATCGACAAGAACGTCCCAAAGGATCTCGACATCCATCTGGTCGTCGATAATTACGGCACGCACAAGCACCCGAACGTCAAGCGTTGGCTCGCCTCACGGAAACGATATCACGTGCACTACACACCAACATATGCCTCCTGGCTGAACCAGGTAGAGATCTGGTTCGGTATCATCACCCAAAGAGCCATTCGACGAGGCACCTTCAGAAGCGTCAAGGACCTGATCGCCTGCATCAAGAAATTCACTGATCACTACAACGAGAATTCTACACCCTTCGTCTGGACCGCCACGGCAGATTCAATCCTCGAGAAAGTCCATAAACTTTTGAAGCTTATACGCGGGACGTGACAGTAGGAACTAGTCCTACAAATCAACGCTTATCGATCTTTCGATTCACATAGCAACCAGACTGTATACACATCTATACAATCTGCCAATTCCTTCGTCCTCACCGTAAGCCGTATAAAAACAAGCCTCTATTGTTTCGATCGGGGTATGGCATACGGCTTGCCTACGGTGGAATGGGCAATGACTCTCGGACTCGCCGGGGTTCGTCGCCTATCCACACTCGAGTAGGAGGACGTCGGGATGGTCAGAAAAACCGTATTCAGTTTGTTCGTCCTGGTGGGAGCGTTCGCATTGCTTGGCGCCTGGAGTCTCACCCACGGATCCAGCCACCGCGAAGCACCAGCCATCAGCACCGACCCGAATGCAGACAACATCGATCTGTATGCGTTCGTCAGCCCCGACCGTCCGAGCAAGGTCACGATCGTTTCCAACTACATCCCGTTCGAGGATCCTGCCGGCGGACCGAACTTCCACAAGTTCGGTGACGATGTCCGCTACGTCCTCTACATAGACAACGACGGCGATGCCGTAGAGGATGTGACCTACTGGTTCGAATTCGAATCGGAAGTCGTCAACCCCAACACGTTTCTCTACAACGTCGGACCGATCGGATCGGTCACCGACCCGAACCTGAACGTGCGCCAGACATACACGATCACACGTTCGGATGCGTCGGGCGAAACCACAGTCGGAAGCGGGTTGTCCACAGCGCCGATCAACGTCGGCGCTGCGAGCACTTCGGACTACGAAACCCTCTTTCAATCCGCCATCCACGACCTGGGCGATGACGGCATCTTCTTCGCAGGCCCGACGGACGATCCATTCTTCGTCGACCTCGGAGCCATCTTCGACCTTCTCACAATCCGACCGGGCGCACCTGGAGATAGCGGTGGCGGTCTGGACGACCTGGCCGGTCTGAACTGCCACGCCATCGCGATGCAGATCCCGATCGACGGCATCACGAGCGACGGCAGCACACCGACCGACGCCACCGACGATGCCGCCGTCATCGGCATCTGGTCGACGGCGGAGCGCCGTGCCACGACCACGCTCAACGCCGACGGCTCCCGGTCGTCCTCCGGCGAGTGGGTCCAGGTTTCGCGGATGGGAAACCCGCTCGTCAACGAGCTCGTCCTTTCTCTCGCCGTCAAGGATGGATGGAATCGCTCTGTGCCCGCCGACGACGGCCAGTATCTCGCCTTCGTAACCAGCCCCGAGCCCGCAGCGTTGCTCAACGCACTCTACGGCATCGGTGTGCCCCCGTCACCGCGTGACGATTTGGTTCAGGTTTTCCTCACCGGCGTGCCCGGCGTGAATCAGCCAACCAACGTCACTGCCTCCGAACAGATGCGTCTGAACGTTGCCATTCCGCCTGCCGCCAACCCGAATCGGCTGGGTGTGCTCGCGGGCGATCTCGCGGGCTACCCGAACGGGCGTCGCTTGTCAGACGATTCTGTCGACATCACGCTTCGTGCAGCGGCAGGCGTGCTCGTCGAGGGATTCAACATCTCTCCCAACAATGCACTGGGCGATGGCGTGGATCGAAACGATCGGCCTTTCCGCAGGTCCTTTCCCTACGTCGCAGCCGCCCATCAGGGCTTCGAACACACGAAGCACAGACGCGAACCCCGTCGATAGAAGCAGCGCCCGACTCGGATAATTAAAAAACGGAGAATGGAATGAAATCGACCAAGGCACTTTCAAGGGCATTCGCGATCGTGGTGTCGGGGTTTTTCTCGCGACGACGACGCTCGCATCCAGCCACCGGGAAGCCCCCACGATCAGTACCGACCCATCTGTCGACAATACCGACGTCTACGCATTCGTCAGTCCCGACCAACCCGGCACGGTCACACTGATCGCCAACTACATCCCGTTCGAGGATCCGGCCGGGGCACCCAACTTTTTCCGATTCAGCGATAATGCTCGCTACACGATCCACGTCGACAACGTAGGCGACGCACAAAGCCACATCGCCTACCGATTTGCGTTCAACACCACGACGGGCAACCCGAACACGTTCCTCTACAACGTCGGTGGGATCTCATCCCCAACGGACGCCAACCTCAACGTTCAGCAGACCTACACGATCACGCGTATCGACGACAGCGGAGAGACGGTGCTTGCATCCGGCCTGATCACCGCTCCGATCAACGTCGGTCCCGCATCGATCACGAACTACGCAGACCTCGCTGAAGCGGCTGTTCACGATCTTTCCGATGGGACGAAAGTCTTCGTGGGTCCGCGCGACGATCCGTTCTTCGTCGACCTGGGTGGAATCTTCGACCTCCTCACGATCAGACCGGGTGCGCCCGGACATCGTGGAGGCGGCGTCGACGGGCTGGCGGGCTACAATTGTCACACGATCGCCCTCCAGGTTTCCATCGACCTGCTCACGAACGACGGTTCGACACCCACCGCGCTCGACGATCCAGCCGCCGTCATCGGTGTATGGGCCACGGCCAGCAGGCCATCGACAACGACACGAAGTACCGACGCGGACGATGTCGCTTCCGGCGATTTCGTGCAGGTATCGCGCCTCGGCTCTCCGCTCGTCAACGAAATCGTGCTCCCACTCGGGCAGAAGGACCTCTGGAACGCCTCTCAAGTCGGTGACGACGGCCAGTTCCTCGAACACGTCACCGATCCGGAGCCGGCCGCACTCCTGAATCTCCTCTACGGCGTCAGCGTCCCATCTGCACCCCGGGATGACCTCGTTCAGGTCTTTCTCACTGGTGTCCCAGGCCTGAACCAACCGCCGAGCGTCGTCGCCTCCGAACAGATCAGGCTGAATGTGGCCGTGGCTCCGAGCGCCGATCCCAATCCCCTCGGCGTCGTGGCTGGTGACCTTGCCGGGTTCCCGAACGGTCGCAGGCTCGAAGACGACGTCGTCGACATCGCTCTCCGAGCGGTCGCCGGCGTCCTCGTCGACGGGTTCAACATCGAGCCCAATAATTTGCTCGGGGATGGTGTCGACAGGAACGATCGAAAATTCTTGAGCGTGTTTCCCTACGTTTCAGAACCCCACCAGGGCTTCAGCCACCGCCACAACAGGACGGAACCTCGAACGCCCGGCACTTTTCGTCCGCAAGCCACTCAGGCATTCGTCGCTGCCGCGGTGCTCGACCAGACAGGTGCCTCCGTTGCGCCCGAACTGGAAGTTCAATTCGCCCGTTCGGTATCGGGACGCGCGCCCACATATGGCTGGGTAGGGTTGACGGACGACCAGGGGTTGGCCGACATCGTCATCACCGGTTCGGACGGCAAGTTGCCCAACGGTCACTATCAGGCCCGGTTGGTCGATCCGACAACGGGTGAGGTGATGGGAAGTTGGTCGAGTATCCCGATCAACGGTGGAGATCGTCATACGGTAACGCTCCAGATCGGCCAGACAGCAAAGGTGGATCGGGCATCCGTCACGGGAAGCTACGTGCTCCTCGATCAGAATGTTCCGAACCCGTTCAACCCGGAGACGACGATTCGATACCGGCTGGCTGAGGCAGACAACGTTCGACTCATCATCTACAATGCCCTGGGTCAGACCGTTCGAACGCTCGTCGAAGGATACCAGACTGCCGGTGATCGGGTGGTTCGCTGGGACGGGCGCGACGGTCTCGGCAACGCGGTCTCTTCGGGTCTCTACTTTTACCGACTCGAGGGGAGTCGTGGCCTCGAGGGGAGTCGTGGCAACGTAGTCCGTCGAATGCTCTTGATCAAATAATCCACCTGGCGCGGGAACAGGAGACGGAGAGGCGATTGCCGTCATCGGTTCCCGCGTCCATCAACCTGGATCGGCCATGAAACACAACATAGGCTCGCTGCTCTCCATCTTGGCACTCATCGCGTGGGTCGGACCAGTGTCTGCCCACGACTTCTGGATCGAGCCATCCGATTTCACACCGAATCCGGACGACGTCGTTGAACTCACTCTGAGGGTCGGTGATCACTTTATCGGAACGGCGTTTCCGCGCGATCCGTATCACCTGTCTGAATTCGTCGTCGCTGATCCGCTGGGGAGCCGCTCAATCGATGGAACGCTGGGTGGAAGTCCTGCGGGTTGGTTCCGAGCGAGACAGGAAGGGCTGTGCATCATCGGCTATCGCAGCGCGCATACAAACTTGCAGATGGAAGCGAGCGCGTTCGAAACCTACCTGAACGACGTCGGTCTCCATCAGATCGTTCGAACACGCGTAGAAAGAGGCGAGTCTGCGAAGCCTGGGCGAGAGGCCTATGCCAGGTTCGCCAAAACCCTTCTCCAGTGCGGTTCGAAAACCGGACCTGGACACGATCGGCTTCTTGGTTTCGACCTGGAGATCGTTCCGCAACGAAATCCCTACAGTCTCGTGCAAGGTGAGGATCTTCCGGTGCGTGTTCTATTCGAAGGTACGCCGGTGAATGGAATCCAGGTCGCGGCCATCCACGAGCACGATTTGGAAGCGTTCGTCGTGTCGAAAACGGATGCCTCGGGGCTGGTCGATCTCTCTCTCGATCGGGAAGGGGTCTGGATGATCACCACCGTCCACATGGTTCAAGCCCCGCCCACGTTGGATGCCGACTGGAAGAGTCTCTGGGCTTCCCTAACGTTTCGACGGACCTTCGAGCCAATCACAAGATGAGGGCTCGTGAAAACGCCCGAATTGCCCGGGCGCTCTACGATCGCTTCAACCTGAGAGACTTCGAGTCGGGGGTGCTCCTCGTATCCCCTTCTGCGCAGTGGATATGCATGCCCGGGCACCGACAATTTCAGGGGTTCGGCGGCTACAGAAAGATGGTGGGAACTTGGATCGACGCCTGTCCCGACCTTTGCCTGGACATCGTCAATCTGATTGCCACAAACGAATGGGTCGCCACCGAATACGTCGGCACTGGAACCCACGCAGGTTGTTGGCGGGGACCTGTTCGCTCGGTTCCGCCGACCGGGAGGGTGATACGAATCGCCTTCTGCGAGGTCCTCAGACTGGACGGTCGACGCATCCTGGCATCGCGGCTCTACTTCGACCAGGAAGAGCTCTACGACCAGATGACCACCAAATTCGATCGTGGTGTATAGGATCCTGCTGCGCGGTCATTGTGACGGGATGTAGTCCTCCCTCTTCATTCCATACAGCTGCAGCTTGTTGTAGAGGGTACGTCGGGTGATTCCCGCCTGTCTGGCCGCCTCCGAAACGTTACCCCTCGTACGGACCAGCAGATTGCCAAGATACTCTCGTTCGACCTCGGCAATCACGCGCCCACACACCTCCTCCAACGTCCCGTCCCCCACATCTCGAGGGCTGTAGGCGTCCTGCTCTTTCCGTCGGGCCTCTCGAAGATCGACCTGTGAGAGCGTCTTCCCGTTCTCCATCAGCACCGCTCGCCCAATCACGTTTTCCAGCTCCCTCACGTTGCCGGGCCACGGATAGTCCATAAGACGGGACATCACATCCGGATCGATATGCTCGATCGGCTTTTCGTATCGCTCAATATTTTCCTTCAGGAAATAGGCAGCTAAAAGGGGAACATCGTCCGATCGATCTCGGAGCGGCGGAATGTCGATCTGCACCGCATTCAACCTGAAATACAGATCCTGGCGGAACGCATCTTCTCGTTCCAGCTCCTCCTGCGTTCGGTTCGTCGCTGATATGATCCGCACATCCACTTCGATTTCCTTTTCGCCCCCCACACGCGTGATCCGCTTTTCGGCGATCGCTCGAAGGAGTTTGGCCTGCATGGCATACGGAATCTCTCCCACTTCATCCAGAAAGAGCGTACCACGCTGGGCCAGCTCTACTTTTCCCAGTCTCTGCCTCTCAGCGCCAGTGAAGGCACCCCGCTCGTGTCCGAACAGCTCGTCCTCGAACAGCTCTCCGGAAGAGCCGCGCAGTTCACGGCTACGAACGAACGGTCGTGACGTTCGCTTTCGCGATGAATGGCGCGAGCGACCAGTTCTTTTCCCGTTCCAGTCTCTCCACGAACGAGAACCGGCAGCTCGCTCGTCGACACCGTTTGAATCAGCTCGAAGATCCGACGCATGCCGGCGCCCCGGCCGAGCAGATCCCCGAATCGGTGGCGATCCGCTACTTCTTCCCGCAGGCTGTCGAACGCTTCGCTCTTACGCCGCATCTGAATGACCTCTGCCACCTGTTGCGATAAGGCCTCCAGGGCAACAACGTCGCCATCATCGAACGCATCGACTTGATCGCTTTCCACGTTCAACACCCCTTCGACCCGACCCTCGATCGTGATCGGCAGACAGATTTCGGATGCGGTCGTCAACCCCTCCACGGCCAGATAGTTGGGCTCCTGAGTGACATCGTTCGCCAGCATCATCTGTTCGTTCCGAACGACCCACCCAATGATCCCTAGCGCGATGCTCTGCCTGAATCCTCTCGACACCCGGCCCCGATACGCACCGGCGTGCGAAACGAGTCTCAAATGGGACCTGTCCTCTTCGAGCATGAAGATCGATACGTTGTAGTAATCGAGTCCCTCGCGAATCGAAACGACAGCCAGATCGAGGAATGATTCCGGTTCCATCTGCCAGACGTCCTGCCTGCCGAGACGGTTGATCAGATTGAGCTGAAGGTTACGTCGCCGAACAGAATCCGTGGGAACCGACGTACGAACGAGACTGCCGATCCTCTCTGCGCAGGCGCGTAACGCGTCCATTTCTTCAGACGATGATTGTTGCGGGACACCCACGTTCAGAGAGCCAACCAGGACGTCATCGACCAAAATCGGCAGGATGGCTACGTTTGGATGGTCGTTGCCCGCGAGGACCGTTCGAACGAGCGAAGGTTCACTCGACAGAATCGGCCGATCGCCGCGGCCCCGTGTCAGACGGTCTTGTAGCCGGTGGATCGTATCCGTCTCCGTCCGGAACGTCTTCATCCTCGTCGTGGGAAAAAGGAGAAACCCGCCGTCGCCAGAACCCACGAAAAACAGAGAAGCATCTGACTCAAGAAGATGAAGCTCTTGAAATACTGACGAGAAGATCGAGGATGTCGGTGAATTCACACACCACCTCTGTTGGGCAAGGAATGGCCCGTCATCACAACGGCGTGATCGTCTCCGGAGGAAGTTGAAGGAAGGGGGGTCACGATTCCCGGGATCAGCCGACTCGCCACGGGTGTGTCCAGAGATTTGTGTAACTGGTGACACGATTACTTTAACGGGACACGATCTTCGAACATGATGGCGAACCGGTTGATGGCCCCATTCCAATCGTTCAGTGGCCGGGTCCATCGTTTGGAGATGTTTCGGATCGCCAGATACAGGAGTTTGATGGCGGCCTGATCATTCGGGAACGCGCCTCTGTTCTTCGTGACTTTCCGGAGCGATGCGTTCATTGACTCGATGGCGTTCGTCGTGTAGATCACCTTCCGGATCTCTGGTGGGTAGGCGAAGAACGGGGTGATGTGCTCCCAGTGTTCACGCCAGGACCGACCGATCATCGAGTAGGTGTTGTCCCACTTCACAGAGAACTTCTCCAGTTGGTTCTCGGCCTTACGAAGTGTGGCGGACTGGTAGATCGCTTTGAGGTCTCGGGCGACTTCTTTGCGGTTCTTCCAGGAGACGTAGTTCAAGCTGTTCCGCACCATATGGACGATGCACAGTTGAACATCTGTCCTCGGGAAGACGGCTTCAATCGCTTCAGGGAAGCCGTTGAGCCCATCTACACAGGCCAGGAAGATATCGTTGACGCCACGGTTCTGGAGCTCGGTCAGGACCGACATCCAGAACTTCGCGCCTTCGTTCTGAGCCGTCCAAAGGCCTAAGAGCTCTTTGTTTCCTGATAGATTAACGCCCAACGCAAGGTAGACGGCCTTGTTCGTGACGCTTCCATCGTCTCGAATCTTGACGCGGATCGCGTCCAGATAGACGATCGGATAGATGGTGTCCAGAGGTCTGGACTGCCAGGCCTTGACCTCCTCGATGACATCATCAGTCACACTGGAGAGCAGCGAGGGAGAGACATCGACCCCGTAGAGCTCCTTCAGGTGCTCCTGAATCGCTCGAGTCGTCATCCCACGGGAATACAGCGAGATGATCGTGTCATCAAACCTGTCGAACCGTCTCTGGCGCTTTCTGACGATCTGGGGCTCGAACTCACCATTGCGGTCCCGAGGCACTTCGATCGGGATCGCACCACGGTCGGTCTTCAGTGTCTTCGGAGTCTTGCCGTTGCGGGAGTTACCACTGTTCTTACCGTCAGAATCGTGCTTCTCGTAGCCCAGGTGGTCGGTTATCTCGCTTTCGAGCATCCGCTCCACCAGCCCGGCAGTCAGTTGCTTCAGCAGACCTTTCTCGCCCAGTAGGTCATCGGGACCGTCACAGTTCTTGATCAGCTCATCGAGGAGACGATCGACTTCAGCATTCCTGGCCAGCCAACGACTGAACGACGGGGATGGCCGCGGGATCGCCCAAGGTACCCAACGCCCGAAGCGCACCGATCTGTATCCGTTCACGTGGATGATTCACGTACCCGGTCACGAATCTCCTCACCTTGCTTCGATCCTCTTCGTTCTTCGCAATGTGGCCGAGGGTGTTCAGTGCACGGGTGAAGTAGAAGGGGTGTATCGACTTCTCGAGACCCGGTAGGGTCTTCTGCAGCGGTTTGATGTAGGCTGGGTCTTGCAGCGTATGGATCGCCTGGATGGCACCTCGGGCAATGTACCCACGATAAGAGAGCCGATTGAGATGGTCGAGCACCGCCTTCCGTGTTCGGGAGCTAGGATACTTTCCCAGATTCTGGACCGCACGCGCGATGAGTAGCGGGTTCTTTTCACCGAGGAGCGCATCGTGCGACGCCCGCTCGGCCTCACGCCGGTAGAACGCACCGATGCCAATCATGACGGCCTCTCTGGCACGGGCGTCCGGCTGGTCGACCGAAGCGATCAGAGCGGCCAGGGCCTCAGGCGTCCTTATTTTGGCCAGTGCCTTCGCGGCACGGATCCTGACCCCGTAGAAGGGATCTTCCCGCAGCACCGAACCAAGAAGCTCAACGGATTTCTTGTCGTCTTTCGAACCAAGTGCGTCGGCGGCACGCATTCGACCAACGACGTCATCCCAATCGATGAGCTGGGCATCCAGAAGCAACCTGGGCTTGTTGAACGAAACCTCCGCAAGCAGCGTGTAATCAGGGTCGAACCTTACGATCTCCGGCTTCTTCTTCAACGGCACATAGAAATCGTGCGATCGATCCGAAATTTCGATTTCGTGGTCGATACCCATCCGTCTCCCTTGAAGCGCAGCTTCGCGGGAAACGAAAACAGCCAAACCACTGATGCGCCAGCTCGTGGGCCACGATCCAACGACTGTCTCTCAGCGTCTCCGTTTCAGAGCGATGCAGCGTTTCGACATAGAGCGTCGTTAGCGTCGTGTTCTCCATCCCACCGAAGTGATCGAAGCAGGTTACCTGGTTGTACTGGGCCCACGGAAAAGAAACACCCGTGGCCTCCTCCAAGAAGGCTATTATGTCCTCTATTCCGTCGAATGACCTGGGTGCTTCGGCTTTGTAGGAGGGCTGCACGTAAAATCCGAGCGGAAGATCTCCGTGCGCAGCCTCGAGCTTCTCGAAGTGGCCCGCCACGAGCGCGATCAGGTAGTTCACGTGTGGAATGTCTTGGCGCCAGTGGACGGTTCGCACGCCCGACTCCACCACGTCCGACAGTTGAACGCCATTCGAGAGCACTGTCATGGCCTCGGGCACGTGACAAATCACTTCGGAGGTTGAGCGCTCGTTCGGGTAGTCAAAGCTCGGATACCAATGTCGTGATTCGTGCGTCTCGCCCTGCGACCAGAGGTGCTCGTCGCCGACGGGATAACCCATTTCACGCGTGCGAAAGTAGATGCCTTCTTTGGGCTCGGCGTGATGGAGAACCGTCACAACGGCGGTCTCTCCTGGGGGAATCGGTTCCTGGAACGTGACCACGATGCCTTCTTCGTTCACATCGTGGCCCTGAATTGCGTGGTCGGACCGCACCGATTTCACTGTCAGGTCCGCCGCGTGAAGCAACAGATCCGACAGGGGCTTCGCGATCGGCTTGAAAGTCAGCTCGGTCGAGCCGCCGATCGTACGCCTTCTGAAATCGGGTGTCACGTCGATCTTGATGTGGAGTACATCGACCTTCCGGTCGGGCGCGTACTGCCGGGTCTTGTAGCCGCTCCCTTCCTCGTCGGCCGAGGAAACACGTCCGCAATAACGCATCTCCTCGAATCCGTACACCAACGTTCCTGTGAGCCCAAAGACAAGCACGCAAAGCGTCGTCCATTCGATTGTTCAAAGCATTGTCATCCCCAGAATACCACACAGCCCGGATGTTCGAAGGGGTCCTGTGTGCCACCCACCGGCGGGTGTTTATTTCGTGTTTTTCGTGGTACGGTTTCACACATCATAGAACCGCTCGGCATTCTTCGACCATAGCTTCTGCTGAGCCTCCTCGCTGCGCTCCGCGATGATCGCCGAAAGCGCATCCACCCAGGTCTGATACGTCGCTCCAAGCGTGCAGACGGGCCAGTCACTGCCGAACACCACACGGTCGGGTCCGAACGCATCCAGACAGTGATTGACCGTGGGCGCCAGCGTGTCGGCCGCGTCTTTCCCCTCTGGCAATCGTACGATGATCCCCGAAATCTTGCAGATCGTGTTGTCCCGTTGACTCAAAGCTTCAATGTCACGTCGCCATCGGTTCGCATCGTGTCGCTGACCGTCGTCTGCCGCCAGCGCATCCGCCGTTAAACTTCCGTTGACGATTTCCACGTGTGCATTGCCACAGTGATCCACCACAAAACGCGTATCCGGACAGGCATCCACGAGTTTCACGGCGTCGCCCAACTCTGCCGGCCGCATACAAATGTCGAAGTGCTTCCCCTGATCCCCGAGGGTGCGGACATCCGCGATGAATCCTTCCGACAGACAGTGACCCTGCTTTAGCTCCGGAATCTGCAGGACTTGCCGATACCCCTTCACGCGATCGTCATCCACAAACCGCGCCACGTGAGCCGCGAAATCCCCCTCCCCTGGCCGAGCCCGCAACGTCGCCCCCACCATTGGGTTATCGTCCGCATCGCACAACGCCAGCACGTGGTCCGCTTCTTTTCCGATGTGATGAGGTGCGACATCCACTTCCATATACACCGTCTTCGCCACCTCGACCCCACTCGCCTCAGCCAGATACCGCGGCATCGTGTAGTCGTCCTTCAGCCCTGGAGCCGTCTCCAACCACGGAAGATCGAAATCATTCAAATCCCACAAATGCTGGTGCACATCCACCAACGGCATCGCCATTTCATCTCTCCTGAACCGAAAACCAAAGACACTAGACCACGGAACACACAGAATACACGGAAAGGGGCCCTAAACCACGATGCGTTCTACGGTAGCTTTGGGATGATGTCCGAAGTTCACTAACAAACCAACCTTCAGACCCGACGCCCTCAAGTAATTGTGCACCTGAGCTTCGTGTTCTTTGGTAGTCTCCCTGAGTGCTTTCAGCTCGACGATGATCGAGCCGAAGCAGACGAAATCAGGTCGATACTTACCCTCGAGCATCTCGCCCTTATAAATCAAGTTCAATTCAGGTTGCGCCTCGAAGGGGATTTCCTGAACCGCAAACTCTTTTTCCAAGCACTCCTGATAGACGGCTTCGAGGAACCCACACCCCATCTCCCGATAGACCTCGAAGATTGGCCCCCTGATCGCATAAGTCTCCTCCGCAAAGAGAAGCTTGGACATTCACTCATTCCCATCCGCTTCACCACGTAGGAAGGGATCGACTTGAAAAACTGAAGCCCCGAGCCGGCACTCACCGGTCGCGGGGGTTCCGTCCGTGTGTTCCGTGTATTCTGTGGTCCCCGTCTTTCAGTTACAGGTGGTACCGTTCGCGTGCAACGTGTTGTTCGTACTCTTTCCGCAGCCGTTGCACTTCGTCGACCGTCGATACCTCCGCGATGGGGCAATCCCACCAGCTCTCATAGCCCGCCACTCTTTCTTCGCGGTCGGTCTCGATCGCGATAACTGTGGTTCGGTCGTTGCCCTTTGCTTCGGCCAGTGCGTTCATCAGCCCTTCCCTGCCCTCTGGACGCAGGACGATGGCCCCGAGACTTTCGGCGTTCGCCGCCAGATCAGTGGGGACGTTGTCACCATCCAGGTGACCGCTCGCAACATCCCGCATCTTGAACTTCGTTCCGAAACCATCAGAGCCCGTGGACTCCGACAACCCGCCGATACTGGCGTGTCCGTGGTTATCGACGAGCACGATCGTCAATTTCACGTCCTCTTGTATCGAGGTCATGATCTCCTGCGCCATCATCAGATACGACCCGTCGCCCACCATCACATACACTTCGCGAGAGGGATCCGCCATCTTGATTCCAAGACCGCCGGCGATCTCGTAGCCCATGCACGAATAGCCGTATTCGAGGTGATATTGCTTCGGATCACGTGTCCGCCACAATTTGTGCAGATCGCCCGGTAGACTGCCGGCCGCGCAGATCATCACATCACGGTCATTCGACGCCTCGTTCACAGCGCCGATGACTTCGCCCTGGCTCAGAATCGGTCGATGCCCGAGCGTGTAGATGCGTTCGACCTCCGCATCCCACTCGCCCTGGAACTCGGAGATTCGTGCTGAATACGCGTCATCCACGCGAAATCCTTCGAGTCCCGACGTCAGCTCTTCGATCGTCACCTTCGCGTCACCGACCAGCGGGAGCGAACCGTGTTTGGCTGCATCGAATTCCCCAACGTTGATCGACACGAAGGAGACATCCGGGTTTTGGAAAGCCGTCTTCGAAGCGGTCGTGAAGTCGCTCAATCGGGTCCCGATGTTGATGACAAGATCCGCTTCGCGAGCCAGGATATTCGCGCCAGGCGTACCGGTCACACCGATCGCCCCAAGTGCACCAGACTGGTCGTAACGCATCGACCCTTTGCCGGCCTGCGTCTCACCCACGGGGATGCCTGTCTTGGCCACCAGCTTCGCGAGCGCTTCGGTGGCGCCGCTGTAGATCACACCCCCACCGGCGACGATGATCGGCCGTTTGCTCGCCTCGATCGACGTCACCACCTGCGCGATCAGATCACGATCCGCACGGGGACGGGACACGGTCCAAACACGCTTCTCGAAGAGCGATTCGGGGTAATCGAACGCCTCTGCTTGAACATCCTGCGGGCAGCAGAGTGTCACGGCTCCCGTCTCAGAAGGCGACGTCAGCACCCGCATCGCCTCAGGTAGCGCGGTGATGGCCTGGTCCGGACGATTCAACCGATCCCAGTAGCGGGACACCGGTTTGAAGCAATCGTTGACCGAAACATCCTGCGACGATGGCGACTCCAGCTGCTGCAGGACCGGCGCCACGTTCCGTCGCGCGAAGATGTCTCCCGGAAGCAGCAGAACTGGAAGCCGGTTGATCGTTGCCGTCGCAGCCCCGGTCACCATGTTCGTCGCGCCAGGCCCGATCGACGACGTGCACGCAAACGTGCCCAGGCGATCCTTCATCTTCGCATACGCGATCGCCGTGTGGACCATCGCCTGCTCGTTCCGCGTCTGGTAAAACCGGAACTCGTCCGCGTACTGATGCAGCGCCTGCCCGATCCCGGCCACGTTCCCGTGTCCGAAAATCCCGAACATCCCCCCGAAAAAGGGCTGTTCTTCCCCATCCCTCGACACGTACTGGACCTTTAAGAACTGCACGATCGCCTGCGACATCGTCAACCGCCGCGTCTTCATGATCTCACCTCTATCTCCGTGTCGGTTTTTCTCAGAGTTCTTGTCGTTCCCCGACTCTCTTTCGCTCAGTGTCCTCAGTAATCTCAGTGGCGCTCTTTTCTACTCGATCCCTGTCGCCTGCACGTTCGCGAGCGCAATGCTGTAGGGAAAGACCTCGGCCCTCATTACATCGTTCCGTACCGCCGGATCGTTCTCCATCAGCTCCCGTGCTGTCTCCTCCGATTCCGCCTGGAAGATCACGAGCCCGATCGTATCCGCACCCGTCTCCAGTGTCCGCCCCGCCAGATGCACAACCCCATTCCGACACAGATTCTGGAGATATCGAAAGTGTTCTCCCGTGATCCGCTGCTCGTCTTCGGTCGGACCCTCGGTCAGCATCTCTGCCCGCGTCGGCGTCAGGATGTAGAGAAACTGTGGCACCGTGTCAGAATCCCTTCGACCAGGACCAGTCTTGAGTCGGCCGAAGCGTGCCGGGCGGCTTTCAACGGCTGATAGTCCTGATCATCCCAGAACGCCTCAGCGCTCGCGCGATCGGGAAATTTCATGAGCACAAGACGTCGAGGTTCCCAGTCCCCTTCCAGCACCACGTGCTCCCCACCCCGAACGACGTATTCTCCACCGTGTTTCTCCACAAGAGCCGGAACCCCATCCTTGTAAGCTTCGTATTTCTCCGGATCCGTCACCTCGACATCGGCAATCACGTATGCAGCCATCTGTCTTCCCTCAGTGTGCTCTGTGCATTCTGTGGTTCCATCTATATCCCCAGTCCCTTGAGAAACTCCCGATTCCGCCTCGCGCTCTCCACGGCGTTCCCCATGCCCGGGTGGATATCCTGCTCTACCGTCACCCATCCGTTGTATCCGACCTGATCCAGACCATCGAGGATGGTCGCGTAATCGATCGCACTCCGGTCCAGCTCGCAGAAAACTTCCCGCTCGATGGACTCGTGATAGTCCCAGCCTTTTTCCCTCGCTTCGCCCGCGACTGCCGGGTCGTATCCCTTGAAGTGCACGTGCCACACCCGTTCTCGATACCGCTCCACGAGTCTGAGCGGGTCACCACCACCAAAGGCGTAGTGTGCGGTATCCAGACAGAGACCCAGGACGTGTGGGTGGGTGTAGGCCATCATGATGTCCAACTCCTCCGGCGTTTCGACAAAGGTTGCACAGTGGGCGTGGAACGCAGACCGCATGCCCAGTTCCTCGAACACCATCAATGAGATCGAATCCAACATTTGCGCCGCATACTCCCACTGGGCCTCCGCCATCGCCATTTCTGGCAGGACCTGGCCAGCGAAGTCCGTCCGTGCGGGATCCACGCACGGGTCGTCCGCTAAGATGAGGATCGGATCTTCGCCTCCGGCCGCCGACAGCAGCCGAGCGACTTCGACCGCGCGACGCTCATCCTCGAGCGCATAGTCGGGATTCGCCAAATGGAGTCCCACGAACGACCCGACCATCGTCAGATCGCGGTCCATCAGCTCGCTGCGGAGCACCTCACCGTCCGTCGGAAGGAATCCCAGGTCCCCGAGTTCGGTACCTGTGTAGCCTGTCTCCGCCAATTCGTCCAGATACTGACTCGGACTGGGACCCTGGCCTGGCTCCAGATACTCGAGCACACCCCAGGAAACCGGCCCGTTAGCGACACCTGCGATTCCTGCTGTCAGGCCGCCATCTTCACCTGTCTCAATCATCCGCCCGCCACATCTCTTCTAGGTTCCAACACCTGAATCCGTGCAATCGTCCTCGCAAATGCGTGCGCACCGGCACCCGCATGCCTACCTGACGACTGAACCTTGTCAACTACATCATCTCAGGCCGTCAACGGGGTGCCAATATACGGCCCACCCTGCCCGGCGTCAACGCGACCCGACGCTCTCCTATATCTGTAAATTCATAGGAATCAATATTTTATGCGCCTTTCCGATTGCGGTGTTACCTTCAGACGTATACTGGCTCTAAATGAACAGAACCGACAGCCACCGCGGAGACACACTGCGTGGAAACGCACGTCGAACTCACATTGATCGCCGCCTGTCAGCAAGGCGACCCCTCTGCCTTCCGCCAGGTTTACGATCTACACAGCGATCGCATTTTCGCCCTCTGCCGACATATGACGGGCAATGCGGAAGACGCGGCCGACCTCACTCAGGAAGCCTTTATCGATGCGTTCAAAGGCATACAGCGTTTTCGTGCAGAATCATCCTTCGGGACGTGGCTATATCGAATCGCGGTCAATCGTTGTCTCAAAGCAGCACGACGTGGTCGCCCAGAGTCGAGGAGCTTCGACGACGAGGACGACCCGATTGTCCCCATCGACCGGGGCCAACACCCGAAGAGCAGCTCGTGCGCAAGGAGACCAATCGGCGAATGCAATCTGCCATCGACCACCTCACCGAGTCACTCAGAATCGTCTTCATCCTCGGAACGGTCGAAGGTCTTCGCTATCGCCAGATCGCAGACGTCCTCGAATGCACCGAGGACGCCGTCAAAATGAGAATGCACAGGGCACGCAAGAGAGTCCGCGACGCCCTTTCAACCTATCTCAATGGGTAGCTCAATGGATCGTTCAGTAAGACAACGACCGCTCATCCTGAGTAGACGTCTGGTAAGTGACATCACGACACCCTTCCGGAGTGCTCAGATCGCCGTATCGAAGGGCGAGCGGCTTCACAACCAACGGACAATGTCATGAACTGCTTCACCTGCGAACAGAACATCACCGCCTACATCGACGACGAACTCGGCCACGACCAGCGACGGGACGTGGAATCCCATCTCGCCGAGTGCGACCGCTGCCGTCAGGACTACGAATCACAAATGACCGCCTGGGAGATCGCGTCGAATGCCGACGCCGTTGAAGCGCCCGGGGATCTCTGGTCGCGTATCGAAGCGCAATTGCCAAAACGCGAATCGGGCACCAGCGTTGAAGACCTGGCCCTCATCGTCAAGGGATTGGCGAGCGAGGTTCGCGAACTTCGACAGACGGTCGAAGAAATGCGAGATCGGGACACGGCACGCTCCGGCTACGAAGCGGAGGGGCGAGTTCGTGAACAGATCAGGTCGCGACCCGAGCTCAGCATCTGGACCGAACCAGGACTCGGTCAACGCACCGGATGAGCAGCGGAATCAGTCCGAGTTCCTTACTCCACGCAGCTGGACACGGAGCTGAACGATGATCGTAACAGCAGGCAATGCGAATGGCGAAGCAGGACGGGCTTACCAGGCCCTGACTGAGGCCTACCTGGGGCGCAAATTGACGAAAACGCTCGACGATGCCCTCACAGATATCGAGTGGAACGGCCCCCTGGTCCTCGTTACCGATCTGGAATTCGAGGGAGATGACGCGAGGCGTCACCTGATCGAAGAGATTCGGTCCATCAACAAGCATCCCTACCGAAGGACGCACGTCCTCGTGCTCTCTCAGTCCAGTTCGAGGAAGGATGTCATTGACCTGCTGAGAGTGGGTGCGACGGATCTCCTTCTGGCTCCGTGGAAAGAGAGCGATCTTCGGATTCGGGCCCGTTGGCTCGATCGAAAGCCGAACCTACCGAATGCGACGTCTAAAGAGGATTGGGATACGCTGCCCGAGCAGGTCAGCCAGTCGGACATCGATCGCCTCGTCTATCCCGAGAAAGCGCTTGTCGGGCCCGATCCGCTGGAGACCATCCAGGCACGACAGGAGAACCGTCAAAAGCGTGACGAAGACCGGAAGAAAAGCAGACGCCTGACACTCACCTACGACTTCAGGCATCCCTCGCGCGTATCGAAAGACCAGATGCGCACGCTCGAGAACTTGCACTCGAACTTCGCCCGGATGGTCGCCTCCACCTTTTCACGAGCACAGCAGTCGATCGTCGATTGCGATATCGCCTTCGTCGACCAGACAACCTACGGCGAATTCATCGACTACCTCAGCAATCCCACAGTGTCCTACACATTCACGGTCGAACCCCTGCACGGCCCGGCAATACTCAATTTCAGCCTGCCCATCGTCTACGACTTCGTGACACGTGCGTTCGGCGGTAACCGGCCGAGGCTTCCGTACGAACGTCGTCCGACAACCCCGGTCGAGCGGGGCGTGATGAATCCGATCATCACCCAGGTCCTCGCCGACCTCGAGGCCACGTGGGCACCCCTCCTCAAATTCAGAGTTTCCGATGCCGAATTGGAGACCAATCCGGAGTTCATGCAGATCGCAGCGCCGTCAGACACGGTCGTTCTCATAGCGATGGAGATCAACAGCGCCCGGTCGTCCGGTATGCTGAACCTCTGCTATCCCTACTTCACACTCGAACCGGCCAAGTCGGTCCTGAACGTGCAGAACTGGGCAAGCCGGGGGTATCGAAAGAGACTGTCATCGCAACAAAGACAGGATCGATTGGATGCCCTGAAGGGAACCGAGATCGACCTGACAACGGTCCTCGGTAGGACGAGAATGACTGCGGATGCACTGAACCACGCCCGTGTGGGGGACATTCTTACGATCGGCAACCTCGAAGACCAGCCGGCGAGTGTTCATCTCGATGGAGACCCGCTCTTCGTCGGAACGGCAGGGGCTTCTCCCAGAGGGCGACACGCCGTTCGCGTGGAGAGGGCAGTCAGACCCTCTGAGAAATCACGCTACTTTCACGACTAGACTGCATCCAGGAGAATCCAATGGCAGAATCAGCCACCCAAGAACGGATCGATCCGAACTGGCTCCCCGATGTCGAATCGAGACTCGGGCGGATTGGCAGCGCCGAACTCGACGTGGTCGTCGTGCTCGGAGAGGCACGCATGACGATCGAAGAAGTCCTGAGCGTCAACAGCGGCGATCTGATCGAGACCGACAAGCTGACCGGAACACCTGTCGAAGTGCTCGCAAATGGTCGTCTCTTCTGCTTCGGCGAAGTCGTCGTTGTAGGCGACAACCTGGCCATTCGTGTTAACGGTTTTCCAAAATCCTGACGCCAAGACGAGGCACACCATGTCCGAATCCTCTGTCCAGACTTGGCAGCCACCCGTCCTGAACGTATCCGGTGAGGCTCCACCTATGGACTTTCATCTTCATCCGGATCGTCAAACGGCACGAAGTGCTTCCCGGCCCGAAGAGGCCGCGGTTCCTTCGAAATGGGCGACGCCCGTCAGCGACACGATCGCCCCTGACGACTCGCTCGAGCAGATTGCCGAGCGGCAACCGAGCCTTGTCGCCCGCCTGCTTCAGGATTTCCTGGATGCGACGCGAACGGGCACCGAGATCGGGCAGGAAGGCCTCGAACGGGCCGCAATCGTCGCAATGCATCTCGGGCCGCTCCTCGCAGGGAGAGTCTTTCAGCATTGCGATGACGATGATCTGCGTGCAGTTTCCGCATACATCCTCGACGTGAAATCGATTCCCGCAACGCGGAAAGTGGAAGTCATCGAGGAAGCAAGAGCGTGTCTCGTCGGAGGAAACGTCGGCTCACGAGGGGGTGGCGACTTTGTCCACGGCTTCCTTTACAGCGCTCGTGGCAATCGACGATTCGCGTTGATGGCCGAAATCAAGGGAACAACGGGTGAAGTGTTCCGACGCATGAATGATATCGATCACGAGCAGCTGATCTCCAAATTTCAAAAGGAACACCCTCAAACCCTCGCGCTGATTCTTTCCCAGATCGACAGCCTGAAAGCCGCGGCTATTCTGAATGGATTGCCCGAGAAGATCCAAAGTGACGTCACGGGTAGAATCGCCACGCTCGAGCGCGTATCTCCTGAAGTCATGCAGCGTCTGGAGGAGAATCTCGCCGAGGAGATAGACGCACTGACTTCGGGCAGCACGTCGACCGGAGGACCGGAAGTTCTCGCGCAGATTTTGAATTACTCGGGACGCTCGACAGAAAAGGCGTGCCTGGAAACGCTCGACGACGTAGATGCAGATCTGGCCGAAAAGGTCCGGCTACAGATGTTCACTTTTAACGACATCGCCAACCTTGCCGACAGCGATCTCAGGGCGGTCCTGAATGAGACCGATCCCGAGGATCTGGCGCTTGCCCTCCGGGGCGCTGAAGAAAGGATCACACGTCGATTCGTCGAGAATCTCAGTGAAGACAGACAGAAGGCCTACGAATCGGCGGCCGCCGGACTTGGAATGGTTCGAGTCGGCGATGTCGAAGATGTTCAGATTAAGATCGTCTATATCGTTCGGGACCTCGACGCCAACGGAAAGATTGTGGTCGTCAGAGGCGAACGCGAACCACTGATGTAGGAGGAAGAGTCGTGTCCGAAGAAACGAAACAGACCGAGAGTGCGGCATCAGATGTTCCTACGGATGTCCGAATCGAGTTGGGTCGGAGGAGACTCCCAATCGACTTCTTCATGATCTGTTCCGAAGGTTCGCTGATCGAACTCCCCGACTCGAAACTGAATCAGGACGGTCACTACACGGCCGACCTTCGTGCGAATGATGCCCTCGTCGCCCGAGGAGAGGTGGTCGTCGTCGACGTGCCGGGAGGAACGACACACGGAAGACAATGGCCATCGCGGGCAAAGTCGATCTTCGGGATGCGCGTGACGGAGGTCCTGGAGGACTGAAACCACACCCTGTTCGAAACCTCATCCGAAGGGCGATCGTCGATAACTGAGACGGTCGCCCTTTTCCTATTTCTGCCTAGCGAACCGTGCATCGGCCAGATGACGTCCGCGAATGTCCGTTCGCGGACAGTGTCGTCCCACAATCGGACAATCCGAGGCGCGGAATCACTCGAAAACGGGCAAAATAAGGTGTGGCACAGGCATTGCCTGACAGTGTATCTATCTCTTTGTTCAGGCTGCGCATTTCAAGCAGGGGACCTCGTCATGCTCCGAAATCAGCTCCTCGTAGCCATCCGATATCTGCTTCGCCACAAGGTCTATTCGGCCATCAACATCTTCGGTCTGGCAATTGCCTCGCCGCCAGCGCGCTGATCTTCACCTGGGTTCGATGTGCTTCGATGGGCTGATGAATGATACCGGTGACGTTGCTAAATGTGTGACCCGTGTCTTGCGCTGTCAAAGCAAATCGGTGCGTTTGTGACGGTGGGGAGCCGCGGCTATATTGGCCGTTCCGTCCGCTGGCGCGTACGGGGTGTTCGGTGTTCAGTGTTCGGTGGTTCAGAGTCGACAGCCGGCGTTTGGGTTTGCTTAGGCTGAAGATAGCGGACCTCAGGGAAACGATTCGTATGAAGATTGACTCGTTGCTGTCGCCAGACGCCTTCGTCGGGATCGATGGGGTGGCGCATCTGTGTACAGGCGGAGAAGGTCCGTGGTTGCGGGCGCAGGAAGAGGTCTACGACGAGTTTGCCCGCCTGAAGGGGGAGAGCCACACGGGCCGCGCGACGATCTACGACCGAGGCGAGACCTGTCGCAATCGCGTGGGTGAGCTATGGGATGTCCCCGGCAAACGTATTGCACTGATGCCGTCCGCAGCGGAGGGCATGGGTTGGTTCGCGCGCGGGCTCGATTGGCGCGAGGGTGACAACGTCGTTACGACGAATCTCGAGTTTCCCTCGGTGGCCTACGCCTGGCGACACTTGAAAGCCCGGGGCGTGGAGATCCGGATGGTGCGTCATCAGGATTGGTATGTGGATGAAGCGGCGCTGATTGATGCGATGGACAGTCGGACGCGCGTGCTCGCGATCAGTCACGTGAGTTTCTACACGGGGCAGTGCCACGACCTCGCCAGATTGTCCGATTCGGCGCGCGCGAATGGGTCCCTTTTCGCTGTGGACGCCACACACTCTGCGGGCGCGATCGTGGTGGATGCCGAGCTGTCGGACCTGACGACGAGCAGCTCATATAAGTGGTTGCTTGCCACGCACGGTGTCGCACCGACGTATCTGAGCGAGCGGGCGGAGGGCCAGGTGGCGTCGACGTGCTTTGGCTGGCGCAACCTCGACGTTTGGCCGAAACAGGCGGGCGAGCGACACGCCGAGGTGGACGAAATGCCCATGCCGGAGCGGATGGAGCCGGGCAATCCCGCCATGCAGGTGGTCATGCATCTGGATCTGTCGCTGGCGACGTTGCTGGGTCTGGGGAGGGAACGCATCCAGGCGCACGACCGAGCGTTGGCCGAAAGCGTGCATAAGGGGCTGCGTGACATGGGTCTGACCGTTATTTCGCCTGATGAGGAGGATCGACGATCGGGTAACACATGCTTCCTCGTAGAACACGCAGAACGGGTGACTGCCGAGTTGGCCAAACGGGGTGTACTTGTGTGGGGTGAGTTCGGTCGAGTGCGCGTATCCACGCACGTGCATAATGGCAGTGAGGATGTCGATCGGTTGCTGGAAGCGCTTCGCGAAATACAGAAAACTTAGCCACTGAGAACCGGAGGGTATGCCAATGGAGTTCTTGCCGGATCATACATCGAGGCAACCTCTGATCCGGTGGATCTTACCCTAGGGAGGGATATGTCATGATGAAGCTCGGCTGTATGTCGTTGAGTTACAGTCATCAATTCAGGGACGGGAAGATCGATCTGGAGGGGTTCGTCGATCGGGCCTATGAACTGAGATTGGACGGGATCGATATTCATACGCGTGCGTTCGCATCGACAGAGCCTGCCTATTTGCGTGACATCCGGATGCGGTGTCTGAAGCGCGGACTGGCGATGTCGTATATCGGTGTGAGCAATGATTTCGGTAAACCGAAGGACGAATTGCCCGCAGTCGTGGCGGACGTCAAGCACTGGGTCGACGTGGCCGAGTTTTTGGGGATCCCCCTGGTCCGAATCTTCGCGGCGTGGATTCACGAAGGTGAGTCGGAGGAACAGGTGTGGGAACGGATGATGCCGTGTATGGATGAGGTGGCTTCCTACGGTCAGGAGAAGGGCGTCGTTCTGGGTTTGCACAACCACAACCATGGATGTGTGACGCGTACGGGGAAGGAAGTGAAACGGATTCTGGAAGGCGTGAACAATCCGTATTTGTCGCACATTTTGGACACCGGTCAGTACGTCGGATCGCCCGGTGCGAGCGGGCAACGCGGTCGGGAAGATCCGGCCCTGAATTTCTACGGGAGTATCGAAGAAACAGCCCCGTTCGCCGTCCACGTTCGTGCGAAGGTTTACCGGATATCGACGGGCGAGGAAGCCTGGCTGGACTATCCGCGGATTTTCAAGATCCTGAACGGCGTGAACTACAACGGCTGGGTGTCGATCGTGTATGAAGGTCAGGATGAGGAGGAAGAGGAGACGGCGGTGCCGAAGGCGGTCGAGTATTTAAGGAGATTCATGCCCGGAAATTGACTGCGGAGGAACTATAGGGGGCAGAGTCGAACAGGGTCAAGTCCCATAGTCAGTTGAAAACTCATCGGGCCCCGTAGTTTGGTCAGGCTCTCTTTTGAGCATTCTGTTCGTTGTCGAGATTCAGATCTTTGTTCAGTGCTTGCCTGAGTAGGGGAAGATGTTTGTATCCGCTCACGCGTCGCAGGCGAGGTTCGATGTCGAGGAGTGCGGCAGCCACCCATCTGTGTCTCTGGGGAGAGTTGTTCCAGCGTCTGACCTTCCGAGTGAGCTCGCCGGTCCTGCTGTTGAGGGCTTCGATGCAGTTGGTGGTTCGGAAGCTTCGTTTCAGGAATGGGAGCATACCCAGCCGGTGGAGGGTCAGGGTTTCCTCCAGGCCTTCCTCGAGGCTCGTTACGGCAGACTGATTCATCAGCTTCAGTTCGGGTTTAAGTGATTCGAGTGCGGCCTTTGCCTCCTCGTAGGTGTCGCAGTCATAGGCTTTCTGGAGCTTCCGTCGAACTCTTGGACGTTCCCTCTCCGGGAGATAGCTGACGACATTCTCGCGCTTGTGCCACTGACAGCGATGCACGCGCACATACCCTTTGAGGGCTTTGGTGACAGCACTGCGGAGTCCCTTTGAGCCGTCAAGCACAACGAGAAGGCCCTGGTCGTAGCACAGGCCTCTCCGGATGAGGTCCTGGATCAGCTGGCGGCAGATCCGTTCGTTCTCCGTCGCCGATTCGACGAAGCCCAGGGGGATCTTCTGGCCGTCCATCGTGACCCCCAGAGCGATCACGATCTCTTCGTCGGCAAAGCTCTTTCCGTCAATGAACAGGGTCACGAAGCCGTAGTCGTCGAGGGGACGCTCCTGGAACTGCTTCAGCTTCTTCGCGGTGGCTTTGATGAACCGCCGCGAGACGGAGGACGCTGAGATACCAAACGCTTCTGGAACCGATTCGGCACAGGCCTTGTAGTTGCGGCACGAGATCCCCTTGAGAACACGAAGCAACAGCCCCTCGTCCGTCTTCTTGGGCGTCTGTAGAGCCCGGTATGCAGCCAGGGAAACCTCTGCGTCGGCCTCGACGTCGCGCACCCGGGGAACGTCTAACGGGAGCTTCTGGTCCATCAGATACACGGATCCCTTCTGGCTTCCCCACCGACGATGCGTCTGCTCCGAACCTTTGCGCGCATACCGAACGCCTGCGAGCTGCTCGACCTCCTGCTGGAGGAGGTCTGCCACTGCCTCCAGACCCAACGGGATCAACGCCTGGATCACCGACAAACGCGTCTCCAAATCGATGACATCGCCCTCAACCTTGACTTCACCATCGCCTACAAATAGCTTCTCCATCTGGGCTCCTTTCTTACGGGTATACGCTCCTACACGTCTACCCAACGTAAGTTTGGAGCCCTCTAAGTTTCAACTACGATAGGCACAACACCGTCGAACAGGACCGAGCGGGAGAGCGGGCGAGGAGCGAGCGGGTGTGTCAATGGACTTCGTGGCCTCTGGCTTGGGACAATCGTAGTCGAACAACACGGTCCGTCGTGGGTACACGGCGGCCGTTTGTTTTCCTGATGACTGGTTGTCCTGGGGTATTGCAAGCAGGCTGCGAGCAGACGCAGATGGTTGAATCCAGACAGGGTACCGAGGAACGGACTATCCATGGCAGTCGCTGAGCAGATTGACACACGGTTCGGAAAGGCGCAGGCGAGAGGGGGTGTGACGCCCCGGTCCGTCGTGTGGGGGCTGGCTACGGCGGCCGTAGTCGCCTATGCGGGGAACCTGCAGTCGGTCGTTCTGCACGCGAGCTCGATGGTGAAGTCGAGCTACCCCGTGGCACTCATCCTGTATTTCTGCATCTGGGTGGCGATCAATGCCCTCCTCGGGGTCGTCAACAGACGATGGATGTTCACGAGGACGGAGATGCTTGTCATCTTCGCGACGGCGTGGATCGCGAGTATGATGCCGGCGGTGGGATGGATGGGGTATCTCATGGGATCCTGCCGGCGCCTCACTTTTTCGCCACGCCCGAGAACCGGTGGGCGGAGCTGTTCTTCGATTACCTGCCTACGTGGGGGTTTCCCGATCCTGTACCGCACGTGATGGACAGCTTCTACTACGGGCTCGACAAAGGCCAGATAGTGCCCTGGTCGGCGTGGATGATACCCCTGTGGTGGTGGTTTTCGTGTCCCATTGCGCTCGTGGGCGCCGGCTTCTGCGTATCGTGCATCTTCCATCGGCAATGGGCGGATGCAGAACGGTTGACCTATCCGCTCGTCGAGTTTCCGGTCGATATGGTGGAGGGATTCGACGAGGGAAGGCGTCTGCCGACGATCCTTCGTACTCCCGTTTTTTGGTGGGGGTTCGCGTGGACTGCTGGGATCATCCTGTGGAATGTGATCAGCTTCTGGTATCCGAACGTCCCCCGCATCACGCTGTTCGATCCCATCGGCGTCAAAGCGGTTGAATTCGCGAGGAACTTTCCCCCGTTTTACGCACGTGTCCTGCCTCTGGTCATCGGTCTGGGATATCTGTGCAGTCTCGACCTCCTGTTCACGTTCTGGTTCTTCGGCGTGTTAGCCATCCTGAAGGTGGGAACGATCGATCGGCTGGGCGTGACGATTGGACTCGAGGGGCAACCGTCGAAAGCAGCGGAGATCGTTTCGCTCGAGAGTCACGGGGCGATGACGGTGCTGGTGATCTGGTCCCTCTGGATCGCAAGACGGCATCTGCGCTATGTCTGGCACTGCGCCCGCTCCGGGGAGCGAGGGGATGGGCCGATCGGTTACCGGGCGGCGATCGTGGGACTTCTGGCGTGCAGTGTCTACGTTTGTGCGTTTCTGATGGGCGTTGGCATGTCGTTCGGTCTCGCGATCGGACAGATGACTCTGATGTTCATCGCCTACTTCACGACGGTGAAGTTCATGGCAGCCAGCGGTTTCGGTTACCTGTACCCGGTCTGGGTGAAGGGAGGCAACTTTCTTAAAATCGTGGTGGGCACAGCCGGGATGTCCACATCGGAACTGACAGCGCTTCAATTGGTGAATTCGAACGCGGTATTCGGCGGCGGGCGGCTACAGACCCTACAGGTGATTCCGCACCATCTGAGAGTGATGGACGATGTGGCTCCGGACGGGCGCAGACACGTGGCGACGGTGATCTTCGGGTCGTTCACGTTGGCGTTCGTGGCCAGCGCGATGACGATCATTTATTACTGCTACCAGGAGTCGGCGCTTCATCTGCGATCGTGGACCCTGTGGGAAGGACCCCTCGGGATTTTCGGAGGGATCGCGACCGCGATGGCCGAGTCTGAAAAGACGATCTTCGACATTCAGAAGATGGGTGTCTGGGTTCTGGGTGGTACGGAAGCGATCGTGTTGGCGACCCTACGGGCCCGTTTGTCGTGGTGGCCCCTGCATCCGCTCGGCTTGGCCTTTCAGTATACAACGGGGCCGCGCTACTATGCGCTGAGCATCTTGATGGTCTGGGCCGCCAAACTGGTGATTCTGAGAGCAGGCGGTCCCCGGCTCTACCAAAAGGCGAAACCGTTTTTCATCGGCACCGTTGTGGGCTACTGCGTCGGGATCGGAATCGCGCAGGTGATCGACATTTTCTGGTTCCCGGGCGAGGGGCACGGGTTTCACAACTTCTAGCAGGAGGGCAGGGAGAAGGGGGCAGGGGAAGACAGACCTGTTTCGGACGAGCAGGTGAGTTGGCGAGCAGGCGTGGCGATAGCTTCGCGCGATTGGTTCGGTGGGAATGGTCTCCGACCAGGAATCCGTAACAGGCGTGTCCATAACATCGGCAAAAGGTTGGGTAGGAGTCGCCTCTGGCGGCGAAGGACTGGATGGCAGATATGAGTGAAGAAGCGAGAGATTACCTTCGATCCATCATGCCGACGCGGGAGATGGTGGACCATTTCGCGATGCGGCACGATGCGACGCTCGATGTCCCAAGGGATCTGGGCGGCATTATGTGCAACAATGCCAAATCGACGTTTGATGCAGAGTTGGGTTGGGTCCTGTGCGACGGGTTTCACGGAGGGAGCGTGGATGGGTCCAAAGGATTTTATGCCTACGATCCCGAGGATGGAGCTCGTCGTGTGGTGAACTTTCTGGATAGGGATTGTCGAATACATACCTATGGAAACAGCTTCACACATTGCGATCAGGTGAGCGATGGGGAGACGTGGCAGGAATATTTGGCGGCCCACCTGCAGGAGCCGATTCGAAACTACGGCATTGGGGGCTATAGCGTTTACCAGGCGTATCGGCGGATGCTGGTGACGGAGGCGACGCATCCGGCCGAGTATGTCATCCTGAATGTGTGGGATGACGATCACTTCAGGAACCTCGACGCGTGGCGGTCGATTCGCTCGGGGGGGCAGGGACGGTTCACATTACCCCATCTGCGTGTCAACCTCGATTCGGGAACGTGTGAGGAGCGGGAAAACCTGTGTTCGATGCCGGAGGATCTGTATCGTCTGTGCGACGAGACGTGGGTATGGGAGACGTTCCGGGAGGATCCGATGCTACACGCGGTGATGGCTCGAGAGGGCAAGGGCGACGTCCGGACAGCGGCCAAAGCCTTCGGGGCGGATGCGCTGGCGAACGCGAGTTCCGATGCGGTCGTGTATCAGGCGCAGACGGAAGCGGCCCTGCTCGCCACACGCCACGTGATCGAGAAAGCAAAGACGTTTTGCGATTCGAATGGAAAGAAGCTCTTGGTGCTGCTGTCGTTCAGCAGTCGCAGTGTGAGAGATGCGCTGGAAGGAAAGCCGCTGTTCGACCAAACGTTTCTCGACTGGCTTGCCACGGCCGACGTGGACTGGATCGATCTACGAGACGCGTTTCGTGAGGACTATTCGCGTCATCGCCTGGAGGTGGACGAATACTTGAAGCCGTTCTACATCGGCCACCACACGCCGCGAGGGAATTTCTTCTTTGCGTGGGCGATCAAAGAACGGCTGGTTCGATGGTTGGATCCGAAGCCGGTGCCCTACTTGTAGCGGACTCCGTCGGCGGTTGCTGTGGGCGGTCGGCGGAGAGAACTTCGCCCTACGGCAGATGGCAGAGGACGAAAGGCCCTTCGCCACAGTGCCTGTGAACGCCGGCCTAAACCAGCATTGAAATAGAACAAAGCTGCCTGTGAACTTCGGTATTCGGTTCAAGAAAGGGTCAGAGGGGGTCCAGTTCCTCGTCAACGTGAGAAGTTACGGCGTAGTAGCATCCTGAACCCGACGAGCTTGTGTGCGATGAGAAGGTGTGTTTCCAACTTTTGATAGCTTCGAGATTCGCTGGATCATAGCTGGTAGGGGCGTTTGTCGATCGCTGGCACTGGGTGATGATCCAGATTGTTTGGCCGTGGAGGATGCTGGGGACTTGCGCGCGGCAGACGCTTAAGATACGTCCGCCCTGGTCGAGAAGATCGACGTTCAGGTAGAAGGTGGTGCGCTCCACCGCACGTGGAACATCAACGTCACCGGTGTTTTTAATGCGGGTAGAAAGCGAGGGGCCCTGATTCAAAGTATTTGGCCTGGGGGTAAATGTGTAGTCAACATCAGTCAACGCAACGTTCGTATTGAGATACCGGACGAGAGCCCGAGATGAGGCGAGCGGTTCTCCACCCGGATCACATCGGATGCCTGAGAGTGCGAGCAGGAATAGCCCCATTCGTGCCCAGGTGCCAACCGGCAGAAACGTGCGTTTGGTCACCGGGACGTTTCCTTCCTCGTCCTGCCCAACCTCAGGCCCAAGCCGGTCGAGATCTGACCCCAGCTTGTCAGGGACGATCGATCGTCTACGTCGCTGTCCAAGACGCCCAACGGTCTTAGTTCCACGAACCAGGAGACTATTACACGTGTCCGAATGCCCAGGGCCCAGACGAGCATGGGTTTGGCCCGGTGTACGACTGCTCCTGCCGATTGCACGCCTACCCCCGCACCGACATACGGCGCGACCCACCTATTGCCAAATTGATGGGTCAGGCTGACCGCACACGATTTGAACGTGCGTCGATCGAATGTCGCGTGGGTGTATCGCAGACCGACCTGATGTGATCTGGACAGGTAGTACTCCACCGACCCGCTCCAGGTTGGACCTCCCTGATTTGGCCGGCCAGCCACCTTCGTTCCCAACCAGAAATAGCCCGTCGCGACTGTCAATTCGATCTTTCCACATTGAGAAGCCGGTTCCTTGTATCGCCTGCCCTGTCGCACTCTGACGCGTGCAGATTCGGGGTCGTGTCGGCGATTCAAATCGTTCTCGAGCAGAACGAGTCCTGTTGGCGAGACACCGTGCAACTCCCGGTGCTCACGACCATCTCCACCTACTGTCGCTATTTCCTGGAAAATCTGACCGTCGTCACGTCTGTAAAAGGCGGTCCAGACCAGGCCGTCCACGTCGGTCAAGATTCCGTATTGCCTGCACTCGACGGCTTCGATCGTGTCACCGATGCCGTGATCGAAAGAGAGTCGTGTGAGACCATCTTTGGTGTCGGCCTTGGCCGGTGAAGCAGTCAACGCGACGGTGAGAGAACAGACCCAACCCAATCGCACGACCGTTCTCTGTGGGTTAGGATTGGGTTCCATTCAGTATTGCGGACGATGTTGAAGCAGTGACTTTGGCGGCAGGGCCGAGAATGTGGATGGGTCTCAGCTGGGAGATCGGCCCGCTGTTTTGGCTGCTCGGAGTGCTGACGGAGCCACCCTGGGGTAGATGGATGATGACACCGGAGAATGGATTGAGCTGGGGCGTAAAGCCGTTGACTGTGGGTTCGACATTCCCCGACGGAATAGTCAGAACCGACGCCGCCGGGAAAGTGATTGTGTAGGTTCCGGCGGATAGCGCGGTGCAGATCGAGTCGTGGTTGCTGATCGGATGCTGGGTGGGAAACTCGAGGATGATTCGTCCCGACTCGGTAAAGTCGAGGACGATGGGCGGTCTTACGATCGAAGTTGTGAGATCTAAGGCGTCCACGGGCAGCCCTTTCAATTGGATGTCAGTCAGCAATGCGTGTGACATTTGCACAGACCGTACCAATCGAGATGTGAAATTTATAAAGGGCTGTTTTTTAACTTGTTATGACAATGTTATCCTGGTGGGTGGTCAAGTTACGCAATCAAGAAGGCGTGCGTGATCTTGCGTAAGGTTGCGCGAATCGTGGAGGGCTGTGTGCGAAGTAGGGGTCTCTGCGGGGCTACCCGTTGTGAGGATGCGAGCTGATGGGATAAACAGCCAGAGTGGACTTCCTTCTGCTTGGCCGGTGATGTGATCGAAGATCGGAGTGTCGTGATAGGAACCCGCGAAACTCAGGTGGGGTCTTATTCCGCAGACGATTCGGTGCAAATGCTACAGAGCGAACTCCGCACAAGACGCAGCCGTCACGCTGGCGGCGAATCCGTCGACCTGGATTTCCTTCGGGTGGAGAAGGACTCCGTCCGTCTGCCCACTCGGGGTGGTGATCGTTCCCCCTCGGAGGAGATTGATGATCAGACCGCAGGACGGATCGAGGTCGATCTCCTCACCATTGACCGTGGGTTGGATATTCCCTGAGGGAATCGTGACGACTGTAGAAGCCGGAAAAGTCACCGTGTAGGCGCCTCCGGACAAGCTCGTATTGACCGAACCGTGCTGACTCATCGGATGTTGGGTTGGGAACTCGAAAACGAGTCGCCCGGAGTCGGTAAAGTCGAGAACGAAGGGCGGGCGAATGATGGTGGGGTCGTAGGCGAGGGTGCTCACTTTCCTGTCCTTTCGAAGAAGAGCGACCGGTCCATCCGGCGTCGCTCTTCTTCTACGCACGTTACGTACCATAGTTTCAAGTTTTTGTTATAAATCGTTGTTTATGTATGTAGTTGTGATATAGATCACACGACGGCAAGCCGCCGAGGACGGTTCTGGGCACGTGGTTGAATCCAAACGTGACACCTCCTAAACTGTGATCATACACCAACATGAGAGTAGGCCGGACGACGGTTCAATCGTCCGGCCTGCTCAGGGTCTGGGCGATCGAGTCTGTGTGGCAGACAAGGTCGATAGGAAAGCAGCAGGAGTCGAAGAAGGAGAAGTATTGTCCGGCCGTGGGAATGTTCCACCAGCCCCGGCCGTCCTGGAGAGGCCTACGCCTGTCGCAACGCCTCGACAGGTCGTGCCATCGCAGCGCGGAACGCCTGGATGCCCATGGTAATCGATGCGATGATGAGGACGGTGAGCCCAGCGACTGCGAATGTCGCCGGGCCGAGATCTATGTGATAGGCGAAGCGGTCGAGCCAGGCGTTCATGACGATCCACGCCGCCGGCCACGCGATCAGGTTCGCGACGACGATGAGAGCCACGAACTTGGTTGTGAACAGACGGAGGATGTTGCGTGTCGAGGCCCCGAGGGCGCGACGGATACGCCGTCCGACGTCGCCGGTGCCGAAGATCACGTGGCCGGTCTCGGATCGATCGGCTCGGATGACGCGATAGATGCGATCGAGCTTCTTGTGATGCTGGTCGTAGCTTAGCTCGTGGCGGATCCAGGAGAAGATGACGGTGCTGGCCACCAGTCCCACGGCAAGGCCGAAGATGTTGATGGCTGAGTAGACCTTGTGACTGAGCAGGTATCGGATAGCGACGAGGAGTTGATTGCGGAGCATTGGGAGATTGTAACTTCGGCTATTCGTTCCGAAGGGCCACGGTGGGCTGCGTCTGAGCCGCGCGCAGCCCGCCGTAGAGCATGGTGATGACGGCAACAGCGAGGACGATGACGCCGCTGAGGGCAAAGAGGGTCCAGTCGAGCTCGATGCGGTAGGCGAAGCGTTCGAGCCAGCGGTTCATGACATGATAACCAAGCGGCCAGGCGATGACGTTTGCGACGACGATGAGGCGGGCGAAGTCGTCGGTGAAGAGGCGAACGATGTTGTGGGAGGACGCTCCGAGAACGCGACGGATGCCGACTTCTTTGACGCGCTGTTCGACGGCGAAGGCGACGAGACCAACGAGGCCGAGGCAGGCTATGATGTTCGCCAGGGTCGCGAAGCCGCCAACCAGTCTGGAGAAGCGGAAGTCGGATGCGTAAAGCGCGCTGATTCCGTCGTCGAGAAATACGAAATCCGACGAACGTTCAGGAACGAATCTGTCCCACGTGGCGTTCAGGTAGGCCATCGTCTGTTCGATGCTTCGACCGCGGATCCGGATCATGAGCCCCTTGTACTGCTGGGGCCATTTAAACAGGAACATGGGACCAATCTCCTCGTGGAGCGATCCCATGTGAAAGTCCTCCACGATGCCGACGACGGAGGCTACTGTGTTCCTGAATCCCATGTCGAAGGTCATGCCCAGTGGATTCTCGAATCCGAATCGGCGAACGGCGGATTCGTTCAGTAAGATGGCAACCTTCTCGTTTTCAAGGTCGTAGGCACCCGGCTCATCGGGAGCTCCCGTGAACAGCGCATCCTCGAGACGGTCGAGGTTACGCCCGTCGAGCAATCGCGTTCCCATCGTCTGCAGGAAATGGTCGTCGATGACAATGCTTCCCATCTGATACCATTCGCCGGTAGCGAGATCCTTTATCCTGCGCACATCGCCAAGGCTGCCTTGTTCGCCCAGACCCAACCGAAGCTTGTAGCCGGTTGCTCCCAGCACATCGGGGTGCTTCAACATTTCCTGCTTCACCACATCGTAGCGCCGCAGTAGTGTGCGATCGGGATCCCGTCTGAAAATGTCCGTGACGACGACGTGATCTCTGTCGAATCCGAGGTCCTTGTGGAAGATGAAGTGCATCTGTTGAGCGACCGTCAGGGTCCCGATCAATAGAAGGATAGAGATCGCGAATTGAGCGAGGACAAGCCCGCTCCTTGCTCTGGACCGGGTGTCCCCGGTCTGTGTCGAGCCCTTCAATACACGTACCGGATCGAACGCGGAAAGGTAGAAGGCCGGATAGCAGCCGGCAACGAGTCCGACCACGATGCAGGTGGGTAGTAGCATGAGCGGAACGTTCCCGGTCTCCGCCATCCCAGGTGGCAATTCGAAGAAGCGGGTCAGAACGCGAACGCCCAGTTCGATCAGACCGACAGCCAGAGTACCGGAAAGCAAAGCCATGAAAACGGACTCTGTCAGATACTGACGGATCAATTGACGTCGTGGCGCCCCAACGGCTTTGCGAACACCCACCTCTCTAGCCCTCCGGGTCGCGCGGGCCGTCGTGAGATTGACGAAGTTGATGGCGGCGACGAAAAGGATCAGACAGGCTGCCGTCGAAAGGAAGTAGACCGTTCGGGCGTTGCCGTAGGGTGCGCCTCTGATTGACCCCGTAAGGATGTTCGGGTAGTCGGATGTGGAGTGGAGATGGACCCGGTCGAGTGGCTGCAGGCGATACCGTGTGACCGCCGCTGCTTCCGGAATCAGGAAATCGGGTACGAAGTCTTCGAGCTTCGCGGACAGGCGATCTATACTGGTCTCGGGCTGAAGGAGCAGATAAGATTGGATATGCTCTGAAGGAACGTAATTCTCCCAGTAGCGTCGTGGCATAACGGTCTTGGGCAGGGTCGAGAAGACGCAGTCGAACGGAAAGGGATAGGAGGCCGTAGTCGGGGTGTCTTCCATGACGGCGGCGACACGGTATTCACCCGTGAAATACCGACTATCCTGAAGATCCAGCGTCTTACCGATGGGGTTGGCGTCGCCGAAGAACTTTGTTGCCATGCTTCTTGAAATGATGATGCCATTCGGTTCGGCGAGCGCGACGGTGGGGTCGCCTATCTCAAGTGGCATCGAAAAGACACGTAGCAGGTTTGAATCGGCCAGACAGGCAATCAGATCGAATCCCTTCTCGCCGACCTGAACCCAAACACGTTTAGGCCAGAACCGGACGGTCTCCTCGATTCCGGGAAACCTGTCCTGTAATGCGGGTGCAACGGGTCCTCGCGTAGCTGAACTGAACGACGAGCTTCCATCCTCATTTCGGACCTCACTTATCAATCGATAGATTCGGTCGACCTTTTGGTGCTGACGATCGAAGCTGTATTCGTACTATCATGAGCGAAGAACCCAAAAAACGGCTCCACGAGCCCAAAGATTTCCGCGTCCTCGTCGTGGACGACGAGCCCGAAGTGGCCAAATCCGTGGCCCAACTCGTCGCAACCAAGGGTTTCCGAGCCGCCATGACGACCAGTGGGGCCTCGGCCATTCGTCAGTTCGACAAGCACCAATTCGACCTCGTGCTCATCGATCTGGCGATGCCCGAAATGAATGGCTGGCAGGTCCTTACAGAGCTGAAGAAGAAGGAAAAGCCGCCGGTGGTCGTCATCATGACCGGGTATGTCCCCCAGGAGGGGGAGTCCATCCTGTTCGACCGAAAGGCCGACGGATATCTCATCAAACCGATCGAGAGCTCTCGTCTGGAAGCCATGCTTCGCGCCCTCCTGTTCGCCCAGAACCTCGGCCGGCAATCCGAAGCGGTGGCCATCGACGACGATCCTTCCATTGTCCTGGCGATCGAAAAAGCGCTGACGCTCCGCGGTATCCACGTAACGACTTTCAACGACGGCGAGTCAGCGATCCAGCACGTAAAGAACGCGACTCCCGACGTGATCGTAACCGACCTCAACCTGCCCAACATGGACGGGTTCGGGATATGTCGCAGAATCAGATCCGATCCCGACACCGTCACCGTGCCCATCATCATCCTGACTGGCGACCCATCAAAAGACAACGTCCGGCAGGCCCTCGGACTGGCCGGGGTTCCTCGCCAAACCCTTCGACGCCCCCTCGTTGATCGCTAAAGTCTTCCAGGTACTCGGCCCTCGAAAACCCACATCCTAAGACGGTCTTTGCCGGTTAGGACACAAATTTCTGCTATAAATACGTTGCGAATCGCAAATTTTTCCCCCAAATTACCCCATCTTTCGATAGTGGCACATACTGACCGGAGGTCAGCCGAGGTTCCTGTTGGAAGACACTCTCCCCCATAAGGTCCTGATCGTCGACAAAGAACGTCTTGCCGGTCTCATCACAAAAATGCTGACCGGCAGATATGGCACCGTCCTTGCCCACGACGGAGTCACGGCCGTTCAAACGTTGGCCGAGCAGGAGCCGAACGTCATCGTGGCCGGTCTGGACATCCCGGGCTCGGGCCTCCGACTGGCGGAAATCGTCGGGATTAGCCCCAAATACATCGACGTCCCCGTCATCCTGACCTCCGCCAAGCCGTCCCCCGACACCATCATCCAGGCAGCCAAAGCAGGCGCTTCCTCCTACCTCGCGAAACCTTTCAAACCCAGCGATCTTCGTACTCGAATCGAGTCTGCGCTCGCGCAGCTGGCGCCCGCTCCGCAGAACGGCACGCCCGCCGATTCGGACGACGAGGCGATCCAGGAAGACCCGAGCGATGAGGAGGGCGAAGATTTCCTCACCCGGGTCAAGTCGATCGAAGGACTGCCCTCTTTTCCGGCCACCCACGCCGAGATCCTCAAGCTCGCAAAAAGCGACGATTCGTCCAGCGACGACATTGCCCAACAGCTCCAGCTCGACCCTGGGCTTCTGGCCACGGTATTCAAGCTGGTCAACTCTTCCTACTACGGCTTCAAGAAACCGACCAATTCGATTGCCCTCGCCGTGACCCTTCTCGGGCTGGAGGAGGTAGCCAACCTGGTCATGGCTGCCCAGGTCTTCGAAAAGCTCGGGAACTACGAAGACGGAGGAGGTCTCGACCTGAAGGAGTTCTGGCGTCACTCAGTCGGGACGGCCTTCATCGCACGGGCGTGCGCCCAGAAGTTACAAACCGAGGTCGAAACGTCCTTCCTCGCCGGAATGCTCCACGATTTGGGCAAAATCATCCTCGACCGTTACTTCGGCGACTACTATCAGGCCGTCTTCCAGACCATCGAATCTGCAGGCCTGAGCCTATACGAATCGGAGCAAAAGATTCTCGGTCTCTCCCACGCCGAAGTGGGAGGTCAACTCGCACAGGAATGGAAGTTCTCCGACCACTACCTCAACACGATTCTTCATCATCACTCGCCCGGCGACTGTCGACGATACGCGCGCCTGGTCTGTATCATTCATATCGCCGACATCATCTGTCGTCAGCTCGAATTCGGTTCGGGTGGCGACGACCAGGTTCCCGACTACGACAGCGAAGCCCTGGATCGCTTCTCCCTCCAGAGTCGCGGCATGGATGTGCTCGTCGATGCTGGGAAGGCCGAGCTGGACAACGCAGATTCCTTCCTAAGCGCCCTCGGCAACTGAGCACCACGATCGCGCAGGTGACACATCGTCCTGCTGCGATCGTTCCACACGCGCTCGATCTCCGATAAACATTAGCCGGTTTCGTTCTGCGCTTTGCATTTTGCATTCCGCCGCGTTTCCCCGCTATATTCCACCTGCCTTTCGACTTCCTTCACCTTGTTTGTCATAGGAGACTCTGCCCGTGCTGTCCAATCTGACTCAAGCAAAGGCTGCTCGCACCTACCGAGCCTCTTCCTACGACAAGACGGGCCGAAACAACGACGCCTGGACGATCAATGCGGGGGAAACACGGGTTCTCGCCGACATTGAAGGAACGGGATGCATCACGCACATCTGGATGACCCAAAGCGGGGACCGCTCGTTCAGAGATGTCTTGCTCAGAATGTTTTGGGACGGCGAAAAGCATCCCAGCGTGGTCGCGCCGCTCGGCGATTTTTTCGGTCTTGGCCACAACATCGCGACATCCTACCAGTCCGCACTTTTCTCCGCCTCCGTCCAACCCAACCGGGAAAACACCTTCTGCGCGAACGCCGCGCTCAACTGCTACGTTCAGATGCCGTTCCGTCAGGCGGCTCGCATCGAAATCGTCAATGAAGGCGACGACCCCTATCGTCAGTACTTCTACGTCGACTACGAGCTCTACGACGACCCGTTACCGGACAACACGCTCTACTTTCACGCTCAGTTCCTGAGGGAGAATCCCTGCGATGGCTGGGGTCACGAGATCCGCGTCAACACGGCCGAGGCGAACATCGTCAACAAGGGACGCGATGCCTGGGAGGGCAACTACCTGATTCTCGACGCGAAGGGCGCTGGCCACTACATCGGATGCAACCTGTCTGTAACCAACTTCCAGGAAACCTGGTGGGGCGAGGGCGACGACATGATCTGGGTCGACGGATACAAATGGCCCCCCGAGCTCCACGGAACGGGAAGCGAAGATTATTTGAACCAGGCGTGGGGCATGCAGGACAACGCCTTCCACCACAACGGCAGCTCGATTTTCGAGGGGAACACGGGCGGCTATCAGACCTCCTACGTCTATCATCTCACGAACCCCGTGAGGTTCCAGAAGGAGATCCACGTTACGATTGAACACGGCCACGGCAACCACCTCGCCAACGACACGGCCTCGGTTGCCTATTGGTATCAGACGGAGCCACACAAGCGTTTCGGAATACTGCCCGTCAAAAAGCGTCAACACGTCGAGCGCGGTCGTGACATCACCGTCGCCGACTGGCATCAACCGCGCGGCGCCAGGACGTCACAGAAGAAGCCAATGCTCACCGCGGAGATGAAGCGCAGCAAGGAACGCTGGGCGAACGCGAGGACACGCGACCGACTCGAACTGGCCAACCAGCTCGGGATAAGGAATCGCTCGTAGTCATCGCCCATTCTCGATTCCCTGCCCGCCGTAGCCTTCGGAGGAGGAGGATCGATCTTCAATGTCAAAGACCAACGCCGCTCGCCTCCTCGATCGCGCCGGCGTGAACTACGAACTTCGGACCTACGAGATCGACGAAGACGACCTGAGCGCAATGACCGTCGCCAGGAAGTTGGAACTCGACACGGACGCCGTCTTCAAAACACTCGTCGTTCGGACCAACGATAATGAGATCCTCCTGGCGTGCGTGCCCGCCGACACGCAACTCGACGGGAAGGCGCTCGGATCCGCGGCCGGCGCTAAGAAGGCCGAACTCGTTGCTCTTTCAGAAGTTCAGGGGCTGACCGGCTACATCCGCGGCGGCGTGTCACCACTCGGCACAAAGAAGCCGTTTCGTCTGTTCATCGACCAGACTGCACAGCGTCAGGACAAGATCAGTATCAGCGCCGGTCTTCGCGGTCTCCAGATCATCATCACCCCGGCCGACATCGCGAAGATCGCTGGCGCCACCATCGCCCCTATCTCACGCTGAGCACGTTCCCAATCCCTCAATTTCCTAATTCCCTGATTTCCTAATCCACAGGTTCTCTCAATGTCCGACGTAACGATTCTCGGTGGTGGCAATACGGCCTTCTCCGTCGCCGCAAACTTGACCCACAAAGGTCATCGTGTCACACTTTGGGAAATTCCCTCTTTCGGGCACTCCCTTGACCCCATCCGAGAGTCGGGCGAGATCAACCTGGTGGGCGTCGAGGAACAGGGCCCCGCGAGGATTCATCACCTGACGACCGACGTGAAGGAAGCACTCGCGTTCAGCGACCTCGTACTCGTCATCGTACCCTCCTACGCTCACGATCCCTTCATCGAAGTCTGCACGCCCCACGTCACAACCGATCACACAATCGTCCTCATGCCCGGCAACCTCGGCGCCCTCGCCTGGTCAAAGACGTTCCGCGACGCGGGAGCCCGGCTGCCCACGCTGGCCGAAGTCGATACCGCCCCCTATGTCTGCCGAAAGACTGAACCGGACACCGCCACTATCTGGGGGACGGTCACAGCGCTTGGCCTGGGCGTGCTCCCCAACACCTCCACCCAAGACGTGCGGGCTCGTCTGGACGAACTGTTTCCGGGCGTCACGACCTACCCCGATGTGGCCGCCTGCGGCTTGAGCGCGATGAACCCCGTCGTTCATCCCGCCGGTGTTCTGATGAACGCGGGACGTGTCGAATACTCACGCGGTGAATTCTACTTCTACGACGAGGGGGTCTCTCCGACGGTCGCCAAGGTCATCATGCGGGTCGACGCCGAACGACGAGCGGTCGGAAACGCCCTCGGCTACGATCTCAAGCCGGCGAACGAGGCCTTTCACGCGGCCGGATTCGGGCCCGCGGGTGACCTGTGGGCCGCCATCAACGGCAGTCGCATGCTAACCGCACTCCGGGCTCCCGGTAGCCTCGAGAGCAGATGGCTGACCGAAGACATTCCCTTCGGACTCGCCAGTTGGAGTTCGGTCGGCACGCAATACGGAGTCGACACACCGACGATGGACGCATTCATCGATATCGGGTCCATCGTGATGGGATTCGACGGCTGGGAAGCGTCCAGAGGCGTCGATCGGCTGGGCATCAAAGATCTCTCTTTGAACCAGCTCAAAGCCTTCCTGGCAAGCGGTCAGTGAATGATCCCTGCCAGCGCTTCAGATTCGCAGAATTCTCTCGAAGTCCCTTCTTGACTCTGGTGTAGGTGATCGGTTTACGGGTATCGCGTAGCCGATGTTGACTCAACATGAAACTGAAGACAGCCGATAGTTGGAAGAGGGGTAAAGTAGGACCACGTTCCATCCAAGAGCCGGAGAATGGGAAAGCGCAGAGCCAAACGCCGAGACACGGGCAAACCGGGGTTCTACGACGAAAAGGGCAACTTCGTCGAACTCGACTGGGGAGGCGACGAAAAAAAAGCCCAAAATGGATCCCGCCAGGGTCAAACAGATCGGGTTGACGGCCGGTCTCGGCGTTGTCCTGGTTACCGCACTCGTTATGTTTGCGACAACCGACCATACGCCCAAAAAGAGACGAAAGACGGTCAAGCGGGAGAGAGTCGAGCCCAAGTACCACATCGGACGGAAAGCGGCCGTCGACACCACTCAGGTTCAGACGGCACTGACGTTTAGCACCGACATTCTGAAGATCAACAGACGGGTTTACTCGAGGATCCGACTCATTCTCGACTCCGGCAAGGTGGTCGATAGGAAGACCTTCGCCGACGTAGATCTCAGCAAGGTCAAAGTGAAGATCGTTGAAATCTTCGTGAAATCGAAGGGATGGGATTCGCTAACGAGCGACGGTCGTATCGATCTTCTTCATCGGACGTACCGCACACTAAAAAACGACTATCCCGACATCTCACGCGTCGTCCGTCTCGTGTTCGACGACAATCGAAAACAGCTCGACTTCGAATTCGACAAGATGTTCTCCTGACATCGAACGCCACCTATCAATACGAAGCGGGTCGCATCACAACGGCGACCCGCTTTTCTGTTCCCGACTGTCGAGGCGAACCTAAAGAAACCGAACGTTCAGTTCCTTGAACCAGATGACACCCTTGTGATCTCCCTGCAGACCGATGTGTCCGGCATCGACCATCTCACAAAACGGACGCTTGAACTTGTTCGGCGTGCCGTCCGGATTCTTTCCGGCCTCCGTCCATTGGCGCAGATCGGCTCCTGTCGTCGCTTCGTCGTTCATCACGACAGAGATCATTGAGCCATCCGCCGTGAGCACCAGCGTGTTCCACTCTCCCGCGGGCCTGCACGTATTGCGGCTCGGCGCCTGGCAATCGTACATCGCCCCGCAACATTTCACCGTTGCCGGCTCCCGGCCGTGGGTATCCAGAATCTGGATTTCAATACCCGTCTGCACGGGATCGGCCAGATCCGTCCAGCGAAAGAAGATGCCGCTGTTGGCCCCCTCGTCGTACTTGAACGTGAGATTGAGCTCGAAATTCTGAAAGTCGTTTCGCTCGGTATGGAGATACCCGCCATTCGTGCCGTTACAGAAAATGGATCCGTCCTCGACTGTCCAACCCTCGGGACTCCCGGTCATCTTCCACCCGTCCAACGATTCCCCATCGAACAGTTCCGCGTGCTCAGCCATCACCCCTCCAATCCTCGATATTCGATCCTCAATTCTCGATCTCGACAGCTTCACCCGAGTCGGCAGATCGATAAACCGCATCCGTGATCTGCTGGACGGTCAACGCTTGCTCCAGCGTCGTTAACGGATCCCGACCCTTCCGCACTGCATTCGTAAAGTCCAGGACAGGTCCGTAGGAGGTGACGGCATTGTCCTCCTCGCCCTCCCAGAACACGTCGCTCACGACTCCCGTTTCTGAAGAAGCTTTGTGATACATCAGTCGTTTCCGCTCCTTCGTCATGCTCAGATCGAGCGAACCGTCCTCACCCATCACATTCCACGTCAGCGACTCGACCGCCGCCATCATTTCGCCGCGCTCGAAATGAATCGACACGCCGTCTTCGCAACGGATGGTCGCGGTCACATACGTCTCCGCATCCGAAGATGGATCGGCCAACGCTTCGTATCGTCGCGGCACCGTCCACGTCTGCGCCAGAACAGTTTGAGGTCGGATCTGCCAATCCGTGATTCCCAGAAGATAGTCCAGATCGTAACAGCCCCAGTTCGACATGATGCCGCCACCGTTCAGATCCTTGCGCAATCGCCAGACGGGGGGCGGTGATTCCGGCGGCGGTCTGCCCGGTCGAATCGCACGACAGTGGAGGGCACGCAGAGCGCCCAACGCACCGGTCGCAACGAACTCCGTCACCTTCTGCGCGGATGGCAAAAGCCTGAAACGGCAGCTACAGCATCCAGCCAGGGTTCCAGCGGCATCCCGTGCCTTGATCATCCGCTCGACCTCCGTCGCGTTCATCGCGACCGGCTTTTCGATCAGCACGTGAAGACCGCGTTCGAACGCCTTCAACGCAAGGCCGGTTCGAACGTGCGCTGGCATGGCCAGAACGACCGCCTCCAACCGCCCGTCCTCGATCAACGATTCGCCCTGTTCGAAGACCGTCTCGACACCGTGCGCATCCGCGAGCGACCCGGCCACGTCTTGACGAAGATCGGCGATTGCCACGAGATCGATCGTATCCGATTCGGCTGCAGCGGCAATGTGCGTCTGCCCGATGACACCACACCCGATGACGCCAAGCTGCACGCGCTTCATGCGTCGGTTCCTGGTGTCGTCGATCTATCCAATCACGACCTCTCGCCCGGCTTTGGAGGCCCGAACATCTCTCGAATGGTCATAATAGGTCCACAGATCTTCGAGCTCGAACTCCGTCTCGATCGTCTCTACAGTTACATCGTCCATCAGCGACGTCATCACGAACGTCGCTTCTGGCCGGAGGATTTCAAAGCTCACGCCGGCACCGTATTTCGATCGAATGTCACCGAGCTTCGCCTGGTTGAAGTCCAGGTGGTAGGCCTTGCAATCCAAATTCGCCTCGGCGAACGCGAACGGCGGCAGTTTCCCTTGCTCGACGAGCGGCTCCTGGTAACCCTGCCACGACAGACGACGACCGCACATATCCACGATCACGCTCTCCACCGCCTGACTCACGACCAGAAACATGCCGTGGTCCCTCGCAATCGACTGATGTCGGGCTCCACCGTGGAACATGCTCGGAAAGAAAGCCACACGCGCCCCGTTTCGCGCCAGAGAGGCAGAGACTTCGGGAAACTTCAGATCGAAACAGATCAGCATGCCAACGGTACCCAGATCGGTGTCGAACGTCATCGCCGTCTCACCCGGCAACGTGCCCCGTTCCAGCTCGCCGATCGTTGGTTGGACCTTGTGATACCGCCCGATCACTTCGCCGTCTCGGCCGATCAGGACGGCAGCGTTATAGGTTTCATCCGGCGCCACACGCTCCTGCATCCCCACGATGACGTGCGTACCAATCCGGCGAGCGACCTCACCCACTGCGGTCGTCGTCTCGCCTGGAATGGGTTCGCCGTCCCACGCCTCGTCCTCGTTCGGAACTCCGAGCTCACGCGCCACTTCCGAGAAGCATACGAAATCCGGCCTGTAATCTGCCGTTTGCTCCAGATGGGTAACCATCTGCCTACGATTTTCGTCCACGTCCCCGTAGCCACCTTTAGGGAACGACACACTCAGCAACCTTGCTCGTCTCACACCATGCCTCCTCTTGTCACTGGTCAATGGTCAAAGGTCACTGGTCATTGAAAGGGTCCTCCTCCAGGCTTCTCACGGGTTCGGCGGAGACGTGCAGATCAGGACCACCAGCGTCTCATTCCCCGTGTTTTCGATCCCGTGTACACACCAGGATGGCAGGTAGATGAAATCGCCTTTCTTGATCGTCCGCTTCATCCGCTCGAACGTCATCTCGCCTTCACCCTCGATGATCACATACGTCTCTTCGGTGGGATGCGATCCCGGTTCCAAGATTACGTGAGGCGGCACGTAAAAAAGAACAAGCCCCATATTTTTCGCCGGCGCCTTCTCGTTAACCGGGTGTACGACACGCACACCGACGCCGTGACAGCCAGGATAGACCACAGGAACCCCGTTCGATGCATCCACGATCATCGGATCCGGCCCCACCTCCGGCTTGGGAGGCAAATCGTCGGGTAAATCGCCGTCGTATCCTTTGAACTCCGTAATCTTCGCCATCTTCCCTCTCTTAAATCCTGTGAAACGTAAAACCGGTCTCACATCTTGAATGACCCAACGCTTTGGTCACAGGTCAATGGTCACCGGTCAATGGTCACTGCCACAGATTCTCTTCCGTGGCGGCACTCCCCACCACTCCCTCTCCCCAACTTATCTATGTCCACCCCAAAAGTTTCGAAACGTTTCCTCCCAAAACCTTGGCTCGCTCCTCATCGCTATGGTCCGGCATGTGTGTCTCCACGATCCTCGGCGTCCCGCTTCCCCACACCATCTGATCCGGCCCGAATTCCCCCACGACCCGCTTGGTGAAGGGAATAGCACTTTCGTAAAGCGGCTCGTCATCCGCAAAGTGATTGAGTCCCGACAGCTTCATATACACGTTCGGAAACCGTGCCAGCTCGAGCACATCCGCAAACTCCACCGCGTCACCCTTGTGCGGTTCGGCCAGATGATCGATCAGAACGGGCGTCTCAGGATGCGCACTGATCAGGTCTTCGCACTGGGAAGCGTAGTTCGCCCCGATGTGCAGCTCCACGATCAATCCAAGGTCCGCAGCCTTTTCCCACAGCGAGATCACACCGGCATCGGCAAACGAGTCCAGGTACACCGTCTTGCCACGGTGCGCGTGGAACCGGGTGGCCACCACCTCCGAGTGAGCAGCGACAAGATCCGCCAGCCGTGCCGGTGCATCCTTGTCCTTCGGATAAAACAAGCTCGTGGCCTTGTACCGTTCGGGATCTCTCGCGACGCAGTCGAGCACCAATCGATGGTCGTCTCCGTAGGGCTCTGGGTGAACGAGCACCGCCCGATCGATACCCTCTTCCTCCATCCGGTCCGAGTAGGCTTCGACAGGGTCTGCCTCCCAATGCGTCGCATCAGGCTCATACGCCGCCCGCGGATGGAACGGATACCGCTCCGTGTCCGAGCTGAACATATGCATATTCCACTCAATGATCACGAGCACGCGTCCTTTGCATTTTGCATTCTAACTTCTGCATTCCGTCTTCCCTTCTCACTCCTCACTTCTGCTCACTTCTACAGCATCCAGCTCCCACCCGCCACGGGAACGGCCAAACCTGTCAGGAATGCCGACTCATCCGAAGCCAGGAAGGCGGCGGTCCGGGCAACGTCGTCCGGCCGACCAACCCGTCCGGCGGGAGTCGAGGCTGCGACTTGCTCGACCATCTGTTCCCGATAGTCTTCGGCCGTCATGCTATCCGGCTTCAGAGCTTGAGCCATACCCATCGTCCTTTCCGTCTCGATCAGACCCGGACAGAGGGCATTGACCTGGATCCCGTGTTTCGCGAGCTCGCCCGACAGTGACTGAGTGAAACCGATCACCGCAAACTTGGAAGCACAATAGGCGGCGAATCGAGGCGAGCCCTTCTTCCCCGAAACGGATGACATATTGATAATCTTGCCGCCTCCACGCCGCTCGATCATATGACGAGCGGCGGCTCGGGAGCACAAGAACGTTCCACGCACGTTGATGCGCTGAACCGCGTCCCAGATTTCGACATCGAGATCGACGACAGGCACGCGATCCGCGCCGGCCGGAGCACCCGCATTGTTAACCAGAATGTCCAGCCTTCCGAATCGCTCGATCACCGAACCGATCATTCGGTCGACCTGGTCCTCCTCCCCGACATCGGCCCCGATCGCCATCGACCCGCGACCCTTCTGTTCGATCTCTTTCGCCACGGCGGAAAGCCCACCCCAATCACCAGTCGGTGTGTCGATCAGATCACTGACCGCGACATCCGCCCCCTCTTCGGCCAACCGATTCGCGATCCCTCGCCCGATCCCCTGCTCTCCTCCAGCGCCCGTCACCAGCGCCACTTTCCCCGTCAGATTATACATCCCATTACCTCGACATCCGCTGAGGACAGGCACTCACGTCCTCTTCTCTCCACAAAGCACTAAACCCGCAGTCGCTCCTCGTGTCGGTTTCTTCCGTGTATTCCGTGTGGTCCGTGGTCCCGGGCTTTCGCTTCAAGGTCTTCCTTTTCGTGCATTTCGTGTATTTCGTGGTCTTCTTCCTACCCGCGACCATCTTGATAGTAATTGGCCACGCACCGATCCATCACCCGCTGCGTCCGCAGCCCACTCTCACCCGTTGACTCGCATTTCCCTCCGCCACGCAGCTCTGCAATGATCGTCTCTTCCAGCGGTTGGCCGACGTGCGGGGGATTGGGCGCCGCGATCGATTCCGTCGAACCGTCTCGCATCTCGATCTCGATATTCGTATCGCTGAAAACGGGACATCGAATCTCGCCCTCCGTACCCGTGAACGTGATTCCGTTTTCGCCATGATCCGCGTTGAAGTTATAGATCCCGGTTCCAGCCACCTTGTTCTCGAACAGAAAACTCAGCGCGGTCACGTCTTCGACTGCGTAATCGCCTCCCGTATGAATCGCGTTACCGGACCCCGACGTAATCGGCCCGATGAGAAAGTCGAGAATGTCCAGCCCGTGTGATCCGACGTCGTAGAAGCTCCCAGCGCCGGCGATGGCCGGATCGTGCCGCCAGGCCCGATGCCCGCCCGGCTCGGGTGCTCGACCGTAATGCACGATGTGGACCGACGTCAGCGCACCGATGACTTCGTCACTCAGCAACTCACGCATCTTCAAAAACCGCGGTAACGCACGCCGGTAGTACGCCACCCACAACGGCAAATCCTTGGCCTTGAAAGCCTCCACCATCTGTTCGCACTCGCCTGCATTGCACCCCATCGGCTTCTCGACCAGACACGGCTTTCCAGCCTCGGCCGTGGCAAGCGCATACTCGCAATGCGTCGACGGCGGCGTCGCGACATAAACGATGTCGACCTCATCGTCATCGATCACCGCCTGCCCGTCCGCATACCATCTGGGCACGTTGTGCCGCTTGGCGTAGTCCTCGGCCGCAGCTCCATCCCGCCGCATCACCGCGACCAGCTCCGAGTGCTCGGCCTTGTAGAGTCCGGGCCCGTTCTTCACCTCGCACACATCTCCGCACCCGATGATGCCCCATCTTACGGTTTTCATCGTCGTCTCCTTCGAATTCACCTACCCGGTAGCCCCCTGGTCACCAATCAGCCAGCGACCCCACCTCTTTCATATGCTCGATGTCCCCCCAAACGGTCATCGTCCACCGATCGTCCGTCACTTCGAACCGGTGGATGCCCCCATTGTAGAGATTGAAGTCAGGTGCGCCCCCGAGGGGAATCTCGTTGACCATTCGATACAAGTCATCCAGGACCCCGCCGTGCGTCACGACGAGGACCTTCTGGCCCGGGCGATTGCGTGCGATTCGCTTCAGGCACGATGTCGTTCTCGCATACCGCGCACGGATCGTTTCGCCCGCCGTAATCTCCCCATCCGGATCCCGCCGCTCATAGGCATCGACGACCGCAGGGTGCGCCGCTCGCGAATCTTCCGGACGTTTCCCTTCCAGAACACCCAGCGACCATTCACGCAAGTCCGAATCCTGCTCGATCGAAATCCCCAGACCCTCTGCGATGGTCTCGGCTGTCTCCATTGTTCGCAGAAGATCGCTGCTGTAGATCGCATCTATCTCTTCTGGCGCGAGACGCTCCCCCAGCAGCTTCGCCTGCGTTCGCCCCCGATCGTTCAAAGGCACGGGTTGATGCCCCTGGATTCGTCCGTCCGCGTTCCAGGCCGTTTCCCCGTGCCGCACGACAGTCATATGGGTCGTTGCGTTCATTAGATGTTCGAGATCCAGTCAGAGATATCCGATGTATGAGAGGGTTTTCTGATATCTGATCTCCTTGCTCGGAGATCGGTTATCGCTCCCACCAAAGGAAAAGCCGCGGCCTCGCTTACGCAAGATCCGCGGCTTCGCTGTTTCTCCCGCTCTCCCCGCCTGCCAGCCGAAGCTCGCAGAGCGAAGGGTGGTCTCCCGTCACCCGCTCATGCTTTTCTGGACATCTTCCTCCTCAGGAAGGTCGGATATTCCAGATCATCGAGCGACAGCTCCTCAAGAGAATCTTCGGCAGCCGGCTCCTCGGCCGAAGCCTCCTCCGTCGATTCTTCCGTTGCCGCCCCATTCGAGGCGACCTTCACCGGTTCGGGTTGGCCAACGCCCCGGCGAATGTAGGCCGGAATCTCCGATCCCAACCGACGCGGAACTTCGCGGGAAAACGAAAGCTCGCTGCGGCGTCGGCCGTTCGACGCGATCTCGAAACCCGTCGCGATAACCGTCACTCGCAACTCGTCGCCCAGCGAATCATCCAGCACGGTGCCCCAAATGACGTGGGCGTCCTCACCACCGGCTTCCGTAATCACCGTCACGGCATCGTTGACATCGAACAATTTGAGATCGCTCCCCGCCGAGATGTTCACCAACACTCCCTTGGCACCCTTGATGTTCACTTCTTCCAGCAACGGACTGTGAAGCGCCTTCTGCGCGGACTCGACAGCGCGGTTCTCGCCAACGGCACCACCCGTTCCCATCAGCGCATCTCCACCCTGAAGCATCACCGTCCGCACATCGTTGAAATCGAGATTTACCTCTCCCGGAATCGTGATCAGGTCCGAAATGCCGCGTGTGGCCTGATGCAACACTTCGTCCGCCATCGCGAACGCATCCTTGAGCGTCGTCTCCTTCGAACTCACGGACAGCAGGCGCTGGTTCGGGATCACGATCAGCGTATCCACGGCCGTCTTCAGATCCTCGATGCCCGCTTCGGCGTTTCGCATCTTCGTCGAACCTTCCATCGCGAACGGCTTCGTCACGATCCCGACCGTCAAAGCGCCCGCATCCCTAGCGATCTCCGCCACGACGGGAGCCGCTCCCGTCCCCGTGCCGCCCCCCATCCCCGCTGTGATGAACACCATATCCGATCCCGAAAGCTCCTCCGCCATCTGATCGCGCGTCTCCTCGATCGCCCGACGCCCGACCTCGGGGTCGGCACCCGCACCCAAACCGCGTGTGACATTCGCACCGATCTGAATGCGTCGCGATGCCTCAGAAAGCTCGAGCACCTGTGAATCCGTGTTCGCGGCGATGAAATCTACACCCTGGAGTCCCGCGTTGATCATCCGGTTAACAGCATTGCCGCCGGCCCCCCCAACCCCGACCACACGCATTTTCGCCTGATTCTCGCTATCCACGATCGAAAACGTGACCACTGTGTTCACCTCCGCGATAAAAAAGGGAGCAAGTCACAAGGCCTCGGGGAAGGCCGAAAACCTATTAGGAAATTCAACTGTGAAATTTCCTAATTTCCTAATTCCACAATTTCACAATTAGAAGAAGTCCTTCACCCATCCCTTCATTCGGCCGAGGATGGAATTGAACATATCGCCGTTCGCGCTCGCGAACTGCCCCTCTCGGTGTTGGTGTTCCAGACCGAATTGCACCAGACCGACACCCGTCGCGTAAATCGGCTGTGTCACCGCATCCACGAGCCCCGTCACGCCGCGCGGTGTTCCCAGACGCGCCGGCATGCCGAAGACTTCCTCTGCGAGCTCCACACAGTCCTCCACCATCGCCCCACCGCCCGTCACGACCACGCCAGCCGCGAGTAGGTCGAGGTAGTCGGTTCTCCGAATCTCACTGTTCACGAGCACGAAGATCTCTTCCATCCGTGCTTCGATGATCGACGCAAGTTCCGCGCGCTCGACACGGTCTGGAGGACGGCCGGCGACGCCGGGAACCTCGATGACCTCTTCCTTACTCACGAGCGAGGTCATCGCACAGCCATACGAACGCTTGATCTCCTCCGCCTGCTTGAACGGCGTGCGCAGACCGACGGCCACGTCGCGGGTCACATTCTCACCACCCAGTCCGACGACCGCCGTGTGCCGGATGCTGCCGTCGTAGAACACGGCGATATCGCTCGTGCCGCCGCCGATGTCCACGAGCACCACGCCCATCTCCAGCTCGTCGGCAGTCAGCACCGAATGACTCGACGCGATCGGCTCGAGCACCAGATCCACGACTTCGACACCGGCACGTCGGATGCTCTTGCAGATGTTCTGGGCAGACGTCACGGCGCCGGTCACGATGTGCACATCGGCTTCCAACCTCACGCCCGACATCCCGATCGGGTCCTTGATACCTGGTTGATCATCGACGGAATAGTCCTGCGGCAACACGTGGACGATCTCGCGATCGATCGGGATCGAGATCGCTTTGGCCGCCTCGATGACTCGATTTTCATCGTGATGCGTGATTTCGCTCTCAGGTCCCGATACGGCGATTACCCCACGGCTGTTGAAGCTGCGAATGTGGTCCCCGGCGATTCCCGCATAAACTGCCGTAATGCGCGTGTCCGACATACGCTCTGCCTTGTCGATCGCCTGCTGGATCGATCGCACCGTCTTGTCGACGTTAACGACGACGCCCCGTTTGAGACCGTCAGAAGGAGCACTCCCGACACCCGTGATCTTCAGCCCTTCCTCTTCGACCTCCGCTACGATCGCACAGATCTTGGTCGTGCCGATGTCCAGCCCTACGATTCGATCGCCCTTGACCATAAGTCCGTTCCTTTCAGAATGCCGGAAGAGGAGCGGTCGAAACATCCGACGCGTCCACCCCGATCCTGCCGGCGACAACCTGATTCTCGTACCGGAGGTCGATGTAGGCGAGCGTACTCAGATTGGGACTGCTCGCCACGAATGCTTTGAGATTCTCGATTTGCGCTCCCGATCGGTCGTACCGCACGAGCAGCTCTGGTGTTCCATCGATCAGGTGAATCCGTGCTTCCGTCGGAGACAGAACATTCACCTCCGAAAGGGTAGACCAGACACTCGGATATTTGTCCCGAATCTCGAGGAGGAACGCGACCAGCCGGTGGGCGGCTGCGCTGTCCTCGGCTTCCACCGAATCAGCCGTTGCCGCCGCGAAAGACGTCACCACCGGCAGGTCGAACGGCACAGTCGGCAGAGGGAAACATCGCGCGTCGCGATCCAAACCGATCAGACCGTCCATCGTTGTGATGAGCGAGATGGGCGACCGCTCTTCGACCGAGATCAGGAGATCGGCAGGTGGACGGCGAAGGAGCAACACCCTGCGGACGAGCGGGTGTGCCCTCAACGAGTCCGTCGCTGTCGTGAGATCCGTCTGAAAGAGATTGCTTCCGACCTCGAGCCCGGCGCGGTCGACGATCTCTTCCGCCGTCATCAGCTGATGGCCCACGACTGAGATCTTGCGCACGGTAAACAGGTCGCTTCCTTGAAGGCCCGAATAGGCATCAGGAATACCCGTGCTCAGCGCAGCCACGAGCCCGACGACCATCGCCCAACCGACGACACGCCTCGCCTTCGGTTTGGGCAACGCGACTCCGTCCAGCCGTGCGATCGTAAACGTCGGCTTCGTGCGACGACGCCAGCGGCTTCGCTTCTGTGAGCCGAGCGCCCGACCGTTATACATTCTCAATGCCATACTCCCCGACGATCCGAACTTCCGTCTCAAGTTCGATTCCCTCCGATTGGTAAACACTGTCCCGAACTCTCTCGATCAGATTCAGCACGTCCGCGGCGGTGATACCCCCCTTGGTCACGAGAAAATTCGCGTGGACGTCGGACACCGACACATTACCTACCGACATCCCCTTGCATCCGCTGCGGTCGATCAGCATGCCGGCCGGTGAGGGCCCATCGGGATTCTTGAAAACACATCCCGCGTTCCTCATCCACAAAGGCTGGCTTGCTTTCCGTTCATCGAGCATCTGATCCATTCGGCCGAGGATCGTGTCCGGATCGTCTTCTCCCAGTGCGAACGCCGCTTCCAAGAACAGAAACTGTTTGGGCAGGTCGACCCGTCGGTAGCCGTACGAGATCTCAGCTTTCCGAAAGGTCATTTCCATCCCCGTGGCCAGGTCGACACCGCGCACCCACACAAGGTGTTCGAACGTCTCGCCACCCCAGGCGCCCGCGTTCCCACGGACTGCACCGCCAACCGTCCCCGGAATCCCACAGCCGAATTCAAAACCGGATCGTCCCGCCCGCTGACACCGTCTGGAGAAGACCTGGGTACTCGCGCCCGCTTCGACGCGGCCGCCTTCTCCATCCATCGTCACAGCAGCCATCCCATCGGCCAGACAGATTACCAGGCCTCGGTAGCCCGCATCCTTCACGAGCGTGTTCGTTCCTCCGCCGACCGGAAGCACGGGGACTTCTGCATCGCGGATCGTCGACAAGACGGACATCAGATCCTCGGGATCGGCGGGCAGAAAAAAAAGATCCGCTGGCCCCCCAACGCCGTATGTCGTGTGCTGCGACAGAGGTTCGTCCGTCAGCAAGCGCCCACGCGTCATCGACTGCAAGGTCTCGGCGAGCCCTTCTGCCGCCGCTTTCGACGACTTGCTCACCGGATCGTCGCACCGAACAGGCCGGCGAGCGTTCCGGCCGCTGACACAATATCCCCCGCTCCCATCACGACAATGACATCACCCGGCTCCGACGCGTCGTAAATCGCTTTCGGGAGCGCGGCCATCGACGGCTCGTAGGTAACGGGAGCCGTCACACGGTCGGCGACGGAAGCGCCTGTGATCCCCGAAATCGGCTCCTCCCGAGCAGGGTAGATGTCCGTCAGCCAGACATAATCGGCCTCTGAAAGAACCTGGCCGAACGCGTCCAAAAAGTCCCGTGTTCGTGAGTAGAGATGTGGCTGAAAGACGGCCACGAGCCGGCCCCCGGCCGACATCGCCCGGGCGGCCTCCAGACTAAACGCCACTTCCGTCGGATGGTGGGCGTAGTCGCTGATCACCGTCGCGTCGTCGCTCTCCACCAACACTTCGAATCGACGGTCCACGCCGGGGAACGCCTCCAGACCATTGGCGATGGCCGCGAACTCGATGTCCAACACCAGGGCGGTGCCCACCGCCCCCAGAGCGTTGGACACGTTGTGGCGACCCGGCACGCGCAGCGAAATCGATCCTAGACGCACACCGTCGGCCAACACCTCGAACCGGCTCCCTCGACCCTCCAGCGACGCATTCGTGGCGCGCAGGTCACCGGACTCGAATCCGTAGGTTACGACCGTCGTCGGGGCCGGTGTCGATAGACGACGAGCAGCCGGTGTATCCTGGCACAGAACGGCCGTACCGTGCTCTGGAAGCCGTTCGAGGAATACATCGAACGTCGCTACGATGTCGTCCAGATCTTCGTAGCAATCCAGATGGTCCGCCTCGAGCGACGTCACCACAGCCACCGTCGGCGACAGCGACAAAAAAGCCCGATCATACTCGTCCGCCTCGGTGATCCAGACCGTGTCGCTACCTAGCACGAGGTTCCGTCCACGACCCGCGAGGGTCCCGCCGACAAACGCCGTCGGATCCAACCCCGCAGCTTCGCAGATCGAAACCACCATTGCCGTCGTGGTCGTCTTCCCGTGCGTTCCCGAAACTGCGACCAGCTGCCGGCCAAGCGTAACCTCGCCCAACAAATCCGCGCGCCTAACGACCGGCAGGCCACGGAGACGCGCTTCCACGATCTCGGCATTCCCTTCATCCACCGCCGAAGTGAAAATCACGACGTCGGCGCCACCAACCGCCTCCGCCGCGTGCCCGATGCGAACGTTCATCCCCAGCTGCTCGGCTCGCCGCGTCAGGTCCGAGGCCTCACGGTCGCTGCCCGTGACGACATAACCCCGGTGGTGCAGCAGCTCGGCCAGGGCACTCATGCCGACACCCCCGATACCGATGAAGTGAAAGTGTCGCGCTGTCTCTAAAACACCCGTCACACCGTCCTCGATGTCGATGATGTCAATCAGGTGGGCTGTCGAACCCAGTGTCGTCGGCAAAGGAGTCATCGGTCATTCAGTCTCTTTCAAAGCCCGGCGATCCAACATCTCTTCCATCAGATCCACAATGTGCTCTGCCGCATCCGTGACGACGGAGGATCCGCTGACTTCACCCATCTGCCTCAGCCGCCCCGAATCACGCGTCAGGGACTCTACGGTTTCAAACAGCCGTGGGCCATCCAGCTCTCGTTGCAGGATCATTCGCGCCCAACCCTCTCTCTCCATCGCCCGCGCGTTGACCTCCTGGTGGTTCTCGGCCGCTGTGGCCAAAGGCACTAGAATCGTAGGCAGCGCATTCAGACGAAGCTCGGTCAGTGTCATGGCCCCCGATCGCGTCAGCGCCAGATCGGCCGACCGGTAGGCCGCGGGCATGTCGTCGATAAACTCGATGGCGTGCGCGTGATCGATCGAAGACGAAACCTGCTCGGCACGCTCCCGATCCAGGCTGCCCGTCTGCCACAACACCTGCCAGCCCGCAGAAACCAGATCCGACATCGCGGTCTCGACGGCCAGGTTGATCGAGCGTGCCCCCTGGCTTCCGCCGATCACGACCAGCGTCCGACGATCGGGTTCCATCCCAAACCGAATTCTCGCGTCGGCCGGGCTGATATCCGCGACACCACTTCGAACCGGATTGCCCACGAATCGCTTGAGACGACCTCCCGTCTTTCGCTCCGCTCCGTTTAGACCGAACAGCACCGCGTCAGCGATGCGCGAGAGGAGTCTCACCGTAAGACCGGGAAACAGGTTCGCTTCGTGTAGCATCAGGGGTCGCCGGCAGATCCGGGCGGCCAGACCGACAGGCCCGCTCACGAATCCTCCAGTGCACGCCACGAGATCCGGTTTGAACCGGTGAACCGCCCGGATCGCTTCGATCGAGCCACGAAGCAGAACGAACGGAAACCGAATTAGATCCGGGTGCAAGGCTCGCTTCAGCCCGATGACGGAAATCGTATGAAGTGCGAACCCCGCGGTCGGTATCACCCGGGTTTCGATACCACCCGGCGTTCCGACGAAAAGCACATCGCTCTCGGGGTAACGCACCCTGAACGCTTCGGCGATCGCGAGCGCCGGAATCGCGTGGCCGCCGGACCCGCCACCCGCCATCAACAGCCGAGGTCCTCGCTCGCCCATTCCGATCGCTCCCTCAACAGGCCCCAGACCCCTGCTGCCCGGAAGCGCAACTACCCGATCCTGTCGTGGGTACCTCCGGTGTCCTCAGTGGCTGCTTCTGGTTTTTCATCAAACTGTTGTACCCAGTGCGGGCCGCCGAATCCGTGAACGCGGCTGCCGCTGCCAGTCCACCTCGTTTCGCTGAAAGACCCCGGGCCTCAGCGTGGCCTGTTTTCCAATGTTGATCAGGATGCCACCCGCGATCAGAGTCAGCAGCAGAGACGAGCCTCCGTAGCTGATGAAAGGGAGCGGCAATCCGGTCGTCGGTAACAGACCGATCGCAACACCCATGTTTACGAACGCATAGACCATCACCATCGACGTAATACCCGAAGCGAGCAGGAACCCGTGGAAATCGGGCGCAAGACGGGCGATCCTGAAGCCAAGGAATCCGAACAGAACAAAGCAGGCGAGAAGCCCGATCGTTCCGATGAGACCGAGTTCCTCGCCCAGAATACTGAACACGAAGTCCGTATGAGGTTCAGGCAGAAAGAAATACTTCTGCTGGCTCTGCCCGAGACCCAGTCCCGCCAGCCCTCCGCTCCCTAACGCCAGCAGCGATTGTGAAATCTGGTAACCGTCACCCTGCACATCACCCGTCGGGTTGAGAAAAGTCATCACCCGCTCTCGACGATACCCGACGACGAAAACGACGAGGTAGATCACGGGTAGTGCAGCCACGGCGGAACCGATTAGATGAACCGTGCGCACACCCGCAACATACATCGTCAACGCACACGTCAGCCCGATCGCAAGGGCCGTGCCCAGATCGGGCTGAAACAGGATCATCCCCATCGCCAGACTCACGATCAGGGCGTGTGGCACGTAGCCGTGCCTGAAGTCGCATAAGAGACCTTTATGTCGGCTCAAAGAATCCGCCAGGAAAATCACGAGAGCGAGTCGCATCAGATCGGCCGGTTGGAAGGCTCCGCCCGGAAACGGAATCCAGCGGTAGGCCCCTCGAACCTTGCCCACGTCCAGTAGCTTGAGGGTGAGCACGGTCAGCAGACCCAGAAAACCGAGCAGCAGCAATGGCTTGGACACGCGTTTGAGGAGGCGATAATCCAGCTGCGTGGCCAAAAGCATCGCTGCCAGACCGATCATCGCACGTATCGTCCACCGCTGGATGAAAAAGTGCCCGTTCTCGAACCGTAAATGCGCCAGTCCTGAACTCGCACTGTAAATCATCACCGTGCCCAGACCGACGAGGGCAAAGATCAGCAGCTGCAGCTGGAGGTGCGTACGCGGTTTATCCGTCCCGACCAGCAACACGACATCCGTAATATCAAAGGGGGTGGGGGAGAAAGCGTGGGGGGGATTGGAGGGTGGGGGAAGCCAAACCCAGGTCACGGTCTGGCAGTCAGCGTGTCACCGGTGGGGGCCGACGACAGCGCAATGGTTCGGTGTTCGGTGTTCGGTGTTCGGTGTTCGGTGTTCGGTGTTCGGTGTTCGGTGTTCGGTGTTCGGTGTTCGGTGTTCGGTGTTCGGTGTTCGGGATTTTAGGACATAAATCCTAAAATTTCAACAACTTCCTCAAGAGCAACGCCTCTTGAACCTTTGACCAATACGACGTCTCCTGGCTTCAGCAAGGATCTCAGGGAATCAACCAGCTGCCCCTTGTCTTCGAATGCCACAACCCGATCCGCAGCCATCCCGGCTTCGACCGCGGCGGCCGCCACCGTCTCCGCCAGCGAGCCGAAGGCATACATCACGTCCACGCCCGCTACGGCGGCGTCTCGACCCAGATCCTGGTGCGCTCCGATCTCCGTCTCGCCCAGCTCGAGCATATCCCCGAGCACGGCAACCCGGCGTCCCCCTTGTTCCGGCTCGAGCTCTGCCAGTGTCGTCAACGCTGCGCGCATCGAAGCCGGATTGGCATTGTAGCTATCGTTCAGCAGCCGGATATCGTCGTGTCGCGTCAGCTGGCTCCGGAGTCTCGTCGGCACGAACGTCTTCAGCGCAGCAGCGGCAGCATCGAGCGGAACCTCGAGCGCCGCGCCCACGGCCGTCGCAGCCAGTGCATTGTAGACATTGTGCCGTCCGGGTAGCGACAGCGAAAAATTACGGCCCTGTAGAGAGAAGCAAACGCAGCCCTCCTGGTCTAGGACGAGTCCCTCCCCACGAAACTGACAAGTCTCATCAATGCCAAAGCCAAGGAGTCTCCCCTTTGCTCTCTCCTTGGGCAAGTACAGGTCATCGAAATTTAGAATTGCCATTGAAGACTCGTCCAGATACTCCAGGAGTTCCCCTTTGGCCTGCGCCACTCCCTCTACAGAGCCTAAAAACTCCAAGTGTGTCGGACCGATGTTCGTAATCACGCCGATCGTCGGATCAGCGATCTCGCATAGATAGGTCAACCCGTCGTGCTCGCTGATCCCCATCTCGATCACGGCGACCTCGTGAGAGGCTGTCAGCCTGAACAACGTCATCGGAACACCCAACCGCGTGTTCAGATTGCCTTCGGTCGCCAGAACTTCATACCGCGTCGACAGAACCGCCGCCGCCATATCCTTCGTCGTTGTCTTGCCGTTACTTCCCGTGATCGCGACGACGGGAAGGTCGAATCGCCCGCGATAGAATCGAGCCAGATCGCCCATCGCCAGATCTGGCGCGTCAACCACGATCAGCGCTCTCCTCGCTGGCTCTTCCGAATCGAACCAGCCGCGTGACACGACGGCCGCGCTCGCACCGGCATTCAGAGCCGGGTCGACAAAACGATGACCGTCTGTCTGGTCCCCACCAAGGGCAAAGAACAGATCACCCGGTTCGACTTCGCGGCTGTCGATCGCCCCGCCTGCCACTGGAGCATCGGGATCATCGGCAACCAGTTCTCCTTCCATCGCCTCTGCCGCAACCTTGAGCGTCACCTCTTCCATCAGACAAGCACGGCGAAGCCCATTGTCGATCTCAAATCTGAAATTTTCATTTTCCTATTCTTCAATCCGCGCGCGCAGCGCGCGGCGCGCTTCTTCCCGGTCATCGAAATGAATCGTTTCCTCACCGATCACCTGATAATCCTCGTGACCCTTTCCCGCGATCACAACAAGGTCACCCGGCTCGGCCAGTTCGATGGCTCGACCGATCGCCGTCCGTCGGTCCACCTCCACGAGGTACGTAGCATCGCCGACGCCGGGAAGGATATCACGGACGATCGCTGCGGGGTCTTCGGACCTCGGATTGTCCGAGGTCACCACACTCACGTCGGCAATCTCGGCAGACACGCGGCCCATCTCCGGTCGCTTGCCCGCGTCACGGTCGCCCCCGCAGCCAAACACCGAAATCAGCCGCTTGTCCGTCAACATCCGTCCTGCCCGGAGAGCGTTGACAAGCCCATCCGTCGTGTGCGCGTAATCCACGAACACACCGAACGACTGTCCTTCATCGACGAGCTCGAACCGACCGGGGACGCGAACGTCCTTGAGCGATTCAGCGATGTCCGTCAAACCGATACCCATTCGCAGTCCGACAGCCACTGCCGCGGCCGCGTTGTATCGGTTGAAGGCCCCCGTCAGGGCGAGGGTCAGCGTTACCGGTCCTTCTGGTGTTTCCAGCGCCACCGTCGACCCGCGGAAACTGCTCTCGCCACCCACGATACGGATACCCGCATCCTCCGCCGCGCCGTAGGTCAACACGGTCGCGTCGCAGTTCTGGAGTATTCGCACCGCCGTGTCATCGTCCGCGTTGACGATGGCGTGTGCATCAGGATCTAGGTTGTCAAAGAGCGAGGCCTTCGCGGCCGCATAAGCTTCGTAGGACGAGTGATAGTCCAGATGGTCGCGGGTCAGGTTCGTGAAAACCGCCTGCTCGAATTCGATCCCGCGAACCCGTTCCAGGCTCAGCCCGTGTGAGGAAACCTCCATCACCGCGGCCTGATTTCCGCTGTCCACCATCTCCCGCAGCAAGGCCTGGAGCTGGTGAGCCTCCGGCGTCGTGTTGTCCGACGCCACACATCGTTTGCCGATTCGATACTCGATCGTACCGATCAGGCCTGTCGAAAGCCCGTGTGCCTCGAGCATCGCACGGATCAGATACGTCGTCGTCGTCTTGCCGTTCGTGCCCGTCACCCCTACCATCCGTAGGGAACGGTGCGGGTGATCGTAAAATCCGTTCGCAAGACCGGCAAGGGCCGTCGGGGTCGATTTCACCCTGACCACCGGAACGGCCACCTCGACCGCATCTTCGACAACCACCGCGACTGCTCCTGCTTCCACGGCCGCATCCACGAACGCGTGGCGATCCTCGAGCTGTCCACCCCGCAAAGCCACGAACAGATCGCCGGGTTTCACCGTCCGAGAGTCGATCGACAGACCCCCGATCGCGACGCCCGTATCGCCGGCCACGTCGACCACATCGACGGCGGCGAGCAAATCGCTCAAGCCTGCCATCGCCTATACTTCACATTCTACGTTTCTCACTATTCGATTCTCTATTCTCGAAGCTCAACGTCGTCCGACAGGTGACCCGCGTGACCGTACCCGGCCGGACGACCGAACCGGAAACGGGAATCTGTCGAATGACCCGTCCGGTCCCCGTCGCCTTGACCCGAAACCCTGCCCGCGTCAGTTCGGACACCGCTCTTCGCAGAGGCGCCCCCATCACGTCGGGCATTCTCAAACCGGCTGCTTCCGACTCGATGGGCAACGCGTCGACCTCACGATAGGGAATCGACTCCGTCGACGGAGCAACCCGGGCTTCTCGGTGGTTCTGGGTCCAGCCGACTTCTGACTGAACCGCGGCGAGCCGGGCCCTGTGGCGAACCAGCGTACCTCGACGACTCAGGATCCTCTGCACGATTCGGCTGAATACGGGTGCTGCGACCCGGCTCCCCAGGTGGTTTTTTCGCGGACTGTCGACCACGACCAGACAGAGGAGCTCGGGTGCTTCTACTGGGAGGAACCCGATAAAGGACGAGATGTATCGATCCGGATCGTAACCGGGACGATCGACATAGGCCTTTTGCGCCGTACCCGTCTTTCCGGCTACGCGGTAACCCGGAACTGCGGCCCGGGAACCGGTGCCCCGGGCAACCACGCTTTCGAGAAAGCCGCGCACCGTCTCCGCCGTTTCGACCGACACGACGCGTCTTATCGTATCCGTTCCCGCTTCGATCATTCTGGATCGTCCCCGTTCCCCATACCGGTAGATGTGGGGAGCGAGCAGGTAACCTCCATTGGCGATCGCGGCGTAGGCCGAGACGACCTGGAGCGCCGTGGACCCGATTTCCTGTCCGATCGCAATCGTCTCGAGCGACCGGCCCGACCAATTGGCGGGATGGCGAAGCGTTCCTGAAACCTCACCCGGCAATCCGGCTCCCGTCACGCTGCCGAACCCGAACAGTCGTGCGTATCGAAACAGACCACCAGGGCCGAGGGTTCGAGCGATCTTGATCGTTCCGACATTACTCGATTCCTCTATCACCTCGCCCACCGAGAGCCATCCCGAAGGATGCGTATCGCGAATCACGCCCCCTCCGATCTCCAGCCTGCCGTTCTCGCAAAAGACACTGTCCGTGGCCGAGAGGTTTCCCTCTTCGAGCGCTCCGGCAACCGCCACGATCTTGAACGTCGAGCCCGGTTCAAAGATATCCGTGACCGCTCGATTCCTCCGAACGCCCGCTGGGAATCGGCCAAAACTGTTCGGATCGTAGAGAGGAACGTTGGCCATCGCGAGAATCTCTCCCGTAGCGGGGTCAGAAACGATGGCGATTCCGCTCTCTGCCTCGAAATGGGCAACGGCTGCTTCCAGCTCCTCCTCGGCGATCGACTGGTAATCCGCGTCGATCGTGAGCACGAGATCCGCCCCATCCTCCGGCATCAGTTTGACGACACCGAAGTCCCCGATCGCCCTGCCGAGGGCGTCGACACGCGATGAAATCTCGCCGGTATGTCCTCGGAGAAGTGGATCGAACGATCGCTCCACACCTTCGATACCCACGTTGTCGACATCCGTGTAGCCGATCAATTGACTCGCCACTGTCGCCATCGGGTAACTTCGTCGCATCTCCACGACGTGACCCACACCATCGGGGAGATCGTCGAGGTCGGGACCATCCACCATCTTGCGCGCGAGCCAGACGAACGATCGTTCGCCGTCCAGCTTTTGCATCATCCGACTCGTGGACTTGCCGGCCTCGCGGCTGAAACGCACCGCAATGGCACGACGTGTATCGGCATCCGATATGTGGTTGACAAAGAACGATTGCGACTCGAGTGTCGTCGCGAGAACCCGTTTATTCCGATCGAGGATCTGCCCTCGTCGCGCCCGGACCGGCGTGTCCCTTACGTGCTGACTTTCCGCCCGATCGGTGTAAGCATCGTTCGCCAGATACTGGACGACGACCAGCCGGATCCCGATGCCCAGCGCGAAAAGAAGACCCACCACGCCGATCGCCTTCTGTCGCGAAATGTGCCTGTCGTCAACGCGCGGCACTGAACCCGGCACCCTCCGGGGCCGACACGTTCGGCGCAAGGTAAAGATTGTTCGGTTGTTCGTTCGGGAATCGCATCCCCAGCTCGAGCATCGCGATTTCCCGTATACGGCTGCTCCGCCCCAGACCCGTGACTTCGGCTCTCAACAAGTCTTGTGTCCTGAGCAGTGCCGTTCGTTCATCCACCAGGTCCGTGATGCGCTCGCCCTGCGAAAGGGTCGTCACGTGGCACCAGACGTAAAGCAGAAGACCGGCAACCAGAAGAACGAGTGACAGAAAATACCATCGATACGAGATCGATCGGCCGATCGCCATAGCCCGTCCTTCATTGTCTCTGCCTCACGTCGTCGGGAGCCGTTCTCCCACCCTGAGTCGTGCGCTCCGAGCCCTCGGGTTCCGGCTCGTTTCCGCTGCTGAGGCCGTCGTCCCTCTCGGGTTGATTTCTCGCAGACGGACTCGGGAACCCACATCGACCGGAAAACCGGGTGGCGGACGATCCTCGACCGTTCCACGCATCGTCTGTTTCACGACACGATCTTCCAGAGAGTGATACGTCAGCACAGCCAGACGACCGCCCGGCGTGAGTGAATCGATGGCCGAATCGAGCGACACCGTCAGTTGGTCGAGCTCCCCGTTGACCTCGATCCGAATCGCCTGGAAAACCCGGGCCAGGGACTTCGTCGTATGCGGCTTCGGGACCACCTGAGCGACAAGACCCGCGAGCACACCCGTCGTCCGGATTCGCTCCGTGGCTCGAGCCGTGCAGATGGCCCGGGCGATTTGTCGTGCCTTCCGCTCCTCACCGTACGATCGAAGAATTCGAGCGAGGTCCTTCTCGCTGAACGTGTTCACGACCTCTTCAGCCGAGGTCGTCGCATCCGGACCCATACGCATATCCAGCGGGCCATCTTGGCTGTAGCTGAATCCACGTTCGGGATCGTCGATCTGACGGGACGAAACCCCCAGATCGAACAGGACGCCACGAACCTCCGAAACGCCCGTCGTCACGATGACTCCGTCGATCCTGCTGAACGGCGATGTGACCAATCGGACACGGTCACCGAACTTCGAGAGCCGCCGCGTCGACGCTTCGATCGCAACGGGATCCCGGTCCAGCCCCAGCACCTTCACCCCGGGCAAGGCCTCCAACATCAACTCTGAATGACCGCCCCCTCCAACCGTCGCGTCGATCAACCACCCGTCCGACACGACACTCAGGAACGAAACAACTTCTGGTCCCAGAACCGGTTCGTGATACCCGGTTTCGTCGATGCTCATCGGGCCCCCTCGAGCATCGGCCCCTACCACTCTCGCGTCGGGGCCCCGCCGACGCCGGGACCACCTTTAGACGCCGTCGGGCAGAATGCCTATAATCACCCACGACGCACGGAGCGGCGTGGGCTCAGGTCAGATCCAGTCGAGTTCCTCTGCGATCCCCTCGAGATCCACCTCGTCGGCGCGCTGCCGATAGGTCTCGGGACACCAGATCTCGACCCGGTCGATCACGCCGAGCAGAGTGGCTCGATCCGTGATCCCTGCCATTTCAAGTTGTTTTCGGGGGATAAGAACACGGCCCTGGCTATCGAGCCGCACTTCTGTCGCCCGACCTGCCACGGCCCGGATGAGCTGCCGCGTATCACGCTTCGCGCCACTCAAGCCCTGCAGTTTCTGCAGCACGCGCTTCCAGCCGACCGGGTCATAGGCACCCAGGCAGCCATCGAACCAACGGGCGACAACGAAGGTATTCACGCCCATCGGGAGCGCCTTACGGAAGGCTGAAGGGAAAATGAGCCGGCCTTTGACATCGACCGGCACGTCTTCGTATTCGCCGATGAATTGGGGAGTTTCGTCGGGCATTCGATATCCTGGGGAGATGCGATATCACTAACTGCTTTGCTTCCAGTTAGTTACTTCGATTCGATTCAAAACACTCCACTTTCCACCACTATTCACCACCAAGAATAATGCCTGACCTGTGGCGTGTCAAGCGAAAATGTCAAAAAAACTGCCCATATCTTCATAAAAAAAACAAGGTAGTGCTCTTTTGAGCAGCAATTATGTACTGTAAGATTCGAACCAAGTGGAGATGGAAAAATCCGCCACTTCACCGGTTATGGTCGGTCAGTATTGCGGTTCTTCTCTCGGTCCAATGTTCCGAAAAGACCACAGAACTCGCCGTCGAAGATCGGCGCATCATCTCCGCCCTCGTCGAAGCCATCCATCTCAATCGTGATCTACAAGCCCTTCCGGACTCCCTCAAGAAGGCACGTCACGCGCTACTCGAACGACACGAACTGACAGAAGCTCGCCTCAATCAATGGCTGGAGGAGAATCAAGGAAATCGAGCGATGTGGCAGGAGGTGGCGGTAAGGGTAGGGCAAGCCATCGAACACCAGAAAAAAGACTCCGATTAGCGCTTCATCACGGTGTTCGGAAGTCAAGGTCGGAATCGAAGCACCGCATCTCCGGCCACCGCGTTTAAAATCAGAAACGCCGACACTCCTCGGAGCACCGGCGCTGGTTCAACGGATCACGGACAACGGAAAACGGTCAACGTCCTCCCCTACATCCCAAACACCCTCCCCAAATCGTTCACCGTCACGTAGATCATCAGCAGGAGCAAGAACGCGAACCCCATCTGTTGCAAGACTTCCTTCTGGCGAACGGACAGGTCTCGCCGAATGACCGCCTCGATCGACATAATCATCAAGTGTCCCCCGTCCAACACCGGAATCGGCAGCAGGTTCAACACCCCGAGGTTCACACTCAACAGGGCCATAAAGCTAAGGAGGGGTTCGAGCCCGATCTTCGCACGATCGCCCACGAGCTTCGCGATAGCGACGGGTCCGGCCAGGTCCCTCCCGGAGCCTTCCCCCGACACCAGTCGTTCGACGAACGCGAGGATACTCGTCGTATAGATGGCCATCTCTGTCCCACTTCGGGTGACTGCTTCGCCCCAACCGACGGGTACGCGCTCCTGCAAAGGCGTAATGCCGATGCGACCGACCGTTTCGCTTCCCACCTGATCAGCCTGAGGCACGATCTCGGCAGTCATCTCCGCGCCGTTCCTCTCCCACGTCAGCTGAATCGGCACGCCAGGCTTTGACGAGATGATCGCACTCATCTGCGTCCACGTGTCGATGCGCGTCCCATCGATCCCGGCGATCCGGTCGCCCGGTTCGAGACCGACCGCCTCCGCGGGATAACCCGACGAGATCGAGCCCACGGCTGCGGGAATGAACGGCTCGATGCCCAGTTCCTCTGGATGGGGGCTCAGTCTCGTCGTGAGTGTCAGCGTCTGACCGTCCCGATCCACCAGAAACGTCGCCGGCTTCCCAAGGACCTTTTCGATTGCCTCGGCCAACGATGCCCACTGTGTCACCGCGGCGCCTTCGACGGCCAGAATTCGGTCACCTAGACGCAGCCCGGCTACATACAATGCCGATGTCTCCTCGACCACGCCGATTCGCGTCGTCTGAAGATACGCGTACTCACCGTAGCCGATCCGGATCCCCAGGATGATGACGAAAGCGAGGATGAAGTTCATCGCCGGACCCGCTGCCATCACGGACATCTGCACCCACCGTGACTTCGATTGAAACTCCCACGGCTCCCCCTTCGCGCGTTCTTTCCCGAAGTCGGACATCCCGGCCACCTTTACATAGCCGCCGAGGGGGAGCCAGGAAATCAGGTATTCGGTTTCACCATACCGAACGCCGAGTGCTTTGGGGGGATAGCCGAGAGAAAACTCCTCGACCCTGATGCCCGCTTTCTTCGCCACCAGAAAGTGGCCGAGCTCGTGTACGAACACCAGGACGCCCAGCACGAAAAGGAATGAGACTATAGTCGTAAGGATGTTGATGCCTCCCAAAGGATAGAAGCGTTTGGCACACCAGGGGTGTCGCAGTCAAAACGCCGTCGAGGACTCGCGAACCCTCATTGCCACTGCCTTCCTCGAACTCAGATTTCGAACAATCGCTGTATCACCAGGAACAGACCCACAGCTGCAATCATCCGCGACAGTTCAGGTACGAGCACGTCCCACTTCCCCAGGGCCCTCATCCCGTAAATGATCGGAACGGCGATGGCGATCACGCAAATCTGGCCAAGCTCGATTCCGAGGTTGAAGCCGACCAGCGGTCCCCAAATCGTCCCCATATCGAGCATACTTTTCAAGAGCTCGGTCAGGTGACCCGAAAAACCGGCGCCGTGGATCAGGCCGAATCCACCTGCGACTGCCCACCGATGACGCTGTTCCGGAAGCACGACATTCTCGACGCCCACGTAGGCGATCGACGCCGCGATCAACGTCTCCGTCCATTTGGGGTCGAGCGCCACGACTTCCAGAGCGCTCAACACCAGAGTCGTGGAATGCGCAACGGTGAACGCACTGATAACGGCCAGAAGCGATCGCCAGTCGCGGGCTACGATGATCAACCCCGACAGAAACAGCAGGTGATCGTAGCCCTCCAGGATGTGCTCGAACCCGAACGTCAGAAAGACGACGAACACGGATCAACCCCGGTCTCGATCAAACCGATGGGCTGGCGCCGAAGGTCGGAAGAGATGGTTCATCGTCTTGCTGCCCGATTTAACTTCCAGGACGTTTCCCTGATCTGGAAAGGCCGCGAAAAGCGATCGATGCTCGACCTGGAGCCAATCGATCGGCTCTCCCGACTCGAATCGGAATCGGAACCAGATCGTCTGAACCCCTGCCCCCTGTTCGACAAGCTCGAGTTTCAGATCCTGACGCCCATTCGCCCGCGCCTTCAAATGGCGTTTGAGGTATCTCAGCGTCAGGCCCGCGCGTTCATCGGTCGTCAAGTCAATCAGCGGCGTCTGATCGTTCCAGCGGCTCAGGGCGTCCTGGAAATCAAGTTTATTGAAAACCACCTTCCCCGTAAAGATGCGTTCGGTCAGTTCTGACTTTCCAAAGCTGATGTGCAACCCGTGCGCCTCAACGGACACCCATAGAAACGTCCCGATGGAAAGCGCCAAAACCAGAAGGCTACAGGATGCTGCAACGCGTCGCACGGCCTACCGCCTGTTCCATCGTCTAACGTCAAAGATTCGCGGCCGGGAGACCGCTCCCACCGGTACACCCTCGTGATTTCGTGAGGTACCCCTTTGCCAATGTCTTTCCCCAAGGGGCGAAGCAGTCGTTTCTGACCTCTGACCTCTGTCTTCTGCGTTCGTTCACCGTCTACCGTCCCCCGTCTACCGTCAGTGTCTTCACAACCTCCACCGCCTCGCCCCTCGCCCACGCGTCGGCTTCGTAGATCGCATCCAACGTATCACCAGGCTGACGGTCGTGCGCATTGAGTACGTCTTCGACCACTCGTGGAATCGACAAAAAATCGATGCGCTCGTCCAAAAAAGCGGACACGCTGACCTCGTTGGCGGCATTCAGCACGGCCGGGGCTGTTCCGCCGGCGGAAAGCACATCGTAGCACAACCTGAGACACGGGAATCGTTCGGTGTCAGGCGCGTGGAAGCTGAGGGATCCGATTTCCAGCAGATCCAGAGGTTCGACGCGGGAGGCCAGCTTGTCTGGATGGGTGAGCGCCTGCTGGATCGGGAGTCGCATATCTGTCGTGCTCAGATGTGCCGTCAGCCCCCCGTCGACGAACTCGATCAGACAGTGGACGATCGACTGACGGTGAATCACGACATCGATCTTGGTCGATGGCAGCCCGAAGAACCAGTGCGACTCGATGACCTCGAACCCCTTGTTCATCAGAGTCGCTGAATCGATCGTGATCTTGGGACCCATCTTCCACGTCGGGTGATTCAACGCCTGTTCCGGGGTCACGGAGGCCATCTCCTCTTTCGAGGCCGAAAAGAAGGGACCGCCCGACGCCGGCAGGACGATCCTTTGAACATCCCGTGAGGTGTGTTGTGCCAACGTCTGCCAGATCGGCGTCAGTTCGCTATCCAAAGGAACGAGCGCGCCACCGTGCTTCCGCGCAAGCTCCGTCACCAGGTGACCGGCAACGACAAGGGTCTCCTTGTTCGCAGTCGCGACATCTTTCCCCGCCTTCACGGCCGCCACCGTCGGGCGAATCCCGACACCGGCTACCAGGCCGTTGACGACGAGGTCGACGTCCGGGTCTTCGGCCAGATCGATCAGGCCCGCTTCGCCCTCGAGTACCTCGATTCCCGATGAGGCGAGACGCGCACGAACCGAATCCGCGCCGTCTCCCACACAGACGCGGCGGGGTCTGAAACGTTCCGCCTGCCTGCAGAGCGAATCTGTGTTCTGCCCCGCGCTCAGACTGACGACCTCGAATCGATCCAGGAGTGCTGCCATCACGTCCAGCACATTCGTCCCGATGGAGCCCGTCGACCCCAGCACTGCGACCCGTTTCATCGCTCTCTCGAATCAGAAAAGCAACTCGAAATCTCGAAGACATGAGGAAGACCGGTGGGGATTTCTCCGGAATGAACCGTCGATCTCGACGCGTGGGTGGCTTCTGTGTCTTCTCTATTCCACCCGTTCGTGTGTTTCGTGTATTTCGTGGTAGGCCTTTCCGCTTCTTCAGATTGTCTGTACGAAGGACACGTAGACGTAGACGAGAGGGAAGACGAAGAGGAAGGAATCGAACCGGTCCAGGATGCCACCGTGACCCGGAATGATCGTGGAAGCATCCTTCACGCCGGCATCCCGCTTGATCATCGACTCGACCAGGTCGCCCAGTGGCGCACCGAGACCCACGATCACACCCAGGGCAGCCCCATCCGTTCGATCCAACAACGTAAAACGTTCGGTCACCGTCAGAATCAAGGCGATGGACCCCAAAATGCCTCCGACGTACCCGGCCACGGTTTTCCCCGGGCTGATGTTGGGAAACGGATGGCGACGACCGAGGGCGCGGCCGGCGAAGTAGCCGAAAATGTCGGACGCCCAGATCGCCGCCAGGATGAGCACCGCGAACCCGGCCGTCTGATTCACCGTAAAGTCCGCATACGACCCGGCTCTCACCTGGTAGGCAAAACTGCCGAGGACTGCCACATACAGGATACCCATCAATGTCGATTCCACGTTGGCTAACTTCGATCCCTCTCTGGCAGACCCCGTTGCAATGATCACGACCAGCAGAACCGCCAGCGGGATCGCCAACTCTGAAACGCCAAAAAAGTAGACGGCCACGCACCAAAAGACAGAGGCCACAACCCCCGGAACCGACCAGGGTTGCAGCCCCTTGTGTTCTTGCATCCTGTAAAACTCGAGAACGCCGCCCGCCACCAGAATCGAAAGCACGACCAGCAGGGCAAGACCGCCAACCCAGAACACGGCGGCCAGCATAGGACCGAAAACCGCCCCCACGGCCACGCGCTGCGTCAGATTCGTCGGCACGGGGCTAACGGTCAGGCAGTCGAAACGCCTGCCGGTTCGCCGATCGTCTCCTCCGTCGAACGGAGTTGAGCGCTCGTCTGACCGAATCGACGCTCTCTCGATTGATACGTGGCGATGGCCTCATACAGGTGGCAGCGCTGGAAGTCCGGCCAGAAAACCGGCGTAAAGTGGAACTCCGTGTACGCGCACTGCCAAAGCATGAAATTGCTCAGACGGACCTCTCCACTCGTCCGGATCATCAGATCCGGATCGGGCAACCCGCTGGTTAGAAGATGACTGGAAAACGTCTCGTGATCGACGTCATCCGCCGTCATTTCGCCTCGCGCAACGGTCCTGGCAAGCCGTTGAGCTGCCTGCAGGATGTCGCTCCGACCGTCGTAGCTCAGGGCGAGGTTCAGCGTAAGACCCGTATTTTGCGAAGTCGACTCGATGGCCGCCTCGAGCGCCAGACGGGCGTGTTTGGCGAGTTTGTGAGTCTCTCCCGTCGCAACCAGCCGCACGTTGTTCTCGATCAGCTCGGGCAGCTCTTCGACCGAACAGTCTCTGAGTAGCTGCATCAGAGACAACACCTCTCCCCACGGGCGCTTCCAGTTTTCCGTCCCGAACGTGAACAGCGTCAGGATGTCGATCTCCAGCTCGCCACACGCACGAACGGTCTCACGCACGACGTCACGAGCGGATCGATGACCGTCCGATCGTGTCAGATGACGCCGTTCGGCCCAGCGTCCGTTGCCATCCATAATGATGGCAATATGGGCCGGAAGACGCCCGTTAGCCTTCAGCTCAGCCTGAAGGTCGGCGTCTTGTGCGTTGATGGATTCTCCCACCCGGCTCCCTCGCGAAATGCCAGTTTGCTCCTAAAAGTTTGTAACCCTTAAATTTAGAAGTCGGCAAAATCAGTGTCAAGGAATGAATCCGAAACCGCGACGGCGATTGCCCGGTCAGACATCGACGCCCACCTCTGGCACGGAAGGAGCTTCGTCAATGGTCGAACCCGGACAACCCGTCACCCCCGGTGACCTCAAGGACATCCTGAACAATCACGCGGTGTGGCTCGAATCGGAGGGTAAGCGGGGCTCCCAGGCAACTCTCGCCGGGGCCTTTCTGCTCCGAGCCGACCTCGAGGGGGTCGACCTGACCCGTGCCGACCTCAGAGAGATCAACCTCAGCGGCGCCAAACTCCAGCGGGCGACCCTCCGGGGCGCGAACCTCGAGCGCGCACGATTATCCGCAGCCAATCTTCGAAATGCCGATCTCGAGGGTGCGAACCTCAACGGCGCCCACCTCCAGAACTCCATCCTCGCCTCGGCCTGTCTACGCGGCGTCGACCTTGCCCCGGCCGACCTCGAACTCGCAAACCTCGCCAAAGCCGACCTGACCGACGCCCTCCTTCAGAAAGCAACGCTCAGACGTGTCGACCTGAGCGAAGCCACGCTGACGGGAGCAGATCTCCGACGTGTCGATCTTTCTGAAGCCAACCTCCACAAGGCCGTGTTCGACCGCGTCAATTTCCAGGCCACGAAGCTGACCGGCCAGGACTTCTCTCAGTGCAGCTTCGTCGAAGCCAACCTTCAAAAAGCACGGATGCAGAACACCACGTTGACTCAGGTGAACCTGACCAAGGCAGACCTGCGCAACGCCAAACTCTCAGGCGCCGATTTTTACAAAGTCATTTTCGAGGACGCCGACCTTCGAGGTGCCGACCTCCGGCGAGCCGTCAGCGTTACTCAAAAGGCCCTGGAGCCCGCGGTGACGGACGAGAAGACGATTCTGAGGGATTGAGCCGAGCCCCGGGGACAGAAAGGTTGAGGAACGTGCATCGCTTTCTACTGCTCGACGTCGATGGCGTCCTGCTGGACAACGACAAGTGGGAGGTCGAAAGCGGGCGTGTCATCGGTGACGCCGGCGTTCCGATGGTCGGCGGAAAAGAAGAGATCTGGAGGGACCACCAACAGATCTGGCATGCAACCTGGTTACGCGCCAACGAAACCTACAAATTCGAGTTGGGTCTCAGACGTTTGAATCTGTCTCGCTGGTGGGATCGAGTTCACGCGGAGTGGCTCGTTCAGATGTGTGCGGAAATGCAACTGGAGCCGCCGGTCAGCTTCGAAGAGCAAGTCGACGTGGCCGAACGAATCTACAGTCACGTCTACACCCACGCGGACATCGTCCTTCCAGGTACGCGAGAGGCAATCCTCGACCTGGATGAACGGTTCGAGATCCATACCGCTTCGGGGAACCCGGGCTGGGTAATAGAGACGGTCCTCACACGGCTCGGTGTGCGCGATCGCATCGGAATGCCGTTCGGTTCAGATCTGGTCGGTCTCCACAAGGGCGATGATCGATTCTACCCTCTCATACTTGAGGCCATCGGAGCGGATGCAGAGGAGGTCATCGTCGTTGACGATGGCGACCGGCACCTCAAAGCCGCAAAGCGACACGGCATCACCGCCGTGAAGATGGGGGTCGACGACGACCGAACCCACACGATATCGCGCCTTTCGGACCTGACCCGTCTCGAATTCGTATGACGGAATAACTGTCAACGCGAAGAGCACCTTCCTTTCCTTGCTGTTCATCCCCCCCCTGACTATTCTACCTCCATCCCCGCTCGACTCCCCGCAGTTGGTCAGTTCCCTGATTCCGGAATTCCCAACCAATCTTGTCGCTTCCATACCATCTGGCCCAGCTCGCCGCGTTGTGTGAGTCGGATCCGGCTGGTCGCAAGGTCGTGTTCGCACCGAGCGCCCAGATCGGCTACGCGATGGTCAATGCCCTCGCGCTAGCTGGTCATCCCACCCTCAATTTGCAGATCGCCAGCCCCGAAGACGTCGCCCGCCAGATCGCCGAGCCACACCTGCTGGCCGAGGGGTTCCGCCCCCTCGTTCGCGATGCCGACGCTATCACTTTCGATCCCTATCTCCGCGACATCCTCGACAAAGCGCCGGACAATCCGTTCTCACGCGCGGGGTTGAGCCCGGGTCTTTCGCGCGCCATCCATCGCACACTACGCGCCCTGCGTATCGCCGGAATCCCGCCCGAGGACCTCTCTCGACAGACGCGTGACGTCAAGCTGCAGACCCTTGCACGGATCTACGTCGCCTATCAGGACCTCATCGAACAGAACGGATGGTATGACGGCGCGGACCTGTTCGAAAAGGCGACCCGACTCATCGAAGCTGATGGCGTTCGGTCCCCCGACGTCGTGGCCATCCTCGACGAAACACCCGTGCCGGGACTCGCGAAGGATTTCGTAGAGGCTTTTGCCCGAAAGACACTTCTCAGAATCGGACGTGACGATGAGGGCACACCGCGTCCAGCGGCAATCGCCGTTTCACGCTGCGATCTGGGCACCCCGATCGAGGCTGGGTGCGTGGCACCGGCGGGACAACTGCTGGCTCGCCGCGTTTTACCCAACGATCTGGGGGCCCTGACCGTCGTCGAAACCTCCGGCCCCGACGTCGAGGCCCGGGCGGCGCTCCAGGTCCTGCTAGACCACGGCGATGCCCTCGATCAGGCTGAAATCGCTTACACGGCCGAAACTCCCTACCTCGCCGCGATCCACAACGCCGTTCAGCGATTCGGGATCAACGCTACATACGGAGCCGGCATTCCGGTGACCTTCTCCCGGCCGGGCAAGGCCCTTGTGGCCTTCTTCCAGTGGATCGCCAACGACTACGCAGTCGACACACTCGTCGAGACCTGTCGGACCGGGTTACTCTCGCTCGGGGCCCATCTGGACCGGGGCGAAACACTCGAGCCCTATCAGTTCGCCTCGTGGATGCTCCGCAACGGGATCCGGATCGGCCGGAGTGCCTACAGTCAAGCCATTTCCCGGGCCGAGGCCGGTGAAGGCCCTCCCGAACTCCGGGATTCCCGTGTAGATAAGCCTTGCTGCCGCATGCTGGACGCGTTGCTCAAGGTGCTCCCGCCTGAATCGACGTGCTCCGGAGCAGAAATGGCGGTCAGCGGCACCGCCTTCCTGCAGGAATTCGTCCCCTTCAGCGGAGAAGGGGAGGCTCCCGCCAGAGATTCGATGCTCCGAAGACTCCAGGAGTTATCCCAAGCCGTCAGCGTCACCAGCCGGGAGCACGACCTGGCGCTTCGATTCTCCCGTCTCGTTTCCGAACACCGCATCCAGGCGGGCGCCCCTCAGCCAGGCTGCCTCAACGTCGTCCCCCTCGGTCGGGCCGGCTACGCCGGACGACCCCGTCTTTTCGTCCTGGGACTGGATGAATCGACTTTTCCAGGTGGCTCGACGGAGGATCCCGTCCTGCTCGACGACGAGCGGGGGCGCGTCTCTCCGGATCTCGAGTTCATCCGCACGAGGCCGAGCGAGGCCGTCTGGCACTTCGTTCGTCTCCTCAGCGTCGCCCCAGGCGCGGTCCACCTTTTCGCCAGCACACGAGCCATCGCAGACGGGCGCGAAACCTTTCCAGCGCCGTTGATTCAGCAAATCCAGGACATCAAGGAGGATCAGACCTCTGCCATTGGCTTCCTGCCTCATCCCGACACCTCTGCTTTGAGCGAGGGCACGTGGATGCTCCCGCGACGTCATCACCCCGAGTTTGGACAGCTTCTCGATCGCCGGTATCCTTGGCTTTTGCTCGGTAACGAGGGTCAGATCGCCCGCTCGACCTACCAGTTGACCCGTTTTCACGGGTTCACCGGGTTCGTGGACCCGGACCTCTCCCTGACGGCCCAGCCCCAGTCCGCCTCGCGGCTCGAGGTCCTGCTTCAGTGCCCCTACCGGTATTTTCTCAGGCATATCTTGAACGTCTCACCCTTCGACCAGGGGCTCGGGGACACGACCCGGTGGCTTACACCGCTACAATTCGGCGACTTGCTCCACCGGATTCTGAGCAGGTTTATGAGAGATCTTGCCGAATCCGGGGAAAAGCCTGGGCCGGAGCACGTCGAGCGCCTTCGAGAAGCAACCTTCTCCGAAGTCGACCGGCACAGAATCTGGTTCCCTGAGCCCGGGGCTGAGGCGATGAAGGTCGATATCCAGCGCCTGCTTCACGCCGGGGAGGTCTTCCTCGCCTCTGAAGCGGAGCAAACCGAAGTCGATCCGCTTGGCTTCGAGATTTCCTTCGGGTTCGGGGAAGAAGACGGGCTCAACCATCCCGATGTCATCGATCTCGACCTGGGCGAGGGTTTCCGCCTTCCCCTCCGGGGTCTGATCGATCGCGTCGATCGACGCCCCGACCGTTATGCCATCTGGGACTACAAGACCGGGTCCGCTTATGCCTACGACGAAGCCGACCTTCTCTCGGGTCTCCATCTACAGTGGGCGCTCTACGGGTTCGCCCTTGAATCCATCCTCAGAGAACGCGGCGAGGCTGACCGGCCCATCGAATCGGGCTACTTCTTCACGAGTGACCGGGAGCACGGTCGCAGAATCCGCGCGGTCCTTCCCGATCGGGCTGAAGTCGGACGGATTCTGGAGGCGCACGCCTCACTCGTCGAAAAAGGTGCATTTCCACCTATTCAACGGGAAGACCAGTGTCGCTTCTGCGACTACGCCGCAATCTGTGGCGGCGAGCAGCTGCTACCCGACGATCTTGAAGCCCTCACCGAAAGCAATCCCGACCTACCGGAGGCCATCGTCACGTGGCTCGGCAACTGATCGACCAAGAGGCCCGGGACCGGATTCGTGAGGGACTCGACCGCAATCTCGTCGTACTCGCCGGCGCGGGAGCAGGCAAGACCTTCGCCCTCGTCCAGCGGATGGTCGAAGTCGTCCGCAACGGGATCGAACGCGTTGAGCAACTCGCCGCCATCACATTCACCCGCAAGGCCGCGGGCGAGATGCGCGGCCGATTTTACCTCGCCCTTCGTGAAGCCGCAGACACCGCGAAGGATCCCGTGCAGAGGGACAGGTTTCGTGAGGCCCTGGCCCACGTCGATCAGTGCTTCATCGGCACCATCCACGCCTTCTGCGGCCGTCTGCTCCGTGAGAGACCCCTCGACGCCCGGCTGCCCCCCGACTTCGAAGAAGCCGACGAGCGCACCGAGGCACTCCACCGGCGAGAGGCCTGGGACCAGTTCGTGCAGAGATGCTTCAGCGAGCAGGATCCCCGGCTGGCCGAGCTCGACGCCGTCGGTCTCCGCACTGAGGACCTCTACGGATTCTTCCAACGCCGCTGTCAATTCACCGACCTTCCTCTGCGTCATACACCCGCCCGAGAGGTCGATCTGACCGAATCCACGGACACCCTCGTCGACTTCGTTCGGCAGGCCAGACAGTGGGTGCCCGACCCGCTCCGCGAACCACCCGACCGTTTCCAGGCGCGCCTCATCTACGCCGGCAATTTCGTCGACCACTACGGTCTGCGCACCGACGCCGACCGGGTCCATCTTCTGAGCCGATTCGGCGTCAAGAACACTGGTATCGTCCTCAGGAAATGGACACCCCACGAAGCGGAGGCCCGCGCCCTCCGGGATCAGGACTTCGCCGACATCCGCACCCGCGTCATCCAGCCCGCCTTGACGGCCTGGCGCCAGTCCGTCTATCCCAGAGCGGCCAGCCTCGTCGACGATGCCGTCGAATACTATGCCGAGATGCGCAGGACGTCGGGGGTCGTCTCTTTTCAGGACCTCCTCGAACGCGCAGCCATCCTGCTGCGCGGAATCCCGGAAGTACGCAGAGCACTCTCCCGACGTTACCGCATCCTCTTCGTAGACGAATTCCAGGACACCGACCCCATCCAGGCCGAAATCGTCTCCCTCCTTTCGAGCGAGGATGACGGCAAAGACTGGCGGTCCTGCCGTCCGCGCCCGGGTTCGCTTTTCCTCGTCGGCGACGAGAAGCAGTCGATTTATCGATTCAGACGAGCCGATCTCGACACCTTCCGTTTCGTGACGGATCGAATCGCGGCCGCAGGAGGAGAGCGGGTCGCCCTGACATCCAGCTTTCGCGCCGTCGGAACGCTCTGCGATTGGGTCAATGTCGCCTTCGAGCCGATCTTCGCCCAGGACGATGCGCGTTACCAGGCTTCGTTCGCGCCACTCCACCCCGCGCGAGACCGCGGAGACCTCGATCACCACGTCTACACGCTGACGACCCCGGCCGTTGCCTACCATCGTCGCCACGAAATCGCCGCGCTCGAAGCCGAACGGATCGCTCGATTCGTCGGGGGTTGTCTTGCTGGCAAACACTCGATTTCCCTCGAAGGCGCCCTCCAACCTGCCGACTTCCTCATCCTCTCCCGCACAACCGGGGCTCTCGACGTCTACGCCCGGGCGCTGGAGGTTCACCGGGTCCCGTTCGAAGTCGCCGGCAGCGGTCAGCTCGGCCAGCGCAAGGAGATTCGGCGCATCCTTGAACTTCTCGAGGCCATCCACACACCCGATAACCCCATACCGCTCGTCGGCTACCTACGGGGACCCTTCGTCGGCGCCGGGGACGACGACCTCTACGCTTACAAGCGAGCCGGCGGCGCGTTCCACTTCCGCACGTCCATCCCCGCGGAGCTTCCCGACCCTCACGCTGCGCTGTTCACGGCCGCATTCGAACGTCTCCGCCGATACGAATCCCTGCTCGAGAACGCCCCGCCCGCAGTCGCCCTCGAACGCATCCTCGACGACCTCGGATACGTCCCTTTCGCCGCTTCCCTCGATATGGGCTCATCCAGGGCAGGCAACATCCTCAGGTTGTTGGCAATCTTCAGACGGTGGGAGGCGGAAAGTCGTCACTGGGGCGATTGTCTCTCCGAGCTGAGAGACCTCGTGGAAGACCCGATCTACAAGGTCGAGGAAATGACACTCGAATCGGGCGGAGCGAACGCGGTCCGACTGATGAACCTCCACCAGGCCAAGGGACTCGAGGCCCGCGTCGTCTTCCTGGTAGATGCCTACGACACGAGCCACCGGCAACACGGCCCCGAATTCCACGTTGACCGCACCCTCGAACAACCTCGTTTGTCCCTCCCTGTCACCCGCCCACTCGGGGAACACGTCATCGAGACCGTGGCCGAACCCGAAAGCTGGGACATCGACGCGGAGACCGAGCAACGGTTCATCGATGCCGAGGAAAAGCGTCTGATCTACGTCGCAGCCACGCGAGCCGAGGATCTACTCGTCGTCTGCAGATACACGGGCAACACCGAAAACGGCCCGTGGGCTGCACTCTATCCCTTCCTTCAAGACCTACCCGAGCTTCCCGTTCCCCCCGAGGTCCCCAACTCAAGACCCGTGATGGTCAGCCTCGACGCGGATCAGACATCTGTCGATCGGGAAGACCGCTGGTCGACCCTCAAGCAAGCCTCGCACACGGTCGTCTCCATCAGCGAGGGGCCATCGGATGAGCTGGCGCACGTCAACCTACCGGACGACGAATCACTCCCACCCGGATACGGTGCCGACTACGGCGTCCTCGTCCACGATCTCTTTCAAATGGCCATCGACGGCGTCCTCCCGGAAAACCTCGAGACCCTTGTCAGCGCGCTATCCGCCGCCTCCGGAATCGAGAAACCCTTGCAGGATGCAGCCATCGCCGCGGTCCATGATTTTCGACGCTCCAAAATCTGGCTCGACATTCAGAAGTCCCCGGCCATCTACACGGAAGTCGACGTTGCTCGTCCTGAAAACTTGATGGGCGTGTCGATCTCACGTGGCCGGATCGATCTCGTCTACCGCATCAAAGGAGGATGGTGTATCGTCGACTACAAGACCGACCGCGCAGTCACGCCAGTCGAGCAGGCAGCCCTCGTCCACCACTACGCCGATCAGATCCGGGCCTACGCGAAACACTGGCAGGCCATCACCGGTCACAACGTGACAGAAGCAGGCATCTGGTCGACCGAAACTGCAACGTGGCTGCCGCTATGAGTGTTGACTCTGGGTCAGCATTAATCGAAATTGTAAGAATATAACTGGTAGGATTCTTATAACGAGGACCGCTATGAGAGTGACAACCAAGGGCCAGGTAACGATTCCTAAACAGCTTCGCGAGAAATACGGAATAGGCCCGAATTCCGAGGTGGAGTTCGTAGAACAAAGAGGTCGGATCTACCTCAAGAAAACGGGTAAGGCCCGCGGTCAGAATCCCTTCGAAGCTGCCCGTGGGTCTGCGACCGTGAAGATGTCCACCGACGAGATTCTTGCCCTGACGAGGAATCCGGATGACGATCGTTGATTCGAGCGTCCTTCTCGATGTCTTTCAAGACGATCCAGACTGGGCCGATCGAGCCCTATCAGCCCTGGACCAGCGACGGACCGAGGGTGATCTGATTGTGAACGAGGTGATTTATTCAGAGGTGTCCATCGGTTACAGGTCACTGGAGGATTACGAGGGCGTCTTGACCTCAACAGGGGTTCGGTTTCACCGGGTTCCCCGCGAAGCGCTGTTTCTCGCCGGGAAGGCCTTTCTGGATTACCGTCGGCGCGGTGGCGTTCGACGATCTCCCCTCCCTGATTTTTTCATCGGTGCCCACGCAGCTGTTGTTCGCATCCCACTGTTGATCCGAGACACGTCTCGGGTGAGAACGTACTTCCCGACCGTAGAGGTCATCGCCCCCTGATAAAATGTCCTTCCAACGCATCAACGACATCCCCGTCTGGGGCACGCCACTCGACAACGCGGTCGAACAGATCATCACGTGTCGAGAAACCGCCGCCCACGCGGCTTTGATGGCCGACCACCACCTCGGCTACTCGATGCCGATCGGCGGTGTCTGCGCGTACGAAAATCAGATCAGTCCCACCGGCGTCGGCTACGACATCAGTTGCGGCAACAAAGCGGTTCGCCTGGACGTCGCAGCCGACGAGGTCAGGCGCGACATCAAACGCCTGATGGACGACATCTGGAACACGCTCTCCTTCGGTGTCGGACTGAAGAACAAGGAACAGGTCGACCACCCGCTCTTCGATGACGACGAAGCGTGGGACGTCCCGATCGCACGAAGTATGAAGGGCCTCGCCCGGGAACAACTCGGCACGATCGGTTCCGGCAACCACTACGTCGATCTCTTCGTCGACGAGATCGACAGGGTCTGGGTCGGAGCACATTTCGGGAGCCGGGGCTTCGGGCATCGTGTGGCGACCCACTTCTTCCGACGAGCCGGCAAGCGTAAACGCGATCAACCCGTCCTGTTCGACGTCGAGTCCAACACTGGCAAGGAGTACATCGCCTGTATGAAACTGGCCGGTCGGTATGCCTACGCCGGCCGCGACTGGGTCTGCGAGCGCGTCGCCACCATCCTCGGCGCGAACATTGTTGAGGAAATCCACAACCACCACAACTTTGCCTGGGAGGAAGAGCACTTCGGAGAAACCTACTGGATCGTTCGGAAAGGTGCGACGCCCGCCTTCCCCGGTCAGAAAGGCTTCGTCGGTGGATCGATGGGCGACATCTCCGTCATCATCGAGGGAAACGAAAGTGACGAAAGCGCCGCGTCGCTCTATTCGACGGTCCACGGCGCTGGTCGGGTAATGTCACGCACGCGGGCTGCGGGTCGAAAGCGTTACAAAAAGGGAAAAATCACCAGACTCGGAGTAATCGCCCACCGCCTTTCCTTCTCACTTCTTTCTGCTCACTTCTGCCCCAAAGGAGTTTCCGATGGTATCGATTCTCTCGTTGTGGCTTCCGATCGTGCTCTCCGCCGTCATCGTCTTCGTGGCCAGTTCCATCATCCATATGCTGCTGCAGTATCATTCGACCGACTTTGGCGCCGTTCCGAACGAGGATAGTGTGATGGATGCCTTGCGCCCGTTCGACATCCCGCCCGGGGATTACGTACTCCCCTGCGCCGGATCGCTCGAGGGAATGAAGTCGCCCGACTACATCGCCAAAGCCGAAAAGGGCCCCGTCGCCTTCGTCACCGTGATGCCGAACGGGATTCCCGGGATGGGCCAGAGTCTTCTGCTTTGGTTCCTCTACTGTGCGCTCGTCGGCGTCTTCGCCGCCTACATCGCAGGTCGCGCACTCGAGCCAGGCGCCCCGTATCTGACCGTCTTCCGTTTCGCCGGCACGACTGCCTTCGCCGGTTACGGACTCGCCCTTCTACAGAATTCCATTTGGTACAAGCGTGCCTGGTCCTCGACGCTCAAATCGGTCTTCGACGCCCTGATCTACGCACTCCTGACAGCGGGAACCTTTGGCTGGCTCTGGCCCGTGGAGTGAGGAGTGAAAGCGGCCCGGTCCCATCTGCTTACCCTATTCGTTGCGAACGCCAGCATAACGCTGCACATAAGGGAACGCTGTCACAGTGATCCTTCCATCTTAAAAGTGGCCCCGGGGCCACTTTTGTCCTTACCGTATATATCTTACTGTTTTACAACATATTATACGAGTTTCGTGTTCGCGCTAGATTTATGGATGAAGCGTCCCCAGCGTCTCTAAAACAGGGCGAAGCCGTCTCTGGAACCTGCCGAGCGGTGCGAGGGTCCACTGTCAACCGTTCACCGTCTACCAAATGAGCGCACTTCATCGGGTCGGCAAGTATCGAATCACCAAAGACCGGAGATTCCCCGGGACCCGAATGACGGCTATATTCTGACCACACTCGACGATCGTCACGATGACAAAGGACACCTGATGGAAACCCTGCGGGCGCACGCTGAATTCCACACTGCCCACCGACAACTGGATTACGATGGCAAGTGCCGTTACGTGCACGGTCATACGTGGCACGCCCACGTCGTTCTCCAGGCGGAATCTTTCCCTCGTGACGCCAAGCTCGACATTTCCCTCGACTTCGGAGCGCTCAAAGACATCTTCAAGTTCCTCGATCACAAGATGCTCGTATCGGAACGGGACGAGCTCTTCCTCGATTCGGACCTCTTCGAACCTGAGGGGGTTGTCGTAATGCCCGGCCGTAATCCCAGCGTCGAAAACGTCGCCCTCTACGGGATGAATCAGGTCATCGAAGTGCTCGCCAAGCACTTCAAGGAACAGAACATCGAATACCATATCGAAGTCGTCATCCAGGAAACCAAGAACAACGTGTTCACGCTCGAAAAGACGGTCACGATCTGACTTCGAAGGGCTGCTCCCACCGACAACAGATTGTATCAGCACCTTGCCACGCCTGCTCGCCCGCAACACTTTCAAAGATCTCCTAGTAGCACGGTCGCTTGCTCCGCATCTTCTTCTCTCACCTGAATCTCGATCTGCCCGAATGCGTAGAGATTCTGAAAGGCCTGATCGCCCCGAATCACGTATGGAATCTCCGCGTCCTTCAGCATCGACTCGGCAAGGACCGTCAGCGCGGGGCTCGACGGCTTCAGAACGGTCACGAATGTCACCGCCTGTTCTCCCCAATCCTCAGAGGCATAAGGTTCGAAAGTGCACTCGTCCGGCCCGCAGCCACGAAAGACCTCACGACGTCATCCCGAGCCGCCAGAGCTCTCACCTTTCGTTCCTTTCGCTCGATCACACCGAGATCCTCCATCGCCTCCAGCATTCGGTCCATCGTCTTCCAACTCGGGAAACCATCCACATTCAGATAGACCGACTTTTCTTCCGCGGGGTCGTCCACCCCCCACAGATAGGCGAGGATTTCGAGCTGAGGTGTGTCCAGGCGATGAAGTGCGCCCACGTCGAGCCTGCGGTCCGTAGCCTGATCGACGACCGCGTCGATCCCGCTTCGAAGCGTCCCGCCCAGCAGGGATAGTGCCCCGACGGCCGTCATCGCAGGCACGTTCTTCGATTGATAGGCCGCGAGGAAAACGAGTCCTTCGTTGACGGCCCGCAGCGGAATCATCAGTTCGGGCGGCAGCTCACGTTCAGTTGCCGCACGCGGACGCAACCATTCTCGACCGCTCGACGTCGTCGAAAAGCGCAGTCGTCTGTTCAATCCCAGGACCGTTTCGAGATCATCGGCGTGGGCGGGAAAACGTACTGAAAACAGCAGCAGGATCGTCAACAGGATGAAGGACCAATGTCTCACGTTTCAGCATCGTGCAAACTGATTGCCAACCGCGCCAGATTGTCTTTACCGATCCAACCTATTGTTTTTCTGTCATTAATGCTTAGCGTTGAGAAATGGTTCATCGCTCCGACACCGTCGCTTCACGTCACACACGTGCGTCTGTGTCACACGATGTGAACTTTGAATCGACTCGGGTGTATCATAGAGCGAGCCGACCTGCCCACCGCCAGTCCTCCGAGGCCATTGCGCCGGGAGACGTCTTGAAGCTGTTCCAATCTGACCTGTCAGACCTGACGGACGAAACCCTGATGCGTCGCGTCCAGCGTGGAAACGAGCGTGCACTCGAAGCGCTCTACGATCGCTACAGCCTGCGGCTCGTCAACTACTTCCATCGGAGAGCTATAATCAAAAGGTGTGGAAAAAGAGAAAGGGCGACCCTACCCTTCCCGTGAGATAGTTGATTCACACAAAACCGGGTGAGAGGCCCGGTTGGGAAGGAGGATCGCCGTGAAGGAACATACGCATAGAGCCCCATTGAAGTCCATGCCGACGTGGGAGACGGTTGACGATTGGATCCGTGAAGAGATCCAGGGCCGGTTCCAGTCCATTCTGGAGGAGGAGGCGACCGCGTTCTTGGGCCGGTCGTGGTATGAGCGCCGAGCCGAGGTCGATAGCTCCACGGGCTACAGGAACGGCTACGGCAAGCCCCGGCGTCTCTCGACGAGCTGCGGAACGATCAAGGTCCGGCGTCCCCGGGTTCGTGGTCTGGAAGAGCGGTTTGAAAGCCGCATCCTCCCCCTGTTCGCCCGGAGAACCAGGGCCATTGGAGATCTGCTTCCCGACCTTTATCTCCACGGTCTCTCCCAGGGCGACTTCGAGTTGTCTTTGCGTGCGCTGCTCGGTGATGGCGCGCCGCTTTCGCCGACCTCGATCGCTCGTCTTCGAGGGAAGTGGGAGGTCGACTTCCAGGACTGGAAAGAAAGGCGTCTGGATAATCGCGAACTGGTCTACGCCTGGGCTGATGGCATCTACGTCAAAGCCGGGCTCGAGCGCGAGAAGGCGTGTCTGCTGGTCGTGATCGGCGCGATGAGCGACGGCAGCAAGGAGATCCTGGCGATAGAACCCGGTTATCGAGAGTCTACAGAATCCTGGCTCACGGTGCTCCGGGATCTCCGGGATCGCGGGCTCGAACATCCTGTCCTGATCGCCGCGGACGGGAATATGGGCATCTGGGCGGCCGTTGATCAGGTCTGGCCAGAGAGCCGGCAACAACGGTGCTGGAACCACAAGATCCTCAACGTGCTCGACAAGGTCGCCAAGCGTGCACAGGCTGAAGCCCGCGCACTGCTCGTCCAGATCCCCTATGCCGGCACGAAAAAGGAGGCCGAGAAGCTCCGGAAACGCTTTGCCGCACGGTATCGCTCACAGTTCCCTGCCGCCGTGGAGACGCTCGAAAGAGACTGGGATCGGATGGTCACGTTCTACGACTTCCCGAAGGAACACTGGAAACACCTGAGAACCACGAACGTCGTCGAGAGCCCCTTTGCTTCCGTTCGGCTTCGCACAAACGCCGCCAGGCGATTCAAGAAAGTCAGGAACGCCACGGCTCTCATCTGGCGTACGCTCAAGGTCGCAGAGAGCCGATTCAGGAAACTCACCGCGCCACACTTGCTACAACAAGTCTACGATCAGAAACACTCAACCGGACCGCAGGTCGAAGCCGGGAAGATGGCCGCCTGATTTCTTTTACACACCTATTGACCTGAGCTCTCCATCGGATGCTGGGGGGCGATCACGACAAGGCCCAGGATTTCCTGCAGGATCTGTTCTTGAAGCTCGTCAAACGTCCAGATGCGTTCGACACGTCGAAATCCTTCTCAACGTGGGTTTTCGCGATCGCGCACAATATGTGCAAAAATGAATATCGACGTCTGGAGGTCCGGTCGCGAGAGAGCATCATCGCCGAACTGCAAGATGTCGTGTGCGAATCCGATCACATCGCCGACATCGATTTCGATATCGACGCCCGTGCTTTCAGACGGGCCGTTGTCGAGGCTCTGGAGGCGTTTGATCCCGACCAGCGGACAACGTTCCTCCTACGATATCAGGAGAGCCATTCCATACGCGAAATCGGCAGAATCCTCGACTGCTCTGAAGGTACCGTCAAATCAAGACTGTTCTACACGACTCGAAAACTCGCCGGAATGCTCGAAGCACTCAACCCGTATACATCCGAGTGTAACGCGGAGTAGACATATGACCAATTTCATCTCACGTATCACTAACGTCCTCGACGTTCGCCGCGACAGCGAGATCACACCCGATCCGGACATCCTGCCCCGTCTCAAGTCCGAGCTCCGAGCGAGGCACGGCGTCTCCGGCCAGCTCAACAGGAACGCATTCGTGGCCCAACCACTCGGATCGTTCGGCGCCATCGTCGCCGCCGCTTCGATCGTTCTCTTCGCCCTCGTTGCGCCGGAGAATCTGTCCCATCGCACGGACCGATCGGCCCTCAGCATCGCGCAGGCTGACTCGGGCGTCTACGTGGACTCCGTCGGCATTCTGCCCGTGGTCGAGGCCGGACTCAGCGACAGCCTCTCCATCACGCCCAGCGATTCCACGTCCTCGTAAATTCGACCTGCCTCGTCAGGAAGGTCTTGCTTCCCTTACATATTGACGGAGTCATCGCGGACGGATAAGTTTTGCCGCGAATGGGCAACCCCTCTACCGAAGCATCTTACGACCTGATCGTCGTCGGCGCCGGCCCGGCGGGTGCAACCGCAGTGCTCTACGCACGCCGACTGGGACTCCGCGTCCTCCTCCTCGATAAGGCTCGCTTCCCTCGAGACAAAGTCTGCGGCGATGCCCTTTCTGGGAAGGCCGTCAACATTCTCCGGGAGCTCGACCTTCTGGATCGAGTCGCCGACCTGCCTGGCGCGCTCATCAACGTCGTCACCTTCGGCAGCCCCAAACACACACATATCGACATCGATCTGAGGCGATCCAATCGTCCCGACCTCTCGACGGGCTACGTGATCCGGCGCGAAGTATTCGATCACTTCCTGTTTTGTGAAGCCAGCCGGGCAGCGGACCGAACGCTCGAGGGATTCACCGTCAAAGATATCCTCGGCGAAGACGGGTACGTCACAGGCGTGTCGGGTACGACCGAGGACGGTCGCGAAGACACCTTTCACAGTAAGGTGGTCCTCGGTGCCGACGGATTCAGCTCTGTCGTGGCGCGAAAACTCGACCTCTACCAACACGACTCTCAGCACTGGGTCGTCGCGCTTCGCCAGTACTATCGTGATGTCAAAGGCCTGGACAACCAGATCGAGCTGCACTTTATCGACGAAGTCATTCCAGGGTATTTTTGGATCTTCCCGATCGAAGACAACCTGGCTAACGTCGGCATCGGGATGTTGCACGAATACATCAAAGCCAACGACGTCGACCTCAGAGTCGCCCTCAAGAATGCCGTAGACAGCCCCGCATTCCGCGATCGCTTCGACGTGGCAGTGCCGCTCGAAGAGCCCATCGGTTGGAATCTACCGGTCGGCAGTAGCCATCGCATGAACCACGGCGACGGATTCATGCTACTCGGCGACGCTGCGGGCCTCATCGATCCCTTCACTGGCGAAGGCATCGGCAACGCTTTCTACTCCGCCAAGATCGCAGTCGAAGTCGCGCGCGAAGCCATCGACCACAGTGACGTTTCCGGATCCTTCCTGCGCCGCTACGACGATCGATTGTGGGATGAAATCGGCGACGAGTTGAAGACGAGCCACCGGCTCCAACGCATCGGACGGAATCGCACGCTCCTCAACTTCGTCATCAACAAAGCCGCCCGAAGCGACGACGTGCGCGATACGATTATGGGAATGATCGTCAACGAAGTTCCCAAGAAGCAATTGACGAACCCCTTCTACTACCTGAAGCTCTTGTTCTCCTAGCACGCACGTTACGGTCGACGAAGTTTGCCTTCCTGCCGGTTCAGCCCCTATTCTGAGCCATTGAAAACGGTCTTCTCCCTTCACGCTCAGCAGGGTAACGTCCTGCGAGAATCCTCGTGGCCACGAGCGAATCACGCCAACTGAGACTAATCCACGTCATCGACCGCTTGAACGTCGGGGGCGCGACCCCGTTCGTCCTGCTCGCTACCGCTCGACTCAACGAGCTGGGACACGACGTGCGTGTAGCCAAAGGACAGGTCGCTCTTGGCGAAGCCGAAATGACTGAAACCATCGACAGATCGGGTGTCTGTCCCATCGAAATCCCCGGTCTGGGTCGTGCTGTCTCTCCCCGCCACGATCTAAAAGCATTCATCGCGCTTCATAGACTGCTTAGAGCCGTACGCCCCCACGTCATCCACACCCATAAGTCGAAGGCAGGCGTGCTTGGACGTCTGGCAGCAAGGTTGTCCGGCGTCCCCGTCGTCATCCACACCTACCACGGCCACGTCTTCCACGGCTACTTTTCCAGCTGGAAAAGCGCGGTCATCGTCTTTCTCGAACGGATACTGGCTCACTCGACCGACGTCATTATGGCCGTCAGCCACAGCCAGCGCGCGGATCTCCTGGCCTATCGCATCGCCCCACCCGGGCGTGTTCGTTCCATTCCCCTGGGGCTCGATCTCGATCCGTTCCTGGGCACGACCAGGACAGACGACGGTTTTCGACGCGAACTGGGCTTCTCACCGTCGGCGCCGCTCGTCGGTATCGTCGGACGTCTGGCTCCGATCAAGGCCGTGGAGATCTTCTTGCGGGCTGCCCGGTTGATCTGGGAGGCGTGTCCCGAATCCCGGTTCGTCGTCGTCGGGGACGGCGATTGCCGCGCCGAGCTAGAAAACTTGACCGATCGTCTCGGACTCAAGGACTGCGTGACTTTCACAGGCTTTCGATCCGACGTCGCCCGTATCTACGGCGCGCTCGATCTGACCCTTCTGTCCTCCTACAACGAGGGAATGCCGGTTTCCCTGATCGAGGCGGTCGCCACGGGGTGTTACATCGTGGCTACAAATGTCGGTGGCGTGACCGATCTCGTCGACACCGAGAAGATCGGTCTGACCGTTCCTCCCGGTCGTCCCGAGGCCCTCGCCGACGCTGCGATCCTTGCGTTGAACGAGAAGCGGACGGTCTCCAGCGACCAGAGAAAGCGAGCTAACAGGCGTTTCGGCATCGATCGACTCGTCGTCGATCTCGAGCGGCTCTACGAGGATGCCTCCGGTTGAGCGATATTCGTGGGTTTCTCTCTTGCGTAACCATCCCGGGAACCCTACACTTAGACCGATCAGTCAATTATCGCTGGGTCGGACCCCAATGGGCAGAACGAGCGACGCCAAGGACCGAATTGTTCACGCAGCATCGGAGCTGATCCACGAGCGCGGCTTCGAACACGTCGGTGTACAGGAGATCTGCCAGGCAGCCGATGTCCGAAAAGGCAGTTTCTACCACTATTTCGCCTCCAAGGACGACCTGATCATCGACGTGCTCGACCATCACTGGCGGAATGCACGTTCGCAATACTGGCGACTCGCACTCGGTGGGGACCTCCTCCCTCTCGATCGACTACGCCGGTTTTTTCATATGGCCTACTATTATTTCAAACAGACGTCCGATGCGCAGGGCAGCGTCTGGGGGTGTCCTTTCGGCAACACGGGGCTCGAACTCGGTGCCCGAAACCAGCGCATCGTCGGAAAAATCAGCGAAATCTTCGACGACGCTGTCGATCATCTGCAGACGACCCTCCACGAGGCTGTCCGTAACGGCGAACTTGCCAACATCGACCCGCGCGAAACTGCGGTCGCTACCTGGGCTTTCTACGAGGGTACCCTGCTGATGGCCAAAGCGCGTCAGGAACCCGAACTCATCAGAGACCTTGGTGACACATACATCCGGATGCTCCAATCCAGCTCGGATTCAGGGGCGTAAAATAGACCGATCGGTCAACTAACCAACCGCTTCACATCTCAGCGACCTGTGAATCTAACCGAAGACCTTCGCAACCTAACAGAAAAAGCCCGGTCCGATCAGCCGTCGCGCGTCGTGGACGCTTTCGAGCGGTCCATCACCAATCTCTCTCGATCCGGCGTTTCCGATCGGGCCCTGGAGGTTGGGGATCGTGCACCCGACTTCAACCTTCCCAGCTGCCGAGGCCAGCACGTCCGGTTGTCCGATCGTATCGCCCAAGGACCCGTGGTCCTCAGTTTCTATCGTGGGTCCTGGTGCCCGTTCTGCACGCTCGAAATGAAGGCCCTGCGGGAGACGGTTTCGACCGTCGAAGACCTCGGCGCCACGGTTCTGGCCCTGTCGCCCCAGTCACTCGAAGGCACGTGCAAAATGGCGGAAGAGCAGAACATTCCCTTCGATCTGTTAAGTGACGAAGGGAACGACGTCGCACGACAATTCGGCATCGTATTCCACCTCCAAGACGAGATCCAGTCCATCTACAAGGAATTAGGCATCGATTTCCCGCTCGTCAACGGAGACGACAGCTTCGACCTTCCCGTCCCCGCGACGTATCTCATCGACACGGCCGGTACGATCCGGCTCGCCTTCGTCGATCCCGATTACACCCGTCGTCTCGACCCATCCGAAATCATCACCATCCTGCGCGAACTCCGTGCAGAATAGCCAAACAGTTTGGTCACTGGTCAATGGTCAATCGTCAACGGTCACTGAAGACGGTCCTCCCGCTCCTCATCCTTCTAACACTCGAAGCACAGGGCGCCGACTGGCCTCAATGGCGCGGGCCCGATCGCGACGGCGTATGGTCCGAAACAGGGATCATCGATCGGTTCGGCGTGAACGAACTGGCGCCGGTCTGGCGTGTCCCGATCGCGACCGGCTACACAGGTCCCACCGTCGCAAACGGACGGGTTTACGTGATGGACCGCCTCACTGCCCCCCGCCAGATCGAGCGCATTCTTTGTTTCGACCAGAAAACCGGCTCCCCACTCTGGTTACATACTTACGACGCGACCTACCGCAACGTCGGCTACGGAGCCGGCCCTCGCGCCTCTGTCACGGTTCACGAGGGTCTGGCGTATACCCTCGGTGCAATGGGACACGTCCATTGCCTCGACAGCCGATCAGAGCAACGTCCTCTGGTCGCACGACCTCTTCGAAGCCTACGCGATCGATCTGCCGATCTGGGGCATCGCCGCCGCCCCGCTCATTCACAACGACCTCGTTATTCTACAAATCGGGGGAACACCCGACGCCTGCGTCATCGCTCTCGACCGGATGTCCGGGGAGGAAAGGTGGCGGGCGCTCTCCGACAAGGCGTCCTACGCTGCTCCCGTCGTCACCCAACAGGCGGGTCATCCTGTCCTCATCGTCTGGACCGGTGACAGCGTGGCCGGGCTCGATCCCGTCACGGGCACCGTGTACTGGCGACATCCCTTCCCCCCAAAAGAGATGGTCATCGGTGTCGCGACCCCCGTCGTCAAACACAACCGAGTGCTCGTCACCAGTTTCTTCGACGGAGCTCTGTTCCTGGAACTCGCCACCGATCGTCTCGCCGTCTCGAAGGTCTGGCATCGCATCGGCCAGAACGAGCACAATACCGACGGCATTCACTCCACCATATCGACTCCCCTCTGGCTCGGCGATCACATCTACGGGATCGACAGCTACGGAATGCTCCGATGTCTCCGCGCCGACACGGGCGATCGCGTCTGGGCCGACAGCACGGCCGTCCGGAAGGCGAGGTGGAGCACCGCTCACCTGACACCGCAGGGGGACCGCGTCTGGATTCTGAACGAAGAAGGCGAACTCCTCCTGACCACCCTGGACCCGCACGGATTCGAAGTCCTGTCCCGCGCCAACGTCATCGAACCGACGCGCGACCAGCTCAACCGACGCGGCGGCGTCACCTGGTCGCACCCCGCGTTCGCAGGCGGCCACATCTACTTGCGAAAACCACCTCGACAAGGAGCATCCGACCAATCTCTCACGAAGATGAAGCGTAGTTAAGGAATTCGATGCGGCAGGATTTGAACAAGTCAAGGTGGTGCAGCCTCGCAAAAACGGCAAGGAGCTCCTCGCCATAGACCTCCGGAAAAAGGAGTAGCACCGGTTCTCGTTCCAGGTTTACCCGAAATGTTACGCCAGCTCACCAAACACAAGCTCTATACCCTCATCAACCTGGTCGGACTCGCCGTCGGCATTGCCTGCGGGATTCTCGCCCTGCTCGTCATTCAACACGAGTTCGCCTATGACCGGATGCACGACAAAGCCGATCGCATTCTCAGGGTCCTCCGAGAGCGAGCCAGCGGCGAAGGGCGGAGGGTCCAATGACCCACATCGGGCGCCCTCGCTCGATCGATGGAGTCTGACTTTCCTGAAGTCGAAGCTGCCACCAAGTCCCGCCTGTATCACGTCATGCTGCGAGTCGACGAACAGCCCTTTCCCGGTCATACCCAGGGCCACGTAGACGACCACTTTTTCGACATCTTCGACTTTTCCTTCATCCGCGGTGATGAGGCCACACTCGATACACCCTACAACGCGGCCATCACACGCAGCCTCGCAGACCTTCTGTTCCCCGACCAGGACCCAATTGGGAAAACGGTCAACATCGAGGAACGTTACTATGGGGGGGACTACTTCGTAGCCGCACTGCTCGAAGACCCGCCCGAAACATCGTCCATTCAGTTCGAGCTGTTGCAACAAGACGCAGCCAAGCTTCTTCCAGGGCAGGGATGACTGGGTAGGCTGGCAACCGCGTGTACAGCAGGCCGGCATTCAGACCTTTGTGTTGCTTCGTGAAGGCGCTGACCCAAACGCGCTCGAGCGGAAGCTGCCTGACTTCATCGAGCGTCAGATGGGTCCCGAGGTTCGCAAAGTGCTTACACTGCGCTTTCAACCGCTCCTCGACTGGCACCTCTACTCCAATCTCGACTTCGATCTGCCTAGCGCGGGCGACATTCGTACCGTCTATCTCTTCGCCGCCGTGGCAATCTTTATCCTCCTCATCGCCGGTATCAACTACACGAACCTCGCGACCGCCAGAGCCGTCACTCGCGCACGAGAGGTCGGCCTGCGCAAGACCGTCGGAGCCGAACGACTACACCTGATTCGTCAGTTCCTCGCCGAATCAGTATTCACGGCCGCGCTCTCCGCTCTACTCGCCATGGTTCTCGTACAACTCGCGTTGCCGCACTTCAACCTCCTGGCCTACACTCATTTCTCGCTCAATGCCGAGACGTTCGCCGAGATCCTACCAGGGCTGACGGCGATCACCATCCTGTCCGGCTTGCTTGCCGGGCTGTATCCGGCGTTCGCCTTATCGAGTTACCAGCCGATCACCGTTCTCAACGCACAAAGTCCCGCCAGTCCATCGACTGCGCGTCTCCGCAGAGGATTGGTCGTCTTCCAATTCGGCATAACCATTGCCCTCCTCATCACAGTGGGAATGACCAACCGGCAACTCGATTATCTCAGCCGGGCGAAACTGGGGTTCGATAAAGAACACGTCATCGTTCTCCCCATTTTTAGACGAGACCGCGACAGCAAGACCACCGAGGAGCCTTGGCTCGTCATGCGATACAACGTCATCAAAGACGAATTTCAACGGCATTCCGACATCGTGGCGACCACCGCCTTCCGGTTCATGCCCGGGCGCGACCGATTCTTCTCGCGCCTCGTCAAACCCGAAGGCCACGAGGGCACGGAGTGGCGGATGCCCGTTCAGGAATGCGACGAGTCTTTCTTCGAGGCGTTCGGCATCGAACTTCTGGCGGGCCGCACCTTCTCTCCCGAGAACGAGCGCGATCGCACGCACGGTTGGATCATTAACGAAAGTGCGGTGAAAGCGTTGGGCTGGACGGTGGATAACGCCGTAGGACGACGATTCGGTAGGGCGCGATCTGAAGAAGACGCAAAGGGGGAGGTCGTCGGAGTAATCGCGGACTTCAACTATGCGTCGCTCCACGCACCGATCGGCCCGGCTGTGATGGGCTACAGACCGTGGTTCTACGACTATCTGGGACTGAGAATCAACGGAAGGAACGTCCCCGAGACCGTCGCCTTCATCGAGGACAAGTGGAAGTCACTCATGCGTGCGGATCAACCGCCCGAAGTGTGGTTTCTCGACGACCGACTCGCAGAGGCCTACGAGAGTGATCGTCGGTTCGGGCAAATCGTCACGTCATTCGCGATTCTCGCCGTCATCCTCGGAAGCCTCGGCCTCTTCGGACTGGCTTCTTACACCGTCAATCAGCGGGTTCGCGAAATCGGTGTACGCAAAGTCCTCGGCGCGACGACCCGTGGTGTCTGGTTCCTCGTCTCCCTCGACTTTCTCAAACTCGTCGGCTACGGATGCCTGATCGCCTGGCCCGCATCCTACTGGCTCGTCCAACGGCATCTCGAAAACTTCGCCTACCGAACCCCCATCTCCCCCGACGTCTTCGTGGCTTCCGCCTTGCTCGGGCTTCTCATCGCCTTCCTCACCATCACCTATCAGGCAGTTGCCGCCGCTCGGACGGATCCGGTCAATGCATTGAGGCACGAATAGAAGGAAACAGGTGAGGCTCAACGGTCGTTGGCCGTGACCCGAGTCAATCTACCAATGAGGTGAGCGGTCACTACGGCCACACTGCCGACTTTGGTCACTGGTCAGTGATCACCGGTCAATGTCTCCCATCAAAAGTACTTCGCAATTTATCCTTCCCCCGGCCCCTTGCGGCCCAGGAGGCCCGACCGTAGCTTCCAGAATGCCATGCAGATCCCACCTGTCGCCCTCTGCCTCGCAATCCTCGTGACAACGGCACCGGATACACACGCTCGGCACGATCGCGTCCTGATCATGGCCCACCGTGGTGGACTGGGCCATTGGCCGGAGAACACGATGCTGGCCTTCGAGCATGCTGTCGCTGCCGGGGCCGATGTCATCGAAACCGACATCTGGCAGGCCAGAGACGGAGCGATCGTCATCTCTCACGACGGGAGGGTCGATCGAACCACAGACGGCACCGGACGGATCGAAGAGCTCGATCTGGAGGAACTCAAGGCGTTGGACGCCGGTTTCCGCTGGGCGCGGGAGGGAACCTATCCGCACCGCGGAAAGGGAGTCACCATCCCCACACTCTCCGAGACCCTCGAGGCACTGCCGGACGTGACCGTCAACATCGACATCAAGGACGATCGTCCAGAAATCATCGACGATCTGTGCGAGGTTCTGGCGTCCCACGACGCCGAAAACCGAGTCATCGTGGCCTCTTTTCACACGAAAATCATCAACCGCTTCCGCGAGCGCTGTCCGAACGTCAGAACAGCCGCACACGCTCGGGAAATCCTAAAGTTTTCTCTCTACTCGAGATTGGGTCTGGGTCGTATTCTGGGACCACGTGTCCACGCCTTTCAGGTGCCGCTTCGATTCGGACCGTTCAGGATCGTCACGCCAGGCTTCCTACGGGCAGCCCACCGTCGCGGAATCGAAGTTCACGTCTGGACGATCAACGATCCGGAAGAGATCCTCCAACTCGCTCGGATGGGTGTCGACGGGATCATCACCGACTTTCCCGACCGCATGTTCAACGTCCTCAGGGGGAATTGATCGTGGAGCCCATGGCGGGGCGACACCTGACGCCCGACCAGGTTGCCAGCTTCCACACGGACGGATACCTCCCGATCGGGAAACTGTTGGATGATGAGCTCGTAGGGATTCTGCGTGCCGAATACGACCGCCTTTTTGCCGAAGCCCGACAGACGGGTCACTACCGTAACCTGGCGATCGACAACACCGAGAGCGTCCAGGAAAAGGCCGAGGCGGAAGGGCAGATGCTACAGATCACCCAGATGTGCGAACGCAGCGTGCTCTACCGCCGGCTGCTCTACGACGATCGAATCCTGGACCTGATCCAGGACCTGATCGGTCCGAACATTCAGCTCTTCCACGATCAGGCACTCTACAAACCCGCGCACCAGGGAGACGTCGTCTTCTGGCACCAGGACAACGCCTACTGGCGTTGCGTGCCGGCCAACCTCGTCAGCTGCTGGCTCACCCTCGACGACGTGAATCGCGAAAACGGAGCCATGCACGTCATTCCCGGGTCGCACCTCAACCCCATCGAGCACCACCAGTCAGACAGCTCCAATGCCCTCCTCGACTCCAGCGATCGCGTGAACGCCGACGGGGCCGTCGTTGTGGATCTGCCGGCTGGGGGCGTCATGCTTCACCATTGCCAGACCCTTCACTACACACCACCAAACAGAACGGATCGCCAGCGGCGCGCCTTCGCCATTCATTTCATGACCCCCGGCACGATCGGCAAGGAGGGCAGACATCTGGAGGTCTCCTTCGCCCGCCCTCTGCTCAGAGCCAGAATGTAGTCACGTCCCAGAACGTGCGTTCTCCAGATTCGTGAATAGTCAGGCCACGTCTTTTTTCGTGTGTTTCGTGTGATTCGTGGTCATCTTTTCGGGCTCATGGCATCGTTCAGACTCAGAATCGGCACCAGAATCGGAGTCATCTCCGACACCCACGGCCTCTTGCGTCCCGAGGTCGAAGAGTCGCTGCGCGGCGTACCCGTCATCCTCCACGCCGGTGACGTCGGGCACGTCGACGTTCTCCGCGGCCTCAACGCCATCGCTCCGACCGTCGCCGTCCGCGGCAACGTCGATCGAGGGGACTTCGGCGCCACGCTTCCGATGAACGAGCACGTCGAGATCGGAAAGCGAACGATCTATCTTTACCACATCCTCCAGGAACTGGACATCGACCCCGCAGCGGCCGACGTCGATCTCGTCATCTCCGGCCACTCTCACCAGCCCGCACTGAACGAAGAGAACGGAGTCACTTACCTCAACCCGGGTAGTTGCGGCCCACGCCGCTTCAGCCTTCCCGTTTCGCTGGCCTTTCTCACCGTCACCAAAGACGGCTTCGATATCGAGCAGATCGAACTCGACACGTGATTGTCGGCAAGAAAAAGCACCGACCCGGAACCTCCCGAATCGGCGCTTCTTTCTGTGGACCGCTTTGAACCGTCTCAGTTCGACGCCAGCGCCTGCTCGATCTTACCGACCGCTTCGTTCGTCGTCCACACCGCGTCGCTAGATACCGGAAATTGACCAGCGCAGCCTGGTAGCCGTCCCCTTCCGGAACCTTCGCCGCAGCCGTTGCGTCCTTCACGACAGCCACCTCGAATCCCTGCTCCAACAGCTCGCGAAGGTGCGATTCCGTGCAGAGATTCGCCGACATACCCGCAAGGATCACCTTGTCGATCCCGCGTTTTCTCAGCTGAAGCACCAGGTCATTCGTCTCCGGCCCGTAGACCTTATGCGGGCTCGTCACAACCGTCTTTCCATCCTGCAAATAGGGTTTGTAACGCGCGAGCCAGTCTGCTCCCGAACCTTCGAATCCATCCACACTCAGTGCATCTTTCCGATCGAACATCCCGATCGTGTGCATCAGCTTCTCCAGGGCGCCTTCGAATTGCCATCCGTGATCGGTTGGGTAGTAGTAATGTGGCGAGACGAAAACCGGAAGGTCGTTGGCCTTGGCCGTCTTCAGCAGAGACTCGATGTTGGTGACGGTTCCGTTCTCCGTCACGCTCTCGCCCACGACACCCCACGTCACGCCATCGGGACTCAGGAAGTCGTTCTGCGGGTCGGTGATGACCAGGGCCGTTTTGCCTGGCTCGACCGTCACGCCCGGGTCGGGCAGCTGAGCCAGAACGGATGTTGCAAGGACGGCCAGAGAGGCCGTGGCGAGGATGGAATGACGCTTGAACATCTGTTGCCTCCTTCTGTGAGTGGTTTAGTGACTCGTTCTCGACCATCCACTTCGCAACCGATGTGCCAAACATTCCAGTAGATTATAAATTATTAATTAACAATTAGTAATTCATCATTCTAGGTATCCAACAAGGCAGCCATATAAACGACATTTCGTTCTTTTCTTGACATACAACGATATTTCGTCATACTATCAGATATGTCGAAAGCGCTTCGCTACAAGCCCAAGTTCGACCCCCTCAAAGCTCTTCTCCTCGACATGGCCAAAGAACGGTCTTGCGAGTCGGTCCTGACTACGATCGTGAGCAGGTTGGCAGCCGGTTCTCAAGTCGCGCTTTGCCGAATCTGGCTGACGCAACCAGGCGATCGATGCGAGACTTGTCCCATGCGTGGCGAGTGCCCCGACCAGACCACGTGTCTCCACCTCGTGGCCAGTGCCGGCGCGTCCACCGCAGAGCCAGGACTCACTTGGAATCGATTGGATGGGGGCTCCGCACGCATCCCGATCGGGGCTCGGAAGATCGGCCGGATCGCCGAAGCGGGGGAACCGCAGGAAGTCCTTAAGATCGATCCCACCGAAGAGTGGGTTCGGGATCCAGATTGGGTCCGTCGTGAGGGGGTGAGTGGATTCGGGGGCCAACCGCTCGTGCATAACGAACAGGTATTGGGAGTTCTGGCCATTTTCACCCGAATGCCACTCGAAGAGGAGTGGCTGACCTGGCTTCGCATGATCGCCGACCACGCGGCCGCGGCCATCGCCAACGCGCGGGCGTTCGAGGAGATCGATCGTTTGCGGAATCAGCTATCACTCGAAAACACGTTCCTCCGGCAAGACATCACAGAAACCCTCGCGTTCGGGGACATGGTCGGGACCAGCCCTGCCATCGCACAACTCTCCAATCAGATCGACCTCGTTGCCCCCACCGAAGCGAGTGTCCTGATACTGGGCGAATCCGGAACGGGCAAAGAACTCGTCGCCCGCGAAATCCACCGGCGCAGCCAGCGGGTCGACCGACCCTTGATTCGGGTAAACTGCGCGTCGGTACCTGGAGAGCTGTTCGAGAGTGAATTCTTCGGACACGTCAGAGGCGCGTTCACGGGGGCGATACGGGATCGGGCAGGGCGTTTCGAGGCAGCCGATGGGGGCACCATCTTCCTCGACGAAGTCGGTGAGATTCCTCTGGAGCTTCAAGGAAAGTTGCTAAGAGTCCTGCAGGAAGGGGAATACGAACGCGTGGGCGATGAGCGCACCCCCAAGGCCGACGTGCGCGTCATCGCTGCCACCAACCGCGATCTCAAAACAGCGGTCGAGCAGGGCGAGTTTCGTGAGGATCTCTACTTCCGGCTCAACGTCTTCCCGCTCGAAGTTGCCCCCCTCAGAGATCGCAGAGAAGACATTCCCCTCCTAGCGACACATTTCCTGCAAAGCGCCATCGTCAAACTCAACCGCGACCCGTTGAAGCTCAGCCAGGCCGTCGTCGATCGACTCCAGGGTTATGATTGGCCCGGGAACGTGCGTGAGCTTCAGAACGTCATCGAACGTGCCGTCATCACTTCGCCCGGCGACACTCTCCGTCTGGATCTGGTCGACGCCAGCGTTGCGCCCCCTCGAGTCGTCACACCGACGGACACCGTCGCCAACGACGGCATCCTCACCGAAGCTCAGATGGTCGAACTCGACGAGAAAAACCTCCTATCAGCGCTGAACCGCACAGGCTGGAAAATCTACGGCCCCGGCGGCACCGCCGAACTCCTCGGCCTTCGCCCCACCACGCTCGCCTCTCGCATCAAGAAATACGACCTCCAAAAGCCTTCCTCGTAATTGCTGGTCTCATCGTGACTCCAGGCCACGACCGTCACCCGAGGGATCTATAGGCGGAAATCTCAGGTGTGATAGGACACCCAGGTTTCACTTTGCCTTTTATTATTCATTGATTCCCGTCCTTCTCGTATGTCTCAAGACGAAAACCTCAAGGAATCGCTCCGAACGTCTTACGACGCCAACGTCTAGGAGCGGAGCGCCAAAACGCAGGCGGCCTGGAAGGTCAGCGAGCGCGGCACATTTATCTATCGTCTCGAAGCGGAGGACAAGCAATCGATTCTCGACATAGGTGCCGGCACGGCACCTGACAGCAGGATCTTTCGCGATCTAGGCTACCTCGTCGTCACTTCCGACCTGTCAGAACCGATGGTCCGACACTGTCGTGATGCGGGCCTGCGATCCATTCAGATGGACTACTACGCGATCGCGTTTCCAAATTCCACCTTCGACGCCGTCTGGTCGCTCAACACGTTACTTCACGTCCCGGTAAGCAGCCTACCCGCCGTCCTCGAGGAGATACGCCGCGTCCTCATCAAAGGCGGCCTGTTCTTCCTCGGATGCTACGGTGGAACGGGCGAAGAAGGAACCTTCGACAAGGACCACTACGAACCCAAACGTTTCTTCTCCCTTCAAGAAAGACGAAGACCTGATGAGGATTACTGGATGCCTTTTCGAAATCGTCGATTTCCACAACGTCGACATCGGTCTGAACAATCACTTCAATCACTAACGCTCAGGAAATGACATAGTAGTTACCCAAACGATTATCGGCACGTTCTGGGCGAAGTCTCCTAGATTGTTGAAATTGGGTGGCGGCTCCTCCGCCCGAATCCCATGATTCGGGTGGGAAGTAGTTCACATCAAAGAGGAGCTACCACCATTGGTAAGAATGTCAGTAAGAAAGCAAGTCGGCAACAGGGAAACGTCAAGTCGGGACTGAGTCAGGCGCTTGGTGCGTTCGTTCGAGAGAGTCTGTAGGACACGGTTCTGGTGTCCGGGTTGTCGCACGTCATTGAGGTGCTTGAGTCGGAGCGGACGCAGGTGTGCGGGCCTCGTTATCGGCACACGGAAGAGCGACAGGCTCACCGGGGCGGGCATGTGCCCAGCTCCCTGGTACTGGGTGGGCGGCTGGTCAAGGTGAAGCGGCCTCGGGTGCGGACGACCTCGGGGGAAGAGGTGTCGCTGCCGAGCTGGGAATCGTGGTCGGCCAGGGACCCGCTTGAGGCGCGTGCGATCGAACAGATGCTGGTCGGGGTGTCGACGCGCAAGTACCGGCGCTCTCTGGAGGAGGTGCCTGAGGTCCTTGTGGGCCGTGGAACCAGTCGGAGCGCGGTAAGTGGCCGGTTCGTCCGTGGGACAGCCAGGAAACTGGCCACGCTGATGGAGCGCGATCTGTCCGAGCTGGGCCTGAAAGTGCTGATGCTCGACGGCGTCCACTATGCCGGCGATCACGTCATTGTGGCGGGGGTGGGCATTGACGGCCAAGGCCAGAAGCACGTGCTCGGACTCTGGGAAGGGGCGACGGAGAACAAGGCCACCTGCACGGCCCTGCTGGAGGACCTTGTAGAGCGGGGCCTCCCCACCGACCGGGCTATCCTCGTGGTGATCGACGGCGGCAAGGCCCTTTACAGGGCTGTGCGGTCGGTCCTCGGAAGACGCGCGCTCATCCAGCGATGCCAGGAGCATAAGAAGCGGAACGTGTTGGACGCGCTGCCGGAGGGCAAGCGGGGGTCGGTGAAGCGCGCCCTGAAAGACGCGTTCAAAGCCGAAGATCCTGAACTAGCCGAGCGTATGCTGAAGAATCTGGCGAGGAGCCTGGACGAGCAGCACCCCGGTGCGGCCGCCTCGCTCCGCGAAGGGCTCGAGGATCTGCTGACGGTCAAACGCCTGGGCCTCGGTGGATCTTCCCTGGAGCGCACCCTTTCGAGCACGAACGTCATCGAAAACCTGATCGGACAGTTGCGCCAACTCTCAGGCCGCGTCAAGCGATGGAAGAGCGGCCGCATGATCCTGCGCTGGAGCGCCGCCGGTGCCTTGGAAGCCGAACGGGGCTTCCGGCGACTCAAGGGCTACCGCCAGATGACCAAGCTTGTGGTCGCCCTTCAGACGCACGATGCCGCCCTCGACGGGAACGTTGAAGGACGCGCTGCAGCCGCCTGAAACCATCACATGCCGCTGTCCAATTTCAACAGCGAAAAAGACATTGCCAACGTTCTGCCCTGCATCACCTAGACCGTTTTGCACATTTTGCATTTTTACTTTTACATTTTCAATTAATGAACATCCTTCTCATCGTCTCTGAAGACAACGGCCCACACCTGAGCTGCTACGGGGACTCGAACGTCTCCACACCCCATCTCGATCGATTGGCGGCCGAGGGCATCCGCTTCACGAACGCCTACACGACGCAGGCGGTGTGCTCGCCAGGGCGGGCCAGCATTCACACCGGGCTTTACCCGCACCAGAACGGCCAGATCGGTCTTGCAACACACAGGTACTTCACATTCGACGGCCTTCCCAATCTTCCCGCGCTACTGAAGAGCGCGGGGTATCGAACTGGCATGATCGGAAAGCTCCACATCCTACCCGAAGCGGCCTACCCGCTCGATCTCTGGTGGAACGATCGTGACTACATCGGCTTTCCCAACCGCGATGTTACCAAGATGGCATCTGTCGCCGACGCATTCATCAACGAGAGCGACGCCCCTTTCTTTCTGACCGTCAACTACCCGGACTGTCATCTCCCATTCCACCGCCAACAGTTCGGTGTGCCACAGATACCTTACGAAGCCAGCGACGTCACCCCCTTGCCGCAGGTCGGCATCGACACGCCCCGTCTCCGGCAACACACGGCCGATTACTACAACTGCATGAGCCGGCTAGACACCGGGGTCGGTCATCTCCTCGATGCCCTCGAAAGGTCGGGCAAGACCAGCGACACACTCGTCCTCTTCACCTCGGACCACGGTGCTCAGTTCTCACGAGGGAAGACGTGCTGCTACGAAGGGGGCGTAAAGGTCCCGACCATACTGAGATGGCCGAGCCACGTGAGTGAAGGACAAGTCGCCGACGCACTCGTCTCACACATCGACGTGATGCCCACGATTCTCGACGCCATCGGGGTCGATGCGCCAACCGCCATCGCAGGTCGATCCTACCTTCCGGTCGTACGGGGCGAAACGACCACGCATCACGAACATCTCTTCACTGAATGGTGTAGCGGGAGTCCCACGAGCTACTTCCCGCAACGAACGATTCGTGACGCTCGCTACAAATTGATCGTTAACTGCCTGAATGATCGGGCGAGCCCGAGCGCCCGTGGCTATTCGGGTCCCGAACAACTTTGGGAGCCCGGGGCAACCGTCGAAGAAATCGAGCATGCCGATCGATGGATCAGAGATGCCTACGCGACGTATCATCACCCGCCGCCCGAGGAACTCTACGACCTTGCGAACGATCCCTTCGAGTTCCACAATCTCGCTGGCGATCCCGAACGTGCCGACATTCAGGATCGTCTCAGAACAAGGCTCGCCGAGTGGCAGGCTGAAACGAACGATCGTATCGCGGATGGGGATATCTTAAGTCGTCTTACTACCGAGCACGATGCCGTGCTGAGCGCGCACTACAAGGATGGTGACTCGGGAGCGCGGCGAGAGAACGACTGGCAGTACGCGGATTATCTTCGATAACCTGTACACATTGCTCGTGGGGTCACGGCATGCCGGCACCCTACCCGGACGTAACCATGTTGACCCAATCCCAAATCGACGCCTATCACGCCGATGGTTATCTGCTTGCCTCCGGCCTGATCCCCGACGACATATCCGCCGCAGCCGAAGCCCGGATGTGGGATCGGATGGAGATGGACCCGAACGATCCCGGTACGTGGTCTACCGTTCCCGACGGCGCACACGAGTTCGCCGAGTCGAGAGGGGTCGTCATCTTCAATGCGCTACAGGATCCAGAGCTGATGGCGTGTGCCACCTCGAGCTACCTGTCCACCGTTTCGGAACTGATCGGTGAGAACGTGGACGACCACCCTCCCCAGGCGATCCACACCCAGAACCTGCTTGCGTGCAACGGGGAACGGAAGCCGGTCAAAGCACACGTCGACGGCATTCCCAGGGAGCACATGCATCGAACCTTCCCCGGTCCGTTTCGCATCGCGTCCTTGATCTATCTGAGCGACATCGAGCCGGGCGGCGGTGGAACGGCTGTTTGGCCAGGTTCGCATCGGAAGATCCGTGAGCTTGCCGAATCGGATCCTGTCGGATATGAGTATCTTTTCGAATTCAACAAGGACATCGCATCGCTCGACCTCGGCGATCCCATCATACTCGAGCCCAAACGCGGGGACATCCTATTCTTCCAGCATCTTTTCGGTCACAACGGAACCCCCAATGCACGAACACGACCCCGATTCATGATGCGTTACTTCTGCCAGTGTGATTCTTGCTTCAGCCGCTGGAAAAAGACCGACGAATGGGGACACTGGACACCCTAGCCGCAAGAGTCCGCGGCAGTTGCCAGGGAGTCAGCTGAAGCACCACTGACTGGAGTGGTCCTGCACGACACGAGCGCGAAAGCTAAGAACCCTTCTCCCTACTCACTTCTACCTTGCTAACCAGCTATCTCAAAATCGCGATCCGCTCACTGCTACGACGGAAGGGGTACGCCCTCATCAACATCGTGGGCCTCGCGGTAGGCATGGCCGCGTGCCTCGTTATCGCGCTTTACGTGCAAGGCGAGTTGGGATACGATCGTCATCATCCCGGCGCGGATCGAGTTTACCGTGTCTTGAGAGACATCCGCAATCCCGGCCAGGGCCGGGAAATCACGCCCAGGACATCCGGCGCGCTCAGAGAGGCATTCGAAAAGGAGTTTCCCGAGGTCGAGTCGGCGATCCGCACCCGGCGCGTGCAGAAGATCGCCATCTCCGCTGGAGACAGAGGATTCGATCGTCTGTCGTTCGCGGCGGACGCCAACGTCTTGTCGTTCTTCGACCTTCCTCTCGCACGCGGCGACGCGGCGACGGCCCTCCAGGAACCCGCCCCCATTCTGCTCACCAGACGGTTGGCCAAGGAGTTGTTCGAGGATCAGGATCCGATGGGCAAACAGGTTCTGGTCTCGGACAGCTACATCAGGGGTGAATACACGGTGACCGGTATCCTCGCCCAACCGACTTCATCGACCATTTTCGAATTCGACTTTCTTCTCGTTCCGATCCTGAACCGCGGCAACCGAGACACGTGGACCGAATGGCGACCCGCTGCGTGGCGAGCCGTCGAAACGTATGTCCGTCTGCGTCCGGAGACAGATGTCAAAACGTTCGAACGGAAACTGCCCGACCTCATGGCCCGCAGCATGGGAGAAAAGACGCGAGCGACCAACACCTGGCGACTCCAGCCGCTACCGGACATCTATCTTCAGTCCATCCCGAACTACGGTCTCGAACGGACCGCCGAGAAGCTTGGCGACATCCGCGATGTCTATCTGTTTACCGCCATCGCGGTCCTGATCCTGGCCATAGCGTGCGCCAACTACGTCAATCTGACCACCGCACGTGCGCTGAACCGAGCACGCGAGGTGGGTTTACGCAAGACCATCGGCGCCCATCGACGACAGCGCGTCGGTCAGTTTCTCGGCGAAGCCACTGCCGTGGCGACCCTGGCGTCGATCATCGCTCTGGCCCTCGTGTCACTGGCTCTCCCTAGCGTGAGCCTCCTGACGGGAAAGTCTCTTTCTTTTCACCGACCCGCTCGCGGTCGTGGCGCTCACGGCCGTCACCTTCCTGGTCGGGCTGTCCGCGGGCAGCTATCCGGCCCTCGTCATGTCCCGTTTCGATGCAGCGCACGTACTCCGAGGGAGCGCCCAGCTCGGCGGAAACGCGCTCCGAAAAGGTCTTGTCATCACCCAGTTTGCGATCACCGTCGGACTGATCGCCGGGACGCTCGTCATCCATCGTCAGATGGATTTCATTCAATCCCGTGACCTCGGTTTCGACCGATCCTTCCTCATTACGATTCCCATCTTCGAGATGAACCGTCGTCTCGAAGGATCCATCGATAACACACTCGTCCACAGGTACCAGGAAGTTCGACAGACTTTTCTCGAACATCCCGGTGTTCTGAAGGTTTCTGCTCATCGGAGAACGCCCGGTCGTGGTGGAACCGGTCTGATGCGGGTCGTCTTGCCCGAAACCGACCCCGACACCGAATACCGAATGGAGATCCGGAACGTGGACGACGCCTATCTCGAGACCTATGGGATCGATCTCTTGAGCGGCAGGCCGTTTACGAGGTTCGAAGAAGCTCGGGATAGGATCATTGTCAACGAAGCGACGCTAAAGCAGTTCGGTTGGACGCTGGCCGAGACCCCTGGCAAGCGCATCATCTGGAAACGATCCATCCGTACCTCCGTTCCTCTCGAGGTCCTGGGCGTCATGGCAGATTTCAACCGAGCGTCCGTTCGGGAGCCGATCCGGCCAATGAGCATCAGCTGGATGCCGTGGCTCTACAACATGGTCACCGTCCGCGTCGCACCGGATCGTCTCCCGGAAACGCTTGTTTTCCTGGAGAAGACGTGGGACAGGTTCATTCCGGACCGACCCTTCGAGTACACATTCGTCGACGACAATCTCGCAGACCTCTATCGGTCCGAAACGAACCTGCATCGAACCGTCACCGTGTTTTCCGCTCTCTCGATCCTCGTCGCCTGTCTCGGTCTGTTCGGTCTCGCGGCATTCACCGCTCAGCAGCGCACACAGGAGATCGGCGTACGTAAAGTCCTCGGGGCGTCCGTGACCAGCGTCGTCTTTCTCGTGTCTCGAAGCTTCGTCTCGCTCGTCATCGTCGCAGGGATCGTCGGTTTACCCCTGGCCTGGTATGCCAGTCGGAATTGGCTGGAGGGATTCGTCTATCGGATCGATCTGGGTGTGGGCATCTTCCTGGCCAGCGGGGTCGTTGCCATCGTGGTCGCTTTTGCAGCGGTCATGTCGCAGGCCATGAGAGCTGCAACCATCGACCCTGTGCACGCGCTGCACCACGAATAACACAGGCAGACGAATCTCATCAAGGAACCAAACATGCCCCTTATCCAGATGATCTTGAGCTGGCTGTTCGGAATCCTGTTCGCCGTCATCGGGCTCTTGAACCTGCCGTATCAGCTCGTCCCCGGCGTGGTCTGCCTCCTTTTCACCGCCATCCTGCTGCCTCCGATCAATGCCCTTCTGGCATCCCGGTGGAAGCTTCACCTTCCTCCCAGCTCCAAGACGGGCTTCATCATCCTTGGGATCCTGCTGATCGGCACGACCGTCACAGAGATGGAAGTCCGGACACAGATCGACATCGATGCCCCGCCCGATCGCGTCTGGGAGATCTTCTCGGACTTTCCGGGACATTCGAATTGGAATCCGTTCATCAGGACGATCGAGGGTGAGGCGAGAGAGGGTGCACGACTCATCATTACCGTGGATCCCCCCGAGGGTGATCCTATGACCTTTGAGCCGACCATTCTTGTGGTGCGCCCTGATGAAGAGCTCCAGTGGCTGGGACGTCGTGCTCCCCAGAGTCTTCGACGGAAGACACGTCTATCAACTCGAGCCCCTCGACGATGGGACACGCACACGGTTCCATCATTTCGAAAGGTTCAGAGGTTTGCTCGTGCCTCTGCTCTGGGAAAGCCTGGATACGGACACGCGGCGAGGATTCGTCCTCATGAACGAGGCGCTAAAGGCGAGAGCGGAAACCGCCCCCTGAACATTGTGCCAAAGACAACGACGGAAGGCTGACGATTCGAGCTTGTCGCCCTACTTCGCTCGACAACAATCACCCCCACAAAGGAATCACCGATGAACGTGCGTGGCGCCGACTTCATTATGTACAGAGTCACCGAGCTCGAACGGAGCATCGCGTTTTACCGCGATACGCTCGGTCTGGAATTGGAGTTTCAATACGAAGACTATTGGGCGGAGTTTACAGTCCCGCCCACGACCCTGGCATTAGGCGCGCTCGAGAACCGACCATACGAGGTTCCGGATGCTGTCGTCCAGCCTTTTCGTCCCGGAGGCGGGTCGATCTTCCTGGCTGTCGACGATGTCGAGGAGGCTGTGGCTGAAATGACCGCCAAAGGCGTTGAAGTTGGCACTCCTCCCTCTGAATCGCCTGTCTGCCACTTCGCATCGATCGTGGATCCCGACGGCAACATCATCTTGTTGCACCATCGCAAGGACGGCTCTTTCGGATAAGTGTCTCATCCTCTGGAAGGCCCCCGGTTGCCGCAACGTCGTGGTGAAACTCTGCACCTGCTGACGCTGTCACATTTAGACTGGCCGCCCCCAGCCCACCTCAGGGTCTGATCTAAGCAATCTTGCTTGCGGACGGGTTCGGGCGGATCGCAATCCGCCCGACGCTCGGGTTATCGGTTTTCTTTCTCCCTACTGCCTTCTGCCTACTTCCTATGCTTCGTAACTACCTGACAATAGCCTGGCGCAACATGATGCGCCAAAAGGGCTACACGCTCATCAACGTCCTCGGTCTAGCGGTTGGTCTGGCGACGTGTATTCTCATTCTCCTCTTCATCCAGGACGAATTCAGTTTCGACGCGTGGCACGCTAAAGGCGACCGCATCTATCGCGTCCTGCGTGAAACGCGAAGCGGTGGGGAGTCCGAATACGAACCATTCACCTCCGGTGCGCTCGCCGGTACCCTCGAGCAGGACTTTCCCGAAATCGAAGAGGCCGTACGGGTGTGGCTGTCGTTTGTCGTTGTGCGCCGCGGAGACAAGATGCTTGAGCTGCGGTCGTGCGTCGCTCGACACATCGATGTTCAGCGTCTTCGACTATCCGTTCGTCAATGGATCACTCGAGACGTCGTTCCCCAACCCGAACGCCATCGTCATGACCGAATCGGCGGCAAAGCGTGTATTCGGGGATGAGGACCCCATCGGTCAGACGTTGACCATGGAAAGCCGCCACCATCCCGGCGAGTATACCGTCACGGGTATCATCAGGGATCTGCCCCTCAACAGGACCTGGGAATTCGACTATGTCGCCACGCACGCGGTCTCCGAAGGCGCTGACCAGGCCTGGAATCAGTGGGCACCGACCTATTCCTGGCGTCCGGTAAGAACCTTCGTTCTGCTGCGCGAGGATGCGGATCTGGCGGCCCTGCGTGCGAAGGTATCGAACATCATCGATCGCTACATGGGAGCCGAGATCCGGAAGAACAACGATTACCATCTGCAGCTCATCCAGGATATCTACCTCTACTCCAACCGAGACTACAACATCGACTGGCACGGAGACATCAATCGCGTCTACCAGTTCGGCGCCATCGCCCTGATCGTACTCGCCATTGCCTGCATCAACTTCGCGAACCTGTCGACCGCTCGCTCAGCCCGTCGTGCCGCCGAAGTCGGTCTCCGAAAGGTTACGGGCGCACGTCGCAGCCAGCTCATCAGCCAGTTCCTCGGAGAATCGATCGTCACTTCGCTGCTCGCCCTGGCCCTGGCGCTTCTGCTTGTCGTCCTCGTCATCGGCGAGTTCAACGCCTTCTTCAATAAACAGCTCTCGATCGACCTGACCGACGATCCATCCCTCGCGGTCGCGCTCGCCGGCATCGCCCTCGGCGTCGGTATCGTCGCCGGCCTGTATCCGGCGTTCTTCTTATCCTCGTTCCAGCCGACTGAGACGCTCAAAGGGACATCTCAGGCAGGAACCCGCGGCCATTGGATTCGCAAGGGCCTCGTCATCGCCCAGTTTGCGATCTCCATTGTCCTCATCGTCGGTACGGGCGTGGTCTATCAGCAGCTCCAGTATCTCAGGAACAAAGACCTTGGTTACAGCATGGAGCAGGTGGTGTTCCTCCCTATTTTCGGGGTGGACCAGTGGACGACCCTGAAGGGAACGGCCAAGTTGGCTGACCGGTATCAGACCGTCAAACAGGCCTTCACAGAGCACCCAACGGTGTTGGACGCGACGGCCTACCGTTGGTGGTTGGGGTGGGGTGGTGGCATGATGCGAAGCGTCGATCCGGAGGGTCACAAGGGCACGGATTGGAGGATGCCCGTTCTGGAGGTCGACGAGGATTTCCTGGACTTCTACGGCATCCAGATGGTGTCCGGCCGCGAGTTCGACCCGATCAACTTCCCCGCTGATACGTCCCGCGCTTTCATCCTGAACCACGCAGCGGTCGAGGCCCTGGGCTGGGAAACCGGGGTGGGCAGTCCCAATTCGGCCATCGGAAAGGCGTTCCAGTGGGTGGACGACGAGCGGAATCGTGTCGGTCACGTGATCGGCGTCGCCAGCGACTTCCACTACGCGCCCCTTCGAGAGAAAGTCGCTCCGATGGCGATGATCTATCGCCCCAAGCAGTTCATCAACCTGGCCTTGCGGCTTCGGATCGACGACCTCGACGAGACCCTCGCCTTTCTCGAACAGACCTGGAAGCGTTTCGCGCCCGAAGGTGTGGAGTTTAGGCGGTTTTTCTGGGAAGAGGAATTCGAAGCGCTCTATCGAGAAGAACACCGAGTGCAGCATACCACGCTGATCGCGTCGGGTGTTGCCATCCTCCTCGCCTGCATGGGTCTGTTCGCACTCGCCTCCTACGCGACGGAGGAACGAACCAAGGAGATCGGCGTTCGCAAGACACTCGGTGCATTGGGCTTGTTCGGCCTCGCTTCCTACGCCATGCAGGAACGCCGAAAGGAAATAGGCGTCCGCAAAACGCTGGGCGCCTCTGTTCCGGGCCTGATCACCCTCGTCTCCCGCGAGTTCGTCACCCTCGTACTGATCGCCGCCCTCGTTGCTGCGCCGTTCACTTGGCGCATCATGCGCGGGTGGCTCGACAACTTCGCTTACCGCGCCGACCTCGGACCGGCAGCGTTCATCCTCGGTGCGGCCCTGGCCCTCGTCATCGCTCAGCTGACGATCACCTTTCACGCGTTTCGCGCTGCGCAGGCCGATCCGGTGTTGGCCCTACGCGATGAATAAAGCGGCGACCGGTTCGCAGCCGGGAGGCTGCTCCCACCGGTCATTGGGCGAAGCCCCCACCGGTTTTCCTTCTCACTTCTCACTTCTTTCTTCTCCCTCTCAATGCTCCGCAATTACCTGACAATAGCCTGGCGCAACATGATGCGCCAAAAGCTCTACACGCTCATCAACATCTTCGGGCTCGCCATCGGCACTGCGACCTTCATCCTGGTCATTCGCTATGTTCAGGATGAGCACAGCTTCGACCGATGGCATCCCAAGGGTGACCGCATCTACAATGTCCTGCGGGAAACGAGAAGCGGCGGGAAGTCCGTGCTACACCGTGGGACTTCAGGTGGATTGGCAGAAGCCATCCAGACGAGTGTTCCGGAAGTCGTGCAGGTCGCCCGGATCCTCGTGAGTTGGGCGAATATCGAGCACAACGGGAGTCGGTTCGGACTGGGGGTTTGGGTCGTCGACGCACCCGTGTTCTTCGACCTCTTCGACTATCCTTTCACACGCGGATCCTACAAAACTGCCTTCCCGAATCCCAGTTCCATCGCGATCACCGAATCTCAAGCCCAACGACTCTTCGGCGAGCAGGATCCGATCGGCCAGACACTGACGTTGATCAGCAATACGGTCTACGGCGAGTTCACGGTCACGGCCGTTCTCCGGGACGTCCCGGAGAATTCGACCTTCGGGTTTGAAGCGATTGTTACACGACCGACCCACGCGCTGGCCGTTGAAGGATGGGAAGGATGGTTACCCACCTACTCCCATCGACCCGTCCAGACCTACGTCCTGCTAAGGGATGGGGCCGATCTGGCTTCGCTCGAGAACAAGCTCTCCGCACTGATCGATCGTCACATGGGGCCAGACATCGCACGGAACAACGACTATCGCCTCCAGGCGCTCCACGACATGCATCTCTACTCCCGAGAGAAGGACATCAGAGCGACGGGGTGGAGTGGGCGCCGGGGCGATATCAGTCGCATCTACCAGTTCATCGCCATCGTCGTCCTGGCCATCGCGTGTATTAATTTCACGAACCTGACCACCGCACGATCGGCTCGCCGAGCACGGGAAGTCGGTCTGCGGAAGGTCACCGGGGCCTACCGATCGCATCTAATCGGGCAATTTCTCAGCGAGTCGGTGATCACCTCGTTCCTTGCTCTGATTCTGGCCATCGTGTTCGTGAAGATCGCCCTCCCCGAATTCAACGCCTACTTCCACAAACAACTCAGACTCGATTTGCTGACCGAACCAAAGCTCATCGTTCACACGGTGGTGATCGCGACCGCCGTCGGGTTGCTCGCAGGTGCCTACCCTGCCCTTTTCCTCTCCGCGTTTCAGCCAAACGAGACGCTCAAGGGCACATTCAGGAGCGGATCTCGCGGCCAGTGGATTCGCAAAGCCCTCGTCAGTGCCCAGTTTGCCATCTCCATCACCCTCCTCATCGGAACGGGGGTCATCTATCAGCAGATCCAGTTCATGAAGAACAAGGATCTCGGCTACGACACGCGGCAGGTCGTCGTCGTGCCGATCCTCGGAGTAGATCGAAACTCGCCCCAAACCGCCAGACTGGCGGACCGCTACCAGGTCGTCAGACAGGCCCTTCTCGATCATCCCAACGCCCTCGACGCAACGGCATATCGCTGGGGGCTCGGATGGAGTGGCGGTAACTTGCGCAGCGTCGAACCTGAGGGTCACCACGCGACCGACTGGCGTATGCAGGTCCTGGAAGTCGACGAGAATTTCGTGGACTTCTACGGGATCGACGTCGTCTCAGGCCGGAAGTTCGACCTGGTCGACTTTCCCGCCGACACCTCGCACGCGTTCCTCCTGAACGAGACGGCTGTAAAGGCCCTCGGATGGGACATCGAACCGGACAGACCGACCTCCGCCATCGGGAATTCTTTCAAGTGGGTCGACAGCGAGCGGAATCGCGTGGGCCATGTCATCGGCGTAGTCAGTGACTTCCATTACAGCCCGTTGCGGGAGAAGATCGGACCCATCGCGATGATCCTGCGAAAAAGACAGTTCATCAGAGTAGCGATCCGAATCCGCACGGATGATCTGGAGGAAACCATCGACCACTTCAAGAACGTGTGGTCACGGTTCGTACCGGCAAGTCAGGGTTTCCGTCACTACTTCGCCGATCAGGAGTTCCAATACATGTACGAAGAGGAGCACCGCGTTCAGTCCCTCACGCTGTTCGCGTCGGGAAACGCCATCGCGCTCGCCTGTATGGGACTGTTCGGACTCGCGTCCTATGCCATGCAGGAACGACGCAAAGAGATCGGTGTCCGCAAGACCCTCGGTGCCAACGTCACGGGACTGATCGCGCTCGTCTCTCGCGAATTCGTGATGCTGGTCCTAATCGCCGCCGTGATCGCCGCCCCGATCGGCTGGAGCATTATGCGAGGCTGGCTCGACAACTTCGCCTACCGAGCCGACCTCGGGCCGGCGGCCTTCATACTCGGCTCGGCCCTTGCCCTCATCATCGCCCAGCTGACAATCACATTTCACGCCTACCGTGCCGCCCTGGCGGATCCGGTGTTGGCTTTGAGAGATGAATAGGCACGATATCCATTCCGTCACGTCGTGGGCCAGAGCATCGGGCGAACGCCGTTCGCCCCTACGCCCACGTAAATCGATCGATTGTATCCGTCTACCGTCCACTGTCCACCGTCTACCAGATTTTCCTTCTCCCTACTGCCTACTGCCTCTCAATGTTTCGTAACTACCTGACAACCGCCTGGCGCAACCTGATGCGTCACAAGATCCACACGCTGATCAACATTCTTGGGCTTGCGATCGGGATCGGCACGAGCATTCTCATGCTGCGGTATGTGCAGAATGAGATGAGCTTCGACACCTGGCACGAAAAGCTGGATCGGATTTACCGCATCGTCGTCGAAACGCGTACAAGTGGCCAGACGCAATACCTTCGTTTTTCGTCTGGGCCGCTGGCAGCCGCACTGAAGCGCGACCTGCCAGAAGTCGAAGCTTCCGCCCGGGTTTGGCGCCAGTGGGTGGATGTGGAGGCGAACGGCAAGAAACTTCGTATGAACGTCTGTGCGGCAGATCCCGAAATGTTCGACATCTTCGACCTCCCTTTTGCCGTCGGCTCGAGAGAGACCGCCTTTACCGACCCATCGTCCATCGCGATGACGCAGTCAGCAGCGCGCAGACTCTTCGGTGACGAGGATCCGATCGGCAAAACGATCACCGTGATCAGTGGCAGCCACGGAGGTGAACGTACCATCGCAGCACTACTCGAGGACCTGCCGGCCAATTCGACACTCAAGCTCGACTACGTGTCGACGTCCGTAACGGAACTCGCCAAAGTGACCTGGGAACAATGGACGGTGTCCGACGGCCATCGCTCGGTCCTGACCCACGTCCTGCTGCGCGAGGGAGCTGAGGCCGCCACACTGGAAGCGAAGCTTCCAACGATCGTGAAACAATACCACGCCCCGGAAGCAGCCGAGATAACAACCTATCGCCTCCAGCCCCTCGACCGTGTTTACCTGTATACGCAGCAGGACTACGGGATCGACAGATGGGGAGACATCGACCAGGTCTACCAGTTCGGCGCCATTGCCCTGCTGGTTCTCGCCGTCGCGTGCATCAATTTCACGAACCTGTCGATCGCGCGATCCGCGAGTCGGGCGCACGAGGTCGGATTGCGCAAGGTAACGGGCGCCTATCGAGGCCAACTCGCGGCTCAGTTTCTGTGCGAATCGACGTTGACCTCGTTGTTCGCGCTCGGACTCGCACTCGTTGCGCTCGAATTCGTCCTTCCCGAGTTCAACGCGATTTTCAGACGTCAGCTCGAACTTAACTTTCTCGGTGATGGCCTGTTGACGTTGGGTGTAGTCTCGATCGCGGTGCTGGTAGGTCTGATCGCCGGCATGTATCCTGCATTCGTCCTCGCCTCGTTCCAGCCAACGGAAACGATCAAGGGAACGTTCCGAGGGAGTCTCTACGGCCAATGGCTCCACAAGGGGCTTGTCATCGTCCAGTTCACGATATCCATCGGACTCATCGTCGGGTCGAGCGTGATCTACCATCAATTCGATTACATCAGGACCGCGAAACTCGGTTTCAACATGGAGCAGATGGTGCTCATGCCGCTTTTCGTCATGGACCAGTTTCTCCTGACACCGAACGACGTTCGCCTTGCAGATCGTTACATCACGATCAAGCGGGTCTTCCTGGACCATCCCGATGCGATCGAGGCAACAGGATATCGGCAGCCTCTAGGTCGAAACGCCGGCATCATGCGTCCTGTCACCCCCGAGGGTCACGAGGGACAGGAATGGCGAATGCAAGTTCTGGAGATCGACGACAACTACATCGATGTCTTCGGGATCGAGATCGTCGCGGGAAGGAAGTTTGATGCTTCCGCTTTTCCGGCTGACTCTTCGAACGCGTTCATCCTGAACGAGACCGCCGCTTCCGTGCTTGGGTGGGCCGTCGATGCGCCGCCTGGGACCACTGACTCCCCCATTGGCAAATCCTTTGCCTGGGTTGACGCTGAAAGGAATATCAGGGGATCGGTCATTGGCGTCGTTAGGGACTTCCATTATCGAACGTTGCGGCAGAAGATCGGGCCCCTTGCCATGGTCTTCCGAAACAAGCAATTCTTCAACCTCGGCGTCCGGGTCCGGGCTGGCGGGATGGACGCAGCCCTTGCCCATTTCGAAAAAACCTGGAAGCAATTTCTACCAGATGTTCTTTTCCGGTATTCGTTCTGGGACCACGAATTCGAACGCATCTACCGGCAGGAACTACGAGTTCAGACCCTCACCCTCACGGCATCCGGCATCGCCATTTTCCTTGCCTGCATGGGTCTCTTCGGTCTCGCGTCCCACGCGGCGGAGGAGCGCCGCAAAGAAATCGGCGTTCGAAAATCACTCGGTGCGACCGTCACGAGTGTCATCGCTCTCGTCTCGCGAGAGTTCGCCGTCATGGTCGTGCTCGCCGCCGTCATTGCCATTCCCGTCGCCTATATCCTCATGCAGGGCTGGCTCGACAACTTCGCCTACCGCACCGACCTCGGGCCGGGGGCCTTTATCCTCGGTGTGGCCCTCACCCTCGTCGTCGCGCAACTCACCGTCACCTACCACGCGTGGCGTGCCGCCCGCACGGACCCCGTCCTGGCCCTCCGCGATGAATAGTCCCCAGCAGACGCACCAATCGTCAGCTGCCGGTTCGCAGTCAGAGCCTGCCCCACCGGCAATCGAGCAAAGCTATCGCCTCTGCCCACCGCCGACCGCCGACCGCTCACAATCATCAGGGCGAAGCCATCGTTCCTGTCCACCGTCTACGATTTACTTTCTATTCGATTTCGAGGTTCTCCTCATGACGCGTCCCATCTACTTCGTCCACATCAGTGATACTCACATTCACCCCGACAAGGATTTCGAGGTACACGACCGCGTGCCGTATCGCAATGCGGAATCACTCGTAGATACGCTCAGGGGTCTCTCAACACGACCCGATTTCATCGTTCACACGGGTGATGTGACCAACGATGGCCAGCCCGAGGCCTACGCACTCGCCACCCAACTGCTGGACACCCTCGGCGTCCCTGTCTACTACGCAGTCGGCAACCACGACGATCCCGATCAGTTCAAGGAATTGCCGATGGGCGACAGAACCGCCGTCGCGGAGCATTTCGTTTCCTACACGTTCGACATCGAAGACGAGAGATTCATCATGCTCCAATCCCAGGGGCCACGCGAAGAGATCGGAGGAAGCGGACGACTATCCGCTGGGCAGCTCGATTTCCTGCGCGAACAGATCGAATCGGCGAGTGGGCGAATCTCCATCTTCCTCCATCATTGCCCGCTGCATCTCGACTGCGACTGGCACGACGACCGGATCGACTTGCTCAACGGAGATGAACTCCACGAAGCACTCGTTCCCTTCGCCGACCGTGTCCGAGGCGTCTTTTTCGGACACATCCATCGCGGCGTCCAGATCGTCAAGGATGGGATTCACTACGCCAGTGTCGGAAGTCCCTACATGCCGCTCGATCTCTGGCCCGATGGAGACGCCAACCGAGATGTCGACGCACCACTGCCCTTCAACTTCGTCACGCTCACGGAACACAGCACGATCATCAAGGAACATAGCATCCCGGTCTGACTGTTTCTGGACCCTACTAAAAAGGGCTATATCCGGATCTCTCAACGAGATGAAGTGGGTGAAGGTGCCGTGGTTCCTGGCATGGGGGCGCGGTTAGAGTGTGCGGAACCTCTTCGGAATCTGCTCAGGGATGTTTATGTCTCCGACGGTAAGGAAGATCATATCGTTGAATGCGTCGAGTGTGCGGAATCCGCTGGCTCGGTTCTTGACGATTTGGACGATTCGGTTGAGGCCTTCGGCGATGGCGTTGGTAAGACGCGTGTTCACGAATGCGAGGACGCCGAAGAAGTGCTGTCGCAGGGTCCTGACGAACTTTCGCAGGGGTTCAAGTCGACTTCTGAGTGCGGACGTCGTCCAGCATTTCAGGAAGCGTTCGGCAGCCCAGGGCGCTTGTATTCCCAGAACTGCTCGAACTCGTCCTTGAGTCTCCAGGCTCTATAGATTCGGTAGTTCGCCTTCTCCAGTGCTTTGAGTGTCCGAGTATCCCCTCTGGAGCGTGTCGCTGAGTGCCGGTAGAGGAGCCATCGGAGGCCCTTCATGGCTTTGCGCTCATCCGGGGCAGCTTCACGCCACTGGTCCTTACGGACCTCGTCAACGGCGGCATTGAGAGCCTTGACGATGTGAAAGCGATCGAGGACCAGCTTGGCATTCGGACAGTGTTCCTGGATGGCTCCGATGTAAGCTTCGCTCATGTCGCAGCAGGCCCACTCGATCTTGGATCTCCGGTAGGGACTGAGAGCCTCTGTGAAGAACCGATCGATCGTTTTACGCGCCCTGCCGCGGCCAACCCACACCACGCAGGAGCGGTCCAGATCGTAAACGAGCGTGGCGTACCTGTGACGCTTGGCGTAGGAGATCTCGTCGATCCCGATGGTTTTGAGCCCTCGGATACGATGACCTTCACGAAGCCGCGTGATGGATCGGTGAAGGAGATCCGACAGCGTCGAGGCAGAGATGCGCAGTAACTCGGACGCCGCCTTCTGCGTCATGGTCTGGCAGTAGCGCAGCATGGCATACTCGAAGCGATACGTCACCCGAGAGAACCGCTCCGCCCACGGAATCTCCTCGACCACACGACCGTGGGTAGGACACCGAATCTCCCGAGGATGGTAGAGAAGCCAGACCCTCCACCCGCACACCGGAATGTCACGCCACCGACGCGGATGGGGCATTGTGCGGACGATTTTACCTCGACGGCCGCACTCCGGACAACAACAACCATTCTTATGGGGCTTTACGGCGATGACGAAGCAGCTTCTCCCCTCAAACCACCAGCTGACAACACGGAACCCCTTGAATCTCAGCAGTTTCGATAGTAATCTGCTCCCGGTCATAGGTCGCACCCCCTTCGCTTTGATTGTCCTACACACACAACCAAGCGTAGGGAACGATCTATGACCTTGTCATTCTATAGTTTCACCGTTGAGAAACCCGGATAGAGCCATAAAAAGACGCCCATGGACATCTGCGAATACGAGCGCAATGGCTATACCATTTCCACAGACCGCTCGCGACTCGATATCAAAGTGATTCACGGCTACCTCAGTCGTTCGTACTGGTCTCCCGGCATCCCTCGCGAGATCCTCGAGCATGCGATTCCAAACTCGCTCTGTTTTGGTCTGTATGACGGAGACCAGCAAGTCGGGTTCGCACGAGTCGTCACGGACTATGCGTGTCACGCTTACCTCTGCGATGTCTTCGTCCTCGACTCCTACCGCGGCAAGGGGCTGGGTAAGTGGCTCGTCCAATCTGTCGTAGAATGCCCGTTGCTCGACGGGATTCGATCGATCAAACTGAACACGAAAGACGCACAGGGACTCTACTCGCAATTCGGGTTTAAAGAACCATCCAACGCACGCGGCCAGATGTCCCTCAATTTCGAGCTGCCCTGGTATCGCAGAGACTGGATCGCCGAGTAGCGGTAATCGTATGGTCTAAGCCGGGGGCATCAGATACTGACGATCCTCGCAGTTCGTTTCCCCCCTCCGCTTGCTGTCCCTCCCGTAATTGTATTTCTTCGTGACTTCGTGTCGGAGCTTGCACTGAGCGAAGTCGAAGTGTGTAGACCTCCCAAGCGGGACCCCCCTTGACACCACGCGCCATCGTCATCTCTCTACTCATGGCCGTTGCCGTGAACCTTTGGCCAGCCTACTCCGGGCTGATCATGCAGTCCTCCCGCGCTGATTACGCGCAAATCTCGGTCGGCTTCCTCATCCCCTACTTCTTCCTGCTGTTTCTCAACCTGCCACTCCGACGACTGGGAATCGGCCTCCTTCCACGAGAATTGACTGTCATTTGCTGCGTCGGCCTGGTTGCTGTGACGATGCAGGGCGAATGGCTCTCCGGATACCTGCTTGGCACCATCACGACCCCGCTCTACTTTGCGACCCCCGAGAATCGCTGGATGGAACTGCTCATTCCGCCCATGCCAACCTGGTCCTACGTCTCGGACGTGCTGGCGGTCCGATACTTCCACGAGAGCCTCCCGAAGGGTGAATCGATCCCGTGGGGACCCTGGTTCTCGCCGCTCTTTTGGTGGGGCACCGTCGTTGCGGCCATCCTAGCCGCCGGCATCAGCCTCTCGACGATCTTCCGGAAACAGTGGGTCGACAACGAGCGACTCGCGTTCCCCGTCGCGGTAGCGCTGCTCGAACTCACCGACGCCGATCAGGACCGCACCGCCCTTGGGTCGTTGCTTAAATCGCCGCTCTTCCTGATCGGCTTCTTCCTGACCTTCGGTCTGCTGGCCTGGAACATGGTGGGATGGAGTGTGACCGGATGGCCCACGGTTCCCATCCTGCGAGGCAGGAGCATTCTCCTCGGCCCCGATTTTCCCCCGATTGCGTTCGTCGTCCATCCGATGACGATCGCATTCGGCTACTTCACAAAATCCGATGTTCTGTTCAGCATCTGGTTCTTTCACCTCCTCGCCGCGATTCAAGCAGGCATCTACAACCGCATCGGGTTCGACATCGGCGCAGGCGATCCGTGGGGCTCGTTCCACGCGGCCATCGGCTGGCAGGGATTCGGCGGGATGATCGTTTTCGTCGGATGGGGCGTCTGGATCGCTCGACATCACCTACTGAGCGTCTACCGGCAGGCTGTGCGAAACCAAAAGGAGATCGACGACAGCGAAGAGATCATGTCCTACCGAACGGCGTTCTGGCTCTTCGTGGGATGCTCCCTTTATGTCGTGATCTTCTTTCGGCACCTCGGGTTCATGTGGGGTCCCCTTATCGCATTCTGGTTCGGCAGCGGTGTGCTCTATTTCGGTCTCGCTAGAGTGATCGTCGAAAGCGGTCTCGTCTTCCTGAGAGGCCCGATCACGGCCCAGGCCTTCACGTGGCATCTCTTCGGTCCAGCCATCGTAAATCCTCAGACCGCCGTCGCCATCGGCTTGACCCAGACCTTTTTCTGCGACGCCAAGAGCATGGCCATGACCGTCCTCGCCCACGTCCCTCGCCTCGCCCAGGCGATCGAACCATCCGGTCGAAAGAAGGTCTCGCCACTCGTTCTTGTCGCCTCTGGGGTCGGGGCCATTTCAGTGATTTTCCTTACCATCTTCGAAGCCTACACCGGCATCGGCGCCTACAACTTCGGCACGAGTAGCTTTCGCGGACTGGGAGGCGGTGCGGTCGAAAGCTTCGAAGTGATCGCTGGGAAACTGCAGAAGAATTTCGCGACCGATTGGCAACGCGTCGGCCTGCTGGGGTTCGGCGGTATCATCACGGGTGCGATGATCGGCCTGCGCTACTGGAGTCCAGTCTTCTCCATCCATCCCATCGGATTCGCGATCGGCGCCTCCCTCACCATGCAAAGCAGCGCCTCATCCATCCTGATCGTCTGGGTCATCAAGACGATCGTCCTCAGGATCGGATCCCTCTCGCTCTACCGAAAAGCGATCCCTCTCTTCCTCGGCATCATCATTGGCCACATGATGGGCATCGGTTTGGGTGTTATCGTCGATGCTATCTGGTTCCACGGGAACGGCCATCCGCTCAACAGGTGGTAAGAGCTGAGCAGGCGTTGGGGAGAACGGGCGTGTCAACGACTTGATCTATTAGCCGCCCGGCCGGCGGTACGAACATCGACAGCGACCACTTTTCCTGGGCCCTTCCTGGGAAAGCCATGAGCCGTTTCCCACCTGGAGCTGGGTCCCACAGCAATATCGGCCGGTAGTGCAGTGAGCATTGCCACGCCTGCTCTCCTGCCTTGCCTGAGTAGCAGCCGCAGGTCGCGTATCGAAGGGCTCGCCTGCTCAAATCCCTTTCTGACGACGAATATCTTCGCCAAATTGGGGTTTCCCCGATCACCAACCCAACGGAGATCCCAATGCCAGACTACACCTCCGCCGTTCCCTTCCACACTTTCCCGACCGGATCGCTCGAAGAACAGGCGGCGGCGCTCGCGTCCAATCCGCTGTTGCAGCGGATGAACGCATACCGGAACAACTACGCCGACGATCCGCATCGTCCCATCTACCACTACGTCAACCCCGAAGCCAACCTCAACGATCCAAACGGCCTCTGTTTTTGGCAGGGTCGATGGCATCTCTTCTACCAGGCCTGCCCGCCCGAAGACACGCGCCAGCACTGGGGCCACGCCGTCAGCGACGACTTGATCCATTGGCGCGATCTCCCCTACTGCATATACCCCAACCCGGAACGCTGCTGCTTTTCCGGCGCCGCCCTGGTCGAGGACGATCGCGTCATCGCTATGTATCACGGAACCGAGGTGGGCAACATGGTCGCCATCTCCAACGATCCACTTCTCCTCAACTGGGAGAAGGTGGCGAACAAGGCCGTGATTCCGCAGTCTTCCGATGGGGATCGACTCTATACAGGGCCCGTTCCCGACGGTCTCCAGACGCCCCGCGTATTCGACCCCTGCATCTGGAAGAAGGGGGATCACTACTATTCGATCGCCGGCGGCACGCTCCCGAACGGACCCGGTGGCAAGCCGATCCGAGCCAACTTCCTCTACCGATCGCCCAATCTCGAGCATTGGGACTACGTGCACCCATTCGTGGAGATGGATCACTACACCCTCGTCGGTGACGATGGTGCGTGCCCCTACTTCTGGCCGATCGGCGACCGACACATGCTCCTTTTCTTCAGTCACATGAGCGGCGGCCAGTACCTCCTCGGCGATTACGACACGGACCGTGATAAATTCGTCGTCACCCACGGCGCCAAATTCAACTTCGGCCCCTGGGGCCCATCGGGTGTCCACGCACCGTCTGCAGTACCTGATGACGAGGACGGGATCATCGTCCTTTTCAACATGAACCCGGGCAAGCCGACGAAGGACTGGAACCAGATCATGACGCTGCCGCGCCGACTCACGATCGATGGCGATGCCGTTTTCGTGGAGCCCGCCGGCGATGTCGAGTCGCTTCGTGGAACGCACGTCCAGGTAGAAGCGCAGACACTTCAAGCAAATGAAGAAGTCGTGCTCGACGACGTGTCCGGCAATGCGATAGAGATCGTCGCCGAGATCGACCCGAAGGATGCTCCGATGGTCGAGCTGAACGTGCTGCGCTCACCGAATCGCGAGGAAGTCACTCGCATCTCGTTCTACAGAGAACGCGGTTACCGCGATCGCGTTCAGAGAACCAATGCGCCGGCAAGCGTGGTCACACTCGACACTTCGTATTCGTCGACGGCAGCCGATGTCCGAAGCCGAGCTCCCGAAACCGCGCAGGTCCCGTTCGACGAAAACGACACACTCACGCTTCGTATCTTCGTCGATCGAAGCGTCGTGGAAGTGTTCGTCAACAACACCCAATGCGTCGCGGCTCGCGTGTATCCCGATCGGCAGAACAGCGTCGGTGTCTCGCTCCGTTCACAGGGTGCGCCCTCCGAGCTTATTTCGCTCAATGCCTGGCAGATGGAGGACATCTATAAAACCTGAGCGGGAGAACCCTGCGATACGGCTCTTACGAGCCTACTCAGGACACGGCGGGAGACGGGGAGAGCGGGTGACTGTTCTGGATGGTTATCTCTATGGATTACGAGCAGCACGATCGATACATGTTCACTTCTTCAAGCGTGGGATGCTCAAAGGTGGCGGCACCTTCGACATCGTCGACAACTGCTTTACCTCGCGAGGTTACGAGAAGATTTTCTCACCCTACGGTACCGGTACTGTGACACACATCGGACCGATCATCAGCTGGGTACGCTATCGAATAAAGTAGGATTAATGACCGACACTTCGACTCCCGCTCAGTGGGACGGTGCAATCCCGCACCGACCTCTGCGGACATTGTGCTCTCTGTGGTGAAAGGTTTTCGTTTTTGCGTGAACCGGATCTCATCGACTTATGCTCGAACGTGCTTCGTGGGCACGGTCCGCGACGGTCTATTAAAGAGACATTGCGGAACCTGTCCGATGCGCTGTCGGGGGACGAGTACGGTGACAACTACGGATCCGGCGATTACATCGCGGAGTTCGAATCGGATGTCGCTGGGATGTTCGGGAAGGAGGCGGCGGTCTTCATGCCATCTGGGACGATGGCACAGCAGATCGCGCTTCGTATCTGGTGTGAGAAGGACCGCAATTTCTCGATTGCCCTGCACCCTTCATCTCACCTCATCACCGCCGAGCACGGTGGACCTCTGTTCCTGCACAATCTCAAGCGACTTCAATTCGGCAGCTACGAAGCAGTAGGCGACCGGATGCTCACCGTTGAAGACTTCGAAGGGCTCGGTGCCCGACCGGGCGCGATCCTGACCGAACTACCTTATCGTCCGCTCGGAGGCGTATTGCCGACGTGGGATGAACTTAACGCAATCACCGACTGGGCCAGAGATCATGACATCCCCCACCACATGGATGGGGCCCGGATCTGGCAATGCCGTCCCTTCTACAAAAAAAACTACGACGAGATCTCTACGCTCTTCGATAGTGTCTACGTCTCATTCTACAAGGATCTAGGTGGGATTGCCGGCTCCATTTTGATGGGGTCGGAGGCGTTCATCGCCGAAGCACGTGTATGGCTTCGCTGGCAAGGCGGGAATCTCGTCACACAGGGCCCTCTTGTTGCCGCAGCAAAGGTGGGACTCGAGAAAACACTGCCACAAATCGACGGCTGGGTCGAAAAGGCACACGAAATCGCGGCCATCCTCACCTCGTTCGATGAGATCACCATCAATCCCGACCCGCCCCATACGAACATGCTGCGTCTCTACATCCGTGGCGATCACGAAACACTTCTAGAACGGCACAACGAGCTGGCGAAAGAAACTGGAACTTTCATTCTGAGCGGGCTTCACCCGTCGCCAGTCCCTGGCGTCGCAACCGCCGAGATGATGTTCTTCGAGAACGCCATGTCCTTTGATGTGAAACAGTTGAAACCCTTCGTCGAGAGGATGCTCTCGTAGGGTCATCCCTGGTGAAGGAATGGTGTTTTCTGAGAACCGACACTTCGACTCCCGCTCAGTGTGACGGTGTCAATGTTCGTCCCGACTGACTACTTTGGTCTCGAACTCCAATGGAGCCTCAACGCGAAAATCAACCACCCTCATTTTCTCTCAGTGTCCTCAGTGGCGCAGTTTTTCAGGAGTAACCCATGCCTAAAGTCAGAATTGGTGTTATCGGTGCTGGTGGCATCTTCCGTTCCCGTCACTTCCCTGGGCTCGCGAAGATCGACGATGCGGAAGTCGTCGCGATCTGTAATCGCAGCATCGAAAGTGCCCAGAAGATCGCGGCTGAATTCGAGCTACGCCCAGACTTCACGACCGATCCTCAGGAGCTGATCGACCGCGACGATGTCGACGCTGTCATGATTGGCACTTGGCCCTATAAGCATTGTCCGTTCGTATTGGCCTCACTCGCCGCGGGGAAGCACGCTTTCGTACAGGCGCGGATGGCCATGAATCTCCGCGAGGCAAAACAGATGTACGCGGCTGCACAGGAGTCGGACCTCGTCACGCAGATCTGCCCGGCGCCGGCTTGGAAAGGTCAGCGATTTCTCCGATGGTTGCTCGACGAGGGGTACTGCGGGGAGATCTACAACGTCTACGTGCGGGACCTGGCCAGGAATCATCTCGACCCGGACGTGCCGCTCCACTGGCGGGACATCGACCGGTATTCCGGCTTGAACGCCCTGGCCATGGGCATCACAATGGAACGCATCCACCGTGTCGTCGGCTATCTGTCCACCGTAACCGCCCACTCCGAAACGTTCATCCGCGAGCGGAAGCTGCCAGACGGTCCAGGCACGGGTCCTGTCGAACGACCAGACACAATCCACGTCCTCGGCCAGTTGGAGAACGGGGCGGAAGGCGCGTTCATCTTCTCTTCAATGAACCGCCACACATCGATCGTGCACCAGATCGAGATCTACGGTAGCGACGGCACGCTCATCTACGACATGGGTGACAACATTCAAGGCAGCAAGGCCCACGACGACGACCTCAAGCCAATTCCGATTCCCGAGGATGAGATCGCTGGCTGGACGACCGAGATCGACTTTATCAACGCCATCAACGGCGGACCCCAAGGCGATACGAGCTTCTACGAAGGCGTGCGATACATGGAATTCACCGAAGCTGTCGCCCGGTCTGCCCAGTCAGGACAAACCATGAGGCTACCGCTCATAAACTGAGTTGGGCCACCGAACACACGGAAACAAGGCCTACTGCAGGGGAGAGGAACAATGGACCGTGACCAGATGAGTAACGAGGAAAACTATCACTTCGACGTCACCGGATTCTTACACGTCCCGGGTGTACTGAATGCGGGTGAGGTTGCTCGCCTGAACGACGTGATCGACGAATCGGGCGCCACGGAAGGATTCCTCGGGTTACCAGAAGGACAGCGTGAACCCTTTCGCGATCTGCTCATCCATCCGCAGCTCGTCTGGTATCTGAACCAGATCACGTCGCAAGGCTTCAAGCTCGATCGACTTCCAGAACTGCTCGGTCGCGATCCCGACGCCGTCGATCGTCCGCTCGTGGGTGGCAACGAACCCCGCGAGCCCGGTACGACCTACTACTACAAGAACGGACGAAGGCTATGCGAGGGCGTCCGCGTCATCTGGGCTCTGTCCGACGTCGGCGACGGGGACGGTGGGTTCGTCCTCATCCCGCACACGCACAAGGCCAATGTGGAGATCCCCAAAGACGTTTTGACCGGAAACGACGACATTGGCCTGACGCGACAACCAGTGGTGAAGGCTGGCGATCTCCTCATCGTTGGTCTCTCAGTCGTCCAGGGGATGCGTGCCTGGACGAAGAACTCGGTTCCGCGTCTACTCAGTTTCGAATACACCAGCCGCGGTGTAATCCGATCCGCCGGAACAGGACCCGCGGCCGAATTCATGCCGCGACCCGACTGGCACACCGACCTCACCGAGGAGGAGCGGGCGACGACAGCACACTCCCGGCTACCGTGACACAACACCACCCCCCGCCATTATCACCGACGGCACGAAGACCACCCGTGTCGATCCGTCACGACCGACGTTCCACCCGTCCATCTACACCAAGAACTAGGTGCTCCGCAATGTGATGGACGACATGCTCTTCTTCGCCGACGGCGCGACCTGCCACGGCACCTACCCTTGGAAGGGCGAACTCTCCAGAAGAGGCGTGCTCATCAAGTACTCGTCACGCAGTTTCAACCGCAGCGGTGGCGAGCTGGTTCAACCGGAGAACCGGTGGGGAAGCGTCGTCGAGGGTATGAGCGATGCTCAGCTGTCCGTCATGCGAGGACCGGATCGCGACAATTTCGAGCGTAATGTTCCACGGCTGGACGTCGACGAGGGCGAGGTCACCGTCAGCTACGAACGGGGCGGAGGGCTTTACAGCAAGGAGACGCCGGCGGGGCCCTCGGCGAAGTGAAGCGCCGCGCAAATCGCCCCCGGGCGGAGCCCAGGGGCGAGCGTATGCATCTTCTATTGAGCGGGGCCCGGTCTTGATGGTTTCTGAACCACCGGGCCCATTAAATGATCGACCGCTCGCTCGTTTCCGTGCTCTGCACGGGGACGCCATGCATCAAACCACCAAAAAAATCGCAAGTGCTGCAACGGCGACACCGGCCGCAGCCGTAAGGTTTAGACGCTCCTGCCAGAAGAAGTGCGCAGCCAGATTGTCGAGCAGAATAACGCTGCATCCAATCGCCGGAAAGAACAGCGTACCTGGCAAGTGGCTCAAGGCGATCAGGACGGCGCATAGCGCAAAGACGTTGTAGACCCCGATGAATCCACCGAGTTTGAGTTCGCCGCGTTGAGGCCGCCGTTTCGTCAGCGCTATTGCCAGCCATCCGACCGTCCCCGCTGTTCCTCCCATCACCATCAGAACCGCCAGGAAGGCGTCGTCCAGTCCGTTGTAGTGGATGGACCGCAGACACGAGTGGCTGCAACCCTCCAGCAGAAAGATCGCCAGAAGCCGGGCAATCGCCTTCGGTCCCGCCACCTGACCTCTCCCGTCCACGCGTGGCGTCATCATAACCAACGCGAGGAAGGAGAGGAGGATACCTGTCAGCTGTTCGAGCGTAATCGATTCTTGCCAGAGCCAGACTCCCAGCACGACTGGAACCACGATGGACGTTCGGAAGGCGGTGAACACTGCACCGGCTGGAGCGCGGTCGAGCGTCTTTGTCATGAGGCTCAGCGAGCTGACGAAGACGCATCCCGTGACAAGCCCGGTTACCAGGGCCCCCGACGGCACTGATAACTGCCCCGTGGTGAGCACATAGCCGAAGAGGGAAAAATCCCGACAACGAGGTAGTTCGTCGAAACGACCGTTGGCGAATGGAAGCCGCGGCGTTGGCCGAGCTTGAACAACTGGACAAAGCCAAAGCTGGCCAGGATGGAAAGAGTCAACCAGATCGTCTGAGTGCTGCTCAGAACACGACCTCCTTGGACGTTGATTCATTGCGACGCCCAGCCCCGGAACTCAAGAAGGTAAGACTTCTAACCCTCCTCGGGCGTCCAAAGGCGCCTGCGCTGGACAACTCCGGCTGTGGATGCCTATCTTGCCCGGGCTCGTGCCAGGATGTGCCAATTTCCTAATTTGGGATTTCCCTAATGTCCTTCCCGCTTTCCCGCTTCACCGTCCTCGACCTCACGCGAGCACGCGCAGGACCGACAGCCGTACGCCAACTCGCCGACTGGGGTGCCAACGTCATCAAGATCGAAGTCCCGGAAGCCATCGACCAGGCCGGTAGCATGGGCGGTCCCCGTCACGGCCCGGACTTTCAGAACCTGCATCGCAACAAGCGGGGTATGACACTTAACCTAAAAGCCGAACAGGGCCACGCAGTTCTCATGAAGATGGTCGAGTCGGCGGACGTGGTCGTCGAAAACTTCCGTCCCGACGTGAAGACACGTCTGGAAATCGGCTACGAAGATTGCCAATCGATCAATCCACGCCTCATTTACGCCAGCATCTCCGGGTTTGGCCAGGAAGGGCCTTACAGTTTACGTCCCGGCTTCGACCAGATCGCGCAGGGCGCAGGGGGTCTCATGTGGATTACCGGTCTACCCGGTCAGGGCCCCGTTCGCGTCGGCATTCCCGTCGCAGACCTCACCGCTGGACTCTACACAGCTTTGGGTATTCTCACCGCGCTCCTTCAGCGTGAGGAAACGGGCGAAGGCCAGCACGTCCACTCCTCACTGCTCGAAGCCCAGATCGCCATGCTCGATTTCCAAGCCGCACGATGGATCATCGCCGAGGAGGTACCGGGGCAAGCTGGCAACGACCATCCGACGAGCATTCCGACCGGCGTCTTCCAGACATCGGACGGTTACATCAACATCGCCACGGCGGGTGAGTTGATCTGGCAACGGCTTTGCAAAGCACTCGACGTGCCCGATCTCATCGACGACCCACGGTATACGGATGGACTGCTGCGATCCGATAACCGCGATGCCGTCAATGCGGATCTGGAAGCTTGTACTATCAAGAAGACGAGTGCCGAATGGATCGACATCCTGAACGAAGCGGGTGTCCCCTGCGGACCGATTTATAAGATGGATGAAATGTGGGCGGATTCCCAGGTTGAGCATCTCGCCATGGCGCGCGAGGTCGACAACACCGCCATCGGCCGCCACAAAGTGGTCCGGAACGCCACGAACCTTAGCGGCACACCGAATATGCCCTATCGAGGCACACCCGAAAGGGGCGAACACACGGACGAAATCCTCGCCGAATTCGGTTTCGGCGAGACCGAGGTGCAGAAAATGAAAGAGAACGGTGTCGTTTAAGCGAGGAGACACCGAATTCGTGAACGGACCGCTTAACCCCTTCCGCTTTGACGTGCCATCGAAAGACGCGATCAAGTATTTCCATCGCGACGGCTACGTGGCTTTCCACGACGCCATGACGGACGAAGCGCGCGAAGGCCTCGTCGAAGAGATCATCACCTCGCAGCCAGTTGCCGACTTTCTGAACGCATCACCCGAAGAACGGGAGAATGAGACGCAATACTTCATTCGCCCGTGGAACGATCGCGGGCAGTGGGGGGATGCCTTCATCGACGCACCACTCGTGAGGGCCCTCCTCGCGGCAACGATCGAGCCCGACTATCACTTCTGCCATTCAGCCATGAACCTGGCGATGCGCGCGTCGCCACGCGTTCCATTTCACCAAGACCATCACCACTGGAAACACGAGAACCCGATCAACCACGCCGAGCGTCATCGTTACTACATCCAGATCCTCTACTATCCAAACGGATTCAAGAAAGGCGACCGTAGTCTCAGCGTCATTCCGGGCAGTCATCGCGTTGCCCCGATACAAGAGGCGACGCCCGAAGCCATGCTGTCCGGTGCTTATGACACGGAAGCGGGGAGAAAACTCGAGTGTGTCCATCTCGAGCTCCCGCCTGGCAGTTTCGTCTACCTGAACGCTCGAATGTTCCACGGCGTCGAGCCTAAACCCCTCGACTCGCCGCAGGCGTATCGTATCTTTACGATCGACATTTTCAAGGAGTCGGGGCCGCCCCATCGTTATACACAGGCTATCCCCCAGGAGTGGATAGATCGGGCGGATCCCGAACGCACCAAAATGTTCGATCGTGAGCCTTACACGGAAGATAGCTGGATATCAGAGAACTGAGAGGAGAACGCTATGTCGAAAGTTCGCGTCGCGTTGATCGGGTGTGGAGGCAGAGGCAAGGGCCACTTTCGGATTCTACAAGGGTTCGATGATGTCGAGCTCGCGGCCTTGTGCGACCCCGTGGACGAGAGCAGGGAAGCCGCTGCCCAGGAATTCGGCATCGAAACTCAATACACGTCCGTCGATGACCTGCTCGACGCCGGTATCGATGCGGTCGTCGTCGCCACGCCCGCCTACTTGAACGGGAAGGTTGCCCTCCCCTGCATCGAGCGAGGCGTCCACACCCTCATCGAGAAACCACCCGGCCTGACGGTCGACGAGACGCGTGGCCTCAAAGACGCGGCCGACAAGTCGGGCGCGAAAGTCGTGATCGGTTGGAACCGGCGTTTTCATCCCGTCATCGTCCAGGCTCGTGAGCAGGTCCTCGAGCGCGGCCCGATTACGCAGCTGGTCGGCGAATTCCACAAAAGCATTACCCGGATTGCGGACTCGGGCATCTTCCCCCGCGAGTTCCTCGATCAGATGCTTCTCGAAACGCCGATTCACTCGATCGACACCATACGCGCCCTTGCCGGCGCCGATGTCGCCGAAGTACACGGTGTCTCCCGTCGATCCATGTCCGCCTACAGGGACGTCCACGCTGCGCTCGTCGTCTTCGAAAACGGCGTCATCGCCCAGCTCAGCCACAACTACACGACCGATGCCCGTCTCGAGCGCTACGAGATCCACGGCCACGACATCTCTGTCTACATGGAAGGCGTCCACAGCGGCGAAGTCTTCGTCCACGGCGAATCCCATCCGATCGAGAAGGGACCCACGAACGGTACTGAAGAGCAGAACCGCTTCTGGATAGAGTGCATCAAAAGCGACCGCCCCGTCGGTCTTCCCGCTGCCAACCTCGACGAGGCCATCAAGACCATGGAACTCGCCACGTCGATCCTTGGTAACACGAAGTGAGTGCGGAAGAGAACCCCACTTTCGCCCCACCCGACGTCGATCCTTCGCTCCACTCTGTTCTTCTGATCGGGGATAGCATCTCCGTCGGTTACACGCTACCTACTCGAGCCAAGCTCGAAGGTATAGCGAATGTGTTTCGCCCCGCTATCAATTGCGGGCCGTCCAGTCGTGGCGTGGAACATCTGGATGAAATGATCGCTGGAGGTCCGTGGTCCGTCATCCACTACAATTTCGGCCTTCACGATCTGAAGATCATCGATAACGATGGTCAAATGGTGTCTCCCGAGGTCGGGAGCTATCAGGTTCCCATCGAGGACTACGAGAAGAACCTCGCAGCGATAGCCGATCGTCTTGCCACTACTGGTGCCGTCCTCATCTGGGCATCCACCACACCCGTTCCCGAGGGTGCAAACGGCCGCGTCAAAGGTGATGCCGCGTGCTACAACGTGGCGGCAAGACGCGTCGCGGATGCTCGCAACATCCGAATCAACGATCTCTACACCTTCGCCTTCGAGCGGCTCGACAAAATTCAGCAGCCGGCGAACGTCCACTTCACCGAAGGTGGATCCGACGTCCTGGCCGACCAGGTAGCGCGGGCCATAGAAGACGCCTTGCCCCCCCGCTGATCGTGTCCGTCGTTCCCTCCGATACCTCCCCACAGACCGACCTCGACCCCAGGCCGCACCCAGTCACCGCGCGCGCCATGCTTCTCGGCACAGCGTGCGTCACCTTCATGGCCTGGGGTGGTCATTACACCCGCAACATCGGCCACGTGACCAAGATGGCACAGGACCACCTCCCTTGGGGCGTCGTGGTCCCCTTCATCATCATCACCGTCTTCCTCAACAAGATCATCCAGAAGATTCGTCCTTCCGCCATGCTTTCACGCGTCGAGCTCCTCGTCATCTTCGCCATGGCAAGCATCGGTTCAGCTCTCCCCAGCTACTTCATGGCCCACATGCTGGCCAATATCGCCGCACCCTACTACTTCCCAACCCCGGAAAACGCCTGGTCGACCGAACTCCATCCCTATCTGGTCGACTGGGCTGTTGTCACGGATCGAATCGCAGCAAGATGGTTTTATGAAGGACTTCCCGCAGGTGCCCCCATCCCCTGGGGAGCCTGGACGACACCGCTTTTCTGGCGTCTGTCCCTGGTGGGTGCCATTGGATGCTTCTGCTATTCTGCCGTCGCCATGCTCAGAAGGCAATGGATCGAACACGAGCGTCTCACGTTTCCGCTCATGGCCCTGCCGCTCGCCATGGCCGATCGCGAGCCCAAAGGTTTTCACGGTCGGAATCCTGAACCGTCCGATCTTCTGGCTCGGTTTCGCATTCGCCATCTTCCCAATCCTCTGGAACATGATCGGCTACTTCGTTCCCTTGTTCCCAACCATTCCCAGACAGTTCGGCCACATTTCATTGGGGCGTGAGTTTCCTACGATTCACACACGGTTTTACCCGCTCATCATCGGCGTCTCCTACTTCATCGAGCTGGAGATCTCTTTCAGTATCATCGTCTACTTCCTTTTCCTCACGTTCCAGATTGGCATCTTCCAAAGGCTGGGATTCGAACTCGGCCCCCCGCGAGGGGACACCTCTCAGTTCGAGAACTGGCAGGGACTCGGTGCTTTTTGCGTTCTGATTCCCTGGGGCTTATGGATGGCGCGGGGGCACCTGAAGGACGTCTATCGAAAGGCTATCTGGAAGGACACCGGGATCGACGATTCAGGCGAACTTCTTTCCTATCGCACTGCCCTTTACACCTGGATCATCAGCGGTCTCTTCATCCTCGCCTGGTGCGTGGCCTCGGGGATGACCCTTTATTTCGCAACGGTCTTCCTCTTCTTCGTCCTCATCGTCTGGCTTGGAATGTCCCGCATCTCCATCGAGACGGGTCTGATCAGCAGCCGTCCCATCCACGCGCAGTTCGCCACGGTCCACGTCGTCGACCTGGCGCAGACCAAGCCCTCCAGCCTCGTCGCCCTCGCCATGACCCGAACCTGGCACCGAGACCTCAAGACCGCCCTGATGGCACCCATGGCTAATTCTTCACGGCTCTTCGACGAGGTACGGGAGGATCGCCGGCGTTTGGCATTGGCTGTCGCCATCGCCGTCGTCGTCGTCGCGGGTGGCAGCGCCTACTATGCCATCACGTCGGGATACCAGATCGGCGCCTATAACTTCGGCGGCATCTATGCCGGCTCGGTTCAGGGTACTTTCGACAGGGCAGTCGGTTACATCAAAGATCCCTTCGGGTTGAAGCGGGAACTGGCTCTCTGGTCGCTCCTAGGTGTCGTGACGACCATTGCCAACATGATGGTTCGCTATGCCTACCCCACCTTCCCACTTCACCCCATCGGGTTCGTATCCGCCACGACTTATCCTGCCAACATTACGATTTTCTCTCTCTTCATCGCCTGGTTCGCCAAACAGGCCATCCTCCGTTTTGGCGGCATTGGCCTCTACCGCCGCGCAGCCCCCTTCTTCATGGGCCTCATGCTCGGCTACTTCACCGGTGTAGGCATCTCCTTCGTCGTCGACTGCATCTGGTTCCCCGGCGAAGGCCACCATCTCTCCCTTTACTGACCGTAATCTTAGCCTCCACATTGCTCGTCCGCGGCCTATCTGCGTTGACATTCCGTGAGCTCGTCGGTACCTATTGGGCCGCTGAAAACACGATCGCCAGGGAGGTACTCAATGGGAAAAGTACTCATCATCATCGGTGAAGCATCCGAAACCGTCGACACGCTCTACCCGGTTCTTCGCGTAGAGGAGGATGGCTTCGAACCCGTCGTCGCAGGCCCGGAAGCCCGGGTTTACAACATGGTCCTCCACGAAATCAAAGAGGGCTGGGACATCACTCGCGAGTACGAAGGCTACACCCTCAAGGCCGACATCGCCTTTCGTGACATAGAACCGTCTGAATACGCCGGCATCTTCTTCTCGGGCGGCCGCGCACCCGAATACATCCGCGACGATCCGGACCTCATCCGCATCACGCAATACTTCTTCGAGCACAACAAGCCCGTCGCCAGCGTCTGCCACGGCGTCGAGATTCCCGCCAGGGCCGGATGTGTCGAAGGCCGCCGAATGACGTGCGTGCGGAAGTGCCGCTTCGACCTCGAAGTCTGCGGCGGCATCTTCGTCGACGAGCGCTTCGTCATCGACGGCAATCTCATCAGCGCCACCGCTTGGAAAGACCACGGCCTCTACATGAAGCAGTGGATGGCGTTGGTCATCGAGGAACAGCAACGAATGGAATCGGAGGGAGAGTCGGCTGCCGCCGACTGAACATCGCTGTGGGCAGGATCAAAGCCACAGATCCCATGCTGGCCGTTCCTGACGTAATGGCTGCCGCCGAGTTTTACAGAGATCAGCTCGGATTCGATGTAAGACTGATCTGGGGCGACCCACCGTTCTACTCGATCGTTGTTCGAGACGGTTTCGCGATCGACTTCATCAAGAGTGACACGGCTTCTGGGAATGCCGGAGACCGCGGAGGCATTTACGTCAATGTCGAAGGCGTGGATGAGATCTACGAGGAGTTAAAAGCACGCGAGGTCGTAATCTGGGATCCTCCGGAAGACAAGGAATATGGGATGCGCGACTTCATCGCCCTTGATCTTAACGGTTACCGCCTCTGCTTCGGTCAAAACGCCGAGGAAGCACGCGCACTATAGAGGTCTTGGATGATCGTATCGGATATCAGAGAAATCGAGGGACGCTTCTTTCCAGCCAGGCGGCGAACGCAACCGCTGGCGGGTGGGGGAACGCCGATCCCAACGGAAACATTCTCGGTCGGCCACGTGACCATCGAGCCGAACGGTGGACAGGTGCCGTGGCACAACCAGGAGATGGAAGAGATCTACGTCGTCATAGAGGGATCGGGTGAGATGTGCCTGGGCGAGGAACGTCAGACCGTCACGGCCGGGCAGGCCATCTTCATCCCACCCGGGACCTACCACCAGCTCAGTAATCTCGGCAAAGAGCGGTTGGTAATGATGTACATCTGCGCGGCTGGCCCCGTCGCGCACCCTCAGCAGGAAATGGACGGCACGTTGCCGAAGGCGGGTATCGATGTTCCCGCATTACCGGACGGCGCTCATCCCCAGCATGCGGATCCACCATAGCACCGTGCATCAGCACAGACCTCGAGAACCGACACTTCGAACCGCGCTCAGTGTGACGGTGTCAGAGGTGTCACACGATTATTCGTGAATATTCATCTATAAGGAGAGGGCAAGGCAGAATGGCGCGAGTTGGACTGATTGGTGTGGGTGACATGGGTTCGGGGATGGCCCGTAATCTTATGGCTGCAGGACACGATCTCACCCTTTTCGACGTCAGACCCGAACAGCTCGACCCCTTCGTGAAAGACGGGGCACGCGCTGCGAAAACCCCGAGAGAGGTCGGCGAACATTCCGACTTCGTGTTCGTGATGGTCATGAACGGCGCGCAAATTATGGAAGTCGTCTCGGGTGACGACGGGCTCATCGCTGGGTTAAATCCGGGATCGACCTTCATCTGCTCTGCGACGATCGAACGCTCCGAGCTGGAAGCCGCCGCCAGGATTCTCCAGGATGGGAACATCGATGTCGTCGATTCCCCCGTCAGCGGCGGAGCCCCGGGAGCAGCTGCCGGAACGCTCACGATGATGGTGGCGGCCGAGCCGGACGTCTTCGAGAAAACACGGCCGATTCTCGACGCGGTCGGCGGGAACATCTTCCACGTCGGCCACGACGTCGGCCTCGGACAAACCGTCAAGGCGTCGCTTGCCGTCCTCGTCGGGACTACTTTTGCCGGCATCTTCGAAACCCTCGCACTCGGAGTCAAAGCGGGTGTCGCACCGGAAACGCTCTACCGGGTCATCGCTACGAGCGTCGTCGGCAGCTTTCTGTTCAAGGACACGACCAAGAACATCATGGAACGCAACTTCGTTGGCCAGAGCGGGATCGGAACGATGCACAAGGACCTCGGCATTGCGCGGAATCTCGCTCGCCAATTCGGTGTTCCTCTGGTTTCCGGAAACGCCGCCGCGGAGCTGTTTCAAGCAGGCATCAGCCTTCGACCGGAAGAAGCCAACTGGGCCATCATCAAGATCTTCGAGGACATGCTCGACATCGAGGTCAAAGGCGACGTACCGAGGTCGGTGCATGAAACTGGGAGTTATCACCGACGGCATTAGCCAGGATTTCGAACACGCGGTGAACGTGCTGGCCGACGCAGGACTGTCGCAGGCCGAGCTCCAGTACGTCTGGGACCGCGAAGTTGGCGATCACAACGTCGAGGAGATCGGGCGCATGCGCGGCTTCCTCGACCAGCACCACGTGACCGTTTCGTGCATATCGCGCCACAATTTCGCGGGACTGCCTGTCCTCGAGACAGACCTGGACGGGCCGACCTTCACCGAGCATGTCGACGGGTTGAAACGGTGCATCAGAATGGCCAAGGCGCTCGACGTGTCGATGGTTCGCATCATGAGTGGTCGTAAGGAGATGATCATCTTCGGATCGAACGGTGCGCAGGACTGGATCGTCAGCGGTGGGGCGTGGGATCGTCTGCTTCGGCTGATGGAGGTGCCCGTCTCGATCGCCGAGGAGGAAGGCATCACCCTCGTCGGCGAGACCGGGAATAATTCGATGATCACATCTGGATGGCTGGCCGCGAAACTGATCGAGGAGATCGGCTCGCCCAGGCTCAGAGTCCTATGGGACATCCCCAATACGATGTACTGCACTGACATCCCTTATCCCGATGCCTACGAGCAGATCCGCGAACACATCGGCCACATCCACATCAAAGATGCCGTTACCAACATCTCACACGCGACCGTCGACTTCCGCCCACTCGGTCAGGGCGACGTAGCGGCTTACATGAATGACATCGCCGACGCCCTGAAGCGTGACGGCTACGAGGGAGGCATCTCCTACGAGAGTGTTTACCGGCCCGAAAACGGCACGTTCGAAGACGGATTCCACGAAAGCATCGGAGTCTTCAAGGATCTCTTCGGGACGTAGCGTATGAAAGTCGCCGCGCTCTCATTCAGTCACCACGGTCGAAGCATCGCGCTCAAAGTGCGCGACATGGGTCACGACCTCGTCGGTGTGTTCGATCCAGAAGAAGAGCCCCGGCAACGACTGGTGGAAGAACTCGATTGTCCCGGCTTCGAAACAGCCGCAACCTGTCTCGACGAGACGAAACCTGACGCCGCCATCGTCACGGGCAAGCACACCGAAATTCCCGATCACATTCAGGCGTGCGTCGATCGTCGCATCCCTTATCTGCTCGACAAGCCTTTTGCGGACTGTGCTGACCGTATCCGGCCGGTGGCCGAGGCCTCCGAAAAGGCGGGCATCATCAGTGCCTTGACCCTTCCGAATCGGGAATCCCACGTCGTTCAGATCGTATCAGAAGCGATTGCAGACGGGACCTTCGGCGATCTCGTACTTTACAGTAGCCGGCTCAACAATGGTCCGCCCGAGCGTTATGATCCGACGCCGTCCTACTGGCACAACGACCCGTCCATATCGGGCGGCGGGTGCTGGGCAACGGAATCGGCTCACGGTATCGACACGTTTCTTCAATTCGCTGGAGACGATGAAGTCACGGTGGTGGGTGCCGTCATCTCCAACGCTCAGCACCGGCGCGAGGTAGAGGACTCGGGTGTCGGGATGTTGCGAACGGCTTCCGGGGTCACCGGCATCATCGAATCCGGCTACAGTTGGTCGATCGGTGGTGCCAATGGCAGAAGCGGCGATCACTTCTTCAGATTCATCGGTACACGCGCCCAGATCTTTCAACTCTACGATCACGACAGCAAACCTCACGTCGAGGTCCATACTTCCGACGGCATCACTGTTCACGAGGACTTGTCACACGGCTCGCGCATGACCGCCATCTTGGAGAAGGGCCTTGACGCGATCGCTGAAGGGAAACCGTTCACACCCTCGATTGCGCAGGCCGTCCGGATCCTCGAGGTCCAGGACGCCGTCTACGACCACGCGCGGCAGAACCCCGTCGCGAACGGACCACATCCCATGGGAGCTCCAGCTCCCCGTCCTATGTAGCTCGGGTGTGCTTATCGAATGCGATTTGTCTTCATCAGTTGAAGCAGTGTGGGCAACCGGGTCGACCCCTACCGTATCGATTTGTCTCGATTCTCATCCTCGAATAGGGCCTCGATGCCGATGTACGCACCCGTTCGTGTATTTCGTGGTTGTCTTTTCCGTGTGTGTAGCCTGCCCCGAACGAATGTGAGGGGTGGTCTAAAGGTTTAAGGAGACGCAATGAGCACCCTTCGTGTCGGCATCATCGGACTCGGCGGTATCGCCAGAAAGCACTGTGGCGCGATCTCGACGCTCGACAACGTCGAAGTCGCCGCCGTCGCCGATCTACTCGAAGATCGGCGGCAGCACCATGTGGGCGAGTACGACATTCCGAAGAGCTATTCCTACCACACCGATCTCCTCAAAGATGACAGCATCGAGGCAGTGGGGGTCGTTCTAGGACACCAGCTGCATCACCAACTCGTCATCGACTCCTGCAACGCCGGTAAGCACGTCCTCGTCGAAAAGCCGATGGCCATCAACATTCAGCAGTGCGACGAAATGATCGAAGCGGCCGATCGAAACGGTGTCAAGCTCATGCTGGGTCTGTCCATGCACTACTATGGCACGAGCCTCAAAGCCAAAGAGATTCTCGATTCGGGCGAACTCGGACCCGTCATCACCGCCATCAGCTACATGACCAAAAACTGGAGCTACCCAGGGCGACGGCCCCAGTATCGGAGCCGTTATCACGGCGGCGGAATGTGGCTGACCAACGGCGTCCACGTCGTCGACCGCCTGACCTGGGTCATGGGATCTCAGGCGGCATCGGTCTCAGCATCCATCGGAACGCGCGCCCACTATCAGGCCGGCGACGACTCGGCCAGCGCCTTCATCCGCTACAAAAACGGTCTCGCCGGCCACGCCATTGCCATCGGCTACGCGAACGGCGGGCCCTGTCACGAGTGTCACGTCATCTGCGCGAACGGGACCCTTCGGTTCTGTCAGCACTACGAGAAATACGTAAAAGTCGGTCGCGACGAAGACTGGCACGACGTCCCCTTCGACGATCAGGAAGAGGATATGCACCACGAGTGGGGCTCCTTCGCCAAAGCTATCCGCGAAGATCTCGAGCCGCCTACCGACGGTCACTGGGGCCGTCACATCATGGAAATCCTCTACGCGGGCGAGCAGTCCGCCATCACCGGACGTGAAGTCGTCCTCGACAGCGGACTCTCGTGGAACACGCAGACATCGGGTCTGCGGATCAACCAAGAACACGGGTGGGTCTGAGACCATTAGGAAATTGGCGCATTAGGAAATTTCCCGATTCCCTATTTTCATAATTTCCTAATCTGCACTGTCACACAAAGGATTGAGAGCTATGGCAGAGAGATATCGAGCAGGCATCATGGGTCTCGGCTTCATCGGTGGGGCCGATCAGATTTCTGGTGATGCGTTGGGTCAGCTTGTCGAAGACCTGGACGGAACGCATCTGGTTGCGTTGAACGGCCACGATCAGATCGACATCGTCGCGGGAAGCAGTCGGGACCAGGGCCGCCGTGATCGATTTCAGGCGCGGACGAATGCCAACGTTTACGACGATTGGCAGGAAATGCTGGAAAAGGAATCGCTCGACATCGTGAGCGTCGCGACCTATGCCCCTGTTCACGCTGAAATGACGATTGGTGCGTTCGAAGCAGAAGCGCGAGTCGTCTACTGTGAGAAACCGATCGCCACAACAGCCGCAGAAGCGCGGGCTATGCTCAAAGCGTGTCGGGAGCGCGACGCCCTGCTCGTCATCAACCACAACCGGCGCTTCAATCCGAACGGCCATCAGCTTCGTGACCGGATTGCAAACGGAGATCTGGGCGATCTCACCTCTGTGAACATTGCGTGGCCCACAGGTCGCCTATCAGGCGTCGGCACGCACGTTATCGACGCCATGCACATGCACGTCGGGCGACAGATCGAGGCAGTGACAGGTACGCTCGACTTCGCGGGCAAGCCCGACTGTCGCGGCGACGAGTTCGCTGATTACGGAGCGTGGGGAATCATGCGAATGGAAGGCGGGCTGATGGTCACCGTCGATGCATCCGATTATTCACGCAGCCCCTTCTACATCGCCATCAACGGAACAGAGGCCAGAGCGATCACCGACGGAAACGCCGTCGCCATCGACGACTGGGCCGGGAACGTAGAACAATTTTCACCCGTGCCTCCCGGCCCCAGTTCGATGGACCGCGCCGTCGCAGGAATCGTCGAGTGGCTTGACGACACCGCGCCCTTCTCCTACAACCCGAGCGATGCGATTAATGTCGCGGAGGCCATTTCGGCCTTCCACGTTTCCCATCATCGAAATGGTGCCTGGGTCGACCTGCCTTTGGATGACGAAGGAGCGAACCATTTCGTCAATTGCGCTTAACTAGAGTTGTCAGCCAGGCTACGTCAATACATTGGGCCCAGACACCGCTCGTCCTTCGATACAACGATCAATACCTTGTGTAAGGACAACCTTTAGGTCTTGCCAGACGTTTACTCAGGATGAACGGTGGTTAACCCTCCAAGTTTCCCTTCGTGTCTTCGTGTTCAAAGTCCCCGAAGCCCGAATGATCGACCTCACCACATCGTGTAGGTTTCCCGAATTACGCGATCGTGAGATTCTCCAGTCTTTCCTGACGACTGACAAGCTAACAACTTATCCTCCGAGCGAACCCCTATGGCTGAGACGTTGGCGCTACACGGTGGGCAACCTGTTCGTACGGATCCTTTCGAGGGTCCCACCCACGACTACGGCGATGCAGACATCGAGGCCGCCGCCGAGGTACTTCGATCCGGATTCAACAGCGACAGCCGTGAGGTGTTCGAAACAGCGTTCGCTACTCGACACGGAGTGAGCCACGGCGTGGCCGTCAACTCCGGCACATCGGCCATGCACACGTGCGTCGCCGCCATCAATCCCGATCCAGGTGATGAAATCATCGTCACACCGTGGACCTCGGGCGGCAGCGTCATCGGCCTCCTGCTGCAGAATTGCGTTCCCGTTTTCGCCGACGTCGACGACACCTACACCCTCGACCCTGCCGACGTCGAATCCAAGATCACCTCCCGCACACGCGCCATCATAGCCGTCCATCTGTTCGGGAACGCCTGTGCGATGGACGACCTGAAAGACATCGCTCACCGTCACGAGCTTGTCCTGATCGAAGACTGTGCACAGGCGCACGACACCGAATACCAGGGCCGGCGTGTGGGCTCGATCGGTGACATTGCCGGCTATAGTTTCGGTAGCAAGCACCTCGCCGCGGGTGGTGGTGGTATGGTCCTTACCAGCAACGAGGCGCTGTGGGGACGCGCTGTTCTGTTTCGCGATGCTGCTCTTCCGCGCCCCAAGGGTCCCCTCGAAGGACGTCCTTACGCCAATTACTTTCTCGCGCCGAACTACAAGATCAACGAAATGACCGCTGCGGTCCTACTATCCCAGCTGGAGAGACTGGACGGCTATATCGAGCGCAAGGTCCAAGCAGCACACGCCATCATCGACGGCGTCAACGACCTCGACGTGTTTACGCCTCAGCGGGTCCGCGAGGGAGACCGCCACACCTACTGGGTGCTGAGCTTAACGATCGACACCGAACGGCTTGGCTGCACTGCTTACGACTTCGCCGAAGCCGTATCCACCGAGGGGGTCCCCTTCATGGGCCCCTACATCGGTTCAGGTCGTGAAGGCCCGCTCTACCGCAACCCCTTTCTCGCCAAGCCAGACCTCTATGGCGACAGCCTTTTTCCCCTGGACCACGACCGCGATACCCCGATCGACTATGAACAGACACGGTGTCCGAACGGGGAGGCGTTGATGGGACGAGGCATTCAACTGGGCATGCGTCCCAGTTTCACGGATCGGGACATCGAGGATACGGTTGCTGCCTTGCGGAAGGTGGCGGGACACTATCTGGAGAAGTGAGAGAATTGCAGTACCCTTGGGAAACCGAAGTCACCCCGGTACGCTCCTGAGCCGCCTGTCCTGAGCCTGTCGAAGGGGGCTTATTTTTGGCTCTATCCGGGTTTCTCAACGGTGAAACTATAGAATGACAAGGTCATAGATCGTTCCCTACGCTTGGTTGTGTGTGTAGGACAATCAAAGCGAAGGGGGTGCGACCTATGACCGGGAGCAGATTACTATCGAAACTGCTGAGATTCAAGGGGTTCCGTGTTGTCAGCTGGTGGTTTGAGGGGAGAAGCTGCGTCGTCATCGCCGTAAAGCCACATAAGAATGGTTGTTGTTGTCCGGAGTGCGGCCGTCGAGGTAAAATCGTCCGCACAATGCCCCATCCGCGTCGGTGGCGTGACATTCCGGTGTGCGGGTGGAGGGTCTGGCTTCTCTACCATCCTCGGGAGATTCGGTGTCCTACCCACGGTCGTGTGGTCGAGGAGATTCCGTGGGCGGAGCGGTTCTCTCGGGTGACGTATCGCTTCGAGTATGCCATGCTGCGCTACTGCCAGACCATGACGCAGAAGGCGGCGTCCGAGTTACTGCGCATCTCTGCCTCGACGCTGTCGGATCTCCTTCACCGATCCATCACGCGGCTTCGTGAAGGTCATCGTATCCGAGGGCTCAAAACCATCGGGATCGACGAGATCTCCTACGCCAAGCGTCACAGGTACGCCACGCTCGTTTACGATCTGGACCGCTCCTGCGTGGTGTGGGTTGGCCGCGGCAGGGCGCGTAAAACGATCGATCGGTTCTTCACAGAGGCTCTCAGTCCCTACCAGAGATCCAAGATCGAGTGGGCCTGCTGCGACATGAGCGAAGCTTACATCGGAGCCATCCAGGAACACTGTCCGAATGCCAAGCTGGTCCTCGATCGCTTTCACATCGTCAAGGCTCTCAATGCCGCCGTTGACGAGGTCCGTAAGGACCAGTGGCGTAAAGCTGCCCCGGATGAGCGCAAAGCCATGAAGGGCCTCCGATGGCTCCTCTACCGGCACTCAGCGACACGCTCCAGAGGGGATACTCGGACACTCAAAGCACTGGAGAAGGCGAACTACCGAATCTATAGAGCCTGGAGACTCAAGGACGAGTTCGAGCAGTTCTGGGAATACAAAGCGCCCTGGGCTGCCGAACGCTTCCTGAAATGCTGGACGACGTCCGCACTCAGAAGTCGACTTGAACCCCTGCGAAAGTTCGTCAGGACCCTGCGACAGCACTTCTTCGGCGTCCTCGCATTCGTGAACACGCGTCTTACCAACGCCATCGCCGAAGGCCTCAACCGAATCGTCCAAATCGTCAAGAACCGAGCCAGCGGATTCCGCACACTCGACGCATTCAACGATATGATCTTCCTTACCGTCGGAGACATAAACATCCCTGAGCAGATTCCGAAGAGGTTCCGCACACGCTAACCGCGCCCCCATGCCAGGAACCACGGCACCTTCACCCACTTCATCTCGTTGAGAGATCCGGATATAGCCTTATTTTTGAACTCCCGTGCGGTACAATCGTGCTCGGAGAATGGATCCCGGCTCAGCACACCACCGGGATGACACTCTCACCCAGGACGGCTGTCAGCAATGGAGCACCGGGTGAACGGTGAGCAATTCGAGATATACGGGGGAACCAATGATCGGAGTACTGACCCACCACTGGGCACACGCAGACCAAATCCAGGAAGCACGCGATCTCCTGAATCGCAACGGGGGCGCTCAGAGCAAGGCACCCGGCTTCTTGAAGCGGATCACCCTATACTCTCACACCGATGAGACGCAGATCACGACACTCGTCACCTGGGAGAGCAACGAAATCTACGATGCGTGGAAGGTGAGCCCGGAGCGGGAGGCCATCATGAAGGGTGCGCCAGATCTGTGGTCGAAGCCGACCGAATCGGAGCGGTTCGAGGTGTCAGAATAGGAAACCAGTGTTCTTCCAGCGCCCCCGTGCAGAGCACAGGGGCGAGCGAGACGCCTAACATAGCTAAAGGAACGAAGCGAGGGCTTGTCCCCGTGCTCCGCACGGGGACGCTTTGCCGTATTCCTTCGAAATCACCATGAAAATCACCAACGTCGAAGTCATCCACATCAACCCGCGACTGGCTTCGCGCAACGCCGGTCACGAGGTCCGCTTCAGCGGGATCGACACACAAACGATCTTCCGCGTGACGACCGACAACGGTATCGTCGGCTATGGCGACTCCCGTGGTCACATCTCGTTGTCGGAATCCGATATCGACGGGATGACCGATCGGTCACCCGCCGACTTTCTCGCTTCCGACCTGTCTACGGGTCTCGTTGGCGCCATCTACGACGTCGTCGGCAAACACCTCGAAGTTCCCGCTTACAAACTCATCGGTCCCAAGGTCAGAGACCGCGTGCCCGTAGCTGCCTGGACACGACCCGCGGCTCCCGAAGACTTCGCCCTCGAGCTCCAACGTGCCGTCGACGAAGGCTACCACCTCTTCAAGATGCACACGTGCGCTCATCACTGTGTATTCGCGCAGACGCGCGCCGCTGAAGACGTCCTACCCTCCCACTTCAAGGTTCACTACGACCTGAACCACAACCGAAAACGCAACGAAGTCGTTCACATCGTACACGAACTGGCCGAGTCGCCCGTTGTCGGAATCATCGAGGATCCGCTCGTCCCCGAAGATCTCGAAGGCTGGCGTCTCCTTCGATCTCAGCTTTCTGTCGCCATCCTCATGCACACCCCTCGACTCGGCACCGGGCCCGAGATCTTGGGTGGATGCGCCGATCTCTACATGATCGGTGAAATGGGTATCGGCACCTCCATCAAACGCGGCTATGCGGCCTCGGTCGCGAATCTGTCCACGGTCATCCAGCTCACTGGGGGTACCCTTTCGAAGGCGATGGCCATGCACCTGGGCGCAGTCATTCCTAACGTGTCTCACTCGACCAACCTCGACGATCAATGCGAGGAGGACGTCACCGGTGGTCGCCTTGAAGTCAGCGACGGTAGCACGCCGGTTCCCGAAGGACCCGGTCTGGGCGTCGACGTCGACGAAGACGTGCTCGAATCGCTCGCTGCCCGGCCAAAGACCGAACTACCCAAACACGTCGGCATCCTAGACCTCCCGGCCGGGGGCAAATGGTACACCCCATCGATCCCAGGCGCCGTCGCATTGACCGGATTCGCCGAGGGCAACGTGCGTGGCATCCGAAGCACGGTCTGGAATGACGACGGCTCGGCAGAATTCTCGCAGATTCACGATCGCGTCCAGACCGAGGGCGCTTTCAAAGACGCGTGAGCCTCGACGAGGCCAAGGCCGATCTCGCCGAGAGGGGCTACTGCGTCCTGAAGGACGCAATCGATCCCGCAGAAGCCCAGCGTCTTGACCGTCAAGCCCGTCCTCTCATGGATGACCAGGGCGGTTACGTCAAACTCGAAGGCGCCCTTTGTCAGATACTCGAACTTGCCCCGCTTTGCATCCATCCGGAGGTCCTGGAGATCGTCGAACACGCGCTCGGCGAGGATTTCTACCTGGTCAACAACGTCTGCACGATGTGGTGCCAGCCGGGCTCGCCCGGTGGGGGTCTCCATTCGGATTGGCCGTTGAATCAGCTGCCGCAGCCCTGGCCGCCCTGGCCGCTGCTGCTTCAGACCATGTGGATGCTCACCGACTTCACCGAAGAAAACGGCGCGACCCGTGTCGTTCCAGGCAGCCACAGACGCCTTAGACCACCGGAAGCCAATTGCGTTTACTTCGGCGAGACCTCCGTCGTGGGCAGTCGGGGTTCGGTGCTGATCTGGCACGGCGCACTCTGGCACCGCAACGGGCCGAACGCCTCGAGCACCGCGCATCGCATGGGAGCCAACGTAGCCTACGCGCCACCCCTGGTCCATCGCCCCGCCAAGGGGTGGCCTCTCGTTCCCAAGGACCTGGTCGACCAGTTTCCCATTCGTCTTCAGCAGTTGCTCGAACGCTCGACAGAACGTTGAAGGGCCGTAAATATTGCGATGGTTTTTTCTTCTGTCCGGCATAGATTGTCCGGCGGAAAGCGGTGAGGTTGGAGGGGTGGTCAACCGAACAATTCACCAGCAGGAGGACTTGATGAGTACCGTAACGGTCAAGACGGCAGCCTGGTATGGCGATCGTGACGTTGACCTGACATTCCCCGAAAACTGGCAAGTGGAAACAGCAGCATTCGAATCTCGGCCGGTGCTCACAGACGAGCAAGTTGGCGACGCCTTCGCGAACCCCGTCGGAACACCGCGGATCTCCGAGATGGCAAGCGGCCGGAAGAGCGCTGTCATCCTCGTTGACGATCTTACGCGACCGACACCGGCCTCACGCGTCCTCCCCTTCATCATCGAAGAGCTCGTCCAGGCCGGAATCGACGAGGGCTCCATTCTCATCTTCATCGCACACGGCTGCCACCGAATGATGCACGGTCCCGACAAGGCAAAGAAGGTCGGTGTGGAGGTCGCTCGAAGCTTCCCGATCCGCCAGAACGAGATGGACGATGCCTTCATCAACGTGGGCACGACCTCGTACGGTGTACCGGTCGAAGTGAACCAGTGGGTCATGGACTGCGAGTTCAAGATCGGCGTCGGCGGTCCCACGCCTCATGGGACGGCGACCTTCAGCGGCGGAGGCAAGATCGTCATCCCAGGTTGCTGCAGTCATCGCACTAACCGCGCCGCCCATTTTGAGGTCGGGCCACTGGGCAAAGGGCTCACCAAGGCCGGCAAAGAGATGAGTCCGTTCCGTCTCAACTCCGAAGAAGCGGCTCGAATGGCAGGGCTGGACGCGACGTGCCTCCTGATCCTCAATAACGCGCGTGAAGTCACGGGGGCGGTCGTCGGCGATGTTGTTGAGGCCCATCGAGCGGCGGTAGAAATCGCTCGTAAGGCTTACGCCATCCGAATGGTCGAAGACGCCGAAATCGTCGTTGCAACAGGGTACCCCCGGGACCACGATATCAACTATAGCGGCCACGGTCTCTGGCCCCTCCACGCATCGAATGGATCTGCCAAGGTCCTCGTCGCCGCCGGAAGCGAAGGCGTAGGCTATCATCGGATGGGTATCATCAACAAGAAGCACACCAGGGCGGAAGAGAACAGAGAGCGAGAAGAGCAGTCTGTGCCCGTCAAGACCGACGTCCCTGAATTCTACTATATGTCCGACGTCGTCGGTCCAGCCGAGGTACGCGATGTGTATCCCAACGCCGAGCTTGTTGAAGTCTGGGGAAACGCACGCGACATGCTGGAGGATCAGTTCAGAGGCAAGACACCGAAGGTGGCTGTCTATCCCTCCTCGGCGATCTCGTATCCTGTTGCATAAACGCTGAACCGAATGATCGATCTCTCCCGTTCCGCCACGTCTTCTCCCGACGTGCACGCGATTCCGTCCGATCCGGGTGTCGGGTGGCACAAAGACGAAACCCCCTCCATCGAGGCACCACCCGACGACGCTACGGATCCACGCCCAGAGGCAACCTGGCCGGCTGACCTTCCTCGGACCGGGATCTGCGGCTCAGTGTCTCCTCGCGTGCTCAGGCTGCCCGACCGCAGTCTCCGCATGTACTACACCCAGATGCTGCCCCGTCCGGGACATCCCGCGGGTGCCAACGACTACGACAACGTCTCTACCCGCATCCTCAGCGCCACATCTTCCGATGGATTCGCCTGGACCCCCGAGCCGGGCGTACGTCTGACCCCGCAACACGGCGGCGCGGGAGAGTGGCGCGTCGTGTCTTCCGAGGTCGTTCCCACATCCGACGGTCGTTTCAGAATGTATTACGAGTGTGCGACGGGGCCGCAGACCGAGCCCAGCTCTATCCGCAGCGCCATCTCCAACGATGGGCTCTCCTGGTCTGTTGAGTCCGGCGATCGATTGTCCTCTGCCATCGCGAACTATTCGTCCCCTCGGATTCTGTTTCTTCAGGACGGCCGCACGCGTCTCTACTGTGGACAGCGTGGACGCGGCATCATCAGTGCCATCTCTGACGACGGGCTGTCATTCACGGAAGAGGAGGGCACGAGGGTCCCGAATGGGGGAACACACGATACGGCCACAGCGTTCGCCTGCGAGATTCTCCAGCTCTACACAGGCACATATATCATGTACTACGCCGGTTATAGCGCGACCAACCGGGCCCAAATCCTCCGAGCCCAGTCGGAAGATGGGCTGACCTGGGAGAAGGAAACCAAGCCAGCCTTGTCTCCGGGCGGACGCTGGGATCGAGCGAAGTCATCCGAAATGTGCATCTATCGTCTGCCGACAGGTCAGGCCTACCGAATCGTCTACGAGGGCTGCGACGGTACGGCAGAGAACGAACGGGGCGTCTGGCGCATTGCCGGCGCCACATCGCAGGCCTGAGGTTCACATCCTCCGAGGTCCCCAATGAGTGACCAGATCAAACAAACTGTGATCGATTCTCTTCCGGAGTTGAATGAAATCAAGGACGAAAAGCTCCGCAGCAAGGTCCTCGACGCCTGGACATATAGCCTGTCCCGAAGTTCTTTCGACTCGATCGATCAGATCCGAGCGTCCGGAAATCCCGACACACCCGCACTCAAGTCCGGAACACAGACGGACCACATCCGGGGCGTTACTCGACTCGCCATCGTCATCGCCGATACCCTGAGCGATCAATTTCCCGATCTTCCCGTCGATCGCGATCTGCTCATCGCCTGTGCCCTCTGTCACGACGTCGGGAAGCCTTACGAATTCGACCCCGAGAATCAGAAGCGATGGAAGGCCAACACCCCGGGCACCGGCTATCCTGCCATCCGCCACACGCAATACGGCACACATGTCTGCCTGACGATCGGATTGCCCGAGGAGGTCTGTCACGCGGCTGGATGTCATTCCGGTGAAGGTGAACTCGTGACACGATCGCTCCACGTCCAGATCGTGCATCATGCTGACTATGCTTTCTGGCGTCCACTTCAGACAGCGGGATTGTTGGAAGACGGATAGCGGTGGACTGTGGCGAAACGACGGCTCGCCGTGAGGATCGGTATTCGAACAGGCGGCGGGCGTCAACCCGGTCGTTGGTTTTGAGCGCCAACGGCGCGACATACCTTAGTGCATGGTTTCATAAATATTATTACGTATGTCCTGAACATTATTTGTAGCTTATGTTCTCCTTCAAAAGGAGGAGAACAATGCCAAGACGTTCGCCTTATGTGGTGCTACTGTCTGAGAAGGAACGGGTCGACCTCGAGCGAATGGCTGGACAATATACGTTATCGTATTATCAAGTGATCCGATCGAAAATCGTGCTTCTCGCCGCCGAGGGATTATCCAACAAGATTATCGCCCAACGGTTGGATGTCCCGCGTCCGATCGTAAGCAAATGGCGTAAGCGCTTTTTCGAAGAGCGTCTTTCGGGACTCGAAGATAGATCTCGTCCCGGGCGCCCGCCCGGTTTTCCCCCCCTCAGGTGGTCGTTCAGATCAAGGCGCTGGCGTGTGAACTACCGAGCGAGAGCGGGATACCGCTCTCGCGGTTCAGCTGTTCCGAGATTGCCGCCGAGGCAGTGCAAAGGGGCTTCGTTGCCAAGATCAGCGGCGCCACTGTCTGGCGCTGGTTGAACGAGGACGCGATTCGTCCTTGGTATCATCGCTCCTGGATTTTCCCACGGGACCCGGACTTCCAAACCAAAGCAGGTAGAGTCCTTGATCTGTATCACCGCCAATGGCAAGGAAAGCCTTTAGGGCCGAGGGAATATGTACTTTCTGCCGACGAAAAGACCAGTATTCAAGCACGAGCTCGCAAGCACGTTACCCTACCGCCAGCCTCGAACAGAGCGGCACGCGTTGAACACGAATACGAGCGGAAAGGAGCCCTGGCCTATCTGGCTGCTCTCGACGTGCACAATGGTCGAATCTTCGGTCTCTGTGAGTCTTCTTCGGGTATCGAGCCCTTCAACCGGCTCCTGAGCCTGATCATGAGCCGGAAACCCTATTGCTCGGCAAAGAAAGTCTACCTCATCGTGGATAATGGCTCCTCGCACCGAGGGCAAACATGCATCGACCGTATCCAGGGGAAGTGGCCAAACATCCACCCCGTTCACCTTCCGATCCACGCAAGCTGGCTCAATCAGATCGAGATCTACTTCTCGATCCTCAAACGCAAGGCTCTGACACCTATCGAATTTGCATCGCTCGAAGAGCTTGAGGCAAGAATCCTCGGTTTTCAGGAACGCTACGGACGTATCGCCACACCCTTCAAATGGAAGTTCACACGAACAGATCTCGCGGAGATGATCGACAAACTCAGGTTCTACGATACGCCCTTGGCAAAGTCTGCTTAGAATACGTCACCGTATTTGAGAACAGGAGTACTAAGCCCAGGGCAACGCCCTGGGATCTGAAAGACATCGAGTCGTGTGCGGCCTGTAAGGCCACGATAGTGCCAGTTTAGCCTTGTCGGCGAACACCATGCCCCCGGGCCGAGCCCAGGGGCGAGCGGTTCGCGTCGTTTCATGGTTGGGTCGGGCGGGAGCCCGATCGTAGCAGGGGCTCTGCCCCTAATACACACAACGCGTCGCTCGTCCCGTGCTCCGCGCGGAGACACATTGTGAACCGATCATAGAGAGAGAAACCCATGCCCATCAAACAATCTATCTGTGTCCCCATTCTCCCGGAGATGGATCAAGATGAACTCCTCCAAGGCATCGCCGACATCGGCTATCCGGCGATCGAAGTTTGGGGGCGCGGCGCCGAGTTTGACGCGATCTGTGACGCGGCGAGCGGTCACGGTCTCCGCGTCGTCAGCACAGCGGGTCACCAGGCTCTCACAGACGGGTTGAACAAGCGTGAAAATCACGACCGCATCGAAGACGAGCTGAAGGCATCTATCGATCTGGCCGCCGAACGGAACATCACTGGGCTCATCTGTTTCAGCGGGAATCGTGTCGAAGGAATGTCGGAGGAAGAGGCGAAGGAGAACACAGCCGAAGGGCTGAGACGAGCGGCCCCCTACTCCGAGGAGAAGGGTGTCAACCTCAACCTCGAGCTGCTCAATTCGAAGGTGAATCATCCAAACTACGTGTGTGACCATACGGCTTGGGGCGTAGACGTCGTAAATCGCGTCGGGAGCCCACGTGTGAAACTCCTCTATGACATCTATCACATGCAGATTATGGAAGGCGACATCATCCGCACCATCGAAACGCACGCGGGCGTTTTCGGGCATGTCCACACAGCGGGGAATCCTGGCAGAAACGACCTGGACGATGAGCAGGAGCTGAACTACAGACCCATATGCCGAGCCCTGGATCGGGCGGGCTATGAGGGCTACGTCGGCCACGAGTTCAGGCCGAAAGGCGACGTGCTGCCGGCGTTACGCCAGGCTTTCGAAGTGTGCGACGTGTAATGGCCGATGAGCTTAGGGTTCGCGAATAAATAAACGGTCGATCTCAATGTTGAGCCATTGGCCGGATCGTGTAGTTCCAGTCGCCGTGGAAATCGTGCGGAGTGAGATCGATTTGGGTCATCTGTTCATCGGTCACCTTGACCCCGTTAGGGTAGGGTCGCTTGTCGATCTCGGAGCGTACTCGGAGACCGGCTTGAGTGGTCGTTCCGGCAATGAGATTCACGGTTGCAGCCAGGCTGACCAGGGGCTTGCCTCGCCAGTTCATAGCGATGAAGGAGAACAGGCGATGTTCGATCTTGTTCCACTTACTAGTGCCAGGAGGGTAGTGGCATACGGTGATCGTCAGGCCAGTGCGATTCGCAAAGCGCTGCAGCTCCCACTTCCACAGCCGCGTCTTGGCGCCGTTGCTGCCGCCTGCGTCCGCCGTGATTAGCAGATGCGTCGAAGTGCCGTAGGCGGGCCGTCCCATGTTCTTCCACCAACTTCGGATCGCATTCACGGCGAAGCTGGCCGTGTCGTGATCGATACCGACACTTACCCAGCCTTCATCACGGCTCAGATCATACACTCCATAAGGGATCGCCTTGCCCTGAGCAGGCACTATGAAATCGTGTACCTTCACACGCTCCGGGTCTCCCTTGGGTCGCCATTCTCGGCCAGGATTCTTGAAGTCGCCGATCAACTCTTTCTTCTTGGTGTCCACCGAGATAACGGGAAGGCCCTGCTGCTGCTGCTGGCTAATCCGATCATCGAGGTAAACGAACTGAGCGTCCCGATCCGGGTGTGCAGATCCCTCCCTTGTCTTCCGATTCGCCTGCAGCGTGTAATCGTGTTCGTGCAGGAGATTGGCAACGATCCTGGGGCTCACCGAATGCCCCATCGCTTGCAACTCGGCGGCCAGTTTGCGAGTGCTCTTCGATGTCCATCTCAGAGGATTGTCGTCAGGCGACCCCGCAGTCGTTGGCTCGACCAGATCATTCAGGTCCTGCCACAGCGTCGGGTCCGTGTCGGCCTTCCGCTTACGACCGCCGCCTGGACGCCGGATGCGAGCCGGGTCCAAAGGTTCGTCCGACCTCAACTCCTGAATGCCACGAAAGATCCGCTCTCTGGACATTCCTGTCGCCAGAGCCACAATCGCGATCCCACCGTGACCCAACGCTTCGGCTTCCGTGGCGGCCCACAGACGACGCGTGCGTTCCGTCAGCACCGGAGCCAAGGCTTCATACTTCGTTCGGAGAGTTTCGACGTCCACACTCCGAGCGTAAGATCATTACCTTGAAAAGTGCAGCACTTATTTCGTGGCAAACCCTTAGTGTGGCGACCACTACTGTCATCCCGGCGGTGTTTTGAGCCGCCTGTCCTGAGCTTGTCGAAGGGGGATCCATTCTGACGAAGCACCATCGATATGCAAACAAGCTTCGAGAAAATGGGCCCTCCCTCACATTTGTTCGGGACAGACTCCTCAGAAGCATACCGGGGTAACAAGGTTCTCATCGAAGGAAGGCAACCGTTTTTGGGAGCTATCCCGTTGGAGCAAACGAATGATCTACCGGCGTTTGGGCAGGACTGATATCAGGATTTCCCTCCTCTCCCTCGGATCGGGAGGTTACAACCAGTTTGGTCAGAATGCCGGGGTTCCGGAGTCCGAAATCCACCGTCTGATCCGTCACGCGCTTGACCTCGGCATTAACCACTTCGATATGGCTGTGCCCCCAGGGTATGGGGACAGCGAGCTTATTCTCGGTCGGGGGCTGAAAGGTGTGGCCCGAGACAGCTATACATTGTCCACAAAATTCGCCGTCATGGATGAGGATACGCGGGAAACGCCGTCCGCCGATCAGATCAGGGAGATCGTCGAACAGAGCCTGAGAAATCTACAGGTTGACGAACTGGATATTCTGCTGATGGCGGGCGCGATGCGTGGGTTTGATTACCCGAGGGTGGTCGACGAAATTCGGCCGACGCTCGAGCAACTGGTTCAGGAAGGAAAGGTCCGTCACATCGGCTCATCCGAACACTCAGGAGGGGATGGCGGACATACCTGGCTCGAAGCCGCCGCAGGAGACAACCTGGTCGAGGTCGTCATGGTGGCCTACAACATGATGAACCAAATCTGCGGAGCGGACGGTCTTCCCGACGTGCCACGAAAAAGACGTCGGTGCGATCGGCATCTTTACCGTGAGGAATGCGTTTAGCCAGCCTCAGAATCTCACCGAGACAATCAAGCGGCTGAAGGAGCAGGGTCTCCTCGACGATGCCATTCGGGACGAAGACGCCCTCGGTTGGTTGCTCGACGACGATGAGCCATCGCTCGTATCCGCCGCTTACCGCTTCTCAGCCGGAAACGACGCGATCTCGACCATCATGACCGGCACGATCGACATCGCCCACCTCGATGCGAACGTCGCCTCGATGCAAAAACCCGCACTCCCACCCGAAAAAACGGCGCGTTTGCGAGAGCTCTTCGGTCACCTCACCGAGGTCATCGGAGACTAGAGACCTCCACACCCTCGGCTTCAGGCCCCTAACCCCACCGATCCATCCGCCTGCACGACGACCGGACGATCCCACGGCGAAGGCGGATAGTCCTTCAATGCTTCCTCGTTCAACTCGAGCCCCAGACCTGGCTTCATGGGCAGTTCGATGTAGCCGTTCTCAATCACCAGAATATCGTCGAAGAAAAGGTCCCGGTACTTCTGCGACGTCAGGTCGGAGCCCATTTCCTGGATCAGGAAATTGGGAACGACTGATCGATGTGAACGCACGTGGTCAACGCGACCGGCCCGCTAGCGTGATGGGGCGCCAGTTGAATGTGATACAGCTCAGCCGTCCCCGCTCGTTTTACCGTCTCCGAAATCCCCCCACACGCTGTCGGCTCGAGCTGGATAATGTCGACCGCTCGTTTCTCGATCACCTGCTTGAACAGGTCGATGAACCACTCGCTCACCCGCCGCAATCGGGATGCTCGTCTGCGCCTTTACCTCCACCAGCAGATCGGGATTCTCGGACAGCACCGGTTCTTCGATAAAGAGCGGATGATAGGGCTCGATCGCCTTGATCAGCCGCTTGACGGGTCCCGGGCTCACGTTCTGGGCCGCGTAATCGATACAGATATCCACATCGTTCCCGACCGCTTCCCGAATCAGTCGCGTCCGTTCCGTCTTTTCCTGCACTTCCTGATGCGCCGACTTCGGCGACAACGTTAGAGTAAGCTCCGGCGGATTCCCTTTCATCTCCGCCTGCGGAACCGGAAACTTGATCGCTGTCCAGCCCTCGTCCACGATCGCCTTCGCTTGTTGTTCGACCGGCAGGTGCCCGATTTCGGGCATCTGAGACCACGTCCCGCTATGGTAAGCGCGAATCCGATCACGGCAAGGGCCCCCGAGCATCGGTAGTGGTTCACTTTCAAAGTGAACCACTACCCGAGCATCTTGTAGATCGGTAGGCCGCAACACTTCCCCGCGATGTCCCACAGCGCCACTTCGACTGCACTCAACGCCGCCAGTTCGGCTGTCCCCAGTGGATAACGTAAACCTCGATAGATCGCTTGCCAGTTATGGAGAACTTTTGTCGGGTCCTGCCCGACCAGCCAACGCTTGTATTTGGCCAGCGCGCCCCTGACCGGATCCTCCAGACTGTGAAACGCTTCGCCAAGCCCTTCGACACCTTCGTCCGTGTAGATTTTGATCATCGTGTAATTCGGCGAGTAGCCTTTCGGTCCCCAATCGAACTGATGTCCATAGCTGACGAGAAATAGCTTGAGATCCGTAATTTTCATCGCAGCGCAAGCTCCTCGAATCGCAATTCGATCAATACGTTAGTTTCGCGTATCTGACGCAGGTTTCTTCACTGTCATCAAAGCATCGCCAGGCAAAGATCGGCCTGCCATCCACATCCTCTGCAATCGCCACCTGGCCGAAGGCGACGTGGAATAGTGAATCCGAATCTCTGCGGAACTGCTCTCGTTCCCCTTCACACGCTCCCCACAGCAGCGTCGCTTCTTCGTGATTCCAGGTTACCCCGTCATCCTGGCTGAGGAAGGCGTAGACACCCGGCTGCACGGCGTCATTTTCTCCGACGGCCACCGATGCGGCCAGCCTTCCCTCACCGAGGTCCAGAATCCAGCTATTCTGACCGGGAATCCCCGTCGGCCGAGGTTCTGACCACGTTGTGCAAGACGGATCGGCTTCGACATAGTGTAGATCGAAGTCCCGCGTCATATCCGGGCTCGTTGTCCAATGAAGGGCACAGTGCCGCCCATCCTTCCTCGAGGCATACTTCGTGTGAGAGTAGATCCGATCCTCATCATATGAGCTCGGGAAATCCAGAACCTTGTGCCACGTCTCGCCGCGATCCGACGATCGAAGACCGAACCCTCGAATGCGCAGTGGCGATATGTCTTCCCAGTCCTTCCACCTCTCACACGGCCAGAACCAGTCACCGTCGTCCAGTTCGAGGATATTGCAGTTCACATCGATCCCACACGAGCCTTCGAAACGGAGAGCCCGGGGTGGCGTCCAGCTTCGACCGCCGTCTAGCGATTCCATCCAGACGACCTCCGTCGGCGCAACGCCCCGTGTCGAAGGATTGAATCGAGAAGGATAACGATCGTCGGGCACCCGGATTCGCTGTGTCGTCAGAACGATCCGCCCGCCACTCAATACAGATGCCATCGGCTGTGCATACAGGTAGCCATCGTCGCTCGTCTCGCCAATCCACTCCATCTCCTGTTCGACCCACGTTCCAACCGAATCCCTCCGCCACGCTCCGATGTAGCATCTGGCTATAGCCGCTTCGCCGACGAACAGTCGCTCGCGAACGGTCGCAAAACACCTCATCTCACGGCCCACGCCGACCAGACACGGTGTGGCGAGAAAACGTCCGGGGCATCGACCGATGATCCCTTGATCAAACACGAGCATATCCGTGAGACCCGCCTTATCATGGCCATCGAAAAAGGGCTGCCGATCCAAGTTACGGAAGGGGTCGAGCGCGGCCAGAACAATCGAATTTGGAGGTTTCATGAGAGTACCCTGCAGTCCCTACGACAAGGAAGCCGGTCTGGTCTGGGTGCCACGCATGTTGGACAAAGCTCGTCTGATGCGCGAGGGTGAACTTCACGAAGACTATCAACCCAACCTCGGGAAAGGCCACGATGGACGGTGTTGCACGTTCCTTCAGGTCGACTACGAGGAGATCACGCGTCGGATCGCCGATGGCAGAGATGACAGCGCGGTCGTCGAATGGTGTTTCGAGAGTGGACGTCGCCCAAACGATCTCGACATCGAACTCTGGAACGGGTTTACGGCCAAACTTGGCTGGCGGGATGAGAATGAAAGAATCTCAGCCGCCTTCGCCGATCGGAAAAAGGCGTATGGCATCGAAGATCGGGAGGATATTCAAACCTTCTTTCAGCTGATCGAGTATGATGAGGATCGTGCTTCCTAGGGACGTCCAGAAATACGAGCCTGCCTGGTGGGGGTCGATCCAAATCAACGATGTCATCCTGAGCGGAGTCGAAGGATGTTCTCTCACCGGGACCGACACTTCGACTCCGCTCAGTGTGACGGTGTGTCTGGGTTAGTCAAAGCCAACAACCAAATCTCTAATGCGTTAACGCAATGAACCACTCAATCATCTATAAACGCGAAGGTCACTATTGTGGCTTTCCGGTCCTGATGCCGCTCGTCGATGGTCGTTTGTCGGTCGGCATCCCCGTTGCGCCGTTCCACGACCATTTCGCCATCGGCGAATGGGTCGTACTGGTCTCAGATGACGAGGGACTGAGCTGGTCCGAAACCGACGACCCGACCGTCCCGCACACGTGGCCGGGGACGACCCCGCGGGAGATATACGATCGTCTCGCCACCGTTCTGCCCGATGGCTCGCTTCTGTGCGTCGGGACCGTCGGCTGGGAGGTCTGGGAGGCCGATCGCCAATCCGAAGCCGAATCGCACGGTCACGCGGTTCGGTCTCATCCGGCAGATTCCGACCAGATCATCGTCGGTGGTCACAGACTCTTCGTTCAACGCTCGCAGGACAGTGGAAAGACGTGGTCTCGTCGTGAGTGGGAAGTTCCTGGGGTGCTGCAAATCACGTCCTTCCCACGCCACGCCATCCTCGCAGACGGCACACTGCTCGTCACCGTCTACGGTAGCACGCCTGAATCGAATCGTCACAATTTCGTCCTCCGCTCAGACAATGACGGTCAGACCTGGAGCTTCATCTCCATGGGTGCATCCGAGAGCGCTGACGGCAGCGAGTCCGCCTTCCTTGAGATATCTCCAGGTCGCGTGCTGTGCCACACCCGAAACGAGGAGGGGGGACTTCTCGAACGGTGGTCCGACGATGGGGGCCGCACGTGGACCCATCCACTGCTCACGACGGTCCTGGGCTTTCCACCACATCTCCTGAAATTGGCCGACGGGCGCATCCTTTGCTCCTACGGCTACCGCCGCGATCCGATGGGCATCCGGGTCGCCGTCAGCGAAGACGAAGGTCAGACGTGGAGCGACCCGATCATCCTGCGCGACGACGGCGGAACACCGTGTTCATTGCGAGACAATCCTCCGAGCGCGACGGCGGATGTGGGTTATCCCATCTCCACGCAGCTCCAGAACGGCGACATCTTCACCACCTACTACATCACACTCAAAGATGGCGTCACACACTCCGCTTCGACCCGTTGGCAGGTTTAAAGCACGGACCGCTGAGTTCAGGTCAATAGGTGTGTAAAAGAAATCAGGCGGCCATCTTCCCGGCTTCGACCTGCGGTTCGGTTGAGTGTTTCTGATCGTAGACTTGTTGTAGCAAGTGTGGCGCGGTGAGTTTCCTGAATCGGCTCTCTGCGACCTTGAGCGTACGCCAGATGAGAGTCGTGGCGTTCCTGACTTTCTTGAATCGCCTGGCGGCGTTTGTGCGAAGCCGAACGGAAGCAAAGGGGCTCTCGACGACGTTCGTGGTTCTCAGGTGTTTCCAGTGTTCCTTCGGGAAGTCGTAGAACGTGACCATCCGATCCCAGTCTCTTTCGAGCGTCTCCACGGCGGCAGGGAACTGTGAGCGATACCGTGCGGCAAAGCGTTTCCGGAGCTTCTCGGCCTCCTTTTTCGTGCCGGCATAGGGGATCTGGACGAGCAGTGCGCGGGCTTCAGCCTGTGCACGCTTGGCGACCTTGTCGAGCACGTTGAGGATCTTGTGGTTCCAGCACCGTTGTTGCCGGCTCTCTGGCCAGACCTGATCAACGGCCGCCCAGATGCCCATATTCCCGTCCGCGGCGATCAGGACAGGATGTTCGAGCCCGCGATCCCGGAGATCCCGGAGCACCGTGAGCCAGGATTCTGTAGACTCTCGATAACCGGGTTCTATCGCCAGGATCTCCTTGCTGCCGTCGCTCATCGCGCCGATCACGACCAGCAGACACGCCTTCTCGCGCTCGAGCCCGGCTTTGACGTAGATGCCATCAGCCCAGGCGTAGACCAGTTCGCGATTATCCAGACGCCTTTCTTTCCAGTCCTGGAAGTCGACCTCCCACTTCCCTCGAAGACGAGCGATCGAGGTCGGCGAAAGCGGCGCGCCATCACCGAGCAGCGCACGCAAAGACAACTCGAAGTCGCCCTGGGAGAGACCGTGGAGATAAAGGTCGGGAAGCAGATCTCCAATGGCCCTGGTTCTCCGGGCGAACAGGGGGAGGATGCGGCTTTCAAACCGCTCTTCCAGACCACGAACCCGGGGACGCCGGACCTTGATCGTTCCGCAGCTCGTCGAGAGACGCCGGGGCTTGCCGTAGCCGTTCCTGTAGCCCCTGGAGCTATCGACCTCGGCTCGGCGCTCATACCACGACCGGCCCAAGAACGCGGTCGCCTCCTCCTCCAGAATGGACTGGAACCGGCCCTGGATCTCTTCACGGATCCAATCGTCAACCGTCTCCCACGTCGGCATGGACTTCAATGGGGCTCTATGCGTATGTTCCTTCACGGCGATCCTCCTTCCCAACCGGGCCTCTCACCCGGTTTTGTGTGAATCAACTATCTCACGGGAAGGGTAGGGTCGCCCTTTCTCTTTTTCCACACCTTTTGATTATAGCTCGGACCGCTTGCGGGATGATGCCAAGCCTCGCCATCATATGAACCCCTACACGATCAATCCAACTCGCATTCTGACACAGGAGAAGACAAATGAGTGACAAAGTCGCCATCGTAACGGGTGGTGGATCCGGAATCGGAAAGGCTACTGCGATCTCGCTGGCCAAAGCCGGCTATGACGTCGGTGTCGCCGGTCGGCGCCCCGAACCGTTGGACGAGACGGTTGACGAAATCAAGGCTTTCGGTGGAAACAGCCTCGCTGTTCCCACGGACGTCGGGGATCCATCCAACGTCGAAGCATTGTTCGGCGCCGTGATGAAAGCTTTCGGTCGTCTCGATTTTCTGTTCAACAATGCGGGATTCTCTACACCGGGGCTTCTCGAAGATCTTACCTACGAAGCGTGGAAATCCGTCGTCGACACAAACCTGACCGGAACTTTCCTGTGTACGCAACAGGCGTTCCGCATCATGAAAGATCAGGATCCACAAGGCGGACGCATCGTCAACAACGGTTCGGTCTCCGCGCACGTGCCACGTCCGAATTCTGCGCCCTACACGTCGACCAAGCACGCCATCACAGGCCTTACCAAGTCATCGTCGCTCGACGGCCGCAAGTACAACATCGCCGTCGGCCAGATCGATATCGGGAACGCCCTCGTCAAGCGAACCAACCGAACGCGCGAAGGCGGTCTCCTGCAGCCTTACGGTGACACGGTGCCCGAGGCCACTTTCGATGTCCAGCACGTCGCCGATGCGATCGTTCACATGACGAGCCTCCCGCTCGACACAAACGTCCAGTTCATCACCATCATGGCCACGGCCATGCCCTACATAGGAAGAGGGTAGCGCGCGGCACGGCCTGCGGCCGCGCCGGGTGTTCAGTGTTCAGGAGAGACTGACAACCCCACTGCATTGACAGAGGAGCAACTATGGCAGAACCGCTGAGGGTGGCGGTGTCCGGGTGTCACAGGATGCTGTTGCGGGACTTGACCCATCACAACTTTGCGGCGGCATTCAACGAGGTGGCGGACACCGAGATCGTGGGTGTCTTCGACTATGGCGAGGATGAACGCGCCGAATTCGTGACCACGTGGCCCGATGTATGGCCCGATGTTCCGACCTTCGATAACTACAGTCGTATGCTCGACGAGGTGAAGCCCGATCTCCTCTGCATCGCCACGCGTCAGACGATGCACGCCGATCAGGTGGAAGCCGCCGTCGCGGCAGGTGTGCGTGGCATCTTGTGTGACAAGCCGCTCGTCACGACGCTCGACGAAATGGATCGTCTGTTATCCGCCTGCAAGAACGTTCCCCTCTGTTTCGCCCTCGATCGCAGGTGGGATATCTCCTATCGCCATCTCCGCGAGCACATCGACGAATGGATCGGCCCCGTCACGAGTCTGGTCGCCTACGGTCTGCCCAACACGATCAATCACGGTTGCCACTGGTACGACGCCCTGCTCGGCCTGATCGGCGATCCCGATCCGGTCTGGGTCAGCGGCTCCGTCAATGACCCCGATCCGGATAATGAGCGAAGCGCGCTCGACCCGTCCTCCCGTGCTCAGATCGATTTCGACAACGACCTGATCGCCTACATCACCTCCGACGGCGGCAAGGGACCGACCTTCTACATTACAGGTGAGAAGGGCCGTCTGTCGATCCTAGACGATGGGAAAGAAGCCTATCTCTGGCGGGAGGGATCTGGTAGCGTTGAAGCTTTATCCGTCCCTGTCCCCAAGATCAAGTGGCCGACGGGGCCAGCAATGGTCGAGGATCTCGTCAACGTCGTGCAGGGTGGTGACCGAACAGCTTGCGATGTCGTCCAGGCCCGCCGGGCAACCGAAATCGGTTTCGCGATTCACCACTCATCGCGTGAGAGTGGGGCCCGCATCAACCTCGCCGATGTCGATCGATCGCTGCGTGTCGAGTCGTACCCGTGGGGCAATGAACCGTAGAATATGAGACGTAGCGGCGTCAGTTCGAGCGCGAGTCGAGAACACGCCGATCGCCAAAGTGAGAAGGGACTTCTCGACTCCGCTCGAAGTGACCCTGCTCAGCTCTTCTCTACCAGGTGATTCGCATCCATGCCAAGAATTCTCACCCAGGAACAGATCGATCGCTTCAGGTTGAACGGCCACTTGACCGTCGAGAACGTCCTGACGTCGGACGAAGCGGATACCCTATCCGAGCATTGTGACCTCATCGCAGCGGGTAAAGCCGAGTACATCCCGGATACGAGCATCCAGCTGGAGAGGGTTTTTCGCGAGGGCGAACGCGAGGTCGAGGATCAGGTCCTCGCCGTCCGTAAGCTCTACAACCTCGCCGTCTACGATGACGTGATGTGGTCGCACGTGACGCATCCAAAAATCGTCGACATCATCGCCGATCTCCTCGACACGGACGACATCAAGCTCTACGGCGATCAGCTCTTCATGAAGGCGCCCAAAACGGGCACCGCTCAGGGCTGGCACCAGGACTCGGCGTCCTGGCGGGACATCTTCCCGAAGGATCTTGTTAGCGCGTGGACGGCCATCGACGATGCCACACCGGAGAACGGTTGCCTCAACTTTGCGCCCGGCACGCATCGCTGGGGGATGATCCGCGGCCCAAGAGCCGAACCCTTCGTCTCCGACATCGAATCCGGCGCATGGCCGGTCGTTCCTGCCCCGCTCAGACGCGGCAGCATCAGCTTCCACCACAGTCTCGTACTCCACCAGAGCAACGCGAACCTGTCTGGCAAACGAAGGCGCGGTTATGCCACTCATTACATGCGCGCCACCTCCTGGAAAGACGAATCGGTCACCGACGCCCCGAAGATGCCGCCGTTCAAACAAGTACGAGGGAAATCCTTCGAAGGACGCGTCTGACTCGAGCAGGCGACCAGGAGAGCAGGCGTGGCACTGGTTTCCTCCTTAGCTTGCGCGGAGTCCTCGTCACAAAGTCTTGTACCAGATGCAATCGCCACGCCCGTTCGCTTTTTCGCCTGCTCGCACCTTCGCCTGCTCGAGTCCCCGCCTGCCCGTTTTCATGAACGATAGCCACCTTATCCAAGCCAACGTCTGCAACGGGAAACCCGGGCAGGGCCAGGTCTATCACCTATCGGAGGTGTCTGAGGAAGAGCGACTGAGGCTCTATGGGAAGGCCGAGGCCGTGCTGACGGACCCTATCATCGCCGGGGCGTCGATCGACGTCACTTTCCGATTGACGATCGGCGAAACCGAGTTGGGTAACGGAGCGCGTCTTCGCATCGCGTGGCGATGGCCCTTCGACTGGGGCGAACCGCAGATGGAGAATGTGGAGGCCCCCAATTTTCTGACGTTGCAGGTGCCCGGGGACGTCCATACCGAGATCTGTTACGAGAGTCGTGGCGATCTCGATCCGTGGCCCCACGACATCGATCTTCTCGTCGTGGATGGCGAACTCGGGAAGGGGGATGTCGTCGAGGTCACGGTCGCCAATTGGGAGGCTTCGACCTTCGCAACGCCGGATGGCGCATTCGTCCTCCTCGTCAATCCCGATGGCAATGATCGATGGATCCGCCTTGTCGATCCGCCGCGGTTCACCGTCGCCCCCGGCCCTCCCGACCGTCTGATCGCCGTCGCACCCGGCGATGGCGTCCTCGGCGAGACTGCGGTCGTCAGAGTTCGCGCGGTCGACGCCTGGGAAAATGCCACGCCCATCGACGCCCCCATCCTCCTCGGTGACGGCGTCGAAATCGCCACGCCTGCTCTGAACAAGCGTTACCCCGTCTGGGATTTCCCTGTTACCTGGACCCAAGCAGCCGTCCACCGGCTGAGCGCCTCAAGCGGCAATCTCTTCGTCACGAGCAATCCGACGCGCATCTACGACGGACCTCCTTCGACGCGTCTCTACTGGGGCGATGTCCACGGCGGTCAGTCCGAAATCGGATGCGGGGCGGGCTCGCTCGATCATCACTACGCTTACGCGCGTGACGTAGCCGCCTTGCAGTACACATCCCAACAAACCAACGACCACTACGTCACCAGCGACGTTTGGCAACACGTCCGCGACGTCACGCCACGTCACGATGCACCGGGTGAATTCCTCGCCTACCTCGGCTGCGAATGGAGCCCTCCCACCGTCGATGGGGGCGATCGCAACGTCCTCTACCTCACGGATGAACCGAGGATGAGACGGTCCGGCCGCTTTTATGAAGTGCGGGAACCCGACCCGGAGCCGGATCTGCCACGTGCACCCGAATTCCTCGACGTCTTCCGCAAAGAGGACCTGTTCCTCAACCTCCACGTCGGTGGACGGCCGACCAACCTCGAGTGGCACGCGCCCGAGATCGAGCCACTCTTCGAAATCCACTCGACCCACGCCACGTCCGAGTGGTTCGTCTTCGACGCCATCGAACGGGGTTACAAGGTCGGAGTGACCGCAGGTACCGATGGCGTGATGGGACGTCCCGGCGCGTGCGGACCCGGTCGACGCGTCACGCGAAACGTCAGAAATGGGCTCACAGCCGTGCGTGCGAACACACTCAACCAGCGAGCCGTCGCGGACGGCTTCTTCGCTCGTCACTGCTACGGAACGACCGGCGCTCGCATACTCCTCGAAGTCAAAATCGACGGCCATCCGATGGGGTCCGTCATCGCGTGCAAGGACGATCCGACTGTCAACGTTCGGATTGAGGGCACGGCGCCGATCGAGCGCGTCGAACTGCTTCGCGACACGCAGGTGATCCACGAGTGGCACGTCGCGCAAAAAGACTCGGCTCGACTTCGTCTTCTCTGGGGAGGGGCAGAAGAGCGCGGAACGGCTGCCGCGCAACGACAGATCTGGGACGGCTCGCTTCGAATGGAGAATGGCACGATCGACCGCGTCGAGCCAGTTGGCCTGCAGGGCGTCATCGACAGGATTCACCACGAGGGCAATCACATCACCTGGACATCGGCGACGGCGGGTAACGATATGGGCTTCACGTTCACTGCTACAGGCGACGGAACCCTGGAGATCGCGACCGAACCTGCCGGTTTCTCGGTCTCGCTCGATCGAATTCGCGAGGATGTTCATCGCGCTGAGGTCGGCGGGTTGAACCGGCGTATCGAAATCGGCCCCGCGCCGTCCGAGTCATCGCCCATATTCGCCAAGCTGTCTCACACCGACAGCGCACCCCTCGAGGGAGAACACGCATACTGGGTGCGCGTCACCCAGATCGATCAGCAACGTGCCTGGAGCAGCCCCATCTACGTGACCACAGCATCCTGACAGCTGGTAAATCGTCTATTCTAGGCCACACGTGCAACCAGTTGTCATCGATGTGGCGAATCCAAGTTCCGGCTACTAGAATCTTAATCCCCGAATAGGGTCTCGAGCATCGAGAGTCTCCCATTCGTGTTCATTTGTAGTTCCCCAGGTTTTAATGCGGCAAATCAGGTTCTATTTGACATAGGGCCGCGCTACAAACAGGAGAAGACCGTGGCCAACACGCTTCGCTATCTGAATGATGGAAGTATCGAACTAATCGAAAAGGCCGTTCCGGATCCAGGCCCCGGTGAAATACAAATCGCAGGCGGCGCGTGCGGCATCTGCTCTTGGGACATCGCAACGGTCAAACTGAAGGGCCAGATGAGCCCCGTAGCACCACCCGGCCACGAGGGCGTCGGCTACGTGTCCAAGGTCGGTGCCGAAGTGGACGGCCTGAAGGAAGGTGATCGCGTCGCCGGCGGCGGGTTCTCCACCACACGCAACTTGTCAGCCGAACGCACCCACAAGATTCCTGAATCCGACCTGCCTGACGAATACTGGATCGTCGAACCCGTCTCGTGCGCTGTGACTGGCCTCGATCATTGCCAGATCAAGCCCGGCGACCGCATTGCTCTCATCGGATGCGGTTTTATGGGGCAGCTCATCCTGCAAGGACTCGTCCACTCTCCACTTGATGATCTGATCGCCATCGATATCGTCCAGAGCCGTCTCGATCTCGTAGCGCAAACTGGCGCTTCGCGACGTCGTCGTCGACACATCCGGCAGCCAGGCGGGTCTCGACCTCGCCACCGACATCGTCAAGCGTGGCGGGAAAATCAACCTCTTCGGGTGGATCAAGGGTCAAACGGCCATGTTCGACCCGACCAAGTGGCACCTCGGAGGATTCACCGTCGTCAACTCGGCCTCCGCGTCCAAGATCCGCGAGACCTTCGGCCCTGCGATCCGCCTCATCCATCAAGGCATCATCGACCTGAGGCCGCTCGTTACCCACACGGCAACGTTGGAGGAGTATCCCGGACTGATGGAGAAAATCGTTGGAGGGGATGAGACGTACATCAAGGGTGTGGTGACGCTGCAATAGGGAGCGAAGGGGCGAGCAGACGTGGTTATCGTCGTCCACACTCGTGGTGCCTACTCGTGATCCTATATGCACCAACGGCACGCGGGGCTAAAGCCCCGCGCTACGGCAGCGAATCCCGCTGAAGCGGGCTGATGTTCAATGAGTTGCTCTCAGGTTTATGACAGATAGACCTAACATTGTCCTCATCATGGCGGACGACCTCGGGTTCTCCGACATCGGGTGCTACGGTGGGGAAATCGAGACGCCCAATCTCGACCGCCTCGCAGCGGGCGGTCTTCGATTCACGCAGTTCTACACCAACGCCAAATGCTCGCCCTCGCGTGCGTCGCTTCTCACCGGCCTTTACCCTGGCCAGGTCACCAGAGATGGAGAAGGCGGACAGCTGCACGTCCGAAATAACGTCACGATCGCAGAATTCCTTCGCAAAGCCGGCTATCGCACGTTGATGTCTGGCAAGTGGCACAGCGGAACCGAGGATGGCCAACGACCCGTGTCGCGCGGGTTCGAGCGCTACTGGGGACTGATCAGCGGGTGTAGCAACTACTTCAGCCCGGGGAATCGGCAGAGCGGCGAACCGGAGCCGGGTCGCAAGGCGCCCGGAGACGCGCGTCCCTGGTGCGACCACGATAGCGTGATGCATCCTTTCACACCAGATGACAGAGACTTCTACACCACCGACGCTTTCACCGATCACGCGATCGAGTTCCTTGATGAATGCGGCAGTGGTGGTGAGCCCTTCTTCCTCTACCTCTCACACTGCGCACCGCACTTCCCGCTCCACGCGTGGCCAGACGACATCGCGAAATACCGGGAGCGCTACTCGATCGGCTGGGCCGAAATCCGGCGCCGCCGATACGAGCGTTTGCTCGAACTCGGCCTCATCGATACACGCTGGGGATTGTCCGCCGCGGACGAGCGGTCCAACGACTCCTACGCCAACCTCGGCCAACACGCTGCCGAAGCGATGGCCGTCTATGCCGCAATGGTCGACCGCCTCGATCAAGGCATCGGGCGAGTCATGGACAAGATTCGAGAACTCGACCAGGAAGAAAACACGCTCGTTATCTTCCTGACCGACAACGGCGGCTGTGCCGAGGAGATCCACAACACACCTCATCTGCCTCCAGGCGGACTCGACTCGTACCAGACCATCGGCGCCGCGTGGGCCAACGCGAGCAACACACCCTTTCGCCTCTTCAAAGACTTCGACCACGAAGGGGGCATCGCGACCCCTTTCATCGTCAGCTGGCCGGCCGTAATCAAGCCTGGTGGACGTATCGTCGAAAACGTGACGGGTCACATGATCGATTTCATGCCCACATTCGTCGAACTCGCTGGAGCGGAATATCCAGCAACTTTCGAAGGCCGCGACGTGCTGCCGATGGAGGGCCACAGCCTGGCATCCGCCTTTCGCGACGAGGACACGCCATCCATCGATCGCGAACTCTACTGGCTCAACGGTGGAGCGAGGGCGGTGCGCCAGGGGAAGTGGAAGCTCGTGACCGAAGGACCCGAGCGCGTTCAGTCGGGCATCCCCATCCCGGCTGGTCACGAATCGTGGGAGCTCTACGATATGGAAGCGGATCGGTGCGAACTCTATAATCTCGCTGATCGGTACCCCGATCGAGTTGAGGCGATGTCAGAGATGTGGGATGCGTGGAGCGAGAGATGTCTGGCGGACACGGGGGCGGTGTAAGAAATCTTCCAGGGCAGGCCGCATTGTTCAAAAGATCAGGCGGGGGGCACAGCCACCATTTCATTCAAAAGGAGAACGAGTATGGCTGTGGAAAAGTCAACCAGGACCAAAGGAGGCTTCGGTGCCGTCATTCTTGCGGTGCTCGTAGGAACCGCGGCCAATGTCGAGACTCTGGCGAGCCCACCAAGCGGCTTTTACGTAGGATTCGGGGTCCCAAAGACCGCCAGTTTTGCTACCTGCGATCCGACATACAACATTCCGAACGCTTCGCCGACCGGAGTGGCCGTTCCTCCGAGCCTGCGGGCAATGTCCAGATACATGACATCCCAGTGCGACGGGATCAGCCTCTTCCACTTCATCCTCCAGCACAACTTCAACGGTCGCCGAATCGGATCGAGCGACCTCTTCATCCAACGAGTGGTCATCGACTACCAGGTCAAAGCATGTACCAGCAACAGATGGGTGAAATCCCAGCAGGACTTTCTGGAGGCATTCAGGATATCAGCAGGAGGGATCCCGAAATCGGATCATCAGATCTCGATGGTTTGTTGTCACACGGAAGTGCGGGAAAGTGATTCGAAGCCCATAAGCTGAAAATTGCTGGAATGAGACGCTCTTAAATTTGCTAACGTTTCATCTTCATGTCTATCATCTTGCAGGGCGACCCGACACTCCAAAACAATCGAGAGACTCCGATGAATCACATTCCCTTCTACGGCCAGTTGAAAGACGTCAACACGACCGACATCGCTGGCGCCATTCGCCTCGCCTGTCAGACGATGCAAAGCGTCTTCAACGCCGACGACAACGGCATCCCATTTTTCGGATCTCGTGTCAGGCCTGAGGCCTACCTCGGCTTCAGCAGCGCACACACGGAAGCACACGTTCCCGGGCGTCATCTCAACGCGCTCTTGAATGCCGAAGACGCCGTCGGCATCGAGCTCGACGAGACGGCCATACGCAAGCACGCGGAGGCTGCCTACTTTTCGTTCAGCGGTCCTGCCGCCGTACCCTTTAACCGTGAAGAGGCTGACGGCCCTCTCTGCCTCTTTATCACGCATAACTTTCGCGAGGGCATCCACGCGCTCTATCCCCTCGTCAAGTATCGCAATGAAGAACGTGCGCAAGACCTCGCCGAAGCGTGCATCGCCGCCATCTTCGACCTCTGGTCACCTGAAAGTGGATGGGATGTCTCACGTTGTCGTGATCGGGTCGGTGCGGAGCCATCGGAGACAACATTCATCAGTGGGCTCGCCCGTGTCCTTGGGCCGCTCGTGAAGTACTATCGTACCACAGAATCTCCCGCCGCGTTGGATCTGGCCCTTGTCCTTAAAGAAAAGCTCCTCATCGACGCCTTTCCCGAGGACGGTCACTACGATATCGGAGTCCACGGGACGCATACGCACTCCACGACGTGCGTCATGTCCTCCCTCGCTCAGCTCGCCGAGCTCACGGACGACGCTGCCCTGCTCACGCGGGTCAAAGCCTTTTACGATCACGGGCTGCCGGACTTCAGCGACCAACTCGGCTGGGTCATCGAAAGTTCGGATGGGGATCGGAATCCGGACCGGGGCGAAGTGAACAACACGGGCGACATCGTCGAAACCGCGCTCATCCTCGGGCGCGCCGGATACACGCACTGTCTCGAGGACGCCGAGCGCATCGTCCGATGTCATATACTGCCCTCACAACTCCGTGACATCGATTTCATCGAAGAGCCCGCAAACCCGGATGGCATTGACGGCTTAAGCAATGTCGCCGCCCGCCACAAGGGCGCGTTCGGTTTTCCCGCGCCCTATGGCCACGAGCCAATCGACATCGATCGCGTCGGTTTCAACATGGACATCGTCGGTGGCGGGACGGCCTCCCTTTGCGAAGTTTATCGCGACGCCACCACCTTCGACGAGACCGGTCATCACGTCAACCTCTTGTTCGATCACGAGACCGACGCCATCTCCGTACAATCGAACGTCACGCACGATGATCTGCGCGCGACGCTCAAGAAACCGGGGCCGTTGTGGATTCGAATTCCTTCGTGGGCGGACCGAAGCGAGATTCGGGTGCCCGACGCGAAATTCGTCGGGTCGATGCTCTTCCTCGCGAATCCCCCGGTCGGCGATCCGATCACCCTAAACTACACTCTCCCGACGCGGGAGATCGTCCTTGAGCATCGCACCCGAAACATCCGCGTCAAAATGAAGGGCGACTCTGTCGTCGCGATGGACAATTTTGGCGCAGATTTGACGTACTTCGATCCGATTGAATGAGCACCAGCACGGGGCTGAAGCCCCGTGCAAAAAAGCGAAGCCCGCTGAAGCGGGCTAGTTTCATGTTAAAGTCTACTCACGGCTATCTCCCCAATAGCTCCCGTGCCAGAGTGCTCCTCCCCTTCCGTGTATTCCGTGTGTTCCGTGGTCTAAAAGGCTTCCGTTCGTGTTTTCTGTTTATGTAGCCTGCCTCGAACGAACGTGAGAGGTGGTTTCAGGGCTTCCCATAGAACGGTTGACTCCACGCGCGCTTGATACCCGATCGCGCTTCGATCCTGAAATAGCTCAACCCCGATCCAGCCTCCCACTCGAGGGACGTGCTTTGCGTCGTGTAGAGGTCCATCCCGCCAGCACCGACGATCGCAATCTCCTGAACGTGTTTATCACACGTCACGCTCAGCCGATCTCCGTCGACCAGAATCTGATCGAACGCGGGTGACGTGCTGGCGTAGAATGCCCCTCGTTTAAGCTGCTCGACGAGCAGCTGCCACATCACATCGGCGTCTTCATCCACCTGCACACAGACCCATCCCTGACCCGGCGAGCCATACTCGCAATGGAAGTCGTCGGTCGCGATCGCCGAGATTCTCTCCCCTGCGGTTAGCACCTCGTCCCAGATCTTGACGTTTTCCGCCTCGTCCCGTCCCCGTCGTTCACGCAGCCCGTTGTAAAGCTCGAAGGCGTGTGCAATGCCGGTGGTCCTCCGAACGTTGTCTGCGCCCCGCTCATCATACTCCTGAGGATGACACGGTGCCACGAAACCGCCCGAATCCAAAAGCGCCTGTGCGCGATCCCGAATGTCATCGCCCGGGGTTTCCGTCACTGCAAACACGCCAAGCTCCAAAATGTGATCCGTGGATCCGTTTTCCTCACCGGGGATGAGTACGATCGGAATCTGGTCCTGCCACGCACGCCATTGCGCTTCATCCGGGGCCAGGTTGTGGTCGGTGATCGCCATAAAGTCGTATCCGAGGCTCGCATACATCGGAGCGCTCTCCGACACGTCCATGAAGCGACCACAGCACGTGTGTCCGTGGAGGTTACCACGGAGCCATCTGGTGGAGCTAGAATACGGGTTCTCGTACACTGCTTTGCCTCATTGTCTAGGATTATGAATGTTCGAGCAGGCGTCATCCGCGACAACGCATTCCCGTGACGTCGATAGATGGTCACATTCAATTCTGGCGGACGAGCAGGCGTGGCAATCATCTCTCACAGTCTTGCGTTGTGAGGTTCGATCGCCCTTCTCTCCCCTCGGTGTGTTCGGTGTGATCTGTGGTTCCCCGGTTTGGGGGCTCTCTTCGATGGACGGGTTCCAAAATCTCCAATCGCTCGGGTGAGAGTCGGGCCCGCAACCCGTCCGACATCACATAGTTGAACCGCGTCCTCAGATGTCGCGCAGAGTATCTGTAAACAACCGTGCGTCGATAGCCTTCTCTCGTCCGCTCCGTCGAACCGTGCGTAATCGCATCCGTGAAGAACAGCACGTCTCCTGCCTTCAGATACATCTCCTTCATCCCAACCGCGGTGCCCGCCGACCCACTCCCACTTCCCGCAGAAACGATGCCCTTCCCATCGACCAGCAGTCGGGGATGGACCTCTGTCGTCTTGTGGCTGCCCGGAATGAGCACGGTCGGCCCATCACCCGGGCCAATATCTTCGAGCGCCATCAACACGTTGATCTGCCCGACCATCCACTCGCCTGTGTTGTGCTGTCTGAACGTCAGGTAGCTCAGCGGTGCGTGCCCGCCGCAATGCATGAAAAGATGTCCACCTTTCCCACGGACATTCAGAAAGTTTTCGTGAATCGAAACGCGATTGACTTTGTTGATGTACTTTCTCGCCAGATCGATCCACGAAGGGTGATCGATCAACCGTTCGAAAACGGCGCCTCCTTCCACGATATTCTGGAAGTTGACGCCGTCCAGTTCGCCGTAGCTGTGGGTTTCGACGTGGCCGATCCAGCGATTTCGCGCGTCCTCACCATCGCCATCCTTCGGTCGCTCCACATAGTCCCAATGATCGTCAACCCAGGCGTTGATTTCTTCGATATCCGTGGTGGAGATCGCTCCTTCCAGCACAAGATACCCGTGGAGGTCGAAAAGGTAGTCTGCTAACTTCTGATCTATATGAGTCATCTCACCAGTCGATCCAATGCGCCTTTTGGGTCACTTGTCAATGGCCAATCCTGTTGCCGCTCAGCCTCCGGGAGGCTCGATGATAGCGTAACGGCCGTGTGCGTGTCAATCGCCTAGGCTACTGGAACTCATTCCAACTCCCGCCAGTACATCGCCGCATCCCCATCCGTGTAAAACTGTGGCACCTCCGCACCCATTTGAAACCCACGCGCCTCATAGAACGCCCGCCCGCCATCGTTGTCGGCTTCACAGAACAGATGAATTCGCCAGCGCGGTTGTTTGATCTTCTCGAGGTAAGCCCGCATATCCTCGATCGCCGCATCCAGCAGCTGCGTCCCATCCCCCTTTCGATGGTCCTCGCCTTGAAAGATCCCGAACTCCGTGATCTCCACGTTGTGCCCTGATGCCACGCGCCATACGAGCTCACCTCGCAACTCTCCCGTGTCATCGACCAGACGAAGTGCCCGATATCCATCGTAGAAATCACGATAGTGCTCGGACATATGTTCCGTCGCGTAAACGATATCGATTTTCATCGTCGATCTCCAGTTGAGACGATTCCACACCCTTCGCAACGATCGCAGCCGGAAGTACATCCTGAGCGCAGTCGAAGGGCTGCTCCTACCCTTTCTCTTTTCAACGGATGCATCCGCCTCCTCGTTCGTACTGTTCGCGGATGGAAACCGCCCTGTCCGACACCGATCCACCGTTCATTGGGTCGACTAAAGTTCGTGGCCGGAAGGTACATCCTGAGCGGAGTCGAAGGGCCACTCCCATCGTCAACAACCCGCTGCCACGCCTGCTCGCCCGCTCGCTTCGCCTGCTCAAACCACCCGGTGAACACCTCGTGACTTCACTGCTGCTTCACCCTTAGATTATCCTTATGCACAAGATTTCCTACACCGTCCTGACGGGTCACATCGAAGACGGCCGTCCCGAACACGAAATCGAAGTCCACGCGACCCCAGAAGAGCTCGATCATTTCGCAAAGCAGGGCTATCTCGTTCGCGAAAGCTTGATCCAGGGCAACCACCTCGAGGCACTCCGGGATGCGCTCGACCGACTCATCGAAGCCGAATCGGAAAAGCGAACCAACCGCGAGCCAAGAGAGCGCTCGTGGGGTATCATCCCCCGTCACCTGATGGACAAGGACCCCGTCTTCCTCGATCTCCTGAAATTCCCTCCGGTCCTCTCCGTCTGTCGTGCAATGATGGGGCCGCTCGTGCGTCTCCGTGGACTGAGCGCCAGAATCTCCTTCCCGGGAGAAGAAGTACAGGACACGCCCTGGCACCAACACCTTCGTGTCATCTCGAACCCTATCCCGCCGTGGTTCTCGCAGCCACACTGCATCGACGCCCTCATCTACTTGGATGACCTGAACGAAGACACCGGATCGGTCGCCGTCGTCCCTGGATCACACGCTTGGCTCGACAGGGATCCCCCTTCCAAAGATGTCGACACGGTCGAGGGTCAGGTCGTGTTCGAGGTGCCTGCCGGAAGTATCGTGATGGTCCACGGGAACACGTGGCACCGCGCATTACCCACACGACGCAAGAAACGCCGGATGCTCATCCTCAGCTACACACCCACCTGGCTTCGGAAATCGCCCCACGGCGGTCCGTCCCCCACCGATGGCCTCACGTCGCAGCTCCTCGAAGACACCGACGAAGAAACCCGCATTCTCCTCGGTCACGGCGGCTACAGCTGACGTCTGTGGATCGGCCGACCCTCGCAGTCCTCGCCTTCGCCGGGTTGCACCTAGCTGCGTTCATGTTTCCTGAATCAGGGTTATGGGGTGTCGACTGTGTCGCCTACGCCCCCTGGATGGCCGCAGCTTTCTTTGTGGCGATCTTCCTCCTGCTCTTTCCACGTGTCCAAACAGTGGTATCACAGGCACTTGTCTGGATGAACGACCGCCCCTGGCGTGTCGCTTTCCTGCCAATCATCGCACTGATCCTGTTTCAATCCTTCCCGGTGTCGCGCCACTTCCTCGGCGACGGCGAGCTTCTACTACGAACCTTCAGCTACAACGTCGAGTCCAGGTCCTGGGGCGGCATCAACGCGCCACTGCCCTATCACCTGATCGACGAGATACGACACATCTATCCAACAGAAACGGTCATTCGGACCCTCAGCAACACGTCGGGTGTGATCTATGTTGCCCTTGCCATCTGGCTTTCACGCACACTCTACACCCGGACAATCGATCGAAGTATTCTCCTCGGCTTCGCTCTCACCCCGGGGTTCACCCAACTGTTCTTCGGTTACGTCGAGACCTACTCGTTGATCTATCCCCTTCTCCTAGCGTATCTGATTTCCGGCCTGCTGTCGCTTCAGAGCCGATGTCCCCTCGCGATTCCGGCTACGTTGATGGGGATTCTCATCGTCACGCACTTTTCACTCCTCGTCCTCGCCCCCTCTCTCTTGATGCTGGCGGTGCTTCGGTGGAAATCGGAACATTCCTCAGTGTTCCGAACGTTCCTTGAGACCATCGTCTGCCCCATCGTATCGTTCGCTCTCCTTCTGGTCGTCTCCTTCGACCACGAAGCCTATTTCGAAGGTGCGCGGGAAACGCATCTCCTCCCGTTCCTGGTCACCGAAGGATCTCGATACGCTTACGGTCTTCTTTCGATCACCCATCTGAACAACATCATCAACGAATATCTACTCGTCGTACCGGCAGCCGTATTTATCCTCGTCTCTCATCCAAAATGCTGGTGGGTACCCCGCCACGACCATCTCTTCCTACTTGCCGCCGCCGTGTCTTCTGTATTCTTCACGCTCGTCGCGAACCCCGAAATCGGCGCGTTTCGCGACTGGGACGCGTTCGCGTTTCCAGCGCTACCTGTAGCCCTGCTAGCGGGTCTCGTCACAATTCAACAATTCAACGAAATTCGTAGCCGATGGACTATGATGGTCGGAGCTTCCGCGGTCCACGTCGCTTTCTGGATTCTCCTCAACGCTCAACCCACGCTCGCCGATGCACGTTTCGCAAACCTCCTCGAAACGTCGACGCTTTCCTCCACCGCCCGCTCCTACGGATGGGAATCCGTAGGAAGCCATCGACGTCGTGAAGGCGATCTGGATGGCGAGGAGCACGCTTTTACTAAGGCCACCGAAGCCAATCCCTCCAACCATCGCTACTGGAACACGCTGGGAACCGTCGCGGCGCGACGTGAGCAACTGGAAGAAGCTATCGGCTACTACGCGAAGGCCCTGGAGGTCAACCCCGAATCGATCGAATCCCACGTCAACATCGGCGGCGCCTATCATCGAACCGGTCAGTATGAAATGGCACTTCACCACTACGTGGAAGCCACACGACGTACGTCGAATCTCCACGATCAGTTCTACGCGAATATGGGCGACGCCTACCTGATGACCGGGCAGATGGAGCAGGCGCTCGGCGCCTACGAGGAAGCGACAGTCCGCAACCCAAAGCTCGTCAGGGCCTTCTTCCAAGCCGCAAATATGGCCAACCGTCTGGGCGACATCGAAAAAGCGCGACTCTACTTCGGCGAGGTTCTCCGTCTGGATCCTGACTACGAGCACGGCGACCTGGTGCGGAAGTGGATCACGGAGGTGGACAGACAATCGACCCAGGAGATCAAAAGAACAAACCCTGAATAAGAATACTGTCACCCCGGTACCCTTGAGAGCCTGTCCCGAACGAACGTGAGGGAGGGTCCACTTTGATCTTCGTGGAATGCGGTGTAAAATGGATCCCCCGGCCAGAGACAAGCCGGGGCGGGCTCTCAAAGTCCTACCGGAATGACATTGATTTCTGTCATCTGTCTTTCTGTCCTCTGGTCATCTGCCCACTAACTCTGGTCACGGGTCAATGGTCACCTGTCACTGGTCACTGAAGGGTCTCCGATGAACATTGTCTTCGCCTTCGCCGACGATTGGGGTCGCTACGCCAGCGCTTACGAACAGTTCGAAAGGCCCAATTCTCTCAACGCATTGATCGATACGCCAAACTTCGATCGCGTTGCCCGCGAAGGTGCCATCTTCACGAACACGTTCGTCCCCGCACCCAGCTGTACTCCTTGTCGCAGCTCGATCCTCTCCGGGCAGTACTTCTGGCAAACGGGAATGGGAGCCATTCTCGCCGGTGCCCGATGGGACGAATCGATCCCCACCTATCCGCTCGAGTTCGAGAAGGCCGGCTATCACATCGGCTACACCTACAAAGTCTGGTCACCTGGTGAGACCAGAAATGCGCCCTACGGCGCAGAACGGACCGCCTACGAATCTGCTGGAACACGCTTCAGCCAGTTTTCGTTTCGTGCGACGGAGCGAGCTGAAGAGGTTGGCGTCGAAGCCGCGAAAGAAGAGCTCTACGATGAGACGCGCCAAAACTTCAACGCGTTCCTCGAAGCAAGACCGGAGGGCGCTCCCTTCTGTTATTGGTGGGGTCCGACGAACACGCATCGGAAGTGGCAGAAAGGATCAGGCAAGGGTTTGTGGGGGCTCGAACCTGACGATCTGAAGGGCCGACTCCCCGAATTCCTACCCGACGTCCACGACATCCGCGAGGACGTCGCCGACTACCTCGGCGAGTGTATGGCCTTTGACGGAGGGCTCGGCGTCATCCTCGAGCGACTCGAAGCAATCGGGGAACTCGACAACACACTCATCGTCGTCAGCGGAGACCACGGCATCCCCGGTTTCCCTCGTGCCAAGTGCAACCTCTACGACATCGGCTGCGAAGTCGCAATGGCCGCACGATGGCCGGGACACATCCCGCCGGACCGCGTTATCGACGACTTCGTCAACCTGATGGACCTCGCCCCTACATTTATGGAAGCAGCAGAGGTCCCGATTCCCGACACAATGACCGGCAAGAGCCTGCTCCCCGTCTTCCGGAGCGAGGCGAGCGGCCAGATCGATCCCGATCGCACCCTTGTCGTCACCGGGCGCGAACGTCACGTTTCCGTCGCCCGTGACGGCAACCTGCCGTATCCCCAGCGTGCGATTCGGACGCAGGACTTCCTCTACGTCCACAACTTCGCCCCCGATCGCTGGCCTGCGGGCAATCCCAACGGTCTGGACGACCCGAACGCCGAACCCCCATCCTGGGAAGAGATCGAGCAGGTAACCTACGCTGCGTACCCCGACCTGGACGCCAGCCCCACGAAGGCGTGGCTGATTCATCATCGTGCGGAAGCCAACGTCCAGCGCGCCTTCGATCTCGGTTTTCGGTAAGCGACCTCAGGAGGAGTTCTACGACCTGCGGGTCGACCCGCACTACATGAACAACCTGGCTGACGACCCGGAATACGACGTCCCCAAGAAGGAGCACTACGATCGGCTGATGGCCCTCTTGAGGGAGCAGGATGATCCCCGCGTCGTCGAGGAGCCCTGCCGGTTCGAGCACGCACCGTATGCCGGACCGGACCCAGATCGTGAGGACAGGCGGCGCCGGCGCCGGTGAACACACCGTAGATGAAAACTTGCGATAGATTATGAACCTCACTGAGCTTCTCGAATCCTCGCTTTACGTGACCGACATCGAAGCAGCCGAGGAATTCTACACTGAGATTCTCGGCCTCGAACTTCACGCCAAAGCGCCCGATCGTCACCTCTTCTTTCAATGCGGTCGGCGAATGCTCCTGCTCTTCAACGCCAGCGTGACAACCCATCCACTCGACGGATCCCAGGACGCGCCCGCGCACGGGGCAGAAGGCGCTGGACACGTCGCATTTGCCGTGAGAGATCTGGAAATCGATGGCTGGAAGGAGCATCTGTCTGCGCGTGGCGTGACCATCGAGAAGGAAATCGAATGGCAAGGCAGTCGATCGATCTACTTCCGCGACCCTTCGGGCAACAGCCTGGAGATCACGTCGCCCGGCATCTGGGATCTCGGTGAGGACCACTTGCCGTGAGCATCGACACCACAGCCTGCGTCCAACAGATCCGTGAAATCGGCTACTGCGTCCTTCGCGCCCACTTTCCAGTCAATGCTATCGAAGCCTGCCGAATCGAGTTCGAGACCATCGCCGAGGCCTATCTTACCGAGCACGCCGACAACCCGAACCGGGGCCCCAATCGGCACTACATCCCGCTTCCCCTGAAGCCCCCACTCTACAACCCCGCGATCTTCGATGATGATGACGTCTTCACCATCGTCTCCGAGATCCTGGGCGAGCGCGTCATCATCGATCAGTTCGCATCCGATACCCCCTTCAAAGACTCGGTTCACCAAGAGATCCACTCGGACCTGGGTCTGCTGTTTGACGAGGAGCCCGATCTCTCTCACCCACCCGCGTTGCTCGCGATGAACTGGCCCTATGTCGACGTCACACCCGAACGCGGTCCTTTCCAAATCGCAGAGGCGACGCATCGCCTCCCTAAAGCAGAAACGATCACCAGGATCGAAGCTGGCGAAATGCCTCTCACGCCACTCTTGATGAACGTCGGAGACGTGCTCATCCGTGACCCTCGATGCCTCCATCGCGGATCTCCTAACCAGACGGACACCCCGCGCCCGGTCGCCGTGACCAGCTTTATGCGGAACTGGTATACCCGCGAGCGCGTCGATGCACATCCCATTCCGCGGTCCGTGTTCGACGGTTTGTCCGAACGCGAAAAACAGCTGTTCCGCAGATTTGTCATCGACGAGTTGGCGTAGGACGCGCGTGCCCGTCACCCTCGTTGAACGCTACAACGATGCGTGGCCCGTCTGGTTCGAGACGCTGCAAACACGCCTGATGTCAAAGCTCGAAGGGCACGTCCTATCGATCGAACACATCGGCAGCACCTCCGTCCCTGGAATGACGGCCAAGCCGATCATCGATCTCGACATCGTCATTCCAGACGACACGCTCCAGAACGCGATCGATCTGATGGCAACGCTCGGCTACTTCCATCAGGGTGACCTCGGTATCCCGGCGCATGATGCTTTCGACCTGTCCGATCGCGATCTCAAAGTCAGCCTGCAGAAGCACCATCCCTACGTCTGTCCCGAATCCAGCCCTGAACTGAAGCGCCATCTCGCCTTCCGCGATTTTCTTCGTCAGAACCCGGACTACGTTCGTCGACTGAGCGATCTCAAGTGGGAGTTCTGCGAGAGACACGACAACGATCGCCAGGCCTACATGGACGGCAAGGAAGCTCTTTGCGCGGAGATTCGTCGCTTGGTACGATGCGAGTGACGGAAATCAGGCGCTGCATTTATTGCATTGTTCTCTTGCTTTCGTTCCACCAACCAACTCGCGCTCGAATGGGTCTAAATCATTAGCGATTGCATAAGGAAACAATGGGCCCTCGGAGATGGTCTCACTATCGTGAGAAGGCGAGGTTGCCCTTGTGAAACTCGAACCAACGTTAAACGAAGGCACACGCTTGTCGCCCCGGTACGCTTCTTAGCCGGGGTCCATTCTGCCACATCGCGCACAGCAAACGTGGGGCGAAAAATGGGTCCCGGCTCAAACGCCTGCCGGGATGACAAATCTTCACCTCTCAGCGAAGCTGGCGCCGGCACGCTACCTTCCCAATGACAGCCCTCTACACCTACGTCCTGAAACTCCAGATCCTCCAGGGTCTGGCCTACCGTTTCGAGTTTCTCTCGTCTCTCGGCACCAACACGTTCTTTCTGTTCGGAACTGTGTATCTCTGGAAATCGGCGTATCGTGGGATCGATGCCGTTGGCGGTGTCGTCGAAGAGCAAATGATCACTTACGCCATCGTATCGGTCCTGATGCGGGCGTTGTTTCAGATCTCGGTCGACGGCACGATTCTCGGCAAGATTCGTGAAGGTCAGATCGCGATCGACTTCATCCGACCCGTCTCTCTTCCGCTACTCTGGCTGGCTGAAGATCTGGGAAAGTCGCTCACTGCGATCACGAAGTTCTGTCTCCCCGTACTCCTGATCGCGGTCTTGCTGCTCAAGGTGCCCGCGCCGTCAACCCTGACCGGGGGTCTCTTATTCATCCCGAGTTGCCTGCTCAGTTACGGGATGCTTTGGCAGATCTCGGCGCTGGTCGGTTTTACAGCCTTCTGGGTCATCGAATTCGGAAATATCGGCCATATCAAGAACGTGATGATCCGTATCCTTTCCGGACAGCTGATCCCACTCTGGCTCTTTCCCGACTTCATTCAAAACGCCTCACGCTATCTGCCCTTTCAGTACACGTATCAGACACCGCTCGAAATCTACATCGGTCGAATTCCCCCCATCGATGCCCTTTCGATCCTCGCAATCCAGGCTGCCTGGATCCTCGGCTTCGCAATCCTCCTGTCATTCGTGTGGCGAAGGGCTCGTCGCAGAGTGATCGTTCAGGGGGGGTGAGACGATGATCAACACCATCGGTCACCATTGGTCCGTCGCCTCGATCTACGTGAGGTTCGCCGTTCAGCGCGTGCTGGAATACCCGTTTTCGTTGGTGGGCATCACGTTCTCGTTGGGATTCACCTACATATGGATCGGTGTCTCGCTCAAGCTGCTCGTCGACAATTTCCAGCCCCTGTCCGGATGGACCTTTCCACAGCTGGTGTTCCTGTATGGACTCGGACTGACCAGCCGCGGCGTGATGTCCATCATCTCCTTCCAGTCCAGACAGATCGATCGATACGTCACGCACGGCGAGTTCGACCGGCTCCTTGTGAGACCGATGGGGGTGGCGTTCCAGTTCGCCATCAACCGAATCAACGTGGTCGGGTTCGTTCACCTGACGATCGGTCTCGGCTACTTCCTCTATGGCGCGCACCTCGCGCACTTCGCCTGGACGCTGTCCAACTTCGCCCAGGTCTGTCTCGTGATCGTCGGCGCATCGTTTATCTACTGGTCCTACTTCACGATCATCAGCAGTGTGGCATTTTGGACGAAACGAAGCCAACCCCTAGTCGATTCCAGTATGGAAGTCCTGTCGAGGGGGACCTTCTATCCTCTGACGATCTACCCCTGGGCGCTACAGATGATCATGACCTTCATCCTGCCCATCGGATTCATCAGCTTCTATCCGGCCTGCGATTTCCTGGGGCAAAACGACCGCTCGTCCCTGCCCCTCGACATCGCCCTCTGGACACCCCTCGTTGGGATCGTGATGTTCTCGATCGCGATGGCATTGTTCCGCAAGGGATTACGCAACTACGAGAGTGCAGGATCATAGCAGGAGGCAGAACGTTGGCACTGATTGGACTCCAGAACGTCTGCAAAACCTATCGGATCACAAAGAAACAGAAGGGTCTGTCCGGCGCCTTTAAGGGACTGGTGAAACCGGACCGGGAAGAAATCGAAGCAGTCATCGACGTGAATTTCGAGATCGAACGTGGTGAGATCGTCGGCTTCATTGGACCGAACGGTGCCGGCAAAAGCACGACCATCAAAATGCTCTCGGGAATTCTGTATCCTACGTCGGGCAGCATTTCGATCGACGGCATATCGCCGCAGGACGACAGAAAGGCTGTCGTAGGCAACATCGGTGTCGTCTTCGGACAGCGCACGCAGCTGTTCTGGGACCTCCGACTCGGCGAGTCGTTCGAGCTCATCAGGCGAATTTACCGAATATCCGAAGACCAGTTCGCCCAAAGCATCGAGATGTTGTCCGACGTCGTCGGAATCGCGGATCTGATGGACATTCCGGTCCGCCAGCTGTCGCTCGGCCAGCGAATGCGGGGAGAGCTGGCAGCCGCGATGATTCATTCGCCCTCCATCCTGTTTCTAGACGAACCGACCATCGGGATGGACGTCGAAGTCAAAGCCGCTATCCGGACATTTATCCAGGACATTAACCGCGTTCAACAGACGACCATCCTGTTGACGACCCACGACCTTGGCGACGTGGAGGAATTGTGCCATCGGGTCATCGTGATCAACAAGGGACGCATCATCGCCGACGGGCCGCTTCAGAACCTCGTCGATGGAATCGCCCCCTACAGATACTTGCTGGTCGAAGGCGCAGTCAGCGATCTCTCAAATTACGACTATCCGTCAGCCGAAGTCATAGAGACACACGATGAACACATCCGCATCCGATTCGATCGGCGTGAGGTCAGTGCATCCGCCCTGATCGCCGACCTGTCGAGTCGATTCGAGATCCACGACGTGTCCGTGCGGGAACCCGACATCGAAGACGTTATCCGAAAGCTGTATCGAGAGGGAGCCTGATCTGTCCGCGCGACCGCAGAACTATCTGGAAAACCGGATCGGGGAGCTGTTTTCGGCGTCTGGGATCCCCGGCTTGGGAATCGCACTCGTCGAAGACGGCAAGGTCTCCACAACGGGCAGCTTCGGCGTAACGAACACTATCACGCAACTGCCCGTTACCGACGAAACGATCTTCCACACGTGCTCGATCAGCAAACCTGTCTCCGCCTTCCTCGCCCTCTCGCTCTGCGACCAGGGAGATCTCGACCTCGGCACTGCCCTGAGTCGCTTCATCGATCTGCCACCTCCTTTTCAGAACATCACGGCCAGGCAGGTGCTCTGTCATACCGGTGGGCTCCCGAACTGGTATCCGGATCTGACCGAACGGCTGAAGGGAGGCGGGGTGGTTCGGGAAGGCTTTGAACCCGTGGCGGCGCCAGGCGAGCGCTTTCTCTACTCGGGCGAAGGCTACTTCTGGCTCCAGCGCGTTGTCGAACATCTGTCAGGCCAGGACCTCGACAAGCTCGCCCGAAGCGAGCTGTTCGATCCTCTCGGGATGACGAGCGCGAGTTACATCTGGCGGTCGAACTTCGAGAAGCTGGCGGCGTCGGGTCACGATCTGGAGGATCGGCCGACCGATCGATCGGGTCCGAAACGCATTCACGCCTTCCCCAACGCCGCGGCCAGCCTCTACGCGACACCGATCGATATCCTACGTTTCGTCGCGAACCTGATGGGTTCGTCGAGAACGGCCACCTCGGTTGTCGAGACGATGCTGACTCCTCAGGTCGAGCTCGATGGGGGCATTGGCTGGTCGCTGGGCCGGGGCATCGAGAAGTCGGTTGATACGAATGAGGTATGGTATTGGCACCACGGCCGGGGACAGTTCACGAACCTGGTGATATGGTCACGTGCGAGGCGATCTGGCGTAGCTATCCTGACGAACACGTGGCGAAGCGATACGGCAGAGGCCCTCTCGAAGAAGATCGTAGGCCTTCTCCTGCCAGGCGAACATCCTGCCTTCGACTGGATGTCAACCCGGACGATGCAAGCGAAGGGTTACTTGCTGTAGAGGGGACCACGAATGGACACTCGCACGTACCAGCGCACCGTCGAATCATACGATCAGATCGCGGATTGATACGAACCGCACGCGCAGCAGTCGGCACACAACGCCTACTGCGAACGACCGTGTATGGTCGAATTGATGCCCGACGTGAAGGGGCTTCAAGCCCTGGATGCGGTTCGGGATACTACTCGGAGTGGTTGGTGAACCAAGGAGTGAACGTCGTTTCGTTCGACGCCAGCCCGAAGATTTCGCGACCGCCGCCGATCGGCTCGATGGAAAAGCCGAAGTCAGAGTTCACAACTTGATCGACCCCCTGGACTTCCTCGATGGCGAGTGCGTCGACATCGTCGTCTGTGCGCTTGCGTTGGACCACGTCGAGGCTCTCGCCTCCGTATTCGCCGAGTTTTCCAGGGTGCTCGAAGTGGGTGGCACGCTCCTGTTTTCCCTCGGCCACCCCGCACACGACTACACCAAACACGGTGGCAGCTATTTCGAAACTGAACTCATCGAGGAGCGATTCCCGAGCTTTGACACCGTCATCCCCTATTATCGACGGCCGATTGACGCCATTCTGAATCCGCTCATCAAGAGTGGATTTCGACTGGACACACTGGCGGAACCCCGTCCTGTCGAAGCTTGCAGAGCAGCGCATCCCGAGACTTATGACCGCCTCTCGACGCGCCCATCTTTCGTGTGTATACGGGCTCGGAAAGGCTTTCGATGAGTCAGCCCGTTCTCTGACTCCACTTTGGATGCAGACAAAATGATACAACAGGCCCGAGCCGGACTGGAAATCACCGAAGCAGGAACCGAGCGCGCACACTTCCTGCACAATGGGAAGCCGCTGCTGTCCTTTGGCGGAATGGCGGACGTCACGTTTTACTTGAACGAGGATGCCTACGACTACAAACGGTGGGCAACGTGGTTGGCCGATCACGGAATGAACCACATCCGAGCCTATCTCCCGCTCAGCTGGAAACACATCGTAAAGACGACTGAGATGAACGGCGGTGATGTCGCCAAATGTCTCTTCCCATACCGGGAAACTGAACCCTGTAGCCGCAGATTCGATCTTGCCCAGTTCGACGAGCGATTCTGGTCACGATTTCGAGAACAGCTGGAATTCCTGCAGAGCAGGGGGATCATCGTCCACTTGCTGGTGTGGAATGGATGGCAATTGCGCGCGCCAGACACATCCCCGGGAACGAACGGCGAGATCAACTGGCCAGGGCATTTCTTCAACCCCCAGGTCAACTGCAACGACTTCACCACGCATTTAGGCCCCGATCTCGAAAACAGATACGCGATCTACCACTCGGTGACCGACGGGAAAGTGGAGCTCGTCGGTGCACAAAAGGCGTATTTCGAAAAAGTGATCGACACGACGTTCGACCTGGACAATGTCTACTTCGATCTGGTTCACGAAATCGCCGAGCACCGCCGGGACTGGCCGAAGACCCGCCAGTGGATCGTTGAAATGGCGGAAACGATGCGATCCCACTGGGCCGAACGGACATCCAAACAGTTCATCATCGGTTTCGACACGGGTGGCCTGTCCGACGATGAACAGGACCGGATTTACGCACACCCCGTCTTCAACACGATCATCTATGGCAAACACCACACCGTGGAAAACGCGGTAGCGTGGCGGCGACAATATCGGAAAGCCTACATACCGCAGGAAGCCTGGGACGACAATAGGTTGAAATACCGCTACGACAAGGCCGATCCCGTGGCAATGCGGAAGTATTTCTGGAAGTTCACGATGGCGAAATGCCAGCAGATGGATTTCTACACGAAGGGCGACAAGGATGGATTCGGTTACTTCGTGAACTACGACCCACAAGGCGTCAACAATTTTGAGGAAACCGCGCCCCACTTGCGTGAGTTCTGGAACAGTCTGATCGATTACGGCAGCCTCTGGTTCGGAGGAAACATCACGACCGGGCCAGGCGATCACCAGTACGTCTTGTCTTCAACACAGGAGGCTGTCGTCTACTGTTCTTCCGCAACCGATGTCCAAGGACGGCACTATGATTATCAGGAGCTTCGAGTCGCCGGGCTGAATGTCGCCGATGGAGAGTATACGGTGGAAACATTCTCCCCGGCATCGGGATCGCTTGGCACCGAGAAGTTCGAGATCCGGCAGGGCGAGCTATGGGTCCAGCTGCCAGGATTCATCGATGACATCGCCGTTCACGTTTACCTTTAGTCCTCGAGCCTATCTGTTTATGTTCTTCCTGAACACCACCTACCCGGAGCCTATCTCGAGCGAAGTCGAGAGGAAGCCGCCCTTCCGCGGAGGTGGGAACCACCAAACACAGGAGGTCTAAAATGTCAGGAACACTCGTTCACATCGGTGTCCGCGCAACCGACATCGACAAAACCATCCGGTTCTGGCGTGACGGTCTCGAACTCCCCGTCGTCAACGAGCCAGGGGATCAATCCTACGACCTCAGCGATGGTCATCACAACTTCCGCGTCTTCCAGCACAACGGTCCCGAACGACCCGACCACGTCAGCGGAATGCTCGACTACCTTCACATCGGCATCTGCGTACCCAACCTCGAACAGGCCGCTCAACGCCTGCTCGATATGGGTTACGAAATCTTCTCAGACGGCCTCGGCGGAAATGTGCCCGTGGACGTCAACAACCTCGAAGAGGGCGCCTTCAAAGTCGAGGACCCCGACGGAATCACCATCGACGTCACTGCCAGCAGCGATCAGTGGCCCGGCGTCGGCCTCTCCTGAGACGTTAGGCCACACACAGCACTGTTCGTTACTTCCTGCCTGCCCGCAGAAGCTCTGCGCAGACAGGTTTCTCGTGGTCCCCAGCCCGTCGAACGTAGGGTCTCCACCCGATCCCGTCCCCGAATAGGGTCTCGGATGTCTTCACAGCCACCCTTTCGTGTTTTTCGTGGTCATCTTTTCCCGTCCGCGGAGCTGCCACCGAGCGTCATCCCCGAACAGGGCCACCTCCCTTGTCGATCTCCCCGTCCGTGTATTCCGTGTGTTCCGTGGTCCAAAGTTCTTCTTGATACCTGAGCAATGACCATCGCATCAAACGATCTCCCAATACGTCTCGGCTTCATCGGCGCCGGTTCGATGGCCACGTGGCAGATCTACCCCTCGCTCCATTTCGCGCCACTCCAACCGATCGCCGTGTGCGACGTCGATCAGGAACGCCTCACCCACGTCTCGCACACATTCGGCGGCAAACCCTACACCGACTACCGTCAGATGCTGGAGAACGAATCGCTCGAAGCCGCCATCGTCCAGACGCATCCAAAACCCCGTGGGCCGATCGTCGCCGATTGTCTCGAAGCTGGCCTTCACGTACTCGTACCCAAGCCCCCCGCTTTGGACACGAGAGAGGCCAACGCCCTCGCCGACCTCGCTCGCAAAAGCAATCGGATCCTGATGGTCAACGTCCAGCGCCGCTTCAGCTACGGTGTCACGCAGGCACTCGAGATCATACAATCCCCGGAATTCGGCCCGATCTCGCAAATCCTGTGCTCATTCTGCAGCGGCGCCTACAACGAAGTGAGGGGAATGGGCTACGACACGCCGGTACACGCCTACGTGATGGACTTTGCGCTCCATCACCTGGACCTGTGCCGTCATCTCTGCGGCGAATTCACGACCCTCAACATCCAGCACCAGGAACTTGAGGGCCGTGTGGCGATCGCGGGGGCGGCCACCTTCGAGAACGGAGCCGTCGGCTCTTTACAGCTCAATAGCCAGCGGATCTGGTGGCGTAATTACGACCGTATCGAGATCACCGGCCAGGGCACCTACGTCGTCATCGACGGTCTTTGGGGCGTTCGGCACTACGGGCAGGAAGAAAACACCTTCACAGAAAACTACAGCGATCAGCGCAGCGGTGAGTTGACGGGCGATGCAGGTACCCTCATCGAATTCGCGAAGGCCATCCGCGAAGACCGTGAGCCCGTTGCGAGTATGGCCGACTGCGTCAACACGATGCGCGTCACCGAGGCCGTCTACCTCGCCGTACGCGATGGGAAGCAGGGAGAAGTCGACCTGAGATGACGGGATCACGTCGTACGACAGCTCGCGGTATTCTCAAGCCATAACCCGACAGAGTGAGCGCGAGCCTGCCTCGAACGCACGTGAGGGAAGTCTCGGGATCACGAACCACAAGAGCCAATGGCCCTCTCCAACCATCTCGCATCCGCTTTCCGAATGACGGATGAGGTCTGGGCGCGCCACGCCAATCCCTGGAGTGTCTGGACTCGATTCGTCACGCTCGGACTCATCGCGATAGCCGTCTGGTATAACGACTGGTTAGGTGTCACATTCTGGTACGTCCTGACCGCGCTGGGTGTCTGGATCTGGATTAACCCACGTGCCTTTCCCAAACCGGCAACGACCGACCGGTGGTCGTCGAAGGCCGTCCTTGGCGAACGCGTCTGGCTGAATCGCAAGGCGATCCCGATCCCCACCCATTTCAATCGCGTCATCGCCTGCCTGAACGCGCTCTCCGTCACCGGGATGATCCTCCTCATCTACGGCTTCGTCGAGCACCATCCGTGGATGACAGCGTCAGGATTGGCTCTCACCTACATCGGCAAGATGTGGTTCCTCGACCGTATGGTCTGGTTGTACGACGTAATGAAAGACGCAGACGTTACTTACTCGAAATGGCTCTATTGAAGGCGATCTTCCAGATACTCGATTCTCGATGACGCGCCGTTGGTGCTGAAGACCGTCGAAGTTTACTGACCTCGCAACCTGAACGGTGTAAAAGATGTCAAAGAGTAGATGCCCATCCGAATGATCACATCCGAAGCCGAAATCGATGCCGTTCGATCCATCGCTGCGCAGATGAATCAGGCGAAGTATATCGATCAGCGTCCTGACTACATCGCTGAGGCGATTCTTCTGGGTGCCTTCTCCAAAGAAACGTGCGTCGGCTTCCATCGTTTCTACATTCAGACCATCGGCAGCGAGGAGGGCCATTCGCCGGTCACACGGAACGGCGAGTCGTTGACGGAAGGCTTCGTCATCGCCTTTGGAGTCCTGCCCGAGCATCGTCGACAGGGCTGGGGCCGGCGTTTACAGAATCGCGCCATCGAAATCTGTTGCGAACGAGACTGCTATCAGATTCGGTCGCTCAGCCCGACCGGCAGCACCGAAAACTACGGATTGAAACTCTCAATGGGCTACACGATCCATCCCCACCCGAAGCACGATGCTTACTACTTCATCAAGCGCCTGTGAAACGAACTGCTGAAATCCTCGCCCTTCTTGCACTGACCTTTTCCTCGTGCATCGACGCCATCGCTCACAATGGCGCACTATCGCTCACTCGACCGATCGCTCCGATCACAGTGGATGGCCACGCAAGCGATTGGCCTGCCGATTCCTATGAGTCTACGATCGTGCCCGCGCCAGGCAGCCGGGGCAATTTTTCCGTGATCCTCAGATCGGGTTATTCCCTCTCGCCACCACGCCTGTATCTCCTGATCGAAGTCGAAGACGACAACTTCGTCTCCACGCAGGACCGCGACCGGCGCAGGTATCGCCAGGATGCCTGCGAGATCGTCATCGACGTCAACCACACGCCCATCTCGCCGGGCCGTCAGTACGGTCTTTATGGTGAATCGACGCGTCGGGCAACGGACAGTCAAGCCAAGGAAATAGAATGGGAGCACGCGAGTGTCGCCATCACCTTGAGTGAAGACAGACGCATCTATGAATGGGCTTTCGAACTCGACGCCATCGACCCTGATCTCCAGATCGATGATGGGAGTGTGCTTGGGTTGGGACTGGCAGTCTACGATGCGGATGAGGGGGACCGTCGTCCTGGCCGAGTCATCTGGGGGGAAGGCCGCCGGAAAGCGACCCTGGCGAGGGCGCGAGGCGATCTTCTGTTGATCGGGAAAGATCAGCAAATGGGCCAGCTGACCGGACAGGTCCGCTGGACAGTGACCGGGTCCTATCCGCCGGCACTTGTTCGCATCGCTCAGGCCGAGCGGCTGAACCAATCCTTCGTCACCTCGGCTAAACGCGGTGCCTATCGGGTAGATTTGCCCGTCGGAGCTTACAAGTTGACGGTCATCGGGGAGAGGGTTGCTCGATCCAGTCTCGCAGACGTTGTCATCACCAACGGTCAAGAGACGCATTCCGACACGCTGACGGTTTCGCCGCACGATCTGGCCGACTACCACCGTCCTTTATCGCCCCCCGATGGTTTCCACCGAGCCGTCAGCTGGGTGGCCGGCCGTGAGGGAATGAGTGACGACGCTTTCATCCCGCTCGTGAAGAACAACGTCAATTGGATCGCACAGACACCCTTCGGGTGGCAGCGAAGGGTGGCCGATACGGAGATCCGCTACCGTCCCGATGCCGGCTGGTGGGGTGAAAGCGATCGCGGCGTCGGGGCAACGGCACGAACGGCCCGACAATTCGGCATCCGTACCCTGTTAAAGCCTCACGTCTGGCTGAGTCAGGTACGCGAGGGACGCTGGCGCGGCGAAATCGCGATGGAAAGCGAAGAGGACTGGAAGGCGTGGTTCGCGAGTTACGAAGCTTTTATGATGCACTACGCCGAACTCGCAGCCCGATCCGACATCGAGGCGCTGTGTATCGGAACCGAGTTGCACGGCACGGTCCACCGAGAACGCGAGTGGCGGGACCTCATCCAGGAAATCAGGACCGTCTACGACGGCTCTCTTGTCTACGCCGCAAACTGGCACGACGAATTCGAGGACGTGCCATTCTGGGACGCGGTCGATTACATCGGCATTCAGGCTTACTTCCCGCTCGTCGACAACCACAGCCCCACCGTCAAACAGCTCCTCGCCGGTTGGGACCGTCATATCCCGTCGATCGAACGGGTCCATCGACGCCACAACAAGCCTGTCCTCATGACCGAGATCGGCTACCACAGCGCAACTGACGCCGCCATCCAACCCTGGGAATGGAACGCCGACAACACCACACCATATTACGAAGACCTGCAAACACAGGTCAACGCCTACGAAGCCTTCTTCGCCGCCTTCTGGGACAAACCCTGGTTCGCCGGCGCCTACATCTGGAAATGGTTCCCCAACCATACCTTCACCGGTGGCATCTATGACGAAAACTTCACCCCACAGAACAAACCCGCCGAAGCCGTGCTACGCCGTTGGTACGCCAAACCAAGAAAAGCCGTTGGCCGGAGTCCGTTATCCGGAAGCCCCAAACCGCTTAACCGTTGGCCGGGGGAAATCGTCGAGCGCGTTCCGAAGTGAAAGGAGCTGTGTGGAAGGGACGAGTACCGATGCAACCGTGTCAAGGCATCGCCTGAGCTTTGGTCACTGGTCAACGGTCAATTGTCACTGGTCAATGCTTGGGCGTTATCCACAGCTCAGCCACCTGTACCCCACGCTCCCCGCCACCCGTCCATCGAAGCTCGAGCTTTCCATCCCGCACAACCCCTGCCGGAATCTCGAACTTTTTCAAAGGCTCATCCCCCGTCGCGATCAGATCGTGCACAACATGGTCGTTCGCGACCAGTTTGGCCAACTTGCCGATCCTACTCGAGTAGACGATGCGCAGGGTATAAGCACTCCCATCTTCCAATCCGTCATACGCCAGAATCAGCGGGGTGTCGTAAATCGACTCCACACAGGTCAACCACGCCTTTGGGATCGGGTAACCGTCGTGTGACTTGATCTCAACCGTTTGCGATCGGAGCATCCCTTCCAACGCGATCCCGAATGCCGATCGAGAACCCGCCAGTCCCCCGGGGTCTTCCGACACGTCAACAGGATTCACCAGCCGACCGATTTGCTCGTGTGTTCCAAGGTTGTCGTAGATCCCTCCATATCCGGAATCTGACCGGTCTAGAATCGCACCAACGCGTGACCATCTCTCCGAGGGGGATTCTGCCGCCAATGCCTCCTCGAGATGGTTGATCAGCCATCTCGAGTCGTTCAGCGGCTCATCGATCGCGTCCATAAACGCCCCACGGCCCTTCTGTGCCGCGCCGTGTTCGTCCACAGACGATTTGAGCCCAACGGATCTGAACAGCGATTTTGATAGGTTCACGCATTTCTCGCGCAGCTCGATTTCGATTGAGTCCGTCGTTCGTTCCTCCAGCCACGTAAGTGCCCGATGAACGGCCTCCCTCGATCGATCCGAAGAGAGTTCCTCGACCGCCCGTTCCGCTGTCCTTCTTTCACGAACCAGTCTTCTCCGCACCGACGCATCGTAATAGACCCTGAGCAACGGGCATTGAAATCGCCAGTGTGCGTTCACATCAGGATCGGCCGATTGCTCGAGCTGTTTCCACCGGTCGAGCGTCTCCTCTACACTTTCGTTCGCCGCGAGGGCCCCTTCCCAGTTCTCCTCGAGTGCCAGCGCGCCGTCCGCGAATTCATCTTCCAGGTCCGTGGATAGAAAGATGCGTGTGTAATCTTTCAGCGTGTCACGCGGAGCCGTATCTGGATCCCACTCCTGGTCCAACCACACGAATGTGTTGATATCCGCGTTGATGCCAGTGGTGTGAGGCGTGCTGCCAACGGTATCACGGTGGTAAAGATTGTGGATATGTTTGTAGGCTTTTGGTCGAGGATTGATCGACTCGCGGCCGGACGTCATCGCGTGGGCGAGATCCCAATCCGGAATCGGGTATTGGCAGAATATGCCGTGCGTCAAATCGTCGTATCGCCGGATCGGCAGGTCACTGCGAAGTCGGGCCCTCAGCTCCGGTATCGAAAGCTGAGTCCACGGCCCGTGTACGATACCCGCCAACCAACCCGGATTCCTGTTCGCCTGCCGGGAAAAGGCATCGTACCACGCCGTATCCGCTCTCATCCACTGGGCGGAAACCCAGGCCAGGGGTGGATGACCACTGGAGGCCAGCGTCTCGGTGAGACGTTGAACCCAGGGGAACAGGACATCCGGACTCAGCTTGCCCGGATCTCCCCCGGGAACGGTGATAGCGGAAATCTTTGGCAGAATGTGAAAGAAGCGTCCGCGATCCTCCAACTCTCGTCCGGAGGCCACGGTGTCGAGATAGTAGGCTTCGTCTTCCCAGTTCGGAATCCAGACGGTGCAATCGAGGTCGTATCGTGCTGCAAGAATGGACAGTTCGGCCGTCATCTCGTCGAACGGAAGCTTGTGATGAGGGCTGGGGTCCGGTTTGTACTCGATCTCGATCGCGTTGCATCCGAACAGAACCAGGTCCCGGATGTATCGATCGAACTGGGCGACCGACCAGGAATCCATACTGTTGCTCAGATGGCCGTAGCCGATCTGGTAGCCGCGAATACGGCTGGAAGGCGAGAACTGCAGATCCAGATCAGCAGGAATGTCCAGACAGTCATCTCGGAAGGGACTCAGTCGAAGAAACCGGCCGATCCCGAACAGCAGGCCCCGTCTGGATGAGGAGGATATCGTGAGTGACGCTTCGTCGGACGTAATCGTATAGCTGTCGGCGGGCAATCCATCGCGCCGGTCGACGCGAAGGGTGTAGAATCCTTCTGGGTTCGATCGCGGTGTTACGTGCGGGCGAACACCGCTCACATACGCAATCTCGTCAGCCGCGTAGACCGCCGCGAATGTGAGATCGTCATCCGCTTCCGCAGCAGCAATGTGAATAGTTTCGACCGGAATCTGCATCGCTTTCCTCGTTAAGGACGGCACTAAGAATCGCCATCACCGTCGTGGACGACAAGAGCAATGCCTCACGATTGGAATGGAATCGTCACCCCGGCTCGGATCCTGGCCGGGGTCCATCCTGGTCGGTCGAAGAATCTGAGGAAGAACACCTTACATAAGGGCTGGAAACAGATCCCGGCCTGCAGCCTGCCGGGATGACAGCGGGTTGGATGAGGAAACGACCTGCAACAAGCAGTAGGCAAATTTTCATTTTTCACTTTTCACTGGTTTTATGGGGTTCTCCATTCACCTCCACAAGTCGGATGAGCGCCCAGTATCCTTCCTCTCCCCTGGGCGGCCGCGCCGGACCGGCGATCCGATCCTCTTCTTTCAACCCGAACCGTTTAATCTGGCTGTGTGAGACATAGATGTCATCCGGATCGGATTCTGCACCTTGCTCTGGTCTGAGAAACCCCCACCCCTTCTCCTGAACGTGGAGATATCCCTCCGAATCCTTCAGTTCAACCTGCGTCGACTGTGAGTCACCTGCGAAATCGGAGAACATCTGTATCGCCTCCTTTTTGAGCAGTTTCCGTGCCCTGTGAAGTCTCACTCGCACGGTGGCTGAGGGAATGTCCAAGAACGTCCCAATTTCGTCGTAGGACAGCTCTCTCAGGTAGTAGAGCGTCGCCGTCAGTCGAGCTTGCTTGGGCAACCGCTCGAGCATCTCTCCGATCAGCCAATCCCGTTCGCCGGCTTCAACCACATCCGAGGGTTGGGGCTCCGCACTGGGTAATGCATCGCGGACGGGTACCAGGTCAGGATCGTCGAGAGATCCAACCGATCGGTGCCGCTCGCGATGCCACATACGGCACAGGTTCGTCGCGATCGTGCGGACCCACGGTGCGAAACGATCCGGATCCCGGAGCGTCTCGAGCTGCTCCATCGCCTGGAACATCGCTTCCTGCACGATGTCTTCGGCATCGACGCTGTTGCGGGTCCAGTAGTAAGCCAGCAACGGCCCCCGCCTGGCCTTCGGGGCAAGACCGCGAATCAGGCCCGCGGATCTTGGTGCACGCCTCGTCGCACGTGGCTTCTGCTGGTATCCCGACGCCAATCGGGGGATGTGGCTCGACGTGAAGAACCGGAACGATGCCCCCTCGACAGCTCGTGGAATCCGGTTCACCAGACCCTCGGAAGTCCCAGCTGTCGAGAGCGATGATCTCCACTTCCATTCAGAAACGATGATCAGGGCGATGAACCGAATGATGGACGAGTCGCCGCATCGTGTCCACTATTTCGCCGCCTGGGACCGACACGGCCTTGTAGGGCACGCCACGCTCGCGCTGACGCCCGGCCCTACCGGCATAGGCTCCCTCCACGATGTGGCCGTCCGGCCAAGAGGGCGGGGAAAGGACATCGGAACCGTGTTAATGGAACATGTCTGTCGACAGGTGGAAAAAGCCGGCTGTCGCTACATCGCCACGAGCGCCTCCCGTCTCTGCGAGCATCTTTACAGGCGGATGGGGTTTACGGTGATGTACGAGTTACCGGGCTGGTGGATCAGTGGTGAGAACCTACGAGCTCAGATCGCTGACGGCGAAATCGCATTTCAGGAAGCACTCGGTCGGGGCAGACTGTCCGCGCTATACATCCCACGCCGGCGTGCCCGTCTGTACGAGCCGAACATCGCAGGTGTGACCCCTCTCGACATCGCGATTAAAATCGCCAGATCCCTCTCCCTCGTCGATGCCTTGCTGGACGCGGGCGCAGACCCCAACGGAATCGCCCGGCACCGCCCCCTCATCCTCTGCGCCGAGGAAGGCCTGCCCAGAATCGTCGAACGACTCATCAAGCAGGGCGCCGATCCCTCCCTGGCCGACGCCGATGATCGCACACCAAGAAGCGTCGCAGAAGATCGGGGCCACCAGACCGTCATCGACGCCATCACTTGATCCAATCTCCCTAATCCTTCGTAGTCGGAACCTCCATAGCCACAACACAAAGACAAGTGTCACCCCGGTACGCTTTTGTGCCGGGGCGGGCCCATTTTGATCTTCGTGAAAGCGCTTGCGCGTAACGAATCTTCCAATCAGAGAATGGATCCCGGCTTGAAACAATGCCGGGAAGACAAGTCAATCCCTACGGCTCTGCGGTGGATCACTCAGCATCGCTTGACATTTGGAGCGACATCCCGATCTTCGTCCTCGCCAATTTTTTCATTTTAACTTCTGCCTATATGTCCATCCTCACATCCACCGAACTCGATTTCTTCCGCCAGAACGGCTACATCGTACACACCGACCTCATCTCCGTGGCCGAACTGGAAGACTTCGTTGAGATCTTCGACACCGACAAAGAAACCTACGCGTATCGTTGGCACCGCTATGGCTACCACCAATCCGCGAACTACGACGCCCTCGTAACGTCCTCCGGATACGACCGAATCGTGCGTCATCCGCCGATTCTCGAGGCCGCTGTCGAGCTGATGGGAGGACCGATCTGTTTCGGCGAGATCGGTGCGCGTCATATGGGACCCTATGATGGCGAGTTGCACCGCGGCTGGCATCGCGATCGCCCCCATTGGCCGGAACATCCGTATCGGGTGGATTACATCCAGAGTATGGTCTACCTCGCGGACGTGAGCGAATCGACACACTGTTTCTCCCTCTCGCCGGAATCCGTCGATCAGCCCATTCTCGAGGACAAGGAGGCTCAACTCGAACGCGGTGGCATCGTCGACATCCACGGCCAGGCCGGAACAGTCTGCCTGTTCAACGTCGCCGTCCTGCACACCGCCACGACGCGCCCCACGCAGGCCGAACGCAAGACGACCCAGACCTACTACGGACATCGCGATCGAAAGTTCCTCGCCAACGACTCCATCATCCCCCCCAGACTCTGGAAAGACGACCCGGACCCCGAAACCCGCGCCTTCTACGGCAACTTGAACGACGTCTCACGTCTCTACAACGAAGCCTTCGGCATCTCAACCTGAATCACGCCGCCAAGTCATTTCGATCTCTGTTGCTCGGTATCCCGTTCGTGTTATTAATGTGTGGAGCCTGCCTCGAACGAACGTGAGAGGTGGTTCCAGTTTTTTCTTTTACTTGGTTTACCGATCCTCTCCCCGAATAGGCCTCGATTCCACGGACGCCCCCTTCCGTGTATTCCGTGGTCCCCACTTTTCGAGGTCTTCCCCATGACACCCGAGCAACGCTACTTCTTCGACCTGACCGGTTACCTACACATCCCCGATGCGCTGACGTCTGATGAGCTTTCCGCCGCTCAGGACGCGGCTGAGCGTTACCTGAGAACCACCGATGACGAATTGCCGCCTGGCTTCCGTGTCGATCGCGAACGCAACCACTTCATCTGGCACTTCTTCGGGATCGCCTTCGACAAGGCCCTCGAGCGACTGACACGTCATCCGTCCTTCTGGCCGATCGTACTGGAGCTGATGCACGACCGGCCCCGCCTCACGAGTGGCAACCTGATGATCAACAACCACACGCACGAGTTCCATCCCCTCCATTCCCAGCGCGAAGGGACTGGTACGCGTGGACCCGAGGCGCCCTACTATCTGATCGGAAAGGACAGAGTCCTCTGCGATCACCTCGTCATCTTCGTCTACCTCACCGACGTCCATCCCGGCGACGGTGGCCTCCTCGTCGTCCCAGGTTCGCACAAGAGTCAGTTCGACCGCCCGGAGGAGTATTTCTATCCCGGGAGCCGATCCCCCGATGGAGGTTACAGTCCGGACTACCGGTCTTTCGATGTCCCGGCTGGTGTGGCCAACATCACTCCGAAAGCAGGAGACGTCGCGATGATCTCCGAAATGGTCACTCACGGCGCCCTCAGCTGGAAACCCCAAGACCGCGATCGTCGCTTCCTCACCCTCCGCTACATGCCGCAATACACGATCGGCACGGAATGGCCGGACGAAATCATCGAACGTCTCGACCCCGAAACCCGCGAACTCCTCGAGGTTCGACCCTACAAAGACATCAAATCCATCGTCTCCAACGGCCAACCAGCCTGAAACCACCCCCTGAACCACCTCTCACGTTCGTTCAAGACAGGCTACATACGCGAGGACCCCAATGGCGGATCTGAATCACCTCACGCGAGACGATCTGGAGCGATTCGACGAAGAAGGCTATCTCGTCTTCGAGGGCCTGTTCGACGACGACCTGAACCAACGTCTCAAAGATGACGTCGACTTGATGATGGAAGACCGGGAGCAGGGTGAAAGGAAGATGATCGTCAGCTACGACGAGCTCGCAATGCTCACATCCGAGCCCATCGTCGTCGATCGCGTCGCCGACCTGATGGACGGCAAAGAGTTCACGCACCATCATATCCACGCCCGTTGGCAGGGCGAAGGGGAGCGGGGTGTCGCGTGGCATCACGATTACGTCCAAACGCCACAAACAAACCGGTCACACCTGATGGTCCACGTCTTTATGTATCTGGATGGGTTGAACGGTGAGGTAGGCGACCTGCTCGTACTGCCTGGATCGCACAAGAAGATCATGAACGGTGACGCATTCCGTCAGTTCGAATTCGAAGATCTTCCCCGGTCGAGGACCTACGACGACCTTCCGCCAGGCTCCTTCATCATCTTACATTCCGCGGTGCAGCACTGTCGTCGTCCCAAACCAGGCGGACAGACCTTCAAACGTTACTTCATCGACACGTCCTACTGTCAGAACGGAGTTTTATGGGGCGGCTACAACAACATCGAGGAAATCAACAGGGTGGCACTCGAGAAGGGTTGCGACCGTGGAGGCAAATACGCTTTTCTTCACGACACCAATCAATTCTTCGACCGGCGCCCCAATATTGAAAAATTGGAGGGCCTGAACGAAGGAAGCCTGGTACTGCAATTATGAAATTACCGCATTTCCATTTCCTAATGTTCTCTACTCTCTAAGCTCCCAAAGATCATCATACCACACCGCACCATTCGTACCGCCGAAGGCAATCATCCTTTTCTCAACCGCATCCCACACGATCGCCGTACTCCACCTTCCGGGCGGTAGTTCGCCTTCTGTGTCGATCAGACGCCACGCCTCGGTCCCGAACGCATAGCGCCAGACATCGTTCGTTCCGAAGTTGCCCACACCACCGAACAGGTAGAACTCGTCATCCCGACACGCCAGACGAAGGTTGCTCCGGGCATCGGGTGACTCAGTCGGTGTAACCTCCTGCCACGCCGTCGTCGCCAGATCCAATCTCCACAGGTCGTTCCTCGGACACGGTCCGACACCCGAGGAGCAACCGCCGAACAGATACATTCCATCTCCTGCTTCATCAAATGCGGCGTCGTGCAGACAACGCGCCTGCGGCGTCGACCCCTGCGTCGACAAGCGTGACCATTGCAACGTGGCCAAATCCAACGCCCACGTATCGTCGAATCGCCCACTGTTCGTGAACCCGTGGGATATGATCATCCGATCGCGCTGCGCATCCAGAATCGCCGAGAGCCCGTATCGTGGAGACGGGAACGATCCACCCACGTTCATCTCGGACCACGTTTCCGTAGCCAGCGAGAAGACCCAGGTATCGTTGAAGAAACGTCCGCTCAGATCTTCGCCTCCGAAGATCACCACGCGATCGCGAGACGCATCGTAAACCGCGACGTGTCCCCGCCTTGCGTCCGGTTTGGGTGAGGACGTTACCTCCCGCCACGAGTCGTTCGCCAGATCGTAGATCCAGGTGTCATCCAGATCGACGTTTCGGCGCCCACCGAACGTCATCAGCTGCGACCGTGATGAATCCAGGATCATCGTATGATCCAACCGGCCCAGCGGTGTCACTCCGGACGAGCTGATCTGGTTCCACGTCGACGGTATCGTTCCACCAGCAGAGCCGAACGCGTCGGCGAAAACCAAAAAATCCCCGAACGCGACCTGTCCGTCCCCATCCAGATCGAACGCCGGGTCGGTCGACCCGAAAGCCGTCGCGAACAGGAGGAAATCCTCGAACCCAACCGATCCGTTCCCGTCGAAATCCTGAGCGGTTAACGGGTTTGGGGCGACAGTCATGGTGATGGCCGTCAAGACAATGATCCATCTCAGACTCTTTGCACAGTTCGTGGGCATAGAAGAAGGGTAGCCAAGAACGAGCTATTCTACAACACTACGAGTGGGGTCCTCCACCAGCGGTCGCCTTGATATCGCGTGACGTGTTTTCTCGGTATCTTCTCTACCGCATCGAACAGGTTTATTCACCTTTCGCCCCAACGATTTCATGTCCGGATCCCTACAGGATTCTCGCAGACGAACCTTTCACGCGCAACGAATGACACAGGTCATAGTGAATCGATGAAACTGCAGGACATCATCACGGAACATTGCGCCGATCGACCCGAGGCGGATGAGCCTCTTGCACACTTCGCCGACTGGTGGATGACGCGGCCGTCCGCGGGTGTCGCCGCCTACCCGAATGACGTCGACATTCGATCGTATCTGTTGGAACGTCGTTTCGCAAAAGACGGCACCGAAGCCCTCCAGTTACGACTGGATGCCATCCGTTCGCTCTACACACAGTTGGCGGCCGACGGGCACATCAAGAAGTCTCCTTTCGAGGGTGACGCATTTCCTCGACTGCTGGGCTCTCAAAGAAACGAAGAGAAGGGAATCCCAGTTCAAAGGTGACGACGCCGAGGTCGCACGTCTACAGGCTCTGAACGCACTTGCCGACTATGTCAACCGAGCCGCGAACGTCTCCGACGTGATGCAAACGGCTCTGGAAATCCTGGTCGAGGTGATGCATCTCGAAACAGCCTGGGGCTTTTTGGAGTCGGTACCCGATCCCGGATCGGAAACCGAAAATCCACACGGGTATCGTCTCGCGGATCACTGCGCGCTGCCCAACGGTCTCGAGTCCGATGACTGTCATTTTCTATGCAAAGCGCCGACCTGTTACTGTCAGAACTTGCTCAATACGGGTCGTCTTTCACGCGCCGTGAATGCCGTCGAGTGTTCGAGGTTGATGGACGCCGCAAGAGCGGAGGGTGATACGGAAGGTCTACGTTTCCACGCAACCGTTCCACTTCAGGGTGTGGAGCAGACACACGGACTGATCAACATCGCGACGGATCGTTGGGAAATCCTCGATGCCGCGGACCTCCAGCTTCTCACCACGGCGGGACAGCACATCGCCGCTGCTCTCGACCGGGCAGCACTCTTCGACGAGGTGGAAGAACAGCGGCGGAGATTTGCGTCCGAACTCGAAATGGCTCAGGCGGTTCAGCGGAGTCTTCTTCCGACCGAGTTCGAAAGGATCCCCGGGTATGGAATCCAGACGCATTGGGAGGCCGCCCGTGAGGTGGCCGGAGACTTCTACGACGTATTCCAATTGTCCGACGGCCGTTTCTGTATCCTGCTGGCCGACGTGTCTGGGAAGGGGGCGCCCGCTGCACTCTATATGGCAATGGCCAGATCAATCATTCGCTCGGAAGCGTTGAACCACGACGATCCCGGGCTACTTGCCAAGCAGGTCAATCATCGACTCCGCACCGAGTCCGGCGCCGTGGGAATGTTCCTCACCGCTTTCATCGGCTATCTCGATCCTCAAGAACACACCCTCGACTGCGTGATCGCCGGACACGAGGCACCGCTCGTGTGTCAGAACGATGCAGTCTCTCCACTACCGGGGGCCGGCGCGATCCTGGGCTTGCTCGATGGCTTCGAGTGGCAGTCCGAACGAGTTCGCATTTCATCCGGATCACGACTCCTCGTCTACACCGACGGCGTGACCGACGCACAGAACCGCCAGGGCGATCAATTCGGCATCGACCGTCTGACCCACGCACTCGAGGAATCTGGTGACATCACCCTCGCTCGGATTACCGAAGCTGTAGCGAAGTTCAGTGGCGACACGGAACCCATCGACGATGTCACCCTGTTGTTGATCGTACGTTAAGTTGAAGCGTTCCGTCCACTCAGGACGACAGTCCCAATCTTCCTGTCTCGCTCGTCATCCTACCAAGCCGTCCGAATAGTCTACGCATCCGAAAGTCTTTCACTCTATCTTGTTCTTTCTCGGCGTCCGTCGCTGTCCCGAGCGCGTCCGAGGAGTGGCGAAGGTTTTCACACAAAGGGTAGAAGAATGGACAGAATGCGAGTCGGTCTTGGGCAATTCCAGGAGCTCACTGACGAAATGCTCGCCTTCATCAAACAGATGGGGGCCGACGACTTTTCTGATGAACACACCGCGATTGCCGGGTGACGAGGAATGGGCTTATGAGGACTTGAAGGCGCTGAAGGAAAAAGCGGATGGAGCGGGGCTACGACTGATGGCGCTCGAGAACGTGCCCGTCCACTTTTACGAACGGATTATGCTCAACCTCCCGGGACGCGACGAGCAGATCCAACATATGTGCAACACCATCCGAAGTATGGGCAAAGCCGGCATTCCTGTCCTCGGCTACCACTGGATGCCCAACAAAGTCTGGCGAACCGAGCCCCTCGCCGAATTGCGGGGTGGCGCGCGTGCAACCCGTTTCGATATGGCCGAACACGAAGATGCGCCACCCTCACACGAGCGTGAATTCTCACAGGATGAGATGGTCGAGAACTTCGACTACTACCTGGAGCGAATCCTGCCTGTTGCCGAAGAAGCCAGCGTCGTGCTCGCCCTCCATCCCGACGATCCTCCCGTCCCAACCCTGGGTGGCGTCGGGCGAATCTTCGGAAACTTCGATCAATTCAAACGAGGCATCGACAAATTCGACAGCCCGCATCACAAGCTCGATTTCTGTATGGGATGTTGGTCCGAAATGGGCGCGGAAGGTGCGATTCCCGCCATCAAGCACTTCGCCGAAAGGGAACGTATCGCCTACGTCCACTTCCGATTCGTACAGGGCGAGGTTCCCTGCTTCAACGAGTGCTTCATCGACGAAGGCAGCGTCGACCCCTTCGATGTCATCGCCACCCTGCGCGATGCCGATTTCACCGAATTCCTCATCACCGATCACGTACCGAAGATCGTCGACGACACACCCTGGGGTCATCGCGGGCGCGCCTACGCCATCGGGTATATGAAGGCCCTGGTCGACTGGGCTTACCGTCCCTGACTCTTGCGAAACGATCGAACCACCGTGACGCAAAAAATCACGGTCGCATTCTGGGTTTCCTGAACACCGAACACTGAACAGGGTTTACCAAATGTCCATTCCTACATCACAACTCGGCAAGACCTCGGCAATAGTGTCCCAGCTCGGCTTCGGAACCGCTCCGCTGGGCGAACTCTTCGAACGTGTGAGCCCAGAACGGTGCCAGAGCATTCTCGAAACCGCTTGGGACGGCGGTATTCGCTACTACGACACAGCACCTTTTTACGGCCACGGGCTGAGTGAACACCGCCTCGGCCATATGCTTCGTGAACAGCCACGCGACGAGTATGTCCTCTCCACCAAGATCGGCCGTGTATTGACCGCCACGAAGGATCTCGCCTCTTGGAAATCCGACTTCTGGACCGGCGGACTCCCGTTCGAAATCACATTCGACTACAGCTACGACGGTGTCATGCGATCCTACGAAGACAGCCTCCAGCGGCTCGGTGTCAATCGCGTGGACCTCCTCCTCATCCACGACCTCGACTTTCTGTTCAACCAGACGGAGGAGCGCGTCACCGCTTACCTCGAACAACTCTACACGAGCGGGTGGCGCGCGTTGGAAGAACTGAAATCCAGTGGCTGCATCAAGGGCATCGGAGCCGGCATCAATGAGGAAGGCATGATTCCACGATTCTTCAAGTATGTCGACATCGACTTCTTCATCGTCGCAATGCCCTACAGCCTGCTCGACCAGAACACGCTCGATCTGGAGTTCCCCCTGTGTGAGGAGCAGGGCGCCGGGATCGTCATCGGGGCCGCCTTCGCATCCGGCATTCTCGCGACGGGGGCGGTCGAAGGAGCCTACTATCGCTACGCGCCCGCAGAGCCCGACGTGCTGGACCGCACGCAACGCATCCAGGACGTCTGCAAAAGCCACGACGTGCCTCTCGGCGCTGCGGCGCTTCAATTCTCGCTGCACCATCCCATTGTCAACTCGATCATCCCAGGGGCCCTCGAAACCGAACACGTCCAAACCAACATCGCCTGGTCCCAGTACGACATTCCTGCCGGTCTATGGTCCGACCTCAAGTCGGAAGGACTCATCCGCGAGGATGCACCCACGCCCTGATTGACATCGTGGCAGAACTTCTGGCTACGACTGACATAGCCGAGTCGTCCACCGAAGATGTCCCCCTGTCACGGGAGCGAGTTATCGATGGCCGTCATCGACGTCGAAATCACCCATCGTGAATCCTACCAGGCAGGTCACCGCTTCGGCGAAACCGGTTCGTACGAACGGATCGATGGCATCATCACCTGCGCGGTCGATCCGAGCCATTCTGCCAATCGGCCCATCGTCGACCTCGACCTCGCGCCACGCGACGGGGATGGTTGTGTCCGTTTCCAATCCGACTTCGCCCTCCTCCATCCGCAGAACTCGGCCGGCAAGAGCCGGCTCATCGTCGACGTCGTTAACCGGGGTCGAAAACGTGTCGTCAACACCCTCAACCGCGTCGACAACGCCGAGGACGCGTGGGAAATCCCACCGGGTGATGGCTTCCTGTTCGAACGGGGCCATTCAGTCGTTTCGATAGGCTGGCAATGGGACGTCTACCGCAGCGAGATTCTGCTGGGTCTCCAAGCGCCCTACGCAGAGATCGACGGCCAACCCGTCCGCGGACAGGCCGTTGTCGAGATTCGGCCCAATGTCGTCGAACACACCCGGCTTCTCGCAAACCGGATTCATCAGGTTCTTCCCGTCGCCGATTCCGACACCTCTGACGCCCAGCTTGTCGTGAGAGATTGGGAAGATGGACCGGACACGGTCATTCCACGAAGTGATTGGTGCTTCGCCCAGGCCACCGAAAATGGCATCGCCCCAAGCCGCGAGCACGTCTACTTGGAGTCGGGGTTCCAACCCGGCCAGATTTACTACATCGTCTATACCGCGGAAGGCGCCCCCATCGTCGGGACCGGACTTCTCGCCGTCCGCGACGTGGGAGTCTGGCTCCGCTATCCTTCCGACCTCAACCCGGTCGAGAACGGGTACGATTACGTTTACGGATACGGCGTCTCTCAGACCGGAAGGTTGCTTCGCCACTTCCTCTACGAAGGTCTCAATAAAGACGAAGAGGGCCGTCTCGTTTACGACGGCCTCTTGCCCCACGTCGCCGGCGGACGACGAGGCGAATTCAACCACCGATTCGCGCAGCCGTCGCAGCAGTCCGCCCCCGGCTTCGGTCACCTCTTCCCGTTCGCAGACAACCCGACCGACGATCCACTGACAGGGCGTACCGAAGGCCTGCTCGATCGGGTGCGCGAGTCGAAGACCGTCCCAAAGGTCGTCTATACCAACTCCTCAGCTGAATACTGGCGGGGCGACGGATCCTTCCTCCACATCAGCCCTGACGGGAAAACCGATCTGGGACCCGCCGACTCGAGTCGCATCTATCACTTCGCCGGAACGCAAGCACGGCGCAGGCACGCTCCCCCAGGCTTCAGGTGGTGGGCCTGACGGTGCTAGCGGCCGATACGCATTCAGCGTGATCGACTATCGCCCGTTGTTGAGGGCCGCGCTCGTCAACCTCGATCGCTGGGCATCCGAGGGCGTCACTCCTCCCCCGAACCGGCATCCGCGTCTCGACGACGGAACGGCCGTACCGCGAAGCGACGTCCTATGCGGCCTGGATGAGGTGGATCCGAAAGGTTGTGGGTCGTACGGGAAGTCGACCTGGGCTCCGATGCGGCCAAAGGGGCCGGAGAGTATCCCGCGAAGGAGGGAGGGACCTATCCCTGCTTCGTGTCAGCCGTCGACGATGACGGCAACGAGGTCGCCGGCATCAGGCTGCCCGACATCGCCGTTCCGGTCGGCACGCATACAGGCTGGAATCCGCGCAATCCGGAGACGGGCGCACCCGAGCAGATCATCCCGATGCAGGGCTTTTCCAGATTCTTTGCCCCCACTGACACCGATCAATGCACGTCCGACGAGCGCTGCTCGCTCGAGACCCGCTATCGTGATCGCGAAGCCTATCTGAAGCGCATCGAAGCCGCCGCAAAGCAACTCGTCGCCGACCGCTATCTGCTCGAAGAAGACATCGACATCGTCATAGCCGCGTGCGTCGTCCGCTATGACACCGCACTTGGGGACGAATAGACACGGCTATGTAAAATTTTCCCGAACACTGCCTGCTCGCCGACTTGCCCGCTGTAACCCAAGGGGCGAGAGCCGAAGCTGCGTGAGCAGCGATGGCAGGAACACCGAACATCTTTTATCTCACAAGATGCCAAACCCCCTGAATCTGCTCCTAGTCGGCGACGTCAATCTGCGGAACGTCAACGATCCCTGTGACCTGTTCTCGGAGATGCAGGAAACCTTCGACGAAGCGGACGTGCGCTTTGCAAACTGCGAGGGCTGCTATTCCGATCCCACCGTCGAATTGCCTTACAAGCAAGGTTGGTTTCACCCCTCGAGTACGTGCGTCGATGGGCTGTCAGTGGCCGGCTTCGACGCCGTAGGATGCGCCAACAACGTGACGTTTGGTGCGGAGGCCATACTCGAGTCACTCGGCCATCTCGATCGTCTCGGCATTGCCCATACCGGCGCGGGGAGAGATCCAGCCGAAGCCCGGGGGCCAGCGATCGTCGAGCGGGACGGCACCCGTTTTGGTTTCCTTGCCTACACGTCTGTTTTCTGGCCGGCCGGTCACGCCGCAAAACCCGGTCAACCCGGAGTGGCCACGATCAAGGCCCACTCGGCCTACCGTCCACACCGCAGAGCCCTCGAGATGCCCGGGGCGCCCCCCGACGTCATCACCTGGCCTAGCAAGAAGGAACTCGATGCCGCACAGGCCGACATCGAATCCTTGCGGTCCAGCGTAGACGTCGTCGTGATGTCCTTTCACTGGGAGATTTCGGGTCGTTCCGAAACGGTCACCTACCAGCACGACATCGCACACGCTGCGATTGATGCCGGTGCCGACATCGTCATCGGACATCATCCCCACGTGATCCAGGGCGTCGAAATCTACGCGGGAAAGCCGATCTTCTACAGCCTCGGAAACTTCGTGTTCGGCTGGGAGAAGATGGCCCATCGACATCCCGACGGGCTTCTCGTTCTCGCGACAATCGCTTCGGGAATGGTCAGCGAAGTATCGCTCCACCCCGTCTGTCGCGACGAACGAGGCCAGCCCAGGCTACCCTCGATCGACAGCCCAGAGTGGCGTAGGGTTGCGGACACGGTCGCATCGCTATCCTCACCCTGGGAAACACAATTTCGTAAGCAAAATGATGCGCTCGTGGTCGTAGGCAAATGACGCAACGCATTACCGACATGAATTCTTGGGTTGATACACTTTACTGCTCCCGGTCACAGCCTTCGTATTTTCCGAAACGGAAATCCTAACAGACGTGCGTGATACAAAGGCAGGAGGCGGCGATGGGTGAAAGTCTTGGAAGTGAAGTTTACAAGAACCTCGGGGTCGTCCCCGTCATAAACGCCGGGGGCAGCACGACACGATGGGGAGGGTCCACGCCTTCTCAAGCAGTGAAGCAGGCGATGGAGGCAGCCGAAAAGAACTGGGCAGAGATCGAGGAACTGCTGGAAGGGGCGGGAGCAAGAATCGCCGATGTCCTTGGTGTTGAAGCCGCCTACGTCACGACGGGATGTTACGCCGCCCTTGCTCTGAGCACGGCGGCCTGCATCACGCGGAATGATCCGGAGAAGCTCAGACGGCTTCCGGATACCACGGGGATGAAAGATGAGATCCTCCTTCAGACACGGCAACGCTACGGCTTCGATCGGTGCTACACCGTGTGCGGCGGGAAGCTGGTGGAGGTCGGGGATGCTGACGGGTGCAGTCCCGAGCAGTTGGAATCAGCGATGGGAAAAAACACGGCCGCGCTCGCCTATTACGTGCAGCCGGACGGAGACGACGCCGTCGTTTCCCTGGAGGATTCGGTGGCGATCGCCCGTAAGCACGACATTCCGGTAATCGTGGATGCTGCTTCGCGGATCTTTCCGCTCGACTATTTCAAGAAATTGGCGCAGTCGGCCGAGCTGGTCTGCTTTGCCGGTAAGTATATGAACGCGCCGCAGTCGACCGGGTTCGTGTGCGGCAGGAAGGACCTTGTTGAGGCTGTAGCCAGGCACGGGTTTGCGACTGCGCGTCCGCTCGGCCGTGGGATGAAGCTGGACCGGCAGGATATTGTCGGCGTCGTGACCGGTCTGAATGAGTGGTTCTCGATGGACCACGAGGCTCGATTCGCGGAGTACGATACGAAATTCGCCACGATTCTGAATGGGCTGGAAGGCGCACCAAACATACGGGAAGCGAAGGTGGTGGAAGTGTCAAGGCACCCGGGCGTCACGCTGCACGTCGTGCTCGATTCTGCGACCCTGGGAAAGACCGCTCAGGAGGTGGCCGACGAGCTGTATGCGGAGAATCCCAGAATCAGAGTGCTCAGACAAGGGAAGGATACGCTGAACGTCAACGTCCACACGCTGAACGACGGAGAGGATCGGATCGTCGCGGACGGGCTGAGACGGGTGTTGACGATGGCCGCGGGAGGGACCGGCTGACAGAACCATACCTGCAGGCACATACGGCATCCGTGAGGTGTGCTTCTATCATTCATCCTTAACGAAAGATCTGGATAACACCCAAAAAAGAACTCGAGGAGAGGGTCTGTGAGTTTCGGGCATGCTGAGCGATATACCGAATGCTCGGGTCCAGACACCGGCCAAGCACGCTCTCGGCCTGGTGCCGAGAAGAAAGGAGCCGTAATGCCGACATCGCTGCGTCCTCCAATCGAAGGCACACGCTTCGTCGTCTCCACCACACATTACCTGGCGACGATGGGCGGATTTCAAATTCTGGAGCAGGGAGGAAACGCCGCCGATGCAGGGGTGGCGTCGGGTCTTTGTATCAACGTGGTACAACCAAAATCGGCTTCCTTCGGGGGTGTTGCTCCGATCATCTTCAGTCCTGCGTCCGGAAGCCCGGTTGAGACGGTCGCGGGGCTGGGGCGATGGCCGAAAGCGGCAAGCATCGACTATTTCCTTGAACAGGAGGGTGGGGACCTGCCCGGGGGAATTCTGCGATCGGTGACCCCGTCGGCTCCGGATGCCTGGATCACGGCCCTGGAACGCTTCGGGACGATGACCTTCGAACAGGTTGTGCAGCCGGCGTTGTATCTGCTCGAGAATCGTCCTCCCGTCTACGAGGGTGAGGAAGTCCTAGCGAAGACGTTCCGTCGCTTGATCGAGGCCGAGAAAGGAGCTGGCAGCGATCGGAGCGCCGGGTTGCGAGCGGCCCGGAACCTCGTCTACCACGGAGATATCGGGAGACAGATCGCGGCTTTTTCGGAGCAGGCGCACGGGTTTCTTCGAATGGAAGACCTCGAGGAGTTCCACGCACGCGTCGAACCACCCGAAAGGACAACCTACAAAGGATATGACGTGTTCAGCTGCGGGCCGTGGTGCCAGGGACCGACCTTACCAATGGTGTTGAACATACTGGAGGGTTTCGACCTCCAGGGGTTCGGTCACAACTCGGCGGATTATCTGCACGTCCTTCTGGAGTCACTGAAGATGACCTTCTCGGATCGGCACCATTACTTCGGCGATCCAGATTTCGTGCAGGTTCCGATGGCCGGCCTCCTGTCAAAAGAGTATGCGGAGGAAAGACGGTCGGCGATCGACACGAAGCGCGCGTGTCCCGACATGCCGGACCCCGGCGACCCCTGGCCACATCATCTGGAACCGCGATCTGAATCAGGCCCGGTTCCGTTAGCCGTGGAGACCGCATCGGATCGTGGTGTCCTGACCGTGTGGGAGGAGGATACGGCGTACACCTGTGTGGTTGATGAAGAGGGAAATGCTTTCTCGGCGACACCGAGTGACGGGATCCACGGCAGTCCCATCATTCCGGAGCTCGGGTTCTCCATCTCAGCGCGTGGCACGCAGACGTGGCTGGATCCGGATCATCCGTGCCGCCTGGAACCGGGCAAGCGACCTCGTTTGACACCGAATCCTGCGATGGTACTGAAGGACGGCCAGCCGATCATGCCGATCGGCTGCCCCGGCGGGGACGCCCAGGTTCAGGGGATGACGCAGGTGTTTCTGAATGTCGTTGAATTCGGGATGGATCCACAAGAAGCGATCGAAGCACCACGGGTCGTATCACACAGCTTCCCGAACTCCTTTTGGCCGCACGGATCCTTGCCCGGTGAAGCGGTCGTGGAGACTCGTGTTCCGTCAGAGGTCCGAAGCGAGTTGTCCGATCGCGGCCACGTCGTGGTCGATGGGGGCGAGTGGGGGGGCGGCATGAGCCGCGTGTCGACGATTCGAGTGGATCCGTTAACGGGGACACGAGTGGGTGGAGCGGACCCCCGCGGCCCGGGCTACGCCGTTGGATGGTGAGGGTCGGGTAGTATCCGCCCACTTCGCTACCGATGAACGTCCGGGGACCGACCTCGAAGAGGACCTGTCCAACCATGCGTTACTTCATCATTCGGCAAATGGACGTGAACCTTAGGGTTCGCGAATAAATAAACGGTCGATCTCAATGTTGAGCCATTGGCCGGATCGTGTAGTTCCAGTCGCCGTGGAAATCGTGCGGAGTGAGATCGATTTGGGTCATCTGTTCATCGGTCACCTTGACCCCGTTAGGGTAGGGTCGCTTGTCGATCTCGGAGCGTACTCGGAGACCGGCTTGAGTGGTCGTTCCGGCAATGAGATTCACGGTTGCAGCCAGGCTGACCAGGGGCTTGCCTCGCCAGTTCATAGCGATGAAGGAGAACAGGCGATGTTCGATCTTGTTCCACTTACTAGTGCCAGGAGGGTAGTGGCATACGGTGATCGTCAGGCCAGTGCGATTCGCAAAGCGCTGCAGCTCCCACTTCCACAGCCGCGTCTTGGCGCCGTTGCTGCCGCCTGCGTCCGCCGTGATTAGCAGATGCGTCGAAGTGCCGTAGGCGGGCCGTCCCATGTTCTTCCACCAACTTCGGATCGCATTCACGGCGAAGCTGGCCGTGTCGTGATCGATACCGACACTTACCCAGCCTTCATCACGGCTCAGATCATACACTCCATAAGGGATCGCCTTGCCCTGAGCAGGCACTATGAAATCGTGTACCTTCACATGCTCCGGGTCTCCCTTGGGTCGCCATTCTCGGCCAGGATTCTTGAAGTCGCCGATCAACTCTTTCTTCTTGGTGTCCACCGAGATAACGGGAAGGCCCTGCTGCTGCTGCTGGCTAATCCGATCATCGAGGTAAACGAACTGAGCGTCCCGATCCGGGTGTGCAGATCCCTCCCTTGTCTTCCGATTCGCCTGCAGCGTGTAATCGTGTTCGTGCAGGAGATTGGCAACGATCCTGGGGCTCACCGAATGCCCCATCGCTTGCAACTCGGCGGCCAGTTTGCGAGTGCTCTTCGATGTCCATCTCAGAGGATTGTCGTCAGGCGACCCCGCAGTCGTTGGCTCGACCAGATCATTCAGGTCCTGCCACAGCGTCGGGTCCGTGTCGGCCTTCCGCTTACGACCGCCGCCTGGACGCCGGATGCGAGCCGGGTCCAAAGGTTCGTCCGACCTCAACTCCTGAATGCCACGAAAGATCCGCTCTCTGGACATTCCTGTCGCCAGAGCCACAATCGCGATCCCACCGTGACCCAACGCTTCGGCTTCCGTGGCGGCCCACAGACGACGCGTGCGTTCCGTCAGCACCGGAGCCAAGGCTTCATACTTCGTTCGGAGAGTTTCGACGTCCACACTCCGAGCGTAAGATCATTACCTTGAAAAGTGCAGCACTTATTTCGTGGCAAACCCTAAGTCTCTCCACTCTTCATCACCCTGCATAGAGGGTCATCCTGTGACTGACGATTCCCCAAACGTCATCTTTATCATGTGCGACCAGCTACGCTACGACTGTTTGGGCTACGCCGGCCACCCTCTCGTCAAGACACCACATCTCGATCGACTGGCGGAACGAGGTGTCGTCTTCGAAACGACCTATTGCCCATCCCCCGTCTGCTCTCCGGCGCGTGCTTCCTGGCTCACCGGTACCTATCCGCACTTTCATCAGCAGCTGGCAAACTATGGCCCGGCCCGGCTCGAACCCGAAAAGATGGCCGTGATTCGGCCCGATGCCGTCACCCTCGGCGATGTCTTCAACGCGAATGGTTACCGATGCGGCATCGCCGGCCCCTGGCACCTCGGCCACGACCATATCCCGCAGCACGGGTTCGAGGAATTCTGGCACGTCTATCGTTACCAGGGTGATCACCCCGACATCCTGTTCGATTACTTCGATCGTGAGGGCGTCACCAACATCTACGAGAATGAAAGCAGTCATCCCAACATCAAGCGCTGTGGTCTGCAATACACGGCAATCGAAGATCCGCGCCAGCAGCGAACGACGTGGACCATCGAACAAGGTCTCGAGTTTCTAGACACGAAGGACGATCGCCCGTTCTTCCTCTTCTTGAGCGTCAAGGATCCGCATCCGCTCGTCGCCGTGATGCAGGAGTGGGTCGACGAGTATCCCATCGACGACATCGAACTGTCCTCCACCTTCAAGGACGATTTGAGCGGCAGACCTGCCTGGCTGCTGAACGAAAGCGGCCGTTTACCCGACGACGTCGACGAAGACCTCTTTCGGGAAATGGTCGCCCATTACTACGCCCTCGTCACGCACATCGACACACAAGTCGGACGACTCGTGGGCCGACCGGAACGTGAAGGACTCGCCGAAGACACCATTCTCGCGTTCATCAGCGACCACGGCGAGATGTTGGGGGACCATCAGACCACGACCAAGCGTAATTTCTTCGAAGCCTCCTCCCGTGTCCCTTGTCTCGTGACCTGGCCGGGAGGGTTACCAGCCGGACACCGCGTCACAGCGCCCTTCGGCGGCATCGACCTCCCGCCCACCCTGCTCGAGTTGTGCGGTCTCTCCTTCGAACATCCGATCGACGGTCGCAGCGTTGCTCGTGCAATTGAGAACGGGGAGCAGCCGGACGCAATACCTGTCTTCTCCGAAGTCGCCACGAGTGACGGCATCAACGACCGTTCCACTGCGCACGAGGACCTGGCCGCTCGAGTAATGGTTCGTGAGGGATCGTGGAAATTCAACTGGAACCGCACCGACATCGACGAGCTCTACGACCTGGAGTCGGATCCCGACGAAATGACCAACCTCGCTCAATCTTCTGACCAAGCCGAAAGAGTCACCCACCTCCGCCACCTCATCAGCGAAATGGTCCAGCACACCGGCCCTGGTATGTACGATTGGTGCTTGGTCTGACACGTCTGGTCATCCTGAGCGGAGTCGAAGGACGGCCAGGTCGCGCCATTGCCCTAACCGAATCCAATTCTCGATGTTCCGATCTCCTGTCCGCTGAATCTTGCTGAGCACCGTAGCTCGGCGGCGGCGGTTAGCGAAGGCCGGATCGATCCTCAATGAAACGGCCCTCCAGGATCTCCATCATCCCGAAGGGCCTCGCCCGTCTTTCAATATTCGATCTCGATCTTCAATTCTCGATGTACTGCACCACAGGATGCCGTGCCGCCGGAACCCCGTGCTCCTCACACCATTCCATCAACGGATTCCGCCCTCCGTGCACCTGGAACTCCGCCACATCCTCGTATTCCTCACCCACCAAAAAACGTGTAGTGGCTCAGCTTCTCAATGAACTCGGGCGACTGCGATCGATAGTCCATCGGTAACACCCACCGGTATCCGTAGCCGACCATAATTGCCTTTCACGTATCCTGTCCACGGTGCATCGCCCCGGCGTGGAAGGTCCGATTCTCGAAAATCAGAACGTCACCCGGGTTCAGCCGTGGTTCCACCGCACCTTCCGGATCGGCCGCATCGTCCTGGATTTCCGGTTTGCCTGTACGCAGATGACTACCAGGCGTAACCATCGTAGCCCCGCGCGATGGCTCGCTCAAATCCGTCAAGTAATACGCGCACTTCACGAGCAGGCGAGGAATCGCGCGATGGCCCATATCGTCCATCGCCATCGCGTAGTCTCGATGCCATCCCGGTCGGCGGTGCGTATCGGGTGTTCCTGGGGGGTCGGGTTGCTTGTAAATCAGGTGGGAAGTCATCACTTGCAGGCTTGCGCCCAACAGCTGAATAACGACCGGCAGGATCCCGGGATTATCGATCAACGGAATAAACGCGTCATCCAAGGCGATCGTATTCCGAAAGCCATCGTAGAGTCCATCCTCTGCCTGCTGACGTCCAGTCCGAAGTTCGCTCGCCAGTAATCGGTCTCCCGCTTCGATCAAAGACTCGATCGTCGTCGCATCCAACACGCCTCGGACAATCAGATACCCCTTCCGATCGAAGTGTTCGATATCCGATTTCGGAAGGGGTTTATACTCAAACACGCAATGACCGCCTCTCGCCCTTCAATTCTCGATCCTCAATCTCAAGCGTGTTCGTGAATCACCATCACCCCAACGCCCAACAGAATGAGAACGGTCGCCAGGACCAGTCCCTCATACTTCTCCAGCGATGGAAACGACACGCGTTCCAACCCACGCATCGTCAACCACGTGAACACGATCATTCCGACCAGTGTGCCGATGGCGAGCACGATCGACAGCACCCCAAACGCCACCCACCCGTGCGGCCACGCCGTCAGGTAGATCGGTAGAAACCCTTCACACGGAGAGAACGTGAGCATCGCAATCAGCGATAAAACAGGCACCGCATCCGCGGCATCTAACCGGTGGCGGTGCACGTGGCCGTGATCTGGCCCCTCGTGATGGTGATCGTGGTCATGACCCGAATGGTCGTGTTCGTCACCGCCCGAATCAGATTGGTCGTGGCCGTGGTCATCCGAATGAGTGCCAAAAAGATGGATATGACCGTGCCCCTTGCCTCGAAAATGGCGAACGCCATAGTAGAGACCGAACGCAATCAGAATGCTTCCTGCAAGCAAGGCAGACCACTCCTCCACAAAATGCGAAACGGCCATCCCCAGCGAAACAATCAGAACACCGAGTAGGGCCGTCATCAGAACGTGACCACCGCCTGCAACCACCACGACCGACAACGTCTTTCTATCGGACCAACGCTGGGCTCGTCCAGCCAGCACGAATGGCAACCAGTGATTCGGCAGAATCGCGTGAAGAAACGACACCGCCAACCCCGCCCCCGCCATACTCATCAAAACATCCATCCTACTTCCTTCGCGTCTTCGTGTTCAGACTTTGGGTTTTACCCCGGCCAACCGCAAAGCATTCGTCGTCACCCCCAACGAAGTCCCCACATCGCCCGCCAACACGGCCACCACGAGCGAGACGAAGCCCGGAACAACGCCTATGGCAAGGCCTACTTTAACGATAATCGACGCAATGACGTTCTGCCGGATCACGCCCCGTGAGGAGCGGGACAGGCGCATTAGATACGGCATCTTCGTCAGATCGTCGCCCATCAAAGCGACATCCGCAGTTTCGATCGCCGTGTCCGTCCCGCGGGCCCCCATCGCGATACCCACCGTCGCGGCAGCGAGGGCTGGAGCGTCATTCACGCCATCCCCGACCATCGCTACCTGACCGTAGTCCTGCTCGAGCGTCTCGACAAGCGACACTTTGTCCTCCGGCATGAGCTCGGCGTGCCACGCGTCGACACCGACCGACTCGGCAATCCGTTCAGCCGTCGCCGGATCGTCGCCCGTCAGCATCACCGTCCGAATGCCCAACGCTTTTAGTGCCCCGACTGTCTCTCTCGCAGATGGGCGAACCGTATCCTCCACAACGATCGCACCGACGATCTCCGACTCCGTCCCTACGAGTACCGAGGTGCGGGAATCTGCGCGAAGGGTATCGAACCGTTCGGGAATCTCTAAATCGAACATCTCGGCACGACCCACTCTATACACGACATTCCCAACCCGTCCCTGGACGCCCAGACCCGTCACCGACTCGAACGTATCTACGCCCGGAAGCTCCTGTTCGCCTGCGTGTGAAACGATCGCTTCCGCGACAGGATGGCGTGAGTGGCGCTCGAGGGCCGCTGAAACCATCATCACTTCATCCCGTGTTCGACCGTTGAAAGCGACAACCTCCGTGACCTTCGGTTCCCCCTGTGTCAGCGTGCCCGTCTTGTCGAAAGCGACGACCTTCGTACTTCCCAGCGCCTCCAGAAACGACCCGCCCTTGATCAACACGCCGTGGCGTGCGGCACTCGTAATCGCACTCACCACCGCAACCGGCGTCGAAATCACGAGCGCGCACGGACAGGCGATCACCAGCAACGTCAGTCCGCGCAGGAACCATAAATCGAAGTCGCCACCGAATATCAGCGTGGGAATCGCCGTCACCAGAACCGCGGCGACCGTTACCGCCGGCGTGTAAATCTTCGAGAACCGTTGAACGAACCGTTCGCTCGGCGCCCGATTGCTCTCCGCCTCTTCGATTAACGAAACGATTCGCGCGAGTGTACTCTCGGACGCCGGACGCGTCGCTTCGATTTCAAGATAACCTTCCCGGTTGATCGTGCCCGCGAACACATCGTCATCAATTTGCTTCGACACCGGCATCGACTCACCCGTGATCGCAGCCTCGTCGACCGCGGAGACGCCATTCGTCACACGACCATCCACGGCCAGCCGATCCCCGGGCCGAACGACCACGCAATCACCGGGAACAACCTCCTCGGCCGGCACGACAACCTCCTGCCCATCTCGCTGAACCGTCGCTGTATCCGGTGCGACCGACATCAACGTCTCGATCGAGCGTCGTGCCCGATCGACCGCGTAACCCTCCAGCAGCTCGGCCAGGGAGAACAGAAAGGCAATCGCCGCCGCTTCGACATACTCCCCAATACACACGGCCCCGATAATGGCCGCCGACATCAAAAAGTTCATATCCAACGATAACCGGAATGTCGCTCGTATCCCCGCAGGTAGAAAACCCACTGCTCCCACCGTCGCAGCAGCCAGCAGCAAGAGATCCGCCCACAGCCAAGAGCCTGTCCCGAGCGTAGTCGAGGGGCCCACGGCCCACGCCAGTCCGATCCACTGTCCCGCAAGTCCCGCAAAGAAGAAAATCCCCGAAACAACAGTCAGGCTCCGAGGACCTCGCCACCTCACACCCCTGCGATGGTCGTCATCACAATGGCCATCATCGTCTTCCTCAGCCACGCCGTAGCCGGCTTCGCGCACCGCCGACACCAGCGCCTCTCGCCCCTCGCACGCCGGCTCGATCGTCACTCGCGCACTCGAGGTCACCAGCGCCACGTTCGCCGAAACGACTCCGGGGACGTGTGTCAGGGCGCGCTCGACCGTCGCCACACAACCGGGGCAGTCCATTCCCTCGATCTCGAGATGAAGTTCTTGATTCATCACGACTCCTCCATCACGTGATCGAGTCCGGCGGCATAAAGTTGCCGCACGTGATCGTCATCCAAAGCATAGTAGACGAGCTTCCCCTCGCGACGACTACGAACCAGACGAAGTGCCCGCATCATTCGCAGCTGGTGGCTCACGGCTGAAACGGACGTCTCCAGTAGCGCTGCCAGATCGCAGACACAGAACTCGTCCCGCGAAAGCGCGTGTAGAATCTTGAGCCGCGTCGAATGGCTCAAAACTTTAAAGGTATCCGCCAGAGTCTGATACTGGGTGACGGACGGAGAAGACCGCCTCGCACTTTCGACACGGGCCTCGTCCACGGTCTGAATGTCACATACGTCGATCGACACGATGACACCTCACTTGAACAAGTGTTCAAACGTTGGGAAAACAATACAGCACCCACTCTCCATTGTCAAACATCCAGAGCACGGACTTGGGTTCAGCCTGAGAAGCAGAAGGAAGGTGGGGTACAGCACAGCGATTCCGCTCATCCCGAGTAAGCGGTCTTTGGCATTCGCTTGCACGTTTCATTGGATGCGCACCCGTCGGTCCCGCTGTATCGAGGGATCGTTCACCCTCTCGGCGAAGTCCCGACTTCGGTGCTCGGTACCACCACCGAGTAGCCGCCCCCAACTCAGTACATATGGGGGCGCAGACAGAACCACAACCCGCTCCCTGGTTGGCCGCACTCCTACGTCAACCAGTGTATCAGCGCCATCAAGTTTCTCTATCATCGAGCGCTACGGAGCAACTACCGGCTGGAGCGGCTGCCACGGCCACGGAAGGAAAACAAGCTTCCCAGGGTACTCAGCCAGCAGGAGACCCTGAGAATCCTTCAGTCCATCGACAACGTCAAACACAGAGCGATCGTGTTGCTCACCTATTCTGCGGGGCTCCGGGTCGGAGAGGTTGTCAGACTGCGTTGCGAAGACATCGATATCGACAGAAAGATGATCCTCGTCCGACAAGGGAAGCGGAGGAAGGACCGCTATACGATGCTCTCGGAGTTCGCCCTCGGGGCGCTACGCGAATATCTGCGGCGGTACCGACCACGCACGTGGCTATTCCCCGGCGCGCGTTATGGCCGGCACCTCCACGAACGATCCGTCCAGAAGGTATTCCAGAGGGCCAAGGAGAAGGCGGGCATCGACAAGCAGGTATCCGTACATACCTTGCGTCACTCGTTTGCCACCCATCTGCTCGAAGGCGGTACCGACCTGCGCTACATCCAGGAACTCCTGGGCCACGAAAGCTCCAGAACGACCGAGATCTACACACACGTCAGCCAGCGCGATATCGGTCGGATCCGGAGCCCACTTGATCAGCTGATGGACGGGAACGACGGTTCGTCTTAAGTCCGATCACCATAGTGGAGCATTCGCGAAACTCATTTCGCAGATCCCTCACTTTCGACGGCATTTGCGCCACGGAGATCAGAGCGCGAACTTTTTGTACTAGTTCGGTACTAAGCAGTTAAGAGCCATGTGGTTTTTGTGATGGGAAAAGTATGGGAGAGCAAAAGCAACTCCAGGAGCTCAGGTCAATAGGTGTGTAAAAGAAATCAGGCGGCCATCTTCCCGGCTTCGACCTGCGGTCCGGTTGAGTGTTTCTGATCGTAGACTTGTTGTAGCAAGTGTGGCGCGGTGAGTTTCCTGAATCGGCTCTCTGCGACCTTGAGCGTACGCCAGATGAGAGCCGTGGCGTTCCTGACTTTCTTGAATCGCCTGGCGGCGTTTGTGCGAAGCCGAACGGAAGCAAAGGGGCTCTCGACGACGTTCGTGGTTCTCAGGTGTTTCCAGTGTTCCTTCGGGAAGTCGTAGAACGTGACCATCCGATCCCAGTCTCTTTCGAGCGTCTCCACGGCGGCAGGGAACTGTGAGCGATACCGTGCGGCAAAGCGTTTCCGGAGCTTCTCGGCCTCCTTTTTCGTGCCGGCATAGGGGATCTGGACGAGCAGTGCGCGGGCTTCAGCCTGTGCACGCTTGGCGACCTTGTCGAGCACGTTGAGGATCTTGTGGTTCCAGCACCGTTGTTGCCGGCTCTCTGGCCAGACCTGATCAACGGCCGCCCAGATGCCCATATTCCCGTCCGCGGCGATCAGGACAGGATGTTCGAGCCCGCGATCCCGGAGATCCCGGAGCACCGTGAGCCAGGATTCTGTAGACTCTCGATAACCGGGTTCTATCGCCAGGATCTCCTTACTGCCGTCGCTCATCGCGCCGATCACGACCAGCAGACACGCCTTCTCGCGCTCGAGCCCGGCTTTGACGTAGATGCCATCAGCCCAGGCGTAGACCAGTTCGCGATTATCCAGACGCCTTTCTTTCCAGTCCTGGAAGTCGACCTCCCACTTCCCTCGAAGACGAGCGATCGAGGTCGGCGAAAGCGGCGCGCCATCACCGAGCAGCGCACGCAAAGACAACTCGAAGTCGCCCTGGGAGAGACCGTGGAGATAAAGGTCGGGAAGCAGATCTCCAATGGCCCTGGTTCTCCGGGCGAACAGGGGGAGGATGCGGCTTTCAAACCGCTCTTCCAGACCACGAACCCGGGGACGCCGGACCTTGATCGTTCCGCAGCTCGTCGAGAGACGCCGGGGCTTGCCGTAGCCGTTCCTGTAGCCCCTGGAGCTATCGACCTCGGCTCGGCGCTCATACCACGACCGGCCCAAGAACGCGGTCGCCTCCTCCTCCAGAATGGACTGGAACCGGCCCTGGATCTCTTCACGGATCCAATCGTCAACCGTCTCCCACGTCGGCATGGACTTCAATGGGGCTCTATGCGTATGTTCCTTCACGGCGATCCTCCTTCCCAACCGGGCCTCTCACCCGGTTTTGTGTGAATCAACTATCTCACGGGAAGGGTAGGGTCGCCCTTTCTCTTTTTCCACACCTTTTGATTATAGCTCAACTCCAGCCCAACTTACATACACTGTGACACTTCCTGCCTTCCAATCTGGCAGTGTTTGAAGTTGCTATACAGGTTATCTCGCTGACCGAGATCAGGATGGAAAAGGCGGGGAGTCCGGCTGCTTCCTCCTAACGTACCTTCACAACACACGCTCACTCTTGCGGCCTCGCCGTCCTGGCAAGGCCGCACCCCCCCACCCCGGCTGGCACATCCTATAACACGACCGCTTTCGGCTCAGCCCTGCGGGCTTCGACCCAACCTGCTGCGCGGGTTCGCAAGCGGCGAGAACGTTAAGCGCCAATGCCAGACAAGTCCTACACGAACCGGCAGTGAGAGTCTCTCGCACACCAAGATTCGAGTCTCTTAATCTGGTCCTTCAAGCCTCAGAAACCGAGCTAGGAGGTCGTAATGGGGATCATCGGATTCGTCCTGATCCTAGTCATCGTTGTCCTAATGACATTGACTAGTGGCCCGGGGAAGCCTTACCTGTTTTGGGACACACCCTCCCACATCTATCTGTGGGGCTTCCTGGTGGCTGCATTCTGCTCAGTCGGACATCGATTCGCCTTCTTGCCCGGTCTCTGTGGGCCAGTACGCTTTCCGAGAAAGAGACAAGTGAGGCGATTTGCGGATGGCGAAACACTCGCGTCTTCGCTATTTCCGGAGGTTGTCTAGGAACGTTGATCGGATTGATGTCGAACTTACCCGCAATCGGAGGTGAGTCATTTGGGCTCGGCCTCCAGACCGCGATGGTCCCCCTATTCTTGAGCGCCCTGTTAGGCTACGGAGTCTGTCTTCCTATTCAGTATCGTCTGGAAGGTGTTCTGTCAGATGGTTCGAGAAACGGGGGTGCCTCGGAGGTGATTCCCGTGCTGCTACTGGTAGTGCTTGTCTGGCTCTCACGGATGATCATTGATGCAATCGTGCATATGTAGAGACCCTTCGAGTCTGAGTGAATGAGCCATGTATCGGCGCTTAACTTCGTGTCCGGCGAACCCCTCCCAACCCCGATCCAACCACACCGTGCTTCGCACGGCGTCGCGGAACACTTGATCGTTAAGCGCCATGCCTAACCGACCCGCGCGAGTCATCAAACCTTGATCCTCACCCCGGGAGAACGAGATGACACAGAAAAGATATGTGCGTGCTTTCCTGGGCACCTTAATCGTCTCTCTGGTTATCCCTGTACTCGAGGGTAGAATTGTATCTGCGGAAGAGAATGGACACAGAGTCAAGAATCTGCACATCGTGGTTCTCTCCACCATGTTGGCATCGCCATTCCGTGGAATCGGCGAGTGGGGCTTCGCTGCACTCGTAGAAGCCGATGGGACGCGAATCCTGTTCGATACCGGGCAATGGCCGGACACCGTGCTCAGAAATGCGAAGACGCTGGATATAGATCTCTCTGACATCACCGACGTGGTTCTCAGCCACAACCATAGTGACACACCGGTGGGCTGATCCGTCTTCGCACTGAGCTGTCGCAGAAGAACCCTACGGCCCTATCCAGAGCCCACGTCGCAGAAGGCATCTTTCTCGATCGCTATCGTGCCGATGGCACCAAGCGGACAAACCGAATGGCTCGAATGAGATCCGAATACGAGGCGACAGGCGGAGTCGTCATCCAACACGACAAGCCATCTCAGCTCTTTCCCGGCGTATGGCCCACAGGACCGGTGCCCAGACCACACCCCGAACGGAACTGGGGTACTTCGGCCAAGCTAAAAACCGAGACAGGGCTCACCCCGGACAACATACCTGAGAGCCAGTCACTTGTAATCGACACCGACCAAGGCCTTGTCATTCTATCTGGCTGTGGTCACGCTGGCATGATCAATACGCTGGAGTATAGTCGAAGCATTGTTCGTCAGGCCCCCATCCACGCCGCACTGGGCGGTTTCCATCTACTCCGTGCTGACGACGAGAATCTCGAGTGGACTTCACGCAATCTGAGAGAATTTGGATTGCAGCACTTGATCGGAGCCCACTGAACAGGACTTGAAGCAGTATATCAGATCCGGGATCGGGCAGAACTGTCACGGCCGACCTGTGTGGTCGGGGCCGTTGGGGCAACCTTCACACTTGGTGAAGGCATCAGTCCTATGAACCTTGCCCGATAGTGGTGGGTACTACTTCTGGATCCAGGCACGGCTCTTAACACCGGAGCCGCGGGTAACCCAGCCTCACCCGACCACTCACACCGCCTTTTCGGCGGCGTCGCGGCTCCTCAAACGTTAGCGGAAATGCCAGCCCAAAACCAAAAAGCGGGAGGTTGACCTAATGGCTGATATACAGTCTGTGATTCAAGAGACATTAGATGACCTTGTCGGTTCTGGCCACGAGGTGGGGTTGCAGGCCGCCGTATACTTAGATGGTGAGCTTATAGCTGATTGTGTTGCGGGTGTTGTCGCGGAGAATTCGAGCACAGCGGTCAGCCCTCAGACCCTGTTCACCATATTCAGTTGCTCTAAAGGTCCCATTTTAACGGCTTTCCACATGTTGGCCCAACGGGGGTTGATCGACTACGAGAAACCTGTCGCACATTACTGGTCTGAGTTTGGTGTAGCAGGCAAAGAATCGATAACGATTTCACAGGTCATGAATAGCGTAGCAGGCATTCCCCAGACGCCCGTTTTGCCCAACATATCCCCCCCGGACCTGTGGTGTGATTTAGAGCGTGTTGTTGAGGAAACAGCCAAATTGGAACCCATGTTTACGCCTGGAACGACGTCCTGCTATCATGGATTGACAATAGGTTGGGTTTTAGCTGGTCTGGTAAAACGAGTCGATGGTCGCACTCTGGGGCAATTAGTCCGAGACGAAATAGCCATTCCTTTGAATATCCAAAATGAACTATTCCTTGGTACTCCTGCAGAAGCACAAGAGAGGATGGCCATGGCCTATGATGCACCAGTTAACGAAGAGGATTTACCTGAACTCGATCCCATTTTCTTTGAGGTTATTCCTCCTGTGGATGAACCTCTAGGTGCTATATTCACCCATCCTCACGTGAGGTCTGCTGAAATCCCTGGTGGCAATATTAGTGCGTCAGCTCGTGCTTTGGCTAAACATTATGCAGCGACTGTTTCAGAAGTGGACGGATGTCGGTTGATTTCAAATGACCATCTTAACGTGATATTCTCCCACCAGGCTGATCTACCGGACGTGTTCATGAATAAGACGTTTGGCATACGTCAAGAAACTCCTCGCATTTTGGGCTATCAAAGAAACACTGGTAAGCAGGATCAAGTATTCTACTATGGTAATAATCTGCGAGCTTTTGGACATGATGGTTATGGTGGCGCAACGGGCTTTGCCGATCCTCAACTCAAGCTTGGCTTTGGATATACCAAAACTCTGCTACACATGTTTACACTCTCCGATCAGCCTCCTAAGCTGCGCGTGAATCGCCCAATTGAAATGTCTAAGACGCGGGTGATACGAGCGCTGTATGATTCCATATCATAAATCCGGATGAGCCCATCCTCTCCACCCCGGGCTGGCACATCCTATAACAAACCACACACGCTGCGTCGCTTCGCTCCTTGGCCCCTCGGGCACAGCGGCTCCGTTTCACTCCGCCGCCGTCGTGTATGGCAGGACGTTAGCCGGAATCCCCTAAACTCAGAAACCCCCAGAAATCTTGGGTTATTAATTTGGACTTTGTCCCGATCACTCCTGATTCGAGATCCGGGCTGGCACCACTATTTGCTGGACATAGGCGCCAACGCGTAATCATCGACGCCGTTATTGGTCATGGCTACGGCTCGGCGCTTGCCGACTCAGCGAGCAACCCGGAAGTTGTCGTGTTGAAGTTTGGGTACTTCACACTTCTGGCGGGTAACCAGGACAGTGCCCTCGCTTCTGGATTTCTCCGGGAACTCTCGGACACAATGTTCATCCCGGAGTGCGATTTGTGGCGTGATCTAGTCATCGCCTTCTACAAGGACAAGCTTCGTAAACAGCAGCGTGTTGGGTTTGACTTCTACGGACTGGACATTGATCACTTGGTGAAACTCAGCAGATCGATCCCGGAAGGATATGAGATTCTCAGAATCGATGAAGACCTCGTCTCGGATGGCATGAGTGCCCATTCACCTCTCGACTTGCTGGAAAAGGGGGTTGGGTATTGCGCCCTCAACGAGGACAAGGTTGTCTGCGAAGCCTATTCTTACACTCAAACTGACGAAGCCATCGAGATAGAAATAGGCACGGATCCTGATCACAGACGGAAAGGCCTCGCGACCGCGGTGTGCACAACTCTAATCACATACTGCCTGAAACGCGGAATAGAACCGCACTGGAATGCCTCAAACTCAGAGTCGGTCGGCCTAGCAGAGAAACTGGGGTATGTTCAGTCGGATGTTTACGAAGCGTTGTATCCATGGCTGAGCTGACAAGGGGACTCCGTCTAACTGCGGGCTTGCGCACCGTACCCCGAACCCGTCCACCCACTCGCGGCTACGCCGCGCGTCGCAAACCCTGAAACGTTAAGTGCCATGCCGGTGCCAGAAAAGACGGCCCATCCCTGGGCTGCCATAGGATTAAGCGGAAACGTGGCCGGATGGAACAGCTTTGGCTACCGGACCACTGGAGACTTTATGAGGCTTGCGAATACCCTCCCCTTCCGGACCACGTTCAGGATATGGGAGCACACGCCGAACCGGTAAGCATCAACGACGACTTTGTAGGATCCATAGCAAAGCGGCACGCCCCCTCCGATCGGCCCTGTCCTTTCTTCGCATATGACGCTGCCTGGTATTTGCGCAGTGGAGTCTGTAGGGGCAGGCAGAACCGTAGAGATTTCCCAATCCGACAGAGTGGTGAAGCGGCCGGTTTTCTCTCGCCGGGGTGGAACACGTTCACCTACAAGGAAACGTCGTCGGGGCGTTCGACGCGACTGTCTCACCACCGCCCTTCGAGTGGGCGCTTCCCTTAGTGCATGGTTTCATAAACATTATTACGTATGTTCTGAACATTATTTGTAGCTTATGTTCTCCTTCAAAAGGAGGAGAACAATGCCAAGACATTCGCCTTATGTGGTGCTACTGTCTGAGAAGGAACGGGTCGACCTCGAGCGAATGGCTGGACAATATACGTTATCGTATTATCAAGTGATCCGATCGAAAATCGTGCTTCTCGCCGCCGAGGGATTATCCAACAAGATTATCGCCCAACGGTTGGATGTCCCGCGTCCGATCGTAAGCAAATGGCGTAAGCGCTTTTTCGAAGAGCGTCTTTCGGGACTCGAAGATAGATCTCGTCCCGGGCGCCCGCCCGGTTTTCCCCCCTCAGGTGGTCGTTCAGATCAAGGCGCTGGCGTGTGAACTACCGAGCGAGAGCGGGATACCGCTCTCGCGGTTCAGCTGTTCCGAGATTGCCGCCGAGGCAGTGCAAAGGGGCTTCGTTGCCAAGATCAGCGGCGCCACTGTCTGGCGCTGGTTGAACGAGGACGCGATTCGTCCTTGGTATCATCGCTCCTGGATTTTCCCACGGGACCCGGACTTCCAAACCAAAGCAGGTAGAGTCCTTGATCTGTATCACCGCCAATGGCAAGGAAAGCCTTTAGGGCCGAGGGAATATGTACTTTCTGCCGACGAAAAGACCAGTATTCAAGCACGAGCTCGCAAGCACGTTACCCTACCGCCAGCCTCGAACAGAGCGGCACGCGTTGAAACACGAATACGAGCGGAAAGGAGCCCTGGCCTATCTGGCTGCTCTCGACGTGCACAATGGTCGAATCTTCGGTCTCTGTGAGTCTTCTTCGGGTATCGAGCCCTTCAACCGGCTCCTGAGCCTGATCATGAGCCGGAAACCCTATTGCTCGGCAAAGAAAGTCTACCTCATCGTGGATAATGGCTCCTCGCACCGAGGGCAAACATGCATCGACCGTATCCAGGGGAAGTGGCCAAACATCCACCCCGTTCACCTTCCGATCCACGCAAGCTGGCTCAATCAGATCGAGATCTACTTCTCGATCCTCAAACGCAAGGCTCTGACACCTATCGAATTTGCATCGCTCGAAGAGCTTGAGGCAAGAATCCTCGGTTTTCAGGAACGCTACGGACGTATCGCCACACCCTTCAAATGGAAGTTCACACGAACAGATCTCGCGGAGATGATCGACAAACTCAGGTTCTACGATACGCCCTTGGCAAAGTCTGCTTAGAATACGTCACCGTATTTGAGAACAGGAGTACTAAGAAGAGTTAGAGGAGGCAGACTGAGCAAAAAACGAATCGGCATCATCGGATTATTTGAGTCGCCATACCTTGGCGTATCTTGCGCCGGGCAGGAGAGGTGGAGATTATCTGCACGCTGTGGTCATTGGCCGACGAAGGCGCGGTTCCGTTCCCATTCCTCCACGCTCATCGCTCCGGCGACCACGTGGCTGTTGTCGCCGGTGCGACTCGGATCGCGCGCTTCCCGGGCACGGACTGCCCGGTGCTGGTTTTCGGGCTGCAGGACGTCCTCATCGCCCTCGGCCAGGTGCCGGTAGAGCAGCTTTAGTTCCGGGGAAAATCGTGCATACACCTCTTGCGGCACGTAGGTCCTGAGCGTGTGGCCGCCCGAGTGCAGATTGCCGAACTCGTTGCCCGACAGCCACCACGGCCCGTAGCGGCACACCACCGCCGTGCGCTCGTGCTCGCTCTGGTTTATCGCGCCTGAGTGCCAGATCCGCGTGTCCTGCATAAAGACCGAACCCGCCGGGGCCGAGACCTGGAACTCGCCCGGAATTGGCACGTGCTGGTCGATGCCGTCATCGGGGCCGCGCGGGTTGCGCGGGTCTTTGTGCGACCCCGGCACGATCCATGTCCCGCCGTTGAATGGAGTCACGTCCTCTGGACCGAGATACCAGACCGTCGACAGCGCCATGCAGACATCGGGGAAAGGCTGGGCGACCGCGCCGCAGTGCTTCCATGGCTCCTCGCTGCTCGGACCGTACGCGGTCAGGTCGTGCGGCCAGTCGGAATGCCAGCCGCGCCGCAGCAGCTGCTCTTCGGACAGCGGCTGCTTCGCCGGCTTCGACGACTTGTTGACCTCCGTCTGCAGGATTCGGACGTGCGTATCGAGCATGGCCCTGGCCACCCGCAGCACGCGCGGTTCCACGAGGTATTCGGCGAAAGTCTCGTTTCGAGCGATGTCGCAGAGCTCGGTGTGGGGTTCCTGCGGCGGCCGCACACGGCTGTCGCCAGGCTCGTAGCTGGGATTCCTGCGGCGCTCCAGCTCCAGGCGTTTACTCCGCTCCGCCTCGCGGTCCTGCAGCAACAGCTCGCGCCCCTGGTGCACGCTGGCGCTCACCGCGCCGACCAGGTCTTCGGGGATCACACGCTCAACGACGCAGAAACCTTGGACGCGCAGCGATTGCAGATACCCTGCGATCTCCGCGTCACCCCCTGCGGGGACGCCCGTGCCGATGGAGTAAGGAACACGCAACCGCTCATCGAGATTTGAGCCATTTTCCATAATCAATCCAACTCGCTTAATGGTCCAAGGTTCGCTATGCCCAACCGCCCTGCGGCTCGACAAGCATCGCTATCGTCGTCAGGAGGGTACATCGTACGGAGAACGATAGCAGATCGGTCTCCGTTGCTCAACTCTCAATGCGGACAGGAAGTATAACGGCGTTCTCGTGTAGTCCGGCAGGGAATCTGGGAGCAGTCTCGGGCTCCACTCTCCGCAGTAGCCGGCTACGACCTGCCCTCAGAAGGTGGGAGGATGGGCAGCCTAGGTTGACCAGCTCTATTGGGCGGATGCTGGGCTGGATTCGCTGAGGTGCCACACCTCACACATAGCGACTCGGAGTGCTGGCCAATGACATCTGGCAAGAGAATGGATCTGCGTCTGCGGTTCCTTGTTCCGTTGCTCTGGATGCCCATTCCTCTGGCCCCGCGGGCACCTCCGCCTAACACTGGGCATTCCTTCGAACGGTCTTGCTTCGGTCCAAGGAAGTATCGCTTGATCTGTCGAGAGCGTAGTGCCTTGCCTTCTTGGCAGGGACGTAGCCATACCAAGCACTGTATCACGCTGTGCCATCCTAACAGCGCCCTTTCGGCCGCCAGCCCATGAGTAGTGCTAAAGGTAGCGGACAGGTCAAATGTGTGTTTCGTGGTGGTCCAGTTTGGAGTCCTGGGGCACACCGCTATACATTTTTCCCTCGTCTCCGCCGCCGCTAAAAGCAGAAAACCATTGTCTAAGGCTTGATACGTCTGCCCCGCAAGGGGTTTCACCGTGAAGGGGGCGCGCCAATAGCCTACAACGGCGCCCGGCCCAAAATATCCCCCGCCCTTCCAACAGCGCTTCGCGCCGCCGGCTGCCTGATACTAGGTGCCATGCAGGAGGGATGGCGATCCTCAATCCCCCGATCGTCAAAAGAATACCGTTGATGTCACGCGGACCAACACTGCCCCCCACTAAGTCCTATGCCTGCACCCCCCAACACAGCCCGACCATTCGCGGCCTTAAGCATCGCCTCTATCGCCGTTGGCGGCCCCCTGGTGGGAATGACCCTGGTCGGGCTGACTGCCCCCGCCTACCTCCACCTTCTCGAGAATATCGCGCCTCCGCTCCTGGCTTTGGGGCTGGTCCTCGTCGGCGGTAGCGCCGTCGGCCTGGCCTTGCTACCGTCCTTTTTCCTAGGGGCGGTCTGCGGCTATCTGCTACCGGGAGCCTGGCCCTATCTCGCCACCGTTCCCGGGCTGGCCTGGGCCACCGTCCGGGGCTGGGTTTGGGGCACCTCTTCAGCACCAACTTCCTCGAGGTGTTACTGCAGCGAAAGGCGGGCTGGTGGGCCACCTACCAGCGCCTGGTCCACACCGCCGGCTCCTTTCTGCCCACCGCCGTCGCTCTGCTGCGCCTGTCGCCGCACATGCCCTTCGCACTCACCAATCTTGTCTGTGCCCGCCTGCCGCTGACATCGGCCAGGATCTGGTTGTTCTCCTATGTCGGCCTGTTGCCCCGAACGCTCCTTGCCACCTATATCGGCAGCCAGTTGCAGGACTGGCGCGTCCTGCTCGATCGAGAGCACCCGTCCTGGGAGCTGCTGCTTTCACTGGTACTGTTGGCCCTCTTCGTCTATTTAACCCGCCGAGCCGCGCGCCAGTTCGAATCATCCTAAAGACATTGAGGATCAGCAGACGGATGGGCCGGTGGTGCGAACCTGACCGCGGTTGACAGCCTGTCTCATATTCAGAAGCGTGTTGACGTAAGGGCGTCACTATATTCGTCGCACAAAGCAACTTACAATTCGCGAATACGCTGCTTGAAAGCGAATCTGCGACGTACGGCGCAGATACATTGTTAGCTGAAATCGTTTGAGCGCGATGGTGCAGTAGGGAGAATGGAAGCACGCGCCTGGGGTTACTGCTACTTGGGTCGGCCAGCGATATTGAGGGACTTATGGAGAAAGACATTCGGCAGGACGATAGCAAGCGTGGGACGGCGGTTGGCACCGGCGTAGGCCTCGGTGTGGCTTTGGGAGCGGCACTAGGAGCGGCCTTCGGCAACGTCGGCGTGGGAGTGGCCCTGGGCGTCGCGTTCGGTGCAGCGTTTGGGGCGGCCCGCGCAAACAAGAAAGCCTAGAGATCCGCGATTGGCGGGACGGCGTCGGCTCGGGTGCTGTGGGGGAAGTTGGTTTGACGCCAGGGTGCGCGTGTGGCGGCGACTCGCTGCGGCTGACCGCCGACAGGCGTAAGGCGGTCGGCCTCCTAACCAGACCAGCACGGTGGGCGACGACTTCAGCTAACAGGTCCACTGGCGGCTCCGGCGCTTCGCGCCTCCGTGAACACCCGCCTTCGGCGGGCGTCGCCAGTGGCCAAAACGTTAGATGAAAGCTGCCCAGGATAAAGTGGCGCGTAAGAACGAATGAGCGGAGGCCTTGGCGTGAAGTATGTGCCCAGGAGCTATCGTAACGCGGATCTGGTGAGAGTTATTGACTTGCTCCTTACTCGCCGGCGGGAAGGAACCATCGATCTGCTTTTACCGTTCATCCTTCGATTCATTCTCACCCCTGGCTCACAATTCACTCCGCCGAGCTTCAACCTGGAACAGAATGCCCAAATATGGGAATACGCCGATGGACGTCTCGCGGCCTTCGCTTTGGTGGACGTTGCCGTTTGGTCTCGAGGTCGAGATTTGAGTCCACTGCCTGTCGTTCGATTCCCGTCGCGAGGATGCGGGCCCGCAGCTTCTCGCAGATTGAATCGACCAGTTCAACCTGTCTTGCTCGATCCAGGATCGACGTCAACTCGGTAAGTTCCTGGTCGATCTCTTCGTTCTCCGATCTCTTCCTGAATTCCGCGGCCACCCACTTCCAGTACGGGGCATAGTCCTTTGCCAGGATCAGGCAGAGCTTCATGGCGGACTGAACGAAGATGCCGTGACCCACTGCGATCGCGATAGGGTCGTCTCTCTTCACAGTACGTGGGAAGTTGTATTGTCCGTGATGCCAGACGTTGTAGAGCTCGCCCCGGATGCGCCTTAGGGTTTGCCACGAAATAAGTGCTGCACTTTTCAAGGTAATGATCTTACGCTCGGAGTGTGGACGTCGAAACTCTCCGAACGAAGTATGAAGCCTTGGCTCCGGTGCTGACGGAACGCACGCGTCGTCTGTGGGCCGCCACGGAAGCCGAAGCGTTGGGTCACGGTGGGATCGCGATTGTGGCTCTGGCGACAGGAATGTCCAGAGAGCGGATCTTTCGTGGCATTCAGGAGTTGAGGTCGGACGAACCTTTGGACCCGGCTCGCATCCGGCGTCCAGGCGGCGGTCGTAAGCGGAAGGCCGACACGGACCCGACGCTGTGGCAGGACCTGAATGATCTGGTCGAGCCAACGACTGCGGGGTCGCCTGACGACAATCCTCTGAGATGGACATCGAAGAGCACTCGCAAACTGGCCGCCGAGTTGCAAGCGATGGGGCATTCGGTGAGCCCCAGGATCGTTGCCAATCTCCTGCACGAACACGATTACACGCTGCAGGCGAATCGGAAGACAAGGGAGGGATCTGCACACCCGGATCGGGACGCTCAGTTCGTTTACCTCGATGATCGGATTAGCCAGCAGCAGCAGCAGGGCCTTCCCGTTATCTCGGTGGACACCAAGAAGAAAGAGTTGATCGGCGACTTCAAGAATCCTGGCCGAGAATGGCGACCCAAGGGAGACCCGGAGCGTGTGAAGGTACACGATTTCATAGTGCCTGCTCAGGGCAAGGCGATCCCTTATGGAGTGTATGATCTGAGCCGTGATGAAGGCTGGGTAAGTGTCGGTATCGATCACGACACGGCCAGCTTCGCCGTGAATGCGATCCGAAGTTGGTGGAAGAACATGGGACGGCCCGCCTACGGCACTTCGACGCATCTGCTAATCACGGCGGACGCAGGCGGCAGCAACGGCGCCAAGACGCGGCTGTGGAAGTGGGAGCTGCAGCGCTTTGCGAATCGCACTGGCCTGACGATCACCGTATGCCACTACCCTCCTGGCACTAGTAAGTGGAACAAGATCGAACATCGCCTGTTCTCCTTCATCGCTATGAACTGGCGAGGCAAGCCCCTGGTCAGCCTGGCTGCAACCGTGAATCTCATTGCCGGAACGACCACTCAAGCCGGTCTCCGAGTACGCTCCGAGATCGACAAGCGACCCTACCCTAACGGGGTCAAGGTGACCGATGAACAGATGACCCAAATCGATCTCACTCCGCACGATTTCCACGGCGACTGGAACTACACGATCCGGCCAATGGCTCAACATTGAGATCGACCGTTTATTTATTCCGAACCCTTAGCCACGCGCGATCCGGATAGACGTGGAAGCTGCGCCGACGGGCGGTGAACTCACCCAACGGGTCGTGGAAGATCGTGGCGTCGCGAAGCATATAGAGGTTGATCTCCCGCGTTCTGTCGAGCCACGCGTCGGCAGATCCAGGTGGATGGGAGCACCCGATGTTGCTTTTGAACCACGGGTTGATTGAGTCGACGGGCACGTTCGCCTCGGTCCTCCATCGATAGCCGTGCCAGTTGTTCGGTGCATCCTCCTTAAGACGATTCCTCAGCTTCTGCCCGTAGCGTTTCATATCCTCCCCGGTGAGCACCATTCCGAAACCGGGACCCCACCCGTGATCCCGAGAGGCCTCATCGTCATTGCCCAAGCTCTGGGAGCCCCCACAGAGAAAGGCCGCGATCCGCTCAGAGATCTCGGGGAACTCCGATCGAAGGTAGGGGAGTCCCCACTCACCGAAGAACTGTCGGGCGACATCGAGCCCTTTCACATCGTCCCTGGACATTGTCATCGTGTCACCATCACTGCTCCGCGCCATTCAAAACGGGCACGTCAATCTCCCCTGAACCCCCCGACCTCGTAGAAATCGCGCGAGGTGTCGACGGCCTTTTCCACCGACTTCAGAAAATTCAACATCTGCTCCAGCACCGCCTGCAGATCCGGCCGCGCGGCGTCGGTCGCGCTCTTGGGCGTGGTGGCATAAGTGACGCTGCCTGGCGCGCTCATCAGAATTTCCTGGCTGATCAGCGGCAGATAGGTCGCGAGATAGCCATCGTAGCCGATGGCCTTGAGGATGCGCATGACGCCCTGGTAGTCCCCGTGGCCGCTGCCGTGGAAGCCGTGGTTGGTCTCGTTGAGGTGGAAGTGCTTGATGCGCGGCCCGGCGGCGCGCACCGCGTCGAGGATAGAGCCCTCCTCGATATTCATGTGGTAGATGTCGGGCTGGATGCCCAAATTGTCGAAGCCCAGTTCGTCGCAGTAGTTCATCGCCTCGTAGAGCGTGGTCAGCACCCCGGGCAGGCCCTCGTAGCAGTTGAGCGGCTCCAGCAGAATCGTCAGGCCTTTGGCGCCAGCGTGATCGCAGATCTCGGCAATCGACTGGCGGAAGGCCTTGCGCAGTGCCGGGATCGGCTCGACCGGGAAGGGCAGTTGAGGCACCGCCGGCTGCGCCGCGCACAGCTCCATGTACTGCGCCCCGATATCGACCGCCAGATCGACAGTGGCCAGCGCGTAATCGACCGCGCGCTTGCGGATAGCCTTGTCTGGGCTGGCCAGCAGGCGTTCTTCCCCGGCGTGATAATAGCCCCACGCGCCCAAGATCTCGGGCACTGCCAGTCCCGCGGCGGCGACCCGGTCGCGCCATTCCTTCCCATCCATCTTCGTCGGATCGCCGGGCAGGTCGACGCCATCGTAACCAACCGCCTTGGCGGCCGTGAGGACTTCGTCTGGCATTTCCAGCACGTTGTAGCCGGCCCAGGGCAGGGTGTCGCAAACCAGCGTGTATTTGAAAGCCATAGTTCACTCCTTTCGGTCGCTTATGCGTTTAGTCGTCTTCCTCTACGTAAAACACGTAGCCTCACAACCGAATTCAAGCGGGGCTGAGGTTGTCGGAGGTTAATAATGAGCGACAATTTAAACTTTCATCATATCCACATCATCAGTGACGACCCACACGAATCCGCAAAGTGGTACGAGGAAAAACTCCGTGCGTCGATTGTCGGAGAAATCGACCTGAGGAACGCACCCCAGATCACCATCAACCTGGGTGGGCTGACGATCCTGATCCGTGGCGTTCGAACCGGGGAGAAACCGGCCGATCCCCCACCAATGCAGAACTTCGAGGACTATGCCAGTCATAACGAATACGGCGTCGACCATTTCGCCTTCACGTATCACGGCGATTGAAGGCCTTTTGTGAGGAACTACGATCAAGGGCGTCAGGCTAACCGTCGAGCCGTGGGAGTTCTCGCCAGGTAACACGATCTGCTACCTCGCAGGCCCGGATGGCGTCAGCATCGAGTTGATGCAGGTCAAGAAGTAGTCGCCCGTCGATCGGCAGGCGCATTATTTAAGACACGATCGGATTCAAGAACAGCTCTCCCATCCCCGATTTCCAATCTCAGATTTCCGATCCTACAGTCGTTCTGTCACTGCGGATAGGAAGAATAAACGGCGTTCTCACGTAGCCTGACAAGGGAATCGAGCTCGGGTTTGGGCGTCCACCCCAGCAGTCCACCCTCCGCAGTAGCACTGCTACGGCCGTGCCCGCCGAAGCTGTACAGCGAAGGTGGGAGGACGGGGAGCGGGGGGTGCGCCAGCCTAATGAGGGGCTGTCTGCTCGACGAGAGAGGATTGTATGAGCAACGGAACGGTTAACATCGGCGTGATCGGAGTGGGAGACATGGGAGGACGACACGCCGTCAACTTCTCCCGACACGTGGCGGGAGCGTCAGTCGTCGCGCTGATGGACAAGGACGAAGCCCGACTCGCAAAGATGGCAACAGAATGCGCCGGATCGCGGACGTTTGCCGACGGTCAGGCTCTCATCGCGGACGCGTCTGTCGACGCCGTTGTCATCGCCGCTCCGGACGCTTTTCACGCGGAGCTCGTTCAGGCCTGTCTGGACGCTGGTAAGCCCGTGCTGTGCGAGAAGCCGCTCGCCACGAACGCATCGGATGCCGAGGCCATCTTCCGGAGAGAAGTCGAGCTGGGCCGCACGCTCGTCCAGGTCGGCTTCATGCGCGAGTACGATCAGGCGCACCAGGACCTCAAAGCCGCACTCGCTGACGTGGGCTCACCGCTCCTGTTCCGCGGCTTTCACTACAATCCGTCGCCGTCGAAGGGCGTGGCACGACATATCGACGACGTCATCACGAACTCCGCCATCCACGACATCCACTCCGCGCACTGGCTCGTGGGTGAAGAAATCGTGGAGGTCTACACCAGGCATATCCCCCACGCCGTGGATCGACACGAGACCTGCAGGCTCCTGGTGCTCCATCTCACTTTCCGAAGCGGCGCGCTGGGGATAATCCAGGTCAATTCTGAATCGGGCTACGGCTACGAAGTCGCCGTGGAGATCACGGGCGCATCCGGTCAAATCACCACGTCGCCGGTTGCTCGGCCGCTCGTCCGAAACCGGGGCGGTCTCACGCAGGCGATCGACACCCACTTCCTGGATCGCTTCGGCGAGGCATATGCCCGGGAAGCGCAATCGTGGGTTGCCGGTCTGCCATCTGCGAGCGGCCCGACCGCCTGGGACGGCTATACTTCGCTCATCGTCGCTGACGCGTGCAAGCGATCCTTCCGTTCTGGCGCTCCGGAATCGGTTTCTGTCCCCGACCGTCCCGATCTCTACGCCTCGAGGTGACGGGGCTGACGCGGCCGGGCAGCCATCGCCAGATCGCGCGGATTCGTGCGCCCCTTGGCATAGAAGATGTGAAAATAGAACACGTGGGAATTGAGAAGCATGAAGGCCATCCAACGAGGATCAATGCTCTATTCTCACTCTTCAATGTAGAAGCGTTTATGCCGACCTTACTGTTCTGACGGAGATAACATGCAGACAACTATCGAGGAGCAGCGCGAGCAACTCATGGAAGCCGGGTTCGTCCTGGTCCGCGACATGATTCCGGCTGATGAGCTGGAGCAGCTTCGCGCCAGCGTCGATCGCATCGTTGAACGGGCAACCGAGGCGGGTGTGCAGAGTCGCGTCGACACCACCGAATGGGTGGAGCCCGAAACGGCAAACGCCGTCGAGTTTTTCTTCGACGAGAGAACGCTCGGCTTCAGTCGCGATCTGATGGGCGCGCCCGCGGTGACACCGTCGGGGATGTGGGTCCTGGTCAGCTCGAGTACCGGATGGCACCGAGATATCCATCCGATCGACATGGCCCCGCTCGACGGTCTGCAGGAGGACATCCTGTCGAACGGCCCCCCGTACCTGCAATGGCACATCGCCCTCTACGACGACGACTTTCTGCACATCATTCCGGGGAGCCATCGGCGGCGCAACAACGCCGAGGAGAGCAAGATCGAACGGAAAATGGGGGTCGTGCCGCTGCCCGGTGCAACGCAGGTGGATCTCAAAGCCGGAGACGGAGCGGTCTACATCAACTGCTTTCTGCACAGCGCCAGCCCTAACGGCGATATCAAACGGCGCACGTATCACGGGGGTTATCATAACCACGGAAATCACAACTTCGCCCATTTCATGCCGCAGACGATTGGCGCTGATTTTGTCAAGAACCTCTCTGCCAAGTCTACCGTGCAGTGCGAAGAGTTCGCCAGGCTGTACGCCGAACGACTCGACCGGATCGAAGCCGTTTTCCAGGGGATGATCGATAGGGACGAACTGGCTTTCAAAAACGCATTCGACCGCGTGCACGCCAGCCCGGATGCCCGCATGACGTCCGTGGTCGTGCTGGCTCGAATCGCGCAGACGATCCGCACGCACAAGAATAGTGACGACCAGCGAAACACTGGCACCGTCAAGGAGCTGGGGGCGCGGTTTTCCCCCGAGGAGCTCGATCTGTTGTGGGACCGATTCAGCAGACTGGAAGAAGCACTAACTGCCGATGAGGAGCAGTACGAACCTCTTTTTCAGAACCCGCCGATGAAATACTACTTCTACGAAATGCCGCAGGATTTGGACTTCGAGGACTTCATCGCCAGCTGGGTGTGATGAAATCCGCCCGTCATCATTCGGCATCGACTGACGCCTCGAGCGGATAAGAAGAAGACCGCGTTCTCACGTAGCCTGACAAGGGAATCGAGCGCCAAGCCCCAAGGCTACGGCCTGGCATCCGCGTTTGTCGAGGCTTGTCGCCTAGGCCTTTTCGATCAGTTTCAGCCAGTCCAGATGACTGGTGGCGACTTCGGCAGGACGTTTCGTGCTGCGGGCAAGAAACCCGGGTACTCTCTCTCGTCCGGTCGGCATATCAGCATCGGAGTACCGGATGTCGATGCTCCATCGAATCTTTTCGGACCGATTCGGACCTGACCGATGCACGAGTCGGGGATAGAAGACGATCACACCGCCTCGTCTGACCGGACAGACGGCGATGTGTCCCGTTGGCAGATGTTCGTCGGAAATGTCGAGTCTCCCGGTGGCACTCAGCCTTCCGTGAGGTTTCAGGCCAGTCTTGTGGCTTCCGGAAATGACCTCCAGGCACCCGTTTACCTCCGTCGCGTCGACGAGGGGAATCCAGAGGTTCACCATGGGCGTTTCTTCTGCGTCGGAATCCAGGTATACGAGGTCCTGGTGCCAGCGAACCTTCGAGATCTCTTCGTTGGGCATCTTCGCCTGACAGTTGAACTGTGGATGAGAGAGGATCTCCGGCCCGATCATCGATTCGACCAGATCGAGGAGAACGGGATGGGTCATCAGGCCGAACATTCCCGCCGTCTTCAGACGCTTCAAGAGAACGTGTCGACCGACGTGCGGCCTCACCGAACTCCTCTTCGATCAAGGCGAAACGTCGATCGAACGGTTCTCCAGAGAACGTTTTCTGAATCCTTCGCTCCTGTGACGCCGCCAGTGCTCCTCGCTCGATCCCCTCTTCTATGTCAGCAATGACAGGTCCGAAAGTTTCGTCTGGAATCAGATCTTCCAGCAGCAGGTAGCCCTGTTCCGAAAACTCAGCAAGCTGCGCAGCGTTCAGACTCGGCACGCTACTGTCACGTCCCGCGTATAAGCTTCAAAAGTTTATGGACTTTCTCGAGGATTGAATCTGCCGTGGCGGTCCAGACGAAGGGTGTAGAATTCTCGTTGTAGTGATCAGTGAATTTCTTGATGCAGGCGATCAGGTCCTTGACGCTTCTGAAGGTGCCTCGTCGAATGGCTCTTTGGGTGATGATACCGAACCAGATCTCTACCTGGTTCAGCCAGGAGGCATATGTTGGTGTGTAGTGCACGTGATATCGTTTCCGTGAGGCGAGCCAACGCTTGACGTTCGGGTGCTTGTGCGTGCCGTAATTATCGACGACCAGATGGATGTCGAGATCCTTTGGGACGTTCTTGTCGATGTGCTTGAGGAACTGAAGGAACTCTTTGTTGCGGTGTCTGGGCTTGCACTGAGTCAGAACTTTGCCGGATGCGATGTTGAGCGCTGCAAAGAGGGTGGTCGTGCCGTTCCGGATATAGCTGTGAGTGACGCCCTCGACGTATCCGAGACCCAAAGGAAGAATCGGTTGTGTCCGTTCGAGTGCTTGAATCTGGCTCTTCTCGTCTACACAGAGCACCATCGCGTTGTCCGGTGGGTTCAGGTATAGACCGACGATATCCCTGACTTTCTCGACGAAGAAGGGATCGTTCGACAGTTTGAAGTGCTTCTGTCGATGCGGTTGCAGTCCAAAAGCTTTCCATACACGTTGAACCGAGGACTTGGAGAGCCCCGTCTCGTCGGCCATCGAACGACAGGTCCAGTGGGTGGCACCCTTCGGTTGCTTCTTGAGCGTCTTGTAGATGAGGGAGGAGATCTCTTCGTCGCTGACCGACCGTGGCCCTCCAGGACGCAATTCGTCATACAGTCCCATCAAGCCTTGCTCGCAGAAGCGACGACGCCACTTGCCGACAGACGCTCCGGACAACCCGACTCGTTCCGCGATCTCCTGATTGGTCAGACCGCAATCGCTCATCAAGACGATCTTCGCGCGACGCACCAAAGCGTGAGACATGCTACGCGAACGAGACAATGACTCGAGTTGATCGTGGACCTCATCACTGATGTTCAGTGGCTGTAACGGACGACCTCTAGCCATCGGTTCCTCCCAAGAATGAGTGCTTGAGGAACCATACGACAGAATCGAATATTTTTCTAGTTATTCCTGGGACGTGAACGCTAGCCTGAATTATGCATAAAAAAGGTAGTCTCCTTGTACAAGTGTTTGTTTTTCCCTACATTAGGGCTGACACATCAAAACAACACTTGGAAGGAACTACCGTGATAGAACCTAGTCAGATCCGGTTACCATTCGCAAGCATTTCGGGCAAGGTAGTTGAGGCTGATTTTGCCGGTGGCGCCGTCAGGAGTGACGGTGGAGTTCTGTTGCTTCGCGCCCTTGAGTCTCAGATGGGATTGATCGCCAGAATGGTAGATGCTTTGCGAGATCGTCGTCACCCAAGCTATATCGATCACACGCTTTTGGATCTTGTGAAGCAGCGTGTTTTTCAGATCGCTTGCGGCTATGAAGATGCCGTCGATTGTGATGATTTGCGCCACGATCCGGGCGTCAAGGCTGCCTGCGATCGGCTTCCTCTTTCCGGTCCTGATCTCGGGAGCCAATCAACGATGACACGACTTGAGAATGATGTGCGACGCTCGGATTTGTATCGGCTCGCACGGGCTTTTGTAGACGGGTTCATCGCATCGTATGACCAGGCACCCCCAAGCATCATTCTCGATATCGACGACACGGATGACCCAACGCACGGTGCGCAACAATTTTCACTCTTCAACGCGTATTACAATGAACACTGCTATATGCCGCTACATATCTATGAAGGCCAAAGCGGCAAGCTCATTACGACGATCTTGAGACCCGGGCATCCGACGAACGGTAAACAGGTCGTTTCTATTCTCAAGCGCTTGGTGGAACACCTACGCGGATCTTGGCCAAACGTGGAGATCATCGTTCGCGCAGACTCAAAGTTCAGCTCACCAGAGATGCACGATTTCTGCGAAGACAACGGTATCTACTACGTTCTGGGCCAGGGCGCCAACTCCAAGCTCAAAGCGGCTGGACAAAACCTGATGGACCAAGCGCTACGTCTGAGCGAGCATAAGGAGACGATTCGCTTGTTCTCATCCTTCTCATATCAGGCTGGCACCTACCGGCAGCCTCGCCGGATCATTCACAAGGCTGAAGTCACAAACGGCGAAGCAAATCCAAGATACCGCGTGACCAATTTACAGAGTAATCGAGACGGCTTTATCTATGATCGTATCTACTGCGCAAGGGGACGCACGGAAGGCTTCATCAAGGACCACAAAACATTCCTTCACTCCGATCGAACATCGTGCCACAAGTTTGAAGCCAACCAGTTCCGACTCTTTCTACACAGTGCTGCATACGCCTTGCTTCACGCACTCCGATCACAGGGACTCAAGGGCACCGCGTGGACCAAACCTCAGGTCAACACGATACAGAACCGTTTCCTCAAAATCGGCGCGAGAGTCATTGAAAGCGCACGAAGAATCCGATTCCATTTTCCAACATCGTATCCACTCAAAAACGTCTTGGTGTCAATCATCACCAGGCTCGAAACGAACACGCAGTAACAACGCCGATCTATACCGGGGACAGCTATGTACACGTCGCAAAACAACACCTGTTCCGGACGAAAATCGTGACTCTTGCGACTCGTAGAGACCGCTTACGGGACCTTGGACATCCGAAGAAGCCGAGAACAAATCCTGTGCGTGATCACATCACTCCAAAACAACCTAAACTCAAATTCATGCATGATTCAGGCTAGGGTCATCGGCGTGCTAGGCGAAGTCGTCCTCCATGAGCTTGACCTGAAGGGCGCCCTGGAATCCGGTAGTGATCCAGAGCTCGCCCGGCCTGCGCTCAAAGATCTTCGGATACGAAATTTTGTCGCGGTCGACGGCGAATACCTGCGGCTCAGTCCAGCTCTCACCCTCGTCCTCGGAGAAGGCAATGGAAAGCTCCTCGCGGTGGTTGCTGGCGGGCACGCTCGATGCCTGCATGCCGCGCCGGGTGTGGTAGTTCCTGCCGTGGGGGTAGAGTCGGTTCCAGACCAGGGCAATGCGCCCACTGGCCAGTCGCGCCAGATACCCGGGCGCGCTGCTGGCGTCGATCTGGCTGGGGCGGAACGTGCGCCACGAGCGACCGCCATCGTCGGAGAACACTTCCCAGAACCTGTCCCAGCTGGTGCGCAGCAGCATCAATAGCCTGCCGTCGCTGAGTTCTACAAGGGTGCCCTCATCGCCACCGTCGTGGTGGCCGTGACCCCCCAGGTCGACCACATTGCTGTGGGTCCACGTCGCGCCCTGGTCCGCCGACACATAGGCGCCGGTCCCGTGCCGTCCCGGATTGTAGAGCAACTCCGGCACCGGCACGACGATATCGCCCGCGCTGGTTTCGATGATGTCGATCAGGCCGCCACAGTACCCGTCCAGTATCTGCTGCCGGTCGATCCACGTTTCGCCGTCGTCAGGCTGCGCACGGTCCACACATCGCCGCGCACATTGGCTATGGGCTCGCTGGTCTCGTCGACCCAGCCCCACTTGAAGGTGCTGCTGTCGTTGTAGACCAGAACGAGGGTACCGTCCCGGGTCCGCAGCATCAGTCCCAATGCCGGCAAGTCAGCGCCGGCACGCGGCTCCGACCAGGTCGCCCCGTCGTCGCCGCTCACTATGGTGTCGCCATTCTCGATGGTCAAGATCCGACCATCGCCGAGGAGGACGAATGGCCCCAGTAGGTCGGCGGGCAGGTCGAGCCTGGAACACTTGGGGTGTGTCCAGCGCCGCGCACGGGTGAAGTCCTGGGTCATGGGGTCGAACCCGCCGCGACGAAGTCCCCTTCCCGCAGACTGAACTTCATGTCGCCCGCCGTAATCCAGAGCAGCCCGGGGCTGTGCTCGAAAACGACAGGGTAGCAAGGGAAGGGGGGCTCGCTGCTTGTGACGACAACCTGGGAGTCAGACCACGACTCGGCCTCGTCGTCGGAGAAGGCTATGGCCAACTCTTCCCTCTGCCCGCGAGTAGTGGCCCGACCTCCTGACCGGGGCGTTGCCATCCTGCGGATTGAGACGATTCCACACCAGGCACAGCCTGCCGCTGGCCAAACGGAGCAGGTACCCCGGGGAACTGCTGGCGTCGATGGCGGACTTCTGCAGTATGTGCCACAAGCGGCCCTGGTCCATGGAATACGATGCCCAGAAATAATCCAGATTGGTGCGGAGGAGCATCAGCAGGGTGCCGTTTTTCAACTCTGCCAGCGTGGCCTCCATGGCGCCGTCGTGATGCCCGTGCCCGCCCAGGTCGAGAATGTTGCTGTGGGTCCAGGTTTTGCCATCGTCCTCCGACATGTACGACATTGTGGCATGCCGGTCCGGATCCCGCAGCAAGATCTGCACTGGGACGACGATGTTGCCTCTGCCCATCTGCACCGCGGTGATGAGGGCGCCGCAGTACCCCTCCATGATCCGCTGGCGGTCCATCCAGGTCTCGCCGCCGTCGGGACTGCGCAACGACCACACGTCGAGCCGCGCGTTGGGGTCGGCCTGGCCGGTCTCGTCATCCCAGCTCCAGATGCGACTGCTCGAGTCCAGGTAGAGGAGGATCGTCCAGTCGTCGCGGGTCTGAAGCAGCAGGCCCGAGCCGGGGATGCCCGGTCTCTTGCCCGTGTACACAGGCCCCCTCTCAGACCACGACTTGCCGTCATCTCCGCTCGTGAAAACGGCATTGTCCTTTACAGTGAGCAGGTTCCCGTTCCCCAAACGCACCATCGAAGCCGACATGCCTTCCGGCAGCTTCAGCTCGGTGCATCTGGAATCCATTTTGCACGTTGCCTTCATTTGGCGTCTCTGGACAGGCTAAAGTCTTCTACTTCCCCCAGCTTCCTGAAAACCCACAAGTTCAAAATAAAAAGAGCTTTCTCGGTCGCACGGTCAAGTATGCGCAAAGTGCACGCACGGTCCAACCTCGATCAACAGAACACCCAAACGACGCAGGCCCCGACACTCGACTTTCACGCGCGGGGCACGGCATTCGAGGAAAAGCCAAGGAGGTACCGCGCCGTAGGCGACATCCGCTCTGCCATCTCCGACGTGATACTTGGCCGGTAGTCGGTGAAGGGTTTGACCCACGATCGTGCGTAGTAGCCCAAGACCGCCCGCCGACATCGGTCGGTCGTGTTGGCGCCTGCCCTGTGCCAGGTGTTCGAGCTCCAAATCGCCAAGGACCCCGCCGGGGCTTCGAGCGATATCTCGTCTTCCATGACCTCATTCACCCACGTGGGCTTCCTGCGCTTTCGGTGGCTACCGGGTACCAGGCGGGTCGCCCCATTCTCATGGGTGAAATCGTCGATCATCCAGACGCTCTGAGTCGTGAGGGCGAATTCAGGCAGGGGGTCCGGCAACTGTTGCAGAGGGGCATCTACGTGCCACGATTGGCCCGCGGTATGAGGCCCGAGAATGTTGGCGGAGAGGTCGGAGAGGATACAGTCGTCACCCAGGACGCTCCTCGTAAGGGCCAGCACTCTCGCGTCCTCCATCAGCTTCAGGAAGAGCTCGTTTTTGACCGGCAGGTTCCTTACGTACTGCGTACCGTCCTCCGTGAAATTCGCCAACTGGACGAAATTCCTGGGCACTTCCGCGATCGGCAGCGGCCACGGAGTGCCGTAGTTTTGTGCCCTGGTGTGGCGAATCTGACGCATAATGCGGCGCAGCTCTTGTTTACTGATCGAGTAGCTTTCGGCCAGGAATGCCTCGATGGCCGCATCGCCATCCAAGGTCTCGGTTTCCCCGGGATCGAAGGGATTCTTCCGGTCCTGCTCTGCCGCCTGTTCGAGGGCCGCGCGCACCTCCTCCAGCTCACTCTCGCCGAGCATGCCCTCGATCACCGTATATCCCTGGTCGGAAAGCTCAGCGATCGGGATCGTCAGGTCGAATGACACGCCGTCTCCTTCCTTCATCGGTCTGAGATGGGCTACAAGTAGGATACGCCCTCTGGCAGTACGGCGGGGCGGTTGATGGACGACGCGGCCAAAGGTAGATTCAGACTGTCGGCGCTCTGTCGTTGAAACCCGACCATTCCGCACCGTCAGCCGAACATTCGTGAGGAAAAGAGACTTGCTGCCAAACTTCTTGCATATCGGTGCAGCCAAGTGTGCGTCTACGTGGCTATGGCGCGCCTACCAGGAACATCCTGAGATGTGCGTCCCAACCGATGTGGGCAACCCGAGCTTTTTTCTAGAAGACTATCACCGGGGTTTCGATTGGTACAAGAAAACCTACTTCGGTCACTGGGCTGGTGAAAGGGTCCTGGGGGAGACAAGCAACTCCTACATGGTTTCGGAACCGGCGCTGGAGCGGATCGCAAGGGATCTGCCGGATGTCAGGCTGACGATGACGCTGCGGAACCCGGTTGAACGGTCATATGTTGCGTGGGTGCATCTTCACTATAGACGAGGATTCGGCCCCGAACAAAGGTTGGCATTTGAGGATGCCTTGAAACCGCACGGGTGGGCGTGGTTTCGATATGGGATGGAGCCCAGCATGTATGCTATGCACTTGAAAATGTCTTTCGGTGTTTTCCAAAGGATCGCGTGCTGGTCATGCTTTATGACGACTTAGTTAAGAATCCGCGTGATTTCTTGCGGACATTCCTCGAGTTCCTGGATGTGGACTGCGACTTCAAGCCTACTATTCTTGATCGTATGGTAGGGTTTCCGGGTGACCGGGGAGCTGACCACAAGGGCTTGATCGAAAAAGGTATGCCGGACGGAGTAAGGGCGCAACTACAGGCGCTCTTTAGAGAAGACATCGAGGCTGTCCAGGAGATTACAGAAAGGGATCTGAGTCACTGGAATTGAGAAGAGAGAGGATGCCATACTACCAAATTTTCTGCATATAGGCGCCGCCAAGTGCGCGTCATCGTGGCTATGGAACGTATACAAGGAGCACCCTGATGTCTATGTTCCGGAACACTTGGATAATGTGAAGTTCTTCGTGTCGGATTACTGCCAAGGTTTACAGTGGTATGAGCGGACTTATTTCTCCGATTGGTCGGACCAGCGGGCGATAGGCGAGACGACGAATTCATATATGCTGGTTGAGCGCGCCTTGGAGAGGATTGAACGGGATTTGCCCAATGTTAAAACTGACGATGACGCTCAGAAATCCGATCGACCGGGCCTTTATCCAGCGGGCCCATTTCAGCAAGAGACGATTCAGGCCAGAACAAAGGATGGCGTTCGAAAACGGGCTGTCCTCTTGGACGATGTTTCGGTTATGGATGGAACCGGGTATGTACGCCTCCCATTTAAAGAAGGTATACCGGCATTTTCCTAAGTGCATGGTTTCATAAACATTATTACGTATGTCTTGAACATTATTTGTAGCTTATGTTCTCCTTCAAAAGGAGGAGAACAATGCCAAGACGTTCGCCTTATGTGGTGCTACTGTCTGAGAAGGAACGGGTCGACCTCGAGCGAATGGCTGGACAATATACGTTACCGTATTATCAAGTGATCCGATCGAAAATCGTGCTTCTCGCCGCCGAGGGATTATCCAACAAGAGTATCGCCCAACGGTTGGATGTCCCGCGTCCGATCGTAAGCAAATGGCGTAAGCGCTTTTTCGAAGAGCGTCTTTCGGGACTCGAAGATAGATCTCGTCCCGGGCGCCCGCCCGGTTTTCCCCCCTCAGGTGGTCGTTCAGATCAAGGCGCTGGCGTGTGAACTACCGAGCGAGAGCGGGATACCGCTCTCGCGGTTCAGCTGTTCCGAGATTGCCGCCGAGGCAGTGCAAAGGGGCTTCGTTGCCAAGATCAGCGGCGCCACTGTCTGGCGCTGGTTGAACGAGGACGCGATTCGTCCTTGGTATCATCGCTCCTGGATTTTCCCACGGGACCCGGACTTCCAAACCAAAGCAGGTAGAGTCCTTGATCTGTATCACCGCCAATGGCAAGGAAAGCCTTTAGGGCCGAGGGAATATGTACTTTCTGCCGACGAAAAGACCAGTATTCAAGCACGAGCTCGCAAGCACGTTACCCTACCGCCAGCCTCGAACAGAGCGGCACGCGTTGAAACACGAATACGAGCGGAAAGGAGCCCTGGCCTATCTGGCTGCTCTCGACGTGCACAATGGTCGAATCTTCGGTCTCTGTGAGTCTTCTTCGGGTATCGAGCCCTTCAACCGGCTCCTGAGCCTGATCATGAGCCGGAAACCCTATTGCTCGGCAAAGAAAGTCTACCTCATCGTGGATAATGGCTCCTCGCACCGAGGGCAAACATGCATCGACCGTATCCAGGGGAAGTGGCCAAACATCCACCCCGTTCACCTTCCGATCCACGCAAGCTGGCTCAATCAGATCGAGATCTACTTCTCGATCCTCAAACGCAAGGCTCTGACACCTATCGAATTTGCATCGCTCGAAGAGCTTGAGGCAAGAATCCTCGGTTTTCAGGAACGCTACGGACGTATCGCCACACCCTTCAAATGGAAGTTCACACGAACAGATCTCGCGGAGATGATCGACAAACTCAGGTTCTACGATACGCCCTTGGCAAAGTCTGCTTAGAATACGTCACCGTATTTGCGAACAGGAGTACTAAGGATCATCCTCCAACCCGGGGCTAACCCCCGACGACATTTCTCTGACCGCTATAGGAATCAGCATTGACCTGCAAATGGCAGAGACGTCACTGCCTGCCCTCTCCTGCGGAGACAACACCGTCTCTTACACCGACGATTCCCTCCGGCCCGGCAAGGTCTTGATTACTCACTGCTGGGCAGAGAACTCGGACGCACCCAAACCGATGCATCCAGAAGCCACCGTACCGCCGAGCAGCCCTGCACAGACTGGTCGCTCGCTTCTTGAATGGGTTGCGCTCGACACACCCGTAGAAACGTACCACGTCCAAGTATCGCCCCGAAAGGACATGCTGTATCCGGTATCGCCTAGCCTTGACCGCTTCACTTTTTCAAACATCGCAAGTTGGGAAATCCCGCAGGGTTGGCTGATCCACGGCCGCACCTACTACTGGCGTGTGCGGGCGAAAGCCGCCTCCGGTATTTGATTGGACTGGAGTGACGTGTGGGAGTTTTCTGCGTGACTGATCTACCAGTTACCAAAGCTTCCGGGGTCAGGTCGACTGCGGTGACTTTCATCGGGGCTACTCGACCATGGCCTCGCGCAGCGCCTCGATCTGCGCTTCGCTCATGCCGATGTTGCGCGCGTAGCCGACGACGCCGCAGTAGCGCTCCTCCAGGGTACGCAGCACGGCCAGCATGGTATCGGGACGGCACACGCGATCCTGGTGATCCTGCAGGCTGTAGCTGTCGGCGTCGACTTCCGGATGGGTCTTCAGATGCTGGTCGTAGGTGAGGCGGGCAGTGAGGGCGAAGTCCTCGGCGATGGTCTCGTCCGGCACCCCGACGATCCCGAGGACGAGGCCGACGATGAGGCCGGTCCGCTCGGTGCCGCCGGCGCAGTGCACGAGGGCGGGCAGAGTACCCTCCTGCGACAGCAGCACCAGCGTGTCGTGGATGTGCGACTTGCGCCGGTCCAGGACCACCGAGTAGGACCACCGCATGTGCTCGACGTAGTCCAGCCCCTTGGGGATGTCCTCGCGCTCCCGGATCAGGGTGTCGCCGACCATGTTCTGGTGGTAGTAGGTCACCCCCTGGTCCGAGCCGAAGAAGGCGTTGCGCTTCTCCTGCATCTCCCGGCTCTTGCGCAGATCCAGAACGGAGCGCAGGCCGAAGTCGATCAGGGTCTGCTGTGACGCCGGCGAGAGCTCGTGCAGAGAGTCGGACCGGAGCAGTTGGCCCCAGCGCGTCTGGCGCCCGTCTGCGGTCGCGTAGCCGCCGACATCTCTCGTGTTGACAGTACCTTCGAGCTCGAGGTGCCTTCTGGGATCCAGATCGTCGGTCATAGGTGTTTCCCCTCAGTGTGCAACAACCGCGGATAGGAAGAATAAACGGCGTTCTCACGTAGCCTGACAAGGGAATCGAGCTCAGGTTTTGGCGAAGCGGGGGGGTGCAGACGAAAGGGGCATCGCGGATGTTTTCGGTTTTGCCCTTTTTCATGATCGCTTATCCTCAATCAGACTGTGCGCATATTCTCTTCGGGCCGCGCCCTTGGGTGGCAACTAATGCCAAATGAATCCAAACCACGATGAACAAATTCCTCTTCATCGACGATGCCCAAATCACCTCGATGAGGGACGTCGAGCGCCGCATCCACCCCGCCCGCAAGTACGATGGGAACCCGGTTGTCACCTCCGACCGTGACTGGGAGGGGTCCGAGACAACCCTGGGTACTGTCCGCAAGGAGGCCGAGCGGTACCGGATGTGGTACCAAACCTACGCCACCGTTCCGGACCCTGACGGGATCGACACCTTCATCCGTTCCCTACATCTCTACGCCGAAAGCGACGACGGTCTCGCGTGGTCGAAGCCCGCGCTCGGCATGACGGAAGATTCGACCGGTTCGGTCGCGAACAACATCGCCTTCGTCAGACCGGCGTTCAGCAAAGACATCAACTCTTCCGTGCTGCATAGCCCTCACGCGTCTGACGGCCACACTTACACGATGCTCTCGTATGGGGTAGGCTACGACCTGCCCTACAACGGCCACTTCGTCGCCTACTCCGACGACGGGCTGCGCTGGCGTGACGGGCCGCAGACACCGGTCATCCCCGGTTTTGGCGAGCGCGGGTGCTTCATCTACGACGAGGTCGACGAGTCCTTTCGCGGAATGATCGCCTGGGACGCATCCGATCCGCACTTGTTCTCGACGCAGAGCGCGGATGCGCTCGAGTGGTCACTCCCCCGCCCGGTGCTGACGCCCGATGAGGCGGATACGGAATGGGCCGGCAGCGAGTCCGAAAAGAGGACCCTCTTCCCTGCCATGCCGATCGCCCGATATGGCCCGGTGCTGCTGGGCTTCCTCCAGGTGCTCCGCGGCCACGTCGTCGGCGACGGATTCGACGGCGAGATGGACGTCCAGCTCGTGTCCAGCAGAGACGGCAAAACCTGGCATCGCGTGGGAGACCGGCACCCAATCATCGAGCGAGGCAGCGACGACGCGTCGTGGGATAGTGGGCTCGTGTGGATGGGTAACTCGCTGGTCGAAGACGGAGACAGGGTCGTCGCGTACTACACTGGCTGCCAGAGGACGCCCGACGCCTTGGCGCGAAGCAAGTGGTCGAAGAGTATCGGCACAGCATCCTGGCCGCTCGACAGGCTCGTCGGACTGGCTGCCCGTGGCGACGGCGTCGTCGAGACCGCGGCGACTGCTGCCTCAGGCCGGCTGCACATCAATGCCGACGCCTCGAGAGGGCAGGTGACCGCCGCGCTTCTCGACGAAGATGGGTCAGCCATAGAAGGCTTCTCGACCGCTGACTGCAACGCGCTCACAGACAGCGACGCTCTCGACCATGCAGTCGAATGGAGCGCGGGCGACCTCTCGTCGCTCGCAGATCGAACGGTACACATTCACCTGACGCTGAGAGATGCCGAGCTTTTCTCCCTATGGTGGGAGCGATGACAGATAGAGTCCTCTTTATCGACGACGCTCAGGTCCAATCGATGGAAGGCATGCAGCGCCGTATCCACCCGGGCGAGAAGTTCGAGTGCAACCCGGTCCTGAGGTGCGACCGCAAGTGGGAATCAGGCCAGTCCATACTCGGTACTGTGTTGAAGGAGGAGGGCGTCTACCGCATGTGGTACGGATCGGGCGTCGGGCAGCACGGCCACAACAAGGGCCGCCTGTGGCATATGTACGCCGAGAGCGACGACGGAGTCGAGTGGCGCTTGCCGTCTCTGGGTCAGTTCACCGACCCTGAAGGATCAACCAGAAACAACGTTTTCCTCGATCCTGAGAGCCGCCCCCACCAGTACTCGAACGTGATGAGCACCCCCCAGTTGGGGCCGGGCCGGCGCTACACGCTGTTGTCGTTCAGCGGGCCCGGCCACCACGTCCGTTTTTCCGACGACGGGCTGAACTGGACGGAATGGTCGTCGGAGCCGGTGATTCCCCGCTTCGGCGATGTCGGATTTTATACGTACGACGAGCGCGACAAGCTCTTTCGCGGCATGGTCAAGCAATACCTCGAGGTCCGGGGCCGTCGAATCCGCATTCAGAGCAGGACCGTGAGCGCGGACGCCTACGACTGGACGCTGCCTCTTCCAGCCGTGATCCCCGACCAGATCGACGACGCGTGGACCAACGGTAATCCGGACAAGGCCTCGGAGATCTACGGCATCCCGATATTCAGGTATGGCTCCCTACTCCTCGGCTTCATGGACATCCTGCGCTCGACCGATGCCATGGGCACGCTCGGGCTGAACAACCAGGGAGTCGTTGACGTCCAGCTCATCAGCAGCCGGGACGGCCAGACCTGGGAGCGGGTCGGAGATCGCGGGCGCATTCTGGAGATGGGCAGGCGCGGCGAGTGGGACGGCGGCTTCATTCGCTCGGCCAAATCCTTCGTCGAGGACGGCGACGAGCTCAGACTTTACTACTTCGCCATGGACCATCCTCACGGTGCACAGAAGAAGGGCGACTGGAAGCGGGCCGTCGGCCTGGCGAGTTGGCAAAGGGATAGATTGGTAGGGCTTCGAGCCGCTGACGGGGGAGGCGAACTCGTCTCCGTGCCCATACCCGCCGGCAACCAGCTCCACGTCAACGCCGACGCATCAAGGGGTCAGATCACTGCGGAGCTGCTGAATGAGGCGGGAACGGTAGTACCGGGATTCGAACGCGACACGTGCCTCCCGTTCGACGGCGACTCGCTCGATCACACAATCAAGTGGCGAAGTCCTGCTTCGAAGGACAACCACAACGAGAACCGGAGCGTGCGGTTGAGTCTACGAAACGCCGAGGTCTTCTCGCTCTGGTTCTCGTAGCGTCTCCGTTGCCAGCCAGTAAGACCGGCCATGAGTGAACCGATCGATTGCTATGCCGACCGGTGGTTGCGCAGTGAGCCCGCCTACCTGACCGCCATGGATCGCTGTCGCCCCCAGTCGGCCCTGGCGTCCGATGCAGCCTTTCGCCAGTGGCGGGTCCTGCCCTATCACAGCGACCGCCTGTCGGGCACCGCAATCGTGGCCGGACAGGAGACCGAGGCGCCGCCGGTGCGCCTTTCCGTCCCGGCCCGCGGATGGCACGCCGTATCGATCGGGGTATGGCGCCTGAAGCCCTGGTATTTTGATCTCCACGGCGAAGGCGGCCCGGCACAGCTCCTGGTCCGATTCGCCGGGGATCCGGTGTTCTCGATACTGCATCTACCGACGCAGCCGCATCCGCAGGACCCGGTGGCGGACTGGAGCGCGCACACCGGCGGCGAGGAGCTGAGTGAGTGCTTCTGGCAGATCACGGATCTCACCGGCGCCGACCTCGAGCTGGCGCAGCCGAGCTGGGTGGAGACCGACCGTGACGGGGAGACAAGGCCCGCTGCGCCATCGCCAACGCAGCCTACGTCAAGCTGGTGCCGCTGACCTGGTCGACCTCCATACCGCCGTATTCCTTGCGCCACCGGTAGTAGGTCTGTTCGCTGACGCCAAGCTCACGCGAGACCTCGCCGACCGTCTTGCCTTACGATATACGAATCTCTGCCTGACGGAGATGTCCGATGATCTGCTCCGCTGTGTATCGCTTCCTGGCCATTCGGCCCCCTTTCTATGTTCCGATATCCTAACTTTAGGAATGGGAACAATCCAGGGGGGCAGGTAGCAATGGAGGCTTGTAGAAGGGAGCTTGGACTAGAAACACACGAAGAACTGAATGCCCTTATCAACGGAGAGCTTTCGAAAGAGGGCTGCGATCCAGAAATTATCGAACGAGCAAGAGCAGCGAAGTACCGATTCATGTCTAGACGCGTACGAGGCATTCTCCTCACATTCTGCTTCCGCTCATTCATGTTTGCCGCAACGGACTTGTATCGCCTACGAGTTACCAGCGCGCTAGGAGCCTGTCGGAGTACCCAGCCGGAGGAAGATTTCGTATTGTAGAAGTGCGATCAAGGTTCCGACTCTGAATTGGAGGTTTCCGTTGAGCACTTCTACTCGGTTTCGTGTCTACAATCCGGCTCAGTTGATGTTGCTGCCTCCGGATCTCCGGAGTTGGCTTCCCAAGGGTCATCCGACCTACTTCATTCTGGATATCGTCGGACAACTTGATTTGTCCGCGATCTACGAGACCTACGATGGGTCTCAAGGTGGCCAGCCACCGTATGATCCCCGGATGATGGTGAGCCTACTGCTGTATGGTTACTGCGAAGGCATCAGGAGTTCCCGCAAGATTGAGCGTGCGACCTATGACTCCGTTGCTTTCCGTGTGCTCAGCCTGGATCAGCATCCTGATCACGACACGATATCGACCTTTCGTCAACGGCATCTGGATGCCCTCTCAGGTCTGTTCAGGCAAGTGCTGTGTCTCTGCGTGAAGGCAGGTCTGGTGAAGCTGGGACACGTGGCGTTGGATGGCACGAAAGTCAAAGCAAATGCCTCAAAACACAAAGCGATGAGCTACGGCCGGATGAAGAAGAAAGAAGCCGAGATCGAGGCCGAAGTGCGCAGACTCTTGACCGAGGCCGAAGCCACTGACGCGGCCGAAGACGAACTCTACGGAAAGGACAACCGCGGCGACGAGTTGCCCGAGGAGTTGCAGCACCGGGAGACTCGACTCAAAGTAATCCGCGACGCAATAGCCGAGATCGAAGCCGAAGCGGAGGCTGAGTTTCCTGAGAAGCAGGCAGCGTATGAAGAGAAGGTAAAGGCCCGGGAGCGCCGCGGCGGTCGTGGACGTAAGCCCAAGCCTCCATCGAAAGAGCCCGACTCCAAGGAACAACTGAACTTCACCGATCCCGACTCACGGATCATGGTCTCAGGGGGCCAATTCCTTCAAGCCTACAACTGCCAAGCTGCTGTGGATGACAAGGCCCAGATTGTCGTTGCTGCCGACGTCACCCAAGAAGCTAATGACAAGAACCAGATGACACCTATGGTCAACCAGATCAGAGCGAATATGGGCGGCACGACACCCAAGCACCTCACTGCCGACACCGGATACTTCAACCAAAGTCAGGTCGATCAGGTTCAATCAGATGGCGTCGACCTCTATGTGGCGACGACAAAACAGAAACATGGAACGCCCATCGCGACCTGCCCCAGGGGACGGATCCCCAAGGGCGCAACGACGAAAGACAAAATGGCGAGAAAGCTTCTCACACAGAAAGGTCGCTGCACCTACTGGAAAAGAAAACAGATCATCGAACCCGTGTTTGGACAGATCAAATCCGTTCGGAACTTCACCCGATTCTCATTCCGCCGAATCCACAAAGTCATCAGAGAATGGAACCTGATCTGTCTCACACACAACCTTCTGAAACTCTATCGACTCTCATTGGCTACCTGATCCCGAAGAGGAACTCGGCTCAAGGAAAAAACGAAGGTAACCGGTCGCTGACAGACTCAGCTGGACTTAATCTCAACGAGCTTCCGGGTGTAACCCGACAGGCTCCTAGGCTATCTACGGCTTCAGATAGAGGCAGTTTGCCTTATGAGCATTATGGCAAATGAGCCGGCGTGTGCATGGGAATGGTTTCACGCCCAATCGGACAAGGACGGGAAGTCATTCTACCGCAGATACTCCAAGCGCGTTTCCAAATTGGTAGACAAGCACGGATTTTCTGACGCTTGGAACTTCGCGTCAGCGGCATCTCAGCACGTTCGGCTGGCAAGTGTTTCCTTGGGCTGGTTCAGCAATCTTCGTTTGAGGACGGAAGGTGTCACTCGGAGTTCAGACTCAACTTCCAAGAGATTTCCCCCGACACTCAACCAGATTTCCTCGTGAGAACACTGTTTCTATTGCGAACTCAAGTAGGAATACTCTCTGCCCTCGAAACCGGTTTGCCTGAGGCAGTAGCTCCCACATCCAGTTTCAGTACATCGGTTGAGGTGCTCTGGAGACGATTTGCCCATGCCTACCCTGAAACCATCGCCTCTTGGATGCAATGAGGGGTGGCACTTCCGCTAACACGTCCACGCTCGAACCCATCCCGACCCACCGACCACCTACTGGCACCACACCTGCGGTGGCCATCGCGCATGACGAAGACGTTAACCGACATGGGCTCACGTGGGTAAACCCCCTTGGAAATCTACCCGCGGCTAACTAAGTGTACTCGCATCGCAATACCTGCCCACGGCAGGCGCCGTGGAACACTTGATCCTTAAACGCAATCTCGCCAGGCTACGCCCATGAGTTTTGAGATCAGAAAAGTCCTTAACCACGGCACAGGCTCCCGATTCTTAAACAGGCTATTACTCCAATTCTCTGAAATCCTCGGCTCAGGTCTTGTCGACATCTCCCATGACGTGAGGAATAAGGTCCAGGCACTTCTCTATGAGTTGGCTAAGGATCTGGCTAAGGCAGAGGAGTCCTTCGACGCCTACCAGAAACTGGCGGAAACCGCGCAGACGAGCATTGCCAATGGAGAGGATGTTTCAGTTCAGGGCAACGCAATCTCGTTTAATGATCCAACCGAGCAGCTTGTAAACCTGTTCAGAGACGTCGTAATCTACGCGGCGATCGCCCACCGCAAACTACCTAAGATCGCCTCCGAAATCCTTGGTTTGGAATTGAAAGGTGGAAAGGCTCTACACAACGAGCTTGTGAGGACTTTAGAAAAAGACGGTCAAGACGTTGAGTGGCTGAGAAAAGACAACGAGTGGTTGGGCAGATTCTACGAGATTCGTGGGGATATTGAGCACGAACAGGTGTCCATCATTCTTGCCAAGGTGGATATCAAGAACGGAACAAGTCCTGTTCTGACTCTCCCCAAACTAGGATGGAATAGTCAACCATTGGACGATTACATGCTCACCATCCTAGAATCGCTACTTCGTCATTCTGAAGACGTCGTGGTAGCTTTGCTTGCCCGGAAGACCAGAGGGTCTGTCATGATTACGCGGATTCCTCAGGCCAGAATAGACGGACCTGCTGGGTACCGGTATGCCCTCACACCAAATCGAGGGGCTCCGCTTCCTCCAAGGAGTTGATTCCCTGCCTTTAGGCGAGACCGCGTTTAGCTCGCGTCCGGCGGGCCCATCCAGATCCAGACCCACCCAACACGCGGGCTCCGCCGCGCGTCACAAGCCTCTACGATAATCTTGCTCGTTGATACCTGGACCCAGCCCAAACTGACCCAATCTCTTGCCGACCTCCTCTAACACCTCCGATTGGCAACCTGGCGACCCGATCGGTTACATCCGATCCGAAATCCCCGCGTTCGACGTGCCGCCCCTCGCCGGCGAGCGCACCGAAACGCTGGTGCCGGACACGCTCGATCTCGCCGACTCGGCCCGACTGGCGATTCACGCCATGACCGAGAATCCCAATCCGAGGCGGACTGCGAACCCTTGGCATAGAAGATGTGAAAATCGAACATGTGGGAATTGAAACTTCCCCGGAGGGTTGGCCAACGTTCTATATTCAATTTTCACACGTTCTATGCTCTATCAGCCCCTTGTCGCAGCCGTGTCGGGCGCTGGATGCACTCGGTCAGGCCCGTCTGCTATCCGGCGAAGCTCGAACGCGCCTGGGCAGCCCACCGACCGTCCAACTGCGTCACGATCCAGAGCGACCGGTACTGCCCAATACTGGATCCGTCCGATCGATAGCGGGTGAACTGCACGTCGAAGTGGACCTTGTCGGGGCTCGACGCAATGACCGTCCGGGAGTCCCAGGCGCTGTGATGCCACTCCTTCCCCGATCGGGCTAAGAAATCGGCCAGGTAGCGATCGGGCGTTTCCCAGACCTGCACGCGAGCGCCCGCCAGTCGGTAGTGAGGGAAGTGCAGGGTGGCACACAAGGCGACCTCATCGCGCTGATTGAGAGCCGCCGTGTACGCATCGAGAACGGCCATGGCGGCGTCCACGGCCTCAGCTCGGTCGGTGCTTTTTGATTCTCGTCGACGCATATTCGTCCTCCGCTACAGACGTACTCGGGCGAGGTACACCTTCGGCTTCCAGCGTCGCCTCGCTTCGTGGCAGGAGTAGTAGCTGGCCCATAACTGTCCCTCGTGGACACACACGCTGGGTGAGCCCGTGTCGGCCGCCGACGGCAGAACCAGCGCTTCCTCAGCTACAAAAAGAGAAGGGGCGTCAGCCATCCACTCTTATACGTGAAGAACTATCGAGGATTGAGAATGCCACGCGACTTCGGAAATGATCACAAAAATCAAGCTCGCCCCCAGATGATTCATGGAACCGTCAAGGCCAGCACCAAATCGGGAGAAGTGGGGCTTGCGAAGGTCCGCGTTTCGAACGGTCGGGACGTCACGCTGACGGACGAATCCGGTGCTACACCCTCGATCAGTGTTCGGAGGATCAATTCGTCTACGTGACGGTTCCATCGGGTTACTCGGCTGAAGGTTCCATCCCCTGCTATCGCCGGATCGGCGAGACGATCGACTTCGATTTCCTGCTCGAGCCCGACGACCGAAGCGCGGCCTCCGAGTTTTCCTTCGTTCAGATCACAGACATCCATATGTCTGTCGACGGCAGTCGGTCGAACGACCGTCAACTCGGGGAAGACCTGAAGACGGTCTACGAGGATGTGGGGGATCGTGCTTCTTTCATTGTGGCTACGGGTGATCTGACCAACAAGGGTATAAAGGAAGAGTTCGACGCCTTCCTCCGTGGGATTTCCGAATCTCCTCTCCCGGTCTACCCGTGCATCGGCAACCACGACGATAACGACGCGGACGGGGACCACTACACGAACGCGCTCGGGCCCACCTATTACTCGTTCGACTACGGCCACGTCTACTTTGTCGTCTACGACGGCGTCGGGCACGAATGGCGCGAACCGGACCATCAGGGAGCGTGGGTGCAGGCCGATCTCGATGCCGTCCCTCCGGAGACACCGGTTGTCGTGCTGATCCACTTCCCCTGGGGTGACCGGTTCTACGAGCAGTTTCGCGGTCACAACATCATCGCGACGTTCTCCGGTCACTGGCACTGCGCGCGTGTGTATGACGATGCTTCGACCGTTCACTACAACACCCCGACTTTCTGCTTCGGCGGCATCGACCAGAGTCCACGGGCTTACCGATTCTGTACGGTTCGAGAGGGGAGGCTGACGTCCGAGATCCGGGCGCTGGATGTGAAGCCCTTCGGAGGGGCGAGCTTCAGACCCGCTTCCCCACGTCGCGAACCGGTGCCAGAAACGGACCTGCGGCCAACGCCGGATTCGGATTGGCAGCTGTATCGGGGGAGTCTGGCGCGCACGGGCGCATCGGACGCGAATCCCGAGCTCCCGTTCGAGCCGGCCTGGACAGTGTCCGCGGGGGGTGGGTTGCACCAGGGCTCTCCGATCCTCGTCGGCAGCTCGCTGGTGGTGGGGACGCAGAACGAGGACAGGCCCAACGCGTCCGGGCTCACTGCTCTGGACGCCGTCAGCGGCCGACCTCTGTGGGACTTCACAACGTCAGCTTCGATCAAGCTTTCTCCGGCCGCCCAGAACGGACGCCTGTTCGCGACGACCGTGACTGGTGAGGTCATCGCGCTCGACCTGGACGGACGTCAGCTGTGGTCCTACCAGACCGGAGACCCGTCGGAACGCTGGGTCTACAGCTCTCCGCTCGCGTGGCGAGGGAGCCTCTACACAGGCATGACGCCTCACTACGTCTCCCTCGACCAGGCGACCGGTCGGGTCAACTGGCTGCGCGAGGATCTGGGGACCAGAGACTGGATCGCTTCCTATCCGTCGGCGGCCGGCTTCGAGAACTTCCTGATGCTCGCATTCTACGGACAGACGCTGAACCTGGCGGTGCTGGATGCCCAGACCGACGCCACGGTCTGGAGCCTCGTGGAAGAGAAGGCCAATCGCACCAACACGACGCCCGTCGTCGGACCCGGCGGACTCGTCTACATCGTCGGGGGAAGGACGAACGTTCGGGCGATCGGGATTTCGACGGGCGAGATGCGATGGTTGCGGCTGCTGGACAGGACGCGATGTGCCGCTTCCCCGGCGCTGTCTAACGGCCGTCTCTTCGTTCCGGACGGTGACGGCGGCCTGACGGCGCTGGACGCCCTGACCGGTGAAGTGATCTGGTCCTGGACATCCGGTGCGGGTCTCGGGTCGTTCTCGCCGTATGTCCGGGGCGGGAAGGGCGCCCTGTCATCGCCCGTTGTGACGGAGCGATTCGTCTTTTTCGGGTCGGCTGACGGCCACCTCTACGGTTTGAGGGTTGATTCCGGCGAGGTCGCGTGGGTGCACGACCTCAGCGTGCCCACGCTCTCATCTCCGGTCGTTTCGGGCGACGGCCTGTGGACCGGATCGTGTGACGGAATGATCCACGCGTTCGCTTCCGCGAGGCAGGCACGACCGAATCGATAGGACCGGGTACATCTCCAACGAAACCCACCTGCCGACCATGAAGAAGATTGCTGCCATCGTCACCGTCTTCCGTCCCCGATCGCACGCCGATGTGCTCGTCGGCAAGTTTCTGCACGGCTTCCCCACGGACGGCGCGCTGCAGGCCCCGCGCCTCGAGGTCGCCTCTCTCTACGTCGACCAGACCTTCGACAACGACATGAGCGGAATGATCTCGAAGCAGTTCGGCATTCCCATCTATCCGAGCATCGTCCGCGCCCTCACCCTGGGTGGTGACGAACTGGCCGTAGACGGCGTGCTGCTGATCGGTGAACACGGCGACTACGCATGGAACGAAAAGGAGCAGCAGCTCTATCCACGCCGCTATTTCATGGAGCAGATCGCCGGGGTGATGGCCGCGTCGGGACGTGGCGTCCCTGTCTTCAACGACAAGCACCTCTCGTGGCGCTGGGAGGATGCCAGGTGGATGGTCGATCGAGCCGCCGAGCTCGACGCGCCCTTGATGGCGGGTTCGTCGCTTCCCGTGACCTGGCGAGACCCTTTCCTCGAACACGAAATCGACGCGCCGCTTCGAGAGGCTGTCGCCGTCGGATTCTCGGGCCTCGACATCTATGGCTTCCACACGCTCGAAGTACTCCAGTGCATGGTCGAACGGCGCGCAGGGGGCGAAACAGGGATCGCCGCTGTCACCTGCATGGAAGGGGATGCCGTCTGGGAGCACGCGCGTGGTGCCGGTTCGTGGTGGCGGACGCTTGCCGGGTCGGCGTGTGAGGCTGTCGACGCATCCGGCAAGGAATCGGGATCGATGGAGGAACATTGCGAGAATCCAGTGCTCTTCCTGTTGGAGTACCGCGACGGGTTTCGGGGCGCCGTCCTCATGCTCAACGGTTACCTGAGAGAGCTCGCTTACGCCTCCCGGCGCCGGGACGGAAGTGTGGAGTCAACCTGGTTCAAGTGCCAGGGTCACGGCGGGCAAGACGGCGCGTATGCCCACTTCAGCTACCTCGGGCTCAACATCGAAGAGATGTTCCTCTCCGGCGTACCGCAGTATCCTGTAGAGCGCACACTGCTGACGTCCGGCGCTCTCGAGGCCGCCCTGACCTCGCGATACGAGGGTCACACCAGACTCGAAACCCCGTGGCTGGACGTGGCCTACCGGTCCTTCGAACAACTGGCCTGGCGACCGACCGTACCGTCTCCCACGGGATCGTGTCTGGAGCCCTATCCACCGGCGATCGGCTAACCTTGAATCTTTCACCGCCCCACTTCTCTGCTTCTCTTTTGGTCACACTTGGGTATGCCGTTGACTCCAGTCGCTACTATATCTGGTAGTGTCTATCTTACGCGAATCGGGTGTCATTTTTCGCCCAGTGCCGGTGCTCGTATCGAGTGGGCCCATCACGAAGGTCATTCTCTCCTTTTTTGCATCGTTCCTCGCGGCGGAGACGGTTGACTGGTGAGCCCGCGAGAGAGGGGACATGAATCCAATGCTCGAAGTGCGCGAGTCAAGCCGCAACGAAAAGCCGGTGTTCGGCATCTCGGAGTGGCAGTGCTGGTACGCCAACTACGACAAGCCGTGCCCCGGCCCCGAGGCGCTGGACGAATGCGTCGATCTGCACCTGCAGGCCGGCTTCGACCACCTGGTGTGGAACCTGGGGCGCTCGGTCATCGACTACTGGTCCGAATTACCCAACGTGACGCGGGTGTGCGAAAACGGCGACCTGATCGGCGGCATCTCCTGGGACTTCGTCCACAAGGTGTTGGACAAAGTGTGCCCCGTGCGCCACGCGCTGGGGCGGTGCCACGATCGCGGGGCACAGCTGTGGGGCCGCCTGGGGATGAACCGCCATTACGGCCGGGCGGACTGGATCGGGGTCACGTCGAGTTTGGCGCTGGAAAATCCATCGTTCAGGGAACTGACCAAGCTGGGTAACGAAGATGCCAGCCGGCTCTGCTACGCGCTGGAGGAGGTGCGGAGAGAGCGGATCGAGATTCTGCTGGAGTGCCAGCGGATCGGCGTCGACGGCCTGGTGCTCGACTTCTGTCGGCAGATGCCGTTGCTGCGCTACCACCATGCGCTGGTCGAGCCCTTCGTGGCGGAATCGGGCTTGGACCCCCGCGAAATCGACTCGGACGACGTCGATGCCTACGAGACGTGGTTCCAGTACCGCGCCGATGTGCTCACGGGTTTCATGGACGAGCTACGCAAGGCCGTTCGAAAGCAGGAAGCGGAGCTGGGCCGTCGCTGCCCCATTATCGCCCGCGTGCCCGACAACGCGCGCTGGCTGATGCTGGCCTACGGTCTGGACACCGAACGCTGGTGCGCGGAGGACCTGGTCGACGGTCTGATGCTCAGCCCGTTCCCGAATACTCTCGAGGATTTGGATCTGCACGTCGAATACCACGCGGCGGTGGCGCACAAGCACGGCAAAGTGTGCATCGGCGGGGTCGGGTCGATGGGACTTATCGGAAGTCGGGTCGAGGAGAATACCGGCTTCTTCGAGGCGCAGCCGGCGTATGCGCTCGCGGCACGGCAATACGCGGCCGGGATCGACGGCATGAGCCTGTATCAGAGCGAAACGCTCGTGCGGATGGACTATCTGGCGAAGTTGATGCGCGAGGTGGGTTTACCGTCAGTGGTCGCACAGCGGGCATCAACGCTGCCCAAACCGACCCCGCCGCGGCCCGAGATCGGGATGGACTGGCACACCCATATGGAGGGGCAGTACAGCTTGCGGTCTTCTGCAGGGGACGCCGCGCTGTAGGTCGGTGTCCTCCTACGGGCCCACGCGAAAGCCTTGTCCGCGACCGAGCGCCGGTGGTCGCACTTTCTAACGACGTTTTCCTGAACGGCGGCGCGATCATTGATCGCCGGCCAACTTACCCAGGGCGTTGCCCTGGGCTGAGGGACACAGCCCCTTCAGGGCTGACCCCTCGCTCTGGCTTTCCTGACAACTGACGACTGACGCCTGACAACTTTGGTTGCGGCCATCCCTGGCCGCCCTAAAACTCCAAACTGAAAAAGACCTACCCCTGACTACAACTTCGCGTTGGCACTACCTCCACCGCCGTTCAGCAGCTTCGCCATGGTCTCGTCCGTCAGCCGGATGTGCGGCGGCGACATGCCCGGCAGCAACACGCTCGGGTCGCTCTCCACACGCGCTAGGGGCTGGAGCTCTGTGAGGGCTGGGTTCGCGGAGTAGTCTCTGTCCTCCCGGGGCTCGTTAAACCAGCACGGCGAGAATTCCAGGATGCGTTTCTGCCGCTCAGTGAGTTCGGGGTCGTTGGTGTCGTAGGCGGCGTCACCGTGGTGCATGCCGAAAGGAACGTACTTGTAGAAGAGCGTGCGCCGCTCGCCGCTCCCCGCCCACGGAATCGTACCGTGTTTGAGCTTCTCACTGAACAAAATGCAGTCCCCGGCCTTGGCCTCGACGCGGTGCACCGGCACATCTTCATCCCAGTTCGGCAGTTGCGACGTCCACTCCGTGTCGCACCAGTTCCGCCGCCAGTCGCCGTCCATGTCCAGCAGCTTCTGCTCATTGGCCGGCTTGTGTGTGCCCACAACACACCCGAAGCCTCTGTCATTGGGTCCGACTGTCTTGAGCTCATACACACACGTGACATGAAAGTGGCTCGGGCCGCCGTGGAGCGTCCCGCCTTTGTCATCACCGTCTGACGGTTTACGCGCAGGCTTGTAGTGGACATTGTCGTGATCCAGCCGGAACAGGGGGCGAAGCTCTTCCGGCGTGTGTGCCGGGGCGTGGCCCCACGCCGGGTCGCCGAGAATCTCTTCAAGGATGGGCAGCATGGTCTCGTTGTCGATCAGGTCCCGGTAGGCCTTGCTCCAGAGCCTTCTCCCTACGTAGGTGTTGCCGTGCCTGTCCGTCGTCTCGTGCTTGCCGCGCCCTCGGACGGAGAAGCGTGTCTGGTTCTTGGCGCTGGCAGATAGCGTCTCCTCCCCCTTGAGGATCTCCTGATCGTAGACTTCATTGAGTTCGTCCAGCTGCTGTTGATCGAGCACATCGGGCACGACGACATAGCCTTGTCGTGCAAACGTTTCGCGCATCGCGTCGTCCCACATTTCTAATCTCCTCTACGTGTACAAGCTACAAAGGCACTATCTTGCGTATGGCTGCCAAGGAGGGGTCTTCGCCAGTAGCTGTCAAGGCTTCCAAGAAGATGCTCATCGCATCTCGATCCCACTCCCCGAATAGGGCCTGGTATGCCCGGTGCTCTACCCTTTCGTGTTCTTTCGTGTCTTTTCGTGGTTCCCGGTTTTACCTTGAAGGACATCCATAGGAGGACTCTATGCCGAAATTACTGAGTGAAAACGCCATCGAGCAATTCGACCGGGATGGCTACTATTCCCCTGTCACAATTCTGAGCGAGGATGAGGCCGTAGCGAAGAGGTCGCTGCTCGAGCGCTTCGAGACGGACGAAGGCAAACCGATTGGGGGAGCGCAGCGGAGCAAGTCCCACCTGCTATTCAAATGGGTCGACGACCTGATGCGACATTCCACGATGCTCGATGCAATCGAGGATCTGATTGGCCCCGATATCCTGTGCTGGAACACGCTCTTCTGGGTTAAAGAAGCAAAAAGCGAAGCCTTCGTCTCGTGGCATCAAGATCTGCGCTATTGGGGTCTCGATACGAGCGACCTGATTACCGCATGGCTGGCCCTTTCGCCGGCCACGCTCGAAAGCGGCTGTATGCACGTCCTGCCCGGATCTCACAGAGGCGACCTTCTTCCCCATAAGGACGAATACAGGGACGATAACATGCTGACGCGGGGACAGGAGATCTCGGTAGAAGTCGATGAGTCGAAGACCGTCGCCATGCCGCTGGAAACCGGTCAAGTATCCCTACACAACGGGCGGCTCGCCCACGCGTCGAGCCCAAACCGTTCGAACGACCGTCGAATCGGCCTCTCGCTACACTACGTGCCCCCACACACGAAGCAGATCGTCGGCGAGTGGGACAGTGCCGCACTGGTACGGGGTGAAGACCGCTACGGTCACTTTCGCCCGACGCCGGTTCCCGCCCGGGACTTCGACCCGGAAGCCGTCGCGTTCCACGAGAGGGCGACCGATCAGGTGCGCGAGATTCTCTTCAACGACGCCGAAAAGGTCCGCAAAACGATCTGACGCCTCAGGCTCGAGGCGCGCGGATGATGGCGTGGGTCTGATTGTCGCCCTGAATGAATGCTGATGGAGGCGAAACCACCTAGTATGGTGTCCCGGAAGTAGCTTCACTAAATCTGGAACGATTCCGGAGGGATCTCAACCCCGAAGGGGTTGTGTCCCCTAGCCCAGGGTTGGAACAACCCTGGGTGATAACTTGCGTTTCCGAGAAGCTGACACGCTCTCCCATTTTATGCAGGAATTGCAATCCATGAGCGAAGCGTTCTTTGAGAAGATCGATGTGTTCCTGCCAGGGCAGGGCGAGACATTGGCCCAGGCCCCAGCCTATCATTGGGAGCGGGCAGAGCACGCCGTCGGCCACATCTACTATAGCACCCGGGAGCCGAAATCCGTGCTCATCCATCTGAAAGGAATAAGCAGACAGGAAAGGGATGCCCTCGCAGATATGCCGATCGAGGTGGATCTTACAGCCTTGAAGTATCACGACTTCGACGGGTTTGGTTTGCATCTACCGGGGCTGATCGTCACAGCGCAAGGGACGGCTATTGCCGTGTGTCAAAAACGGCATAATTCGATGGGGGACGGCGGCAACCAGGTCGACCTCTCGATGTCGCGCAGCGAAGACGGCGGAGTGACCTGGCAGCGGCAGGAAGTCATCTTCGAGGAAGAGAATGCTTACACCTACCTCGGGCCCATCTTCGAGGATGGCACGACGGGTGCCGTATTCGTTGCCTTCTGGAAGATGCCTGCCGAGGTGTTGGACGATCTGGGTTACTTCAGCGAATATGCCAAACAGGGAGGCGGTTTCTGGCTGCTCAAGAGCACCGATGAGGGGCGGAGTTGGTCTGAGCCCTTCTATGTCAGACCCCTGCCGAACGATGAAGGCTGGGTGGGATGGCCCAACAACAGTGTGCACGGCATCCAACTTGCCTTTGGGAAATGCAAGGGACGGTTGCTCATACCGGCGTTTCTTTACAAGGAGGGCGAACCGGGACAGATACCGGGGGTGCGCGGGGGCTTGTTGTACAGCGACGACCACGGAAAAAATTGGCAAGCGGGCGCAGTCCTGCCCGAGGGCTCTGACGAAGTCAGCCTCGTGGAAACGATGGACGGCGGCATCTACGTCAGCTATCGCAAGAACACACGTGCCACGGGCAAGCGCCACTTCGCGCGCAGTAGCGATTGCGGTGAAACCTTCTGTGAACACGGCCAGCACGAAGAAATACCGGACGCCAATCTCCACGCGGGCCTGACCCGCTACCGTCGGGATGGCCAGGCTGAAAGCATCTTGCTGTTTTCCAATCCATGTCCGGCCAGAGAGATGACGATTCGCCTGAGCCGGGACGAAGGCAGGAGCTGGCTCATTTCGCGGCCGCTTGAGCCAGGGCTGTCCCGGTATTCCGACCTGGCGGTGACAGCCGACGGGACCATCCTCTGTCTGTATACCAACGGCAAGGTCCGCGACAGCGAAAAGATCAGCGTGGCGCGATTCAGCTTGGAGTGGCTGACAGCCGCAAACAGTTAATCGGAAGAACGATCGGGGGCCCTTCTGAAGCGGGGGGAAAGAGAAATCATGCTGACTGGCATTGCCCATCTCGAGATGCGCGTGCTCCACCTGGCCGCCTGCCGCACGCTATACGGCGAACAGCTCGGCCTGGAGGGATTGGCACACGGAGCAGGTCCGCACGGAGATCGAGTGTCGATGTTTGCCATAGGCGATTCGGTCCTCGAGCTGCACGAAGACGCCGATGCCGTGACGTCGTTGCTGCCTTCCGGCGAGAGAAAGGACCCCAGGGACGTGCCCGGTTCCGTGGGGCACTTTGCTTTTTACACGGCAGATAACCATGAAGCATTCAGGGTGTTGAAAAAGTCTCTGGTGAGCAATCCGCTCACAACCCCTGATGGCCCCAGCGTGCAACCGATGGACCACGCGTATATGCAAAGATCGCTTCTTCAGTTCAACGACCCGGATGGATATATCATTCAGATAGCCGACCTGATCGACCCGCGCGAGCATCTGCAGGGTCGCCTCGATGAGAAAAGAGCGCGGGCGGCGGCCTGCGGTCCAGGCCTGCTGCAAGGCTTCGACCACGTGCAAATCATCTGCAGCGACGTCAGCGCCGAAAGAGATTTCTATGGCCTGAAGCTGGGCCTGGAAGAACTGAGCCACAGAACAGAAACAGTACCGGCCGTAGAAGGGTTCGAAGAATCGGTTTTTGCTGCGGGTATGACCGACCTGGAGCTCACGCAAAGCGAATCCACCAGGGGATGGCCAGTAGGACCTGGAGCGGTCGGCGCACTGGGCTTCTGGACCGACGACGTCGCACAGGCCTACGACGAACTGGCTCAAAGGGGTGTGGCTGTCGGGGCTCCGCCGTCCACGCGAACGCCCCTGCCAGGCATGTCGAGGCGCGCGTTCGCCTTCGAAGGGCTCGATGGGCTGCGGCTGGAGATCGCCCAGAAAATCTGAAGCTTGATTGGAGGATAAATAGATTGAGCACAAGCAAAAAGCAGTTTCTTCTCCTGCCCCGGCCTCTACGCCGCTGGCATACTCGACTCGCGCTCGATGAAACGCCTCTCCGATGTGCACACAAATCCAATGAGGTAGACGTGTCACTCGATAACTACACTCCCTCAGGCGTTATCCCCGCCTGCCTCCTGCCCTTCGACGCAAGTCTTGCAATCGACGAGGCCGCGTATCGGAGTCACCTCAACGACCTCGCATCCGTACACGGAATCAGCGCAATCACCGTAAACGGCCATGCAGCCGAAATCCATGCCATGACTCTCGACGAGCAGCGAGAAGGAATCCGGATCGCGGTCGATGAGCTCGCAGGACGACTTCCCATCATCGCTGGCGTCTTCACCGGAGGCAGCATAGAGGCTGGACAAATCGCGAAAATGGCGGAGGAGGCCGGCGCTGCGTGTCTCCTCGTCTTTCCACCGGGAAGCATGACCATGGGTGGCCAGAAACGGCCCGAAATGGCCGTTCGTCATTTCGAATGTATCGCGGAACAGACACAGTTACCGCTCATCCTGTTTCAGTACCCTTTGAGCAGCGGTCTTGGATATCCCCTCGATACGTTGCTCGATCTCTGTCGTCGTTTTCCCGCGATCCGGGCGATCAAGGACTGGTGCAACGATCCAGCGCTGCACGAGAGGCACATTCGAGAGTTACACAGCCTCGAGACACCGGTCAACATCCTCTCGACACACAGCGCTTGGCTCCTTGGATCTCTCGTCCTCGGGTGTGACGGTCTCCTTTCCGGCGCCGGCAGCGTGATTCCGGACTTTCAAGTAGCGCTGTGGGAAGCTGTCGCCTCGAAAGACCTGATCACCGCGCAAGCCGTGAACCATCGGATCTACCACACGGTTCAGGCGTTCTATAGCGACCCATTCCTCGACATGCATAACCGAATGAAGGAATCCCTCGTACTGTTGGGTCGACTCGAATCCGCACACGTGAGGCCGCCCCTTCACAAACTCTCCCACGATGAAATCCAGTTTATCGACGCCTGTCTCAAAAAGGCGGGGATCACCCCGGAAACTGTGTACCGCGGAGTGGACCTCGTAAGAGCTGCCCATCCTGTATCAGCCTAGTTTAAGGACTCTCTAAGTGGGTACCCTCGACGACAAAACAGCACTGATCAAGGGTGGGGGACGCGGAATCGGTCGTGGTATTTCTCTGGAACTGGCCAAGGAAGGTTCCGACATCGTCATCGCGGATCTCGACCTTGAAAACGCCGAAAAGACGGCAAGCGACATCGAAGATCTGAACCGCATGGCCACTGTCGTCGAAATGGATGTCGCCGATGAGATATCGGTCTCCGCAGGACTGGAAGCAGCACTCGCGGAGCACGATCGAATCGACATCCTCGTAAACAATGCCGGCGTCGTGGGAAAACACGTGGGTGGAGCCGTTGACCTCGACGATTGGGACACGTGTTACAGCGTGAACCTCAAAGGAATCTGGATTGTCAGCAGCGGACTCGTGGATCACTTCGTGGCCAATGGTGGCGGAAAAATCGTCAACATCGCATCGATCGCGGGACGAAAGGGTTCAGCCGGGCTGCCACACTACGGAGCCTCGAAAGCGGGCGCCATCAGCCTGACGCAGTCGTTGGCTTCCTCCCTCGGCCCGCACAACATCAACGTAAACGCGGTCTGTCCGGGCCTCTTGTGGACAAATATGTGGCGGGAACTGGAGTCAATGTTCGGCGAGGTCGAAACTGAGGAGGAAATCGAGGAACGGAAGACGTTCGAGAATTACCTTGAGGCAAACTGCCCTCTCGGACGGGAACAGACGCCCAAGGACATCGGAATGGCGGTCGCCTTCCTCTCGTCGGACCGTGCAAGGAATATCACGGGCCAGTCACTCAATGTCGACGGTGGAATGAGAATGAGTTGAAGGATTCCTCGTGAGCTGCCACAAGGACTGTGAAAGGAACAGGCGATGAAGCGGTCCCGAGCCTGCCTTCTGAGCGTTGGTGGTAATCTTGTTCGGAGTAACGTCAATGAGCGCGAAATCATGCCATCCTTCCGGAATCAGACTGAATCGGGTCATTCTGTATGTCACGAACATGCAAACCCAGGTCGAGTTCTTCCGAGATACGCTCGGATTCCCCCTGATCTATCCAGAGGACATTGATGATCTTAGCGGATAGGAAGAATAAACGGCGTTCTCACGTAGCCTGACAAGGGATCGAGCTCAGGTTTGGGCGGAGCTCAAGCGACTGCTCAAGCGACCAGGAGGTGATTGATGACGAACAAAGTTTTCGGTTGGGGCCTGATCGGTTGCGGAGGTGCTGGCCGTGCGCACGCGAAGTATGCCACCATCGATGCCGATGTCACCGTACGAGCGTTCTGCGACGTCGACGCGGGGACTGCGGAGAGACTCGCCGCCGAGCACGACGGCGCCGTGCACACGACCGACCCGGCCCGCTTGCTCGAGGACCCGGAGATCGACATCCTCGCCATCGCCACGGCCCACGACTCCCACGCAGACCTCGCCGTGGCCGCCTTCGAAGCCGGTAAGCACCTGTTCCTCGAGAAGCCGATGGCCATGAATGTCGCCGACTGCCTGCGCATCGAGGCGGCGCGCAAGGCCAGCGGGTGCCGGCTGCAGCTGAACTTCTCCATACGCTTTTCCGGGGCGGCCCGCGCGATCCGTCAGCGCCTCGGAACGCCGCTCGTCAGCCACGGCCAGTGCACGCAGGCACCCGCGGACCTGACGACCTGGCGCTGGCACCCGACGATCGGCGGCGGGCCGCTCTACGACGTCGGCGTGCACGCCCTCGACCTGCTCTGCTGGGTGCACGACGCCGACCCCGTGGAGGTCTTCGCCACCGGCGGCCAGATCACCCATGCTGGCCAGCTCGGCAGCCCGGACATGGTCGACACCTGCGCCGCCACGCTGCGCTTCGCCAACGGCTCCGTGGCCACCTTCCTGATGACGGATGCGGGCCGCAACGAGATCCTGTCGAAGTGGTTCTTCGAGTTCTTCGACGGTGCCGGCACCGCCGTCCTCCACGAGCACTTCAAGACCGCCACCTTCACGCTCCCCAACGCCGCCTCCGGCGAGCTTGTCACCGAGACCGTGAAAGCGTCCGAGGCGCCCCGCTTGTGCGACCTCGTGAGCGCCATTCGCACCGGGACGGACCCGGCCATCGGCGCCCGCGAGGGGATCCGCTCGGCCGTGCTCGTGGAATGCATCGAGGCTTCGATTCGTACCGGAGAGGCGCAGGCGGTGAAGATACCCGCCTTCTGACCGCCCGGCATCAACCGGGCAGCCAGCGCGGATGGTCGACGCCACTGCCGCTGTCGCCGGTCGTCAGGCATCGCTGCCCGCCGCCGTCAGCGTCCATCACCCACAGCTGAGGCGGATAGGAAGAATAAACGGCGTTCTCACGTAGCCTGACAAGGGAATCGAGCTCAGGTTTGGGCGGAGCGGGGGGTGCGCCAGCCTAATGCGGGGCGTTTGAATCGTTGGGTGGCCACGCTTGCAGCAGCCTGGGCGAAGGCAGGCGACCAGGGGGGCTCTCTGCAGACGAAAGGGGCACCGCGAGGACGCACTTCTCCCCGGTCGCACTCAAGGCGACAGCGGAAAGGGCGCGTCAGCCGGCGTATTCGAATTGGGCCTGAGGAAGGGGTCCTTCGATATGCGGGCTTGAAGCCGCCCGCTACTCAGGATGAGCGGAAAGCTGGAGGTGCGATGGGCGGAGCTCGTGACGGCAGACGCAAAGCACAGGTCGCGTGTAGAACTCGTCACTCAAGGTTTTCCCCCGCGGTGATTGTCATGCGCCATGAGGTATCTCCATCAGCTCCATAGTGTCGCGATCTTCAATCACTCTAAAGCCGAGCCGCATATATAGACGCTTGGCATCCGGGTTGGCCTTTTCAACTTCCCGTCTGACTGGCAAGCCCTTCCTCCTTCCTTCGCCTATTACGGAGCGAACCACTTTGCTGCCGATCCCTCTTCCTTGATGCTCAGGAAGAACCTGAATCCCGGCGATGTACAGCTCTTCGCTCGTTCGCACCACTCGCAGCCTACCGACTGGCATGCCATCTGCCTCAACCACGGAGGTCAGGCTATTCGCTACTTTTCCTGCTACCTCTTCTCCGGTTTGCGATCGACATCGGTCGACGAACTGCTCGCGCTCCCAACCATCTCTTCCTGCAAGTCTGTCCTGATCGGCCAGGACCAGCAAAGATGCAAGGAATTCGAAATCCTCTGTCGAAGCCTTGCGGACTTCCAGAGCGTTCATCTTCCCTCCCCGAATGGTGCGCCTCCGTTCCGGTCATGGTTCTCTGTTGAGCTCCTGAATTTCCTCAGGTGCCAGCCGGTCGCGAAGTAGCCCGCCGTTCCGGATCATGATCCATTCGCCGGTCGTCACGTTTCGCGCTTCTGGCTCGCCAGCTGCTGCGCGTACCATTCCTCACCGCGGACTTCCTTCTTGTAGTACATGCGAGGGGCAGCCGGGAGGATCTGCAGGCTCCGGTCCTCCAGGGGCAACGTCACCGGTTGGTGCCCGCGGCGCTCCGATTCGCGCATCGCGATGGCCAGTTCCAGCACGGCGCGCGCGTTCTCGCCATTGGCCCGCGGCTCGATGTCCTCTTCGAGGGCATCGATCATCGACTGCGCCGTGGCGGCCTGGCGCGAGGCCATTCCCAGCCAGCCAGCCGCATCGTAGCCATCCTCGTAGCGACCACCCCAATCGACCGAGTCCTCGAACAGACCGGGCATTTCCACCAGGTCGAACAGACTCCGTCCTTTGTCCGTTTGCGCGGAGCGCTCGAGCAGTCGAAATGAGGTGTAGTCACTCGTGAACACGCCGCGTTCGCAGAGGACTTCGATCCCGTTGAGCGGGCCCGGTTTGTCGACGATCTGAGCGGACAGGCCGGAGGAGAAGCGGATCACGCCGCCGAGCTCCTGGTCGTGATCGCTGGAGGCGTCGACGGCGCCGAGGGCCTCATCCAGGGGGCGGCCGTTCGACCAGCCGACGACCCATTCCACCGGTACATCGCCGGCGAACAGACGCACCACGCTCAGGTCCTGGCACCCATTGCCTGAGCTCGCTGGCCCGCGGTTGACGAGGGAGATGACGTCGCCGATCTCCCCTGCCGCGATCATCTCCCTCGCGCGCCACAGCTGCTCGTAGTTACGGTACATGTCACCGGCGCCGAACTTGACGCCGTGGGCGTGACAGACGTCGACCATGCGGTCGGCGTCAGCCAGAGTCGCGGCGATAGGCTTCTCGCACAACACGCCACGTGCGCCCGCCTCGGCCGCCGCCACCACGGCATCCGGGTTCACGCCCGTTGGCAGGATGGGGCAGACGATGTCCAGCTCCTCGTGCGCCAGCATCTCGTCGTAATCGGCGTACAGGCCAGCGGTGCGGCCGAACCGTTCGCCGAACATCGCCAGGTTAGCTGCATCGGTGTCGGCCCCGGCCACGACCTCAGCGGCGGGATGCTCGGCAAAGGCCTGTGCGTGCTGAGTGCCCTTCAGTCCCGCGCCGATGATGCCGACGCGGTAGGTCCTGTCTCGCTCGGACATGCGTATCCTCCTACACGACTTCAGTCGGTGAACTGAAAGCGAAACCGCGCTTGTCTTCGACCAGGGCGTCGTCGAAGAGGATCTGTTTCTGTGTTCCGATCGCGCGTTCCACAGTGGTCAGCTCCCCGTCCTGATCGTCTCCTCCACGTCTTTTCTGTATTCGTCGCCCATCACACTCATGGCGCGATCGATACCCGAGCCCTTCGAGTTTCTCAGATCGAGATCGGTAACTGGAAGCAGAGATGTGACGTTGGCGTTGCCGCGCAGAAACTTCTCAGCCAAGTTGACGCCGGCGCACCAGCCGTAATGCCCGTAATTGCGCACGATGCGCTGGCGGGCGTAGGCCGGCGTGTGACCCTGGGACTTGTAACTCATCTCCGCCTCGATGCGCTGCTCTTCCCACTTCGAAATGTCGACGTAGACGTCGACTTGATCATTGGGTTCAGACGGGGCGCAGTAGTAGATACGTGCGGGTTTGTGGGGTACGCGCTTCTGGCCCTGGCGTGGATGGCTGGCGATGACGAGGGCGTCGTTGACGATGGTCGCCGTCATCGTGTGGTCATCCCCGCCGCCGGAAGTGCGGCTGCGCGTCTGCTTCTCCGGCGTTTCCGTGATCAGCACGTCCGGCTTCACGTCACAGATGAGGTCGGCTACCGCGTCCACGATTTCGTCACTGCTGCGCAGGGGTTTGTCCGGATACCCCATGAAGCGCACATCGTCTATCCCGAACAGGGAGCAGGCGTGCCGCGCCTCGTCGTACTTTTGCTCCGTGTATTCCTGGCGCTGCTGCTCGGTGACCCCGGCGTCGCGCTCCGACGCATCCTTGCGCAGCTCCTCGAAGAGGCGCTCGTTGTGCGTACCGCCGCCATCGGTGAGGATGGCGACCGTGACGCCGTCGCCATTGTCAATGTGATTGCCCATGGTCCCCAGGGCGTGCGTGAGATCGTGGGGATGGGCGAATAAGCCCAGCAACTGCACCTTTTGTGTCGTCTGTAGCCATTTCATCTCTCTCATCCTCCTCGCTCGGAATCTTGCGTTGGCGCGCCACGGCGCCTCATTGCACTCCAACGATAGCTCCGAGTTCCCGCTTGACCAAACCGTCCGCGGCCGCCCATGTTGCGGCGCAGTCGCTGAACTTCCCGTTGGATCGAGTTCAGGTCAATAGGTGTGTAAAAGAAATCAGGCGGCCATCTTCCCGGCTTCGACCTGCGGTTCGGTTGAGTGTTTCTGATCGTAGACTTGTTGTAGCAAGTGTGGCGCGGTGAGTTTCCTGAATCGGCTCTCTGCGACCTTGAGCGTACGCCAGATGAGAGTCGTGGCGTTCCTGACTTTCTTGAATCGCCTGGCGGCGTTTGTGCGAAGCCGAACGGAAGCAAAGGGGCTCTCGACGACGTTCGTGGTTCTCAGGTGTTTCCAGTGTTCCTTCGGGAAGTCGTAGAACGTGACCATCCGATCCCAGTCTCTTTCGAGCGTCTCCACGGCGGCAGGGAACTGTGAGCGATACCGTGCGGCAAAGCGTTTCCGGAGCTTCTCGGCCTCCTTTTTCGTGCCGGCATAGGGGATCTGGACGAGCAGTGCGCGGGCTTCAGCCTGTGCACGCTTGGCGACCTTGTCGAGCACGTTGAGGATCTTGTGGTTCCAGCACCGTTGTTGCCGGCTCTCTGGCCAGACCTGATCAACGGCCGCCCAGATGCCCATATTCCCGTCCGCGGCGATCAGGACAGGATGTTCGAGCCCGCGATCCCGGAGATCCCGTAGCACCGTGAGCCAGGATTCTGTAGACTCTCGATAACCGGGTTCTATCGCCAGGATCTCCTTGCTGCCGTCGCTCATCGCGCCGATCACGACCAGCAGACACGCCTTCTCGCGCTCGAGCCCGGCTTTGACGTAGATGCCATCAGCCCAGGCGTAGACCAGTTCGCGATTATCCAGACGCCTTTCTTTCCAGTCCTGGAAGTCGACCTCCCACTTCCCTCGAAGACGAGCGATCGAGGTCGGCGAAAGCGGCGCGCCATCACCGAGCAGCGCACGCAAAGACAACTCGAAGTCGCCCTGGGAGAGACCGTGGAGATAAAGGTCGGGAAGCAGATCTCCAATGGCCCTGGTTCTCCGGGCGAACAGGGGGAGGATGCGGCTTTCAAACCGCTCTTCCAGACCACGAACCCGGGGACGCCGGACCTTGATCGTTCCGCAGCTCGTCGAGAGACGCCGGGGCTTGCCGTAGCCGTTCCTGTAGCCCCTGGAGCTATCGACCTCGGCTCGGCGCTCATACCACGACCGGCCCAAGAACGCGGTCGCCTCCTCCTCCAGAATGGACTGGAACCGGCCCTGGATCTCTTCACGGATCCAATCGTCAACCGTCTCCCACGTCGGCATGGACTTCAATGGGGCTCTATGCGTATGTTCCTTCACGGCGATCCTCCTTCCCAACCGGGCCTCTCACCCGGTTTTGTGTGAATCAACTATCTCACGGGAAGGGTAGGGTCGCCCTTTCTCTTTTTCCACACCTTTTGATTATAGCTCCCGGAGAATGAGACATGACACACACGTCAAAACGCACCGTCGGCACGCACAGGGTGGAGCTCGAGGACTTGCGTCACATCGTCGTCCACCGCGACGAGGGCATGTATCTGTATGCCGTCAATCGCGGCGGCATCTGGAACTTCGGCGATGGTGAGATCGCCGTGGCCTACCTGGCGCTGCCGATGGACTACAACGTCATGCGGGACGGCCCCAACCGGGCCTGGAGCCGGCACTGCGGCGGCCCCCGCAGCATGTGGAGCCATCACCCGCGCTGGGGCGGCGAATCGGGCTGCATCATCAGCCGCTCCTTCGACCACGGCGAGACCTGGCCGGACGAGGAGCGCCAGTGGCTCTGGCACAACGACCGCTCGACCGACGAGATCCTCGACTGGCTCCGACCGCGACCCCGCGCCGAACGCGAGGAAATCGACCTGGGTGAGCCGGACTCCATCATCCACTTCTGCCACGGAACCTATCTGAAACCGCCGATCGGTTTGGTTGGATCAGAGGGTGGCGACCTCGGTCACCCGCGGCATCCGCCGTCATTCAGCCTGCGCAGCAGCGACCGCGGTCGTACCTGGGAGTCCCACGCCACCCTCATCGACGCCCCACCATGGGCCCCCGACGGTGGATTTCTGGGATCGAATCTGGGTTGTGTCCGCTTCGACAACGGAGTCCTCGGCATCGCCGGCGCCCATCACTGGCGGCATGCCATGTGCTTTTACGTCAGCTACGACAACGGCATCTCGTGGGAGTACTGCAGCGAGATCGCCCGCGTCAGCCCCCATCTCGCCCCCACGGCTCCGGGCGTCGACAAGTACGGCTACACCTACTCCGGCGTGCACCGCCTGCCGGACGGGCGGCTGATGTGCACGATGTACCAGATTCCGCCGGAAATGCCCTGCGTCACCTTTTCCGACGACGACGGCACGACATGGTCGCCCATCCGCTTCTTTACCGGCCCGGGCAATCACTTCGGCCGCATGAGCGATCCGGAGCCGGAGCGTCCGCTGAACGATCCGAGGCTCGCCAATCGCTGGCGCTGTCCCTCGGCTCTGGTGCTGCGGGACGGCCGCATCCTAGTCCTCTTCGCGCGCCGCACCGCCAATCTGGGCAACCGCGGCATTCTCGGCGTCGTCAGCGACGATCTTGGCGAAACCTGGAGTGAGGAGTTCGTCGTGCGCGGCGACGGCTACAGTTATGATCTGGGGTACCAGATGCCGACCGAGCTGCCCGACGGCCGCATCTTCGTCGCCTATTGGTTCTGCGCCAAGGATCAGGACGAACCGATCGAGGAAGTTCAGGTAGTCCGCCACATCGCCGGGAGCTTCTTCAGGCTGCCCTGAGATGCCCCGAAGGCCTCGGCACGTCGTGAGAGGTCAGGCCAGCATCCGGCGGTAGTCCTCGACGAGCTGAGTGGCGCCCTCCGTGATAAAGGTGCGCTCGTCCTCCGTCAGGAAGAACAAGGTAAGCTGAGCACCCACTGGCGGACCGGCACTCTCGGCAGTACTTCGTCGGTCAACCGTGCGGCTGTATCGGCCATCCGCCGTCCTGTGCAACTCGGACAGAATCCCCGTTTCTTGCACGAGAAGCCAACAATCCGGCTTTCCCCACAGTCCTGGCGCGCCCCCGCCCCAAGAACCCAGCCACCCAAACCGGCTCCGCGCTCGCTCAAACGTTATGTGCCATGCCGCTGCCTGAAAGTCGGCCCATCCCCGGGCCGCGCTCAGATCACGCGAATAGTCATAGCGATAGACGAGAGAGAAACTCTTGGAGAGTTACGGACCAGATATCCCTGATTTCCCAGCTCGCATGATCAGGCACGCGTCGAGAGGCGACAAGACATGGCTTGAGGAGCTTCCGGAAATCCTGAAGGGCTGCCGCGAGAAATGGGGACTGACACTTGGGCGTGCGGTCGACGAGATCAAGGGAAACTTTGTCGGATTCGTGATGTTGCCCAATGGGGACGAGGCGATTCTGAAGGTCGTCCTGCCTGACGCGGATCTCACAGCCCAAATGGAAGCGCTAGCGATCTACGAAGGGCGCGGCATCAGCAGGCTGATCGACCTCGACGAGGATCTTGGCGCCATGCTGCTTGAACGGTTACATCCCGGTACGATGCTGGCGGGCAATCCGAATCGCGAGGAGCGCGCAGAGATCACGGGACGGATTCTAGTCGAACTGCATAAAACACCGCCGCCTGCTACACACAACCTTCCACACTTCCAGGACTGGATGAACGAAGCGTTTCGTGACATAAGGAATTGTAGCGATCTCGGGCGTTCCCGTCCTTACCTCGAACAGATGCCGCGCGCGCAGGCAATCCTGGATACGCTTATGGCACCGGAAGAACCTCAGTTGCTGCTTCACGGAGATCTTCACCACTGGAACATCCTCAGCGACAAATCGAGAGGCTGGATGGCGATCGATCCGGGCGGGGTGATCGGGGCCTCCTGCCTGGACGTGGGAAGGTTTATCGTCAATGCCATGGACTTCGATGACAATCCCTCAAAGTCGGAGATGCGGGAGATTCTATTGGAGTCGATTCGAATCCTGAGCGATGTGCTGGGCGAGAGCGAGGAACGCACGTTTGCGGGCGCGTTCTGTGACAAGATAACCGGCTCAGGATGGGGGTTTGACAAGCAATCGAAAGAGCACGACGAGGATTCGCTGCGGATGCTGCAGGTGATGGTCGAGGTGGGAGAGGATGTGGATGATGGGAAGATAAGGGTAGGATGAGGGCGGCAATGTTGTCTCCTTCTCAGACAGTAGCACCACATAAGGCGAACGTCTTGGCATTGTTCTCCTCCTTTTGAAGGAGAACATAAGCTACAAATAATGTTCAGGACATACGTAATAATATTTATGAACCCATGCACTAAGGCAGCAATCTTCTCCGCTCGTAATACCTGAGAGTCTGGGTATTGACCTGAGCCAACTTCGCAAGATCCCCGGTCCTGAGCCCCATCTGGTTCCTCCTTCCTCTAAAGATAACCCTGTACTGAGGTACAGGGTCAAGCGTCCAATTTATCCTTTTCCTGTTTCTTGTCATTCCTCCCTTCAATCGGCGACCAAGGCGGCCGATTCGTGTTTGGGGGAAGTTGCGAACCACTTGTAGAGCGCCGGAATCACAAGCAGCGTCAAAGCTGTCGAAGTCACTAGTCCACCCACCACAACCGTGGCAAGTGGACGCTGGACCTCCCTGCCCGTACCGGTGGAAAACAACAGTGGAATCAAACCCAGCGCCGCCGCCAATGCCGTCATCAGCACCGGACGCACGCGCAGGCACGCGCCCCGAATCGACGCCTCGTCCAGAGCCACGCCGTCGTGCAGAAGCTGGTTCAGGTAGGTAACGAGAACCATCCCGTTGGCCAACGCGATGCCGAACAACGCGATAAAACCCACAGACGCGGGAACGGACAGGTTCTGCCCGGTCAGCCAAAGACCCACCACACCACCGACCAGGGCCAACGGAATATTGAGAAGGACAAGAATGGAGCTCTTCAAGGAGTTGAAGCTCGAAAACAGCAGCAGAAAGATGACCAGCAGGGTGATGGGCACGACCAGGGCCAGCCGCCGGTTGGCCTCCTGCTGCAGTCGGAATTGCCCGCCCCACGTCACCAGGTAGCCGGAAGGCAGACTCACGCTGGCATCAATGGCTTCCTGAGCCTCCTCCACGAACGACACAATGTCCCGGTCTGTGACGTTACACTGCACCGTGATGAACCGCTGGTTGTTCTCCCTCGTAATCTGACGCTGACCAACGATCTCCTCGATCCGTGCGATCTGTGCCAGTGGAACCCGAACCCCATCGGGCGCCTGCACGAGAATCTGGCCGATCGCATCAGGCGTATTCCGATACGGTTCAGCGAATCGCACCAGAATGTCGAATCGGCGGACACCCTCGAAGATCTGTCCGGCTGTTTCACCCCCCACGGCGGCACGAATGACCTGCTGCACATCCTCAACGTTGATCCCGTAGCGGGCGATCGCCTGCCGATCCACCCGGATGAGAAGTTGCGGCGTCCCCCCGACCTGGTCCACCTGGACGTCCGCAGCGCCCCGGACCGTGCGCACCACCGCGGCGATCTCGTCCGCCTTCTCCTTCATCAGATCCAGATCGTCGCCGAACAGCTTCACCGCCAGTTCGGCGCGCACGCCCTCCAGAAGCTCGTCCACTGTCATCGCGATCGGCTGTGTGAAATTCGTCAAAACCCCCGGGATGTCCCCCAGCTCCTGCCGAATGACGTCCTCCAGGTCGTCTTGAGTCTCCGCGGTGCGCCACGCCTCCCGAGGCTCGAGAAGCACGTAAATCTCGGCGCTGTTGATGGGGTCCGTATGCGCCCCGATCTCACCGCGGCCGATGCGGGTCACGGCCCCCGTGACCTCCGGCAACTTCATGAGACGCCGCTCCACGAGAAGTGTGATCCGGGTGCTCTCTCTCAGGGAAATCGACGGAGCCATCGTCAGGCGAAGCACCATAGACCCTTCCTGCAGAGAGGGCGTGAATTCCGATCCGAGGAGCGGGAAGATCGTCGCCCCGAACGCAACCAGGACTACTGCGGCTGCGACCGCCAGCCGGCGACGGAATACGAAAAACGTGACCATGGGCCGGTAGGTTTCGATCAGCCACCGCAGCACCCGACCCTCCTCGTGCTCCCCACGACGCGACCCGTTCGGCGGGCGCATCATCAGATGGGACAGAACGGGAGACAGGAACAGCGCGAAGACAAGCGACCCCAGCATAGCCAGGGAAACCGTGTAGGCAAGCGGACGAAAGGTCTTTCCTTCCACGCCCTGGAGCGTAAACAGCGGCACGAATACGATGATGATGATGATGAGAGAGAACGCGATCGGCCGTCCGACCTCCGTGCAGGCCCTGGCCACCACGCGGTTCCTCTGGACCGGCCTCCCGCAGCTGTCGATCGACGTTCTCCACGATGACGATGGAACCGTCCACGAGTAGCCCGATAGCGATAGCGATAGCGAGGCCACCCAGGGACATCAGATTCGCGGAAATCCCGAAGGCACCCATTCCAAGCGTCGCGAACAGAAAACGGGATCGCAAGAGCTACCACCAGGCTGGGTCGAAGGGGCCCCCAGGAAAGCGAACAGGACCAACGTCACAAGGACGATACCTTCTACAAGAGCGTCCGTGACAGTGGCCACACACTCGGCCACCAACTCCTTCTGCTCGTAGTAGGGAACGATTTTCACACCTTCGGGCAGGATCCGGTTGATCTCCATCATCTTTGCCTCCACGCGCTCGATCACCGTGGAGGAGTTCGTACCGAACAGCTTGACCACCATCCCGGCTACCACCTCCCCGACCCCATCGTGCGTCTGCACACCGCGCCGAATGGCGCCTCCCACCCTTACCTCTGCAAGCTGATTGAGATACACGGGTGTACCGTCCACCGCATTGATCACGATCCCCCGGATATCCTCGATCGTGGATGCCAACCCACGGAACGAACGACATACTCCTCGGCATCTTTTTCGATGAACTGGGCGCCCACGTTCAGGTTGTTCGCCCGAACCCTCTCGATGACCTCCTGGATCGTCACGTCATATTGAACCAAAGCGTCCGGATCGATCACGACCTTGGTACTGCTTTTCGTAACCACCGATTCCCAGGACCTCCGTCACGCCCGGGACGGTCTGGAGGTGAAACTTGACGAGCCAGTCCTGGATCGTCCTCAATTCCTCGAGACTTCGCGTTCCCGTCTGGTCCTCCAAGTAGTAGAACAGGATCAGCCCCATGCCCGTTGAAATCGGGCCAATTGTCGGATCGCCGAACCCTTCAGGGATCTGCTCCCGCGCTTCCTGCAGACGTTCGTTCACGAGTTGCCTGACAAAGTAAATGTCCATTCCGTCTTCGAAATACACGTTCACGACGGACAACCCGAAGTTGGAAACCGAGCGAACGTTGACGACGCCGGGCAATCCGTTCATCGCGGTCTCGATCGGGTAGGTCACGAACTTCTCGATCTCCTCAGGCGCCAGTCCCTCCGTCTCCGTGAACACCTGCACCAGATTCGGAGACACGTCGGGGAAAGCATCAACAGGGAGCTGTACATAACTGTAGTACCCGGCGCCAGCCATAAGCACACCCAGCACAAGAACGAGCAGCCGGTTCATTCTACAGTGCGACTTACGTGTCAGCCCTAGAAGTCGTTAGGATTCAAACACACAGGAAAGTACAACGCCAGGCGATCTGGACAGGACCGTTCGGTGTTCTGAACACTGACGCCTCGGTTTCAGGCTGTGGCCCGATTCGAACTCACCCTTCTCGATCTGCGTCTTGAGCGTGAACGCGCCTTGAACTGCTATCGTCTCCCCGGCCTCCAAGCCGGTCACAATCTCAATCAGATCCCCCGCTGCTCTGCCTGTTTGAACATCGCGCGCCTCGAACTCCGTACCGTCGTGGACGAAAACGACGTCCTCTCCGTCGAGCTGCTGCACCGCCGTTCGCGGCACCGCCACTGCAACCGAATGCCCTTCCGTCACGATGCGTCCTCTCACGAACATCCCGGGCCTCCAGGCTCCGCTCTGATTGTCCAGAACAACCCGAACGCTCGCCTTACGGGTCGTCTCGTCGATAACGGGACTCACATACGAAATCTTACCCTCGGAGCGTTCGGTCCCTCCTTCGCGGTCCTGAACCGCCACACGCATGCCGTGGACAACCCATTTAAGATCCTTCTGATACACCGCGAGGATGGCCCAGACTCGACTCAAATCGGTGACCGAAAAAACATCCGAATCCTCATCCACCGATTCGCCGAGTGCAAGATGCTTGCTGACGACGACACCATCGAAAGGGGCTCGAATCTCGAACTCTGTGAACGAAACATCCGGCTGGCGGGGAAGTGTTTTCAGATACGCCTCCGAGAACCCGAGTGCGTGGAGCTTATGCTCCGCCGACCGTGCTTCAATGCGTACTTCGGCGAATGACTGCTTCGCCTCGAGGAAATCGCGTTCGGACGAAATATTCTGTTTCCACAGCCGCTCCTCACGCTCGAAAGCAGCTCTGGCCAATTCGCGTCTTTCGACCGCGGCCAGATAAGCTGATTTCAGATCGGAAAGCTCTCGACTATCGGTGGTCGCCATCACAGCTCCAGCTTTAACGTGGTCCCCGAGACTTGCCTCGACGCGCCTCACGATGCCACCCACGCGTGGCACGACGTGAGCGAACCGGTCCGGGTTGGCCACGATCTCTCCTGCTAGTTCGATGATAGGTCCGATCACGCCCGCTTCTGCACGAGACAGTCGGATTCCGAATTCCTCGATTTCCACCGCGCTCAGATGCACGGACCGTTCCTCTTCGTGAACGTCTTCCCCGTGGTCGTTATGCTCCTCGGGTTGGGCGGCGACGTGAGCAGTCACAAAGCAGACCGCCAGTCCGCCCAGTAGAAGACCCCACCAGGTCGTCTTCCATGTCCAATTCTTCCGCTCGCTGATTCGCATCACAGTGATCCTCCTGTCGCCCGTTCCAGCTCAGCCAACGCACGCCGGTAGTCGAAGATCGATTCGAAATAGGCGATCCGGGTCTCGGTAAGAGTCTTCTGTGCTTCCAGAAGCTCCAGATACGTTGCCTTACCCTGTCGATAGCTTTCGGACGCCGCGTCGTATGCCGCCTCCGCCAATCTTAGCACGCCGGTCTTGAACACCGCCGCTCGCTTTTGGGCGGCCGTAAGCGCCGAAAGACTCGACTCCACTTCCAGCATAGCCTTCTGCTCGAGACCCTCGTAGTTGGCCTCAGCCTGTCGAACCTCCGCGGCGGCAGCACTTACCTCTCCTCGCTGCCGAAACGGCGCCCACACGGGTATCTCGATCCCGAGTGTGGTCCGCCAGAAAGACGACCTTCCACCAGGACCCGCGATCGTCTGCCGCGAAAAGCCAAGGCTCAGATCGGGAACCAGGGACACGACCGTGCCAGATTTCGCCGATCGTAGGCTCATCAGCAACTGGCGAGCACCATTCAGATCGGGTCGCTGGATTGAGGACCGGTGCTTCAGACAGGCGAGTTCGAAGGAGGCAGGCTCCAGGGTGAGTTCGCCCGTAATCACGGTAGGCGCAGTGACTTCTCTTCCCAGGATGGTATTCAAAGAGGCTTTCGACGTGGTTGACCTGGCCTCCGCATCGGTCCGCGCGATTTCCGCAAGGCCAACCTGGACTTCGGTCCGCATCACCTCCAGGCGGGCGACATCTCCCGCCTCGAATCGACTACGAGCCTTGAAAGCAAGGTCCCGAGCAAGCCGAAGATTCTCTTCAGAAGCGGCGAAGATCGCCTGATCGGCCAGCACGCGGTCGAAGATCGTTTTTGCTTCGACTTCAATGTCCAGACGTGTCGCCTCGAAAGTCGAGAAGTGCACGGCTTCCGCCCGTTGACCGGAAGCGCGTTGGCGAAACCACCACTTCAGAGGCGACTCGATTCTTTGCGTGATTCCGATATTTCTCTCGGATCTTCCAGAGCCAGCGAGACCAGTCGCTGGGCTTTCGCCGCATCCCACGCGGCCCTCGCGGCGGAAACCCTTGGGTTATCAGCCAAGGCGATCCGCACGACCTCGGACCGAGTCAGCACCTGGGCAGACGCCGTCTTGGCCTGAGTGAACCACACGGCGAGAATGAGACCTGTCAACAGATTGAGAGCGGTGTACATAAAACGCCTCCTGATACACGGAATCTGGCAGAGCGCGGAGGGCGCTGCTGCGAACTACGACAACCCGTGAGGATCAGGAAGTGTCAGATGATCAGAACGGCGTTCTGAGCCAGATGACCTGGAGGGATATGGCTGGTGGGAGGTAGGTGCGATAGACGTTTGAATGGGATGATGGACGCCAAGGGCACAATAAGATCGGCGCGGGATAGAACTGGTAGCTCGATGGTCTTACCCCCGACCTTCGGAGCCCGATCGATTGTAATTTCAAAATCGAGGCACGTACCGCAGTGCGTAGAAGGGATCAAAGAACACGAAAGCAAATCCTTAGGATTGGAGTCCGCACAGGTCCCACGCCAATCGGAAGCCTCGATCGCGACGTGGCCGTCGGGTCCCACACAGATGACACGTCCACCCATCGAGAGATGGGTAGCGATCAACATCGTCGCGGTCAGCAGAAGACCTATGCCCTTACTGTTCACTCTTCTCATAGTAGCAAATGATGACTCGAGCAGGCTGGAACAATGACTGCCCAATCCTGCCGCGAGCGCCTACAACCAATGGGCTCGCCAGTTCTCCCGCTCACTTGAACACTTGTTCAAGTGAGCGGTTATAATACTGTCTTCGATCTCCAATGTCAAATCGCCGTGGATGTCCTGATCCTCTCAATCCTGGGTTTTCAAATCACTGCGCAGTAACGGCAAACGTTCGTTTTCCGTCGATTCCGGGCCCCGAAAACCTGACTGTGACTTGCCACTCACCAGCATCTGAACTTCGATGTCGGCCAAGAATCGGCCGGTGCGTCCAGGGACGTGATGTCGGCCTCGCTCTGCATAGGCGCCATCGCCCCCCCCATGGCGGGCATGAACAGTTCCAAAGCAACGCCCTGAACGTCGGCGGAGACCCCCGTCGCCGCGTCCGTGAAGGAAAGACTCAGCCGGTTCTTTCCCGACACCATCCTCCCGTCGGCTCCGGAAACGGAAATTTCGACACTACCGCTCTGAACCGTCGTGATCACCGCCTGCGGTCCGCCCGGGGAGGTATCGGATAATCCCGACAGGAAGTGTACCCCCGAGAGAGCCACGACGAGCCCGGTAGTGATCAATACGAACCGCGCCCACGACGGCAGCGGCGTTCCAGCCTCTTCTTCCTTCGCCAGCCCCCGTCCCTTCCAGATGACATAGATCGCTGGGATGATGGCCAACGTCAGAATAGTTGACGAGACCAGTCCACCCACCATCGGCGCGGCGATGCGTTTCATCACATCCGAACCCGTTCCCGTCCCGAGCATGATCGGGAGTAGACCGATGATCGTCGTCCCCACGGTCATGATCTTGGGCCGGACGCGCTGGACCGCCCCTTCTACCACCGCCTCGCGAAGATCGGCGAAAGACGTCTTTCCTTCGCTGACCCTCCGTTCCCACGCTTCATCCAGGTAGACCAGCATGACCACGCCCGTTTCGGCGGCCACGCCGACCAGTGCAATAATCCCAACCCACACTGCCACGGAAAGATTGTAGTCGAGCAAATAGAGCAACCACACACCACCTACGAGCGCGAAAGGCACCGACAGCATGACGATCAACGTTTCCGCGATCGAATTAAAGTTCATGTAGAGCAGGAAGAACACGATGAAAAGCGTCAGAGGCACCACGAGCATGAGCTTCTCTCTGGCCCGTTCCATATACTGAAACTGACCGCCCCACGCGATGCGATACCCCGCCGGGATGTCGACCCTGTCCAAAACCACCTGCTGCGCCTCGGCCACATACTCGCCCAGGGGACGATCCACGATATCCACGAACACGAATCCCACCAGCTGTGCCGACTCATCACGGATCATCGGCGGCCCGGTCACCGTCTGGATGTCCACGAGCTGGGCGATCGGTACGTGTGTCCCAGTGGGTGTAGGTACCAGGACGCGCCTGAGGTCATCCAAGTTGTCACGCAACTCCCTGGCGTAGCGAACGCTGATCGGGTAACGTTCCCGACCCTCGACCGTCTGATCGATGTTCAGGCCTCCAATGGCCGTCTGTATGATCTGCTCGACCTGTTCGACCTGAAGACCATACCTTGCTGCCTCCCCCCGCCGCACGACGAAATCCACAAAATTCCCACCGGTCACGCGTTCCGCGAACGCGCTTCGTGTTCCGGGGACATCCCGGACGGCTCTCTCGATGTCCAGGGCCACCTTTTCGATTGTCTCCAGGTCTGGCCCGAAGACTTTGATGCCGATCGGGCTTCGGATCCCCGTCGCCAGCATCTCGGTGCGGGTCTGGATCGGCATCCACCAGATGTTGGGCATACCGGGAAATTTCAGCACTGAGTCCATCTCCTTGACCAGCTTGTCCCAGGTCATCCCGTCCCGCCATTCCGAACGGGGTCTGAGTGTAATCGTCGTTTCCACCATCGAAAGCGGAGCGGGGTCCGTGGCGGTTCGAGCGCGTCCGACCTTTCCGAACACACGCTCCACTTCCGGAAACTGAACCAGAAGTTTGTCCTGAGCGTGCAGCACTTTCTTCGCTTCCGTGATAGACATACCGGGCAGCGACGTCGGCATGTAGAGAATACTCCCTTCATCCAGGGGCGGCATGAACTCCGACGCGAGTTGCCCGAAAGGGAGGGCCGTCAGCGCAAGAGCCACCATCGCGATCCCGATGACGCTCTTCTTGAATCGAAGGACCAGGGTGATCACCGGTCCATAGAGCCAGATCAGCGCCCGACTGATCGGATGTTTCTCTTCGGAGTGAATGCGGCCCCGGATCAAGAGTCCCATCAGCGCCGGCGCCAACGTGATCGCCAGGATCGCCGCGAAGAACATCGCGAAGTTCTTCGTGAAGGCGAGCGGCTTGAACAGCCGTCCCTCCTGCGCCTCGAGCGTGAACACCGGCACGAACGAAACCGCGATGATCAACAGGGAGTAGAAGATCGGTTTGCCCACTTCCTTCGCGGAACGAATGATGATTTCGATTCTTTCATCCCGAGTAGGCCCGACCGTAGAGCGGGACTGATCGATGGACCATCGGTCCAGATGTTTATGTGCGTTCTCCACCAACACCACAGCGGCGTCCACCATCGCGCCGATCGCGATCGCGATACCTCCCAACGACATGATGTTCGAAGTCAACCCCATGTAGTACATGGGGACGAAAGACATGAGGACCGCGATGGGCAGCGTAATGATGGGAATCAGAGCGCTTCGAATGTGCAACAGAAAGATCACGATCACGATCGCGACGACAAGCATCTCCTCGGTCAGTCCGCGCTTGAGCACGTCGATCGCCCGCAGAATCAGGTCCGAGCGGTCATACGTCGTCACGACCCGAACGCCTTCTGGCAGTGAAGGTTCGACCTCCTTCAGACGCTCCTTCACCCGGTCGATCACACTGAGAGCGTTCTCTCCGTAGCGCATCACGATCACGCCGCCCACAGTCTCGCCCTTGCCGTCGAGCTCCGCCAGACCGCGACGCATGTCCGGACCAATCTGAACTTGAGCCACATCCCGCAGGTAAATGGGCGTACCGTCGGCGTTCGAACCGAGGGGAATCTGCTCGAGGTCTCCGACCGACTCGATGTATCCCCGACCCCGGATCATGTGCTCGGTCCCAGCAATCTCGATCACACGGCCACCCACGTCATTGTTGCTCTGGCGAATCGCGTGGATAATCGCGCTGATCGGCAGGTTGTACGCCAGGAGCTTGTTCGGAACCAGATTGACCTGATACTGCTTCACATATCCGCCGACCGATGCGACCTCCGCTACGCCGGGGACACTCTCGAGCCAGTATTTCAGGGACCAGTCCTGGAAGCTCCGAAGGTCTGCCAGGCTGTTCTGTCCGGTCGTGTCGACCAACGCGTACTGATACACCCAGCCTACGCCCGTCGCATCCGGGCCGAGCGACGGCGTCACGCCTTCGGGCAACTGTCCGGTCACTTCGTTCAGAAACTCCAGAACGCGGCTTCGCGCCCAGTACATGTCCGTGCCATCCTCGAAGATCACGTAGACGAACGACAGTCCGAAAAACGACTGCCCCCGTACGAACTTCACCTTCGGCGCGGCCAGAATCGTCGTAATCACGGGATAGGTGATCTGGTCCTCGATCAGATCTGGACTCCGACCCGGCCATTCTGTGAACACGATGACCTGCACGTCCGACAGATCCGGAATGGCATCGAGCGGAACGTTCCGCAGCGCCCATCCACCCCACGTGGCGCCGAAAAGTACCAGGATGATGATCATCATCCGGTTCCGAGCGCTGTATTCGATGATTTTCTCGATCATGGCGTTCTCTTACGATTCGGTCGGCAGCACGGCTGCCGTCACATTCTTCAACTTGCTCTCCGAATCGAGCAGGAAGTTGGCCGATGTCACCACACGATCACCCGATCGAAGCCCGGCGATCACTTCGTAGCCTGACCGAAATTGCCGGCCGAGAGAAACTTCACGTGGCTGAAACCGCCCGTCGCCAAGCGCCAGAAACACGATCCGGCGGCGTCCGGAAAAGAGGACGGCGGCTTCCGGGACGAGCAGCCGGGTGTCCTCGGACCGATGCAGAAGTACGTTCGCGAACATGCCGGGCTTGAGCGCTCCGTCCGGGTTCGATACACGAACGCGTACCGTGGCAGTCAGCGTCTTGGGGTCCAGATACGGGTAGACGTAATCCACCGTGCCTTCCAAGGACGCTTCGGGCAGATAAGAGAGAGAGATCGTCGCGGGCTGTCCCGCGTGAACGAATGGCAGCTCCTGCTCGTAGACGTCTACCCTGATCCACACCGAGTCTAATCGCGCAATCCTGTAGAGCCGCATGTCCGGTTTCACGAACATACCGGAGACCGCCATCCGCTCCGTCACGATCCCATCCGAGGGCGCGTAGACCGTCACGGCCCTGCTGCGCTTCCCGGTGGACTCCAGTTCCCGAATCTGCCTGTCCGTCAGATCCCACAACTCGAGGCGTTCCCGTGCAGACTGAAGAAGCCGTTCGCTCCAGACCGCGGACTCACCTTCGGGCGATTCCGAGTCCTGCAGAGCCGGCGCCTGAACTCTGCGCAGCCCCTCGTAAGCCAGGAGATATTCTTCCTGGCTGGCAACGAGCTCGGGACTGTAAAGGGTGAACAGGGGCTCACCCTTCCGGACGGACTTGCCAACATGATCCACATAAAGATCCTGGATCCACCCCGATACCTTAAGATTAACGTCCGTCAAACGGGTCTCGTCGTAGACAACGCGCCCGATCGTTCTGACCTCCGTCTTTGCGGACTGCTCTGTCACTTCACCAACGGTCACCCCGATCAACTGCTGCTGATACGGCGTTACCTTGATGAAGTCCACCCTCGGTCGTGACCCCGGGGCAGACATACCGGGCACGGATGCTATTCCATCTTCACCTTGTCCTGCTTCTGTTCTCAGCTTCGGAACTGGCGTCAGGTCCATGCCACAGATCGGGCACGCACCGGGCTCCTGCGCCTTGACTGAAGGGTGCATCGGACAGGTGTAATAGTCGACGTCCTCGGCGTGATCGTGCTCATCAACCATCACCACGGGCGTGGGTGCGGACCCACGCAGGACCCAGCCTCCAACTCCGGCGAGCACCAACGCGGCAATCGCCGCGAGCCATCCAGTGCGAGTCATTCTCCCTCTCCTCTCGTAGAACCATCCGCGCCGGCTTCGAATCGGGTCAGGTCGGCGCCGACCGTGAACTCTAGTTCCGCCATAACTCTGGCGTGCGTGACCCGATGGTGGTGGTTCATCAATTCCGATTTCAACAGCGCCGATTGCGCTTCCAGCACCGCGCTCAGATCGGCGCGCCCGACGCGGTACGCGGACAGCACGGAAGACATCGCCATTTCAGACTGGGGCAGAACGGTCTCCTCGAAAAGCACGTGCTGGCCGTGGTGCTGTTCCATCCTGACGATCTTATCCTGAATTTCCTGACGAAGCTGCTTCAATTCCCAGTCCCATTCTGACGTTTTCTCCAGTAAGCGCTGTTGGGCTTCGATTTCCTTCTGTTTTTGTTTTCGTCCTTTGTAAAGAGGAATCGTGAACGCGGCTCGAAAGGTGAGGAAGTCGGCTCCCTGAGCCGGATCCCCGAGCGCTGCCGTTCGCTGAACGTAACCCACACCAAGTCGAACCCCCGGCCAGGATTCGCGACGAGCCGCGTCTGTTTCAGCCTCCCAGCGAGCCTTTGCGTGACCGAGTGCGATCAATCGTCCGCGGTGTTCCAGAGCAATGCTCACGAGTTCACCAAAAGGCCAGGTCTGCTTCCGGGGCGTCCACGGCGGGATAGGGCCGATAGACGAGTCCGGTTCCCTGTTGAGAATCAGACTCAGACGCGAAGCTGCGGTTCTTCGCGAGGCTTCTAGCTCGAGCAGTCGGTCGGCGACCATCCCACGTGCGACACGAATCCTCAGAGGGTCCGCCTGGATGCCCTTGCCGACCGCGTACTGCCGTTCGGCGATCGCGCCTACATCGTCCAGGAGTCTCTGGTTTTCTCGTGTCAGATCGATCGCACGATCCAGGAAATCCAGCTCGAAGTAAGTCTGCTTGACCTGCTTGACGATCATCCGCCTTCGGTCTTCCAGGCCGGCCCCCACCTCATCGGCCTCATTGCGCGCAACCGTCGTCCTTGCGCGAAGCAGACCGGGCAGGGGGACAGTCTGATTCACCGAAATCATCTTGCCAGACATCGGCGTGCTGTCGAAGTCGAACCGGGATACAGGTAGATTCCTGGCTTCGAGACTGACGACTGGATCTTCCAATGCTCCGGCGCGAGGCACGCGTGCCGCGAAGGCCGCGACGCGATGTTCGAAGGCGCGGAGAGACAGGTTCTCGCGAAGCGCCTCCTCGATCAGAACATCGAGGTCCAGGGTATCGCCCTGAACCGTCGACACCACCGGCAATACCAACAGCGCGAGCGTCCAAAATCGAATGCGCACGACGAACTCCTCTCCGTCACGTAGACGGATCCGTTTACAGGAAATCGATGGAATGGATCGAACGAATGTGGAATGACGCGACGCGTCACCCTCAGAGCGCCGGATCGCGTACAGACTTCTCCGGTTGGGCATAGAAGTACCCGGAAGGACGATCAGATCAGGAAGGCTTGATGCGAGAGGTAAAGCAGGGAAGCGTTTCGACCGGCGGAGACCGCAATGCTTCTGGGAAGAACCGTTTGGATGTGTAGCGCGAGCGCGCCAACACGCTCTGGCATAAGCAAAAGGGAGGGTCCGTTCGGCACCTCCTGAGTGGATCCGACAAACGGCAAGCTACTCGTCGCTGTGCTCTGCTCGACATCCGTGCTGCAACAACAGGACGAAGACTGCTCGGCATGGCACGTCGCGTCGACCACCTTGACAGACACGGCCGGGCAGAAGCACTGAACGCTAAAAGCCGTCATCGCCAGGACAGCGAAAGTAACGGACAGAATTGAAATAGACTTCCTCACGGTAAATCCTATTGTGGGGTCGGCATTCGGCTTGAATAGACACCATCCGGACCCCCTTCTCAACCCCACGACGCCCAAGGCATCTGCCAACCGCATCTTAGTGTATCTACACTCTAATCCCGGACCATCCCCGTATTGCGACTGCCGATCCTGCACTGCGTTAAACTGATTTACTCGATGCAGCCTTCAAAGCCGTTTGATCCAGATCACCCATGAGTCGCTTCCAGGTCTTTTTACCCAGTGATTGGTAGATTTCTTCCTGGGCAGCTTCCCAAAGGGGAACTGCAGCATCGAGCGCTCTCTGTCCGTCCTCGCTCAATGCGAGGAGTCGCACACGGCGGTCCGAACCTTCTGTCACATCGATAAGACCCCGTTTCTGCAGGGGCTTGATGTCTCGAGTCAACGTGGTCCGATCCATCATCAGCTCGCGGGCCAAGTTCGTGATGGGGACTGGGCCAACTTCCCCCACCGCAGCTAGGACGGTAAACTGTGTGCCCCGGAGACCCGACGGACGCAGCCGATTGTCGTAGTACTGGGTGACCGTTCTCGTAGCCATCCTGAGATGGTAACACGTGCAATTCAGAAATCGATGGCGCTTGCTCGCCCTCATAATAAGTGACTATACACCTTAAAGCGTGTTGGTGTCAACAACCAAAGAGAACGGCGCGCTCTCGTAACCTCAAGAACGCGCCCTTCCACAACGTAGCCAGAGTTCTCCTACGCTCCTGTTCCCGATAGGGCCTGGTCGTTAAGGTCCGAGGCCCCTCCGTGTTCTCAGTGGCTGTGTTTCCGTCTATCGTTTCGACATCGGCACGAACTCCCGATCATCCTCTCCTGTGTAGACTTGGCGGGGGCGGGCGATCTTCTGCTCATCGTCGTTCATCATCTCTTTCCACTGGGCGAGCCAGCCGGCCGTCCGCGGAATGGCGAACAGCACCGGATACATATCGACCGGCAGTCCCATGGCCTGATAGATGATGCCCGAGTAGAAGTCGACGTTCGGGTAGAGCTTTCTGGACACGAAAAAGTCGTCCTCGAGCGCGATCCGCTCCAGCTCCGTCGCGATATCGATCAGTGGATTGCGACCTGTCACTTCGAACACTTCCTCGGCCGTCTTCTTGATAATCGATGCACGCGGATCGTAGTTTTTGTAGACGCGGTGGCCGAATCCCTGTAGCAGGACCTCTCGATTCTTAACTTTCTCGATGTGGGCGGGCACGTTCTTCACATCGCCGATTGCCGCCAACATTTTCAGGACGGCCTCGTTCGCTCCGCCGTGGAGGGGCCCAAAAAGGGCCGCCGCAGCGCCGGCCGTCGAGGAATAGGGGTCCGCCAACCCGCTCCCGATCCCCCGCATCGTGCTCGCGCTGCAGTTCTGCTCGTGGTCGGCGTGGAGGATGAAGAGAACCTCCACCGCCCGTGCGAGGGCGGGATGAGGTTCGTACTTCGTGTTCGGTGCGTTGAAAAGCATATTCAGGAAATTCTCGCAGAAGCCGAGCGTCGCGTCAGGATAGATATAGGGAAGCCCTCTGCTGTGGCGGTAGCAGAAGGCTCCCACGGTCGCGACTTTGCTGACGAGCCGTGCGATGTGGAGCTCCATGAGCTCCGGACTCGAAAGGTTTCGGGAGTCCGGGTAGAATGTCGACTTGGCGCCGAGCACGCTCACCAACATTCCCATCGTGTGCGATCCCCAGCGGAATCCGTCGAGGAAATTCCGAATGCTCTCGTGGATCATCGCGTGGCTGGCGATCGTCTCTTTCCATTCGTTTAGCTCGTTCTGATTCGGAAGCTCTCCATTCAACAAGAGGTAGGCCACCTCGAGATACGTGCTCTGTTCGGCCAGTTGCTCGATCGGGTAGCCCTGATACCGAAGAATTCCCTCGTCGCCGTCGATGAAGGTGATGGAGCTCTTGCACGAGGCCGTGTTCTGGTAGGCCGGATCGTAGCCCATCAGACCGAAATCATCCTCGTCGACTTTGATTTCGCGTAAATCCGCCGTCCGGATAGCCGACGCATACTTCGGGTACGTTCCGTGAAAAATCGGCACCTCGTAAGTCTGACCGGTCCGATTGTCCGTGATCGTCAGAGAATCCTTCGCCATCCTGCAGCTCCTTTCCACGACCCCCACACCCGTCTGGCTTCGTACGGCCGAATGCCCCATCCTCCGGGGGAGAGTGACTGATTCGAACGGTCACGTGCAACTGGGTTTACGAACGGCCGAAATGAATCATTCGACCGGGTGTTTGATTTCCAACAGGGCGCGACCCGACCTCCGTGAAGACCTCAGCCAGCGCGCGCCGATATCCCGTGTCTTCCTCATCCGTGCAAACGGCCAGGATCCCGTCCGCCCTGAGACGCCGCGCCAGCAGATCGAGCATCGTTACGCTGTAGGCGCGTCGATTCGAGTCCAGGATAGCGTTGGCCGGCCCCCGGTCGAAGTCGATCAGAATACCGTGGTAGCTTTGGGGCGATGCCCTGACAAACACCTCGAAAGCCCCTTCGACGAGTTCCACCCGCCGATCGTCCAACACGGTAGAGAGACTCAAGTGGCGACGAGCCCAATCGAGCATCCGATACTCGGGCTCCACGACGGTGACCGATCGCAGGCCGCTCTCGTCAAGACTACGCGTGAGTGACGCGCCGAATCCGAGGCCTCCGATCAGGAGGTCGATCTGGTTCCTGCTCCCGAGGAGGCCGTGGATCGTCTCCATGGCCAGGGTTGCGCATTGCTCGTCGGTCGACCCGCGAAAAAGCTGTCCGTCGCAAGTAACCTCGTAGGCCGAACCCTCGACCTCGTAAAGACAGAGCTCTTTTTTCCGTGACGAATCCTGATCGATCAGGATTCGCGACGTGTTCGACATGAATGGTCTCGGATGTGAAAGAGCTCGTCCGCGGGACTGCTCAATATACGCTTCGGGGCACGTTTTTCAAGCCATATCGGCGCATTCGGCCTTCCAGAGCACGCCTGAAACACGGAGGAAGACCTTGACTTTCACCACCCTCATCCCTCTATTCCTCTCTAATTCTGCGAAAAAATGGAGTGTGCACTCGTGCCCAAACGGCTGGCTGGTAGCCGGCAGATTGAAGCGATATCCGATCACCTTCCAACCGGCGACTACCGATACGCGATCTTCGATTTCGACGGAACGATTTCGCTCATCCGAGAAGGTTGGGCGCAGCATCATGGTGCCCATGATGGTCGACATTCTCTCCGAACTGGGGACCGACGAATCCCAGTCCCACTTAGAGGAAGTCGTAGCCGACTTCGTCGATGCGCTCACCGGGCAGCAGACCATCTACCAGATGATCCGCCTGACCGAAGAAATCGCTTCTCGTGGGGGTCGTCCTCAAGACCCCGCGACTTATAAGGAAAAATACCACGACCGCCTCCTCACCCACATCGAACGTCGAATCGAGGGGCTGAAAAGCGGCGCGATCGATCCGGATGACATGCTCGTACCGGAGAGCCGCCGTCTCCTGAAGGCGCTGACCGAACGCGGTCTGAATCTCTACCTAGCGAGCGGTACGGATCACGCATACGTCGTCGAGGAAGCCCATCTCCTCGGGATCGCCCCTTTCTTCGGCAACCGGATCTTCGGGGCACTCGACGACTACAAAAAATTCTCAAAAGCAAAACTCATCCAGGAGATGCTCGCACCGGATCTCGCGGGCGCCCATCTGATCGGGTTCGGCGACGGATATGTCGAAATCGAAAATGTCTCACAGGTCGGAGGAACGGCGGTTGGCGTCGCCTCGAACGAGGTGACCCGAAAGGGAATCGATGAATGGAAGCGCAACCGACTCGTCGACGCGGGCGCTGACTACATCATTCCCGAATACCGAGAGCAGGACATCCTCCTTGCCCACCTCTTTTGCGACAACTAAGAAACGCCAATGGCCATGTTTCCGCGATTCGATCGTAGCGAACTGAACCTTCGGCCTCTTTCGGACCGCACACACGATTTTTCGGTCGACGACGTCATCGCCCTCGACGCAGCTATCCCGCCATTCGAACACGATGGACTCGAAACGGTCGTCGCCCGGATCGCCACAGCACGCGAAAACGATCGACCCGTCATCCTGATGGCTGGCGCTCACGTCATCAAAGTCGGTCTATCACGCTTCGTGATCGACCTCATGGAACGTGGTTTCATCACCCACGTGGCGGGCAACGGCGCGTGCGCCATCCACGACTACGAACTCGCCCTGGTCGGCGCCACGACGGAAAGTGTGGCTCACTACATTCGCTCCGGCCAGTTCGGTCTGTGGACCGACACTGGGGCGCTCAACGACATCGCGGTCGCCGCAGCCGAACGGGACGTCGGGTTCGGTGAAGCCGTCGGCAGAACGATTCTTGATGGCGATTTCCCCCACAAGGACATCAGCATCCACGCCGCCGGCGTGCGTCTAGGAATCCCCGTCACGATTCACGTCAGCCTCGGCTACGACATCGTTCACCAGCATCCCAACTGCGATGGCGCGGCCATCGGAGCCGCCTCCTACACGGACTTCCTCGTCTTCACACATTCCGTCACACAACTCGAAGGCGGCGTCTTGCTCAACTACGGTTCGGCCATTATGGGGCCCGAAGTCTACCTAAAGGCACTGGCCATGGTTCGCAACGTTGCTCACCCAAAAGGGGAACGGATCGCCCACTTCACCACAGCCGTCTTCGACCTCATTCCCCTGGGTGAAGATCTCAACACCGAAGCGCCCAAAGACGATCCGCGTTACTACTACCGCCCGTTCAAGACAATTCTCGTCCGTACCGTGCGCGACGGAGGAGAAAGCTTCTACATCCGCGGAGACCACACGACTACGCTCCCCAACCTCCACCGGCAGCTAATACCGAAGAGGGGCAGGGGGCAGGGGGCAGCGGGGAATGGATAGCTCTTGCGCCGTTCTCCCCCGCTCCCTGCTCCCCTGCCCCCCTGCTGCCTAAATGACCTCAGAATCCCTCGACAGCATCCTCACCCGATTTCCCTCTCTAACCCTCCTCGTAATCGGCGACTTCTTCCTCGATCGTTACCTCGACATCGACCCGAATCTCGCAGAGACCTCACTCGAAACGGGACTCACGGCCCACCAGATCGTCGACATCCGCAACAGCCCTGGTGCCGCTGGAACCGTCACGAACAATCTGTGCGTCCTCGGGGTCGGAAACGTATTGGCTCTCGGCTGCATCGGAGAGGATGGTCACGGTTTCGACCTTATGCGCGGGCTGGAGAAATCGGGTGTCGACTGCACGCATCTCCTGCAGACTTCTGATCGAGTCACCCCGACCTATACCAAACCAATGCTTACATCGTCCGGGGAAGAACAGGAGCGGTTCGACGTCAAGAATCGAACGCACACACCCGAGTCGATCGAAACGGAGCTATTGCAGCGTTTAGAATCCCTCACTACGAAAGTGAACGGAATCATCGTGCTGGATCAGGTTCAGGAGGCGGAATGCGGTGTGGTCACGACAAAAGTGCGGCAGGCAGTGATCGACTTTGCCAGGGCGTATCCCGACATACCCGTACTGGCTGACTCGCGCGAGCGAATCGATGACTTCCGTAACGTCATCGTTAAACCGAACGAAACAGAAAGCCGGCAGACGGCCGAGGATGGCGGCCTGAAAACTGCGGCCACAGCTCTATCGAACCGAAATGGGAAACCGGTCATCATCACACGCGGCTCCGAAGGTCTCATCGCAGCCGATGGCGATGCCATGTTCACCATCCCGGGCATCGAAGTACCGACCCCCATCGACACGGTCGGCGCGGGCGACAGTGTGTCCGCCAGCGTCGTCAGCGCGCTCGCGGCGGGCGCTTCCCTCGAAGACGCTGTCCATCTCGGGGTCCTCTCATCTTCCATCACAATCCAGCAAATCGGCACCACAGGAGTCGCTACACCCGAACAGATCCGTGAACGGTTTTCGGAGACCACATTCGTTTAGACAACCAGCACGCAAGAGTCCAACTCTGGTCACTGGTCGATGGTCACCTGTCACTGGTCATTGCCCCCTCCCAGCATCCGTCCCGCAAATCCGTCGATATGCACACCGACCCGACCAGGCATCGCCCTTTCCGCGACCTCAACCATCCGGTCCCGGTAGTCCAGCGAGACAGCCTCCTCGTCGACGTTTTGCACGGCCCCGGGCAAAGGCGTCTGCAAGGTGCGGCGCCCGTCCTGCGACCCATCCCCTTTGACATAATGGTCGATCACGACCGCATCCGCGCTTTCCGCCACCCTGTCGAAGAACTGCTCGGGAGCCTCAATCGGCAACAGAGGTGACACGGTGATGACGACTCGTAGACCCTTCGACTTCAAATATTTCGCCGCTTTGAATCGATCGTCGATCGAACTCGCGTGGGGGGGTAATCTTGGGAATGTTTCTCGATCGGTCTCGATCGAAATGTGCGAGCGAACATCACACACACTCGACAGAGCCACGAGCCGATCGACCTCATCCGAAATGCGGTGAGCGTGCGTTTGAACAATCAGCAAGTCCGGAGGCGACACCACCATCTCATCCAGAAGTGATCGCGTGACCCCATACCGGGCTTCCTGGGGCACGAACGGATCCGTCGAACTCGACATGTAGATACCGAACACACCGTCTTCTCGCTGTCGTGCCCACCGCCGCTCGCGATCCACCGAGGCACGGTAGACGGCAGCCGCGTTCGTCCGAACCTCGAGGAAACTGCCCCACCGTCGACCTTTCGTAATCCAGAAATTGTGCTGAACGTAGCAACCCACTCCGCAGAGCGAATTCCCATACGCACACCCCCGATACGGCTGAACGGAGTGTGAGGTCACGGTCTTCAAAAAACCCGTCGTCCGGGTGAGGATACCTTTCACCAGCGTTTCCGTCACGGTCATCTGACACAGCCGTTCAGAGTGCAAGCACTCACTTCAGCATGATTTCATCGCGCGTCTCGGGAGCCGCCCAGTCTGCCCAATAGGCGTATCGATCGATCGTCGCCAGCTCGCATCCCAGATTCGCGTAGAATTTACACGCCACGACATTGACATTCTGTGTTTCTGCCTGCAGTTGTACGCAATCACAACGCCGGGCCCAATCCGCTGCTGCCTCGAAAGTGCGGGTCCCAACACCCGCCCCCCGGCAAGCGGGACGAACCCGGATGTCCCATAGCACGGCCACGTCGGATCGACCCGCAGGCGCTCCGGTTGCCGGATTCCCAACGTCGACCACACTCCCTCCGACCAGGCGACCATCTTCTTCTGCCGTCAGGAAGCACCACTTCGTCGTGTCGAATCGTTCCGACCATCGTTCCGGGCCCCCATCGGTAGTGCCATCGTAATCCTTGACCCAGACTTTCTCCACAACGCGTTCTCGAAGAACAATGCCCTCCAGACCCCGCGCAATCGACTCAGGCTCGAGCACCGACCTCACCTCGAAAGAAATCGGTATTCCTGCGTAACCTGCGGGCAATTCGCCAATCGTCTGCCGAATCTCAATCATCGATTCTCGCTGGTATCGGCAATCTCATCCTGGTTATTTCACCGCTTGGGTGGAGTTGCCGAAACACCAGCGAGCCCCCCGCTGACGCGTAGAACCTCCCCGGTCATCCAGGATGATGCCGAACTACACAGAAAAGCAACACCGTCTGCGATGTCGGTGGGCTCGCCCCAGCGACCCAACGGAATCGAGGCCCTCACACGTTCGATCATCTCCTGTTCCCCGATATTCAGCGTCTCACACCGTTGTGCCATGTTCCTTCGATTAAACTCGGTGTAGACCGGACCGGGACTCACTGCATTCACGCGGACCCCGTATGCTGCGAGTTCCAACGCCAGAGTCTTCGTCAGGCTAATCACGCCGGCCTTCGCAACGTTGTAGGCAGCCACAAGAGCAGCAGGGCTTTGACCGTTGATCGATGCAACGTTCACCACGCATCCGCCCTCTTGCTTTTCCATGATTCGACCCGCAGCTCGGCAGCAGTAAAAGGTCCCCGTCAAAGTAATGTGAATGACTCGCTCCCACTCGTCGTCGCTCAAGTCAACCGTGTGCGTCACCATCTGACCCACCCCAGCGCTGTTGACGAGAATATCGAGCCGCCCACGCTGATCGATCACGGTGTCGAAGAAGCGATTCACCGCGTTGCTATCACCCACGTCCAGGTGGGAAGCTTCCACGTTCAGGCCCTTCCTCTTCAGGCCCTCGGCTTCAGATTCCGCCTTCTCCAGCTGAACATCGGCGATGATGACCTCGGCACCATCCTCGGCCAGCCGTTCGACCATTCCCAGACCCAGGCCTTGTGCTGCGCCCGTTACCACAGCGACTTTGTCCTTCAGTTCGTCGGCCATTTCACCAACCTCAGGAACCATCGGTCATTTGTACCGTCATGGTCATTCCCCTCGCTTTTCCTCCATCATCGCCAGCGTATTCCCGTCAGGATCCTCAAAGAAAGCCATCCAAAGTTCGTGATCTGGCATCTTGGCGATCAGATGAGGTTCGTCCACGAAGTCGACACCACGTGACTTCAGGGTGCCGGTCGCTTCCTCGAGCCCTTCGACCTTGTAGTAGATGATTGACGCACGATGCTCCGAAGGCTCTCCCTCTGGCAAAGTGATCATCAGCCGAACGCCACCGTTGTCGAAAAAAGAGAATTTACCGGGAATCTGAAACAGCAGCTTCATCCCGAGACGCTTCTCGTAGAACTCGGTCGAGCGATCCAGGTCAGTCACCGGTATGGCGATTTGGCCAATCTGGGACAATCCGAATGGTTGCGACATCGTCTTAGTCTCCCTCCACCCGTTCATAATATATGCCTCGGAAGACTACGACCCCCATCCTCCGGAACTTGCCGAAAGTGGCGAAAAAAGACTCATCTCCACGCCAAAATATGCCGAAAATAAGATTAAGGGATGCCCTACACCCCACACACCGGAGACGAGCCATGGCAGACCGCAAAAAAGCCCTCAAAGATGGCGGATTCGTTAGAAAAGACGACACCTGGTATCACCGAATCGGCGTCTCTGGCGAGAAGTCAGTCGAGGTCGTCGAGGAGGGCTACACTTGCCGCGACGGTGTCTGGTACAAATGCATCAGAGTAACCGAATCCTGATTCGCCGAGTTCATATTCGACCAGGTCCAGAAACCAATGAAGCCCCCGGCATCTCGTGCCAGGGGCTTTCTGCTTTTCTATATGTCTAACGATCATCCGCGGTCCGACCCCACGCCTGGAGTCTATCCCGAGCGTAGTTGAGGACGTTCTCTGCGTTAAGAATTCCTAGCTCCTGAAAACCGCGCTTTCCCGCTCGAACATTTTCGCACAGAAATACAGACTCAGCGCAGCAAGCAGGATCAAGGATCCATAGACGATCGCCATCGGCACGAAAGTCGCCGTCCCAGTTGCGACCGCTTTGATGGCGAGGGCCATGTTCAGGATGGGGACGAATGCAGTCTTCACGGTTAGTCGGACACCGGGAATAGCCGCGGCGTAAATCGGAACGAACACGACGATCATAAGAGGGTTGATGGTCGACTGTGCTTCTTTGTAAGAGCGAGCGTGAACCGACAACATCAGCATCACCGCCGCAAAAAAGATCGTAATCGGAATCAACAACGATAGAATCGTCAGAATCGATTCGATCTCCAGGATGCTCACAATCGCGGATTGAATACGATCGGGTACATCGATCGCAATATGGAACGTGAAATATAGACTCGCGAGTCCCAAACCGGCCGACAAAAGCCCGTTCAGAAGCACGACGAGAAACTTACCCGTCAAAATCTGTAGGCGCGACGCTGGGATCGTCAGCAGTGTCTCGAACGTGCCGCGCTCCTTTTCTCCGGCGGCAAGATCGGTCGCCGGATGAAAGCAGCCCATCATCGCGAATACGACGAACAAATACGGGAGAAAACCCCCAATGACACTCGCAAATCGCTCCTTTTCGGAGGCGACGTTGAATTCGTTCACCACGAGGGGATTCAGCGAAGTCTCCCGGTCGAGGCGCATCGATTCGAGACGCTCCTCATACAGCAGCGTCTCATACCGCTCTACAAGGTCCAAAATTCGATCTCGCTCGATCCGGCCGCTGTCCGTCCGCTTGTAGTAGACGGACAGAACGCCTGGCAGGCCCTCACTCCGCTGACGTTCGAACTCAGGATCGAAGTACAAGACGGCAGTCAGGCTATCCGACACGACCAGATCTCGACCTTCATCGAGAGAGAGATCCTCACGAATCCGGATATCCCCCTTTTTCAGGAGGAGATCCCCCTCGCGGTAGAGCAGATCTCTGAACCGTGAGGCCTGTCCGTGGTCGATCAACAATACGTCCAGCGTCCGTTCTCGCGCCTGCTCCTGCTGCGACTCGACCACCTTGATGATGACACCTCCAAGAACCGGAAAAAGCAGCAGTGGGACTAGGATCGCGGTGATGATCGTCCGCCGATCGCGAATCGTATCGAGGAGTTCCTTCCGAAAGATCGTGTAGATCATCCGGGTGCCCCTTCCAGATAGCGGATGAATTCCTCCTCCATCGAATCGCTCTGCGCCACGGATCGGAAGTCGTCGTAAGATCCATTGTAACAGAGCGCACCGTTGTGGATAATCGCAAGGTCATCGCTCAACAGACCGACTTCGCCCATGATGTGGGTCGAGAAGATCACGGTCTTCCCGGCCTCCCTGCATCGGCGGATCATGTCGACGATCGTCCGTGAGGTGATGACATCGAGCCCCACAGTCGGCTCGTCGAACACGACGACTTCCGGATCGTGGATCATGGTCCTGGCGATCGACACCTTCTGCGTCATACCGGTTGAGAGCTTTCCGATCCGCTTGTTCACGAAGTCGTGCATGTCCAGCAGCGTGAACAGTTCATCCGATCGACGATCGAATGTGGCCCTGTCGATCCCGTGGACGTCGGCATAGAAGCGAACGACCTCGAGAGGGGTTAGGCGATCGTAGAGCTTCGTCGATCCCGTCAGAAACCCAATCTTCCTCCGAACCCCTCCAGAATTCTCGACGGCGTCGATGCCCGCAACTCGAATCGACCCGGAAGTCGGTTTCATGAGCGTCGCGATCATCCTCAGCGTCGTTGTCTTGCCCGCCCCGTTCGGTCCGAGCAGCGTGAAGATGCGACCTGGTTGACACGTGAGACTGATTCCGGCCACGGCGTGGGCGACACCTCCAGGGGCGGGAGCATCCGACTCGGCCTGCTGTTTTTTCGAGAGTCTAAAAGTCTTCCAGAGATGCTCGATTTCAATCATCGTTCTGTCCCGCCTTGATGTCCCCGATTCTCTCCGCCCGAAATTCGCCATCCTGTCTCAGGATAAGCCCCGTGACGACGCCAGATTCATTCTGTTCGAAAACGATCTCGGCTTGCGCGGGCGCAGAGTAGAATCCAGCCCGTGTGGCTACCGTTTGCAACTCTCCCTGTCCCTCTCCCTGAATCGTCAAAACTCCGTCGCGATCTCGTACAGTCAGCGTAAGACCGTCTTCCACCTCGTAGGTACCGGCATATCGTCCCAAATTCGACTCATCTGTCACCACTCTACTGGGTGCACGATGGTAGTCTTCAATCCGATTGCCCGTCGTTTCGTGCCCGCGATATCTAAAAGTGACCTTCTGGGGTCGATTCTCCTCGAACTCCGAGAAATCCATCACAGACGGAGCCAAATCGGTAAAGAGCTCGTGATCTGACGTGGCCCGTAGCGGAAACTGCAACCCGTCGTTGAAGGATCCGTAGATCGTCTCATCCTTCGCGGTCACCACAAAGACCGAATTGGGTCCAAGCTCGTATTCGCCCGCCAAACGTGCTAGCTTTTCGAAGGGCATATCCACGGTAGGTGGACGTTCCTCTTCCTCGTTCAATCGCGCAAGCCGGACCGTTGGATCCAGGAGGTGGAATCCGATATCGCCAATGATGCCTCGTGCATTGGACAACACCACCACGCCTCGTCGTCCTTCCCGGTCGAACCCTGCGAATGAAAGGTTCCCATACGTCGCGCCACCGTGTACAACCAGCCTTCGCCCACCACGTACGATGGTGTGCCAGCCCAGGCCGATCTCCACGTTTTCTCCCGCTGACTTTCGATCCAGGTGAGAGACTTGGGAGGACTCCCACAGAACGCTGTCGTCTAGCCCTGCGTTCGCTGCGAGGAAACGAAGGAGGTCGCGAGCGGTCGACCGCAGAGCGCCTGCACCTTCCATCCCTTCAAAAACCAGTTCGGGTGTCTCTCCGTGGCGCCAATCGTGAGTACCCGCTTTACGTTCACGCTGTTCAGCTGTTAGATGGAATCTCGTATCCGCTAAATCTAGTGGGTCGCAGATCCGCTCGACCAGCAATTGTTCGAACCTCTTTCCAGCACGACGCGAAAGCGCCTCCGCAAGAAGACCAAAACCCAGGTTGGAGTAGTAATAGCGAGCCCCGATATCGTCGATCAACGAGCAGCGCGATAGGAAGTCGTGCATCTGTTCGACCGAATAGACATCCGACTCCGCTTCCATGTCGACCGTCACGTCGTCTGGCATTCTCGGAAGACCCGATCGATGGGTCGCAAGATCGACGAGGGCGATTTCCCGCCCTCTTTGTGTCGGCAATCGAACGTCATTCACGTAGCGCGAGACGGGATCCGTCAGTCTCACCTCACCCCGCCGTACCATATCGGCAAGCACAACGGTGGTAAACACTTTCGAAATCGATCCGATCTCGTAAATAGTGCTGCCGTGAACGGCATGTCCGTCCTCCACGTGGCTCCGACCGTAGCCGATCGTCCGGGTCCCCGTCTCATCGATCAACCCGACCACCATGCCCACGCTCTGCTTGAACGTGTCCACGCGTGCACGCAGAATCTCTCGAATGGCGTCGTCCGAAGGAAAAGGTTCAGCCCGCACACTGCCTGACATAACAGCGATCAGAAGAATGATTGCTCGAACGCTCATAGCCCTGCTCTCGATAGTTGGGATTTCAACCGGTGTACTTAACGTACCCCCATCACATCAGATACAAAAGCGCCGCAACAACCTCTGTCGCGGCGCCAATACTCGATTCTCGATATTCGATTCTCGATCTACTCCGTCCGATCCGTTACCTCCAACAGATGGTAGCCAAACTGCGTCTTCACCGGACCCTGGACGACGCCAACGTCGGCGCTGAACACCACGGCGTCGAATTCAGGCACCATATCTCCAGGTCCGAATTCACCCAGATCGCCGCCCGACTTCCCCGAAGGACACGTGGAATGTTCCTTGGCCAGTTCGGCGAAATTGCCACCCTCTTCGATGGCTTGCTTCAGGTTCTGACAGTCCTCCTCGGACTCGACCAGAATGTGACGTGCACTCGCGCGAGCCAAACGATCCTCTTTCCTCGCCGGCTTTCGAATCCACGTCTGTCGCCGGCGCGTGACAGGACGCAGCTCACGGTCGTTATAGTTCGACCGCATCTCCTCGAACGATGATATCCACACGTTGCGCGGCGAAACGATTGTGGTCGTAGGCCATCTGCTCGTACCGAATGAGATCGAAGATCGTACCCACTCCCACGAGACCCAGTGTCACGAGATACAGAAACCCTGTTCCAACCTTACCCAGGGCGAAGCGCTGAAGACCGGCGAGTCCCAGGAACCCGATCAAAGTCAACACCATGATCAACCCCGGACTGCGTCGTCGTCGGTAGTATTCCGCAGCGAACGCCCTCGCTATATTTTCATCCAGATCTTCGATCAAGTTCCTCAGGTAGACGAACTCCCTGTCCGAAACATCTGGAAAGTGATCCAGAACCTTGGCCACCAAATCCTCCGTCTGTTCCATTTTTCGTAATGGCTTTTAAGATACACGAACAGGAACAACCGCAAACTGAAATCCGAGCTACGAATCTCCCTGTAGCCACACCGAGAGGGCATCGATCAGACGCTCAGAAGATTCCCGTCCAACCGCGACACTGGCGTGCTTACGTGGATCGATGCCCACGAGCCCATAGCACGGGTGCCCCTCGAGGGCTCGATCCATCCAATTTTTCGCTCATCGGCTTCACCCATATCATCAACAGGTGCACCCTCCAGGGTCGACAAATCCTGTGCATCGGGGTCGAGGAACATCATCGATAATGTCTCGAACTTTGCCGCGTGGTCTCCCCCGACCCCATCGAATTCGTTTTCCACGACGGCGAGTACCCGCATCCCGCCCCCCTCCGCCGCATATCTCGCCGTTGCGGAATCGAGATACTGCCTTCGATTCGGATAGTGGCCGGAAAGCAGAATGACAGATCCATAGCCATCCCGCTCGAACCCGTGCAGCAGCGATGTTAGAATCGAAGCCATCGCTTCTGCATCCACCATGTAGGAGTGCGGCCAGTCGGTGTGACCGCCCCCCGAGCCGAAATAGACGGGGGGATACACGACACCTCCGACGCGCAAGGCGAGACCCACGAGTTGCTCGTGAGCTTTCAGACAATCGAGTCCCACCAGGTTGTGATACCCGTGCCACTCCACCGCACCGCAAGGCACATAAATGGCGGGGCAACGGGCCATCGCCGCTTCGATCTGCGATGGTCGCATCCGTTCGAGTCGAACTTCATCCACCAAACGTGCAGTGTAAACGCCCAACGGCCAGCCTCCTTGTCATTGTGGCCACGACGACCTATCGTCCCCCCATGTTCTGGACCGTGCTGTCTCTCTCGCTCCTCGTCGCCGTGGCTCTGTCGGGCGCATCCATCGTCATCTACACCATGGAGAACGGCATTCCGCCCTCTCCAACCGGTCGCAGAGTTAAACGCGTCATTCTCGTAGTCATCGCGCAGATACAGCCCAGGGGAAAGGTCTTCGAGCTGGGCATAGGATGGGGAACCCTCGCCCTTCCGATTGCCGCGAACCATCCCCAGATCCAGGTCTTCGGCTACGAAAACTCGCCGGTGCCGTTCTGGGTCGCCCGGTTACGCGCATCCTTCCAGGGGAAGGGAGTCCTTGTCGATCGGGCCAACTTCCTGGACGTGGACCTCAGCGATGCGGATCTCATCGTCTGTTATCAATCGCCTGCCACGATGAGCAAATTAAGAACGAAATTCGACTCGGAACTCAAAGACACCGCCCACGTCGTCAGCAATACATTCGCCGTACCTGGATGGCACCCCATTCGCACCGAAACCGTTCCCGACGTCTACCAAACAAACGTCTACGTCTACCGGAAGGCCGACTCCCAACCCCTCACCACGATTCCCTAATTTCCTGATTCCCTAATCGCTGTTCTTCGCCAGCTCCTGCTGTCGCAACAGCGCCCCCGTATCCGGGTCCCGCCCTCTGAAGTCTCTGAACACATCCATCGGATGGCGTCCACCGCCCAACGCCAGAATCGTATCCCGATACTTTCGCCCGAGCCTCTTCACGGCCTCCGAGTCGTCCAGTCCCGCCTCCTCGAAAGCACCGAAGGCATCCGCGCTCAGAACCTCACTCCACTTGTAGCTGTAGTAGCCGGCCGCGTATCCTCCGGCGAAGATATGCCCGAAGCTACAGAGGAATCGATCTCCCTCGACCGGAGCCATCACGGACATCTCCTCCGATACCTCACGATACACATCGAACGGCGTCTCTGCCCCATCCGGGTCGAATCCATCGTGCAGACGCACGTCCGCCTTCCCGAACTCCAGCTGACGCAACATCTGCGTCCCCGCCTGGAAGTTCCGGGACGCCACGATCTTCTCGAACAGATCGTCCGGAAGACGCTCCCCGGTCTCCACGTGCTCAGTCAAACCGAGAAGTGTCTTGCGATGGTAACAGAAATTTTCGAGAAACTGCGATGCCAGTTCGACCGCATCCCACTCGACGCCACTCACGCCCGACACGTCTGCGTAGTTCACCGTCGTGAACATTCCCTGTGTGCCGTGACCGAACTCGTGGAACAGCGTGAGGACTTCTGAAAAGCTCATCAACGAGGGCGTGTCGCCAACCGGTGGCGTTCCGTTGCAGCACAGATACACCACGGGCAGCCGAACCTCCCCATCTAACACCCGCCGAGAGAGGCAATCATTGTACCACGCCCCTCCCCGCTTTTCGCTCGGATGGCTATACGGATCGAGGTAGAACGTCGCTACGGGATCGCCGTTGGACGAACGCACGCAGAAGTAGCGAACATCCTCGTGCCAAACGGGTACTTCGCCGTCCGCGACCTCGATCGTCACGTCGAACAACCGTTCCGTCAACCCGAACAGACCGTCCAGGACCTTCGGCAGCGGGAAGAAAGGCCGCAGCTGGTCGTCCGTGTAATCGAACCGCTTTTCACGCAACCGCTCGCCCCAGAACGCCAGATCCCACCGCGCGAGGGGTTCTGTCTCACCAGATTCGGCGGCAAGGGCGCGCATCTCCTCCAGGTCCAACTCGGCGTGCGGGCGTGACGGGGCACTCAGCGCGTCGAACATCTCACCGACCGCATCGACACCCGGGGCCATCTTCGAGGCCAGACTGAAATCCGCATACGTGTCGTAGCCCAGCAGGTTCGCCTTCTCGATTCGAAGCGCGAGCGTCTGCGTGATCAGATCCGTGTTGTTGAACTCACCCGACGACGCGACCGTCACAAAAGCACGGTAGAGATGCTCTCGATCGTCCCGGTCGCGGTGATGCTGCATGAAGGGGCCGAAGGACGGGTAATCGAGCGTGATACGCCAGGGCCCCGTCTCCGGATCCGCTTCTGCTACGTCCTCGGGAATCGCCGAGGCGTCCTCTTCTCGCGCCATCGTGTAGGACTGCGCGGCAATCCGTTTTAACGTTTGTGGCCATCCCTCTACACGAGTGGGATCCTCGATAATCAGCTCGAACTGCTTCCTCGAATCCAGAACGTGGTTCGAAAAATCCGTACTCAGCTTGGCCAGCTCGCGCGAGATTTCCTGAAAACGCTCCTTTTCCGCTCCTTCGAGACCCACACCCGCGTGTTCGGCGTGGCGCAGTTTGAGTTCGACCGCGCGCTGCTGGGCCTCATCCAGTGACCCCCACGCATCGCCATCTCGAAGTGCCTTCGCTCCTTCGTAGATCGTTCGGCTCTGGTTGATGCACAGACTCAGCTCGACGACCTTCGGCTGAATCTCCTCGTGCGCCTTCCGCAGGTCATCCGCATTCTTCACGCTCAACAGGTGATTCACAGGACTCCAGCCGTATTCAAACGGGATGTCCAGAGCCTCTAGGGGTGCCATCAATCCGTCCCACGTCGGCTGCACGTCGGACTCGATCTTCTCGAGCTGCTCTGCGACCTCTGTCAGAATCTGCTCCATCGCTGGAACGACGTGTTCGGCCTTCATCCTGTCGAAAGGCGGCAGTCCTTCGCGGACCAGAAACGGATTGTTCTTCTCAGCCATAGCCATCCTTCCACGTATGTATCACATCAACCTCGCCAGAATCTGTCCGAGCCATACTGCGCCGAGGCCCAGGATGACGCTCGCCAGCACGTTCACCAGCGCGGGAAGGCGCTCCGCATCCCGCGCGAGTGCAAACGTCTCGTAACCGAATGCGGAAAACGTCGTGAATCCACCGAGCAGACCGATCATCAGAAACAGTCTTGTCTGCGGGCTGATGACCTCCCGCGCTTCGGCCAGGCCGCTCAGAAATCCGATTGCCAGACAGCCCAGCGCGTTGACCGTGAAGGTACCGATCGGAAAAGTGACCATCGCCGTCATCCTATGAGCCGTTCCGCTCACCGAATAGCGCAAGATGGATCCAACGAAGCCTCCGAGGCCGACGAGCAGGAGTTTCTTCACGCTCCGACCTCACGAAGCAAAGCGTCACAGTCCCACGCGCGAAAGGCATCGACCGCCGAGTTCCGCATGGACGAGGGCCCGTAGACGTGAACGATCGCTCCTATCACCGCAAGCCGGTAGTCGTGCTCGCACGCAGCACGGTCATACCCCTCGACGCCGTTCGCCTCGAGCGTTTGCACATATGTCTCGAGCACTGCCTTCTCACAGACCTTGCGATGTGTCGGCGCCAGCATGGAGCAAATGAGCATGTGCGCGACATCGTAAACACCCATGCCTCGACAGAGATTCTCCCAATCGAATATGATCACCTGACCATCGTCCGCGATTGGCATCAACACATTTCTAAGGTGATAGTCATTGTGGATCAACGTTTCGACACCGCCCGAGTCCACCCATTCGCGTAAAGCGTGGGCCACGTCTGAAGGCATCGTACACAGATGCTCCGCGTTTCATCATCCACGTCCTTCTCTTCGAACTTCGCCACTCCCCTATCGATGTAAGCGTCTGTCACCGAATCGACCACGCTGGGTAGATCGCCCGTCGACGAAGCGAAGACGCCTTCCCGAATCTCGGGTTTCCCCCACCACGCGGCGTGTAATTCCGCCACCGTCTCGACGAGCTCGCAGAACTCGGACGATGTCACATTATCGAAACACTTCCATCCGCCGAACGGGGAAGGCGTGCCACTGTCGGGAACCAGCTCGTGCGACTCGCTCAGATCCTCCAACAACAGGAACGAATGCCCGACCGTCTCCTCCACGCCCGTCGCATAGCACCGCGCGACGTTTAATCCGGGCGTCATCGAAGCGAAGTGATCGTAGAACAGCACCTCTCGAACAGCCGCGCACGTTCGAACATCAGAAACGTTCCGTGACCCGTTCGAGCTCTGCTTGAACACGATCGTCGAAGGCAACGTCCCGGCTGCATCGGCAGAATACTTCACGGACACCCGATTGATCTGGCGATCGGCTTTCATCCGCTCGTCGAACACCACATCCGACACGGCACCACGTGTCAGGTGCCTGTACTCCCGAAGGGCCCCCGTCAACCACTCCGTCGTAATCTCGCCGGGTTCAGATATGAATGGAATCGAAGACATTATCACTCACACGTCATCATAGTGGCGGAGCCCGTTTTTGCCGCCCACGACCAATCGCCAACCGTTCGCAGTCGGGCGACCGCTCCCACCGGCGATCGTACGAAGCCGTCGTCTCTGTCTTCCATCTCTACAGAGAGGGCGAAGCCCGTAGTTTCCGTCCACCGTGCACCGTCCACCGTCCACCGTCCACAGCTATAGCGCGCAGCTCAAGCCCAGGCACCCTTGGCCATCAACCCACCATCCACGTTCACGTAGGATCCTGTCATGAACGACGCCTCGTCGCTTGCGAGAAAGAGTACCGCTCGCGCGATGTCTTCGGGCTTCCCCGTACGACCGATCGGATGCGCCTCGGCCATTTGCTTCCTCACCTCCGGCGTGTCACCCCCGGTTGCCTCCAAAGCTCCCACGAGCAGCGGTGTGTCGATCGCGCCTGGATTCACGGCGACCACTCGGATATTGTCCACCGCATAGTCGAGCGCCAGCTGCCGTGTCAAAGACAGGATCCCGCCCTTGGTCGCCGCGTAAGCCGATACCTGCGGTGCAGACTGCAGTCCCTGCACGCTCGCGGTATTGATCACGACGCCACCGCCTCGAGCTTTCATCGCTGGAAAACCGTACTTCATCATCAGAAACGCGCTCTTCAGGTTGACGTCCAGAATTCGATTCCACATCTCCTCTGGGAGCTCGTGGGCGCGCATGTAACTGTTCGTAGGTTGGATTCCAACGTTATTGCAGATCACGTCCAGTCCACCGAACGCCTCCTGTGCGGTCGCCACGAGCTTCTCACACGGTCCGGCAGTGGCAACATCCGCCGCCTCGAACCTGAGCGTGTCGGCGAGCTTCTCCGCGTCCGCAACGATCACAGCTCCCGCTTCTTCATCCACATCCGCGCAAACCACTCCGGCCCCGGCTTCCGCAAAAGCCAGACAAATCCCCCGGCCGATTCCTTTCGCCCCCCGGTCACGATCACCGATTTACCGTCGAATCTTCCCATACTCGATCTCCTATGGCTGCCATCCTGTATGAAAGGGCGTCTAAGATAGGTTGCGCGCCGGACTCACGCGAAAACGCCCCACAAAGGGGGCGTTCTATCGTCTTGGTCTTAACGACTACTTTGGTCACTTGTCAATGGTCACCGATCACTGAATGGCTCCATCAGAACGGAATCGCCACCGCCTCGAGCGTCACGGTCTCTCCAACAGCGGGCAGCTCGAATGGAATGAACACCTCCTCTTCATATCTGACCCACCGGAGGGACTCGTCCTCGACGTTCACATCGAACGTGAACGCAGCCGACTGCGGGCGACCGTCCGAGGTCTTCTCCATCAGCGCAACTTCCACACCGGTTAATGCGATCCGATAGTCGTCTTCGATCGGATCGTCCAAACATCTAAAGAGAATGTCCAGGGGCGAAAGCAGATAGCCATCTTCGACATCGACCGTCATCTCGTTCTCGGAAAGCCGATGGACTGTGACCTCCGTAACTCCCGGAGCCAGCATCAACAAGCTCCTCGGCGATAGCCGATCGGCGAATCGACGCACGAGCATGGTCGGCTGCGCGTAGAAAAACGAGGGCGCATTGACGATCACAAGGCGCTGGTCGATCAGGGCTGGATCGTCCGGCAGACTGAGCCCAGGACCTATAATCGCCGGCTCGATTGTCTTTGGAGACATCGCGAAAATCGTTTGAAAGGGAGCCGCGATGACGACGTGCACGACCACGAAAACCCAGCCCAGCACACGACGCCAACGCACGATGTCATCGGCTAAAGCGTGTATCAGCAGCGACAACAGACCCATCGCCCCGAAACCGACATACAACAGCAGGCGGTCGTGCGGTATGGTCGCACAGGTCGGGACGACCGCGATCAGCATACCGATCGCGAAGAATCGGGCTTCCACGCGGCTTTTCAGGATAGGCCATAGAAGCCACCCGATCAGAGTAAGTACACCCACACCGACACAGGCGACGATGACCATCTGGTCCGGTGTCCACATGAATGCGAAGGAAGACGGCGGGAGAAACCACTGACCCAGCAGAAGGACGGGTGCACGAACGACCATCGCGGAGAGAAACGCCGATGACTCCGAGAGAGGATCCAGATAGAAACCGGACCCGGATGTTCCATAGCCGGCCGCTTTATAGTAGAGCAACCACGCGCCACCGACACCTACGTAAGGCAGCAGCACTTTGAATCGAGACGCCGCACGTTCCCCATCCAGAAACACGGTGTGGGCGAAAAGGTAAGCTGCGATGCCGGTACCGCTCTCCCCACCCAACAGAGCAACAAGGAAAGCCAGCGGACCCAACAGGCCACCGGGACGCCACCCATCTTGCCGCCAGCGATGGTGTGCAATCAGACTCAGGAATCCGAACACGGCGGCAACCACGGCGTTCCGATTCGCGAGCCATCCCGCCGGAATACCGTGGGCATCGTCCAGTGCATAGAGCAGAACAGCGAGACCGGCGATGGAAACAGACAGCAAGCGACGGTAAAGGAGACCGACAAGGGCAACCAGCGCCCCCATCCAGACCAGATTCTGCGCGTGCATCAAAGGACCTGAATCAGGCCAGAGCGCATAGTCGATTACGTGCGTCAGAGCCGAAACCGGTCGCCAAAAAGCGAACTTCAACCGGTCGTTGCCCCACCACGGCAACACACCGATGTCCTTCCACGCCTTGATTTTCTCCGGGTCTCCCCGCAGAAAATCGAACATCCGATTCGTCATGTCGGTCGAATCGGTCATCGGACCGACTTCCAAAAACTGAGCCCGATGGGTCAGGTCGTCCATCTGCCACCCGTTGCCGAGCGACGGCAAATTCAGCAGAACCGCGACACCGACCGCATAGACGACCACGCGCGGCGACCGAAGCAAACGGGAAACACGCTCCCCGACTTTCACTCAACACCCCTCCACACCACGTTTCAGACCGTTCTTCAAGGACTGTGTCCCCACGAGTTGCCCTCCAGTCTATCCCTTTGTTTCTTCAACAATCGTTCAGTCCTTCAACGTCGCATTCTGGCTAACCAGATGTCTCTCTACCTCGGAATCGATTCCAGCACCCAATCGATGACCGGTCTCGTCATCAGCACCGACGATGCGGCGATCGTAGCTGAAATCTCCGTCAACTTCGACGAACATTTCGGGGAAGCCTATGGTCTTGAAAGCGGCGCGCTCGACCTGGGCGATGGCGTGGTTCACAGTGATCCCCTCGTGTGGGTCGAGGCACTCGATGCGCTCTTCGATCGTCTTCGTGAGGCGGTGGATGTAGGCCGGATCGAAGCCATCGCTGGAAGCGGTCAGCAACACGGAACCGTTTACCTGAACGACACTGCTGAAGAAACCCTCGGGTCGCTGTCGCACGATCGGCCATTGAGGGACCAGGTGACCGGGATTTTCTCCCGCGCGACCGCGCCCATATGGAGGGACACGTCGACAGGCTCTCAGTGTCGCGAAATCGAATCCAACGTAGGTGGCACGGCTCAGCTGCTGGCACTCACCGGGAATACCGCCTTCGAGCGGTTCAGTGGTCCTCAGATTCGCAAATACTGGCAAGAGGATCCGGAAGGATACGAACAGACCGATTGCGTCTGCCTCGTCAGCTCGTTCATCGCCAGCCTGTTGGTCGGACAATTGGTCCCCGTCGACGCAGGCGACGGCAGCGGTACGAACATGATGGATATCCGTACCCGACAATGGGCGCCGACCGCCCTCGACGCTACGGCCCCTGACCTTGCAGCCCGCCTACTCCCTGTCACACCATCGACACGGGCAGTTGGCACTATCAGCCCCTATTTTGTCGAACGATTCGGATTGAACGACATCTGCCGCATCTTGCCCTTCTCGGGTGACAACCCGTGCAGCCTCATCGGGCTCGGGCTCGTCGAACCCGGACAGGTCGCCGTCAGCCTCGGCACGGGCGACACCTTGTTCGCCTGCATCCCGGAACCGGTCGTCTCCGAAGAAGGCGAGGGGTGTCTGTTCGCATCCCCCGACGACGTTCATTACATGGCCCTGATCTGTTTTCTCAACGGCAGTCTCGCCCGCGAGGCCATCCGCGATCGCTACGTCCTCGATTGGGACGGCTTCACGCAAAGTCTCAGGTCAACGCCACCCGGGAACAAAGGTGGAGTGATGCTCCCCTACTTCGATCCCGAAATCGTGCCACACGTCCCCAACGCGGGTGTCGTCCGCGAGAACCTGGCCGACGACGATGCATCCGCCAACGTAAGAGCCGTCGTCGAAGCACAAGCCTTGTCATCCAAGATTCACGCACGGTGGATGGAAGTAGCCATTACATCCATCAACGTCACGGGTGGCGCCTCTGCCAACGAGGAAATCCTTCAGATCTTCGCGAACGTGCACGGCTGCCCCGTGCACCGATTCGAAACGACTAACGGAGCAGCCCTCGGCGCCGCCTTTCGCGCTTCCCAAGGCCACCGTCCGGACGTTCCCTGGCAGGAAATCGTCGATCCCTACACGCAGCCCATCGCCGGCTCGACCGTTCGCCCCGACCCCGCCACAGCAGAAGTCTACGCCGACCTCACCCAAGCCTACGAAGCGCTAGAACAACGCCACACGACTTGAGGCTGGACGGTAGACCGAGGCGACATCTTCATCCGCATCGGCTTCCTGAAATCCTCGGTGCTCTCAGTGGCGCTTCTTCGGTGTACTCTGTGTGCTCAGTGGTTTCAACCTTGGGCGCCTTTACCATCGTCGCTCAGCTCCCAGCCATACGTCCAATCCGTCACCCGAAATCCATAGTTGGTGTAGAAGGCATAGGCCCGGTGGTTGTTGAACGCCGTACTGATCGCCGCGTGTTGGTAGCCCAACCGTCTTCCTTCCCTGAGCGCTTCCTGCAGAATGTATCGGCCGTAGCCTTTTCCCTGGAAATCTTCCTCGACGCCCAGCCAGTTGACGAAAAGGCGCTCGCCCTGACTCGCGTGGCAGTCGGCGCACGACGCCACGTGACACTCGCCGACAAGCGTCTCGTCCATCATCGCCTTACCCTTGAAAGCGGGTATCGATCCCGCGCTTTCCTCCGACACCCACGTCAGATCGACGGGTTGCTCGATTTCAAACGGCTCGCCGGGTTCGCAGTTCTCCCAGTCGAGGTGGACCTCACCACCCTGCTTCCTGAATCCTTCGCACGACAGAAGTGCTTGAATATGGCCGATACGGTCGGATAGATACGCGTGGTTTCGATGGTAAAACGGGTACCGCTCCCTCTGATGGAAGGCGCGTATTCGCGCCACCCCCGACGACTGGCAGTAGTCAACCGCCGCCCTGAGTAGGGCCAGCCCCGAACCGCGATCACCCGGTGCGTAGCCCAGAAACCGAATGGCCCCAAGCGTCCCCTCCTGATCCTCCGGATTCTGAATCAAGGCGTGACAGAATCCCGATGGACCCTCCGGTCCGATTGAAACGAGAACGCACTCATTGACAGCGGACTCCGTCTTGCCGCTCAGCGTCTCTACGAAGATGGCTGAATCTACCGAATGACAATGGGCGCAATCTGCCGTCGTCGTCTCGAAGACCTGGCGGAGTGCTTCGGCGTGTTTGCTATCGAATTCTACGATCCGTGGGCTGGCGTCACTCACGATCTACCCTCCTGGCCTACGATCAAAGTCGCTTTTCAAACACCACGTTGGTCTGCTTTTCGAAACCCATAGAATGGTAGAGTGCTTGTGCGTCATTGTTCGTTCGGTTCGTACGTAGAAAAAGGGATGACCCGCCCTGATCGCGGATGGCTCGTTCAATACCTTCTACCAGCGCGCGTCCGCAGCCCTTTCTGCGGGATCCTTCGTCAACAAAAAGCTCGACCAGTTCCGCCCACGTCTCATCGTAGCAGATCGACGATTGCGTTTGGGCCGTCGCGAAACCCACGACTTCTCCTGCGGACTCCGCGACCAAGACGATCTCTGGAGATGATCCGTCTTTCAGTTTTCGTTCGATGGACACCTCGGCAGTATCGACCTCATTGAACGCAAGATTCGACTCTGCCAATCTCGCCGCATCCGACGGCAAGGCTTTCCGAACCGCCACGTCAGACCTCAATTTTAGCCAGAACAGGGAATACGTTTAGACCATCTCGCATTTGTGTCCATTTCGTGTTCATTTGTGGTTCCCCTCTGTGTCCTCAGCACTCTCAGTGGCGCTGTTCCTCACGATCCCATACAACACGACATCGTGCATCTCGTCCCATTTTCGAACATGCTGACGCATCATCCCCTCACGCAGCATCCCACACTTTTCCATCACCCTGCCGGACGCTGCGTTGTGGGCCATGTGGTGAGCATGAACGCGTATGAGGTTCAGTTCGTCGAACGCGAATGAGATGACTGCTCTCGCAGCTTCTGTCGCGTATCCCTTTCCCCAGTATGGCTTTCCGATCCAGTATCCGAGCTCGGCGTGGCGATGGTTGCGGCTCATCCCCTGGAGCGAAATCGCGCCAACCAGCTCGCCTTCGCACGTCACAGCGAACGTCACACCCCTATCCTTCGCGAATGCACGGGGGTGCGTGGCGATCCATTTCTCACCCCCGCCCTTGGGGTAAGGGTGCGGAATATTCAGCGTTGTGGCAGCGATCTCCTTGTCACTCACCAATTCCTCGACACGATCCGCATCGTCGACCACAAACGGGCGTAGAATCAATCGCTCCGTCTTCAGCGTCGGAAGCTCAGAGTGCTTTCCAACGGGTTCCTTCGTCTTGGGGGGGTTGAGTTTCTGCAACTGCCCGACGACACCGCGCATCCATCGCGTGCTCGGATCTTCTCCACCCAAAAGGGCCATCGCCTCGTCCGTCGTGACCCAGCGATGCTCGACGTGTTCCTCGGACGGTCCGAATGCCTTCGGATTACGTGTCGTGCACAAAAAGAGTACCCCGACCAGTTCGTTCTCTCGAGTCGGTTCTCCCCGGTAGAAGTGCGTCGTGTCCAGGATTCGATCGATTCGGACGGTCAGACCCGTTTCCTCGAACACTTCTCGCACGAGCGCATCTTCATATCCCTCGCCCTGCTCGAGCCGGCCTGTCACGCATTCCCAAACACCGGCGGCAAAATCCTTCTCCGTCGACCTCTGGAGAAGCAGGAACCGACCATCCTCCCGCTGAATAACCGCGCCGACGCCTGCAAGAAATCGACCAGGCAAGAATCCACCTCAAAGAAAAAGGGCTATATCCGGATCTCTCAACGAGATGAAGTGGGTGAAGGTGCCGTGGTTCCTGGCATGGGGGCGCGGTTAGAGTGTGCGGAACCTCTTCGGAATCTGCTCAGGGATGTTTAGGGTTTGCCACGAAATAAGTGCTGCACTTTTCAAGGTAATGATCTTACGCTCGGAGTGTGGACGTCGAAACTCTCCGAACGAAGTATGAAGCCTTGGCTCCGGTGCTGACGGAACGCACGCGTCGTCTGTGGGCCGCCACGGAAGCCGAAGCGTTGGGTCACGGTGGGATCGCGATTGTGGCTCTGGCGACAGGAATGTCCAGAGAGCGGATCTTTCGTGGCATTCAGGAGTTGAGGTCGGACGAACCTTTGGACCCGGCTCGCATCCGGCGTCCAGGCGGCGGTCGTAAGCGGAAGGCCGACACGGACCCGACGCTGTGGCAGGACCTGAATGATCTGGTCGAGCCAACGACTGCGGGGTCGCCTGACGACAATCCTCTGAGATGGACATCGAAGAGCACTCGCAAACTGGCCGCCGAGTTGCAAGCGATGGGGCATTCGGTGAGCCCCAGGATCGTTGCCAATCTCCTGCACGAACACGATTACACGCTGCAGGCGAATCGGAAGACAAGGGAGGGATCTGCACACCCGGATCGGGACGCTCAGTTCGTTTACCTCGATGATCGGATTAGCCAGCAGCAGCAGCAGGGCCTTCCCGTTATCTCGGTGGACACCAAGAAGAAAGAGTTGATCGGCGACTTCAAGAATCCTGGCCGAGAATGGCGACCCAAGGGAGACCCGGAGCGTGTGAAGGTACACGATTTCATAGTGCCTGCTCAGGGCAAGGCGATCCCTTATGGAGTGTATGATCTGAGCCGTGATGAAGGCTGGGTAAGTGTCGGTATCGATCACGACACGGCCAGCTTCGCCGTGAATGCGATCCGAAGTTGGTGGAAGAACATGGGACGGCCCGCCTACGGCACTTCGACGCGTCTGCTAATCACGGCGGACGCAGCGGCAGCAACGGCGCCAAGACGCGGCTGTGGAAGTGGGAGCTGCAGCGCTTTGCGAATCGCACTGGCCTGACGATCACCGTATGCCACTACCCTCCTGGCACTAGTAAGTGGAACAAGATCGAACATCGCCTGTTCTCCTTCATCGCTATGAACTGGCAAGGCAAGCCCCTGGTCAGCCTGGCTGCAACCGTGAATCTCATTGCCGGAACGACCACTCAAGCCGGTCTCCGAGTACGCTCCGAGATCGACAAGCGACCCTACCCTAACGGGGTCAAGGTGACCGATGAACAGATGACCCAAATCGATCTCACTCCGCACGATTTCCACGGCGACTGGAACTACACGATCCGGCCAATGGCTCAACATTGAGATCGACCGTTTATTTATTCCGAACCCTTATCTCAACACCCTCCTCGGCCGTGGCTGGAAGCTCGATCACGACCTCTTCATCTATACCTCGAAGAAGGGGACGGAAGGCCTCTCCCTGCACGGTCACGGCGCCGTCAACTTCAACGGCTCCCGCTTCTACGCGTATCAGAATGGCCGTATGCGGTGTGGCCTGATCAACTGCCAGTATCAGCTCGCCGACGTCAACCCGGGCGACGGCGGACTCTGCGTCATCCCCGGCAGCCATAAGACGAACTATCCCATCCCGCGCGACATCGCCGAGTGGACAGCGGATCGTCAAATCGTGTATCACGTCCCGATGAAGGCTGGCGACCTCGTCATTTTCAACGAAGCCACCACGCACGGCACGCTCCCGTGGACTGCGAACCACGAGCGACGCTCGCTTTTCTATCGCTACACACCCAAATATCTGCACTACATCGGAGGGTCTACGAAACAAGCTTGTCCGGATGGGTGTCCGAACTGACGGAGGCCCAGAAGGCTGTCCTGGAGCCCCCCTATGTTTATAACCGCCCGCTGATCGAAGAAGATGGCGAAGCGCTAGTCACGCCGCGTCGCGAGGGTGAGTAGCAGGACCGCTCTAAGTATCAGATTTCACAGGCCGTTCCTCTCATTATTCGCTTTCCTGCGACCGTCCATTCGAGTACCTTTCGGCTTTCACGTTCCAACTGACTGCCATCGGACTGGGACCCGAATGCCTAGCCTGCTCATCGTCGACGACGACACCGCTCAGCTAACCCTGCTCAAGACCGCCCTTCGGGGGGAAAACCTCGATATCGAAACGGCGACGAACGGCCAGGACGCCTTCGAGCTCCTGTCTCGCCGTATTCCCGATCTGATCCTTCTCGACATCGCGCTCCCCGACGAACACGGCTTCGACGTCCTTCGATCGATCCGGGTCGAACCCCGTTACGATGCGGTCCCCGTCGTTTTTATCTCAGCCACCGACGAAGTCGACACCCGGGTCAGGGGTCTCGACCTCGGCGCCGTCGAATTCCTGGTCAAGCCATTCCACCCCAAGGAACTGGCCGCCCGCGTCAGGGCCCTTGTCCGACAGAAACTGAAACTCGATCAGATCTTCGAAGAATACAAGCGCCTGTCGGAACTGTCGCTGACTGATCCGTTGACAGGCGCCTACAATCGGCGGGCCCTCGATCCCTTCCTCAAGGCTCGGCTGGCCGAATCCTCCCGCCACGATATTCCTGTATCTTGCCTGATGTTTGACATCGACCACTTCAAGGACGTCAACGACGGCCACGACGCCGGCGACCTCGTCCTCAAAGAGGTTACCCATCTCGTAAGGGTGCTCTGTCGCCAGGAAGATGCTGTCATTCGCTACGGCGGCGAAGAATTCCTCATTATGCTCCTCCACACGTCACGCGAGGGCGCCGCCATCTTCGGCGAGCGTCTGCGCGAAAACGTGGAAAGCCACGAATTCCGTGTCGATGGAGGCTCGGTCAAGATCACGATCAGCGCCGGAATCTCTTCCCATCCCGAAGACGTCGACGCCGCCGACCCCGAACGAATGATCAAGCGGGCCGACGACCGTCTCTACGAAGCCAAGCGCGCCGGCCGAAACAACGTGGTTTATAACTAGAGGGCCGTTGACCGCCTCCGCCGATGTCAAGACCTTCATCGATCTCCTCCCTGATCAGCAGCAACGGACCAGGGTTTCCCCGGCAAACGGTCCACGGCCAACAGTTCTCAGTTCCTGAGAACCCCGCTCTTCCTCCCTAGCACCCCGCCACCTAACGAGCACCACCCCCCTCGTACCACCTCACATTACTCGTCGACATCCCCGTCGCCACGATGTCCAGCGCACCGCTCCCATTCATATCCAGGATCACCATCTGCCCGATCCCGAGGCCGCCCGGGTCGATCGCTTCCCGATCCCACGTCTCGAACGTATCGTCCTTGGCTCGATAGAGACTGAGCGTGTGTCCTTCGCCATTGTAGCCGGAAACAATCTCCATTCTGCCATCGCCGTCGATGTCGATACACTGTACCGAGTGACCCCGATTCAACGAATCGTCGATCAGATGCCGTTCCCACGGGCCGGTCCGTAAATCCCCGCCCACACATTTATACCACGCCAGCTCGTTCCCGTGCCACGGCTCGATCGAAAAGATCTCGTTCAACCCATCCCCATCCAGGTCCGCCGTCCACGTTTCGCTGGCTTCCAGTTCGCTGATGACGTGGCGGGTCCAGGGATCGCCCAGATCCTCTGCCGGTGGCTCATACCACAGCAGGCCATCTCGCGAACCGATCAACACATCCATTCGACCGTCATCGTCGACGTCACCCACCGAGAAGCCGTGGCTCAGGCACGCTTCGCCGATTCGGTGACGTGTCCATTTCCCGTAAGGATCTTCCGGAATCTCGAACAGCCAGATCGGGCCCGGATCGCGCCAGTCCTCTATATTGCCGTCCACGCCTCTGATCGCCGCCACGATCAGAACCGGCTCGCCATTCTGGTTCACGTCCACCATCCCGAGCCGATGGGCATAGGGGAGCTCATCGATCAAATGACTCTTCCATTCCCCATCACCTTCCGGCGCTTCGAGCCAATGAACGTATTCGGTGATCGAGCGATCCCGCCGGCTGAACCCGCTGCCCGCAATGATGTCCCGTCTGCCCGAACCCGTCACGTCGTGCGTCGCGACACAGATCGTCCCAACGTGATCCGTCGACACTACGTGCTTCTTGTAATTGGGGCCTTCGTACCACGCGATCATCTTGTCACCCAACGAGCCTGCGACGACATCGGGACGCCCATTCCCGTTCATATCGGCAACCGTCAAACCGTAGGCGCCTTTGATCTCACCATCGATTTCGTGTATCTCAAAAGCCATAGATCTCCCTCACTTACCGTGCGTCGAGTATCTCACGGATTTTCGTCGAAAAAACGTTCGCCATCCGGGCGAATCCCAGATCCGTTGGATGGGACCCGTCGACCGTATCATCCGTGTCCAGCTGTCCCGCCCCCTCCAGATAGTAGAGGTTCGGATCCGACGAACTCAGTTTTCATAGATAGGTTTGTAGGCTGCGCGGGATGTCTCATTTCGATGCGCCCGACCTGGATTGACGAAGGCGTCCCCATACGTGCGATCCTCGACCATCAGGACCGGGGCGGTCGGTCGCGTTTTTCGCACAATCTGGACGAACGCTTCGCCACACTCCGTGACCAGATCGGCATCCATATTCGGCAGGCAATCGATCAGATAGAGACGTGCGTCGACCTCGGCCACGAGCTCGGCGACCTCTGGCTCCATCTTTCCATTACCCCAAAAGCCCAGGTTGATCGTCGGAAGCCCCAGGCCCCGACCGATCTTCTGCACGTGCGCACTGCCTGGTCTCGTAGCGCTCGCGCCGTGCGTAATCGACGTGCCATAGAACAGAATGGGCAGTGACTCCGCCAGATCCGGAATAGACTCGAGCGCACACCCTTTGGGCACCCCCACCGACACGGACGAGACACCATTGTAGAGCGGTAGATAAATCAAACAGCGCTTTTTCCCCTCTACCGCACCATCCAGCAGGACCGCTTCGTTGTCGGGGAAATTTTCCGGCCGACCGATCCCCGCCCACCTGTATCCATCGCCGAGGTCGACGTAAAGGTCGAGTCCACTCACCGCCGTGGCCGCCATATGGTGTTTGGCGAGTTGTGCCTCCGTCAGTGTCCAGCGCGCATGAATCGACGTCGCATCCGTCCGGAACCCGATGCGGATACCTGCCGAATGCCGACTGAGATTCCAGACCTCCGGTCGAACCACACCCTCCGCCCGAGCCGGAAGCCGATCGTAGGGCAATGCCGTGTCCACGAAACCCTGACCCGCCACCGTCAACTCCTGCGCGTCGCACCAGACGATGTCAAACACGTCCGGCCTCGAAAACGCGTTCCATCATCCCCGCGAAGTAACCATACATCGACTGCCATTCCTTTCCCTTTGGATCCGGTTCGGGCCGTCCAGCCACCACCTGCGCGTGCTCATCCAAATGGACCACGGTCCGTGCATCGAACAACGCCCACCGCATCAGCTCATCACGCAACCATCCCGTGCCTCCGCGTGCTCGCTCCGGCGAAGCACGTTCGTCATCTCCAGTGGGTCGTTCTCCAGGTCGTAAAGCCGATCGAATGCGGACTCCTCACACAAGAGCAGCTTATGGGTCCTGGACCGAGCCATATATTCGGACCCGCGTCCCGACTCCACGAACATCGTCTCTCGCGACGTCTCCTCACGCAGATCGAACCCGCCCATCGTATCGGGAACCTCACATCCTGCAGCGTTCAAAAAAGTAGGCGCCAGATCGATCGTGTTGACCAGATCGTCCCGTCGTAGAGCTTCGCGCGTCTGATCCGGCCACTTGACGATCAGCGGAAACGCGGACGAGCGGATCGTACATCCGGTTCCCTTTCCCTTTCATATGGTGGAACCCCAGATACTCACCGTGATCGCTGTTGTAGACGATCAACGTATCGTCGTATAGCCCGCTCGCACGCAACGAATCGATCATCCGGCCCAGGTGATGGTCGATGTGAGAAATCGATCCATAGTAGTAAGCCATCACCCGTCGCAGCTTCCGTTCATTCAGATCCGCGTGCGGAAAATATCCTTTGCTGAACAGAATGTCCTCGGGATCCGTCCAGCCGGGTAAAAGCGTCAGGGACGACGGATCGTACATCTCGTGCCACGGCGCGGGCGGATCGAACGGATGGTGCGGCTTGATAAAGCTCGCCATCAGCAGGTTGCCTTCGCCTTCCCACGAATCCAGTGTTTCGATAGCCCGATCCACGTCGTCGAGTGGTGGGCCTCATCCAGATCCGACACGAGCGCCCCGAATGTGTCCCAGTATCGCCGGGGTCGCTCTGGGGCGATACTCTCGCTCCTGATCGACCAGATCGACCGCATCGCACAACCCTTCGTCGCGCAGGTACCGATGGTAGTCGTCTTCGTACCGGCCGGGACCATTCTGTTCCGCCAGCTGCATTTCCTCGAATCCCACATCCAGATACGTGGGCGTGAGATGCATTTTCCCGACCGCCTTCGTCCGGTAACCGTGATCTCGCAGAATACGCGGGAAGGTCACCATCCCGTTCGGAATCGTGCAGTGGTTCGTCCATCCCAGGTGCTGATGGACCCAGAGACCCGTCAGAAAGGAATACCGCGAAGGCGTGCAAACCGGATACGGGCAAAACGACTGATCGAACGTTGCCCCATCATTCGCGATTGCATCGATGTTGGGTGTACGCACGTCGGGATTGCCTGTCGCCCCCAGACAATCCCACCTGTGTTGATCGGCCTGGATAATCAGAATATTCGGTTTATTCATTTGGTTATCGCATCACACGGAGGTATTGGGTCGTAGGGATGTATTACCCCTACGCCTTCTTGAGCACATAACAGTGATGATACGCCCGCCGCCGTTCGAAATCCTTCGGTAGCGTCGCCCCCGACAGATTCTGTATCCGTAGCCCTTCTCGTGCCTCCATCTTCAACTCGAAACGGTTCCGATTGCAGGAAAAGAGAAGCGTTCCGCGATCGGACAACAGTCGCAGGCTTTGTTCGATCAGATCCACGTGGTCACGCTGAACGTCGAACGACACATCCATCGCCTTCGAGTTCGAGAATGTCGGCGGATCCAGATAGATCAGATCGTATCGTTCCATCGCCGATTGTGGCCACGTGAGACAGTCTGCGCGGACGAATCCGTGCGCGTCATCGTCGAACCCGTTCAGCGACAGGTTTCGTCGCGCCCAATCCAGATAGGTGTTCGACAGATCGACCGTCGTCGTCGAAACGGCGCCACCCAGAGCCGCGTGAACCGACGCGGTCCCCGTGTAGCCGAACAGATTCAGGAATCGAACACCGTCTGCCCTGTTCCTGATGAGATCCCGCACCATCCGGTTGTCCAGGAACAGACCTGTATCGACGTAATCCGTCAGGTTCACGCAGAAACGAGCCGGTCCTTCCTCCACGACCACTTCGCGGACCTCATTCGCCACGCGATCGTACTGGGCATCCCCCCGTTGTCTCCGCCGCCTCTTCATGATCACGTCGTTCGCTGGAATCTCCAATTCGGTTCCGACCGCTTCGATCCCTGCGCCGAGCTTTCCCTCATCCAGCCGCTCCCCCTCGTAAACCTGTACGAGTGCACAACGGCAGTCGGATCCCGAGTAGATATCGACGGCGAACGGAAAATCAGGAAGGTCCGCATCATACACCCGAAAACAGTCGATCCCCTGTCGCCGAGCCCATTTCCCAAAATGCCGCAGGTTCTTCCTCAACCGATTCGCAAACATCTCAACACCATCTGCAGAAGACCTCGCGATGAAGTCCACCTCACCACGCCTGCCTGTCCTGAGTGGCGACCGCAGGTCGCGTATCGAAGGGCTCGCCTTCTCGCCTGCTCCGCTCTGCTTGGATTCCAAACCATCACCAGAATTGTCCGCAGAGCTTCGGCCGCGTCTCGCATCCATCTTGTACAACAGAAGCTTACTCTCGATCCCCCCATTGTCGAACACGTAAGATCTTCTCGGACGCAAACGCACGGCCGAACCGAGCTCCGAGTTCCCCGTAAAGAGCGCGACCATCCATCCGGCAAAACCCTCCTTCAGCTTTTCCCCCAGCGTGGCATACAATCCACGAACCTCGTCCAACTCGCCCATCCGCTTTCCGTAGGGTGGATTCGTCGCGAGTAATCCGGGAACTTGCGAATCCAGATCGGTCATCGAGGACAAATCGTGCTGCTCCACTAGAATGAACTCGCCCAACCCGGCCCGGGACGCGTGTCGTTTCGCCAGAGCCACCGCCTCGGGATCCACGTCATACCCGACAATGGGACGTCCGATCGTTCGTCGTTTCCCTTCCGCTTCGATTCGAAGACGTTTCCAAGCTCCAACATCGTGCTTCAGCCATCCTTCGAACCCGAATCGCTGTCTCAAAAGTCCCGGAGCCACATCAGCCGCCATCAGCCCACCCTCGACCAGAAAGGTCCCCGATCCGCACATCGGGTCGAGCAGCGGCCCCTCGATATCCGGCCATCCCGCCTGCATCAGGATCGCGGCCGCCAGATTCTCCCGAATCGGAGCCTCGTGGCCCGCCTGACGATACCCGCGACGGTGGAGACCGTGGCCACTCAGGTCGATGGCGACAGTGGCTTCGTTTTGATAGAGGTAGAGATTGATTCGAAGATCGGGATCCTGCAGATCGACGGAGGGCCGGTGGCCGAAACGATCGCGTAGGCGATCGACGACAGCATCCTTCACTTTCAACGCCGCGAAATGGGAGTGTGTGATGGTCGATCGAACCGTATGCGCATCGACGACCAGTGTGGCGTCGACGTCGAGATGATCCTCCCACGGAATCTTGCGAACACCGTCGTACAGGGCATCTTCGTTCGGTGCGGGGAACCGCGCGATCGGCCAGAGCAAGCGCGTGGCCACGCGGGACCATAGACAAGCTCGGTAGGCATCTTCGATCGAACCCTTCAGGTTGGCACCGGCCGAAGGGGATCCGGTGGATTCGAATCCGAGGGAATCGAGCTCGATTTTCAGCAAACGGGCCAGACCGGGGGGGCACGACACGTGAAAGATCGTGTCGCCAGAATCCTCTATCGTGCGTTCGGTGGAGAGCTGACCTGGCGTGGAAACGTTCAGAGGGACATTCCCAGTTTTTCAAACAGAAAATCGCGACTGAACGGGAGTTGATCCTCACTCAAGCTGTGGAGCGCGATCGTGCCGTCGTAGCCGATCTCACGCAGATTGTGAACGTAGCGATCGTAATCCAGTTGGCCAGTGCCTGCGGCATCGTACCCCGCTTCGCCGTCTTGGGACAAATCCTTGGCGTGGGCCATCACGATGTCGGCACCCAGCAGGTCGAACGCCTCGTCCAGAATCTCCTTCATTCGCGGCAACTCTCCAGCGTGAAACAGATTGGCCCCATCGATGCAGACCTTGATCCGATCGGACCCTACGGTGTCGATCGCCTCGCGCGCCTTCTTTGCCGTATCGATCACGTTCGACACTTCGGGCTCGAACGCCAGCGTCACGTTTCGCGCCTCCGCGATTTCGGCCAGTCGTCCGAGCGACTCGATCATCGCATCCCACGCTGTTTTCGACCCGTTCTCGGCGTGACGGCGCCACATATAGTCCGGGTCCATCGTGCCTGTACAGAGCGTCATCGTCCCCGTGCCCAGCTCGTGGCAGCACGAAGCCAGCCCATCGAACCGACGGAAATCGCCATCACGAACAGCGGAGTCCGGGTGAATGATATTGAACGTGCCCGACAGCGCCGCCATCTCGAGCTTTCGACGCTCGAACGCGGACCGGATCCGAGCGCAAAGCTCGTCCTCGAGCACACCGGCGATCAGCTGCTCCCCGGCCGACGATGCGTGAAACTGCGTCGCAACGAAACCGGCATCCACGATCGCGTCCACGACGGCTTCGACCGAATCGCGCTGGAACACCGTACAGAAAACACCGGGCTTCACCATCAGCCTCCCGTTCCGTCCGTCAGAGCGATCGTGTCGCCTGATCGAATTATTCCATCTGACAGAACACGTGCGCAAATCCCGCCGTTGAGCCCTCCCAGAACCTTCATCATTCCCCTCTGCGTGATCGTCTGAATGTAGCAGCAGGGCGGACGGGGACGATCGAACACCAACTCCGCCTCGCCCACGCGGAACCGCTTCCCCGCCAGCTTCATCAGATCGACGCCACGCGTCACGATGTTGCGTCGGTGCTCACCGCTCTGAACCTTCACGTCTGTTTCAGACGCAATCCAATCGAGCGCTTCTCCCTCGATCAACGTCACCTGACATTCATCCACATCCGTCCAGTAGCCCGTTCGTTCCATATACCGATCGCCACGCAGACCACCGTCCTTCACCGCCGCCACTTTGTCCACGCGCTGCATCGGGTCGCCGCCCTTGCCAGCCACGAAGATCGCTTCAACCGTCCCGTTCACATTCTCCTCACTTTCGAGCGTGCTATCGCTTCATCCCGTCATCTCATCCACAACGTCAACGACATCCTCGATCTTCTCCACGATCCGTAAGGCTCGACTAAAATCGCCGTCCTTCGTCAAGTCGGTCGGAACGGCCACACAAGGTATCCCGGCTTCGACAGCCGATGCCACACCGCGTGTCGAGTCCTCGACCGCCAGACACCTCGTCCCATCCATTCCCAATCGTTCCAGCCCTCGCCGATACGGCTCCGGATTCGGCTTCGAATTCACGAAATCCTCGCGGGTCAGAACGAACTCGAAGTGCTCGAGGAGTCCCGAATCGCAATGAATCTGGTCGAAGTAGGGTTTGTAAGAACTCGTCACCACGGCGAGTCGCAACCGTGCTCCGAGGGCGGCGATCGTCTCACGCACACCAGGAAACACGAGATCCTGACCGGCGAGCAACTCCCCGTAGCGCGTATCTCGCTTCTTCCGCAGCGAATTGATGTCCGCTTCCTTCAATCCAAGCTCACCGTAGATGCTCAGACCCTGCGTCATCGTCAGCCGGACGTAATCATCGGCCGTGACCGTATGTCCAGCCTCTCTCGCCGCTTCGATACACGCCCGGATGTAGACGGGCTCTGTATCGACGAGCACCCCGTCATTGTCGAACAGAATGGCTTCGATCATCCAATCGGTTGAATCGAACTCCCTGTTTGCGTACTGTCACTTCAGAGCCATAACAATCGCGACGTGGTTTTTCCTGAACACCGAACGCTGAACACTGGTTTCTGCAAATGACCAACGAGCAACTTCTCCAGGAATTCGAAGCCCTCGCCGAGCGGCTCGACATCGACGTCGCCCGAACCGATCTCGAGGGCCGCCCGGGTGGCTTCTGCGTCATCAAGGGCGAACGGCGATTCATCCTCGATCGCGAACTCGACGTCCGAAGCCAGGTCCAGATTTTCGCACGTGAATTCGGAAAGCTTCCGCTCGACGACTTCTTCCTCAAGCCCGCCATACGCGCCATCATCTCAGACGCCAGCACGACCTAGGCCTGACGCTCCGGCGTAACAAATCACCGAGGACGCTTCCGCCAGACTGTCACGGTCTCCCGTCCCCACGCTGGCCAGCAGGGCGGCACCGTAAGCCGCTTCTTCCGTGTGTTCGGGCAGCTGCATCGACAACTCGAACGACGCCTCCAAAATCTCCCTCAGCACCGGATTCCGCCGAATCCCATTCCCTGCTCCGACCAGCCTCGTCCTTCGCTTTGTACCTGTAGCGATCGCCGCCTCATACAGCAGGCGAAACTGCTCCGCAACGCCCTCGAACAGGGCCCGACACAGATGCCCTGGGGTGAAATTGCTCGTCCCGATTCCCGCCATCACCCCCCGGCGATCCGGAGCCTCACGCGTGCCAGTCAGCAGCGGCTCAAAAGCCAGATCGTCAGCGCCGGGATCGACCTCGCCCGCTAAACGTGTCAGAGTGTCGTAAATCGCATCCGATTCGATCGCGACGTCAAACACATCTCGCCCGACCGCCGCCACGAAATCACGGAGCCACGCGAACGTACGACCTCCGACCAATCCGGCACCGACCAGCAGATACCGACCGTCCATAAACGGTCGAGCCTCCAGCCCCGGCGCCCCTACCGCTTCCTTCGCGTGAACGGAAACCTGACCGCCCGTCCCGATATTGATGAGCGCGATCTCGTCGTAGTCGGCAACGCTCCCCGCAAAACTCGCCTGATTGTCGCCACACGAGACCATCACCGGAATCCCGGCTTGGAGGCCGATTATCTGGGCCCAGTTCGCACTCAAAGGTCCCGCCACGGTGCCCGATGGTCTGAGTTCGGGCAGGGCCGTCGGTGGAAAAAATCCTGCCCCAATCAGTGCTTCATCCCACGTGTCGCACACGACATCGTAAAGACCGGAACCGGCCGCATTCGTGCGATCCGTTACGACGGCGGTGTCCGTCATCGCCGCCACGACATAATCGGGCAGAAAAGAAACCGGGGTAGCGCTTCGCTCACGGCGAGCCACGTCAGCGTCGAACCGAGATATCCCGTCTTGGCCACACACACATCCGGGCCCGACGCCATCGCCAAACGATCGACGGCGGATGGCCCTCCCAGTAGCAATTCGGTTCCCCGCTGGTCTTGCCACCCGATGAAAGGACCCAGGGGTTGCCATCTTCGCCAACCACCAGCATTCCGTGCATCTGGCCCGTCACACCGACCGCCTCCACCTCCGATTCGCACCCCGAAATCGTTTCCTTGATGGCCTCTTTAACACGAACGAGGATCCGCGTCGGGTCCCACTCGCTCCGACCCTGACGCCGACCCTCGGATGACGTGATCTCCGTGTCGTTCGGCGTCGATCGGGCGACGATTCGGCCCGTATCGAGGTCCAGCACAAGGGCTGTAATCGTGGTCGTTCCCACATCCAACCCGAGAAAGCGTTTCATCGCTTCAGATCGACCGTACGTTCTTGCCCAACGTAGCCACGCACTCACCCGTCGCAACAGTCGGTCTCAATGCGTGGGACCACAAGATCGCTTCTTCGGGCGCGAGGAGCGTCTCCAGCTCCTCACCGAAGGGATCCGTGATGTCCGCCACGGGATCTCCCTTCTGCAGGTGGTCGTAAAGCTGGGCCCGGTATTCCACGAATCCGCCGCGGTTCGCCAGAAGACTCAAAAAGCCATCGACCACGGTCTGCTTGTCGGGCACGACCGGTTTGCCCTTGATCAGACCGTGATGTTTCAGAAGGTTCTCGACCCCGGTCACGCCCTTCTTGATGCTCGATGCATCCCACCCCGGGCATCCCCCAAGCTCGGGATCGATCGTGGGGATACCTTCATCCGGGGCGCACCGAGCCAGTTGGCCATCTGGACCGCGCGAATCCAGGATGTATCCGATCCCGAAGATGCGTGCCATATCCAGACACGCCCGGTGGATGCGCTTTCTCTTATCAACGCGGACCCGCACCTCGTCGACCATCGGCCGAATCCCACCCTGGTGAAGATCCACGCAGTAGTCGGACTGGAGGATCGCATTCTGGAAGAGGCGGTGGGCGATTCGCTCGCTCGACGTCCCGTCCTTTCGCCCCGGAAAGCAGCGATTCATCTTCTTTCCATCGACCGGACTGTAAGCCTGATGTGCCTGGAACGCGTGGATGTTCAGAATCGGGACGGCAATGATCTGTCCCGCAAGCGCGGCCGCGTCGACCCGGCTCAGAATCCGACGAACGACCGCCAGACCGTTCAGCTCGTCCCCATCGCTGATCGATTGCAGGTAGAATGTCGGACCGTCCTTGGCGCCGTTGATCAACGCCACGGGCAGACGAGCCGGTGTGCCGTCACGAAGCTCCGCGATGTCGAGATAACCCCGCGTGGTCTGTCCGGGCTCAGCCTGGAGGTGTTCGACCTCTAAAAGGTCACCCATCATTCAACCTCGACGGCAGTAGGACTCCTGGATTCTGAATCGTCCTTTTCGAACACGTCGGCCGCTCGACAAAGGACCAGAAGACAAGCCGATCAACCTGATTGTAAAGAGTTTACGTGGCAGGCCAATAAAGATGCACGGCACACCAATGTGTGTCAACTCGCGCCATCCGGAGCTGCCAGTCCTGTTCGCAGTCCGGAAGTACATCCTGAGGCCCTCGACTTCGCTCGGGATGAACTCCGTCGATGGGTTGCCCCCACTGGCAATGGTACGAAGCCGTTTTTTACTGTCTTCTGTCGTCTTTGCTTTCCTCTGTCATCTCGGCCTTGTCGCGGCACTTCGACTCCGCTCAGCGGCCGCTCCTACCCTACCACCGCGGACCTCCGACCTCATCGGTCAAACGAAAAAAGTCGACGCAACATCGTGCGTCGGCTCTTCGTAAAACACATTGGGTTTTGTTTTTCTATTCTTCCTCTTTTTCGTTCAGGGCTTCGAAAGGGGCGGGATTCATAATCAGCGCGTCAGCGACATCTCTCAGAACATCCCGGTTGGCGTAATAGCCCTCTCTGACTTGCTCCCGCACCCGCTTCAGTTTCTCTGCTCGTGTCTCGGTAGGCTCGTCCACCCTCGGTGGAAGTGGCTGCCCCCTCACGCTCGAGTTCATATGTCCGTCCAGCGCCAGTCGACGCGCATCCTGCGCGCCCCGATTCAAGATCGGTTGTCCATCCAAAATGCCGGCCAATGGCATATGCAGGGTACCTCCTCTGCACGTTCTATGGATCGGCAAAACACCACTTTGCTGAAGCGGAAATCTTTGATAATCAACGAGTTATACACAACTTAGCAGTATCGTATCTTATCAAGTAATATTCTTCTCTTAATAGTGGCCTCGGGGCCACTATTCATTGCCGTATTAAAAAATTAAGGAATTGTGAAAATATGTGGGGCAAGACCGTCGCTTCAGCATCGGGCCGCTGTTATACCCTGTTCGATACTGTGCGTGTTATCGTCTGTCTACGTGTTACGGCTTACGATAGATTCCCGCCCAGATTACGCTATTCGCATTCTCACGCACCAAGAACTGACGACCGGAGATAAGGGAGGATGAACTCTCTGGGCGTCCCGATGTAGACCGCGCCCTTTTCATTTTCCCACACGCGCGAGAAATAGGCTCTCGAACCGCGAAAATAGCGCGTTTCGACCGATTAGGCTCAAGACGTGGCTAGGGCCAGGTCCCAGCGGGCATAGGGGGTGCGCGGTGTTGGCCCTGGGCGCGTCGCTGGCCCGAGGCCCGCACCAGGGGGGTAGGGGGGGTGGAAACGGTCAGCTCTCTTTTTTGGACACCGGTAGTGGACCGTTTCTTCTACTAAAACGTCCTAATTTTAGTTCCGGAGGGCGCATCGCGGCCGTTGTCGACGAAAGGGGGGTTTTTCAGGTGTCGGAAACACTTAAACCAGTGCAAAAACAAGAGCTTGCGTCTGTCGACAAGGCGGCTTTGAAGGTGCTTCCCGAAAATGGCGAAGCGGGGTAGAAAATCGGCCGTCTCCCTGGCGGTGCTGCCGATGGCGGACCCGTCGGAGGTCGAGAGCGTTTCGCGTCCCGATCCCCCGGAATGTGCCAAACGCGTTCGCGTAAAGAAAGGGACATCAGGCGTAGGTCCGACAACCGCTTTTGGCAGTTGCGCCTTGTAAGTACTCCTATGGCACTATGTCGCATGGCCGCCAGATCTTAGGTGACCCTCAACTCATTAGGGAACGGTCTCCACTGTTAACCGTATTGAAACGATTCTGCCTATTCTGCGAATAGCTTAAGCCGGGCGGAGAATTATCGCAAGGCGTCACAGTCTACGGTCCACCGTCACAGCCTTCGCGTCTTCGTGCCGGAGCCTGCACTGAGCGGAGTCGAAGTGTGTTCTAGCTTCTTGGTGGTTCAATACTCGAACGGTCGAATCCAGGTCTCTTCGACCTCGATCCCGAATCCCGGCGCTTCCCGTGGCGTCAACCATCCATCATCCGGAACCGCCTGCCAGGGCGGAAACGCCTCCTTGAGAGGCACACCCGGTGGCGATCCCACAAAGCATTCGAGCCAGGGCGAATTCGACGTCGCGTAGGTGAAGTGTTGGCCGTAGGCGTTCCCGGCGCCCCCGTGCAGGATCACATCGAGTCCGGCTGCCTCTGCGGCGTGGGCGATCTTGCGGGCGACCGTCAGCCCCCCAACCCAGTTGATGTCGGGCTGCAGGATGTCGAGCGAGCCGTCTTTGATGATCCGGAGATAGGGATAGTGGCTGTATAGGTGCTCGCCCGACGCGAGAGAGACCCAGTCGATGGCTTCGCGCACCGCTTTATGCCCGTAGATGTCCTCCGGAATCAGGAACTCCTCGATCCATTTCAGCCCGTAAGGGCCTGAGCCGCTGAGCCAATCGAATCGTGTAGTCCACGTCGAACGCCATATAGCAGTCGAGCATCACCTCCACGTCGTCGCCCACGAGTTTGCGCGTCTTTTCGACCAGCGCCTCGTTCTCTTGCAACCCCTTGAGCCCATCCACGGGTCCGTAAGGACACGCCAGCTTCACCGCCTTGAACCCGAGCTCCAACTGCCAGTCCGTATCGTTACCCGTCGCATAACAGAACACACGGTCCTTCGTAGGCCCCCCGAGCAACTCATACACGGGTTGCTCCTTCAGCTTCCCCGCCAGATCCCACAGCGCCAGATCGACCGCACTCATCGCGCACGATGCCAGACCCGAACTGCCATACGGCTTCGACATCCGGAACATCATATCCGAGCACTTCTCGATCGCAAAAACGCTCTCACCTTCGAGTACGGGCCCGAAGTGATCGTCAACGACAGACGCAACCGGTCGGCCGAACGATGTCTGTCCCAGACCGTAGGTCCCGTCTTCCGCGATCGCCTGAACCCACACGGTGCCCCACTTCTTCGGTCCCCAGAGCGAACGGTGTGGCTTGTAGTCCGAGAACCGAGACATCGGATTCGCGACTTCCGCATCAACCGTCCAAGGATCGCGGCGTCCCTCCGTCACTCTCCCGGATGGCACGTCCACGTGCACTGCCCGAATCTTCTCGATCTTCAAGTCGCTCCCCGCTTTTTGGCGCGCTTCCGCTTCTCCTCACACGGAATACACAACGAAAAAACGCGGCCCTCAAAGCCGCGTACGACACCCATCTTCTTTCCACACACTCTGCACTTGATCGGCGAATCCGCCATCGATCAGAGCGCGGCGGTCTGATCATCGACCAATCGCAGTTCCCAGCTGAAGTCAATATGCTGAGAGTAGGTCTTCCTCTCTGCCAGCCGACCCGGCCAGGCATCCCCTGCCCGCACCGCTTCTGTCGGGAAATCCAGGTCCACGAAGCGGTGGTCGTCCGACGTATAACGGGTAGACACCTGGAACGTCACATCTTCTTCCTCACCCGATTTGATCAGATGATGTCGTTCCTTGAATCCGTCGCTCGTTCGTGCTTCGACGTGGCGAACAACCGTCGCTTCCAGACCTTTCTCGATCTCGACTTCGTAGCGATAGGAGCGACCCACTTCAGGCGTGTAGACCAGTCGGACAGCATCATCGACACGTGCAGCGCACGCTGTGATCGCCAGGACGAACAGGAGTCGCAACCGGAACAAGATGACCTCTCTCGGAGATCGGAAATCTTCAATCGGATTTTGGATATCGCCTCACTCAGTTTTCCAGAACCATCCGCAACAACGCCATCCGAATGTATAGACCATTGTGCGCCTGCCTGAAGTAGGCCGAGCGTGGATCGCCGTCCATCTCTGGGGCGATCTCATCGACCCTCGGCAGCGGATGAAGAACCACGGAAGAGTCCTGTAGCGCTTCCATCACCGTTCCGTCGATCACATACTTGCCCCGGGCCTTCTCGTAATCCTCGATCCTGTCGCCGAAACGCTCCCGCTGGATTCGGGTCTGGTAAATCACATCCGCGTCCCTCGCGACAGCGATCAGATCATCGGCCTCCTCCCACGCGATCCCGTGCTCGTCCAGGTGTGCCTTGATATCATCCTTCATCCGCACCACGCGTGGGGCCACGAAGAAAATCTTGACACCCTCATACTTCGACAGAAGATACGTCAGAGAACGGACCGTACGCCCATTCGCAAGGTCGCCGACCATCGCGATCTTGAAATCGTCCAGTCTGCCGATCTCTTTCCGGATCGTGTAAACGTCCAGCAGCGCTTGCGTCGGGTGTTGACCGGGACCGTCACCCGCGTTGATGATGGGCACCGAGGCAACCTCTGCCGCGCGTCGCGCAGAGCCGCTCTCGAAGTGACGGATCACGATGACATCGCTGTAACCCTCGACGATACGAATCGTATCCTCAAGCGTCTCTCCTTTCGCCGCCGACGAAAACTCACGCGCGCTCTCTGTCGTGATCACCTGCCCCCCGAGCCGGAACATCGCCGATTCGAACGACAGACGTGTACGTGTGCTCGGCTCGTAGAAAAGCGACGCCATCAACCGCCGGCTCAGGATGTTCGATCCGTATCGACTGACCACCTCCTCCATCTCTTTCGTCACAGCGAACAGTTCCGTCAGGAGCGGTCGGTCGAACTGCTGCGCTTCGATCACGTGAAACAGTTTATCCATGTCGGCCCTCGGTCAGGATTCTGTTGGAAATCGACATTCCATCATAGACATAAAAAAAGCGCGCTCCTCTCAAAGAAAAGCGCGTCGCGAATGCGTCTGACCCGTCATCGGTGATCCTCGATGAATGGTGATTGTATCGACTCTCAAGAATATACGCCGAGTGTCCCGACAGCGGCAAGCCGAAACGCCCATTCCGCCTCGCACAGTGGCGAAACCGTCGTTTCCGCCCACAGCTCACTGCCGACAGCCGACAAGTTTCCGTCCAGCAGCTTCCGCCGAAGGCTACGGCGGGCAGGCTGTCACGCCAAATGTTCAATCAAGCACACGAAATCCGTGGCTCCTGAAGACATCCCCCGCTCTTTCAGAGTTTAGAAAAGCGAGGATCCTGCGAACCTGATCCGAATAACGTCCCTTCACGACGGCCACGGGATAGACGATCGGATCGTGCGCATCGGCAGGAAAGGCCGCGACGATTCTCACATTGGACGCGATCGAAACGTCCGTGGCATACACGATGCCCACCGAACACTCACCCAGATCGACATAGCTCAGCGCGGCTCTCACATCCTTCGTGGGCGCCAGTCTGTGAGCGAGCGCCGTCCACCATCCCAGCGAGGTCAGCGCCTGCTTCGCATACATTCCCGCCGGCACGTGACTGGGATCTCCCATCGCCAGTCGCCCCTCGAAAGTCGAGGCGAAGTCGAAATCTCTTTCCATCTGGACCGCCGGCGAATCTTCCGCGTGAGCAATCACGACAAGCGTGTTCGCCACCAGATCTTGACGCGTGGCAGGTTCCAGATGGTCGCGTTCCTCCAGGTAATCCATCCATCTCGGATGTGCGGAGACATACAGATCCGCCGGCGCACCGTGCTCGATCTGTCTGGCCAGCGTCGACGAACTGGCAAAGACCGCATTCCAGCTGAGACCTTCTCGATCGGCGTCTCGAGCCAATGCCTCGACCACTGACGCCAGACTCGAGGCGGCGAACACCATCGTCCTTTGCGCATCCACCGGCGCCTGCAGAATCAGCGTCGCCACCATCAGTTTGATCGCGAACAGTGCTGTCTCCTTCCTACGAATCCGATGTCGGCTGGGATCCGACAATCTCCAACAGGCGCTCGATTCCACAACACCGCGCTCGTTGACATCGTCTTCGATTGAGATATCTTTCAGGCCGCATCGCAGAATGGACGATGGTAACGGGCGCACACCTCAGCGTGGCAGCGTAACATCGAGCCACGTGGAAACTGCCGTCCCAATCCCCGCCGAACGCCTGGGCGACCGAAATCTCGTATGCCCGGGCGATCTTTCTGTATGCTCCCCCTTCGATTCCGACCCGTTGGGAGGACTCAATGGCTGACACGTCACCTCTTTCCGCTTATCTCGCCTCGAATCCTTCCCCCGATCCCGGGTTCGTCGCCTATCTCGCATCGCTCGAATCCATCGCCGGCGTCATCCCCGACGTGGCCGGATCCATCATCCAGGAACTCGCCGACCAGCGCGCGAACCTCAAGATGATCGCCAGTGAAAACTACTGTTCCCTGCCCACGCAGCTCGCGCTCGGCAACCTCCTCACCGATAAATACGCCGAAGGCATTCCCGACCATCGCTTCTACGCCGGCTGCGACAACGTCGACGCCGTCGAGTCCCGTGCCGCTTCGCTCGCGTGCGAACTATTCGGCGCCGACCACGCCTACGTACAACCCCATTCGGGCGCCGACGCGAATATGGTCGCCTTCTGGGCGATCCTCTCCGCACGTATCGAGAACCCCGCTCTCGAAAAACTCGGTGCCAAATCCCCCTTCGACCTCGACGACGCAAAATGGGCCGACGTGCGAGCAGAACTCGGCAACCAGCGCCTCCTGGGCCTCGACCTCGCATCGGGCGGCCACCTGACTCACGGCTATCGCGTCAACGTGTCCGGAAGGATGTTCGAGTCTCACGCCTACACCGTCAATAAAGAGAGCGGACTCCTCGACTACGACCAGATACGCCAGCAGGCGAAAGCGGTCAACCCTCTCATCCTCCTTGCCGGCTACAGCGCCTACCCACGAAAGGTGAACTTCCGCATCTTCCGAGAGATCGCCGATGAAGTCGGCGCCGTGTTTATGGTCGATATGGCCCACTTCGCGGGCCTCGTCGCGGGCAAAGTCTTCACCGACGATTTCGACCCCGTCGCGCACGCCCACATCGTCTCCACCACCACCCACAAAACGTTGCGGGGCCCTCGAGGCGGAATGATCCTCTGCAACGAGGAATTCGCCGAACACATCGACAAAGGCTGTCCGATGGTTCTCGGCGGCCCGCTCGCTCATTCGATGGCCGCCAAGGCCGTCGCTTTCCAGGAAGCCAGCACACCCGAATTTTGCGCCTACGCTGCAAAGATCGTCGACAACGCGCAAGCGCTCGCCCAGGGGATGGTCGATCAGGATATCGTTGTCCTCACCGGCGGTACGGACAACCACCTGCTCCAGGTCGACGTTCGCCCCTTCGGCATCACCGGACGCCAGGCCGAAGGCGCAATGCGGGAAGCCCGCGTCACACTCAACCGCAACACCATCCCCTTCGACCCGAACGGCGCCTGGTACACCAGCGGACTCCGCGTCGGCACACCTGCACTCACGACGCTCGGGATGGGCGTCGACGAAATGAAAGAAATCGCCGGCATTTTCAAAACCGTTCTCGACGCCACGGAACCCATGATCGTCAAACGAACCGGGAAACCGAGTCAAGCACGCTACAAGACTGAAAAGTCAGCGTTAGACGGCGCACGTCAGAAAGTGAAGGACCTCCTCGACAACTATCCCCTCTACCCCGAGCTCGACCTCGATCTTCTACAAAAGTCCTTCGCTTCCTAGGTATCAAGGCGCTTACAGCTTCATTTCCACGAGGTGACGACCCACTCAGTTGTCACCTCGATCCACGTACAGCGCAATTACGCTTGAAAGGCACGCCCGCCATCCGCATCTTACGCTGTCCTAGCCTTCCCGAACACTGAACACTCGCGGCACCCTCGCCGCGCCATCGAGCCGCGAAAGGAACCAAAGTGTCCGACTACATCGAAATCGGTGGACTCAAAGTCCACAAACTCCTCCACGACGTGGTCAAAGATGAAATCGCACCCGGCACGGGTGTCAACCCCGATTCAGTCTGGCAAGGGCTGGACGGGATCGTGCAAGACCTGGCTCCGAAGAACCGAGCGCTGCTCAAAAAACGCGACGACCTCCAGGCACAGCTCGACGCCTGGTATCTCGAAAACAAAGACGGCGACATCGATCCCGAAGACTACAAGAGCTTCCTCTACGATGTCGGCTACCTCGTGTCCGAAGGCGATCACTTCGAGGTCACGACTGCCAACGTCGACCCCGAAATCGGTGAGATCGCCGGACCCCAGCTCGTCGTCCCGGTCGACAACGCCCGATACGCCCTGAACGCCGCCAACGCCCGATGGGGCAGCCTCTACGACGCCCTCTACGGGACCGACGTCATCCCTGAGGACGACGGTGCAGAGAAAGGAACGAGCTACAACCCGCTACGAGGTCAGAAAGTCGTCGACACGTCTTCCGATTTCCTCGACGCGACCGCACCGCTTGCCTCCGGCTCTCACGGTGACGCCACAGGCTACGCCGTCGCCTCGGGCGCACTCAAGATCACTCTCTCGGACGGATCGAACAACGGGCTGAAAGACCCGGCTCAATTTGCCGGACACACAGGACCACCCGACAGTCCTTCGAGTATCCTATTCGTCAACAACGGACTCCACGTCGAGATCCAGATCGACGCAGATCATCCCGTCGGCAAGGTCCATCCAGCCGGCGTCAAGGACGTCATCCTCGAGGCGGCCGTCACCACCATCCAGGACTGCGAAGACTCCGTTTCAGCCGTCGACGCCGAAGACAAGGCGCTCGTCTATAGCAACTGGACTGGTATTATGAAGGGAAGTCTCGAGACCACGCTGGAAAAGGGTGGGCAGACCATCACCCGCCGGCTCAACCCCGATAAAGTGTTCACTGCGCCCGACGGATCCGACCTCGTTTTGCCCGGCCGGAGTACTTTGCTCGTTCGCAACGTCGGCATTCATATGTACACCGATGCGGTGACCACCACCGACGGCGAAGAGATCCCCGAAGGCTTCCTCGACGCGATGATCACCGTCCTCGGCGCCATCCACGACCTGAAGCAAACCGGCTCTGTCACCAACAGCCGATCCGGCAGCGTCTACATCGTCAAACCGAAAATGCACGGCCCAGAGGAAGTCGCCGCCACTGTTGAACTCTTCGGACGCGTCGAACAGGTCCTCGGTCTCGAGCCAAACACCATCAAGATCGGCATTATGGACGAAGAGCGACGCACCACCATCAACCTCAAACCCGCCATTCACGAAGCACGCGATCGGATCATCTTCATCAACACCGGCTTCCTCGATCGCACGGGCGACGAGATCCATACCAGCGTCGAGGCCGGTCCAATGTTGCCCAAGCCGGAAATCAAAGGTCAGAAGTTCATGACCGCCTACGAAGACTGGAACGTCGATGTCGGTCTCGAAGTCGCCCTCCCCGGCCACGGCCAAATCGGCAAGGGAATGTGGGCGATGCCCGACCTGATGAAGGATATGGTCGACACCAAGGGAGGCCATCCCACCTCGGGCGCGGCCTGCGCGTGGGTCCCTTCGCCAACTGCCGCGACACTCCACGCGATGCACTATCACCAGATCAACGTCAGCGAACGCCAGCAGGCCCTCGCCTCACGCGGTCGCGCCAGCCTGGATGATATCCTCACGCCCCCGTTGCTCGACCGCGACCTCAGCGCCGATGACATTCAGCGCGAGCTCGACAACAATGCCCAGGGCATCCTCGGCTACGTCGTTCGCTGGGTCGACCAGGGCGTCGGCTGTTCCAAGGTTCCCGACATCAACGACGTCGGCCTGATGGAAGACCGCGCCACGCTTCGCATCTCCAGCCAGCACATCGCCAACTGGCTTCACCACGGCCTCACCAACCGCGATCAGATCATCGAAACCTTCAAAAAGATGGCCGCCGTCGTCGACGACCAGAACGCCGGCGATCCCGTCTACACGAAGATGGCGCCCGGTTTCGACGGCATCGCCTTTCAGGCCGCACTCGACCTCGTCTTCGAAGGTCGATCCGTCGCCAACGGCTACACCGAGCCCGTTCTCCACCGCCGCCGGCGCGAGATCAAAGCTTCATCATAAGACAGCTATAGAAACCATCAAAAAGGGCAATCCTCACGTGGGATTGCCCTTTTTATCTACGTTTCCACAAAACTATCGACGTCGACACTTTTGGTGTTACTTCACAGCATCCCTGCGCACAGCACAGCGACGAGGGCAACGCATTGTCTCTAAAAAATTGAGAATTACGCGCTCGCCCTCGTGCTCACCCCGAAGGCGCTGTCAGGCAAAACGTTGCCGAAGACGCCCGGCCGCCTCCGTTAGGCGACAAAGCTTTTCGTATGCCTCGTCGATACTCGGCGGTTCACCGTAATCCGGCGCAAACCCACAGTCGGGGTTCAATGCGATCCGGGCTGGCTCGACAATCGCAGCACCGGCCGCGCCGATTTCCTCAATATCCTCGACCGCCTGAATCTGTTCCGTACGCACATCCACAACACCCATACCGACGTCGATCCCATCCGGGAGCAACGCCAGGTCACTGGCCTCGCCGGTGCCGTGATACGCGAACTCCAGGTTGACACGGTCGATCCGTGCATCCTTCAGGAAGGGCATGATCGGTTTGTAATCGCCGGTCACGTCGCTCTGCCTCTTGTAAACACTGTGACAGCAATGCAGGTGCACCTCGACCCGCAGCTCAGCAGCGATCTGATTGACCGCGTCAAGGGCCATCGGCACCTGACGCTCGATGTCCCATTCGCGCCGAGGACGATCGTCGTGAGTTTCCTCCCCACCCATCAATCGACGATCGCATAGATAGGTCAGCGCCGGATCGTCGAGTTGAATGATGTCGACGCCGGTCTGAGCCAGCGCCGTCGCCTCCGCTGCCAGCAGCTCCGTGACGTGCTCGATGTAGTGTTCCATCGTCGGGTAGGCGTCGCTGCTGTATTCCTCGTCCCATTTACGGATCGCAAGCAGAAACGGGGCCGGCAAAGCGTATTTGGTGCAGCGCTTCGTGTGCTCGACGAGGAATTCCCCTCCTCGACGAAGAGCGGAGCCCCACCCTGCATACGGCCGGTGACAACCGTCGTAACCTTTTTTTGGCTCTATCCGGGTTTCTCAACGGTGAAACTATAGAATGACAAGGTCATAGATCGTTCCCTACGCTTGGTTGTGTGTGTAGGACAATCAAAGCGAAGGGGGTGCGACCTATGACCGGGAGCAGATTACTATCGAAACTGCTGAGATTCAAGGGGTTCCGTGTTGTCAGCTGGTGGTTTGAGGGGAGAAGCTGTTTCGTCATCGCCGTAAAGCCACATAAGAATGGTTGTTGTTGTCCGGAGTGCGGCCGTCGAGGTAAAATCGTCCGCACAATGCCCCATCCGCGTCGGTGGCGTGACATTCCGGTGTGCGGGTGGAGGGTCTGGCTTCTCTACCATCCTCGGGAGATTCGGTGTCCTACCCACGGTCGTGTGGTCGAGGAGATTCCGTGGGCGGAGCGGTTCTCTCGGGTGACGTATCGCTTCGAGTATGCCATGCTGCGCTACTGCCAGACCATGACGCAGAAGGCGGCGTCCGAGTTACTGCGCATCTCTGCCTCGACGCTGTCGGATCTCCTTCACCGATCCATCACGCGGCTTCGTGAAGGTCATCGTATCCGAGGGCTCAAAACCATCGGGATCGACGAGATCTCCTACGCCAAGCGTCACAGGTACGCCACGCTCGTTTACGATCTGGACCGCTCCTGCGTGGTGTGGGTTGGCCGCGGCAGGGCGCGTAAAACGATCGATCGGTTCTTCACAGAGGCTCTCAGTCCCTACCGGAGATCCAAGATCGAGTGGGCCTGCTGCGACATGAGCGAAGCTTACATCGGAGCCATCCAGGAACACTGTCCGAATGCCAAGCTGGTCCTCGATCGCTTTCACATCGTCAAGGCTCTCAATGCCGCCGTTGACGAGGTCCGTAAGGACCAGTGGCGTAAAGCTGCCCCGGATGAGCGCAAAGCCATGAAGGGCCTCCGATGGCTCCTCTACCGGCACTCAGCGACACGCTCCAGAGGGGATACTCGGACACTCAAAGCACTGGAGAAGGCGAACTACCGAATCTATAGAGCCTGGAGACTCAAGGACGAGTTCGAGCAGTTCTGGGAATACAAAGCGCCCTGGGCTGCCGAACGCTTCCTGAAATGCTGGACGACGTCCGCACTCAGAAGTCGACTTGAACCCCTGCGAAAGTTCGTCAGGACCCTGCGACAGCACTTCTTCGGCGTCCTCGCATTCGTGAACACGCGTCTTACCAACGCCATCGCCGAAGGCCTCAACCGAATCGTCCAAATCGTCAAGAACCGAGCCAGCGGATTCCGCACACTCGACGCATTCAACGATATGATCTTCCTTACCGTCGGAGACATAAACATCCCTGAGCAGATTCCGAAGAGGTTCCGCACACTCTAACCGCGCCCCCATGCCAGGAACCACGGCACCTTCACCCACTTCATCTCGTTGAGAGATCCGGATATAGCCCTTTTTTCACCCTGGTGCTCGAACGATCGAACCTTCTCGTGGCCACCTACCCGCAGCAGGAATTCATCGAGGTAGTGCACCCGCCGCCATTCCCCGTCGCTGATGACATCGAGGCCAGCCTGTTCCTGCAACCGAATGGCAAAAATCACCATCTCGTCCATCAGCCGCCGATACTCTGTCGCCGGAATGGCCTCACGCCGATCGATCAGGTCGCGCACCACCCGTGGCCGCGGCAGCGAGCCGATGACCTGAGTGAAGAACGGCGGCAGCGCTGTTGTGCGGTCGGTCCGCATCGAATCCTCACCCGTGTTTGTGTGCTGCTACGAGCACGAAAACTCAACTGTCAAATGGGGATAAACAAGGTGTTCTGTGGCTGTACTGCAGTCAGACCGCAAGCCGCCACGCAAGGTTCCTATAGCCCTTCGCTCACTGCATCGTGAAACTCCGGCCGCAGCCGCTTGATCCCCTCGCTGTCTCGTGTGGGATGCACGCGATTCGTCAATAGCACCACTCCCACATCTCGTACGGGATCCACCCAGAGCGACGTCCCTGTAAACCCAAGGATGCCAAAAGAGGTGGGCGTGAAGTGACGCCCGGACGTACTCCCGTCTGGCGAAATCGTATCCCACCCCAACGCCCACGTATCCACCGTCCCGTCTTTCGTTGTGAACAGATCGACGACCGTCTCCGACAGAATCCGCTGTCCGTCGATCTCGCCCTTCCCCAACCACATCCGAACGAATCGTCCCAGATCAGCCACGTTCGAAAACAACCCCGCGTGCGGCGCGACACCCCCCATCGCCCACGCATTCTCGTCGTGCACCTCTCCGTGCACTAAACAATACCGAATTGCGCCATCGACTTCTGTTGGCACGATTCGATCCTGGCCGACCTCTGGATTATACGTCGTGTCGGCCAGCGCCATCGTTTCCGTCACACGCGCTCGGCAGGGCACGTCCAACGTCGCCCCACAGAGTCGCTCGATCATCTCACCCAAAACCAGATAGCCCATATCGCTGTAGATCGACGCTGATCCGGGCCCATACTCGAGTTCCAGGGCGATCGCAGCATCCACGATCTCCCCCCTGTTTCGCAGCGCGTCGTAGAGATGAACGTGCGCGGGCATCCCACTGCTATGCGACAGCAAATGGCGAGGCGTGACGGCATCCTTTCCCTCGCCAGCGAATTCGGGGATCGTCCTATCGACGGGTTGGTCGAGGTCGAGCCCCCCATCATCCACCAGCATTGCGCAGATCGTGGCCGTCGCCACCACCTTCGTCAACGACGCCAGATCGAACAAATCGTCGACCTGCGTAAACCTAGCATCCTCGTCATAGGTATGGCGACCGACTGCGGTCGTCCACACGACTTCGCCTTTCGAAACGACGGCAGCAGCGGCAGCAGGCGTTGATCGCGCCTCGACGTGTCGTTTCAGGACGGCTTCGGCTGTTTCGAATCGTGACATCTCGTTCACTGTGGGATTGCGCTTTCTCGTCCGTCCAGCGCGGGATATATTGCGGCGATTACACTCAACCTTAGTTTGATCCCGTCGGTTTTCCCAGGCCTTTCTTCGAATTCATCTTCACGGGATGACAGGTTTATAGTGACCGAAGAGCCAAGATTCGCGGCTGACTGTATGCTCGGGATGCTTGCCCGCTGGCTTCGCATTCTCGGATACGACACCACCTACTTCTCCTACATCGCCGATGACCACCTGCTCGATCTTTGTCGCAGGGAGCGTCGCATCCTGCTCACGGCCGACCGTCCTCTTTCGGAACGCACGGCACGGGTCCACTGCGTCTATCTCGGAGAAAAGCAACTCGAACGACAGATCGGGCAACTCGTTAAAACGATCGGTCTTGACCTCGAACGAGAAACCTTCACGCGATGTCTGCTCTGTAACGCGCCTATCGAGGAAGTGTTGCCCAAAAATGTCGCAGCGGTCGTACCGCCGCACGTGCTCAAGACCCACGACAAATTTCATCGCTGTCCCGATTGCAATCGCGTCTACTGGTCAGGATCACATCACGCTAGAATGACGGATCGACTGCGCGCCTTGCGCGAGGAACTCGAGGCCGTGGACTGATGTCGGAGGTTTACATCGTTTATACGACGGCGTCTAACGAAGAGGAAGCGGTCACCATCACGAGCGCTGTCGTCGATGAACACCTCGCGGCGTGTGGAAACATCATTCCCCACATTCGTTCGATCTATCGTTGGCAAGGTGTCGTGGAAGACGAATCCGAGGCTGCAGTCGTCCTCAAGACGCACGCTGGCCGCGTCGACGCTTTGATCCAGCGCATCAAGACTTTACACAGTTACGACGTACCCGACATCGTCGCCTTCCCAATCGATCGCGGCTACCCACCGTATCTCGATTGGATCCGCGCAAACACCTGAAAAGCAACACGAAGGCACGAAGACACGAAGGAAGACGGGGTAAATCGAGAAGACCCGGCACTTCTCCTTCACGAGTGAATGAGAAGGATAACTGAACAGGCCGGACTTCCTTGTGACCTGGGCAAACAAGCTAGGGAACGTCTTTCACTTGCCTCATAGGTGTCTTCGCGACTTCGCGTCTTCGTGTTTATTGTTTTCGGAGGATTTCCGATGGCATTCCCTGTATACGATTTCCGCAATCCTGAACACGTTAAGAACCTCCTCGTCACCCCCGAGATTCGCGCGCGCATTATGCGAATGGAGCCAGGGAGCGAGTTCAACAGCAGGCACAGCCACGACCTCGGTCACGAGGTGTTTCTCATCTTTCAGGGAAAGATGGAGTTCGAGATCGATGGGGAGACGCAGATCCTGGAACCGGGGCAGCTCTGCTTCGCATTGAGGGACCAGCCTCACGCCGTCCGTGTCATCGGAGACGATCCCGTCATTCTCTACCTTTCGGTCACACCCCACGTCATGCCGACACACACGGGTCGAACGCAGGATGGTGAAGCGAAGCCGATTCGATTCTCACCCCACGGCAGCTACGATGTCGAACTCGATCCCTCAGTCTCTCGCGTCGATCGAATCGAGAGACATCGTGTCAACGTCGACGCCTTCGCGCAAGCCGCCGAGGCCCTCGTGGCAACCCATCGTGACGCACTCGATGCCCTGGGCTCGTCCGAGGACCACGACGAAGCGACCCGCAACGAGATGTGGCATCAGCTCTACCAGGTCCAACGTAACCTGTCCGAACTCAGCGACAGCTGGAACGATCTGGCACCTACGCTACAGTCAGAATAGGTGCCATTTCCTGTTTCTATGACCGACACTTCCCCTCACGTTCGTTCGGGGCAGGCTTCCGCTCCGTGTGACGGTGGTTACCGGTTTGCACAAACAATAGACCTCAGTGTTCTCAGTGGCGCCTTCTCCAACGTCCAGGTTCACCGGGAATGTTTCCCCGATAGGTCCTGGATGCTAGGTGTCCCCAAACCCTCCGTGTGCTCAGTGTGCTCTGTGGTTGCTTTCCCGAAAGGGCATCATGAAGCGAATTAAAATCGGTATCGTCGGTTGCGGGGCCATCGCACAGGTCCAGCATATGCCCAATCTGCACGACCTGCAGCATCGGTTCGAAGTCACGTGGACGTGCGACGTCAGCACCGGCGCCGCGCAGTACGTCGCGAACAAATACAACGTCCCCCATCACACGACCGACTATCGGGAACTCCTCGATGGGGACGTCGACGCCGTCCTCCTCTGCCATCGCGACCCCAAAACGGAAATCGCACTCGCGTCTCTCGGCGCCGGAAAGCATATGTTCATCGAGAAACCGGTCTGCTTCTCGAAAGAGGAAGCCCAATCGATCACCGATGCGGCAGAAGCCGCCAACGTCGTCGCCCAAACCGGCTATATGAAAGTTTACGACCCCGCATTCGAGGTGACCGCCGAAGCAACCCAAGGCTGGGACCCGGCCTTCGTACAGGTCAATCATCTCCATCCGAACAACAACCTGCACCTGGCTCAATTCCACATCGAGCGGTTCGGCGATTTGCCGCCCGAAGCGGGAGAGGCGTCTTCGAATGCACGTGATGCCGCCTTCAAGCAGGCAATGGGCGATGACGTGCCGCCAGAAGCACAACGGATCTTCTTCACGCTTTCCGGAAGCATGATTCACGACCTCTACGGTCTTCGTCTTCTCTTCGGTAATCCATCGCGTATTGTCAGCACCGATGCTTGGCAAGATGGTCGAGCGGTCTCCACGAATATGGAATACCCTTCCGGTGCCCGTTGCATCGCCTCTTGGGTCGACTTGCCAGATCTCTGGGATTTCAAGGAGACACTCGAGATCTACGGCGACGATCGCCGCGTCATCCTGACCTACCCGACCGGATTCTCTCGTGGACAACTGTCGACGGTCACACTCCAACACATCGACTCGAATGGCCGACACGTCAGCGAACAACCCGCGATCGATTGGGCCAGCCCCTTCGTGCGCGAACTCGAACACTTCCACGACTGCATCACCAACGACGCCACTTGTCGTACGCCAATGGCCGACGCCCGCGACGACATCCAACTCGTCATCAACATCACTCAGGCCTACATCGATGGCGCACCCGTTGCTTTTGGCTCCTGATCTCACTCTGCCCGTACGCACTTCGGACCTACCTCGGAGATCCTTCCCGAATAGGGCCTGGATGCTCCGGACCACCACCCCCTCCGTGTGCTCTGTGTGTTCTGTGGTTCCAAAATGTCTTTCGCGATAGGCATCGACCTCGGCGGTACCGATACCAAAGGGGCCATCGTCTCCCCGGAAGGCGAGGTCCTCCGCCAGAGGAGTATCCCTACCCAGGCCTCGGAGGGCCCATCGGCCGTCGCTGATCGGATCGTCGCTCTCGCAGATCAACTGTGTACGGACCATAGCGCCACACTCCGCGAAGCGGTCGGCATTGGTGTCGGTGTGCCCGGCGTCACTCGTGCCGATGGCACTGTCGTCATCGCACCCAACCTCGATTGGAATTACGTTCCCATCAAACAGGAACTGAGCGAACGTTTCCCCGATCTCTCAGTGGAGGTCGACAACGACGCCAACGTTGCCGCCCTCGCAGAAGCGAAGGCCGGCATCGGCGCCGGCCGTCAATCCCTTGTACTCATGACGCTCGGAACGGGAATCGGCGGCGGTGTCGTCATCGACGGTGCCATTCATCACGGCGCCTCTCACTCGGCCGGTGAGGTCGGTCATATGACCATCGTTCCCGACGGCCCCCTGTGCGGCTGTGGCAAGCAAGGCTGTCTCGAGGCTCTTAGCGCGGCCAAGGGGATGATCAGCGAAGCCCAACGTCGTCTGGATGCCGGTGAGGAAAGCGCACTCGCCCGTGTCGAGACGCTCACTCCCAAAGCCATCTGCGACGCAGCCGCGAAGGGCGACGCACTCGCGCTCGCAACGGTCAACCACGTCGCCGCTTACATCGGCATCGCCGTCGCCAACCTGCTCCACGTCCTCAGCCCCGACGTCGTCGCCATCGGCGGCGGCATCAGCGCAGCCGGCGACCTGTTGCTCGAACCGATCATCGCTTCAACGAAGATCAACACACTCGAAGGTCTATTCGAATCCACCACCATCGGCCTCGCCAGACTCGGCAACAACGCCGGCTCCATCGGCGCAGCCTTCCTGGTCCTATGATGTCCAGCCATCAGAAAGTACAGATCCACCCCGATCTCATTCCCGATAGGGCCTCGGTGCCAGGGCTTGTCCGCCCCCTCCGTGTGCTCTGTGTGTTCTGTGGTTCCCACTCTCGGAGCGAATGAATGAAAGATCACGCACAGCTCTACCGCGACCTCGGCGCAACCCCCGTCATCAACGCCGCGGGCAACCAGACCGTCATCGGTGGCTCACGTCCATCTCCCGTCGTGCAGGAAGCGATGGCTGACGCCAGCCGGTATTACGTCTCGATGGACGAGCTCTTTCACAGTACGGGAGAGATCATCGCCGACCTCCTCGAAACGGAAGCCGCCTTCGTCACCCCTGGGTGCGGCGCCGCCATTGCCCTCTCCGCTGCAGCCTGTATGTCCGTCGGCAGCGCAGAGCGAATGGAGCAGCTTCCGCACACAAATGGGATTCCCAACCAGTTTTTGTTCCAGGCGCGTCAGAAGTATCACTACCAGCGCTGTCTGACCATTTTCGGCGGCCACGTCATAATGGTCGGGAATCAGAACGGTACGACCGTAGAGCAGCTCGAAGATTCGATTACCGAACAGACGGCGGGTATCCACTACTATGCCTGGGGCGACCCGGAAGACGACATTCAGGGCCTCGACAGCCTGCTCACCATCGCCGGACGTCACAACCTGCCCGTCACGATCGACGCCGCCTACCAAGTCTACCCGCTCGACCTGATGAAGGACTACGCGCAGACCCCGAACGCCCTCATCGGCTTCGGCGCAAAGTACATCGGTGCCTGCAACTCGACCGGCATCCTGTGCGGCAGCAAAGAGCTTGTCGAAGCAGCTTACGCCCACAGCTTCATCGGTTTCGAAACCGGCGATCTCGAAACCGTTGGCCGACCGCTCAAGCTCGACCGTCAGGAAGTCGTCGCCGTCGTCGTCGCCCTCAAGGAATGGCTGTCGATGGACCACGACGCACGCATCGCCGATCATTGGCGCAAGGCCGACCACATCGCAACCTCACTCGAAAACGTGCCCCATCTCAGCATTACACGCCACGTCGAAGACAACAGCTTGAGCAACGGCGCGATGCTCACGATCGACGAAGAGGGACTCGGAAAAACAGCGGCTCAGGTCGTCGAAGAACTCAAGGCTGGTGATCCATCGATCTGGGCACGGGCGACCGGGAATCGATTACGCATCGCCGTCGCCCATCTAATTGAGGATGAAGTGGACTTCGTCATCGACCGAGTGAGGAAAGCACTGACGTAGGAAGGAGTTTCGACCGTGAAAACGCGAAGACTTGGAAAGACACGGATTACCGTCACAGAACTGACGATGGGCTGTTGGGAAATCGGCGGCCTGTTCTGGGGACCGATCGATCAGTTTGCAGCGCGAAAACTCCTCAACCGAGCGTTCGACGCAGGGTTCACGACCTTCGACACCGCCGATGTCTACGGGAACGGTCGAAGTGAGGCTATCATCGGTCGTGCATTCAACGACCGACGCAAGAAGGTTACCATCATCTCAAAAGCCGGATACCTCCCTGGAGCCGACGGCGCACAACGGCTCTACGACCGGCAGGCCCAGCGACACACACCGCGCTATTTACGTGAAGCGTGTGAAATGAGTCTCTGGCGACTCGAAACGGATTACATCGACGTCTACCTGCTGCACGATCCGCCGATCGATGTCATTCGCAGGGATTCGACGTGGAATGCGCTCAGGAAACTCAAGGAACAGGGCAAGATCCGACGATTTGGTGCCTCGGTGGGCGCAGCCGGTGCGGTCGAATGCATCAGGCAAGGCGCCGAAGTCATCGAGACACCGTTCAATCTCCTGACTCAACAGCCCTTGCAAGAGCTCTTCCCTCTGGCCCGCAAAACAAGGTCGGCATCCTCGCACGATCACCGTTCGCCAGCGGAAGGTTGTTCCAGAAGGGTAAAAGCGCAGCCATCCATCCGTATCGATTCCTCGCTCGCAAAGGTCGTCCCTTGACCGACGCCGCCATCAAGTTCTCCCTCGCCCACGACGAAGTTTCTTCTGTGATCGTCGGCATTATGCGGCCCTCAGAGGTGGCGAAGAACATCAACGCGTGCAAGCGACCGCTGTTATCGAAAGCCGACCTGGCAGCCATCGCGAAACTGAACGACTGAAGTCCTACGGAGGTCTTGTCATCCGGCTAGGTCTGTTTATCTTCAGCCCGCTTTAGCGGGCTTTGCTGCCTTAGCGTGGGGCTTCAGCCCCACGCCCCGGGGTGTCGTTGCCTCGACTCAATCACCCGCCCCACCCAACTCTCCCCACAAATACGCAAACTGCAGCGCATCGATGTACGCCCTTTGGTCGTTCGTCGTTGCCGCGGCGTGCCCACCCTCGATGTTCTCGTAATAGAGTACCTCGTGACCCATCTCCTGCATCCGGGCGACCATCTTCCTGGCGTGGCCCGGGTGCACCCGGTCATCCCTCGTCGACGTATAGAAGAACACACGGGGATAGTTCGCATCCGCATCCAGATTGTGATACGGTGAGTATTCCTTGATGTACTCCCACTCCTCAGGGATGTCCGGATTCCCATACTCCGCCATCCAGCTCGCGCCGGCCAGAAGTTGGTTATATCGCTTCATATCCAGCAAAGGAACTGCACACACGACAGCGCCGTAAAGGTCCGGCCGCTGTGTAAACGCCACCCCCACGAGCAATCCGCCGTTGCTGCCTCCCTTGATGCCCAGCTGTCGTGGAGTCGTGATGCCCCGGTTAGCGAGATCCTCGGCCACGGCGTGAAAATCATCGTAACAGAGTTGTCGGTTTTCTTTCAACGCGGACACGTGCCACCTGGGGCCGAACTCTCCACCCCCACGGATGTTCGCTGTCACAAAGACACCGCCCTTCTCCAGCCAGGCGCTCCCGGAGGCAGACAGATAAGACGGCTTGATGGAGATTTCAAATCCTCCATACCCGTAGAGCAGGGCAGGAGCCGGGCCTTCCGCATCTTCACTTCGAACGACGAAATAGGAAATCATCGTTCCGTCCTTCGAAGCGACCTCCAATTGCTCCACCTTCTGTCCTGTCGCGTCGAAAAACGCAGGGAGGCTCTTCAGAAGAATGGGATCGGTCTTACCCTCTTCCACGAAATAGAGACTTTGGGGCTGCACGAAGCCCTCGAAGTAGAACAGGTACCTGTTGGTAAACTCATCCTGTCCTCCTAGTCGGATCGTCCCATTCTGCGGTGCATTGACGCGGTGTTGCGACCAGGTTCCATCCTCGAACACGTACTCGAAGAGCTCCCCCCTCACGTTCGCCAGCATATTGACGAGCAACAGGTCGCGAGTGCGGCCGATATCTTCGATCGAACTCCGTTCATCAGGCTCGACGAGGACCGTGAAATCCCGATCTCCTTTAAGGAATCGATCATAGTCCATTGCGATCAACGAGCCTTGCGGAAGGGTTGCTCCGTCCACTTTCCAGTCCGACTTCAGTCGGACAATCATCTGGTTCTTGAAAATGGTGACCAGATTAGCGTCGAGCGGAATGTCGATCCGGATCGTTTGCCCGTCGACGATCGCATATTCCTCCGTCTTGTAGAACTCGATCGAACGACTTACGAACTCGTATCGACGGTCGGGAGTGACCAACACGCTCGGCCAGACCCCCACATCCGTTTTCTCTCCATCGAACAGGATCTTTGCCTCTTCAAGCGATTGACCCCGTTTCCAGACCTTCGTGATCCGGGGATATCCGGATTCCGTCATTGACTCTTCTCCGAAATCCGTGCCCACGTAGAGCGTATGCTCGTCCTTCCAGGAGACACTCCCTTTCGCTTCCTCCAGTTGGAAACCATCCTCGACAAAGCCCTTTTTGACCGTATCGAACTCACGCATCACCACGGCGTCAGCCCCACCCCGAGAAAGTCTCAGAATAACTCGTTCGAAATCGGGCTCCAGGTAAGTCGTACCCTTGAACACCCAGTCCTCATCTTCCGCTTTCGACAGAGAGTCGACATCGACCATCGTCTCCCAGGAGGGATCGTCTTTCTTGTAGTCGTCGAGCGTGGTCCGTCGCCAAAGGCCTCGCTCATTCTCTTCGTCCTGCCAGAAGTTGTAAACAAACGGTCCACGGAAGGAGGCACCCGGGATCCGGTCATCCGAGTTGTAAATCTCCAGCAACCGATCATGGATCGATTCGAACTGGTTGTGACTCTCGAGAGCTTCGGTGGATTTCGCGTTTTGATCCCGAGCCCACGACAACGCCTTCTCATCCTCGACCTCTTCCAGCCAGAGAAAGGGATCGTCTTCAGTCGCTTGCACGATTCGTCCTCCGATCACAGTAACCAGCACAACCAGGAAGAATGTTTTGCCGCTCATCTTGCGTCTCCATCGATGCCTTCTGCGGACTTGCGATTCAGAGTGTCAGTATATATTCCGCTGTCGTTCTCAGCAATCCACGCAACTCCCCCGCATCAGGGAGTTCGCGGACGATATAACCACATTCACAATGATCGATGTTCTATATTCGATGTCGTGAGAGCCTGGGTCTACCTGTCGCTCGCGATCGTGCTCGAGGTCGTGGGGACCGTATGTATGAAGCTGTCCCACGGTTTCATGCGTCCCGTTCCAACCGTGCTCGTCGGCGTTTTCTATCTGATTTCACTCGGATTCATGGTCCTGGCCGTCAAGACTCTCGAAGTCTCGCTCGTCTACACTGTCTGGTCAGGTCTCGGAACAGCCCTCATAGCGGGCGTCGGCATCTTCTACTTCCACGAATCCGTCTCCGCCCTGAAGCTCGCGTCCATCGCGCTCATCATCATCGGCGTCGTTGGACTCCACATCGCGTCACCTCCACAGTAGCTATGGCGACACCTACGAGTCGTTTCGGCGATCCCCAGGTCGTCCTATCGCCCATCGACGATGACCGGCACGCCCATCTCGCGTGGCCAAAGGTCGCACGCACCAAACAGGGGACGATCGTCCTCACCTTCAGCGCAGGTCGCTTCCACGGCGCCCACGGTGAGGGATGCCCGGCCGTCGCCGTATCGTCCGACGAAGGACAGACATTCTCCGATCCACGGATCGTCGAGGAGTTCTCGGCCGGCGACGACTACACCCACTGTGGCAACCTGGCCATCGGCGTTACGACAGACGATGCCATCATCCTGGTGGCGATGGCCTATCGGGGTGATGACGCCAACAGCATTTTCGGCTGGGTCTCGATCGACCAGGCCGCATCGTGGCAAGAGGTCAACGTATCCGTACTGGCCGCCGGACGTACCGGCTCCGTCTACGGACACATCTTTCGTGTTGAAGGACGGGGCTACGCAGTAGCCGGACACTATCGCGAGGGTTCGTACCCGGATACGCAAGGTGTGTGGATGTCGTTCAGCGAGGATGGGTTGCATTGGAAGGCGCCGGAGAAGGTCACCGACCGTCGCCTGGTCGAACCTGCCTTCGTCGCCGTCGATGAAGACATCATCGGCCTCGCACGACCGAACACCGATCGCTACGAACAGATCACGGCAAACCGACGTCGAATGGATTGGCAGGTCAAAGAGTCGCCCATCACCGCATCGGCTCCAGATTCGCGACTCCCCTGCCCTACGCTTTTCAAAGTCGGAGACCGTCTGGTCTCGCTCGTCACCGAACGGACGGAACCTGGCAACGCGCCCGGTCGCATCATCGCCTGGTCCGCCGACCTCGACAGTTCGTCCTGGAAGCAGGGACAAACGATCATCGAGTTCCCCGATGACGCCGAGAACGACGACTTCGGCTACCCCTGGATGATCCCGCTAGAGAACGATCGCTTGTGGTGCACCTTCTACCACGGACGACGAAAGGGCGCCTGCTCCATCTATGCCATCACGCTGGATCAGGACGTGTTATCAAGCTGAATTTCCTCTGCTCCCTGCCCCTGCTATCCTATCCTACCCCAGTCCTCTCGATGATCTCATGCCGCGTCTCTTCCGGCGTCCGTCCCTTCGTGTAAACCGTGTGCTTCGCCAGATCGTAGTTCGAGTGGTGCCTCACGAAGTGTGAGTTGACGTCACACTCCTCTTTGTCCTCCTCGTTCTGAGGCTCTCCGTTCAGGATCAGGATCGACTCGTCCAGATCTGGCGACGGCAGAAGCAGCACGACGTTCTCATACGGTGACAGTGCTCTTTCCACACGAGCAAAGTGCGTGTCGATCTCGTAGACCGAATGGCCTGCTCCGAAATCGATCACGCAGTCGCAGTGTTCCGATAGAATCCTCTCAACCGCATGAATCTCGAACGTTTTCCAATACATATATTTCGCCCAGAAACCGCCTACCTTCTGCAGCTTATCTGCGAAGTCGTTGTCGTAACCAATTTCCTTGTAGTAATCCCATCGATGATCATCCAGAGGCTGACGCGGCAATCCGAGTTTCTCGGACAGAAGTTTGCCCTGGGTGCTCTTGCCCGCACCGATGGGTCCGATCAGGATGATATCGGTGGACATCGCTCGTGCTCCGTCACTCTATCGCGGACCGTTGGCCCCGCTGAACGGATCTCCCTGCCCCCCTGCTCTCCCGCAACATTCTTAAGGAACAGAACTCTTCCTGCCCGAGACTAGAAAACCAACACGCCTCGCGCATTTTTCCCCGCAACAAGATCATCGAACGCTTGTTGAGCATCATCGATCGAATACCGCTGTGTAATCAGCCCATCCAGGTTGAGGTTGCCCGACTGGTAAAGATCCAAGAGTCGGGGCAGGTCCACCCTCTGCCGTGTGGAGCCGTAGAACGAACCGAGGACGCGCTTTTCGTCGCGAACGAGCATCGAGGCTGAAATGGCCAGCTCATCGTCCGCCTTCGCCAGGCCGATGACGGTCACGGTCCCCGCGCGTCGGGCGCTCTCGAAGGCCTGCTGCATGACCCTTGCGTTCCCGATCGCCTCGAACGTGTAATCCGCCCCACGTCCTCCCGTAATCTCACGAATCCGTTCCACCGGATCCTCTTCGCTCGCGTCGACCGTGTGTGTCGCGCCGAATCGGAGCGCGAAATCCAGTTTCAGTGGATTCGTATCGACCGCGATTATCGTGTTGGCGGCACTCATAGCCGATCCTTGAATCACGTTCAACCCGATCCCTCCAGAGCCGAAGACGGCAACCGACGAGCCCGGCTCGACCTGCGCGGTATTGATGGCTGCGCCGACACCGGTCATCACACCGCATCCGACCAATGCGACTTTGTCGAGTGGAATCTCCGGATCGATCGCGATGGCACTCGTTTCGTGCACGATCGTGTATTCGCTCATCGTCCCAATGCCCGCCATCTGGATGATCGGCTCACCACCCCGTTTCATCGGCACGTGCCCGTTTGGCAGCGCACCCGTTCGCGTGTAGCTCGTCGTTTCACACAGATTGGGTTTCCCCGTCGTGCAGTAGAAGCACTTCCCGCACTGCGGAATGTAAGTGAGGACTACGTGATCGCCCGGTTTCAGAGTTGTCACGTGTTGCCCCACCTCTTCCACGACGCCAGCACCCTCGTGTCCAAGCACAATCGGATACGTTACAGGGATCGTTCCGTCGATGATGGAATAGTCGCTGTGACACACGCCACTGGCTCCCATCTTCACACGGACTTCATCCTCCCGTAGATCATCGAGTTCGACTTCATCGATACGGACCTGATTGTTCGTGCCTTCAATGACAACAGATTTCATGCCAGACTCCTGACGTCGAGGTCATTGGGTGAGATAGATGTTCAGAAGCGGATTGTTGAATCCTGTTTCCCCAACGCGGTTCACACCGCCCTCGTGGGTTTCGGATGTCGAAGTGACCACCGTCGACGAGGGGGATGACGAAGCTGTCGATCTGCTCGAGCGGAAAGGACGCCAATGCCTGATGAAAGAGCGCTTCGTTCATCCTGTAGTAGTCTTCAAAAGCGGATCGACAGATCTCTCCTTCACAGAACCCACCCTCCGTGTAGAAATCCATCGGTCCCGCCCACGGACTGACGATGATCCGCATCGACCCAACCTCTTCCGCGATGCCCGCGATGGCGTTCGGGAGCGCATCAGTGATGAACTCTGGTGTGCCGGGAGGACTCGCATTCGTGTTTACATCGAGCACGATACCGTCGAAGAGATCGATGGCGGGGGCCTGATCGGAGAACGGGAGCGAGTTTCCAGATTCATCGTATCGAAGAAAGTAGGAAACCCACGGATCGAACCCATCCTCACGCCAACCCTCCACGATCCTCAGCTCGGCGGAGCGAACCTCAGCCTCGATCTCCTGACACACGGGGCGATCCTCAGGCAAACAGAACAGACCGCCGATCTGTGCCATAAACCCCGGCCGGATCGCTACTCGCACGTCCTTCGCCCGAATGCCATAGAGATCGTCGAAGAAACGAAGGTAACGATCAATCAGCTGCATCGTCGACAGGCGTTGAAGCACAATCTCCTGGATTTCCGACGGCGTCGAAAGGCTGTCGATCGAGGACCATTGAACAATCTGGTGCGAGGCGACGAAGAGATCGACGACATCTCTCTCTGACGTCACCAAATTTCGCAAGACCTCATTCGATGGTCCCTCTGGAGATAGAACCAGCACATCGCCTGTCCGGATGACGTCGGCCGCATCCGTGCACTCGATTCCCTCGATCGTCGGAGATCCGCATTCGGGGAGCGTGGCGCCCACCGAACCATCGTCGAGAATCGAGAAATCCCGTAGGGGCCCACCTACGAGGACGAGCCAGGACGGGGCGAGCAATCGTCCCGTATAAGTCGTCAGACGTATACGACGGAGCCACGCGATTTCGTCCGTCCCCATCGCGGAAAACGCATCCTCTGCGAAGGCATCGACGACTCGAAGCATCGGCCGAGGGAGGCGTTGACGCGTCGGCCACAGCACGACGCGGCCATCCGACTGACTGATCCCGTAAAACGAATTCTCCCCCTGGGCGAGGTAGTTCGCGTCTCCACCAGAACCACCCGTCAACAGACTTTCGAGGTCCATTTCCAATGGATCCGCCCCCGGCGGTCCGATCGCGTCGACAGCGATAAAGCACTGGGTCTGGATGAAGTTTTCGAACGAAACCTCGTCCCGATAACTAAACCGACCACAGCCCATCCCACCAGACGTCGCGATGACTCCGTTCGAACCCTCCATGAGCGACGGCCCCCATCGGTTAAACTCACCCACTCGAGAAACTCGCCGGTCTCTTCGAATGGCACTTCCGCATCGGTCTGAATGAACCGATGCGTGGCGTATCTCAGACCCACGACAGGAGGCGCATCTCTCCCGACGAACTGATCGTAGGTTTCGCCAAGAAGCGTTTCGACGCCTGGCTGACATCCAACCAGGATCAAAAGGAAGGAAAACCGGAGAACTACTCCCCGAGAACTCGGCACAGCGGGATCCTCGCAAGATGTTGAGGGGGAATCTGAAATGAGCAGCCGGTTCTTGAAAAAAGTATGGGCGCAGCCAATGGCCACGCCCGCTCTCCTGCCTGTCCTGAGTAGTCCGCGAATCGGACGTACTGAAGGGCTCGCCTGCTCGGTTCTTCAGACAAACCGATCGTTCGAATCGCCCCGCACGATCTTCAGATGACCATCCTTTTCCAACTGCCTCACCGTTTGCACGATCCGCAACTGCACTTCCTCCAAATCGCTCATCCTGATTGGCCCGGAGAATTCCATCTCTTCCTTAATCTTCGCACCCACCTCATCGCTGAGGTTGGCGAAGACGCGCTCTTTCAGTTCCTCGCTGGCGCCCTTCAGAGAGACAGCCAGTTCTTTGGAATCCACTTCCTCAGAATAACCTGGATCTCCCGATCCGTCAGCTTCGCGATGTCGTCGAAGACGAACATTTGATTGCGCACATCCTCAGCAAGCTCGGGATCCTGCTTATCAAGCCGCTCGAGCACATCCTTCTCCGTCGATCGCCCCGTCCGATTGAGGATTGCCGCCACGGCCTTGGGCCCGCCGATCTCCGTAATCTGACCCGAGAGAATCGACTGGAGATCGCTTGCTAAATCATCTTCCAACTCCCGAAGTGTCTGGGGCGATATGGTTTCCATCTGTGCTATTCTAAACGAAACGTCCGCCTGAAGGGGACCAGGCAGGCCGTTCAGCACCCCAGCCGACTGAGAGGCGTCCACCTGCGAAAGGATCAGCGCGATCGTCTGTGGATGCTCTTTGACAATGAATGGGACGATCTGGGCAGGATCCACGTTGCGAAGCATCCAAAACCCGCTGGACCTTGCGTTCGTTTCTCGCATCGCGAGCTGCGCTGATTCCGCGGCCCCTGGAATGATGTAGTCGCCGCTCGCCAGACGTTCTTTTGCGTTCCCAAAGACCTCATCTCGATCCGCGGCGGTTACCGCTTGAAGCTCCTCTACGGCTTTCTCGAGTTTCTCCGTCGCCTCACTCGAACATTGTCGGATCACCCTTTTAGAATCGTTCCTCGGCAGACACGCTATCAACACGGCTGCCTTCCACGGCGCTTTAGCATCCTCAGATCCGTTGTCGGTACGCGCAAGAAGCGCTTCCACGACCCCCGCTATGATGCCGGGCCGATCGGCCGCGATCTGTTCAATGGATGCCTCCGTTGGAATGACCGGTGCGTTCGCAGTCGATTCTGTTTCAAAGTCCGTCGAAGCCGAAGTCTCGCGGTGTGACGATGGCGCATTGCCGAGCGTCAAATACTTCATCGCCGGCGCAAGCGTATCGAATGGATAGCATAGTTGTACAAGGCCCGAGGCGTGCTGAGAGTGGACTTCAAACGCAATCAGAAGGACGGTCGCAGCCGGATCGGCTACCTGCATGAATTCTGGATTCGTCTCCAGTTCCGCATCACTCACCCGAATCTTGAGCAACGCTTCCCAGGTCATCTCCAGATCCGCGAGCGAATTCCGCAACACCTTGTTGGTGACGGTCCGCTCCAAACGAGTCAGCGGACGAGCGTGCGATGGGGGGTTGCTACCCGCTCCCCCGTAATGACGGTCGATGAACGCATACGCCACCGGCAGGGCGAAATCCAGAATAGCCGTTCCCCCGAGAGGATTGATCGTAAAGGTGTAAGAGCACGATGGATTGGAAAGGGAGGCAATAAACTCCCCGTAAGTCGTCTGATCGACAAACTTGATGTCGCAGTCCACCACTGACCGCTGCATCGTCGAAAACGACGACGCCAGCATCCGCGCCAGATTCGAGTGCAGATTCTCCAGAATGTGTACTCGATCCGCTGAAAGCCGATCACCGGCCGATTTATCTTCAGCCACGTTGCCTCTCCTCCAGGTTTGCCCGCTCGAGGGACGCAGACTAAAGATCTGCGACTAACCTGTGGCGGGCGAACACGATAGCCTGTCTTCTGTCCACTGTCCTCCGGCTCTACGCATTCACCACCTTCGTAATCCTCACCCCGAAATGCTCCCCTGACGCAACAACCTCCCCTTCGGCAAAGACCTCCCGCTCGATCGTCACCATCGCCGGCTCGCCCGACCGAACACCCAACTCGATCATCGAGCCTTCGGTCAATCTCAGCAGCTGATCGATGGAAAGCCTCGTTCTGCCCAATTCGATGGCTATTTCCACCGCTGGTTTGGTGGCTTCACCGTTCGCTCTCGCTTCAGCCATCGGTCGCTCCTCCGTTTGCAGCCGCCTGCTCGATCTGATCCGCCATTTCGCCATCCGACGCCCTGAACGCAGCCAGAAGGTCTTGACGCACAGTCTCATCCGTGTGCGCGAGGATAACCGCTACGGTCTCAGCGCCCCCGACCTCAACGTTCCCCGTCAACATCGCTTGTAGTTCGTCAGCCAGGGAATCCTCGAGCGCTCGTAGCGTATTCACTCGGACCGTCCCGAGGTTGGCCATACGAGTCACCACTTCGCGCCGTCTTTCTTCCGGCATCAGAGCCAGAATCGCGCTCGCCTTCGTAGGATCGATCTGTGAAACGATCAACGCAATCGTCTGGGGTTGCTCTTTCATGAAGAAAGGCAAAATCTGCTCGGGTGAGGCGGTATCCAGGACCCGGATCATTCTTGCATCCGCCACGACCGCCTGATCCATCAACCGGCGAGCGCGATGCGGCCCGAGGGCCCGCTCCAGCACCTCGTGCGTGAAATCGACCCCGCCGTAGTCCAGATGCGTGCCCGCCAGAATGCGCTCCTTCACATCCTGCTGGATCGACTGGCGTTCATCCCCTGTCACGACGGCTCGCACCGACATCGCGACTGCCAGGATCCCGATCTCATCCGTCGTCAGGTACTTCATCACACCGGCCGCGAGATCACGTCCCAACGTAATCATCAACGCACCCAACTGATCTGCGGTTCCTTCCTGTCCCCCGGCTCGTTCAGCTTCGCCCGAACCACTTTCGCCACGGACTCGGGATGACCCTCGGCGATCGTTTCCAGGGATTGCTCGTCCGAAATCGGTTCCACCTTGTGTCCCTCACTCGATGAGGTCGCTTCAGCTACGGCCGGTGCCTCCGGCTGTTGACCCGGTGTCTTCGCACATCGAAACCCGATGTGATCCTGCAGAGTTTCCTCCGGCGCCCAATGGCGCGCCGCGCATCGCACGTCCGCCTTGTTTCCGGAATAGAACCCACCCCGAATCGAGCGATACCGCCCTTTCGGGCCCTCCGGGTTGTCGTGAGGTGCGACAGCATAGTAGCCTTCGTCGTAGTAGTCCGAACACCACTCCATCACATTCCCGCACGTATCCAATACACCGAATGGACTCGCACCGTTGGGGAACTGATCGGCCGGTGTCGTCTCGCCGTCGAAGTTATTGTGACTATTGCAGTTGTCCTTTCGGAAGGCGTTCCCCCAGGGATAGGTCTGCCCGATCGTTCCCCGGGATGCCTTCTCCCATTCCGCTTCCGTCGGCAGTCTTTTTCCTGCCCAGCGAGCGAAAGCCATCGCATCGGTGCGATTCACGTTCGTCACCGGATGGTTTCCCGTTTTCTGCCGGAAACGTGCCAGTGACCCAATGCGCCGGGCGACGATAGTCTGTTGCCTCCACGAAGGTCATGTAATCGGCGTTCGTCACAGGCAGACGATCGATCCAGTAACCGTCCAGCATCACACGGTGCTGCGGCTGGGCATCGCGCCCGCCCTCATCATCCCCGATCACGAATCTCCCCGCTTCAATGAACACCATACCGGGCTCTTCGGGTCTGGGTGTGGGTTCTCCGTCGCTCTTCTCGGCCTCCACGGACAGGGTGAGCGCTAATCGTTCCGGCATCGGCTTTGGCTTCAGCGTCGGTGGTTTCCACGCCGAAGGGGATGCCCCCGTTTCCGTCACGCCAACAGAATGAATCAACCGATCGGCCAATGTGAATCTCCGTTGCTTGTTCGCACCACGATTCGAGAAAGACCACCTGGTGTGCAGTTTTCTTTAGTGTCTCCGCGCTGGAGCCTGCCCTGAGCGTAGTCGAAGGGTGTTCCAGCTCTACCGGTTTTCGTTCTTCACCAGATCGGTCACACGCACCGCAAGCTGATCCCCGACGACCACAGTCTCTCCCCGGGCGAAAAGCACGTCATTGACAAAAATCTCCATCGGCATACCAGACAGCTTGTCCGTCTCGAAGATGCTGCCAGGTTCCGCATTGAGCACGTCCTCCAACGGGATGCGTGCTCGTCCCAGCTCTACAACCACTTCCATCGTCGCTCGTCCCAGCCGACCGACACGAGACATCATGTCTCTAGGCCAGGCAGTGTCCTCGTGGGCGGTGGTCTCATTCTCAGACATAATGGATCCTTTCTTCGATCGGGATGGCCTGCTCCACCTCTACCGAGTAGCGGTGTTTCTTTTCATCCATACCGGTGTGAACTCTGAACAGGGGTTCATCCTCTACAAAAAGTACCGCGAGGTCATCAGCTCGTGTACTCAGCACAATGGTGTCGCCGACCTTTGCATTGGCGATATCTTCAGCCGGAACCTCTCCGCGTCCCGCGATCACACGGATTTCGGTAGGGATCTGACCAAGCTGGTTGAGCCTAGCCTCTTGAGGTTCCGATCTTCGGCCGAGTCTCGATGCCCAGGTCTGCACATTCAGGTAAGGCGTCACGGGTTCAAGCGTGAAATAGGGATAACAGACGTACACCAGACCGGAAAAGTTCTTCGCATTGACTTCGAACGCGATCAGAACCACCGTGTCCGACGGAGCCGCGATCTGCATGAACTCCGGATTCGTCTCAAGCTCCGCATCCGACACCTGGACCTTCAACAGCGGCAGCCAGGTCGCCTCAAAATCGGCCAACGTGCGCGTGACCACACGTGTCATCACCGTCCGTTCGATGGCCGTGACGGGTCTGTTCGGCGGCGTGACCTCACCCGTTCCCCCGAATTCGCAGTCAATCAGGCCGTAGGCCACGTCCGGAGCAAAATCCAGGAAGGCGGGACCCCCGAGGGGTTCGATCGTGAACGTGTAGGAAAGCGATGGGTTCGTCATCGACATAATGACTTCGGCATACGTCGTCTGATCGACGAACGCGATATCACAGTCTACCACCGACTGCGTCATCGTCGACAGCGACGATGAAATCATCCGGGCGAGGTTCGTATGCAAGTTCTCCAGCGTTCGCCTTTGGTCTTTCGACACGCGGTTCGGGTGCTTGAAGTCGTAGGTGATCACCGGTTTCTTCGATTTCTTGGACTTCTTGGCGCGCTTCGGCTTCTCGCCGGCCGCCAGCCTGTCGTCGATTTCCTTCTGAGTCATCTTCTTCGCCATAGACACCTCACTCTTGAACGGTGAAGATTCGGCCAACTATATGTGATTATTAGGGTTGCTTGTCAACATCTCATTTTTCACACTGTTGCCACACCTGCTCGCCTCGCGAGTAGGCATAGGCCGTGCCGAAGAGCTCCCCGCTCTTTCATAGGTTCCGCCGAGCCCCTATATTCCCGCGTCACCACTCTGTAACCACCTTCTCCGGATCTCCGTAAATGCTCTGGCTGATCCTCACCATCGCCATCCTTGGACTATCTTACACCTACTTCACGATGAAACGGTATAAGCAGATCCTGGATATCATCGTCGGAGAAGCAGAGGAGCTCGAAACCACGGCGGCAAGTCTGGAGTTGGAGTTGGAGGAGGAAAACACGCAGAAGGTGGAAGATGTGGCGAGGGCGGCCACCTAGAAGGAAGAGCTGCAGTCCAACAAGGGGAAGATTCCGAGCCTGAAGAGCAACATCGAGGGTGCGAACAAAGTGCAGGAGAACTTGCTGATCCAGAAGCAGGGCAAGAAGATCGATCAGGCCAACCAGGACTCGAGGAAGTAGATGTGGTCTTAGGATCCTTCGAATGGTTCGTAATCGTCCTCGGCCTTCTGGTGATCGCGGCCAAGGGCTTCACGAACTGGGACCTGAACCGGGCTCGTCAACGCAGGGCCGAAGCGGACACCGAAATCAAACGGATCAGGGGGCTCATCAAACAGATACAGACCGAACGACAGCCCCTGCTCGTGCAGATGCAAATGTCGGAACGCGAACTCGACCGACAGCGAACCGAGATCGAAACGCTTGAAATGCAGGTCGGCCAGATTACCCAGCGTAACGATGAGATTCGGAAGGAAATGGGGGAAATGTAGCCCGCCCACCGCATACAAATGAAACGGCCCCCGCAGATCCTGCGAGGGCTTTTTTTCGGCTATATCCGGATCTCTCAACGAGCTGAAGTGGGTGAAGGTGCCGTGGTTCCTGGCATGGGGGCGCGGTTAGCGTGTGCGGAACCTCTTCGGAATCTGCTCAGGGATGTTTAGGTCTCCGACGGTAAGGAAGATCATATCGTTGAATGCGTCGAGTGTGCGGAATCCGCTGGCTCGGTTCTTGACGATTTGGACGATTCGGTTGAGGCCTTCGGCGATGGCGTTGGTAAGACGCGTGTTCACGAATGCGAGGACGCCGAAGAAGTGCTGTCGCAGGGTCCTGACGAACTTTCGCAGGGGTTCACGTCGACTTCTGAGTGCGGACGTCGTCCAGCATTTCAGGAAGCGTTCGGCAGCCCAGGGCGCTTTGTATTCCCAGAACTGCTCGAACTCGTCCTTGAGTCTCCAGGCTCTATAGATTCGGTAGTTCGCCTTCTCCAGTGCTTTGAGTGTCCGAGTATCCCCTCTGGAGCGTGTCGCTGAGTGCCGGTAGAGGAGCCATCGGAGGCCCTTCATGGCTTTGCGCTCATCCGGGGCAGCTTTACGCCACTGGTCCTTACGGACCTCGTCAACGGCGGCATTGAGAGCCTTGACGATGTAGCGATCGAGGACCAGCTTGGCATTCGGACAGTGTTCCTGGATGGCTCCGATGTAAGCTTCGCTCATGTCGCAGCAGGCCCACTCGATCTTGGATCTCCGGTAGGGACTGAGAGCCTCTGTGAAGAACCGATCGATCGTTTTACGCGCCCTGCCGCGGCCAACCCACACCACGCAGGAGCGGTCCAGATCGTAAACGAGCGTGGCGTACCTGTGACGCTTGGCGTAGGAGATCTCGTCGATCCCGATGGTTTTGAGCCCTCGGATACGATGACCTTCACGAAGCCGCGTGATGGATCGGTGAAGGAGATCCGACAGCGTCGAGGCAGAGATGCGCAGCAACTCGGACGCCGCCTTCTGCGTCATGGTCTGGCAGTAGCGCAGCATGGCATACTCGAAGCGATACGTCACCCGAGAGAACCGCTCCGCCCACGGAATCTCCTCGACCACACGACCGTGGGTAGGACACCGAATCTCCCGAGGATGGTAGAGAAGCCAGACCCTCCACCCGCACACCGGAATGTCACGCCACCGACGCGGATGGGGCATTGTGCGGACGATTTTACCTCGACGGCCGCACTCCGGACAACAACAACCATTCTTATGTGGCTTTACGGCGATGACGAAGCAGCTTCTCCCCTCAAACCACCAGCTGACAACACGGAACCCCTTGAATCTCAGCAGTTTCGATAGTAATCTGCTCCCGGTCATAGGTCGCACCCCCTTCGCTTTGATTGTCCTACACACACAACCAAGCGTAGGGAACGATCTATGACCTTGTCATTCTATAGTTTCACCGTTGAGAAACCCGGATAGAGCCTTTTTTTGGCTATATCCGGATCTCTCAACGAGATGAAGTGGGTGAAGGTGCCGTGGTTCCTGGCATGGGGGCGCGGTTAGCGTGTGCGGAACCTCTTCGGAATCTGCTCAGGGATGTTTATGTCTCCGACGGTAAGGAAGATCATATCGTTGAATGCGTCGAGTGTGCGGAATCCGCTGGCTCGGTTCTTGACGATTTGGACGATTCGGTTGAGGCCTTCGGCGATGGCGTTGGTAAGACGCGTGTTCACGAATGCGAGGACGCCGAAGAAGTGCTGTCGCAGGGTCCTGACGAACTTTCGCAGGGGTTCAAGTCGACTTCTGAGTGCGGACGTCGTCCAGCATTTCAGGAAGCGTTCGGCAGCCCAGGGCGCTTTGTATTCCCAGAACTGCTCGAACTCGTCCTTGAGTCTCCAGGCTCTATAGATTCGGTAGTTCGCCTTCTCCAGTGCTTTGAGTGTCCGAGTATCCCCTCTGGAGCGTGTCGCTGAGTGCCGGTAGAGGAGCCATCGGAGGCCCTTCATGGCTTTGCGCTCATCCGGGGCAGCTTTACGCCACTGGTCCTTACGGACCTCGTCAACGGCGGCATTGAGAGCCTTGACGATGTGAAAGCGATCGAGGACCAGCTTGGCATTCGGACAGTGTTCCTGGATGGCTCCGATGTAAGCTTCGCTCATGTCGCAGCAGGCCCACTCGATCTTGGATCTCTGGTAGGGACTGAGAGCCTCTGTGAAGAACCGATCGATCGTTTTACGCGCCCTGCCGCGGCCAACCCACACCACGCAGGAGCGGTCCAGATCGTAAACGAGCGTGGCGTACCTGTGACGCTTGGCGTAGGAGATCTCGTCGATCCCGATGGTTTTGAGCCCTCGGATACGATGACCTTCACGAAGCCGCGTGATGGATCGGTGAAGGAGATCCGACAGCGTCGAGGCAGAGATGCGCAGTAACTCGGACGCCGCCTTCTGCGTCAAGGTCTGGCAGTAGCGCAGCATGGCATACTCGAAGCGATACGTCACCCGAGAGAACCGCTCCGCCCACGGAATCTCCTCGACCACACGACCGTGGGTAGGACACCGAATCTCCCGAGGATGGTAGAGAAGCCAGACCCTCCACCCGCACACCGGAATGTCACGCCACCGACGCGGATGGGGCATTGTGCGGACGATTTTACCTCGACGGCCGCACTCCGGACAACAACAACCATTCTTATGTGGCTTTACGGCGATGACGACGCAGCTTCTCCCCTCAAACCACCAGCTGACAACACGGAACCCCTTGAATCTCAGCAGTTTCGATAGTAATCTGCTCCCGGTCATAGGTCGCACCCCCTTCGCTTTGATTGTCCTACACACACAACCAAGCGTAGGGAACGATCTATGACCTTGTCATTCTATAGTTTCACCGTTGAGAAACCCGGATAGAGCCCTTTTTTTCTGTCCACCGTCTACTGTCTGCCGTCCCGATCCCTTCCCTCAGCTCACCAGTTCTCAATCTATCCACGCCTCCTCGATCTCCATCCCGAATCCGGGCGCGTCTGACGGTATCACTCTCCCCTCTTCGGGTACGGCGACTCCCGGAATCCTTCTCACCTCGGCCAGAGGAATCCCCGGATCCGATCCCAGCCAGAACTCAGCGACCAGAGACTCGGGCATCGCCATCGCGAAGTGCTGGCCGAATGCGGTATTGGCACCGCCGTGCGGAATCGTCTGAAGACCCGCAGCCTCGCCAATAGTGTAGATCTTCACCGCTTCGGTAAGTCCGCCGCACCATTTCAAGTCGGGTTGAAGCACGTCGACGCACCGGTGCTCAACGAGCTGCCGGAACGCGATGCGGCCGTGATGATCCTCTCCCGTGGCGATCGGCATCCACGGAACCGCTTTCTTCAGCGCGATGTGGCCTTCAAGGTCGCCAGGATCAGCGGCTCTTCGAGCCACCTCATCCGAAAAGGTTGCAACGTCTCCGCAACCTGAACGGCGTATTCCACGTTGTAGGACATCACCGCATTCAGCATCAACTCCGCATCTGGACCGACCTGTTCACGCGCGTCGGCAACCTTCGCCTCAAGACGGTTCAGACCCTCCTGCCCCTCGCGGTAATGGATCGGATTGGTCAGCTTGAACCGTCTGAATCCCAGCTCCATCGCCCAATCCAGATCATCCCCTGTGGCATAGAGCTCGATCGCCTCCCGACACGGTCCGCCCAGCAGCCGATAGACTGGTAAATCCAGAAGCTTCCCTTTCAGATCCCAGAGCGCCAGGTCGACGGCGCTACGTGCCACCGTCGCGTGCCCTGCACCTCCCAAGCGCTGCGCAGCCCGCCACATCAAATCGTTCAGGTACTCCGTGGCCAGACAGTCACGCCCCTCGAGAAGAGGTGTGTAGACATTGTCGATCACTGACGCCGTCATCTCGCCGAAGCTGCACGAGCCCAATCCCCACGTGCCGTCCTCAACGATCACTCGTACCCAAACTTCACCGCCTCCCATCCCAGGCATCTCTCCAGGAAGTCGCGAGAACTCAGGGTAGTAGTTGATCGGCAATGAACGCGGTGATGTCTTGTTCCACGTATCTCGCCACGGCTTCGTCTTCGGAGGGGTGCGCGGAATGTTCAGCTTCACCGTTTTGATCGACGTGATCTTCACCAGTAACATCCTATCCGAAATCGAAGCTTAGCCACTGAGATCGCTGAGTGGGATCACGCTCGCGTATTCCCACGCCTCTGAATTTCTCAGTGCTCTCAGTGGCTGTCTTTCAGTCGTCAATCGGCCAAAGTGGGCGACGGATGTTCGTCCACGGAAAAATCGACAAGTCCAGCGAGGTCAATCCAGGGCCGTCCGCGGTGATGATCTCCTTAGCCACGGGAGCGAAGCCGGCGCGGAAGTGGACCGCTGACTTGACGACCACGATATCGACATCATTCGGCTCGATCCCTGCCGACCGGAAAACCTCGGGGTCGAGTGTCTGCGCGCGATGGCTGCACGCGATGACCTGGATCCCGTTCACGTCGATTACGGCCGCCTTTCCGATCGAGCCGGGGGCACCCTGGCTCATCGGCCCCTTGTAGATGAAACGGCCGTCGTAGATCAGACGGACACGGCCCTCGATCTCGACGGGTTCACCGTGCGAGTCATCCGACTTCGCGCCAAGCGTCGTCTGGATCGGATTCCCAACGCCGGCCTGTTCGCACGCGTAGACGACCTCAGGATCGTAGATCGTCCCGACCGCAGCGCTCGTCACGCCCTGGGCGATCAGCTCCCGCAGAATCGCAACACTGTCATTCGACCCCCCACCGCCTGGATTGTCTGCCATATCGTTGATGACCACCGGCTTTTCGGCGGCTTCTCGCGCCCGGGTCACGGCATCCGCGACCGAGGTCGGCTCGTAGCGGAAAGCCTCACGTCCCTCCCAGGCCGAATCGGCCAGCCGTTTCGCCTCCTCCCTCGCGACCGTCCCATCCCCATCGGCATACACGAGCACGGCATATCCCATATGGGGAATATCCGCATAGCTGAAACCCGCAAACAGGGATGAGGCGAGGATCTCCTTCGGACGATCGGGCCTCAAGGCCTCTTCCCACAGCCCCTTGTAAAGCCCGAACTCCGTGTTGCACGTACCACAGACCGGAATCATCGCTGGCTTCTCGAGCGCTGCAACCGGACTCGCCGTGCTCTCGACCACCTTTACGATCAGTTTTGCCGCATCGACACCTCGGTCGACCGGATCCGTGTGCGGATATTTCTGGAACCCGATGATGGCCGTTGCCTTTTCCACCATCGTCTCAGTGATGTGCGAATGAAGATCCAGCACCACAACAATCGGCATTTCATCGCCGGCCGCGGCACGCACACGTGTCAGCGTCTCGCCTTCACCGTCGTCCGTGCACTCCGCAACCATCGCTCCGTGCAATGACAGCAGGATCCCGTCCGCATCCGGATTCGCCCTCACACCATCGACGAGATATCCCGTGATCGTATCGAACGCGTCCGTCGCTACCTTTCCTGAGGGCGTCGCACTCGCCGCGACCGTCAGCGCCGCGTCATCCCCACGGCCGTCGATCACATCCAGAAACCCGCCAATCGCTGTTCGCGTACCCCCGAGCTTTGCGCGAACCTCATCCCCAATCCCGAAACTGCGGGCCTTGAACGCATCCAGGTCGGTTGGAATCGTTGAAAACGTGTTCGTCTCGTGTGAGAATCCACCGACGATCCATTTCATAGCAATCCCTCATCTCGCAAAAGAGGCTCGTCCCAGCTGTCCGCCACAGCCGAACCCACACGGTGTCGGTAGACTTCGCCAAGCCTCGCGGCCCGTTCATCTTCAGCCGGAAGATGCACACTACCCACGACGAGTTTGACCATTTGCGTCAACATCGCAAGTCGATAGTCTCGACCCAGATCCGCTCGCGAGGTGGCAATCCCCCGACTCATCAGCACAGAGTGATACCGGTCGATCAACCCTGATTCACGTTTCCTTCGCTCATCCGGATTAAGACTCTGAGCCCGAAGTGAGCAACGTCCCAGATGCCGGGACCCATACGCGTCCCTTGTCAGTCGATCACGGCCACATCTCCATACAGAAGGAACAGATTGTCGAGACGCAGATCCCCGTGGACAATCGTCCTGGGTCTCCGACCGACCGCTTCTCGCAGATCGTAGCCGCGTGTCGTTAACCACTCCGCGATTTCAAGCGCCCTGGACCCAACGTCACTGAAGTGGTTCACGAAGTCTGGATAAGCGGCCTGGTAGCGCTCGTGACGCAGAGCGTAGCCCTTTCCCGCGTAGGGCCACAGCCAATCGAGCTTGTCCAGGCGTGGAGATTCCCAATACGTGGTGTGGAAGCCCGCCATCGCAGAAACGACATCCCTCGCCTCTTCGGGTGAACAACCTCCAATCTGGTCGCCGGAGCTCGCCGGTGACAGATCTTCGAGAAGAAGGATCGCACGACGTGCATCGAAATCCACGTCTCCGTAATACGCCTCCGGAATCCTGAGATCGACGGTCGTAGCAATTTCGCGATAGAACGCGATCTCGTTCGAATAAATGTTCTGACCGCCCTGCCAGTACCAATCGCTGACCTGCTGCTTCGTAGACGGTAGCTTCACGATGACGGATGTCGGCCTGGCGCCATCCACCGTATAGGTTAGATGCACGCGACCGATCTGTCCGGTGAAACCGAGTCCCGCGCCGATCTCCTCCACCTTACACGTCACGACGGATGTCCCCTCGGCAAGGTCTGGAAGCACCCGATTGAGCCAGTCGGGCTCGATCTCCCCCAGCTGGGCTGGAATGCCAGGAGTCACAGTCCAACGCCCCAAAAGTGCACGCGTGTCGATCTCGGGCCAATGCGATCGAACCCGTTCAACGTTCGGTTTCCCTCCGTGAAATCCGGTCAATCGCGAGCAGGTGCGTCGGTCCCCGTCCTGTGCAGTGAACCTCGCGGTGAATCGTCACGCCGAATCGCAGGTTGCTATCTCGATAAAAGGTCACCACCGCCCGCTCGTAGCCCTCCTGCTCGCGAATATTTCGATCGATCTGTGCTGAATCCGTCGGTTCGATCAGCGTCTGCGCAGTATAACACCAGTCCGTGATGAACGTGATCAGCAAATGGGCATCGCCCTCGGTTCCCTTCTTCTTCAACCTCGGCGGTGATTGATTCGGCACGTAGAACTGGAACTTGAAGTAACGGTCGGTATTCCTATCGGCCATCATCGCCGCGTGTCCTCCGAGTGCAGCAAGAGGCGGAATCCAGATTTCACCATCTCGCGTGTCGAGCATACCCACGTGCGTGTAGTTCCCATCGAAAACCTGAATCGCGTACTCCGGCAGCACGTGCTCGAAGAGATCCGGCTGCTCCTCGATCCAGGGTCTCAACGCGAGCGCCGCACGTCGAACGAACAGATTCGGGTCCTTCAAGGCCCGCCTCAGATGAGGAATCACGCGAGAGTCATTCACGTGCCGAACGACCGCCCCACCCCGTTTCCCAACTGTCCGGCCAATTGCACGCTGACGCTCCTTCGCGCGTCCCGATTCGAGTCCTTTTCTCAGTCGCTCGACTTGATCCATCGCAGATGCTTCCTTAAGTCCTGTCGATGAGGAGTCACCGCCATCATTGACTGCGGGATAGGCACTGTCACCCCGTTACTTCTTGGCCGGTGTCCATTTATATTGTGAGGTGAAAATGGATCCCGGCCTCAAACCTGCCGGGATGACAAACAGTGTGCTCTTTCGTGTAAGGAGTCTGCCTCGAACGAACGTGAGAGGTGGTTCCCGTATCTGCCTTTCCTCGGGTATACAGGGAGCCCCTCTCCGAATAGGACCTCGAACCTCCAGACTCACCTTCCGTGTATTCCGTGTGGTCCGTGGTCCCTGTCTTTGTGTTATCGGGGTTCCTAATGAATTCAACGGAACAAGAAATCGACGCCCGTTTCAGGCCAACGACCGACTTCGAAAAAAACCCCGTCATCCAGGACGTCGTTTTCGACTTCAGCAGTATCCGCACTGACGGTCTCGGCAGCGACAACTGGGTCGTCACCTGGGCGGACGACGATCATCAGTACGTCAGCTGGGGGGACGGCGTCGGCTTCGGCGCACTCGATATGCAGGAGCAGAACGGATCCGACCGCGTCGGATTCGGATTCGGCCGCATCGAAGGCGATTTCCCCGACTTCACCGTTCGCAACGTCAGCGGGGGCAAGGATTCCGAACACCCGTCCGATCCGGTCTTCGACGCCCCCGGTTTCGGCAACGTTAAAGGAAACGGTAAATGCTACGGGATGCTGGCCATCGACGGGAAAATCTATGCCTGGCGAATCGGCGATAGTCATCCCCTGCACGTGGCCTTCAGCGAACTCTATGTATCCGATGACTATTGCGCGACGTGGTGGTTCACGGGCGTCCGCTATGCCAGGGAGCTCTTCGCCAACAGGCGTGGCTTCTTTGCCCCTACCTTCTGCAACTTTGGACGCGACTACGCCGGCTCCCGTGACGACTACGTCTATATGTATGCGCCCGAGGTGAGCGTCGACGAAGGGTGGGAAGTGCAGATTCCGGGTCATCTGACCCTAATCCGAGTCGATCGAAACAGAATCGAGCGTCCGAACGATTACGAATACTTCGCTGGACTGGAAAAGGACGGTCGACCCGCTTGGTCTTCCGACATCGAGGCAAGGCAGCCCGCCTTCGAAGACCGGGGACGGGGTCTGATGAGGTCCAGCGTCAGCTACAATCGCGGTCTCGGACGATACCTGCTGATGTCGCAGCAGATTAGCCGGTGGGACATCCGAAACGGTCATCTCGGCATCTACGACGCACCCGAGCCCTGGGGCCCGTGGACCGAGGTGCTCTGCCAGAACGCGTGGGATCTCGGTCTCCAGCACGGATACAAGAACGTGTTCTACAATTTCTCGAATAAATGGCTGAGCGACGAGGGTCGGGACTTCATCATGATCTATACAGGGCCCAGCCACGACCAGTTTGGGGCCATTTCGGGCCATTTCAAGTGACAGATTGGGGGTTGACAGCCGCACAGGGCATGCCGATCTTGTAAGTAAGTCTTTACTTGCACCCAGAAAGGGTAACCTTGAAACTCTCAGAAAACGCGATCCGAAAGCCGATTACAACGGTGATGTGCACCCTGAGCCTCGTCGTGCTCGGCTTTATCTCCCTCTTCCGAATCCCTCTCGAATACGCGCCCGACCTGAACTGGCCGTCGATGTATGTCAGCGTGAATTATCCCTCTTCCTCTCCCGAGGAGGTCGAGCGGGATATCAGCCGGCCCATCGAAGAAGTGATGGCCACCCTCTCCGGCGTCAAAGCGATCAGCTCCCGCAGCTACGGCAATCGCTCCTCCGTTCGGATGGAATTCGCCTTCGGGACCGACATGGACCTGATGGCCATCCGCGTCCGTGACCGACTCGACATCGTGCGACCCCAGCTCCCGGAAGATGTCGAGCGCATTGAAACCCGACGCTGGAGCTCCGATGACTGGGAGATCCTCGACTACCGCATGACCTGGCTCGGAGAAGATCAATCGGAGCTGATGACCGCCTACAAGCACACGATTCTTCCCCGGCTCCAGCGCATCGAGGGCGTGGGCAGCGTAGAAATCGAAGGAGTCGACGACAAGGCCCTGCTCGTTCAAGTCGACCAGGGTTCGATGCGATCCCACAACCTGGACATCCGCACGCTCAACCGGGCGATTCGAAACAACAACATCAACGTCTCGGCAGGCTTCGTCAGGGACGGTGGACGCCGGATGGCTGTCCGTTCGATCGGCGAATTCCAGACCGTTTCCCAGATACGCCAGCTGCCGATCGTGCAGGACCTCGTCCTGGACGACATCGCCGACGTCACCTACGACTATCCCGAACGGCGCTACTACGAGCGCATCGACGGACGCAACGCCGTCTCCATCGAAGTCCGAAAGTCGTCCACCGCGAACCTGGTCGAAACGGCCAATCGTGTAAAAGCCGAGATGGAGCTCATCAACGACGACATCGGTCGTGACCTTCTCAAAGTTCACCTCAGCCGCGACCAGTCCGTTCGCGTCACCAAAGGTATTCAGGACCTCGGACTGTCCGCCGTGCTGGGCGGTTTCCTCGCCATTTCCATCATCTACCTGTTCCTGCGCAATTTCCGGAGCACTCTGGTCATCGGAATGTCGATACCCGTGTCGGCACTCGCCGTCTTCACCATCATGTATCTGCTCCGGCAATTCTTCGAGTCCTCGATCACGCTGAATATGGTCTCGATGATGGGCCTGATGGTCTCCATCGGAATGCTCGTCGACCCGGCGGTCGTCGCACTCGAGAACATCTATCGCAAACGCTTCGATCAGGGTCGTGACGCCGAATCGGCTGCCATCGAAGGCAGCCACGAAATCGGCATTCCCATCCTCGCTGCGGCAATGACCACCGTTTGCGTCTTCGTTCCCCTCGTCTTCACGGCAGGGTCGGGTCGATCGATGTGGATGCAGGATTTCGCCGTCACGGTCGTGATCGCTGTCGTCGCCTCTCTATGTGTGGCCCTCACCCTGATTCCATTGGCAGGATCGAGGGCCTTTCGCGAGGGGACAGGAAAGAGCGACCGCCGTCTCAAGTGGGCTCTCGGGTCAACCGCCGTCGCCAGTCTGACCTATCTCGTCTACGACGCTGGATGGGTAGCGACGGAGACCTCGATCCGTGAATGGTCATCCACCATAGCGTCTGCCCTCGCGGCGACCAACGTGGTTGTGTGGTGGGTACTCGGGGGGCTGGCTGTGGTAACCGTCCTGCTCAAGCGGCACTTTCGGGGATCCAGCCTTCGCGGTTTATACGCGCGCATGATCGAACGGACCCTTCACTACCGATGGACCACTGTCGCCATCGCCTGCATTGTCCTCGGATTGGGTTTCGAACTCTATTCCCAAGTCGAGAAGCGGCCTTTCCGCTGGCAGTCTTCACGTCGTGTCGACTTTACTGTGGAAACGCCCCGAAGCTTCGGGCTCGAAAAGACGCTCGCCCTCTTCACGAAGATCGAAAACATCATTATACCCATCAAAGAAACGCTCGACATCGAATCCGTCCGAACCCGCTTCAGCGACAGGTGGGGAAGTCGGATTTCGCTCAACTTGATAGAAGCCGACAAGAGCACCCTCACGACGGACGAGGTGAAAAAGAAAGTGCTCGCCCTCCTCCCGACCGACGAACCCGGCATTCGTTTCAAGGCGGGAGGGTCGCGTGGGGGGTCCGCATCGGGCGTGGGTGTCGAACTTCGGGGCCGCAGTGCGAGTGTCCTCGCGGTGCTCGCAGAGGACATTCGACGGCGGATGGAGGACATCGAGGACGTCCACCTCCTCGAAACGAGTTTGGAAAGTGGCGCCGAGGAAATCCGCGTCAGCGTCAACCGGACACGCGCGAGTCGCTACGGGCTCTCTCCACGACGGATCGCGTCCGACATCGCCACGTCGCTCGGTACGAGGGGGAGCAGCAAGTACAAAACGGAAGATGGTGAGATCGACATCACTGTCCAGCTCCGCGAAGAAGATCGTGCCACGCTGAGCCAGCTTCGCAATGCCACGTTCGAGACCGACGAAGGCGACATGGTCTCACTCGGCTCCCTCGCCAGCTTCGCGCTTCGCAGAGGTCCCGATACGATCGAGCGCCAGAACCGGATGTCGACGGTCGAGGTCTTCGCCAACACCGACCAGAAGGACCGTCTCTCGGTCGGACGGGAGATGTCCAAGCGAATGCAGGAAATCGCCTTGCCATCTGGATACGAGTGGCAGATGGACCGACGCTTCAGACGGATGGCCGAGGAAGTCGGCGAGACCGATTTTACGCTCGTCTTGGCCGCCATCCTGATCTACATCATTATGGCTTCGCTGTTCGAATCCTACGTTCACCCGTTCACGATCATGTTCGCGATCACATTCGCTTTCACGGGCGTCGCCGCGGGCCTCTACCTGACCGACACGGCCCTCGACTCGAACGCGACCTACGGCTTGCTCATCCTCTTCGGCATCGTCGTCAACAACGGCATCGTCCTGATCGATCACATCAACCGATATCGCAAACAGGGATATCATCGACGCGATGCCATCGTGCAGGGGGGTCAGGACCGTATCCGCCCGATCCTCATGACCGCCTCCACGACGATCCTCGGTCTGACGCCCTTGATCATCCCGATGCTGTATGGAACGGCCGAAGGCCAGGCCAGGATTTGGGGCCCCATCGGACTCGTCATCGTGTCCGGCCTTTCTGTCTCCACACTCCTGACCCTGATCCTACTCCCGACCGTCTATTCCCTGATGGACGATCTCGCCGGAGCCGCCCGCCGCGTCCTGGCTGCCGCCCGTACCGCCTGATCGCTTCTCGCTCAATGCAACCAACAAAAAGGGCCGTCACACACCGTGACGGCCCTCCTGCTTTCACACCTGGAGCTTCTCGAAAAAAATCGACTCAACGCTTAGTGGCGAAGCCACCTGTTCGTCGAAGCCACGCGGCGAAGGAGGGTAGTTTCTGTCCTCTGTCTACCGTCCACAGCATTCGACCCTGCTCTTCTTCGCGCCTTCGTGTTGCACTTCAACACCCGCAGCGACAATCCTCTCGCCGCTCGAACGCCATCACGCCGCCCCGCTGATCCAGCTCGAAGTGGCAGCACGTCAGAAGCGTCTCCGCCAGCATCTTGCGTCCCCGCTGTATCCGCGACTTGGCCCCCGGCAGGGACAACCCAAGACGACGGGCAACCTCAGCCTGCGTCAGACCTTCGATCTCCGCGAGTCTCAGAGCCTCGGCATAGTGACTCGGCAGGGAATCCAACAATGGCTGCAGGCATCGAACCAGATCGATTTCTGAATACCATTCCTAATCGGGACCAGGATCGGGCAGATCGTCGCGAAGGGGTTCGAACCGTCTCTTTTCACGAAGACGGTAGTGGTCGGCCAGAGCATTCCGCGTAATCTGATACAACCACGCGCGCAGCTTGTGCGGATGCTGCAGTTCATCGCGCCTCGTATACGCCCGCACGAGGACATCGTGAACGATATCCTCGGCAGAAGCGTCATCTTTCACACGAGGGCGAACGAACCCCACCAGCTCCGAGCGAGCGGCGCGCCAGACGGCTTCCTCCCCCGCGGCGGATTGCGAAATCCGGTCCGACACGGGCCCCGCCCGGCGCGTCAATGCTCGATCAGCAACAACTGTCATCGTCGCAGCAGCCTCCGTCTCCACCACAGCACCCATCATCACAGTACGCATCCAAGTCAGGGTCTTCCCACAACGTTTCGTACGACATTTCCGCCTCCTTATCTGAGTGTATCGACATTGACGTCTTCATCAAGGGAGACGGCAAATCGCCCAAAAGGATGCAAACTTTCTCGATCACCCATCAGACTCCTTTTCAACAGGACCTTCCGGCCTTTCATTTCCCCCCAGCACCCGGGGATGCCACCGGACAACAACCCCGATAGGGCCTCGATTCTCCAGTCCACCTCCCCCTCCGTGTCCTCCGTGTCCTCAGTGGTTAGCCTTGTTCTTCATTGTGAAAGGAATACCCCGTGCCAAAGCTCCTCCTGATGCCCCCGCAAGATGACCGAAGCCGCGCGTTGCAATCGATCCTGAGCGGCCAGTTGCCTGACTACGACATCGTCCTGCCCGGGACCGACGAAGACGCACGCCGTGAGATCGTCGATGCCGATGCAGCCTATGGCGTCGTCCCACCGGACGCGCTGGCCGTCGCCGGGCAGCTGCGCTGGATCCAGAGTGCCCAGGCCGGACCCGCAGCCGGCTACTACTATCCAGAACTCATCGAGCATCCGGCCGTCGTCACCAACCCGCGCGGCGTATTCAACGACCACATCGCCCAACACATTCTGATGTATGTCCTGGCACTCGCCCGCGGTCTTCCGGCCTACGTAGATGCTCAGCGGGCAGGACAATGGGATAAGGACGCGCGCTCGACCCCTTATTTCGAGCTCTCGGAGGCGACCGCACTCATCGTTGGTGTCGGCGGTATCGGCCACGAAGTCGCGCGATTGCTCAGGACCGAGGTGCTCGGCGTCGACGCGCGCTGGGAGCACGAAACGCCGAACGTCGAGCGTCACGACCCGTCCGAACTCGACACTCTCTTACCGAGAGCGGACTTCGTCATCGTCGCAACGCCGCACACACCGGAGACGGAAGGAATGTGGAATGCCGATCGATTCGCGCTGATGAAGCCATCTGCCTTCTTCATCAACATCGGACGCGGCGCCACGACGAAACTCCAGGACCTCGACCTGGCCCTCGAGACCGGCCAGATCGCCGGCTGCGCGCTCGACGTCTACGAAATCGAGCCCCTCCCCGAAGGCCATCCGCTCTGGGCAAAGCCGAACGCCATCCTCACGCCACATATCGCCGTCAAAGACGCCGCATCTGTCGAAACGCGTAGACAGGAGCTGTTCATCGATAACGCCAGACGGTTCGCCGCCGGCAAAACGCTACGAAACGTCGTCGACAAGGCAAACTGGTTCTAACGGGAAAACCGATCTTCCGATGTGAGGGATTTCCAAGAGGTGGCGTGGATACTCTGTTGCGTGGACTTGTGGACCCTAGCAGGCTCGCGTCGGCCACAGAATGGCGCCGAGGGGAAGGCGACAGGCGGCCTCAGTGTTCCTTCCACCTCCTAGGGTTGCTAGTCCGCAAACACACCATCACGGATGAATTCTGTAAAGAGACCAGATACCGGCGGAAGGATGAACTGTTGATCAATCAAGACCAGAAAACGACTGTTCCGGCAATACCGACAGCCCAACAGTAATAGGCGAACCGGGAAAGCTCACCCCGAGCCACGATCGACAGCAGCCAACGAATCGACAACACGCCCGACGCGAAGGCTGTCGCCGCCCCGACCAGCAACACCGACCAGAATTCCGTTCCCGGTCCCCCCGCAACGAGCCCACCCACCTTCAGCGCTGTTGCACCGGCAATGATGGGAATCGCCAGAAGGAAGGAAAACGTCGCAGCCTCTCCGGCATCCGCCTTACACCAGAGACCGGCAGAGATCGTCATACCGGACCGAGAGATCCCCGGCACAATCGCCGCGGCCTGTGCGATCCCGATCACAATCCCTGCCCAGACCGTATCGACCATTCTCTCACCCAGAAGATTTCTCGTGCTGAACAGCACACACCCCGTCACGATCAGCATGATCGAGACTGTAAAAGGACTCGCAAAGGCAGCCGTAATCCTGTCCTCGAACACCAGACCCACGACCACGGCTGGAACCGAACCAAGGGCAATCAGACCAACCATCACCAGGGCGGTGCGGTCTCTTCGAAACAGACCCACCAGCAGGTCACGTATCCGTCGACGCAGCACTGTCACTACGGCCAGCAGCGTGCCGAAATGCACGATTACTTCGAAAGTCACATCGCCGGCATTGATCCCGAGGAGAGCCTGGCCCAACACGAGGTGGCCCGAGCTGCTGACCGGCAGAAACTCTGTCAACCCCTGAACAATGCCCAGCAGGGCGGCTTGAAGATGCGTCATCGTCTTCGCGGCTCCCGACCAGATCGACACGATCCGGTCATTCGATTGATTGTAGCCCGAACAATGTGTTTACGACGTGCAAGAAAGTAAGCCTCACTCTAAGTACATGGTTTCATAAATATTATTACGTATGTCCTGAACATTATTTGTAGCTTATGTTCTCCTTCAAAAGGAGGAGAACAATGCCAAGACGTTCGCCTTATGTGGTGCTACTGTCTGAGAAGGAACGGGTCGACCTCGAGCGAATGGCTGGACAATATACGTTACCGTATTATCAAGTGATCCGATCGAAAATCGTGCTTCTCGCCGCCGAGGGATTATCCAACAAGATTATCGCCCAACGGTTGGATGTCCCTCGTCCGATCGTAAGCAAATGGCGTAAGCGCTTTTTCGAAGAGCGTCTTTCGGGACTCGAAGATAGATCTCGTCCCGGGCGCCCGCCCGGTTTTCCCCCCTCAGGTGGTCGTTCAGATCAAGGCGCTGGCGTGTGAACTACCGAGCGAGAGCGGGATACCGCTCTCGCGGTTCAGCTGTTCCGAGATTGCCGCCGAGGCAGTGCAAAGGGGCTTCGTTGCCAAGATCAGCGGCGCCACTGTCTGGCGCTGGTTGAACGAGGACGCGATTCGTCCTTGGTATCATCGCTCCTGGATTTTCCCACGGGACCCGGACTTCCAAACCAAAGCAGGTAGAGTCCTTGATCTGTATCACCGCCAATGGCAAGGAAAGCCTTTAGGGCCGAGGGAATATGTACTTTCTGCCGACGAAAAGACCAGTATTCAAGCACGAGCTCGCAAGCACGTTACCCTACCGCCAGCCTCGAACAGAGCGGCACGCGTTGAAACACGAATACGAGCGGAAAGGAGCCCTGGCCTATCTGGCTGCTCTCGACGTGCACAATGGTCGAATCTTCGGTCTCTGTGAGTCTTCTTCGGGTATCGAGCCCTTCAACCGGCTCCTGAGCCTGATCATGAGCCGGAAACCCTATTGCTCGGCAAAGAAAGTCTACCTCATCGTGGATAATGGCTCCTCGCACCGAGGGCAAACATGCATCGACCGTATCCAGGGGAAGTGGCCAAACATCCACCCCGTTCACCTTCCGATCCACGCAAGCTGGCTCAATCAGATCGAGATCTACTTCTCGATCCTCAAACGCAAGGCTCTGACACCTATCGAATTTGCATCGCTCGAAGAGCTTGAGGCAAGAATCCTCGGTTTTCAGGAACGCTACGGACGTATCGCCACACCCTTCAAATGGAAGTTCACACGAACAGATCTCGCGGAGATGATCGACAAACTCAGGTTCTACGATACGCCCTTGGCAAAGTCTGCTTAGAATACGTCACCGTATTTGAGAACAGGAGTACTAAGGCCAGTCAAACCAGGTCCCGTTCATCTCAGACGAAGAGTTTGCCAAGGCCATCACCGCCGTCTTTTGTCACTGGTCAATGCATCCGTTCTTCTCAAAACCCTCTCTCATCCATCCACGTCAGGTATCTTTTCGCACAAAAATCGAGGTTCTCGAGGTCCCCTCCACCACGGAGTTGAGAACACATCTCGAACGTCGCGATGCCCTCGAACCCACCCTCTTTCAGCCCCGTGAAGAACGCGTCATAGTCGATGAACCCGTCACCAAAGGGCACGGCACGGCCCATCTCCGGCTCTGCGACAACGTAATTAGTCAATCCTTCCTAGTGTCGTGTCCCGCGAATAAGTTTTAGAAGTCTGTTGAGTTTGTCGAGGATCGAGTCAGCGGTTGCCGTCCACACGAAAGGCTTTGAGTTCTGATTGTATTGGTCTGTGAACTTCTGGATGCAGGTGATCAGATCCTTGACGTTCCGAAAGGTTCCTCGTCGGATTGCTCTTTGTGTGATGATGCCGAACCAGATCTCTACCTGGTTTAGCCAGGAGGCATACGTTGGTGTGTAGTGCACGTGGTATCTTTTACGTGAGGTGAGCCAACGTTTGACGTTCTGGTGCTTGTGAGTGCCGTAGTTATCGGCGACCAGATGGATGTCGAGATCCTTCGGGACGTTTTTGTCAATGTGCTTGAGGAACTGAAGGAACTCTCTGTTGCGATGTCTGGGCTTGCACTGAGTCAGGACTTTTCCTGATGCGATGTTGAGCGCCGCAAAGAGGGTAGTCGTGCCGTGCCGTGTATAGCTGTGAGTGACGCCCTCGACATACCCGAGGCCCAAAGGGAGAATCGGTTGCGTCCGTTCGAGTGCTTGAATCTGGCTCTTCTCGTCTATGCAGAGCACCATTGCGTTGTCCGGCGGGTTCAGGTATAAACCGACGATATCCCTGACTGTCTCGACGAAGAAGGGATCGTTCGACAGCTTGAAGTGCTTCTGACGATGCGGCTGCAGTCCAAAGGCTCTCCATACACGTTGCACTGTGGACTTTGAGAGGCCCGTCTCATCGGCCATCGCTCGACAGGTCCAGTGGGTGGCACTCTTCGGCTTCTTCTTGAGCGTCTTGTAGATGAGTGAGGAGATCTCTTCGTCGCTAACGGACCGCGGACCACCAGGACGTAACTCGTCATACAGTCCCATCAAGCCTTGCTCGCAGAAGCGACGGCGCCATTTGCCAACGGACGCTCCGGACAACCCGACTCGTTCGGCGATCTCCTGATTGGTCAGACCACCATCGCTCAGCAGGACGATCTTCGCCCGACGCACCAGAGCGTGAGGCATGCTGCGCGAACCGGACAACGACTGGAGTTGATCGCGGACTTCATCACTGATGTTCAGTGGTTGTAACGGACGACCTCTTGCCATCGGTTCCTCCTCACAATGAGTGCCTGAGGAACCTTACGACTGTATCACGAATTTTTCTAGTTATTCCTGAGACGAGACACTAGTGGGCTGTCACGTTAATCGCCCTTTAAAATCGGGAGAGCAGGGTCACTTCGAGCGGAGTCGAGAAGTCCCTATTCGCGATTCGTAATGGGCGTGTTCTCGACTACGCTCGAACTGACGCCTCTCAGTCTGGCAGCAAAAGTCCAGTACTACTTTCGTAACAGGCCACTAGTGTCACGTCCCAGGAATAACTAGAAAAATATTCGATTCTGTCGTATGGTTCCTCAAGCACTCATTCTTGGGAGGAACCGATGGCTAGAGGTCGTCCGTTACAGCCACTGAACATCAGTGATGAGGTCCACGATCAACTCGAGTCATTGTCTCGTTCGCGTAGCATGTCTCACGCTTTGGTGCGTCGCGCGAAGATCGTCTTGATGAGCGATTGCGGTCTGACCAATCAGGAGATCGCGGAACGAGTCGGGTTGTCCGGAGCGTCTGTCGGCAAGTGGCGTCGTCGCTTCTGCGAGCAAGGCTTGATGGGACTGTATGACGAATTGCGTCCTGGAGGGCCACGGTCGGTCAGCGACGAAGAGATCTCCTCCCTCATCTACAAGACGCTCAAGAAGCAACCGAAGGGTGCCACCCACTGGACCTGTCGTTCGATGGCCGACGAGACGGGGCTCTCCAAGTCCTCGGTTCAACGTGTATGGAAAGCTTTTGGCCTGCAACCGCATCGACAGAAGCACTTCAAACTGTCGAACGATCCCTTCTTCGTCGAGAAAGTCAGGGATATCGTCGGTCTATACCTGAACCCACCGGACAACGCGATGGTGCTCTGTGTAGACGAGAAGAGCCAGATTCAAGCACGAGCTATAATCAAAAGGTGTGGAAAAAGAGAAAGGGCGACCCTACCCTTCCCGTGAGATAGTTGATTCACACAAAACCGGGTGAGAGGCCCGGTTGGGAAGGAGGATCGCCGTGAAGGAACATACGCATAGAGCCCCATTGAAGTCCATGCCGACGTGGGAGACGGTTGACGATTGGATCCGTGAAGAGATCCAGGGCCGGTTCCAGTCCATTCTGGAGGAGGAGGCGACCGCGTTCTTGGGCCGGTCGTGGTATGAGCGCCGAGCCGAGGTCGATAGCTCCAGGGGCTACAGGAACGGCTACGGCAAGCCCCGGCGTCTCTCGACGAGCTGCGGAACGATCAAGGTCCGGCGTCCCCGGGTTCGTGGTCTGGAAGAGCGGTTTGAAAGCCGCATCCTCCCCCTGTTCGCCCGGAGAACCAGGGCCATTGGAGATCTGCTTCCCGACCTTTATCTCCACGGTCTCTCCCAGGGCGACTTCGAGTTGTCTTTGCGTGCGCTGCTCGGTGATGGCGCGCCGCTTTCGCCGACCTCGATCGCTCGTCTTCGAGGGAAGTGGGAGGTCGACTTCCAGGACTGGAAAGAAAGGCGTCTGGATAATCGCGAACTGGTCTACGCCTGGGCTGATGGCATCTACGTCAAAGCCGGGCTCGAGCGCGAGAAGGCGTGTCTGCTGGTCGTGATCGGCGCGATGAGCGACGGCAGCAAGGAGATCCTGGCGATAGAACCCGGTTATCGAGAGTCTACAGAATCCTGGCTCACGGTGCTACGGGATCTCCGGGATCGCGGGCTCGAACATCCTGTCCTGATCGCCGCGGACGGGAATATGGGCATCTGGGCGGCCGTTGATCAGGTCTGGCCAGAGAGCCGGCAACAACGGTGCTGGAACCACAAGATCCTCAACGTGCTCGACAAGGTCGCCAAGCGTGCACAGGCTGAAGCCCGCGCACTGCTCGTCCAGATCCCCTATGCCGGCACGAAAAAGGAGGCCGAGAAGCTCCGGAAACGCTTTGCCGCACGGTATCGCTCACAGTTCCCTGCCGCCGTGGAGACGCTCGAAAGAGACTGGGATCGGATGGTCACGTTCTACGACTTCCCGAAGGAACACTGGAAACACCTGAGAACCACGAACGTCGTCGAGAGCCCCTTTGCTTCCGTTCGGCTTCGCACAAACGCCGCCAGGCGATTCAAGAAAGTCAGGAACGCCACGACTCTCATCTGGCGTACGCTCAAGGTCGCAGAGAGCCGATTCAGGAAACTCACCGCGCCACACTTGCTACAACAAGTCTACGATCAGAAACACTCAACCGGACCGCAGGTCGAAGCCGGGAAGATGGCCGCCTGATTTCTTTTACACACCTATTGACCTGAACTCTTCAAGCACTCGAACGGACACAACCGATTCTTCCTTTGGGTCTCGGATACGTCGAGGGCGTCACTCACAGCTATATCCGGAACGGCACGACCACCCTCTTTGCAGCGCTCAACATCGCATCCGGCAAAGTTCTGACTCAGTGCAAGCCCAGACACCGCAACAAAGAGTTCCTTCAGTTCCTCAAGCACATCGACAAGAACGTCCCAAAGGATCTCGACATCCATCTGGTCGTCGATAATTACGGCACGCACAAGCACCCGAACGTCAAGCGTTGGCTCGCCTCACGGAAACGATATCACGTGCACTACACACCAACATATGCCTCCTGGCTGAACCAGGTAGAGATCTGGTTCGGTATCATCACCCAAAGAGCCATTCGACGAGGCACCTTCAGAAGCGTCAAGGACCTGATCGCCTGCATCAAGAAATTCACTGATCACTACAACGAGAATTCTACACCCTTCGTCTGGACCGCCACGGCAGATTCAATCCTCGAGAAAGTCCATAAACTTTTGAAGCTTATACGCGGGACGTGACACTAGTAGTGGAACCGCGGGAGCCGCACGTAGTCCGCGCTCGTCGTAATCGCCGTGTCGGGAGCCATCCGTTTGGCGATCGCGTGCAGGTCTTCTCCACGGAGCGCGGGTGACCAGGCATCGAACCCTAGTTTGCAGTTTGGCCGATCGATATCGCTCAAAAGCTCCTGCAGCGCCTCTGTATGCACGCCGATGTCGTGATGATTCTGGACGGCGATCGTCACATCGTGCTCTGCCGCGCGGTCGCTGCACTCCTGGAGACTGGCCACGACGTTGCCCCAGATCTTCATCGGCGGCAAACCACCTTCTTCATACGCCGTAAAGACCCGCACGACTTTCGTTCCGAGACCACCGGCAATCCGCGCCAATCCTTCCACATAGGCAATCTGCATTTCGAGCACCGGAACCTCGGCGGGCCCCGAACCGGCGAAATTGGTATAGCCCGCCACAACACCGCACGGAAGTTTGGCAGCGTCGAGCCATCCTTTGACTTCCGCAATGCGCTCCGGTGTCGAATCGAGAGGAGAAAGATGTGGCCGTTTCCCCGCGATCATCACCGCGTCATACCCAAGATCGTTTGCCTTCCCGATGAAATCTTTTAGCTCGAGGCGGTGCTGACCCCAAAATCCCGCATACGAAATAGAGAAAAGGGATTTGATCATGATGGTCCTCCAATGATCCGCCGAGGCAGACCGAGTGTCCTCCAAAGCCGCTCAGCGGCGAGGGAGGGCGCGCCACAAAGAATTGAGCGCAAGCCGCCAACGTCATAAGGCGAAGCCGTCGTTTTCTGTCCTCTGACTTCTGCCCTCTGTCTTCTCCATTCGTCGACCGGCCACAGGCCGAACCCGGTCGTTCTGCCCCCGTCGTCAGATTCGTCCTGTTTTTTAGGCCCATCTCGGAACTTTTTCGAGCGATCGCCGACCGGCACGATCTCCGGCCCGATGCCATCTCCGTTCAACACGATAAGTCACTGCGCTGAACCCGGACTTCTTGCACGCACATTTTCACAGTTGACCCAGTTCGATCAACACACCGAGGCTTTCGAGGGGGGACACATAGATCTTTCCCCGATGCGATTGGAACCGAACATTCCGATCGATCAGCAGATTCGTGGTCGACTCCACATCCCTCACACACAGGGAAAGCACTGCGAGTCCTTCATATTTGTCCCGACTCCCCAGAAGCTGATCGACAAACTCCGATGGATAAACCGTGCTCAGATGAGACACCGGCATCGCGACGATTTGCTGATTGCGGGGCAACGAAAGACTGATTTGGCAGCCGTCCCACTTCACAGTTTCAGATCCGAAGATCCGTGCGAGGCGGTTGCCGGAGCGCTCGATATCTTCAACGACGGATGTCACGCCGGTCACGCTTCGCACACCATTGGGGTGTTCCAGCCACTCGGGCTCGCGAATCAGATCCGGCGTCAGATGCTGGCAGCACACGACGGACATTAACCCCGGCGCCTCCTCATCCTCAAGGAAACAGAGAGCAAAACGAGGGTCTCTGGTCTCTCCCGGTAATTCGAAATGACGCGTAAGCTCGCGCACCGGCAGAGATCGGACTCCCGACGCGGCCAACGACATCCTCGTAACTTCCGCATCCAGGGTCACGAGTGCGAGGCCCATCAGCCCTTCAGGGCGATCCAGGACCTCCCTCACTTGCGGCGTTGCCTTCCCCGGATCCAGAGCACCACGCAACTCGAGGTAATCGTTTTTGAACATCATACACAAGTTACCCGTCCCCCAGTCACTGTGGATCCCACGGCCTGGAATCGTGAAACCCAAACGCTCGTAAGCGATCCTCGCCGACTCCAGATCGTGTACGCAGACGACTGGATGATCGATTCCCGTAATGCCCTGCTTACTCACTCTGAATTCTCACCTGAGCACCGGCACGCTCTTCCTGCAGCGTGAGGAAAATCGTGTGGTCTTGATCGCCCCAGCCTCGCTCCATCGCCTCGTCCATATCCTCGCGACATAGATCGGCGAGTCTCAGCGGTACCCCACAGCGATCCGCCTCCGAGACAGCCAGCATCATATCCTTATGCGCCGTCGCCATTGTGTAACGGGGTTCAAAGACACCTCTTAACAGTCGCGCGGGCAGAGCAACGTTACGACCGATTCCCGATTCCTGGAACACTCGGACGAGCACGTTCGGATCGATGCCTGCCTTGACCCCCGTCGTCAGACACTCCACCATCGCGAGGTTGGACGAGAAAACGGCGCAATTGTGGAGGACCTTGCAGATGCTGCCAGCGCCCAGAGCCCCGACGTGGACGATCTTCTGTCCTACTGCGTCCAACACAGGATGACATCGTGACACGACCGACGGTTCGCCGCCCACGAGAACCGTCAACGTCCCATCCTTCGCGCCTTCGACACCGCCTGTCACTGGAGCATCGATCAGATGGCCACCGCTCGACTCGATCGCCTTTCCGATTTCCTCACGGTCTCGGCCGAATTGGTCGTAAAGTCGATGACGGAACACCCTGGCCGAATCGTCTCCAACAGACCCTGTGGTCCGAAAACCACATCTTCAGCCTGTTCTGGTCCCGGCAGGCTGAGGCAAACAAAGTCTGCCGCCTCAGCGACCTCCCTCGGCGATGCGCAGGCCTCCGCACCTCTCTCGAGCAGCGGTTCAACCGCCTCGGTTCTCACATCGTGCGCCAACAGGCGAAACCCGGCAGCCGCAGACATTCTCCCATCGGCCTGCCCATCTTACCGATCCCGATAAATCCAACCGTGCTCATTTTCTGACCTCTGACTTCCGACCTCTGATCGGAATAGCCCATCGCATCGATCCAACGCGAACGGCCCTTGCTCGATTAGATCGAACAAGGACCACCGTCCGCACTCTGTTTCACTGCGTTGGTTAGGTGCTGACTTTGCCACTGATCGATGCCACGTCCGCTCGCCCCAACCTCCGCTCGGCTCTGGGAGGCGAAGGTCGTAACCGTCCACCGGCTACCGTCCACCACAACGTGTTTCTACTGTACAACGTGCACTTTGACGCTCCCGCTCTTCTTATCCGCCGCCACCTGAAACGCTTCAACAATGTCCCCCAGCCCGTACCGGTGGGTCACGATCTTCGTCGGATCGACGCTACCTGACGAAATCATCTCGATGGCCGCGTCGAAATCTTTCTCTCTGCCGCTGTAGCCATAGCAGTTGGACCCCGTCACCACGACTTCTGACCACACTATTTTCCGCAGATCGACCTCGAGCGGCTCGTAGTAGCCGGCGACGAGCACGACCGTCCCCCGCTTCCGTGCGCACGAGACAGCCGCGTCGAAATTATCCCCTCCGCCAACCGTCTCGATCACACAATCCGCCCCGAGGTCGTCCGTCCATTCCTTCACGATGTCAATCACGCTCTCTCGTTCACATCCACGATGCGATCGGCCCCGTAAGCCTTCGCCACCTCTGCCTGCTGAGGGTATTTCACCGTGATCAGCGTCTCCCGCACACCCGCCGCTTTCGCCGCCGCCAGCGTCAACAAACCGATCGTGCCACCGCCCAATACCACCACCCGATCTCGCGACGTCACACCCGCCTGCATCACTGCCCGATGACAGCCAGCCAGCGGTTCCACGAGTGCGCCCTGCTCGAACGAGAAATCATCCGGCAGCTTGAACAGTGATGATGCGTGCATCATCGTGCTTTCCGCGAATCCTCCGTGTCCGTCGCCACTGAAACCGCCACGATCCAAGCAATGGTTGTAATGGCCCTGATCGCAGAGCGCACACGTCCCGTCGTGCGAGAAGCACTCCATCGTCACCTTGTCACCCACCGCGAATCCCTCAACGCCGTCCCCCACCTCGGCAACCGTCCCACACACCTCGTGCCCGTGCGCTCGCGTCTCCGATCGATCCCAATGCCCGAAGTAACTGTGTAGGTCGCTGCCGCAGATGCCAGAGCTCCGCGTATCGACAATCACATACCCCGGCTCAACCTTCATCGACTCCACATCACGCAACTCGATCTGTTCATCACCCGTATAGATCGCTGCCTTCACGCATTCCTCCTTGGCACAGACAACGGGCTGAGATTGGTTCGCGGCCTGGAGGCCGCTCCCACCGACATTCAGTCTTCGCGTCTTTGTGCCTTCGTGTTGCAGTTCTACTCGTTAAACCGTTCCGAAAACGGCCTCACCTCCAGCTCGAACGTCCACGCAGACGGTTTCTGCTCGACCAGATCCCAATAAACGTCCGCAATCTCATTCGGCTCGAGCAGCGGATCCCCGTCGTCCGCATCCCGATTCTGCTCCGACGCGATCACCCCGTCGATCAACACGTGCGCCACGTGAACGCCCTGCGGCCACAGCTCCCTCGCCATCGAATCCGCCAAACCGCGCACACCGAACTTCGCGCTGCTGAAGTCGATCGCGCCTTCGCGCCCCCTGATGGACGAAGTAGCTCCGGTGAACAGGATCGTCCCTCCACGCTCGTCCGTCAGCATATCGGTCGCCACGACCCGTGAACAGAGCAACGCGCCGAGCACCGACACCTTCCAGGCCCGCTCGAACTCATCGGGTCGGATCTCCATCAGACCCTTCCAGGAGCCTCCGCTCGCGTGGTTCACAAGAATGTCGATCGGCCCGAACCGGTCGCGAATTTGAGTAAACGAACTCGTAACGCGGCCGCCGTCCGTGATATCGCAAGGCAGACCCATCACGGCATCGCCCAGCTCCGCTTCCAGCGCCCGCATCGTCTCCATCGACCGTGCCAGCATCCCCACCCGACACCCCTCCGCCACGAACTTCCTCACGAGCGCCGCTCCCAGCCCGGGTCCTACTCCCGATACAACCGCCGTCTGCGCCATACGGTCTTAGCCTTCCTGAACACCGAACACTGAACAGCTGCCTGTCCTGAGTAGCGACTGAAGGTCGCGTATCGAAGGGAACACCCCGACGGGCAAGATAGCCTCCCCCTCAAAGGCTCACCAGGCCGAACCGACGGGCTTGCAGGCTAGTACCCACTCACTTACCTTGTCTGCTGAGCCGGACGACCTCAAAGTGAAAGGACCGTCGTATGAAACGTTCCATCCTGCTGATTCTGGCCATCAGCCTCGTATCCGCCACGGATGCCGCTCATCACGCTCAGACCTTCACCACCGGGACACCCGAATACGGTTCGTTGGGCACCCTCACGTTCGGGCCCGACAATGTCCTGTTCATCGGTGACTCGCAGAACGGCCAGATCCTGGCCATCAAGGTCAGCGATGAGCCCGCAGCTCCCGGTGAGCTCGAAGTCGAGGACATCGACGAGAAAATCGCCGCGATGATCGGAACACGCGCGCGCGATGTCCGTGTCAGCGATATGGCCGTCAACCCGGCGTCGGGCTGCGCCTACCTGACCGTCGCGCGGAGCAGTGGGGATATCCTGATGAGGGCCCTACCCGACGGCAAAATCGAGCACGTCCCCTTGGAGAATGTCAACTACGCGTCCAAAACGCTGGCGAGCGTCGTCTCGAAGAAAAAGAAAAACCGGCGGGGTCGAAGTCTCCGCCGCGAAGCCATTACCGACCTCGTCTTCACCAACGGCGAGCTCTATGTCGCCGGTCTGTCCAACGAAGAATTCTCATCGACGTTGCGCATCCTCGCCTACCCCTTCGACGACGCGGAGAAAACGACGAGTGTCGAGATCTTCCACGCCGCCCACGGACGGTTCGAGACGCATTCACCGATTCGTACCCTGATGGCCTACAACCTCGCGCAGGTGCCGCACGTTCTCGCATCCTACACGTGCACCCCCCTCGTCACGTTTCCGGTCGATCAGCTCATCGACGGCGCACACGTCAAAGGCACGACCGTCGCCGAGCTCGGATCGAGAAACAGGCCGCTCGATATGATCGGTTACACCAGGGAAGGCAAAGACTACGTCCTTCTGGCCAACAGCAATCGGACGTTGATGCGAATCGATCCGGCCGACATTGTCGCGCAGGAAGAAGGCATCACGACCGAGGTCGAAGGATCCTATGAAACAGCCGGTGTGGAGTACATCGCCATCGCCCAGGTCGGCGTTCAGCAGGTCGACAACCTCAACGACGCGAATATCCTCGTGCTCCAGCGAATGAGCAACGGCTCGCTGAATTTACGGTCGCTCCCGAAGCGGCGCCTCTGACGTTGTCCAACGCGATCTCCTTTCTGATTACGATCGGCTTCGCCTTACTCCCGCCATCCGGCTCTCTGTTCGCTCAATCAGATCCGGGTGGCGGGAGTTTGTCTTTCACGATTCGACTTGAAGATGCAGGGTCCATCGAGGTCGTTCATCTCTCCGCAGAGCAGCTGGCTCGTTACACGGCCCTCAATCAAGATGATTGGCGGGGTCTGTTCCCCATCTACACGGGATCAACCTGGCCCAACGATGACCGCCCTCAGTTGCTGGGCCGATATGAGATCATTGATGGCGTAGTTCGCTTCACACCATCCTTCCCACTCGAACCCGGCCTCACCTACATCGCGCGATTCCACGCCGACCCAACCCGTTCTCCTATCCAGACAGCACTCCTCGTCCCCGCACTCGAGCGCGAGAGGACCATCGTGGAGTCGGTCTATCCGTCGGGCGACGTACCCGAAAATCTGTTGAAGTTTTATGTCCACTTCTCCGGGCCGATGCAACGGGCCGGTGTCTACGACCACATCCAGATCACGGACGCTCGTGGCACCCGGATGGCCCCACCTTTTGTGGAAATCGTTCCCCCACTCTGGGACTCGGAATCGCGTCGTCTCACCCTCCTGTTCGAACCAGGCCGCATCAAGCGCGGGCTTCGTCCCCACGAAGAGCAGGGAATGGCCCTGAAGGCAGATGCCAGCTTCAATCTTATCGTTGATGCTCAGATGCGTGACGCGAACGGCCAGCCCCTCGCCACCACTTTCAAAAAATCCTTCCAAACAACTTCTGTAGATCGACAGTCACCTCAAACCGAAGACTGGGTATTGAGGGTACCCAAACCAGGAACCCGACACAGCCTGATCGTCGCATTGAACGAACCGTTGGATCACACGCTTCTCCAGTCGATGATCGATGTCTACAGAAAGAACGACTTCGTCGATGGCACGATGGCTGTCGAGTCAGGTGAAACGGAATGGCGATTCACACCGGCTCAAATCTGGCAGGAAGGAGATTACGAACTGCGGATCAACGTGTTGCTGGAGGATCTGGCGGGAAACAGAATCGACCGCCTCTTCGACGTCGATATGATGCTAACCGAGGAGAGAACGACGAAAGAACTCGGTGAATGGGTCACTAAACGCTTTACGATACCATAACCGTCGACCGTCTACCTAGATTGCTGGCCGACTACTGTCTCCGTAGCCTGTCAGCTCGACATATCCCTGACCGAGTCCACCGCTCGCTGTGTCTACCACACGAACGGCCCCCTCCCAATAGCGCATCGTGGGAATGATTTCGGACCGGTTTTCCTGATCGGCCAGTTCCGGTCGAATCTCACAGACCAGATCGGCTGACGGAATCGACAGACGCCATCGGGCCGGATACATCGTCACACCGTCCGGACTGACCCACGTGTCCGTCTCTGAAAGCTCGAAGTCGTCCTCGGTCAGGTAACGCGTATCCCCCGATGCCTCGACTAACGACCCGCTCGAATAATCGACATCGCCCTGTGCATCCCGCAGGACGTAGAGCATCAGATCGCGACCGTCGGCCAACTGGAGACTGAACCAGTCCCACCCTACCTGGTCTTCGCCAAGCTGATTGGACCCGAATTCCTTGTCCATCCAGCTCATCCCCGCAACGACGAACGTCTCCTCGTCGAGTGTCACTTCACCATTCGTGATCAATCGGGTGAAGCTGTAATACTGGCTCGCGGCGGTGGGACCCTCCCCCTTTCGACTGAACCCATTGGGTCCCTGAAAGGTTAGAGACTTTTCGGGTAGTGTCTTCAGTCGGAACGCGAATCCCAACTTCTCGTCGACCATCTCGAAATCGAACGCCGATCCGTTCCACGTCAACCGCCAGTCCCCATCCGTCCCCGCCGGACCGCGACACCACGCAATCGTCGAATCTGGAAACGCACCGAACCCGCCCAACAGAGGACTCGCGCGATACAGCACTTCACTAAATCTGTGACCGCCTTTCTCCCCCCTGCCCCCTGCCTGTCCTGAGCGGAGTCGAAGGGGCCCCCCACTCCCCAGCGTGGTAACAGCCGTGTGTCCCATTACCAAATCCTTCGCCACCCACGAAGACGCGAGGTCGGGCGTCTGTCTCAGCAGCCCCACACGAAAGAACGTGAACTGATACCCGAACCGCTCTCCCGTCTCCGCTTCAAGGTGCCCCGTGAAATACCACCACTCCGTCTTATACGCCTCCCGCGCCCAATGATCCTCCGGAAAAGACCACACGTAATCCTCCTGTGCCACCTGCCACTCGTCAACAGCCATCAACGGTAAGACAACCACGACAGCCATGGCGGCAACGCCCATCACCCACAATGTTCTATGCTCTATCTTCAATGTTCAATATCCGTTCAAAGGTTTTCCCTCGACAACTCTGTCGCCGGCGTCCGACTCGCCGCCAGCGCCGGGTAAAGACTCGCCACCACAGCCGCTCCAAGGATCGTCACGCACTGCTGAGCGATCGCCTCCCACGCGAAGGAGGGCTGAATCGTCCACCCGAAATAAGCTCGATTGATCACGAAAATCAGCAGACCGGCCAGCAGAACACCTCCAAACAACCCGAGTAGAAGGCCTAGCGTCCCCATTCCCAGACCCTTTCCGACATAGATCTTGAAAAGCTGCCTTCGCGTCGCTCCAATCGATCGATACAACGCGAGTTCAGACACCTGCTCGCGCGCCAGAACGATCAGCATCAACGCAATGCCACACACCGCAATCACCAGACTCATCCCTTTCAGCAGTCGGGTCACGGCAAACGTCTGATCGAAAATCTTGAAAACTTGCTCGCGAAGCCGCTGATTGCTGCGAATCTGCAGCGGGACGTCCGGCAGAGCAGCCTTCAGATCGTCGACCACACGTTCGGGGTCGGATTCCGACGTCAGGTAGAGCGCGATGCTGTTGATCCCACCAGACCCGAACGCCTTCTCCATCGTAGCCAGATCCATCACCGCTGCGCCGCCCTCCGTGCTGTAATCGTAATAAACAGCGGCAATCTCGAAAGGCCGCACGCCCTCGGGCGTGTAAATCGACAGCACGTCGCCCACCCAGACGTCCATCTTACGAGCCAGGGTCTCACCGATGAAAACGCCGCCGCGCTCTGTCACGATTCGGTAGGCTTCTTCTCGGTCTCCCTGCAAAAGAGGAAAGCGAACATCGCCTCCTTCGAGCCCCATCACCACGCCCGCCAGTCCAATGTGTTGGTCCTCCGCACTCCCGTCACGGGCGGCGGCATACCCGATGAATCCACGCAGGAGATCCACACCCACGACCGCCGGATGCTCGGTCAGCGCCTCGATCGTCCCGCGATCCAGCGTCCCCTCGCTCCCTTTTCCTCGCCACGACATCGGCGCTACATAAATGTCCGCCTGGATCGATCTATCAATCCAGACCTCGAGCGTTTGCCGGAAGCTCCCGATCATCAACGTGATCCCGATCAGCATACTCACCGCGATCGCAAGGGACGCCACGGCGAACGCGGTCGTCTGCAGACGCACGCCCAGTCCGCGCAGGCTATACGCCAACCCGAAGTCCACCACTCGGATGCGCCCACAGAGCGCGCGAACCGTGAGCGGTGTCATCAGCGGAAGACCCAACAGCAGCCCGACGCCCATCGCGAAGCCCGCGTGTTTCCACGCGTGTCCGATGGTCGCATACCAGACCGCCGAAAGGAGCAGAACCAAAACGCCCGTCGAGAACAGCTTGGGGGCCAGGGATCCGATCTTCTCGTGCAGCGTGAACGCGGCAAGAAGGGATCGCGTGTCTCGCCGGCTCATATCCAGCGCGGGTAGGACGGCCCCCGCCATCGCGCCGCCGATCCCGATCGTCGCTCCCATCGTGTAGAGCCACGCCGGTAACTCCAACGTCGAAATCTCCTCCAGCAGATACAGATTCGACAGCGTCGCACTTACCATATCGACATTCGCCTGTGCGACCCAATAGCCCATCGGAAGACCCAGAGCCACACCCAACGCACCCAGAAGCGCGACTTCGCCCACGATAATCGCGAACACCTGTCTGGGTGTCCCACCGATCGACCGCAACAGACCGAACTCCTCGCGACGCCGGATCAGTGAGGCCTGTGTACTGCTGTAAACGAGAAAGAGCCCCACGAAAAGACTGATCAGGCTCAGCGCCGTCAGGTTCAGCCGAAATGCCGACAGCAGACCTTCTGCTTGTTGACCGCGCTCGACAGGGGTCGCCACACGAACAGACATACCCAATCGTCGCTGAAGATTCGCTTGAACGACTTGTAGCTCCACACCCTCATCCAGCTTGACATCGATTTGATGGATCTCACCGGACCGCCCGAAAAGGGCCTGAGCCTGAGAGATGTCCATCGCCACCAGCTTCGGGCTAGCCAATGGGCTCAGCGCCTGAAAATCAATCATCGCGCCCACCGCCAACGTCACTGTTCGTGACCCGACGGCCACCTCGAAGGTGTCTCCCACCGACCACCCCATCCGCTCCGCCATCGCCGGCGTCACCGCACACCACCCCCGCTCCCACAACCACGCATTCCCCCGGCCTCCGACCTTTTCAGCGTCTTCAGAATGTCTACGCAACTCGGAACCTGGACCGTGTCTCCAGGTCACCCCCTCAGTGCTCTCAGTGTCCTCAGTGGCGCCTTTCATCCAGGGCAGGTCCATCGGCGCAAAGAAATCCGCCCCGATCACATCCAGAAAAACACGCGATCTTCCATCCCCTTCCAACAGGCCGTTCTGCTTCAGCAACACCTCGATGCGAAAAAGTGGCCAGGCTGCACGCACGCCTTTTGTCGCCAGCACGGTCGGAAACAGGGTGTCCTGGAAGGTGGGCGTCCGCCCCAACACCGAAAGATCCGCTTCACCGCTCACAGCCGTCACGCTGCCCTCGAAAGCCGCCAACGCGTTGCGATTGATGATCTGGATCGACAGCACGGAAGCTACACCCAACGCCACACCGAACACGGTCAGGACATACAGACTACGTCCCGCCCTGAAGTGAGCTCCGAGTGCCTTTGAGAAATACCGAATCATATCCGCTTGGTCAGGTTACTCTCTCGCGACACATAACTGTCACCCCGGTACGCTTTTGGAGCCGCCTGTCCTGAGCCCGTCGAAGGGGGGTCTACTCTCTGAATTGCCTAAACGAAAATGAATCCCGGCCTGATGCCTGCCGGGATGACAATTCTGATCCACGATGGACACAGGCAAGAAGTGTTCTCAAAGCAGGCACGTATACCCTCTGAACGTCCAGCGCCCAATGTTCTACGTCCCGATGTCCCATCCTCAATAAAAGTGGCCTCGGGGCCACTTTTCCAATCACGGTTATTTTGCACTTTTCCTTTTGCCTTGATCCACCCTCCCGCTATGGATCTCCCACATCTCGTCAGCCAATTGAGCAAACACGGGACTGTGTGTCACATAGATCAGTGTGCTGTTTTCCTCGCGGGCCAATGACAGCATCAGATCCATCACCAGACTGCCATTCTCATCGTCCAGGTTGCCCGTTGGTTCGTCGGCCAACAGCAACCTTGGTTTCTTGAGCAGTGCCCGACAAATGGCAACCCGTTGCATCTCTCCGCCAGACAGCTTCTGAACGTGTTCCCTTGATCGACCGGCCATCCCCACGCGATCGAGCAAATCCATCACACGTCGCTCCACGTCCTTCGAGCGATCACCCGCGATCATCGACGGCAGGGCCACGTTGTCGTAGACCGATAGATGCTGTATCAGGTAGAAAAACTGGAAGATGAGCCCGATCTCGTTCCGCCGCAGCAGCGTTCGCGCTTCTTCAGACAAACCTGACAGCGATTGTCCATCTACCGCGACGTCACCCCGCGTAGGAATGTCGATCCCCGCAGCGAGATGAAGCAGCGTCGACTTCCCGCTGCCGCTTCGCCCCACGATCGACACGATCCGTCCCGCTTCGACTGCGAACGACACGTCATCCAGCGCTGCGAGGCGGCCCCCGCCTTCGGTTTCATAGATCTTGGAGACACCCTGGAATGCAAGTGCGTGAGATCGATCCATAACGGCGCAAGAGTACCCAAATCAGAAACCACGGTCAAACCACCATCCTTGAGCAACTCGCATCCAGACTCCATATTGTCTGGGCATCCATCGCCGGCGATCGTCGGCCAGCGGAGTAGCCGGTCCCCGAATAGGGCCCGATCCCGAACTCGTCACTGCCCTCCGTGTCCTCAGTGGCTGCCTTTCAGATCGCGAGAATCCATTGCCAAATCCTGAAGTCGACCCCCTAACCGAAGACTTCCACAAGGGTCCGAGCATTGGAGAACTCGTTCCGAGGTTCGAGCTCCCCGACCAGCACGGAGAGCCCGTCGCATACGCGCCAGACGGTCGACATCGCAGCCTCATTCTCTTCCACCGCAGCGCAGCCTGGTGAGGCTTTTGCAAGGTTCAGCTCGTGGAGCTGGAGGACAGCCTGATCAGCTTGCTGGAAGGTGGCGTCAAACCCTACGCCATCAGCTATGACCCGGTCGAGACACTCGCCGAATTCTCTGCCAGGCACGGGATCGACTATCCTCTACTCTCCGACAGCAACGGTACCGTCATGAAAACCTTTGGGATCTTCAACAACGCGGTCCCAAAAGATCACCACTGGTACGGTATTCCCTATCCCGGGACGTATATGGTCGACGAACGCGGCATCGTTTTCGATCGGTCGTTCTTTGCAGACCACATCACGCGTGATTCGATCGCCCGTATGACCCAGGAGACGTTCCGCGTCCCCAGCGCTTCTCACGGAACGATTCACAAGATCGAGTCGACCGCTTGCAGCGCGGGCGTCTACCTCTCGGCAGACACCATTCGCCGCGGGCAAGTCCACACCCTCATCGTCGAACTCGACATCCGCGACGGCTACCACGTCCAGGCAGCTCCACTGCCTGACGGCTACGTCCCTTTCACGATCGAGATCGACCCGATCGATGGCGTGACGGTCGATCCATTCGACTATCCCGAACCCAGGTCGCACCACATCCCCGGGATTGATGATCAGCTGCACGTCTACGAGAGTCTTGTCACGCTCAAAACGGGCCTACGGTTCAATGTTCGGGAAGACGTCGCACTGAAAATCTGTCTCGAAGCCCAGGCGTGCACCCTCACATACTGTCTTCCACCCGAGAAATGGACCTTCGAAATCCCCCTGAAATGGCTCCCCAGTCCATAGATGGGAGTCAGGAACCGTAACAGACATTTTCGATGACCTTATGCTGTCATTTTAGAGGATCTCCACCTCATTCCAATCACACCATCGAAGATCGCGGCCATACCCGAAATCTGTAGCTGGGCTTCCTCCGTGATCTCCGTGTTCTCATTGGTAGGGTTTTCAAATGAACCGATTCGTCTTCGTCACCGACTCTCACTACTGGCGCAACGCGCCCAAAGATTACGGCGCTCCCAAGATGCTGACCAAGGGGAGGGAGATCCACGACGCCTTGGTGCCAGCGGTCAACACGCTCGCTCCCGAGTTCATCGTCCACGGCGGTGACTTTCTGTGCGGTGGTAGTGCCTTCGACCTTCCCACCGACATCCTCTGCCAGTCCGTCCAGGATGTTAGGGACTCGTTCGACGGGTTCGCTGCGGAGTTTTACCCCGTTACAGGCAATCACGACTGTGACGCCCAGACGTGGAAATTCGATGTGTTTCACGAGGCCTTCGGTGCCTCCGAGCCGATCGCGGTGGATCGTGTCGCGTCCGACCTGCACATCTTGCGTGCGAACGTATTCCTCGGCGACACGAAGGAAAAGGGCTCGGGTGAATGGACAGACGCGCACGATACGCACCTTCGCGAGGCGGACCGCCAAGCCCTCGCCGATCGGACACCCACCGTTCTCTTCCTACACTCCTGGATCCTCCCGAATGCGACACCTGAGGAAGGTACAGAGGGGCGAGGATGCGTTGAGGGGGCACGCCGTCTGCTGGAAACCGTGTCCGAATGTCTATCTATCGTCGCCGTTTTTACAGGTCACATGCACATCAACCGTATCACGGCCTACCGCGATTTCCTGATCGTCGACACAGCTTGTCTCATCGGTTACCCCTTCGGGTTCCGTGAGGTCACGCTGTCAGATGACGGCTGGTTCACGACCCGCTTCCATCGCCTGGACGTACCCATCGCGATGGAAGCCTACCGGTCCCGCGAAGACGCAAGCGAGGATGGCCATTGGGAAGGTCAGCCGCACGACTGCGATTGCGACGTCCTGATCCCTCGACTTAAGGCCATTCGCGCGTAGTACACTCCAGTATCCAATGCAGCAGGCACGCAGTGAGTATTCACCAAAGGAGGTATGCTGTGAACCCGATCGAGAAGCGCGTGAAGCGATTGGAGCGTCAGGTGAGGCAATGGCAGGTGGCGACCACCGTCGTGATTCTTCTGTTGGTAGCCGGTTTGTCAATCGGAGCGTCACACGAGGGGGAACACGAAACGATCCGGTGTCAGAACTCCAGATCGTGAACGAAGCAGGCGAATCGGTCGTCAGCCTGGACCACTGGATGCTCGGTGGCCGAATCGACGTCCGGAACACCGACGGAAACCGGACGACAACCATCGCCCAAAGCGACGTCGGAAACGGAATGGTTCGCGTCTACTCCGGTGGCGGTCACAACCTCGTCTACGCGGGCGCGGGAAGAGACACCGACGGCGGACTCATCGCAGTCTACACGACATCGGGAGAAACGCTCGTCTCGGCCGGATCGGACGACAAAGGCAACGGCGAGCTGGAAGTTTACTTCAGAAGTGGTGAGGTGGCCTCCGTCAAACCGTAACGAAGGTGATCATCATTCCCTGCTTGTTCTATTGTCGTTCACTTCGCCGGTAATCATCGATGCTACGTACAAGGAATCTCTAGGCACGGCCAAATCATCTCCCCGAATAGGGCTACAATCGACGGGTTGCTACCCATTCGTGTTCATCCGTGTTCAGGAGCCTGTCCCGAGCGAAGTCGAGGGATGGTTCCAAAGGTTTTGGTCGTGTCTCCTGGGTTGAGAATTGAGAATCGGCATCGACATCGGAGGAACCTTCACCGACTTCGTCGCGGTAGATTCAACGGCGTCGGTCCATCTCCTCAAAATCCCCTCTACACCAGATGACTACGGCGTGGCGATCGAGCAGGGTCTTCGATCACTCCTGGAGCGCTCCGGTCACGATGGCTCATCGGTAGCGGACATTGTCCACGGTACGACCGTCGCGGCCAACGCGATTTTGAACGGCAACTGGGCCAGCACCGGTCTCATCACGACACAGGGGTTTCGCGATGTCCTCGAGATCGGACGTCTGCGAATGCCTCGGCTTTACGATCTCACCTGGGAAAAGCCGCCTCCCATCGTTCCACGACGGCTGCGCGTCGAGGTTCGCGAGCGCACCCGCGCTGATGGATCAATAGCCGAACCACTTGTGCTCACGGACGTCGAAGACGCGGTTCAGCAGTTGAGAGATGAGGGTGTCGAATCCATCGCAGTTTGTCTGCTTAACGCTTATGCCAATCCTCAGCACGAGCAGGCCGTCGAGGCCAAGTTGTCAGGCGTCGACGATCCGGCCGTCACCCTTTCCCATCGTGTACTTCCCGAGATTCGAGAATACGAGCGCACCAGTACGACGGTCGTAAATGCGGCGGTGATGCCGCCTGTCCGGAAGTATCTCCAGGGGCTCCAGGGCCGATTGAACGGGCTGAACGTGCGAGCGCCGGTCTGGATCATGCAGTCAGCCGGAGGCATCACCGACGTTGATTCGGCGGCCTACCCTGTCCGCATCATCGAATCGGGACCGGCCGCGGGAGTCGTAGCTGCCGCCGAACTCGGACGGCGGATTGGCATCGACGACCTTATCGCGTTCGATATGGGCGGCACGACGGCCAAAGCCTCCCTGATCGAAAACGGCGCGTTGCCGCGGGCGGCTGACTTCGAAGTAGGGGGAGGGTTCTCCCACTCGAGTCGCTTGATGAGCGGCGCAGGTTACCACATTCGGACCCCGTGCATCGACCTGTCAGAAGTCGGGGCCGGAGGTGGCAGCATTATCCGCGTCGACGCGGGAGGTGCGTTACAGGTCGGTCCAGAAAGTGCAGGCGCCGATCCAGGCCCGGTCTGTTATGGAATGGGAGGCCGAAGGCCGACGATCACCGATGCGTGTCTTTTGCTCGGCTACCTTGGCGCCGGTGGTCTGGCGAGCGGGACCGTAAGCCTCGACCCGGATGCGGCACAAGCAGTCGTCGAAGCAAAGATCGCCAACGTCCTCGATTTGCCTGTCGAAGAAGCCTGCTTCGGAGCGTGTCGCGTGGCAGCCGCGCGAATGGTCCGGGCCGTCCGTGAGGTGACCGCCGAACGAGGCCGAGACCCGAGGAATTATCAGCTCCTGGCGGCTGGGGGTAGCGGGCCGATGCACGCCGTGGCGATGGCCCGTGAACTGGGGGTCACCCGCATCGTCATCCCGCCCACGCCCGGTGTGTTCAGTGCCTTCGGACTGCTGACCGCACCCTTGCAGATCGACCTCGTACGCACCTTACTCCATCAGCTCGAAACACTGTCCGTGGATGAACTGCACGCTACCGTCTCAGACTTGACGGACGAAGCGCGTAAGCGGTTACCGGATGCGTCGATCGAGGCAACCAGCGATCTGCGCTACGCCGGACAATCCCACGAGCTTCAGATCGCCATACCAAACGATGCGACGCCGGCCGACCTCCGAACCGTATTCGAAGCCGAACACGAGCGCACGTACGGACATCGGTCCGAAAAGGATCCCGTACAGCTGGTTTGTCTGCGTGTTCGTGCGACTGTGAGATCAGCAGAAGTTTTCAGTAGGAGGGATACACGCGCGGAAACTGTCACAACCGGGCGCGACGTTTACTTTGGCAAGGAAATCGGCTGGGTCGAAACCGGCGTTGTCAACCGCGCGGCTGTAGAGACGAGCCCCACGGATGGACCGATGATCGTCGAGGATGACGATGCTACCACGGTCATTCCACCGGGGGCGAAATGTCACCGGGACGAGTGGGACAACCTCATCATCACGGTGTGAACGTCTTTGCCGGATCAGTTCACCGCTTTCCTGAACACCGAACACTGAACCACTGAACACCCTTCCTCAACGTCCCCTCAATTCAGACGTCCGTACCCCATCCACTTCCCACGTCCCCACATCGATCGCCACGCCGTAATCTCTTTCCGCCGCACCAACGGACACCTTCTCATCGCGAACATCGTTCAGAACGGCTGTCGTATCCCGCTCGAGCGGATCGCCGTGCCCGCCCGCTCCCGCGGGCGCATGCCTCAGGACATCACCCCTTCGGAGTTGGACCAGCGTCTTGGCAACGTTTCCGACTCTCCCTCGGGATTCAGGACATTGCTCGACGCAGCCCCTGGCTTCCCGCCGGCCAGCCCGTAGGGCCGTGAGGCGTGGCGGTCCGACCGAATCTGCAAAACGCCTTCCGCTTCCGTAAATCGATACTCCCGTACGATCCCGAGCCCACCTCTGTATCGACCGGGCCCGCCGGTGTCGGTCAGGAATCCGTATTGCAGGATTTCGAGCGGGTACTCCGCCTCGACCACCTCCGCCGGATTGTTGGAGAAATTCACCACGACGCTCGCGCATCCGTCGATGCCGTCTCGATCCGGTCGCCCACCCCAACCCGAGAACAGAAACTCGAGGAACACGAATGCCGTCCGGTCGGCCCGATAGCCACCCACGCTGATACCCGTGTCCCCTCCGACCTCGCACGCCGGGATCCGATCGGGCGCGAGACTCGCCAACGCGCCCATAATTACGTTCGCCAACCGGAATCCCGTCAGTCCTCGGGCGGCAACGGGAGCGGGTAGGACCGGATTCACCAGGGACGCCTCCGGCGCGATCACCTCGATACACCGGAAGAAGCCCGTGTTCGTCGGAACATCCGCACTGATCAAACAGCGCACGCACGCGTAGACCGCAGATCTCGTGAAAGACAACGCCGAATTGATCGCCCCCCTCACTTGAGGCGCCGTTCCCTCGAAATCGGCGGTGAGGTGCGATCCCTCGACCGTGATCGTCACACGCATCGGGATCGAACCCGGATCGATCCCATCGCCGTCGATCTGATCGTCGAAGGAATACACGCCGTCCGGCATCTTCTCGATCTCGGCCCGTGTCAGTCGCTCCCCGTAATCCAGCAGCGAGGCAAAGCTCATTCGCAAGCCTTCGACACCATACCGCTGAGCGAGCCCCTCGACCTCTCGCTGCGCGATGTGACACGCCGACAGCTGCGCACGAAGATCCCCCAGCGCGTATTGGGGAACCCGAACGTTGCGCTCGATCAGATCGAAGAGCGCCTGAACCGGTCGCCCGCCCTCATAGAGTCGGACCGGGGGGATACGAAGCCCTTCCTGGTAGATCTCCGTGCTGTCGCACGCATTCCCACCCGCGACTCGTCCTCCGATATCCGTGTGGTGTGCAATCGCCGCGGCGAATCCGACCAGAACGTCCTCGACGAAAATCGGACGGTAGACGTAGATATCGGGCAGATGCGTGCCGCCTTCATACGGGTCGTTGAGAATGAAAACGTCGCCCTCAACAATCGAATCGGAATACCGCGCAAGGACCGCCGCCATCCCATCGGGGAGACTGCCCAGATGAAGCGGCAGACACAGCCCCTGGGCGATGAGCGCGCCATTCGTATCGCAAAGACCCGTCGAGAAATCCATCGAATTCTTCAGATTCGTCGAATAGGCTGTCCGCACGACGGTCAACGCCATCTCATCGACGATCGACTCGAGCGCGTTCTTGAACAATTCAAGCTCGATCGGTCCGAGGGTGGACGGGTCATTCATTCGGGTTCTCCTTGGGAGGTGGGCAGCTAATCTAAGTGCATGGTTTCATAAACATTATTACGTATGTCCTGAACATTATTTGTAGCTTATGTTCTCCTTCAAAAGGAGGAGAACAATGCCAAGACGTTCGCCTTATGTGGTGCTACTGTCTGAGAAGGAACGGGTCGACCTCGAGCGAATGGCTGGACAATATACGTTACCGTATTATCAAGTGATCCGATCGAAAATCGTGCTTCTCGCCGCCGAGGGATTATCCAACAAGATTATCGCCCAACGGTTGGATGTCCCGCGTCCGATCGTAAGCAAATGGCGTAAGCGCTTTTTCGAAGAGCGTCTTTCGGGACTCGAAGATAGATCTCGTCCCGGGCGCCCGCCCGGTTTTCCCCCCTCAGGTGGTCGTTCAGATCAAGGCGCTGGCGTGTGAACTACCGAGCGAGAGCGGGATACCGCTCTCGCGGTTCAGCTGTTCCGAGATTGCCGCCGAGGCAGTGCAAAGGGGCTTCGTTGCCAAGATCAGCGGCGCCACTGTCTGGCGCTGGTTGAACGAGGACGCGATTCGTCCTTGGTATCATCGCTCCTGGATTTTCCCACGGGACCCGGACTTCCAAACCAAAGCAGGTAGAGTCCTTGATCTGTATCACCGCCAATGGCAAGGAAAGCCTTTAGGGCCGAGGGAATATGTACTTTCTGCCGACGAAAAGACCAGTATTCAAGCACGAGCTCGCAAGCACGTTACCCTACCGCCAGCCTCGAACAGAGCGGCACGCGTTGAAACACGAATACGAGCGGAAAGGAGCCCTGGCCTATCTGGCTGCTCTCGACGTGCACAATGGTCGAATCTTCGGTCTCTGTGAGTCTTCTTCGGGTATCGAGCCCTTCAACCGGCTCCTGAGCCTGATCATGAGCCGGAAACCCTATTGCTCGGCAAAGAAAGTCTACCTCATCGTGGATAATGGCTCCTCGCACCGAGGGCAAACATGCATCGACCGTATCCAGGGGAAGTGGCCAAACATCCACCCCGTTCACCTTCCGATCCACGCAAGCTGGCTCAATCAGATCGAGATCTACTTCTCGATCCTCAAACGCAAGGCTCTGACACCTATCGAATTTGCATCGCTCGAAGAGCTTGAGGCAAGAATCCTCGGTTTTCAGGAACGCTACGGACGTATCGCCACACCCTTCAAATGGAAGTTCACACGAACAGATCTCGCGGAGATGATCGACAAACTCAGGTTCTACGATACGCCCTTGGCAAAGTCTGCTTAGAATACGTCACCGTATTTGAGAACAGGAGAACGCTGGAAGACAGCGGAATCGGGAACGTGGAGCTGATGGCCGTGTGCGACATCCGCAAAGAAAACGCGGAGTTCACTGCCCGGGAAGTGGAACGTCTGTTCGGCCGCAAACCGCTCGTCCTGACGGACCTCGACCAAGTGCTGGCACGCGAGGACATCCTCGCCGTCGACGTCGTTACCGACGGCTCGACCCATCACCAGGTCGCGGCGCCCGCTCTTGCGGCCGGCAAACACGCGCTCGTCGAAAAGCCCCTAGGCATCACGATCCGCGCTTGCCAGCACTTGATCGGGGCCGCGCGTCAAGGCAACGCTCTCCTCGCCACCGCCGAGAATTACCGCCGCGATCCTCCCAACCGTCTCGTCAAAGCCATTCTCGACGCCCGCTTGCTGGGCGATCCATTCCTGCTGATGCAGACCTCGGTCGGCGGCGGCGACTCGATGGCCATCACGCCTTGGCGACATCTCAAGGAAAAAGGGGCCATCGGCCTTGATATGGGCGTGCACTATGCAGATATCATCCAGTATTACCTGGGCGAGTATGATCAGATGTTCGGAAGCGGATTCATCGTCGAGCCCGTGCGTCGCAAGCCGGACCACGAGAATCATCCCCTCGAATCCTATCGGCGAACGCGTAAAGACTTATCCCGATTCGGTCGAGGCGACAGGCGAGGATTCCGTCGTCGCCCTCTATCGGATGGCGTCGGACGTCGTCGCACAATTGACACTGGCAGAGGGACGAGGGGGGCAAGGATGGGAGCGATCTGTTCACGGACAACTGGGATCAGTCTACGCACCGGGCGAACGTAACGGGAATCTCGTTTTGCTTCGATTGGAAGGTGAAGAATTGCGAGGAAAAGAGATTCTCGCTCTGGTTCCGGACTTTCAGTTCAACGACATCACAGAACGCCTCTTCGGTCCAGATGGTGTCGAGTACGATATGCCCACAGACGCACCGCATCCCGGCTATGCGATCGACGCCAGACACCTCGCCATCGAGTATCATGACTTCGCTCGAGCGATCCTGACAGGAGGACAACCCGAAGTTGATGGTCTCACAGGAACCAAAGCAGTGGCCGCCATCCTCGGGGCGTATGAGTCGGCAGCTATCGGGCGTTCGGTCACAATGGAAGAAATGCTGTCAGGATCGGTACGGACTTATCAGGAGGAGATTGACGCGGCGCTGGGATTGTAAGCATTTCTGCGCCCCATTCTCAGGCACACCTGCTTCGCGCCATGGGTCATTCCCCAACTGGAGTTGGGTCCCACAGCAAGCGGCGCATCAAGTTTTGCCACGCCAGTTCGCATCCCGAGCAGACCCGAAGGGCCCGTGTCGAGGGACGCCTGCTCGAGCATTGATGGTTCAGCTGAAGAGGAGGTTCCGCAAATGGGTTTCACCGTCTACGATTGCCGCGAGGACATTCGCAATATCCTCGTCACACCTCAGATCCGTGCGCGGTTTTGCCGTCTCGAGCCGGGATCGGATAAACTCGACTTCGGCCACACGCACGATCTTGGCCACGAAATCTTCATCATCCTCGAAGGACGCGTCGAGTTCCAAATCAGCGGAGACGTCAACGAGCTCGGTCCTGGCCAGATGTGTTACGCATTGACGGATGAGCCGCACTCGGTCAGGGTCGTGGGCGACGAGCCGGTCCTGATGTATCTCTCGGTGACACCCCACATCCAGCCGACGCATACGTTCTACGATGACGATCAGAACCGTCTGCCCCCCCACTTCCGTCCTTCGAGCGACTACAACACCAAAACGGATTCCGACACGCCCGTTGACAACCTGATCGATCGTCACATCGAGACCGCCCGTGGGCTTCTTGAACGAGCCGAGGAAAACCTTCGGGTGCAGGAAGAAAAGGGGGCCCTCCTAAAAGAGGTGCTATCCTCGGATGACCTCAAAGCAGCATCAGAACTTCGCGAGTCGATGTGGGCACCTCAGCTGGAGCTCTTCAAACAGATGCACACCACCGCTGACACGTGGAACACCCTCGCCCCCAGGGCGGGTTCGGTGAACGCACACTACGCGCGCAAATAGTCCTACACATCAATCCCCAGACACGAGAGAGTCCAATGTCCCGCGTGAAAATCGGCATCCTGGGTTGTGGTGCGATCGCACAGGTTCAGCACCTGCCCAATCTCCTCGAGCTCGACGAGGCCTACGAAGTCCCCATCGTTTGCGATCTGTCCCCAGATCAGGCGAAGTACGTAGCCGACTGCTTCAGGGTCCCCCGCCACGTCAGCCACGTGGACGATCTCCTCTCGGCCGACATCGATGCCGTGCTTCTGTGTCACACCGACCCGAAAGCGAAGAGGCCGTCGCAGTCTTCGACGCCGGCAAGCACGTCCTCATCGAAAAGCCCGTCTGCGCCTCGTTGCAGGAGGCGGATAAGATGATCGAGGCGATGGAACGCTCGGGCAGAGTGGGCCAGGCGGCCTACATGAAGGCTTACGATCCCGCTTTCATCCTCGCCCAAAAGGAAGTCGAGGGAATGCCGTTCAGCTTCATCCAGATCAACCACCTCCATCCCAGCAACGACCTCCATCTCGCGCACTTCAACCTGCAATACCACGGCTCGCTGCGCGACGATATCCGAGAAAAACGACGTAAAGCCTACCGTGAAAAGCTTCGAGAAGCCTTCGGCGACCTCACCGACCGGGCGGAGTCGGAATGTGGAATCGCCTACGGTCTGATCCACGATCTCTACAGCCTGCGCAATATGGTTGGAATCCCGAGCGCCGTCCTCAGCGCGGAGGTCTGGAAGAACGGCCGATCCATCACCTCCGTCCTCGAATACCCCAATGGCGCCCGATGCGTTATCAGCCGAGTCGACCTCGAGAAGCTCTGGGACTTTCGGGAGACGCTCGAGATCTACGGCGACGACAAGCGTGTCCTGCTCACCTACCCGACAGGATTTTCACGACACGTGCTCTCGACCCTCACGGTTCACGGAATCGACGAAAACGGAACGTCCTATCGAAAGGATCCCGCGATACCCTGGGAGAGCGCCTTTACCGCGGAGCTGCGTCACTTCCACGCGTGCATCACGCAAGGGGTCGAATGCCGCACGTCCCTCGCCGAAGCACGCCACGACGTCGAGCTCATCATCGACATCACCAAGGCTTACCTCACCGGCCAACCTGTGCGGAGATAATCTCAGGAGAGCTAACGAAAACGACCCGGTCATCCTGAGCGGAGTCGAAGGACGCCCGGGTCGCTGGCTAGAATCGATTGAAGACAGGAGAGGTCGATCCTAACGCCACAACCGTACACACGAAACAGGGGCTACGACACCCACGGTCGTAGCCCTGCCCTTCGGTCATTCCTCGATCTTTCTATCCGTGCTCCGACACTGGCGTTGCTCGACCGCTAGCGATCCGAAAAGTTGGGAGTGATCCTCCCGGACGCACTTGTCCTCTAGTCCTTCTCTCTTACCTCGCTGAACATCAATTGGCCGATAGACTCCCGATAGTATTCAACCCAGTCGTCTGTTTTCTTCTTCAAGCCACTCTTTATCGATCATTGGCATAGATTCAGGTGGTCCTAAGCCGGCCTCGTTACGCCACCGTAGCAGCGGATGTTCACGATCGGGTTGCGGGAGATCGACACGGGTGCCATAGGCGGCCGATTCAAAGATGCCCATAATGATCTCCACCACGTGGCGGCCCTCGTAACCGCTACATTCGTGCTCCCGACCTTCGTCCAGAGCCCGGACATATTCGTCCACGAACCAGTAGTCACCGTCGGTGTGATTCCCGTTGGGGATCGTTTTGGCTGCCTCCTCAAAGCTCTCTGGATAGATGGGCGTCAGTTTCTGCCATCGATCCAGGTTATTCGCGGGCACCAGGTGCGGATTGGGCAGGTGCCACGCGCCTCGCGTATGCCACAGCAGCCGCCCCTCCGTGCCATAGAGTTCGATCACGTGGGCATCTATGTTGTTCTTATCGAAGTGATGCTGAAGGAGCGTGCCCGTCACACCGTTGGCAAACTGTAGCGATGCCGTGACTCGATCCCCCGCGATGGTTCCATTTCCTCTGGGAGCCGGCAATACATCCTGCGGCGTGATCGGACGGCCACGTGTGGTGGCGTGCGCCGTGACACTCTGACAGTGGCCCCCGTATTTGATCACGCTGTTCAGCAAGTGCGTGCCGATTTCCATCAACCCGAAACCACCATAGTAACCTTTGCCGCTGGCGTAAATGTAGCGGAGCTCGCCGATCTTGCCGGATTGGTAAAGCCGGCTGATGGCCTGCGCCCAGGCGTGTAGACGCCACTGGTGATGCACCGCGACCTGAACGCCTTTTTCCTCGGCTTTCTCCATCACGGCATCGGTCTCGAGCAGATCCATGCCCATCGGTTTTTCAACTTCGATATGCACGCCGTGCTCCAGCACGCGCAGGGCCAGCGGAGCGTGCAGAGATGGCGCAGTGGGAATGGCGACGATATCCGGCTGCGTCGTGCGAATCATCTCGTCCAGATCGGTGAATCGGGCAGAGACGTCGAGCTCATCGCCCAGGACGTTTAACCGATCCTCGAGCAGGTCGCACAGACCGACCACTTCGGTTCGAGGATGGGCGTGGTAGACTCTAGCGGCTGACGTTCCGCGGGATCGGCAACCCAAGATGGCAACTCGATATGTTTTCATCGTTCCTCCCTCAACACCTCTCATCGCACGCTACAACCAGGGATTCCCCGGATCGGCTAACGGCAGATCGACACGCTTACCCTGAAGATGTGATTGGTACGCACCCACCAGCATCTCGACGCCGATCACACCGACCTCTATGGTCGGCGACTCCGGACGTGGCTCCCCGCCATCGATGAGCCTGACCAGGTCTTCACAGATGACGTGATTGCTCCAGTCCGTTGGGTGGACGCCCGCTGGAATCCTCTGATCGGTCTCAAGGGCCGTCCACTCAACGCGGGGCTCGGCCGGAAACACGTCTCCGCGTGGAAAGACGTGGAACTGGCCGAGGGGCTGGTTCCGGGCAGTAACGATGGCATTCTGGAAGTAGAAATCAACTCCCAGACGGTCGCTGCCGTAACTGCCATCGCCTACCGGCATGGATTCGAACGTGCCCACAACTCCGCTCGGGAACTGGTACTGAGCCGAGATCCTATCGCCCGCCATCGGGCCGGCACCGAGGTACTCGACGCCGCGGGCGTCCTCACGGGTGGCAGGACGCCCTTCGAGCGTGACCGCCCCCCAGCAGGAGGTGGGGACCTCGTCGGCCACGTAGAGCATAGCGTCGAAGACGTGGGGGGTGTGGATCATCGCCTCGTGCACACCAGCTCGATGGTCGCCCTTATCCATGGTGCGAACTCGGGTAAGGGGACCCCACTCATCTACCTTGGCGCGCCGGCGAATCTCCTGCAATGTTGGGTGCTCACGGCTGCGGTGTGCGAGCAACACCGGCACCTGGCGATCCGCTGCAGCCGCCTGAATCTGTCGGGCTTGGTCCGGCCAGGCGGCGATCGGCTTTTCAACAAACACGCCCTTGACGCCCGCATCCAGGGCCACCAGCAGCTCCTCGACGCGCTCATCATCGAACCAGTGACGGGCAATCACCGCGATATCCGGCTTCTCGCGCTCCAGCATCTCGCGGTAATCCGCATAGGTGGCTGTGGCACCACACTCGGCCGCGAGTTGCTCCCGACCTTCTGCGTCGGGATCGGCAAGCGCGGCCATCTCCACCCGCGGGTTCATCTCGAACGCGCGGTGCATGCGGTGACCGGCGCCACCACGACCGGTAGCAGCGATGGTGACCGCTTTCAGTTGGTTGTCTGCCACCGTGTCTCTGGTCTTCCGGGTTGGTGCACGAGGTGCCAATGCACAAGATGTTCATATTCCTCGACGGGGTCGGTCTGACCTCGTGTTCAACAATCATCGGAACTCCACCTGCCGCAGATACGCGGATCAACCCCACTTCTACCTTCGACTCCTTGTGCGCGAACGGGGAGAAGTATGTCCCCGCAGGGTGCGCAGCGCAACCTGCGCCGGCAGACAGACCCAGTTGGCTGCAACTCAGCGACTCGACCAAGCATCATGCAATTAGGCTACCGCACCCTCCGCCACCTGTCCTCCGTTGCAGCGCTACTGCGGAGGGTGGCCGCCCGAACGCGCTTATCACCCGAGCCAGATTCCCTTGCTTGGGGACGAGAGAACGTGGTTTATTTTTTGTTCGCAACGAGCTCTCCGCTACCGCCTCGACTTCATCAACGGCCTGGCAGATCCTCGCACATCCTCGGCGGACTCTGAGCATGTTTCGTGCGGGGGTGCTTGTAAAAACCCTCAAAGCTGGGTGGCGAACCCGGTGCGTGCGTGAATGACACCTTCAGGAGGGACGGATTGAATAAACCGAAGGGCCGCCTGAACCGCGCCTACCGCATTATGTGGGACCAGAACCACCCCTACCAGTCCCACTACACCCCCCCCATGCCGCCCGAAACCGTGGCCCAAGCCCACTTCGGTTTCCTCGCCGGCACCCCCGTAGACGCCTACGTCTGCGCCCTCGGCCCCGACGCCGGCTACGTGACCGCCTTCAAATCCCAGCGCACCCAGATGGAATTCCTCGTCGAGCGCTACGAACGCGGGGCCACCCTCGGTGACGTCCGCTACTGGCGCCACGCCGAGAACCTCAAGCAGTCCTGGGCGCAGGGGATCGACCCGCTAGAGGTGATGGTGCGCGAGTCCGACCGACTCGGCATCGATCACTGGTTCCGTCTCGGCATGAACGACTGGCATCACTTTGACGCGGATAGCGGCTCGGTCTACCGGCTCGGGGGCAGTCAGTTCTATGAGGGGCGGAAGGATCTGCTCATCGGCAAGGAAGGCGCGGCAGGCTGGTCCGACTGTGCCGAGCTGCTCCACGTGCTGCCCTGGATGCAGGACTTCGCCCACGACGACGTGCGTGCCCTGCGACGCGACATCGCCCTGGAGGTGTGCGAACGGTACGACTGCACCGGGTTTCTCTTCGACTTCCTGCGAGTGCCGGCCTTCTTCCGTCACGGCGACGAGAGGGCCAACGCCAAGCTGATGACCCAAATGATCCGCGAGACGAGGGAAGGATTGGACGAGATTGCTCGCACCAAGGGTCGTTCGCTTGGACTGGCCGTACGCGTGCCGCCGACTGTGGACGGCACGGTGCGGATGGGGCTCGACGTCAACGAGTGGATCGACGAACACCTGGTGGACATCGTGGTGACCTCGCCCTGGTTCCCCCAGGAAACGGAACACGACGCCGCCGAATGGGTCAGCCTCGGCAAAGACTCCCCGGTGTGGATCGTCGCCGCCATCGAGGAATCATATCTCGCGGGTCACAGCAACGGATTTAATCGCTGGTTCTACAACCCGCCTGTCATGACACCGTTGTCAAAAGACATGATCAGAGCGCTTGCTGCGCGCCACCACGATCGCGGAGTCGACGGGCTCTACGTCTTCAACTGGTTCGCCACGACGCTGACCTTCGACTACGACAACGTCTCGGCCCTCGATGACATCGCCGACCCCAAGCGCCTTCGGCACACGGACAAGCGTTACCTGCTGATGCGCTCACAGACGTCGTTCGCCAACTGTCTCGATTCGGACCGACAAATACCCGTCGAGGTGACGGAGGAGCCGGTGGCGCTTCGGTTCGATGTCGTCGATGACGTAGCCGCCGCGCCGGAGCTCGTCAAGGAAGTGCGACTCTATCTCCACGTGGACAGCCTGACCATTGCGGACGAGCTGGAGGTTCGCCTGAACGGCGAGGAAGTGCCGCTCGTGAACCCGATGGAGCCAGGCGTGATGCAGGGAACGGTCGGCGGCCGCTACGGGACCATCTGGCAGATCTTCGACCTGAGGGATCATCCACCCCGGCCCGGGGAGAATGTCGTAACCGTCCGCGCGCGTTGCCGCAACGAACGCACCGCCCCGGAGATCCCGCTGACCATCGAAGACGCCGAGATCGAAATCAGCTACGAGCATCCGTCTGGCGCGTGGTCGGAGCCGCCCGGCCAGCGTGCGGGCGCCTTTGCCTGACAAAGCGACGGGCGATCTTCTCCCTGTCAGAGAATCACGTGCGCGGGTTGAAACCGGATGGATGACGCCAGCGACCGTCGGGATACCGGTAGGAAACGTCCAGCTCGATATCACTCACGACCAGCGGGATCTCCCCCGCCAGGCGCTCCGCACGCACAGCATTCATCTCCACAACATTGTCGCCCTGGATGGGCGGGGAAGCCGTCAGGTCATACACGAGCCATGTCTTTCGACCCGGAGCTCGTCTTCCCGCTTCGAGCTCGTCGTCACACCTGAGCCGATTGCCGTTCATCGTCACGACCACCTCGTCCAGATGGGTGAGTTCTTCGATCAGGAGGCGCAGCTGGACTCTGGCGACGCGGGCCCCGGCGGCCTGGAGATCATCGGCCACTTGAATGGACGCGCGCACCGGCTCCTCGCCGAGTACAGCTGGAATACTCCGCTCCTGGGGAAAGCAGTTCGGGAAGGCGTCGTTCCGCCGCCCGACAACGTAACATTTGTCTTTGTATTCGAGACGCAGAGATGAGCCGATGTCGTGCACCGCGGGGCGGTTGTCGTAGCCGTAGGTTTCAGGCGTGCCAGGGAAGTTGAACAGGTAGAGGCCGTCGGCACCCGCTGCCCAATGACGGGCGGCGATGGCGCGGATCATCTCCACCGTGAGGGGCCGCATGATCGACCCGCGAATCTCGTGCGCGGCGACATCCCGGCCCTGCGTCGCACCGGTCCGGTACGCTTCCTCAATAGCGGGATGGATGCGAACGGGCGTCCCGGCTGCCAGCTCGACCCAATCCCCGACATCTTCCTCGGTGTCGTTGACGAAGAAGGTCGAGGGGATGACGATGTCGACGAGGTGGTCGTCGATCCATTGCGGGACATCGAGACCGAGACGCAGGGTGCCGTCTATCGTATTGGGAACGCGCACCGACAAGCCATACGATTTCCCGTGCTTCGAACCGAGGTCGTCGAGCATTTCCCGAGTGCGCCGGATGAGGTCGGTGATCAGGTGGGCGCTGTCGCGCTCCCTGCCGAAGGCGAAGTAACCCGGGCAGCGCATGAAGTCATACTCCCAGCCGTCCGCCTCAGGATAACGCGTCATCGCCTCGGACGCCGTCTCCAAACGGATGCGCCGCACCTCGTCGTGGGCGAAGTCCTGGAAGAACATCATGCTCTGCTGCAGGGATTCGGGCCAGCCGGCCACCCCTTCGGCGCCGATCTGATACTCCCGATGCTCCTCGTAGAAGCGGCTGCCGATGATGCGGAAGATCTCTCCGGCCACATCGACGTGGTGCCAGTCGTTCATCCGCAGCTGCAGCCAGAAGTCCACGCCGATCCGATGCGACTCGTCCAGGATGATCCGCACGGGGTCGTGTCCGTCGCTCCATAGAGAGCGCAAGTTCTCGACACGACGCCACAGGTCCGCCGAGCCGACCACTGCACCCGCTTCGAGCCGGTCGACGATGAACTCCATGCCGTCTACTTCGGTGGGGTAGCTGAGTGTGTAACCCGCGTTGAGGCCGACGGTGCAGACGAAGGCGTCCACCGGCGTGCCCGCGAGGCCGCCGAACAGGGCGTGGGCGAGGCGCGCTGGAGTAATCGGCGGGTTGACGGTGCCGGTTGTGCAACCGGAGTCATCGACCCACGTGAGCCGGTAGTCGCGCCCCAGGCGGCCACGCGATTTCATTCCGACCCCACAACATCCACCTGGCTGGCAAAAGTCTCGAACGCGTAGCGCATGGCTCGTCTGACCGGGTCATCGCCGATCGCAACTCCGAGAACGCCGGCCTGCTGCGCGGTGGCGAACAAAGCTGCTCTCAACTCGCTGAGACTAGGGACCGGGGGGCTCGTCATGAGGGAGGGATGGTAGCAAGCGTGGGGGAAGGAGGCAAGGTCTCAGTGACAAATTCGGGCGTTCACTCCCAGGCGAGAGCGCTATATGCCTCACAAAATCTCCTGACCGAAATCAGCATCGGTTCCTACCGTTTCCAGTTCTGGCACACGCCCGGTGCCGGCCTCGATCGTATTGACGCTTGAAACGGGTGCTTCCTTCTCTTCGCGGATGGTTTGAAGAATGTCTCCACGGCTCCTACCAGCTCAATGGTGGAATAGCCTTACTCCTGAGAAAACCATAGCCATTCCGTATTCATTGCATGTCTGTTTGACTTTGTCATCCACAATCGAACCGCCTGGTTGCACAACATACTGCACACCGCTACGCCGAGCCCGGTCGATGTTGTCCCTAAAGGGAATACAACCATCTGAGCCAAGGACTACCTCCTCAAGCTCTCGAAGCCACTCTGCCTTCTGTACCGGAGACAGCCTCTTCGGCGCTTTGCGAAATGCACTTCTCCACACCAGCTCCTCTTCAGCGGTTAGATTCCATCAGATACTGGTCTATCGCATTGTCCTTTTCCGTACGGGTCAGGCCTTCTCTGAATGGAAGTTCCAAAACTGATGGATGCTGGCGCAAGTACCACGAGTCCGCTTTCGCCGCCGCGATCCTAGTGCACTGGATTCGGGATTGCTGACCCGCTCCCATTCCAATGACCTGGCCGTCACACGCGAGGCAGACAGAATTCGACTGGGTGTACTTCAACGCAATGGTTGCTACGAGCATATCCCTCATGGCTGTTTGTGGTAATTCGTGGTTCTCAGTTACCACACGTTGAAGCACTCGAGATGCAAGCTCCAGATCGTTTCGCCGTTGCTGTAGCACCAAGCCAAACACTTCTCTTGATTCTGTATCATCAGGCTCGTAGTGGAGATCCATTTGCAGCACAATGTAGTTCCCAGAGAATTTGTGCCGGAGGATTCCAAGAGCCTTGGGGTCATATCCTGGTGCGATCCTCCCCAAGAGAATTCACGTCTCAGCAACCTCGCAGTGGGCACGTCAACTGGGTCGCTGAGAGATACCCAGTCGCCATAGGATGAAACCCGGTCGGCACCCCTGGCCCGTGCGTAGGCACAGGCGAGCGGGGAAAGCTCGATATCCCGGGCAAAGTAGGAGTCCTTCAGGGGCTCACTTAGAGGCAAACCCACGGCCGCACCGGCAGGACTGACGTGTTTGAATGAAGCGGCAGAAGGGAATCCGGTCGCCAATTTTAGTTCTCGGACAAGCTGCCAGGAATTCAGTGCGTCCAATAAGTTGATGTAGCCGGGCCTGCCGTTAAGAACCTTGAACGGGAGCGCGCCTCTGCTTCGATAGATCCTTGCAGGCTCTTGATGAGGGTTACACCCGTACTTTAGTGACAGCTCATCTCCACTCATTTCTTACCCCAAAAAGAAAAACGCCCAGACCCTAGTCGTAAGGGGCCCAGGCGATCGGCAAATGGCTTGGTCTTCTTACCCGACGCTCCACCGTGGTCGATTCCACGTGAATTCGCCAGTCACGTCGGGTCTGTCATCGATGCTCAGAAGATAGGGAAATCACCTGCCCAAAGCACGGGAGATTTCCCGCTGCCGCATACTGTGCATTCTTGAACTTCGTAAACATAGCCCTTCGGTGGGTATTCGCGAACCAGCAAGAAGGTTCCTTTGTCCTGTCCCGATCGGCGCCAGAATCCACCTCTTCCGAGAGCGAAGGTCTCCAGCGGCTAACTGAACCATCGTTATAGAGTTCCATGCTGACACGACGCCAAGACGTCTGTAAGTTGGCCGTCAATGGCGACTGAGAGTTTTACCAGAATGTGTCGACGTCGACACAATTCCCTTTGGAGTCAAATTTTCTGGGAAGAAACCGTCAACCACACGGGGGGTGCTGCGTGTGGATTGGTCTTCCAAGAGCTATAATCAAAAGGTGTGGAAAAAGAGAAAGGGCGACCCTACCCTTCCCGTGAGATAGTTGATTCACACAAAACCGGGTGAGAGGCCCGGTTGGGAAGGAGGATCGCCGTGAAGGAACATACGCATAGAGCCCCATTGAAGTCCATGCCGACGTGGGAGACGGTTGACGATTGGATCCGTGAAGAGATCCAGGGCCGGTTCCAGTCCATTCTGGAGGAGGAGGCGACCGCGTTCTTGGGCCGGTCGTGGTATGAGCGCCGAGCCGAGGTCGATAGCTCCAGGGGCTACAGGAACGGCTACGGCAAGCCCCGGCGTCTCTCGACGAGCTGCGGAACGATCAAGGTCCGGCGTCCCCGGGTTCGTGGTCTGGAAGAGCGGTTTGAAAGCCGCATCCTCCCCCTGTTCGCCCGGAGAACCAGGGCCATTGGAGATCTGCTTCCCGACCTTTATCTCCACGGTCTCTCCCAGGGCGACTTCGAGTTGTCTTTGCGTGCGCTGCTCGGTGATGGCGCGCCGCTTTCGCCGACCTCGATCGCTCGTCTTCGAGGGAAGTGGGAGGTCGACTTCCAGGACTGGAAAGAAAGGCGTCTGGATAATCGCGAACTGGTCTACGCCTGGGCTGATGGCATCTACGTCAAAGCCGGGCTCGAGCGCGAGAAGGCGTGTCTGCTGGTCGTGATCGGCGCGATGAGCGACGGCAGCAAGGAGATCCTGGCGATAGAACCCGGTTATCGAGAGTCTACAGAATCCTGGCTCACGGTGCTCCGGGATCTCCGGGATCGCGGGCTCGAACATCCTGTCCTGATCGCCGCGGACGGGAATATGGGCATCTGGGCGGCCGTTGATCAGGTCTGGCCAGAGAGCCGGCAACAACGGTGCTGGAACCACAAGATCCTCAACGTGCTCGACAAGGTCGCCAAGCGTGCACAGGCTGAAGCCCGCGCACTGCTCGTCCAGATCCCCTATGCCGGCACGAAAAAGGAGGCCGAGAAGCTCCGGAAACGCTTTGCCGCACGGTATCGCTCACAGTTCCCTGCCGCCGTGGAGACGCTCGAAAGAGACTGGGATCGGATGGTCACGTTCTACGACTTCCCGAAGGAACACTGGAAACACCTGAGAACCACGAACGTCGTCGAGAGCCCCTTTGCTTCCGTTCGGCTTCGCACAAACGCCGCCAGGCGATTCAAGAAAGTCAGGAACGCCACGACTCTCATCTGGCGTACGCTCAAGGTCGCAGAGAGCCGATTCAGGAAACTCACCGCGCCACACTTGCTACAACAAGTCTACGATCAGAAACACTCAACCGAACCGCAGGTCGAAGCCGGGAAGATGGCCGCCTGATTTCTTTTACACACCTATTGACCTGAGCTCGTTTTCCAATCGTCGCCACCCCAGTTGCCGTCCCTCCTGTTTACGTAGGATCGACCCCATTTCTCGGCTTCCGGTGGCAGAGTTTCCCGCACGTGTTCGATTCGGAGGCCAGATTCGGCGATGGCATTGAGGAAGTGCGCGAGGGTCCAGTGAAAATTGACAGATCCGTCGTCTTCGTCGGCGAACGGGCCGACATCGGAGTAGGGCTTGACGACCTCGAGCTTGCCCGGATCATCGCTCCACGGTCGCTGAAAAGGATGGACTTCGTAGAAGATGTAACGACCGCCGACCCGAAGAATGCGTTGGATCTCGCCGAGGACCGAAACGAGGTCCTGGATCCAGACGTAGAACCCGTTCGTGCTGCAGACCAGATCGAATGATGTGACGCCTTGCGATAATTCTCCGCCCAGCTTAAGCTATTCGCAGAATAGGCAGAATCGTTTCAATACGGTTAACAGTGGAGACCGTTCCCTAATGAGTTGAGGGTCACCTAAGATCTGGCGGCCATGCGACATAGGAGTACTTACAAGGCGCAACTGCCAAAAGCGGTTGTCGGACCTACGCCTGATGTCCCTTTCTTTACGCGAACGCGTTTGGCACATTCCGGGGGATCGGGACGCGAAACGCTCTCGACCTCCGACGGGTCCGCCATCGGCAACACCGCCAGGGAAACGGCCGATTTCTACCCCGCTTCGCCATTTTCGGGAAGCAGCTTCAAAACCACCTTGTCGACAGACGCAAGCTCTTGTTTTTGCACTGGTTTAAGTGTTTCCTACACCTGAAAAACCCCCCTTTCGTCGACAACGGCCGCGATGCGCCCTCCGGAACTAAAATTAGGACGTTTTAGTAGAAGAAACCGTCTCAACCGGTCTCCGGTCGGACGGCCACAGGTTTTCCGCACCCCCCTATGCCCGCTGGGACCTGGCCTGGCCACGTCTTGAGCCTAATCGGTCGAAACGTGCTATTTTCGCGGTTCGAGAGCCTATTTCTCGTGCGTGTGGGAAAATGAAAAGGGCACGGTCTGCATCGGAACGCCCAGAGAGTTCGTCCCCCTTATCTCCGGTCGTCAGTTCTTGGTGCGTGAGAATGCGAATAGCGTAATCTGGGCGGGAATCTATCGTAAGCCGTAACACGAATGACGCATCCGGGAGGTCCGAAAGGTCGGCGGCGTCCGCCCGGACGAATGACATCGAAAGTTCGAGCTGCTGAGCTCGTGCAACGTTCAGCTGCTCTTCGGAGATGTCGACGGATGTGACGGCCGCACCGAGACCGGCGAGAGCGAACGCAGCGTAATTGTCGCCGCTGCCGATTACACAGGTGTCGACCCCGTCCATCGCAGGGTAGTGATGCTCAATCAGCTCGAGCGCGCCGCCATCGAACCCGTGTTCAGGCTCTGAGGGGATGCGCTTCCAGAGGCCGTCCTCATCGCGCATTTCGCGCCAGTGATCGGCTGTCGCATTCCACTTGCGACGATTTCTCTCGTGCGTCGGGTTGGACATTCTCTCTCTACGAAATCGATCAGGACCTTTTGGTGCAGGAAAAGTAGCCGGCGTCCTTCTGGATACGGATCACGCCGTCGCGAGCGAGCCAGTCTTCGGCGTATTCGCGAAATTGCCGGAGTTCGTCGGCATCAAAACGCTTGCCGGATTCGACATACGCAACCAGGGGGTCGACTTCTTCGATAGCCAGGTTGGCATCGAAATGCGCGCAGCTTATGTCGTCGAAGTCTCTATCCTGAATTATGCATAAAAAAGGGAATTACATACGTGAGTAGACAAACCCTTTGACTTTCCGGCCCCTCCTGTCTATCTTTATGCCATAATTAATCCAGTTCAGGAGAGAGGAAAAATCATGGCAAACGCACCCGGAAAAAATCACCGAAAGGGCTTGACCCTTCCCAAGATCATCGAGATGTTCCCGGACGACAAGACAGCCGAGAAGTGGTTTGCGGATGTGCGCTGGCCAGACGGGGTAACCTGCGGGCACTGTGGGTCTGACAACGTTCAGACGGGCGCAAAGCATCCGACCATGCCTTACCACTGTCGCTCCTGCCGAAAGTATTTCAGCGTTCGCACCGGAACCGTTATGGCCGATTCCAAGATCGGATTCCAGAAATGGGCGCTCGCTATCTTCCTGATGAACACCAACCTCAAAGGTGTGTCCAGCATGAAGCTGCGCCGGGATGTTGGTCTGACCCAGAAGTCCGCTTGGCATATGGCGCACCGCATCCGCCAGACCTGGGAAAAGGGAACCAGCCTGAACGGGAACGCCGTCGAAATAGACGAGGCTTTCTTCGGCGGAAAAGAATCGAACAAGCACCCGGACAAAAAACTGAATGCCGGTCGGGGCACCGTCGGCAAGACGGCTGTAGCTGGCGCCAAGGACCGCAAGACCGGCCAGATCGCCGCCGAGGTTGTCCCGGATACCAAGGCCGATACCTTGCAGGGGTTCGCCAGGCAGCACGTCCAGAAGGGCGGTACGATGTACAGCGACGATGCCGTGGCCTACGCCGATTTCGATCACGTAGCCAAGCACGAAAGTGTCAAGCACTCCATCGGCGAATACGTGAAGGATATGGCGCACGTGAACGGTATGGAATCCTTCTGGAGCATGATGAAGCGGGGATTTCACGGAACTTATCACCGAATGTCTCCGAAACACTTGCAGCGATACGTCAGCGAGTTCGCCGGGCGTCACAACATCCGCGACCGCGACACCATCGACCAGATGATCGCCACAGCCGCCGGGCTGGTTGGGAAACGGCTCCGGTATCGGGAGTTGATTTCCTGAGATGTGTCAAGGAACAGGAAATCCGAACGAAAGTCGTCTCAGGCATTCCAGCTACTCGAACAAGCCGGGGTGTATCTTTTTCAATTGGCCCTCAACCTCATCCAAGGGATTCAGATGCAGATGCCAAGCCAAGAGCCGGATATTATCCGCGTATTGAAAAAGCACCCTGACGGAGCAAAGATTGACAAGCTGGCCCAAATTCTAAATTTGACAGAAGAGAAGAAGGTGCGCAACCGCATCGACTCCGCTCGGTACAACAAAGGATACAATATCGTGAACATAGAACCCCGTAAATTTCAGCTGAAGTGTGGAACTTGGACAGGTCGGCGAGGGTAAGTCCGCATCCACGCATTCTCCTCCAAATTGAAGGCAGAAGGTATCCTGTAAAGTGCTACCGAAAAAAGGGGAGGCTATGAATCAAGAACAGAACAATTCCAAGCCGCCCAAGAAGCGCCCAGGGCGCCCTGTTAAGAATAAAATGCCGGACCCCATACCAGACACCCCAGAGAACATCGCCCGTATCTTGATGACTACAGAGCCGCCAGAGTGGACGTATCAGAACGAGGAAGAAGGAAATAAAGATGTATAACTGACTAACGTATCAGGTAAAGGGGCTGCACACATGGCTGACGAAAAAGACAACGACGAAAAACCGAATGAACAACCCACACCGCCTCCGACTCCGCCACCGGATACAGAGGCGATTGGCCAAGCAGTCAAAGACATCAGCGGAGATCAGAATAAAGAATCCAAAGAAACACCAAACTCACCCCCAGACAAAGAAGCACAGTAGCATACAAGGATATCGTCCATTTACGTTTGACGGCTTTCACGTTCGTCGTAAAATCTTTTCCGGCGAAATAAGTTACGTTCTTTTGAAATTCCCAATGGGACAGATGAAGGTAGCGGTCGTAAATCGTTTTAGGATTTATTACTACCAGCGAATCCGAGTGCCGTCCGTACAAACAACACAGGACGTTCAAAACAAATACCCCAAGCGCGGCAAGCGCCCAATATGTCCCCAGGGATAGGCTCAGGGCTCTGGCTAATATAGGCATTGCCAAAGCCAGCGTTATAGCTACGGACAGGAGCGCGTGAAAGAGACCGTTTATAGCATCCCACCGTCGGTGCAGAGAATCGTAAGACTGCACGGCCAAATCATAGGCCATGTCCACAGATGGATATTTCGTTTCATCTTCCAATTTTTATAACCCCCGCGAAAAGTATGTGAGGACGATAAACGAATAAAACGAGGGGGAACCTGTAACCAGCAGGCTCCCCCCCCCCAAACGCCACCGCCCTTTGGAGGAAACACGATGGCAGATTTCAAGCCGGAAATAGAGAGACTTAGGCTCATACTTGCCCGCCCCAGCGATTCCACAACGACAGAAGAAACAGTCCGAAAAATAGACCACCTAATGCGTTTAGACGGGTGGGAGCCCGGCGGCCTTGCGGAGCGCGTTGGTGCGTTGGAGGCAAGCGTCGAGACGCTGAAGGCAAGCCTTGCTGCGCAGGAGGCCAACACGGAGTTGCTGGAGGCAAGCCTTGCTGCGCTGGAGGCCAACTTCGAGACGCTCATCCAAAGAATAGATGCTATCGAGGGGTCCGGGTAACTGATCTTCTCTCTTTATCCGCTCGATTCCCTCTCTCCATCCCGGTTTCAGTTTTCCGCCGTTCATTGTCCCGCCCCTTTCTGGTATCTACCTGGTTGTCTACTCACGTATGTAATTCCCATAAAAAAGGTAGTCTCCTTGTACAAGTGTTTGTTTTTCCCTACATTAGGGCTGACACATCAAAACAACACTTGGAAGGAACTACCGTGATAGAACCTAGTCAGATCCGGTTACCATTCGCAAGCATTTCGGGCAAGGTAGTTGAGGCTGATTTTGCCGGTGGCGCCGTCAGGAGTGACGGTGGAGTTCTGTTGCTTCGCGCCCTTGAGTCTCAGATGGGATTGATCGCCAGAATGGTAGATGCTTTGCGAGATCGTCGTCACCCAAGCTATATCGATCACACGCTTTTGGATCTTGTGAAGCAGCGTGTTTTTCAGATCGCTTGCGGCTATGAAGATGCCGTCGATTGTGATGATTTGCGCCACGATCCGGGCGTCAAGGCTGCCTGCGATCGGCTTCCTCTTTCCGGTCCTGATCTCGGGAGCCAATCAACGATGACACGACTTGAGAATGATGTGCGACGCTCGGATTTGTATCGGCTCGCACGGGCTTTTGTAGACGGGTTCATCGCATCGTATGACCAGGCACCCCCAAGCATCATTCTCGATATCGACGACACGGATGACCCAACGCACGGTGCGCAACAATTTTCACTCTTCAACGCGTATTACAATGAACACTGCTATATGCCGCTACATATCTATGAAGGCCAAAGCGGCAAGCTCATTACGACGATCTTGAGACCCGGGCATCCGACGAACGGTAAACAGGTCGTTTCTATTCTCAAGCGCTTGGTGGAACACCTACGCGGATCTTGGCCAAACGTGGAGATCATCGTTCGCGCAGACTCAAAGTTCAGCTCACCAGAGATGCACGATTTCTGCGAAGACAACGGTATCTACTACGTTCTGGGCCAGGGCGCCAACTCCAAGCTCAAAGCGGCTGGACAAAACCTGATGGACCAAGCGCTACGTCTGAGCGAGCATAAGGAGACGATTCGCTTGTTCTCATCCTTCTCATATCAGGCTGGCACCTACCGGCAGCCTCGCCGGATCATTCACAAGGCTGAAGTCACAAACGGCGAAGCAAATCCAAGATACCGCGTGACCAATTTACAGAGTAATCGAGACGGCTTTATCTATGATCGTATCTACTGCGCAAGGGGACGCACGGAAGGCTTCATCAAGGACCACAAAACATTCCTTCACTCCGATCGAACATCGTGCCACAAGTTTGAAGCCAACCAGTTCCGACTCTTTCTACACAGTGCTGCATACACCTTGCTTCACGCACTCCGATCACAGGGACTCAAGGGCACCGCGTGGACCAAACCTCAGGTCAACACGATACAGAACCGTTTCCTCAAAATCGGCGCGAGAGTCATTGAAAGCGCACGAAGAATCCGATTCCATTTTCCAACATCGTATCCACTCAAAAACGTCTTGGTGTCAATCATCACCAGGCTCGAAACGAACACGCAGTAACAACGCCGATCTATACCGGGGACAGCTATGTACACGTCGCAAAACAACACCTGTTCCGGACGAAAATCGTGACTCTTGCGACTCGTAGAGACCGCTTACGGGACCTTGGACATCCGAAGAAGCCGAGAACAAATCCTGTGCGTGATCACATCACTCCAAAACAACCTAAACTCAAATTCATGCATGATTCAGGCTAGAGAGCTGTTCCTCGCCTGTCTCAAGGCTGAATGGATCCGAACTAGCTCCCTCATAGACGTCTGGCTTGATGGTTCGTAGAACTTCACCCAGCTCTTTCATATGAGCGTCGCCGTTAGTCGCCGCGTAAAACTGTCCTCGAGATGTCAACACTCGAGCGATTTCGGCGAGTGCGCGCTGCCGTTCGGGCACGTGGTAAAGTATATGGTTCGCCATCACGAGGTCAAAAGAGGCGTCGGGAAACGGAAGGATGCGGGCGTCGAGCACTGAGAAAACGAAACCCGGGCAGCGATGCTAATACGCTCGAGTCTCCTTGACCATTCCTATGGAATGATCCGAGAGGTGGTATATGGAAGCCGGAATGCGATCGTCGTTCTGGCGCCAGAAATGACCCGGCCCGCACCCGATTTCGAACATCGAGATGCCCGAGGGCACACGGATCTGATCAAAGTACCATCTGAACCAGGGTACACGGTTGGTGGAATGGTTTTCGTGCAGGTTGGCGCGGGCGTTGAGATTGACGGAGGTCGCGTACTGATTTTTCCGTAGTTCTACAGGATTTCGAAAGTCTTTGAGCGACATTTATGCAAAGTACGGTTGGGCTTGCCAATTGAAAAGCCACAAGATGTTTTGTATACTGCCGATTCCCCCCACCTTCCCGGACTTTCCTACAACCGAGTTCTCGACTCCGCTCGAACTAACGGTGTTTTTCGTTCGCTGCTGAAAACCGGGACCCCAAAAATGCCAAACGAGAAGAAGCTGTTTCTCCTGGACGGTATGGCGCTGGCCTACCGCGCCCATTTTGCGATGATCCGGAACCCGAGGACGACGTCGGCGGGGAGGAACACGTCGATGCCGTTCATCTTCACGACGACACTGCTGGATCTCTGGACGAAGCAGAAGCCGACGCATATGGCTGTGGCGTTCGACACGGGTCCCCCCCAGACACGGCTCGATCTCTATCCGGACTACAAAGCGCAACGGGAATCGATGCCGGAAGACATTCGCGACGGTCTGCCCTACGTGTTCAAGATCGTGGAGGGTTTCAACCTGCCCGTTTTGCGGGTTCGGGAGGTGGAAGCAGACGATGTGATCGGAACCGTCGCACGGCAAGCCGAGCCCGAAGGCTTCACAACCTATATGGTGACGCCGGACAAAGACTTCGCCCAGCTGGTGACGGAAAAGACACTGCTGTATCGGCCTGGACGATCGGGAGGCGATCCGGAGATTCACGGGGTTCGGGAGGTGCTCGACAAATGGCAGATCGAGCGTGTGGATCAGGTGATCGACATTCTGGCGCTGATGGGTGACACGAGCGACAACGTGCCCGGTGTGCCTGGCGTGGGCGAAAAGACGGCGCAGAAACTGATTGCGGATTTCGACAGCGTGGAAAACCTGTTGGCGAATGTCGACAAGCTGAAGGGGAAACAGAAGGAGCGGTTCGAAGAAAACCGCGAACTGGCCGAGCTGTCGAAGAAGCTGGTGACCATCGACACGGACGTGGAGATGGATATCGATTTCGGCAACTATGAGATCCGAGAGAAGAACGTCGAGGCGTTGAAGGAAGTTTTCGAAGAATTGGAGTTTCAAGTCCTCGGAAAGCGGGTCTTCGGGGATGCGTTCGAAGTTGCGCCGCAACAAACACTGGCGCTAGGGGATGATGTCGAAGTCAAGACGATCGTGGATGTCGAGCACGTCTACGACATTGCGGACACGGAGGAAAAACGGAAGAAACTCGTTGCCTCGCTGAAGAAGCAGAAGGCGTTTTGTATGGACATCGAGACGTCGGCTCTGAGTGCGAAGAGCTCGGACATCGTGGGGATCGCCTTTTGTGTGGAGCCACACACGGGGACGTATGTGCCGATTCCTGAGGAGCGCGACGAAGCACTTGCGATTCTGGAAGAATTCAGGCCGGTCCTCGAGGCCGCCGAAATCGGGACGATCGGTCACAATCTGAAGTACGATCTGCTGGTCCTGCGGTGGCACGGGATTCGTGTTGAAGGTCCGATCTACGATACGATGCTGGCCGCGCATCTGACCGAACCCGATATGCGGATCAATATGGATTTTCTGGCGCAGGCGATTCTGGGCTACAAGCCGCGATCGATCGCCGACCTGATCGGTGAGAAGGGCAAAGAGCAGAAGAGTATGCGCGAGGTTCGGGTCGAGGATGTGGCCGAGTACGCTACGGAGGATGCCGACATCACGCTCCAGCTGTGGGAGAAACTTAAACCACGCATCGCCGAAGAGAAGCAGGAGGCTGTGTTCGAGGAGGTCGAGGCGCCGCTGCTGCCGGTCCTCGTGGATATGCAGTATGAGGGGATTCGTTTGGACAAGCCGGTGCTGAAGGAACTGGCTGACGGATTGCAGAACGAGATAGACCGGACACGGGATCGGATCTTCGAATTGGCGGGAGAGGAATTCAACCTGAATTCGCCCAAACAGCTGGGTGAGATGTTTTTCGAAAAGTTGATGCTGGATGCGAACGCTCGGCGGACGGCCAAGAGCAAACAGTATCAGACGAACGAGCGTGTACTGACGCGTCTTGCGAACCGTCACGAGATCGCGGCACAGGTGCTCCACTATCGCGAGAGCACGAAACTGAAGTCGACGTATGTGGATATGTTGCCCGGGGCCGTGTTCGAGAAGACGGGGCGTATTCACACGAACTACGAGCAGGCAGTGACGGCTACGGGTCGGATGCAGTCGAGCAATCCGAATCTGCAGAACATCCCCGTGAGGAGCGACCAGGGACGCGAAATCCGACGGGCTTTCGTTCCACGAGACGAAAATCACGTCCTGCTGGCTGCGGACTATTCCCAGATCGAATTGCGGATCGTGTCGGAGATCAGCGACGATACCGCGATGAAGGCCGCGTTCGAAGAAGGCGCAGACATTCACGAGACGACGTCGATGCGGGTCTTTCACGTGGATAAGGGCGGAGTCACACCGGAGATGCGTCGTCGCGCGAAGATGGTCAACTTCGGGATCATCTACGGCATTTCAGCTTTCGGGTTGGCCGATCGCTTGGACATTCCGCGGGGAGATGCGAAGGATTTGATCGACGGCTATCTCGATCAGTATCCGGGGATCCGAAAGTATATGGAGTCGACCGTGGAGTTTGCGCGCGAACACGGATACGTGGAGACGATCACGGGACGTCGACGATTTCTGAGGGACATTACCTCCCGAAACGCGACGCAGCGCAATGCGGCCGAACGGAACGCGATCAACTCACCGATCCAGGGATCGGCGGCGGATATGATCAAGATCGCGATGTCGAAAATTCACAAGGCGATGCGAAACGAGGGGCTGCGGTCGAAGATGCTATTGCAGGTTCACGATGAACTGGTTTTCGATATGCATAAGGATGAGGCGGATGTATTGCCACCTCTGGTCGAGGAAGGAATGATGACCGCGATTCCGATGAAGGTGAAGATCGTGGTGGAGCTGGGCGTCGGGGATAACTGGCTGGATGCTCATTGACAGCTGAGGGGCAGGGAGCAGGGGAGAGGCAGAGCGGGAGACCAGGAGAGCGGGCGACGGGGTGAGCAGGCGTGTCAATATCTTGGTGCGACTTCTCCTCCGGTGGGAACAGAAGGTAGCCGGTTGACACAGAAGACGGCTTCCCGATTTCTGGTGGGAGCGGCCTCCCGGCCGCGAACTCGGATTCACGATGAGCGGCTTTACGGGGGAACCGAATGCGAAAAACGCGATTGAGCCTCCACTACCTGGCGGGGTACACGTTGTTCGGCGGGCTGGGGTTCTTCGCGATGCCGATGGCGATGCTCCAGTTATTCGGGGCGACGGGTGAATACGATGAGGTGATGGTTCGGTTCGTCGGTTTGTTGCTCGTGGCGATTGGGATTCTGGTGACCCAGATGATTCGTCACCATCTGACGCAACTCTACGCGACGACTCTGCTCGTCCGCTTGATGATCCTTACGGCATTGATCTGGTTCTACGTTCGACACGAGGACCCTCTGATGATGGTCCTCCTATTCATTGTGGGGTTAGGCTTTGTGCTGACCGCAACCGGCTATGCGATGGACAGAAAGGCCGAACCACGATGACACCAAGACACGAAGAAAGATCCAGTCGGGGTATAAGCACGCCTGGGATTCGGGTGTTCTACATAAGATAGAGAGGCGCAATGAAGAGGGACGATTCAGCTACTGTCGCCGAGCTGAAGGAGGCGGTGGGAGCGTTTATCGATGCGCGGGACTGGTCGCGCTACCATACGCCGAAGAACCTGGCGATGAGCATCGCGATCGAGGCTGCGGAGATTATGGAACACTTCCAGTGGACGACCGTCGAGGAAGCCAGAGCCTCGATGGAGGATCCCGACGTGAAGGCGAAAGTGGAGGAGGAGATCGCAGACGTGAATGATCTACTGCCTGAGTTTCGCAAGGCATACGAATCTGGACGTCAGCACGGCGATCATCGCTAAACTGGGGAGAAATGAGGACCGGTTCCCGGTAGATCGAATCGAAGGATTCGGCGTGAGCGAATGAGTTCTCAGACGGAGGCCCTATGTCATTCGAGATGAAACGAATCATCTACTTCGTGAACGATATGCCCAAGATGAAGGCGTTCTACGGTGAGGTGCTCGGTCTGGCAGCTCGGGACCCCGACAATGCGGACGAGTGGCAGGAGTTCGAAGCGGGCCCCGTGACCATCGCTTTGCACAAGGCCTTTGATCCAGAGGGCAAACCGGCATCCTACAACAAGGTGTGTTTCTATTCGAGCGATGTGGCGAGCGTTCACGAACAACTGGTTCTCAAGGGTGTGAAAATGCGCGGGGTTCAAACGTTCGGCGAGCTGAAATTCTCGGACGGGGAGGACCCGGAGGGGAACACGTTTCAGATTTCGAATCGGTAAAGATGGAACCAGCGAACACACCGATCATACGGATTGGGAGAGTAATCGTTTCTCCCAGATAGTGGTGCAAGCATAGACCCTATGACACTGTCTGAGCCGATTCGATCCGCCGGGGAGATCACACCGGAGTTGCTGACGGAACGGCTGTCGCGGAACGGCTTTCTGCATCGGGGACAAGTCGAGCGTGTCGAGGAGACGGATATGTTCGATTCGTCAGCGGCGTTCTGGCATCGGCTGAAAGTGACGTTCAGTGACGACTATGAGGGCGATGTTCCAGGAAACATCGTCCTCAAGCTCTATCGTGAGGGGTGGTTCGGTGGGGGGGGTCGTCGAGTGGACGTTCTACTCTGAACTGGCTCCGGATACGCCGGGCGTTCACGTCTGCCCCGTCTATGATTGTGCGATTGATCACGACGAGAAGGATTGTCACTTCCTGATGCCCGACCTTTCGATCACTCACCAGGACGCTCCGGAGAACTGGAAGGATCGCCCGCACCGGGAAGTCGTGGAAGAGCTGCTCAAATACCACGTGCGATGGTGGAACGATCCAAGACTGGACGCGTGGCCGTTTCTTGAACGGTTAGGTGGACCGCTGAGGATGGCTCAGGCCGGAAAGCCAGAAAACGTGCGAAAAACTGCGTTGAGTGTGCCTCCCATCTCCAGCAGCTTGTGGACAAGGCCGGAGATGAGATGGAACCCGATTGGATCACGACGATGGAGGCAGTGATCGATCGCTACGCGGATGTTTTTCTCAGCCGTGTCGAGGGTGGGAAACACATCACCTTGCTCCACGGTGATTCGCATCTTGGGAACTTCTACTATCCGAAAGATGCCAGTCGAGACCCGATCATCCTTTTCGATTGGGAGACCTACAAGCGAGGGCTCGGTGCATACGACCTGGCGTATATGTTGGTCCACGGTACGGCAGGACGTCGCGAACTCGAGGGTCCGCTGCTGGATCTCTATTTCGAGAGACTGGTGGAAAGTGGTGTGACCGACTACAGTCGGCCAGATTTCGAGTACGATTTCAGACTGTCGATCGTTTCTACGACGTTCTGTCCCATCATCTGGAAGCGTGTGTTTTCGATGAGACGTGCAATGGAGGCATTCGGTGATTGGGATTGTGGCGAATTGCTGAACTGAGACCTTGAACAGCACGTGGTGACCTTGGAAAGGACAAGGGTGGTAAACGCAGGGATGCTCGTCAGGAACGCGGCTAAGAAAGGAGACGCGAAGGCGTTCGCGGAAGCGCTGGGGAAGTCACCCTCGCAGAGACTACTGAATCGGGCGCTGATGCAGGCCTCGCAGTATGGTCGCCCGGATTTCGTGAAGACGTGAATCGCATCGGAAACTGGCTCGGTGGGTTCAGTCTTTCCGCGGTTGGAACGGCCTGTAAAGAATGCCCGGAAATCGCTGACCTGCTCTACGAACACGGCGCCGACGTGAACCTGCGTGGACAGGACGGGATGACCGTGTTGCACGCGATGGCCAACTTCCCGCATCCAAAGGCGGTCGAATGGTTAGTTGCGCACGGCGCTGATGTGAACGCGAAGCTGAATGACGGCCGGACACCGCTGCATCGGGCAGCGGAGCGGAACGCATCAGCCAGGGTTGCGAAGATGCTCGTGGAAGCGGGTACGAAAGTGAATGTGAAGGATAGAGCCGGCAAGACGCCGCTCAACTACGCCCGTGAGAAGAAAAAGACGAAGGTAGCGGACTACCTCGCATCACTCGATGCGAGTTGAGGCATTGAATGCCGAGCCGACGCAATTCACCGATTCGGGGTCTCGCCAAGGCGGCGAACAATAACGATCTGGAAACCGCACGGAAGGAGCTTGCTCGATCGCCTGACCTGTTGCGTGGTCATAATGGATGGGAACCGTTGATCTACGCTGCTCGCAAGGGGTTCTTCGAGATGGCGACGCTGCTGCTCGACCACGGCGCGGATCCGAACGCGAGCCCGAGTTATGGAAAAACCAGTGCCCACACGGACCTCGAGCGGCCGCTCCATTGGGCATGCGATTTCGGCCGGCCGGATATCGTTCAGCTTCTGCTGGACCGCGGTGCAGAAGTCGAGGGGTGTCAGACCTGGAAAACGCCCCTTCTCCAAGCGGCGCGGACAGGGCGTCCGAATGTCTGCGAGATATTGGAAACGGCTAGTGGGAAACGGCATTTTCTCGTCCAGGTTGTCAGCTCGTCGGTCGAGGATGTGAACCGGTCTCTGTTGGACGATCCATCTTTGGTCCGGGTGGCTGATGAGTATGGTACGACAGCCGTCCATCTGGCGGGGGAACAGTGGCGTCCCGATGTGGTGGAACTCCTGCTGGACAGTGGGGGCGACGCGACGGCTCGGGATGCGCACAGGGAAACCCCTCTCCATCTGCTGGCAATCCATCCTCAGGACGGTGTCCTCTGGTGGGGTGATAAACGGAACACCGACTTCGACGATCTGTTCAGTCAGGACGATCAAATCGCGGTTGCCGAACTGCTGGTCGAGCACGGCGCAGACGTTCGGACCCAAAACTGGAGGAAACTGACGCCGCTTCATCGTGCGGTCCGGGCCGGACGCGTTCGATACGTCGAATTTCTGCTCGACCAGGGAGCGGATGTCAACGCGGCGGACGTCGCGGGGGACACGCCTCTTCGTCGGGCGGTGACGATGAAGGATCGGATGGATGTGGCGCGTACGCTAATCGAGTGGGGCGCCAACGTCAACGCGGTCAATAAGCGGGGCAAGTCCGTGTTGGACTGTGCACGAAGCCGCGTGATGAAGTCATTGATCGAGGACGCACTCGGCTGATGATCATGTTACACGGGCATCGTCCTTCCAGATATCCTGCGTCCAATCCTGGCCATTTCTTCGCTTCCTCCCGAGATGATCCGAACACCCAGTTCCATCAGCGATCGAACGCAAGATTCCGGATTCAGGGGGTCCTCGTTCTCCGCCGGCTTATCGTCGGGTCCATCCAGCAGGACGATGCTCGCCACGTCACACGCCTGTTTGACCAATTGACCTGCGATTTCCATTTCGGATGGGTAGGGTGGACTCTGTGCGTCCGCGTGGCCATAGGACATCGCCATATCGCTAGGTCCCCATTCAGCAAAGGCGATACCGGGTACCTTTGTTATGAATTTGGCGTTCGCCGCCCCCTCTCGGTCTTCGATTTTTAGCCCGAGCATCAGTTCACCATCGGGGTTGAGTGGCCAGGGATCAGCCAGCCTGGTGTATTCGGATGCTGGGATCCCCCAAATGCCGGCCGGAAAACTCTGGCCTCCCGACCCACGTTGACCCTGTCGCAGTCCCCCGCCAAGACCTGTGGTGGGGAAGGGGTATCGACACTCTTCGACGAAGGCTCTCGCCGCATCAGCCTGTCTCACGTGGGTGTGCAGGATGCCGTGGACGCCCGAGGCCAGGACGTGTCGAACCTGCCAGGCATTGACGTGAACCTCGTGAGGCGTCCGTGCATTCGAAGGGAGCGTAGCGATTACGGCAGGGGTACGGTGACCTGATCGTGTGGGACCGCCCTCCGTCAGGCCTTGCATAAACGCCCGGAGTCCTGCGACGTTGAAAGGATCGTGTTCGAAATCGACCATCAGAAAGTCGGCCCACGTCTTCGCATGCTTTCTTCCATTTGACCGAGTGAGTTCTCCTGCGTTGGCGTAGAAGAGATAGTCTTCCTGTTCGAGCAATTCGATGCATCTGTTCACCCGATGCTTGGGCATCTTCCCTCACTCGGTGCAAATGATCGCAGAGATTCTTTTCGTAGTTGGTCATCCCAAATACCGCTCAGAGGGGCAGTGGTCAAGTTCTTATGCCAATCGTCCCGAACAATCAGCGGTTTGACCTGGACGCCACCCATCCTATGTTGCTCTTTCTGGGTACGATAGCTTCGCCCGGTTGCAGAGGACAGACGACAGAAGTCAGAGGACAGAAACGACGGCTTTCGCCTGTGATGGCAAGTACGACATTCTAGCGGGTGAGTGAATGAGTACGGATCTGGTTGAGTGCGTTCCCAACTTCAGCGAGGGGCGAGATGTCGGTGCGATTGATTCGATCGTAGAAGCGATCGCGTCGGCGAACGTCCGTGTGCTGAGTATCGACCCGGGATATGACACACATCGTACCGTGGTGACGTTTGCCGGGTCGGCTGAGGCGGTTGAAGAGGGTGCGTATCGAGGCATCGAGCAGGCGACCGAAGCGATCGATATGTCAAACCACCAAGGAACGCATCCGAGGATGGGGGCGACGGATGTGTGCCCGTTCGTGCCCGTCGGTGATACGTCGATGGACGCGTGCATCGCAATGTCGGAATCTGTGGGTTCACGCGTCGGGTCGGAGCTGGAGATACCGGTGTATCTGTACGGGGCCGCTGCCCGACACGACGCGCGGGTGTCCCTGCCGGCGATTCGACGCGGGGAATACGAAGCCCTACCGGAGAAACTACAGCGATCGGATTTTACCCCTGACTTCGGGCCGGCGACCTTCAATGCCAGATCCGGTGCCACGGTGACCGGCGCCCGGTCGTTTCTGGTAGCGTGGAATGTGAACCTGGCGTCGGATGATGCAACCGTGGCCCGGGAAATCGCATATCGTCTTCGATCGTCAGGTCGCCCAGGCGACACCGATGCAGGGCGATTCCGGGCACTTCAGGGCGATGGTTGGTATATCGATGCCTACGAGCGCGCCCAGGTGACGTTCAACATTCTCGATCATACGATCGCTCCCCTGCCCGCCGTGTTCGAGGCCTGCCGGAAAGAGGCGTCCACTCTCGGTGTGGAAGTCACAGGCAGCGAGCTGATCGGGCTGGTCCCACTGGACGCGCTCGTGGCAGCGGGCACCGCCTACCGGGAATCGGAAGATGAGGATGTGCTGGTTGCGGCAGCCATTCAAGCGCTCGGGTTGGATGACCTGGCCCCGTTCGTGGCGGAGGAGCGTGTCTTCGAATACGCGTATGCGCGAGCCTGACCGTCCCCTCGCGACCGTGTCGCGGTCTAACATTCGGGCGGGTATGGGCAATCACCGACGGGATGCTTGGCCCGAGAATCTTGTCAAAGTGCTCAAGGAAGATCAATGACCTACCCCACCTATGAATCGATCGGCGTTCGACCGCTGATCAATTGCCGCGGAACGTATACGATCATCAGCGGATCGCTACTGTTGCCGGAAGCGAAGGCGGCGATGACGGCCGCGTCGGAACGGTATGTCCATTTGGATGAGCTGATGGAGAAGGTCGGTGAGCGAATTGCAGAGGTGATGCACTGCGAGTTCGGGTTGGTGACGAACGGGTGCGCGGCGGCCATCTGTCAGGTGACGGCGGCGTGTATGGCGGGCGATGATGCGGATGCGATCAGGCAGTTGCCCGATGCGGCGGGGATGAAAGATGAGGTCGTGATCCAGAAGAAACACCAGCACGTCTACAATCACGCGATCCGAATGACGGGCGCGAAGATGATCGAGGTCGATACGCTGGAGGAGATGGAGGGGGCGATCGGCGATCGGACGGCGATGCTGGCTGTGTTCGGGGATGCAGCGGACCGAGGGGACGTTGCCGTGTCACAGATGACGGCGATCGGCAAACAGGAGGGGATTCCAGTGTTCGTCGACGCGGCGGCGGAACGCCCTGACGTGCCGAATCGATACCTGGCCGAGGGGGCAGATGCCGTTGCCTACAGCGGTGGGAAGTGCCTCCGGGGGCCGCAATCGTCGGGCCTCGTCCTGGGAAAGCGTGACCTGCTATGGACGGCTTTTCAACACGGTGCGCCGCACCATTCGATCGGGCGCCCGATGAAGGCGGGGAAGGAAGAGGTGATGGGTCTGCTCGCAGCCGTCGAGCGATGGGTCGAACGCGACCACGAAGCCGAGTGGGCGGAGTGGGAGGCGTGGTTGGAATCGATCTGGCAGGCCGTGGCCCACGTCCCTTCGATGACACGAGCCATCCGCGAGCCGGGTCGTTCCAACGTGGCCCCGATTCTCCAGATCGGGTGGGACGCAAAGACGGTGGAGCTGACGCCGGACGAAGCGCAAGTCGCCCTGTCGCAGGGTGAACCCCGGATCGAAGTTTTTGCACACGAGACAGGCGTGGAGTTCATGCCGTATATGATGGAGCTGGGTGAATCAGCCGTCGTGGCGAGTCGGTTCCGTGAGGTCATAGAAAAGGGAAAGTGACCGGAGGCAGAATGGACACTTCGTGTCTTGAACACAGGATGACAGATGAACAGCGGTCACAGTTCGACGAAGAAGGCTACCTGATCGTCGAGAACGCGATTGACGATGATCTGTTGGGTCGGTTGGTGACAGCTGCGGACCGGGTGGATGCCGAAGAACGGGCGGCCAAGGAGATGGCGCCGGATGCGTTGTTGTCGAAGTTCAGGACGATTGTTGAAGATGATGTTTTTCTGGAGTTGCTGGACAATCCGAAGACGTTCCCGCTCTTGTGGGACATTCTGGGATGGAACATCCAGCACTACATCTCCCATCTGATCTATTATCCGCCCGAACCGGAGTCAGCCATCGATTTGAAGCACGGCGGGTGGCACCAGGATGGCGGCAGGCCGGTTCCGGAAATGGAGCGGCCTCATCCACGTTTATCATTGAAGGTCGCGTTCTGGTTGAGCGACATCGACGACCCCGACCACGGGGGGATTCGAATCATTCCGGGAAGCCACAAGCGTGACGTGATGCCGGATCGCAGCCCGGACGAGGATTACGAAGGTGTGGTGCAAGTTCGGGTGAAGGCGGGTACCGCCGTTTTCTTCGATCGACGGATGTGGCACTCACGAGGCATCAACACTTCTGATCAGACACGAAAGGTTATCTTTTTGGGTTACAGCTACCGGTGGCTGCGGGGTCTGGACTACAATCTGATTCCGGAAGAGATCCTGGCGAAGTGTGACCCAATTCGGCGACAATTGCTCGGGGACGGAGTGGACGTGAAGGGCTGGTGGCAGCCAACGGATGCCGATGTGCCGCTGAAGGGTTGGCTGCTGGATCATCTGGGCGAAGAGTACGTGAACCGCATCTCGGAAAAGCAGTGGGAACGCGAAAAGTGGATGGTGCCCACTTGACGCACCGGACCTACGAACGTGGGACACTTTCCCAGATGAGCCGGCAGAATCGAGCAAGACATAAAAAGGGGCACGGATCCTGGATCCGTACCCCTTTTGTCATGACGCTAAAAAGCGATTATCGCTTGGTCACGTTCGCAGCCTGGAGACCCTTGGGTCCCTGTTGGATCTCGAACTCGACGAGTTCGCCTTCGGCCAGGGTCTTGAAGCCGTCACCCTGAATCGCGGAGTAGTGAACGAAAACGTCCTCGCCACCGTCCTGCTCGATGAAGCCGAAGCCCTTGCTGTCGTTAAACCACTTGACTGTGCCTTCTGCCAACTTTACTTCACCACCTTTCCTCGGATTTCTTCGTGCAACGTCCTTAGCTAAATAAAAAGAGGCAGGGATCGGTGCTTCTGATCCTTGCCTCAGTCTCTTATCGCTTGATGACTTGCACAGGGTACAGAACTACAGCATTCCGTCTTAATCTGCGTTGAATATACGAGAGGTCGTTCGCTTCAGCAAGGGATAAGTTTGTCTTACGAGATAAAATGCGTAAAATTGGGCCCGATTCCGGCGCTTTTGCCAGCCAGAGCCGATCCGGTGAGAATTCGGGCACGGTTTGAAGCAAGACTGTGGCAGAGCTAACGTCTACGTGATAATCCATACTGCTTTCCAGACCCACGGAGCTCCTACGATAGAAACCCGGTCATTCTTGCACATTTGCGATCTTCAACCGGGGTCGCCAAGGTCCTACCGGTTCAACCCGGCTATGGCGGAGAATGCCGAAACGGCTTACCGACAGCTTGGTGCCATCGACGACGTCGATCTCCTGTTGGTCGGTGGTGACCTCACGCGCGACGGCGCGATTCACGATTTCGAATGCGAAGAGGCGAAGACGCGGCTGGGCGCCCTGTCCTATCCCTATTACGCGATCCCCGGGAATATGGATACGTGCAACAAGCACACATCGGTCGCAGGCCCAACAGGTCGGGACGATCCGCGGCTGAACGTGACGGCCGAGCAACTGGATCACTTCGCGAAGTTCTTTGGGGAGTTCCCGTGGTCGTTTATGCATAGGAACGTGCGTTTCAGCGGATTCTACGCCGCCGTCGCAGGATCCGGTCTATCATACGAGACTCGGATGTGGGAGTGGCTCGAAAAGGAACTGCCCTCGCTCGAAGGCGCAGATCATCACGTGATGATGATGCATTACTCGCTGTTCATCGACGAGCCGGACGAACCGACGTGGGATATCACGAAGGAAGACGAATATCGCAAATGGTACTTTTCGATCGATCAGCCGCACCGGTCGAGAATGTTGGAAGCTTTTAAGGCAACCGGTGTCGGAATGGTCCTGAGCGGACACATTCATTGCCGCCGTCCTCCACAGGAAGCGGACGGCATTCGATTCTATCGCTGTGCGGGGATTGCGATGCCGCAAGCACGCGACCTCTGGCCGGACGGCGATTGGCGACTCGGGTTCTATCGTTTCGACGTTTCGGATGCAGGGATTTCCGAGACGTTCATACCGCTCGATCGGGAGTCGACCGCGGAAGGAAAGTATGGCCCCGGGGGGCATCCGCATCCCGAGCAGCGGGATTATAGTCTAGCTATTGAGAAACCACCGGAAGAGTTCTTGCAGGGGGGAGGGGGGCCCTTCGCCTCCGCTCAGGACAGGCAGGGAGCAGGGGAGAGTTAAGGTTCGCACGATGGCATTCACGATGGCACGGAGGAATGAAAGGCCACTCGACGGAAGCGTTGAGTGGCCATTTTGCTGATCAGGATAACGGTTTCACTCGGGATGGTTGGGGCCGACCCAGCGGACGGGTTCGGGGGACTCGGCTGGTGCGATGTCGAGGTTGACGACAACGGGTTCCTGATCGCTGCGAACGAGCACGCAGGACAACGGTTCGTTTTCGCTGGCGTTGATCTCCTGATGGGGCACGTAGGGAGGTACGTAGATGAAGTCACCTGTTTCCGCTTCGGCGACGTACTCGAGGCGATCGCCCCAGCGCATCCGTGCCTTTCCGCTGACGATGTAGATGACGCTTTCGAGCGCGCTGTGGTGATGGGCACCGGTCTTGGCATCCGGGTGGATCGTGACAGTGCCTGCCCAAAGCTTGTTGGCGCCAGCCATCGCGTGGTCTATGGCGGCTGCGCGGTTCATGCCGGGCGTCTGCGGTGTGTTCGTGTCCATTTCACCGGCTTTGACGATGCGTACGCCGTGGTTCTTCCAGTCTGACACGTTTGAGTCTCCCTTGCGTTTTGGGGTTTGGAATATGGCCATGCTTGCGGAGAGAGACAAGCACCTTTGGGGCTAACCTTGCTTCAGTTTGGTGCGTCCGTATCTTTTCCAAGCTGATCGTTGAAAGCTCCCCCTCGCTCTAAGTAAATTAAGGAACGATATGCGCTATTTCATTTTTGTCGTTGCGATGATGATCCTCTGTTCATCGGATTCGGTCGAAGCTTCTGGTCTTTCCGGTCGGGTCGTGGATGCGGAATCCAACGCCGTGCTCGAAGGGGCTCTCGTGGAGGAGCTCGATCGAAATGGTGAGCCGGTTCGATCTGTCCTGGCCGATGCAGATGGAAACTTTTCACTCCCCGATGCTCCCCACGCCGGTCACCGATTGCGCGTATCGCGCGTCGGCTACCGTGCTATCGTGCACGGGGTAGCCGAACTGCCCCTGACGATGGTTTTCGGACTGACGCCGTCGATGCTGGAGGGCGAAGAGATCGTCGTGTCGGCCAGTCGGTATGCTGAGAACATTTTGAGCGCACCGATTTCGATCGCGAAAGTCGATGGGGCCGAAATTCAGCGCGCCACGATCGGTGCCTCCTACACGAGCGCGCTCGATGGCGTGAAGGGTATCGACTACACGCAGGTCGGATTGTTCGACGAGCGCTTCAACGCACGAGGTTACAACGAAGCGTTCAACACTCGGATGCTGGTCCTGACCGATGGCCGTCTCTCGAGGACTGGCGGCGGGCATCCGCTCTACGGCCCAACGTTGCCCAAAGACGATCTGAGGGATATCGAAGTGATCGTGGGCCCGGGTTCGGCGCTCTATGGGCCCGACGCGATCAACGGTGTCGTGAGTGTGCGATCGAAGGGGCCGCGGGAATCCGGTGGGACCTCTGTTGTCGTGTCCGGTGGGAACCGATCCATTTTCAAGGGGCGATTCCGCCACGCGGGTCTGAATGGACGATGGGGCTACAAGGTGGCCGGGGACTACCAGCGTGGGGAAAGCTGGGGGGAGGCCCGTTCGTTCACGAGTCAGGATGGTTCTCGGACCGTGTCGGATGATCCGGATTTCGTGTCGGAATTCCAGACGGCCACTGTGGGTCTCTACTATTACCCCACGAAAGAGGGTGAATGGTCACTGACGTCGGGATTGACAGTGATGGATCAGGTGTTTCTGAATCCGATCGCCCGAAGCCAGACAAAAGGGTATGTGAACTACTTTACGCAGATGAAGTATTCGGACGATCACTGGTATATCAATGTTTATCGTGCTGGAGATGATTCGCGGAACACGTTCAGTCTGAACACGCGGGCCAATCTGATGGCTGAAGGATTGCCGAGGGGACAGGCTGAGACGATGGCGCTGGATCGATCGGAGTGGGCTTTTTGGGAGGGCGAAGCGCGCTACTCAGCGAGTCACGCGTTGGGAAGAGCGACGGTGGGTGCGAGCTTTCGTCACGATGAGTCTACGGGGCCGCTGTTCGAAGGGGGCGACGCGTCCGCTCGCCTGTTCGGCATCTACGGCCAAGTGGATGTGATGCCTTCGCCGTGGTTGCAGTTGACGTTCGCGGGTCGGTTCGACGATCCGGAAACCTATGATTCACAGTTCAGCCCGAAGGTCGGTCTCGTGGTCAAGCCGATGCCGACGCTCGCATTCCGTGCTACCTACAATCGAGCTTATAAAAGCCCCACGTTGAGTCAACAGTTCGCCCTGCTCCCGATCTTCCCCGGTCTGACGGGTCGGGGAAACGGGTCGGGGTTCCGGTTCGCTTCGTTGACGGGGGGTCCCCTGCCCGCGGCCTATGCTGCAGGCGTGGATCCACTCGTTCCGGAGGATGTGGAGACGGTCGAGGTGGGGTTCAAGGGTATTTTCGGAAACCGGGTTTTCGTGGATGTGAGCGTGTATCGCAGCCACTATCAGAATTTCATCAGTGGTGCGATTCCGATCAGTAACATTCAAAGTGGCGTGGTCATCTTGGATAAGGCGGGCGTTCCCGTTCTCGAAGAAACCCTGAGCAACATCAACTTCGGCGAACAGAACGTCATCGGCGTCGATGTCGGTATGAACTTCTATGCGACGGATGAGGTGATTTTCAGCGGAAACGCCTCATTCCTGGATGCCGACACACTCGAAGATGCGCGGGGGCTTTCGCAGCCGTTCAACACGCCTGAAGCGACAGTGAAGTTGGGGATGAGATGGCGAAACGCCCTTACCGAGGGTGCGACCGTCGGGCTGGCCGTTCGTCGGGTGAGCGATTACGAGTTTCGGAGCGGGGTGTTGACCGGGCGCGTTCCGGCCTATGCGGTTCTCGATCTCGATGTTTCCTACCGGGCCCGGAACAGACTGATCTACCGGGCATCGGTGAAGAATCTGCTGGATAACGACCACGTTGAATTCGGTGGTGGCCCGGAAATAGGCATTATAGCCGTTGCGGAGATCCAGTACGAGTTGTAGTCGCTCGGGAACTTCGAAGCACCTCCTCGTCTCGTTGACGCAGGGCGTGATTTCCGCCTGAATCACTCTGTCTATCTGAGCCTGGAATGGGAGACGACTAAGCGTATGCGGTAGACGCCGATGCGTGGCCTTCCAGGGCGAAAACGGCGACAGGGCCCATCCCACAACGGTTTCGTCCTGGAAGGTTTCTGTAGCGTGCTCTGTACGTTCGTATGTGGCTTTACACGTGTAGCTGTTCCGCTGCTTGCCTCAACTGTTCAATTCCTACCTCATCCACTCTCATCCTCGGGCTGTTCGTCACGCACGAAGGCTGCCTTCAGTCCCTCAAGACTGGTTGTAAGAGCGGTTTTCAGCTTCTCAAAATCACCATGAGCACCAGGAAGAAGAAGTAGCCGCCGCTGCCCGGCTATCACATCGAGTTTCGCTAATCGTGTGACACTGGCGGATGGTCGGGAAGTCACCGCGCCTGAACTGGGCGTGAAGGGCATCCCGATTCATGTCAAGGACGATCCCGAGTAATAATCGGGTGAAGCTCTGGGCCCGGTCTTTCGGGCCTCCCCCTACGGGAGGTCGGGCTTTCAAATTAGGACACTACCTGGCATTCTATACACTTGACTTTTCACGGCTTGTGATGCATTTAAGAGTGGTTAGCGATCACTCACTTAGGGACCTGCATTGACTGTCAATCTGCTCAAACCCTTCCATCCATACCTTCGACCCTACCGACGCATGGTCCTTGTCGGGCTTGTGCTCCTTCTCGTCGGGCAGGCTATCCAGACCGTTGTTCCTCTGATTCTCAAATGGGCTATCGACGAGGGGAAAGCTTTCCTCGATGCCTCGAATCTCGGCCTTCCTCTGCCCCCGACACGAACAGGCAGCGTGTCCGGGGATTTTGCGTGGTTCGGCGTCGTGCTGGCGGGCCTGGGGATTCTCCAATGGGTAGCCGGTTTCGGCATGCGCTACAGCTTCACTGGCCTGTCGCGTTACGTGGAGCGGGACCTTAGGACAAAATACGTGCGTCACCTGGTGACGCTCCCGATGTCATTCTTCAACCAGCGCCAGGTGGGCGATCTGATGGCGAGGGCTACGAACGACGTCGAGGCGATCCAGCGCTTCCTGCACCACGCGTTCCGGATGTCGCTGACAGGGGTGCTTACGTTCGTCCTGAGCTTGGCTCTGATGTGTACGATCGACTGGAAGCTGGCGCTGTTGTCTCTGGCTCCGGTGCCGCTTATGGTGCTGATTACGCAGCGCGTGGCACGCAGGATGCGCACGGGTTATCGCAGTGTGCAGGAACAATTCGGCGTAATAAGCAGCTGTGTGGGTGAGAACCTGTCCGGTGTGCGAGTCGTCAAAGCGTTCTCACGACGGCTTGCGGAGATCAGCCGGTTCAGCGTCCTGAACGACGAGTATGTGACGCGGAACCACACCCTGATCAACATACGCAGTCTGTTTTACCCGTTTACTTTCTTCCTGAATGGCGTGTCGCTGGTCATCATCCTGTGGTTGGGCGGTCTGAGAGTTCTGGAGGGTAGCCTATCGCTTGGCGCGTTCGTGGCGTTCAATGCCTATCTGATTAGAATGAGCCGCCCGATGATGATGATGGGCCGTATCGTGGACGAATTCCAGCGAGCATCCGCCTCGCTGGCGCGAATCGAGGCAGTAATCGACGAGACTTCGCAGCCGACGGGGGTGGATGAAGACAACGATTCGATCCGCGGCGAGATCGAATTTCGAGATGTGAGTTTTTCGTATAACGGACAGGCTGTGCTGGAAGACATCAGCATCACGATCCCGGCCGGTAGTACGCTCGGGATCGTGGGTCGCGTGGGATCGGGGAAGTCGACGCTGACGCGTCTGATTCCACGGCTGATTCAGAGCGACGAGGGGGAGGTGCTGATCGACGGCCAGCCCGTGGAAGAGATTCCGATTCCAAAGATTCGGTCAGCGATCGGATACGTGCCTCAGGAGACGTTCCTGTTTTCCGAGACGATCGGTGAGAACGTGGCGCTGGGTGTAGCCGGGAGCACGAGCGACAAGGTCAAGCGGGCAACGGAGACCTCTCAACTCGCGCCCGATCTTGAGGTTCTGTCCGCCGGTATCGAAACAATCGTGGGCGAGCGAGGCGTGACGCTTTCGGGCGGGCAGAAACAGCGCACCGCGCTGGCACGGGCCGTGATCCGTGAACCGAAGATCCTGATTCTGGACGACGCGATGTCGAGTGTGGACACGCGCACGGAGGAGGCAATCCTACGTGGGCTGCGAGACGTGATGAAGTCACGCACGACGATCGTGATTGCCCATCGAATTTCGACCGTCAAGGATGCCGACCGGATTATCGTCATGGATGATGGAAGAATCGTCGAACAGGGATCGCACGAGGAGCTTGTCGCCTGCGATGGCATCTACGGAGAGATGTTCCGACGACAGGGCCTGGCACAGGAGTTGGACGAGCTGTAGGGTCGAACGGTGACGGTAAACTGTAGACGGTGGACGGTAGACGCGCGTTGACGTCGAGGAGAATGGCGTTCGTCCGAAAACATTGACAGGGACGAATTTCAGTTCGCCCGCAACATCGACATAAGGCAGGTAGTAATCCCCCCGGAAGGAGGTGATGTGCGGTTATGATTGGAGGCGGAGGCAGGCACACGATGTCGGGCAGACCTGGCGTGCAGGAAGACGAGCTACAGGCCAAGGGTCTAGATCTGGGGTTGATGGCACGGCTTCTGAGTTACCTAAAGCCCTATCTTCGTTGGGTGGCGTTGACGTTCATGCTGATCATCGTGGCCTCGACGACACGTCAGGCCGGACCGTACATCACCAAGGTCGCTGTGGACGATTATATCGAGCCTGGCATCTTCGACGGCTTCGGCTGGCTGATCGTTCTCTACGTCGGTCTGCTGTTCGTGCAGTTTGTGGTGGGTTACTGGCAGAGCTGGGCGACGAACATGATCGGTCAGTGGGCCATGCGGGATGTGCGGCTGGAAATGTTTTCGCACCTCCAGGGACTGCCGTTGAAGTTCTTCGACCGTACGCCCATTGGCCGGCTGATGGCGATGAATACGAATGATGTGGACGCCCTGAACGAAATGTTCACGGACGCCGTGGTGTCCATCCTGAACGACGTCCTGACCGTCGTTGCCATCCTGGCCTTCATCTTCTACATGGATATCGAGCTGGGTGTTGTTACCGCGGTCGCGCTACCTTTTGCCGCCGCCGCCACCTGGTGGTTGCAGCAGAAGACGTTCTACGCTTTTCGGATCGCTCGAGTGCGCTTCGGACGATTTGCCGCGACACTGCAGGAAACCGTCTACGGGATGGAAGTGGTCAAGCTGTTCGGGTTCGAGGAACGGTGCTCGGGCCGTTTCGAGGACGCGAACAACAGCTACACGGATGCACGGATGTATTCCACGCTTTACCACTCGATCTACTTCCCCTTCATGGAACTTTGTGGCGTGCTGTTGATGGGGCTCGTTTTGTGGTACGGGGGTGCAGAGGTCGTCCAGGGTACCGTGGAGTGGGGTGTACTCGTGGCCATGTTGCAGTACGTGCCGCGGTTCTTCATGCCGCTTCGAGATATGGCGGATCGATATCAGACGATCCAGACAGCGATGGCTTCCTCAGAGCGCATCTTCGAATTGCTCGATACGCCACTGGAGACGGAAGGTGGCGAGCACATCCCCGACGAGGTCAGGGGAGAGATCGAGTTTCGCGACGTCTGGTTTGCTTACGACGATGATGAATGGGTGCTGCGGGGTGTGTCGTTCACGGTCACGCCGGGTCAAAGCTTGGCCATCGTGGGTGCGACGGGGGCTGGCAAAAGCACCATTATCAACCTCGTGTGCGGTTTTTACCCGATCCACCGAGGTGCGGTTCTTGTGGACGGCGTGGACATCCGTGAGTGGGATGTTGCGGAACTACGACGCCTGGTGGGTGTCGTTCAACAGGACGTGTTCCTGTTCGCCGGCGACATCGAGAGCAACATCAGCCTGGGGGAACCGGATGTGACCCGCGAGCAGGTTGTGAAGGCCGCGCAAGACGTGAATGCGGATCGATTCATCGACAAGCTACCGAATGGTTACAGTCAGGAAGTCCACGAGCGGGGTGCGACCCTTTCAGTTGGTCAGCGGCAACTGCTGTCCTTTGCTCGTGCGCTTGCCGCGGACCCTGAGATCCTGGTGCTGGACGAGGCTACGTCGAACGTGGACACAGAGACGGAAGTGTGGATCCAGGAGGCGGTGGAAAACCTGATGCGATTCCGCACCTCTATCGTCATCGCGCACCGGCTATCGACGATCCGAAACGCGGACAAGATTCTCGTGTTGCACCACGGGGAAATAAGGGAGGAAGGGACGCACGAGGAGCTTCTCGGAGCCAACGGGATCTATTCGAGGCTATACCAGCTACAGTACAGTGCGTAAACCTTGAGTGGGAGAGCCCACTTTCGCGCATAGTGCCCCGGCGGGCGTGGCGATTCGATGGTCTATCGAGTCGCCATTTCTGTTTGCAGGTGATGACTTCGCTTGAACTGGCAGCGAAAATTTTGCGCAACCTGTGGACGATGCCAGGAACTCACTCGGCCAACGGACTCCGGCTATGACCAAACGTAGACTTCTCTGTCATCCGGGGACGTAGCGATGAATACCGCGAAGACGACGCGGGTATCGGACCGCTCCGTTCGGGGAACTTCGTGGACGTTTTCAGTGTAGAAGAAGTAGAGGTCACCCGCATCCAGCTCGACTCGGACGGAGGGGATGTCTTGATCCATGGCGTATGACTCGAACTCACCTCGCCCGAGCACGTCTTCCACCTCTCCTTCAGCTTTCGCGCGGTAGAGGACGGAGTCGCCGCCAACGGAGCCTTTCTTGACGCACAGCACACCCGCGAATTGATGTGCGAAGCGCGCCACCTCGTAGTTGGAGGTGCCCCGACGCCGCACGGAATCGTAATGGGGCCGGTGACCTTCCTCGCTCTGGTAGACCCGGAAGATGGCAGGACCATACGGCCGTTCGTCGGTGGATACGGCGTTCCGGATCTGTTTGCCCACGGCGAGTGCGGAAAGGTTGCGGTAGATTGCCGCGACTGGGTCTGCGAGTCCCTCGAACAGGCGAGGAAAGAGCTCGTGGGTGCGTTCGGCGTGTTCGAAGAACGCCTCCCGGTCCGCTCCCATTCTTCCCAGACTCGTGCCCAGGTCAAGGTAGGAGCCGCCGCTGAGTTGTGATTCCACGCCTACCGTCTCGCGACGGAAGTAGCCGAGTGCGTCGAACCGTTCCATCAGGGCACGACAGTCCTTCTCCGGATAGGCACCGCGCAAAACGAAGGCCGGAACAACTCCCTCGGCCAGCGCCATCAAAGGCTCGGGGTACTGGCGTGCGATGGTGGCGGTGTCCGCCTCAAGCGGGGTCCAGGTGGGAGTCGGGTGAGGCATCAGGGGGTCGTCAAGGTTCCTGAAGAGCGTGGGATTGACGCTATCTGTTCACGGCCTGGATCGCGGACTTGATGTAGCCGAACTGATAGGCGAAGGCCTGCTCCATATGACCGGGTGCGTCGTGACCAGGGGCGTGGTCGGGGACCATCATGTGGGGATACCCGACCTCCCTGAGCGTTTGGGCGAGGATGAACATGTCCATGTCGCCTTCGTCGGGATAGACTTCCTGGAACTTGTGCTGGCCGCCGACGATGTTGCGGAAGTGGATGAGGTGGATCTTTTTTCGCTCGCCGAAGTAGCGGAGGATGTTGGGGACTTCCTCACGCGGGTTTTTGACGCTTTCGGCCATACAACCGAGACAGAGGTTGAGGCCGTGGTAGTCGCTCGGGCAGATTTCGATGAAGTGACGAAAGCCGTCGAACCCGCCGAGTACGCGATCGACGCCCTTGTAACCCGGCGGCAGAAAGGGATCGCAAGGGTGACAGGCCATTCGAACTTTGTATTCCTCGGCGACGGGGATGACGCGTTCGAGGAAAAAGGTGACGCGTTCCCAGTTTTGATCGGTAGAGACGGGCTCTTCCCAACGCTGGGTGTCGGCGTCGGCCTTTGAGAGGTCCCAGGTAGAGTAACGCAAGTCCCCTCGCCCGAGGGGGATCGATTCGGTTCGCTGGTTTTCCATTTCGCAAAGGAAGTACTTGATGGCGGGAATACCGGCCTCTCCGGCTGCCCTGACCATCTTGCAGACGAGATCGACTTCCTTCTCGCCCTTTTCCCAGTTCCCGCGCATATAGTGAGGCACCCACTCGCCGTCATCGCTGAGATCGTGGAGCGGTAGCGCGGCCATTTCCATATCGACACCATATTCGGCTGCTTTCGCTTTTTTCGCGGCGAGCTCTTCGACGTCCCAGCCAATGTCGCGGTGGAATGTGATGTCGTTGACGGCCATGGCGTTGACGCCGCAGCGGGCGAGAAAACCGAGGTGTTCGTCATTTACCTCGAATCGTTGGGTGCCGACGTGCATATGAGGGGATTGAGGGTCCCAGGTGGCGTTGGCGGTTTGTTCGGGCATTGTGAAGACCTCGGGAGAATGGTGGTAGCGTTGGCCGTGAACCGTTATCTGTTTGCCGGGAAAGACCCAGCGAGAAAAATCGACCTATGTCTGGTAGACCCTGAACATCCTGACACAAACGACCCGTGAAGCGGCTGCCAGCGCTGCTCCACTCCGTCTTATGAAATCACGCGGAGTCTGCGTTCGACTCATCCTTCACCGATGCAATAGAGGTAGTTGCCCGTTCGAATAAAGATCCGATTCCCCGCGACAGCCGGGGATGATAACGTGTAGCTGCCGTCGAGCTCGTTCGTCGCGAGATGCTTGAACTCGGGTCCAGCTTTGACCACCGTGGTGACGCCGTTTTCGTTCAGGATGTAGAGCTTGCCGTCGGCCAAGACGGGTGACGAACTAACGGTTCCCTGGATCGTGCGTTCGGGACCCCAGATGGTTTCACCCGTCTTTGCGTTGAGGCAACTCACAAGCCCTCGATCGTCGGCCATATAGAAGTATTTTCCGTCGGTGACGGGTGACGGGACATCGGGTCCGGCTGGTCCATTCCACTTCCACACCAGATGACTATCCGTGACGTCACCGGCGCCTCCCCCACGGATCGCCAGAATGGGTTTCTTCCTGGCCGTTGCGAAAACGATACCGTCTGCGACAACGGGTGAGCCTGCAGTCAGGTGATTTCCCTTTCCTTCAGGATTCATCCCACCTGATCGCCAGAGCTCAGCACCCGTATCCGGGTCGTGGCCCGTCACGTAGTCCGCCCCGGAGATGATGATCTCATCTTTGCCGCCGTGCGTGAGTAGAACGGGTGTGGTGTAAGCGTCCGGAGATTCCATCGGAGCATCTGTTCTACGAAGGTGCTTCCAGAGGCGCTCGCCCGTCATCTTGTCGTAAGCAGCGACGTAGGACGGCAGATCGGTATGCATCCCGTGTAGAATTTCGATGATCAATCTGTCCTTATAGAGGAGTGGGGACGAGCCGTAGCCCCACATCAGGCCGAAGTCGCCGTAGACGTCCTGAAGGTTGAACGTCCATAGCTTCTTTCCCTGGACGGTGTAGGCGGCGACCTGACCCGTTCCGGTGACGACCCAGACGTGTTGGCCGTCGGTGACAGGCGAAGGAGAAGTGTTGTTGTGTTTGCGATGGAGAGCGTTTCCCGTGTCCACGACGGTTCGCCATTTCTCCGTTCCGTCGCTGCGTGAAAAGGCGATGAGCAACAGGTCCTGGCCACCCGGGTTTCGACGGGGTCCCCTGCGTCGACGTCTACGCTCGTTCGGTCTTGGCTCGGGTTCTTCGACACGTTCTGGTTGAGGATCGGATTGGCTCGGGGATGTGAGGAAGATCCAGTCACCGTGGATAATGGGCGTTCCGCCGCTCCAGGTCGGAAGCTCGGTTTTCCACACGACGTTTCTGTCGGTGCTCCAGTCGCTGGGAAGACCTTGGGCGAGGCTGATGCCGTTCATGTCCGTGCCGCGCCACTGCGGCCAGTTTTCACTTCCCCATAGGGTGGATACAGAAAGAAACAAAGCTAGACAGGTACTACTCACGCGCATAAAGTGCCTCACGGGTTGAGCATCTTTAAAAAGGCTATATCCGGATCTCTCAACGAGATGAAGTGGGTGAAGGTGCCGTGGTTCCTGGCATGGGGGCGCGGTTAGAGTGTGCGGAACCTCTTCGGAATCTGCTCAGGGATGTTTATGTCTCCGACGGTAAGGAAGATCATATCGTTGAATGCGTCGAGTGTGCGGAATCCGCTGGCTCGGTTCTTGACGATTTGGACGATTCGGTTGAGGCCTTCGGCGATGGCGTTGGTAAGACGCGTGTTCACGAATGCGAGGACGCCGAAGAAGTGCTGTCGCAGGGTCCTGACGAACTTTCGCAGGGGTTCAAGTCGACTTCTGAGTGCGGACGTCGTCCAGCATTTCAGGAAGCGTTCGGCAGCCCAGGGCGCTTTGTATTCCCAGAACTGCTCGAACTCGTCCTTGAGTCTCCAGGCTCTATAGATTCGGTAGTTCGCCTTCTCCAGTGCTTCGAGTGTCCGAGTATCCCCTCTGGAGCGTGTCGCTGAGTGCCGGTAGAGGAGCCATCGGAGGCCCTTCATGGCTTTGCGCTCATCCGGGGCAGCTTTACGCCACTGGTCCTTACGGACCTCGTCAACGGCGGCATTGAGAGCCTTGACGATGTGAAAGCGATCGAGGACCAGCTTGGCATTCGGACAGTGTTCCTGGATGGCTCCGATGTAAGCTTCGCTCATGTCGCAGCAGGCCCACTCGATCTTGGATCTCCGGTAGGGACTGAGAGCCTCTGTGAAGAACCGATCGATCGTTTTACGCGCCCTGCCGCGGCCAACCCACACCACGCAGGAGCGGTCCAGATCGTAAACGAGCGTGGCGTACCTGTGACGCTTGGCGTAGGAGATCTCGTCGATCCCGATGGTTTTGAGCCCTCGGATACGATGACCTTCACGAAGCCGCGTGATGGATCGGTGAAGGAGATCCGACAGCGTCGAGGCAGAGATGCGCAGTAACTCGGACGCCGCCTTCTGCGTCATGGTCTGGCAGTAGCGCAGCATGGCATACTCGAAGCGATACGTCACCCGAGAGAACCGCTCCGCCCACGGAATCTCCTCGACCACACGACCGTGGGTAGGACACCGAATCTCCCGAGGATGGTAGAGAAGCCAGACCCTCCACCCGCACACCGGAATGTCACGCCACCGACGCGGATGGGGCATTGTGCGGACGATTTTACCTCGACGGCCGCACTCCGGACAACAACAACCATTCTTATGTGGCTTTACGGCGATGACGAAACAGCTTCTCCCCTCAAACCACCAGCTGACAACACGGAACCCCTTGAATCTCAGCAGTTTCGATAGTAATCTGCTCCCGGTCATAGGTCGCACCCCCTTCGCTTTGATTGTCCTACACACACAACCAAGCGTAGGGAACGATCTATGACCTTGTCATTCTATAGTTTCACCGTTGAGAAACCCGGATAGAGCCTTTAAAAAACGTCACGCTATCAAATCTGTTGAAACGCCCGACGATAGCAAGCGATATTAGAGAAGTGCTTGTCTGATTCTTTTGAGAGGATGGACATCCGTGGACCAGCCTGTTGTCGACCTGGAAAAGAAGATTCAACGTCTGAACGGACTGGTCGAAGCCGGGACACTGATCAACTCGAGTCTGGATCGCGGTCAGGTGCTCGAGCGGATCACGGAAAAGGTCGGCCAACTACTCGGATGCGAGGCGGTTTCGGTCATTCTTCTGGACGAGAGGCGCGATGAGCTGGTGATCGAGATTTCACCGAACCTGGAGATCGAGCGGTTCCCCGATCGCGAAGGTCTCCGTTTTCCGAAGAACCAAGGCATCGCGGGGTGGGTGGTTACGAATGGAGAGATCGCGAACGTCCCGGACGTGGAACAGGACAACCGACACTACAAGCTGATCGATCAGACGACGGGATTCGTGACCCGGTCGATTCTGGCGGCCCCTCTGCGAATCGAGGGCCGGGTTGTGGGCGTCCTGCAAGCACTCAACCGAACGGACGGCAACGCCTTCATCTCGGAGGATGAAGAGCTCATCGGAGCTGTGTCGAACTTCGTCGCTGTGGGCGTGAAGAACGCCCGATCGCATACCGAGGCGATCGAGTTGAGCACCGCGCTGCAGCGACGGATGGACGAACTGAGCCGACTTCAAGAAGTGGGACGTACCCTCGTGACCGCACTCGATGTGGAGAAAACCATCGAGAGTGCATTGAGTGCTGTCGTGCAGCTGTTGGGGTTCGATCGGGCGTGGCTGGTTCAGGTCGATCAGGAACGTCAAGTTTTGGGGAACGGTCGCATCGTCGGAGGCACGGTGCACGACGCATCGTTTCTCCGACATTGGCAACGGCCCCTGACTGATGAGATGAGCATTCAGGTTCGTTGCGCCGTCACGAATCAACCGGTCCTGATCGACGACGTTGCAAAATCCGACATCGTGCTGGATCGAACGGCGATAGGCCACCTGAACATCCAGGCGTTCGTGGCTGTTCCGCTTCGATCGGACGACGTCCCTCTGGGTGTGATGGCGGCTGATCGGAGCCAATCCGGACGGTCAGTGGGGTTCGGGGATCTCGAAACACTTCAACGCTTCGCCGATCAGGTGACGCTGGCGCTTGAGATCGCCCAGTTGCACGAAGAGATGGTAGAGCAGGAACGGATGGACCTGGAGCTCGCGACCGCTCACAAGATCCAGATGAGTCTGATGCCTTCGAGCAGTCCGGAAGTGGAGGGCTTCGACATTGCGGGTACTTGCGAGCCGGCGAGCGAGGTCGGAGGTGACTACTTCAGCTACGAGTGGCTGGACGCCGAGAAAACTCAGCTCGGCATCCTCGCCGCCGATGTTTCGGGTAAAGGCATGCAGGCGGCCGGCATCACCATTCGGCTGAACGAGATGTTTTTCTACGAAGCGCGGACAAATCGATACCCGTCGAAGATTCTGTCCGGACTGCACCGGTCCCTCCACGGACGGATCGAGAGTCATATGTTCGCGACCGCATTTATGGCGGTTCTGGACGTTCAGACGGGGAAAGTCACGATGGCGAACGCGGGTCACCCGTCGCCTATGTCTGCTCAACGGATGGTACGATCAATCAGCTGCCATATGACGGCCTACCGATCGGTCTCGCGGTGGTTCCTGCCGAAACATCCTATCTGGATGAGGAGCTGATGCTGGAGACTGGGCAATCTCTGGTTCTGTATTCAGATGGTGTTATTGAGTGCAGGAATGTGGAGGACGAGTTCTATGAGGAGGAGCGTCTGGAAGCCGTTCTGAGTGAGCGGGGCAAGGACTCGGCAGAGGAGATCGTCGACGCCGTCGCCGGCGATGTGAACACCTTTCGCGGCGATGCGCCCAGGGCGGATGATGTGACGGTGGTCGTGATCAAACGTTGTTGAGCTTCGCTGCCGTTAAAAAGCAACACGACGGCCTGGTTACCCTGAACACGAGTCGAAGGGCAGCCAGGCCGCTTTGCGTCTGTATGAGGGCTACTTCAGAGGTTGGAGAATCTGGAGGAGTCCCATTTACAGCTTTCTACACCTGTCGTCCGAAAACCGAGGCAAAGTTCACGAAGTCGGAGAAACCGACTGTTCCGTCGCCATCCACATCGAACCGAGCATTGAAATCCGGGTCGGATGCGTTCCTTCCGAAGGCTGCCGCGAAGAGGAGGAAATCCCCGAATCCGATCTCGAGGTCGCTGTCGAAGTCGAACGGTGTTGCGGAGATAGTCGGGTCCGGCTGTGGAATGGGAGTCGGATTCCAGACCTTTTCGAGGTAGGCGAACCAGGCGTCCAGGTCGAGGGGTGACTCTGCGATGAGCACATCGAGACCCTGACGCTCGATTCTGACACATCCCCGACGTGTGGTTCGAGACTTTCGCCAGTGACTGGGGGCTGCTCGATCAAGACACGCTTGGCGAGTTCGGTTTCCGATCGTGTTCAGGGAGTTCGACTTAACGCTCAGTCCTGCGAATGCAGCCGAGGGGTGGGGAGGTGACCAGTACGCCGTCTTCAGAAATCGAACCACAGGTGATCCGGCATTCGTCCTGTTCACGACCTGGATCGACGTCCCCCAGCTGCGCGGTAGAGGGCAGATTGTGCGGCGGCGACTTCCTCCGAGGCCCGGAAGGATCGAACGGGCCAGTAGCCGAAGGCATCCGCAATTCTGATGCATGACTCGATCAGACATTCGACGGGCGGCCCGACCACCGGGAAGGCGGTGTTGTCGCGACGGCACTCGGCGCTGACGTCGAGCACGTTGTCATATTTCTGAGGCCCCGCGATGTAGCTGCCGCCGCCACCGTTGACGTTGACGTAGAATGCGTGTGACGTCGATGTCGACCGGCTGGCGTCTTTCTCGAAGGCGTCGACACTGCCGGTGACGATTCCGCCGTTCGATGGATGGAGAATGAGTCGTGCTCCGAACATGACGGGGAGCGTCCAGGTTTCCGGATAACGTCCGTCGTGACAGATGTGCATGGAGATCGGGACCCCGTCGACGTCGAACTCCTGGAGTCGATACCCGTGCCAGAATTCGGTCTCGCAGGAGTGGATTTTGGGATACGTGTCGACAATGTGGCCGTCGGGGGCGTAGACGCGGCTGACGTTGTAGCGTGTCGATCGGCGACGGTGGTCGGTGCGGGATTCCCAGACGGGCAGTCCGACCACACAATAAGGGGCGTTCCGGATTCCTCCGATGGTCTGGCGAAGTTTGGATTCGGCTGCTTCGATCGGTTTCCGCCTCTGGGTGACCGCGTCGCGAGGGAAGAGACCGGTTAGGGAGGTCTCGGGAGTGACGAGAAGCCGAATGCCTCGTTCGGCCGCGACCTCGATGCCACGGATGAGTGAAGCTGCGTTTGCAGCGATGTCTGGCCGGTTGAGGATCTGCCATCCCGCGACGTGCAGATACTCGGGAACGGGCGACGGTATTCCGTGATGCGTAAAGTGCCTGATTCTGACGGCACATCCTTCGACACCGATCCGGACACCCATTTCGGGTAGCACGTTGACGTCCGACGCGTTCAGGATCGCCCGATCATCCAGGATGACTTTGATGTCGGCCATTTTGACGAGATTACCGACACCCTCCCGTTTCTCGATTCGGAGGATGTGTGGTTTCACTCGGCGGAGGGTTGTTCGCTGAGCATCGGCGGGTTGAGGTGAGGACCAATCGGAGGTTCGCAGCTCGGCGGTCCGTTTGGCGAGGTCGAGTGTCGCGACGGCTGATTCCATGCCGCCTGTGAAGCCGAACGAAATACGGCCACGCGTACCGCCGACGATCTCGAAACCCAATTCGATGATGTCGCCGTTTCTGGTATGGATCCCGGGGCCGTCGAGAGTGACCATTAGGTCGCCTGCATCGAGAATGAGACCGTCCGACGTTTGGCTCACGCGGGAGTCGTCGGGATCTGGCTCGACCCAGCCGGGGTCGATGGAGCGGAAGTTTGTCGTGTAGAGTTTCCGAGGTCGCACAGTTGATCCGTCAAGCATTCATTCTGGCAGCTTCTTCGCCGTCTGGTGTGAGGCGGTAGGCTCGGGCGCTTCCTCGCTTGGTCCACGCGACCAGGCCGCGGCTGTCGAGACTGCGGAGGTCGTTCTGGAGCGTGCGTCGTGACGCCCCCCCGCTTCCGGTGGTTCCGATTCGATCGACCAGGTCCTGGATGACGCAGGTCTCCGATCCATCCATCACGTACAGAATTTGGCGTTGTCTTTCATTGAGGGGTTCATCGTTCGCGACACCCTCGCTCGGCTGGAGACCGAGGGCCTGGGTGATGTGTGTCTCGGTCAGCGTGCGACCGGACGCGTGGACGATGACCGCACGTTCGATGACGTTCTGGAGGTCGCGGATGTTTCCGGGCCACGGATGGCTGACGAGACGTTTCATTGCGCCACGAGAGATGGCCTGTATCTCCTTGCCCGATCGCGTAGCGCTTCGATCGAGGAAGTGCTGGGCGAGCACCGCGACATCTTCGCGTCGTGTCCGTAGAGGAGGAATGTTGACGGGCAGGACGTTGAGGCGGAGGTAGAGATCTTCCCGAAAGTCACCCGTGGCGATCATCTCTTCGAGATTCCGGTTCGTTGCAGACACGATGCGTGCGTCGGTCGTGATCGATCGAGTGCCCCCGACTCGCTCGAAGGTCTGATCTTCCAGAACACGCAACAGCTTGATCTGAGTCGTCGTGGAGGTGTCGCCGATTTCGTCCAGAAACAGTGTTCCTCCACTGGCCATTTCGAAACGGCCCGGTTTTCCGCGGTCGGCACCCGTAAAAGCGCCACGCTCGTGGCCGAAGAGCTCGCTTTCGAGGAGCGCTTCGGGAAAAGCGGCACAGTTAACGGGGACAAACGGTCCTTCACGCTGGTCGCTGCATTGATGTACCACTCTGGCGACGAGCTCCTTGCCCGTTCCAGTCTCTCCACGAATCAGGACGGTTAGACCCGTTGTTGCAACCTGTTGAATCGTCTGGTAGACCTGACGCATTTGCTTGCTTCCACCGATCAAGTCGTGAAAGCGCGATCCTTCCTCCAACGCTTGGACCTGGACCTCGAGCGTTTTGATGCGTTGGAGATAATACTCCAGATCCTTCCTTTGAAGACCTTCAATGATTCCCCGCGCTTGGGCGAAGATGATCTCGGCGTCGGGTGTGCGGTCGAGCTGGACACTCGCATCCCAACGAACAGGCCACGTGCAACGGCAGGTCTCCGCGATTTCCCGGACGCCTTCTTCGTCGCGGTTCTCGATCAGGCTCTCCATCGCCACAGAATTCGTATCACGCGTGAAGGTCATCCAGGCCAGTTGCAGGAGTCCCTGGATGTGTAGGGCCGAGTTGATGAAGAAAGCACCGGCGTCTTGCTCGTGACCGAGATCGCGCAGACCCTCCGCCAACTGTTCACCCTCCGAATACCGCAGCGTGATGTCGATGCGGCGCTCACCTTCCTGGTTTACGTCGATTTCGAGAAGACCTGAAGTAAAGATGCGACCGAGGAAGGTAGGGCCGAGTTCCTGGAACAATCCCTGGAGATGTTGCTCGTCGTTGGTTTCAGGCAGCGCCGAGATGAGCAGACGTATCAGGCTAATGAATTCGGTATGCGGTGCGACTTCGAGTCCTCCGCCTCCTCGTCCCATGCCGGCGCAGAAATACTCGCGATCGGGGGTGTTGGCGTAGGTTTTGGCAAATTCGTAGAGAAACTGAACGACGTGATAAAACGTGTAACCACTTTCATCGAAAAGAAGCTCGTACTCTTCCGGGCTCGAAAGCGTCCGCAACTCCTCGGACAGTCGCTGGCCGGCGACGGCATCGACTTCGTTGGTGAGATAGCGGAGGGTGGTCTGGGCAAGTCGGTTGGTGACGACCATCGACTGCTGGAGTGGGTCGAGTGTCGCGAGGTCGGCGTTCAGACCGGTGAGACGGATGGATTTTCGGAGCTTGACGAGCAGTTCGGATTCGGTCGGCATGAAGCCCCTCAGGGAATTTTGCGCAGCGACAGGAGCAATATCACGCAAACTTGCGCAGCAAAGTAGTTTTTTCTGGATGGCTTCAATCTCACCAGAGACAGAATTGTAAATTATTGATTTTAATAAAGTTGAGAAATAATCTTCGCTAGGCGGAGATGGGGCACGGCTGTTGCAAATGACCATAGTGACCGCACCCAACCACAACTGGGAGCCCGTAATGATCCCACGCATCCTTCAAACTTTTGCCACAGCCATAGTCGCTCTGGTTTTCTCCGCGCCCGAGATCAACGCAGACGTAGGGATCGGGTGTAGGATGGCTCTCTCGGATCACGTTGTCGGGCAGATTCTGACGACGATGGATGGCTCGACGTCCGTGGGACGAATCGCTTCGATCGAAAATGACACGCTCGCATTCGAAACGCAGTTGGGTGTGTTTCGAGTTTCCGTTTCTGACATCAAGGTCGTTCGCAACGCACATTCGGAGTCGTGTCCTCATTGGGATCTGCAATTGATCCAGAGGAACGTGATCGTAGAGCAGAATGACGTGACGTCCCGAAACACGCCGACTTCGCGCCCTGGTCGCAAGAACCCTCAGACGGCTCTTGCACTCTCAACAGTTGTCGGGCTCTTCCTTTTCGACGGTGCGGGTCAGGTCTACAACGGAGAGCACGGAAAAGCCGGTCTTCTGTTTGCGTGGAGCTTCGTGAGCAAAGTGATGTGGTTCAGCGATCAGAGCCGGGGTGAAAGCTACAGCGCAGCGAAGCGTCGGGCCATCATCGGGCTGGTGTCCAACGCGGCCAGCTTTGCCACGGCGGCCATCGATGCACACAGATCGGCTAAAAGGATCAACCGGGAACGAGGCTACGCAGATCGGCCCCGATTGTCGTTCGGTGTCGGGCCGGTGGGGTGGGGTTCAGATCCGGGTCTGCACGCGGGTGTGACGTTTTGAAAAGCAACTCCACGTCTGATTCGGGGGGTCGTGGGGAGATAATGCCAATTGTCCGGGCGTCCGGACAAGTGATGTCGTGCGAAGTTATGGAGTACACAGATCGAGTAAGACATTGTTTTTGTGTTGGATATATAATCGTCAGGAGACACCATGAAATCTCGATGCTCCATTTCTCGCTGTTGATAGTTGCACTCGTGACGGGAGCCGCGTGTCCTGTCCTGGCGGACATAGGCATCGCGGTAGCAAACGAGGAGACACTGCAACTCCTCGAGACGGATGATGGATCAACCCTTTACGGTCGAATTGAGCAGGTCGAAGGGGATACCGTCGCTTTCAGGACTAGACACGGAGTGATTCGATTGTCGACTTCGTCGATTCGAAGCATCAGGGATGTCTCGGACCGAAGGTTCAAAGATGGTGAGTACTGGCCCCAAACCCGAACGGGAGCCGATTGCTGTTCGCTCCAACAGGGAGAATGTTAGAAAAAGGTGAAGGTTACTTTGCCGATCATATGCTTTTTTTTGGCTCTATCCGGGTTTCTCAACGGTGAAACTATAGAATGACAAGGTCATAGATCGTTCCCTACGCTTGGTTGTGTGTGTAGGACAATCAAAGCGAAGGGGGTGCGACCTATGACCGGGAGCAGATTACTATCGAAACTGCTGAAATTCAAGGGGTTCCGTGTTGTCAGCTGGTGGTTTGAGGGGAGAAGCTGTTTCGTCATCGCCGTAAAGCCACATAAGAATGGTTGTTGTTGTCCGGAGTGCGGCCGTCGAGGTAAAATCGTCCGCACAATGCCCCATCCGCGTCGGTGGCGTGACATTCCGGTGTGCGGGTGGAGGGTCTGGCTTCTCTACCATCCTCGGGAGATTCGGTGTCCTACCCACGGTCGTGTGGTCGAGGAGATTCCGTGGGCGGAGCGGTTCTCTCGGGTGACGTATCGCTTCGAGTATGCCATGCTGCGCTACTGCCAGACCATGACGCAGAAGGCGGCGTCCGAGTTGCTGCGCATCTCTGCCTCGACGCTGTCGGATCTCCTTCACCGATCCATCACGCGGCTTCGTGAAGGTCATCGTATCCGAGGGCTCAAAACCATCGGGATCGACGAGATCTCCTACGCCAAGCGTCACAGGTACGCCACGCTCGTTTACGATCTGGACCGCTCCTGCGTGGTGTGGGTTGGCCGCGGCAGGGCGCGTAAAACGATCGATCGGTTCTTCACAGAGGCTCTCAGTCCCTACCGGAGATCCAAGATCGAGTGGGCCTGCTGCGACATGAGCGAAGCTTACATCGGAGCCATCCAGGAACACTGTCCGAATGCCAAGCTGGTCCTCGATCGCTTTCACATCGTCAAGGCTCTCAATGCCGCCGTTGACGAGGTCCGTAAGGACCAGTGGCGTAAAGCTGCCCCGGATGAGCGCAAAGCCATGAAGGGCCTCCGATGGCTCCTCTACCGGCACTCAGCGACACGCTCCAGAGGGGATACTCGGACACTCAAAGCACTGGAGAAGGCGAACTACCGAATCTATAGAGCCTGGAGACTCAAGGACGAGTTCGAGCAGTTCTGGGAATACAAAGCGCCCTGGGCTGCCGAACGCTTCCTGAAATGCTGGACGACGTCCGCACTCAGAAGTCGACTTGAACCCCTGCGAAAGTTCGTCAGGACCCTGCGACAGCACTTCTTCGGCGTCCTCGCATTCGTGAACACGCGTCTTACCAACGCCATCGCCGAAGGCCTCAACCGAATCGTCCAAATCGTCAAGAACCGAGCCAGCGGATTCCGCACACTCGACGCATTCAACGATATGATCTTCCTTACCGTCGGAGACATAAACATCCCTGAGCAGATTCCGAAGAGGTTCCGCACACTCTAACCGCGCCCCCATGCCAGGAACCACGGCACCTTCACCCACTTCATCTCGTTGAGAGATCCGGATATAGCCTTTTTTTTCCCGAGTGTGACTGTCGGGGTAACAGATCGAGTCACGATCGGTGGGGGTCTTTCCATCTTTCCTGGTATCGGTTTTCAGGATCAACTGATGTATTTCAACCCCAAAGTTGGACTCAGCCAGAGCGAGTCTTTCAATCTCGCAGCGGGAGCCCTTGTGGTGCGGGCACCGGCGGACGCCGATTTCGACGACGGCGGTGTAGCCGCGATCTACTACGGTGTGTCCACGATGGGATCTCCTGATCGCCATCTCACAGTAGGGTTGGGATACGGGTCCGCCGATGGATCGGATCGGGCCATCCTGATGGTGGGTGGAGAGTCTCGTGTTTCTCGCAGGATCGCATTCATCACGGAGAACTGGTTCTTTGGTGAACAGCTGATCTCATACGGATTCCGCTTCATGGGAGACAAGATGACGGTGGACTTCGCGTTTCTCAACACGATCGGCCAGGAAACGATCTTCCCGGGGATACCGTATATCGACTTTGTATTTGCGTTCGGTCGCTGACGTGGGCGAACCGCCTGCAGCTGTGTGAACGGTGTTCACTCGGTAGGCGAAGCAAGAGAAGGGAATTCTGGTCTTGCGGAGCGTAAACGGACAATTCGAGTCAACCGTGTCGTTCTCGCAGGAGCGTAGCTGCCTTCGCCTCATTACACAGTTTCGCGTAGGCCTCATCGATCGGGATGTCAGCCGCATTGCCGGGGGCGAAGCCACAGTCCGGGTTGAGATAGATCTGGCTCGGCTCGATATGTTCGAGCGCACTCTCGACCCGAGTCACGATATCTTCGACGGAATCAATCACCTCTCCACGACAGTCGACGCACCCCAGGCCAACGTGTGATCCTTCCGGCAACTCCCGAAGTACATCCAGGTCCCCAGCGACAGGGATCGTAAACTCCATCACATACTGATCGACTTGCAGCGACTGGAGGGCCGGCAGGATAGGTTCGTAGCCGCCTTCGCCGACCCAGCCGGACCGTCCTTTGTTGCGTCGACACAGGTGGATGCAGCGGATGATGCCGTCAACATCCTTCAGGATCTGGTTGAGATGGTCGACACACAGGGCAATTTCAGCGTCGGGATCGTCGCAGCCGGATCGAACTCTCTCGTCGACGAAGAGACAGAGATGGGGGTCGTCGAACTGGATAATGTCGGCACCCGATTCTCGAAGGAGTTCGACTTCGCGACGCAGGATGGGTACGAGGGCATCCATGAAGTCCACGCGCGTCGGATAGGCCGAAGCCGATCGATCGGGGTCCCACATCCGCTGGGCGAGCAAGTAGGGAGACGGCAGGCAGACCTTGATCGATCGATCCGTTTGCGATCTGAGGTAGGCGGCCTCCGCGGCAGCGAGCCCGGGTTTCGCGTGTTCCAACCGATCGACGACCGTGTGCCACCACAGGCCGTCCTTTCGCTCGAGGAGAAATCCGTCGGCCACGTCGGCAATGATGCCGATGTAGGAACGTCTGCGATACTCGCCGTCGGAAATGACGTCGAGTCCGGCCGCTTCTTGAAGGGAGACGATGTAGTCGACGGCCGCATTCATTCGCTTGTCGAAGACGGACGGGTCTTCAGGTCTTTTGTCGGGGTCGAGCAGATCGCGAACGTATTGCGATCTGGGCATGCTCCCGACGACACTGGCGGGGAAAAGGGGGATCGGTCGACTCATGGATTCCACTCTTCGCGTGCTATTTGAAAATCCTGGTTCGTGTCGATTTCCATGTACTCGCCCTCCGTAAAGGATGCGTGCATTCGGTGACCTGATTCGATCATGTGCTGGTAGAGGTCGATCAGATATGCCTTTCGGAAGGTCGTGGCGGCCTGGAACGGGCCGTTCCCGAAGGTCTCCCGAGCCTCGTGGTAGGCCTCCCGCAAGGCCAGGGCACCGTCCGGGGTGAAGCGCGTGACGCCGATGTATTCGCCGTCGGCATCCTCACTGGGCATGGTGCGGTTGATCGCATCCACGACGTGGTCGATAACGCGCATCTTTTCGCCGTCTTCCTCGGGGTGTTCCGTTCGCTTTTCGTAACGAGAGCGCCACTCTGTGTCGCACACGAGCGTAATGTCGTGTTCACTTTCCATCAGGTTGGAGACGACGCGCCCTGTATAAAGGATGTCGGAATAGGCGCAGACGAATCCATCAGCCATGTGGAACTCCGCGTGCATGAGTGACTCGAGGATGTTGTTGTCGGGCCAGTCGGCGTTGTGACAGTAGGTAAAATCGGGGTAGTCCGTCTTGACGGCGTCGATGCGATAGCCTCCGATGAAGACCACCTCCGTCAGATCGCTCGCGCGTAGGGCCTCCAGACCCCAGTCGAGAATGCGGCGATTTCCGACTTCGGCAAAGCATTTGGGCGCATCGGCCGTGTGTGGCATGAGCCGCTCGCCACGACCTGCACCAATGATGATGGCTTTCATTCGCTCCCTCGGGCAACGATCGGGACGGTGACGACGAAGGTCGACCCTTTGCCTTCTTGGCTCTCTACGTCGATACGTCCACCGTGCTTCTGGACGATTCGGTATGCGGTTGACAGCCCCAAGCCAACACCGACCCCCACGCCTTTCGTCGTGAATCCCGGGTCGAAGATACGATCCTTGTCCTGCTCGGGAATCCCCGATCCCGTATCCCCGATCGATATGGCGACCTCTTCGTTTCTCCGTTCGGTCCGGATGGTGATTTCGCCGGATTCCTCGATCGATTCGACCGCGTTGCTGAAGATGTTCATAAAAACCTGATTGAGTTCGCTCGCATAGCACGTGACGAGGGGAAGGACACCATACGATTTCGCGACCGAGATTCTTTCTCCGAGATCGTGTTCCTTGAGAGTGACCAGGCTGTCGAGCGATTCGTGAAGGTCTGCCTGCTGAAAGTCGGCTTCGTCGAGATGAGCGAAGTTTCTTAAGCTCTCGACGATTCGCGTGACACGTCCACCTGCCACGACCGCGTTGTCCGTCGTGTCGTTCAGTAACTGGACCGCACGCTGATATTGACTGTTTTCGCGAATCTCTTCGGTCGAGCCACTCTGATTGACGATTTCCTTGACCCGCTCAACGCATCTTTTCAGCGTGTCGGCCGCACTGTTGAAGGCACCGATGGGATTGTTGATTTCGTGTGCGACTCCTGCAACGAGATTGCCAAGGGAAGCCATTTTTTCGCTCATGACGAGCTGATCACGTGTTTCCTCGAGTTCGCGATTGGAGGCAGTCAGTTTGGTGTTACTCTCCTGGAGAGCCTCATTGCTTCGGCGAAGCGCAAGATCCCGACGTAGCAGACGCACCGTTTGGACCGAGACGGCGCACGAGAAGAGAATGACGAGGGTGATGAACTAGGTTTGTCGCCAGACCGGTGGGGTGACCGAGAAAGTGATAGAAGCGGGGGTGAGATCGACGTTGAAATCCCGGTCTCGTGCACGAACCTCGAATCGGTGGGGCCCGCTGGCAAGCGCCTGGAATAGGTGACTCGTTTCTGGAGAGTATGGTGACCAGGTCTGGTCGTCGAGCCTCCACGAAAACAGAAGGTCAGCCCTTTTTGTCTCTCCCCAGGGGTCGGCTCCCGTCCAGGAAATGGTCGTGTTGCCCGGCTGAGACACTTCCTGCTGTGCGAAGGCGATGTTGGTTTCGGGAGGGTTCGGATCTGGTTTATGTAGGATGGTCTTGAAGATTTCAGCTTGCTCTCGTGTTGATCGGTTGAAAGGCCACGCCCTTCGATGCCAGGTTTCCGAGGCCGTGTTGATCCAGAGTGACCCGTCCCGAGTTTCACGTAACGTACCTCTGGGACCAAGCTGCAAGTGAGATGGCAATGCAGGGGTCCAGGTCTGCCCGTCGAATCGGCTTGTCCCGCGATCGGAAACCGCCCAGACAGACCCATCGCTGGACACTAGGATCTCGCGTACCGCGTTGTCCGCGAGGCCATGTCCGGCATCCATCTGGTCCCATCCTGAGGGGGTGTGGTGAAAGATGCCTCTGGATCGATGCCCCAGCCAGAGATCTCCTCGGTTGGAAGAGTGGACCGCGTCGATGCGGGATCTGAGGGTCTCGGGAGTGTATACCTGCTTCCACGAGGTGCCGTCAAAGTGATGGAGTCCACGACGAGAACCGATCCATATGTGGTCGTCCGCTGTTTGCCCGATGCCATAGATGTATCTCAACACGTCGGGAGGTCGGTGGTGACGAACCGTCTCACCTGAAACCTGGAGTACACCTCCGCGATGCCCCAGACGCATATCCCAATCTACGGCTGCGCCCATCCAGACGGCACCGTCCTTCGCCTCGAATGCAGCGCGGCCGTCGATGCCCCACGACAGGCTTGGAAAGGTCCGAAGATGCCAATTGCCCTGGTCGAATCTGGCCGAGGCCGCCGCCTGCGCGTGGCTGCCTACACACAGGACAGATCCGTCGCGAGTCGCAATGATGCCGGTCGGCGTATCCATCAGACCGTCGCGCGAGTCGAATCTGGTCCAGGTTTCGTCCTTCTTTCGAACGACTTTGCCTGAAACTTCGAGGAACCATTTGCCTCCCTCGAGATCTTCACACGCGAAGTTCAGGTTCTCGCACGTTAGCAGCCAGCGTCGGGATCCAAAGTCGAACCGAATGGGTTCTTGTCCACGACCTACCATCCAGAGTGCACCGTCCGAGCTTTCGAGAAGGTCAATGATACGGGTGGTCGGCACAGGGACTTTCGACGATCGATAGATTTCCCATCTATCTCGTCGATAGGCGTGGAGGATTCCCTCGTGGCCTCCGACCCAGATGGTTCCGTCGTTGGCTTCCAGAATGGAAGGGTTGAGATCGATGCCCCCCTCGGTCGACAACCGGAAGGATGTCCAGATTTGTCCGTTGAATCGGTTGATTCCACCGTCCCGATCGTCGGAGACCGCCCAAATGGATCCGTTCCTGGCTTCCATCAGAGTTACGAGCCCACCGATGGTCAGACCGTCCTCGTCGGTATATCGACGCCAGAGACCCGATGCTGGATCGAATCGAATGATCTCGCCAGGCGACGTAGCCAGCCAGACGGTGTTCTCCCTCGATAGTATCAGATCGTGAAAGCTGAAGTGACGGAGATCGCCCTGGTCCTGACGAGGGTATATATCTACGACGATAGGTTCCTCAAGACCCTGTCTGACGATGGTGAGCCTTCGGTGACTGCCTGTGGAATCCGTCGTGAGGATTCGGTCCCCGACGTGGATGTTGGCCGAATCGGCCGGGCTTCCGGATATAACCCACAAGACGGTGTCCCCAATGCGCTCGATACCCAGCTCGCCGTAGACGACCGTTTCGGTGGCAGCCAGATCAGCGGGCACAGGCACGTATTCGACGAAAGGTGTTGTCTTACGAAGATGTCTGGCGACGCCTTCCAGGCAGTAGAGGGTCTGAGTATGGTCCTCGACGTGGAGAAGTCCCCACGTCGTGGCTGCCCATAGGCTCCCATCGTTTCCGATGGCCAGAGACCTCACGAACCAATTCATGTCCCCGTCGGATGGAAAACGACGCGTCCAACGCTCCTCGGACAAAGTGTAAAATCCGAGTGTCGTCGCGCAGGAGACCACGTTCGAAGACGAGACGACAATGGCGACGATAGGCTTTCCATCGAGTCCCTGATCGGGCCCGTACTCGAACCATCCAATGCCGTCGTATCGCCAGACGCCTTCTTCGGTGCCGAACCAGATGTTTCCGTCGAGATCTTCGGCCATACACTGGAGCTCACGTCCTCGGATCTGCGGGAATGACCGCCAGCGCCACGGCTCGAGGAGGGGATTCGGATGGCTCGGTGTATAAGGCTCCGCGCCTTCCACGGCCGAAGTCGATGCGAAAACAAGGAGCAAGAATCGTAGGATGATCTGCAAAGTCGTTCCCCGGTGGATGGACCTTATTTTTTTAGCCCTGTGTGCAGATGGGCCGCAAATCACAAACCATCCGGGGGAAATACTCGAAACACCAAAGACTTGTCACGCCGAGCGGGACGAGCACGGAGGAGAGCCTACGACCGTCTATTCTTGGGCGTGACCGATGTAGGTCGATACGTTATCTTTAGGCCTGCTGTGGGACTTTCCCCACGACGATCGTAAGGAGTATGACATGGCAACACCCCCTTCCACCCTCCAGCACGAGGTGGTGACGACGGTTCAGACGAGTGAGACGGGTGCACTCAGCCTCCTTCGGGTGGGTGAGATGCGAGCCCGGTTCGAGGGCAGTCCGAATGCCCGCATGGCCCAGAATGCTGTTTGCAAGCATCCTGTCGATGAGGTGGCCCTGAATCGCGGCATCGTCACGAGCAGTGATTTCACGTTCAGCCACGTTCTGGACGATTGGGAAGTGACGAATCAGAAGCAGACCGGGCGTTGCTGGATGTTCGCAGGGCTGAATCTGTTCCGTGTCGGCGCGATGGGGAAGATGAACCTGAAGTCTTTCGAGTTCAGCCAGAACTACTGCTTTTTCTGGGACAAGCTCGAACGGGCGAACTACTTTCTCCAGCGTGTGATCGAGACGGCCGACCGATCGGTGGACGACCGCATCGTCGCATTCCTGCTGGAGCGCCCCCTGGACGACGGCGGACAGTGGAACATGTTCGTCAATCTGGTCAACAAACACGGGCTCGTACCCCAGGCAGTCATGCCGGAAACGGAAAGTTCATCGAATTCCAGGAAGATGAACGGCTTGCTCCTGCTCAAACTCCGGGAGGGTGCCCTCCTGCTACGAGATACGATTGCGGATGGTGCCGACGACAGAGCGGTTGAGTCCGAGAAGAACGCGATCCTCGAAATCATCTATCGGATTCTTTCCATTCACCTCGGAACGCCACCGACGAGTTTCGACTGGCAGTGGAACGACAAAGATGGCAAATTTCATCGCGACGGGATGATGACACCCAAGGAATTCGCGGAGAAATACGTCACGATTCCGTTCGACGACTACGTGTGTCTGGTGCACGATCCACGTCCTTCGAGCCCTATTGGCAAGACTTACACCGTGGAATGTTTGGGCAATGTCGAAGGCGGCCGGTTGGTGAAGTATCTGAACGTCGACATCGACACCATGAAGCGTATTGCCGCCAAAGCGATCGTGGAGGGCGAACCCGTCTGGATGGGCTGCGACGTTGGAAAGATGATGGACCGGAAACTGGGGTTATGGGATGCCAAACTGTTCGACTACGAGAGCATCTACGATTGTGCCTTCACGCTGGACAAAGCCGATCGTCTTCAGTTTCACCAGACGCAGATGACCCACGCAATGCTCTTCACGGGTGTCGACGTGCAGCGAGAGGACGGACAGGACATTCCGCGACGGTGGCGCGTAGAGAACAGCTGGGGCGACAAGAGCGGTCGGAAGGGATTTTACCTGATGAACGACACCTGGTTCGATCAGTACATGTTCGAGATCGCCGCGCGTAAAGATCACGTTCCGGAGTCTCTCCTGACCGCTTTCGAAGAAGATCCGATCGTCCTGCCGCCCTGGGACCCGATGGGGGCGCTCGCCAGGGATATCGAGAATTGAGGATCGAAAATTGAAAATGAGTCAAGTGCTCTCGCACGCGGCATTGCTCGGCGCGTTGTCTTTCCCCTTTGCAGCTTGGGCAGACGTGAATCCGGCGGCTCCGGGGTTCGATGCGGTCGGGTCCGATGTGCGGGCGGTCGAGATTGCGGATGAGGTGATGGCCACGTTGGGCGGACGGGCGGCGTGGGATCGAACACGGTATCTCACGTGGCGGTTCTTCGGCAGGCGTCTTCACGTCTGGGACAAACACACGGGGAACATCCGAGTCGAGTGGAAAGACCGGCGGAGTGAGAAGCAATACGTCGCGCTGATGAATCTGCACGACAAGAAGGGACGTGCGTGGGAGAACGGCAGTGAGGTTACCGCTTCGGAGGAACTCGAACAGGCACTTCGACGTGCCGAAAGCGCGTGGATCAACGATTCCTACTGGTTGGTGATGCCCTACAAGCTCAAGGATTCGGGTGTGACCTTGAAGTATCATGGGGAGCGGGCGGACGAAGCCGGCGCGATGTGTGACGTGCTCGAGTTGACGTTCAAGGATGTCGGGCGAACACCCAAGAACAAGTATCACGTGTTCGTCGACGGGGCGTCGAGACTGGTCACGCATTGGGACTATTGGAAAGATCGCGACGTCGATGAATCTCGATCGCTCGGGCCGTGGCAGGACTGGCGGAAGTTTGGAGCGATCATGTTGACTGACGACCACGGTGGACGCAAGCACACCGATGTTGCGGTGTTGACGAACCTCCCTGAGGCGGTCTTCACGGATCCTGCGCCGTTCGTGTTATCGGATCATCAGTAAGCGAACCGATGTGTTCCCACCCTCGCCCTGCGGGGCTTCGGTGAGGAACCAGTTGTCATTCGTCGAGGCTGCTACATCTCATCGTGTCGTTCAATTCCGTGGATACGGTTCATTAGATTCGATACAGGTGACCGCAAAGAGAAAGTCAGGTAAAACGTCGATGCCAAGGGTCCGGGGATAGCTTCGGGCCCTTTACCCGTGCACAAAAATTGGACACTTTTATGGGGATGAAATGAATCGATTCGGTTGGGTGGTGGTGAGTATCGTCTTGTGCGGATGTTCGAGCGAGACACCCCGGGTCGAAGATGCGGCTGAGAAGCCTGTCGCCCAGGCGCAGGCTGGCGCAGAGGCGAAACCGTCTGTCAAACGTATCGCATCGACCGATGAGTTGTCGACGGTAGCACCGCAAAAGATTGCGGATGACGACTATACGATCACTCCGAGCGGATTGATGTACTACGATTTCGTCGTGGGGGATGGTGCCCAACCCAGGAAAGGGCAGCACATCAAGGTTCATTATACCGGGTGGCTGACGGATGGGAAGCGATTCGACAGTTCGGTGATCCGAGATCAGCCGTTGCTAACGCCCATCGGGGTCGGCCGGGTGATTCGCGGATGGGATGAGGGGATGATGTCGATGCGTGAGGGCGGCAAGCGTCAACTCGTGATACCGTCCCAGTTGGCCTATGGCCAGAGGGGCCGTGGGGGTATCCCCCCGAGTGCAACGTTGATTTTCGAGGTCGAACTGCTGGACGTTATTCCGTAGATCGGTCTGAATGGACACGTGCCGGGCCAACGGAAATGGAGGAGATTGTGCGAATCATTTTTGCTTTCGCCGTATTGTGGGCCCTTTCAGCCTGTACAGGAAGTCCGCCCACGATCGAGCTGTCGGATACGAGTCCCCTGCTCATCTCGGAGACAGAGTACACGGTGACAGAGTCGGGACTCAAGATCTTCGATATAAGAGAAGGAACAGGGTCGCTTCCTCGACTCGGGTTCGACGTAGCCGTCCACTTCGAAGGATGGCTGAGTGACGGCACGAAGTTCGACAGTTCGCGCGATGTCGGTGAACGGTTCATCTTTCCGGTCGGTGTCGGACGGGTCATCCCGGGATGGGACGAAGGGGTCGCCACGATGCACTACGGCGGGCTCCGCCAACTGGTCGTTCCTCCCGCTCTGGCCTACGGGTCCGGTAGCGCCGGCGGAGGAAGGATCCCGCCGAATTCGACGCTCATTTTCGAAATCGAGCTTTTTGCACCCGAGAGAAACTAGGGCACTGCCTGAAGGCGGCCCGCACGGGATAGGAAGCTCCGATCGTCGAGGGATCCTCGGTCTCGAAACGATGCCCCCTGCGGCCTCGTCAAAGTAGAAGACCAGGCACATTCTCAGGTCACCAGAAAGCACCGGAGCGAAAGACAATGGCGAGAGTAAAGGGGTTGAACAAGCACCAGCGAAACGCATTCAAGGAGGGCGAACCCCGTATCAGCGGTGACGAGATCTGGCGACTCGTCGATCTCTCAAAGAGCGAGGACCCGGCCGACCGTCTCGAGGCTGCCGACAACCTGTGCCCGTGCCACGTTCGGCGGCGGATCGATGAAGTGTGGGAGGCTCTATATCGAATGCTCGAGGACCCGGATCTGCGCGTCCGGAAGGCCGCTTATCATACGTTGACGGACGGTGGCAACCCCGACGATCCGGATCTGGACACCGTTTCGAGCGGGCGGTAAAGAACGAGACCGATCCGAAACTTCGCCGGAGAATCGAAGGATTCCTGCGAGATCGCGAAACGAGGGCAAGCGCCCGGGCGGATATCGAACTGGAGCTGAAGGTGGTTTCGGACTACGCCGTAAAAGGAAAATGCGACTTCTGTGGTCAGGATGGGCCCGTGAGGGAAGACTACGATACGCAGATACCGGGTGACTCGGGCGCGAGGGTGTCGTTGGTTTGCGAAGCGTGCGACGGATAGCAGTTCGAATCGTTTGCGGACGGAACCACATGCCACGTATTAAGGATCTGAATCGGTTTCAAAAGCGAGCTTTCAAGCCCGGAGAGAAACGCACTCGTACCGACGAGATTTGGCTACTACGTCGAACTGTCCAAGAGCGACAACTCTGCCGACCGGCTGGAGGCTGCGAAGAACCTTTGCCCGTGTCACGTCCGCCGGCGAGTCGACGAAGTCTGGGAGGCGCTCTACCGGATGATGGAAGATCCCGACGAGAAAGTTCGGGCAGCAGCTTACCATACGCTGGAGGACGGGGGCCGCCCGGACGATCCCGAGCTGATGGCGATCTTCGATCGCGCGTGGGAAACGGAAACGAACAAGCAAGTGCTCAGTTTTCTAAGGCTGTTCACGCAGGGACGGGAGAAACGCGAGAAGATCGAACTCGACGTGAAAGTGATCGGCGACTATCTCGATCGCGGTAAATGCGATTTCTGCGGGGATGACAACGTTCCGGTTCGGCACGACTTCGACACGGAAATCCCGGGCGCTGGTGGATCTCGCGCCGCCTGGGTGTGTGCTTCCTGCGACGATGGGTGAGTGGAACCACAGAACACACAGAGCACGCAGAACGGATGGAGCGTAGATGAATTAAAACATTGCGTGTAAACGTCAGAAGTGGAGTAGTCACGGCGGGTTTTCGGACCTGCCTTTTTCTGGCTCTATCCGGGTTTCTCAACGGTGAAACTATAGAATGACAAGGTCATAGATCGTTCCCTACGCTTGGTTGTGTGTGTAGGACAATCAAAGCGAAGGGGGTGCGACCTATGACCGGGAGCAGATTACTATCGAAACTGCTGAGATTCAAGGGGTTCCGTGTTGTCAGCTGGTGGTTTGAGGGGAGAAGCTGTTTCGTCATCGCCGTAAAGCCACATAAGAATGGTTGTTGTTGTCCGGAGTGCGGCCGTCGAGGTAAAATCGTCCGCACAATGCCCCATCCGCGTCGGTGGCGTGACATTCCGGTGTGCGGGTGGAGGGTCTGGCTTCTCTACCATCCTCGGGAGATTCGGTGTCCTACCCACGGTCGTGTGGTCGAGGAGATTCCGTGGGCGGAGCGGTTCTCTCGGGTGACGTATCGCTTCGAGTATGCCATGCTGCGCTACTGCCAGACCATGACGCAGAAGGCGGCGTCCGAGTTACTGCGCATCTCTGCCTCGACGCTGTCGGATCTCCTTCACCGATCCATCACGCGGCTTCGTGAAGGTCATCGTATCCGAGGGCTCAAAACCATCGGGATCGACGAGATCTCCTACGCCAAGCGTCACAGGTACGCCACGCTCGTTTACGATCTGGACCGCTCCTGCGTGGTGTGGGTTGGCCGCGGCAGGGCGCGTAAAACGATCGATCGGTTCTTCACAGAGGCTCTCAGTCCCTACCGGAGATCCAAGATCGAGTGGGCCTGCTGCGACATGAGCGAAGCTTACATCGGAGCCATCCAGGAACACTGTCCGAATGCCAAGCTGGTCCTCGATCGCTTTCACATCGTCAAGGCTCTCAATGCCGCCGTTGACGAGGTCCGTAAGGACCAGTGGCGTAAAGCTGCCCCGGATGAGCGCAAAGCCATGAAGGGCCTCCGATGGCTCCTCTACCGGCACTCAGCGACACGCTCCAGAGGGGATACTCGGACACTCAAAGCACTGGAGAAGGCGAACTACCGAATCTATAGAGCCTGGAGACTCAAGGACGAGTTCGAGCAGTTCTGGGAATACAAAGCGCCCTGGGCTGCCGAACGCTTCCTGAAATGCTGGACGACGTCCGCACTCAGAAGTCGACGTGAACCCCTGCGAAAGTTCGTCAGGACCCTGCGACAGCACTTCTTCGGCGTCCTCGCATTCGTGAACACGCGTCTTACCAACGCCATCGCCGAAGGCCTCAACCGAATCGTCCAAATCGTCAAGAACCGAGCCAGCGGATTCCGCACACTCGACGCATTCAACGATATGATCTTCCTTACCGTCGGAGACATAAGGGTTCGCGAATAAATAAACGGTCGATCTCAATGTTGAGCCATTGGCCGGATCGTGTAGTTCCAGTCGCCGTGGAAATCGTGCGGAGTGAGATCGATTTGGGTCATCTGTTCATCGGTCACCTTGACCCCGTTAGGGTAGGGTCGCTTGTCGATCTCGGAGCGTACTCGGAGACCGGCTTGAGTGGTCGTTCCGGCAATGAGATTCACGGTTGCAGCCAGGCTGACCAGGGGCTTGCCTCGCCCAGTTCATAGCGATGAAGGAGAACAGGCGATGTTCGATCTTGTTCCACTTACTAGTGCCAGGAGGGTAGTGGCATACGGTGATCGTCAGGCCAGTGCGATTCGCAAAGCGCTGCAGCTCCCACTTCCACAGCCGCGTCTTGGCGCCGTTGCTGCCGCCTGCGTCCGCCGTGATTAGCAGATGCGTCGAAGTGCCGTAGGCGGGCCGTCCCATGTTCTTCCACCAACTTCGGATCGCATTCACGGCGAAGCTGGCCGTGTCGTGATCGATACCGACACTTACCCAGCCTTCATCACGGCTCAGATCATACACTCCATAAGGGATCGCCTTGCCCTGAGCAGGCACTATGAAATCGTGTACCTTCACACGCTCCGGGTCTCCCTTGGGTCGCCATTCTCGGCCAGGATTCTTGAAGTCGCCGATCAACTCTTTCTTCTTGGTGTCCACCGAGATAACGGGAAGGCCCTGCTGCTGCTGCTGGCTAATCCGATCATCGAGGTAAACGAACTGAGCGTCCCGATCCGGGTGTGCAGATCCCTCCCTTGTCTTCCGATTCGCCTGCAGCGTGTAATCGTGTTCGTGCAGGAGATTGGCAACGATCCTGGGGCTCACCGAATGCCCCATCGCTTGCAACTCGGCGGCCAGTTTGCGAGTGCTCTTCGATGTCCATCTCAGAGGATTGTCGTCAGGCGACCCCGCAGTCGTTGGCTCGACCAGATCATTCAGGTCCTGCCACAGCGTCGGGTCCGTGTCGGCCTTCCGCTTACGACCGCCGCCTGGACGCCGGATGCGAGCCGGGTCCAAAGGTTCGTCCGACCTCAACTCCTGAATGCCACGAAAGATCCGCTCTCTGGACATTCCTGTCGCCAGAGCCACAATCGCGATCCCACCGTGACCCAACGCTTCGGCTTCCGTGGCGGCCCACAGACGACGCGTGCGTTCCGTCAGCACCGGAGCCAAGGCTTCATACTTCGTTCGGAGAGTTTCGACGTCCACACTCCGAGCGTAAGATCATTACCTTGAAAAGTGCAGCACTTATTTCGTGGCAAACCCTAAGGGATGATTTTCCTGTGGGCGAGGAGATCGCGAAAGGGCAGGCACCAGGGCTTCTCCCAGGTGAGCATGCCCTCGTAGAGGCCACGGACGTGATCTCCGGCGAGGGGACCGGGCGCACTGCGGTTGGGGTCGTCCCTTCCTTTGTTGCGGTTGGCCTCGAGGGCCTCGTTCAAGGCGTGAACTTCCTCCGGCGACAGCATCCCCTCGACGGCGAGAAACCCCTGCAGGTCGAAGAGGTATTTCTCACGATCGGACATCGTCGGAAAGTCGACGGGTTCGTTCATAAATGACCTCGAAGGAAAAGCGGTCTGGAGCGACGTTCGTGTGTCACGTTAGAAAGTCGTCAAGTGAGTGTCACGCTGTGACCGTCGCGTCCCAAGAACAAGGCAAGGGGTCCGAAGGCGTCCTCGATGTCGCTTCGCGTGGTCTTTGAGATTCGTCTGAAAGGCTCGACCGTGAACTGGATTCCGTGGGTTCGCGCTTTGAGCCGCCAGGTTGCGCCGACGCGACCGTCGATGAGGATCACGGCTTCGACCTGAGCCGCGGGGCGGAAGACACGTGTGCGATCGGCTTCGGCGAGGACACGCGTTTTGTCGCGGTATCCGAGGACGAGGGCATCGAATTTTGGAAGTATGGCAATTTTTGGAATGGCCGCTTCCTTCACACGCTTCCGGGCATCGTAGTAAAGGTCTTTTGTTCCGGTGACCTCGATCGTTCGAATCCGATTTTCGACACGGCCGAATCCTTCCTTGCATTCCCTGATCGTCATTCCCGTCCAGTAGGCGAAGTCGCCGATCGTCGCGGGGCCGTAGCCCTTGAGATATCTTACGACGAGCGCCCCTAACGGGTCCTCGGGTGGCTCCGGCGTGGTCTTAAACCAGGTTTTGGTCAGCGCCATACGCACCTCTCCGTCACCCAGACCAGCGAAGACGACGTCTCCGCGCATCGCGGGCACCTTTATGCCCAATCCCCAGTAGCCGCCCTGGACCTCATCCAGTTCCTCGACTCTGGCCTCGAGCTCGGCGCGGGTCAACGGACCGTTCTGGAGCGCACGGATAATGCCGGCTTCCATCCTTGCGAGCATTTCAGGACCGCACGCTCTTCTTCGCTGCAGAAAATCGGCCTGTCCTTCGACGTGGCAGGGGCAGACGGCGTGGGCGAGGAGACCGTGATCGCGAACGGTGGTGACGTGGACGGTCCTGCGGAGATTCCAGGTTTTTCCGATGGAACGGTCGCGGTCCATCGCGCGTTTGAACCAACTGGGACTGGCCGTCGGACACCGTGAGAATACCGACTGGGGGACGGAGGCGATGTACTGGGCCTGAATGGCAACCAGCCGCTCGAAAACCGACCGGGGTCGCGCCACAGGAATAGAGATGGCCTGCCGAGCGAGGGTTAGTGAGAGGAGTTGATCGGGGTCCAATTCAATCTCCGGCTGTCAGGGCACGTCGACGCAGGGTTAGAATTTCGATATGCAAGAAATGATGGATTTGGGATCATTTGGTCAAATTCGCCGGATTTCGGCGTCCAATCGGCAGGGAAACCCGTAGAACCTGCTGTTTTATACCGAGTTCCTGCTTGTTCCGATCCTCGGTTTTTTATTTCTTAAGCCGTCTGTCAAGGTCTGGACCGCGATCGATGGTCCGCGTTTCAATTTGTCTGTGTAAGGAGGAGTCATCGAGTATGATCAGAGTCGATAATCTCGTCAAGCACTACGGGCATTTCGAGGCGCTCAAAGGAATCTCCTTCGAGATTCAGGATGGGGAAATCCTCGGTTTTCTGGGTGCTAACGGTGCAGGGAAGTCCACGACACTCAAGGTAATGACGGGCTTTCTTGCCCCGACGGCCGGCAACGTTCTGGTAGACGGCATGAACGTCGTCGAGAACTCGCTGGCGATACGCGAGCAAATCGGTTACCTCCCCGAATCGAACCCGCTCTACACCGAGATGAAGGTCTTCGACTATCTGGAGTTCACAGCGAAGATTCGGGGACTCGAAGGGAAGTCGTGGACTCAGGCGCTTGGCCGCGTGGTAGAGCAATGCGGTCTGTCCGATGTAGTGCACCGACCGATCGCCGAGTGCTCCAAAGGTTACCGTCAGCGTCTGGGTCTGGCGGCGGCGATGATCCACGATCCCAAGATTCTGATTCTGGACGAGCCGGTGTCCGGTCTCGATCCGAATCAGATCGTCGAGATTCGTGAGCTGATCAAGGATCTCGGACGAGAGAAGATGGTGATCATGTCGAGCCACATCCTGCAGGAGATCGCCGCGACCGTCGACCGCATCGTAATCATCGACCGCGGAGAGATCGTGGCGGATGGGACGACGGAGATGCTGATGTCGAGCTTCCAGGGTCGCACGCAGTTGACGCTCGAGGTGATTCACGCTTCAGATGAGACCGTGAGCGGGCTGCCGACGCAGGTTGAGGGCGTCGACGTGAAAGAGTCGACCCCGGCCGGAGGCGGAGGATTCGTGCTGTCGCTGGAGTACGATCGCGGGACGGACCCGCGTGAAGCGATCTTCAATTACGCGAAGACATCGGGATGGGTAATTTTGGAAATGAGTCCATTCCGCGTCCAACTGGAGGATGTGTTCCGTGACCTGACCGCGGAAGGAGGGCCGGAACGTGCATAACATCCGAACGATTTACACGAAGGAAGTGACCAGCTACTTCAAGAGTCCGATGGCTTACATCTTTCTCGTTTCGTTCGTTCTACTGAACGGCTATTTCTTTTCCAATACGTTCTTCCTGATCAACCAATCGGATATGCGTGCACTGTTCAACATCGTGCCGCTCGTCTACCTGTTTTTCTGCCCGGTGGTGACGATGGGACTGATCGCGCGCGAGAACAGCACCGGTACCGCGGAATTGATCGCAACCCTGCCGATCAAGGATCACGAGTTCGTGTTGGGCAAGTATCTGGCTGCGGTGACGTTGATCGCAGCGGGGTTGGCTTTCACATTCGTGCACTTTCTGACGCTGCTCGCGGTCGGGTCGAACATCGACATCGGTGCCAATCTCGGTGGTTATGTCGGTCTTCTTCTCGTGGGAGCCTTCTACGCTGCGATCGGGACGTTCGCGAGCTCGACGACAGACAACCAGGTGATCGCGTTCATCATCGGTGCGATTGGTGTTTTGATCTTCTATCTGTTGGACAAGCTGCTGATGTTCGTACCGTCGACGTTCGCGGCCGCCGTGCAGTATTTGGCGGTGGATCATCATCTGTCGAACATCTCGCGTGGCGTGGTCGACTCGCGGAATCTGATCTACTTCGGTTCGATGATCTGGCTGTTTCTGACGCTTTCCGTCCGAACGGTCGAAATTCGGAAGTGGAGGTGATCGGGTATGGCTAACGTGACGAGTCGAAAAACCTTCGGGATCTACGTCTGTGTGTCGATTGCGGCGGTCGCACTGCTGAACGTCATTTCGAGGAACTGGTTCGTCCGTGTGGATCTGACGAGCGGCCAGGTCTACTCGCTTTCGTCATCGAGCAAGGCGGTGTTGAACAAAGTGGATGATCTGCTCACGGCCAAAGTCTATTTCTCGGACAATCTGCCGGGCCAATACGGGAACAACCGGCGCTTTCTACAGGATATCCTCGAAGAGTACGCCGCCTATTCGAACGGGAATATGCGGTTCGAATTTTATACTCCGGATGATGATGAGGAATTGCAGGATGCGATGACGTATGGCATTCAGCCCGTCCAGCTTCAGGTGATCGAGAATGACAAGCTCGAGATCAAGCGGGTCTATATGGGTCTTGTTTTTCTCTATGAGGATCAGCGCGAGACGATTCCCGTGGTCCAAACAACGACAGGGCTCGAGTACGAGATCACGAGCAAGATCAAGAAGATGGTGGACGACAAGAAGCAGATCATCGGGTTCGTGTCTTTCGGTGAACAGAAACCCGCGACCGAGTCGATACGGACGCAGCTGGGCGAATCTTACAACGTGCAGGACGTGAGTCTCGACGAGGAAGTCGCCTCCAATGTCACGCTGTTATTCGTGAGTGGTGTGGCCGATTCGGTGACCGAGGACGAATACAAGCATCTCGAGAGCTACGTCGATCGAGGGGGCAATCTCTTCCTGACACAAAGCCGGATCGATGCAAGTCTGAACACGCAGCGGGGAACACCGGTTACGACGAACTTGCTCGGCATACTCGACAAGTACGGCGTCTCGGTCGAAGAGAACCTGGTTCTGGACGAGCGTTGCAACAACATCACCGTGACTCAGCAGCGGGGGTTCTTTCGAATCAACACTGCCGTTCCGTATCCGTTCTTTCCTTTGATTCGTTCGTTCGGAGATCACGTGATGGTCAGGGGCCTGGAGCAGGTCCATACGATTTTTCCGAGCGAAATCACCTGGGATGAGGCGGATTCGATGTCGACTGTCGAGCCCCTGTTCTATACGTCGGGCCGATCGTCGACGATGGCGGGTTTCTACAACCTGACCCCGATCGACAATCCAGCGTTTAGTACACTTACCCAGGGCGCGAAGGTCGTCGCCGTCTATTCGACGTCGCCCACGGAGACAGCCACGAGCCAACTGGTTTACGTGTCCGATTCGTCGTTTTTGCTGGATGAGGCCGGTGGTCGAATGCCGGAGAACGTGATTTTTACGATGAACGCGGCCGACGTGCTGATCGGCGATCGCGACCTGGTCGCGCTTCGGTCGCGGGAGATCACGACGCGCCCGCTGGTGACGCTCGACGATGGCTCGCGGGCGACGTGGAAGTCGCTCAATATCGTAGTGCCGGCCTTGCTGGTCCTCGGATACGGGTTGCTTCAGTGGCGGGCGGAACGGAGTCGGACGAGGCGATTGGAGGAGCTCTATGGATAACTTGAAGTACGTCCTGATCGCACTCGCCGTCCTGATCGTTCTGTTTTTCGTGTCTCGAATGCAGCAGAGTGGCTACAGTACGCAGGCCGATGCGGTTTTTCCGGCCAATACGCAGACCATCAAGACGATTGAATTGTGGACGAAGGACGATACGCTGACGCTTGAGAAGCAAGGTGAGGACTGGACCCTGGCCGGACACGACTCGCTCGAGATCCGTCCGAACAAGATGGATCCCTTCTTCGAACGGGTGCTGGAGGTCAAGAAGGAGACGATGATCTCCAGGAATCCCGACAATTGGGCCAAATATTCGATCGATGATACGAGCGGGACCCACATCAAGTTGCTCGATACCAACGGGAGCGAGATGGCCTATGCGGTATTCGGCCGGTCATCGAGGGACTGGTCACACAACTACGTTCGCACGAAAGACGAGGAAGAGGTGTTTCTGACGAACCAGAGCGTGATCCACTTGCTCTACCCGCGCGCGTCGTATTGGGGAGAGAAGCCGAAGCCCGACACGACCGCTGCCGACAGCGCTGCTCTGGATCTGTCCAACGTTGGGGTCGAGGGAGTCGCGAAGATTCTGGGAGACACGCTGACCGTGATGGGTGAGGATGAGCCGGAGGCCGCGGGACCAGCCCTGCCAGATGAGGACGTCGTCGAGGCTGTGGGGGCAGACACCACCGACTAGGCGGTAGACGTCAGAGGAACATAGAATTGGGCGCCTCTCGCCATCGAGGCGCCCAATTTCTTTGACGTTCCATCGAGGGATCGCTAATCTTCTCGCATTCGACCGAGCATGAGGCTTTCGATACTGAGGTCTGGCATGAGGATGAGATTGATCGTAGTGGCTGGAGTGCTGTTGCTCGCGGGTCGATGCACTCGTGCGTCCGAGACCTATTCGTTCGCGCTGATCGGTGATGGACCTTACGCCAGCGAGGACAGTTTGAGATACGAAGCACTCATCGGCCAGGTCAACGCCGACGAGGACGTGGAGTGGGTGATTCACGCCGGCGATATCAAAAAGGGTGCCCAGTCGTGTTCTGATGGTATTCTCGAAGGAAGGCTCGCCATTTTGAACCGTTTCGAGGATCCGTTGATCCTTACGCCGGGCGATAATGAATGGACGGACTGCCACACAGCGTCGGCAGGCGGGTTCGATCCTCTGGAGCGTTTGGCAAAGCTGCGATCGCTATTCTACCCGATCGTGGGACGGACGCTCGGTCAGCGGCGAATGGATGTCGAGTCCCAGGCCGAGACCGCGACAGAGGCCTGGCGCGAATTCCCGGAGAACGTTCGTTGGACGCGAGGCGGGGCGCATTTCGTGACGATTCACATCGTCGGCAGCCTCAACGCGACAGCCGCATTCGAGGGACGGACGACGGCGAATGACGAGGAGGTAGAGCGCCGGACACTGGCTGGGATCGAATGGCTCAGAAATGCCTTTCGAGAGGCGACGACGGAATCCGCGCGTGGTCTTTTCATCACGATTCACGGAAACCCGCGGATGGAAACAGCCGACGAGGTGCCGGCTGCCTTTAGCACGTTCATTACCGCCCTGATCGAGGAGACGGTGGCGTTCGGACGGCCCGTGATCCTGGCACGCGGGGATTCCCACTATTTCATCATCGATAAACCGCTGAAACATCCGGTGACGAATGAACGTTTGACGAATTTCACGCGCGTAGAGACGTTCGGGTCGTCTGACGTGCATTGGATCGAGGTGTTCGTGGATCCCCGAAGTCCGAATGTGTTTTCGTTCGATCAGAGAATCGTCGAGTAGGTCTCAAGCGGGCAAAATGGAAGTTGCAAATGGGGTGTTTCTCAGGCCGAGAAGCGCCCTTCTTCTTTTTGATCATATGGATGTGACCAGTCGTCCCGGGTGACACGGTAGTGGGCTCCGTCGTACTTACGTCCTCCACGAAGAAGAGACTGCGGTCTGATTTCTTCAAGGGTCATACCGAGTCGTTCGGCTACGGCGCAGCTGCTATGATTCTTGACGGCCGCGAAAATCGTGACGGCTTTCAGATCGAGATGGTGAAAGGCGGCGTCGATCAATGCGCGCCCGCACCGTGTGACTAGTCCCTGTCCACGGGCCTCCTTGAAGAGCCAGTATCCGAGGTCGCCTTCTTCACGCTGTGTGATGTGTGAAATCTTGGCCGAGCCGACAATACGTCCTCGCCATTCGATCGCACCGCCCAACCGCTCGCCGTTCTCGAGGAGACCCCTGACACGTCCGATCTCTCGGTCCAGATCGTGGATCGACCGCATGCCGTCGATCGACCCGATCATGAAAAGATCCTGTTGCTCTGCGAGAAGCCTGGGGTAGAGGCTTTCGGTATCCTCGTGAGTGTAGGGTCGGATTCGGAGATGCTCGTCGATCTGGATCGGACGCGTGCAATCGTAGGAAGGTGCGATCGGTGACTCCGGGGAAGTCTGAACCCGCTATCGTTTGCGCGCCACGAACATGAAGTTGTGGCTGAGGACCGATGTGATGACCGGTGAACTCGTCAATTGGGTGTTCGTGACCGTGCCGTCCGCGAGGATGTCGAAGCCAGATTCCCGGAACAGGGTCATGATTTCCTCGCCGGACAACATGTTGGCCACGTCACCCTTCATGTAGCGAAGCGGTCCGATGTTGATGAAGAGCCCACCGGGTTTGAGCGTGCGTTGGATTTCGTTCAGGTGGGTTTTGATGGGGACGATGTCGATGAAGTAGACGCAGACGATGGCGGAAAGGTTGCTGCCGGAGACCGGGAGATCGAGTGCATTCGTGATGAAGTAGGACAGGGTGCCGTTTTTCAACTGTGACCGAATGCGATTGTCGCCAGGCGCATCGAGAGAGAGGGAATCCTCGACGACGATATCCTGGGTCTTCACGACGTTGCTACGGAGGTTGATCTTGTAAAGGGTGACATCCCGAGCCAGGAGATCGTAGAAGATCTGAGCCATATGTATGCAGTAATCGAACGCAAAACAGCTGTCATAGGTGGCCGCCAACTCACACGCAAACCGACCCGCTCCCGCGCCCGGCACGAGCACGCGATCGACGTCTTCCGCATAGTCCCCGATCAGATCCTGAATCGTGTTGACGATTTTGCCGATTTCCGCTTCGGCACGTTCGGACCAGCACCAGTCTCTGTGGAAGAAGACGATTCCCTCGTCGAGGTCGTATTGGCGCGGCATCCGGTCGTTCTCGCGTATTTCGTCGATTTCGGCCGGGGGCAAATGACGCTCGATCGCTGTCTGGAGTTCGCGAAGATACCTGTTGTTCGATTCGTAGCCGCGGATGGCCAGGTCGAGCAAATCGGAGCGATTCGGCTGGCGACCGAGGGCATCGCGGATGTCTTCGATCATTTTCTCGTTCGATTCGGCCAGTGCCCGATGCTGCCCGTGAGCAGCGGCCAGGCTCGATTCCGGGTCCTGGAGCAGGATGGGGATGTGATCGAATACCGGATACGTGTGCTGACAGGCCGGACACGTGAGAAGGCCAGGGGAAGGCGTGAGGGTCACGGGGCTGCGACAGTTCAGACAGGCCGTGTCCGTGAGATTCTGGTTGATGTGGGTTGTGAGGTCCATCCGTGACCTTCAATTTGCCTGCGAGTCCGATCTCTTGGCGCCACGTTCTTTCAATAGCGCGACAACTACGTCATCTTTACGATCGAGGGACGAAGACAACGGTGTCGCTCCGTCATCGGTTTTTGCGTCGATGTCCGCGCCGTGGGCGAGAAGGAGGTCGATGAGAGCACCGGCCTCGTTGGCGGTCACGGTATGAAGGAGCGTCTGGCCGTTCGGTCGGCTGATCGTAGCCAGGGCCGGTTCCGCATCGAGGATGGCTTTAAGTCGGGTTATTTTGCCGAACCTGACGAGGTCGAACACGTCGCGGGAGCGATCGAGCAGTAGATCGCGCATATCGAACCGACCCGCGTGGTTTGCCCACCCGACGGCCGTTCCGTCGTGGTGGCTATCTCGCACCTCACAGTTGGCACCCTTGGCCAATAGCAGCCGCACGACTTCTTCGTGACCGGCCCACGCGGCTTCGTGCAGCGCACCGCGGCCACTTTCGGCCAGTTCATTCGGATCGGTGCCGAGTTCAAGGAGCAGCCGAACCGGATCGACCCGCCCTTGATGGGCTGCATTCACCAGGAGGTTCGCCTGGTTCCTCAGTTCTGGCTCTCCGGCGAGAAGGTGTCTCGCTTCGGTCTCATTTCCGGACATCACGGCGATGCGATATCGGTCGGAAGTCGACAGGTCGGGTTCGGGCGCGCCGTGTGCGACGAGCAGGTCGACGATGGCACCGAAGCCATTCTGTATGGCCTGTTCGAGATGGGAGCCTTCCTGGTACCAGTTGTCCTTGCCACGGGCATCGGCCCCGTGCTGAAGAAGCAGCGAGACCCTTTCGACGAAACCTGACTTGACGGCGAACGACAATTGGTAGTTCAGGGTCGTGACAGGGGAATCCCCGTCACGGTCGGCAATCGCCTCTTTCGTCAGACCGTGTGACAACAACAGTTCCAGCCACTCGTTACCCGGCGTAAACATACTGTTATAGAGGCCCTGGCCTTCGTTCGGGTCTGCGCCAGCCTCCAGGAGCATTTCGGCGAGCTCACGTGCTCTTGGATGAGGGGGCTCCTGAACGACACCGCCTTCGCCCTCACCGATGACGCCCGTGAGTGCCGTCCACCGCCATCCGCCGAGGTTCGAGGCGCCAGCGATGTAGAACCGCGGGTCAGCGCCTGAGTCGAGCAACAACCGGGCGACGGCCACCGCGTCTCGGGCCGGTGGAACCTCATATGCGCGACTGTAGGCCAGATACATCAGCGGGGGCCAGTCGCGGGGTCCGCCCGGCCGGTTGACACAGCCGGGGTCCCTGTCGATCAGCCGACGGACGGCTTCGACGTCGCACGCGGCGCTCGCAGCGTAGACGTCGTTCGATGTCAGACCGGGATCGTCTTCGAGGAGTTGGATGGCCCGCTCACGCCGTCGAACATCTTCATCGCGTGAATAGCAGAGACAAGCAAGGTCGGAGAATGATTCCGCCTTTGTGTATTCGTTCAAGGTGAACTCCTCCTGATGAGGGCGTAGAGGAAGACGACCGACAGCGCCAGGCCGATGACAGGGACCAAGATCCGATCGATCACCCTCCTCTCCGATCACTCGGAAGACTCAGGCGGTGGACCTCGCGGAAGTAATCGAGTTTTTCCTTTCGAGGAATGGGTAGCGCGCCGCTCGTGGACGGGCAGACGAAAACCGGAATGCCTTCGAGCACGTCTGACTGAAGGCCGTAGTCGATGCGGACCCCGAGGGCGGTCTGGTAGCCAGTCTTACCGTTGAAGGCCACCATTCTCGGTCTATAGGTGGCCAGTTTCTGTTTTAGGCCCGCGAATCCGGGCGCGAATTCTTTGCTGGAGAGATCGTTGACCCCTCGGGTCGGGCGTTTGACGACGTCGGTCAGACCGATACCGTATCCTAGGAGTGATGCGTCCTCCTGAGGCGTCAGTAGGCGATCGGTGAAGCCGACTTCGAACAGGAAGGGCCAGAACTGGTTGCCGGGTCCGGCGTAGTAATGTCCGAGTTGCGCGGATTTGAGACTCGGGTTCAGACCGACGAAGACGAGGTCGAGACCAGGCTTGAGGAGATCAGGCAACGAACCTGTTAGCGGTCGGCAGTCGGCGGTGGGCGGGCACATAGGAAGAACCATTTACGGCGACTTGGCACCCCGGTGTGCTTTTTGGCCGGGGTCTACTTATCTCGACGAAGCGAATGGGTCCAGGGTCTCGCGCAGTGAAGGCTCACCCGGAGCGACAATGGAAAGCCCTATGGTTGATCGGTATCGATCGCGCGTGTAAATTAGGGCGCCAGAATAAGATAGCAAAACCCGTGGTATACAATAGATGAGGGAAGCAGAGGGCGATATGGCATTGAATACATATAGTCAGACGATTACCCAGCGAAAGTCGCAGGGGGCGTCGCAGGCAATGCTCCACGCGACGGGTCTGTCGCGCGAGGATATGACGAAGCCCCAGGTGGGTATCGCGTCGATGTGGTATGAGGGTAATTCGTGCAACATGCATCTGAACGATCTGGCCGCGGAAGTGCGTAAGGGTGTGATCGACGCCGGCTGCGTGAGCATGCGTTTTAACACGATCGGCGTCTCGGATGGCATTTCGATGGGGACGGATGGGATGTCCTACAGCCTCCAGAGTCGCGACCTGATCGCGGATTCGATCGAGACGGTGATGGGTGCGCAGTGGTACGATGCGCTGATCGCTCTGCCGGGGTGCGACAAGAATATGCCGGGTGTGGTGATGGCGATGGGTCGGCTCAACCGGCCTGCGATGATGGTTTACGGTGGGACGATCAAGCCCGGGTGCACGCAGATTCAAGGGGAAGATCGGAAGCTCGACATCGTGTCGGCATTCCAGAGCTATGGTGAGTTTCTGACGGACGCGATCACGGACGACGAGCGGCTGGACATCGTGGAGCACGCCTGTCCGGGTGCCGGGGCGTGTGGGGGGATGTATACGGCCAACACGATGGCGAGCGCGATCGAGTGTATGGGGTTGACACTCCCCTACTCGTCGTGTACTCCGGCGGAGGACAAGGGAAAGCTGAACGAGTGTTTTCGAGCGGGGGCTGCGATCTGGAATCTGCTCGAACAAGATCTGAAGCCCCGGGACATCATTACGCGGCAATCGTTCCTGAATGCAATGCGACTCGTGATGGTGACGGGTGGGTCGACGAACGCGGTTCTGCATATGCTCGCAATCTCCAGAGCCTTCGGGGTCGAGCTCGAGATCGATGATTTCCAAAAGGTGTCGAACGAGACGCCTCTGCTGTGCGATCTGAAGCCGTCGGGCAAATATGTGATGGAGGAGTTGCACGAGATCGGTGGGACTCCGGGCTTGATGAAAATGCTGTTGGATGCGAACCTGATCGACGGGGAACAGCTGACAGTGACGGGAAAGACGATTGCGGAGAATCTGGCGGATGTGAAGACGATCGCACCGTTCGGGTCGGCCGAGGACGAGCAGGACATCGTCTACTCCTTCGACAAGCCGATCAAGAAAACCGGGCACCTGCAAATTCTACGCGGAAACCTGGCGCCGGAGGGTGCGGTGGGGAAGATCACGGGGAAGGAAGGCGAGGAGTTCAGCGGTCGGGCGAACGTGTTCGACAGCGAGGAGGATATGCTCGCCGCGCTGGAGCAGAAGAAGATCGAGAAGGGCGACGTGATCATCATTCGCTACGAGGGGCCGAAGGGCGGGCCCGGGATGCCTGAGATGCTGACACCGACGTCGGCTCTTGCGGGCGCTGGACTGGTCAAGGATGTCGCCCTGATTACGGATGGCCGCTTCAGCGGAGGTTCGCACGGATTCCTGATCGGGCACGTTGTGCCGGAGGCGATCGAGGGCGGGCCGATTGCGCTCGTCGAGACGGGCGATCCGGTGTCGATCGATTCCGAGAATGGAGAAATCAACGTGGGCATCGATGACGCCGAGTGGGAGACACGTCGGGCGAAGTGGAGCAAACCTGCTTACAAAGCTGAGCGTGGGACGCTTTACAAGTACATCAAGAACGTGAAGACAGCGAGCGAGGGGTGCGTGACGGATGAGTAGAACGTGGGCGGTCGGCGGTGGGCTGTGTGCGGTATGGCTTCGCTCGATGACCGGTGGGAGCGGTTTCCCGACCGCGAACCTGTTGTGAGCTGAGTAACAGAAGACAGATGATACAGGATTGCATCCAGAGACCACAGTCTCTTTCAATCGCATTTCGGGATCAATCGGAACTCGGTACTTACTCGTGCATTAGCCTGAATTATGCATAAAAAAGGCTCTATCCGGGTTTCTCAACGGTGAAACTATAGAATGACAAGGTCATAGATCGTTCCCTACGCTTGGTTGTGTGTGTAGGACAATCAAAGCGAAGGGGGTGCGACCTATGACCGGGAGCAGATTACTATCGAAACTGCTGAGATTCAAGGGGTTCCGTGTTGTCAGCTGGTGGTTTGAGGGGAGAAGCTGTTTCGTCATCGCCGTAAAGCCACATAAGAATGGTTGTTGTTGTCCGGAGTGCGGCCGTCGAGGTAAAATCGTCCGCACAATGCCCCATCCGCGTCGGTGGCGTGACATTCCGGTGTGCGGGTGGAGGGTCTGGCTTCTCTACCATCCTCGGGAGATTCGGTGTCCTACCCACGGTCGTGTGGTCGAGGAGATTCCGTGGGCGGAGCGGTTCTCTCGGGTGACGTATCGCTTCGAGTATGCCATGCTGCGCTACTGCCAGACCATGACGCAGAAGGCGGCGTCCGAGTTACTGCGCATCTCTGCCTCGACGCTGTCGGATCTCCTTCACCGATCCATCACGCGGCTTCGTGAAGGTCATCGTATCCGAGGGCTCAAAACCATCGGGATCGACGAGATCTCCTACGCCAAGCGTCACAGGTACGCCACGCTCGTTTACGATCTGGACCGCTCCTGCGTGGTGTGGGTTGGCCGCGGCAGGGCGCGTAAAACGATCGATCGGTTCTTCACAGAGGCTCTCAGTCCCTACCGGAGATCCAAGATCGAGTGGGCCTGCTGCGACATGAGCGAAGCTTACATCGGAGCCATCCAGGAACACTGTCCGAATGCCAAGCTGGTCCTCGATCGCTTTCACATCGTCAAGGCTCTCAATGCCGCCGTTGACGAGGTCCGTAAGGACCAGTGGCGTAAAGCTGCCCCGGATGAGCGCAAAGCCATGAAGGGCCTCCGATGGCTCCTCTACCGGCACTCAGCGACACGCTCCAGAGGGGATACTCGGACACTCAAAGCACTGGAGAAGGCGAACTACCGAATCTATAGAGCCTGGAGACTCAAGGACGAGTTCGAGCAGTTCTGGGAATACAAAGCGCCCTGGGCTGCCGAACGCTTCCTGAAATGCTGGACGACGTCCGCACTCAGAAGTCGACGTGAACCCCTGCGAAAGTTCGTCAGGACCCTGCGACAGCACTTCTTCGGCGTCCTCGCATTCGTGAACACGCGTCTTACCAACGCCATCGCCAAAGGCCTCAACCGAATCGTCCAAATCGTCAAGAACCGAGCCAGCGGATTCCGCACACTCGACGCATTCAACGATATGATCTTCCTTACCGTCGGAGACATAAACATCCCTGAGCAGATTCCGAAGAGGTTCCGCACACTCTAACCGCGCCCCCATGCCAGGAACCACGGCACCTTCACCCACTTCATCTCGTTGAGAGATCCGGATATAGCCATAAAAAAGGTAGTCTCCTTGTACAAGTGTTTGTTTTTCCCTACATTAGGGCTGACACATCAAAACAACACTTGGAAGGAACTACCATGATAGAACCTAGTCAGATCCGGTTACCATTCGCAAGCATTTCGGGCAAGGTAGTTGAGGCTGATTTTGCCGGTGGCGCCGTCAGGAGTGACGGTGGAGTTCTGTTGCTTCGCGCCCTTGAGTCTCAGATGGGATTGATCGCCAGAATGGTAGATGCTTTGCGAGATCGTCGTCACCCAAGCTATATCGATCACACGCTTTTGGATCTTGTGAAGCAGCGTGTTTTTCAGATCGCTTGCGGCTATGAAGATGCCGTCGATTGTGATGATTTGCGCCACGATCCGGGCGTCAAGGCTGCCTGCGATCGGCTTCCTCTTTCCGGTCCTGATCTCGGGAGCCAATCAACGATGACACGACTTGAGAATGATGTGCGACGCTCGGATTTGTATCGGCTCGCACGGGCTTTTGTAGACGGGTTCATCGCATCGTATGACCAGGCACCCCCAAGCATCATTCTCGATATCGACGACACGGATGACCCAACGCACGGTGCGCAACAATTTTCACTCTTCAACGCGTATTACAATGAACACTGCTATATGCCGCTACATATCTATGAAGGCCAAAGCGGCAAGCTCATTACGACGATCTTGAGACCCGGGCATCCGACGAACGGTAAACAGGTCGTTTCTATTCTCAAGCGCTTGGTGGAACACCTACGCGGATCTTGGCCAAACGTGGAGATCATCGTTCGCGCAGACTCAAAGTTCAGCTCACCAGAGATGCACGATTTCTGCGAAGACAACGGTATCTACTACGTTCTGGGCCAGGGCGCCAACTCCAAGCTCAAAGCGGCTGGACAAAACCTGATGGACCAAGCGCTACGTCTGAGCGAGCATAAGGAGACGATTCGCTTGTTCTCATCCTTCTCATATCAGGCTGGCACCTACCGGCAGCCTCGCCGGATCATTCACAAGGCTGAAGTCACAAACGGCGAAGCAAATCCAAGATACCGCGTGACCAATTTACAGAGTAATCGAGACGGCTTTATCTATGATCGTATCCGATCGAACATCGTGCCACAAGTTTGAAGCCAACCAGTTCCGACTCTTTCTACACAGTGCTGCATACGCCTTGCTTCACGCACTCCGATCACAGGGACTCAAGGGCACCGCGTGGACCAAACCTCAGGTCAACACGATACAGAACCGTTTCCTCAAAATCGGCGCGAGAGTCATTGAAAGCGCACGAAGAATCCGATTCCATTTTCCAACATCGTATCCACTCAAAAACGTCTTGGTGTCAATCATCACCAGGCTCGAAACGAACACGCAGTAACAACGCCGATCTATACCGGGGACAGCTATGTACACGTCGCAAAACAACACCTGTTCCGGACGAAAATCGTGACTCTTGCGACTCGTAGAGACCGCTGGTCAAGTCCCATAGTCAGTTGAAACTCATCGGGCTCCGTGGTATTCATGCTCTCTGCCGAGCATCTTGATTGTCGCCGAGATTCAGGTTGTTTTTCAGTGCTTGCCTGAGCAGCGGGAGGTGTTTGTATCCGCTCACGCGTCGCAGGCGTGGTTCGATGTCGAGGAGTGCGGCCGCGACCCATCTGTGTCGCTGAGGAGAGTTGTTCCAGCGGTTGACCTTCCGTATCAGGTTGCCGGTCATGCTGTTGAGCGCCTCGATGCAATTGGTGGTTCGGAAGCTTCGCTTCAAGAACGGGAGCATCCCCAGCCGGTGGAGGGTCAGGGTTTCCTCCAGTCCTTCCTCGAGGCTTGCCACGGCAGACTGATTCATCAGCTTGAGTTCGGGTTTGAGTGATTCGAGTGCGGCCTTTGCCTCCTCGTAGGTGTCGCAGTCATAGGCTTTCTGAAGTTTCCGTCGAACTCTTGGACGTTCTGCCTCCGGGAGGTAGCTGACGACGTTCTCGCGCTTGTGCCACTGACAGCGATGCACGCACACATCCCCTTTGAGGGCTTTGGTGACGGCACAGCGGAGTCCCTTTGAGCCGTCCAGCACAACGAGAAGGCCCTGGTCGTAGCACAGGCCTCTCCGGATGAGATCCTGGATCAGCTGACGGCAGATCCGTTCGTTCTCCGTCGCCGATTCGACGAAGCCCAGGGGGATCTTCTGGCCGTCCGTCGTGACGCCCGGAGCGATCACGATCTCTTCGTCGGCAAAGCTCTTTCCGTCGATGAACAGGGCGACCAAGTCGTAGTCGTCGAGCGGTCGTTCCTGGAACTGCTTCAGCTTCTTTGCGGTGGCTTTGATGAACCGTCGCGAGACGGAGGATGCCGAGATTCCGAACGCTTCGGGTACCGACTCTGCACAGGCTCTGTAGTTGCGACAGGAGATTCCCTTGAGCACACGAAGCAGCAGCTTCTCATCCATCGCTCTGGGCCTCTGCATCCCCCGGTATGCGGCCAGAGAAACCTCCGTATCGGACTCGACGTCGCGCACACGGGGAACGGCCACCGGCAGCTTCTGGTCCATCAGATACACGGACCCTTTCTGGCTTCCCCATCGACGATGCGACTGCTCTGAACCCTTACGCGCATACCGAACGCCTGCGAGCTGCTCCACCTCCTGCTGGAGCACGTCGGCAACGGCCTCCAGACCCAGCGGAATCAGCGCCCGGATCACCGATAAACGCGTCTCCAAATCCATAACGTCTGACCCAACCTTGACTTCGCCATCCCCTGCAAATAGCTTCTCCATCGTGGGCTCCTTTCTTACGGGTACACGCTCTCACACGTCTACCCACAACGTAAGTTTGGAGCCCTTTAAGTTTCAACTAGGATAGGGACCTCACCAAACCGCTTACGGGACCTTGGACATCCGAAGAAGCCGAGAACAAATCCTGTGCGTGATCACATCATTCCAAAACAACCTAAACTCAAATTCATGCATGATTCAGGTTAGTAGGGTAGACGCTGAATGAAGATTGTGTAAATTTCGATGTCTGGAGGGACCGGGTTTCTGGTCCCTCTTTTTAATGGCTATATCCGGATCTCTCAACGAGATGAAGTGGGTGAAGGTGCCGTGGTTCCTGGCATGGGGGCGCGGTTAGAGTGTGCGGAACCTCTTCGGAATCTGCTCAGGGATGTTTATGTCTCCGACGGTAAGGAAGATCATATCGTTGAATGCGTCGAGTGTGCGGAATCCGCTGGCTCGGTTCTTGACGATTTGGACGATTCGGTTGAGGCCTTTGGCGATGGCGTTGGTAAGACGCGTGTTCACGAATGCGAGGACGCCGAAGAAGTGCTGTCGCAGGGTCCTGACGAACTTTCGCAGGGGTTCACGTCGACTTCTGAGTGCGGACGTCGTCCAGCATTTCAGGAAGCGTTCGGCAGCCCAGGGCGCTTTGTATTCCCAGAACTGCTCGAACTCGTCCTTGAGTCTCCAGGCTCTATAGATTCGGTAGTTCGCCTTCTCCAGTGCTTTGAGTGTCCGAGTATCCCCTCTGGAGCGTGTCGCTGAGTGCCGGTAGAGGAGCCATCGGAGGCCCTTCATGGCTTTGCGCTCATCCGGGGCAGCTTTACGCCACTGGTCCTTACGGACCTCGTCAACGGCGGCATTGAGAGCCTTGACGATGTGAAAGCGATCGAGGACCAGCTTGGCATTCGGACAGTGTTCCTGGATGGCTCCGATGTAAGCTTCGCTCATGTCGCAGCAGGCCCACTCGATCTTGGATCTCCGGTAGGGACTGAGAGCCTCTGTGAAGAACCGATCGATCGTTTTACGCGCCCTGCCGCGGCCAACCCACACCACGCAGGAGCGGTCCAGATCGTAAACGAGCGTGGCGTACCTGTGACGCTTGGCGTAGGAGATCTCGTCGATCCCGATGGTTTTGAGCCCTCGGATACGATGACCTTCACGAAGCCGCGTGATGGATCGGTGAAGGAGATCCGACAGCGTCGAGGCAGAGATGCGCAGTAACTCGGACGCCGCCTTCTGCGTCATGGTCTGGCAGTAGCGCAGCATGGCATACTCGAAGCGATACGTCACCCGAGAGAACCGCTCCGCCCACGGAATCTCCTCGACCACACGACCGTGGGTAGGACACCGAATCTCCCGAGGATGGTAGAGAAGCCAGACCCTCCACCCGCACACCGGAATGTCACGCCACCGACGCGGATGGGGCATTGTGCGGACGATTTTACCTCGACGGCCGCACTCCGGACAACAACAACCATTCTTATGTGGCTTTACGGCGATGACGAAGCAGCTTCTCCCCTCAAACCACCAGCTGACAACACGGAACCCCTTGAATCTCAGCAGTTTCGATAGTAATCTGCTCCCGGTCATAGGTCGCACCCCCTTCGCTTTGATTGTCCTACACACACAACCAAGCGTAGGGAACGATCTATGACCTTGTCATTCTATAGTTTCACCGTTGAGAAACCCGGATAGAGCCTTTTTAATGTCTCGACCAAGGAATGAGGATGCTTCGAGTAGAGAATCTGACGAAGCGGTATTCGACCGGATCGCACGAGCTGGTGGTGCTTAAAGACGTGACATTCGATGTGACACAGGGCGAGGCGTGTTCGCTCGTGGGACCATCAGGAAGCGGTAAAACGACGTTGCTGGGGCTCTGTGCCGGGCTGGACAGGCCGACGGCCGGGTCGATCCTTCTGCTCGATGTGGCGCTCAATGATTTGACGGAAGATCAGCTTTCGGATCTTCGTGGCATGTGCGTGGGATTCGTGTTCCAGAGTTTTCAGCTGATCCCGACGTTGATGGCTATCGAGAACGTGATGGTACCGTTGGAGCTGCGTGGGGAACGTCAGGTCGAGCGCCAGGCCGCAGAGCTTCTCGATCGCGTTGGTCTGGGGGATCGAATGGATCACTACCCGGCGCAGTTGTCGGGCGGAGAACAGCAGCGCGTCGCGATTGCCCGAGCCTTCATCAACCGTCCGAGAATTCTGTTCGCGGATGAGCCGACCGGAAACCTGGATGCGGATACGAGTCACACGATCGTGGATCTTCTGTTCGATCTGAACCGGGAAGCCGGAACGACGCTGTTGATGGCGACACACGATCTGGAGTTGGCCGGCCGAACGGATCGGGTGATTCGCCTGCACGGCGGCGAGCTTACGGGAAACAAGAAGCTGAACCACGAAGACACGAAGACACGAAGGAAGGCCGAAGGGACGACCTGAGTCACCCGGTGGCGGAGGTGGAGCCCGCAGGGGAAGGTGAGAACATTGAAATGACTGTTTTTCTCGATCCGTGGGTGTGGAAAATGGCGTGGCGCGATACGCGGACGTATCGACGACGCCTGTTGTTGTTCTTTTCGTGTATTGCGATGGGCGTCGGCGCCCTGGTAGCAATCCGGTCGGTGGGTGGTCATCTGGAACGGGCGGTTCAGACGCAGGCGAAGGCTCTTCTGGGTGCGGATCTCGAGCTGTCGAGTCAGCGACCGTTTAACGACGCGACTGAGGCTTTGATCGATTCCCTCGGGGGTCGCCAGGCGAGGGAAGTGCGGTTCGCGTCGATGGTCTACTTCCCCCGGGTTGACGGGACGCGGCTGATTCAGGCTCGCGCGATTCAGGGTGAGTTTCCGTTCTACGGGACGTTCCGTACAACGCCGTCCGATGCACGTGCGACGCGATTCGGTTCGGGAACGGCCCTGGTCGATGCGGCACTGATGATCCAGTATGACGTGAACGTCGGTGATGTTCTGCGATTGGGCACTTCTACGTTCGAAATCGTGGGACGTGTCGAGGCCGTGTCGGGTGAATCGGCTGCCTTAATGGATGCCGCGCCTCGTGTGTTCATACCGATGAGGGATCTGGATGCGACGGGGCTGATCCAACACGGTAGCATCGTGTCCTATCGGGTCACGTTCGAGCTTCCAGCTGAGACCGATATGACAGCTTTGACGCGGTATCTCCGGGGATTCCGCGAGAAGCACGGGGTTCGGTATGAGACGGTTTCCCGCCGCGTCAGAAGGATGGGTCGCACCCTGGACAACCTCTATCGGTATCTGAGTCTGTCCGGTTTCGCGGCTCTTCTGCTGGGGTGTGTAGGTGTAGCGAGCGCCATCCACGTCTACATCCGTCAGAAGCTGTCGACGGTCGCTGTCTTGCGTTGTCTGGGTGCTCAGCCCACGCAGGCTCTGGCCGTTTACGTGGTTCAGACGTTGGGGCTGGGAGCGTTAGGTTCGTCGATGGGGGCGGTGGGCGGAGCGGTGCTACAGGGTATCCTGCCTTACGTGTTGAGTGATTTGCTGCCAGTGGACGTGGATACGGAAGTCGATGTCGAGGCCGTGATTCAGGGAGTGGGAATCGGAACGGGTTTGTCGTTGCTCTTTGCGATGTTCCCGTTGATTGCGGTTCGTCGAGTATCGCCCCTGTTGAGCTTGAGGGCTTCGTACGAAGGGACCCGACGCCCTGATCCTGCGCAGTTCGTGATCGCAGGGCTGGTTCTTGCGATCGTGTCGACGCTGTCGATCGCGCACATGGGGGGACTCAGGAACGGGTTGGGTCTGACCGCCGGGATGGTCGCCGCTTTCGTCGTTCTGGCCGCCGCGGCCTATGCATTGACTCGTATTGTGCGCCGGCTCTTGCCTCGTTCGTGGCCGTATGTGTGGCGCCAGGGAGCAGCGAACCTCTACCGGCCTCGGAATCAAACTCACGTGCTGGTTTTGTCGCTGGGGCTCGGGACCTTCCTGATTTCGACGCTTTACCTGATGCAGGATACGCTTTTGAACCAGGTCGCTCTGGCCGGCGGGGGCGATCGACCGAATGTCGTTCTGTTCGATGTGCAACCGGATCAGACAGAGGACGTGATCGGGGTTCTGAGAGATCAGGGTCTCCCGGTCGTGCACAAGGTGCCGGTGGTGACGATGCGACTGGCTTCGGTCAAAGGGGAAGCGATCCAGGCGATGATGGATAGGGAGCGTCGGCCTTCTACCTGGGTGCTGACACGTGAATATCGCTCGACATACCGATCCTTTCTGTTCGATTCGGAGACGGTGACTGAGGGTGAGTGGATTGGGGATCACGATCCCGATCAGGGGCCCGTCCCTATTTCGGTCGGTGAGAGTCTGATCCGAAATCTGCGGCTGGAACTGGGTGATTCGTTGACATTCGACGTGCAGGGTGTGCCGATCGATTGTGTCGTTGCCAGCACCCGACAGATCGACTGGCAGCGAATTCAACCGAATTTCTGGGTCGTTTTTCCAGCCGGGGTGCTCGAAGGAGCGCCACAGTTCGAGGTTGTAACGTCGCGCGTGTCTTCGACGGAGGTGTCCGCGCTGATGCAACGCCGTCTGGTGAAGCGCTTTCCAAACGTCTCCGTCATCGATCTGGGGCTAGTGTTGAAAACGGCCGACGATGTCCTGTCACGCGTGGGATTCGTCATGCGTTTTATGGCTCTGTTCAGCGTCGGTACAGGGTTGATCGTCCTCACGGCGGCCGTGATTTCGAGTCGCTATCAACGGATCCGGGAAAGCGTCTTGCTGCGGACGATTGGCGCGTCGAGAAAACAGATCCATCGTATCCTGCTTCTCGAGTATCTGTTGCTGGGTAGCCTGGCCGGATTGGCCGGGGGATGCCTTGCCGTTGGCGCCGCCTGGGCGCTTTCAGTGACCGTTTTCGACGTGGGGTTCGTGCGGCCTGGTGTGGAGGTGTTCGCGGTTTTCGCGATCGTGGCGGGTTTGACAGTCGTCGTGGGGGCTGCAAACAGTCGAGGCGTTGCGTCACGGCCGCCCCTCGAAGTGCTCCGTGCGGAGTATTGAGTCTACAGCGGCGGGGGAAAAATGTTCGGGTCGACGATCTCTTCCTGGCTGGGGGATAAAAAGCGATGGGGTCTTGTCAGGGAGATGACGTTGTTAGTTCGCGAAGATGGCGCGCGAGCACGGGCCACACTGTTTCGGCGACGAGACGGTGGCCAGCGGCATTGGGATGTTTGCCGTCGGCGAGGTTGAGATCCGGTTTGCCTCCGACGCCTTCGAGCAGGAATGAAATCAGGTCAGACTCGGTTTCGAGCGCGATCGCTGGAAATATTTCACGAAACGCAGAGGCGTAATCCTCACCCAGATTGGGCGGCATTTCCATTCCCGCGATGATGATGCGGGCATCGGGAAGGGCCGCCTTCGTTTTTTTCACGATCGCGAGCAAGTTCTGTTTCGTCAGGTCGAGAGCGACGCCTCGCAGACCATCGTTCGCTCCGAGTTCGAGGACAAGCACGTCGATGTGACGTCGTAGCAACCAGTCGATCCTGCGAAGTCCACCCGAGGATGTTTCGCCGCTCAGTCCCGCGTTGATGATTTTGACGTCCCAACCGAGACTGTCGATACGGCTCTGGAGCAGAGCGGGAAACGCATCGTCTACGTTGGCCAGACCGTAACCCGCGGTGATGCTGTCGCCCAAGAAGAGGACGGTAAGAGGTTTTCGGTCCTCCGCTTTTGCGGGGTGAAGAGCGAGCACTACGAGGAGTGTGTAGATCGTGTGCACAGGCTGAAATGTGTTGGGTGGCGAGTGTGGTTGAATGATAGAGTCATCCGTCGCTGTTGTGCACGCTGCACATTGTCGATCGACTTGTCTATTCCAAGACTGATCGCTGAACGAATTCTTCCGCGATCAGTTCCCCTTCCCCGGCAGGAGTGATACGGCCGATACACCGAGTTGGGCCCCCAGTCGATCGGCGAGCGCTCGAGTTCTCTGAGACAGGTCACCCCGAAGAGTCATCTCGGCGTGATTGTTCACTAGGACTCGAAAATTTCGGTCTGCGTCTTCCGTGCGACCTATATGGAGGAGAACGTCGACCAGGTCCGCCCTTATTTTAGGCTATATCCGGATCTCTCAACGAGATGAAGTGGGTGAAGGTGCCGTGGTTCCTGGCATGGGGGCGCGGTTAGAGTGTGCGGAACCTCTTCGGAATCTGCTCAGGGATGTTTATGTCTCCGACGGTAAGGAAGATCATATCGTTGAATGCGTCGAGTGTGCGGAATCCGCTGGCTCGGTTCTTGACGATTTGGACGATTCGGTTGAGGCCTTCGGCGATGGCGTTGGTAAGACGCGTGTTCACGAATGCGAGGACGCCGAAGAAGTGCTGTCGCAGGGTCCTGACGAACTTTCGCAGGGGTTCAAGTCGACTTCTGAGTGCGGACGTCGTCCAGCATTTCAGGAAGCGTTCGGCAGCCCAGGGCGCTTTGTATTCCCAGAACTGCTCGAACTCGTCCTTGAGTCTCCAGGCTCTATAGATTCGGTAGTTCGCCTTCTCCAGTGCTTTGAGTGTCCGAGTATCCCCTCTGGAGCGTGTCGCTGAGTGCCGGTAGAGGAGCCATCGGAGGCCCTTCATGGCTTTGCGCTCATCCGGGGCAGCTTTACGCCACTGGTCCTTACGGACCTCGTCAACGGCGGCATTGAGAGCCTTGACGATGTGAAAGCGATCGAGGACCAGCTTGGCATTCGGACAATATTCCTGGATGGCTCCGATGTAAGCTTCGCTCATGTCGCAGCAGGCCCACTCGATCTTGGATCTCTGGTAGGGACTGAGAGCCTCTGTGAAGAACCGATCGATCGTTTTACGCGCCCTGCCGCGGCCAACCCACACCCACGCAGGAGCGGTCCAGATCGTAAACGAGCGTGGCGTACCTGTGACGCTTGGCGTAGGAGATCTCGTCGATCCCGATGGTTTTGAGCCCTCGGATACGATGACCTTCACGAAGCCGCGTGATGGATCGGTGAAGGAGATCCGACAGCGTCGAGGCAGAGATGCGCAGCAACTCGGACGCCGCCTTCTGCGTCATGGTCTGGCAGTAGCGCAGCATGGCATACTCGAAGCGATACGTCACCCGAGAGAACCGCTCCGCCCACGGAATCTCCTCGACCACACGACCGTGGGTAGGACACCGAATCTCCCGAGGATGGTAGAGAAGCCAGACCCTCCACCCGCACACCGGAATGTCACGCCACCGACGCAGATGGGCATTGTGCGGACGATTTTACCTCGACGGCCGCACTCCGGACAACAACAACCATTCTTATGTGGCTTTACGGCGATGACGAAGCAGCTTCTCCCCTCAAACCACCAGCTGACAACACGGAACCCCTTGAATCTCAGCAGTTTCGATAGTAATCTGCTCCCGGTCATAGGTTGCACCCCCTTCGCTTTGATTGTCCTACACACACAACCAAGCGTAGGGAACGATCTATGACCTTGTCATTCTATAGTTTCACCGTTGAGAAACCCGGATAGAGCCTTATTTTAGGCTGATGCTCCAGTTTCCTGACCAGGTCGTGTAGGATCTGGGCCGCTTCGTCGAATTCCCTTCTTTCCGATAGAAGGGAAGCCAAGCCGTACCACGACTGATTGTCTCCGGCGTCGATTTCCAGTGCTTTCCGATAGGCGTTCTCCGCTGCTTCAAGGCTACCCGCCCGGCGTTCGGTTCTCCCGAGGAATCGGTGGGCTTTAGCCGTCGCGTTCACGGCGATCGATCTTCGAGCCGCGGCTACCGCCTCGGTATCCTTTCCCAGCTTCTCATAGGCTTGAGCCAGCCCGAGGTGGCCGGCCGCCCTTTCCGGCGACATGGCGACTGCCTTCTCGAAGGCTACAGCCGACTCATCGTAGCGGCCGCGTGCAGAGTAGAGGAGCCCGAGGTTGTGGAACAGGATCGAGTTGTTCTCCATTTCGAGTGAGACCTCCTCGTAGACTTCGAGGGCCTGGTCAAGGCTGCCTCTCTGCTGAAGCATCGTCCCAACGGAGAAGAGTTGTCTCCATAGTCTTTTGTTCGATGGCGCGTAACCCAGGGCCTTCCTCAGAGCTGCGAGCTTCCTCTGTATCCGGTTGTTCGAGTCTTTTGGTGAATCAGGAAAGAACTCCAGGACCATCGTCTGAGGACGATCGTAGACCTGAACGGCCAGGAAGTTCTTCCTGTTCTGCCTGATTGTAGGTGCCAGGTATTCCTGCGAGGATTTGGAAATCTGATCGAGGACGACGAAATCGACGTTCTGTTTCTCGAAAGCAAAGAGGATTTCTTTGGGTTCTTTCCAGGGATACGAAATGGTTCTCCTGCCCGAGACGACGTGCAGGAGGTAAGGTTTCCTGCACGCGACGATCGCATCTGGATGGGTGTTCGCTCGGACCCAGGTTGCCGCAGCGAAGTAGTGCTGCCAGGCCTTGTGATAGGACGTATCGTCAGGGAACTTCCACCAACTGGCCAAGGCATTCGACGAGAACAACAGAATACCGAGGGCGATGAACGCCCAGCGTCCAGCTTTCTCCTGGCCCGCTGCGGACAGGAGTTCTTTCATTCCGCATAAGACCGCATAGATGAACAATGGAATGGCGGGTACGATAAACCTGATGTCACCCCAGACCTCGGGCCAGAAGAGAACGACCCCCAGGTAGACACCGAGGTAGATCCCTACCACGCGCTGCTTTCCCTGTCTGAGCCGACTGACGAAGAAATAGGCGATCAGGATGTCCAGAAAGATCGCCACCGTCTTCGTGATCCAACCGGATTCCCGGGAGAAGTGCTGGAAAGGTATCAAAGCGTTCGGCAGGTGTCCCAGGCCGTAGGCCAGGGCGTTCGTACCGAGGCGGTCGAGCAGGCTGTTCACCGAGACCGAGGTACTCTGCTCAGTCTGGTACGGGTTGACGTGGGTGAGTTGATCGAAGTAAACGCCGCTGATGAGCATCCAGGGAAGGACAAGCAGAAAGGACGCTCCGGTGAGGAGCAGACCCCGCCTGGTGCGCCCGTCGAGGAACTGTGCCACGATGGCCCCCACGACGAGCGCCACTCCGATCGACCGTATGTAGAAGGTCAGGACGACCGCCAGCGCGATGAAGGCGGCAGCGCGTCGGTCGTCGATGAGTCGACGCGACTCGATCACGACCCATAGCGCCGCTAGCGAGAAGGCCGCGTAGGGCATCTCGGACAGAATCATGTGGGAGTAATCGATCAGGTGAGTGGAGGCCAGAACACACCCTGTCCGAGCCACGCCATTTCCTCGGAATCCACTTTGCGGATGAGGATCCACGTGAGCGGAACGACGAGGGCGAAAAAGAAGATGCTGACCGACTTCATCAGGTCGAGATTCCCCGGACTGATCAGCTCGGGGATGGTGAGGATCAGAGGGAATCCGGGTGGATATTTGCTGGAAGGCTCCGGGATCGGACCATTGATGTAGGAGAGTCCCTCGCCCTGCAGGATGCTGCGTGCCAGAACGATGAATTCGGCATTGTCGCCGATCGGGAACAACCGTTCGTCGAAACAGAGCCACCCGATTACCGTGGCCGCAGCGAACAGGCCTATGAGTATGTTCCTGGTTCTGTCCAAGACAAATCTTCTGAGAGTTAGTCCGAGTTTCTGTCCTGATCCGACTCAGCCTGTGATAGGGTGGCTGGAACATGGGCAGCCACAACCGTCTGCGATCGCCACCCCATTTCCACAGATCGTAAGTCGAGTAGATTAAGAAGTAATGTCAAAAAAGGTGCTTGCACCAACATTTGAAATGCGCTATTCTTGAAGCAGTCAAGGATTGACGTCCGACCCCATGGATGGAAAAGGACCACCCCTTTTCCTGGAGGATTCCATGCCCGGACGCGTAGCAGGCCCCGATCTCAGCCCGAAGATGCTGCTTCAGAACTTCGCGATGCCTCGGGGGCCTCTTCCGGCACCAAAGAACGCAGAGGGAAGCGTCGAAACGCCGCGACGCGCGAGTCAAGGTCTGCTGAACAATACCTTTCGGCAGATCAACGCGGGGCGGCAGGAAGGCGTTGGGGGGCGTGTGGATTTGCTCGGTTAGCCCCTTGGAGAATCGATGAACCGCCGACGTTACCGCGTCGGCGGTTTTTTCGTGTACGGTCGAGCTGTAAAGCGAGGCTGACAAACCGGTTCGAGGATGTTTACCGGGAATGGTTGAGCGTTGTGGATGGAAATTTGAGGAGGACGTGCATGAAAATTTCACGCGTTGTTCCCTGGCTTATTCAATCCCAAGCACCCTACTTGGATACGGCAGGTGAATCTCTCGGTTACGAACGAGAATACGTCTTTCTCCAGATCGACACGGATGAGGGTCTGACAGGCTGGGGTGAGATTACGGGCACTTACCGATACGCCAACCGTGCGGTCTGCGCGATCCTAGGAGAGTGCGAGCATCTTCTGAAGGGGAAAGACGTCTCGCACATCGAGGCGATCTGGAACGAGGTTTTCCGCGCTTTCACGTATATGGGTACGCGTGGGGCGACTTCGAACGTTGTCAGCGCGATCGACATTGCCCTTTGGGACATCCGCGGGAAAGAATTGGGTCAACCGATTTATGACCTTTTCGGGGGTCCTGTTCGGGAATCGATTGCCCTTTATACGCATCCGGGCGGCCGCAGGGAAATCGACGCGACGGCCGCTCACTGCAAGGCGATCGTCGATACGGGACACACGGCGCTCAAGACGGATCCTTTCCCCCACGCAACCCGAAGAATCGCGGGGCTATCTGAGTGGACAGATGTCGTTCGGGGGCGAGGAGCACGGTGTCGCCCTGATTGCCGCCGTTCGTGAGGTTGTCGGTCCCGAAACGGAGATCCTGATCGACTGTCACGGTCGGTTCGACGTAGCAACCGCGATCCGTCTCGCGGACCGGCTCGCACCCTACAAGATCGGATGGTTCGAGGAACCGGTTCCTGTCGAGTCCTACAACGCGCTGGCTCAAGTCCGCGAGCATATCAGTGTGCCCATCTGTGTAGGGGAACGACTCCATACCCGCTATGAGTTCGTCCCCATCTTCGAGAACAAACTGGCCGATTATGTGATGCCCGACGTGACCTGGGCCGGTGGCATTTCCGAGTTGAAGAAGATCGCGACATTGGCTGAAGCCTACTATGTTCCGATCACGCCTCACGATGCGAGCGGCCCGATCAACGTCGTTGCCGGCGCCCACGTGATGATGACGGTTCCGAATTTCTACAAGCTCGAGACGAGCCGCGCAAAGCTCAACGCGTATGATGTCCTGGTCGATCATCCGCTCGACGTTCGCGATGGACATCTGCATCTGTCACGTCGGCCGGGCCTGGGCTTCGATCTGAATGTCGAATACTTGCGGTCTAAAGCGATTGCGCCCTACTCGGGTTGAGCATCAGGGTTACGCCGAACAGCACCCTCGTGCAGAGCACGAGGGCGAGGCGTGGCGCGGGTTTTTGATAGACGATGCGATCCCCTCGTCCCTGTATTGTGCACAGGGACGCGTAGCCACAACTTAAGCGGTCTTATGCGTGTGGTGGCTACAGCGATCCGTGGCGGCGAGCGGTGTCGACCGCACGATGCCAACCGTGGAGCAATGAGGCGCGTCGGTCGGCATCCATTGATGGGTCGAAGGTTCTTTCCGGAGGATTGAGGTCCGAGAGGTCCGACGACTGCCAGACGCCGGTGACGAGGCCAGCGAGCATGGCTGCGCCGATGGCTGTGGTCTCGATGTTCCTGGGCCGAACGACAGTCACGTCGAGGATGTCGGCCTGAAACTGCAAGAGAAAGTCGTTGGCCGACGCGCCACCGTCGACACGAAGGGATGTAACGGGGCTGCCGGCGTCGGCGGACATGGCGTGGATGAGGTCGGCGGTTTGGTAGGCGATCGATTCCAAAGCCGCGCGCGCAATGTGGGCCCGTTCGGTGCCGCGCGTGATGCCGACGAGCGTTGCCCTGGCGTCCGGGTCCCAGTGCGGCGCGCCCAGGCCGGTGAAAGCGGGGACAGGTAGACGCCATCGGTGTTGGAAATCGAGCGGGCAAGATCCTCGGTATCGGCGGCGTTTTGAATGATCCCCAAACCGTCGCGGAGCCATTGAACGGCCGAACCCGCGCTGAAGACAGCACCTTCGAGTGCATAGGCAGGTAGACCGTTGGCGCCACAGGAGATGGTCGTGAGTAACCCGTTGTGGGATGCGATCGCACGATCACCCGTCTGGAAGAGGGTAAAGCAGCCCGTTCCGTAAGTGTTCTTGATGTCCCCGATGGAGGTTCCGCGTTGTCCAAAGAGGGCCGATTGCTGGTCTCCGGCCATTCCCGCGATGGGGATCCCGGCGGGCAGCGAACCGAGGCCGCTCACCGTGACTCCAAAAGCGTGGGCTGACGGGTAGACTTCGGGAAGAAGGGATGGCGGGATGTCGAAGCCTTCGCAGAGATCGTCGTCCCATCGCTGATCGTGAATGTTGAAGATCATCGTACGAGACGCGTTTGTGACGTCCATCGCGTGAACTGCGCCCCCCGTCAGCTTGAAGAGGAGGAAGCTGTCCATCGTTCCGAAGCAGAGCTCCCCTGCATCGGCTCGTTGACGGAGCCCTTTCACGTTTTGGAGCAGCCATACGATTTTAGTGGCTGAGAAATAGGGATCGATGACGAGTCCGGTTCTCTCGGCGACGGTGTCCGTGAGTCCCGCATCGCGATACGCCCGACACAGGTCGGTCGTGCGACGGCATTGCCAGACGATGGCGTCGTGAGCCGGCTCGCCGGTCCTGCGGTCCCAGATGACGGTCGTTTCACGTTGGTTGGTGATGCCGATTCCGACGATTTCGGACGAGGTGGCGTCGGAGAGAGCCTTGTCGATCACGTCGGTCGTGGAGGTCCAGATCTCGCGGATGTCGTGCGAGACCCAGCCGGGCTGGGGAAAGATCTGGGGGAACTCCTGGTAGGCTGATGACACGTAGCGCCCGGTGGCGTCGACGATGACGGCCCGCGTTCCCGTCGTGCCCTGATCGATGGCGAGGATCATTTTCTGAACGCCGGCGTCGTCACGCTGTCGCGACCGTCGATGAGACTTCCACGCCCTTGCCGTTTTCCCACCGCATGAGTCTGAACGTCCCATCTTCCAGAACAGCATAGCTGTCTTCGATGACCCAGTCGCCGAGGACGATCAACGTGCCTCCGTCGAGCTGTTCGACAATCGGCGCGTGATAGTGGCCGAACACGACCACGTCGGCGTCTCCAGCGAGTAATCGATTCGCGGCTTTGGTGTAAACTCGCCTGTTGTGAACATGTGTGTTTCCCGTCCTGGCCTCGGACAGGTGAGAGGTCCATCGGCCCAGCCTCACGCCGACGTCGGGATGGATCCAGCTGAACAGGCGAATGCAGAAGGAACTTTTGAGTATGCCACGGCTGATACGGAAGGGCAGGTCTTCGCGGAATTCATCGCCGTGGGCAATGAGGACCCTGCGCCCCTGGATTTCCGTATCGACGGGGCCTCCGGGCAGTTCGAGACCCACCTGCCGCGACAGGTAATCACCGATCCAGATGTCGTGGTTGCCCGGGAGACTGACGATGCGCAGTCCGCCCTGCACGGCCGCATACAGTTCGAAGACCACGCGGGCACCCGTTGTTGGAACGGACCGTTTATACTCGAACCAGAAATCGAAGAGGTCGCCGACAATGTAAAGCGTGTCGGCACGCTCCCTCACGTGCTGGAGAAACGCGATGAGAGCATCTTCCTTTTCGCGGGGATTCCGTTGTGGGTAGGGTTCGCCGAGGTGAATGTCGGAGATGAAGTAGACCGGTTTGGACAAGAAAACCCCGAAAGACAAGGCAGCCACTGAGGACACGGAGAACACGGAGGGAAAACCCTGGCCGGAAGATTCCGGTGGGGACGAAACATATTATACGCCCCGTGTTTGGGAGGAGGACAAATTATCTGAAGCTTTTCCGACGACCGACCGCCTACCTCTTACGATTGGCGAAGATGAGGGAGGATGTCTGCGAGGAAGTGGGACGGCTCGAGGTTTGCCCGACCCGGTCTCCGCTCGGCGTGTGTGAGGGTCAGTCGGTCCTTCGCTCGAGTCATGCCGACGTAAAGGAGACGCCTTTGTTCGTCCATTTCATCTCGGTTGCCGGTGTTGACTGCGCGGGCGTTGGGGAGCGTCTTCTCTTCCAGGCCGCAGATGTAGACGTGGCGAAACTCGAGGCCTTTGGCGGCGTGGAGTGTGAGGAGGTGAACCGCGTTCGAACGTTGACGATCGCTTTCCAGGCGATGCAGACCCGCAAAGTCCAGAAGCTGTTCGATGGCCTCTCTCGTGGTCGACGTCCTTCGCTCGAACGTCTTCGAGAGGTTCTTCAATCGCTGCATCTGCTCGGGCGCCTGGGAGGCGAGTTTCGAGGCGGTCGGCTCTTCCCGAAGCGCGCTCCGGATGCGGGTGGCGAGGGTCTCGGGCGACAATCTGGGAAAGGCGCGACAAAGGCTCGCGCATTCCGTGTTGGATGGACCGAGGAGTCGCATGCCGCCCAGGTTGTAGAGGATCTCTTCTTCGGGGGTCCAGCGACGGTCGAAATCGGAAGGTTGGAAGAGGAGAGCGAGCGCGACTGTGTCGAGCGCACTCTCGAGCGCGCCCTTGCGGGCCCTTGCCGCTCTCTCGCGCATCAGACCCTGGACAATCTGGTGAAGAAATCGAGCGTCGTGGAGCGCACGGTGACGGCCGGTCTCGATGTCGATCTTGAATCGGTCAGCCAGGGCGTCGACCGAGTTGGGGCCCTCGGGGTAGTAGCTCCGAGCCAGGGGCAGCGTGTCGAACCGGGCGTTGGGGATCCGGGCCAGTCCGTTGCGATCGAACTCGCGGTTGAGTACCCGAAAATCGAAGCCATAACCGTTGTGAGCGATAAGAACGTCGTTCCCGACGAAATTCACAAATCGATGACCGGCGTCACGAAACGTCGGGGCATCGGACAGTGCGGCGTTCGTGATGCCGTGTGTCTCGACGGCGCCGGGTGTGACTTTGCCCCTGGGCCGGACCATCGTGTGGAAACGACCGATAATGTTTCCGCGCCGCACGCGTACGGCGCCCAGCTCGATGATTTCGGCCCTGTCGAGATCGATGTCCGTGGTTTCGACGTCGAGGGCGACGTAGTCCTGAAGATCTCGATCGGAAGGCGTGAGGAGCAGCTGTACGACCTTGTAGGCCGTAAGCACGGGTCCCATCCCGTCGCTCGTGAGGGAGAGGAGTGGGTCTACCGGGTTCCGATCGACAGAAAGAGCGATCGCTTCGTCGCTCAGGTCCATACGGTGACCGCGGGAGGCAACGAGGATTTCGGCCCCATTCCCCCTGAAACCACGGCGCAGGATGCGTGCGACCAGATGCGCGAGAACTTCATCGCCTGTGACGTAGATTCGACCCTTGCGGTCGAGGATGGTGCTCACGTGTTGCGCAACAGAGGTGACTTCTGAGAGGGCGGCTGGATCGCTGACTCTCTCGAGTTCCGCCCGCACTGTGGGCTCGGTCTCCTGATGGAGCTGATCGAGCAGGTCGGAAACCAGACTCGAGAAGGATTGTCGACTTCCGTGCTGAAGGGCGCCGGCGGCCGATCCGGCGAGTCCGACGACACGTTCTACGAGTCGACGCGTCTCTCGTGGGGCGGTTTGGATGTAGTCGAAGACGGCCTGTTTGAAGCTGGTTCCTCGTTGGCGTTGATGCGCGCGGATAGCCGGATAGATGGCGAGATCGAACGCATCGAGCTCCTTGCGGAGGAAGTCCTCGAGACCGGCGTCATTCTCGCTGTTCAGGGCGTATCGCAACGCCGAGAGACAGTGTCGTATGACGGGCTGTTCGAAGGTCCCTCTTTGATGAGCAAGTGAACAGGGGAGCGTGCCTTCCATGAAGACGCGCTCGATTTCGTCCCCGATCGCGTGTTGGGGATAGAGGACGGCGATGTCAGGTGGTTGGAGATCATCCTGACCCAGCTGGCTTTTGATTTCGCCGAGCATGAACCGTGCTTCGTCGAGAGACGATGGGAAGGCGAGAACTCTGATCGGTGCGCCTTCGCGCATCGAACGGATGGGTGAGGGTTCGTTGCTCGAGGGCGTGATGACGGCCGATGCCGCAGCGAGGATGTTCCGTGAGGATCGGTAATTCTCTTCCAGGGTCAGCGGGGGTGATAGCTTCGGAAAATCACGACGGAGACGGACCAGGTTTTCCGGGTCGGCGGATCGCCACGCGTAGATCGTTTGGCGAGCGTCGGTGACGACGAACAGACTTCGACTCCGCTCTGCCAGGAGATGGAGGAGCTCGTACTGGGACCGGTCGGTGTCCTGGAATTCGTCGACGAGGATGTGCGCGCAGCGATTCTGGTAATCGGCCAGGACGGAAGGGTTTTTCCGAAAGAGATCGATGCTTAGCGTGATGAGGTCGTCGAAGTCGAGTAGTCTTTCCCGCTTCATTTCTTCGGTGTAAGCTTCGTAGAGTTCACGGTCGCCCGTCGAGAGCGGGTGGTCGTCTTCGCGTCGCTTCCGTTTGATGGCTTCGAGATGGCGGACGGTGTTCAAAAGGTTGCTTTCTTCCGCACTCAGGTTCGGAATCGATCGATAGAGCACCGTGCGCTGAAGATCGGGGTCGGCCAGCGCAAAGCGAGGATGCAGCCCGGCCGTCGATGCGTGTGTTCGGAGTACGTTCAGGCAGAAACGATGGAACGTCGCTGCCTGGATCGGTTGATCGAGCGGCTGGATGTCTGTCAGTCGGTCCGCCAGCTCGCCGGCCGCCCGGTTGGTGAAGGTCAGGGCCAGAATCGATTCGGGAGGAGCCCCGTGGCAGGTGACGAGATAGCGGATGCGCTCCGTAAGAACGCGGGTCTTCCCCGTCCCGGGTCCGGCTACGACGAGGACGGGGCCGATGGGCGCGTGGACAGCCTGGAGTTGTCGAGGGTTGAGGTTCACGTAGAGAAAAAACGAACACGAAGTCGCGAAGGCACGAAGAAAGACGGGGAGCCCGATATACGCAGGCTACCCTTCGGTAGAGCGAACTTCGGTCGATACTTAGACGATGCTCAGGACCGGCGGGAGAGGGGGGTCGTCAGAAGAGCCGGGCGATGCCCATCCCGACGACGAAGTCAGAACGATCCAGGCGCTGGGTGAAGTCGATCCGAAACAGGGAGAAGATGCCGTTGACGGAGAGACCGACCTCGTGGTGGAACCGGTCCTGGTACTGGGGTGTGTCGGCCAGTCCGGCGAGCCGAGCGTCCGGGATCCACGTCCGTCCGTGACCTCCGTAGAGGATGAAGCCGATGGAGCGTCTGACGAGCGCGTCCCAACCGAGCCATTCGAAAGCGAGCGTCCGGAAATTGTGTTCCCACGTGAATCCGAGGGTCTTTTCTCCCTCGTAGGGATAGGTGACGAGCGCGCGCAAGGCTCCCGGCTCGTTCCAGCCGTCGAGGCTGACGTCGAGGATCGGGAATCGCTGCCGAGGGAGACGACCCCAAGACGTGGCCGTGATCAGACTCACGTCGAGCGTGTTCGGGAGCAGACGACGGCTGTAGAAAGTCGGAAAGCGCCAGACCGCGCGGAACGCAAGACGCGTAAAGTCGAAGTCGCTCGAGAGTACGCCCCCAGGCGACCGTTCCAACGCCAGTTCGAGCTTTTTTTGACCGAAAAGGGCGGGTGGACCTTCCTCCTGGTTGTGAGACAATCGCAGGATGACCGAGCGAAGCCTTCCGGGGTCGATGGACGGATTTGGACGTTGTGTGAAGGTGCGGACGATCGAGTAGTCCGTCGATTTCGCGACCGAAGCGTGCCTCTCGTGGTTCAGCTCGACATCGAGTCTCGCGTCCAGCCTGCGCGACGTGAGGCTGAGCCCCCCACGCCACCGCTTCGTGTCGACGTAATCGAAGTAGTCGTCTTTGCCCACGAGGGGAAGCATGCTGGCCGAGAATCGCGAGTAAAGATCGGAGCTGTAGCGGGGTTCTATCCCATCGAAATAGGTGGCGTTGACCGAGAGCGGTCCCCATTCTTTGTGGATCCTGACAGTCTGGTTCCACGATTTGGACCTCGTTCCGTAATCGAAGCCGACGCCGACTTCGATATCTCGTGATTTCGACCGCGAGAGCAGGCGCCCTCCTAGTCTTGCTGCGTCGACGCGATTGTAGTAGAGCGTGGGTTTCAGCCCGAATGAGAGAGGTCGGTTCTTCTTTTTACCGTCTTTGCCCTCGCTTTTCCCGCTATCACCCCCGTCATCGTCGTCGCGTATGAAAATCCGAGCGAGAAACCCTTCCGGCTGAAAACCTTTTCGAGCGTCTGTGTGCTGTCGATGGTGACATAGGCTTCTTTCTCTTCGGGCTCGAGACTGAGGGCCAAGCCACCCTTGGCGAGGAGTGTATCGACCTGCACTGACACAGAGTCAACGGTGGTCACGTCCTCGGACTGGTAGAGTGAATCGGGGAGGGAGACGTTGACTTCGTAGTTTGAAAGACGAGATACCTGGTTCTCCGCGAATCGAGGGGATCCGAAACCTACGATGCCGATGTCGAGGACAATGGTCGCACGGTTTCCGATGGGGAGCCAGTAGTCTCCGCCAAAGTCGCTGTACTGCTGGCGATAGGTGACCTTGAAGAGACGCAGCGGAGGCGGGAAGATGAAAGAGTCATTCGGACGAAGGTCGGCCTCGAGCATGGCATAAGCTTCGTCCAGGATGGCGATGCGGCCCTCGAAGGCGGACGATCGCGGACTCTTTGAGCGAACCTCGATGTCGTAGACGGTTCGATCGTCCATCCGGCGTCGTCCGGCGAGCGTAAAGTCGTAGACATCGAGCGCGTCGGGATGGGTGACGCCCTGAAGGCGGTGCCCGGCGACCAGGACATTGTCGTCGTAGAGGTTGTCGATAAAGACGGCGGCCGGAAACGAATCCTCGATGTCGATGTTCTTGGTCTGTCGTCTGGATTTGACGATTTCGCGCCAGCCCTTTTCGTGATCCCAGTAGGCTTCCGACAGGCTTTCGATGACGGAAACGATCGTCGAGTCCTTGCGGTGCGTGAACCGGTTATAGGCGTCGACACGAAACGTCTTCAGGTCCTGCCGCCACTGGCGTTTCCGCTCGATCACCTTGCGCATGATGCTGATCGCAGGGTCTTCGGCCGTGACGACGAGCTCTTCCATTTCGTAAGTTACCGGTAGGAGGTGGAAGTCGTAGCTTCCGGAGGAGGAGATCGTGAGATCGGTCGATTCGTATCCGATATGGCTCACGAGCAGACGCGCGGGTAACCGTTCGATGCGCAGTTCGAATTCACCCTGCTGGCTGGTGATCGTTCCGAGATAGGTGTTATCGACGCGAACGGTGGCGGGCGAGAGCGGCTGTCCCGACGTCGCGTCCCGCACGCTTCCGCGGACGATGACATTGGTCGTCGATGACGCGTGTAGATCGATGGCTAGCAGGATGAGCGCGAGCAGGACCATTTGGAATGGAGATCGAGGATTTTGGGATCATGAAGTGCGAAGGGCCGATCGGAGCAAACCTAACCGATTTGGAGGATGATGACCAAACAACACGGTTGCAGCGGGAGATGTTCGGCGTTTACTTAGCGGCTCTGAAACCCCTCAGCTCCGGATGCTAAATGTTTGATAAACGTAACTTTACGCCGATCGTCAGCGCCCTGCCTGCGACGATTCCTTTCGTGGGCCCCGAGGCGATCGAGCGACGTATGGGACGACGATTCGATGCCCGTTTGGGAGCGAACGAGAGTGCGTTCGGTGTCTCCCCCGTGGCGCTGGATGCGATGCGAGCAGAAGCGTCACGCGTGTGCCACTACAACGATCCGGAGAACCACGACCTCAAGGTGGCTCTGTCGATCCACCACGGTGTTCGACCCGAGGAAATCGCGGTCAGTGCCGGTATCGACGATCTTCTGGGACTTGCCGTGCGTCTCTTCGTGGAGGCCGGGGATGCGGTGGTCGCTTCTTTCGGCGCCTACCCCACGTTCGTTTACCACGTGAACGGATTCGGCTGCGAACTGGTCACACGACCCTATCGCGAGGATCGGAATGACCTCGAGGCACTCGTCGAGGCGGTGGACGCGTCGAGCGCGCGGCTGCTGTATCTGTCCAATCCGGATAATCCGGCTGGCACGTGGTGTGAGGTTTCGGAGATCGCGTCGATGCTGGATGCGCTGCCGGCCTCGTGCACGGTGCTGTTGGACGAGGCGTATGCCGAGTTCGCACCGGCTGGTGCAATCTCGCCGATCGGGCCCGTCGATGGTCGTGTGATCCGGTTTCGGACGTTTTCGAAAGCCCACGGAATGGCGGGACTTCGCGTGGGGTATGCGATCTGCCACGAGGACGTGGCCGTGGCTTTTGACAAAGTGCGTCTGCATTTCGGCGTCAATCGCATCGCTCAAGCCGGTGCGCTGGCTTCGCTCGGCGATGCAGGGTTCGTAAAGGATGTCGTGACGCGCGTCGAGGCGGGGCGAAGGGACTACGATCGGATCGGAGCCTCGTTGGGATTGCCCACGCTCCCATCGGGAACGAATTTCGTGACGTTCGATGCCGGCAGTCGTGAACGAGCAGAGGCGATTCTGAACGCCCTCCAGTCACGTGGTGTATTCGTGCGAAAGCCGGGTGCACCTCCGTTGGATCGATGCTTCCGAGTGACGGTGGGCACTGAACCCGAGCGGGAGATCTTCGAGGAGCGACTTTCGGAGATCGTAGAGTCCTGAACCCCGGAGCCGATGGGAAATACCTTGGTCGATTCCCAGAGAGCCGAGCGCATTCTGTTTCTGACGCGCAGATTCCCACCCAGCGTCGGGGGGATCCAGCGGTTTGTCGGTCATCTCTACCGCCACCTTGTGGATGCCGGCCGACGCGTGCACCTGATTGCGCTCCGTCCCGATCCTCTGATCCATCTTGCCTGGTTCATTCCTCTTGCCTTCATACGATCTCTATGGAGATGTCTGGCCTGGCGACCGGATGCGGTTTACTTCGCGGATGGCGTGACAGCCTGTCTTGCGCCGTATCTGCGGCCTTTTACGTCGGCTCGGCTGGTCGTGACGATCCACGGTGCCGAGTTGGCGTTGGGGGAGTCGATCTTCAGCGGGCTGATTCGACGTGGCACGCTGGCCTGCGACCAGGTCTGTGTGGTCAGCCGCAACACCGGAGAGCTGGCGTCAAGGGCGGGTGTCGCGACAAACCGGATTCGGATCGCCTACAACGGGATCCAGCCCGATCCGCTCGAGGAGGATCGCTACGAACTCTTGCGTGGCACGTTCGAGGCCGATCACGGCATCCGGTTCGGGGAAGACCGCGTGCTTCTGAGCATCGGTCGTCAGATTCCGAGGAAAGGGATCGTTCCATTCGTCGAACAGGTGATTCCAGAACTTCCCGACATCTATGTGGTCATCTGCGGTGAGGGTTCCGAAAACGCGCCCATTCGTGAGGCGGTTGCCCGGTTGGGTCTGGGGAATCGAGTGAGGGTGCTGGGCCGTGTGGATGATGATACGACGACGATGCTGAGGCGTTCCTGCGATCTGTTCGTCATGCCGAACATCGTTTATCCGAACGACGTGGAGGGATACGGGATCGCCCCTCTCGAGGCTATGTACGAAGGGCTGCCCGTCGTGGCGTTCGACGTGGATGCCTTGACAGAGAGCGTGAGGGAGGGCGGTTATCTTGTTCCGGAGAGCGACTACGAAGCGTTTGCGGAACGAGTCCGGTCGTGTCTGGATCTGTCTCCGGAAGAACAGCGAGCGCTCAGAGAGAACGCACGCACTTATGTCCACGGTGAATATTCGTGGACGCGCACGGGTGAGGTTTATCTGAACATTCTGGACGGGGCATAGCCTTGGCGCTGACGCCCAGCTATCCCAACCTACCTCAGTCGATCTGGCTGCTCCTGCTCGTGGTCTTTGTGATGACGCTGGTGTCTTTCCCGATCGGGATCACGGCGATGGGGCTGGATGCCGAGTGGGTGACCACGCATCCCCTGTTCCTGAGTGTGGTGAACATCGCGGCATTGGGCTATGGCATACGTCTCGGCGTTCGTCGGAGCGGCATGGCGTGGCGATTCGTGCTTCCCGTACGGCCGGTGCCGACGGCCCTCTTGCCGGGCATGGTGATGACACTCCTGGGTTGCGTGTTCCTGGTGTCGGAAATCGACAATGTGATTCAGTCGATGATGCCGGTACCGGAGTCGATGCGCGAATCGTTCATTCGGCTGGTCGGTGGCGATTCCCACATACTTTTCTCGATTTTTGTGGGCATGATCGTCGCCCCGATCACGGAGGAGTGTCTGTTTCGCGGCGTGATACTACGCGGATACCTCGCCCACTATTCAGCCGGCCGGGCTATTCTGATCTCCGCCCTTCTGTTCGGCGCCTTCCATCTGAATCCCTGGCAGTTTCCCGGCGCGACTGCCGTCGGCGCCATCTTCGGCTGGTGGTATGTGCGTTCTCGTTCGTTGCTGCCCTGTCTCCTCGGCCACGCGCTCTACAATGGCATTCCGATTCTCTTGTATGGGGTGTTGGGTGTCGAAGTACCCGGATTGACGAGCGATCCGTCGGGACCCATCCACTTCCAGCCCCTCTGGTTGGATGCCCTGGGCGTGCTGCTCCTCTTGCTCGGATTGACTTCGACCGATCGCGTCTTCCAGGGTGAATCCGGCATACCGATTGAGAGCTGGTCGGCTTCGATCATCGGGTTCGCCGATCTGCTGCTCACCAAGGGTCGTGACGTTTATGGCGATATCCACACCCCTCTGTTTGTGAGCCAGATCGACATTCGTGAAGAGAAACCGCCCGACGCGGCCACGTCGCTATACGTGGCTGATCGGCGTGGCGGAGCGGGCCCGCGGACGAATAACCTCCAGTTCGACGGTGGATTGCTCAGGTTGCTCTACGGTCTGTCGGATCTGGCGGAAGATGGGAAGTACCGCGACGCGGCTGACGATTACCTGAGCTACTATCTGGAAAACCTGCCGTTGCCGTCAGGCTACTTTCCGTGGGGCGACCATCGCGGATACGATGTTTTCGAAGACGATGCGATCGAGGGACACGGGGAGTTCAAGGTGGCATTGCCGCTCTGGGATCGTATGTACGAGATCGACCCGGTCGCCGTGGGGCGTCAGATCGTCGCGCTTCGAAAGCACATCATCGACGAGGACCGATCCCTGGCGTTCAACCGACACTTTCCGCCGGGTGAAACCCCTCATTGTGCGAGCTCGTCGGCCGGGGCGTGGATCGTGGCCTGGACTTTTCTCTACAGGCAAACCCAGGAGCCGACGTATCTGGCGTGGGCCCGATCGATGGCCGACTATCTCTGGTCTCTCCGCAACTCTGAGACGGGTCTTCTTGCGGCCCACCCGGCGGATGCGGCTTATCCGGAGATGATCGAGGATCCGACTCATCGCCAGCGGGCGAACAGGACGGAACACCTGGATCCGATGAATTGGCTGGCGGTCAATCTGCTCCACGCTCAGCGGCTGCTGGGTGACACGACCGACACGACATTCCGCGATCAGGCGCTCGGATACATTCGGTCGTTCACGCGTCGATTCGAGATCGACGAACGTGGCCATTTTTTCGCGACGTTCAACGTTCTGACGGGTTCGCCGTTGTTCGACCGCGTGACAGATGGCTGGCAGCTGACACCCCAGGCCGGGGAGACGGAGAAGGCGAGCGGAGTGGTGGGAATTCGAGCGGCGGTCAGTCTTGCCTATGCCTACAAGGTGACAATGGAGCCGGACCTGCTGGAGTCGTTCGATTGTTTTGAACCGTTGTTCGAGCTGTCGCAGTTCGAGCAGGACGATGTCTATCCGATTTCGGCGGGTTTGCTGGCACAGGCGATCGGGGCTTGGAGCAATGTCTACGAGGCAACGGGCAATCCACGCTATCTCGACGGGGCCCTGAGGATGGCTCGATATGCTCACGACCGCTACGTCCGTGACGGTTGGTTCGTGTGCGGTCCGCCGACCGTTCCCCGGTTCCGCGACGGGTTCCTGACTGGGTGGGAAACCTACAGCAACCGCGGGGGGAGCGCCGATCTCGCCCTGGCGCTGCTACGGCTGTGTGCGATTTCCCAGGGACGAGACGGTGTGATTGAAGATGATCCTGCCTGCTATTTCTGAGGTGAAAGAGGATCCGCTACGCAGCTCTCGCCCTCCCGGCCCCGGGCGAGAGCTGCGAATCGATCCGCATCCGGCGTGGGACAGAGACTATCGCAAGATCGTATTCAACGGGTGCGACAAGGGAGTACGGAGAGTGTACCTGGCGGACTTGGGGGAGCTGGTAAATTGAGCATCGGGAATTGGAGCACTCTACGTCGTCCCGTATTTCCCTGATCTGGACGCCTACAGGACGTACCCTAACGACGAAGGATTTCTACACTGCGCGATCAACGTTCGGCGAGCCCTCGGGTGATCGGCTCGACCCGTGTGATTTTGATGGTCAACCCGCCCTCCGGGCGGGTTTCTCTTTTTCCGAGCTCGAATTGAATCTCTACAGTGCATTTGCCCGATTCCTCCTGCCACTCGTTCTGGCGATGGCAGCCCAGGAGCTGAGTCTTCAGTTCATCAACGGGGGCATGGCCCGAATTCCATACGCGACCGAGACCCTCGCGGCATTCGGTCTGGCGTTCGGACTGACGACGATTCTGACCTACGCCCTGTCTCAGGCTCGTCAACTCGGGCTTGTCCTCGTCGAAAACAGACCTCAGTTACGACGCGTGACCCTGTGTGTTTCGGTTTCGGGGCTGTCTCTTTCGATGCTGATGGGGTTCCTCGGGGGCTCGGATGTGGGAACGTGGGTCATCCAGGATTTCCACCGTGTCGATCCGGACCTGGCGCGCGAGGTCAAGCTGGCGCTCTGGGTGATGTCTCCCGTTCCTCTGCTCAACGGTTGGGTACGTTACTACTCCGGTCTGCTCGCTAGAGTGCGGAGAACCGAGGTCGTCAGCGCCAGCAGCCTGCTGGGCATCGCCGTACGGATCGGCATCATCTTCGCGATGATCGACGCGGCCTTCGTCCAGGCGCGACCCATCTTTCTCCCTGTCGCAGCGACGCTCGGTGGCGTCATGGTCGAACTGCTCGTGCTGCTGTTCGGTCATTTCGTGTGGGTCCGACCGAATCTCGCCGAAGAGGGTGAATCGATCGACTACACGAGCATTCTCCGATTCTTCTGGCCGTTGGTCGTCATCATGGCGATGCAAGGGCTGACGCGCCCCCTGATCAATCTCTACGTTTCTCGGGGAAGCGATGCGACGGAAGCCCTTGCGGTACTGACGGTGGTCTACGCCCTCGGGCACGTCCACTACGGATGGCTGAACGAACTGCGAAGCCTGGCGCCCGCCTTTCAGAATGAAAAGGGTTACGATCGGGTCGTCCGTCGTTTTATCGTCGCGTGCGGCGCTTTGGGCCTCATCATGGCCTTCACCCTGTTCTGGATCCCGGCGATTCGAACGTGGATTTTGGAAGATTTGATCGGTATCAGCGCCAGCCTGGCCGTGCTCTGTATCGTCCCCCTTTACATCATTACCTTCTTCCCGCTGGCCGTGAGTCTGCGTACGTATTACCACGGCAGGGGTTTGGTTCTGAGGAAAACGGAAGCGCTGGCGCCAAGTGGTCCTGCCCGGCTCTTCGCTGCCTGGGTTGCACTAACGGTAACCGGAATGATGGCAATCGAGGGAGCCACACGAGGAATCACGGCTCTGTTCTGTGGGTTCTGCGCCGAGGCTCTAACAGTACGCTGGGGCGTGAGAAGGCATTGAGAATCGAATATCAAACATGAGTATTGAACTTCGAGCGTCGATCACGTGGACCGCGCGAGGGGATGGTCTGAATGAGTCTGGCCATTTCTGAGATAGACGAGCAACCGCACGCTGAAGCGCAACCGGCAGAACCAGGAATTAGCCTTCGGGCGCTCGTTCTGGGTGTGCTGACGATCGTGGGGATGACGTTCTACATTACGCACTTTGGGTGGAATCTGATCAAGAACTACATGCCGGTATCGGCACTGATTTCCGTTCGTCGCGTGGATTGGGCTCAATGCGATCCTCCGACTCGTGTGGCCACGGGCAGCATTGTCGAGAATTGAGATGCTGACGGTGTTCTTCATGGTGTGGTTCGTTGGCAACCTCCCGACGACAGGATGGGCGGGCTACCTCCTCGGCGACATTTCGGCGCCCTTTTACCTGGCCTCTCCTGAAAATCGTGTCGACGAGGTGGTGCAACCGCTGCTGGCCGATTGGCTTTTTCCGGAGCCTGATCCGCTGGTCATCGGTGGGCTTCTGAGCGGGCTTCCGCCGAAGGTGGCTATTCCCTGGCAACCGTGGGTGCGGCCCGTCTTCTGGTGGTCGGCCGCGAGCATGTCGATCGTCATGGCGGGGTTCTTCGGGAGCGTGCTGTTCTTCAAGCAATGGCACGAAATCGAACGATTGACGTTTCCCATGGCGACTTTCCCGGCCGATATGCTTCGTGAAGAGCCAGGGCGTCGTCTCCCGTCGGTGATGTATGCTCCCCTTTTCTGGGGCGGCTTCGTGTTCGCGGGCGGGATTCTGTGCTGGAATGTGGCCGGCTACTTCGTGCACACGCTTCCGCATATCACGCTGTTCGATCACTGGCGCAGCATGGCCGTTCCGCTCGGCTATCACTTTCCCAACTACTACCTTCGGATTCAGCCCGTCATCATGGGGTTGGCCTACCTCTGCCCGCTCGACCTGCTCTTCAGTTTCTGGTTCTACAACATCGCGAACATCGTCAAGGAAGGTCTGATCAACCGGTCCGGGTTCTCCATCGGGCTGCAGGGGCAGCAAGTTGGGGCCGGGGAGATGTTGATGCTCGAGGCGCACGGCGCCCTCGTGTTTCTCGTGGGTTGGTCGGTCTGGGTATCACGGACGCACCTGGCGAGGACGTTTCGGCAGGCCGTGGACCTCGACCGATCCTCGGACGAAGGCGTTCCCGTCACGTATCGAACGGCGTGGCTCGGGCTGACGTGCTCCGTTTTATTTCTCGCCGGCTGGTGCGTAGCCGCGGGGATGGAATTCTGGGCAATGGTCGTTCAGCTTTTACTGATGTTCGTGGCCCTGTTCGGAGTGGCGAAATACGCGGCGGCCACGGGTTTCACCTTTCTGTCCCCTGGCGGAAACGCGGGGCTCGGCGCAGACAAGGGCGGTGCCGTCTGGATGCAATTGGGTGGGACGGCAAACATGTCCCCAGGTACGTTGACGGCAATATGGATGGTGAACCGGAACGCTCTCGCGGGTATGCCGATCCGGCTGACAGGGACGATGTCCGTGCCACACTACTTCAGGATGTTGGGGGATCACTTTCGACGGAACCCCCTCGTTTGGTCGGCCGCTGTCCTGGCCTACGTGGTGGGCTGCACCGTGACGGTCGGCGATTCGATGTACAGGGGCTACGTCGACGGCGGGATGAACGGTCCCGTCTATCTGGGGGATTGGACTCGGCTCGTACAGATGGTTCCGATCATCGAGGGGACCAAAGTCGAACACCTCGATCCTGAAAATGGGCGGTCTGGGGAGCAGGATTCGTCCAGGCCGTCATTCTGATCCAACTTCGAAACCGATGGACGTGGTGGCCCTTTCACCCCGCTGCGGTGGCATTCCCCGTACGTCGATACGGGTTCAGCCTTCTGGTCGTGTGGGTCAGCAAACTGCTGGTCATTCGCTACGGCGGGGTACGGCTCTACAGACAATCATTGCCTCTGTGGTATGGATTCATCGTGGGATACCTGTTCGGGGTTGCACTGTCGACGGTTGTGGATTTCATCTGGTTTCCGGATGAGGGGCACTGGGTTCACGGATGGTGAGGAGATCGAGTATCTAGAATCGAGCACCGAAGTCGCACTGACCGAGTTGCTGGACAGCTCGCGCGAGAAACACGATTTTTCCGGGTGCGATGGCGAGACGTGAGGCTACACGAGAATCGCTGGAGCTGACGGAATCGCGAAGGACAAGGGAGTCGACGATGAGCACACTCGAATTGCTGAGCATCGAGTCCTGGGCGCCGCACGCTAAGGCCGCTCCCCTGACGGAGCGGAGTGGCGATACGCTGGCGATTGCGGCGAATGGAACACGGACGTGCGTGGGTGGTTGGCAGATGAACTATGCTGGGGCCGTTCCAGGCAAAGCCTACCGAATCCGGACCCACGCAAGGTGCCGTGATGTGGACGAATGGCGGGATCGGCTGCAGTGCGTCGCCTACTGGGGCGAGGTCCCCGCGGATGAGGATCGTCGCAGGGGCAAAGAAGTGGTCGAATGGGACTACCTCCTGCCCGAGCCGCAGGACGATGGTAGCCTGAGATTCGAACGCACGTTCACGGCACCGGAGGGGACCGATCAGCTCTCCGTGCGCTTCACGTTTCGATGGACGACGGAAGGGAGCTCTGATTGGACGCTCCCCGAAATCGATGTCGTCGAGGCAGAGGTCTGGCCAGGGGCAGCGACGATCGCCGTGGCGACCGGTATCCGAAGCAATTTCGAAGACGTCCCGCGAACCGTCGAGGCGAAGGTCGATTACTATGCGGCGCTCAGTGAAAAAGCGGCCCAAGGCGAGCCAGATCTGATTGTCCTGCCGGAGATTGCCGTGCAGTATGGTGTCGATGGCAGTCCGCTCAACCTCGCCGTTCCACTGTCGAGTCCGGAGGTCGAGCGATTCAGGTCGATTGCCCGTCGTCACGGTGTGAAAATTCTGCTGGGTCTGCTGGAGCGGGATGAGGATGCTGTGCACAACACTGCGGCGCTGATTGATGCGGGCGGGGAGGTCGAAGGTGTCTATCGCAAGGTCCACCTGGCCGTCGGCCGGGAGATGGATTCGGGGATTCTACCGGGTGAGTCGTTTCCAGTGTTCGACACGGACATGGGACGTATAGGCTGCAACATCTGTATGGCAGCTCGGCTGCGGAGTCGTCGCGTATGATCGGACTGAACGGCGCGGATTTCCTGTTGCTGCCGATCATGGGGGACCATCGCGCTTGGCATCCGGAGAGCCACACGTGGGACGCCGAGCGGTTCAGTGGGATCATGCAGACCAGGGCGATGGATAATCAGCTTTGCATCGTGGTGGCTGTGAATAACGGCGAGGGGAGCTGCATCATCGATCGGACGGGCCACGTGCTGGCGTGGAATGACGGGACTGATGACATTGTGAGCGCGACGGTCGATCTGGATGACGGGTTCAGGCCGTCGAATAAGGGGTGCTATCGTGGTACGAACTGGATGCAGCGGAGACCGCATATTTATGAGGCCTTCGTGGATCGGGAGAACGTGGGGTCGTTGACCTGATAGATGACGTAAGAACGAAGGGCCGCATTCTCGGGCAGGCGTGAAGAGAGCGGGCGTGGCAGTACCACATTTCAACGGGAGAGACTCATGAAGCTGGGATTCTTCGACGACTATCGACTGGGGGCAGTCACCGACGATGGGGTGGTTCCGCTTGATTCGACTTTGCAGGGCGTGGATGGTTTTCCGCCGCAGCTGGTCATGAAGACGGTGATCGAGCAGTGGTCAGACTACGAGGGGCAGTTCAAAGCGGCTATCGATTCTGCTGAGCCGATCGCTCGCGATCAAGCACGTCTTCGTGCGCCGACGCCCTGTCCGACGGCGATGGTGTGCATGGCAGGGAACTACATGGAGTTCGGCACGCTGAAGGAGAAGCCGGTCCAGCAGGCGTTCATCAAGCATTCGCACACGGTCATCGGGGACGGTGATATCATGCAGCTTCCGGATGTGCCCGCCTCCATTTTCGAAGGTGAAGCTGAATTGGCGATGGTCGTTTCCAAACGTGCGTCCAAGGTGCAGGTAGACGAAGCGATGGACTATGTTTTCGGCTACGTGAATTTCGTGGATGGATCGGCGCGTGGGCTCCTGACGGGCATGGGTCTGCCCTACTTCATGAAGTGTCAGGATACCTTCGCACCGATCGGACCTTACATCACGACGGCCGACGAGGTCAGCGACCCGCACAACCTGCACGTTCAACAGTGGAACAACGGCGACGTCGCACACGATTACAACACGGATGACATGGCTTACACGATCGCCGAGACGATTGCATTCGTGACGAGTAATACGACGCTCGAAGCCGGCGATCTGATCGCATTCGGCGTGAATCATCAGCAGCTGCATCCGCTGCAGGACGGGGATGTCGTCGAACAGGAGATCGAGGGGTTGGGTAAGCTGACCTTCGTCGTTGGCGACGAGCTGAAGCGGACGTGGGGACGGGAGACGCGGGGTCAACGAGCCGAGGCTGGGGAGGAGGGGCCGACGCCGCAGCTTACGGGGAAGTACGCCAGTTAGAGACGAGCGGGCGAACGGGCGAGCAGGCGTGGCGATTGTCATGCTGAACGTGAACGCGTAGCTGTTGCCACGCCTGCCACCGGAGCCTTGCGAAGGTGGGCTCGCCGTGTTGCCTGCTCGAGAGATAGGGACGACTATTGCTTCCTGATCAAACCAAACTGAATGCGATCGGTACAAATGTTCGGTTCGAAGATGACGTTCGATTGCTGAGTCCGGAGCGCATCTCGATCGGGGACGATGTGCTGCTCATGTATGGTGTCTATCTATCGCCGTGCGGGGCGCACATCACGATCGGGTCGAACACGCACTTCGCGCCCTATGGCGTGCTCTACGGTCCGCTAACGATCGGGGACAACGTGGCGGTTGCCGCGCACGTGACGCTCGCGAGCATCGGCCACGGGTATGATCGCGTGGATATCCCGATGGTGGAACAATCGGCTCAGAAGAAGGAGATCGTGATCGAGGACGATGTGTGGATCGGAGCCAACGCCGTGGTAATCGGAGGCGTGACGGTGGGAACGGGATCGATCGTGGGAGCCGGGGCGGTGGTGACGAAGGATGTGCCGCCGTTCACCGTAGTGGGCGGGACACCGGCGAAAGTTATTCGGAATCGAAAGGCCTGAATCTACCTGAGCGCTTTCATCAATGACTTGGGTGAGTCAGCTGGAATCGGAGATCGTACATAATCTCTGAGGTTGCGTGTTGCGATGATATCGACTCCTGCTGAACTGCCGGCGGCGACCAGCATGGCATCTTCAAGATCCCTGAGTTGAAGGTTCAGGGCAAATTGAAGGTGCTCCGTGTTGGTCGATGGAAAACTTAAGAAGGTGGTCAGTTCCACGATAAGATCCCGCGTCATTTTTTCGTTTCGACGCGTAGAGACCAGATAGTAGAAATTCGCGACAGAATGCCAGGCAATCCACCCGCTGCCTGGATTGCGCTCGAGATACTCCAGAAGCCTGCCGGAGTGCTCAGCGTGCGGTCGTCTGTCCAACGCAACGTCGATCAGAACATCCGTGTCGACGAGTAATTTCACCTGAGATACTTTGCGGCAAGACGTTCGTAGCGGGCATCCTTCTTCGCTGCCGGCTTAAACCTACCCTTCCACCGCTCCGAAAATGTCTCTGTTGCGCCGCTCGTCAGTAATCTGAGACTATTCTCGATGACCTGTGACAGAGAGAGCCCCCGATTTCTCGCATACTGCTTGGCGATTGGCACCAACTCTTCGTCGATCGTGACGGTCAGCTTAGCCTTCATCCATTCTCCTAATACACGTATACGTGTATTTAACATACGTATACGAATCTCGATCGTCAAGGCCAATGGGGACTTCAGGAGCCCTATCCGCCCATAGCTTGTGACTGTCGAGCGGGTGAGCTGGATGCATTCAGTTCGATCACATCGAGCGTGCTTTCTGAATGACGCGGTCCATTTCATCGAGTGTCACGGGTCGTCTCTCCTCTTCCCGAAGCAGGCCCGCCAGCGATTGCACGCTTTCCTCGGATGGTCTCTTAGAGATGGCTGCCCGAAGGCTGTCCTCGATCAATTGCGACAATGTTGTACTGTGGGACTTGGCATAGCGCTCTGCTGCAGTTACAAGGTCCCGATTGATCGTTACGGTCAGGTTGGTCTTCATCGTGACTCCTTATGCATAACAGACGATAGTATACACATCACGATGGGCTACGCGTAATCCCTGAAGTTCAGCCGGAAGAAGATGGCGTAGAGGACGGGGACGAAGACGAGGGTGAGTCCGGTGGCGAAGAAAAGGCCGAAGATGATTGCGATGGCCATGGGCTCAAACATAGGGCCACCCCCGTACCAGAGCGGGAGCATGCCACCGATGGTAGTGCACGTTGTGAGGATGATGGGTCGGAGACGCCGCTGTGCTGCTTCGATGACCGCCTTGTGCGGATCGAGACCGTGTTCTTCAATTTCGATTTTGATGCGGTCGAGCAAGACAATGGCGTTGTTGATGACGATACCGGCGAGGGCGATGACACCCAGGAAAGTGACGAATCCCATGTAGGATCGTGCGACGATGAGACCGATTACGACACCGATCAAGCCCAGGGGAATCGTCAGGAGGATGATGAGGGGTCTCCGGAGCGAGTTGAACTGTCCCACGAGAAGGAGGACGATGATGAGACCGGCGACGGGGACCTTTACCCCGATCGATTCATTCCTCGACGGACGCCTCATACTCGCCGCCGAATTCATACTTGTAGCCGACGGGCCAGGTCGCGCTCTCGGCATCGAGCCAGGGTTGGATGGCCTGGAATACGGCGATGGCGTTTACGCCGCTCTGGAGACCCGACGCGACGGTGACCGTTTTGAGACGGTCGCGGCGCAGGATTTTGGATGGTTGCCACACGACTTCGATATCTGCGATCTGCTTTAAGGGGACCGTACTGCCGGTGAGCTGTGAGAAGATGTTCAGGCTTTCGAGCTTGCCGGCGTCGTGTCGATCGGCGTCGACGGATCGAAGGGTGACGGGGATGATCTCGTCGTCCTCGCGGTACTGAGTTGTCTCGAATCCGCTCAGGCCGGTTTGCAGAGATACGGCGACGTCTTGACTCGTGAGGCCGGCGCGACGGGCTCGAGGCTGGTCGATACGCACGGCCAACTTTTTTGTTCGAGATCCCCAGTTGTCGGAGATGTTCTTCGTGCCGGGGATCTCGGCGAGCTTTGCTTTCACGCGATCGACCAGGCCGAAGACCTGGTCTTCTTCCTGTCCGGAGATCCTGATCTCGATCGGGTCGGCGACGGGCGGTCCATTCAGCAGGCTTCGAATGTCGGGGTCGACATCGGGGAAGTTGTCGACGACATAGCCTTCGAGGCGCTCCATCTGATCGAAAATGGCCTCATAGGAGGTCGTGTTGGCCAGGATCATGACATACTCGGGATTCGCCGACCGGGAATTGAACGGGAGCGCGAACTTGGGCGGACCTTGTCCGATGAAGGTCGCCCAGTTCGATACGCCGTCCGGTCGTCCGGGCCCCGCTTTGAGCTCGTTCTCGATAAATGCATCCAGATCCTTCGCGAGCGCCTCCGTCCGCTCGATGGGCGCCCCAACGGGCAGCTCGAACTCCGCGGTGAAGGTGGCCTGATCCTTTGCTGGGAAGAAGATGCTGGGGATGAGGGCGAAGCCCTGCATGGCGACAAAGAAGATGACGATGGTGGTCAGCACCGTTACAACGGGCCGCCGAAGACACGTCTGCAGAAACCCTCGATAAAAACGTAGGGACGCGAACCGAAGGTCTCATCACCTTTAGCGGGTTGGACCTTCATGTATTGGACGCTCAAGGTGGGAATCATCGTGAGCGCGAGGACCCACGAGCAGAGCAATGCGATGCTGACGACCTGGAAGAGGGGCGCTGTGTATTCCCCGACGGTCGATTCCGCCAGGTAGATTGGCAGGAAGGCAGCCGCTGTCGTGAGTGATGCGGTGAGGAGCGGGATGCGTAGCTCCTCGGCTGACTTCACCGCCGCATCTTTCGCACCATCGCCTTCGGACATTCGGACCTGGATAGACTCGGACATGACGATTGCATTGTCGACAAGAAGCCCCAGGGCGATGATGAGGGCGGAGAGCGACATCTGGTCGAGGCCGATGTCGAACATGGTCATGACCCAGATGCTCATGATCATCGTCATGGGAATAAGCGATGAGACGATAAGACCCGTGCGCACGCCCAGGCTGAGCAACATGACGACGACGACGATGATGATAGCCTGCACGAGATTGGAAACGAATTCGTCGACCTTCTTCTCGACGATCTGGGGCTGGAAGTAGATGACGTCGAATTCGAGTCCAATCGGATATCGCTCCTGGAGGCGGGCAATGCTTACCCTAACATCGTTGCCCAGCCTGATCAGGTTCCCGCCCTCCCGCAGCGAAACACCCAGGACCAGCGCGGGTTGGTTCGAGGATCGGACGATCTCGGTCGGTGGGTCCACGTATCCGCGGTAGACTTCGGCAATATCCTCGAGGTAAACGAGCTCGTTTCTACCGGCAGGTTGATGACGGTTCGGCGAAGCTGCCCGACCGATTCGAAGTTGCCAGACGGTTCGAGGATGATTCGTTCGTCTCCCGTGTTGATGTCCCCGCCGGGAAGGAGGATGTTCTGTGACGAGAGGATGTTTTTGAGTTGGAAGGCAGACAGCCCAAGGTCGGCCAGGCGTGCGTTGTTGTACTGGACGAACACGTGCTCTTCCTGGGCACCTTTGATCTCGACTTTGGCGGCGTCCTTGGATGTCGAGGAGCACGTTCCTGACCTGATCGGCGACCTCTTTCAGTTCGGCGTAGCTGTAACCCTCACCCGTTAACGCGATAACCGTTCCGAAGACGTCACCGAACTCGTCGTTCACGAACGGGCCGATCACCCCATCCGGTAGATCGCGGCTTCCACGCTCGATCTTGCGGCGCAGGTCATCCCAGATCGGACGCATGTCACGTTCACTCTCGAGGATGTTCATGATGATAATCGAAACGCCGTCGCGGGAAGTGCTGGTCACGAAGTCGAGCTCGGGGATTTCCTGGATGACCTTTTCCAGCTTGTCCGAAACGAGCAACTCGACTCGCTCGGGACTCGCACCGGGGAAGAAGGTCAGGACCTGGGCAGCTCGGATGATAAAGCCAGGATCTTCATTCTGTGGCATGGTCTGGTAGGCGCTGAAGCCGGCGAAAACGATGACGAGGAGAGCCACGACCGTGACCCGATTCCTCTCGATGGCGGTTTGTGTCAGCGACATGTTGTGGTCACCAGAAGATGAGAGCGTAGACCGCTCATCGCGAGGGCACCCGAACGCGTTGTCCGTCTGCGATCCGTGTGACGCCCGCCGTGACGACGAGCTCCCCATCCTGTAGTCCTTCGAGAATCTCGATACCCTCCTGCGTCAGCTCGCCAATCGACACTTCGCGGCGACCCACGTTGGCGAACCCGTTTTCAAGTTTCTCCAGAACGAAAACGTAACGACCCTGGCGGTCTTCGCCCACGGAGACCGTTGGCACGATGATTCGTTTCTGGCCGTCCCGTGATCCAAACGTGAAATGGACTTCGGCCGCCATCCCGGGTCGACAGGATTCGTCCGCTTCGGCGAGTCGCACGGTGACGGGGAATGTCGTCGCCATGCCGGTCGCGGCGACGGCGACCTCGGTGACGGTTGCGGGGAAGACCTTACTCTGAATCGCATCGAAAGAGACGGTTGTTTTGTCACCTTCGCGGATCTGTGAAATGAGGATTTCGGGAATGGTCACTTCGACTTCGAGCTGTGATCCGGACGTGAGCAAGGCCACCGTTTGCCCTGGGGAGACGTTCTCGTTCTCCTCGATCGGTACTGCCGCGATGGACCCGCTGACCGGAGAACGCAGCGTGGCGTAACTCAGCTGAGACTTGGCGAGCTCGACCGCCTTTTCGGCTCGGTTGACCTGCGCCGTAGCGGATTCAGACGCGGCTCGGGCGGCGTCGAGGTCGTTGGCAGACGCGTTTCGATTCTCGTAGAGCGCCCGAACCCGGCCGTAGTTGGCATCCGAGCTTCTGGCCTGAGCCTTGAGACTGGCAAGCGTAGCTTCGGCTTCCTGAACTTGGAGACGGTAGTCAATGTCGTCGAGACGTGCGATGAGCGCGCCGGCCTTGACGTTGTCCCCCGACTTTGACGGACACGGTGTTGACGGTGCCGGCCACCTTGAAGCTGAACTTCGACTCGAGGGCAGCCTGAGACGTGCCAGAGAAGGATCTTTCACGCGCGCTGCCGGATTCGAAGATTTGCTCGTAGCGGACAGGACGGATCACCGACTCGGGGGACGGTTCATCCTGTCCACAGGCGACGAATCCGATGGCCAGCGCGAAGATCATCGTGGGCGTTTTTCTCATTGCGTGTTCCCCCTGCTCTGTGCGGTTCGTACGAAATAGGCGTCGAGTCGATTCAGGAGGTCGTCGATTTCCGCGTCGTCCATGAAGAACGAATATCGGCCCACGGCCCGCTCGACATCCATCAGGTCGATCAGGAACTCGTAGACGGCGTTCGCGGCACCGAGGTCGGAGGCGAGGGCTGCGTTCTGGGCGTCGATCAGGTCAAGAATGGACACGACACCACGAGAGTATCCGTCGATCGTGAGCTCGAGGTTGTTGGCAGCCGCTTCGGCCGCCTCACGGGATAGGCGAATCGACGCGAAAGATCCGCCCATCAGATGGAGAGACGATCGGGTACGCTGTTCGATCAGATCTCGCGTGGCATCGCGTTCCAGGACGAGTCGGGCTCGCTCGCTGCTGTTTCGGGCGACGTCCGCAAATCGTCCCCCGCCTTCGAAGAGGGGGAGGGAGGCACTGACCCCCGCCGTCCACGAACGGTCACCGCCCTGGGCGGGAAGTTGGGCACCCGCCCCGCTGCGATCGAGGATGCCTGTTGCTTCGACACGCAGACCGACGGTCGGGCTGATGAAGCTACGTTTGGAGGATGAGAGGGCGCGTTCCTGGGCGCCGATTGCTTCATCAGCTGACGGAGCTCGGGCGCATTCGACAATCCCTCCTCGACCAGAAACGACCGAAACACTCGAAAACGCCCCGGGTTTTCCATGTAGCGCTTGAGACGCGTGTGCGCAATGAGGAGACGAGGGTCGTCGAGCCCGATTTCTTCCGGTTGAAACGGTTCTTCGAGAGGACGATGGAGGACACGGTTCAGATCGATTTCGGCCAGGTTGCGTTTGACGTTCGCGTCGATGACGGCCTGTTGGTCGTTGGCGATCTGGCTCTGCCAACGGAAGACCTCGCTGCGGTTGGACGTGCCGACTTCCCGGCGGACCTGAGCCAGGTCGAGGTTGTGACGCGAGACCTTGAGATTGTTTCGCTGTATGCGCTCGAACGTGAGCGCCCGCAGTACGTTCAGATAGGAGACCGTGGCCTCGCGCACGACATCGAGATAAACGCGACGATGCCCGGCTTCCCTGCCCGCCAGTAGCCTTTTCTGAACGGCCAGATTCGCCCACGCCTTTTCCGAGAAGATCAGCTGGGTCGCAATGAGGGAGCCGGTCAGCTGTTTTTCCGCCTGAATCGGGGATCCCAGATCCTCGTCGATGACGGCTGCTGCGAAACCGGCTTCGAACTGAGGCAGGAGCAGAGACCGCGCCACGGCGACCTCCTGACGGCCGGTGGCCACGGCCTGTTTGCTCGCTCGCACGTTGAGGTTCGCTTCGACGGCTTCACGGACCACCTTCCCCAGATCGAGGAAACGCGCTTCCTGTGTCCGTGTGGGGTCGATCAGCGTGGCCTCCGTCAGGGCCGCCCAACTTGGGTAGACGCCGATCTTGCGCGCCGTGGCCATGTTGATCGTCAAGCGTTCGTCTCGCGTGAAGACGACCTGGAATGTCGAGGGGTCCTCGCCAAGGAGGATGCGCTGTACGTTGATAGCGACACGTCGGGCGAGTTTGGGAATGCTGAAGTCTGCCGCAGTGCCGACAAGCATGCCGCGCTCGACATCGCTCGTCCCGACGACCGAGAAGCTCGGGAGCTTGCGTTCGTTCAAGGCTTCGATGAATTGGTCGGTCGTCGCCCGATCCAGATCGAACTCTGTTAACGCGCTTCACCGCCCTCGCATTCTGTGGGATGCTCGTGATTGGCTGCACAGGCACCTATCACCCGGCTCGATGGGTCAAGCCGTGGTGGGTAACAAGGGCAGTACGTAAACCGCTTCGACGTGGTCGGGGATGGATCGAACGGTTGCTCGCACGTCGCTCTGAATAGCGACATAGTCGGTTTGAATGCCGAGTGCCTCGGTGGCCGTGGCCAGATTACGCACCAGGTTCGGGATTCCGTTCAGAATCATGGGGGGATAGATATACGCCATCCGCTTGAACGGGACCACGCTCTGGAAAACTTCGAGCGTGCGCTGGAGATCGTTCGGCCAGGAGACGTAGACGAGGTTGCGCACACCACTGGCACCCGCATCGATCGGGATCTCCTGGATCGCCTGATTAATGATGAAAGGGGCGATCACGGGCTTGGGAAGGTTACTGCGGTGTCCGGCTTCGTGGGAGACGAGCGGCCCCGAGGCAATGATGATATCGACAGAGGCGTCGGAGAGCAGTCGATCGAGGTTGGCTGTGACCGTGGTGACACTCCAGTCGCCGACGAGTCGTTTTTCCGCCGGGAATCGCACGTCGAACTCGCGTCCGACAAGATCACGGATCTCCTGTTCGAACGCCCCGTTGATCTCCGCGTTTCGTTCCCACGGACCATCGATGACGACGCCCACTCGGACGGGGGATTGCGCGCGGCCCACGCCCACGAACGTCGTGATGAGCGCCAGTGACAACCAGAATCTCGAATTCGTTCTGCTCAAGAGCGTCCTGTGTAGGGGCTATCCACCGACCGGCAGATTGACTCGAAACGTGGTGCCGTCGCCAGGTCGGCTTTCCACGTCGATGTGGCCTCGATGATCGTCGACGATTTGTCGCGAAATGGCCAGGCCCAGGCCTGTCCCCTTCCCCTCGGCCTTTGTCGTGAACCCCGATTCGAAGATGTGGGGTAGAATGTCCTCGGGCACACCCCTGCCCGTGTCCTGAATCTCGACAACGACCGTGTCATTCGTGTGCCGCGTGCGAATCGTGATTCGGCCTTCCCCCTCGATGGCTTGTGAAGCGTTCACGAGGAGGTTGAGAAATACTTGGTTGAGACGGCTGGGGTAACAAACGACCGCCGTAATCGCGCTCGACTTCGATCCAGCCCTTCAATTCATGATGCACGAGGGGGAGCGTGCTGTCCAGACCGTCGTGCAGATCGGCTTCCTTCATTTCGGCTTCGTCGAGACGGGCGAAGTTCCGGAGGCTGCGTACGATTTCGGTCACGCGTTGCGTTCCCGTCGTGATGATGCGATTGGCGTCGGAGACGACACGCAGCGTAGGCGCGCTCCGCTCGGAGGCATCGGGATGGTGCGATGTCAGTCGATCCGTCAGCCGGTTTACACCTCTGACGAACGTGTCGTGGCTGCTGTGAATGGCACCGACCGGCGTGTTGATTTCGTGGGCGATGCCGGCGACCAGGTTGCCGATGGCGGCCATCCGTTCGGTCTGGACCAGACGAGACTGCGCGTCACGGAGCGCGTGGTTCGACGCCTCGAGCTCTTCGAGGGCCTGTTGACGTCTTCGCGCCTCATCGAGCTCGGAGGATCGGGTGGCATTCTCAGCCTCCAGGAGCTGCCGCTCCACCTCCCGCTCCTGAACAACGGCTTCCCGTTCCCGGTTTTCCCGCTCCTGCTCGACGGTGAGTCGCGTCAGGGTTTCGATTTCGTCGAGTCTATACTGCAGGTTTCGGTGCGTCGAGGCGAACGAGCGGGCGAGGTGAATCGACATGGAGAGGATGAGCGCAAGCACGCCATAAACGTAAGGGAAAGAAAGTGATTGGAGCACCACGTCGATGAAGACCTGGATGGTCGAGAAGAGAGTGAGCATTGCACATCCGACACCGATCATGCGAGCACCTTCCTGCCCGCGACGCAGTGCGCGGTAGACGACTGAGAGCATCCAAAAGAATCCGGCGAGTACGACGAAATAGTAAACGAAGGTCGGTATAGCCCACGAGAGGAGACAGAGGACAAGGGTCATTCTCCCGAGACGCCTGAAGAAAGAAGGGAGGCTGTGGTCGAACGTTCTGTAGACGAACCGGAGGCCGAAGTAGGCACTGCAGATCAGAGAGACTCTAAAAAGCGCCGTGCACAGGATGATCCAGGGTGGCCAGGACTGATAGCCGACGTGGAACGGGAAGAAGAGCATGCCCGCCGTCGCCTCGGCAAACAGGCCGTAGTCGAGGTGGGTGCGTTCTTCGCGATTGAACAGATAGATCAAGTAATGGAGGATGGCCAGGGCGAAGGGCACGCCCCAGAGCATCTGGATGCCGGTGATGGTGCGATTGATCCCCGTGCCGATTTCCAGTGCGTGGTCGAGGCTCGTGAAACCGATACGTACGCCCGCCGGGACTTCCCACCACTTGACCCAAGGATAGACAGCGAGGGTGTGGTCCGAGCAGCGAACGGCGAGTGAATGCTCTCCCTGTCGAAGAGAAAGGCTAATTTTATAACCACGATTCCAGTGCACCTCTCGTGCTTCGGTCTGGGTGGATGGCGAAACGATTCCGGCGCCCCCGACCCGAACGCCGTCGATGTAGATTTCGGACGCCCCGGTCTGATGAGTACCAGATTGAGAGGTGCTCCGTCCAGACGCTCGGCTACCGATAGGCGAGTTCTGAACCATCCGATTTCGTCACGTCCGAACGCGATTGTCTCGCGTCTGGTCCAATCGGAGTCATCCCAGCCGGGTGACGCCCAGGACAGATCGTCTCCCGTCCGGAAGAGCCAATCCCCATCCAGCCAGAACACGCCAATGGGATCACCGGGCGTACCGGCTTCGAGGGTTTCCACATTCAGCGTGAACGAGGTCGCTTCGGCTGAGCCCAGAAGGAGTAGGATGAGGACAAAGATGCTCACGTGGCCCTCATCTGGACGGGGATTGAAACAGTAACGGTCGTACCCTCGCCGGGTTGACTGTCGATGTGGATGTCGCCGTCGTGATCGTTCACGATCTGATAGCATATCGAGAGACCCAGTCCCGTTCCGACCCCGACCCCTTTCGTCGTGTAGCCTGGATCGAAGACCCGATCGAGGTTTTCAGCGTCGATGCCTTCACCGGTATCCACGAATTCGACGACGACTCGACCGTCCCGTTCGAACGTTCGAACCGTGATGGTGCCTTCGCCGTCGATGGCCTGAGCGGCGTTGATGAGAATGTTCAAAAAGACCTGGTTGAGTCGGCTTGGGTAGCAAAGCACGGGTGGGATGATCCCGTAGTGCTTGACAATCTCGATCCCTGACCGAAGCTGGTGCTGGATGAGCGGGAGCGTGCTGTCGATTCCTTCGTTGAGGTCGGCTTCCCTCGTGTCGGCATCATCCATCCGTGCGAAGCTGCGGAGGCTGCGGACGATCTCCGTGACACGTGACGTGCCGGTAGCAATGACGGAATTCGCACCGTCGATGACGTCGAGCGCTCTCTGGATTTCGGAGTCGTCGAGCTGATCCAGATCGGACTTCAGTCGATCGACCGCTCGAGTCAGGGTGTCGTGCATGCTGTTGATGGCCCCGACGGGCGTGTTGATCTCGTGAGCGATTCCTGCGACCAATGTTCCGAGTCCGGCCATCTTCTCGGATTGGATCAGCTGGTCGTGCGTTTCCTGTAGCTGTTGCGTCGTGCGTTCGAGCTCCTCGAGTATCTCTCGGCGGCGCTTGGCCTCCTCGAGCTCGTTCAGTTTGTGCGCGTTGTCCGCTTCGAGCAACTGCTTGCGGGTCTCCTCTTCCTGCTGTCGACGCGCCCTCTCCGCGAGTTGCCTTTCCTGTTCGATCCGACGGTTCGAAAGATTTCCCACCTCATCTACGCGATGATGCAGCTGAGCCTGGAGTCTCGTGAAGTCTCTCGCGAGATGAAGAGACATGGCGAAGATCATGACCGTGAACCCATACAGATAAGCGAAGGGAAAGAAGAATTGGACGATTCCGAGCTCGGTAAGGATGACGTGTCCGGATGTGACCACGACCGCTCCGATTCCGGCTCCGATGATGATGGCACCGTCTTTCCTATGGTATATGGCGCTGATCGTGATCCGGAGTGTCTCCGAGAACCCGATGAGCACGAGGATGTAGTAAACATCGAGCGGCAGACGGTAGCTGAGGAGAATCAAGATCGCCGATATTCGAAGGAACCATCGGTAGTAAGAGGGAGGCTGGATGCCGAAGACCGCGTAAAGAAAACGTAGTAAGAGAGGTGTCAACGCAGCGAGCGTCGTCTTCCACAAAAGGTCGAGCACGGTGAAGATTTGAAGGTCGGTCGTAAAAACGTAGATCTGTGCAGGTAGAATCGCGGCCAGCGCAACGCCGAACGTGAACAGGGCGTAATAGAGGTTCTCGCGTGCGGCCGGGTAAAAGGCGAAGAGCAGTAGATGGAGAAGTGATACCGTTGCCGCCACACCCGTGAAGAAGACAGAGTGAACGGTCCGATGACGAACGAGGTCTTCCAGGTTCCTTGTGATCGACGTGAATGGTGCAATGTCGATATCGAAACCGTGGTCATAGTCCAGTCCGGGACGTTGCCGATCGACGTGGTTTGAATGATGAACGGCGATGACGAACCGAGATCGGCCGGCGGGATCGAACGGAATGACGTGAGGGCTCGCGTCGGTCGAGAGGATGGGTGTTTCTTCCTCGGGTCGGCTGCCGACCTTGCCGAGCGATGCAAGGGGCTCCCCGTCGACGTAGACATCGGCCGCTCCGATGCAGGAGACGAGGAACGCCAGATGAATTTGTTGCAGATCACCCGCGAGCAAGAGCTCACGTCGAAACCAGCCCACCCCCATCCAACCTTCTGATGGAAGAATGCCGGATTTCTGCGGAAACGGGGCGTCGATCGGTTGCCAGGCCGAATCGTCGAAGTCACGTTCTGTCCAACCCGATGAGTACCGACCCGACCAACGCCACCCATCCCTGAGCTTGTAGCCCGGAAGAAGCGCAGTCTGGCGTCCGTCGGTAATCAGGTGAGTGGAGAGGGCGGTTTGGGCGGAGGCGTCGAACCCCCCACCGAAGGAATTCGCGATGAGGAAGACGAGAACCGCGAAAGGGAGGAAACGACGCGAGGGAGAAAGGTTTGACTTCCCTGGGCGGTCGTACTCGGAGAAGACCAAAGGTGGAGCCTTCGCTAGACGAAGGTCTTGAGGACTTCTTGCTGAATCGACTGGAGTTCGGAGTAGGCTTTGTTGATTTGCTCGATCTTCCCCTGCAGTTGCTGCATGAGAAGCTTCTTTTCCAGACCGTTGCGGATAATGATGCGCAGGTCGTTGTTGTCCCAGGGTTTTTCTATGTATTGGAACAGGCCGACTTCGTTGATGGCCTTGATGGCGTTTTCTTTGTCGGCATAGCCTGTTAGGGTTTGCCACGAAATAAGTGCTGCACTTTTCAAGGTAATGATCTTACGCTCGGAGTGTGGACGTCGAAACTCTCCGAACGAAGTATGAAGCCTTGGCTCCGGTGCTGACGGAACGCACGCGTCGTCTGTGGGCCGCCACGGAAGCCGAAGCGTTGGGTCACGGTGGGATCGCGATTGTGGCTCTGGCGACAGGAATGTCCAGAGAGCGGATCTTTCGTGGCATTCAGGAGTTGAGGTCGGACGAACCTTTGGACCCGGCTCGCATCCGGCGTCCAGGCGGCGGTCGTAAGCGGAAGGCCGACACGGACCCGACGCTGTGGCAGGACCTGAATGATCTGGTCGAGCCAACGACTGCGGGGTCGCCTGACGACAATCCTCTGAGATGGACATCGAAGAGCACTCGCAAACTGGCCGCCGAGTTGCAAGCGATGGGGCATTCGGTGAGCCCCAGGATCGTTGCCAATCTCCTGCACGAACACGATTACACGCTGCAGGCGAATCGGAAGACAAGGGAGGGATCTGCACACCCGGATCGGGACGCTCAGTTCGTTTACCTCGATGATCGGATTAGCCAGCAGCAGCAGCAGGGCCTTCCCGTTATCTCGGTGGACACCAAGAAGAAAGAGTTGATCGGCGACTTCAAGAATCCTGGCCGAGAATGGCGACCCAAGGGAGACCCGGAGCGTGTGAAGGTACACGATTTCATAGTGCCTGCTCAGGGCAAGGCGATCCCTTATGGAGTGTATGATCTGAGCCGTGATGAAGGCTGGGTAAGTGTCGGTATCGATCACGACACGGCCAGCTTCGCCGTGAATGCGATCCGAAGTTGGTGGAAGAACATGGGACGGCCCGCCTACGGCACTTCGACGCATCTGCTAATCACGGCGGACGCAGGCGGCAGCAACGGCGCCAAGACGCGGCTGTGGAAGTGGGAGCTGCAGCGCTTTGCGAATCGCACTGGCCTGACGATCACCGTATGCCACTACCCTCCTGGCACTAGTAAGTGGAACAAGATCGAACATCGCCTGTTCTCCTTCATCGCTATGAACTGGCGAGGCAAGCCCCTGGTCAGCCTGGCTGCAACCGTGAATCTCATTGCCGGAACGACCACTCAAGCCGGTCTCCGAGTACGCTCCGAGATCGACAAGCGACCCTACCCTAACGGGGTCAAGGTGACCGATGAACAGATGACCCAAATCGATCTCACTCCGCACGATTTCCACGGCGACTGGAACTACACGATCCGGCCAATGGCTCAACATTGAGATCGACCGTTTATTTATGGCTCTATCCGGGTTTCTCAACGGTGAAACTATAGAATGACAAGGTCATAGATCGTTCCCTACGCTTGGTTGTGTGTGTAGGACAATCAAAGCGAAGGGGGTGCGACCTATGACCGGGAGCAGATTACTATCGAAACTGCTGAGATTCAAGGGGTTCCGTGTTGTCAGCTGGTGGTTTGAGGAGGCGAACTACCGAATCTATAGAGCCTGGAGACTCAAGGACGAGTTCGAGCAGTTCTGGGAATACAAAGCGCCCTGGGCTGCCGAACGCTTCCTGAAATGCTGGACGACGTCCGCACTCAGAAGTCGACTTGAACCCCTGCGAAAGTTCGTCAGGACCCTGCGACAGCACTTCTTCGGCGTCCTCGCATTCGTGAACACGCGTCTTACCAACGCCATCGCCGAAGGCCTCAACCGAATCGTCCAAATCGTCAAGAACCGAGCCAGCGGATTCCGCACACTCGACGCATTCAACGATATGATCTTCCTTACCGTCGGAGACATAAACATCCCTGAGCAGATTCCGAAGAGGTTCCGCACACTCTAACCGCGCCCCCATGCCAGGAACCACGGCACCTTCACCCACTTCATCTCGTTGAGAGATCCGGATATAGCCTTATTTATTCGCGAACCCTTAGGATGATGCGAGGGATCTCGGGTTTGATGTCTCGGACCGTTGCGAGAAAGGAGATACCGTCCATTTCTGGCATGAGGTAGTCGGATATGACGAGGTCGACATCGTTCTGTTCGATGAAGGTGATCGCTTCTTTGGCCGACGTAAAGGTCGAGACATCGTATTCCGTCTCGAGCATGAGGAAGGAATTGATGCTCGTGAGCACCATTTCCTCGTCATCGACGATGACCAGCTGTCCTTTTTCTACCATCGTGGCGTGCCTTCGTTAGTTATTCGGAAACGGAAGGAAAAACCCGATCAGGAGACGCGTCCGACGAGTGTGCGCAGTCGGTTGACGAGCGCCTTGAGCACACCCTGCGTGATCTGAACGTGGTCAGCCAACAGGTCGACGAAATTCTCCTTGTCGATGCGGAGGACGGTCGTCGATTCGAGCGTGGTGGCCGTGACCACCCGGGTTCGTCGTCAAAGAGTGCCCACGTTCCGAAGACGCCGTTCGCGGCTGCGACGGTCACGTCGAGCTCTTGACGGTGCAAGCGAACCCGACCGTCGAGTACGAGGTAGAGCGAGTCCGAAGGATCGGCCTCCTCGAAGATGACCGCCTCGGCCTCGTAATTCACTTCGTTCGCAATCAGGGCGAGGTGCGAAAGTTGCTCGGTTGAAACTTCCGAGAAGATATCGACGCTCTGAAGCGAGATGACCTTTTCGACGACGGTCAGCATATGGGGCCGTCGTGTCCCGTCTGGCCGGGTGCCCTACGACTGATGAAGGACCCATTTCGCCGTTTCGACGACGAGAGAGGAGGCGTCGTTTCGGCGGTTCTCAACGAGGTTCCGAAGATAGGGAACTCCAAGGTCCTTGACACAGTGAACGGCACAGACGCGCAACCAGGTGTCGTTCTGCTGTATAAAATAGGAAACGACGTCGTCGACCGTCCAGAATTTCTGGCCGAACCGTCCGGCACCGAAGACGATCAGATCATCGATCGACTGAGGATCGAGGCACGGCACGATGAGTTCGGTATGACGACGATGCAGGATGTTGTCGAGAAATTCGATCGCGCTGGCCCGAACGCGGCGATCTGGACCCGTCACACCCAGGTAGGCATTGTACACATCGCGTGGCTGATACTGCAACCCCAAAAGGCGGAATGCGAATTCGAGCGTTCGGTCTGATTTCTCCAAAAGGGTCTGCTTCAGCAACGAAAATGCCGGTGTATCGGGCGATGTTTCGAGAAGGTGGCGTGCGTGGCGTCTCTCGTAGAACTGCTCGATTTGCACCGTGAGTCTGCGGTCGAGGAACTCCGTCTCCACGTCGGTGTGGGTCCCCGCCTCGCGGAGTTTGTTGAGAGATTTGATGGCTTCGTACGCAAGATCGGATTCGACCGCTTCGGAAAGCGTTTCGATCAGACCTCTGACGGCTCGTGCCGATGGGATGCATCCGAGTGTGCGTGCCGCTGACTGTCTTTGCCGCAGCTCATGGGTCGCATCTTTGAGGACCCGAACGAGGGGGTCGAGCGCATCGTCACCAAAATCGATCAGGGCGTCGCGGGCAGCCGCTCTGTAGCGGCCGTCGCCCAGCTTTTCGATGAGCCACGGAATCTGCGCGTCTTGCCTGAGGAGACCGAGGGATCGGGTGGCCGCCTCGAAGACATCTGGCAGGGCGTCGTCCTTCAGAGCATCGAGATATGGGAGGAGGTCGGGCCGATCGATCCGGCCGAGGGCCTGGGCCACCTGCACACGTGCCATTTCGCCGTGGCCGATGAGTTCTTCGATCAGGCGGGCGTCTACGAGATCCGTTTCCCGACCTGACCCGTAGCGGGAAACGTAGGCCAGTGCCGAGACTTTCAGATCCGTCCTGCCGTGTGAGAGGAGGATGGAGAGGGCGTCCGTGTTGTCGGCGACCCGCTGGCGGATTGCTTCGACCCGGACGTCGAAGTCGTCATCCTCGACCAGACGATCGACGATGTCGTCGGGCAATCTGGCCGGGATCTCGGTCAGTGTTCGGAGTACGGCCGCCCGTACGGCGGGATGTGGGTTGTCGATCAGGGGTTGGATGGCAGGCCTCCATCGCTGGGCCCCCATCAGTCCGATCATGTCGATGGCGTAGAGGAGCTGCCGCTCCTGCGGTGACTGCAACGCGTTGTTGAGGGTCTCGTCGATCGAAGATTCGCTGAAGTCGCTGCGAAACGCGTCCGCATCGATTTCGCGGCGTTCCAACCCACGTCGGAAGGCATCGACGTAGGCCCGGCGTGTACTCACGAGGACGCCGATGCAGAGGACTACGAGACCGACCGTCAGGTAGGCGAGATCGCCGTAAGCCACGCCGAAGACGGTCGTGAGGACGAGCACGAAGATCGCGCCGACGCCGGTTGCGAGGTTGTCGATGGTGGTGTCGAGCAGCACTTTTGCGCGGTTTTTGATACCGGGCGGGATCGGGAGATAGAGGATCTCCATCGCGGACTTGTGGATGGAGTGTCTGAAACCGATGTCGCCGACTTTTACGGCGATTCCGCCGACGATTCCGCCAAGGAGCAGGATCGCGCCTGACCCGAGAGCCGTCGCGATGGGCAGGACACACAAGGCGGGTCCCACACCGACGGTGCGCAGGACGAGCGGTGTGATGAGAAGCTGAAACAGGAATGCGAACCCGTTGAGATACGCGAAGAACTCGCCGAAGAACGCCGTTTTCTGATCGCTCGAGGGGTAGGCTCGGCTGACGGCTTCGTTGAACTGGACGTCGACGACGGCAGCGACGACGGCGGTGATGGCCGCGATGGTGGCGATCCGCTTGAGGAGCCCGACCCGACAGATGATCCCGAAGGCGCTTTCGCCGATCTCGTCGTCGCGTCGGGGGGGCGACGCGTCACCGTCGGCCCGGCCCCCGACCCGAACGAGTCCTGCGCAGAGGACCAGGATTCCCGCGCAGACGAACGTCAGGTTTTCTGTGCCGACGTTGTCGGCCGCCCAGCGCGTGAAGACGCCACCGAGAATCGCCCCGCCGATTCCTCCGGTTCCGATGAGTCCGAACAGCCTGCGGGCTTCGCGGGGGTTGAACAAGGCGTTCGCCTGGAGCCAGAGCAGCGAGACGACGAGCAGGCCGTAGAGGTTGACCCAGACGTAGAAGATGTAGTAGATCGATGGGTGGTTGAAAGAAAAGAGCCATTGGAACAGGAGGAGGTTGGTCGCGAGGAATAGAAACGTGCCCAGAATCAGGCGATCGATCCGAATACGATCGGTCAGGCGGGTGTAGAGGGTTGCGGAAATGCCGCCCACGATTGCCACGAGGATGAGCACATACGGGAGCTGCTCGATCCCGATTCGATCGAGAAAGAGGGTGTTGCGAACGGGCTTCAGGACGTAGATCGAGGCCAGGACGAAGCCGTAGGCCAGGGTAAGCGGGATCAGTCTGCCGAGTTCCCCGGCTCGAATGTCGAGGATGCGTGCCACGGCTGAAAGATGCGAGGAGAAGGACTATTAGGAAATTGGGAAATTAGGGTTCGGAATAAATAAACGGTCGATCTCAATGTTGAGCCATTGGCCGGATCGTGTAGTTCCAGTCGCCGTGGAAATCGTGCGGAGTGAGATCGATTTGGGTCATCTGTTCATCGGTCACCTTGACCCCGTTAGGGTAGGGTCGCTTGTCGATCTCGGAGCGTACTCGGAGACCGGCTTGAGTGGTCGTTCCGGCAATGAGATTCACGGTTGCAGCCAGGCTGACCAGGGGCTTGCCTCGCCCAGTTCATAGCGATGAAGGAGAACAGGCGATGTTCGATCTTGTTCCACTTACTAGTGCCAGGAGGGTAGTGGCATACGGTGATCGTCAGGCCAGTGCGATTCGCAAAGCGCTGCAGCTCCCACTTCCACAGCCGCGTCTTGGCGCCGTTGCTGCCGCCTGCGTCCGCCGTGATTAGCAGATGCGTCGAAGTGCCGTAGGCGGGCCGTCCCATGTTCTTCCACCAACTTCGGATCGCATTCACGGCGAAGCTGGCCGTGTCGTGATCGATACCGACACTTACCCAGCCTTCATCACGGCTCAGATCATACACTCCATAAGGGATCGCCTTGCCCTGAGCAGGCACTATGAAATCGTGTACCTTCACACGCTCCGGGTCTCCCTTGGGTCGCCATTCTCGGCCAGGATTCTTGAAGTCGCCGATCAACTCTTTCTTCTTGGTGTCCACCGAGATAACGGGAAGGCCCTGCTGCTGCTGCTGGCTAATCCGATCATCGAGGTAAACGAACTGAGCGTCCCGATCCGGGTGTGCAGATCCCTCCCTTGTCTTCCGATTCGCCTGCAGCGTGTAATCGTGTTCGTGCAGGAGATTGGCAACGATCCTGGGGCTCACCGAATGCCCCATCGCTTGCAACTCGGCGGCCAGTTTGCGAGTGCTCTTCGATGTCCATCTCAGAGGATTGTCGTCAGGCGACCCCGCAGTCGTTGGCTCGACCAGATCATTCAGGTCCTGCCACAGCGTCGGGTCCGTGTCGGCCTTCCGCTTACGACCGCCGCCTGGACGCCGGATGCGAGCCGGGTCCAAAGGTTCGTCCGACCTCAACTCCTGAATGCCACGAAAGATCCGCTCTCTGGACATTCCTGTCGCCAGAGCCACAATCGCGATCCCACCGTGACCCAACGCTTCGGCTTCCGTGGCGGCCCACAGACGACGCGTGCGTTCCGTCAGCACCGGAGCCAAGGCTTCATACTTCGTTCGGAGAGTTTCGACGTCCACACTCCGAGCGTAAGATCATTACCTTGAAAAGTGCAGCACTTATTTCGTGGCAAACCCTAAGTGAAATAGGGAATCGGGGTCTGTGAACGCACCCGCTCGATGGAAGGGCTAGGCGGCTTCTCGGTCTTCCTCGGTGAGTTGGCGATTGTGACGAGCGATGAGGACGGACAGGACGATCCACGCGAGTACGAGCACCATGTTGAAGACGGCGAAATCTGCCGTTCCGAAGGTGAGTAGGTTCAAGCCGACATAGACGAGGAGCGCAGAGAGCACGTCACCCGCCCTGACGAAGAAGCCGTCGATCGCCTGTTTGGCCTTGTATTTCTGCTCTCGTGTCGTGGGCAGGAAGAGGATTTGCCGCACCGTGTTCTGAAGCGAGTAGTCCGTCGCGTTCTCCGCGGTCTTGGCCCAGCGCACGACTGCCAGGATCGGGAAAAAGGCCAGGAGCGCGTAGCCGCCGAAGGCGATGACCGGGAGGATGAGAATGGCAACCCGGAGACCCAGGAACCGCACGATTCGGGAGACCAGGAAGAGCTGCACGACCATCCCCGCCAGGTTCACGACTGTGAAGAAGCCCGCGTAGAATTTTCCGATAAACTGAGCTTCATTCAGGCCGCCGGACGAGCCATCGGCAACAGCCTGCGCTGCTGCCGCGGCGACGGTGCGGCCGAGGATAAACTCTCCCGTCGTGTTCACCCAATTAAGCACGAGGATCATGAATGCGATGAGCAACAGGTATCGATTTTCAGGACGAGAAGGAAGGCATTTTCGTCGCCAAGTGGTTCATCGGATTGGACGACGGTGCCCTCGCCAGAAGGCGTCTTCTCACGTCGATCGATGGCGTTGGTGACGAGCAGGGTCAGAGCAAGCAGTCCCGCGGACAACAAAAGCAGCTGATAGACGCCGACCGGGGCGATCAGACGTTCGGCCAGAGCGCTGCCGACAACCGCTCCCGAAGAGGCGCCGAACGCAACGACGGGGAAGAGGCGGTTCCCGACGTCGACACTGTAGATGTCGTTAGCAAACGCCCAGAACTGAGCGATGACCATGAGGTTAAAAACGCCAACCCAGAGGTAGAAAACGACACCGAGTGGCACCTTCGCCTGGGCCAGGAGGTAGAAGACGACCAGACACGCCACGAAGAATAACGTGACGGTGTTAATCAGCCGGCGACGGGCAAATTTGCCCGCGAGAAAACCATACAACGGGACGGCCCCGAGCAACAGAATGCTCTGTCCGGCCGCAGCATAACTAAACCTTGGTAAGCCCCCGGCTCTGCCGGGGAGACTCCCAGAGTTTGACAGTTCCAGAAATATGTAAGAGCCTCCCTTGCCGTGGACCGCTCAAAGCACACGGAAGGAAGGCTCTCTAATGAACAATGTAAGGAGTCTACGTCACACGGTTTGGGAGTGCAAGTATGACGTTGTTTGGGTTCGGAAGTATCGTAGAAAAGTGTTGTATGGTGAAATTCGTCGCTATCTGGGCGAGGTGATTCGGGATTTGGCCGCACAGAAGGAATGCCGTGTGGAAGAGGGTCACCTGCGATCCGACCATGTGCACATGCTGATTTCGATCCCGCCGAAGCACTCAGTAGCTCAGACGGTAGGGTTCATCAAAGGAAAGAGTGCGATTCACATTGCTCGGAACTATCTGGGACGTAGGTTAGGTCGAACTTCACCGGGCAGCATTTCTGGGCAAGAGGCTACTGGGTCTCCACCGTTGGCAAGGATGAACAGACGGTTCGGGAGTATATCCAGAACCAGGAGCGGGAGGACCGGCGTCTCGACCAGCTCAACATTTTCAGGTAATCGCCACCTTTAGGTGGCGCTTGGTTTCCAACCGCTTTGAGCGGTTCACAAGTTTTCAAGCCTCCGGCTTTGCCGGAGGTCATGACTCTTGACCTCGGCTCCACCGCCCGTGAGAATGAGCGCCTCACGCACGGGTTTGACGATGTAGTAGGTGGTGAGCAATGCGAAGACGTTCAGTGTGAGCAGCAAGCAAGTCGTCCCTTCGCCCGCCTGTACTTTGGTGAATAGCCCCAGCAGTCGTTCGATCGGATTCTTCTGTTCGTCGTTCATCAGTCTTCTCGCTCGACTCGGACGATCTGGTAGCGCCCGGGTCCGTGTTTAAAGAAAAGGACCCGAGTGGCCTTGCTCCAGGTCCTGTCGTTGATGCGGATGGTCTGAAGCTCGATCCCGTAATACCTCCCCGCGAGGAGATCTGCGGGCAGAGCAACGGTTTGGCCTGGTTCGAGCGACAGGAAGGGGCCCGAAGGCAGCCCGCTGTCGCCGGTGAACCGGTAGCGATAGCGTGTGTCCCTCTGGGATTCGAGTCCGCCGTCGATGGCGAGATCACGGAACCTGATGCCCCGCCGATCGACCGTAAACCGATCGAGAGGGTTGACCCGGGTGAACCAATACCGGGCGATTTCGTCGCGTCGTTCGATGAGCAATCGTGTCAGCTCCGCTGCTGCGCCGGGGTCGCTGTAGTGGCCCATTTCGACGAGCGCGGCGATATCGTTGTCGGTGAAGGCCAGGAGGATCTTCGCGCTCCAATACCCGTCGCGGCCAGTGGTCCTTTCGAAGGCTGGATTCGGGTAGGTGGGTACCCATCCTTCGGCGTCGAACGTTTCGTTCTCGAAATAGCCGAGCGCGGGGTAGGGCATGGGAAGAGGCCGCTCCCAGGGCTTTTCCCAAAATCCGAACGTTACGAGGGACTTTGCGACGTTGCCGGGGTCCCACACGTATTCGTTCCCGTATTTCGGGAGATGCGGCATGAGGTTGTTGCTGCCGAACGCGGAGCCCATGTCGATCAGGTAATGTTTCACGTAGCCTCGTCGATCGCCGTTCGTGACATACATGTCGAGCGTATTGGCCGCGCGACGATCCGCGTCGTTCATCCAAGACGCGATGACGCGGAGGCCTCTCAGCTCGCGCCGATGCTCGTGCGAAACGCGGTCGTTCGGGTCGTCCTCGCGTCGACCGTGGTAGTTGAAGATCCCGACGGGTCTCCCCCGCAAGAATTCGCTGGCCACACACCGGAGCCGACCGTCCATCTGCGGGATGATGTTGTCGAGGATGCTCTGCAGATCGGCTTCGAGCATCGGGTGCTTGCCGCCTTTTCCGTCGGGGACGGTCGTCTTCTCTCCGATCTTGAGTTTAGCGGGATCGAAGTAATAGACAGAGTTTCGGGGCACGTTGTATCCGCACGCGTGGAAAACTTTGGTGGCAATGACCTCGGCTGCGGACCCCATCTCGTTGTTGCCTTCGGAGTCGAACTTGAGCAGGTAAAGCTGACCCCTGCTGTCTCGAATCGTGAAGCCGGCCGTGCCTCCTTCGAACTTTCCAGCGATGACCTCCAATCCGTTCTCTGAATCCGGGGCAGCGATACCCGGGCCGATCTGGAGCTCCTCTCGGGTCAGGCGACGGAAGTAGTGTCGGTTTTGGAACCAGGATGACGCAGGGGCTTCGTCGAGCGCGTTGACGTTGTCGGCCTGGCGATGGCCGGCGACCCCGAGGGCGTTTCCGATTCGACGTCCCGACCACCCCACATCGATGACTTTTCTGAGCTGATAGAAGATCGTGTGGTCCGCGATATCCCAGATCTGGTTTTCGACGACTTCGGCCGGCTCGGGGATGGGCGCGTTGTCGAGGTCGACCCATTTGATGGGGTCGGTGACGAGCGGCCGGGACGATGTGCAAGCGCCGAATAATACGAGCAGGATGGGATGGGCAAGACGTCTCATCGTGCCCTTTGAATCCAGTCCCCCGTACCTACGGGAATCATGTCGATCTTGAGTGTGTCATCCGCGCAGGAAATTTCCACGAAGTGATCTCCTTCGTAGGCTTCTTTCCGATGCGGGGCTGTGCGAGTCGGGGTGTGAGACGGCGCACCACCCCCCCCGGTCACGACGTAGTCGATTCCGTCGGCGACGTAGCGTTCGTAGAAATGACTGTGACCCGTCAGGACGACGGTTCTGGCGGACGGATCTCGCCTCTTCCGTTGTTGAAGATTCTGACGCAAGATCGATCTCAGTGCGATGTCCTTTTTGCGCGGGGCGTGGCCGCCTTCCCCTCGACTGATCAGAAAACGCCCTACCGGTCCCCGGCCGCTCGAATAGAGTGGGTGGTGGCTGACGACGAACAGGAAGCGCGCCGATTGTGCGACCAGAAGACGCTCCTTTAGCCAAGCCGAATGAAATCCGTCGGCGACCGTCGGATGAGGCTCCGCGGAGAAATCGAAGACGATCACGTAGGAAGACCCTGCCCGGAACGCATAGCCCTTGACGTTTTTCGCTCCGTTGGGCGCGATTTCGTGAAAGGCCTCCAGGAAATCGCCCTTGTATTCGTGGTTGCCGACGGCAGGATAGAAGTAGCGAGGCCGAAGCAGGGGTCTCGAGTCACTCAGAAAGGCCTGCCAGAGCTCTCGATCGTCGCCCCGTTCCACGAGATCGCCCGTGTGAAGAACGAAGTCCGGTTGTCCTGCGGCGATGGCACCCGTAACGCGTCGCCGCCGCCGCCGCCGTGACGAGAGTGAATCCCGGTCGACACGGCCGCGAGCCAATCGGTTGTCGCCATACACGGCGAACCGAATCGCCTCTGCGCCGGGCTGAATCACGCTCGGACCCTGCACTTCGGGCACGAGTTCGTCGGGTTTGAGGAGGGGTGTCGCGCACCCGAACATCAGCCCGATCAGAATGGGTAGCAGTGGGCGGGTGCTCAGAATCCCCCTCCGACCACAAAGCTCACACGTGCCGCGCTGTCGGCACTGTGGCCGACCTGGACCTTTGCGATCAAGCCGATTTCGGTACGAATCGCGATACCGCCCCCGACGGATGTCGTAAACCCCGCCCGGGAGATGTCGCCGAATCGGTCGAAGACCTGACCTTCATCCCAAAAGAGATAGGCATTCCACGTATCCCAGATAGGCCACCGGTATTCGACATTGATGATGACGGCCCCTTCACCGGTGAAAAATCCCCGTTGGTAGCCTCGTGCGGAGTTTCCACCGCCGAGTCGTCTCAATTCGGTGTATGGAACGAAGTGGTTCCCGAGGGACGAGACTTTATCGAGCCGTGCTCGAACCGCGAGAATCCGGTTTTGCCAGAAGAGTGTGAAGAAGCGTTGTAGCTCTGCACCCATCCGGACGAATCGGAAATCGTCGGATCCGTGGTTGAGCTCGAGTTCGCCCTGGATTGTGCCCCCGCTTTCCGGATAGCCGAGGTCCCGCCAGAAGTAGTAGAGTCCCTCGTGCTCGATGGCGATCCTGCCCGGAAGTTTGTAATTGAGTGGGAGGATGACGCTGTCGCGGGGTCGTTTGTAGTCGCGATCGTCGTGGGTGAGTCGTCCACCGACCCGATACAATGTGTAGTTGGATCCGATGCCGCGTAGGCGTCGCGCCTCAGGTGTCGATCCTTGATCTGTCAGTAAGCCCGTTCCACCGCGGAAAGCGCGGAAGTCACGCCGGCTGTAACCTACCCACAGTTCTGCCTGCGTATTGGGCTTGTAAGGAAACATCGGACCGCGGTTTCTACGCCATCTCAGGCTGCTCGTGAGGTCGATGCTGTCGAGACGGAAAACACGGGTGTCGTCCTCTTCGATCGCGGCGTTGATGCTGGAATCGTCGTGGCGCGTTCGGAGGAAATCCACGTCGATAATCCCGTGCAGCCCCGATCCAAACAGGTCTGGATCGATGTAAGCTGCCAGCCCGGTCTGTCCTCGGCCACCCGAGTAGATGTACTGACCGGTGAGGATCTTTTCCTTGTTCCAGAGGTTGGTGTGGAATGCGCGAAGTCCTCCGCCCGTCCCCGTTTCGCCCCCGAGGGCGACGCTGGGGAAGACGCCGATGGTGCCGTCGGCGTTCGTGAACCACGAATAGTACTGCTGAAGGAGTTTGCCGTGTTCGGCGTAGATCGTGAACTCGCCGATGGGATAGACAAGGACGTCCCAGAGAACCTGTGGAAAGGATAGAATCGAACGTCCGGGTGAGCTGTAGACATCCGAACTGTCGACGGGCGCGGCAGCGGAAAGATCGTAAGGATCGTGGAAGTAAAGCGTGTCCACGACAGCCGAGTCGGGCGATGCTCCGAATGAGGTTTGCGCCTCAACGGGTGAAAAGAGGACGGTCACGCACAGTCCGGTGACTGCAAGCGGCCCGACGAATCCCTGCATTCTACCTCCAAACCCGACAGTTAGCTGACGAGACAGATATGGGAATATAGGCGATGCGTAGCGACAATGAGACGGGAGAAAGGACTGAAATCAGAGACGGAAGCGCGGGGAGACGGACCTACGAGTGGTAGAGCAGGACCGCGGCGGCGATGGCGACGTTAAGGGAGTTGACGGGTCCGGCCATGGGGATCGAAACGGCGTGGTCCGCGGATTCAAGGAGCGCCGGGTCTACGCCGAAGGCTTCGTTCCCGAGGAGAAAGGCGCGTGGTGTGGGCAGGTCGATTTCGTCGAAGGACGGGGCATCGATCGAAGTGGCGACGATCGGAACCGACACGGACTTCAGTTCGCTGATGAGTTTGGGTGGGCGCTCATCCAAAAAGACAGGAAGGCGGAAGATGGATCCCATCGTGGAGCGAACGACCTTCGGATTGTAGAGCTCGACCGATCCTTTCAAGAGGAATACCCCGCCAGCTCCCGCTGCCTCGGCCGTACGGAGGATAAGTCCGAGATTGCCCGGATCACGAATTCGATCGAGTAGGACGAGGGTCCGGCCGGAGGAGAGCGCAGCCTGACGATCCCGGTCGGGAATGCGGGCGACGCCGAGCACGCCCTGAGGCGTCTCGGTTTCACACATGCCTTTGAGCGCCCGGCGGTCGGTGAGCTGAACGGTGAGGTTTTTCGATTCCGCCAGCGACTTGAGTTCGGCGAGTCGTTGGTTGTCGAGCATGTCCCGCGCGAAGATGAGTTGCTCGACGTTGTCGGGCGCTGACGAAACAGCTTCTTCGCACAGACGCACCCCTTCAATCAAGAAAGCCCGCTCACGCTCGCGGGCTTTTCGCTTTTTCAGGGTGAGGATGCGTTTGGATCCAGTGACGGCCATGAAAAACCTACCACCCCTCGACTCCGCTCGGGATAAACTCCGGGCACGGAGAACACGGAGAATTCAAGATCAACCAGGAGTGACGTCGAACGCAGTGGCGAATTATGCGTCGGGTCTTGGGGCGTTTTCGCCTTCGGACAATCTCTTGCGAACCTCGTGAATCTCTTCCCAGATCTCTTTTTCTTTCTTTCCCAACATCAGGAAGTAGACAAGGATGGCAGCCCAGATGATGGCGTAGGCGGCGGCCATGTATTCGAGGAATTGCATTGCGAACCTGTTTACAGTAGTGAAGCAAGGGTCGTGGGCGGTCGGCCGTGAGCCGTGGGCCGTGAAACCCTGCGATTGTGTTGTGTGCAAGTCATGGGACAATGCCCATTCGATTTGTTCCTCACGAAACCTACTCAGGAGCAGCTGTCGTACGCAGTCGGCCGCGAAAACTTCGCGTTCGGGGCTTGAGTGCGCCAACCTATGTCGCCATTTGGCCGAGGATGGCTTTGCGGTCTCGGATCTCGGCCTTCAGGTAATCGAGTTCGTCTCGAGCCATTTCGACCGAGACACGACGGAACAGAATGGCGCAGAACAGAGCGAGCCACGTCAGTACGCAGGCGATCAGGGCGTTGGTCATGTCCGGAGGTAAACCAGAACTGTCGGCTCGGACGACGGCTGGATGATGGGTGCGCCAGAGCTTGACGGAGTAGTGGATGAGTGGCACGTCGAGGAAGCCGATAATGCCGAGGACGGCTCTGAACTTGGCGCTCTGAATCGACTCTTCGCTGTAGCTCTTGAGCATCGCGTATGCGACGAAGATGAGGAACGTGACGAAGACGAGTGTGAGCTGGGCATCCCATACCCACCAGGCGTTCCAGATGGGCTTTGCCCAGAGAGGTCCCGACAGAAGGACGAGCACACAGAAGAGTAAACCGACTTCGGCAGCGGAAGATGCCCAGAGATCGTAGCGCTTGTTCTGTTTCCAAAGATACAGAATGCTGAAGATGAAGCAGATGAAGAAGCCCAGATACATCATGAAAGCCGAGGGGACGTGGTAGTACATGATTTTTTGCGCAACGCCCATCTGTTGTTCGATACCGGCCTGGACCAGCGCCATCCAGGGCGTGATGATCATGCCGACGAGCGCGAGCGCGCCGAAGACGGTGGACAACAGGTAGAATCGACGACTCACGATTCCTCCACGACGTAGTCGAACAGGATGAGACAAGTCACAAAGAAAATACAACAGAAGGCCGCGGAAGTGCGAACCCACGCCCCGACAGACGAAAGACTCCCTCCTGACAGAAGGGCGTTGAACGATTCAACGGACGCGAGAATGACCGGCACGAGGATCGGGAGCGTCAAGAGCGGCACCATCGCCTCTTTAAGACGGGTGTTGACGGACATAGCAGAGAACAGCGTGCCCACGGATGCGAAGCCCAACGTGCCCAACAGGATGACCGGTATCAGACCGGGGAGTGGCTTCACAACGGGCACGTTAAGCAGGATGGCGAACGCGGGCAACAGGAAGATCTCGAGCAGCGTCATCGTTAAAAAGTTTCCGAGTGTCTTGCCGAGATAGATGGCGGCACGATCTGCCGGAGCGAGCAGCAACCCCATCATGCAATCGTTGATCTGCTCCTGCGCGAAGGATCGACTCAGACCAAGGAAGCCGGAGAAGACGACCGTGATCCAGAAGATACCGCCGGCACCATCGACCATGGCAGCAGATCCGGGTGTCAGCGCAAAGCTGAAGATGAGAAGCACGAGCGCCGCGAAGAAGATCATGCTGCTGAGTCGTTCTTTTCCACGGAACTCGATTCGGAGGTCCTTGTGGAGGATGGCGAGGGTTTGTCTCGTGAAGAGAGTCACGGGGTCGTCTCTGTACCGAGCGGGTGAACGGGAGACTGGGCGAGCGGGAGAGCAGGCGTGGCGATCTCTTCGTCCGATCGCTCTGAGTGAAAGTGAAAATCTGTCATTGGGTGGGCTCGAGGGTGGTGTCCGCGTCGACGGCGGTCCGGTAGAGGGATTGTAGATCGTCGAGGGTTGTGTCGGCGGTCTTGCCGTGGCGAACGATGCGACCTCGTGAGAGAAGAATGAATTCGTCGCTGAGGGCGAAGGCCTGCGTGAGGTCGTGGGTTACGAGGACGATGGTGCGACCTTCCTCGCGAAAGTCGAGAATGCTGGCAGCGAGCGTGTCTCGCGCCGCCGTGTCGAGACCGGTGAATGGCTCGTCGAGGAGCAGAATGCTGGGGTCGTGGAGCACCGCTCGAGCGATGGCCAGACGTTGCTTCATTCCGCGGCTGAACGTACGGAACCGTTGATGTTCGTTTCCGGCCAAACCGACATTGTCGAGAACGCGATCGATCCTGTGGTTCATATTTTCGACCCCATACAGGTCGCCGTAAAACCGGAGGTTCTCACGTGCGGTGAGGTCGTCGTAGAGCATGGTCTGGTGGGAAATAACGCCGAGCCTGCGGCGGATTCGCTCGGGCTGTTTGGACAGGTCGATACCCTCTACGTGGATCGTGCCCGAGGTTGGCCGAGAGAGTGCTGCGATGAGGCGTATCAGGGTCGTCTTGCCTGCGCCGTTCGGGCCGAGAAGACACAGAGCGCCCCCGGATGAAACCTCGGCGGTGACTCCGTTCAGTGCGGTGAAGGGTCCGAAGCGTTTCGTGACGGTTTGAATCTGGATGGCGGGTTGGGGCACAGGAAGAACCTACCACGAAATACACGAAAGGGTGGTTCGTCGGGATCGGGGCTCTATTCGGGGAAAGCACCGAGAGACACCCGTGCAGCTTTGTGTCTGAACTTAGGCTTTGTCTCGGGTGAGGTCTACGACTTCGGCTTTGAGGGCTTCGCGGCGTCGGGCGTGATCGTCTTTCTCGATTCGTCCGGCGTCGAGGCGGTCGTCGAGGTCGGCGATTTGCTCGAGGAGTGCGGTGCGACGCACGTCGGGACCGAGTTCGCCCGGTGAGGGACCGCTGTTGGTCTGGCGGCGTTGGCCGACTTTGATGAAGACGACGGCGAGCAGAGCGATCAACGCGACGCTGCCCAGTATCCACGGACCATTCTTTTCGGTCGCCCAGCCACCTTGATCTGAGAAGGTCGGACCGCCAACCGTGAAAGCGATGTGTTGTCCTCTCCTGAGATTCTTTGCGCCAAGTCGCCGATATTCCCGTTGTCCCAGCGTGATTGGACCGATGTCTTCCAGCGAAGTCTGCGTGATGGGCGTGTCCGTGGGGGTGACGAGGAGGTCGACAGATTGTGTGTCGAACACGAGGTGTTGAGCGAACTGGCGGTCGGGGGGAAGCTCGAACGAGTAGGCGAGCTGGATACCACCGGGTGGAACGGGTCGGGCGTCGACGAGCGTCGAGCCGTGGTTGTGCAGACCCTGCGGTCCCTCGAAGAACTGCGTGACATTCTGGGGAAGCGGGAGTTCGATGCCGTGTCCGTGGCCCGTCCCAGTTTTGTAGGTTCGATCGCTGTCGTTGCGGAAGATGTAGATCTGAGAGGCTTGGTTGGTCGCAGCGTCGACAATCAGATGGTGCGAGACGACGCTCAGGTCTGATGGATCCTCGGATGTCTCGTAGACGAGGATCTCGATGAGTGCGGTCGGGTCCGTGACGCGGTCGGATGTGTAGTCGACCCCGAGATATCGCGTTGAGATGAGGATCGGGATCTCGCTACTCGGCGTCTCGGGTAGGTTGAAGCTGAACTGTCCGTTTGCGTCGGTTGTATCGGCCATGACCGTTGCATCGGTCGCGCTGTGGCTGACGATCTGGACGGGGAGACCGGCTTCGGGTCGCGAGAGGGTGCTGTTGGTGACGGTTCCGGAAAGTGTCTGAGCGCCCGCTGATGTGAAAACCAAAAGACAGGGGACCACAGATGAACATAGATGGACACAGATGGTGCGTAGGGTGGGGATCGAGGCCCTAGTCGGGGAACCGTGAGGGGGTACCTTGAAGATCGGCAGGTTTTGCAACATCGATGACCTTGCCCGTCTGAACACGTGTGCGACCGCTGATGTGAAAACCAAAAGGCGGGGAACCACAAATGAACACAGATGAACACGAATGAGAGGATGGATCGGGTTCGAGGCCCTATTCGGGGAATGGGTCGGTGGTCTGTTGAAGACTTGGGGGCTTCGCAACATCGATGATACTGGCAGGCTCAATAAACTTGTTATAGCTGATTCGATCACACCGCGTCCTGGGACTAAGGAACGACTACGACGTCGTAGGACCTTTGCGGGAGCGGCGGACGGCGGCGATTTCCTGTTCGACGAGGTCTTCGATCGGGTCCGCGCGGCCGTTGCCTTCGTCGAGCTTCTTGATGACGGCGATGGCGTCGGCCTCGTAACGTGAGCGGATCTGTCGGTAGTCATTGTCTTCGAGCTTGCCCATGCGGAAGTCGAAGTCGAGTTCGCGAATGGCCTCGAGTGTGCGCTCGCGCTCTTCAAGAAGCTGCCTGCGACGTGACTCGCGGTTGCTGGCCCGCTGGACCTCGCCCTGTTTGCGAAACAGCGGGGCGAAGATGAACGCCAGGACGGCGGCGGCGGACAAGATGTAAAGGGCTTCGAACATTTAAGATTTAAGATAGAACATTGGAAAGCGGGCGACCGACTCATGAGTCGCGTTCGCCCAGGGCCTCTTCCAGTTTAGCACGATCGGATTCAGAAACGGTGTCCGCTGACGACGGTGCACTTCGGGCGTGGCTTCTGGACCAGCCTTTCATGATGGACTGAACTGCATAACCTCCGATGAGGATCCCGAAGAAAGGCATGAACCAGGCCATGAGGTTGAACCCTTCCTTTGGCGGGGTGACGAAAATTCGATCCCCGAATTCGACGACGAATCCCGCGATAATCTGATCTCTAGTTTTTCCGCTCTCGAGTTCGTCTGCGATCCGATTGCGCTGTGTCCCCGCGTATCCGCAGCGACACTCATCCAACGGCCGGTTGGGACAGTCGCCGCAGAGGCAGGCGAGTTCGACGGCCACGTCCATGACCTGGGCTTCGGTGACTTCTCCTTGGACTGGAGCACAGTGGCCGAGAAGAAGACACATCAACGCGATCCAGCTCGTCCTTCGATACGGGGATGCTTTACCGTCGCGAACGTGACTGAACAGTCTTGCTAGACCCCTACTCAGGATGAGCGGGCCGTGACAGGAGATCATGCTACGGCCTCCTGCTGCTGCGGAGCTCCGGCCAGCCGTCGACGACGAATCTTTTCGCGTTTGTCGGGCGAGATGACGACGACCATTCCGATGGTCATGACCCACGCACCGATCCAGACCCACATGACGAGGGGGTTTACGTAGAAAGTGAAGAACGCGGTGCCATCCTGGCTCTGGCCTTCGTAGAGGACGTAGAGATCCTCTCGCAAGTCAGAGCGGACAGCGACTTCGGTGGTACGCTGCTGGTCCGGGCGCCTGTAGTAGATGTGCTGCTCCGGGTAGAGGGTTCCCAGACGCTGTCCGCCGACGTAGACTCCGAGCTGGGTCTGAATGACTTCTATCATCGGTCCCCGGTTGAAGTCGTAACCTTCGTAATCGACGCGGTAGCCGCCGATTTCGAAGCTGTCACCTTTTTTGAGTGAGACCTCGCCCATTTCGTTGAAGGCGTTGCCGGTGAAGCCGATGAAGAGGAGCACGAATCCGAAGTGTACGATGTAGCCGCCGTACCGACGTTTGTTGCGGCCACACAGTGTCCAGAGGGCCTTGAAATAGGGCTCGTTCGAGCTGCTGCCCCGTGCTTTGGCGCCACGGTGGAATTCGGAGGCGATCGTGACGATGACGAACGCACACAGGCTGAAAGAGATGATGGCGTAGACATCGCGCATTCCGAGGGCGACACAACCCGCCCCAGTTAGGAGCGCAACCAGAGACGGCCACGTAAAGTGTTTCTTGAGTCCAGCGGATGACGTCTTGCGCCAGGCGAGCAGAGGTCCAACGCCCGTGAGGAGCATCAGGGTCAGTCCGATCGGAATGATCACAGTGTTGAAGAACGGGGGGCCCACTGTAATCTTCGATCCTGTGACGGCCTCCGAGAGCACCGGAAACATCGTTCCCCACAGGACGGCGAAGGTCGCACCGAGGAAGAGCAGGTTGTTGAGTAGAAATCCGCCCTCGCGCGAAACGGGTGAATCGTAATGCGCCTCGGACTTGAGCAGGTCGAACCGCTTGACGAGGAAGTAGGAGGAGAAAGCGATAATGGCAATGACGAAGCCCAGGAATCGTGGGCCGATCGGCGATTGGGCGAATGTGTGGACCGAGGAGACGACGCCGCTCCGGGTGATGAAGGTGCCGAAGATGCACAGGGCATAGGTCGTGAGGATGAGCACAATGTTCCAGACTTTGAGCATGCCCTTCTTTTCCTGAATCATGACCGAATGGATGAACGCGGTCGCAGTCAGCCACGGTAGTAGGGCCGCGTTTTCGACTGGGTCCCATCCCCAATATCCGCCCCACCCGAGAACGACATAAGCCCACTTGCCGCCTAGCAATTGACCGACCGCGAGCAAGAACCACGGTACGAGCGTCCAGCGACGGGTAGTCCGGATCCATTCCTCATCGAGGTTCCGGCTGATGAGAGCGCCCATGGCGAACGCGAACGGCACGACGAATCCGACGTAGCCGCTGTAGAGAATGGGTGGGTGAATGGCCATGACAGGGTGAACGAGGAGCGGGTTCATGCCCTGGCCGTCGGGGGGTGAGAATCCGATCGGCACATTCTCGACGTCGCTGATGAGTCGTAGCGGATTCTCGTAGAGCAGGATGATGCCGAGGAAGAAGACCTGGTTCGCCGCCATGATGGCCGTGGCGTAGGCTGCGCCGGGCCCCCTTCTGCGTTTGACGATGTGGACTGCAGCGAAGGTGAAGGAGGCCAGGACCAACGACCAGAGGAGCAGAGAACCCTCCATGGCCGACCAGAGCGCGGTGAATTTGTAGGGTGTTGGAAGATCGCGGCTGGAGCTTTTGGCGACAAAGTAAACGTCGAAACGATCGGTCAGGAGCAGGACTTCGAGCAGGATGAAAGAAATGAGGATGAGAACGAACTGCGCCGTGATCGCTCGCTCAGAACTGATGGTGAGATCGAGACGTCGTGTTTTGGCAGCCGCGATACCGGCGATGACTGCGTAAACCGATGCGAAGAGTGCGAGGTGGAGGAGGAAGGATCCTAACGCGGGCATGTCAGGATTTGGAGACAGGTTTGTCTTTGTGGAGCGCCTTCATCTCGTCGTAGCTCTTGCTTTCGTACTTGGACGGGCACTTGGCCAGCAGGTGTTCGGCAACGAAAGTCCCGTCGCTTCGCGTTTTTCCCTCGAGGATGACGTCCGATTCATCGCGGAACGTGTCTGGCACGATGCCCTGGTAATGGACGACACGCGGGAGGGTATGATCTTCTTCGCCCAAGGGCTCCCAGACACGGAAACTGAGGTTCAGCGTGGCGTTATCACGAATGATGGATCCCGGTACGACTTTTCCCGCGAGTTTGATCTTCTTCCCGATGAAATCGGCTTCGCGTGCCTCGAGTTCGGCGACCGTGAAGTAGTACATCGACGTTTTTTGGACGCCGGTGACGACGAGCGAGACGATGCTGATGACGATGACGGTGATGCCGAGTGCGAGTTTGGTCTGTTTAGGCGTCATGGGAACTGGTGTCAGAGGTCAGAGTCGGAGGTCATGAAACTGTATGTGATTGTTTCATCAAGGGCTTAAAGATATAGCTTCGACGGAATTGTGACAAGACGATGGCCGACGGGGTCCGCCCTTACGTCGGTGCGCAGAAGATGGCGATCGGGCCCCCGCCGGTGCGGGTCAGGATGCACGTGGCCCGGTTCTGCCCCTTCAGCCTGAGTTGTTGACGGACGGCGTCGGGTTCCATTGGAAACCGACGCCGTTTGATGTCGATGATGCCGATTCGATGCTCCGACACGTATCCCTGTAGACGTTTGACGCTGAAGGGCAGGACGTCCCGGACCTCGAAGGCTCGAGCGAAGGGCGTTTTCGAGAGACTGTCCGACGTCAGGTAGGCGACGAGGTCATCCAATTTGGTTGCTACGAGATCCGACGCCAGCTGGTCAATGAGGTGGGCGCGGATCACTGCCCTGTCCGGTTCGTAGAGATAGCTCTTCACATCCGTGATCTCGACGGATTCCACATCCGACCACGACATGGATTTCCCGGCAGGTAATACGGTGGCTCTGATTTTGGCGTCAGACCTGAGGGCGCCCCTCCAGAGAACGGCTTCCCGGCATTCCCTCTCGACCGAGATGAACTCAGCCTCGCAATCCTGTGGAATCTCAGCGTGATCGATACCGGGGGCAACTTTGATGCCGAGATTCGCCACCGCGGGCAGGGCATCGATCTGCGGAACGTAGTCGGCCGTGTGAAACACGCGGCGACCGGTCGCGCGACGATCGGGATCGAGGAAGGCTGCGTCGATGTCGGGAAGCCATTGCCTGACATCGGCGCAGACGACTTTGGCCGGCCGATCGAGGCTCTGCAGGTTGGCACCCGTGATGGCCGCACGAACCGGGCTGATGTCGACGGCTACGACGTTCGAAACGTGAGTCAACGCGAGGGTATCTCCGCCGATGCCGCAGCAGAGGTCGGCAACGCAGTCGAATCGGTGAAAGCGTTCTGCCCGATGGGTGGCGATTACGTCACCGGATGCCTGTTCGAGCCCCTGTCGGTCGAAAAACATGCGATCGGCAGCCGAAAATTTCGCCTTGGCCCGTTTTGCGGAGTTCCAAAAGACTCGTGGCTGCGCGTGCGGCTTCGGGCGGATAGGATTTTCTGAGTTGTGTCTGACGGAGGAGAATGTCGTGAGGCAGTGCGTCAGCTTCTTCGAGCAGGCGTCTTCCGAGGTCGGAGCAGAGGATGCGGAGATCGTCAGCCGTCAACGCAAGGAACCAAATGTGGCAGCGGGCCGACGTGTGTCGCGCCACTGCCCCACTTTGAGGAACGATATCGTCATCCTGGTTAAAAGACGAAGATGTCTTCGAGGGTGACGTACTCGGGCTGAGCGATCTTGCTCAAACGGCCCACGTCGATTTTCGATGTGTCCCCGACGATGGAGATGAGTCTTGGAAGACCCTTGATGTGTTTGCCGTGGAAACCCGTCAGTGTGTTCAGGTCCGCTTGTTTGATGACCTCGAAGCGAGCCTTCCGTGGGTCAGGGTTCAGGCCCAGACGTTCCCACGATCTGACCGTGCCGAGGACCTCACGGAATCCGGTTTTGCCATTCTTGTAGGTATTCACGAGGGCCGCCTTGGCAGCATCGAACCTTTCCTGTGTGACGGGCATCTGATCGTGGAGCTCGAGATAGGCTTCGATTGCCTCGGCAGTCTTGTCTGCCTGCGTGCCCATTCCGCCCCAGGCCATGTTCTGTACACCGACGCGGCTGCCGAGTTCGTAGCCCGCGTAAGCGGCGTAGGCCAGTGCGCGGGCCTCCCTGATTTCCTGGAAGACGAGTCCTGACATACCTCCGGAGAAATACTCCCGGAAGACCTGTGCGGACGGGACAGTGGCCTCGTTGAAGACCTCGCCGCCGTACTCTACGTAGACCTGCGCCTGTGCCATTTCCTTGTGGAAGATTCGCAGAACGTGGGACTCCGGCGCCTGTATCGCGAGGTTCATGAAGGGTGGCGGCTTCTTCAGCTCGTTCTGAATGGGATGCTGCGAGCGGAGTTCCGCGAGCACTGTTTCGAGCGGTAGCGATCCCACGTAGTAGAGGGTCTGTTCGTAGTCCAGGAGGCTGCGGGCAAGGGTATGCAACTCGGCGACTGCGAACTGTTGAATCGCATCGTTGGGCAGCTGGCGAAGCCAGCGAGACTCTTGCCCGTTTCTGTTGAGGTGGGCGAGGGCGGATCGAATGGATCGAGGATCCTTCTTTGCATCCTCTCGGTTGGCGAGTACGATGTTGATCATCTCGTCGAGCGTCTCTTTGGTCGCCACAGGCTCCTTGATGACTCGCATCATCAGAGTGAGCGATGACGCGAAATTCTCGTCGAGCCCCGAGATGGAGTAGCTCGATTCATTGTTCGCCGTGTCGAAGCTGAAGTCCGTTGCCAGCTTGAACCACTCGGTCTTCACCTGTTCCGAACTGAGATCGCCCGTTCCGGACACGTCGAGCATTTTTTGGGCGAACTGGATTCGGTTGTCCTGGTTGAAGCCGAGATCGACACTGATTTCAAACAGGAACAAGTCGTTGACGGGATTCCTCGCGTAGAACAAACGAGCGCCCGGCGCGTATTCGACGAGCGTGTAGTCTGATGCATCGACGAAGTCGGGTGCGATTTCCTTCGCAGGTATGGCTGCCACGCGTGCGGCGAATTCCGACTCGCGGGTCGCGTCGATGTCGATCGGGCCGATTTTGGGTTTTTCGATTTTCGGGACTTCGTGTGGTGCGTCTTTTCTGTAGGCGACAACATAGTCATCGCCGAAGTATCGATTTGCGACTCTGACCACATCCTCTTTGGTCACTCGAGCCATCCGGTCGAGCTCCCCGACCGTGTGGTCCCAATCCTCGAAACGGACGAACGAATTCCGCATGCGGGCAACGCGTGTGTTGTTCCCCTCCAGCTCGGCTTTCTGGTCTTTTTTCTGGTTGTTGATGATGGCAGTGATGAGGTTCTCGTTGAAGTCGCCGGCTTTGAGTCTGTCGATTTGTTCGAGTAGAAGCTTCTCGACGTCTTCGAGGGTCTGATCTTTCTTCGGAATCCCTTCCAGCTGCTCGACACCTGCATCGTTCATGAGCACGCGATGTGCGGATGCGCCGCGCACTTCCTGTCGCTGGACAAGCTGGTTCATGAGTCCGGCGCGGGCGTTGTCGAGAATCTCATCAGCGACTGTCATGGCGGGAGCGTCGATGTGGCTGATAGGCGCCGTTCGGAATGCGATGAGCACTTTTTCTTCGCCCTCGTACGTCGCTTCAACACGTTCGATACCGCTCAGTGGTGGCTCGTCCCAAGTCGGTGACTCGGGAACCGGACCTCTCTTCCACGCGGAGAAATGTCGATCGACAAGAGCGATCGTCTCGCCTGTATCAAGATCACCGGATATCATCAATGCCATATTTCCGGGGATATAATACTTGCTGAAGAACCGATGAATGTTGCGTAGCGACGGTTTCTTGAGATGTTCGACGGAGCCCAGTCCGGTCTGCTGGCCGTAGGGGTGTACTTTGAACACCGCTCGGTCGAGCACTTCGTTGATGATGCGCTCCTTGTTGTCCATTGCTCGATTCTTCTCTTCGTAGACGATCTCGAGTTCGGGTTGGAAGAGTCGGTAGACCGGATTCTGAAACCGTTCCGATTCGATCGCCGCCCACTGTTTGAGCCGGTTCGAGGGCAGACCGACTTTATAGACAGTTTCTTCGAACCACGTGTGGGCATTCACGTAGGTGGTTCCCATGGCCTGATAAAGACGATCGATTTCGTTGGGGATCGCGTATTGAGCGGCCATCTGGGACTCCTTGTTGATCTCCGCGTAGATGGCCTCGCGCTTTTCCGGATCGGTTTCCTCGAACCGTTGCTCGTAGAGCTCTTCGATTCGGTCGATGTGGGGCTTTTCCTTTTCCCAATCGATCGTGCCCATCTTTTGCGTGCCCTTGAACAGCAAGTGCTCGAGGTAATGGGCAAGTCCGGTCGTTTCGGGGGGATCGTGTTTGTAGCCCGCCCGCACGACCAGCTCCGCGTAGAATTCAGGCTTTTCGTGGTTCTCTGTGAGGTATACGGTCAGGCCGTTGTCGAGCTGGTAGATGGCGACGTTGGAGGCGTCGGCAGGGTTGGGCTCGTTGATGCGCTTGTAACCAGCGTCTGCAGGGGTGACCCATAGGAGAACGGTTAGCGAAAGAAGGAGCGTGGAGCTACGCCGCAAGGTCATGGTCTTCTCCTGAGGAACTGGATACAAATTCAAAAGCTAAAATGCAAAATGAGACTCAGCCTTCGTGGTGGGGCCAGGGGCGATCGTTTCGAATGTATCGGCCGTTGGCGAAATCGGTGAAGAAGTGTGCCACGTAGGGATTCTCGACGGGGGTGGATTCGTCATCCGGTTCGAGACTCGACTGAGCGGGGTAGTAGATTCCGTCCGACCCGTCTGCGAGCACGTGATACCAGGGCTGGTTGCGTTCGGGTTGGGTTCGGTTTCCCTGATACCATTGCTCGTCGGCCCGGCACGAATCGTCCACGTCGACGACCACGCCACGATAGCCATAGCGCTTGTGCTTGACGAGCTGGCCGATTTCGAAGAGCTGCTTTTCGTCCGAGTCGGGATCCGTTTCTCCGACAAGATACCTGATCTGAGCCCGCTGAGCATCCGTTGGGGGTGGGTCCAGATCGTTGAGCGCGGAGTCGAGGTCGGGGCCAAGATCCCTGAGGGCGGTCGCGATGGCAGTCTTGACGGACTCCGAGGGATCATCGAGCAAGCGGAGGATGTGGGTCAGATCGGACATAGGAATGAGATTCGAATATCGAGAATCGAGGGACGGGCAACAATTACTCGAATTGTTTGCGGAATGTTTGAAATTGAGACTGTAAGTCGGTCAGTTGCTGCTGCAGTGTGGCGACCTGCTCTTCGAGTTGGGCGATGCGTTCGTTTTCGGCCTGGACGGTCACGGTAGCTGTATCGACGATTTCTGCTTCTTCGACCTCGACGTCGCCGCAGAAGAGATGAGCGACACGGGATTCTTTCGTGCCCGGCTGTCTGGGTAGACGCTGAACGTAGGGATCTGGTTCCCTCGTGCTCAGTGTTTCGAGCACGTCGGCCACTTCGTCCAGTGATTCGAACTTGTAGAGCCGCTCCGTCCTACCCCGAATTTCACCCACGGTCTGTGATCCGCGCAGGAGAAGGACTCCCACGACCGCCCGCACTCTGTCATCGAAGCCCAACGCTTCTGTGAACAGCTGGCGGTATTTGGGAACGCGACTGTCGTCGCTGACGATGCGTCGTGCGTAGCCCCTGTCCATGAGTTGCTGGAGGGCTCGCTGGACGGTGGTTTCCTCCAGAGTCATGACAGGATTGCGATTCGACTTTTGGTTGCACGCGTTGGTCAGCGCGTTGAGTGTGAGAGGATAGTATTGGGGGGTCGTCACTTCCTTTTCGATCAAGGAGCCGACGACGCGAGATTTGACCTGTGTAAGGAGAGGATCCAAAGCTTACCACTGAGGACACGGAGAATACGGAGAACGGCTCGGGAACCACGTATTCGGGAGTGGTTCTAACTACCGTGGTACGAACGGCGTAGTGGAATGAAAGGCAATTTCGGGGTGGGGATCAAGGTAGACCGTGTAGACGGTAAACAGTGGACGGTGGACGAAAAACCAGGTCGGTTGTTGGCGGTGGGCGGTGACGACTGGCTTCGCCCCTATTGCAGATGATACAGGACAGCCTTCCGCGATGACCTTGCGTGGAGAAATCTAAACGTCGGACAAAACTGCGGACACCGCCGGGGGAAAAGCGTCGATGACGTCGGCTTCGATACGGAGGGTGACGAAGGGTTGGCCGTCGTGGTCCGTGTCGCCGCGGTTTATGATGACGTATTTGGCCCCGCCCCTGGTCGCTTCGATCGGAATGGAGGCCGCGGGGTAGACGGAGAGTGTGCTGCCCATGGCGACCACGAGGTCGGCACGACCGGCGGCCACGGTTGCCCGTTCGATGTCGTCGGGGCGAAGGTTTTGTCCGAAGCTGATGGTGGCCGTTTTGACGAGGCCCCCGCAACCGCATCGAGGAGGGGTTCGGGTTTTGGCGAAAGCCTTGAAGTAGAGGTCCGGTTTCGATCTACGGCCGCAGTCGAGACATTCGATTTCGGTGTTCGTGCCGTGGATTTCGACTAAACGTTCATCCGACGTTCCGGCCTTTGCGTGCAGGCCGTCGATGTTCTGCGTAACGACGGACTCGACCTTGCCCGATCGCTCCAGGTTGGCCACAGCGTGGTGTACGGTGTTCGGTTCGGCGTCGCGAAATGCCTCCCAGCCTTCCAGTTTCTGATCCCAGTACTCGATGCGCGCATCCTCGCTGGCCAGGAATTCCTGAAAATAGACCGGTTGGCGGGTCTTCCAGACTCCTTGAGGACCACGGAAGTCAGGAATGCCGGAGGAGGTGGAGATGCCGGCGCCGGTGAAGATGAGGATGCGGCTTGAAGCTCGGAGGAGGTCGATGAGCTGAGCGTTAGGGACGGACATTGGAGTTGGTGGACGGTGGGTGGTGGGACTGACCAGTGACAGGTGACCATCGACCAGTGACCAAAGAAACCGCTATCGCTTGCGAATGGGGCTGTCTAAACACCGGCTTTGCGGCGGGACCAGATTACGGCATCGTCGAGTTGGGTCCAGCCGGCGTAGGTCGTGATATCGCTTCGCGTGGGATCGAGGGCCAGGATTCTTTCGGCGAGCCGTTTCATTGCATCGGGGTTATCGGGGCCGCGTGTGGATAGATCCTGATTGAACGCTTCGCGATCGGACTCGGATTTGATGTCGAGTTGGGCGAGCACTTTTTCGTCTGACGTAGCGTTGGCGACAAGTGTCTGGAAGGCGTCGGGGGTGAGGTCGAGGAAGCCGAGCAGGTTTCGGTCGAAACCGGAGTCCTCGCCATACCAGAAATCGCCGAGCGTTCCCCTGTTCTTTGCTCGGGCTTTGTCGATCATTCGCGCGAGATGGATGAGGCCTCCAACGGACGCGTCGAATACACTGCGCGGTGGGTGACGCGTCAGGTCGGTGGTGCCGTAGCTGGCTTCGTCGTCGAGGTCGAGCAGATCGAACCAGGCTTTGATGTCGATTCGCCCAGGCGCAACACGAGCGATGCCTTTGTCGAAAACTTCGCGTTCGTGGTCGTCGGCGGGTCGTCGAGAGGCAACGGCGGCGTTGAAGGCGGCTTTCTCGGCGCCCGATCGATCGCTGTTGGCGTCGACCCATTCGCCCAGCTCGATGTCGTTCGGATTGAGCCAGGCGGCTTCCTGGTAGGCCTTCGCCGTGAAACAAAGGAAGGCAGTGATGGCCTGGTCGATCGGGCAGTCGTAGATGTAATCGTGGAGTTTGCCGCTTTTGTCGGCTCGCGCCTTGTCGGCCATCCGCGCGAGACCATAGATGCCGGCGACCGCACGGTCATAAGGTGAGCGCGGGGCGTGGGTCGTGAGGTCGCATTCGCGAAAGGTGCCCCAGTCGTCGAGCTCGATCGAAGCGAATACGGTCGTGGGGACCGTTGCCGGTTTGTAACGTTCGACGCGCGTCTTCAGACGCTCCATCCCGGCTTCGTCAGGCTCGCGCTCGAGATGGTGGGTGTTGAAGGCCACGATGTCCGCTTCGGTCAGATCGGTCGCCCGATGAATCCAATCGGCGAGTTCTTCGTCGCTGTATCGAGCAGCGGCCTCGGCGAAGTCATCGGCGTCGATTTCGAGGAATTCGAGTGTAATTCGGTCGAGTCCAGAGTCATTGCCGTAGACGAAATCGCCGAGGGTTTCGTTGACGTGCGCTCGCGCCTTGTCGATCAGGCGGGCAACGCCGACGATGCCTGCGAGCGATGCGTTCGAGGGGCACCTGGGTGGCTGATTGGAGAGGTTCATTGGGAAATTAGGGAATCAGGAAACTATGGAATTTGGGTCGGACTTCTCGACCCTTCGACTCCGCTCGAAGTGACACCTGCGCGTGTTTTCGTGCTAGACATCTCCGGATGGTGGCCCTAATCTAAGGATGTCGTTAACAATGCAAAATGGAGAATGCAAAGTGCAAAATACGGCAATCGAGACTTCGCACACTGTCTATTTCGAAGATGCTGCGGACATGACTGCCGTTGCTGATGGTGAGGTGGATCTCGTTATAACGTCGCCCCCGTATCCGATGATCGCGATGTGGGATGATGCGCTCGGGAACCGAGACCCGCGAACCGCGAACAGGCTGGCAGAGGACGATGGAGTCGGGGCGTTCGAGGCGATGCATCGACAATTGGATGAGGTGTGGAGGGAATGCTGGCGCGTGCTGCGCCAGGGCGGCTTCGCCTGTCTGAACGTCGGGGATGCGGTGAGGACGATTGGCGATGACTTTCAACTTTACCCCAACCACGCGAGAGTACTTCGTGCAGCCCAAGACCTCGGGTTTTCGCCGTTGCCCGTAATCCTGTGGCGGAAGCCGACGAATGCGCCGACCAAGTTTATGGGATCGGGAATGCTGCCGGTGGGTGCCTATGTCACGCTGGAGCACGAGTATATCCTGATCCTGCGGAAGGGTGGGAAGCGTGTGTTCGAGACCGATCAGGAAAAAAAGCTCCGCCGATCGAGTGCGATCTTCTGGGAAGAGCGCAACGCTTGGTTTTCAGATGTGTGGATGGACCTGAAGGGCACGTCCCAATCGCTCGATCGGGGAGGCCGCGATCGAAGTGCGGCCTTTCCTCTCGAATTGGCTCGAAGACTTATCTATATGTATTCGGTTCGGGGAGATGTGGTGCTGGATCCCTTTCTGGGAACGGGGACGACAGGTCTGGCTGCGGCGATGACAGGGCGGAACAGCGTGGGATATGAGTTGAATCCAGAGCTCGAGTCGACGATTGCCGACCGAATGGACGACGTCGTCGAGATCGGGCGGAAGGAAGCGGAGGGAAGGCTATCCGCTCATCGCGAATTCGTCGTGACGTGGGAGACGGAGCGCGGAGCGATGAAGCATCGCAATGATCGGTACGCCTTTCCGGTGATGACGACGCAGGAGAAGGAGATCGCTTTGACGCGGCCTATGGGGATAGAAGAGGTGGATGGAGGACATCGAGTGAAGCAGGAGTGCGTTGAGACATTATGAAATTAAGGAATTAGGAAATCGGGAAATCGAGGGAGATTTTGTCATCCCGGTGGTGTGTTGAGCCGGGACCACTTTTCGCAGTCGTCCCACAATCGATGATCTTAGAGGGACAAGAATGGGCCTCAGAAGCATGCTGGGGTATAAATCCTCTTTCGCGAGTGGTTGTCTTACCGGCCCGCTTCAGCGGGCGGAGTTTATCCTGAGCGCAGTCGAAGGGCTGCCTTTTGGCGTGGGGCTTTAGCCCCACGTACCGGTGACGAACGTCTATGGCTTAAGGGCGGTCACAAGCTCGTCACTCAAAAACTCAATACCATTAAATCCCGTTTCCTCGAGCCAGGTTTCATACTCGTGTCGAGTATAGGCCTGGCCGTTTTCGTAAATGTTGAGGAACACCAGGTTGAAAGATACGGTGTCCCTGGGTGTTGTTCGCGTGTTGTCGAGGATGTGACCGGAGACGTAGAGGCGTCCACCGGTAGTCATTGCATCGGCTACGTTGCGGAGGGCGGATCGGGCGTCGTCGGGCGAGAGGACCTGCAGGAAGTTTCTGAGAACGGCAATGTCGAAAGCATTCGTCAAATCTTCCGGGCACGGACCGGCAACGAGGTCGGCGCCGACAACGGCGATTCGATCTTCCGATTCGGTTTCCTCGAGAAAGCGCAGTGTGAGAGGTATGATGTGGGGAAGGTCTACGATCGTCGCTTTGAGATGCGACCACCGCTCGACGAGGCCGAGAGTGAAACCGCCGGACCCACCGCCTACATCCACCAATGTCGAAAATCCGGAAAGGTCGTGATTTGCGGCGAAGTCACGCCCACCGTTGATCGATGCGGGATGGAGTCCGTTGAAAAACGCAAACTGCTCTTCGCCGGACAAGGTGCCGAAGTCCAACGGGGCCTGGGGCGCACCAGTCCGGATCGATTCTGCAGCCTGCATCGCGGCGGGCCAGATGCGCGACCAGATGTGGTGACGGTTGCCCAGGAACTGCGGCTTGTCGCGGACGAGATAGTTTCCGGATTCGACGGTGTTCGCGAAACGGCCTTCGGTGACGGTCAAAAGGTCAGCGGCAACCAGGGCGTAGCAGAGGATCGAGAGCTTATCGGCACTCACGTCGAGCAGGGTGGCGAGCTCAGCAGCGGTGAGTGGACCTTCGGCGAGGTGGCTGAAGAGGCCTAGCCTGAATTATGCATAAAAAAGGTAGTCTCCTTGTACAAGTGTTTGTTTTTCCCTACATTAGGGCTGACACATCAAAACAACACTTGGAAGGAACTACCGTGATAGAACCTAGTCAGATCCGGTTACCATTCGCAAGCATTTCGGGCAAGGTAGTTGAGGCTGATTTTGCCGGTGGCGCCGTCAGGAGTGACGGTGGAGTTCTGTTGCTTCGCGCCCTTGAGTCTCAGATGGGATTGATCGCCAGAATGGTAGATGCTTTGCGAGATCGTCGTCACCCAAGCTATATCGATCACACGCTTTTGGATCTTGTGAAGCAGCGTGTTTTTCAGATCGCTTGCGGCTATGAAGATGCCGTCGATTGTGATGATTTGCGCCACGATCCGGGCGTCAAGGCTGCCTGCGATCGGCTTCCTCTTTCCGGTCCTGATCTCGGGAGCCAATCAACGATGACACGACTTGAGAATGATGTGCGACGCTCGGATTTGTATCGGCTCGCACGGGCTTTTGTAGACGGGTTCATCGCATCGTATGACCAGGCACCCCCAAGCATCATTCTCGATATCGACGACACGGATGACCCAACGCACGGTGCGCAACAATTTTCACTCTTCAACGCGTATTACAATGAACACTGCTATATGCCGCTACATATCTATGAAGGCCAAAGCGGCAAGCTCATTACGACGATCTTGAGACCCGGGCATCCGACGAACGGTAAACAGGTCGTTTCTATTCTCAAGCGCTTGGTGGAACACCTACGCGGATCTTGGCCAAACGTGGAGATCATCGTTCGCGCAGACTCAAAGTTCAGCTCACCAGAGATGCACGATTTCTGCGAAGACAACGGTATCTACTACGTTCTGGGCCAGGGCGCCAACTCCAAGCTCAAAGCGGCTGGACAAAACCTGATGGACCAAGCGCTACGTCTGAGCGAGCATAAGGAGACGATTCGCTTGTTCTCATCCTTCTCATATCAGGCTGGCACCTACCGGCAGCCTCGCCGGATCATTCACAAGGCTGAAGTCACAAACGGCGAAGCAAATCCAAGATACCGCGTGACCAATTTACAGAGTAATCGAGACGGCTTTATCTATGATCGTATCTACTGCGCAAGGGGACGCACGGAAGGCTTCATCAAGGACCACAAAACATTCCTTCACTCCGATCGAACATCGTGCCACAAGTTTGAAGCCAACCAGTTCCGACTCTTTCTACACAGTGCTGCATACACCTTGCTTCACGCACTCCGATCACAGGGACTCAAGGGCACCGCGTGGACCAAACCTCAGGTCAACACGATACAGAACCGTTTCCTCAAAATCGGCGCGAGAGTCATTGAAAGCGCACGAAGAATCCGATTCCATTTTCCAACATCGTATCCACTCAAAAACGTCTTGGTGTCAATCATCACCAGGCTCGAAACGAACACGCAGTAACAACGCCGATCTATACCGGGGACAGCTATGTACACGTCGCAAAACAACACCTGTTCCGGACGAAAATCGTGACTCTTGCGACTCGTAGAGACCGCTTACGGGACCTTGGACATCCGAAGAAGCCGAGAACAAATCCTGTGCGTGATCACATCACTCCAAAACAACCTAAACTCAAATTCATGCATGATTCAGGCTAGTTGTAATTTTATTTATAGAAAGTGGCCCCGGGGCCACTTTTACAACAAAGCAATCGTGCCTTCAGCCATCACCACGCCCGTTCCCCTGGTCTCCCGCTCCCCTGTCGCTCCCCAACTGATTCAAGATCGACGCGTAATCCACACCATAGTGCTCCAACACCTGGGCTGCAACGCCCTCCTCATCTTCAAGCAGAGCGAGTAAGACGTGCTCGCTATCGGCAGACGTGGCACCCAGAGACGCTGCGACGTCGCTGGCTCGATCGAACACCTTCGTAGCGCGGGGCGAAAAGGGAATGTCTTGCCTACTGACCTGAACACCCGATCCTGAAACCGACGCGTTAATCTGTTCGATCAACTCATTCGTCTCCACCTCAAGATGAATCAAGGCCACGCGGATCTGATCGGTTGCGTGGCGGGCAATCGCCAGTAGAACGTGCCCTGTCGACACATACATATGCCCGAGCCGCTGCGCCTCTTCCTCAGCCTGCCCTCGCAAAGCCTCCGCTCGATCAGTCAGTCCCATAGGATCCCCCAGAACATCAACCGTCGCCACACCTGCTCACCTGCCTGCCTTGAGTACCGCAGGTCGCGTACCGAAGGACTCGCCTGTCTTTCGTAATCACTCGTATTTGAGTTCCTCAGTCGGATCCAAATACGCCGTCCTCACCGTATGGTAGCAGATCGAGCCCAGCGCCAAAAGAATCAAGGCAGCCGAAGGCACGGCAAAGTGATGGATACCGATCGGTTCCTGGTGGGCGAAATTCTGCACCAGCAGCCCAACCACGTAGTAGGAACCCAGGCTCCCCAGCACGCACCCGGCAACCGACAAAAGAATCAGATGTTTGGACAACAGAACGAACACCGACGGGACGGACGCACCCAGCACCTTCCGGACGCCGACCTCTTTCGTCCGCGTGGCTAACGTGTGCAGCGCGAGCCCGAACAGACCCAAACAGGATATCAAGGTTCCGAATACCGAAGATGCGTAGCCCACGGACTCGAACAGTTTGATCTCATCCTCATCCCTCGCCCCGATGTAGTCTGAAAGAATCTCCAGATCAGTCGGAGCGGCGGGGGCGACTTCACGCCAGGCCTCCTTCAACTGAGGCACGATCGTTCCGGTTTCCGACCGATCGAAACGAACCCAGACCCTCGCAGTCTGTTGGGACGTGTCACGGTGGGCGACGAACGGATACACAGGGGCCATTGGCAATAGATAGATGAAGTCTTCGACGACGCCTGCGACGATCGGGTGGTCGACCAGACCGTATTTAAAGGGAACGACTTGACCGATCGGATCGTCCCAACCCATCTCTTCTACGAGTTTCTGATTCACCAGGACCTCGTCCAAAGGCCCGTTCGGGCGAAAGTCACGTCCTTCCACAATCGTCAGACCGAAGGTCGATGCGAATTCCGGGGTCACGCTCGTGTGGAAAATGTGCATCTCCGGCTCTTCCGACCTGTAATAGTTTGCCCCCACACCGAGCGCCCTCGAAGACCCCGCAACGCCTTCGACGCCCGGAAGCCCGATGACGCGCGCCCGATAACGTGGGTAGATCAGTTCATAGTCGTCGCTGTTCACGTCGATCACCAGCAGCGAATTCGGGTCGTAGCCGCGGTCCATCGCGCGGCCGTGGTAATACTGCCCGAGCATCACCTCCGTTGAGGCGAGCAGGAAAACCGCAGCCCCGAACTGAATCACGACGAGGGACCGGGCCAGACGACCCTTCCGGGCTCGCATTCCGATCCCACGCATCACCGCTGCCGGCTCTATTCGTGACGCGGCATAGGCTGGATAGAACCCGGCGAGCGATCCCACAACAAGAGGCAGACAGAGGAGGAAAACCCAAAAGATGGGCGTGGCCGACCACCGGAGTTCGTAGTTCGGAATCGAGAACAGCGCCGACAGAGGTGGCATCAGCGTGTCCGCCAGAAAGACACCCACGCAAGTCGAAATGACGCAGAGCAGGACTGCCTCCACGATATGCTGACCGATGACCTGACCGCCTTGCGCGCCGGTCACCTTGCGCAGCCCGATCTCCTTTGCTCTGTAGACGGCACGCCCGAGAGAAAGCACGGTGAAATTGACGGCGCCCACCATCAGCACGAGCCCTCCCAGCACGCCGACGATCCACACCATCGCTTCTGACATCACCCGCAGCATATCGCCCGGTGTGCGGTTCTCGAGCATCTCGTTCAGCGCGACTGTGTGAAGCGCAAACGGATCCTCTTCCTGCGACCACTGGCCCTTCCCCCGGAGCTCGTCGCTCTGCTTCGCGAACATCCGTTTCGCCAGATCGGGCAACGCACCTTCAAGAGCGACCCTGTCTTCCGGTCGTTCGAGCATCGCGAAGGTCAGAACCGCATCTCCCGTCTCCTGATAGCCCGCCATCAGGTCGAAGGGAACAAGACCTTCAAATTGCAGACTCGATCGATACGTCGGGCCGTCGATAATGGCCGTGCACGTGACTTGGAAGGGGGTATTCCCACTCGTGTAGAAGGTAAACGACTCCCCGATGAGAGATGCCACATCACCGCCTTTCGCATAGCGTTCGGCCGTCTTCGACGTCAGCACGATTTCGTTCGGCGTGGAGAACGGTGCCCGATCGCCGTACGCGATGTCGAACGAAAACATCGAGAAAAGCGAACTGTCTACGTAGGTGATGTCGAATCGAATCGTAAAATCGTCTCGACGCAACCGTCCGAAACTGGGGCCCCAGCGGGCGACGGATTCCACGACCTCGGGCAACATTGTCTGAAGTTCGGACCCCAGCTCAGCCGATTGAAGTGCAAAGGATTCGTTCCACCTGTCGTTTGCCGCCTCGTTCGTTCCATCGATGCGGAACACCCGCTCTGCGTTCACGTGGAAATCGTCGCGAACCCACTCCATCTGCAGAAAGACGAACACCAGCAAAGCACACGCGATACCCAGTGACAGACTGACGACGCTGATCAGACTGACCACCTTCTCACGCAACAGATGCCGCCAGGCGACTTTGATGTAGTTGGAAAGCATCTTGATCTCAGATCTCTACGCTTCCTACGACCAACTCAGAATGCTATCTTGCCGCGACAGAAAACGGAATTCTGTCCTACCTCGAACAAGCTCCCCTGATAGGGCCACCGGGTCCAGGTTCACCGACCCTCTCCGTGTTCTCAGTGTCCTCAGTGGCTTGTTTCTGTTTTTGGAGATTACTCAATGCGCATCCTTCTCACGCCCGCCCTACAAAACCCGGATTTCGAATCGGACGTCCGCTCGAACGGAATCGCGGCCTTGAACAAGATGGCCACGACAGAATTCTACCCCGACGAGCTCACGGCGGCCGAGGCGGAGAACGTCGTCGCCGTCATCGCCAACTCCAAGCCCATTCACGATGGCTTCTACGAAACGGCGAAAGACCTGCGCATTATCGCGCGTTGGGGCGTGGGATTCGAAAACGTGAATCAGAGGAAGGCGAACGAGGTCGGCGTCATCATCACCACTTCGCCCGTGCATATGGACACGGTCGCCGAGTATACAATCGCCCAGTGGACGGCGACCCTCAAACGGACCTACACCCTCAACCACCTATCACACGGCGGCGATTTCTCGCTCATCCGAACGTTCGACATCGAAGGGGGATCGCTCGGTCTCTTGGGCTTCGGCCGCATCGGTCAGGAAGTTGCCAAGCGAGCCGTGCCCCTGCTCGGCGAAAACGGACGGCTCCTCGTCTACGACATCCGACCCGACATTCACGAAGTCGCGGCGAACTACGGCGCCGAGGTCGTCGACCACCCGAAAGCGCTGTTCGAGCAATGCGACACCGTCTCGATCCACGTCGCAGGCGACGACACGATCGTGACCTACGACCTGCTCTGCGCGATGCAGCCTCACGCGTCGCTCATCAACCCCTCGCGGGGCAACCTCGTCGACGACGACGACGTCAACCGCGCCATCCGTGAAAACCGGCTTTACTACTATGTCGTCGATGACCCCGTGAACGGACCGCGTGCCATCCACGAAGGAAACCCTCGCATCATCTGCACGAACCACAACGGCGGAATGACCGTCGGCTCGTGCACGCGTCTCGACCAATGCACCTTCGATCAGATCACCGACGCCATCGAAGGGCGCCAGCCCGATCACATCCTCAACCCCGAGGTGCTCGATCATCCACGCGTCAAAGACTTCCTCGACGCGTAACCGTCACACGAGCGATCGATACATCACATACGCGTCGACTTCGCCTTTCGTGGGATGCCTGAATGCCCTGGGCAACGTCCCGACAATATCGAATCCCAGTTTCTTCCATAGCCGGACAGCGCCCGTGTTCGTCGACACCACAAAGTTGAACTGCATCCCCCGATAGCCCGCTGCAGCCGCCCGCTCGATAACGTCCCGACCCATCGCCTCGCCCACACCCTTTCCCCTCGCCCGTTCCGCCACCATAAACGCCGCATTCGCCACGTGATCACCGCAGCCGCCCTGGTTCGGTTTCAGGATATACGTCCCGACGATCTCGCCTTCGGCCTCGGCAACGAAAGTCTCAATCGCATCCGTCCACCAGATGCGCTTCACATCACTCTCTGAGATGTCCGGATCGATCGCATACGTGTCACCGGGTCTTACAGTTTCCTCGACCACCTGCCAGATCCCGGGCCAATCCTGCACCGCCGCCCTCCGAATCTCACAACTCACCGTCAGACTCCACCGACCGGCGGCCAGCCACAGCAGGGACTGCGCCCGAAGCGTGGTTTTCCCTGAACACTGAACAATTGAACACCCGTTCTCTCAAGGTGTCTCCACGTCCAGCACCCGCCACATATACCAGCTCCCAACGGATCGGTAGGGACGCCAGCGATCGCCGAACGGCTCGATTTCATCCGGCTCCAGCACCCGCTCTTGTCGGTAGACCAGGCTGATGCCCTTCCTCACCCCCAGATCGCCAACCGGAAACACATCGGGTCGTCCCAGGTAAAACAACAGAATCATCTCGGCCGTCCATCGACCCACACCCAGAACCTGCGTCAGCGCCTCGATCACAGCTTCATCCTCCATCCCGTTCAGCCGTCGACGCGAGGGAACAGTCCCATCCAACACTTTCGACGTCAGATCCCTGATCGCCCGTGCCTTGGCGTTCGACAGACCGGCCGATCGCAGATCGTCGTGGGACAGCTCGATGGCTCGATCTGGCCGGGGCAAGCGGCCCGGGAACAGCTCACGAACCTTTCGCCAGATCGCCCCTGCCGCTTTGGCTGACAGCTGCTGATAAGTGATCGATCGCATCAGCGCCGCATACAGCGACAGTCTTCGATCCGCCCTCAAGCGACACGGACCGACGCGCTGAATCGTCTCCGCCATATGCTCGCACGAGCAGAGGTGACGAACGGCCAACTCAGGATCGTAGGGGAGTCCGTGGTCGCTCGGTCTCATCCAGAACTATTCCTCCGACATCCCCAACGCTGCCGGAGGCCGTGTTCGTCCCATAAACCCGGCCAGGACCACCATCGTCAGTACGAAAGGCAAGGCCAGGAAAACCTGGGACGGAACCACCGCCGTCCATCCCTGCAAAGTGTCCGCGACCGCCTCTGCGACGCCGAAAAACAGGCAGGCGCCCAGCACCCCAAAAGGATGCCACCGCCCAAAAATGAGGGCCGCCAGCGCGATGAAGCCACGACCAGCCGTCATCCTTTCCACAAACTGACTCAAATCGCCTAGAGAAAGGTGGGCGCCACCCAAGCCGGCCAGGACACCGCTCACGACGACGGCTACGAACCGAAGCCGCTCGACGGATAGACCCGAAGCCCTCACCGTCGCAGGAGATTCCCCGACGGCTCTGACGCGTAGACCCCAGCGGCTTCGGTAAATGACGGCCCAGGTGACAACGACGAGGAAAAGACCGAGGTAGGTGAGGGGAGATGCGCGGAGCACGCCACTTCCAACAATCGGCAGCTTCGGAGCCAGCGGGCTGCTCCCGTGTGCCCCGAACACCACGAAGAGCAAATATCCCGTCAGACCGATCGCGAAAAGATTCACCGCAGTCCCACTCACGATCTGGTCGGCGCGTAACCAGACCGTCGCAGCTGCGTGCACGAAGGCGAGCGATGCTCCCGCCAAGGCTCCCGACACCAATCCGAGCCAGGCGGAATCGAAGTAGATGCTCCCGACAATCCCGAAAAAGGCGCCCACTAGCATCATCCCCTCGAGCGCGATGTTCACGACCCCGGACCGCTCCGAAAAGAGCCCGCCCAGGGCGGCCAGCAACAGGGGGGTCGCTTTCGCCAGCGTCAGCTGGCAAACGACCGTCAACCCGATCAATTCAACGAACTCCGCCGTTGGGCCTCGAATCGCATAACCACATTCTCCTGATCAGGCGTCTCGATTGAACCGGGACGTAGACTCCGAACGTGCTCGATAGCCTCTTGTGCACTCGAGCCTCTATGGGCCAGGTAGCACGCCAGAATCGTTCCGGTTCTACCCAGGCCTGCTCCGCAGTGTATGACCACACCCCGTTCGGCCTCTCTGGAGCGATCGACAAAAGCATTCACCGTCTCGATCGTATCAAGACGGGGGACACCGAAATCAGGAATAGGTGCGTGTAGATACACGAACCCGCCTTCTGAGACGGTTTTCGCCTCGAGCGGCCGTTCCGACAATGACACGATCCCACCGATGCCGATCGCGGACAGAGCCTCCAGCACCTCCGCCAGGGGCGTCCACGACCCCTCCGGATGAGCCATTCCTGCGAGTTCCCCGTCGATCACCCAACTGAAACCCGGCGGGTGAACGGTGTCCGAGGTGTTCACGCCCCATCCTCCATCGAAGCTGGCGGAGGTGACGAGGGGTCCCCCTCGATCCACGCTTCACCGTCCTCCCAGACTTCCTTCTTCCAAATAGGGACGGTCTCCTTCAACCGATCGATGGCGTAGTGACAGGCTTCCAGCGACGCCCTCCGGTGGGCGGACGAGATGGCTATCAGCACGCTGATGTCCCCGATTTCCATACGACCGGTTCCGTGGAGCATCCCCACACAGTCGATTTCCCATTGTTCTTTCAACTCGTCGCCGATCTCGCGCATCTTTTTCTCAGCCATCTCCTTATAGGCATCGTAAACGAGATGATGCGTCGCCCGCCCTTTCGTGTTGTCCCGAACGACCCCCGCAAAGGTCGTAATGGCCCCGTCGTGGTGACTCAGAACCAGATCGTGGAGTGCGTCCGGCTTGATGGGAGCATCGACGAGTTCGTAAATGTCCTTGCCCATACTTCTCTCCATTCGGAGCACGGTAACCGTGCTCCCGCTCTATTCGCCTCCACTCACGGGCGGAATCAGGGCCACTTCATCCCCATCCGACAGCGCGGCATCGCCGTTCGCATACTCCTGGTTAAGCGAAATCATCGCGCTCTGGCGAACGGGAGCAAGGCGAGGGTGCTCGCTGATGACCGCCTGGATAAGATCGTCCAGTACGGACCCCGGGGGGAGGTCGATCGTCTGCTCTCTGTTCCCTACGATATCCGCACAAGTCGCGAAATACAGAACCTTGATCTGCATAGACTCTCCGATGTCGCCCTTCAACCTGAGTGAACGGGACGCAGTCGTGTGGCCTTCGACCGCCCGGGTCTACGCCCCCGTTTGGCCACGGCACGCCCGTCAATCTCCTTCAGATCTGCCGTAAAATCGATCGGGCGCGCCCCACTGATGGCGCTGCCGACGCCGAATCCGTCGACCGGACAGGCCGCGGCCACGAATTCGTCAATCTTCTTCGAGTCGAACCCACCACTCACCAGAATTTTGACTCCGTCGTGTCCACCCGCGTCCAAGGCCTCACGAGTCCGGCAAACCAGATCGACCGTCACACCCCCCATCTCCGAAGACGTGTCGAGCCGAACCCCCCATAGACGGCCTCCGAGTGTATCTGCGACACGCACGCTCTCCTCGACTTCGTCTCGGAACGTATCCACGAGGACGATACGATGGGTCGTTTCGGGCATCCGCCGGTCGAACGCTTCGGCCGCCCGGACCGTATCTCCGAACACGAGGATCATCGCGTGGGGCATCGTCCCTGAAGCCGATTTTCCGGCCAGAGCCGCACCGTCGGGTGTTGCACAGCCCACGCAGCCCCCGACCATCGCAGCGTATTCCATTCGATCCGACACAGCTGGATGGACGTGCCGTGCCCCGAAGCTGATGACGGGAATGTCCCCCGCTGCTTCCACGCACTGTGCGGCACCCGTCGCCCATCCGGTTCCGTGGGAGAGTGTACCCAGCAGGGCGGTTTCGAAAACGCCAAAAGATGAATAGGGCCCTTCGAGTCGAAGAACGACCTCCTTCGACAATATTTTGGCGCCCTCTTCGGCAGCCTCGATCGTCAGGTGACTCGACGCGGGAGAGGACCGGAGGTGGTCAACCACCTCGTCCACACCGCAAAGAACACCTGCCCCGTTCGAAAATACCTCCATCGTTGCCGTGGGGTCGAGCCCCTCGCAGCGCAAGATATCACGGGTGTTCAGAAAGTACTGGTCTGCGCGACCCTCGGAAAGCAGGACGGGCCGGTCGGATGGACGGTTTTCGGACATACCTAAAAATAGAAGAAGCCGAGCGATTTCGCTCGGCTCGATTCACACGAGAGTCGAAGATCCGTCAGGCCGACACGCGAGATCGCCAGCCCCGCTCGAGGTTGTCATACACCGATCGGGCGACGGTGACCTTGCCCATCACAGCCTCCCCACGTCCGTCGCCGTGACAATCCGACCCGCCCGAAACCAGCAGTCCATTCTCCTGGGCAAAGGCCGAATAGCGGTCGATGTGGCCGGCGTTGTGTCTGATATGCCAGACCTCGATCCCGTCGATTCCTTCAGCCACGAGCGCGGGCAGAAGGTCGTCGTCGCCATACAACGCGGGGTGCGCGATCACGGCGATACCTCCGGCCTCGTGGATGACATCGACTGCCTCGCTCGGCGACATCACATACTTGCTCTCGTAGGCCGGCTTCCCATAGCCCAGGTATTTGTTGAAGGCCTCGTTCGGCGAGAAGCAGAATCCTTCCTCGACGAGCACGTCGGCCACGTGAGGCCGTCCGATGGCGCCGCCTTCGGCCTTGGCCACCACCTGCTCGAACGTGATCCGGATCCCCATACTGTTGAGCTTTTTTACGATTCTGCCAGCCCTGTTCTGTCGTTCGCCGCGATACATCTGCAGACAGGCCTGGAGCGGCTCGTGGAGGGGATCGACGAAATAGGCGAGGATGTGCACGTCGCGATTGTCCAGGTGGGCGCTCAACTCTGCCCCGGCCACGACCTCCACACCCAGCTGGCGACCGACCGACTGCGCCTCATCGACACCTTCCACCGAGTCGTGGTCCGTCAGGCTGATCACGCCCAGACCCAGACCGGCCGCGCGCTCGACCACCTCCGTTGGCGTCGAAGAGCCATCCGACCGGGTCGAGTGCAAGTGCAGATCGACGAACTCCTCGGTCAAGGCGAGGACTCCGAGACCACCGCCTCCACCTCGACGGGCCCTGTTTCCTGGTGGTTTCCCTCTTTCCGAATCTTCCGCAGCTGACTTCGGAGCAAGTTGCAGCGGATCGCGCTGAACCGTTCTACGACCAGAACGCCATCCAGGTGATCGATTTCGTGCTGCAGGACCCGAGCTTCGATCCCGGTGGCGGTCACCACCATCGGCGACCCGTCGGGGTCGGTCGCCTCCACTCGAATATCCGACGCCCGCTTCACGTCACCGGCAACACCGGGAATGCTCAGACATCCCTCCTCACCCACGATTTCGCCCGATGCCTCGACGATCGTCGGATTGATCAGGGCCATCGCCTCGCGGGTCGGGTCGCTCGGGCGCACATCCAGTACGACGACGCGTTGTGAGACACCTACCTGGGGTGCGGCCAGACCAATGCCTTCGGCGGCATACATCGTCGCGAACATCCGGTCCACCAAGGTTTCTACGTCATCATCGATCGTCTCGATCTCCGACGCGGGTTGCTTGAGCGTCGGGCACCCGAACTTCTTGATCTCCAGGAATTGCATCAATCGGCGCCCTGAATGTCGACGAGCACTTCGTTCAGGCTACCCGTTCGATACCCCTCCAGATCGAGTGTGACGTACTTGTAGCCGATCTCCTTGAGAGACCGGCTGATCGACTGATTCAGCCCGTCGGCAATCACCCGGACGAGATCGTCCGGCGGCAGCTCGATACGCGCGATCTCGTTGTGATGACGTACTCGAACCTGCCGGAAACCGGCCGACTTCAGCACCTGCTCGGCACGATCGATCATCGACAACGCCTCCGGCGTCACCTCCGTGCCGTAGGGGATTCGCGAGGACAGACAGGCCGAGGCCGGATCGTTCCACGTCGGAAGATTCCACGCCCTGGAGACGGCTCTCACATCTTCCTTCGTAAATCCCGTCTCGATCAGTGGCGCCTCGATCCCACGGTCCGATGCCGCCTTCATCCCGGGTCGGTAATCACCCACGTCGTCGGAAATGGCCCCGTACAATAGATGCTCGAATCGCCCAGCGTACTGACCGGCCAGCTCCTCCATCTTATCGGCCAGCGCCGACTTGCAATGGAAACAGCGATCGGGCGCGTTCTTGACGTAGTCGGGATTGTCGAGCTCGTCGGTGTAGACCAGCTCTAGACCGATGCCGATCTGCTCGGCCACCTCTCGGGCCTTCTCGATCTCGCCGTCGGGATAGCTCGCCGACACCGCCGTCACTGCCAGCGCACGATCTTTCAGCACACGGTGAGCGGCCGCCGCCAGAAACGTGCTGTCCACACCACCGGAGAAAGCGATCAGCACGCTCCGCATCGCATCCAACCGCTCGAGAAGTGCGTCGAGTTTCTTTTCGGTCGATTTAGTCAAAGCCATCTCTGGTCAATGGTCACGGGTCACTTGTCAATGGTCACTGAACAGGGCAAAACCACCGCGTCCACCATCCCGTGAAGAAGCTTCTTGTCCGGCGGACACACCGTCGCTTGAACACCCGAGAGCCGGGCCTCGTCTCCCACGACGAAGTAGTAGGGCTGGAGACGGACACGCCCCCGGAACCCTTTCATCGTCGCCGTTTCAAAATCGTAGTACTCGACCGGAAAAGTCGCCCCATTGTGGAACCGCTGTAGAATGTGTGGGGTTTTCTCGAAGGCGGCAAGCGTCTCTTCGATGACCTTCGTCCAGTCGCTCTCCGACATATCGTGCCCGATCGAAACACCCCGGCTTCCCCAGGCCTGCTCTGAAAATCCTGACGGCTTGATCACCAGCTGCCGGTCCTTCTGTCCGAGGGTCGCCAACTGACGCCAATCCGAGAGCTGCCGATCGCCGAACGTAAGACCGGGGATCACGGCGTAGGGGGGTGGGGGAGTGGGATCGAGGACCCAGGTTTGAGGAAAGGTCGCGTCCAGGAATGCGATCGAAGCTTCGCCCAGGTGTTGGTGCCAAAAGTCTTGCAGCTCGGCGTGCCTGAGGAGGCCCATCGTCATTTTCTCTTCGAGATAGCTCTTCAACGGCGGCGTGATCTTCACCTGGTTCTTCTTCGCCGCATACAGAATCAGGTCCATCTTCGGAATGTTCTTCAGGTCGAACAACTCGAAGAACCGATAGATCACGTCGATCTTCTCGCGTGATCCCTCGAAATCGTTGAACAGACCCTCCTCCGTGAAAATCACGTCCTCGGGGCCCATCACACGAATATCCAGACCGCGGGCACGAAGCTGGTCCGCCATCCACGCCATTTCCGGTCGCCACGCTGAGGATTCTTCCGATACGACCACGGCGACCACTGGCCGGTCGATCCCGGCCACGTCGTGCAGCATATCGGAAAACCCGGAAATCATCCCGTCGGATCCGCCCAGGATCGTGTCGCCCAGGGTGGCGTAGCGCTGGCCCAAAGACCCTGTAAAGCCGATCCCGCCGGGCAGAGAATCCAGTTCCGTCGCGATCATCCCTTGCCGGGTGGGAATCAGATCCGGACGTATCACCCCGGGTAGGTGCTGCCTGAATCGGTTCATCCGACCAAGAGAGACCACCGATTCGGGCTTTCCCTGATCCAGATACTCGGCAACCCAGGTCGGCTGAGTGCCCCGCCAGCTTTGATGGTAGAGCAGGTTCAGCGCCCGATAGAACTTCAGCAGGTGATCGCCGAGGGTCTGAAGGTGATCGACGACGGTCGCCGGCAGCATCCACGCTTCCGGTCCCACCTGCCAGCTGCTGTTCGCGTCCGGGTGGACCGGACGTTGGGCATCGGTGTAGAGGCCCCCCTCGGGTGTCAGACTGTCGATGTAGAGACAACGCTCTTCGAGTGTCATCTGCTTGATGCGATCAGCTTCGAGTGTACTCATTAAAAAACTCCGACCGACTGGACGGAGTCACCACATCGATGTGGACGTAGAAAAGCGACAACGCAGCAGCCTCTGCACACGGAAACAACCCGGCGCTCGTGAGGGAGTAGGGACCCAATCTGGGGGAGGCTTTAGCTCTGTTTGGACCGCAGATAGGCGCCGATCAGTTCGCGATCCGCATCCGACAGACCGCCCTGCGAGGGTTCGGCCGCCTCTGGCGCAGGCGCGGGATCAGGTTGTTCCGCGGGCGGTGGGGGCGGAGCCTGTGTGGCCGTAGACTCGTCGGTCTGCGCCTTTTCAGCCAGATGTCGCCGAATCAGGTCCATACTGAATGCGTCTTTGTCGTCGGTCGAAGCGGGAGGCTCAGCAGGGACGGAGGGCGGGGCGGGTGCTGGTGCTGGAGTAGCCTCGGGCGCGGGGCCGTTTCCGGCTCCATTTCCGTCCAGCTTCTGCGCCAGGTGCTGTCGAATCAGACTCAGATCATCCGTTGGCACCTCGTTTGCCACCTCTACAGGGCTCGGTTCGGCTGGAGCAGGTTCAGGCGGCGAAGGCGCTGTTGCCGGTGGCACGGCCTCGGGCTCACTCGGTGTCGCTGCGGCCGGCTGCGGAGGGGCGGCAACGGGTGGTGGAGCTTCTTCGGCCGGTGCGGGGGGTTCCGGAACCTCTTTGGGCGGTTCCTCGTAGGCCGAAGCATATCCCGAGGCGCCCTCGTCCTCCAGATTCAGCCGGGCAGCAACTGACTCGTAGATGGACTTGGCTGCTTCCACACGTGCTTCCAGCAGTTGGATGGAGCGTTTGAGGTCCTCCATCTGCCCGACGGCTTCGTCGATCTCGCGTTTGGCCAATTCGAGCACCTCTTGGTAGAGGTTTCCGGAGGAATGGTCGGAAGAAGTCATAATGCGCTCCATCTGCTGAATCTGCAAAAGGTTAGGGCTGTGACAAAGCGTCATGATTATACTTCACGAACCTTGGGCAGGCAAGCGAAATCTCCGCTCGTAAGTCACTTGGTTCGCCGGGATAAGGATTGACAAACTTCCTATATTACATTATGTTACACCGGTTTTACCCCGTCCGGCTCTCTCCCCTCCCTGCGCTCCTGGAGTGGACCAAACCCCAACATCCATGCTCCGTGACAAGGCACAAGATCAGGCCACGATCCTTCTCGATAACTTCACCCTCGAGAAACGGACCTGGGCGGTAGCGGGCGGCAAGGGAGGTACTGGCAAAACCGTCCTCACTTCCAATCTCGGTGTCGGACTGGCCATCCTCGGCTACAAGGTCATTCTGGTCGACGCCGACCTGGGAGGGGCGGATCTGCATCTCTCCTTCGGGATGCCCGTCCCCAAACGGAACCTCAACGACTTTCTGAGCGGGCGTCTTCCCAACCTCGAAGACGTCATCCTTCCGACGCCGAGCAGCAATCTCAGCGTCATATGCGGCGGGAGCGAGCTGATCGGGCTCGCGAACCTGCCCCACCAGCGGAAAGAAAAACTCAAGCGACACATCAACAACCTCGACGCCGACTTCATCCTCGTCGATCTCGGTGCCGGCACAGCATTCAACACCCTCGATTTCTTCGTCATCTCGAACGAGGGCATCGTCGTCTGCAATCCGGAGCCCCAGGCCAAAATCGATGCTTACGCCTTCGTCAAAAACGCCGTCTACCGTCGTCTGCTCCAACACTTCGGCCGAAATACGATCCTTCGCGAGATCATCCTGAACTTCGGTAACAGCGGACAGCGTGCGACCAAAATCCGGCATCTGATCGAGAAACTGGGCGACCACCGTCCCGAATTCGGAGAACAGGGTCAGCACCTGATCGACCACTTTTCGCCCAAACTCATCATGAACAAGGTGCGAAAAAAGAGTCAGCTCGAAGACGCTGAGCGATTCGTTTACCTCGTCCAGGAATACCTGAGCGTCCGGATGGAGTATCTGGGTCACATCGAATACGACGAGCGCGTTGTCGATGCCCGCGAGAACATGCGACCGTTTCTCCTCGAGCAGCCCACGTCGAAGGTGTCCAAGAGTATCTACAACATCCTCTTCAACCTGGGCGTCACCGACCGACAGCTGCGCTACGATCGGAAATCCTACCGGAAGATGTCCCGGGGCGTCGCCCTCGAATCCCGGCTCTGGAAAGACTGACGTGGCGGCGATTCGTCTGCAGCACTGGATGCGGCGCACCCTCGTGACCCCCCTCGCAGTTCAACTGGCAGAACCCAAGCCGGCCGACTCGGAACCCGCCTTCTCCGTGGCCGATGCGCTCCAGAATCCCAGCCGCATCCTGCTCGTACCCGACAGTCGGCCGGGTGGCCTGTTCATCGGCGCCTCTAAGTTCTGGGCGATCCGAGAACGATATCCCGAAGCCAGTCTCGATTTGCTCGCCCATCGCAAAAAAGGCTACATCGCGGGCGAGATCCCCTTCATCGACAACGTCTTCCTTTACGACAATTTCCTGCTACCGCTCGGGCCGAGACGGCGTGAGGTCATCTCTTCGCTCCGCCAACGACAATACGATCTCGCCTTCTGCTTCTGTACCGATGAGGACTTTTGCCCCATCTATTTTTGTTACAAAAGCGGTGCTCGCATTCGAGTCGGTTTTCGCAAGGACGAAACACCCTTCTTCAACATTCGCATCGTACCCGGAGAAGCGCCCGCCTACGAACCCGATCGGCTCTCCATGCTGCTCGATCTTCTCGGAATCCCCGAGGCGCGCGAAGGCGTTTCGTGGACCGTATCGGATGAGGGAGCACGGAAAATCCGCGATCGATTCCTCGTCGGCGGAGGCCCCGACGATCGCTACGTCGGAATCGATGTGAGCGCGCCGCCCACAGAGGGCCTGACGGTCAGGCAATGGCTCACGATCGCGCAGGCGGCGGCCAAAAACGCACGGGTCCTGATTTTCTTCAACTACCACGAGCGAAAAGAAGCGAACCAGATCAAGGAAGTGCTCGGGCAAAGAGCCCTGATGTTCCAGAACGAAGATCTGCCCAGGCAGGTAGCCCTGATCGGGGCCTGCGACCGCGTCGTAGCGGCCAACACCGACATCTTCCACCTCGCCGTATCCATGGGAAGACCCGTCATCGGCCTGTTCGACGCCGAGCAGGCCAGTCGATGGGTGCCTCAAGACCGTTCCAACGTCGATCTATTCATCCTCGACGACCTCCGCGCAATGGGTGGGCCCGACCTCGACAGCCATTTTCGCAAAAAGCTGGATCCTCAGGTCCCTGTGACCGACCGCACAGAACTCGCGGAACCGTAGGCGTATACTTGCTTCCGAGACGTGTCTACGGGCCCGTCACGACAAGCATTTGGCCCCCGACCATATTGTCAGTAGATTTTGCAATCACGGATCGAATCCGAGACGGCTTCTTTTGTTCAGAAACCAAGACTATTTAGGTCTATACCCCCACGTTTGGAGGAATGGTATGAGTCGAGTGAGGACGCTTAGCCTCTGCGACATCAGCCGGATTGGGCTGGCCGTCATCACGGTGGCCCTCTCCCTCTGGGCCCTTGGCCCGGGTACAGCCGACGCGCAACAGGTCGGAATCGACATTGCCGTCGACACGGGCGATCAGGCCCTGACGGACACACGCGATGTGATCGCCCTACCAGGTGAAACGATAGTCATCGAAGTCTTCGCCTCCGATTTCGCCGGTCAGAACGGCGTCGAGGTAGTCTTTCAGCTCAGCGATCCCAGCGCCATCGTCGCTTCGAGCATCGTCACGGCGGGGGGGGTCCTTCTTCCCACAAACGTTGCCGGCATCGATCGATGGGAGCGAACTCAGGGCCAACTGGATCAGTATTTTCGCCCCTGCCGACGACGGCGATGGGCTTCAGTTCATCGGCAGACTCACGTTTACGCTGTCGGCCACCTTCACCACGCTGCAATTGACGGCCTCGGAAGTCTCTGTCGGGACGACCACGTTGCAACCCAACATCGAACTCGGAGCTGCGAACCAGAGTGCCATACCCAAAACGTTCGCAGCCGACCTGAACAGGGATCCGGGTAATCAAAACCGAAATCGGAGTCGTGCGAACCCGGGAGGCCCGATCCCCATCCAGATGTTCGCCGGCAATCTGGTTGACGTAACGAGCTTCGGAGTTCGGGTTGAGGTGGATCTGAACGACATCGCGCCCCAAGGGACGGAATTTATTCCTGCGCCGCCCTTCGTGGCCGCCGTGCCCGGGGCCGACGGTGGAGGTGACGGAGGCGGTCTGCCGACCGCGCAGCCGTCTTCGTTCGCCAACGGAGCGTTCGACATCCAGGTCGGATCGGGTGACGGCAGCCCCGATACGTCTGCGCTTTCGGTCACGCCGACGGCGGATCGACGGTAGCCGTCGAGGTCTACGGATTGAACTTCGAAGGCGCCCTCGGGGTTGAAGTCGAAGTCCGAATGAGTGACCCCAGTGCGGTCCAATCCGTCACCTCCGCCACGGGTTCCTTCACGATCAAACTCTCCGAGCCGATGATCGACGGAGATCTCATCTCGTTCGACATCGGCAGCCTGACCGGTGTTAACGCCGGTTCAGATCCGTCTCGGGCGGGTACTCTGATTCTCGAGCTCGCCCCCGACTTCAATGGACTGTCTCTCACCGTCGAATCCCTCGTTTTCTCGGTTTCGGGTGTCGAAGGCGCGCCGAACGCCGTGCTCAACATAGAACCCACGGGTGGGGTACAGACGTCATCGGGGAGCGGTTTACCCCCCACCAGCCCTTCCTCGTTCGCGAATGGCGACGTCGATATTCAGAACGGTACCGGCAACAACGCGCTCGTTCCACAGTCGCTGTCCGTCATCGCCGAAGGGGGATCCACCGTCGCTGTCGAGATCTTCGGGTCCAACTTCGAAGGCGGCCTCGGTGTACAGGCGCAGATCCGAATGAGTGATCCGAGTGCGGTTCCAAAACATCACCTCCGCAACCGGTTCGTTCACAATCAAGCTCTCCGAGCCCATGGTCGTCGGAGATCTCATTTCGTTCGACATCGGGAGCCTCTCTCCCGTGAGCGCGGGAGCCGATCCCTCACGAGCGGGCACGCTGCTCATCGAACTGGCCCCTAACTTCAACGGCCTCTCCCTCACGGTCGAAAGCCTTGCGTTTCCTCCGTCGGGCGTCGAAGGTACACCCAACGCCGTCCTGAACATCGAACCACCCGGTGGTGTCGCGCCGTCCCTCATCAGCGTCGAGGGCAACTCGATCTCGGTCAGGGCGACGTCGTCCGTGCCGGTGAGCGGCAACGTTCCGCTCGGTCTTCTCCGTCTCCGCACACGACCCGAATTTCGCGGAACGCAGATCACCTTCTCGCAGGTGACCTACGTCGCCGAAACGCCAACCACCATCGAGCCGAACATCACGCTCACGCTCGGCTCCAATGTCAGCGATGCCCCGGTCGTATCCGACCCGGTCGTTCCACTCCGCGTCACGAACGAATCCGCCATCATCCAGTGGGGGACGAACCGAGACGGTACAGGCAGCGTGATGGCCGGTACCGATCCCAACAACCTCGACCTGACCGCCACCGAAACCACGACGGGTAGGCGTCATCGGGTCGAGCTCACGGGTCTCTCACCCGGAACCCGCTATTTCTATCAAGTGACTGCCATCGACTCCCAGGGGCGTGAATCCGAACCGTTCCCGAACAGACCGCTCATCCTCGTCACGCGCAGGATGGCCGATACGCGGCCGCCACGCATCGTGAGGGGTCCCGCAGCCGTCGGTATCACGACCGACGGCGTGACCATCGTCCTTGAGACGGATGAAACCTCGAACGCCGTTGTGTCATTCGGTACGGACCAGGCCGCCCTGACAGAGACAGTCAGCAGTACCGAAGAGTCCAAAATCCACGAATTGCGACTGTCTGGGCTCACGACCGGCCAGCCCTACTTTTTCTCGCTCAGTTTGACGGACGCACTCGGTAACACATTCGAAACTCCGCAACCACGGCGATTCCAGCTGCGTACCACCGTCGATACGCAGCGACCCCGCATCGTCGGACGGCCGGCAATCGCCACGGGCTTCAATGCGGCCGCCGTCCGGTGGATCACCACCAAACCAAGCAGCAGCGCGATCTTCTATGCGCTAGGATCGGCCGTCGGCGGCGTTGCCAAACAGGTTTCCGCCGACCTGACGGACAGCCTCGTCGTGGACGATCTTGTGAACGAGCACCGTCTCGCGCTGTCCAACTTGCTGGCCGACACGGCCTATGCGTATCAGGTCCGGTCAGTCGATGCATCAGGCAATGAAATACTGAGCGAGATGTTCGCCTTCAGGACAACGGCCGATGAAGACACGGTCGATGCCAGAATCGTGAGGCCGCCCGTCGTGCCTCGCCGGAGCAATACTGAGGCCCTCATCGTGCTCCAAACGAACGAGCCGGCGACCGTTACGGTCCAATACGACTCGACGACGAGTGTGTTGGGAGACACGACTGGAATCCAGGGTGAGTCGATCACGACCACCGCACCGGCACGGCGTCACGAAATCCGACTGACCAACCAACTCGCCGTCACCGACCTGGCCGGAAATGGCCCAACCTATAACCTTGGCGAGCTTTCGTTCGCCACCCTCGGCGCGCCCGACACAGTGGCTCCCGTCGTATTCTCGCGACCCGTCGCGATCGGTGTCACTCCCAACGGGGCGACGATTACGTGGGGCGCCAACGAGATTCACAGCGCCATCATCACCTTCCGGCCCGAAGCAGCGGCCAAACAGGGAAGCGAGGACGAAGAGTCCGTCGAAGACCTGAGCGTCGAAAGACGGCACGCCCTGAGACTGGCGGGATTGATTGCAGGTACCACATACACGTATGAAGTGACGACGGTCGATACGGAAGGAAACGAAAGCATCACGGAGGGGCTGTCGTTCACGACACCTCTCATCGAAGACGACACGCCACCGACCATCACACGTGGACCCCGCGTCGTCAATCTCCAGGCAACCTCGGCGACCATCGAGTGGTTGACCGACGTGCCGGCCGACACACGGCTCTCTTACGGTCTGACGATCGACTACGACAACTTCTTCGAAACAGCCGAGGGAGCACGATTCCATTCCCAGACCATCACCGATCTGGTGCCCGGCACGGAATACCATTATGCCGTCGGATCCGCGGATGCCGCGGGGAACATCGTCACGACCGACGCGAATGCGGCGGTACTAGGTCTCAGCAACGATCACACTTTCACTACGCGATTGTCCGAGGACACGAACCCGCCGATCATCCTGGAAGGTCCGCTCGCAGAGATCGGCGACGACTTCGTCATCTTCCACTGGCGCACGGACAAGCTGTCGACCTCCAGCGTGGCCGTCGGTGTCCTGCCGGGTTCTCCCGACGCGTCAATCGAGAGCGCACCCATCTTTGGGGACGCCTCGAAGATCGTTTTCGAGGACAACGAGCTTGTACGTGGCCATTCTGTAACGGTCACCGGACTCGCACCTGGACTCGACTACCTGTTCCAGGTCAGTTCGACCGACGCAGCCGGAAACACGGTTCTGGGCATCGACCCGACAACGACGAAGAAGCAGGTCCCCGGTGGGTTCGGAAGCTTTACGACCTCGACCGAGGAAGACACGCAATTCCCGGTTATCACGGGTGGCCCGACCGTCGTCGCCAGCACCTCGTCGAGTCTCACAGTCGAGTGGGAAACGGACGAGAGTGCAAACAGCACGGTTGATTTTGGGACAGACGAATCCACCCTTGATGGCCAGGAAGTTTCGGGAACGAACGAGACCACGCACCGTTTGGTGCTCACAAAACTCGCGGCAGGATCGACCTTTGCCTACCAGGTTGGATCGACGGACGCGTCAGGCAACGGCGCGACCAAGAGTGCGGTCGTGTTCGGATCGACACCTGCTTCCGAAGATCTCACAGCACCGGTCATTTCCACCAACCCATCGGTCATCTACCTCAACGATCGTCAGGCGACGATCAGCTGGGTGACGAGCGAGGCAGCCGACGCCGAAATCTCATTCGGCACGGCGTCCGACAACCTGACTGAGATCGTCACTGAAGAAGACTTCAACACCACCCATAGCCTGACCCTCACCAACCTCGACGCGGGAACGCCCTACTTCTACCAGGTCGCGTCGATCGATCAGAGCAACAACGGCCCGGCGACGAGCTCGATTCTCGAGTTCACGACCGAGTCCGAACCCGACATCCTACAACCCGAAATCAGCAGCGTTTCGGTCGTCGCTTCCGACAACGAGGCCGTCGTCACCTGGAGTACGAACGAGCTGTCCGACAGCTCGGTTCAGTTCGGGCTGAGCGGCAGTTTGGACTTCAATTCGGGCGACGCGTAAGACGTGACCGACCACTCCGTCACCCTCACGAATCTCACGGCGAGCACCGAGTATTCCTACCAGGTTGAATCCATCGACCGGTCCGGGAACGGGCCGGCTTCGGGCAGCCTGCTCACTTTCACGACCCTCGCAGAGGGTGAATCGCCGACCGTGGTTCCCCCGACTGCGTTGGCCGCAACGGCCGGAAACAACGTTGTTGCATTGACCTGGACGGAAAGCACATCGGGCGGCCTCACCGGGAATGTCATCGAGCGATCCGAAGGAAGCGGGGACTTCTCGCCCATCGCGACGCTCGAGAACATCACCACCTACATCGACAACAACGTCGTCAACGGCACGAACTACGACTATCGCATCCGGGCACTGGGCCTGCAGCAGACACAGAGCGATCCGTCCGACGCGACGGGATCCGTCACACCCGCCGCCGATGGGGGACCGTCGGTGCCGTCTCTGTTCGTCAAACAGGGCGATCCGGCCTCGCCGACGTTCGTCGTCAACAATAGCTCGGCGTCCGACCTCAACCCCGGCGCCGATCTCACCTACACTTTCCAGATTTCGACGACATCCGAGTTCACGGATGCGATTACCGTCGAATCGGGCCTGGCCGAGGGTGCGGGTCTCGGCTCGACCGACAGCCGCGCCATCACGGCGTGGACCGTAGACCGCACGCTCGACGACGGCACGACCTATCACTACCGGATCAAGGCGAGCGATGGGACGTTCGACAGCGAATTCCTGACGGGATCTTTTGCCGTCGACCTCGAAGAGCCACCGTATATAGGTGACATCAACGGCGATTTTGCCGTCAACTTCACCGACTTCGTATCGCTCGTCGGAGCCTTCAACTCGGCGAGCGGCGATGCGAACTTCATCGATGGAGGTGATTTCAACAACGACGGTTTGGTCAACTTCACCGACTTCGTCCAGATGGTAAACCGGTTCAACCTGACCTACGTGCAACCCGACGCCGCCGCATCCAAGTCGGCGGTCATCGCGGCCTACAGCATCGACACGACCACGCGGATCGAACTCGTCGGTCGCCCGGTCAGCAGCGAATCGGGTGGGGAGTGGGTGGTCGACATTACCGTCCAGAACGCCCGGGACCTGAAGGGGATGGGGATTACCCTGGACTACGATCCCGCGTCCTTGAAGTTTGTCGAGGCGTATCAGCCCGACGGCCTGTTGTTGATCGACGGACGTGAGGCCGAAGCCTTCGGTGTGCTCGACCACGACGCCGAGGCCGAAGAGGTCTTTATCGCCGGGGCCGTGACGATGGGCGATGCCGTAACGGCAGCCGAGGGGACCTTCGCGCGGGTCCGGTTCATCCTGACTGAGGACCATCCGCAAGGCGATCTTCTGAACATCGTTGAAGGTCTCATCATCGATGGAAGCCTCGTCGTCAGCGCCGCCGAAAACATCGGTGCGCGTCTGTCGTTGTTACCCGAGGACTTTGCGCTCGAGCACAACTTCCCCAACCCGTTCAACCCCGAGACGACGATTCGCTATGCGGTTCCCGAAGCAGCCGATCTCTCGCTGATCGTCTACAACATCCTCGGACAGGAAATCATCACGCTCGCCGACGAGCGGCACGTCCCCGGGTTTTACGCCCTGCGATGGAACGGCAAGGACCGGTTCGGACGGGGTGTGGCCAGCGGCGTGTATCTCTACCGCGTCCACGCGACCAGCGAGACCCAGACCTACTCGCAGGTCCACAAGATGTTGCTGCTCAAATAGGTTCACGGGCAGCATTGCAGGAAAGGGGGCCGTCGGTCATCAGGGCCGACGGCCCTTTTGTGTTCCTTCCAACATTCGTAAAGCCTCAAAAGCTTGACTTTACGGTCCGCCGCTCACTACATTGCCCGGCGTTTTACGGGTAGTTTTGGAGCCTCCAACGGGCCACGAGAAGGACACCACTTGAGTCATCGCATCTCCTGTCCGCGGGCAGGGAAGTCCATCATCTTCCGAGCGCTCGCCGCGGCTACTCTTATCGCGGCTTCGATCCCCACGGTCGAAGGGCAGACTTTTACCCAATCGTCGACCCTCACGGGCGTCTGGGCCTCCTCCACATCTTGGGCCGATGTCGACGGCGATGGCGATCCAGACCTGCTGGTCACCGGGCTCACTGGACCGGCCGACACCTGCAGCCCTCTGACCCAACTCTATCTCAGCCAGGGCGGGGTCCTTTCCGCCACAACGGACACCTTCGACAACATCCACCTCGGGCAAGCCGCCTTCGGAGACTACGATGGCGACGGCGATCTCGACATCGCCCTGTCCGGTGCGACGGCGTCCGGCGTAGGTACGCTCAGCCTCTACGTGAACCAGGCAGGCAGCTTCACCGAAGATGCCGCGCAACCCGCGCTGCGAGCCGAGAACCTTCGCTACAGCGCCCTTGCCTGGGGCGATGTCGACAACGATGGTGACCTCGACCTCATCGCATCGGGCATCACGACCGCCGACCCCGACCTCATCGCCTTGGGCCTCCCGGCCGCCGGCGGAGACCCACGCACCGTTCTCTTCCGCAATGGTCGAATCGATGCGGGCCGAATCGGTAGCCCCCTTGGCGGACCTTCGACCCTTGTCCTGGACGAACCCAACTCCGACAGGCTGATCAACCTGTATGGCGGGCGACTGGCCTGGGGCGATCTGGACGGAGACGGCGACCTCGACCTCGCCGCGACCGGCTATGGAACAGACGGATTCCGTCAGGCCGTGATCTACCTGAACGAGCCCCTCGGAACCCTCGTCCAGGACACCGGCAACGCCGATCTCACACCCGTATCCGGTGGCGATCTGGCCTGGGCGGATTACGATAACGACGGCGACCTCGATCTCGTCCTGTCCGGCTGGAATGCGACGTGGGAAGCCACGCTTCAGTTGTTCACGAATGCCGCCGGGATTCTGCGCGAGGACCGATTCTTCAGCGCCACACGCGTCGTCGGGTCCGTTGCCTGGGCCGATGTCGACAACGATGGAGACCTTGACCTCGCCGTCACCGGCCACACCAATACGTCCGAACCGGCCACCTACATTGCCCGGAACGAACCGCTGGGGTCCGTCACAGAAGATCCTGCCATCGATCTCCCCGGGTTACGCGGGGGCGATCTCGCGTGGGGGGATTCAGACGGTGATGGGGACCTGGATCTCGTCGTATCGGGCGAATCGGCGGACGGGGAACGACAAACAGGGACGATGCTTCCGGCAGCAGCGCGTTGACCTATATCCTGGGACCGGTTTGCTGACAGGCATCGACGCCAACCTTACGGGTTTTGCAGCCGGTGAAGTGGGGTGGGCAGATTTCGACAACGACGGGGACCTCGACCTGGCCGTGAGCGGTGTGGTGGACGGGAGCCAGATACTTCAGCTATACAGGAACGACAATGGCCTGTTCGGCCAGGAGCCGATCGATGTTCTCGTGGGCGTCACGTCCTCGTCGTTGTCCTGGGCGGACATTGATTCGGACGGCGACCTGGATCTCGCAAGTATGGGGCAGGCGACGGCCAGTTTCGTCCCGTCCAGCCGCGTCAACGATAACCTCGAAGCCCGATTCAACCCGAACCGCAACCCCGAGGCTCCGGATGGCCTGACTGCTGCCAGTGTGGGATCTGCCGTGACCCTCGGTTGGTTGCCGGCGACCGATCGGGGAACCACCCCGACGGCCGACGGTGCATTGAGCTATCAGGTGCGAGTCGGGTCTACACCGGACGGCAATGAAATTCGGTCCGGTGCAGGTCCCACGGGGTTTGGCGATGTTCGAGGATCATCCCTACAGCTGATCAACCTCGAAACCGGCACCTATTTCTGGGCGATCCGCAGCGTCGACCTCGGCTTCCTTGCGTCCGCCTGGAGCGTCGAACAGTCTTTCCTCGTCGACACCGTTGAACCGGTCGTAGACAGCGTTCAGGTAAGACCGCGTGTGCTGGCAACAGGTCGCAGAGCCAGTGTGGTACTCAACTTCTCAGATGAACCGGCCGGGATGGACAACACCGTCAGCCCCACGGTCACACTCCAACTCACGGGCATCGATGATCCCCTTCCTTTCGAACAGATCAGTTACAGCGGGGGACTCTGGATCGGTGAAGTGGAAATCACGGAGCAGACACCGGGTGGTACGGTCATCGTGCGCGTGGAGGGGGCGATCGACCTGAAGGGGAACACGATGAACCCCTTCGAGTCCGTCATACCCGCTCTGATCGCGCGGGGTCAGGGCGGCCTCGTGCAGAGCAGCGATGGCGCAGCCACGCTCGAACTCTCGCCCAATGTCTTGCCCGATACGTTATCCCAGAATCCCGACGTGCAGATCGAGACCGTTTTCATCGACTCGGCACCGTCCGAGGCGACGGAAACATCGGCCCTGGCCTACGTAATCACATCCGAACCGGTCATCGAACTTCGAAAGCCCGCCACGTTCAGTATCGTCATACCCGGGGCTACGACATCCGACCAACTTGCCATCTTCCGGCTTGTGGGGGGCGAATGGACGCGTGTCGGAGGCACGATCGAACAGCAGGTCGTCCGGGTTTCCATCTCCGACTTCGGCACCTATGGCCTCTTCATCGGCGGATCAGGAGCCGGTGGGACAGGCTCCATTTCAAATATCGAGTTCTCCAACCGGGCCTTCTCTCCCGCTGGTCGCCGCTTGGCTCCACCGGGACCGGGACGTCCTCGGATCGCCATACCCTCACTCGTCACCACCACGGATCTCTCTTTCGATCTGGGTGCGACCGCCACCGTGCGTGTCGAGATCTACGACCGCGGGGGACGTTTACAACGCGTCCTCGAGCCAGGTCGTCAAATGAATGCAGGGCGCAATCTCCTGACCTGGGATGGTCGTGATCATCGCAATGAAATCGTCAGAAGCGGTCTCTACATCGTTGTCATTAATGCCAACGGCGAGCAGACCCAAAAAACCGTAGCTGTCGTGAATCGGTAGAAACGAACTCCATGACCCATCTACCCAAAACCTGTCTCGCTGCCGCCACGTCGATTTTCCTGCTCTGGGCAAAACCGGTATGTGCCCAGATGCAATTCACCGACGTGACGAGCAGTGCGGGTGTCGCCAATTCGATGCCCAACGCTTCCCGCGTCGCTACGAGCGCCACGTGGGGCGACTACGACGGCGACGGCGACCTTGATCTCTACGTCACCAATTGGGCTGCGAACGCGAACGCCAGCGTCAACCGGTTGTATCGCAACAACGGGAACGGCACTTTTTCCGAGGTCGGGTTCTCCGCCGCCGTCGATCATCTCGGGGACAGCGAAGACGCCGCGTGGGGCGATTACGACGGTGACGGAGACCTCGATCTCTACGTCGTCAATCGCGAGCAGAGCAACGCACTCTACAAGAACGATGGTACAGGCCGTTTCACAGAGGTCGCGTGCGAAGCTTCCATCGACAACACCGACATCGGACACGCCGCCCGGTGGGTCGACTACGACGGAGACAGTGACCTCGACCTGGCGGTCGTCAACGTCGGCGGCAACGCCCTCTACCGGAACGACGGTGATGATGTATTCACGAATGTCGCGACAGGCGACCTGGCCGGGACAGCGACCACGTGGATCGGATGGGCAAGCGCCTGGGCGGATTTCGACGGAGACAACGACTTCGATGTCCTGCTCGTCAACGGCGCCAACTCCAGTGCCGGGCAAGTCAGCCAGATTCTGCTTCAGACATCGGGAACCTTCACGGATGAGACGGCCGCCGCTGGTCTGTCGATCGGAGGATCCTACGGTATCGACGCGGCTGTCGGCGACTTCGATGGCGATGGCGACCTCGACATCTATCTCGTGAACAGCCAGTTCCCGTCGTTCGAGGCCAGCATCCTCTACCGGAACGATACGCCCTGATGCCACACACCCTCACCAGGCTGACCGTTCTCGTATCGGTCTGCGTCGTGGCTCTGGCCGGTAACAGCTAGGCCCAGCGACCCACTTTCGCCACGACTGCCCGCACGATTGGTCTCGGAGGCACCGTGACGGGGTTGGCTGACGACGCCTCGGCCACTTTCTGGAATCCCTCAGGGCTTCCGACCCTCCAACGTCAGGAAGTCGTTTTCTCCTATGCCGACCGGTTCGGTCTCGACATCAACAGCTCCTATGCGTCCTACGTTTTCCCGCTGTTCGAGCGTCACGCCATCGGTCTTGGCTGGGTTCGCGAAAGTTTCGGGGACACCGAACTCAGCGATGCCCTCAACGTGGTCAACCTGACCTACGGGATGCAGCTCCACCGCAGCTTCTCCCTCGGAGTCGGACTTAAGAGCGTGTTCCAGACGATCGAACTCGACGACGTGAGCCTGCGCAACGCCAGCGGATTCGGTCTTGACGTCGGTCTCGTTTTCACTCCAAAAAAACCGCCCTTCGATAAACTGCGGTTCGGGGTCGCCCTACAGGACATCGGCGGAACCAAACTCCAGGATGACACCACGCAATTCGAAGAAGAGCTGCTCGAACAGACCATCCGGGGCGGTGTATCCGTCCAGCCACACCCCGATGTGAAACTCGCCCTCGACGTCGACAGCGATGATTTCCACTTCGGTGCCGAATACCAGCCGCTGGCCGCCCTCCTGTTGCGGGGCGGCGTCAATCGACCACTCAGTCCGCCAACGGGGGCGGATCAGACACTGGCTTTTGCCCTCGGCTTCGGCCTCAAGTGGAATTCGGCGCAACTCGACTATGCGTTCGAGCATCACCCTGTCCTGCCCCCGACGCACCACGTCACTCTAGGCCTTTCCTACAACGCGTCGATCGTCAACATCAAAGACGCCATCGTGCGGCCTGCACCTATTTTCAAGTCTCTCTACCGAACCTATGAGGAGGCCGACTTCGTCGACGTCGTCCTGCGGAACGCGTCCGCCAACGCCCTGCCGGTGACCGTCAGCATCGATGTCCCGACGTTGACCAAGACCCCCCACGAAGAGACGGTCGTTCTCCCGGCTCAATCGACAGAACGATACGGCTTCACGTTGACGTTCCCACAGGACCTGCTGTCGACGCAACCGTCCTACTACGACAATCTCGTACAGCCGACGGTCAAGGTGAGCTACCGTCAGGGCAGAGCGAACAAGACGTCGACCCGCACGCTCAACAGCGTCTACGTCCTCGGGAAGGGCAAGCTCAGCTGGTCCAACCCGCGCCGCATCGCCGCCTTTATCACGCCCGAAAGCAGAACCGTCGACGCGTTCGCTCGGGGCCTCGTCGGGAATTATGCCGACCTGCTCCGGGAAAAATTCGGGAACAACAACATTGGGAAGGCCGCCCTCATCTTCGACGCCATCGGCGCACACGGTCTCCGCTATCAGCAGGATCAGACCACACCGTATCTCGAAATCTTCCAGGACGATTCTGTTTTCGACTCCGTTAAGTACCCCTACGAATACCTCGACGTGAAGATCGGTGACTGCGACGACTGCACTGCGCTGTTTTGCTCGATGCTCGAGAATCTGAACATCCCGACCGCCATCCTGGACGTCAACGACCCGCAATACGGCCACATCTACATGATGTTCGACAGTGGCATCTCTGTTCAGGATGCCGGCGACTACTTCCTGAACGAGCGTGAATACGTCCTGTGGGACAACCGCATCTGGTTGCCCGTGGAAACGACGCTATTCGGATCGTCATTCTCCGACGCGTGGCGGAACGGGGCCGAAGAGTACTACGTGCGGAAAGAACGCGGCTTCATCAACGAAATTCTCGTCTCCGAGGCCCAGCAGACGTTTCGCCCGGGTGTCGTCCCCGACTCAGACATCGCCATTCCGTCCCAAGCCTCGATCGAAGAGCTCTCTTCAACCGCGACCTGGCGTATTTCGAGACGCGTCTGGACCGGATCGCGCTCGTCTCCGGCGTCTCCCTCGACAGTGCCGAGGGACTCTACGATGCCGGTGCAGCCTATCTGCGACTGAACCAGCTCGAGCGGGCGGAAACGTCCTTCACCGACGCGATCAAGATGGACGCGGGTCTGGCCGACGCCTACAACGCATTGGGCGTCGTCATGACCAAGCGGCGGCGCTACGACGAGGCGCTCGAGCTTTACAACAAGGCGCTCGAGCTCAACCCGAATGACGCTGGCTTCAGGATCAACCTCGCGCTCACCTACCACCTCCAGGGCAGAGGCGACGACGCGCAACAGGTCTATCAGGAGGCGGTCCGGATCAATCGGGACTTTGCGGGTACCCTCGATTTCCTCACGGGCGCCGTATCGACCCGGCCCACAAAAGTCGACCCGCTCCAGCGCATCGCATCCGAAAAGTCCTATGACGACGGCGCCGCCTACCTGAGGCTTAAACGGGACGATCGCGCAACCGAGCAATTCGACAGAGCGCTTTCGTTGAATCCTGAGAATGCCGACGCGCTCAATGGCAAGGGCGTCATCGCCACCCGCAAGCATCAGTATACCGAGGCCATCGACGCCTATCGGAAGGCCATCGCCATCGATCCCAACAACGCTGGCTATCAGGCTAACCTGGCGATCACGTATCACCTCCAGGGCAAGAAGGACGAGGCGATCGCCGCCTACAAGAAGGCTGTGGCCTACGACGCGTCCTACGAAGGACAGCTCGACGTGATCACCGGCGGGCGACCGTTGTCGGAGATCTCCGTGACCGCGTCAACGACCGGATCCGTCGGGCCGTTGCAGCGCATCGCTTCTGACAAGGCCTACGATGACGGAGCCGCTTTCCTTCGTCTCAAACGCTACGATCGTGCGACCGAGGCGTTCGATCGCGCCATCTCCCTCAACCCGGGGAATGCCGATGCCCTCAACGGCAAAGGCGTCGTGCTGATCCACCAACGCGACTATCCCGGTGCGGCGGAATCGTTCGAACGGGCCCTCGAACGCCAGCTCCAAAATGCCGGATTCCATCTGAACCTCGCGATTCTCCGACATCTGCAGGGCGATGCGGCACAGGCTAAAGCGTCGTATCGTCGCGCCGTTGAGCTCGAGCCTTCCTTGCAGGGACAGCTCGAATTTCTAGATTAGAAAGTTCGTTCCCGGTGTGACGCCACGCACTTTTTCAACCGCACAAATTATGTATCCCTGTTTAAAACAACATGTTAAACGGGTCATGAAATTCTTCTCTGGCGTGTCCTGAATCACGTGCTCCCACCCCGATTTGCCGTATTTTCATAACAGGTGACGGGTGGACCTGGCAGGTTTCACCCACTCAAGGCGATCCAGAAAGTCACCAAAAAGCAGGCCTACGAGACGCAGCAGACACGCACCGTGGCCGGTGTGCGTGGAGCCGAGGCCGAAGATGCCGTGCTCGACCAGCTCTATTACAAGGGCGGCGTGCGATATCCCAGCCGCGTCGACCTGAAGAATGCGATCACGCAGCTGACATCTTCGATCGAAGCCGATCCGAACGGAGAGGCCGTGCCCGAGCAGAAATTCTTCGTCGCCCAGTGTCACGTCCAGCTCGGAGAACTCGAAGAGGCCAAGAAAGTCTACAGCGACCTCGTCGAGAACCACGGAGATTCCCCATTCGCCGAGCAGGCGGCCGGAGAGCTGACGGGCATCGAGTAGCCTGGCGATACATCAACTCCCCATAGGCGATGTCGGACACGATCCGGCATCGCCTTTCTATGTTTGGACGTAACAGCGTTTTGCGCCACCCTCCTATCGCAGTTTATATTCTGGGGCGTCGTTTCCGGATGTCGCTCACCCCAGCGAGGACACCCAATGCCCGACGAAGAGAAACAGGTAAAGTCAGAGTCCGGTTTTTCAATCGAGCTCTTTCTCGGTATCGCCGCGGCGATCGTGATCGCCCTGATCTCGATGACCAATTTCTACCAGGATCTCGAGTCGAGCAGCTACGACTTCCGCTTCCGGAAGCGTAACGACTGGTTCGGAGAACCCTTCCAGCTCCCGTCGGTCGCCACGATCGACATCGATGATCTGGCCTACCAGACACACGGGTTTCCGTTCACGCGGGATCTTCACGCTCGCATGGTCGAGACGATTCACACCTACGGCGCCCGGATGGTCGGCTTCGATATGTTCTTCTACGAGCCGGCCGGGGAGCGTCTGTCGCCGGACGCCGTTGCCGACCTTGGGGACGAAGGCTTCACGCGATCGGCCGTTCTCGACCTGGTGCAGGATCACGACCGGGACTTCGTCGACGTCGCCAACAAGACCGGAATCGTCTATCTGTCGCAGACATTCGAAATCGCCGAAGGCAAGACAGTCGAGTTCGCCGAACAGAATCAGCGCGAGAGGTCTCCGGGCAAAGACCGGGCGGTCGAAGGGTTATCTCGGTTCTCCGTACCCAGAGCGAGAGAAGTGGGTGGGCAGCTCTTCGTCGCAACGGACATCGATGTGCCCATCCTCCCTACATCGAATCTTCCCGCGGTGTCGGTTTCGCGCTTCCCAAACCCGATCACGACGGCGTCGTCCGGCACTACCGAATGGCCATCTATTACGACGGCCGGGTCTATTTTTCACTCGGCCTAGCCATGGCGTGCGACTACCTCAACGTCCCTCTCGACCAGGTTCGATTTCAACCTGGGCGAATCGTGCTGCCGTCTGTCAGGTTTCCAGATGGACGCGTCGCCGATCTGCGCATTCCCGTTTCCGGACAATGCGAGCTACTCGTGAACTGGGCGGGCTCATTCAACGGAACGTATCGTCACTTCCCCTACAACCTGATCATGGATTTTGCAGAGACGGAACCTCAGAATCGCGCCCTCAAATTCGCCAAACGGGCTCTTATAGAGACACCCGACACATTCGGCGACGATGATGCCTTCCTGGCCAGGGCCAGCGAGGCCGGTGTCGACCTCCCCGCGGACCTGTTGCTCGAATATCGGAACATCGTCATCGACTGCGCCGGAATGGAAGAGGTCTTGCGCGCCGATCGGTCGCTCTCTGTGGAAGGTTTCATCGAGATGATGGGTGTTCCGGCGGAGGAAATCGCCCCGATCGCCGAGATTCTCGCTCCCTATTTCAACCGGATCAAGAACAACCTGGGAATCGTCGACGTGCTCACCGAGAACCCCGACCTCTCGCTCGAAGAGGTGGCAGGCAGGATGAGCGTCTCCCGGCTGGAAGAAATCGACCTCGGCGTAGGGATCATCCGTACACTCGTGCGGTCGGGAGGCGTGCAGCCGCACGATCATCCACTGTTCTTTCTCGACCGTATCATCACGGGTGGTCTTCACGGCGAACAGTCCTCGGACCGGATCCTGAGCGCCGATGAGTTCGATGGCACGATCTTCTTCTACGGGCTGACGGCGACTGGAACACACGACCTGAATCCGACGCCGTTCGGGGCACGGGAAGCCATGCTCGGGGCGCACGTCAACGTCTTCAACACGATCTTGACGCAGAATTTTCTGCGCCGCTTGACGGTCTGGCAGAATATGGTGGTCATGCTCGTACTGGGTGTCCTGATCGGCGTCCTCGTTCCCAGGTTCAAAGCTCTGTCTGGAGCGGCTGTCGTGGTGAGCATCCTTTCGGCATACATCATCGGGGTGATCCTTCTGTTCGTTCAGGCGGGGATCTGGGCGGACATGCTCGGCCCCGTCGCGACGCTGACGATCGGATATCTGACGATCACCCTGTATGATTACGTGCAGAAAGAGAAGGAAAAGGAGTTTGTCCAGGGTGCGTTCGGGCACTACCTCGACCCCAAGGTCGTCGATCAGCTCGTCGAGAACCCGGATCTCGTGAACCAGCTCGGCGGCGATCAGCGTGTGATGACGGTCTTCTTTTCCGACCTTGCCAGTTTTTCGACAATCTCGGAAAACTTGACGGCTGTCGAGCTCGTCGAGCTCCTCAACGAGTATCTGACGGAGATGTGCGAGATCATCGCCATCCACGAGGGCACGATCGACAAGTTCGAAGGCGACGCGATCATGGCCTTTTGGGGCGCACCGATGATCATGCACGATCACGCTCAAGCCGCCGTGTTCGCCTGCATCGACATGCAACAGAAGTGCGCGGACCTCCGTCGCAAGTTCGAGGAAGAGAACCGCATGACCGAGCTGAGGCAGATGTGGGCGGAACAGGGACGCGGGGAATTCCTGCGTGTCAGGATGGGCGTGAACACGGGTGAGATGGTCGTCGGCAATCTCGGATCGCACTCCCGTGTGGACTACACGGTCATGGGCGACGCCGTCAACCTGGCCTCACGACTCGAGGGCGCGGGCAAGGCCTACGGTATCACGACCATGATCTCCGAGTTCACCTATCGGGCAGCGGGCGATATCATGGAGGTTCGACCCCTCGACAGTATTCGCGTCGTCGGGAAAGATGAACCCGTCCGTGTTTACGAAGTCCTCGGGCGAAAAGGAGAGGTGTCGCGAGACAAGCTGGATGTCGTCGACGCCTACGTCAACGGCTTCAACATGTATAGCGAACGGAAGTGGGACGAGGCGATCGCACACTTCCAGGCGGGTCTGAAGATCGACGCCGAAGACGGACCCAGCCAAGATCTTCGTCGAACGTTGTAACGAATTCAAGGCCATACCCCCCGACGAAGCGTGGGATGCCGTCCACAACCTGGATGCTAAGTAGTTTTCTCTCCTGAAAAACAAAAGAGGCGATCGTCGCTCGGGACGGTCGCCTCTTTCACTTGCGGAGTGGGGGCTGGCTATTCGTCTGGATCCGCCAGCGCAAGCTTCCTCTGATAGAGCCTCCCATCCCGCAAAATGCGCAGCGCCTCCTCGAACTGCGGATCGTAGCGCAGACTGACCAGCTGTTTTGCTCGTTCCCCCCAGGCCGCGGCGGCGATGCTCTCTTCGATCAACCGACGGAGATCCTCTCTCGCTGCTTCGAATTCCGACTCGCGTTTTGCCCTGGCAGCGGTCTCCAACCCGTCGAACGCCCTCTTCGTTTCCTCCAACAGCTCGACCGAGTCCCCGAATGCCTTCTTAAGGTCCAGCATTCGAAACTCGGGGATGGCTTTGTATTCGTACCCGTGCGTCTGCGTCGTATCCGAGAGGAACGTCTTGAATTCATCGACGATAGCGTCCGACACGTGGAAGTCTCCGACCGACTCCGGAACGCTGTTCCGCGTCAGATAATCCACGGCGAAGTCGAAGAATAAATAGTTCCGGATATACTCGACGACGATCCGTTTATGACGTCGGTGTTCAACCTCGACATCGGGTGTGATACCACCGCCCCCATAGATGGTTCGACCGCCCGATGTCTTGAAAATCTTCTTGGGGTCGCTTCCTTTCGGTGTGTTCCCGTCGTCCCCACGTCCCAGACCGACGAACGAGGACAGATCGGTCTGGATCAGCTTTTCGGCTTCTTCCGTGCTCAAGCTGTACCGCTGCATCAGCTCGTTGACGGCGTTGTCGTGATCCTCGGCCTGGCCGATGATGGCGACGGCCTCGTAGACAGGCACCCGGGCCGCGTCCGTCAGGTAGAGCAGGAGCCTGCCCCCGCGTCGACCCCGATCGACCGACCGGTGAATGCTCCGCCCACTCGGCGTGTAGTAAACGGCGGTCGTCAGTTTCAGGGCCTTGCTGCGTCCGATTTGACGCACTGTCTGGACGGACCCTTTGCCGAAAGTGTCCAACCCCAGGATTAGCCCCCGATCGGAATCCTGGACGGCACCGGCCACGATCTCCGACGCGCTCGCACTGCTTCCGTTGACGAGTATGATCAGAGGTACGTGTCCCGCGACGGCGGGTTTTCGCGTTCGGTAGGTCTCGTTCTGGTTCCCTTCACGCCCTCTCGTGGAGACCACCCTCTGATTCGGCGGGAGGAAGTGATCGGCCACAGCGATCGCCTGGATCAGCAACCCGCCCGGATTGCTGCGCAGATCGACGATCAATCCATCAAGATCCTCGGCTTTCAGGCTCCGCAGTGCCTCGCCCAGTTCGTCGGCCGTGCCTTCGGCAAAGTGGCTGTTGAGCGTGCCCGACATCGACACGAAACCGATCCCGGGTTCGATCTCACGACTGAGACCCACACTCGGGATCTTGATACGATCGCGAATGATCTGCTGATCGAACGTTTCCGCCGAACCGGGGCGTTCGATCGTGATCGTGACCCCTGTCCCCGGGTTCCCGCGTAGAAGACCGACGACCTCCTCGAGTTCGTCGCCGTGTGTCGAGTCCCCCTCGATCATTACGATGCGATCGCCCATTTCGAGACCCGCGGTATCGGCGGGAGTGCCGCCGAAGATGCTCATCACCACGGGCACAGGACCGTACTTTTTGCTGATGCTGATGCCCAGACCACCGAACTTGCCGCGCATCTTCTCGCGCAGCTCATCCCTCCCCTGCTGATCGTAATACTGCGTGTTCGGATCCAGTTCCTCGAGCATGCCCTGAATGGCTGCGTCGCTGAGCTCCCCCACCTCGACTTCTTTGAAGTAAGACGACGAGATCTGGTTGAACACGTCGTGGAAGTTCTCGATAGCCTCGTCGACGTCGGCGAAGGCGTCCGCCCCCGTCACCAACCTCGAATCGATCGTGACGTAGACGGAAACAAGACAGACGAGGAACGTGAGGAGGAACAGTTTTCGGAAACGAAACATAAAGCCTCCAGCGGGTGAAGCGGCGGCAGTGCTCCAACACCCGTCACGCTGACGCTTCGTCAGACGGATTGTTTCAGGTCGGGTAAACGATCGCCGACCGCGGCCAGGATGGCGGCGGCTGTGGCATCGAGCGATCCGGAGCCATCGACCACACGAATACGGTCGGGATCTTCGGAAGCGAGGTCAAGGAAGCCCCGACGCACTCGTTCGAAAAAGACGTCCGGCTCGCTTTCCAATCGATCCGGTTCGTCGTCCGATCGGGCCCGTGCCTCGGCCAATTCGACGTCGATCAGGATCGTCAAATCGGGCGTGAGGCCGCCGGTTGCCAAGGAAATGGCGCGTTCGAGCAGGGCCCGGTCGACACCTCGGCCGAATCCCTGATACGCGCGTGTCGAATCGGCAAAGCGATCGGAGATAACGACGTGGCCTCGTTCGAGCGCAGGGCGAATGACCTCGCTCACGTGTTGGGCCCGATCGGCGGCGAACAGCAACAGCTCGGCCACATCCGAGATCGGTTCCTCACCACTCAGCAGCTCGGATCTCAGCCTTTGACCGAGCGGCGTGGCACCGGGCTCGTGCGTCAGGACGACACGGTTTCCGGCGCTCTTGAAGACCTCGGCCAATCGTAGAGCGTGCGTGCTCTTCCCGTTGCCATCGATTCCTTCGAACGTCAGGAAATATCCGGCCATGGTGGTCGATCGCCCAAAAGCGAACCGGCCCCGAGCCTACCCTGAGCGTAGTCGAAGGGCGTCGGAACCGGTGACGAAGAGACGTCGATGCGGGATTCAGGACTCGTCTTCGCGGGTCTGCCGACGAACGTAGAGGACACGTTCGAGGGCAGTGACGTTCGAAAGCACGGCGATCACCCACGCAGCGGCCGTTAGGCCGATCGTGCCGATCAGACCCCCCGCGCCGAGCGCAATCACACGCTCGGGACGCTGCATGAAACCGATGTTACACTCTTCGCCCAGACCTTCCGCACGGGCTCTTACGTAGCTCACCATCAAAGATCCGGCCATGGCGAAGAAAAGGGCCGAGCTCGTCCACAGCGACCCGGCCCGGATGAAGCTCACGGCCAGTCCGAACCAGACGATGATCTCAGAATACCGATCGACCGTCGAGTCGAGGAGCGCACCGAACTTCGATGCGGTCTTTCCGGCACGCGCCACTTGCCCGTCGAAGAAGTCGAAAACGCCCGCGATCAGGACAGCCAAACCGCCCCATCGGTAGAACCCCAGGGCGAACAGCGTTGCGGCGAGCAGATTGAGTGCGAACCCCAGGAGGGTCAGAACATCGGGCGAACAGCGAAGCCGCACGAGAAAGTTCGTGGAAGGCTGCAGCATTGCTGCCACATCGTCTTTGACTCTCTCGATCAAGCGCGTGAGGCTCCCGGGGCTAAAATCGCAAGTGCCGCTGGAAAATATAGACCAAAGGTCATGGGCCAGCAAGTGAAATTACCAAGCCTAAACCCACTATAAAACAACGAGTTCCCCATATTGGAGGCAGATTTACGTTATCCACTCCGGGTAGCTGTCGAGGGTGTAGATAACGTGTGGATTTCTAACTGTTTCTCACCTGATCGGGTCTATGTAGGGACATAGGAGCTGACTGTGTAAAAGTGGAAAACCCCCAAGAAGGAAATCGAAATCCCAGGGGTTCGCCGATCGTCCTTATCGCATGGACACTACCGCTTGACGTCGATGCGAATGATCTTCATCGCTTTGGATGGGCGATCGCCCTGTCCAGTTTTAGCTTCCGCAATCTTGTTCACGACGTTCATCCCGTTGGAAACCTTCCCGAACACCGTGTAGTTTCCGTCCAGCGCGGGAGTCGTACCGTGCATGATGAAAAACTGGCTCCCCGCCCCCGCGGTTACGTCGGACGTTCGTGCCATCGACAGAATCCCGGGAACGTGCTTCACATCGTTGAACTCGTGGGGAATCTGGACAACGGGGCCGCCCGATCCGTCGTTGGCCGGGTTCTTGTCCTTGCTAAGGGGATCGCCGCCCTGGATCATGAAATCCTTGATGACCCGGTGGAAGATGGTTCCGTCGTAGAACCCGCTCTCGGCCCTCGTGATGAAATTGAAAGCGTGTATCGGGGCCTTGTCGGGGTAAAAGCCAACCTCGATGTCCCCCTCCGTCGTAACGATCGTCGCTTTGATCCCCTCGATATGCTTGGCCAGAAAAGACATTCGATCGTTGAGGACCGTCCTGACCGCCTCAGAGCCGGCGAGTTTTCGCTCGAGATCTTTGACCTTTTCTTGCAGGTTCGCGTTCTCTTGCTCCATCTGGTCGATCTTGGTCTGATCGGTCTTGGCCTGATCGGTGCAAGCCATACCCAGCAAGGTGACCCAAGCAATCCATCTCGTTGATCCCACGTTAGCCCCCAAAGACAAGTGGCACGCCAGAATCGACTCACATGTTCTCGATCACGGCCCGCCCGAACTCGGAACACTTCACTTCCTTCGCCCCATCCATCAAACGCGCAAAATCGTAGGTCACCACCTTCGACGAGATCGTCTTCTCCAAACCGGAAACGATCAGGTCGCACGCTTCGTGCCAGCCCAGATGACGCAGCATCATCTCTCCCGACAGCAGGACCGAACCCGGGTTCACCTTGTCCTGTCCCGCGTATTTCGGAGCGGTCCCGTGGGTCGCCTCGAAAATGGCGTGCCCCGTCTGGTAGTTGATGTTGCCGCCGGGGGCGATCCCGATCCCGCCGACCTGCGCAGCGAGGGCGTCGCTCACGTAGTCGCCGTTCAGGTTCATCGTCGCGATCACGCCGTATTCGGCGGGCCGTGTCAGAATCTGCTGCAAAAACGCGTCGGCGATGACGTCTTTGATCACGATCTCGTGGCCATTCGCCTTCACCAGGGTCCACGGACCACCGTCGATCAAGTCTCCCCCGTAGTCGGTCCGGGCGACCTCGTAACCCCAGTCCATGAAGGCACCCTCTGAGAACTTCATAATGTTCCCTTTGTGAACGAGGGTGACGCTGTCGCGCCTCTGGTCGACGGCATAGTCGATCGCCGCCTTGACCAGGCGGGATGTGCCTTCGCGCGAAACCGGCTTCAGACCGATGCCTGCCGTGTCCGGGAACCGGATCTTCTTGTAGGATTCCGGAAAGTGTTCCTGCAGAAGAGCTTTGAACTTTGTATTCTCCTCCGACCCGTCCTCGAATTCGATCCCCGCGTAGATATCCTCGGTGTTCTCACGAAAAATCACCATATCTACGAGTTCTGGATGGCGAACCGGTGACGGTACGCCCGCAAAGTAGCGTACGGGTCGCAGACACACGTAGAGATCCAGGATCTGCCGGAGCGCGACGTTCAGACTGCGGATGCCTCCACCGACCGGGGTCGTCAGAGGGCCTTTGATGCCCACGAGATAAGTCCTGAATGCGTCCACCGTCTCGTCGGGCAACCAGGACCCGGTTTCGTTGAACGATTTCTCCCCCGCCAGGACCTCCATCCACGCGATCTGGCGTTTCCCACCGTAGGCTTTCTGGATCGCAGCCTCCATCACGGCAGAAGCCGATCGCCAGATGTCGGGTCCGGTCCCGTCCCCCTCGATGAAGGGGATAATCGGTCGATCGGGAACCTTCAGAACCCCGTCCGAAAGGGTGATTTCCTCTCCATCTTGCGGGACTTCAGCCATTACATTCGATCTCCGTGGATGTCCGTTTCTCGGAACTCTATCGTTCGAGCGAAGCTCGGCCAAGTTACCTAAATCAGAAAAGGGTAGCAAGAGGTTCGGGGAATTCGACCTAGTGTCGGACCTTCACAGCCCACTTTCGCTTGCTCCTTCACATAGGGCCGATTACCTTGGCCGGATCGTGGTGGTTAACTCCGTTCAGTCGGAGAACGCATGAGCCCTCGCATCGAAACAGACAGCATGGGGGAGATTGAAGTCCCCGACGATCGCTATTATGGGGCACAGACCGCACGCTCCCTCATCCACTTCGATATTGGCACCGAAACCCTGCCCCGGGAGCTGATTCGGGCCATGGGAATCCTCAAGAGAGCAGCCGCCCTCGTGAACGCCGAGCTGGGAAAGTTACCCTCTGAAAAGGCAGATCTGATCGCCAGGGCAGCCGACGAAGTCATCGAGGGTCTGTTGGACGATCATTTTCCCCTCAGAGTCTGGCAGACCGGCAGTGGAACACAGTCGAACATGAACACCAACGAGGTGATCTCGAACCGGGCGATCGAATTCACGGGTGGAACGCTCGGGAGCAAGAATCCGGTCCATCCCAACGACGACGTCAACATGGGTCAATCGTCGAACGACACCTTTCCCACGGCCATGCACATCGCCGCAGCCGAGGAGATCCAGCGACGGCTGCTCCCTGCTGTGTCGAAGCTCCGAGACACCCTCGATGTCAAAGCCAGCACGTTTGCCCATATCACGAAACTCGGACGCACACACCTGATGGACGCGGTCCCCCTGACCCTCGGGCAGGAATTCTCGGGCTATGTCGCTCAGCTCACGAAGGGAATCGAACGGATCGAGCGAAGCCTCCCCGACCTTTACGAGCTGGCGCTCGGCGGGACCGCCGTCGGCACGGGTCTCAACACCCATCCAGAGTTCGGCTTACGTGCGGCGGCCAAGATTGCCGAAATGACCGTGATGCCTTTCGTCTCCGCCCCAAACAAGTTCGAGTCGCTCGCCGCCCACGATGCCATCGTCCAGGCCAGTGGAAGTCTCAAAGTCCTCGCAGGCGCACTCATGAAGATCGCCAATGACATCCGATGGTTGGCATCAGGCCCGCGGTGTGGGATAGGCGAGCTGCGGATTCCCGAAAACGAGCCAGGGAGCTCGATCATGCCCGGGAAGGTGAACCCCACCCAGAGTGAAGCTATGACGATGGTGGCGGCGCAGGTGATGGGCAACGATACGACGATCGGGATAGCGGGCGCGTCGGGAAACTTCGAGCTCAACGTGTTCAAACCGGTTCTGATTCACAACCTGCTGCAATCCATCCGATTGCTCGCCGACGCCTGTGTGGCTTTCGAAGCGCACTGTGCCGTCGGAATCGAGCCTAATGAGGATAGAATTCAGCGTTCGCTGAACGAGTCCCTGATGCTCGTGACTGCCCTCAACCCCCACATCGGATACGACAACGCCGCCAAAGTCGCAAAAAAGGCATACGAAGAAAATCTGACGCTCAAGGAATCTGCCATTGCACAGGGGTTCCTCACCGCGGAGCAGTTCGATCATTACGTATGTCCGGAAGACATGACGACATCATCAACTTAAATTCTTTATTAACAGTAAATTAAGGAGATTACACACATGCGTCTGGTTACGTTTGAAAAGGGGGGCGCACCGACCCTGGGGGCTCGAAGCAATGGGACCATCATCGACCTCTCGAGCATCGCTGCCGACACGCGATCGTTCCTCGAGGGCGGGGCCCAGGCTTTGAAGGCGGCAGAGGCCGCTATCGGTGCCGGGGGCGGTGTCGATGCGGACAGCGCGAGAATTCTTGCCCCGATCCTGAATCCGGAGAAGATCATTTGCATCGGCCTCAACTATGCCGACCACGCCGCAGAGAGCGGCATGCCCATTCCGGAAGAACCGATCATCTTCTCTAAATACACGTCCTCCATCATCGGGCCGGGTGGCGAAATTCGGGTGCCACCCACGAGCCAAAAGACGGACTACGAGGTGGAGCTGGTCGTTGTGATCGGAACGGGTGGTCGAGACATATCAGAGGCGGATGCGATGAATTACGTTGCCGGCTATACCGTCGGTCACGACGTCAGCGCCCGCGACTACCAGCTGGAGAAGCCGGGCGGCCAGTGGATGCTGGGGAAGACGTTCGACACCTTCGCGCCGATCGGCCCCGATATCGTCACGTCCGACGAGGTCGCCGATCCACACACTCTGGCGATTCGTTGTGAACTCAACGGAGAAACCGTGCAGGATTCGAACACAGCTCAGCTGATCTTCAACGTGCCTCAGTTGATCGCCTACCTATCTCACGTGTTCACGCTTGCACCAGGAGACCTGATTTTCACCGGGACGCCACCCGGAGTCGGGATGGCGAGAGACCCCCAGATTTGGCTGAAGCCGGGAGATAAAGTGGTTTGCGAGGTGGAAGGACTCGGACGCCTGGAGAACACCTGCGTGTAGGTGCGCCTTTAGACGGAATAGAGAGCCCCCGCACCCGAATGATCTTGGGAGCGGGGGTTCTCTATTTGTTCAGATGGTCATCCCTGTTGGGATTCTACACGGGTGTTTCACGTGGAACGTCATCGCTCCGTCTGACGGAAACGATGGCCCGTTCCCGACCATTGGCCGGGTTTCGGACGACACGACGGTTGATCACAAGGCCTGGATCATCTAAATGGATCGCTTCATCAGGTCCCTTGTAGGCGATCAGACTGGATCCGTGGTCTAGCAGGGGGCACGCGAGTGCCCATAAGGTGTTGAGAGAGCCGATGCCTCGGGCGAGGACGTGGTCGAAGGAGCGATCCCGGATGTCCTCAACCCTTCCGTGGGAGACCTCGACGGCGTCAAGATGCAGCTCCGACACGACCTGCTTCAGGAACAAACACTTCATCCGGGCAGAATCGACGAGGGTGACCCGAAGTCCGGGCACGACGAGCTTAAGGGGGAGACCGGGGAATCCAGCTCCTGAACCGAGGTCGAGTAACTTTCCTTCCTCCGAGAGAGCGTGGACGCCCGTGAGACTGTCCAGAAAATGGCGGCTCCATATGTGGTCTCGATCACCGTGGGAAATCAGACGGACCCGCTGGGACCAGGCCCGCAGCAGTTCGGCATAGTACTTGAATGCCTCGAAAGTCGGGTCGTCGACAGAGAGACCGAGCGTGGCTGTGTATCTGGAGAACTCGTCTTGCGTCATCTCCAGAGCCGAATCGCCCGCTTTACGTTTCACGTGAAACATCACTTCCCGATACAGAAGGTCGTGAAAATGGCATCGAGCGTGTCCTGGGGCGTGGTTTCACCCAGAATGGCACTCAGGGCCGCAATCGATTCGCCCACCTCCAGGCTCACGATCTCCCAGGGCTCGTCCCTGGATAGGGCCTTTTGTGCCCGCTCCAGGCCCTCTTTTGAGGTGCTGAGCAGACTCGCGTGCCGTTCGTGGGTGACGGATTCGGTGTTCGCTTCTCCGCCCAAGCAATGCTCGCGAATCGCGGCACGGAGCTTCCCGAGTCCCGACCCGTTGAGAGCAGACACCTCGACGTAAGGACACGCCAGGCGGTTTGCCCACGCGGGATGGGTTCCCAGATCCCGTTTATTGACGACGACCAGCACGTGAGGATGGATTTCCCGAAGAAATGAGAGATCCTGCTCGCCGGGCGGCTGATGGCCGTCGACCACGCGAATCACGAGGTCAGCCTGCTCGATGGCCCGTATCGACCGTTTGTTGCCCTCGATCTCGATCGAATCCGTCGTGGCTCGCAGCCCAGCCGTATCCGTGAGTGTCACCCGCACCCCATCGAGATCGACGGATTCTTCGATCGTATCGCGAGTGGTGCCCGGAACATCGGTCACGATAGCACGCTCTTCCGCCAGCAGTGCGTTCAACAGACTCGACTTCCCTACGTTCGGCTGTCCGCACAGAGCGACTCGGGCGCCTTCCCTGACCCGTTTACCCTGTCGATAGCTTTCGATCTGATCCCCTATCGACTGCGCAGCCTCTCCGAGCGTTCGTGCGAGTGCTTTCGGATCGACTTCGACATCTTCTGAAAAATCGAGTTGCGCTTCGAGTAGAACGAGCGCCCGTCGAAGATGGTCCCGGATCTCCTCGAACCGCGCTCGGAGTCCTCCTTTGAGCTGAAAATAGGCGGCCTCAAGGCCCAGGTCGGTGTGCGCCTTGATCAGATCGATCACGGCTTCGGCCTGCGTAAGATCGAGCTTTCCGTTCAGAAAGGCGCGCTTCGTGAACTCCCCCTGCTCAGCTCGCCTGGCACCCGATTTTTCGACGGCACGCACGATCCGATCGATCAGTGCGGGTCCCCCGTGGGCCTGAATCTCGACGGTATCCTCGCCGGTGTAGCTATGCGGCCCACGCATGACCACTACCATGACATCGTCGATCGGCTTGCCATCGATCCAGAACGATGAGAGCGTGAGACGTCGATCTTCGACTTGACCGAGGGAGCCACGACAGTGTCGAGCGGCGATAGGAATGGCCGATGACCCGGACAGGCGGACAATACCGATGGCGGCCTCACCGTGGGCGGTGGCAGCTGCGACGATCGTGTCCTGATCGGAGGCGATCACGGCGGAAATCGAGTTCAGGCGGCCTGGGGTGCGGGAACCGTCTTTTTAACGGCCCTCTGTTCGAAGACCGAGAGGAGGTTGTACATCGTGAAGTAGAGGACGAGTCCGGAGGACATGCTCCAGAAAATCCAGATCATGAAGACGGGCATGATGTAGACGAGGGCGGCTTGTTTCGGATCCTTCATAGTCATCTTCTGCTGAATGAACATCGATCCTGCCATGATGAGCGGAAGAATGTGGACGTCTAAGCTCCCGATGGTCAGGGTATCGGGCTTGGACAGGTCGGTCATCCATAGGACGAAGCCCGCCTGTCTCAGCTCTATGGCGTTTCGGAACACGTTGAACAACGAAAAGAGGATCGGTGCCTGCAAAAACAGGGGGAGACAACCCCCCAGGGGGTTCACTTTCTGATCCTTGTAGAGTTTCATCATCTCCTGATTCAATTTCTGCTGGTTGTCCCCGTGTTTCTCCCGCAACACCGTGATTTGGGGTTGCAGTTCCTGCATCTTGGCTGTCGCCTCGGTGCTTTTGCGGGTCAAAGGGAAGAGGACGATCTTGACCAGGATCGAAAAGATGATGATCACGAGCCCGTAGTTGGGAATGGCGTTGCGGAGAGCAGAAAAAGCGTGGATGATCAGGATCGTCGCGGGCTTGAGAACCGGGCGAAGGAAGGCCCACCCGAATTGGACCATGTCATCCAGACCGACAACGGTCTCTCTGCCGTAGAGATCGATATCCTGACGCGTCAGGAGTCGATAGGACAGGGGGCCGATGTAGAGACCGAATGAGAGGGGTTCTCCGGGATAGTGCGTCTGGATGGCCGCAACCTGCCGACGTGGCGTCCCATCCGGATCGTGGAGATCCAGGTCGTAGACGAGGCTGTGCACGGGGATGATGGCGCTCATGAAATACTTCCCACGGATCGAGAACCACCCGATCCGGCCACTCGGGCGAGACTGTTCGAGATCGGCCAGGTTTTCCCGTGTCCACGATTCGACGACATCGCCCGCGCTCGTTACGACCTGGTCGTAATCAAACGCGTAAAACCCACCTCCTTCCCCTGTTTCCCCTTCTGTCTCGGCGGGGAAGGTGTCCCAGCCGACACGCACCTTGTCGTCTGGTGCCAAACCCACTGAGGACACGGAGAATTCGACACGGTAGCGGTTGCCCTGGAACAGTATCCGCGTAGTGATCGTCTTCCCACCGCTCATCGCCGTGAACGTGATTTCCCCCTGTTCGTGTGCGATAAGCTGTAGATGAAAACGGTTCGGGGAGAATTCGACCTCCGTGAGCGCCTTCCCGGCGACGGCCAACCCCAGACCCGCTGTTCCTGGTTCGATCAGCTCGAGTGGATAGCCCGCCCCATCGACGTGATCTTTTAAACGCCAGCTGACGATCTGGCCCCCTCGTGTCGAGAACGTGGCTGTGTAGAGCTCCGTCTCGACAACGACGTTGCGGGCCTGGTAAGGAACGGGTTCGGTCGTCGAAGCAGTGACGGTTTCTTTGCTTGCGTCCGGATCGGGGACGGGAGCCAGGGGCGTGGCGAGTTCCGGCACGGGACGGGTCAATACCTGAGGCTGTGACGCTTCTGGGTAGGTCGGTAGCGATTCTTCAGGGATGAGGGGCTGGCCATTGATCCACCGGAAGTAATAGGGCATCAGGAAAATGATGATGCCGATCAGTCCGAAGGCCAGGAGGGTTCTTCTATCCATATCGTCGGTTGGTGGAGGGTGCTACAGATCGAGCGAACGGACAGCCCGTAGAAAGTCGTCCTTCAGTTCTTCGTAGGTCGCCGTGGAAGCTCCGTCGCTGACGCTCAGAAGGATGAGGTGGCCGCGCAGGGTGAGCAGATCCCGTTCCTGGCAGAGATGCCGCAGTTGCCGTCGCACACGATTCCGGGCGACTGCAGAGCCGAATTTCCGTCGCACCGAAATGAGGGTTCGGGAAAGGTTGGAAGGACCAATCCGTACGTGAAGAAGCCGGCCGCGATAGACACGACCGGACTTCAGGAGGGCGCGAACTTCCTTTCGGAGACGGAGATCGGGCTTCCCCACAGAGGGCCTGCCCAGAGCGTATCAAACGCTAACGCGTTTGCGCCCTTTACGGCGGCGGCGGTTGATGACGGCTCGGCCACCGGGCGTGCTCATGCGCTTCCGGAATCCGTGCTTGTTCTTGCGCTTTCTGTTATGGGGTTGAAACGTGCGTTTCATCTTCTGGTGTCCTGGAGTGAATGCCCAGATCTATCGTCAAAAATGAAGCTTGCCTATGCATAACTTCCGAAGAAGTCACAATTTATCTTCCCGGTCCGACCCTGTCAAGATATTTGGAAATTGAGCGACCGCGACACCAGATATTGCGCCCCAAAAAAACTCTATACATTATCTTGTGAAAAGAATATTACATATTGTTTTTAAGGGACTTGCATCCATTTGCTATGTCTTGACACAGATCGATCAGCCGCTTAGCTTTCTGCCCATTCCAGACGAGGAGATCTCTCACGGATCCTTTCTCCAGTCTCCCTAAGTAGCTTCCTGGCGGCTGGTCTGAAGCGGTCCCCGCTGCTTCGGGTCGATTCCGTGAAGATGCACGCTTCTGGATCCCCCGCAACATCCGATTCCTCACATCAGCAGATCATCGTTCTTATTCTGGTGAAGTCCCCGCCTTCACCTTCGGTCGGGTAGGTATACCCCTTTGCCTGATACGCCATCCGACGCGTGGCGCGATTGTCTTCCGGCAATACGATCACTCGTCCAGCCCCAGAGTTTTCAGACCTGGTTCGAACCTGTCGAGGTCGATCGCTTCGACCCCAATGAACTCATTCTGCTTGTGCCGGATGCATTCTTCGGCGATTGGATCCACGAGCATTACGGGTGGGTCATCGAGCGCGCCGTTTACGAGACCAAAGGGTGGCGGCCGGTCGTTTCTTTACACTCATCCGGCACGACGACTGATGATTCCGTTGCCACCTCGAAACCTGTGAGCGAGGATGAAGCACCTCCGCAAATCGAGTTCACCTTTCCGATCAACACCCGGTATCGTTTCGACAACTTCGTCGTGGGAGAAGGAAACGAGTTCGCTTTCTCGGCTGCTCAGGCAGTGGCCGAATCACCCGGGAAGACGGTATTCAATCCACTCGTGATTTACAGCGGTGTTGGGCTGGGGAAGACTCATCTTCTCCAAGCAATCGGGCATTATTGTCAAAGCCGTGCGACCGCCAAGCGCATCGTGTTCGTGACGGCTGAGAAGTTCATCTCCGACTATATCTCAAGCATTCGACGGCGTGATACGAGTGAATTCGTCGCTATTTACAGAACAGCTGACATTCTTCTCGTCGACGACGTTCAGTTTTTCTTGCAGACCGAAGGAAGCCAACGAGAATTTTTTCATACGTTCAACACGCTCTTTCAAAACGATAAACAGATCGTTCTGACTTCGGATTGCGCCCCACCGAATCTAAAGGGGTTCGAACCGCGTCTGGTTTCGAGGTTCGAAAGCGGGCTCGTGGCCAGTATCGACGCACCGGACCTCGAAACGCGAATCGCGATTCTCAACCACAAGGCAGAGTCGCGGAGTGTTCGTCTTCCACAAGACGCAGCTCGATACATCGCGGAACGACACGCGACGAACGTACGTGAACTCGAGGGTGCTTTGACTCGAATTCTCGCATTCGCTGAAATCAAGGGGGAGCGTCTTACGACCGGACTCGTCAGTCGACTTCTTCCCCATACGATCGAAAACAGACGTGGTGACCCAAATCTCAGTCTTTCACGCATTCAGGAAGCAACAGCCGATTTCTTCTCGCTGTCGATCGATCAGCTCACGAGTTCCTCGCGACGACAGGAACTTGCTCAGGCTCGACACGTCGGAATGTTCATGTGCAAGACGTTGACGCGATCTCCACTCAAGTCGATCGGCGTTCAGTTCGGACGAAAAGATCATACGACGGTCATTCACGCGGTTCGGAGTGTTCAGAGGAGGATGGAAAAGGACTCAGCTTTTTCTGAACTGGTTCGACAGCTTGAGGCGCAGTTACTGCGGCAAGGATTGGGGTAGTTGTCCATTACAGAGTCTTTTGAGCGAAGCGATGCCTTTGAAGGTGTCGCTGTTTTTATTGTTTTGAAATAGAAGTCAGAAACAATAATGACAACAACAAGCCTGGGGATGTGTGGAAAGAGAGACAAGATGCGAGACGAAGAGTATGCAATACGACGTGAAAAAAATGTGGAGGTCGAGTGAAGAGATGTGAGTAAATCGAAGGTTGTTCACCTTCGACAGATCGAAAGTCAATCCACAATCGTTATCCACACCTCTTTTCCACACGTCGGGTACTGGTTGGAAATGGCCTAAAAATCAGGAGTTATACACGTCGCCAGAGGGTCTTAGGGAATGAGTTTTCCACACCCGATGTGAAGCCGTTTCAGTAGAGTGAAAAATGGACCGGAAATAGGGGGTAATATCAGGTCTGAAAAGAGCCGTTTTCGGAGGGTTCTGTTCGTTGACAAGTTTACTAAAAATCAGTATATTACGTAAGATTTTGGGCGAGTAAGAAGAGGCCCTAAAAGGGACCCAATTTTCGAGCAGTTTGAGCGCTCGATTTGGGCCCCTTTTCCGTAAGTATTCACGGTCCAATTCCAAGGCAATCGGAGGGTCATTCGGTGAAAGCGGTAATCGAACGTGAAGAGCTGGTTCGAGGCATTCAGGCAGTCCTCGACATCGTCCCCTCCAAGAGCGCTCTCCCGGTCCTTTCCAACATCTTGATTCAGGCCACCCCCGACGGCATCGAGCTCAGTGCGACCGACCTCGACATCTCGATCATCTGCGGTGTTTCCGGTCAGGTCGACGAACCTGGTGCAACGACTGTTCCTGCTCGGAAGTTCAGCGAGATCGTGCGGGAACTTCCCGACGAAACGATTACAGTGGTCGCCAACGAAGGAAAAGTCACGATCGAACGGCAGGCAGGTCTCGAAGGAACGTATGTGCTCATGTCGGTTCCGGCCGAGGATTTCCCAGAGCTCCCCTCCGAAATCGAGGGTCCCGAAATGACGTTCGGGACGGAGGAAGAAGAGGGAGGATTGTCCGGCGATCTGCTCGGGGACATGATTTCGAAGACCGTCTTCGCGGTCTCGAGGGACGAAACCAGACCCGTCCTGAACGGTGTGCTCTGGCAAGTTCGCGAGGGGCGAATGACGATGGTTGCTACCGATGGCCACCGACTCGTCAAGTTCTCAAAGACCCTCCAGGGCCCCAAGGGGAAGCAGGTCGTGACTGAAGCGATCGTTCCCCCCCGCGCCCTCAACCACGTCCTCAAGCTCGTGTCCGGGGGGAGCAGACTCAGCCGGGTGTCGTTCGGTCAAAACCATCTCATGTTCGAACTGGTCGACGCCGAGGACTTCGACGGTGAAGGGGGAGAGGACATCCGCCTGTTCACCCGCCTCATCGAAGGCCCCTACGTCGACTACGAACAGGTGATCCCTGCGGGCAATTCGAAAAGAATGCACGTCGCCAACAACGCGCTCGCACCAGCCGTCCGTCGTGTGTCAATTCTGGCGAGCAGCCAGACGCATCAGGTCCGCCTCGAACTGGGCGAGGATCAGATCGAGCTCTCGGCGAACAGCCAGGAAATCGGTGGCGAAGCAAAGGAAGCCCTCGACGCAAAGTATGATCAAGAGACCATGGCGATCGGATACAACGCAGGCTATCTCCTGGACATCTTGCGACGGATTGAATCGGACGATGTCGTGTTCGAGCTCGACAGCGCGGTCACCGCGGGTATCATCAGGCCCGTCGATCAATCCGAAGGTGAAGACTACCTCTGTCTCCTCATGCCGTTGCGACTGAGCGAATGATGTGCACCTGAGCAGGCTCGAGCTCGCCGACTACCGGAATTTCGACCGGGCGGTTTTCGAGTTTCCAGCCGAGGGTGTAGCGATCAGTGGCGCAAACGGTCGCGGCAAATCGAACATCCTCGAAGCGATTTTCTTCCTGGCCATCGCCAAATCGTCGCGCGGTGCGAACGACCGGGATGTGGTGCGCTGGGGAGCACACAGCTTCATCGTCGAAGGATCGGTCGAGCGGCGGGACGAGCCCGTCGAACTCCGAATCGCTTTCGACGCGCAACTGCACAAGAAGAAGGCCTTCGTGGGCGGGGAACCCCTGCAGCGCGTATCCGCCATCGTGGGTCAGTTCAATGCGGTCCTCTTCTCCCCTGAAGATGTCGACCTGGTATTGCGAACACCGCCCGAGCGACGTCGTCTGCTCGACATCCTGATCTCGCAATCGAGTCCATCGCACCTGTCCGACCTCGAGACGTATCGTCGGGTTTTAGCCCAACGTAACCGGCTTCTGAAGGATGCAGGCCCTCGGTTGTTGGTCGACTCGGGTCAGCTCGAGGCGTGGGATTCACAGCTTGCCGAGGCAGGGGCCCGAATCGTCTCCGACCGGCTCAGCACCCTCACGTTCCTGGAGCCGAAGGCAAAGAGCTACTACGAAAGAATCTCGTCCGAGGCCGAAACCCTTTCGCTGTCCTACCGTGGGACGGTGGCTTCGAGCGACCCCGAGACGCGTTGTGGCGACCTGCTAAGTGCCCTGCGCGCACGACGCGAGGACGAAGTCAGGTTAGGGCACACGCTGTCGGGACCCCACAGGGATCACCTGATTTTCCAGCTCGACGGACGACCGATTCATCAGTTCGGATCCAAGGGTCAGATGAAGAGCGCGCTTCTCTCCTGGAAATTGGCCGAGGCCGCTTACCTACACGAACACACCGACCATCGACCCGTGCTCCTCATGGATGACGTGTTCTCCGAACTCGATACCCCGCGCGCGCGGGCAGTGCTCGAACTGGTGTCCGAGTTCGGCCAGGTTGTTCTGACGACGGCCAGGGACCCCGATCTGGACATTCGGGGAAGACCGTATGGCATCGTCGACCTCTGAACCCTCATCGAGCCGAGCAGGCCGTCTCGAAAGCCTGGGGGAAGTCATCAAGGCTTTCGTGCGCCGCGCCGGTCTCGAGCAACCGTTGCTCGAGCGTCGGGCCGTGCTGGCCTGGCCCGAAGCGGCAGAGCGTCTGGCAGGCGAACGGGCCGCGGCCGTGAGCGCGAGCGAGCGGATCCAGAGTGGCGAAATGATTGTCCGTATCAAGGATCCGGTGTGGCGGCATCGTCTGCGGTTCGAAGAACAGCGCTTTGTAGAATTGCTCAACGAGATGGCCGGGGGACCGGCCATCCGATCGATTCGGTTCACCTGAAGGAGATTTTGAATGGCAGAAACAGCCCCCGATCAGTATGGCGCCGACAACATCCAGGTCCTCAAGGGTCTCGAAGCCGTTCGGAAACGGCCGGCCATGTATATCGGGGACACCGGGATCAAGGGTGTCCACCACTTGATATGGGAGCTCGTCGACAACTGCGTCGATGAGGCGATGGAAGGGCACTGCGACCTGATCGTGGTAACGTTGCGCGACGACGGATCGGTCAGCGTCCAGGACAACGGTCGGGGTATTCCGGTCGACGAGCACTCGACGGAAAAACGTTCGGCGCTCGAGGTGGTCATGACGATGTTGCACGCCGGCGGGAAGTTCGACAAGGAGAACTACGCCGTCTCCGGCGGGTTGCACGGTGTGGGACTCTCGGTCGTCAACGGTCTGGCGGCGTGGTGTGAGGTGGAGGTCTGCTCCAAGTTAATCGATCCAGAAGGACGCGTCTACCGGCAGCGCTACGCCCGGGGGGTTCCCGAGACAGAGCTCCAGGTCGGCGAGCCCAAGAGCAACACCGGGACGACGATCCGATTCCAACCGGACGACACGATTTTCGAGACGGTCGACTACAATCAAGAGACGGTCGCACACCGGTTGCGAGAGCTCGCCTTTCTCAACAGCGGCCTGAAGATGGTGCTCCGTGACGAGCGTGCCGACACGGAAGAATCTTTCCACTACGAGGGTGGGATCGAAGCATTCGTCGACTACCTGGATGAAGGCAAGACCCAGCTCCACGCTCCGGTGGTGTTCAGCGGCGAGCGTGACGGTGTCTGGACCGAGATCGCGCTCGCCTACAACGATTCCTACGCGCAAAGCATCTTCAGCTACGTCAACACGATTCACACCGCCGAGGGCGGCACGCACGAAACAGGTTTCCGAACGGCGCTGACACGCTCGTTGAATGCCTACGCTGCGAAGAACAATCTGCTCAAAAGCGAGAAGTTCAGCCTCTCCGGCGACGACACACGCGAGGGGTTGACCTCGGTAATCAGCACCAAGGTGCCCGAGCCACAGTTCGAGGGTCAGACCAAAGAGAAGCTCGGTAACAGCGAAGTTCGAGGCATCGTAGAGTCACTGGTCACCGAAAAACTGAACGAGTTTTTCGAGGAAAACCCCGGGGTGGTAAAGCGAATTCTTCAAAAAGCCATCGAAGCGGCGCGTGCACGGGAAGCCGCTCGCAAGGCCCGGGAGCTGGTGAGACGCAAGGGCGTCCTCGAAGGGGGTGGTCTCCCGGGGAAGTTGCTCGATTGTGCTTCGAGCGAAAAAGACGAAACGGAGATCTTTCTGGTCGAGGGTGATTCGGCGGGTGGCTCCGCCGCACAGGGTCGCAACAGGGAGTTCCAGGCGATTCTACCGCTGTGGGGCAAGATGCTGAACGTCGAAAGAGCACGGATCGACCGTGTGCTCGCGAACGACAAACTCCAACCGATGATCCTGGCACTCGGAGCGAACGTGGGCGAGGACTTCGACCTGGAGAAGCTGCGATACGGGAAGATCATCGTGATGGCCGACGCCGACGTCGACGGGTCGCACATCAGGAGTCTGCTGTTGACGTTCTGCTTCCGCTACATGCGACCGATGATCGACGACGGACGCGTTCATATCGCCCAGCCACCGCTGTTCCTCGTAAAAAAGGGACGACAGGAGAACTACGCCTTCGACGAGGAGGAACGGGATACCCTCCTACAGGATTACGGCGAGGATGCGAAGGGTGTGACTGTTCAGCGATACAAGGGGTTGGGCGAGATGAACCCGGACCAGCTGTGGAACACCACGATGGATCCGGAAACGCGCACCCTCTTAAAGGTCTCACACGAGGATGCGATGGAGGCCGAGCACGTGTTCTCGATGTGGATGGGCGACGATGTCAGTCCCCGGCGGAAGTTCATCGAAGAACACGCTCTGGAGGCCGAGGTAGACGTAAGCGGGCCGTAGCGCTCGACCGATGTCCCTGATCAGCCAATCGAAGCAGGAGAGCGAATTTCAATGCTGGAGCGACAACGAATAGTACCAGTCGACATCGGCGACGAGCTGAACAAGTCGATGTTGGATTATTCCATGAGCACGCTCGTAAACCGAGCGTTGCCAGACGTTCGCGACGGGCTCAAGCCCTCGCAGCGCCGGATTCTGGTTGCCATGAACGATCTGGGTCTTCAACCCGGCCGCCAGCACCGCAAGTGCGCGAACGTGGCCGGTCATACGTCGGGCAACTACCACCCACACGGCGAAGCGATCGTCTACCCGACGCTGGTCCACCTGGCACAGGATTTCCGCATGCGATACCTGCTCGTCGAAGGCCAAGGCAACTTCGGCTCGATCGACGGGTATCCCCCGGCGGCCATGCGATACACCGAGTCCCGTCTGGCCGGAGCGGGCGGCGAGATGCTGACCGATCTCGACAAGGAAACCGTCGATTTTCAGCCGAACTACGACGAACGCCTGGAAGAACCGACGGTGTTGCCGTCGCGTTTTCCAAACTTGCTGTGCAACGGCGCCGTGGGGATCGCGGTCAGCATGGCGACGGCGATTCCTCCTCACAACCTGAGGGAAATCGTGGATGGTCTTTGCGCCCTGATCGACGACCCCGACATTTCGATCGACGAGCTGATGGAGCACGTCAAGGCCCCGGATTTCCCGACGGGGGGCATCATTCACGGCATGGTCGGTGTTCGGGCCGCGTATCACCTCGGCAAAGGTCACATCCGGGTTCGCGCGAAGGCTTTCGTGGAAGAAGCTCGTGGCGACCGAGAGGTCGTGGTGATCACCGAGATTCCCTACATGGTCGCAAAGGCCACGTTGCTGGAAAAAATGGCCGACCTGGTTCGGGACAAACATATCGATGGAATCACGAACATTCGCGATGAGTCCGATCGGGAGGGACTACGCATCGTCGTCGAATTGCGACGCGACGCCAACCCCGACGTGGTCCTGAATCAGCTCTACAAGCACACACAGCTCGAGACGACGTTCGCGGCGAACACAATCGCACTGGTGAACGGCGTGCCGCGCCAGCTGAACTTGAAGGAGATGTTGTTCCATTTCGTCGACCATCGTCACGAGGTCGTCGTCCGGCGGACGACGTTCGAATTGCGAGTCGCCGAGGAGCGCGCACACATTTTGGAGGGGCTGCGCATTGCGCTGGACAACATCGACGAGGTGATCCGCATCGTCCGGGGCTCCGAGGACCCGGCGGAAGCCCGTGTCGCGTTGATGGAGCAGCTCGAGCTGACGGAACGGCAGGCACAGGCGATCCTGACGATGACCCTCCAGCGTCTGACCAACCTGGAACAGCAGAAGATCGAGGACGAATATCGATCGCTCACGGAAGAGATCGAGCGCCTCCGGGGGATTCTCGACAGCCGAGATGTCCGAATGGACATCATCAAGCAAGAGCTGAACGAGATCAAAAAGGCTTACGGCGACGATCGACGGAGCGAAATCGTCGTCTCTGCCGAAGAGATCGACGTGGAGGACCTGATTCCGGTCGAGGATGTGGTCATCACGATCTCACATAGCGGCTACATCAAGCGGATTCCGGTCGACACCTACCGGAGCCAACATCGGGGCGGCCGCGGTGTCGCCGGTATGGCCACGAAGGAAGAAGATTTCGTCGAGCACCTGTTCGTCGCCTCGACCCACGACTACATCCTCTTCCTGACCGACAAGGGGCATTGCCACTGGCTGAAGGTCTACCGGATCCCGCAGGGGACACGCGTGGCGCGAGGTCGACCCGTGATCAACTTGATCGACATCGACGAAACCCACAAGGTCGCAGCGATCGTGCCGGTCAAGACGTTCGACGAAGACCGATTCCTCGTCCAGACGACGCGCCAGGGGCAGGTCAAAAAGACTGCTCTGTCGGCCTACAGCCGACCGCGTCGGGGGGGCATCATTGCCATGACCATTCTGGACGACGACGAACTCGTCGAAGCCTGGATCTCCGACGGAGATCAGGAAATCATCGTCGCCACTCGTGACGGCCAGGCCGTTCGCTTCCACGAACGGGATGTGCGACCGACCGGACGTGGGAGCCAGGGGGTCCGCGGGATTCAGCTCGAAGGGGATGACCGCGTAATCGGCATGGTGGTCGCCGACGACTCGGCGGGGCTGCTGACGGTTTGCGAACTGGGCTACGGCAAACGAACGGAGATTTCCGACTACCGGTTGACACGGCGGGGGGGAAAGGGCGTTATCAACATCAAGACGACCGACCGGAACGGCGGCGTGGTCGCGATCAAGGGCGTCAGCGACGCCGACGAGGTGATGATTATCTCTCAGGACGGCATCCTGATTCGCCTGCCCACGAAGGGCGTGAACATCATCGGGCGAAACACGCAGGGGGTGAGGTTGATCAACCTGGGTGAGGGGGATCGTGTGATCGACGTCGCGCGGATCGATGAGCAACCCGAACACGGCGAGGGGAGCGCGAACGGACAGGGAAACGGCGCTGTAGGCTCTTCGGACGCATCCTGATGCCATCGGTAGAGTCGACTCGATTGGATGAGACGTCAGACCCGACAATCCGTCGCCATCGCCGGTCTCCCGGCGAACAACCGGGAATGGCATAGCTGTTGCTCACTCTGGGCTTATCGAACAGCTACCCAGAGGAGGGCATCTTGAACACCCACGGTTTCCTTCGTCTGCTTTTCCCCCTGCTCGCACTGCTCGTTGCGAGCTGTGGCGACGCCGGAGACGAAACAGACCGCGTCGGGACCATCGCGGCGCCCGACGTGACGCTTCACTACCTCGACGGCCAGGACGTTCGGCTGTCGGCGCTACGTGGCAACGTCGTGGTCCTGAACTTTTGGGCGACGTGGTGCCCGCCGTGCCGCGTCGAGCTTCCCCATTTCGAGGAACTGCATCGGGCCTACAAGAACGACGGACTCGTCGTCGTGGGTGTTTCCATGGATGCGGGTGGTCGGGATTACGTAAAACGCTTCGTGGCGAAGATCGGTCTTACCTACCCCATTGCGCTCGAGCCCGTGGACAAGATGGAGCGCATCTGGTCGAGGGTCGAGGCGATTCCGACGATCGACGGATTCGGCCACGAGCCACCCGTCGTCGCCGACGGCAGTATCGCCCTCATGCCGACCACGTTCCTCATCGACCGCACAGGAATGATCTACGAAAAACACGTAGGCCCGCGAACACGCGAACAGCTCGAACCGAAACTCCGCGTGCTCATGGGCATGGAAGCGCACGTGGCCAGCCGCTGACGAGATTTCAGCATCGAACGAAAAACGCGCCTGCTCCCAACCGGGAACGGGCGCGTTCGTCGTTTGTTAAAAAACCGTCATCGATTCAGACTCGTCAACTCCTCTTCGTAGTGTTTCGATTTCTTGTCGAGCGACTTCTTCTGGCGCTGGGCCTTCTTCAGTTCACGCGTGAGGACTTCCTTCTGGTTCTGAGCAGCTTTGAGCTTCCCTCGCTCGGTTCTGAGTTCGCTCTCGACCTCGATCAAGGTTTCGCGCAGACGGATCGTCCGCACCGTCGTCGCGTATTTGACGAGCACCGTCGAACCGAGTGCTACGACGATGAAGATGGCAGCAAAGAGATCCATGCGGTCACTCGCTTTACTTGAAGGATTCGATCCGAAGAACCTGGGGTGTTTCCCGGACCGTGACCAGATCGCCGATGCCGTCGATCGCTCGCTGCATGTCGGCCTCGACGGCTTCGTGGGTCGTCATGATCAGAGGGACGGCGCCCCTTTCCTCCTCGGACCGACCCTGCTGAATGACGGTGGCGATACTGATCGTGTGTTGTGAGAAAATCTGCGCAATTTCGGCCAGAACACCAGGGGTATCCTGTACGGTGAAGCGACAGTAGTAACTCGTCTCGATCTGGCCCTTCGGGATGGGGGCACCGGTTTTGACGTCTACGAGACGGCGACTAATCCGCTGGCGTCCCGTTGTCCGTCGATCTGCCTGTTCGAGCAAGTCGGAGACGATGGCGCTAGCCGTGGGTAGGGGCCGGCTCCCCGTCCGTAATAAACCTGGGGTCCGGCGGCGTCGCCAACCACCTCGACAGCGTTGAATTCGTCCTTGATGTTCGCGAGCAACGCGTCTGTCGGGACCAGCGTCGGATGGACACGGGCTTCGACCTGGTCTCCCGCCGATCGAGCGATCCCGAGCAGTTTGATGGCATAGCCGAGGTTACGGGCATATTCGATGTCGAGTGCCGTGATCTTGTCGATGCCTTCTCGAAGGATCTGCGTGTAGGGTATCTCGGCTCGGAAGGCGAGACGACACAGAATCGACAGCTTTTGGGCGGCGTCGGTTCCGTCGACGTCCATCGTCGGATCGGCCTCCGCGAAACCCAGGTCCTGAGCCCGTTTCAGGATTTCGTCGTAAGATCCGCCCTCATCGGACATTTTAGTGAGAATGTAGTTCGTCGTGCCGTTCAGGATACCGTAGAGCGAGTCGATCCCGTTTGCCGAAAGCCCCTGGGTCAGTGAGCGGATGATCGGAATGCCGCCGCACACGCTGGCTTCGAACGCGAGGCCAGCGTCGTTCGCGAATGCGGTTTCGAACAGTTCGGCACCGTGCTCGGCGATCAGGGCCTTGTTGGCCGTGACGACGTCCTTGCCAGCCCTGATGGCCGAAAGACACAGTTCCCTTGCGGGTTCGAGCCCCCCGATGACCTCGATGACGATCTGGACGTCCGGATCGTCGATGACTCCGCCGGCGTCGTCGGTAAGGCGGCCGGCCGGGACCGGCACCGACCGCTGCCGGGTCGTGTCTCGCACCGCAATGCGGCGGACGTCGAGACGGAATCCGTGGTCTTGCGCGAACGTATCCTCTCGATTCTGAAGGATCTGGTGGACACCGCTGCCCACGACACCAAGCCCGAGTAAACCGACTCCGATGGGTTCCGAATTCAACGTTGCGGACTCCGAAAAACGGGGTGATTCCGTTGGCGTGGAAAGCGCAAAATATACCACATCGACCGGTGCTACGCAACGCGGCCCGAGAACCCAAAAGTCGTCTAAACCCCTGGGGAACGGGCGGTTCGGCGACCGCGAACGGGCGAATTGGCTTGACACCCCCGGTGACCTATGTTACTTTCCGAATCCTTGACCCCAGGTCTTGGTGCGGGGTAGTAGCTCAGTCTGGTTAGAGTGTCGGCCTGTCACGCCGAAGGTCGCGGGTTCGAGCCCCGTCTACCCCGCCAAATTTACCCGCTTCGGCTCGTCGCCTCGCCTTGAGCCGATTTGTTGTTTTGCCGACCACCTTCCCCGATGTAGGGAGGTGGCTTTTGGCGTTGTCCTCAGAGGCTTCTCTGCCCATCAGGCGCATTTACAGACGTCTCCGCGAAACAGAGCCCTTCCGAGCGCTCGGAGAGCGCCTGCCCGAGGCATCGGCACAGCTGCCGGTTCGGGGTCTGCCCGGCTCGCTGGCCGCGTTCGCCCTCGCGCACCTGACCGAACTGCACGCGCGTCCGGTTCTGGCCGTCTATGCGGACACGGAGCGAGCCGACGCCGTTCGCGACGATCTCGAACGCATCCTGCCACCTGGCACCGTCGGCTACTTCCCCGACTGGGACATGTCGCCCTATGAGGGTCGCTCACCCCACCTGGATGTCGTGGGCCTCCGGGTCGAGGCGCTCGACCTGCTTCGCACGGGCAAAGGCGTCATCGTGACGACGGCGTCGGCCCTGCTGAGCCATACGCTTTCGTTCGATCTTTACGACCTTGCGGTACAGGATTTGAGCGTCTCGGATGAAGCCGACCTTCAGGAACTCGCGACCCATCTGGTCGAGACGGGCTACGAACACGTGAAGCGGGTCGAGGGAGTTGGTCAGTTCTCGATCCGCGGCGGCATTCTGGACGTCTGCTCCTTCGGAAACGATCACCCCGTTCGACTCGAGTTCTGGGGGGATGAGATCACGTCGATCCGTGCCTTCGACCTGGTGACCCAGCGTTCGGTGGAAACGCTCGAGACCGTTCGCATCCTGCCAGCCCGGGAGGTCGTTTTCGTCGATACGATGCAGGATGTCTACCAGGAAAACCTCGTTGCGCTCGAAAAACGGGTAGGAATCGACCTGACGGTCCTTAGAGAGTCCCTCGCGACGGAGGGGGCCTTCGACGGCGCAGAGCAGTATCTGGGCACGCTGTATGAAGGAACGTGCACGTTGTTCGATCACGTGCCCGAAGAAGGGCTTGTCTTCGTGGACGATCCTCCGTCCGTCGAGACGGCACTCGAGAGCGCCACCGAACGGATTCAGAAGTCGGCGGAGAGACAGAAACCCAGACGTGACGAACCTGAACCCCTGCCGTGGACAGAGGTGGTCGTGTCGGTCGACTCCGTCCAGACCCACTTGGCAGCGAGGGCCCGTGTCCAAAATGAAGTGCTGGGAACACCAGAAAACTGCCTGGACTTCGGGGGTCTTTCCGCCCGGCGATACGAGGGGCACCTTCCCGTCCTGGAAGACGACCTGACCCGACTCTGGCGTGACGGATACGATCTGGTACTGTTGTGCGAGAGCCAGGGTCAGAAGGCCCGAATGGAGGAGTTGCTGGCCGAATCGAGCGCGACGCTTGCGGTCGATGTCGGAACGCTCCAGACCGGGTTCATCTATCCTGCCGGCCAGGTGGCGGTGACGAACGACCACGAGGTCTACAGCCGACACCGTCGGCAGAGGCGCTACCGACGATTCAGTGAAGGTGCACCTATAAAGAGCGTGACGGCGCTCCAGAAGGGGGATTTCGTGGTGCACGTAGACCACGGGATCGGCCGTTACGCGGGTCTCGATCGGTTGTCGGTCGACGGGATCAGCCGTGACTGTCTGACTCTGTCCTACCGCGAAGGAGACCGGGTTTTCGTGCCGGTCGACCAGATGGACCGGGTTCAGAAGTACTCGAGCCAGGAGGGTGCGGCCCCGATCCTGAGCAAGCTGGGCACGGCGGCGTGGGAGCGTGTCAAGGAGAAGACGAAGAAGGAAATCTTCAAGATGGCGACAGAGCTCGTCGCGCTGTATGCCGAGCGGAAGGCTCGACCCGGTACGTCGTTTGCCACCGACGGCGCGCTCCACCTGGCTCTGGCCGCTTCGTTCCCCTATCAGGAAACGCGTGACCAGATGCAGGCGATCGATGACGTTCGCGAAGACATGGAAGCCTCCGCGCCGATGGACCGTCTGATCTGCGGTGATGTCGGCTACGGAAAGACCGAAGTCGCCATTCGCGCGGCGTTCAAGGCGATCAGTGACGGAAAACAGGTCGCTGTGCTCGTGCCGACGACGATTCTGGCCCAACAGCACGGGCGCACGTTTCAGGAGCGGATGCAAGAGCTACCCGTTCGCGTGGACGTCCTCTCACGTTTTCGCACGCGGACCGAGCAAACCAGGGTCATCATGGGTGCAAAATCGGGTCGAGTGGATGTGCTGATCGGCACGCACCGACTGCTGTCCAAAGATGTCGCGTTCAAGGATCTCGGTCTGCTGGTCGTGGACGAAGAACACCGCTTCGGGGTGCGTCACAAGGAGCGCCTCAAACAGTTGCGTCGACTCGTCGACGTTCTGACGCTGACAGCCACACCGATTCCTCGCACCCTCCACATGTCGCTGATGGGGGCACGCGACATGTCGATCATCGAAACAGCACCCAAAGAGCGGCTGCCCATCCACACGGAGATCCAGGCGTTTTCGGAAGAGCATATCGCCGAGGCCATTCTACGAGAGATCGACCGCGGGGGGCAGGTTTACTTCGTACACAACCGCATCCAGTCGATCCACACGATGAAGGAATTCTTGGAGCGACTCGTTCCCCAGGTACGTTTCGGCGTGGGGCACGGACAGATGGCGGAGCGAGACCTTGAAAAAGTGATGATCGACTTCATGGATCGGAAGTATGACTGTCTCATTTCGACGATGATCATCGAGTCGGGTTTGGACATCCCTTCCGTGAACACGCTGATCGTGAACCGCGCCGACCGGTTGGGTCTGGCGCAGCTCTACCAGCTTCGAGGTCGCGTGGGCCGGTCCAATCAGCGGGCCTACGCTTTCCTGTTGATCCAGTCGTGGAAGGCGCTGCGAAAACCAGCCGTGAGACGGCTTCGAGCGATCGAGGAATTCTCCGATCTGGGTTCGGGTTTTCACATCTCGATGCGAGACATGGAGATTCGCGGCGCAGGAAACCTACTGGGCGCCCAACAGCACGGACACATCTCTGCGATCGGGTTCGATATGTATTGTCGACTGCTGGATGAGGCGGTCAACGAGATCAAGGGTGTGGAGGTGGAACCCGGGGTCGATCCCGACATTCAAGTGAGCGTATCGGCCTACATTCCCGACGACTACTTGCCCGATGCCGACGAGAAGATGAGCTTCTACCAGCGTCTTGGGGAAGTACACCAGCCGGTCGAGGTCCTGGCGATCGAAGAAGAGCTCCAGGATCGCTTTGGTAAACTTCCCGAACCGACGTCGTCGCTCCTGGACACGCTCCATCTTCGTCTGTTGAGCCGGCAGCTCAAGATCGAGACGCTCAACGTGGGTCAGATCTTGACGCTGACGTTCCTGTCCGACGCCCCGTTATCGCGTGGAGACGTGGAACGCATGGTCAAGCAGTCGCCCCAGCCCCTCCAGTTCCTTCTGGGCGAGACGGCGAAGATCGAAGTCGAGTTGGAAGGCAACAGCGCCGCGGGACGAGTTGCGTCGGCCAAAAAGGTATTGATGAGCCTGATTTGAAGCCCTATATTCCGCGGTAATATTGACGGAACTTTTTGATCTTCAGAGAGTTAGAGCGATTCGAGGGTATTTTCATGGGCGTCCGTCGTGCGGCGTTGGCCCTGATCTGTCTGGTCGGGTTCGGCTGTCAGGACGTGCCGACGGGTGACCTCCTGGCGAAGGTCGGAAAGACCTATTTGACCGCTCAGGAGCTGGACTCGCGAATCCCCGTCCAGATGGCGGGCCGTGTGCACGCAGCGGATCGACGCCGGCTGGTCGATGCGTGGGTGGATGAGCAATTATTCTACCAGGAGGCGACTCGGCTGGAGCTGGACAAGGACCTCTCCCTCCTGCAACAGATCGAGCAGGCGCGCCGCGACCTGCTCACGGCCGAGTTGCTCGAGCGAACCTATTCGCAGGACGCGGATCTGAACGAGGAGACGATCCAGCAATACTACCTGGAGCATCAGGATGATTTCGTTCGCGACCAGCCGTCGCTCCGGGCACGACACATTCTCGTCGCCAATCGGGCGGACCTCGGCCGTGTGAAGGGCCGGCTCGAACGTGGTGAACTGTTCGATCAGGTGGCGAGGGAAGAATCGATCGACGAGTCGGCCGAGCGAGGCGGTGACCTGGGTTACTTTAGCGAAGACCGCGTTGACCCGGCCTTCTGGTCAGTCTACGAAGGGGCCCAAGTCGGCCGGCCCGTTCAGGCGCGGACCCACCTGGGTCACCACCTGATCGAGGTTCTCGACCGTCGTGATGCCGGTATCGTGAGAGACCTGCTGGAGGTGCGGGGCGAAATTCGACAGCGGATTCTGTCGTCCCGCCGCGATCGTGCCAGGCAGGCTCTGCTGGACGCCATCAGAAACCGCGTGCCGGTCACTAGTTTACGAAGACGCGCTGAAATCGGACACAAACTGACGTGAAACGCTGTCTCCCGTGGCTACTGATCGCGATGATCGTGGTGCCCGCCCACTCGGCGGCTCGCCGTGAGCTCGCCGACGAGATCGTGGCGGTCGTCGACCGATCGATCATCCTGCGATCGGACATCCTCACGCAGATGGCGGTCGTGGCTCTGCAGCAGGGACTGTCGCGCGAAGATCTTGTAGCGGGCAAGGGGGAGAAGATCTTTCTCGAGCTCCTGGAGAATCTGATTCAGGAACAGCTTCTGCTTGCGAGGGCCAAAGAGGACAGCGTCGAGGTTCCTCGAGACGTGATCGAAGAACGCGTTCGAGAGCGGATCCGTGAGATGAAAGATGAGTATGGGGCTGCAGTCTTCTCACAGCAGTTGCGGGAAGAGGGTTTGACCGAACGCGAGGTGCGGGATCGATTGCGAAAGCGATTCCGTAAGGAGATGATCCGGCAGATGATGTATGGCCGGATGGTTCAGGATGTGTCGGTCACGCGACGGGATCTTCAGGACTTTCGAACCCGGCACGAGGGCCGGTTGCCACCCATCTACTCCCTGAGCCACATCATGGTGTCGCCCGTGGCCGCTCCCGACCGGCAGAACGAAGCCCGGGGACGGATCGAGCTCATCCTGGAACGCGCACGGAAGGGCGTGGATTTCGCCGCCCTGGCACGCGAGTTTTCGGAAGATCCTGGAAGCGGCCCGAACGGCGGCGACCTGGGGTTCTTCGGCCGCGGCGACATGGTTTCGGAAGTCGAAACGGCAGCCTACGCGCTTCGCCCGGGTGAGCTGAGCGAGGTCGTGAAGAGCGACTTCGGCTTCCACATCCTCAAGTTGGAAGAAATCTCTGGTGAGCGAGTCCGCGCGCGTCACATATTGATCGCCCTCCAGCCGTCGGAGGCTGACGTGACACTGGCCTACCAGAAGACGGTAAAACTCTACGAACGCGTTCAGAACGGCGAGAACTTCGCCGATCTGGCTCGAGAATTTTCCGACCACGCCGAATCGGCTGCCCAGGGCGGGACTCTGGGGACCTATACGGAAGAAAATCCCCCACCGGGGTTCGCGCACGCCATGTCTGGAATGTCGTTGGGCGATGTGAGTCCTCCGATTCAGTCGGAGTTCGGATGGCATCTCGTTCGGGTCAACGATGAAGACGCCGAACTCGAAGATCTGGTTCGCCAGTCAAAGCTCCAGGATCTTTTCGACCGTCTGATGGCTGAGACACGAGATAAACTCCACGTGGACATTCGGCTTCCCTGAGGTCGAGAAGCCGTGCGCCTGGACCTTTTCCTGAAGAAGACCTTTCTAATCAAACGCCGGGCGGACGCCAAGCGCGCGTGCGACAACGGAATCGTCAGCGTCGACGAACACGTGGCGAAGGCAGGGCGAGAGGTCATCCCCGGGCAACGGATCGCGATCGCGTTCGTGGACCGGTTTTTGAAAGTCGAGGTGCTGGGGTTGCCGACGGGCAACGTAGCAAAAGGGGAAGCCCACCTCTACCACCGGGTTTTGCGGGACGAATCCCGAGACGTCACCGATTTCTGAGGCGCCCGCTCGAAGGGAGATCTGATTCCGGTCAGCCGAACCGAACAGGCTGACCGTTTTCATTTGGTGCGTGTTGAATCGAGAACAAACCGAGTTCCAGACGCCTTACACAGCGCTCGCGACGATCTACGACTATGTGATGCGGCACGTCGACTACGTACACTGGGCCGACTACGTCGAGTCCCTGTTGGTGCGTCACGACATGGTCGCGCGGACCATCCTCGACATTGCGTGCGGAACGGGTTCCCTGACGATCGAGCTACGCAAGCGGGGCTACCGGACCGGCGGCGCCGACGGGTGCGCACCCATGCTGGAACGCGCGAAGGAGAAGGCCGTCGAAGCGGGCTACGACATCCCGTTTTGGAATCAGGCGTTCCTGGATCTAGAAGGGTTCAAGCCGTATGACACGGCAGTGTGCCTCTACGACAGCATGAACTATCTCATGTCCCTCGACGACTTCGCCGTCGCTCTCGACCGCATCCACGAGACGATCTATCCGGGCGGTCTGTTCATCTTCGACCTCTGTACCGAAGCGAATTCCGTGCGCTACTTCAGCGACCTTCGCGAACGGGAACGCGGCGATGGATTCTCCTACACACGACACAGTTACTTCCGTGAGGGCATCCAGTTCAACGACTTCGAGATCACGTTCAAGAAACCCAAGCGGGTCGTGAACGAGCGGCATCGACAGCGCATCTACCCCCTGTCTGAAATCGAGCCCGTGATCGAGGCTTCCCCCTTTCGACTGGAGGAGGCCTACGACGGATTCGGGTTCCGGTCCCCCACGGAGCGTTCGGATCGGGTTCACTTCGTGTTGCGGGCCTGACGATGGTCGAGTTTCAGCACGTGTGGGTGGAACGGGACGGTCGCGTGTTGCTCGAAGATGTCGACTTCGAGGTGGACCGCGGGGAGTTCGTGTATATCCTGGGTGCCACAGGAGCCGGAAAGACCACGCTGCTGCGGCTTCTCATGTTCGAGGAACGCCCGACCCGTGGCGTCGTGTTCGTCGGGGAATACGATTCGTCCACGATCCAGGATCGAAGTATTCCGAACGTTCGCCGGCGCGTGGGAATGGTCTTTCAAGAATTCCGTCTCCTGCGCGATCGAACCGTCTACGAAAACGTCGCGTTCGCGCTCGAGGTGACCGGGTTTCCTCGAAGGGAAGTCAAACAACGGACGCTGTCGCTCCTGACCTACGTCGATCTGTTGCACGTGCGGGACGCACACCCGTCGTCGCTGTCGGGAGGCGAACAACAGCGCGTGGCGATCGCACGGGCGTTGATCAACGAGCCGTTCATTCTGCTGGCGGACGAACCGACCGCCAACCTGGATCGCGAGTCGGCCGATCGGGTGCTGTCGATTTTCAGTGAAATGAACGTGCGGGGAACGTCAGTCCTGATGGCCACGCACGATCTGTCGGTCGTCGAGCGTCATCCGCGTCGTGCGATTCGGCTCGACGGCGGGCGTGTGGTGGAGTAGAAAGGAACCGCAACGTGTCGATCGGGCGTGCATTTCGGGAAGCCAGTCTCGGGCTGTATCGGACGGGAACGGTCGGCGTCCTTTCCTGTCTGGCCATCGCCGCGTCGCTTCTGTTGATCGGTGTGTTCGCCCAGCTGCTGGATGGCGCCCGTCTGGCGGCGGCATCGTTGAAAGATCGGGTGGAAGTCGAGATCTACTTGAAAGACGGAGTCACGCGCCAGGCAGCGATGGCGTTGGGCGAAGATCTCCGGTCGATCAATGGTGTTTCGGTGGTCGACTACATCGATAAGGCCGCCGCGGCCAAAGAATTCGAGACGCTGTTCGGCGAGGATCTGCTGTCGGCGTTGACGACCAATCCGCTTCCTGCCTCCCTGCGTGTTCGGTTCTCGCCCGATGCCTCCGTTCGGGTGTCGGCCGAGGCGGTGTCGGCCCTCGTTGACGGACATCGCGACGTGGAGCAGGTCAAGACGGGGGAAAAGTGGCTCAAGCAGGTGGAGCAGGTCGTGAAGCTGAGCGTCTGGGTAGGTCTGTTTCTGATGGCGGTGCTCTGTCTGGCGTGCGGGTTTGCCGTGAGCAACACGGCCAAACTGATGGTTCTGGCTCAACGGGACGCGATCGAGGTCATGCGTGTGGTCGGAGCATCGAACGGGTTTATACGCACGACGTTTATGATGGGGGGCGGTCTTCAGGGCACGACAGGTGGGGTTTTGGCGGCGCTGGCGGTGATGGTGAGCTCTTCACTGTGGTCGGGTGTGGTCCCCGTCGGCGCCTTTTTGCCACCCTCACTGGTAGCCGTGTCGCTGATCGTCCTGGGAGCCGGTCTGGGGGTGGTCGGAAGCTGGGCATCGCTGAACCGCGTGTTGCAGGCGATCGGGTGAGGACCGTGATTCGTTTTTTTAATCACATCGCTCCCGTCGCTCTGGCTTTTGCGGTCTGCATCTCTGCGAGCGTCGCGCAATCGGATCTGAAGCGCCGGCTGGAGGCGGAGCAAGCCGCCCTCGACAGTCTGGAAGCGGAGCTGGCTGCCGGGAGGAAGGCGCTGAAGAAAACCTCCCGGGCCAAGGTGTCGGTGGCTGACGAGATCGGCGCGATCGAGAAGCGCATCGCGAGCACGCGGGGTGAACTCAAACGACTTCGAACACGCGAGAACCAGCTGTCGAGTCGCCTCGATCGAACATCGCACGACGTTACGCGAGCAGAACGGTCGTTGGCAGCGCGTGAACGCGGAACGGCTGCGCGCATCCGAGAAACCTACAAGCGCAGCCGTCAGAATCCCCTTGGTCGGAATGGCCGGGTTGATGCGGCGAGCTCCGTAGCGATTCTGTTCAGCTCCGGCTCGTTCATCGAAGGTGTCAGGCAGCTGCTCTACCTGGAGAAAGCGGCTGTGCAGGACCAAGTCGATCTCGAAGCCCTACGGGCAGATCGCTTGCGCTTGCACGAGGTCCTGCAGCTGAGACGGGCACAGCTGGCCCATCAGGCCTCTCTCCTGAAGGCAAAGCGGTCGGTCGAGCAAACGTTGAGCGGTGATGCGAAGGAAAAGTCGAAGCAATTGAAGTGGCTCGTCCAACAGGAAGACGTCTACCGGGACGAGATCCAGCAAAGTGAAACGCACAAGGTCGAAGTCACCGCCAGGATCGGCGAGATCATCAAAGAGATCGAACGGCGCCAGCGGGCGGGCTTACGACTTGCCGAGTTGCCGCCTTTCGATTTCGACGGCAAGCGAGGCGAGCTGCGACGTCCGACGGAAGGTCGCATCGTCTCTCGATTCGGTCGTCACCAGGATCCTGAATTGAAGACTTGGACGTTCAATCGGGGCATCGACATCGACGCGCCCGAAGGCACTGACGTGCAGGCCGTCGCCCCGGGTGAGGTCGTACTGGTGGACTGGCTCCGTGGCTATGGACAGCTCGTGTTGCTCCGCCATCCGGGAGGGTATTTTACGCTTTACGGCCACCTGGCCACACGCAATGTCCGCGCCGAAGAGATCCTGGACGAAGGAGCGATTCTGGGCACGGTCGGCAGTACGGGTCGGCTTGACGGCAAGGCCCGACTGCACTTCGAGCTGATGAAGGGAGAAGAAGCGTTGGATCCCGTGGGCTGGCTGAAGGTACACTGATCGTGGTTCTGGTCGGCGTCGACATTGGCGGCACATTCACGGATCTGGTCTGCTGGTCGGACGGAGCCCTGCGATCGTCAAGGTGCCATCGACACCAGATGACTATGCCCGGGGCTTCCTCGAAGCGCTCGGCAGCGTGGGCGTTCCCGCCTCCGAAGTGGACGAAATTCTCCACGGCACGACGGTGGCGACGAACGCGCTGGTGGAGCGAAAGGGTTCGCGATGCGGAATGATCACGACGCGCGGGTTTCGGGATGTCCTCGAGTTGAGACGTGGCACCCGACGTTCGCCCTACGGTTCGGAGCCCCGATTCGATCCTCTGGTTCCGAGGGAACTGCGCTTCGAGATCGATGAGAGGACGACACCCGAGGGTGTAGAACGCGTTGTCGATGGAAACGCCATTCGCGAGCTCGCCATCGCGTTGCGAGAAAAGAAGGTGGAAGCCATTGTGGTGGGTCTTCTTCACTCGACGACCGATGGATCGAACGAGCAGCGGGTTCGAGAGGGTGTCAAAGCGATATTGCCGGAGGTGCCGATCGTCTGCTCTTCGTCGGTCTGTGACGTATCGTCAGAATTCGAGCGATTCTCGACCGCCGCGGCCAGCACCTATGTTACGCCGATGATCGAACGGTATCTCCGTTCGCTGAACCGCGAGCTGAAGACCGTCGGCTGTGGTGACAGGCTCCGGATCGTGACGTCGGATGGCGGCAGTGTGGTTCCGGACGACGCCGTGAGTGACGCAGCCCGTACGGCCGTTTCGGGTCCGGCGGCAGGCGTGAGCGGGGCGCACCATCTATGTGCGCTGGCGGGCTACACGTCTTTCGTGACGTGTGATATGGGTGGAACGAGCTTCGATGCGTGTCTGGTCGCAGACGGTGTGCCTTCGCTGACGCGGGAACGCACACTCGGGTTCGGTCTGCCGATTGCGGTCGAGATGCTGGACATTACGACGATCGGGGCAGGAGGCGGATCGATCGTCCGACCGAACGACACGGGGGGCGTCGACGTCGGGCCGGATGGTCTGGGCGCCGACCCCGGTCCGGCGTGTTACGGGAAGCAAACGCATCGGGCGGCGGTCACGGATGCAAACATCGTTCTGGGGCGGTTGGAGAACCGGTTGCGTCTGCCGGAAGGGGAGCGGCACCTCGACGAGGACGCCGCGAGACGTGTCGTCGTGGAACGCGTAGCGGCCCCCCTCGATCTTGACGCGGCCGAAGCAGCATGGTTGATCGTGGACACGATCGACGAAATGATGGCCTGCGAACTCCGGACGCTCTCTTTGGAAAAGCGTTGCCCGCTGGATGAGGCAATCCTCGTTGCCTACGGAGGCGCCGGTCCTTTGCACGCTGCCGGTATCGCGACCGACCTCGGCATTCCGACCGTCCTCGTTCCCCCCCGCGCCGGTCTGTTCTCCGCGTGGGGAGGTCTCCTGGCCGAGCGGCGTGAAATCCGATCCGCACAGGTTTCCATCCCGGTCACCGAGGCGTGTCTGGTCGACCTGCATACGCTGATCGGTGAACAGACGGCGAGCGTGCGAGAGGCGCTGGGCGTCGACGAAGCCGACATTGTGGTCGAGATCGACGTGGCTTATCGGAGTCAGGCAACCGGCGTGACCCTGCACCCGCCGTCTGGTTTCGATGAGAGTACGTTGAAATCGATGTTCGCGGGGAGAGCGGGTCTGCCCGGGCTCGAAGCGATTCCGCTGGAGGTCAGAGGAGCTCGCACGGCGGCCATTCAGGCCAACAGTCGTCAAGTCGACGCGTTGCTTCCCGTCGTGCCGGGAGGGTCGGGTGAGCCGATCGAGGATCGATGCGTTCGGTTTGGGAAAGAGGCCATCGTATGTCCGGTCTACGATCGTGGATCATTGCCGATCGAAAAGACGCTTCGTGGGCTCGCCGTGATCGAGGAAGATGGCGCAACGACCCTCGTCCCTCCAGGGGCGTCGTTCCGGACGGACGAGCACGGTCTGTTGCTCGTCGAAGTGGGTAAATCGCGATGACGGGAATCGAGACGACCCGCATCTGGTCCCGTGTCCAGGCCGCCGTGGATGAAGCCGAGGCCGTGTTTCGCGCCCGAGCGTTCGAGGCGTCGATTCAGGGAGGTGGCACGGCGGTCCTGCTGGTTGGGCCGAGGGAGCTGCCGTGGACATCGGGGTCGAAGAGCACACCCTTTCTCGCCGCTTTGCTGGCAACGTGGATGGGCGGCCACGCAGCGATGGAGGCCGCCGACGATGAGGTCCTCCTTTCGAACGACCCGTTTGCCGGGGGCTGTTCGTTGTGCGAATTCCGTGTCGCGATACCTCTCGACCTGGGAGATCTCGGCGTCGCGTGGCTGGCCTCGGCAGGACATTATCCCGATATTGGGGGGCGTGTGCCCGGGGGCGTGTGTCCGGACGCGTGGGATATAGCGCAGGAAGGTGTGCGGGTGCCGAGGCTGCGTCTGGGCACCGACTCTTTTGCCGAGCCATCGTCGATCGATCTGATCGCTGCGAATACGCGGGATCCGGCGATTTTTCGGGGGAGTCTCCTCGCGCAGATCTCTGCCCTTTCGGCCGGCGCGAGTCGAATCCGCACGTTGATGGATCGCATCGGACCCAAGAGCCTGGTCGAAGCTGCGGAGAGAGTAAGGGCTGGTGCGCAACGTTCGTTGGACGAGGCCCTGGCCTCCTTCTCGCCCGGAACCTACGTGTGTCGCGACCGGCTCGATGACCCGGTCTCCGGGCGTCCGGTCCGTCTGGTCACGACCGCGCGGGTCGAGGTGGGGCAGATTCGTCTTTCATTCGAGGGGAGCGAAGGTAGACCGGGTGCGACGCACTGTCCGTTTTCGGCCGTTCAGGCGGGTTGCGTGGCCGGATTGCGGCAGCTTCTTCCCGATGTACCGACCTCTGCCGACTTCGAGTCCGTGATTTCGGTCGCTCGACCTGAGGGGACGTATCTCGACGCGAGGTTCCCGCAGGCGGTGAGTGGAGGAAACGAAGTCGCCGGGCGCGTCGTTTCGGGTGTGATCGAGGCACTGTCGCAGGCCGTGCACGGACGAGGTTCGGCCGTCGACGCCGGAGGCGGCAATCTGGTCGTCGTCGAAGGACACGATCGTGGCGAGCCCTTCACGCTGCGTCTGTCCGTTGGATCGGGGGGCGGTGCGAGCGGGCGTGGCGACGGTCTTGTCAACATCGGCGCCCCTCCCAGACGGGGTGTGTTTCCCGCGATCGAGACGATCGAACGAATGTATCCCGTACGTGTTACGCGCTACGAGCGTCGAGTGGGATCGGGCGGCCCGGGTCGTTACCGGGGCGGTGATGGGACCCTGATCGAATTTCGTGTCGACACCGATTCGAGGCTGACGCTCTACGTCGACCGTGGCGAACGTGGTGCAGGAGGTCATCATCGAGGGGCGCGAGGATCGACAGCTGACGTTAGGGTCCATACGGATGGACACTGGATGACTCCCCCAAGAAAAGTGGAAGGGTTCGCCCTGAAGGCGGGTGACCGAGTCCGGTTGGAAACGGCCGGTGGCGGCGGATACGGACACCCGTATGAGCGATCGATCAGGCTCTTGTCGGAGGAAGTTTCCTCGGGTGTGCTGACACGCAAGGAAGCGGCGCTTCACCACGGCGTCGTGTTTCGCTCCGAGAGCCTGCTGGACTACGATTCGGCCGCGACCTTCAAGCTGAGAAGCTTCCGACTCACTTCAGCTGACGTCGAGTCCCTGCTGGACGAAATCGACGAGATGGAATGATGCTCATCGCGCGTCAGGAGATGCCGTGATGGATTTCACCCATGCGGTCGCTTATTTCGAGTCGGATGGACCCTATTTGCTATCGACTCACGTGAATGCCGATGGCGACGGCATCGGGGCGATGCTGGGTCTTTCCAGCATGCTGGATCAGATGGGTAAGGCGAATCGCATTGTCGTGGCCGATGCCGAGCCCGATCGGAAATTCGCCTTCCTCGAAGGGTTCGAAAAGATCGAGAGTGTTTACGACTACGAATCGACAGATGCTATTCCGTTCGCCGTGTTCGTGGATACACCCACGATTTCGGCCCACCGTGTCGGAAACGTCGCACGGCTGATCGATATGGACACGCGTACGATGATCATCGACCATCACGCCGGGGGCTCTGAAGAGGGCAATGTTCTTTTGATCGACTCGGGTGCGAGCGCTGCGAGCGAGTTGGTTTTCGAGTTGATCAAGGAATTCGGCGTGGAGATTAGCCCCGGGATGGCCACGCAAGTCTACGCCGGCATCGCGTTCGACACGAAGCTCTTCAAATACTCTCACCCGGAGCGCGCCCTCAGAGCGTGCGCCGAGCTCGTCCGTCACGGTGCAGATCCCGCGTGGATCGCCGATCAGCTGTTTGCCCACCAGACCTTCGAGACGGTCAAGTCGTTGGGTGTGGGGTTAGCCGGTCTGGAGCTGCACGCCGACGGTCGGATCGTCACGGTTTCGATCGACCACGAGACCTTTTCGCTGGGCGGCGACCTGGACGGCATCGTGGATCAGGCGATGTCGATCGATGGCGTGGAGGTGGCCCTCTTCTTCAAGGAGCAATCCGCCGGCGTACACCGCGTCAGCCTCCGGTCGAGGGGCACCGTCGACGTGAACGTCATTGCCCGGAAATTCGGCGGGGGAGGTCATCGGAACGCGTCGGGTTGCACGATCGAAAAATCGCTGGGCGAGTCTCTTAAGGAGCTGCTCGAGGAAGTCGAGGCGACACTCACCTGAATGGATCTGATCACGCTCAAGGACTGGACGTCGGACGAGGTGCTCGCGACGCTCGACGAAGCGATGGACGTGAAAGATCACGCCGACCGCTATCGTCAAGTGTTGAACGGCCAGAGTCTGGGCATCCTGTTTCAAAAGACGTCAACGCGAACGCGCACGTCGTTCGAAGTGGGAATGACACAGCTCGGTGGCCACGCCGTCTATCTGGACTGGCGAGCCACGAACTTTACGCTGGCAGACCTTCGCGACGAAGCCCAGGTCCTTTCGCGCTACGTCGATGGAATCGCCGCGCGTATGATACATCACGACGATCTGCTCGACCTGGCGTCCGGGTCGGAGGTTCCCATCATCAACGGATGTTGCGACCGCTATCACCCGTGTCAGGCCGTGGGTGATCTGCTGACCGTGCGGGAGATGGTCGGCAAGCTGGACGGGGTGCACCTCGTTTACACGGGCATACGGAACAACGTGTGTAATTCGTTGATCGCCGTATCTATGAAGACGGGTGTCCGGATAACGGTCGTCGCTCCAGAGGTCAACCCCGCATCGGACGACGAGGCGTTGATTGCCGACGCGCGCGCGTCGGGACTGTATGCGGAGACGCTCGATCTGGTTGGCGCTGCAAAGGAGGCCGACTTCCTCTACACGGATACGTGGATCGACATGGAATTCTTCGGTGACGAGAGCTACAAGGAAGAAAGAGAACGACGTATCGCCGCGTTCGCCCCGTATCAGATCAACGAAGAATTGCTCGATCAGACGAAGGCATACGTGATGCACTGCTTACCTGCGCACAAAGGGTATGAGGTGACGGCGGGCGTGATGGCTTCAGATCGATGTGTCGCGGTCGACCAAGCTGAAAACAGGTTGCACGCTCAGAAGGCGATTCTCATGCGCACGATGGGAGCCTGACATTGAAGATCGAATATCGAGAATCGAACATTGTGACAATGAGCGTTGCTGGCGTGTTTCTCGGAATCGTCGTGAACCGAGCAGGGAAGGGTGGGTGGCGATAAAGTGAGTACGGCTGCTCTCGATGCAGATACTCGGTTGGAAGAACGGTTGACGACGCGGACCGCTCGTGTAGCCGTGGTGGGGTTAGGCTACGTCGGGCTGCCCATGTCGATCGAACTGGGCAAAGCAGGCTTCGAAGTGCTGGGTGTGGATATTTCGGCCGAGAAGGTGGCGACGATCGAAGCCGGCAAGTCGGATGTGGGAGACGTACCGGATTTCGAAGTGGCCGGGCTGAAGTCCGTGGGCAAGCTCCGTGCAACGACGGACTATGCCGACGTGGCCGACGTCGATGTGATCATCATTTGTGTTCCAACGCCTCTGGGCAAGACGCGGGATCCGGACGTGTCCTACATTCTGAGCGCGTGCCAGGGAGTCCGATCGTGCTTGCGTCGGAACCAGCTGGTCATCCTCGAGAGCACGACTTTCCCAGGCACTACTCAGGATATCGTACGGCCGATTCTGGAAGAGGGTGGGTTGGTGGCGGGAACCGACTTCTACCTCGCCTACTCGCCCGAGCGGATCGATCCAGGGAATACGGTCTACACGCTAACGAACACGCCCAAGGTTGTGGGTGGCACAACACCCGCGTGTACGGAGATCGCAGCCACCTTTTACCACCAGGTCATTTCCGAAGTGGTGACGGTGTCTTCGACCCAGACCGCCGAGATTACGAAACTCCTCGAGAATACCTACCGCAACGTGAACATCGCCCTGGTGAACGAGGTCGCGTTAATGTGCGACCGGCTTGGTATCGATGTGTGGGAAGTGATCGACGCTGCCGGAACCAAGCCCTACGGATTCATGCCCTTCTACCCGGGTCCGGGGTTGGGAGGCCATTGCATTCCGATCGATCCTCATTACCTGGCCTGGAAGCTCAAGACTCTGGATTTCAACTCGCGATTCATCGAACTGGCCAGCGAGGTGACGCGAAGCATGCCCGGATACGTCGTTTCGAAAGTTTCCGATGTGTTGAATCTTTTCGAGCGGAGCGTCAAAGGGTCAAAGGTCCTGGTGCTGGGTGTGACTTACAAACCGAACGTCGGAGATGTCCGTGAATCTCCGGCACTCGACATCATCGAAATGCTCCAGCAAAAGGGCGCACACGTTTCCTACCACGATCCTTTCGTGCCAAGGTTGGCTGTGGACGATCTCAACATGGTCGCATCCGATCTGACCGAGGAAGCGCTCGGCGAGGCCGACTGCGTGGTGATCACGACCAACCACGATGACTACGACTTCCAGTGGGTCGTTGATCACGCGAAGTGTGTGTTCGATACGCGCAATTCGACGAAGGGAACAGAGCGCTCGATCGGGAAGGTGTTCAAGCTTTAGCGCTAAAGACGAAAGCAACCACCCTTCGACTTCGCTCAGGGCAGGCGCCGGACACGGAGCACAAGGAGGGTGGGGGCGCCTGGAGATCCAGGCCCTATTCGGGGAGAGAATCAGAGGCTGTCCGGAGTTCTTCACCTGATTGTGTAACGTCTCGTAGGAGCTATTGTTGTGTGTGGGATTGTTGGATATGTCGGTGGTCGACAAGCGGCACCCATTCTCCTGAACGGCCTTCGCCGCCTCGAGTATCGCGGTTACGATTCGGCCGGTGTCGCGACGATTGTCGACGGCCAACTGAATGACTGCAAGACGGTCGGGAAGGTGTCTGCCCTATCCGACACGCTCGATGCCCGTCCCCTCGACGGAACGATCGGAATCGCCCACACCCGATGGGCGACACACGGCCGCCCGAGCGAAATCAACGCCCATCCCCACTTCGATACCCAACGCCGCATTTCGATCGTTCACAACGGAATTGTCGAGAACCACGGCGCCATACGCCAGTTCCTCGAAGGCCAGGGTGTCACTTTCCAGAGTGAAACAGACACTGAATCGATTGCACAGCTGATCGGTTTCTTCTTCGATCAGACGGGCGACTTTTTGGCGAGTGTGCGTCAGGCCGTACGAGATGTGCGCGGGACCTTCGGTCTGGCCATCCTCTGTTCCGAGGTTCCCCACACGTTGGTGGCTGTTCGCCGCGGAAGCCCCCTGCTCGTGGGGATCGGCGACGACGAATACATCGTCGCTTCCGATGGCGGGGCGATCGTAGAGCACACAAATCGCGTGGTCTATCCCGACGACGGTGAGTTCGTCACGCTCGGTCCAGATGGGATTCAAGTAACGACGCTCGATCAGACGCCGTTGGAGAAGACGGTCGACACGCTCGAGCTGACGCTCGAAGAGATTGAGCTGGCCGAGCACGAACACCACATGCACAAGGAAATCCACGAGCAGGGCGACAGTCTGCGAAGTGCCATGCGGGGTCGGCTGGATTTCGAAGGTCAGCGTGTCGCGCTCGGGGGCCTGGTCGGGCTGGATCGAGAACTGGCCCGCGCGCGTCGTGTCCTGTTAACGGGGTGTGGGACGGCCTGGCACGCCGGACTGATCGGTGAATATCTGTTTGAAGAACTGGCTCGCGTTCCGACCGAGGTCGAGTATGCGAGCGAGTTGAGATACCGGAACCCGATCATTGAAGACGGTACTCTCGCGATCGCCATCAGTCAGTCGGGGGAAACGGCCGATACGCTGGCCGCTCTGCGCGAAGTCAGGATGAAGGGCGCTACGACCTTCGGTGTCGTGAATGTCGTAGGGTCGACGATCTCGCGAGAGACGGATGCTGGTGTGTATCTTCACGCCGGGGCTGAAATCGGTGTGGCCAGCACGAAGGCGTTTACCGCTCACGTCGCGGTTCTGGCGATGATGGCGATCGATCTGGGCCGTCGTCGGAACATGTCGGCGGAGCGCACAGCGGAACTATTGGAGGCGCTTTCGACAATCCCGGAAAAGGTGGATGTGACGCTGGAAACGGAGGACCAGGTCAGATCCCTGGCCGAACGTGTCGTGGAGTGGGACAACTGCCTCTACCTCGGGCGCGGGTGAACTATCCGGTCGCACTCGAGGGAGCGCTGAAGTTGAAAGAGGTCAGCTACATTCACGCGGAGGGCATGCCGGCTGCAGAGATGAAGCACGGACCGATCGCGTTGATCGACGAGGGTATGCCGGTGATCGTCGTAGCCCCGAGAGACCACACGTTCGACAAGGTGCTGTCGAATATAGAAGAGGTTAAGGTGCGTGGCGGACAAGTTGTCGCCGTCACGACGGAGGACGACGAGGACCTGGCATCTCTGGTTTCGGAAGTCATTCGTGTTCCTGCCACAATGCCCCTTCTTTCGCCTCTGTTGACGACGATTCCACTTCAATTGCTGGCTTACCACGCCGCACTCCTCCGTGGTCAGAATGTCGATAAGCCCCGCAACCTGGCGAAGAGCGTCACGGTCGAGTAACGTAACAACCCAAAAGCCAAGCAACCACTGAGAACACGGAGGACACGGAGGGTGTGGGGAATCCGGGAGGTCCAGGCCCTATTCGGGGATGGGGATCGGGGTGAGTCGAGACTTCGTGCACACCGGAGATCCAGGCGCTCTGGAAGGTGGATGATCCGGTTCGGTTCGACGTTGAGACCGGTCGTGCGCGATCGAAACGGTACTTGAGATCAATGGGACGAGTCGTTCTCTATGAAGATCCGGGGTGGCAGCGTTTGTTGCCCCTCGTTTACGTTCGAGCGGTTTTCCAGCTTCTCTGCGGAGTTCATCCACTAATCGACCGAGTTCGCGCGCTTTCGCCGAAAGGGGCGCTGTCACTGTGGTGCCGGCCCGTGCTGGCGGAGATGGTTGCTGAACAGACATCGTGCGAGGTGAACGGAGGGCTGTCGGAAAGCAGCTTGCTTGTGAATGGCCGCGGCATCTGGTCCGAGCTTCCTGAAACGGGTGACGAGGCGTGGGTGGGTGTTGCGGGCTCAGAAGATTCGGTGGCTTGTGTCGTGGCCGATGATATCCTGTCACGCGAGTTGACCGCGGACGTGATGCTCGACGAGGCGAGGCTGCGCGCAGTGACGGCGGGACTTCCACGGCGCGACGTATCGGACATCGTGAGGATGGTGACGTGGCCGTGGGATCTGGTGAGTTCGAACGAGGACGTCCTGGTCGAGGATTGGTCTATCGACAGTCGGGGCGCGGGTCTATACGGCCGAGTTTGTCACGTACTCGGAAACGATCAGGTATTTCTGGGTGAGGGGTCGGTCCTCAAACCGTGCGTGGTCGTGGATGCGGAAGACGGTCCGGTCTGGATCGACGAAGGCACGACAATCCTGCCTCATTCGTATATCCAGGGGCCAGCTTATATCGGAGCGGGCAGCCTGATTCAGGCCGGTGCAACCGTGCACGCCGGGACCACGCTCGGCCCGGTCTGCAAAGTCGGTGGCGAAATCGAAGCATCGATTATCCAGGGATATTCGAACAAGCAACACGACGGGTTTCTGGGGCACAGCTACATATCTTCGTGGGTCAACATCGCGGCCGATTGTATCAACAGTGATCTGAAGAACACGTATGGGACCGTTCGCGTCCCGATCAACGGTCGCGATGTCGAGACGAACGAACAGTTCGTTGGCATGTTCGTGGGCGATCACAGTAAAGGCGGTATCAACGTCAGTTTCCCGACCGGGGCCGTGATCGGTTTCTGCAGCAGCGTTTTTACTCCTCGGAGTCCTAAATTCGTCCCCAGCTTCGCCTGGGTCGACGGCGATCGGGTCGTGCGCTACGATGAGGAGCGGGGCCTGGCTCTGGCCGAGCGTGTGATGGCACGCAGGAAGAAGACGATGACGGAGGCTGAGAAAGACGTTTTTATGTCGGTCACGAAGCAGGCTCTGGCCGTCGAACGGCAGCCGGGGTTGGATGAGGTTTGGGCGGAGTACTAGCATTGACCAGTGACAGTTGACCATTGACCAGTGACCAAAGAAAGACGGCATCGGATGCCGGCCATTGTTGGGTGAAATCGTGCGGATTTTGATTACAGGCGGCGCGGGGTTCCTCGGTTCCCATCTCTGTGAGTTCATGCTCGAGCACGATCACGAGGTGGTGGCGATGGATAACCTTTTGACGGGTCGGGTGGACAACATCGCTCACCTGATTGGCCGAGAGGGATTTACCTTCCTGAACTATGACGTGACGAACTTCGTTCACGTAGCCGGGCAGCTGGATTACATCCTGCATTTTGCCAGCCCGGCGAGCCCCAAAGACTACCTTGTGCATTCGATCCATACGATGAAAGTGGGCGCCCTGGGGACCTATCACTGCCTGGGTCTGGCTCGGGTGAAGCAAGCCAAGTTTTTTCTGGCGTCGACGTCCGAGTCCTACGGCGATCCGCTGGTCCATCCGCAGCCGGAGAATTACTGGGGGAACGTGAATCCGATCGGTGTTCGTGGCGTCTACGACGAAGCGAAGCGGTTCGCGGAGGCGATGACGATGGCCTATCACCGCGAGGTCGGGATCGACACGCGGATCATCCGCATTTTCAACACCTACGGGCCCCGGATGCGGAAGGATGATGGAAGAGCGATTCCGGCATTCATTTCCCAAGCACTGAAAGGCGACGACATCACGATCTTCGGTGACGGGAAACAGACCCGGAGCATCTGCTTCGTGTCCGACCTCGTGCGTGGGATCTACGCCTTGATGCAGGCGGACTATCACGAGCCTGTCAACATAGGAAACCCGTCGGAGATGTCGATGCTCGAGCTGGCGGAGCGTATCCTCAAGATCAGTGAGAGCGAGAGCAAGCTGAAGTTTCTACCGCCGATGGAGGATGATCCGAAAGTAAGGCAACCGGATATCGGTCTGGCGAAGAAGCTTTTGGGTTGGGAACCGGAAATCGATCCGGAGCAGGGGTTGCGGCGGACGATCGAATGGTTTCGGGCTGAAAAAGATGGTGGGCGGTTGGCTGTGGGCGGTTGGCGGTAAAACGCTGTAGAGTGACGGCACTACGGGTTTGAGCGCTGGGACGTCGTGATGTCCTGGCGCTTTCTCGTATGTGAAAATGAGTAAGGAGCGAATGGCTTGGACCCGGAAAAAGACTACAGGCTGGCGGTGATTCAGCTGGATACGATCGCGTGTGAAGTCAATCACAATGTCCATAAGGCGATGATCTGGACTCGACGGGCGTTCAGGGAAGGCGCTGACTACGTGTTTCTTCACGAGGGTTTGACCTCGGACTACACGCCCGAGCCACTTCGTCACGGGCGGAGCATCGACGGCCCCGAGGTTTACGGGTTCTGCCATCTCGCCAAGCAATTCGGGGGCTATGTCGCGTTGGGGCTCAACGAGGTCCATCAGAACCGGCCCTACATTTCGATGGTCTGGGTCGGGCCCGAGGGCGTTGTGGGCGTGTATCGGAAGAGTTACCTCTGGCCCAACATAAACTCATACGGTCCGGGCGATTACAGTGACTGGATCGCCGATTACAATCCTGTCGAGGCAGGATATCGGCAGGAACGAGGAATCATCTCGCCGGGCGAGGGTACGATTGTGATGCAAGTCGGAGGTCTCCGGATCGGGTGCATCATCTGTGCGGATGGGTCGCGGGAAGAAGCCTGGGAGCCATTCAAGAACGATCGGCCAGATCTCATTTTCTGGCAGAACAACCGTGGAAACCTTGCAAAAGACGAGAAAGTGCTACGCCGGGCGAAGGAGATCGGAGCGCCGATCGTTGCCAGCAATCGCGTTGGTTTCTCATACCACCATTTTCAGGCGGGCGGATCGATCGTGGTGGCGGACGACGGCTGCCCCGTGGTCACGGCGAATGAGGATGGAGAAGAAGAGATGATCTGGGCGAATTATTCGGACCTGAAAAGTACCTCTCGAAGGGGATGATTGTCGGCTGTCAGAATCCTGTCCAGCTTCCGCTGCACTGCGTGAGTTGGTCGTATATTTGTGTTAATCCTGTTATCCCAAGGAGTACCACAATGCGACGTTATCTGATTCTCTGCTTGGTGTCCCCCCTCGTGGCCCAGGATTCGACAGACCGGATCATTCAGGTTGTAAACCAGGACGGGACTCATCTCGTGGAGCTTCGAAGTCGTGAGGGAACGACGATTCGGCTGACAGATCAGTTTGACCAGTCGATTTCACTCAACGCGGCCGCTCCTCAGAACGGGATTATTGAGCTGATCAACGATCAGGGCGTGTCTGTGTTTTACGGGAAAAATATCGATGCCTGGGCAGAGCAGATAGAGGACCGTGAGACGCGAAGGCTTGTACAGGACATCGTGTTGAATGTTTCGAAAGGCATCGCGATCGTCATCGCGCTGCTCGTTTTGCGGTCGATCGTGCGGTCGATCGGTAAGAACGTTCGTGGCGAACGGAACGCGGCAGATCTGCAACAGCGGATCTATGAGCTGGAAGCCGAACTTGCAAACGCTCGGGAGAACGAGCTCGGATCGAGTTCGTGAATTGACCCGGGATGGCGATGCCGGTATCTTTTGAGAAGAAAGAAAAGAAGAAAGAAGAAGGACTCGCCTGCGCTGAGGCTACGAGCGGGCAGGCAGTATCTTCACCTTGTGGGGGCGATCAGGCTTCGACGAGGGCGGGGATGCGAAGGCTGCGTGTCGAGGTCCATTACCTCGTTAAACCGTGGGAAAAACCGCAACTGCGGACGATAACTCGTACGCAATGGCTGCCTGACCAACCGTTAGGTTCAGCCCGTTCCGCTGGGCCTCGCCTGTGTGGCCCTACCGGGGCGTCGACTAGAGCAGGCTAGCACGTGGTCCTCCGCTAGAGGGACCAGGAGCGAAATAGTCTCTAGCTGGCGCGCCGTTGACCCAGCCTGCCGGGGCAACGGCGCGCGAGACTCAAGTAGGCAGGCTACACACGTAGACGCCGTCGCAGAAGCGCTTTCGGACGCGGGTTCGATTCCCGCCGCCTCCACCATTTCTTAATTCGCAGAAGTCCAAGAAGGCCCGTAAGTCTCCGCGGACTTACGGGTTTTTTGTCTGAATGGTCTGGTGGCGTCCATTGTGGTCCGTTGACTTCCGGGGGTATTTGGGGGTATATTCGGGGGTAGAACCGAGATTGGAGAGATCACATACCCCCAACAAGGCCCGTGCAATGCCACGTACCAGAGACAAGCTGAGTGCAGTCGCTGTGAAGGCCGCAACCTTTCAAGGGCGGGGTGCCAAGCTGTTCGACGGGGGTGGCCTCTACCTTCACGTCCAGCGAAGTGGGAATTACTGGCGGCTGAAATACCGTTATCACGGCAAAGAGAAGCTGCTTGCCCTGGGGGTCTACCCTGAAGTGGGGCTGCAGGACGCCCGGCGGGGTCGCGACGAGGCCCGCGAGCTGCTAAGCCAGGGTGTGGACCCGAGTGCCCATCGACGAGCCAGACGCACGGCCTCGGCGCGGGCTTCAGCTGATACTATGGAAGCGCTGGCGCGGGAGTGGTGGGAATCGGTGCATCGCCACAGGGTCGTGTCCTCCCATGCGGACCGAAACCTGCGCCGACTGGAAATGCACGTGTTCCCGATGCTGGGCCGTCGGCCGATTGCGGAGATCTCCTCTTGGGAGTTGCTGGAAGCCCTGCGACGTGTCCAGCAAATCGGACACGTTGAGACTGCCCACCGAGTGTGCACCCTGTGTGGTCAAGTGTTCCGCTACGCCGTTGCCACTGGCCGTGCCGAACGTGACATATCCGCCGACCTGCGCGGAGCCCTGCTGCCAGCCGAGACGGAACACCACCCCGCGATCCTCGAGCCAGCCGAAATCGCAGCGCTGCTGCGTGCAATCGATGCCTACGGCGGGCAACCAGCCACCCGGGGGGCGCTACGGCTGGCGCCGCTGCTGTTCGTCCAGCCTGGCGAGTTGCGCAGGGCCGAGTGGGATGACTTCGACCTGGACGCCGCGGCCGGCGCCGAGTGGCAGTACACCCCCAGTAAGGGCGGTAACCCGCTCGTGGTGCCGCTACCCCGCCAGGTAGTGACGATTTTGCGCGAGATGGAGAGCCTGAGCGGGCGGGGGCGGTACGTGTTTCCCAGTGTCCGGGGGAAGGGACGGCCCATGAGCGAGAACACTGTGAATGCCGCCCTTCATCGGTTGGGCTACAAGGACGTCATGACTGGCCACGGGTTCCGTGCTATGGCCCGCACTGTGCTGGTGGAGCGCCTGAACTATCCGGCGGAGTACGTCGAGCAGCAGTTGGCCCATGCTGTTCGTGACCCCCTCGGTCGTGCCTACAACCGCACGACCTACCTTGAGCAGCGCCGTGAGATGTTGCAGGCTTGGGCCGACTACCTGGAGGGCTTGCAGCAAGATGGCGCCGAGTAACCCGAGCCGGAGGGTGTCGCTCTCCCGAACCGGTGCCGTTCCACCGGCCAGCCCTTTCCTTTTCCCTGAACGGAGGGACTTGTGGACCGAATGATACTGGGGCCCACTCCCACGACCTATGTGGCCATCAAAGGGTTCACGCATAATGGAGCCACCCATGAACCGGGCATGCTGTTTTCAGCCTACCGAGCTGCTGGGAAGCAACTAAGCGCACTCCTTGAAAGTGGCGCAATCCGGCGGGTCCACCCGCCGCCCCCCAGTGACAGATCCATCTCCGTACCATGGGCTGAGCTTGAAGCCCTGGCTGCAGCGCCGTCAGGGACGATTCTGGAGATGAATCTACACGCAGTAGTCGAGTGCCACCAACACGGCCTGGTCGGCGTCTCGCCGCCCATGCTGGAGGTGATAGAGCGCATAGCGGCGTGCTGCGACCTGGACACCCCGGTACTTATCGCTGGCGAACCGGGGGCTGAGCAGGAGGTTGCGGCAAGGTGTGTGCATCAATTGGGGCAACGCGCCCCGGGCAAGTTTTCCAGGATCAGGTGCGACGGTCTCACCCCTGATTTTGTGCAATCTAAGATGCAGAGGAGACTTCAACGGGTGCCTGCCTTTTTGGGTGTTAGAACCATGTCGAACAGCTCACTGCGCTCTTCCTCCGACAGCTGGAAATTCTCCCCTTCAGAATCACCGCGCCACGAGCCAGTTGACAGATACTGCCCGAGTCTCTTCGAGGTCAAAACGTTGCGTACTGGTGTCTCGGATACCCTTTTTCTCAAGGACATTGACCTCGCGCCGCGCGAGGTACAGGTGAGAGTGATAGAAGAAATCGACAGGGGCAGAACGCGCGTCATAGCATCGGTGCAAAGAACCGTGAAAGACGTAGAAGGGGCTGTGAGTAAAGGTGAGTTTCCGAGAGACCTGCTCCGCGCGTTTCAGAGAGGGATAATCGAGGTGCCGCCTTTGTGCGCGCGCTCTGGGGACGTGCCACTGTTGATCCACTATTTCGTCAAACGGTACAATCGGGGAGACTACGACGCGCCAGGGGCCGAGGTTAAGCTCATCGCGGCGGAGTGGCTGTATTTCACGGCGGGTCGGCGCTGGCCGGACAACCTGGACGAGTTGGAACGCGCGGTCGTAGAGGCGTGTCGGAAGGCGGCGCGAATCGACGGGATCGTGTGCGTGTGGCGGGCAGGTGATGAACCACCGGGTCGGGTACCTTGGCCAGAAGATTGCCCATTTGCACTCTCGTGGCCGGCGTACATCCAGGCAGCTAAGCACGACCCAGAACTACAGGCGGGGGTGTTGGTCGAGGATCTGCTTGGCTACGACCTTAAAGCTCTATTGGAGGCTGTGGACTTGGCTGCGGAGCCGAGCCAAAGGGGGCGCTGGACGGTCGAGTACAGGCAGAGGCATCTGGAGGAAGAGCGCCAGGGGACTCCACCGGACGCCCTCAGGAAGCCACAGAGAGAGGCCGCGCCGTCTGTGGCGTTGGTAGCGCAAGAAGGCGAAGGGACAGGCCAGGACGTCATAGTCGATTTCCCGGTCGACGAGCAATCCCGCTTCGCCTTCCAGTGCAAGGGCGCGCACTGGGAGGGGGTTTACAACGGACACCGCTGGACGGTCATTACTTCAGACAAAGGGATGCGTGCAATTGCCCACCTCCTTAAGGTGGGGCAGCCCCCAGAAGGGGCCAGCGAGGTGAGGCGTGTGATGACGGGTGGCGAGCCGGTAGGGGGATCGCCCTGGGAGAGCGGGTCTGTCGTGGAAACAGCAGAGGAGAAGGTGATGTCTCCCCAAGAACGAACGCTATACCAAGATGCCCTCAAGAATGAGGAAGAGACCCTGCGCGCTGCGTACGAAGGGGAAGTCGCCCTCGACCCGGAGACGCGAGAGGAAATTGAGGAAAGAATCAACTGGATGCAGCGCGAGTTGAATCGTGGGGTAAACCGTCACGGTCGGCACCGGATTCGAGGCGGGAGGAGGGACGAGGCCGCGGTCGGCGCTGCCATCCACCGGGCGTTGGGCGCGATCGAGAGAGATCATCCGCCGCTCTATAGCCATCTGAAGGACGCAATTAAGAACAAGTACACGGGCCGCATACGGTACGAGTCAACCATAGAATGGGAGACGGAGATGTAGACCGGCTCACTCATCAACTCCAGCCGTCGGTGCCGTCTCTGGGCCGACGGCCTTTTTGTGTACAACGGTGCCATCCCTATGTCCGGCAACGGGATGCCGCGCGGACTACGGAAACCCGTTTTCGTACAACGGGAAACCGTCGGGCAGTACTGGGTGAGAGTCGTCCATGACCCACCAGGGGAGGATAGAGATGGCCAATCAGATCCTGAGACTGCCCGAGGTGTCGAGACGCACCGGGCTGGGACGGTCGTCGCTGTACGCTTATATCCAGGGAGGCAGGTTCCCGCGGCCGATCAAACTGGGTCCGCGGGCCGTCGGCTGGTTGGACGCCGAGGTATCCGAGTGGATCGCCGCCCGCGTCCATGCCCGAAACCGTGCGGAGCCTGCTAGATGACCGCTGACGCCGTTGAGGTGTCGCCAGGAAGGAGCATAAGGTAGTCACCGACAAGATGCACGCGCTGGGCAAGAAGCTCCAGGACCGGACGAAGGAGTATCAGGAAGTGATCGCGATGTTCGCCCAGTGGGCTCTGGCGTATCGCTAGCTGCCACTCTCGGCCCAGGATATCAGTTTTGGGAATTACCCCATGCAAATGGTTACGGTGTCACGCGAAAACCCGATCTGGCGGCCGCTGCAAGAATCGAGCGATGGAGAACGGTCGCTGTAGGATGCACGGCGGCAAGACACCGAAAGGACAGATGAACAACCTACGTCATGGCGTCTACGCAGAAGCTCTTACGGAGAGCGAGAAGGAGGCCTGGGAGCGTATCCCGATCGGGTCTATCGACGACGAGATCCGTCTTGCAAAATTGCAGCTAAAACGCGCTTTCAAGGCGCAGATGGACGCCGTGGGGATCAAGCAGGAGCGGGTGGAGAAGCTACTCGGCCGAATCGAAAAGGAACCGTCAGACCTGCGGGTGTCGGAGATCCGCGCCGAACTCGACGACAATGGCCAAATCAACCGCTCGGCGACGAAGCGACGTCCGGACTACTGGATACTGATCGACCGCTTGCTCGGTCGGGTCGGAAAGTTGGAATCTACACGTGCGGGACTCAAGCTGAAGGAGATTGAATCGCTCCTCAATGAGTTACGTGAGATGGTGGAAGATGTAAGAGTCAGTGTCCCGGCTGGAGGCAGGAGGTGAACCTCGAACGTGCGAAGCGTGAGAAGATGCGTCTGGAGGACGCGGTTCAGCAGCTAACAGGTAAAAAGAAGAGGGTGCATCACGAGCGTCTCGCGAAGCATCCACACACGTTGACGTTGGCGGATGTCGTGCTTCTGTCTAGCGATGCGCGGATGGGTAAGCTGACTCACGAGGAAGAGAAAACGGCACGATCGGCAATCGCAGCATGGCGTGAGTTCTATGGCTTCGGGACGAAAAGAGAGCATAGAAAAAAGACCACGGGAAGCGCCAGACATTCATTGAACTCCTCTCAGAAGAAACGATGAATCTAGAGGAAGCAATGAGACGACTCAAGAGGTCCGTTGCCTCGAGTATGACGATGAGGGGAATTTGGTGCGGATCTACTGGAACCGACCATTATGGAGGAGGATTCCTCTGGAATGCGGCGGATAGGTAGTCGATAAGTTCTGGATGTGAGGAAGAGGGATTAAGATCCTGGGTTTCTTCCGGCTTTGCTGATCGTGAGTGAAGCACCCCGGTAGAGAACAGGACCAGGAAACTCTACCGGGGTGGAAGGAAACAGGTCCTTCTAGGGGGGCCTTTCTGGAAGACATCATCTGGCTTATCGAACCCAGAGCGGGGAGATGTCCGGGACAGCTTGCCGTTGTGATAACCCGATCGTACGGCTGCCCTACCTCCGCTCCTAGCACATCCTCGACAGGGAAGCCGGGCGAGCCTGCATCTGGACACCGCCCCGACGCCTGGGCTCCGGGCCAAGGACGACGAGCGCCAGCTCGCCACCGTCGATCCGCAGGAGCAGGAGGCTCAGGCGGGTCGAGGTGCTGCTCCACGAGCTGAGCGCGAAGGTGCAGCGGTGGCGTCATAATTCCCCCTACTCAGCAGGGAAGCCAACTCCGGGAGCTCTCTTGGGCGGAAAAAGATCGGGAAGGAAGGGGAGAAACCTTCAGGATGATCTCGTATTCCTTGCCATTGGCGATCCAGGAATGCCGCAACACCTCGTGGCTGTTGTCGACTATCGCAAGTCCCTGTTTTTGAACTCGTTTAAGTGTTTCCGACACCTGAAAAGCCCCCTTTCGTCGACGACGGCCGCGACGCCCCGTCCAAAAGTGTTTTTTAGGACGTTTTAGCAAAAGAAAGCGTCTCAACCGGTCTCCGGTCGGACGGCCACAGGTTTTCCACCCCCCTATGCCCGCTGGGACCTGGCCTGGCCACGTCTTGAGCCTAATCGGTCGAAACGCGCTATTTTCGCGGTTCGAGAGCCTATTTCTCGCGCGTGTGGGAAAATGAAAAGGGCGGTCTACATCGGAACGCCCAGAGAGTTCATCCCCCTTATCTCCGGTCGTCAGTTCTTGGTGCGTGAGAATGCGAATAGCGTAACCTGAGCGGGAATCTATCGTAAGCCGTAACACAAAGGGTGTGTAAAAAGAGAGGCGACGTTCCTTTCCCCGGGCTGTCACCCGGGCTCGCTGGTTTAAATCTCAGCGAAAGAATGCCGCCTGATACGTTTACACACCTATTGACCCAACCTCATTCGCTTTCGAAGACTGGACAGGCTGCGCCAACTGCCATCGCCTCCGGTGATGAGTGGTGACCCTCTGGGGAACATGGGAGAATAAGCCATGCAGCGTCAACGCGGCGAGTTGTTTCCCATCGGGGAAGCCTTGGCCGATCTGGGCGGCCCCATCCAGGCGCTCCGCGAAACCCCACCACCGGCACGGCGGGGCTTCACCCTCGCTGATCAGGTAAACCAGTTGGTCGGGGGCCAGTGAAGAGGACCCGGAGCGCGGCTTCATGGCGCGAACGATGGCGCCCGCAGCAACCCCGGCAACCGGCTTCGGTCCCTATACGCTCTACATGATTGGAGTTGACCCGTTTTGGTGGACATCCTAAGTGTTTGGAAATAGGAGGATGTCACGATGCCAAAATCACGACCACCGTATCAAGCCGCTGGCGCGGCTCCTACGCTACGTCACGCGCTTGAACTCGTGCCGGTTTTTGGGGTTGGTGCGGCGGTCCACCTCCAGGCCAGAAACACCTCTGACGGCTTCCTGGGCCACTTTTTGAGAGTCGAAGAGACCCTAAATGGCGATCCGTTCCACCTCGTCCAGCGAAATCTCATCCTGCCTCCGGTCGTAGAGCTTGGTGGTCCGTGGGGACTCGTGGTTGGCGATGTGCTGCGCCGTCTCGAGCGTGCCGCTGTTCTTCAGGTAGGCGGTGATGCCGGTGGCGCGGAAGGTGTGGTTGCCGATCCGGGTCTGGATGCCGGCGGCCTTTGCCCGCCGTTGGATCATGCGTTGCGATAGGCGTCCTGCTGCCACAGAGCGTTGCCGGTGAGCCGGCCCGTTCTCCCGGCCGCGGTCTGGAACAGGGGCGCGTCCGGGTCCTCCGCGATGCCGGCGCCGGCGATGTATTCGTCCAGATACCGCTCCAGGTTGTGGTGGCAGGGGACTTCATGCTCCTTGCCGCCTTTTTCGTGCAGCCGCACCCATCCGCGGCGGCCCTGCACGAAGAAGTCGCGGACTTTCATCTTCAGCACGGCGTTGACGCGGGCGAAGGTGTAGACCATGGCGCCGATCAGAGCGCGGTCGCGCAGGCCGACAAGGGACGGTTCCCCGTCCACTCCGTCCTGGCGCTTCGTCGTTCGGACCGTCCCGATGCTCTCGAGCAGCTCGCGGGCTTCCCCGGCCGTCAGGACGGGCGTCTTGCCTTTTCTGACGACGTATTTGGGGCCGCGCACGGCGTGGGCGGGGTTTACCTCCAGAACGTGGCCGGTCACCAGCCAGTCAAAAAGCATGCGCAAAGCGGCCAGGTGCTGCTTGACGGTGGGCGGGGAGCACGCTCCCTGCAGATCCTTGATGAAGGCGGCGACGTGGAAGGCCTGCACGTCGGTGAGCCGGGCGATGCCGCGGGCGTCGCACCAGGCGTCAAAACGCCGCGCGGCACTCAGGTAGGCCCGGCGGGTGTGGGGGTTGTTGATCTGGGCGGTGAAAAACTCGGGAAGCGCCGGGCGGCCTTGGGCGTCGGGGCGAACAGGGGCGCGGGCTGAAGCGGGGCGGTCGGTTCATGTCGCGGGGCCTCCCGATTTTAGAGTGTGATAAAGGAGGTTATCACACTCTAACCGAAGACGCAAAACGTTTCTCGCTCACAGAACCTCGGAATCGCGCCACGAGGGGTTCGATATCGGTGCTGTCAACCATTTAATTTCGACCGGCTATAAATTGATTCCAGTTGATTCCAAAACGCTGGATCCTAGTCCACCACTGGCAAAGGGCCTATATTTTGGCCTGAAAAGCACCCGTTTGTTAGAATGACGCAAAAAGAGGGGCCATGACACTCACCGAAAGCACATCGAGTGCGCCCAATGTGTGCGCCAGGCTTGAGATCTCGGGCCAGAACACGAAAAAAATGGCGTTGGAATGTGGGTGTAACGCGTTCCAAAATTTACAATTGGCTCAAAGATGATGCATTTCTGGCCGAGAAGGCCCGGTGCAAGGCTGAATTTCGGGTTGACTTGTCCGATATTCCGCTCACGCTCCGCCGGGATCGCATCGAGGTCATCGCCGGGATTGCGAACGATGAGGACGAAAAATCGGACACGCGCCTCCGTGCCATTAAGCAAATCTCGGACGAGACGGCGGCTGATGTGGAGGGGATGGTCGCCGCGCTGCAGGAGCAGATCGACCTTCTCGAGCGCCAGATCGCCGGCGAGATCGTCGCCCTTCATCGGTAAGTGCAGCTGAAAACCGTCCACCGGTAAGAGGGTTTTACGCTGTGCTACCCTGCGGGTGACAGCGCCCCTCGGCTACGGCTCAAGGCGGCTGGTCACCGTAAGAAGCCCCAGGAATGACTTTCAGCGCGTCCCGATCCTGACTCCTAGGCCCTTCCTTACAATTGTGGTACTGCCAGTGGCGCCAGGCCTTCGCGGCGGCAGAGCGCCGCGATGCTCTCTTCCCCGCGGAGTCACACTCGCCGCATTCGATCCCGCCGACACCCCTACTATGCTTCTCAATTCACGTCACGTCGTCCCCGTTCTCAGACCATGTCTGTAGCCATGCCCTGTTCCACGCGATGCGCCATTTGCCGATGACGTGGACTGTCGCCCCGATTATGTCCGGTGACTTTATTCGACGCATACGCTGGAAGCTCAACGTGCAAATCAAGTCTTTACCCAAGCCGATCTCACCTAAACGTCGGCGTCGGTAGTCCCGCCGGTATATGTTGACCTGAAGAAAGGCGAGCGGAAGATAGGTCGCTGTCGTCAAACGATTCAACTTCCGCGCGTATCTTTTCGCCAGTCTAGCAATACGCCGTCTGTACTTGGATATGGCGTCAACCGCTGGCTTCCCATAAATGCCCTCCACGACGACGTCCGCTCTCAGAACGGCACCCCACCCGTTTCGATGAATACTGGCGCTTCTGCAGACGATCAAGGGAATCCCCAGGTCCTGCCTGAGCTGTTGCATAGCTAACCGCATGGAGAGCTTCAGGCTCTTCAAGAGAACGATAGCTTTCGCCAGGATTCTAGGTACCGATATCCAAGGAACATATATTAGGTCACTCTCGACGATGCCCCGATACTGCACCATATCGTTAACTCGTGCCTCCCGCAGCTGCCTCAACTTTCGCCCGTCGAACGCCGCCCAGCCGGACCACGCTCGTCGTGACCGGAGAGACAGCAAATATCGGTCGTAGCCAGTAGCAAAGAACTCGGCCAATATTCCAGATTGGACGACTGACCACTGCACGAGCCCGTGGTGGAGTGTCTGTGGCTGAGCGTAGACTATCAATTGAGTCTTTCCGGGAATCTCTGACTCCACGCATCCATCTATTGTCCACCACGGCGTCCGGGTTTCTTCCTGAAGTTCTTCCATGAGTAGCTGACGAGGTTGCTTGTAGCCTCGCTTGCGTCTTGTGAGAAAGAACATCTTGAGCGCCAACGCCAATCCGTTACACGTATCCAAGAGGTCGTCGAACATGCGTACGACCGTCCCGGCGAAGTGTGTCTCCTCGTTGCCCCTCTTGTCGCGATAACATATTTTCCTGTTACGACGAAACACGATTGCCCCGTGAGCAATTCCGTTTCTGATCACATGGTTGTAGGGTGAAGTCAAGAGGTCCTCCGGCTGCCCCATGGACTTGAGCTCTTGCACTACATTCCAGACGTCAAGTCCATCGGTACCCTTTCCTCGACGGATTCGACGGAAGTAGGCCAAGGGTCGAATCAGTGGGGCCAAGATCGCCTCAACAACGCGCAGGTAGCTAGGGTGAATGTGGACGTCAATATTCCGAAGAAGACGATATTCGTCGTGTTCGGCAAACGACTCGTCGTGCTATGTCCTGGAGTTAATGTCCTCTAAGAAGAGCAACGCGCTGCTGATTTCACTGCCAAACTGATCAAGATACTTCTTGAGCGCACGATGGTCGTTTGCGTCGCGCTCCTGGAGCCAATCTAAGTAGACATTGCAGCTGACTTTATCGAAGAGCCTTTCCGGGCGCCTATCCAGATAGCGGCGGAGAACGAGGCAGCCCGAGCGAGCATCGGACTTGAGTACGGGAAACGCAGACACGATGCGAGAGCGGTCTCTTTCGTCGCCTTTTTTTGTGAGCGGGTTTCGCAGTTGTTCCTGTAGAGGGTGCTGGGTCATGGTTGGGATTTCAGGCTCTAGCATGGTTGATCGTCCGTGGTGAAACCGTAGTCGCTACCCGCAGGGCGCTCAGCAGATCCAGCCAGGATGGTGCGGAACGGAATCTGTCGCGCTGGGCAGCTACCGACTCGGTGCCGTGTCCTGAGACCGCGGCCACTCATCCCTGCAGGTTTTCCAGAGACTGAATTACGTGACCACCGTGGCTGGGGAGCTTCCTGACTGCGATGTATAAGTACGAGATCATTCTCTATTGGAGCAACGCAGACAGTGCTTTCGTGGCTGAAGTTCCAGAACTTCCCGGATGTATGGCTCATGGAGACACTCAGGATGCCGCTCTCAGGAACGTCACTCAAGCGATGGAACTCTGGATTGATACAGCGAGAGAGTTCGGCGATCCAATACCGGAACCCAAGGGCGAGCGTCTGCTGTTGGCGTAACGGTGCTTCCGTTGTCCCAATACCCGTCAGTTCGCTATGAAACTGCACAACAGCTTTCGCTCGTGGAAAATAGCCTAGGGGCGCGCCGATGACCTACGTGAAGTTCGAACGTATTCTCCTCAAGAACCACCAACAGTTCACCGAGAGATGGGTGCAGGATCGAATTGCCGATGACCCAGCGCTATTGGGCCTCGGAGATGTTATCCTAAAAGACAAGGAGCGAATCCAGCCTCGGGCGGGTCGGCTTGACCTGTTGCTGCAGGGTGCTGATACGAGTCGACGGTACGAAGTGGAGATTCAGCTTGGGGCCACGGACGAATCTCACATCATTCGTACAATTGAGTACTGGGACATTGAGAGGAAGCGCTATCCCCAGTATGAACACTCTGCCGTAATTGTGGCCGAGGACATCACTGCCAGATTCCTGAACGTGATCAGTCTTTTCAACGGTCAGATTCCGCTCATGGCACTACAGATGAGCGCATTTCAAACAGGAGATTCAACAGGTCTCGTGTTCACCAAAGTGGTCGATCAGTTGAACTTTGGCTTAGTGGAGGAAGACGAGGACACCCATGAGGTTACAGATCGTAGTTATTGGGAAAACCTAGGCTCTCCGAAGACCGTCGCGATGGCAGATGCCATCCTGGAGATCGTGAAACGGTTAAACCCTGATCTGGAACTCAAGTACAACAGGTTCTACATCGGGCTCGCGAAGAATGGCGCGCCGAACAACCTTGTGATCTTCCGGCCGAAAAAGACGTTTATCCGGTTTGAGCCGAGGCTTGAGCGATCCGATTCAACACTGCAGCAATTGGAGACAGCTGGCCTTGATGTCATGGACTATGACGAACGATCGGGGCGCTACCGAATTCGCCTTACGCCGGAGAATCTAGAAAATCACAGTGCCGTGATCGAGTCCGTGATCACGGACTCATTCAAGGCGGCTGTCTAGCCGATTTCTTGAGCCGCTCACCCGGTCCACCAGACGCGGAGGGTGTCGAACATCTCGATGGCCATCTCTCGGAGGATGTTGCCCAGAACGAGCGTGGTCACGAGCGTGAGGAGGTCGCGCCGACGGCCACGACCGCACACATGATCAGCTCCCGCCGAAACCGCTTGGGGTCCCGCGCCAGCTCATGCTCGCGTTTGGTGTGAAGCTGAAGCCACTTTAGCTCCCCCTTCAGGTCCTGTAGCTCGGCTGTCGTCTCCTGCAGCGCAGCAGTCGTCTCCTGGGCGCTCACCTTCAGTGCCTCGTTCTCCGCTTGCGCCGCCCGCGCGCGATCCAAGGCATTCCCCATCAGCGGGTTCTCCCGAGACCGTCACGCTCCTGCGCGAGCTGCTCCTGGCGGTTCCGATCCCAGTACTCCCGCGCATAGTCGGCCAGCGCCTTGACGGCCTTGCCGGCGGCTGGGTGCAGCGGGTGTTAAGTGTGCCGCCAGTTCGGATCGCGCCACGAGGTGTTCGATATCGGTGCTGTCAACAATTAATTCCGATCCCCTTCGTAAACGGACTGGCGGCCCGACGGTACGACTGCGATTTTTGCCGTTGATCGTGCTGGCACCGGCTTCCTGATTCGAGGTAACGAGCTGTGGGACTGCAAGAACTTGCCGCTGGTCAAGGATCGGCTGCGGGCGAGGGAGCGCCGCGCCCGGACGCCCGGACGAAGGCGCAATGAGCGCGGACGATGTGGAGGCCCCATCCTGGTCCGTCCAGATTGGGAGAGTCACGGGTGAGGCTGGTAAATGACCGATGCTCCACAATGGGTTGCTAATTTCCAACACCGAGGAAAGACAAAAATGCCGACGTATCGCGTCAAATTCAGGGCCGACAAGGAAGACCAGTTGATCGAGGCAAAGATGATGGGGGACAGCGGTAAGTCCTACGCGTTCTTCAATAAAAAAGTCATCGTGGCACAGGTTCCGAAGGATGTCGTGTTGTCCGTCGTGGAAGAAAAGGCTGACGCAAAATTAGATGACACCGCGAAGTGACCGATCATCGTCCCCCTGGGAATTCAAACTTGACCCACTACATTGAGGAGTTTTTTTGATCGAATTATCCCCCCGCGCGATCCGGACCGACTGGACGGCCCCGGCCCGCGAGTGGCTGATTCCGGAATGGCTGCCGGCGTCTCGCGTGTGCCTGCTGTCGGGACCGGGCGCGGTCGGAAAATCGCGCCTGGCGCTGCAACTTGCCGTGGCGGTCGCGTCCGGTGTTCGGTATGGCTGAAGAGCGGCCCCCCGCTGACGTTGCCGGGCGGGCGGCGCGGTCGCGGTCATAGCGTCCTGGGAAGACGAGCCCGACGAACTCGCCCGTCGGATGGCGGGATACTCCCCGGCCCCCGATCCCGATGACCGGCTGGTGGCCCTGGACCTGTCCGGAGGCGGCCCCCTGTGGGCGTCTAAGTCCCCGGGAGCGCCGGCGGCGTGGACGGGCAGCGCCAAATGGGTGATGGAGTACACCGGAGGACGGGACGCGCGGCTGCTGGTGATCGATTCGGCGGCGGCGTTCGGCGGAAACGAAAATTCGCGTTCCGAGGTCCGGGCGTTCGTGTCGGCGCTGGATGCCTGGGCGTGTTCGGCCCGTTGCGCGGTCCTGCTGATCTCGCACCCATCGAAGGCGAGCGAGGGCGAGGCGGCGATCTATTCCGGCTCGACCGACTGGCGCAATTCCGTTCGGGCGCTGTGGGAGCTGCGGGCGGTCCCGATCCCAGATTCCACGCGATCGGCCGTCCGGCTGCGGAACGAGAAGGCGTCCTACGGACTGGCCGGAGCGGTGCTGTGGCTCGGCGGTTATCCCCAGTGGCTCAGCATGAGCCCGACCGATGCGGCCACGGAATACGAGCAGGAGGAATGGGAACCGATTCCATGACCCGCTAGGAGATGATTCAAGCGCGGGAGACGGCCCGGACGGAAGAAGAAATTATCCGTGCGGTGGCGCGGATCGAGTACGCGAACGCCGCGACCTCCCCGGACCGAATCCCGACCGTCCGAGAGCGAGGACGGCCCGAGCGGCGGTAGCACGTTTCACCACCGTTGAGAAGCCTCAGGGCGTGTTTGCGATGGTAGCCCGTCAGGGCCACGAACTCATCCAAAATCCTGCGCTTCTCGCCGCTTGAAGCCACCCGATATCGGCGTCCAACTTCCACCACGAGCTCCCGTTTGGTCGCCATGCTGATGCTCCTCGCCATTTCTGCTCCCGCGAAAGACAAAGGGGGTAGCAGAATGTGAGGAAACGACCCCTCAGGGGTAGCAGAAACCCTGAGTCAATGCGCGGTCAGCGACAATTGGAATTTCCGGTGGATCATGCGGGGTGGGTGGGTTTTCCGGGTGTGATGGGTGGACGGGGCGCGGGTGAAGTGGCGTTGTGTCGGAGGCGAGGGTATGAGCGCCTGGCTCCTGGCCGGAGTTGAACTACTCGATGGGCTCCGGGCGTCTTGATCCTGCATCCCTCGTTGAATCGACATCTACAGACAGCGTCATTGGTCCTGGCATTCATGCTTGGACTGCGGGGTGAATCTCTGACAGATGGTCGCCGCGACATGATGAACTTGAGGAAGATGAGGCCCCGCACGACATGCTTGTACTCGCCCGCCTCGTAGCCGGTCTGCTTGGAGGGCATCTCCGCTCGCTGCCGGAGCCTTCCCAAGATACGACATGTGTCGCGGGGGCCGTACACCTCTCCTGTGTCGCAGGTGTTCGGCCTGCCTCAGACAAGAGCGCGAGCCCCTCTTCTTCGGAGAGTAAGCGCTCGTCCCCGTCATCCCCACGTGGTACTTCCACAGTGCGCCCTAGAGGCGTCTACGTTCGCGATCCACAACATCGAAGCGTAGGGCGTGAAAGGCTCGATTGAATCTGCACTCATACATGTCGAGCTCGGTCGGCCGTCGCTGGCGAGCACCTCGCCGAATCTGGACAACACCTCTTCCCGCATTTCACTGGCACCGCGCTCCGAATCTAGGATCTTCGTCTTGAGGATCGCCTCGCAGCGACCGAGCAGGACCGGCAATATTGCGCTCGTACGGCGATCGTCCCCCTTCCGGTGTGCGTCTCGAAAGAGATGAACCAGACATTCGGAGCTGAGGTGCTCGGGCGATCTGCTATCCGTGATCTCGAGGTTGGCCGGCTCGCCGTCCCCGCCGGGCGTGCCCTGCTGCTCTTTCAGGCGCTGGGCCGTTTCGAGGTAGGTGCCGCGGAAGGCGCGGAGGTCGTGCTCGGGGAGGACCTGCTCAATCTGCTCGCGCTGCTCGTCGGTGAGGTCGGTGTACTGGTCGAGTTGGGTCTGGAGGCACTGGACCTCCTTGAATCGCTTGATGAACTGGGCACGGGCGTCGTCGCCCATCATGTTGTTCACCTGATCGGGCTTGGCTTCGAGGCCCTGCGACTGCATGAACTCGCCAAGGTCGGCAACGGCCTGCTCGAAGTTGTCGATGACGACGGGAGCTTTTTCGACCAGCCAGATCTCGCGGGCCCGGTCAGCCTGCGCACCGGAGAAGAGAGCGATAGCGGCGTCGACGCTGTCTTGCTGCTGGCGGAAGTCGAGGATGTGGCCGTAGGGTTTGGTCGCGTTGAGGACGCGGTTGGTGCGGGAGAAGGCCTGGATCAAGCCGTGGTGCTTGAGGTTCTTATCGACGTAGAGCGTGTTGAGGTACACGGCGTCGAAGCCGGTGAGGAGCATGTCGACGACGATGGTAATGTCGACCTTCTCCTCGCCCTTCCGGGGCAGGTCGCGGTTGGGGAACTGCTGGTCCTTGATGCGCTGCTGGATGTCTTGGTAGTAGAGGTCGAAGTTGTTGATGTCGTGGTTCGTGCCGTACTGCTGGTTGTAGTCGGTGATGATGGCCCTGAGCGCGGTCTTCTTGCCCTCGGGGTCGTGCTGGTTGTCCTCCTTCTCCTGGGGGAGGTCCTCCTGGATCTGCTGGACGTCCTTGTTGCCCTCCGCTGGCGGCGAGAAGACGGCGGCGACCTTGAGGGGGACGAACTCGGGGTCGTCGGCCGGGCGTTGGGTCTGAAGCTGCTTGAAGACCTTGTAATACTCGATGGCGTCGTTGATCGAGGCGGTGGCCAGCAGCGCGTTGAAGCGTCGGTCTCCGGTCGCGGCATCGTGCTTGTCGAGGATGGCCTGAGCGACCGCCTGCTTGGCGAGGGTCTCACCGGGCTTGAGGGCGGGGGCGTCCTTTGGCTTGTAGTAGTCGACGTGGAAGCGGAGGACGTTCCGATCCTCGATCGCGTGGGTGATGGTGTAGGCGTGGAGCTCCTTCTGGAAGAGGTCCTTGGTGGTTCGAAGGGTGGCGATGTCTCCCTCGATCTGCTTGACGGTCGCGTTGTCCTTAAAGATCGGGGTGCCAGTGAAGCCGAAGAGCTGGGAGTTCGGGAAGAACTCCTTGATGGCCTTGTGGTTCTCGCCGAACTGCGAGCGGTGGCACTCGTCGAAGATGAAGACCATCCGCTTGTCGCGGAGCTGCCCGAGCCGCTGCTTGAACGTTGACCGCCCCTGAGCGAGGTTTTGCTTGTTGTGCTTGCTGTTCTCGTCGAGGGCGAGCCCGAGCTTCTGGATGGTCGTGACGATGACCTTGTCCGCGTAGTCGTCGGACTGGAGGCGGCAGACAAGCGCTGCGGTGTTGGTGTTTTCCTCGACGCAGTTCTCTTGGAATCGGTTGAACTCCTCGCGGGTCTGGCGGTCGAGGTCCTTGCGGTCGACGACGAACAGACACTTGTGGATGCTCTCGTTGGTCTTGAGGAGTGTCGAGGTTTTGAAAGAGGTGAGCGTCTTGCCCGAGCCGGTCGTGTGCCAGATGTAGCCGTTGCCGCAGTTCTGGTCGATGCAGTCGACGATGGCCTTGACGGCGTAGATCTGGTACGGGCGCATCATCAGGAGCTTCTGCTCGCTCGCGATGAGGACCATATACTTGCTGAGCATCTGGCCGAGTGTGCACTTGGCCAGGAACCGATCGGCGAAGTCGTCGAGGTGGGTGATCTTCGTGTTGTCCTCGGCCGCGAACTGGTAGATGGGAAGGAACCGCTCGTCAGCGTCGAAGGCGAAATGCCGCGCGTTGTTGTTGGCGAAGTACCACGTGTCCGTGAGGTTGCTGACGATGAAGAGCTGGACGAAGCACAGAAGCGTCTTGGCGTATCCGTTACCGGGGTCGTTCTTGTAGTCGACGATCTGCTCCATCGCCCTACGGGGGCTGATCCCAAGCGTCTTGAGCTCGATCTGGACAACGGGTACGCCGTTGATCAGGAATATGACGTCGTAGCGATGATGGCTGTTGTCCGTATTGATGCGGAGCTGATTAACGACCTCGAAGGTGTTCTTGCACCAGTCCTTGATGTCGACGAGGGTGTAATTGAGCGGCGTGCCGTCGTCACGGATGAACGCTTCCCGGTTCCGGAGGGAGCGTGCGGCTTCGTACACATCTGGTGTGACGATCTCGTCGAGGAGTCGCTGGAACTCTCCGCCGGTGAGGTTGACGCGGTTGAGTGCCTCGAACTTCTCCCTGAAGTTCGCTTCAAGCTTGGCTCGATCGCGGATGTCGGGGCGGTATTCGTACTTGAGGTCCCGTAGCTTCGTGACAAGGGACTCTTCAAGATCGCGTTCGGGTGTGATCATCGCCATCGCGGGGACTCACTCCTTTTGGCGTCTGCTGAAAGCGTCCGACTGTCCGGTGATAAATGCGAACGCGACCCGAGGTTGGCTTCGATGCCACGGATGAAGGAGACGATATTGTTGTGGATGGCTTGATCCATCATTCTGCCTTCCCGGTCGTGCTTGGGCGGCTATCGACGTGGCCTGTCTTCTGTGCTTCGTCCAGCTCTTCATCGTCAGCAACCTCACGGCTCTCGACTCGGGCGACGCAGATCGGGAATCGGGACGCCCGCTTCGGCTTCTTTGAGAATTCCGACCATTTGGCTCCGCTGAACTCCGACTTCCTCACGACCGCTCATTCGAGCCGGGAGCAGTCTACCTTTCAGACTTGTCGCCTGATTATAGGAGATTCGGGCGAGCGTGTCTCGATGGGCCAAGCAAGCCCCCTTCAAGCAGGATCATTGGACCGGGCGCGGACCGCTCATCGGCTTCAATCTTGCTCGGCGATACCGGCAACTCGACCGACGGCCGTTCGGGGTCGAAGTCCCATGAACACGATCCCGGCCCCCGCTGCTGTAGACCCCCAGGGTCCGCATGAACTCGGAAAACGACTTTCCCTAGCACCAGCTCGCGGCTTTAGGTCCACACCGCTTCGGTCGAGACCCAGGCCAGAATCAAGCGCGGCAGATTGCCGAAGGGGAGCTTGTGATCCCCGGTGACCGACATTGATGAGCTTGTAGGGACCGTTGACGCGCTTGTACTGGTGGCGGTTGCCGGGGTTAGTGCGGGGCAGGGAGCACAGCGCCATCGTCCGCGCCATGAAGCCGAGATCGGGGTCCGCTTCGCTGGCCCCGACAAGCTGGTTCACCTGGTCGGCCTGGGTGAAGTGGTGGCGCGCGGAGCGCCGCCACCGGCCCGCCGCTCAGATCAGAGAAGGCTTCAGCAATGGGAATCAAGCCGCCGCGTCATGCTCTCAGACAACCCGAAGCAAGAGAGGGAAAAGCCCATGGACTGGCACTGCCTTCTGATAGACAGTCGTGTAGTTTCGACTATTGGATTAATATTTGACATCTTAGGAGCCGTGGTATTGGCCTGCGGCCTCTTTGTCCAAAAAAGAAGCAATTCGGTTAGGCAGCACATACTGGATGCCTAACGATGATTCTGATGATGATGAGTTCCTCAAAGTACCGCTGATTTCCCATTTTTTCCTTCAGTCCAAGAGCGCCAAGAAAGGGCTTGGACTTCTGGTTCTAGGCTTTTGCTTGCAGATTATTGGCGCTTGGGTGGAATAGGCTCCGTCCGGTAACCTTGTACCGGTTCAGATACATGACCGGTTGGATCAACCAGCTTAGGTACGCTTCGCAGCACGAGGGGCAAGTCACATTCGCTGACGGAAAGGGTGCGGTATCCCTTTCCCTCGCGCTGCCAGCCGCCGCCACGTCTCGATCGCATCGGCCACGGTCGACCGGATCAGGAGGGTGCACTGACCAGCCCTGGCCGCGGTCGCAGACTTCGTGGATTCGGCGATAGTCCATGCTCGTGATCGGATCGTCAAAGACCACGGGAGAAGACGCGGGCACGGACGTCACCTCGGCCAGGAAATCGGCTAGGGCCAGTGCCTCACCGTTGGGATCATCGATCATGGGTTTTGACGAAGCCCACTGCGCGTCCCTCTGCAAGCACGTACGCCCCGGACACACGGAGCCGGGGATGATGGGGCCCGGTCCCAAAGCCCGGCGAAATCACGCGCTTCTCACCAAAGACAGCCCAGCAGATCGCGAGCTTCTCGCGGGCCAGAAACTCTCCAAGTAGATCATCTCTAAGGAGCATGGCGCCCGGACCCTCGGAATGAACTGTTGGATCCTGTGCAACGACTCGGTCCGCACCATCCACGAAGTCGGCGCCACGCCCGCTCCACCAGATTCCGAGGCCGTTGACAAGGTCGATGGCGGGTAGACGAAGTGTGTAGCTCTCTTCGATGGAGCAGTCGAAGCCACTTGTCTCGCGCAGATACTCGCACGTGACGGTCCGGACCTTCACTGGGCAGCCGTGGGCCGGCTGGGTCCAGCCGTCGTCACCGTAATATGGGTGCTGGAAGTAGTGAGAGGCCGTTGCCCAAGCGTGCTCGCCCAGGAAGATTTCGTCGACCTTGACCGCCTCCGGCATCCAACAACGCGCAAAGTCGGTCCCCTCGGCCCACCGCAAGAAGGACTCCACGTCATCTGCCCGGAGCAAGTAGCCTGTGCACTTGTACCAAAGCTCACGACGCTCGACGTCGGTCGATTCCCGATCTGTCGGTGGTTGCTGCTTCCAAGAGAAGAAACCTTGGCCGTTCACCCAGCGCGAGTCGTCCGCGGGGTTGGTGACGACGAGCAGGTCCTCGACTTTCGGCAAGTCGTTAGCGTTCAGGACCCAGTCGAGAGGCCTGAGGGGATCTCCCCAAGCATCGTACCGAGCCGACCCCCACCACGAGACTGCATGGCCGTCCCAGGAGCCTCCGCCTCGTAGAGATCTCAACGTGCACGAAGGGTCGATGTCTCGAAGGCGACCCTGCCAAGGTCCTTCATACGCCTGATCGCCCTCTTCCTCTCGAAAACACTCTCGGTATTGGTAGTGATCGGAAACTAGCGCCATGATCTCGTGGTATGCGATCCACTGGTATTTCTTGCCGATCCGCTCTGCCTTCGATGCATCACGTCCGTGGTATCCGCTGTAGAACCAGTCGAAGTACCCGAAACGCTCGGTCGTCCATCCCAGGTCGAAGACCCGCCAGAGAACGTAGCGCTGGATCTCGTGAAGCTCGAACCGAGGCGGACGACGTGACTCGTGGTCGTTTTCCCGCGCGGACCAGATCTTGGCTAGTCGCTGCGCATGCTCGCCAGAGAGAACCGCCTCCAAGGCGACGATTGCCTGCTCTCGTTTCGCTTCCAACGCCGCAACCTCGGCAGGGCGTGCCGCCTCCAACTCCTGCGCAAGGCCCTCCGAGTTCGAAAGATCAAGGCTCCGCGATGTGCCATCTTTCTCACGTTGCGCAAACCAAACATGAGAGACCGACCGCAATGCCGCCGAATACGCCTCGTCAGCGGCCTCAAACTCTTCCCAGGCCGTACGCTCATCGGACGAGAACTCGCCAACCAAGGAGCACAACAAATCCTCGGGTCGCGGCGGCGGTTTCCACTGCGGTTCCTCCAGTTTGAATGACAGCCAGTCGCTCCCCGACCAGTTGGTGCCGATCACATAGCGCGCGAAGTCGTCATCCATAACTGAGCTGCCGATTCGGTTCCGCGCCCACTCAAGCTCACCGCTGTCATGGGCTCCCTTGGACCAATCGGGTAGCAGCGTCTTGATGTTCTCCTCGGTCGGGATTGTGGGCCATGTGCTCTTGTAGGGCGGGCGAACGCGATCGGGGACCACGTCAATCTTCGACCCAAGGTGCAGCGCACGCTCGACAACGCCGCGTGCATAGTCCCTGAGGAGGATATGCGGACGCGGACTCCCCGAAGCGAAGACTCTCTCGTACACACACGTTGCCAGAGTACCGACTGCGACAGGATCGTGACAGCGCATGGCGACCCCGTACGCCACGGCGTGGACACGCTCGGCCACGTACGGATCGTCAACATCAGCGAACCGCCCAACGAGCCGAACCACAGCCGCCAGGCGATCTGTAAGAAGGCTCACGAGAGCCGTCGTTGCGCGGTCACGCAGAAACCGATTCGAGGTGGTAAGCATCCACGACAGCGCGACGGCGCACAGGTCAACGGCCTCGTCATCAATCGACGTGCTCGGATCCAGCGAGGACGCCCAATCCACAAGCCTGTCGACGGGACCGTGGGTACCATACGCGTGGTGGAGGTACAAGCTCCACCACGCATCGCGATCCGGCATCGCGTCTCTTCGAAGCCGCTGATCGAGAAACCACGCATTGAGCGGATGTCTGGGCAACGTGGCCACGGTGAGCAGCACGTCGAGGGTGTCGCGCCAGTCCTGCTCGCTTCGGCACAGCTTGTTCAGCGCTCGGCGCGTGTCCTCCGAGAAAGCTGCGTATGTGCGCCAGACGAGGCTCTGCCGGAACGCGTCCCCAAGTCCCCATCGATCGGCACAAGTTGGAGCGACGAAGATGAGTTCCTGTCCGGTCTGTTCGGGAATCTGGATGCATAGGGCCTCAAGGAGGCCGGGTGAAACGTAGTGCTTGTCATCGCAGATGAACGCCAGACCTCCCGTCGCCGCAAACGCAGAGGGGGGGTCGTTGACGTCGAGGTAACTGCCCAGCAAGCTCCTGGCTGCGAGATGATCAGCAAAACGTTCGTATGCAATGACGACTACCACCTCGGCATTCGCGTCCTGCGGTCGCGCCACTTCCTCAAGAAGGACACCTTCTGCGACCAGTCCCCGGTAGAGAGATCGCTCAAAGTCCCGACCGGCAAGAAAGCGGTTGACGACTTCTCCTGCCTTCGTCAAGGTGAGCCAGGACTCGCCTGAGTCGAGGATTGCCTCCGAAACAGCTCCCACAGCCTGTCGTACGAATGGCATCCGGGAATCGAAGTCAAGACTCGACGCTAGCCGCTCATTCACCGCACTGAGATACAGGTCGAACACGGCTGTGATGCCGTGAAAGCCGCGAGGGAGGCGACGCTCGCCCTTCGCATGGAGACCCCGGCACAACGTCTTGAGAAACAGAGGGTTCTGGAACTCCGGCGCAAGGAGCGGGGTCGATGGAAGCTCCAAATCGTAGTGGACGAAGAAAGTCTTAGTGGCGTCGTACTCAACCCCCCTGAATCCTGAGTGCGTCACGACGGCGGCACGGGAGCGTACGACTGCGGGAAGGATGAACTCTTCGAAGGACGAACGGACCGCCAGCACCACGCCAATCCATGGCGAGCGCTCCAAGTATGCCAGAAAGGCGGTGAGATGGCTTGGCCAGATGTTCTGTCCGGCGCCCTCATTGATCGCGTCGATCACTAACAGTGCTCGTGAGCCGGCGGCCTGCGCCGCGGCTTCGAGCGCACCGACGAACTCCTCTACCGACAGACTGGATAGGTCCAATTGCTGAAGCGCTTGGGACCAAGGTTCATCATTGCTCACGAAGCGTTGGCCCATGAGCAACACCGTTGGTCGGCCCGCAGAGACGCGCTGTCGTGCAACGTCACATAGCAAATGAGTCTTGCCAGTGCCTGCTGCGCCTCGGAGGACCATCAAAGAGCTGTCCGCAACCTTATCCGCGTGCACGAACGACTTCCGCGCCGCTTCGAGTTCGGAGATGAGACGTAGGAGCCGAATCCTGCGATCTCGGAACGGGTTACTCCCGTAGGAAGACCGACGCGCCTTCGTGTCCCGCGATTCTTGCTTGGCCTCCAACCGTCGTTCGCGTTCGCCCAGGAGTCGTGAAAGTTCCTCGGCTGCTTCTTCTGCAGCGTGGACTTGCTCCGAGATGGCTCTGAACGGCAGCGGACCCATTGCCTGCACGTCGATGGTGCCTATCACGTTGAGGACCGTCTGAACCTTCGACGACACGGCGGCCAACCCAGCATCAACAGTCGGTTCGGCCGCGCCCTCCGAGTACTCGACTGCTCTCAATTTCTTGCGGATTCTCCGGGCACTAGCCATCTCGCGGTCGAAGAAGCGATCAGTGCGTCCGAACACTTCGAACTCCCACGCGATGGGCAGGTCAACGTGGACCTCGGGGGTGTGGCGAGGACCCGCAGTCAGCAATGCCTCATCGAGCCTTGCCGTAAACCACGGGGCATCGAAGCCTCGAACATCGAACCAGAATCGGACACGCCCGATATGGACCGGTCGGGCTAAGCGTTCGAGCAGCTCATGGCTGCCCCAATAGACGAATTCGACCGTCATTCCGCGATCGGATGCCCACCTGCTCCACTTCGCGACGTGGTCATCCCAGCGCTCTTTCGCCGACCTCCGTCCCTCAATCCGTGCATCTGCGCGATCTACTGGCGCGCAGACAAAATAGCGGACCAGCTTTGGATGCTTCTCGAGTGCCGTCTTGATACTTCCGTCGATCTGAGACCACTGCGAGTCCCCGAGTCCGTCGATATACTTGGACTGCCAGGCCCACTCGGCGCCGTCACTCAGGATTGCGTAGCACTCTACTCCAGCGTCCGGAGTCCCTTTTCGCACGAACGTAGACCCGGAGGGCCTTTCCGCCCGGGCAAGCTGGGCGCATAGCTCTTCGAAGCCCTTGTCTCGTCCGCCCTCCAAGGGCCTGATACTGTTCCAGTCAAGTGTCATTCCGCTCATACCGAAGGACGCCGAGGATGTCTCGCGCATCGAATCCGTGAAAACAAATGTTGGCGTTGCCCGGATGACGCCGCTGGCCAATCGGTCCATTGACAGTGACCGACGAATTCCCGCCTTGGATTAGGCTAATGAATGTATCGCGCTGTCGAGCGACCCGTGTGCGCTCCTTTTTCCCGTCGTCTCCACCAACGATTTCTGCGGCCTTGGCCATTCCGACGCAGAGGGGCATTGGAACGGTCCCGGAACGCAGGCCTTCCTGCTGCCCACCTCCGTAGAACAGTGGCTCCATCGACTCTTTGAGATCACGGCGAATATACAATGCCCCGATCCCTTGTGGACCGTACATCTTGTACCCTGAAAGGCTCATCAGGTCCGTATGTGTGGAAAGATCACTCACGTCCATGGCGCAGGGCGCAAGACACACGGCTGTTAAGACAGTAATTGATAGTGCCATTATGCTTACTAATGCCCGCATCCTTGGTACGATCGTAGCTTCTTGGGGCTTCCGCGTCAGGGGAATGGCGCCTGCAATCTCAATCGCCTTTCGCGAAGGATGTCTTCCTCTTCATCTTTTCTCTTCCCCCAGAAATTTATTCCACGAGCTGAAGGCGCGTGGGGGCGATGGCGGACTTCGAGGGCGAGAGGCTCAGCACGCCCGTGGCAAGACCCTAGGACTAACTCGCGGCTTTGAGCGCGCACGGCCTCCGTGCACACCCAGGCCAACAGCAAGATTCCCGAAGGGCAGCTTGTACTCACCCGTCGCGGTCATGATGAGCTTGTACGGTCCGTTGACGCGTTTGTACTGGAGCCGCTCGCCGGAGTTGGTGCGAGGCAGGCTGCACAGCCATCACCCGCGCCATGAAGCCCAGATCGGGGTCCGCTTCGCTGGCCCCGACAAGCTGATTCACCTGATCGAAGCGGGTGAAGTGGTGACGCGCCTGGGGCGAGGCGGCACCGATGGGAATCAATCTGTCTCGTTGACGAGACATGGCTTATTCTCCCATGCGCCTCAGACAAAACCCCATAAGGAAGGCGCTTCCAACGGAGCCTTCAACTGCTCTTAAAATGCTTCGCAACTCGTTCCAACGCCTTCATCTGACGCCACGCCACGGACGCCCCCGACCACTCTAAGCCATCGAATTGTTTCACATCGAGCTCGATACGCTTCTCATGCGACTTGCCGTCCACATCCTCATAGTTAATCACAACTGTAAAAGGCTTCATTGGAGAGTCGGCAAAAAGAGTACGTCCCACACCCAATTCATAAATGTCTGACTCCCCTTGCGACATAAAGCTGATGGGCGCCGAGGTTCCTCTAAGTGTCATCTCGTGATTTGCAAAGTCCTCTTCATCCCCTTCTAGCTGGAATCTTACATTCAACGCCGCCCCCCGACCCATGTTATTTAAAACGAGTTGAATAAAGTCTCCGTGTTCGGCCATCGGCCTGAGTTTCGCCGAAATCTGAGGTCTCTTTGTATCCTCTCGGAGCATGCGACTCTCGTGTACAAGTAGCTGCGTTGACCGCGCCATCTTTATAGTCGCCCACCATAATGCTAAGGTGACAGTAATTAAACCGATGGACGCCAATGCTTGTATGACCGCGGCATATTCGTTCAGGATTTCCAGCAGGACTTCCATGGCTGATCTTCCCTCCTTCTAAACGTAGCTCTGTGCTTGGAGTCTCGCGATCAACTCGGCTTGCGTTCCAGTTCCCTTGGTGAAATTGCAGGCTCCGCACAGCAGTTGCAAGTTGTCGAGATGGTCGGAGCTGCCTTTGCTCTGTGGGACCACGTGAAGTCATTACCTCCGGCAAAGCCGGAGGCTTGAATGCCTGTGAACCGCTCAAAGCGGTTTAAAACCTCGCGCCACCTAAAGGTGGCAACTATCTGAGCAGATTGAGCTGATCAACGCGTCGGTCTTCTTGTTCTTGGTTTCGGATGTATTCCCGAACTGAATGTTCATCCTTGCCTACGGTGGAGACCCGTAGCCTCTTGCCCAGAAACTCTGCCCAACGAAGTTCGACCTTCGGTAGTGGTTCACTTTGAAAGATAGTTCGACACGCTGAGTGCTTGAACCGATTTCGCTGATGACGTAGATTTCGGGTATGGAAAACGAACCGAAGAAACAGGCGAAGAACGACAAGGAAAAGGATGGACGCGGCCCGAGACCGAAGGACCCAAACCAGCTGGCGAAGTGGCTTGTAGATAAGGCTACTGAACCCAAGGACGACAAAGACAGCCAGTGAGCGTGTCAAAAATCAAGCCCTCTGCCTACACAGGCAGGGGGCTTTTCTATGCTGGTCAGCGTTGCACCTCCCCCTACGATCCCACTGTTGGTCGCCAATGGTGCATCTGCAACCAATCAGGATTTGGGGGGACCTCGCTTTCGCTCATCTCGTACACGTCTGCAAGCGGGAACCCAAAGAGCGGCGCTTTTCCCTTGCCTTGCTCCAATTCGGCAAACCTGTCATCGTGCACAGCGAAGACGACACCGTCCGTTACATCCCAAACACGCCGAACTAATGGTCCTGTAAACAACTTAACTACAACAACGTGTCCGCCGCATGTGGCACCTCCTTTTAACTAATGTACTGTGCGTCTATGCCGCCTGTGCCGCAACGAAAAATTAGAAAAAGTCCAGTTTTGGCATTGACAACGGCACATGGCATAACTACATTTATAGCACACAAAGAAAGGAGAGCGCTATGGCACAACCCGACTTCGATCCAAAACCACCGTATCTGGCGTACCGCACTTTCGAGAGGGTTGTCTCAGATTTCCAACAGGGCATTCCGGCACGCATCGACAAGAGCTTGTTCCCAAGTCAGTCCGGAGGCACGCAAGGGCAGATCTTGGGGACGTTGTGTTTCCTCGGGTTAATCACTGAGGATGGAGACCCCACAGAAGAATTACGGGAGCTTGCGGGGGCAGACGAATCTACTTCGCCTCCTATTCTGGAGCGTGTTTTCCGCAAACGGTTTTCGTTCATCTTCAACGACGACTTTGATCTGGAGAAGGCGACCACAAAACAGCTGGAGGACGCATTCCGGGAACAAGGCTTGGAGGGGAGCACTCTACAGAAAGGGACGAGATTCTTTCGGCGCGGATGCAAGGCTGCGGGTATCACCGTCAGTCCACGTATTCAAACGCGCCGCGCGCGGTTGAAATCCACTTCGGTGAAGGCGAAGCGCAAGACCTCATCTTCACCTCAGCCACAGACTATGCAGCAGATGTTGATGGCAAAATTCCCGGATTTCGATCCAGAGTGGCCTACTGAACGACAGGACAAGTGGTTTGATGCGTTCATTGTTTTCCAGCGCAACCTGGGCGATGATGTCGCTACAGGAGATATTGACGACGTAGATGAAGACGATGGGCAGGAGCAGTGAGAGCCAGGGGAAACAAAAAAGACCCCTTCAGCTGCGCAAACAGCTGAAGGGGTAAGACATGAAAATGGTGGGGATATAGCTCAATCGGTAGAGCACCTGGCTTATACCCGGGGGGTTGGGGGTTCGAGTCCCCCTATCTCCACCAATAAAACCACTATCACCATTTCCAACTTGACGCTGAAAGATAACTTGATAAGAGGGCTAGGTCAATGCGAAAGCTCAGCACGGAGAAGCGGATGGCGGTCATCTCAGCCCTCGTAGAAGGTTGTTCGATTGCGTCTACGTGCCGTATGACCGGAGCTGCTAAGCTGACGGTCCTGCGGTTGCTGGCCGATGTCGGCAGCTTGTGCCGTGATTTCCACGACTGGAGAGTCCGTGACCTTCCCTGCACGCGGATTGAAATGGATGAGATTTGGTCTTTCGTTGGATGCAAGGAAGGGAATCGCAAGAAGGGCGCCCAGGGTGACGGAGATTGCTGGACGTGGACGGCTCTGTGTTCAGATACCAAACTGATGATTGCTTATCAGGTAGGTTTGCGGACCGCAAACTACGCCAACCTCTTCGTGGGCGACGTTGCCGGTCGTCTCTTGAATCGGCCCCAAATTACATCTGACGGCCTGAGTTTCTATCCGGAGGCCATTGAGCAGGCTTTTGGTGGGGCCTGTGACTTTGCCCAGCTCGTGAAGCAGTACGGGACCGATCCCGACGCGGACAGGACTTACAGCCCAGCTAAGTGCATCGGTATCGACGTTCGGCCTGTGGTCGGCAACCCAGATCCCGCCCATATCTCCACGTCCTATATCGAGCGGTCGAATTTGACGATGAGGATGGGAAATCGGCGGTTCACGCGCTTGACCAATGGCTTCTCAAAAAAGTGGATCAACCACGTGCACGCTATTGCCCTGCATATGTTCTACTACAACTTCTGCCGGAAGCACAAGACGCTGAAGAGAAGGACGCCCGCAATGGCCGCTGGCCTGATGGATCGGGTCTGGGCCGTCGAGGATTTAGTGAAGCTGCTGGAAGATGAGGAACGGAAGCTGATGAAAGGCGGGCGGATTAACCGTGAGGATCGCAGTTAGTCAAAGTGAACCACTACCCGACCTTCGTCCCAGGTAACTGCGAGCGACGTGGATCGCGCTCTTGCCCTTGATATACCCAACGACCTGAGACACAGCGCATTTCGGCGGAATCGACACCAGCATATGCACGTGATCTGCAAGGAGGTGGCCCTCCTCTACGCGGCTTTCACGCTGACGAGCCAATTCCCTTAGGACTTCACCCAAATGCTGACGAAGTTCACCATACAGCTGTCCGGCGTCAACCATTCTTCCCGATCAGGCCGTCAAAACGGTCGAAGCGTTTGAGGAGCCGCGGGAGATCCAGATCCCGCTTGGCGAGAAGGAGTTGCTGGACCAGGATATTGCAGGGCGTGAACAGGACCCGGTGTCCTTCCAGGATCAGGTGCTGGCCGATAGCACACAGGAGGTGGGTCTTTCCGGACCCGGGGTTGCCGAAGGCCAGTACGTTCTCGGAGCGATCGAGAAAGTCGCCCTGCAGGAGCGTGGCGACCAGGCCGTCCACCTTTGTGGGCAGCCGAGTCCGGTCGAACGTGTCCAGGTTCTTTTCCAGGGGGAGACGAGACTCCCGGAGCAGCCGCTGGATCCGATTGTGGGCGCGTGTCTCGCACTCCCGGTTGATCAGTTCGAGCAGGTAGCCTTCGTAGGGCAGGGCTTCTTTCCTGGCGAGGTCAGCCTGCTCGCGGTACCACTCGCGGATCGTGGCCAACCGAAGCGTCTTGAGACCGTCGAGCATGCGGCGCGGCATCAATCGGAAGAACAAGACCAACCGTATCCCGACTAGAACGGCAAAGGCGATTAGTAAAACCGGCAATTTTCCAGTGCGGGTGTTTCGGTTGGTCACGGGGCTGATCCGACCATAGCGACCAGGGTCGGGTGCTCCAAACGGGTCGGTGACGGAGCAAGGCTATACCATGCCCTACCAGTTCGGTTCTTTCCACGGGGGTGGTTCCGCTGTTCCCTCGGGCGGTGTGTAAGGGAATGAGTGCGATGCGAGCGAGGGTGTCGTCGACGAACGGGTTGTTGACGGCGTAGGAAAACCGACCCGTCTCGGGATCGGTTTCCGCCGCAAGGGGCGAAGCCAGCAACGACGCACACAGGAGAAGGGTCATTTTCACGGGTCGACCTCCTCTGATGAAGAGGAGCCATACTCGAGCGGCTGGTCGGTTTCTGGATACTCGTAAACCCACCCGCAGGGGCAGATGGGGTGATCGTCCTCTCGCTTGCGTTGACATTCCGGACATCGCTCCGCACGCGGGCCGGCGAACCGGTAAACGAGCACGGCGACGAGGGCCAGCGCGATGAGCAGCGTGGTCAGCACGTAGAAGAAAGGCAGGCGAACGCGTCGCGTCCACCTGCCCGGAACCATCGTCGGAGCGATCTCGGTCGGATCAGGACTCGCCTCCCTCGGAGAAGCCTTCGGCGGCCCCGTCCGGTCCGGAAGGGACACCCGAAACTTCCCGTGCATCGTGCATCAGGCGGGCGATTTTTTCCTGGAGACTCTTGGCCTCCTGTTCGAACGTGTCGAGTTTCTGAACAAGATCCTCGAATTCAGCCGTGTTGTCCACGGAACACCCCTCTTGTTGGCGGGGAGAGGGCCGAGTTCCTTCGATCTATGTGAAGAATAAAGACTTAGCACAGCCTGTCGAGTGGGGACTGTTAATATAGGAAAGGCGGCATGGTGGGTCAATGCCCGGCCGAGATTTGCTCTTCCAGCCGCCTCACGTCCGCTCGGTGGGGAATCGCAGGCTGAGCACACACGCTCAACGACGGGGAAGATCGGATTATCGCACAGGGGCTAAGGCAGACGCTGACGGGTGGGGCGGCCTGAGGTCGCCAGTGTGTTCCTGCACAGCACAGAATTGGCGCTGAAGCATCCCGAATGCGCTCAGGTTCACGCGACGGGCGATGTGTCGACGAGTCATGACGACGAGCTACATTGACTTGCGCGAAGAAGCGGAGAGGACGGTGATTCGAAGCCTCGTGAAGGGCTGCAGGCGGGAGCATGCGCTTGAGGACGGAGAGACCCTGCTCATCTCGAAGCCGGAACGGTTCCGGGAATACGGGGTGGTATTGATTCGGGATGAGCAGGAAGGGTTCGCAAGGGAAGAGGACGTGGCGGTGGAAGCGGAGACGCCGCAAGAGGCGGCGAAGCGACGTGCGACCACGGACCTCAACGATGCCCTTCAGCTCGTGGGATCGGTAATGAAGCCCGTGCACCGGGTCGAGCACAGCAGGAGAAAGACGCGAACAGAAAGCTTTTCCTATGGCAAGGACTGGTGGATTTTCTGCGCGTCGATCAGACCGGATGAAGCCGAGTGGGATGCATGGAGAGCCTCGCTGGATGAAGACTACGATCACGTGTCGGAGATCGGGCAGCCGGCGAAGTTCGCCCAAGCTCTGGCGAGAATGGTGACAGAGCAGATCGGTCCGCGCGAAAAGGATGCATGGTTAACCGGGACAAGCAACGGGGCGGCGGGGGCGCGAACGAAGCACAGGAACCAGTGGATCATTCATGGGCCGGTCGTCTACACCGACCGACTGTACGACATGCTGACCGGGGAAGAGGATGAAGTGAGGCGGATGGCGGCATGTTTGTTCGCCAAGCCCATGACGCACGCGGCACAGCGAGAGTACCGGTTCGTGGTGCTGAACGGAGGGGCCACCGAGGAAACGGTGCTGCTGAAGATCTCGGGCATGATGCGCGACGCGTTGACGCAGACGGAAGGCGGCTTGATACGGCCGTCGCCCGCGCCGGCGGAGACCGTCGGAGAGGACGGCGCCCTGTTGCCGCGACCGGTCAAGAGGTCCGCGACGGAGCGCTACAGGCGGGCGACAGTCAAGGAGCGCAAGGAGGAACGAGAGGAAACGCGTTTGGAAACCCGAAACTCCGACGGCCAGGTGGTTTCGTCGGACATCAAGCGGCGGGAACGGGTCGAAGAAAAGGTTGCCACGGAGGATCTCGAGACGGACGGCCGAGGAATTGGGGATCTGCGCCGCGCCGAAAGACGCGAAGATACCGGGTCTGAACACCCGGTTCTGGAGTTGGAGCAAGGGTCCGAGGAGAGGAGCGACGCGGACGACGAAGATGCGGTCGCAAAGGAGATTGCTCTTGACGAACGCGATTGGAACGACGAGCGCGGACGGGACGAGTTTGTCATACCCGTGGTTCACCGGGGAAGCGGACGTACGTACAAGTCATTCGAAGAAATGTTCGATGACCCATCGGCCCCGATGAGTCCTTCAACGAAGACTTGGGAGGTGTCGGCGTGCAACCCGCAAGAGATCGTCAAGAGCTACGGCGCGGTTGCGACTCTGGCGATGAAGATCACCCGGGTCGCGGTGGAACACAGGCAGGAGGCGGCAAGCGCCTGCTGGCACGCCTTGCAGTGCATCAACCATATCTACGCGCGGCTGGGCGATATCGTGGACAGCGTGTGGATCGAACGGGACCGTTTCGTTGTGATTCACATCAAGGACTCGGAGGAACTGAAATCAACGGGGCGAATCGTCATCGGGCCGAGCGGCGGGTATGCCTACTGTTTCAAGAGTTCGAAGTCTGAAAACTTGGGGTATAGCGAAGGAGTGTTGGGGGAGTTGTTCTTCCCGCTCGGTAAAGATGTTGAAACGTTTGAGTCCTTCGGATGGCCTGAAAAACCACAGGACACGCTGCCAGTGGATGAAGAGACGCGCGATTTGTAGCCGCAGCGGAGGGGCGGAGTCACCCGCAGGGCCGTAGCGGAGTGTAGGAAGCGCGTCAGCGCCCCGGTTCTTGTGGTTTCTTCCCAGGAGCCTGTCGGAGTACCCAGCCGGAGGAAGATTTCGTATTGTAGAAGTGCGATCAAGGTTCCGACTCTGAATTGGAGGTTTCCGTTGAGCACTTCTACTCGGTTTCGTGTCTACAAGCCGGAAGGGAACCTTTCCTACGGCCGGATGAAGAAGAAAGAAGCCGAGATCGAGGCCGAAGTGCGCAGACTGGAAGTCTAGCCATGGGCCATTTTCGTCTTCGCCGTATGGAGTGAGTTGGCGCACACCGTCTTTCGTGAACCAGATGGCGTGGTGGCGCCGAAAACCGGCCCTCAGGACCTCATCACGGACACTCATCTGACTTAGCAAAGGCTCAATGCCCGGATGAAGCGTCTCCCCGGGCGAGAGGCGCGGCGATTCCTTCGCCTCCACCATGACGACACCCAACCCGGCTTGGCGCGCCCGGATGGCCGTCGCGCACCCGGCAGGACCGGCGCCTATGATCAGAACGTCCAGAGGCTTAGCTCCCCTCTCCAATGTGCCCCAACTCACGTCATTATTGGCGGCCTGAAGTGGAACTGGTCGGAACCAACCTTGTAGGCGACGCCATTGTCACCCACTTGGAAGACCACGCGTCGGACAACCTTTTTCCGCACGCGGGACAGATCGCCTGTCGGCTCTGGGGGGCCTTGGGGAAGGAAGGCAAAATCAAGCAGAAATCCGCCGCCCTGCAGAGCCGAATGTTTCACGCCGAATCCCAACCAGTCGGCGATTGAACGGAAGACGACGAGACAAGCCCCTTGCAACGACCGTAGACCCGGTACTTCCTGACACTGTTCCAGCGCATTGTTTCGGGCGATGAGATCCTCGCTCTGTACCTCTGCGGTCAGGGAGACGCGAATACGGCCCGCAAGGGCCTGGCTTACATAGTCGGAGCGGCGAATATCGAATGTTGAGATACTCCGGCGCGAGCCGATCGTATCCGACGCTTGGAATGTAGAGGGTGGGAGTTCTAAATGTCGCTCATCACCGACAGCTCAGTTCATTGACGCGAATCCTGACAACGCTGGCGATGAACTACAAGATGCAGGGGAATATGACAGATTTTGAGAAGCTCAAGGGGATCTGCGCGCTCCTGCCTTCTGGAGCCCAAGAAACGAAAGTCCTAAAGAATAAGTTCCCTGAGCTCTTTTCATAGGGGTTCCCCACGCCTAACTAAACGTGCCCGAGCCCAAGCATCTCGACCCCAACCCCGTACAGATCCGCGTCCGTTCTTCGTTTTCCGCAATCGGCTTCGCTGCTCGATCAATCAGCAAGTGGCGGCCCGGCACGCCGATCGTTACCTGCAATGGCGGTGCTTTGAAGGCTGCTGCCGTCCCTGGCCGCACAGACAAATGTCGAAAAACGAATCGATCTTCCTCGACGAGTGTGGATTCACTGGCGCAGATTTGCTGAATGGACAGCAACCAGCATTCGTGCTCGCTACCCTGAATCTGACCGAAGAAGTATGTTTAGGGATAAAGGACACCTTCTTTTCAGCCGTGAAAGCAGCGGAACTGAAGCACTCTGCTCTCCGCCGACGCCCCTCGCAACAGGCTATGGTGGCCGACTTTATCTCCCACATCGCATCCAATCCGCGCAGCTACAAGCTGTCAGTGACTGACAAGCAATTCGCCCTTGTAACCAAGATGGTCGATTTGGTCGCTGAGAGTGCCGCGCACGCGGATGACGTCGATCTCTACGCAGGTGGTGGAAACGTAGTCCTGGCGAACTTGATGTACTACGGCCTCCCAGCATTCGGCGGCAGAAGGTTCTTCCGAGAACTCCTTACTCGCTTTCAAGCGATGATGCGCAAGAGAACCTTGCGAGAGTACAGGCGGTTCTTTGCCCTCATTGACAACCGAACTTCACCGACCGAGCTCGATGATCTGCTCATGTTTCTGCGGGCAGGGCAGACGAACCTTGGACCAAGACTGTTGGATCAATCGCCGGACTGTCTGGATCTCGCGCTAAGCAATACCCTCTGCCTCATGGGTGCTTGGAGGGCTCAGAATGATGGACGCATCGTACTCATCCATGACGAATCAGGGAACTTCGCTAAGCAAGGACGGATCTGGGATGCTGTTGTAGATCCACACTTGCCGAAGAGGGATTTCATCATCAACGATATTCCATGTCGTTTCCCAGTGGCTGTGAGCGAGACAAGGATGAGGCCTTCGCACGACCATGCTGGCCTACAACTGACAGATGTCCTTGCGGGGAGTGTGGCCTACTTCTTGCGTTTCGCTTCTTCCCAAGATGAGTATGCTGCCAAACTTTCGCCAGCCATCGGACAGCTTCAGGTTGATCACTGCATTCGATCAGCAAAGCCGGAAGAAACCCAGGATCTTAATCCCTCTTCCTCACATCCAGAACTTATCGACTACCTATCCGCCGCAATCCAGAGGAATCCTCCTCCATAATGGTCGGTCCAGTAGATCCGCACCAAATTCCCCTCATCGTCATACTCGAGGCAACGGACCTCTTGAGTCGTCTCATTGCTTCCTCTGGATTCATCTTTTCTTCTGAGAGGAGTTCAATGAATGTCTGGCGCTTCCCGTGGTCTTTTTTCTATGCTCTCTTTTCGTCCCGAAGCCATAGAACTCACGCCATTCTGCGATTACCGATCGTGCCGTTTTCTCTTCCTCGTGAGTCAGCTTACCCATCCGCGCATCGCTAGACAGAAGCACGACATCCGTCAACGTGTGTGGATGCTTCGCGAGACGCTCGCGATGTTGCTAAAACAACAAAAGAGCGTAGCACGAATGCACTCCGAATCCTACGGGTCCCGATCAATAGTGCAAGTATCACTACACTCGCCTATATCGTCAAGGTAGCCACGGGATCGCCAGCCGCCTGACATCGCCGCTTCAACGTTGCAACGAGAGAGTGGGTGATCCATTCCATCGAGTGCCGGTTTTGATCTTGGTCGAGTGCTTGCATCCAAAATGCAGATCGAGTATAGTCCGGGTGCTGATATCCGGATTCCCCCCGTAGTGAACCCCCTAAAAGCGAGTTGGGACCTCTTCAAGGAGCTGATTCCTCTACCCGAACGCGAGAGGGTGTCTTCCAACTACCCCCGCGGGTGGGGGTAGCAGACTGTGATCGGCACCGAAGATCGGGTTCGAGCGATCTTGCTCTGCTCGACTGAACTACACCACGGCCAGCGCTCAACGCTGCGCCCTGGGACTCGACCTGTACCTATGGCTCACCTACCGTGCCTTCGCTGGTGGCTCTCCTGGCGTCAGGTGTACCCGGACAAAGCCCACGATAAGCGCCCGTGCCGGCGACCGACAACCACCCAAGTGCTGCTGATCATCGGCATCACCGGCATGGCGCTGGCGTCGGTTGTCAGCGGGATGGACAAGGGGATCAAGCGGCTGTGCGAAGCCAACCTGCTGCTCGCCCTGCTGCTGCTGGCGTTCGTGCTGGTGGTTGCTGCTCGGAGGCGGCCTCGTGGCTGCGCAGGCGGCCATCCTCGCCACCGCCCTCCCTTTCGCGCTAGTGCTGATCGCCATGTGCACACCTGGAAGGGCCTGCGCGCAAGCACGGCGGGCAGGGCGTGTTAACTCACCACAGGCAGTAACACGGCCGCGTGGGAAGTAACCCTGGATTTGCTTAAAGATTTCAGGAAGTCGTCGCATGAGGAAACATGCCGGATACGCATTGGAAGGAACTGCTGGCTGCAGACCGCGCGCAGGTCTGGCGGCATCCATACTCGGCGGCGATACCGGGGAAAAACCCCCGTTTTTTCCTGTTGTTTCCGCCGAAGGCGTTCGGCTGCGCCTCGCCGACGGAAAAGAACTCATCGACGGCATGTCGTCCTGGTGGTGCGCCATCCATGGCTACAATCATCCTGTTCTGAATCGAGTCATCGAAGACCAACTTGTTTACATGTCCCACGTCATGTTCGGCGGGCTTACACACGAACCCGGGATCCGGCTGGCCGAAAGACTCATCCAGATAGCACCCCCAGGGCTCAATGCCGTCTTTTTTTCGGATTCCGGTTCGGTAGCTGTCGAAGTTGCTATGAAGATGGCGGCGATCCAGTATCAAGCCGCGCGTGGAAAATCTGACAAACAGAAGATGGTAGCCTTACGCGGTGCGTATCACGGCGATACGCTGGGCGCCATGGCGGTGTGCGATCCCGTTACGAGCATGCATCAACTCTTCACCGGTGTTCTCACGCCGCACTTTTTTGCTGAGCGTCCGCGCGTTCGCTTCGGCACCTCCATAACGAAACGGGTCGAAGCCCGCGCTACGTGCGTGTCACCTACAGCGACATCCAGTACTCGCCGTGGTGCCGGGGGACTCGGCGCCGGTTGAGGGTTCAGGGTGACCCCCCGCCCGTTGGCAGCGCCTCCAAAATGGGGGTAGTTTTGGGGGTATCTTCGGCGATTTGTCTGCCTTGATGCACACGGTCACAGCATGTTACAGACATTTTGGGTGGCGCCGCACGCCTCCACCAGCCTTACGCTCGCCTGTCGGCGAGCTATGGCTGGCAGGCCAGTGAGGAAAAATAGTGAACAAGCGAAGGCTGGTGCCCGCCATAGCCCTTGGGCGACGGCGGGCATTTCTGTTCTCACCTGGCACGGTCGGCTGAATCTAATTAAACTCTGGCACATGCCTTCGAGTCCATAGTCGATCAGGCAGGGAATGCACTACGTGTATGTCCTTGAGAGCTTAGCATATCCGGCAAAGTCTATAGAGGCTATGCGTGGGACATTGGGGAAAGATTCAAGCAACACAATGATGGCAAGTGTGAAAGCACATCACGGTACCGACATGGAAGCTGAGAGTGTACATCGCCTTCGAATCACAGGAGATGGCCCGAGATTTCGAGAAGTATTTGAAATCAGGATCTGGACGTGCGTTCGCCAGAAGACACTTTGAATAGCAACCGAACATTTCGGAGATTTATAGAAAACGCCCGTTGTTCCTTCGGAACGGCGGGCGATCTCGTTTGCAGACCTGAGATCGCGATCAGACATGTGGATGACGGAACGGATCGTGTTATTATGTGCGTAGATTTCTTTCGCTGACACCGTGTCTATGGGACGTAGGGCTATGAATCGAGAAATGGGACAGCAGGACCTGGAAACACGACTGCAGGACCTTTTTGGCGGCGATGCTTGCAGTGAAGGTCCACTGGCTTCCAGCGGAGCTGGGCGACGCTTCATCGGTGTCGATCTTCGCCCCCGATTGAGCCCTGAGCAAGTCACGTTTCTGCTAGACGCCTTGAGCCGATTCGGGATTGTGAGCATTGCCGGGCAGGATCTCGACACGTTTTCGCTCGCCCACTTCGAGCGCTTCGCGAACCACTGGGGGGCGCCCGTGCCCCACCCCAACAACTTCCTTCGGGGTGGCAAACCGGCGCAGTCCGATGGTGACAGTGACGGTCCGATCGAGTGGATCCCGTTCGAGGAACGCAGAGTGGCCAACGTCAACACCGCCTTCCCCGATCAGCTGCAGTGTTTGCCGCACGAATCACCGACGGTGCTCATCGTCTCCAACTTTCGAGGAAATTCGGCCAAGCAGAAGGAGCCTGTGAAGGTGGGTCCGGGAGGATCCTGGCATACGGATATCGAATACGAGCCCCTGCCGATCTACGTGTCGATGTTCCTTGTCCACAAGTCTCCCGTTGCGCGCGATGGGCCCGGTGGGTCCTGGGTGGAGGAGCCTGATTCGACCCGTGATCCACATCCGTATCTGGAAGGCTCGGATGACGAGCTGATCCGATTGCGCAAGCGCCTTCCGTTGAACGGGGAGACGGCGTTCGCCGACACGGCGGCGGCGTTCGCGGCGCTACCCGAATCCGAACGGAAAGAGCTCGAGGGCACGCAGCTCCGACGACGTCTGAACGAGGGCGACGAAGGCTGGCTTGCTCCTCTGGTGCGTACGAACCCGCGATCCGGGATCAAGTCATTGCACAGTCCCATCTGGGCCTCGCGTCCACGTGTGCGTCCAGCGGTCGAGGTGGATGGGATGACGATGGATGACTCGAGGACATTCTTGGACCGGCTCGAGGCGTACGTGCTCAAGCCCGAATTCCGATACGACCATCTTCACGTCCCCGGAGACGTGACACTGTGGGACAACTATATGACCCTTCACAATTCACCACCGGTGAAGTCGAACATCCGTGCGCTGGTCGACGCCCGGCTGCTCTACCGGTTGAGCTGTAAGGGTGAACCGGCGTTGACACTGCCGCGTCAAGACGAACCTGAATGGCTCGAGGCGCATATCACGGGTGGCTGCACAACGCCCCGCGAAATCATCGATGTCCACTAAGTTGGCCGAGGAAGAAATGTCGGTGAAGGAGGAGGCGCTCGAAAGACTGCGCGAGGGAGATGTCTATTCGGTCGTCGAGTTTCTCGACGGACAGGATGACACTGTGGCGGCGCTCAAATTGTACAACGAGTTGCAGCGCCACTTCTACTGGGAGGAAAAGAATCTGGGTTTGTCGGTGGCGTTGGGACGCGCCGGTTTGCAACACGGTTTGTTGATGGGACGGAAATCGGCTGATCCGGATCTTGCGAAAGAGCGAGGGGACGAACCGATGGGGAACGCGCACTGGCTTTTGGGCGCGCACTATCTTGCAGCTGGCGACCACGCAGCGGCACGTACGCATTTCGAGGCGTTTCACACGCGTTCGGTGAGAACGGGTTCAGAATCCGGGCAACGCCTGGCCGAAGGTTATTCGCTCATTGTGGATCTTGTTGAGAGCCCCGAAGATGTCGAAGCCAGGGAACGATTCAGCGAGGTTAAATCCACGCTGGCCCCACTCGAAGACGGGGGCTTTTTCGTAGAGCAATTGGATTCGGCGTTGGGCGTCTTTCAGAAGAGCAATTCGAAAAGCGACTGAGGTCGTGGATGGCGTTTATCATGAACCGGAACGAATACGACGTGTGGTACGAAAAACACGAGTCGCAGACACCTCGCGCCGGTGAGAGCGCACCTGATTTCGAATTGGGTAATACGCACGGGAAGTCCCGGGTTAGATTGTCGGATTTCGCGGGGAAAAGATCGGTGGCGCTGGTTTTCGGGAGTTTCACCTGACCACCTTTCGTTCGCGAGGCGGTCAGCCTTCGGGATCTTTACCGGGACTATCACGAGCAAGTGGAGTTCCTGGTTGTCTACATTCGGGAAGCCCATCCGCTCGACGGATGGCACCTGGGAGAAGGCAAGGGCCCAGACATCAGTGACCCGAAGACGATCGAAGAGCGAAGAGCGGTTGCAGAGGACTGCGAAGCAGCCATGGCCTATGGGATCAAGACATACGTGGATGAGATGGATGATGCGGTCATGAAAGCCTAAGTCGCGTGGCCGGAGCGGTTGTATCTGATCGATCGAGCGGGTCTGATCGCCTATGCGGGTGAGAGGGGGCCGTGGGGTTTCGAACCGGCCGAGTTGAAAGCCGCGATCGAGAAGCTGTAACATCCGAGTAGCGATCCGCCTTCGCGGCTGCGCCGCTTCGGCGGCGGAGAGCGGGCGTGGCAGTTCGTTTCACCAAATAGAGCGGTGGGATGCGGTCAGATCTCTTTCCGAATGCCCGCATTTGAATTCTCGGCCTATTCCTATCAGGGATCCTTCCTACGGAGGCAAGCATGAAAATCGCAGTGACGGGTGCATCCGGTCTTGTTGGGTCGGCTCTGGTTCCGGTCCTGACGGCTGCCGATCACGAGGTCATCCGCCTCGTCAGAGAGGCGCCGGGGGAGGGAGAGGGACACTGGAACCCCGCGTCAGGGATCGAGTCTGGAGCACTCCAGGGTATCGATGCCGTCGTACACCTTGCCGGCGAAAACATTGCGGAAGGCAGATGGACGGCGGAGAAGAAGGAACGGATTCGAGAGAGCCGGGTGCAGGGCACGGAGGCAGTGGCCCAGTCGATGGCGGCGATGGAGCAGTCTCCACCGACATTGATCTGCGCATCGGCGATCGGGTACTACGGCGATCGGGGCCATACGGAACTGACAGAAGTCAGTGGGGCAGGTGAGGGTTTCCTTCCGGATGTGTGCAAGGAATGGGAAGCCGCAGCAGGGCCCGCTATCGAAGCGGGTGTTCGGGTCGTTCATCTAAGACTGGGCGTCGTGTTGAGCACCGAAGGGGGTGCTTTGGCGAAGATGTTGACGCCCTTCAAAATGGGCGTTGGTGGGAAGATCGGGGATGGAAACCAGTATATGAGCTGGATCTCGATCGAGGATGTGACCAGCGCAGTTCTACACGCGCTGACGACCGACTTATCGGGACCGGCTAACACGGTGGCGCCCGAGCCGGTGACGAATAAAGAGTTCACCAAAGCACTCGGACGCGCTCTGCATCGACCGACGATCTTTCCGATGCCAGGATTCGCGGCGAGGCTGGCGTTCGGCGAGATGGCCGATGCGTTGCTACTGGCGAGCTCACGGGTGTTACCTGCTCGTCTCGAGGAAACGGGCTTTACGTTTCGACACGGGACGATCGATGTGGCATTGGGCGATCTGCTGGGGTGAGATTGGAACTTTACGGGTATACAGAAGGCACCGGAGAGGCGCCACTGAGATCACTGAGAGGAAGCTGAGACGACGGAGAACACCCACGGAATATTGTTACGCCTGTGGGTCTTCGTTGGGGCGGTTGCGAAGGATGCGGATGACGTCGTCTGTGTTCTGGCGGATGGTTCGGTACTCGAGTATCAGGAGCGTCGCACCGAAGGAAACGAGCAGGACGGCGGCGTGCAGCGTGATGCCGGTGAGAGAGTCGGGAACAGCGGGCGTGACGAGGCGATCGACACCGACCATCGTTGCGATGCCCACCGTTGGTGGAACGGCGACGCGGGTCCATCTGACGTCGACAATGTCCCTCAGCAGAGACACCAACGTGATGATTCCCAGGACGGCCACCGCACCGACTGCGTAGGACACACCTCTTACACCTGCCATCGCTGCCCCAAACGGCAGGACAGCGATCGCCGCGAACGCCTGGATCGCCATCGCGCCCGCGGCCTGTTTCGTGCGGCCGACCGCCCATAGCAGACCGTAACATTCCTCGAACAGCGGCCGGAAGACGGCGAACACACCCAGCCAGACGATGATGGGCGCCGTTCCAACCCACGCCTGCCCGAACACACGAACAATGTCGTCCGAAAGAAGTATGAACAGAATGGCGACAGGTGTTGCGGCCCTTACGATCAGGCTGGCCATTCTGGTGAAGAAATCGGACAGTCGATCGCGCTCGTGCTGGTATCGGGAATACAGGCTGTTCGTGTAGTTGAAGATCATATGCGCGAGGAGGCCCGTGGGGATCTGCATGAGCCACCACGCGTTTTCATAAAGCGTCAAGTCTCGATCCGACAGCATCCACGCGATGACCAGCTTGTCGTAGTGCCACACGAAAATCTGCAGGACCCATCCGCTCCAAATCCATTTGCAGTAGGAAACCAATTTACCTGCCCACGCACGATCGATACGCAGTCGTGTGATGTCGACCGGGTGCGACGCCAGCACAGCAGTCACGAACAGGGTGGTGTAGACCGCCGACAGAGTGGAGAAGCTGCTCCAGCCACCTATGAGCAGAGACCACTCGCCCAGTCCGCCTCGGGCACACCAGAGTGCGGCAGCTAGCGCGGCGATGGTGCTCAGACCGTGGATGAGGGAAAGCCGTCCAAATTCGAAATCCTTACGGAGAGAGAATTCGGAGGTCGTGGAGAGGCGTTTGAAAAGGTAGAGCACAGCCAGGATAGGTAGGGCGACGACGCCCCAGGCGTGAGCATCGGGGTCGGACCAATGAAGACCCGCAGCGATGGCGACGCAGATGACGACCAGAGCCAGACCAAGGAGCAGGTTAAGCGTCAGGTGCGTTTCCCGGAATTCGTCGACTCTGTCTTGATAGTGAAGGAGGGCCCAACCGAGGCCTTCGGTGCAATTCGCGAGCATGAAGAAGGAGAAGAAGTAGAAGAGGGCCGCGTCGAAGGGCTCGAGTCCGAGTTCACGCTTGAGCCAGATCGTAAAGCCAACGCTCGCGATCCGGACGACATAGCCGCTTCCGATCGAATAGAAGAGGCCGGAGAGAATTTTCTTGGGTGTGTTCAAAGGGACCGCACCACGAAGGCTCGAAGTCACGAAGGAATGGACGATCGGTATACGATAAGCACAATACATGACAACCTGTAGACAGGAGATACGCTTCGATGTAGCTTGAAGTTCATCTTGTTTATTGAAACGTCTGGAGGGTATCGATGAGTGTCATCGAGCAAGCGAGAAAAGCGGTACGGGAGGGCGACGTTGGGTCGTTGGAACGACTGTTGAAGGGCGATCCGAACCTAGTCCACAAAACGACGGACGACAATAAGCGTACCCTGTTGCACACGCTCGCGGATTTTCCCAGCCACACCCCTCGTCAGGCGGATGTGGCAAGACTGCTGATCGAAGCAGGTGCAGATGTAAACGCGCGGATTCCGCACGCGAAGGTCGACCACAGTCGCGAGACCCCTCTGCATTGGGCTGCGAGCAATGATGATGTAGGATTAGCGGAAATCCTGCTCGACGCGGGAGCCAAGATCGATTCTGATGGGGGTGTTATTCTCGCGGCAACGCCCTTGTGGAACGCTGTCATCTTTCGGTGCGTCAATGTCGCAAATCTGTTGATCGACCGAGGAGCCGCGACGAATCTGATGATTGCAGCAGGTGCAGGACGCAGGGATCTCGTCGCGTCCTACTTTAATGAGGACGGAAACGTGGTCGAAGACGCCGGGGCGCTCCCCTGTTGGGATAAGCCCCGCGACGCCAAAGCGGCGCTCGACAGCGCGTTCGGTTTCGCGTGCCGAAACGGTCACCTGACGGTCGCGAAGGAGCTGATAGAACGGGGAGCCGATCCGACCGTCAAGAATCCGACCGGCGACACACCCAGGAAGCAGGCCGAGGACGGTGCACATCGAATCGTCCTGGCGTGGATGAAAGAGCGGGGGATCGAGGAGTAATGCGATACCCTTCCGGCGACCACGTCTCGCATTTGCGAATTTGACTCGTTGTTGACTCGCCGGTATGTTCGAGCACAGTGACGTCACAACTTTTCAGCAGCCTTCTTCACTCGCATCTGATCCCGTGGACCGAGCTGGATTGGCCTGTCGAGTGGGAAGAGATCTTCGGACGAGCGTCGTGTCTGGAGGTTGAAATCGGATTTGGCAACGGGGCCTTCCTGATCCACCAGGCGCAACAACGCCCCGAACGAGACTTTGTTGGAATCGATCGGTCTCTGGCTTCGGCGCATCGTGTGTTCAAGCGGATCGAGCAAGATGGGTTGACCAACATCCGTATCCTTCTGGGCGATGCGGCATTTTCTCTGGACCATTTGTTTGGACCCGAACGACTGGATCGTATTTACATCAACTTTTCCGACCCCTGGCCGAAGGAGCGACATCACTCGCGGAGACTGATTCAGACATCTTTCCTGGAGCTGGTCGGACGCAGGTTGGTTCCCGACGGGATCGTGACGATCGCGACGGACCATGTTGGTTACGCAGAATGGATCGAGGAAGCCTACACCCGACAGTCGATGTTACGGTCCTGCCACGCGTCTGTGGCTGTCGATCGAATCGATGGACGATTTCCCACGAAGTACGAGCGCAAGGCAATCGATGCAGGCGTCCCTATTCACTACTACGAGTGGAAGCGATTCGCGCCGGTCGAAGAAGTCGCGCGTGAGGAGAGGGTCGAGGACGTGCCGAACGTGATTCTGAAAGGGTCCTTCGACGCGGATTCGCTTCTTGACGCGCTCGATGGATCGACCTGGCAGGCCGATCACGGAGGTGTGCGGGTGGTCATCAAGCTCGGTCAGGCTTTTCAGGATCGAGATCGTGGGCATATGCTGGTTGAGACGATGGTTCGGGAGGGAGCCTTTGCCCAGCACCTGGCCATCGCGGTGATCCATCGCCCTCCCAGCCAGCTGCTGGTGAAGCCTTCGCCGATCGGTCATCCACGTCCCACGTGGGGTGTCAAGCAGGCGGTCCATCGCGTGACGCAGGCATTGTGCGCGGCTTGCCCCGATCTGCGAATCACGTCTTCCACCCTGGGGGACACGCTGGATCACGAGACGGCGGAAGTGGACTGAGTCGTGCGCGTCTGCTTCGCCGAAGGCTACACGGCGCCTCTCCCCGAGGGGCATCGCTTTCCGATGGGGAAGTTCGCGAGTTTGCTTCGGGTTCTCCGTTCGGAAGCGTTGATTACGGATAAAGACATCGTGACGCCCGAACCGGCGTCGTGGCAGGATCTCGGTCTTGTTCACGGCGCCGACTTTTTGTTCCGGCTGAGACACGGTCTGATGAACCGAAAGGTCGTGCGTCGAATGGGGTTGCCGTGGACACGCGCCATCGTGCGACGGTCACGGCTGGCCACGAAGGGTACGACTCTGGCGGGTCGTTTGGCGTTGGAGGACGGTCTGGCCGCCAATCTCGCTGGCGGTATGCATCACGGCTATCCGGAACACAGCGAGGGATTCTGTGTGCTGAACGACGTGGCGGTCGCAGTGCGCACACTGCAACGGGATCGCGCCGTGCAGCGTGTACTGCTCGTGGACCTGGATGTGCACCAGGGGAACGGCAATGCTGCCATCTTCCAAGACGATCCGGCGGTTTTCACGTTTTCGATGCACGGAGCGCGCAACTATCCATTCAAGAAGGAGCGATCGGATCTGGACGTCGAGTTGGATGATGGTGCGGACGATGTGACCTACCTGATGCGGCTGGAGGATGCACTCGAAACGGCGGTCGACGCGTCACGGCCCGACCTCCTTTTCTATCTCGCCGGTGTCGATCCGGTCGAGGGCGATCGATTCGGCAGGCTGGCGTTGACGCGTGAAGGTCTCGCGGATCGTGATCGATTCGTGTTGGAGACGGCGAAGCAACGTGGCATTCCGATGGCAATTGTGCTGTCGGGCGGATACGCGGCGTCGGACAGCGCAACGGCCGATCTTCACGCCATTGTTCATCGCGTGGCGGCTGAGATGCTGGCAGGGGAGCAGGGGAGCAAGGGGGCAGGGGGAGAGAGTCCCAGGCTGATGCAGGTCAAAAATGAGCGTGAGACGGGGAGAGCGGGAGTGCCGGAGACCTCCTCCACCACCCCAAACCGGCCATACCTATCGTGAATACTTTTGAACTCACAAGGGTATCAAAGCGGTTCGGGGAAACGGTGGCCCTGCGACAGATGGATTTCGCCGTGGCCGAGGGCGGGACGACGGTGCTGATCGGACAGAGCGGTTGTGGGAAGTCGACGTTGATCCGGATGATGGTCGGTCTCATAACCCCTGACACAGGTACGGTGACCTTCGAGGGCGAGACGCTGACACACGAGAATGCCCCGCTTCTGCGTCTCAAGATGGGCTATGTCATCCAGGAAGGTGGGCTGTTTCCGCATCTGACGACACGTGATAATGTGACGCTGATGGCTCGGCACCTGAGGGAGGTCGCTCCGACGATCGAACACCGCGTGAAGGAGCTGGGCGACCTGACGCACTTCCCGGAGGACGCGTTGCATCGATATCCGGGCGAGTTGTCGGGTGGCCAGCGGCAGCGCGTCAGTCTGATGCGGGCGCTCATGCTCGATCCGGATGTTCTGTTGCTGGATGAACCGCTGGGCGCGCTGGACCCGATGATTCGGGTAGGCTTGCAGGACGAGTTGCGTGGGATCTTTCGATCCCTCGGGAAAACGGTTGTGATGGTGACACACGACATGAGCGAAGCGGGATTTTTTGGAGACGAGATTGTGCTGATGCGGGAGGGGACGGTCGTTCAGAGAGGATCGATCGACGATCTGCTAAACCGTCCCGCGAATAGCTTTGTTCAACAGTTCATTCGAGCGCAGAGACGACCGTTGGAGGAGGAATGACAACCTCTCAGATCAGTGGTGTTATAGGAATCTGACGCATGGAAAGCATGGTTGTTGGCGAGAGACAGCGATTCAAAGTGATCGAGGCGGCGAATACGGCGGACGGAGACGGTTTCGCGGAGGCCGTCGCCGATGGCTTGACCGCGGATCGAAAGTCTCTTCCCAGCAGGTTCTTCTACGACGAAATCGGATCGGGTCTGTTCGACGCGATCTGCGAGCTTCCGGAGTACTACCTCACACGGTCGGAACGTGAGATTCTGGTCACTCACGCGGGAGACATTCTCGTTAACGCGCCAGACGATCTGACGCTCGTGGAGTTGGGAAGCGGGAGCGCCGTCAAGACACGTTTGCTGATCGAAGAGCTCCTTCGCACTCGTGACCACCTTCATTTCATGCCGATCGACATTTCAAGAACGGCGATTGAGAACAGCGCGGATGGGCTGCTGCCCGATTTCGAGGCACTGGAGATGGTGGCCGTCAGGGCCGATTACCACACCGGTCTTTCGATGCTGAAGGAGCTGAACAGCGGTCCAGAGCTGATTCTCTGGCTGGGATCCAGTATCGGAAACCTGCATCGTGCAGATGCGACGACTTTCCTGTCCGAGATCGTGGGGACGATGTCCCGCGAGGATCGGCTGCTCATCGGGATCGATCTCAGGAAGGAGATTTCGATCCTGGAAAGGGCTTACGACGAGCCCAAGGGAATTACGGCGCAGTTCAACCTGAATCTGCTCGGCCGAATCAACAGGGAATTAGGCGGGCGTTTCGAGCTCGACACGTTCAGGCACAAGGCGGTATACGATGCCGACCAAGGACGCGTGGAGATGTACATCGTCAGTCAGACAGAACAGACGATAGAGATCGATGCGCTTGATCTCGAGGTTACGTTCACGGAGGGCGAGACGATTCATACGGAGAATTCTTACAAGTATTCGCTCGAGGAAATCGATGACGTCGTGACGGCGGCGGGACTGGAGCTGAATGGGCAGTGGTTCGATTCGGAGCGGCGGTTCAGTTTGAACAGAATGACGAAGGGCGTTGGCCGTGATCCGTTGTCCGGGAGAACGCACTGAAGTGTTCGATGGTAGGCAGAAACTGGGGGCGGTCGACGGTGAGCAGAGGGCGGTAGAGACGGGCTCCGCCCAACTCATCGCGGGCGTGCAATATGGATTGAAAGTGGCCCTATGACGAAAACGATTGGCCTGGTTCTCTTCTTCGCGGTTGGAACGAGCGTTGCGGCGCAGGATGTGACGGTTGGGTCCAAGAAATTCACCGAGTCGGTGATTTTGGGAGAGGTGTTGACGCATCTTGCGCGGGATGCAGGAGTTTCGGTTGCGCACAGGCGTGAGCTGGGAGGGACGCGGGTCCTGTGGGGTGCGTTGCGGAGCGGGGACATCGACGCTTACGTCGAGTACACGGGGACGATCAGTCAGGAGATTTTTGCGGGTCGGGGGATCGAATCGGAAGAAGACACGCGCGCCACGCTCGAGGCGGAGGGGATCCGGATGGCGGAACCGCTCGGCTTCAACAACACCTACGCGATCGGGATGAAGGAGGATGTGGCGCAGCGACTGGGAATTGCGACAATCTCGGACCTGAGACGGCATCCAGAATTGACGTTGGGGTTCGGGAACGAGTTCATGGATCGCGGAGATGGGTGGCCGGCTATGCGAGATCGTTACAGCCTGCCTCACTCGAATGTTCAGGGAATGGATCACGACCTGGCCTATCGCGGTCTTGAGAGTGGCTCGATTCAGGCGATGGATATGTACTCGACGGATGCCGAGATCGCCTACTACCAGCTTCGAACCCTGCGAGACGACCTCAGTCACTTTCCGGTCTACAACTCCGTCATCATCTATCGTGCCGATCTCGAAACGCGCTTCCCGGACGTCGTACGTGCGTTCCAGCAGCTGAATGGACGGATTCCTGAAGCGAAGATGATTGCGATGAACGCGCGGGTGAAGCTGGATAAGATTCCTGACAGTCAGGTCGCCGCGGACTTCCTGGCGGACGAGTTTGCCATTCGGTCGGATGTGCAGGTAGAAACCCGGGTCGACCGGTTGATCCTCAACACGAAGGTCCACCTCACTCTCGTCCTGATTTCCCTTTCCGCGGCGATCGTAGTCGCCATTCCTCTGGGGATCGGTGCGGCAAAATCGACTCGCTTCGGCCAGGTCATTTTGGGGATCGTTGGCATCATTCAGACGTTGCCTTCGCTGGCGCTGCTCGTGTTCATGATTCCCCTGCTCGGGATCGGAGGGCCGCCTGCGATCATGGCCCTGTTCCTCTACAGTCTGCTGCCCATTGTGAGGAATACCTACTCTGGTCTCCACGACATTCCGAACGCACTGCAGGAGTCCGCGATTGCTCTTGGATTGAGATCACGCGCCCGACTGTGGCTCGTGGAACTTCCGATGGCTTCGCGGTCTATCTTGTCTGGGATCAAAACGGCGGCCGTGATCAACGTTGGTACGGCGACACTGGGTGCTCTGATCGGGGCCGGTGGCTATGGGCAACCGATTCTGACGGGTATTCGGCTGGACGATATGGGATTGATACTGGAAGGGGCGATTCCGGCCGCCGCACTGGCGCTGATCGTGCAGGGCGGTTTCGATCTGGCGGACAGGATTTTCGTGTCGCCGGGGCTGCGGTTGGCCACGGAGGCGTGAGAACCAAGACTGAGGGCACTGAGATCTCTGAGGGAGTGTTACGGCGGTGATCTTAGGCCATTGCCCGTAGGGAGTCGGCAGTGGGCCGTTGGCAGTACCCTATTGTTCGGTGGGAGCAGCCCTTCGACTCGCTCAGGATGTACCTCTCGGCTGCGAACAGATCCCCATTTGGAAGGGATCGGCGGATATTGGACAACGGAGATTTGAGATGGGAGAATCGTGATGGCGAAGGATAGACCGAACATTTTGTTTATGCTCGCCGACGATTTAGGGTGGGGGGACGTTAGTTATCACGGGTCGGATGTTCGGACGCCGAATATCGATCGGCTGGCGCAGACGGGGGTGGAGCTGGATCAACATTATGTCTGTCCGATGTGTACGCCGACGCGGTGTTCGTTGATGACGGGACGACATCCGGGGAGGTTCGGACGACACGCGACGGTGCCGTCGAATGCGCCAGTGCTGCCGGATGGATACGAGACACTCGCTGGTTCGCTCAGGAACGCGGGTTACGAGACGGGGCTGTTCGGGAAATGGCATCTCGGATCCGATCCGGAATTCTGTCCGAACAATTTTGGTTTCGATCACTCATACGGAAGTCTGGCAGGGGGAGTCGACCCTTACAGCCACCGCTACAAGGAGGGCGAGTTCAGCTATACGTGGCATCGTAATGGGGTGCTGACGGAAGAGCGCGGCCACGTGACGGACTTGATCGTGAACGAGGCGATTCAGTGGATCGAAGATCGGCAGGGTCCGTGGTTCGCCTACGTTCCGTTTACGGCGGTTCATACACCGGTCAAGGCACCGCAACACTGGATCGATGCTTATTGCGGCCAGACCTACGACGTCGACCCTGCGCGCGACCGTTCCTTCAAAGTCTACGCCGGTTACACGAGTCATATGGACTGGGCGATCGGTCAATTGTTGGAGACGTTGGCCAGGAAGCTTGAAGTGGATGACACGATTGTGATCTTCGGGTCGGACAATGGCGCGATCCCAGACGATCCATTGCACGACACGGACAAGTATCCGGGGCGATTCGAGGAGATGCCGCGGTTGGGAAGTAATCTTCCTCTGAGGGGGCAGAAAGCGCAGATGTATGAAGGCGGTATCCGCACACCGACGGTGATGCGATGGCCCGGTAGGCTGAAACCGGGCAAGGTGACGCATCCGCTTCAGATGGTCGATTGGATGCCGACGCTGACGAACCTGATCGGTTACACGCCATCGCACGATCCGATGTGGGACGGCGTGACATCTGGCCGCTGCTGACACGAGAAAACGATGCGATCGATCGAACACTTTCTGGAACTTCCGCGGTCGAAATTTCGGGGGGCGGATCGGGGATTGGAAGCTGAGTACGGACGAGGAATTCCGACCCGAGAAGACAGAACTTTTCGATATCGGGTCGGATCCGTACGAGCGGAAGGAAGTGTCAGAGGCGTATCCCGAGAAGGTCGAGGAGCTGACGGAGTTCATTCGGGCGGAGCGGGAGAAGGATGGGGTGTCGAAGCGGCCGGATGTGGCTTAGCGCGGCAAATTGGCCGCAGGTGTTCCGTGTTCGGTGTTTAGGAAGACCTATACTAGCAAATAGATTCGCGGAATCGCGAACAGTGGGATCGATATCAGATTTACGAAAGCCTCCGAAATTGTGGGGGCTTTTTCATTCCATAGCCTTTGCTACCTATCCATTTCGGCGATGATGTCGTCGGTGATCGCGACACGGCCGAAAACGCGGGCGTGCATCAGCATCGCGTCCTCCTGCGCGCGTGCCGTGTACGTGCAGCAACCATCTTCACACAGCAGTGAGTTGTAGCCCAGCTCGGCCGCAACTCTGGCCGTACCGAAGACACACATGTCCGTCGCGATGCCGACGATGACGACGTCGGTGACGCTCATATTACGCAGCGAGTGATCGAGAATCGACGAGTTGAATGCGCCCGAGGTGAGCTTGTCGACGATGAGCTCGTCCTCGCGTGGTGCGAGCTCGGGCATGACGTCGTAGGCGGGTGTGCCCCTGTAGCGTGGAGGCGCACCCGGTTTGGGTTTATGGCGACGCAATCGCGCTGTGACTTCGGCCCCGTGGGGTGTGATACGTCCGTTGCGTGTGTAGACGACGCGTCGTCCGGCCGAGCGGAAAGAATCGAGAAGACGGACGATGTTGGGAACTACGGTTTCCTTCATTCTGTGATTATAGTAGGCCGGGATCTCGGGATGCTTCTGACCCAGCTCGCCGCTGGGATCGATCATCATATCGCTGCCTTGCATGTCGACGACCAGCAGAGCGGCTGTGACCGAGTCCAGCTGGAAATCGGTTGCGAACAGGTCGAACGGCCATTCGGGATCGTGCTCTCGGGCAACCCAGCTCATCGTTCCTCCATAATAGCTGACCACTGCGCTGATGTGCGATGCTCGAATGAATCAGTATCTGGGGAACGCGTGGCCTTTGTCAAGACGACAAACGGTGTCGGGGTGCGGACGACGCGATTACATCGCCGATCGGCTTTGAACTCGAGGGAATACTTCTGTGTCCTGCCTACCAGCCGTGGACCCAATGGCCGCCGTCGGGGAACCAGATGATATCGACGATGCCAGAAACGAGGATGCCTGAGACGTAACCGACGGGGAGACCAACGAAGAAGGGCGCAGCACGTCGGTAGAGACCGATGCCACCGATGCGTAAAAGGATGGTTTTGGCCATCCAGGTCATGAAGATCGAAAACGCATACAGCTCGGGGCCCCAGGTGTTCTGGAAGGCGATACCCAGTGGGTGCAGGGGCCACCAGGGCAGGTGGTTGCGCAGCAGGACGAGGACGGATGCTTCGACGGCGCCGAGCAGCCAGACGGCCATTTTTGCGGGATCAAACACGGTCCGATCCGATTCCAGGATCTTGGCGGCCATTCCATTGTAGATGTTGACGGATCCGCCGTCCGGGGCAAACGGATTCGTCCCCAGGTTTTGCCCACCCTCGTTGTAGCCCAGACTGATGACGAACGGGAATGATGTCAGGATGCCAACCGTGAAGGCCAGGACGGCCATCCACGCCAGCCGGGACGGTTTGCGAGCGATGCGACCAAGCAGCTTGAAGTGGTGGGGGAGAGATGGCCAGGCCGGGATGCGTAGATTCCCGTAAAACGCGCTCGAGTTGACCAAACCGATCCCGACCACATCGGGACCGTTCAGGTTGGCTGTGCCCACGAAGGTTTCGAGCATCGCGCCGCCCTTGTAGGTGACGGGGAAGATGTGGGGAAACCCGCTGGCGGCCGTGAACTTGGCGACGGTGAGGGGTAGGCGATGTAGATGATGATGGTGTGGAGAACGGCGATGGGAATCGACATGCCGATGGCGTTCATCCAACCGATGACAAACAGGGTGGCTGCGACAAAACAAACTACGGCTGTTCGATAGGAGATCATGCCATCGTTGGCTGACGAGTTCGGCCCTTCCACGGCGGCTCGCCAGACGCGACCCAGATGCTCCCGGCTCACCCAGATCGACCAGACAGCCAGCATGACCATCGCTCCGTGACTTTCGAGGTTGATGATTTCGATCTGTTTGGCTTGCTGTCCTTCCTGTCCGATGCTGAAACCGGTAAGGTTCATGGCTCCGATTTTGAGGATGGCGACGATGCGGAGGAGCCAGAAGCTGAGCAGGATGTCCAGATCGCAGAAGTAGGTGAGACCTACGACGGGAGGCATCACACGGAAGATAAGGTCGGGGAAGTGTTTGGAGACGATGACACGCTTGCTGTTCACACCGCCGTAGAGGGTGATGGCGGGAAGATCGATCGCGAAGTATCCGATGATGTTCCAGACGAACACGACGAAGAAGCCCGCCCAGAAGACCGCGTTGCGGAAGATGGCGGGGAACACGGTTGGGTTGATCGAAGCCAGACGTGAGCTCTACGGCAAACTGGGCGAGCGGGAATGTGAGGCGTTCGTTGTCTTCCCACTGGCGTTGGAAGATGATGGACACGCAGATGCCAGCGGCAAGCATGGCGAGTGCGCCCAACATCGGTCCCCTCATTGCCCGCTGAAGCAGGTCCGACAGAGAAGCGGCGCCCTCACAGATGGGGTGTGTCCAGAGATTTGTGTAACTGGTGACACGATTACTTTAACGGGACACGATCTTCGAACATGATGGCGAACCGGTTGATGGCCCCATTCCAATCGTTCAGTGGCCGGGTCCATCGTTTGGAGATGTTTCGGATCGCCAGATACAGGAGTTTGATGGCGGCCTGATCATTCGGGAACGCGCCTCTGTTCTTCGTGACTTTCCGGAGCGATGCGTTCATTGACTCGATGGCGTTCGTCGTGTAGATCACCTTCCGGATCTCTGGTGGGTAGGCGAAGAACGGGGTGATGTGCTCCCAGTGTTCACGCCAGGACCGACCGATCATCGAGTAGGTGTTGTCCCACTTCACAGAGAACTTCTCCAGTTGGTTCTCGGCCTTACGAAGTGTGGCGGACTGGTAGATCGCTTTGAGGTCTCGGGCGACTTCTTTGCGGTTCTTCCAGGAGACGTAGTTCAAGCTGTTCCGCACCATATGGACGATGCACAGTTGAACATCTGTCCTCGGGAAGACGGCTTCAATCGCTTCAGGGAAGCCGTTGAGCCCATCTACACAGGCCAGGAAGATATCGTTGACGCCACGGTTCTGGAGCTCGGTCAGGACCGACATCCAGAACTTCGCGCCTTCGTTCTGAGCCGTCCAAAGGCCTAAGAGCTCTTTGTTTCCTGATAGATTAACGCCCAACGCAAGGTAGACGGCCTTGTTCGTGACGCTTCCATCGTCTCGAATCTTGACGCGGATCGCGTCCAGATAGACGATCGGATAGATGGTGTCCAGAGGTCTGGACTGCCAGGCCTTGACCTCCTCGATGACATCATCAGTCACACTGGAGAGCAGCGAGGGAGAGACATCGACCCCGTAGAGCTCCTTCAGGTGCTCCTGAATCGCTCGAGTCGTCATCCCACGGGAATACAGCGAGATGATCGTGTCATCAAACCTGTCGAACCGTCTCTGGCGCTTTCTGACGATCTGGGGCTCGAACTCACCATTGCGGTCCCGAGGCACTTCGATCGGGATCGCACCACGGTCGGTCTTCAGTGTCTTCGGAGTCTTGCCGTTGCGGGAGTTACCACTGTTCTTACCGTCAGAATCGTGCTTCTCGTAGCCCAGGTGGTCGGTTATCTCGCTTTCGAGCATCCGCTCCACCAGCCCGGCAGTCAGTTGCTTCAGCAGACCTTTCTCGCCCAGTAGGTCATCGGGACCGTCACAGTTCTTGATCAGCTCATCGAGGAGACGATCGACTTCAGCATTCCTGGCCATAGAACCTCCTGTTTCTTCACTATAGGATTCTATCACCAGTTATACGGTTAATCTTACACACTCCACAGATGCTGTGAAACGCCGCCGTTCCCCTTCCCTCCTCACTTCTGCCTTCTGCCTCCTCACTGCCTACCATCCTGGCCGCTTCAGCCCCGCCCGTCATTCCCAAGCTCCCAACGCGTTTCCCTGATTCTGCATTTTCCTTATCATCAGTGTCCATTGTCTCACCCACCATCCGTCTTTACAATGAAAGCCGAAAGAAACCACCATCTCCCTCTTGGAGGAATCAATGGGTAATCCTTTCTGCCACATTGAGTTGCACACCGACGACGCCGGTAAGTCGAAGTCGTTCTACAGCGAGTTGTTCGATTGGCAGCTCGAAGATATGCCGATGGGCGATATGACCTACACGATGGTCGGAGTCGGCGATGACGGCACCGGAGGTGGCATCACGCCCAAAATGTGCGAAGATGCACCCACAGCCTGGATGCCCTACGTCCTCGTCGACGATGTCGCCGTGTCCGTCGAGAAGGCCAAATCCCTCGGCGGAGAGGTCATTAACGAGAAAACCGAAATCCCGAATATGGGCTGGTTCGGCATCATCAAGGACCCGTCCGGAGCCATCCTCGGCCTCTTTCAATCCGGGAACGAAAGTTAAGTAGGAGCGTCATCACTCCGTAGCGAACCCGTCAATTTCCTAATACGGTAATTTCCTGATTCCTGATTGAGGTTTTCTCTCTATGGCTGACTATATGCTCTTATTCCGTGGCGGAAACGCCCGACAACAGAACTGGTCCGATGAACAGCTCCAGGTCCACTTTCAGAAGTGGCAGACGTGGATCGAATCGCTGGGTGCAAAGGGCATCTACAAGGGGGGCGAGCCGCTGAGCGACGAGGAGGGCTGTGTCGTTCTGTCCGATGGCACCGTCACCGACAGTCCACTGGTCGAGGCGAAGGAACTGATCGGCGGCCTTGTCATCCTCGACGTCGACTCCCTCGAGGCCGCGACTGAAGAGGCCAAAAACTGTCCGGTTCTCGAAGCGGGTGGGAAGGTCGAAGTGAGAAGCGCCCCGGGTGGTCCCTGTGGTAGCCGAGCGTTCGAGGAATCTGATGCTGCGACCGAGGCCGCAGTTTCCTAATTGCTGATCGAGGTCCCCGTGTCCGACTACCTGTTCCTTTTCAGGGGCGGAGAACCATCCGACAACGATCTGAGCCCTGAAGAAATGCAGCATCATATGCAGAAGTGGTTCACCTGGATCGCCACCCTTCGTGACAAGGGCATCTACAAGGGCGGTGAGCCACTCGAAAAGGGAGGTAACACCGTCGAGCCCGACAGAACGATCACCGACGGTCCCTTCACCGAATCGAAAGAACTCATCGGCGGTTTTGTGATGATCGAAGCCGATTCGTTCGACGAAGCCTCCGAACTCGCCAAAGACTGTCCTGCCCTCGAACTTGGCGGCAAAGTCGAAGTCCGCCGAGTCGCCATTATCGAACACGCCTGCCCCAATTAGTTGCAGGGGACTTGCCAGCGTCGACAAAGATCCTCCCGACTACCAGGCCCTGTTCCCGTTTAGGGCCTGGGGGTCCGGGATCTCCTCCACCTCCGTGATCTCCGTGTTCTCAGTGGCTGGTTTTCCGCGGTTCGCTTAGCCAATGACGAAAAGCGCTGACCAAATCCTCGATCACTTCTTCCGTCACGAGTCGGGGCGTCTCGTAGCCGCTCTTACACATTTTTTCGGTCCCCGTCACATCGACCTGGCCGAAGATGTCGCTCAAGCCGCCCTCGTGGAAGCGCTCGAGCGCTGGCGCTTCGGCTCGGTGCCGGACAATCCTTCAGGATGGCTGTATCGCGTGGCCAAGAACCGAGCCCTCGATCTCCTGCGCCACGAGGAAGTCGTCGATCGCTTTCAGAGTGATGTGGCCAACGAACTTCAGGCCACGCTCGACGACAAACGCCTGGACACGGTTTTCCTCGACGACGAAATCAGTGACAGCCAGCTGCGAATGATGTTCGCCTGCTGCGACCCCGACCTTCCCACCGAATCGCGAATCGCCGTCACGCTCAAGTCTTTGTGCGGCTTTGGCACACGAGAAATCGCAGACGCTCTCCTCACATCCGATGCAAACGTCCACAAGCGAATCCAGCGTGCGCGGCAGCGTCTCCGCGAGCGAGAAGACCTGCTCGACCTGCCATCCGGAAGCCGTCTCGAACTACGGCTCGATTCAGTCCACACCATCCTATACTTGCTCTTCAACGAAGGCTACGCATCGTCCCATTCCGAGGAAGTCATCCGGCGCAGTCTATGCGAGGAGGCCATTCGTCTGTGTGGGATGCTCGCCGATCACCCGGCCTTTCACTCCGATGTCACGTGGGCTCTGCTCGCACTCATGAAACTCCACGCGGCGCGCTTCGACGCACGGCTGGACGAACACGGGGATATCGTCTTGCTCGAGGATCAGGATCGCTCTCGATGGGATCGCGCACTCATCACCGAAGGTCTGAGAGATCTCGAAAGAGCATCTGAAGCCCTTCGTGTCTCGACCTACCATCTCAAGGCAGCCATCGCTGCGCTCCACTGCATCGCCCCCAGCGTGGCAGAAACCGATTGGAGTGCGATTCTCGACCTCTACGGCACACTCATCGAGCTGAAGCCGTCCCCGATCTATCAGCTCAACAGGGCCATCGCGCTGTCGAAAGTCCAGGGACCGGCCGCCGGAATCAGCGCCATCGGTTAAATCGAACGTCTAGCCGCGCTGGATCGATACTATCTCTTCGAAGCAACGCTCGGGCAGCTGCACGTCGAAGCCGGCGAAATCGACCGTGCTCGGGAGGCTTTCGCCACTGCGAGAAAAAAGACCTCCTCCAACCGAGAACGCGCACTACTCGATCGGAAAATCTCGAGCCTGATGGAAGGGTAGACGCGGTCTCGCCGCACAGAGCTGGTGGGTGATGGGGTATCGGCTGGATTTCTCGACCTTCTTGAGTCCTGCGGTGACACTAAGCTCTTTTATGCTAACTTATTTAAATACAATTAGCCTGAATTATGCATAAAAAAGGTAGTCTCCTTGTACAAGTGTTTGTTTTTCCCTACATTAGGGCTGACACATCAAAACAACACTTGGAAGGAACTACCGTGATAGAACCTAGTCAGATCCGGTTACCATTCGCAAGCATTTCGGGCAAGGTAGTTGAGGCTGATTTTGCCGGTGGCGCCGTCAGGAGTGACGGTGGAGTTCTGTTGCTTCGCGCCCTTGAGTCTCAGATGGGATTGATCGCCAGAATGGTAGATGCTTTGCGAGATCGTCGTCACCCAAGCTATATCGATCACACGCTTTTGGATCTTGTGAAGCAGCGTGTTTTTCAGATCGCTTGCGGCTATGAAGATGCCGTCGATTGTGATGATTTGCGCCACGATCCGGGCGTCAAGGCTGCCTGCGATCGGCTTCCTCTTTCCGGTCCTGATCTCGGGAGCCAATCAACGATGACACGACTTGAGAATGATGTGCGACGCTCGGATTTGTATCGGCTCGCACGGGCTTTTGTAGACGGGTTCATCGCATCGTATGACCAGGCACCCCCAAGCATCATTCTCGATATCGACGACACGGATGACCCAACGCACGGTGCGCAACAATTTTCACTCTTCAACGCGTATTACAATGAACACTGCTATATGCCGCTACATATCTATGAAGGCCAAAGCGGCAAGCTCATTACGACGATCTTGAGACCCGGGCATCCGACGAACGGTAAACAGGTCGTTTCTATTCTCAAGCGCTTGGTGGAACACCTACGCGGATCTTGGCCAAACGTGGAGATCATCGTTCGCGCAGACTCAAAGTTCAGCTCACCAGAGATGCACGATTTCTGCGAAGACAACGGTATCTACTACGTTCTGGGCCAGGGCGCCAACTCCAAGCTCAAAGCGGCTGGACAAAACCTGATGGACCAAGCGCTACGTCTGAGCGAGCATAAGGAGACGATTCGCTTGTTCTCATCCTTCTCATATCAGGCTGGCACCTACCGGCAGCCTCGCCGGATCATTCACAAGGCTGAAGTCACAAACGGCGAAGCAAATCCAAGATACCGCGTGACCAATTTACAGAGTAATCGAGACGGCTTTATCTATGATCGTATCCGATCGAACATCGTGCCACAAGTTTGAAGCCAACCAGTTCCGACTCTTTCTACACAGTGCTGCATACGCCTTGCTTCACGCACTCCGATCACAGGGACTCAAGGGCACCGCGTGGACCAAACCTCAGGTCAACACGATACAGAACCGTTTCCTCAAAATCGGCGCGAGAGTCATTGAAAGCGCACGAAGAATCCGATTCCATTTTCCAACATCGTATCCACTCAAAAACGTCTTGGTGTCAATCATCACCAGGCTCGAAACGAACACGCAGTAACAACGCCGATCTATACCGGGGACAGCTATGTACACGTCGCAAAACAACACCTGTTCCGGACGAAAATCGTGACTCTTGCGACTCGTAGAGACCGCTTACGGGACCTTGGACATCCGAAGAAGCCGAGAACAAATCCTGTGCGTGATCACATCACTCCAAAACAACCTAAACTCAAATTCATGCATGATTCAGGCTAGTTGCATGCCCGCCAACATCGCGGAGGACTCGTAGACGGTCTCCGCGAGCCGGGTGATTGTGGTTGGCTCCATTGCAGAGTGTAGAACGAATGTAGTTGCTATAGCCCGTCGGCGTGGCGTCTGGCGTTCGGGTCGCCGGCGGCGTGGATCGTGCCGTCTTCAACTTTGAGCATCACGGGAGTGGCGATGGCGCCGTCTTTCGCCTCGACAGGATGGCCTCGCTGCGCCAGGTCCGATCGAACACTTTCCGGGATGTCAGAGCAGAGCTCGAGGGCGCCGGCGTTGTTGAACGTCTGCGATCGGTCCGGGTTCGGGTCGAATGAGTTCTGATGATGGTAGGTACAGAATCGGGGCGCGGTGACGGCGTCTGACGGGAGCATACCAAAGTCGACGGCGTTGATGATGAGATTGAGCATCGCCTGGTCCTGTTTGTCCCCGCCGGCCACACTCATGGCATAAATCGGTTTGCCATCCTTGAGGACGAGGGTGGGCGTCAGGGTGATGCGCGGTCGCTTTCCCGGCATGATGCAGTTGGGATGGCCAGGTACGGTGTTGAGACTTTTGAGCCGGTTGCCGTAGGTGACGCCCGCCTCGCCCCCATCTATCCGGCTGCGGTCGACGTTCGCGCTGGGCGTCGCGGCGACGACGTTGCCCCAGCGGTCTGCGACGACGCAGGTGGTAGTGCCGTCACCACCAGGTCGAAATACGCCGTTCTGAGCGACGGGTTTCATCTCGTATGGATCTCCCGGTCGTGCTTCGAGATCCGCCGTGGTCATGTCGATCAGGGGTCGGCGCATGTCGGTGTACTCGTCCGAGAGGAGTGTATCGAGCGGAACGTCGACAAACTCGGGATCGCCATAGTAGGCGTCCCTGTCGGCCATGGCGAGTTTGAGCATCTCGGTTGAAAGATGAATGGTGTCTGCCGAGAGATGACCCATCTCCTTCACATCGAAACCTTCGATCAGGCGTAGAGCTTGAAGGAGGAAGGGGCCCTGCGTCCACGTGTCGCACTTGCAGACGGTATGGCCTCGATAATCGGCGGTGACAGGGTCTTCGATGCGGGTACGATGGTTCGCGAGGTCGGAGATGCGCAGGAAGCTGCCGTGTTTCTTGAATTCAGCCTCGAGTTCCTCGGCGATGTCGTTATAGCGCTTGCTGCGACCATAAAAACGATCACACGCGGCTTGGAGTTTTTCCTCACGGCTTCCGGACGTCGCTTGTTCCTCGTCGACCATCCGACGCAGGGTCCTGGCGAGCTTGGGTTCCCATTCCTCCGTACCGGCATCAAGGATGACAAGCGTGGGTGCGATGATCTGTTCTAGGGACTTCGTACCGTAGGTCTTGAGTGTGGTGATACACAGGTCAACGACGGACGGCACAGGCGCCATCTTCATGTCGCCGGGACCTGGGATCCCGTTTTTCATGTACCAATCGATGGCGTCCTGAGATAGCGGAGCGCGCCCCATTCCGGAGAGCGACTTTGTCTCGCCCGTTTCCGCGATGTGGATCAGGAGCGGGACCTCGCCGCCGATGCAACACGCGCCGTGGTCGGTGACCTGGAGGGCGAAGATGGTGGCCGCGGCGGCATCTGCTGCGTTTCCTCCAGCTTCGAGTATCTGGAGACCAGCATCGACTGCACCCGCACCTCCTGCTGCGACGGCGCCGACTTCACTCGATGCGTTCCAACCGATATCGTCGATGTTGCGTGGCATAAACGACCTCTGGGGAGTATTCAACGCTAAGACACGAAGACCCCAAGGAAACGGGGATACCTGGGTATACCTCCGCAGTTTCCCGGGACGTCGTTGCCAAAAATTGCGTAGAACGAGTTGCCTGTCGTGTATCAAGGGGAACCTCTGGCCCCCCTTCGTGTTTTTCTGACTCCTGCTTACGCCTCAATATACAGATCTGGGCGCAGGCGGATAAAAACCGGCTCGCGAAGCGTGTCGTTCACGGTCCAGGACGCGTACTGGAGCTCACAAACGATTGTCGGCTCGATCCACGTGGTCTTTTTGTCGTCGATGGGTTTGGTGTCGACGGGACGGTCGGTCTCGGGAACGGCCTTCACCACTTTCGATACGGATTTCAGGAGCCGGTCGTCGAATCCCGTGCCGACCTTGCCGACATACCGGAGATGCTCCTCATCGAGAACCCCGAGCTGGAGGGCGCCGAACGTCGACGCCCGGTCCCCGTTTCCCTGAGTATAGCCTATAACGAGACATTCTGTCGTCTGGCGAACCTTGATTTTGAGCCAACTGGCGCTCCGTCTACCCGGATAATAGGCCGATCCGCGTTCTTTGGCCACGATCCCTTCCAAACCCATCTCCTGAGCAGCTTCGAACAGCGCCTTTCCGTCGTCGAGGGCCTGACTCATCCTGTAGGCGCTTTCGGGCCGGATGGCATCCTCGAGCCACGCCCGACGTCGCTCGATCGGCTCCGCCACGACTGGTCTTCCGTCCAGATACAGGCAGTCGAACAGATAGCACACGGCGGGATGACGTGCCTGCGCTCGTTTGATGGATCCTTCTGTCTTTTGCTGGATGCGACTGAGCGTGTGCTGGAAGACCGGTTTTCCGTCGTCGTCGAGGCAGACGATCTCGCCATCGAAAATCGCCGATGTCGCGCGTAGGGACTTTTCGGCGTCGCTGAGCTCCGGGAAGGCGTAGGTCAGGTCGCGCTGGCTCCGACTGGTCAGCCGCAGATCGCCCTCCTCGATCTTGACGAGTGCACGGATGCCATCCCATTTGACTTCGAAGGTGTGATCGTCCGCGTTCGGTGGCGCTTCGGCCGTATCCGCGAGCATTGGATCGACGGGGTGGGTGAACCAGTCCACCTGAGGCTCGTCGAGTTTCTCGAGCAGCCACTCCTTTTCTCGAGTGTTGATGAGCCGGTATTCGGCGTTGAGCTCCCGGCTGTTGAGACGAAAGTAGAAGGAGTCTTTCTTGTCCTTGGTAATCTCGTAGGTACCCCGAGAGAAGACCCACATGGGTCCTGCGCCATACTCACCTTTCGGAATGCGTCCTTCGAAGTCGAGATATTCGAGTGGATGATCCTCGACTTTTACTGCGAGGCGTTTGATTCCCGGTCGAGGTGGCAGCCCTTTCGGGACCGCCCACGAGAGCAGGGTTCCATCATGTTCCAGCCTCAGGTCATAGTGCAGCCGCGACGCGTGGTGGCGATGAACGACGAATCCGTTTCCGGAGCCTGCTACCGAACCGGGTGGGGGCTCGGGCGTGGTCGAAAAGTCTCGTTTATCCTCGTAGGATTTCAACGCATCAGGCGATTTGTACGTGCGTGAAGCGGGACGTGTCTTGGCCGATGCGCGCGATTTAGGGACTGCCGTGTGGAGCGGCGTCGCGTAGGCCGCGATCGCCTCCCAGGGATCGCCTTCCTCGACGAGACGGTCCTGTAGTGTGCGGATGTTGTGGACGGAAGGATCCTCGAGGGTCTCGAGCTCTTCCCAAGTCATCGGGGTGCTGACCGAGCCTTGCTCGATACCGCGGGCACTGTAGGGGGAGAGGATGGTTTGTTGTGGCCTGTTGCGGTAGACGTCGACCAGGATCCGTCCCTTACGAGCCTCTTTCTTGATATGCAGGGTTGCGCGGTCTGGATTCGAATTCACGAAGGGTGTTGCGGCATCCTTGGCTGCGGCAAAGACTTCGTCGAAGGACGACGTGGGTTCGAGGGGAGCCACGACGTGGAGCCCTTTGCGGCCCGTCGTCTTGACGAAGGTCGTGTAGCCGAGGGATTCGAGATGGACTCTAAAGTCGATTGCTAGGTCGACGACCTCTGAGAAGTCCTGGCCCTCCGGCGGGTCGAGATCGAAGACAACGTAATCCGGGCGGTCGACGTGAGGGAGCCGTGCGTGAATTTGATGGATTTCGATACACGCCAAGTTCGCAGTCCAGACGAGGGTGGCCTCTTCCGTTGCCACGACGTGGTTGAGCTTCTTCTCTCCGTCTCCGACAAGGATGTGCTCGACCCAGGGCGGGGTGCCCTCCGGGCTGTTTTTTTGATAAAAGCTTTGCCCGGTCACACCGTCGGGATACCGGACGAATGACAGGGGGCGACCCTTGATGTGTCGCAGGAGCGTTGGTGCGGTCCCCAGGTAGTATTCGATCAATTCGGCCTTGATGATGCCCGGTTCTGGAAAGAGACACTTGTCCAGGTTGCTGATCTGAACTTTGCGTTTTCCGACCTGGGCGATGGTATTGTTCTTGGCCAACCGAACCTCTTTAAGAAGGGCTATCCCCTTACTTCATAAGGAGATAGCTTCGTTTCCCGCTGTGATGGGAAAGATCAGGCAGGTGCGAGTGGGGGTCAAGTTGAAATCATCAGAAGTCCCGCGTGTTCGGTGTTGTGCCTATCGTAGTTGAAACTTAGAGGGCTCCAAACTTACGTTGGGTAGACGTGTAGGAGCGTATACCCGTAAGAAAGGAGCCCAGATGGAGAAGCTATTTGTAGGCGATGGTGAAGTCAAGGTTGAGGGCGATGTCATCGATTTGGAGACGCGTTTGTCGGTGATCCAGGCGTTGATCCCGTTGGGTCTGGAGGCAGTGGCAGACCTCCTCCAGCAGGAGGTCGAGCAGCTCGCAGGCGTTCGGTATGCGCGCAAAGGTTCGGAGCAGGCGCATCGTCGGTGGGGAAGCCAGAAGGGATCCGTGTATCTGATGGACCAGAAGCTCCCGTTAGACGTTCCCCGGGTGCGCGACGTCGAGGCCGACGCAGAGGTTTCCCTGGCTGCATACCGGGCTCTACAGACGCCCAAGAAGACGGACGAGGGGCTGTTGCTTCGTGTTCTCAAGGGGATCTCGTGCCGCAACTACAAGGCCTGTGCCGAATCGGTTCCAGAAGCGTTTGGTATCTCAGCGTCCTCCGTCTCGCGGCGGTTCATCAAAGCCACCGCGAAGAAGCTGAAGCAGTTCCAGGAGCGTCCCCTCGACGACTACGGCTTCGTGACCCTGTTCATTGACGGAAAGAGCTTTGCCGACGAAGAGATCGTGATCGCTCTGGGGGTCACGATGGACGGCCAGAAGATCCCCCTGGGCTTCGTCGAATCGGCGACGGAGAACGAACGGATCTGCCGCCAGCTGATCCAGGACCTCATCCGGAGAGGCCTGTGCTACGACCAGGGCCTTCTCGTTGTGCTTGACGGCTCAAAGGGACTCCGCAGTGCTGTCACCAAAGCCCTCAAAGGGTATGTGCGCGTGCATCGCTGTCAGTGGCACAAGCGCGAGAATGTCGTCAGCTATCTCCCGGAGAGGGAACGTCCAAGAGTTCGACGGAAGCTCCAGAAAGCCTATGACTGCGACACCTACGAGGAGGCAAAGGCCGCACTCGAATCACTTAAACCCGAACTGAAGCTGATGAATCAGTCTGCCGTAACGAGCCTCGAGGAAGGCCTGGAGGAAACCCTGACCCTCCACCGGCTGGGTATGCTCCCATTCCTGAAACGAAGCTTCCGAACCACCAACTGCATCGAAGCCCTCAACAGCAGGACCGGCGAGCTCACTCGGAAGGTCAGACGCTGGAACAACTCTCCCCAGAGACACAGATGGGTGGCTGCCGCACTCCTCGACATCGAACCTCGCCTGCGACGCGTGAGCGGATACAAACATCTTCCCCTACTCAGGCAAGCACTGAACAAAGATCTGAATCTCGACAACGAACAGAATGCTCAAAAGAGAGCCTGACCAAACTACGGGGCCCGATGAGTTTTCAACTGACTATGGGACTTGACCGCGTGTTCAATCATCGGGCGTCTGTGGCGTCGTTGACGGACTTCGACCCCGGGCTTATGCTCTCATCGTTCCTTGTCCACGGGAGGGTTCGGGTTGACCTGGCGTCGTGCCACAGGATGGAGCGGTCTGATTTTGGCCGTGCTGATTCTGACGGAGAGGCTTCTGGAAGCCTACTTGGTCAGGCAAGGTCTCTTCGCAGGTCTTGCGGTGGGACTCGTGTTCGGGCTGAACAAGCCGAGTACCGAGGAGCAGGCTGAGGATTTTGTTCGCGCCCTCCGCACGGCGGTTGCTTTCGGAGTGACGACGGGGATCGGTTTCTTTATCTACAAAGGGGTTGAGTTCGGTCTTTCCTGGGGCATCGGTGGGCCGATCGGCGTTTACAGCAGCCTGTCGATCATTCTTCTGTTCGGACCATCCTTTCGACGGTCGAATCAAGCAGGCCGTATGTAGGTGACAGGAAGAAACGGGGTGACCGGGGGTAGACGTGGTCCACCCAGTTGGTCTGCCGAGCGCCTCTTGACATACAAAGACAAATCCCCCAAGGGCTCCCTCCGTGCCCTCGGGGGACTACTGCATCACTCAGTGGGTCAAACCTAAACCGATCCGCCACACGGGTCAACAAAAATGCAGACCGTTGGGCGTATTCCTATCAAGGGAGGGGTAGATAGGAGGTGATGCGACCTAACGGCCTGCATTTGAAAACTACCAGATTACATCCTGCCGTCAAGATAGGGGAATCACGTGGGACTGATCTCGAGTTTCCTGACACTATACTGGTACGTCATCCTGGCACGGGTCCTAATGTCGTGGTTCTCGCCCAATCCTTACCATCCCGTCGTCCGCGTGATTTATGCGCTCACGGAGCCTGTGCTCGCTCCTGTTCGCCGTCTCCTTCCTCCGATGGGTGGATTCGACCTATCGCCTATCGTGATTTTCCTCGCGCTGATGTTTCTCCAACGATTGTTCTGACCATCCATCGAGTGATTGTAGATGAATGCCCTCGTCGCCTGCAATTTGGCCAGCTATGGTCCGTATCGTCATCGCGCGTACGCGCATCTGGCCGAAATGGGTGTGAAACACGTGGAGATTCAGTGTCCGGATAGCCGGGAGGCCCAGGGCGTTCGCCAGGAGCTCGAAGATCACAGTCTATCCGCTTCGTCGTTGATCGTTCCCTGTCAGATGGACGCGGACGACGTGGTGGTCCGATTTGCACACGCTCTCCAAACCGTTGCCGAGTTCGACGTCAAGACGGTGTTCACGAGCGTCAAAACGGGCGAACTCGATCTGGACTACGTCTACGGACGGCTTCAGAACATCGGAGATGCTGCGGCCGAGTGGGGTGTGACGGTGGCCCTGGAGACGCATCCGGACCTGGTGACGAATGCGGATGTCGCCCTTGCGACGATGTCGGGTGTTGCCCATCCAAACGTGGGGGTCAATTTCGATACGGCCAATCTCTACTACTATAATGAAGGTGTCGATGCCGTATCAGAGCTGAGGCGGATTGTCGATCACGTTGGGGCTGTTCACCTCAAGGACACGAACGGCGAATACCGCACGTGGCACTTCCCAGCACTGGGCCAAGGCATCGTCGATTTCACATCGATTTTCGACATACTGAGGGCGGCCTCGTTTTCCGGTCCGATGACGCTCGAGATCGAGGGGATCGAAGGCGAATCTCTGACTGAGGCTGAAGTCTGCGCGAGGGTCGAGCAGTCTTTATCCCACTTGAAGGCACTGGGTGTGAACTGGAATGGGTGACAGGTGGTTCTTGCGATCGACATCGGAGGGACTCAGTACCGGCTCGCGGTGATCGGCCGCAGAGGTGAGGTGACCCGCATCGAGCGGGGCAAGACGGATGCGGCCGGCGGTGCGCCCTGGATGATCGACCGCGTGATCGAGCACGGGCGGCAGCTCTGCCAATCGTTCAGAGTGACGGCGTGCGGTGTGGGATTCGGCGGTCCGGTGGCGTTCGATGACCAGCGTGTGATCAACTCTACGCACGTTCAGGGTTGGGACGACGTTCCGCTGTCGAAGCTGATCGAGGATGCACTCGGTCTTCCGACCGTGGTCGACAACGACGCCAATCTGGGTGCCCTGGGCGAGCTGACGTTCGGTGCAGGCCGTGGGTGTCGGCACCTCGTCTATTACACGGTTAGCACAGGAATCGGGGGCGGTGTGATCATCGACGGTGAAATCTACCGAGGCGCCAACGGTCAGGCCGGCGAGATGGGGCACGTCCCCATTCTGGAAGAGGGCCCGGTCTGCGCCTGCGGCAATCGCGGATGTCTCGAGGCTCTTTGCTCGGGGTCGTCGATCGGTCGCCGTGCCGTGGAGGCCCTTGTGGCGGGTGGAAGGAGCCGCAGCTTGCGAAAGGTCTACAGAACCTCGGGAGTAATCACCGCTAGGGATGTGATGTCGGCGGCGAAAGAAGGGGATCGTCTTGCCGCCAGGTTGGTCGAGGAAACGGCTCGCTACCTGAGTGTGGGAATCGCGACGACGGTGAACACCTTTGCGCCGGACTGTGTCGTTGTCGGGGGTGGGGTCGCTCGCGCGGGCAGCATCCTGTTCGAACCTCTTCGTCGTGCGACGAGGGATCGAGTCATGCCTGTTCATCGTAATGCTGTCCGCATTCTACCCGCGGCGAGAGGGGATCGATCGGTGCTGCTGGGGGCGGCGGCATTGGCGATGAGATAACGGATTTGCACATTGAAGTTTGAAAGATTGGAAAAGGGCCGGGAGCGTTTGCTTCCGGCCCTTACTTTTTTTGAAAAAAGTTTCGAGTCGGACTAAAGACTCAAGCTCCATCGCCGATACATGAGAAGGGGGCCTGCATCCGGCCAACCCACATAGACCGGTGAATGGAATCGTTGGTCAAAAAAAACAACTAGTTACATCAATTAGAGCCGGGACCCCACGGACCGGTCATGGAGGCGATCGAAGGTAACTACACGGACGTAACCACCTGAAATACCAGTAGCTTGGGTAAGACCAATCGCTCTCCTGGCTCCGAACCAGGAAAATCCCCATGAACCCACTCATTCGTCAACGCAAATCGGGCATCCTGTTGACGCTGCTGGTCGCATTCTGGACTGGATCGCTCCAGGCCCAGACCGTGACCCTGCAACCCGACGAGGTTGTCAACGGCATCGAGCCCCTGTCTGGCGATCAGTACCACCAGCGATTCGATATCACGCTGGGTGGAACTGCCGGTCCGGCGACTCGGGCGTTCACCATTACCGTTCCCGCCGAACTCACGGTGGTCAGTAACTCCGTGACGACGACGACGAACGGGGCGGCGACGAACTCGTTCTTCGCGGGATCTCCGACCACAACGACCCTGGCGTTTGGCCTGACTGGTACGGCTGCCAACTCCGTCGTCACCGTCGAATTCGACCTCACGACGCCCACCGCATTTGCGGGCATCCCCCAAGGATCGCGTGTCGACACCGTCTATACACTCGATTTCAGCTCAGACGTGGGTACCCGCCAGACACCCACGGTTTCAAAACTTCAGAACTTGCGAGTTCAAGAGTTTCAGTTCTCGGATCCTGATTCGACGATTGGCGACACGACGACACTCGGCGGTCGCTTCTACAAGATTGATTTCCCGAGCGCGCTGCCTGATCTGAGCCATACGGGCATTTCCGGTCTATCCGCATCCACCGGATTCTCTGACGGCCGGCCGGACATCATCTACACGTTTTACCTGTCGACCGATTCGACTCTCATCCGTCGTCCCTCAACGTTGGCCGATCTGACACACTTCACACTGGGCGCAGATCGCACTCCATTAGTCGGCAGCGGCAGAATCCGCGTGTCGTACCCCGCACTTTTATTCGAGAGAACTACACAACCATTTTTGCACCGACGACGGCAGATAGCACGAACGCCGTCATCTCTCTCGAGGAGACGACCGACAACACCGTCTACTATGTCTACGTGCTCGCTGACCCGGCACCGGATCGATTCCCCTCTGTGAACAACACAAGCGGGGGTAGTGCCAAGGCCGACTTCGATGACACCCGTCGAGGTGTCTTCACGGCAGGTGCGTTCCTTTCGCGAAGTGGTCCGTTGCTCGTGAATCATCCGCCTGAATTCATCATCGTGGGCTGGGACTACGATGACGACGGTGGCGATGATTTCTCCTCCACGGGGATCATCCAGGTCCCGAGTGACATCCCTGGCATGGCCGTTGTCGCAGGCAACCGAAAAGACAACCGGAACATCACCCTGGATACCGGTTCTTTCGTAGAACGAGGCGCTGCCATCAGCAGCCTGAACAATGGGGCTACACCGAGCTCTCTGAGCGTCGTGGAACTGCTCTACCTGCTGGAAGACGTGGACAATCCCGGGGATGTTGAGATGACCATCTTCGTGTCTACGCAGAGTGGTCTTACCTCCGCGAACTTCGTGGATACGGGCATCGACAGCGTCGCCAACGCGACGAAGGTCTCTGGATCGGACACGCTGTCCATAAATGAGAAGTCGTTTGGATTCATCGGCTTGACCCGTGACAGTATTACCCAGCTCGTCACGGACTTCATACCTGAAGGCAGCTTCTCGGTGTATTTCGCGGCAACAGACGGGGTCGACAGTCACCGTGTACTGCGGCAGGTACAGGACGATCCCTTCCAATCTTCACCAAGCTTTACGACGCTGACGGTGACACACTCACCCAACATCAACCCTGACTCGTTTTCGTTAAACGACTTCGATCTGCAGAATGATGGAGACATCGATGTCACTACCGGGATCGACGTCACGCAGATGCAGCAAGACCTGGATGGAAAGAACCTGCTCCCAGGACCTGCCCAGCGATTTGTGGCCATCTCGTGGGGATCACTGGGCTTGGCCGGAGACGTCGATGTCGACAATAACGCGTCCATCGATCTCTACTACAGCACGCGATCCAGCTTTAGGGATGTTTCTAAGAGCGTGGCTTATACGAGTGGAAACTCGAACGGAACGGATCTGTTGAACTTCCTGAACCGTGGTGACAATGACACGCATACGATTGTCACCAGTATCGCCGAAGATCCGGACGGGATGTTCGACAACCAGTTCGCGCGGGACATCTGGAACTTCACAGCACCCGCAACCGAGGGAACGACTGTTCCGAGAACCGACATCTACGGCATCATCACTGGTGGCAGTACCAGCCGTCTTATCTCTTTCACAGAAGTTGGTACCACACCTCAGGGTGTCGTCTTCAGACATCCGCCCTACATCCGGGGAACACAACCTGCGCAAGATATCCAGGTTTCCGTCGAGGAACCGGTGGTCATTTCCTGGGAGGCCGTCGATGTGGACAACGGGGGTGTCGACCCGACGCTCGTGCCGAACCAGGGACTGGCGGCTCCGGATGGAAGAACGAGCTCGCCGAACATCCGAATCGTTCTGACTTCCTCAGACTTTGGCGCTGTGACGACGTGGGCGACGATCACCTCGCCGACTCAGGTGCAGCGAATGTGGATTGCCAATTCGACGGATGGATCCTTGGGAACGGAGATCGAGCTGAACGAACGTGTCGACACGTCGTTCGTCATCGTCGGGAACCGCCTCCGTAACAACCTGGGTGTCGGCGCCTCTTCGGCTACGCTCGAGCTACAGACAAACTCGGGTGCGGGTGAGACTTAGGGTTCGCGAATAAATAAGGCTCTATCCGGGTTTCTCAACGGTGAAACTATAGAATGACAAGGTCATAGATCGTTCCCTACGCTTGGTTGTGTGTGTAGGACAATCAAAGCGAAGGGGGTGCGACCTATGACCGGGAGCAGATTACTATCGAAACTGCTGAGATTCAAGGGGTTCCGTGTTGTCAGCTGGTGGTTTGAGGGGAGAAGCTGTTTCGTCATCGCCGTAAAGCCCCATAAGAATGGTTGTTGTTGTCCGGAGTGCGGCCGTCGAGGTAAAATCGTCCGCACAATGCCCCATCCGCGTCGGTGGCGTGACATTCCGGTGTGCGGGTGGAGGGTCTGGCTTCTCTACCATCCTCGGGAGATTCGGTGTCCTACCCACGGTCGTGTGGTCGAGGAGATTCCGTGGGCGGAGCGGTTCTCTCGGGTGACGTATCGCTTCGAGTATGCCATGCTGCGCTACTGCCAGACCATGACGCAGAAGGCGGCGTCCGAGTTGCTGCGCATCTCTGCCTCGACGCTGTCGGATCTCCTTCACCGATCCATCACGCGGCTTCGTGAAGGTCATCGTATCCGAGGGCTCAAAACCATCGGGATCGACGAGATCTCCTACGCCAAGCGTCACAGGTACGCCACGCTCGTTTACGATCTGGACCGCTCCTGCGTGGTGTGGGTTGGCCGCGGCAGGGCGCGTAAAACGATCGATCGGTTCTTCACAGAGGCTCTCAGTCCCTACCGGAGATCCAAGATCGAGTGGGCCTGCTGCGACATGAGCGAAGCTTACATCGGAGCCATCCAGGAACACTGTCCGAATGCCAAGCTGGTCCTCGATCGCTTTCACATCGTCAAGGCTCTCAATGCCGCCGTTGACGAGGTCCGTAAGGACCAGTGGCGTAAAGCTGCCCCGGATGAGCGCAAAGCCATGAAGGGCCTCCGATGGCTCCTCTACCGGCACTCAGCGACACGCTCCAGAGGGGATACTCGGACACTCAAAGCACTGGAGAAGGCGAACTACCGAATCTATAGAGCCTGGAGACTCAAGGACGAGTTCGAGCAGTTCTGGGAATACAAAGCGCCCTGGGCTGCCGAACGCTTCCTGAAATGCTGGACGACGTCCGCACTCAGAAGTCGACTTGAACCCCTGCGAAAGTTCGTCAGGACCCTGCGACAGCACTTCTTCGGCGTCCTCGCATTCGTGAACACGCGTCTTACCAACGCCATCGCCGAAGGCCTCAACCGAATCGTCCAAATCGTCAAGAACCGAGCCAGCGGATTCCGCACACTCGACGCATTCAACGATATGATCTTCCTTACCGTCGGAGACATAAACATCCCTGAGCAGATTCCGAAGAGGTTCCGCACACTCTAACCGCGCCCCCATGCCAGGAACCACGGCACCTTCACCCACTTCATCTCGTTGAGAGATCCGAATATAGCCATAAATAAACGGTCGATCTCAATGTTGAGCCATTGGCCGGATCGTGTAGTTCCAGTCGCCGTGGAAATCGTGCGGAGTGAGATCGATTTGGGTCATCTGTTCATCGGTCACCTTGACCCCGTTAGGGTAGGGTCGCTTGTCGATCTCGGAGCGTACTCGGAGACCGGCTTGAGTGGTCGTTCCGGCAATGAGATTCACGGTTGCAGCCAGGCTGACCAGGGGCTTGCCTCGCCCAGTTCATAGCGATGAAGGAGAACAGGCGATGTTCGATCTTGTTCCACTTACTAGTGCCAGGAGGGTAGTGGCATACGGTGATCGTCAGGCCAGTGCGATTCGCAAAGCGCTGCAGCTCCCACTTCCACAGCCGCGTCTTGGCGCCGTTGCTGCCGCCTGCGTCCGCCGTGATTAGCAGATGCGTCGAAGTGCCGTAGGCGGGCCGTCCCATGTTCTTCCACCAACTTCGGATCGCATTCACGGCGAAGCTGGCCGTGTCGTGATCGATACCGACACTTACCCAGCCTTCATCACGGCTCAGATCATACACTCCATAAGGGATCGCCTTGCCCTGAGCAGGCACTATGAAATCGTGTACCTTCACACGCTCCGGGTCTCCCTTGGGTCGCCATTCTCGGCCAGGATTCTTGAAGTCGCCGATCAACTCTTTCTTCTTGGTGTCCACCGAGATAACGGGAAGGCCCTGCTGCTGCTGCTGGCTAATCCGATCATCGAGGTAAACGAACTGAGCGTCCCGATCCGGGTGTGCAGATCCCTCCCTTGTCTTCCGATTCGCCTGCAGCGTGTAATCGTGTTCGTGCAGGAGATTGGCAACGATCCTGGGGCTCACCGAATGCCCCATCGCTTGCAACTCGGCGGCCAGTTTGCGAGTGCTCTTCGATGTCCATCTCAGAGGATTGTCGTCAGGCGACCCCGCAGTCGTTGGCTCGACCAGATCATTCAGGTCCTGCCACAGCGTCGGGTCCGTGTCGGCCTTCCGCTTACGACCGCCGCCTGGACGCCGGATGCGAGCCGGGTCCAAAGGTTCGTCCGACCTCAACTCCTGAATGCCACGAAAGATCCGCTCTCTGGACATTCCTGTCGCCAGAGCCACAATCGCGATCCCACCGTGACCCAACGCTTCGGCTTCCGTGGCGGCCCACAGACGACGCGTGCGTTCCGTCAGCACCGGAGCCAAGGCTTCATACTTCGTTCGGAGAGTTTCGACGTCCACACTCCGAGCGTAAGATCATTACCTTGAAAAGTGCAGCACTTATTTCGTGGCAAACCCTAAGTCTGATCGCATTAGTGAGTTGGTCACTGCCGGCTTCGACCGAGGAACCGACTCCGGCAAACGACTACGGAAGGTCCAAGCTCGGTGGGATGCGTGGAAAGATCGCCTGGGAAACGCTGCTCGAGGGTGACGGGCTCGACGGCTGGACGGCGGCCGAAGAGGGGGTGTGGTCGCGTGAAGGCAACACCATTATCGTGGACTCGGGCGAAGAACATCACACCAGACTGGCTACAGGGGATTCCACGTGGGTCGCTTACGAGTTCAAGGTCGCGGCCACGTTCGTCAAGGGATCGAACCTTCAGATCGAGTTCCGAAAGAACGGGAAGGACTACTACTTTCTCGACTTCCTCACAGGATGGCAGGCGGTTTCCGTCACTATGAAGAAAGGCGGTGTGCGGGGCGTCACGAAGCTCGACGTCGCAAATTTCACCTTCGAATACGGCCAGGAGTACGACATCGTGATCGCCGTACGCGGGCGTTCCATCCACACTTATATCGACGGTCAGCTCGTCAACCGCCTCACCGACGACTTCAGCACACGCGGCGGCATCGCTCTGGCCACGTGGGGTCGCAACACCGCGTGCCGTTTTAGGGATCCGAAAGTTCGCTTCTATCACTGACGGTCGGTCTAACGATCCGAGGTCGTAAACGTAGCGTCGCCGCCATAGGCGACACCGTGTTGATTAACGGCAACCAGCCTGTAATGATAGGTGCTACCCGGCTCCAGATCCTTAAGGTTGTCCACGACAGTACGCATTGTCGGCTGTAAGCCGGCGAACGTTCCAGGCACCGGCATCTGCACAGCTTGTGGAGAAGGCGTCAAAGGCCGCTTCCACTCGACCGCGGTATTTGTTGCGTTCCCGAAGGGTGTGTCCTCGTAGGGCGTCCTTCCGTACTCGAAGTAGTAGTAGCTGACGCAGCCCATCGAACTCATGCGACCATTCAGTTTCGCCGTCGTTGCAGTCACTTGAGTGGCGTCGCCGGTCATTGCCAGAGGCTTCTCTGAATCAGGCGTCGTAAACGTGCATTCCTCTCCATAGCTCCTGCCCGCATCGCTTTCAGCCACCATCCGGTAGTGATAAGTCTGGTCCGGTGTCAGGTCGACGATGTCGGAGCTGACGTGCTGTCCCACATCGTCGTGCGGCAGCTCGGCACCCGATCCGAAGATCTCGATCTCGCCCAGTCCCCAGTGCCGATCCCTGTAGCCCGAAAGGATCCTAACCTTCACGAAACGAGCTGATATATCAAGGTCACGCCCCAACCCGAACGTGGTCCCTTGATTGTCCAAGTCGTACTCGTCAAGGATGAGTTCGAGAACCTTCCGAAAAAGCTCGCCATCATCCGAAACCAGAACTTCAACTTCCTTCGCAGGCCACTCGGCGTGCTGATGGAGCTGTACGGTATCGCCGACGACTTCACGCTCGAACCGGTAGACGAATTCCTGCGCATCGACCGGATCAGGCGCGCTGCACCACGTGCGACCTTCGCCGGTACGCCAGCCGTCGGTCAACGCGGAGGCGTCGTCCTGTGATCGCTCCGGCCAACTGATCAGCTCTCCACCGTTTCCTGGATAGATGAGCGACCGGTTACAGTAGGCGATCTCGAGCTCGTCGAAGTCTACCGAGCCGGTCGGCGGATTCTCGGGGTTCACGAACGTCGACAGAAAGAGAAGATTGACGTTGGCGTGGGTCAGGCATTGGTCGATCGGCCAGTAAGCGTAGCGGACTGCGTGAGCTCCCTGCTGAATGCTGTTGTTGCCCCCATAGGTCCACAGGGTTGAGTCGTTGATCAGGTCCAACTCGACTCGGCGCCATTCACCGTCGAGCAGGTACTCCGTGAGGGGATGCGAGCAATACGAGTAGTTCGCCCGTCGCCATCCTGGATCGTGACCGAGCTCGATGTTGCTCTGGCATTGAAGCCAGAGGCCGAACTCCGAGCCGTTCGGCTGCCAGTTGTGGCCGCGTAGGTAGAGCGAAACGTGGGCATTTCGAAGGTCGCCATCCCCGCCACCGAGGTAAACGGCCTCGTCGGGATTGATCGGTCCAGTGTGAAGACCGGTCATCAGGTGCAGGACGCCGGAGGCATCGTGGTTGAAGTCGCTGCGTACCGGCTGTTCCGTAACCCGCAGAAAACCTTTCGAAGGACCACCGTCGGTTAGATGCTGTTCCTGGCAGCCGAAGTCACCCATCCAGCCGTTGCATCCCTTATCCCAGCTCTCCGCATAGTAGGCGGCCCTACGGGCAGGCAGCGGCTCAGGCTCAGTACGCTGTCCGAATGAGGAATCGGTCCCGTACTCGAACCAGTAGCGGGTGTACAGCCCGTGGGGATGTGCGCGTCCGTTAGCTGTAAAGCCGGTCTTGCCCAGGGCTGATGCGGCACCGGTGGTTGCGTCTGGAATGGCTCTATCCATCGAAGATCCCGATAGCCGTTGATTCCCTGATGCGCCTACTCATTTTGCATTTTGACTTGCCCTAAGACGCCATCTCAACAGACCGCACCTCCTCAGACCAATCCCGCCAAAGGTCGCCGCTCGGGTCCCGCATCACCACCTCAGTCGAAACCGACTCGGGCGTCTTCGCAAACGCATGGATCGATGCCTGACGCATCACGTCGGGTCGCGTATTCTGCCCGGCCATGTGCAGCAGGTTCGCGTGCCATAGCACCACCGAGCCCGCCGGCCCCGACGTCATGACCGGTTCCGTATCGGACCTGATCTCGGGAAGCGGTGGGACGGAGCGGCCGTCCCACTTCGGTACGCCGTCGGGTCTGTCGGGCGGCGGCGCGTCACGATGTACAGCCTCCCAGTAATCCCAGATCCGCCGGTGGCTGCCCGGCCACAGCGTCAGGCCGCCCGCATTCGGGGGAACGTCGTCGATGTAGGCCCCGATCTGAAGCCGCCAGTACGTCTCGTACAGGGCCTCGGCGTGTGCCGACGTGTGACCGTACCGTGGCGGACTGTTCGGCAGCGTGCAGTAGAGGCCCCGCGAGCCCTGCCCGGTCGACCAGACGGGCCCCGTTTTCGGCAAGCGCAGCTCCCCTACTCTGCCCGTCGGTTTCCCGGTCCAGGCTTCGGCCTTGGGTCCCAGGTGGGTTTCCATGCCCTTGACGTTGCCCTCTGACAGCAGGCACGGTCCCGTCGTCAGGCCCTCTTCGTCCTCGCCGGCCGGCCATACGACCTCTCCCTCGCCCAAAAGCTGCTCGGCCACGCTCCACAGCCCGCGCACCGCCGTGTTCAACAGGAGCTCCTCGGCGCCGTTTCGCGTGTAGAGCCGGTGACCGTGGCCGAAGAAGTACGCATCGCCCCCGCCTTCCGGACGTTGCGCGAACCGTTCCTCCTCCTCCTCCGTGAACGGGACCCACGTCGACGGATCGTCCCGCTTCATGCTGGGTCGATGCTCTGCGATCGAATCCCACAACTGATCTCGCGCCTTTCCACAGAGGTCCGGGTCGAGCACACCGGGCAGTACGAGCATGCCGTCACGTTTGAACTGCGCGATCTGGGTTTCGGTGAGTGTCTCGACCTGGTGAAGATCTTTCGGAAGCTCAGTCATCGGCTCCGTTCCTTATGGTTCAACTCGAGGTCCACGTCACGCATCGGTGATGCGGGGGGTTGGGGCCTTTGCTCACGAAACTGCTATCTCGATCGACCGCACCTCCTCCGACCAATCCCGCCACAGGTCGCCGTGCGGGTCCCGCACAACCATCTCGGCCGGAACCGACTTGGGTGTTTTCGCGAACGCATGGATCGAGGCCTGGCGCATCACGTCAGACCGCGTGTTCTGACCGGCCATGTGAAGCAGGTTGGCGTGCCACAGTACCACCGACCCCGCCAGTCCCGACGTCACGATCGGTTCCGTGTCGGACTTGATGTCCGGCAACGGCGGTGCCGTATACCCGTTCCACTCGGGCACGCCGTCTGGTCTTTCGGGCGGCGGCACATCGCGGTGTACGGCCTCCCAGTAGTCCCAGATCCGCCGGTGGCTGCCTGGCCACAACGTCAGACCGCCCGCCTTCGGCGGAACGTCGTCGATGTAAGCCGCGATCTGGAGTCGCCAGAACGTCTCTAGCAGAGCTTCGGCGTGTGCCCCCCCATAGTTCTCCTTCGGCGACGGACTGTTCGGCAGCGTGCAGTAAAGGCCACGCGCGCCCTGCGCGTTCATCCAGACGGGCCCCGTTTTCGGCAGACGAAGCTCCTCGACTTTGCCTGTCGCCTTCCCGGTCCACGCTTCAGCCTCGTCCCCCAGGTGGGTTTCCATGCCATTCACGTTTTTCTCCGTCATCAGGCACGGACCCACGGTCACACCTTCTTCATTCAGTCCCGCCGGCCAAACCACCTCGCCCAGCAGCTGCTCGGCCACGTTCCACACCGCGCGCACGGCCGTGTCCAGCAGGAGCTCTTCCGCACCGTTTCGCGTGAACAGCCGGTGACCGCTTCCGAAAAAGTAAGCATCTCCGCCGCCCTCGGGTCGGTGGAGGCGATCCGCCTCCCCCTCCTCAAACGGGACCCACGTCGACGGATCGTCCCGCTTCATGCTCGGCCGATGCTCCCCGATCACATCCCACAGCTGGTCCCGCGCCTGTCGACAGAGGTCGGGGTCGAGTACCTCGGGCAGCACGAGCAGGCCGTCACGCTTGAACTGCGCGACCTGGCTCTCGGTGAGCGTTTCGACCTGATGAAGATCTTTCGGAGGCGTGGTCATTCGCTTCGTTCCCTATGCTCTGAGTTAAGGTTCACGTCACGCATCGGCAATGCGATACGAGTAGAGCTCAGCGTTCTTCATGTAGAATCGAAAGCGCGTGTAGCCGACGATCGTGTTGATCGCGGTGTTTCCGTTCCACGACACCACGTGATTCACGTCGTCTCCCGTGAAACGGTCACAGTCTTCCCGGCGATAGTCCGCCCAGTTGTTCTCCATCGCATCGACGACTTCCACGTCGATGTATCCGTTCTTCTCACATCTTCCATTGATGATCAGCTTTTCACCCGTAGAAAACTGGGGCGCCGTACAGATGATGCCCTCTCGGATCCCCGCGTCGAGCGACACGAACCCGTCGAGTCTCAGCGTGGCCAGACCCAGCGCCTCGTTCAGCTGATCGATCGTCAGCTCGGTCTCGGGCGTATCTAGACCCTGAGTCCGACCCACGGTATGCCAGTCGTGATGGAAATCCGCACCACCGTGGAAGATGTAATGCTGGTCGCCGACACGAAAAGGCGGAATGACCGTGTCCATCTGGTAGGCATCCCACTCTTCTCCTCCTCCACGCGGAATGATCCAGGGGCCGTGCGGATAGTGTTTCCAGTCCACCCCGTCGTGACTGTAGACCAGCTCCGTGTCCTTCGTGTTGGCGACCATATGGAACACCGGCATCAGCCCGCAGTGGTAGCGCCCCATCTTGAAGTAAGCCAGCGCATAGAACGCGTCATCCAGGTTATGCCCTTGCCCGGGTGCCAGGACCCGCACCGGGTCTGACCAGGTGATCAAGTCTTCACTTTCGATCCGGTAGACCGCGCGTTTCGGGATCCACCCGAACGGCTGAGACGGGTAGTGCTTCACGAACCACTGGTCGGCGTCCGGATTCCCGGTTTCCGCGGCGTAGTGGGCTCGCCCGTAGATAACATACTTCTGGAACTCTTCGTCCCAGAGCAAAGTCAGCACATCGCTTCCCCAGATCGTGCTGACGGGATTTCTCTCCTCCAAGGTCCAGTTCAGCCCGTCAGACGAGTATGCCAAGCACAACCCGAGTGAGTGGGAGTGTGAGATCGTCGTCTTCTTGGGACGGTTGACGTTATACTTCTCCGGCAGAAAGGCCATCTTGTAACGTCGCTCAGGGCTCGGATCGTGGTCGTCGCGGATCACGCAGAGCGCGACCGGGGTTCCGTGAGTTTCGTCCCAAGCGATCCGGTTCGTATCGTTCCCGTCGACGGTGACCACTCCCAGCGCGGGCTTCTCCCATTGGATCCCGTCGGAAGATTCCGCGTAAGTGATTTTCGGCTTAGCCTGGCCTTCAGCCCCACCCCCTTCGAAGGCCATGAAGGTGAAGTCCAGATACCAGCATCGAAAGGTCCCGTCCGGCTCCTGAATCATCGAGACCGTCGTGTTGAAATGGGGATTCACCTCCCACGGCCGATCTCGTTGAAGCACGGGATTCTCGGCGTGTTTTGTTGCCTGATGGTGCGTGCGTGTGATATTCTTCACCCACTCCAGAACCGTATCGTCCAGGAAGTACTGCGTCTGGTCACCGATTCGTTCGTAGTGCTTCTCTGGATCGTAGGTTGTGATCATGTGCAGTTCTCGCGTAGGGGGATGACGTGTATACCGTTGGAATGACCTATCAGCTGAAGGATCCTGATCTATATCCGGAATACAAGAAGGCCCACGACGAGCTCTGGCCGGAGATGGTCGAAGCCATGCGGGATCAGGACGTGAATATGATCATCTACCACTATCACGGCCGTCTCTTTCTCTTTGCCACCGCAGCATCGAAGGAGCATCTGGACCGCAGTCACGAAGGCCCCGTGGCCGAACGCTGGCTGAAATACATGGCCACCATGATGGTCACCGACGACGAGGGCAAGTCCGTGATGGAAGAGATGGAAGAAGCCTTCGCCTTCGGCGCGTTCAAATCGTCGTGATTCAGCCGGCGTTTCCGCCCTGAAAGGGCGGGAGATTTAGCCCAGGCCGATCACCGCCGGTTGCGGACAAGCCCTGGGTCTATGCGACCAGTCAAAGGAAATCGCGCCGCCATCAAGGAACGCAGAACGAAACACGAAGACCAATGGCGCACGTCCGCGAACGATAGAACAGATAGGCAACTGCCCAGCCAACAACAAGGAGGACCCATGACCGTCATTGACCAAGAACCCTTCGTCGTAGACAAGAACCTCGGTGAAAAACTCCAGCTCGACCCCGATGATCTTCCTCGCGTCAACGCGGATGGCGAACCCGTCGTCGAACTGACGCAGGAGCAAAAGTACATCTTCGACGCTCGCGGCTGGCTGTTGGTCCCCGGCGTACTGAATGCCGACGTGGCCGACGACACGCGACGCCACGCCGAACGGGTCCGTGATGAACCCGAGTCCCTAACTGAGCACGAACGCAACTACATATCCGGCCCCCTCGAGAAATTGACCGACCACCCTGTTGTCGTCGGATTCCTGAACGAATTCCTCGCCCACCCGCACCTGTCGACTCACGAGTGCTATGGATTCCGCATGGAGGGCTCCAACATCCGGTCTCCCTCCGCCGACCCGGACAATCAGGGCAGGTTCGGCCCGCACAACGGCAGCGGTTTCTTCCGTTTCGCCGTCGACTCCCACCACTACCAGTGCGTCCCCGGCAAAGCCTTTAGCGGTCTGACACGTGTGGTCTGGGAACTCGCCCCGGTCAAATACGGACAGGGCGGAACCCTCCTCGCCACCGGCAGCCACAAAGCCGCCTACACCGCACCCGAATCCATACAGGACCGCCACTCTGAAGTCTGGGATACCTACGAGTGCCCTGCTGGCTCTGTCCTCTTCTTCACCGAGGCCCTCGCGCACAGCACGTGCCCCTGGACCAACACCGAGAATGCCCGCGTCGCCATCTTCAACCTCTACAACAGCGTCGGCTCACGCTGGGGCAAGTGGCAGCCGCCGGAAGAACTCGTCGCCCAAATGCCCCCGATGCGGCAGACCCTCTTCCGTGGCACCCACTGCGCCGACAACGTCCCGGGCTTCCGCTATCACGGCCAGAACCAACGGAACCGACCCAGAGCCGAGGGGTAGCACATTCCGGTCTCGACGGTGCGTTGATCAATGTCCATAATCCGCCCGAAGGGTCGACTCGTCCCGCCACCTTGGACTGTGTTTTTCCGTTTCCTGGGTCTGCCTGGCCAGACACGAGCAGTTTTGAGCCAGCACCTCGAAGATTCGGTTGGCGATGATCCTATGCCCGAGGTCGTTCTGGTGCACTCCATCGCAATGCACCATCCAGTCCGTTTCTCCGTTTGCCGCCAGCAGGTCGACGTACAGACAGTCCTGTTCACTCGCCGTTTCGGCGATAGTCTCGTTGTATTTCTTGAATAGTGAGGGTCGGAGTGGCTCCACTGAACGCCCCCCACAGTGAAATCGGTCATGTAGTAGGGGCCGGGAAGAACGATCACGGGGTCAACGCGCTCGCGAACGCTACGTACCAGATGGATCAGACGCTCTCCGAAGAAATCGAGCGGCGTACCGCCTCGCGCGTCATTCAGTCCGTATGAGATGATGAGCAGATCCGGTTGGTGAGCGATCACGTGCTTGTCGAGACGCTCGTCCGCTGCTGGCTTCCCGCTATGCTCATAGCAGGGACTGCGGGAGGAAATGACGTTTGCGCCGATCCCCGAATAGACGAACGCCATCGACGTGGATTGAAAATCGTTGATGACCGCTGCCAGAACCGAAACCCAGCACCGCTCGGGCGCAGTGCTCCACCCCCCGGCCGTCGTACTTTCGCCCAGCGCGACCATTTTCAGGAATTCGTCAGATTTCCAGTCTCGTTTCATCGGTCGCGACTCCTAGCCGTGTGGCCGGCTACGGCAACGCCCGAGGTGCCAGATTTCATCATACGCCTCCTCACCCAAAGGGCCTCAACGCACGGATAGCTCGAACGTCACGCGCCACTTCCTCCGCCGAAACCTCGAGCAACGCCTCTCCCATCTCCGCCGTCGCCGGACGCGGATCGCCAACACCTCCGTGAGCCGTTCGCTGATCGAACCGGTGATAGCTGGCTACCCCGGGAACTCGCATTCCGTCCCGCTCTCCGTCCGGATCCAGCGTGGCCGGAGCCTTTGTTGTCGAGCGTGCGGATCTCGTCGAGTCGCTCACCCGACCCCCAGGCCCATCGGGAGTAGAATTCGGCCTCTTCCTCTGGATACCTCTCCATCAGCCTCTGAAGTAAGACCTGGATTCCGGCGCCATTTCCGCCGTGCGAATTCTGCAGCAGAATCTTCCGGAATCCGTGCCGAACCATCGAGTCGACCATATCCATCATCAGATCCAGGTGCGTCCTCGACACGGCAGTCACCGTACCCGGATACCGGGCGTGATGCTGCGAGTAGCCGAGCCATTGCACCGGCAGCACGAGCACGTCGTCTGGCACCTTCTCGTGAACACGACGCGCCACCTCCTGACCGATGAAGCTATCCGTCCACACCGGCAGATGAAGAGAGTGCTGTTCGCACGACGCGACGGGAATCAGCACGACGATATCGCGAGGAAGTGCGTCAACACTAGGCGAAGTCATTTCCCACAACAGCATCGGAATCTCCTTGTTTAACGAATCAACGTGCGCAGATCACATCCGTCAGCTTCGGTGTAGTGCTCATACCGTTCCTGCTCCTGAGCGACGTTGACAATGGGCGACCCGACCGCATCATTTGGCGTGCCCAAGAAACCCGGCGGTTCCTCCTGCTTATCGGCATCACGCCAGAAGTGCGACTCGTGGCCTGTCACGAAAGCAGTACTGGACTTTTACTGCCAGACTGAGCGGCGTCAGTTCGAGCGTAGTCGAGAACACGCCCATTACGAATCGCGAATAGGGACTTCTCGACGGAGTCTATCCTGAGCCTGACGAAGGGCTCGAAGTGACTCTGCTCTCCTGATTTCAAAGGCGATTAACGTAACAGCCCACTAGTGTCACGTCCCAGGAATAACTAGAAAAATATTCGATTCTGTCGTATGGTTCCTCAAGCACTCATTCTTGGGAGGAACCGATGGCTAGAGGTCGTCCGTTACAGCCACTGAACATCAGTGATGAGGTCCACGATCAACTCGAGTCATTGTCTCGTTCGCGTAGCATGTCTCACGCTTTGGTGCGTCGCGCGAAGATCGTCTTGATGAGCGATTGCGGTCTGACCAATCAGGAGATCGCGGAACGAGTCGGGTTGTCCGGAGCGTCTGTCGGCAAGTGGCGTCGTCGCTTCTGCGAGCAAGGCTTGATGGGACTGTATGACGAATTGCGTCCTGGAGGGCCACGGTCGGTCAGCGACGAAGAGATCTCCTCCCTCATCTACAAGACGCTCAAGAAGCAACCGAAGGGTGCCACCCACTGGACCTGTCGTTCGATGGCCGACGAGACGGGGCTCTCCAAGTCCTCGGTTCAACGTGTATGGAAAGCTTTTGGCCTGCAACCGCATCGACAGAAGCACTTCAAACTGTCGAACGATCCCTTCTTCGTCGAGAAAGTCAGGGATATCGTCGGTCTATACCTGAACCCACCGGACAACGCGATGGTGCTCTGTGTAGACGAGAAGAGCCAGATTCAAGCACTCGAACGGACACAACCGATTCTTCCTTTGGGTCTCGGATACGTCGAGGGCGTCACTCACAGCTATATTCCGGAACGGCACGACCACCCTCTTTGCAGCGCTCAACATCGCATCCGGCAAAGTTCTGACTCAGTGCAAGCCCAGACACCGCAACAAAGAGTTCCTTCAGTTCCTCAAGCACATCGACAAGAACGTCCCAAAGGATCTCGACATCCATCTGGTCGTCGATAATTACGGCACGCACAAGCACCCGAACGTCAAGCGTTGGCTCGCCTCACGGAAACGATATCACGTGCACTACACACCAACATATGCCTCCTGGCTGAACCAGGTAGAGATCTGGTTCGGTATCATCACCCAAAGAGCCATTCGACGAGGCACCTTCAGAAGCGTCAAGGACCTGATCGCCTGCATCAAGAAATTCACTGATCACTACAACGAGAATTCTACACCCTTCGTCTGGACCGCCACGGCAGATTCAATCCTCGAGAAAGTCCATAAACTTTTGAAGCTTATACGCGGGACGTGACACTAGTGTCTCGTCTCAGGAATAACTAGAAAAATTCGTGATACAGTCGTAAGGTTCCTCAGGCACTCATTGTGAGGAGGAACCGATGGCAAGAGGTCGTCCGTTACAACCACTGAACATCAGTGATGAAGTCCGCGATCAACTCCAGTCGTTGTCCGGTTCGCGCAGCATGCCTCACGCTCTGGTGCGTCGGGCGAAGATCGTCCTGCTGAGCGATGGTGGTCTGACCAATCAGGAGATCGCCGAACGAGTCGGGTTGTCCGGAGCGTCCGTTGGCAAATGGCGCCGTCGCTTCTGCGAGCAAGGCTTGATGGGACTGTATGACGAGTCATGACCTCCGGCAAAGCCGGAGGCTTGAAAACTTGTGAACCGCTCAAAGCGGTTGGAAACCAAGCGCCACCTAAAGGTGGCGATTACCTGAAAATGTTGAGCTGGTCGAGACGCCGGTCCTCCCGCTCCTGGTTCTGGATATACTCCCGAACCGTCTGTTCATCCTTGCCAACGGTGGAGACCCAGTAGCCTCTTGCCCAGAAATGCTGCCCGGTGAAGTTCGACCTGCGTCCCAGATAGTTCCGAGCAATGTGAATCGCACTCTTTCCTTTGATGAACCCTACCGTCTGAGCTACTGAGTGCTTCGGCGGGATCGAAATCAGCATGTGCACATGGTCGGATCGCAGGTGACCCTCTTCCACACGGCATTCCTTCTGTGCGGCCAGATCCCGAATCACCTCGCCCAGATAGCGACGAATTTCACCATACAACACTTTTCTACGATACTTCCGAACCCAAACAACGTCATACTTGCACTCCCATACCGTGTGACGTAGACTCCTTACGTTGTTCATTAGAGAGCCTTCCTTCCGTGTGCTTTGAGCGGTCCACGGCAAGGGAGGCTCTTACATATTTCTGGAACTGTCAAACTCTGGGAGTCTCCCCGGCAGAGCCGGGGGGGTCAAGTCCCATAGTCAGTTGAAACTCATCGGGCTCCGTGGTATTCATGCTCTCTGCCGAGCATCTTGATTGTCGCCGAGATTCAGGTTGTTTTTCAGTGCTTGCCTGAGCAGCGGGAGGTGTTTGTATCCGCTCACGCGTCGCAGGCGTGGTTCGATGTCGAGGAGTGCGGCCGCGACCCATCTGTGTCGCTGAGGAGAGTTGTTCCAGCGGTTGACCTTCCGTATCAGGTTGCCGGTCATGCTGTTGAGCGCCTCGATGCAATTGGTGGTTCGGAAGCTTCGCTTCAAGAACGGGAGCATCCCCAGCCGGTGGAGGGTCAGGGTTTCCTCCAGTCCTTCCTCGAGGCTTGCCACGGCAGACTGATTCATCAGCTTGAGTTCGGGTTTGAGTGATTCGAGTGCGGCCTTTGCCTCCTCGTAGGTGTCGCAGTCATAGGCTTTCTGAAGTTTCCGTCGAACTCTTGGACGTTCTGCCTCCGGGAGGTAGCTGACGACGTTCTCGCGCTTGTGCCACTGACAGCGATGCACGCACACATCCCCTTTGAGGGCTTTGGTGACGGCACTGCGGAGTCCCTTTGAGCCGTCCAGCACAACGAGAAGGCCCTGGTTGTAGCACAGGCCTCTCCGGATGAGATCCTGGATCAGCTGACGGCAGATCCGTTCGTTCTCCGTCGCCGATTCGACGAAGCCCAGGGGGATCTTCTGGCCGTCCGTCGTGACGCCCGGAGCGATCACGATCTCTTCGTCGGCAAAGCTCTTTCCGTCGATGAACAGGGCGACCAAGTCGTAGTCGTCGAGCGGTCGTTCCTGGAACTGCTTCAGCTTCTTTGCGGTGGCTTTGATGAACCGTCGCGAGACGGAGGATGCCGAAATTCCGAACGCTTCGGGTACCGACTCTGCACAGGCTCTGTAGTTGCGACAGGAGATTCCCTTGAGCACACGAAGCAGCAGCTTCTCATCCATCGCTCTGGGCCTCTGCATCCCCCGGTATGCGGCCAGAGAAACCTCCGTATCGGACTCGACGTCGCGCACACGGGGAACGGCCACCGGCAGCTTCTGGTCCATCAGATACACGGACCCTTTCTGGCTTCCCCATCGACGATGCGACTGCTCTGAACCCTTACGCGCATACCGAACGCCTGCGAGCTGCTCCACCTCCTGCTGGAGCACGTCGGCAACGGCCTCCAGACCCAGCGGAATCAGCGCCCGGATCACCGATAAACGCGTCTCCAAATCCATAACGTCTGACCCAACCTTGACTTCGCCATCCCCTGCAAATAGCTTCTCCATCGTGGGCTCCTTTCTTACGGGTACACGCTCTCACACGTCTACCCACAACGTAAGTTTGGAGCCCTTTAAGTTTCAACTAGGATAGGGACCTCACCGCCGGGGGCTTACCAAGGTTTAGTTACGTCCTGGTGGTCCGCGGTCCGTTAGCGACGAAGAGATCTCCTCACTCATCTACAAGACGCTCAAGAAGAAGCCGAAGAGTGCCACCCACTGGACCTGTCGAGCGATGGCCGATGAGACGGGCCTCTCAAAGTCCACAGTGCAACGTGTATGGAGAGCCTTTGGACTGCAGCCGCATCGTCAGAAGCACTTCAAGCTGTCGAACGATCCCTTCTTCGTCGAGACAGTCAGGGATATCGTCGGTTTATACCTGAACCCGCCGGACAACGCAATGGTGCTCTGCATAGACGAGAAGAGCCAGATTCAAGCACTCGAACGGACGCAACCGATTCTCCCTTTGGGCCTCGGGTATGTCGAGGGCGTCACTCACAGCTATACACGGCACGGCACGACTACCCTCTTTGCGGCGCTCAACATCGCATCAGGAAAAGTCCTGACTCAGTGCAAGCCCAGACATCGCAACAGAGAGTTCCTTCAGTTCCTCAAGCACATTGACAAAAACGTCCCGAAGGATCTCGACATCCATCTGGTCGCCGATAACTACGGCACTCACAAGCACCAGAACGTCAAACGTTGGCTCACCTCACGTAAAAGATACCACGTGCACTACACACCAACGTATGCCTCCTGGCTAAACCAGGTAGAGATCTGGTTCGGCATCATCACACAAAGAGCAATCCGACGAGGAACCTTTCGGAACGTCAAGGATCTGATCACCTGCATCCAGAAGTTCACAGACCAATACAATCAGAACTCAAAGCCTTTCGTGTGGACGGCAACCGCTGACTCGATCCTCGACAAACTCAACAGACTTCTAAAACTTATTCGCGGGACACGACACTAGTGGTTGGAAACGGACGGGTGAAAGCCGCTGGCGCGTTCGTCGTGGCCGGTCGGTGCGAGCTCCGTGGCGGGATCGCCGGCTATCCGGGTGGCGAGCAGAACGCGTGGCTTCTTGAAGTCGTAAGGTCTGGCACGATGGAGAACGCAACGGTTGTCCCAGATCAGCAAGTCGCCAGGCACCCAGTGATGGGTATACAGGCGCGGCGGCTGGCAGGCGGACGCCAGCAGATCATCGAGCAGAGATTGTGCGGCGGCATCATCCATGCCAGGTATTCGATAGGCGTGCCGCCCTATGCAGAGAGCTTTGCGCTGCGTTACCGGATGAATCTTGACCAGTGGACGCAGCGGTGCGCCTTGTCGTGGTAGCCATAGCCAGAGCCCGTCTCCACGATGTGGCCGATCTTGGCTTGTGAAGCGTAAAGGGAGTGATAGGCCGAAAGGTCCGCGATCCGCTCCTTGGTTGCGTCGTCGAGGGCGTCGTAGCCAGCTCGCATATCCGCCAGCTCGGTCTCCCCGCCCTCGGCAGGTATTTCCACGGCAGACAACAACCCGGCCTTGGCAGCCAGCGGCATGTACGTGCTGTCCATATGCCAACCTTCGTTGCCACGCATCGCCTTGAAGCGAAACTCCTCCGGCTCGAGCATCGTGCCATCCGAATTCTTGTTGCTGAACTGAACCGCCTGAGCATTCTCGCGCAGAATCTCGATATCCCCAAACCGAGCACCGAATGCGACCTGTGCTTCCTCACTCAGGTGCTGTGCGGGAAAAACCAGCGCTGCGTGCCGGTGAAAAGCGTCCTCGATCAGGCACCACGATTCGTCGTCGAGGTCATTCAGATCGACGTCCGTAATCACAACACCAAGCGTCGACTGTAGTACGTCGATGGTTGGTTTCATCGGAAGCCTCCTCTTTGCATCGGATGCGTGCGGTCGGGATAAGCAGCTAGGTGGGCCTTAGCTCTCCCAACGCGTAGCTGCCTCGTTCGATCCTCTCGCCAGGTACCCCCAACCCACCATACCCGAATGCCGGCCGGAAACCGATCAGATCCAACAACTCATCGGAGGCGTCTTCCAGAGCCTCTGGAGACACCCCCATCGGCAGATTCTCCTGCTGGCGGAATTGCCACGCACAGAAATTGGTCGTCAAACCGATCCGGGTCCGGTCGCTCACGTTGGCTCCAGTGGAGTGCCACACGCGTCCATCCAGCACCACGAAACTTCCCGCCGGAGCCAGCGCGGGGGTCCAGTTGGCGTCTTCATCGAGCTCAGGATCGGGCTCGCGGCCGCACAGGTGACTTCCCGGCACCACGATGGTGGCGCCGTTCCTGGCTGTGAAGTCGTCGACGGTCCACATCACGTTGCACGTGCACGCCGGGGAGATGGTCACCGGATCCATCCGGGCCTCGCCGAACTGGTAATGACCTCGCTGGTTATCGCGATGGATCGATCCTGTGCGAATCAAGGACTCCTTGCGAGTATTTGTGGGTGGGGGCATCCACCACTGATCGGTGTGGAATACCTTGGTGCCACCCGGGTGGGCAATGTGTCCGTTGTAGGAGGACAGGAGGTAGAGATCGCCGAGCACGTGCCCGACCAGCTCTCGCATAACGGAATGGAACAGCAGATCACGAAATCCCCGGCCCTTGTTGATCAGGAACGCAAATGATCTGCTTCTTGTCGGGGAGGATACGGGTCCTGTCGAGTTGCGCCTCGGCCTTCGCCTGCTCGGTCAGCCGATCGCGTAGCGCAGCCGCTTCTTCGGCGCTGATCGCTCCCTCGACGATACAGTACCCGTGGACGTCCAAATGCTCTTTCGTTGCCTCGAGGTCGGTCGTCGTCATGGTCGAGACGCTCGATGCCTGTGTCTCAGCCGCTCCTTCCATACGCTCCTCCACACGGGTCTGTTGATTCCCCGGACTCGACTGTGTCTGGTCCCTATGCTCTGATGATCTTGTCACCAGAGGATAACACAGCCGGATGCGCATCACGAAGCTCAATGACACCCTGGGGTTTCATAAGTCCTTACCTCCTACAGCTCCTTCCTGCGCACGTATTTTACCCAATAACCTCCTCGATCCGCCTCATGGCACCGTCCGACAGGGGCTTACCGGACGCAGCCACGTTATCCCTGATCTGTGCCGCTGACTTCGCGCCGGGAATGACCGTCGAAACGGCCGAAGGCATCAGCGTAAACCGAAGCACTGCCTCGGCCAGCGTACCGGCTTCTTCGAGCAGAAAATCGAGCGCCTTTACCTTTGCGGCCATCGTCGCCGTTTCCTCATCACTGAACCGGCGGCTCCGGTGATCCTCTTTCGGAAAGACCGTGTTCTCGTCGTATTTCCCCGTTAGCCAGCCGGAAGCCAGCGGAACCCGCACGATGATGCCCACCCCCCTTTTCTCTGCAAGGGGAAAGATCCCGTCGCCAACCTCCTGGTGTAGGATGTTATATACGAGCTGGAGGACCTCGGCACCGCCCTCGATAGCGCGTTGACCTTCTTCGACCGAGCCGATCGACACGCCCCAGGATCTGATCTTCCCCTCCGATTTGAGCGACCCCAGTAAATCGAACAAGTCGTCTGTCATCGCATCCAGGGACGGGCCATGAAGCTGATACACATCGACGCAATCCGTCTCCAGTCGCGTCAGGCTCGCGTCAATCGCACCGCGGATGTACGGCTCTGTGAAGATCTGTCCCGGAGCCGCCAGACTGGTACCCACCTTCGTTGCGATCACCGCATCGGATTTATGCTCCTTCAGGGCCATCCCGAGTAGAACCTCACTCTTACCCCGTCCGTAAGCGTCCGCCGTATCGAAAAGCGTCACCCCTGCATCCCACGCACACCGGACTGCTTCCAGAGATTGCTCGATGTCAGCGCCCGACCAGCCGGATGGCAAGCCGTCCCGGAATGACACCCCCCCGATCGCCCAACATCCCATCCCCACATCCGAAACCTCGATGCCTGTGGTTCCGAGTTTTCTGGTTGCCAGCGCCATGAAATCCTCCATTTGAAATCTTTAAGTGCTTCCCGCGTTGAATCATGACGACATCAAAGCCACCTGCACCACTGTTCTTGCTTCGGTGAGGATTCCGTGCACAACTTCAGGCAACGAATGATCGCAGCAGAAGCCGCTGTGAATAGTCTCACCCGAATCGAGAGGAACTCATGACTTTACACATTGATACACCTATGGCACCGCCTGCGTGGGCATTGCTCGAGCGCCAGCTGCTGAAGGCTCAGAGTGACGCCTGCGAGGCGTTCTATGACCACTACTTCGACGAGCGGGGCTATCTCCTGTGCGTCCCACGCTGGGGCGGCGACGATGGGCCGGATGACGCGGCAGAGAATCAGCTGAACTGGACGATGCTCCACGCGTTGGGTGGCGCGGACTCGGTGTTGGCCCTGTTTAAACGAGGGTGGGAAGGACACCTCCGACAGTATACGGAAGCCAAGACGGTGGAAGTGGATCTGGGACGCGACGGGATGTACTACAAGGAGTTTCCCGTGATGTTCGACTGGTTCCACCACGGAGAAGGTTTTTCCGCCTTCAATCTCCAGGGACTGTCGGATCCCTATGACCCCGCCAGACAGATCCGTGCGAGGCGCTACGCCGGCTTCTACATGAACGAAGACCCACAGGCGCCCAATTACGATCCTGAGCACAAGATCATCCGCAGCTGTTTCAACGGCAGCCGTGGTCCGCTCCTGCGCAAGGCGACTGGATTAGACTGGGCTGGAGATCCGATCGAAATCGAAGGGCGTTTCCGTTTGGGTCACGGCGAGCGGTCCTTTGAAGAGATGGTCGCTCATTTCCAGGACTACAACGACGTCGTTGGCGACAATCCCATGAACCTCGCCGCGACGGCGCTGGCCTTGAACGCGTATATGGTGGAGCACGAGGAGAAGTATCGCGCCTGGGCGTTGGAATACATCGATGCGTGGTGTGAACGAACCGCCGAGAATGGCGGGATCATCCCCACCAACATCGGCTTGGACGGAACAATCGGCGGAGAATGCGGCGGTCGATGGTATGGCGGCATCTACGGCTGGGGCTTCACCGTCATCGTGCCGCAGACCGGCGAACTGGCCCATCGCACCTACTCCCACACGCGAGCGATCAATGGTTTCGGCGTTGGACTCATGCTAACCGGCGATCAACGCTACGTGGACACGTGGCGAGGCGTCATCGACTACATCAACAACAACGCGCGCGAAATCGACGGGCAGACCAAGTGGCCGAACGCCTACGGGGACTACTTCGGCGAGGAAGACTGGTTTGACTGGAAGGACAAGCCCTTCGACTCGGGTGCGCTCGAAGTCTGGTACTGGTCGATGAATCGCGACGACCTCGGGCGTGTCGAGCAGAATCCGTGGGTGCGGTATCTCGAAGGGAAGAACGCGGACTATCCGACGGTCGCGCTGCAGAGTGCGCTGGAACGTGTTCGCCAGGACATGGAGGAAATGGCCGCCGACACCTGTTCGCCCGACACCCGCCTGTCGGACGACATGAACCACATCAATCCGGCTAAGACCGAAACCCTGACGCAACTGATGCTGGGAGGTTTACCGACCGGACGCGTCGGATCGCCGCTCTATTGCCGTCTCCGCTACTTCGATCCGGAGGGACAGCGAGCCGGCGTTCCAGAGATGTCGCCGCTCTCGTCGAAAAGCTCTCGGATGACGCCGTGACGCTCACGCTCGTCAACGTCAACCCGGTTGAGCCACGGACGATCATCGTGCAGGGCGGCGGCTACGCGGAGCACGAGATCACGAATGTCACGCTCGACAGTGAGGAAAGCGTCGAGATCGGAGACATCGCCTTCTCGATCCTGCTGGCACCAGGCTGCGGCGGCCGAATAGAGATCCGAACGAAGCGCTACGCCCATCGGCCGACGTGGACGTTCCCGTGGGACCGAGCGTCGTAGACGCGTCGCGGTTTCAGATTCTCGGATAGATGGGCAATGTGGATCTGCGGGAAACGTACTCTTCATTCGGCCCACCAATCCTGTTCTCGAAAGAAAAACGGGTCACGATCCAATGGTTGTGACCCGTTGCTTTCGATGTGGTAGGCGATACCCGGCCTGTCCGCCGTAGCCCGCCGGGCGAAGGTGGGATTCGAACCAGTGACTTCCTGCTTGTAAGGCAGGAATTCATAATAGTATTTACAATGAGTTATATAAACGTAACGTCGTATGTAACCCCATTCGGAGCCAGATCTAACCGGATCACAGCGCTCCACCACGACTTTGCTGGCTGGTCTCAGCCTCAGACTGATCTTGGTCTACCCGCCCTCTTCATTCTTGGATTCGGTTGCCGGTCCTGAAATCGGTCATTCACAACAACGATGTTCTGGTTGCCAATGCGCTCCGCATCGATCTTGCCATTTCTGATCGCATAGTTCATCGCCTGCCTTGAGCACCCCTTTCGGGCAGCTGCTTCTGTGGCACCTATCCGCTCGAGTCTCGCCATAGCTCCAATATAGTAGTTTTCCGTCCGGAAAATCCATCGCTGGAGCGGTTCAAGGGGTATATCGGGTCCCGCCTGGAGCGATTCGACCTGCCCTGCACGGTGCTGTATCGGGAGCTGGTGGCGCTGGGGTATGAGGGGGTCTGACGATCCTTCGGGATTACGTGCGTCCCCTAAGCGGGAGCTGACCCTGAGAGTGAGCGACCTCGGGGGACAACGGGGGCAGCTACACGAACTGTGGCGCTTTCCGCGGGGTTGCCTGTGGACGACCGCGAGTCAGTTTGCAGATGGCATCGAGGTGTTCGGGCAACGTGACATCGCGGCTGCCCCGAGGAGCTCGCGTGTGCGTCGCCACGAGCCGATCGCCGTGGTGGACGGTCAGCGCCGCCCCCGCGCTCTCGCCCTCCGGACGAACTTCGACGGTTCGTCCCACCGCGATCGGGTGCACGCTGTAGCGCACGCTGCCAAAGCTGATGTGGCTGTCAGAGGCCACAACACGCAGCTCCACCGGGCGCGTATCGTAGGCCGGCACGCTCGCAAACGGACAGTGCCGGGGCTTCCTCGGCATAGCGGTCGATCGGACGGGCGCCGGTCGTGCCGTGGATGCGCACGTTGGCGACCGTATCGACCCAGGCATCGACCTGGTGGTTCAGGTCAGAAAGATCCGTGAACGACCGACCCTCCAGGAAGCTCTTCTTCACGTAACCCACACCTCGCTCCACCTTGCCTTTGGCCCGGGGCCAGTAGGGCGGACACGCTGCCGGGAGGAATTCGTGGTGCTCTGTGAAGTCCAGGAAGGATCGGTTCCATCGCACCGTGCCGGTGGTCACGTCGTGCTGATCCACGGCCTGCCGCATGTTGTCCACCAGGATCTCCCGGGGGATGCCGATCCGGCCGAAGGCCTCCTGCAGACACGACATCAGCACGGGCAGCTTCGAAGAGGTCGTGAAACGAACGAACAGCATCCGGCTGCAGCCCAGCACCATCACGAAGACGTAGAGCTTCCGGCGCTCCCCGTCCACGACCACCGTTCCGCACTCCCCCCAGTCGATCTGAGCTTGTCGTCCCGGGTCGGTCTCAAACCGTTCGCAGACCCGCCGGGTGAGCTCTCGCTTGAGGGGACGCACGTAATCCCGAAGGATCGTCAGACCCCCCTCATATCCGAGCGCTACCAGCTCCCGATACAGCACCGTGCAGGGCAGGTCGAACCGCTCCAGGCGGGACCCGATATACCCCTTGAACCGCTCCAGCTTCGACACCCGTTTTTTCCGAAGCTTCGGAAACGGTTCCTCTCTCTCCAGGTGGTTGTACACGGTCCCCCGGGATACCCCCAACTGTCGTGCAATCCGAGCCTTGGGAAAACAGGGACCTATCCCACCGGATGGACCAGTCCCGTCATAGCCGCCCTCAAGAAAGCCGGGATTCCGTGCCGGGTAATCGACTTGCGGAAGAATGACAAGAAGTCCTACCGGCTGGGGAAGACCACTATGCACCTGAGGGACTACCAGGAGGAGGGATCGGAGGCTGCTCTGGTCAAGAGCCGGGGCATCATCGCCCACGCCACAGGATCAGGGAAGACGGTGACGGCTGCCGTCGCGATCCAGAAGATCGGCCGGAAGACGATTTACTTTGTGCCCAACCGCACTCTCTTGGAACAGACGGCCCAGGACCTGGCTGAGGTCATCCCTGCCGAGTGCATCGGGAAGTGTGGAGGGAAGCACTGGGAGCCTTTCAAGCCTGTCGTGGTCTGCACAGCGCAGATGATCTGGGCGAGGAAGGATACACCAGAAGTTCGGAAACTGCTCTCGGAAGCCGGGTGCATCCGACCCTCTGGACCTGCACCCTCCGGGACACAACGACAACGGGCCGCAAATCCGTTGCACGACAACAATCGCCCATGCGAACTTCGCTGTCAAGCAGTTCCGATCTTCAGCAACGCCCGTCTTTCAGCCACCTCCCTCACCCTTTGACGCATCGTCGCTCACGAGAAGTGTTTTCAATTGCTTCACGGTCTCGATGGCCGATTTCGGCAGGCGAATAACGCCTTGTATCCCCAATCCCAACTGAATCGGCAGGTCAAAAACGATCGTAGCGGATACTGGCTCTTTCCCTTCCGAAGCAGGAGCAGGCCGAGAAATCGGTTGTGTTTCAGATTTACCGGACTTGCCCAATATCCTTTTTCCTTCTCGGCCCGGACCTCCCGGTGGCCCATGCCATCGTAGCCCTGAACCATGCATGAACTACCGCATCCTCCGTAGCCGCATCCGTTTCCGGGTACGGTGGAATGTCCGCGTACGGTTCCATCAGGAGCGAATACCGGCGATAGACCTCATCTCTCGGCACGCCATCCCGCACCAGCCGGACAATGATTGCGCATGCTCCAATGAATTCAATGGCTGTCATATCCGGTCCCCAGAGCTCCATAGAGCCTTTTTAAGGCCATTTAAGCATCGAAATGCCCTTGCTCACCCAGAAGCCGAAAGGCTCTCTATGGCTCCCGTACGGCCCGGAAACACGATCAACCGGTACCAGCATCCCTCCGGTGGACAGCCAGTCAGGATATCTGGAATGGACATGCCAGCGTTTCAAAAAAAATCCTCGCGCGCGCGCATGCGCATGAAGAGATACAATTTTCGTAGAAAATTGTAGTTCAAGGGGCCTTTGGTTTTTCCCTTGAACGTCGTACGGCTTTTTTATGCATAATTCAGGCTAGGAGCCTGTCGGAGTACCCAGCCGGAGGAAGATTTCGTATTGTAGAAGTGCGATCAAGGTTCCGACTCTGAATTGGAGGTTTCCGTTGAGCACTTCTACTCGGTTTCGTGTCTACAATCCGGCTCAGTTGATGTTGCTGCCTCCGGATCTCCGGAGTTGGCTTCCCAAGGGTCATCCGACCTACTTCATTCTGGATATCGTCGGACAACTTGATTTGTCCGCGATCTACGAGACCTACGATGGGTCTCAAGGTGGCCAGCCACCGTATGATCCCCGGATGATGGTGAGCCTACTGCTGTATGGTTACTGCGAAGGCATCAGGAGTTCCCGCAAGATTGAGCGTGCGACCTATGACTCCGTTGCTTTCCGTGTGCTCAGCCTGGATCAGCATCCTGATCACGACACGATATCGACCTTTCGTCAACGGCATCTGGATGCCCTCTCAGGTCTGTTCAGGCAAGTGCTGTGTCTCTGCGTGAAGGCAGGTCTGGTGAAGCTGGGACACGTGGCGTTGGATGGCACGAAAGTCAAAGCAAATGCCTCAAAACACAAAGCGATGAGCTACGGCCGGATGAAGAAGAAAGAAGCCGAGATCGAGGCCGAAGTGCGCAGACTCTTGACCGAGGCCGAAGCCACTGACGCGGCCGAAGACGAACTCTACGGAAAGGACAACCGCGGCGACGAGTTGCCCGAGGAGTTGCAGCACCGGGAGACTCGACTCAAAGTAATCCGCGACGCAATAGCCGAGATCGAAGCCGAAGCGGAGGCTGAGTTTCCTGAGAAGCAGGCAGCGTATGAAGAGAAGGTAAAGGCCCGGGAGCGCCGCGGCGGTCGTGGACGTAAGCCCAAGCCTCCATCGAAAGAGCCCGACTCCAAGGAACAACTGAACTTCACCGATCCCGACTCACGGATCATGGTCTCAGGGGGCCAATTCCTTCAAGCCTACAACTGCCAAGCTGCTGTGGATGACAAGGCCCAGATTGTCGTTGCTGCCGACGTCACCCAAGAAGCTAATGACAAGAACCAGATGACACCTATGGTCAACCAGATCAGAGCGAATATGGGCGGCACGACACCCAAGCACCTCACTGCCGACACCGGATACTTCAACCAAAGTCAGGTCGATCAGGTTCAATCAGATGGCGTCGACCTCTATGTGGCGACGACAAAACAGAAACATGGAACGCCCATCGCGACCTGCCCCAGGGGACGGATCCCCAAGGGCGCAACGACGAAAGACAAAATGGCGAGAAAGCTTCTCACACAGAAAGGTCGCTGCACCTACTGGAAAAGAAAACAGATCATCGAACCCGTGTTTGGACAGATCAAATCCGTTCGGAACTTCACCCGATTCTCATTCCGCCGAATCCACAAAGTCATCAGAGAATGGAACCTGATCTGTCTCACACACAACCTTCTGAAACTCTATCGACTCTCATTGGCTACCTGATCCCGAAGAGAAACTCGGCTCAAGGAAAAACGAAGGTAACCGGTCGCTGACAGACTCAGCTGGACTTAATCTCAACGAGCTTCCGGGTGTAACCCGACAGGCTCCTAGTAAGGATCACCAGGTTGCCATCGGTGTTTCTCGACGCCCTCTTCGTTCAACACAATGCCCAGACCGGGGCGATCGGGCACGACCAGACAGCCATCGATGATTTCGAGCGGATCCACGAGAATCTCGTCTCGCCATTCGATTCCCGTCACGAATTCCATCGGCGCCTCGTTCGGAATCGACGCCAGCAAATGGGCGGCGGCCAGGATGCCCACCGGCCCCTTGGTATTGTGAAACGAGATCGGCACGTGGAATGTATCCGCAATCGCCGCGATCTTCTTGACTTCCGTGATGCCGCCGGCATAGACGAGATCCGGCTGTGCGATGTCGATCCCGTCCATCTCCAGCAGCTGGCGAAACTGTGTCTTCGTGTTCAACCGCTCGCTCCCCATAATCGGAATCGAGGTTTCTCGCTTCACTTTCGGATACGCACTCAGGTCATCCGGCGCGACCGGGTCCTCGAAACAAAACATCCCGCAAGGCTCGAGTGCCCGAGCCAGCCGCACCGCAGCCCCGACCGTGAACCGACCGTGGCAATCGACGAGCAGCCCCACGTCGGGCCCGACTGCTTCGCGCGCCGCAGCGTAATGGGCGGCCGTCTCTTCCGGCCAGCCGTCTTCCAGGTAAGGATCGAACCCGAAGTCCTCCTTCGACTGCAGCCCGGACTTCACGTAGCGGTAACCCTGGTCCGCCCAGTGCTTGGCACTTTTGGCTGATTCCTCTGGCGTCCGTCCGGAAAAGTGCGTGTAGACACGCACCTGCTCTCGGAAACGTCCTCCCAGGAGCTCGACGACCGGGAGTCCGGCAACCTTCCCCTTCAGATCCCACAATGCCTGGTCGATCCCGCTGAGGGCGCTCATCCACACGGGTCCCGCCATCCGCCAAATGCCGCTCTGCGTCGACATCCGATAAATCTTGTGCCGGAGGTATTCGATTCGGCCGGGATCTTCGCCGATGAGCTCCTGCTTCATATGCTCGACGGCTGAAACCACGACCGGCTCCTTCTTCAAATACGTCGCCTCCCCCAGACCGACCAGATCCTCGTCCGTGTGCACCCGCACGATCGTCCACTTCCGTCCCGGGGAATCGATCAGAATCGTGTCGATGTCCCGAATTTTCACGCCGTCACCTTTCCGCACGCGTCCACGAACTCGGCGGACGTCGTGGTATACCCGATCAGATGCTCGAACTGCCGGAGCATCATACGGTTCACCCATCCCCCTTCCGGAAGACTGTCGTCCAGCGTATCGGGCATCTCGATCTCCCCGGGCGGATTTGAGCAATCCCGGAGAAGAACAACGCGGTAATTGTGCCCCATCGCCTCCGCGCACGTGTAATGCAGGCACGCGCGCCGGCTGTATCCGACGACGAAAAGCGTCTTGATGCCCCATCCTCTAAGCCGCGTGTCCAGAAACGTGTCACGAAAGCCGCTCCACATCCACTTCGGGAAGTTGGGCTCCCCGTCTCTCGGCGCCACGCACTCCGCGTACTTCGGTTCGTAGTCGCGCGCTTTGGTCCACGACTCTACGGCGTTGCCTTTCGCCATTTTCGTTTTCGTCCACAGCTCCAGCGCGATGTTCCCGGGATCAGCCACCAGACGAAGATCGTTATGCACGTAGGCAACTTTCATTCCACAACGACGAGCGCCCGTCAGCGCGGGTGCAATAAATCTTTCCGTTGTGGGATGAACGGCGTCGTCCTTGAACGAGTAGCCCCCGTCCACATCCACGAGCAGAAAGGCGCACGTGTCGAGCGGAAGCGACAAATCTTCATACCCGTAGTCGTAGCCCTCGGGATAGTCTTTATAATAGCGAACTGGAACGGTCAGGTCTGCCATGCGCAATCCTTCCGTTAATGGCATCATCGTTGAACGAACTGGAACGCGTAAAGTCTCGAAGCCGTCAGGTAAAACCGCAACTTCACCGTGTTACCGATCAGACTGCCGACGCTTGCATTCGCCCACGTAACTCGGTGACGCACGGAGTCGCCCATCACCGGCTTGCAAGTCTCGACTTCGTAACCCTCGATTACCTTATTTGCATCATCCAGAATTTCGACTCTAATTTCGCCCCACGTCGCATCGGCGTTGATTTCAAGGCGGGATCCCGAGAATTGGATGGGGATGGTCGTCACGCTCCCGCCGTAGGGCTTGTCCCCCGCCTCGATCGAAACGAATCCGTCCAATCTGTAAGTCGCCAGCGCGATACCGCTCTCCATCTCGAACGGTGCCCCGGTGCCGCTCCAGTGGGGTCGATTTTCGCCGTGATAGTAGACGTAGACCTTGTCGTCTTTGACGACAGGGGGTGCCCCGACCATAATCTCCTGCGATTCGAAGCTATCCGGGGGCCCTAGCGGAATCACGGCCTCTCGGTTACCCGCCCGACGCCAGTTCAGGTTGTCTCGGCTCGTCGCCAGCTGCGGGGTCAGCTGCCCGGTCCGCCAATCGAACAGACTCGGAAACATGAAATAGGCTCTTTCGGCTTCGTCGTACTTGAACGCCGCAGATGTATACAGATCCGAGTCTTCAGGGTCGTTGTCGTCGGGACCCAGGACGATCGTCGGTTTCGTCCAGTGGATGAAATCCTCCGATTCGATCCGACCCAGCGCCCTGAAACGCTTTCTCGGTCTCTGATTGATCCGCACGTAGGCCACGTAGCGATCGCCATCCCAAAGAGCAACGTTGAACGTATCGAAAACCCCTTCGAGCACTGTCTTCGTGTGTTTCTCCCAGTGAACACCATCCACCGAGAAGGCCACTTGGAGGCCTCCGCCCTCTTCGATCGTCTTGTAGAGCATCTTATAACGCTTTGTTGGTTCGTCCCAAGGCGTATCGAGCACACATACGCCTCCGCTACCACCGGGCCCCATATCCAGAACCATGTTGGTCTCTGTCGAACCCTCATAGTCCAGGATGTCCAGCCCGGGCTTTTCCCACGTGACGCCATCCGGCGACACGGCGTAGCCGACGGCCACGGCATTATCGCTCCCGTGCCGGGTAGTCCGGCACGTGTGCCAAATCCGGAATGTCGATGCGGCCTCATCCCACAGCACCGATCCATAGTGCTGTAAGACGTTCTCCCACGGCTTGTCTGGAATAATCAGCGGATTGGCCCGATGTTTCGTGGGTTTGTTGACGACGTATCGGATCCCCTCGGATCGCTCGACGAGAAACTCATCGTCCAGAAACAGCTGCTTGCGATCGCCTATGTCGAGGAACCGCCCGACGTGCTGAGGCCAGCTCGCGTAGTTGACTTCTTCAGGCATTCTTAGCCCGGGTTGAAACCACCCTTCGGCACGGCCCTGCGCGCCTACTCAGGGCAGGCAGATGAATAGAGACGATTTCACCACCGTTCACCCTGGGTGACCTCGTCGGGGAAGCCATACTCCGCGTAGCCCCACACCGTGATTCACGGCAGGTTGTATCGAAGGGCGAACGGTGCGCTCCGACCGCTTCCCGGTTCGCGGGTCCCGGTTCACGTCTTTCGTGTGTTTCGTGGTTTCCCTAAATTGGAACCCTCACGAAAGGAGATTCCAATGTCCAATGTTGTCTTCGTATCTCTCACCGGTGACGAACAGATCAAGCTCTACGACATCGACGCGTCCGGCGCGCTCGAGCTTCGCACGACAAGCGACGCCCACGGACCAACGGGAGCGCTTGAGTTGCACCCGAACGAAAAGGTCCTCTACTCCGCCCACGTCGGCTCAACCGATCTGGCCAGCTACGCGTTGGACGCAGATAGTGGCGAGCTCACGCTCATCAACAAGGTCCAAACCGGTTATGTGATCCCCGCTCACCTCATCACGGCCGGTGACGGCAAGTTCCTGATCACCGGTTACTACGGTGCAGGCGGCGTCACCGTGCATCGTCTCGACGCCGACGGCTCGATCGGCGAGCAACTGCAATATATCGACACCGGAGAGAAAGCTCACGCGGTTCTGTCCTACGAGGATCGATTCGTCTTCGTGCCGCACGTCTGCCCGAACAACAAGACGGCCCAATTCCTGTTCGAGGCAGGATCGGGCCAACTGACAGCCAACACTCCCGCAGAGCTCCTGCCCCCTGACGACAACACGGGGCCACGACACATCTGCCTCCGACCAAAAGGCGATGTCGCCTACATCGTCAACGAACAGGGCAATACCGTCACGGTACATCGTGTGGATCCGAGCACCGGGACGCTCGAAATCTTCCAGCACCTGTCCACACTACCGTCTGATTGGACTGAAGGTGGTCACACCGCTCACATCGAAGTCCACGAGAACGGCCGTTGGGCCTACGCGTCCAACCGCGGACACGACAGCATCGTCGGATTCAACGTCGCCGACGACGGCTCACTCGATCCGTTCGGTCACGTGTCGGTCCCTGCCAGCCCAAGATCCTTCAACATCGACCCGACGGGATCGTTCCTCTACTGCGCCGGCGAGGGGGCAAACACGATGAACGCCTACCACATCGACCAGGCGGATGGTCACCTCACCCGGTTCGATAGCTACGATGTCGGTCAGTCGCCCTTCTGGGTTAGGACAGAGAATCTAATTGCGTAAATCAGGAATTATCAATTCAGTAATTGTTCACTTTGATCTCAAGCCGCAGGATTCGGTGAGGTCCCTATCCTAGTTGAAACTTAAAGGGCTCCAAACTTACGTTGTGGGTAGACGTGTGAGAGCGTGTACCCGTAAGAAAGGAGCCCACGATGGAGAAGCTATTTGCAGGGGATGGCGAAGTCAAGGTTGGGTCAGACGTTATGGATTTGGAGACGCGTTTATCGGTGATCCGGGCGCTGATTCCGCTGGGTCTGGAGGCCGTTGCCGACGTGCTCCAGCAGGAGGTGGAGCAGCTCGCAGGCGTTCGGTATGCGCGTAAGGGTTCAGAGCAGTCGCATCGTCGATGGGGAAGCCAGAAAGGGTCCGTGTATCTGATGGACCAGAAGCTGCCGGTGGCCGTTCCCCGTGTGCGCGACGTCGAGTCCGATACGGAGGTTTCTCTGGCCGCATACCGGGGGATGCAGAGGCCCAGAGCGATGGATGAGAAGCTGCTGCTTCGTGTGCTCAAGGGAATCTCCTGTCGCAACTACAGAGCCTGTGCAGAGTCGGTACCCGAAGCGTTCGGAATCTCGGCATCCTCCGTCTCGCGACGGTTCATCAAAGCCACCGCAAAGAAGCTGAAGCAGTTCCAGGAACGACCGCTCGACGACTACGACTTGGTCGCCCTGTTCATCGACGGAAAGAGCTTTGCCGACGAAGAGATCGTGATCGCTCTGGGCGTCACGACGGACGGCCAGAAGATCCCCCTGGGCTTCGTCGAATCGGCGACGGAGAACGAACGGATCTGCCGTCAGCTGATCCAGGATCTCATCCGGAGAGGCCTGTGCTACGACCAGGGCCTTCTCGTTGTGCTGGACGGCTCAAAGGGACTCCGCTGTGCCGTCACCAAAGCCCTCAAAGGGGATGTGTGCGTGCATCGCTGTCAGTGGCACAAGCGCGAGAACGTCGTCAGCTACCTCCCGGAGGCAGAACGTCCAAGAGTTCGACGGAAACTTCAGAAAGCCTATGACTGCGACACCTACGAGGAGGCAAAGGCCGCACTCGAATCACTCAAACCCGAACTCAAGCTGATGAATCAGTCTGCCGTGGCAAGCCTCGAGGAAGGACTGGAGGAAACCCTGACCCTCCACCGGCTGGGGATGCTCCCGTTCTTGAAGCGAAGCTTCCGAACCACCAATTGCATCGAGGCGCTCAACAGCATGACCGGCAACCTGATACGGAAGGTCAACCGCTGGAACAACTCTCCTCAGCGACACAGATGGGTCGCGGCCGCACTCCTCGACATCGAACCACGCCTGCGACGCGTGAGCGGATACAAACACCTCCCGCTGCTCAGGCAAGCACTGAAAAACAACCTGAATCTCGGCGACAATCAAGATGCTCGGCAGAGAGCATGAATACCACGGAGCCCGATGAGTTTCAACTGACTATGGGACTTGACCCAGGATTCCTACGGTCTCTACAATTTCCTATTTTCCCAATGAAGATCGTCGTATTCGGTGCAGCGGGTTGGCTCGGTCGCGCGATTTTAACGAATCTGTCCGCCGGTCACGAGGTCACGGCTTTCGATCGCGGACAAGACGCGTGGATATCGGGCAACAAGCGAGAGGGCGAGTGGACAGCCGGACGCATCGTCGAGGGTGACGTAGCCGACTACGGGGACGTCGATGAGGTCGTCCGTGGGATGGACGCGGTCGTGCACGCCGCCGTCCACGCGAATGACTACGGCGTCGACAGCGAGGCACCTTTCCTGGTCAACCTGAAGGGCCTATGGAACGTCCTGGAATCGGCGCAGCAGAACGATATCGCCCGCGTGGTCCACATCGGATCGTGCCAGGTCGAGCATCCCGACGGCGTGTTCTTCAACGCGGACGTTCGCCGTCCCGACGGTAGTCTCTACGCCGTCACCAAACGGCTACAGGAGGAAATGTGTCGGCAATTCCACGACGCCTTCGGCCTGTCGCAGGTCGTTCTGAGACCGTGCAGCATCATCGACAGCCGGCTTGGTTCAGGTAAGGACGGACCGCCCTTCGAACCGGGCACGTGGGAAATGGGTTGGGTCTGTCGCCACGACATCGCAGAGGCCTGTCGGTTGGCGATCGAGAAGGAGGGAATCGATTTCGATATTCTGCACGTCGTCGGATCACCCGACGCCGATCAGCATTGTAATGTCGCGAGGGCGAGGGAGGTGTTGGGGATGAGCTTTACGAGTAGGCTGGGATCGTGAGGCATCCATGAATCCGTGCCATGCTTCCCATTCTCAAGGACCGAACAACCGACGCACCGCTCATCCTGAGTAGCGACATCCGAGATCCGTTTCCGTCCTCAGATGACAGAATTTGATTCGCATATCGAAGGGAGTGCGGTCTGTGGCAATGTCCACCGTTCGTCCTTCGATATGACGGATCTCTGCCCGCTTTGTGGGAATCCGGAACCTGTATCTCGTAGCCGTCTACTCAGGATGAACGGTGTGCTACCGGACTACTGATGTGGGGAACTCCCTAATTTCCTGATTCCTTCTTACTGGTCTCCCGACCTCAGGGATCACAATGAATCTCGTGGCCTTCTCCCGGGAAAAAGAAGAAGTCTGCGGTAACGCCTAGTGTAATTCCCGCGAGGTAGCCCATGATCATCCCGATGAAGAAGGGCGTGTACTCCCGGTATCGCTCCAACCCGCCTACCTTGATGATGATGAGTTTCACGAACCACATCAGAAACAGGCTGAACGCATTGTCCTGCATCTCCACCATCCCACAGATCGTGAATCCGATGGGATGGAGTGGAAACCCCGTGAATCGATACCGCAGATAGTAGAGTCCAGCCGTAAACCCACCCCCAACGAACATCCAGGCGATCCGATCCCAGTCCGTCGCAGTCGTCCCGTCCTGGATGCGTCCCACCGCGATGTTGCTGAACAGCACGGCGCCACCCCCACCCTTGAAGGTTCCCGTTCCGAAATTGGAGGCCCCCGGCCCGTAATACCCCTGGTAGAGCAAGAACCCGATCGCGGCCGACGCACCCAGCATCGTCCCAATCAGCACAGCCGGCGCCAGGGCTTTTCGGCTCTTGCGTGCCATCGCCATCCCCAGCCGCGGCACGTGCGCCATCTGTGTCATCCCAACGGTCTTTCCGTCGCTCACGAGGGTATTGGTCAGCGTCAGAACCGTCGCACTTGCCGGGCCCAGATTCCCGATGCCGAAAGCGTGCCACGTAAACGCCTGCGCGGTAATCGGGACGCGCAGGTAGACCAATCCACTCTCGACCACGATCCGTGACATCCCGACGTGAAGAATCAGCATCGCGAAACACCAGCCCAGAATCGGCAACACGTCCATACCCGCGCGCGACAACCAAAAGACGATGAAAAGCGCACAACCGATGAGCAGGATGACCGTTGTCCGGTAGGACATGAGCTCCTCGGAGTCGTCAACCTTCTCATCGTTCATAAACGCCTTGCGGAGAACAGCGTGGAAGTGGGGCCGGGCGATCCAGAATCCCCACAACACAAAGACGGTCATCCCCCCGAACGTCTCCCAACCGATCGCCGGATGACTCGAGCTCCAGGGGTCGACCGTTCCCATATCCACACCGATACGGTTGAAAATGCCCGCCTGCACGATCTGAACCAGATGGAAGAACCAGAGGCTGAACAAGACTTCCAGCTTCGTAAAATAGCCGAGGCAGAATGTGAGAAGAACGAACGTGGTCACCAGGCTGGGAAAACCCGGAGCGACGGGCAGCACGTGCCTTCCGTATCGGCCTGCCAGGAAGGGCATCATCGGCATCGCGATCGTGAACCAGGTCGAGACGTTGTAGGCGATGATGGCGAAGGTAATCAGGAAGCCCGCTTTGAATAGTTTGTTCCTTACGAGCGTCATCAGCGTCCCGCTCGTCCCCGATACGCCCGTCAACTCCAACAGAAAGGACGCGACCGGAAACGACAACCGTTCGTGTTCCATCCACTGCTTTCTGAGCAGGACGCTGAGACACAGATTCACCGTCATCACCGCCCCGATGAACGCCCCCCACCAGAAGAGCACGGATCCCCATTCGGGCCAGGGGAAGGGACTTCCCGGGACAATACCTTCATAGAACCCCTGAACGACCGAGCGGTTGATGATCGTCGTCCATTCCGGCATATGTGGAAGGAGCAGTTCTTCGAATCGGTTCTCCGGCGACGCGAAGTAAGACGGCATCGTCAGCATACCCATGAACCAGACGAGGAAGAACTCGCCCTGCATCACGGCGGCCACCATTCCGATGCAGCAGATCGTCAACAGCTCGGTCGGGGTGAATCCCATCCCCCAACGTTCGAGAAACGTGTTGATGATCAAGAGAATCACGAACGGGATGAGCATCGCCAGCGAGAGATGCGAGTGATCGGCTCGCGTAGAGTGGAGGATGAAACTGGTATACGTCGGCCACACCGGCATGAGAGTGGCGAGGATGACGCCAACGATCAACGCTCGCTTCGTGATGAAGGATGTGCCTTCGGCTCGGGAGGCGTCGTCAGCCGTGGAGGGAGATCGTTCAGGAGCGATAGACAAAGATGGGCCGTTCAGACCGTGGCAGTCGGAGCAGATGCTCGACGCTTGCGGATTGGAAAGGTGTGGGTCTCAGGCATCGTCGAATAGTTTTCGACCGCCCGTCAACTCGCGATCGAAGCTGTGGCGAAGCAACTTGGTGAGTACCCCGGGCAACTCTCCTCGCTGGGCCTTCATCGCCCACACGGGAGGAATCGCGCTCGGAGGTTGGACGAGCCCAGTACTCACATCCGCTTTCTTGTAGCAGTACAAAGAGCACCAGCGCGTCGATTTATCCGTCCCCTTTGGGGATACTGCGTGCGCCGCGTGAGACAGACAGCAGACAACCGATCCAGGTTCCAGCGAAAGGTGCTCGATTTCCAATGGTTCGGATGTTACGGGGTGTAGATGCTCTTTCATCCATCCCGCCGCCAACTCTTCATCACTCGGCGCGCGACACGTGTCCGGTTCGCGGAATAGATGGCTACCTCGCACGATCTTCAGCCCACCGTCGTTCTCACTCTCGAACCCTTGAGGATAGCACAGTGTCAGAATCGCGTTCGGCTGAGATCTATAGGCCTCCAGGCTGACGACACCATCGTCGTAGCCGGCGCCGATGCGGTGGCTGTGCCAGGTTCCGCCGAGATACCCTGGTGGGCGCGTCAGAAGCTGGTTATGATCGAAATAGATCTCCTCTGTCTCGAGGCACGCACGTTCCAGCGCCAGCATCTGAGGGTGCGTCAGCACGTTCATCAGATACGGGACGTGCCCGGATGGGAAGTACTCTGAGAACACACTATTGATCCGAAGCGTCAAGACACCCGCTTCGTCAGTCGACTGTGGTGCCTTCTGGCTGCCCGCGGTGGCACGCTCTATGTCCTCTTGCGAAAGAAACTTCGCTGGAGGATTCCGACCGAGGGCGAGCCAATCGATCTCATTCCAGTCGGCTCTCAACAGCGCATCGTTGATCCGTTGCCCGAACTGAACGGCTTCGGTCCACGCATTCACCGTAGCCGGCGTCATCACGCCGCGGAGGACCGCGTATCCGTCTCGCAGGAACGTGTCGAAGTCGAACTGCGCCTCGACAGATGACCAGTCGAAAAGGTCTTCACGTGAGGCTTCCAGCGTCTCCCAATCCTCCGGCCCCCACGTGACAGGTGAGTGCGGATTCTCGAGAAAGGCGGGACGCGTCGCGGTCGCTAGCTCTTCGGTCGACCCGATAAGCGCACGAGCGAGGATCGGATCGTCGATGTCTTCGAGCAGTGGGTTACGAATGATGTTTTCTCTTGTCACCATTGTTCGCCTCGGTGGCCGTGGGCCCCTTGGTGGGTGGGGCTGAAGCCCCACGCTAGGGTAGCGAAGCCGGGTGAAGCCGGCTGACCACCCAATCGTGATCTAACCGTACAGACAAGAACGCATTCAACGACGATCGATCCGCCGATTTCCTAAGCCCCTAATTTCATATTTTCATAATGGTCCTGGCTTCGATCTGATCCCAATCGATCGACCGTCCCAGCCCAGGATCCTGTGAAACATACATATACCCGTCCCGGATCTCCATCATTCCTCCGATCAACCCCGGGAACGACCCTCCCATTGAACGGTCCGACCCTGTTGCCGGCCACGCGCTCACTTCCCACCAGTCGTCATTGCGGATCGCAGCCACGACGTGTGGGTGCCCGCCGTGGGCATTCATTCCGAACATCTCGGCCAGGTTGGCCAGCTTCATCTGCCCCGTGATGCCCAATCCGGTTTGCCGCACAATATCGATCGCACTCGCCGCCAGGTAGGGCGTCGCGAGATACGGGTTCCCCTGAATCGATTCGAGCGCCATCACTGGCAGATCCACCGCATCCGACAATCGTTTCAACCCGTTGATGTCGAACTCCTGCAGCGGCTCTTCGATCCAGATGTAGTCCAGTTCTTCGAGCCTGCGGGACACCTTGATCGCATCGTCGACCGAGTACTGCTGCACGGGATCGTGCATCAACACCAGGTCACCCCCGACCAGGTCGCGGATATCCTTCGCCAGCGCGAGATTCGTCTCGACACCCAGCATCGAGTGATCCTTGAAGCCGTGGTAGCCTTCGTCGACCGCACGTTGGGCTGACTTCAACGTGTCCTCGTAGGGAATGCCCGTCTCTGTCAGGTACGCGGGCACCCGATCCCTGAACCCCCCGAGCAGTTTGTGGACGGGTAGCTTCGCGTGCAGCCCCGCCAGGTCCCAGAGCAGCGTATCGATCAAGACCAGCGGCGCGGTTGATGCATGCATGTGAAAGTACCGACGCGCCATCCACATCTTGTGCCACATATACTCACGGTTAAGCGCATCGGAGCCGACCAGCTCCGGCTCCCACTGAACTTTGAACGTCCGCGCACCCCACTCGAGATCCTCTTTTCCCCATCCGGTGTCGAAGGAGCCGATCGTCTCGATATTCGCGTCTGTCCTGATCCGCATGAGACACGTGTAGGCCAGTCGTGGGTCCAGTCGGATACCCTCTTCGCTGTAGAGCCGATGACCGAACCGGACTTTATGGGACCCAGGATACTCCCGCATCGTTCGCAGTGGACGCCATTCGGGTTCGACCGGATCGCCTTCGAGGATCTGGAACTCGATGGATTCAATTTTCATGGGTTACCTACGATTTACAGCGCCTATGAAAGAGCGGTGTCATCCCGGCATTGTTTTGAGCCGGGATCTATTCTCCGATCTTTGCGAAAGTCAAAATGGGCCCCGGCCAAGAAACATGCCGGGGTGACATCTCTCGCCTTCAATTCCCTCATTTCCTGATTCCCTGATTTCAGATTGTGTTGATCGTTCTCGCTTCGATCTGTTCCCAATCGATCTCTCGGCCGAGACCCGGTGTCTGCGGAACGTACATATACCCGTCGCGTACTTCGAACGTCTCCCGGATCAAGCCTCCCTCGGCCAACGAAAGCGGGCGGCGCGGTTCGTTGTCGCCGCGCTTGAAGGCGTTCCTCGCGTGATGTTCGTACCAATCGTCGTTCCGGACGGCGGCAACCACGTGCACGTTCCCGCCGTGAGCCGGTTTCCCGAACATTTCCGCCAGATTGGCCAGCTTGAACTGACCCGTGATGCCCATCGCCACGTTCCGCACCATGTCGATTGCGTCGTCCTGCAGATAGGGCACGGCCACGTAAGGATGCCCGAGGTTCGATTCCAGCGCCAAGACGGGAAGTTCAATCGCGTCGGAGAGCCGCTTGAGCCCGATGATGTCGACCTCCTGCAGTGGCTCCTCGATCCAGAGGTAATCCAGATCCCACAGACGACGACCCACCTTGATGGCATCTTCCACCGAATACTGCTGCACAGGATCGTGCATCAGCACCATCTCGTCACCCACCAGATCTCTCAGATCCTTGGCAAGCGCTAAATTCGCTTCGACCCCCAGCATCGAGTGATCTTTGAACCCTTTGTAACCCAGCTCTTTCGCTTTCTGCGCCGTCTCGAGTGTCTGCTCGTGATTGCGGCTGGCCTCTGTCAGGTAGGCCGGCACACGATCTCGGAACCCACCAAGCAGTTTGTGCACTGGCAGCTGAGCCTTGAGACCGGCCAGGTCCCAGAGCAGCTGATCAATTGTGGAGAGAGGGAGGATCACCGGCATGTGAAAGTAGCGGCGGGCCATCCACATCTTGTGCCACATGTACTCACGGTCCAACGCATTGGCGCCGACCAACTCCGGCTCCCACTGCAGCTTGAATGTCTGCGCTTCCCACTCTATCTGTTCACGGCTGAAGCGTGAGCCGAAGATTCCACACGTCTCGATATTCTCGTCTGTTCGGATGCGCAGCACGCAAGTATATGTTGGTCTCGCCTCCAGCTTGATCCCTTCGCCCTCGAACGGTTTGTGTCCAAACCGGTGCGAATCGGGATATTCGATCATCGTTCGGTAGGGCCGCCACTCGGGCTCTACCGGCTCGCCCTCTAGGATCTGGAAGTCGATGGATTCGATTTTCATGGGTGACCTATGAGTAGCGCCATTGAAAGAGCGTTGTCATCCCGGCGTTGTTGGGAGCCGCCTGGCTGTCCTGAGCCTGCCGAAGGGAGCTTGTAGAAGGGGATCCATTCTCCCATCATTGCGAAAGTCAAAATGGGCCCCCCTCACATACGTTCTTCTCGCTTCGCTCGAAGCAGGCTCTGACAGGCTCTCTAAGAAGCGTACCGGGATGACATTCCCTCAATTTCCTAATTCACTGATTCCCTAATTCACTGATTCCCTAATTCTAAATTGTATTAATCGTTCTCGCTTCAATCTGTTCCCAATCGATCTCTCGGCCGAGACCTGGGGTCTGCGGAACGTACATATAGCCGTCGCGGACTTCGAACGTATCTCGAATCAGACCTCCTACGGCCAACGACAGGGGCCTTCCCGGGCTGTTGTCACCGCGTTTGAACGCATTCCTCGCGTGGTGTTCGTACCAATCATCGTTTCGAACGGCTGCAACCACGTGCACGTTCCCGCCGTGGGCAGGCTTCCCGAACATTTCCGCCAAATTGGCCAGCTTCATCTGACCCGTAATGCCCATCGCGACGTTCCGCACCATATCGATCGCATCATTTTGCAGATAGGGAACGGCCACGTATGGATGTCCGAGGTTCGATTCCAACGCCAAAACGGGAAGTTCAATTGCGTCGGAAAGTCGCTTCAATCCGATAATGTCCTCTTCCTGGAGCGGTTCCTCGATCCAGAGGTAGTCGAGATCCCACAGGCGACGCCCCACCTTGATCGCATCTTCCACCGAGTACTGCTGCACGGGATCGTGCAGCAGCACCATCTCGTCACCCACCAGATCTCTCAGCTCTTTGGCGAGTGCCAGGTTCGCTTCGACCCCCAGCATCGAATGATCTTTGAACCCTTTGTAGCCCAGCTCCTTCGCCTTCTGCGCCGTCTCGAGCGTCTGTTCGTGGTTTCGGCTGGCTTCCGTGAGGTAGGCAGGCACGCGATCCCTGAACCCTCCGAGCAGCTTGTGCACTGGCAGCTGTGCCTTGAGACCGGCCAGGTCCCACAGGAGCTGATCGATTAAGGTAAGGGGAAGCTGCGAGGGCATGTGGAAATAGCGACGGGCCATCCACATCTTGTGACACATGTACTCCCGGTCCAACGCGTTGGCGCCGACCAACTCCGGCCCCCACTGCAGCTTGAACGTCTGCGCTTCCCACTCGATCTGTTCACGGCTGAAGCGCGAGCCAAAGATCTCACACGTCTCGAGATTCTCGTCGGTCCGGATGCGTAGCACGCACGTATAGGTTGGTCTCGCCCCCAGCTTGATCCCTTCGCCCTCGAACGGCTTGTGGCCGAACCGGTGCGAATCGGGATATTCGATCATCGTACGGTAGGGTCGCCACTCTGGCTCTACCGGCTCGCCCTCGAGGATCTGGAAGTCGATGGATTCGATTTTCAAGACTGACTTTTCGATTCGATGTGGTGTCGGGGCTGAGAATGCCCCAACTTACTCCGTCTCCGATTCGATTGCTAACACTTCCGAACCCGCAACTGCCAGGAGGGATCATGGCATCCAGCCCTATTCTCGAAGGTCAACCATACAGCGAAGCCGAAACTCAAGAGATCGTCGACGCCCTGCACCGTGACGGGTTCGTCCACGTCCCCGGCGTACTCGAGCCCGACGAGATATCCGCCTTGAAAGAGAGAACGGACGCCCTACTCGACGATCCCGTCCTCGCAGCCAGAGAGAACCCTGATCTGAGCGACATCCGTTACGTCCAGACGAAGGCGCATTCAGAAACAGGGGAGATATTGCCTTTCATCCTTCGAAACACGATCGAACTCGACTCGATTTTTCGTGACATGCTGCTGCGCGAACCCATCCTCAGCCTGGCCGAGGCGATCGTCGGGCCGGATTGCAAGTTCTGCGGGCAGAACGTACTGCGCAACTCCGCTGGCGTCGCGATCGAGAAATGGCACTGCGACGGCGCAGTCCACTTTCCTGTTCCCGACGACGTCCCCCGTCACGATCCTCGAATTCGTCCGCCGGTGCTGTGGTTCACCGTCCAGATGGCGCTCAGCGACATCGAAACCGACGAACACGGCCCGACGCAATACGTGCCTGGCAGTCATTTCTCCGGACGCGAACCGAACAACCAGGATCATCCCGAGTTTGAAGGCAAGGGGCCCGTGTCCGTCTTCTGCAAAGCGGGTGACATCTACTTTCAGGACCCCCAGTGCTGGCATCGAGGCGCACCCAACACCTCCGACCGAACGCGCTACCTGATACAATCGCAGTACGCCGTCAACTGGGCGTGGCGGCGGTTCGGCTGTGCGAACCGCGTCCCGATCCCCGATGACGCGCTCCAGGTCGCCAGTGATCAGCTACTCGATCTCCTGGGGCAAAGACGCCCGTCCTGACCACTACGGGAGCTCGAGCTGGCCCGCAAACGCACGAAGGTCCTTCTCGGCTTTCTCGGCGATCGGTTCGATTGTCTTCGAGCTGACCTTGATCTCCTGGATCTTTTCGTCCGGATTCGTCACCAAACAGAAATTCAGATTCTGTCTCAAGTCGTGTATGGCGTGATCGATATGCTCCGTGACGGAGCCCGGTGGATACATCCACTGCCTTCCTCCCGTTTGCTCTAGGTTCATGTGGCAGTGGCCCTTGCCGCCCTGCTTCTTGGCCTCCCCAAAGCAATCCAGTCGCAGGACCTCCTTATCGTAGGCATAGACCGATGCCGCGGGACCGAATCCAGCCTTATCATCCCGCCAGTAGACATCCAGCCGTAGATTGTCCTGAATCGGATACTCGACCAGGTCCTTTCTTCCTCGCTGTTCTTGGGTCATCGTGTTTCCTTCCTGTGGCGAGAGGTGGACACAGAAATTCCCTTACGTCCGCCTAGATAGCGAAATGGACGAACCGTGAGAAGAAAAAACCGTTGTGGACCCCTGACTCCTCGGGGCCGATACCGTTCCCCAATCCATAGGAGCCCTTCATGATCCGAGTCGCCACCTGGTGCCAGGATTTGTCCGATTCCAATCTCCGTTTTCTGTCTCAGATCGGTGTCGAATGCGCCGATGCGGTGCCCTTGCCAACCGACGACAGGGGCGTGTTCGACCTGGATGAAGCCATCGCAGTTCGGAAAAAGGTCGAATCCTGGGGCATGAGCGTGAACCGCATCAGCCTGCCCGGTTTATCGGAATCCTTCATGAATAACGAGGACGGCTCGGAGGCCGAACTCGACGTCGCGTGCGAATCCGTCCGGGTGCTGGGCGAAGCGGGCTATCCCCTCGGCCGGGTTCACTGTGCCTATTCCGCAGACGACTGGATGATCGACCGCTACCAGACCGACCATCGAGGCGGTCACAGGACCCGAGGCGAGACGTTGGCTCGTGACCCGAACGGTGAGACGCCCTCCCGCGAGGTCAGAGAGCAACGATGGCAGCGAGTCTGTGACGCCTACCGAAGACTGGTTCCCGTCGCAACCGAATCCGGCGTTCGGCTCATGATGCACCCGTCCGACCCTCCGACACAGGACGTCCTGTTCGACGGTCTCGGTTTCCACCGCCTTATCGACGCATTTCCCAATCCCTGTGTCGGCTATCTCTATTGCTGCGGAACACGCGGCGAGGCGGGCGGCCTTACTCTCGTTCTCGATGAGATCAACAACTACTGTCGAAAAGGCCGCATCTTCGAGGTCCACTTCCGCAACCTCCGTGGAAGCTTCGCGTCAGCGCGTGCCTTCGAAGAAGTGCTGCTCGATGACGGCGACATGAACATGTTCAAGATCGTACAGGAGCTTCATCGTCTCGGGTTCGACGGCTGTCTCCACCCCGATCACTACCCCTCTCTCGAAGGGGACGCGCCAGGTAAGAACACCCACGCCCTCGCCTACTCGGTGGGTTACATAAAAGCGATGCTGGCAGCGATCGCGGCGTGAGAATAGAAGCCACAGAACACACAGAATAGACAGAGGGGTGTCCATTCGGTGTGCTCTGTGTGATCTGTGGTTCGAATGCTCTCAATGAGCCCCAAACGTGAGGTGAGTAATGGCTGAGCAGAACGTCATCGACGCGGGATCGCAAAAGCATTTCTTCATCGACCATCGGTACTTCGATCGATCGACTGGCATTGGGCTGTGCATGAATCCACCCGCGCAATCCCCGGAACCGGTGATGCGCCCGGACAAACCGTGGGAGCGTCAGGGCATCAGCGGTTACAACACGATCATCCGCGAGGGCGAGAAGCAGTTTCGGCTCTGGTACGGAGGGCTCTACATATCCGGTTATCCGCAGGAAGGCGCGGTGAGGCTGTGCTACGCGGAATCGGAGGACGGTCTGGCGTGGCACAAACCTGAACTCAACCTCAACACCTTCCAGGGTTCCACGGCCAACAACATCGTCGCTCCGCTGGATGAGCGTCAGAGCATGCAGGGCGGGACCGTCTACATCGACGACCGAGCACCCGCCGAAGAACGTTACCGCCTTTGGACGAAATACCAGCCGGCGGATGCGGAGATCGAAGCGGGTACCCAGCCCGGGCTCTGGGCGATGCATTCACCCGACGGGGTCCACTGGACCTACGATGACAATCAGCCCAACCCGCCCAATCAGATGTGCGACACGCAGAACGTCTTCTTCTGGGACGACAAATACGACTGCTACGTCGGCTACACACGTGTGCACGAAACCCAGCGACGGGACGAGGCCGCCGAGATGGAACACGGGAAGCGCTACCGCTCAGTCGGGCGAATCACGTCACCCGATTTCAAGACCTGGTCGCAGCCCACCCTCATCGTCCTGGAAGGTGATGCCGTCGAGCTCGGATCGCCGTTGCCGTTCAATCGCGTCGAGCGACCCCAGATGGACTTCTACACGAACGCCGCCTATAAACATCCGGAAGGCGACGACGCCTACTTTATGCTGCCAGCCGCTTATCACCACTGGGAAGCCGACGACGGGCCGGCCACGATGGACGTGAAGCTCCTCACGAGTCGGGACGGCATCACCTGGACACGACAGGGAAACCGTGAACCCTTCATCCGTCGAGGTTTCGATGGCGCCCCGGACGGCGGAATGGTGATGGCCGGCGTCTGGCCCATCCACACCGAAACGGAGACGTGGATCTACTACGGTGGGCGTGGAGATAAACACAATGAGGATGAGCGCGACGGTTCGAACTCGGGTCTCTTCCGAGCCGTCCTCCGCCGTGACGGGTTCGTCTCCGCGGATACGAGTATGGCTGGCGGAGAGTTCACCACGCCCCCACTCACGTTCGACGGCAACGAGCTTGAACTCAACGTCGACTGCGGTTCCGGAGGCTGGCTCCTGGTCGAGCTCCTGGATGCGGAGGGACGTGCTTTGGAGGGCTATACTTTCAAGGAGTGTCAGACCGTTACGGCCAACGCGATTCAGAAACGCGTGTCGTGGAACGGCAAGGGCAACCGTATCGATGTCAAGGGGCCGATTCGCCTGCGTGTGATGATGCGCGCGACGAAGCTGTACACGTTCCGGTTCGTGTAGGATCGCAGGGGAATTCGTTCCGGGCTCTGCCCGGAATACAACGAGCTTGCGCTTCGCTCGCCTCCGTGCTCCGCACGGGGGCCAAGGGGTGTCGAGTCTCGTCTCGTGCTAGAGGCACAGACCAACCACTTTCAGCATTGGAACAAAACTCTGCGTCCCAGTGCAGAGCACGGGGACAAGCGAGCGCGGATATCGTAACAAGGTCCCCGGGCAGAGCCCGGTGAGTCCAGGGAGAGAGACTGTGGACACAGAGCCGATGAGTCACGAAGAGGATTACCGCTTCGACGTGGCGGGATATCTGATTCTGCGGAACGTGCTGACTGAAGGCAGAACTGGCTACGTGCAACCAGGCTCTGGACGAAGTCCCTAGCGGGGAGATTGATGCGGACGCTCTGGCCGATCCCCTTCGTCAGCTTCGCGATCATCCTCTTGTCGTCGGATACCTCGAAGAGCTCTGTTGGGGCGATGCTCGTCAGGGCCAGCCCCCGCGTCTCCTCGACGAGACTACCGCGTCATCTACCTCTCTCACCGGCGGCAACGAACCACGCAACTGGTCTCGCGCCTACCAGCAACGAAATCATATTCGTTACTGCCACGGTGTGCTCGCGATCTAGGCACTGGCCGACGTGAACCCGGGCGACGGCGGGTTGGTCCTCGTGCCCGGTACCCATCGGAGCGACCTGGAAACGCCCGCGGACCTCCTCGATGGCACGGACGATATGGGTCTGGCCGAGCAGCCGGTGCTCAAGGCGGGCGACCTGATCCTGTGCGCTCAGAACGTCCTCCACGGGCTTCGACCGTGGAACGGAGACGGAAAGCAGAGGCTTCTTGAATTCGGTTACATCAGCGGTCTCGTGAGAGGGTCGAACGACGCCATCATAGGGGAGACTTCCGGTTGGGAAGGGATGTCGCCGGAGCAAGGCGCCGTTCTGTCGGCGAAAGAGTCGCTCTCATCTGTCATCAAATCCGACGGGCAGACCTGTCACGTTGAAAAAACCGAGGCACGGTATCATCCATCGATTCACGCACCCGATCCCGAATCAGGCATCGACGAGAAGGAATTCTACTTCTGGGATCTGTGCGGCTACGTCCTCATCAGGAATGTGATGGACGAAGCGTGGATCGAGGCAGCCCACGAGGCCATGGATGTCTACGCCGATCGACTGGAATACGGTAATGACGGCACACGTGGTTCCAAAAGGCTTGCTGGATCACGCTACCCCGCGCTCTACGGACTCTTCCATCTGCCAGACCCGTACTGCGAACCGTTCCGCAGAATGGCCGCGCACCCGGCCGTCATCCAGCGCCTGAACTGGATGATGGGAAGCGGTTACTGCCTGAGCCGCGCCAGAGCCATTCACTATGAGAAGGGGACTTCCGGGCTCTACGTCCACAGTACGCCCGAGCCGACCTCGCCTCGAAACACCTATGTCTTACAGAACGGAAGAGTCTACTCGGAGCAAGTCAACGTCGCGTGGCAGCTCGTGGATACGAACGCCGGCGACGGTGGGTATGTCTGCGTCCCCGGCAGCCACAAGGCAAACTATCCGATGCCCGATGCGCTGAGCCTGTGCGAAGAAGAGATGGGGATGGTCAAGCACGTGGAAATGAACGCGGGTGACGTGCTCATCTTTATGGGCGCTGCCCAGTCGCACGGTGCCTATCCGTGGATGAACGAATCGCCGCGACGGGGGGTCATCGTCGTCTACAAGTCGCGGAATCTTGATATCGATTTCGAGAAATTGCGGGGATAGAAGCGAAACGCAGGGCCCGCAGGGATGAAGGAGAGATCTGTCACCCCGTACGCTCTTAGGCCGGGGTCCATCGTATGAGCGTCCTCGTCAATCGAGCGCGCTCGAAAATGGATCCCGGCTCAGAAGCCTGCCGGGATGACATTGTTCTTCCATAGAATTTCTAAAGATTGGGCTATTCGATGAAAATCACAGAGCTTGAACTAATACCGGTGTTCGCGACGCGTGAGATGGGCAAAGCCGGGCCATCGGATCCGGAGAAGTCCATTTCGGAGCACGTGATTCTGTTCCTTCACACCGATGAGGGAATCACGGGGCTGGGCGAGATGTCGGATATCACTTTCAAACCGACGCCCTCCGCGCTGAAAGACCTAGACGCCCGTCTCTCTGCCGTCCTGGTCGGGAAGAACGCGTTCGATCTGACGGCAATCCAGGTCGAGCTCTACCAGCAGAAGTGGGAGCATCAGGTGACGTGCGGCGTGGACATCGCACTGCACGATGCGATTGGAAAAGCATTGGACGTGCCTGTCTACCAACTGTTGGGCGGGAAGTTCCGCGCCCGAATCCCCTTCGCCTATCCAATCAAGCCGTGCAGCGTGCCTGCTGATGTCGACGCGAACCTCGCCCGCATCGAGTGGATCCAGGAGCTGGGCCACCCCACGATCCGCTACTACTTCGGGGCGGACCTCGCCCTCGACGAGAAGTTCCTCAGCGAGCTTCGGAAGCGGTGGGGAGACAAAGTCGAGATCAACGCCCTCGACGCGAGTGGGCGATTCGAAGTCGACGAAGCCATCGAAATCATCAACCGATTCGCCGTCTTCAACCCGAACATCGTCGAGTCACCCGTCAAAGGCCGAGCCACGAGCCCGATCGAAAACTTCGTCGCCGTTCGCGAAGCGGTCGACATCCCCATCAGCGAGCATCTGTCCGAATACGACCTCGCCGAGCGATTCGCGCGTCATCACGCTGTCGACGTCTTCAACATCGGTCCTGGCTACATCGGCATCACGGCCACTCAGAAAGTATTCGGCCTCGTCGAAATCTTCGGCCTGAAGGCCTTGATGGGCAGCACCGTCGAAATGTCGATCGGCACAGCCGGCCGAGCCCACCTCGCCGCATCGCTGCCGAACATCGACTTCCCCTGTTATCCCGCCGGTCCGGTCGTCTACGAAGAACAGATTGTGAAAGAGCGCATCCAGTACGAAGACGGACATATCGTCGTTCCAGACGGACCTGGACTCGGCCTGGAGATCGACGAAGAGCGGTTGCGGGCACAGACCCTGTAAAGCCAGAGACAGGCGGCGAGCAGGCGTGTCGCTTTGTCCCGTGACAGTGTCGTCGATTCCGTGTGTTTCGTGATTCCTCGCCGTAGTCTCCTGACGCACCCGTAGCCTTAGCGGAGTTGTTGGCGCAGGTGGTTCGTGGTTTGTCTTGGTTTTCCTTCTGTGTAGTCCGTGTGTTCTGTGGTTCCCCAAGCTTTTGTGGTGTTGCGTGAAACCTGAGATCCAATACGATCACTTCTACACCTACGCCGAGATCGATGCGTTCTGCGCCTCGTTGGCAGATGCCTATCCCGATCTCTGCCACTTAGGATCGATCGGATCGTCTCGTGAAGGTCGTGCGATCCAACTCCTGACCCTCACGGATTTCACGAGCGGCAAAGCCGAGAATCGGCCGGCGTTCGTGATTCACGGGGGCATCCATGCGCACGAACCGGCCTCCGCTCACGCGCCGCTCTATACCGCCCTCCGACTGCTTCAGGATCACGAATCCAATGGTTTGCTGAGTCGTGTGGCGTTCTACATCGTCCCCCGCCTCTGCCCTGACGCATCTGAATTCTGTATTGCGACCTCCACGCGTGTCCGCAGCCGCACGGATTTCGACAACCGCGAAGCGAACGTGGTCTATCCCGAAGACATCAATGACGACGGACTCATCCTGACCATTCGTCAAGAGCATCCGATCGGCGGGCTCATTGTCGATCCAGAAGAACCCAGATTGCTCGTCAAACGCCAGCCGGACTCGCCCGGCCCTTACTACCGCGTCTTTCCCGAAGGCTACGTATTCGATTGGGATGGCGGCGACCACATCCTCCAAGGGGGTCTGCAATCGTTCATCCCCTCGACGCGTGAGCTCGCCGGTGGCCGTACATTCGATTGGAATCGGAACTGGCCCTACAACTGGCGTCCCGAACAGATCGGTGCCGGAGACTATCCCTTCAGTGAGCTCGAGCTACGTCACTTCGCCGACTTCCTCTTCTCACATTCCCGTATCTTTGCCATTCTGGGCTATCACTGCGGCCACGCCTCCGTCATTCGCCCTCCTGCCAGCGGATCGAGAGACGATCTCGACCCGGAGGACGACCGTTTGATCGAGGAACTAGCCCAGATCGGCGTGAAGCATACGGGCACCCATATCCTACCGCTCGTCACAAAGGACAATCCGGGCAAGGGCGGGCACTCTCTCGACACCATCTATCATCATCTGGGGGTCCTCGGACTCGAGCTGGAGCTGGGCACGGTCACGAATAACGCCGGTCTCACAACCGAGGAGTGGCTGAGATGGGAAGACGGCGACGCAGATCGATGGAACCGCCGTCTTCTGGCGTGGTGGGATGAACGAGGTCAGCCAGAACCCCTGTTCGAGTCCTGGCACGAGTTCGATCATCCGCAGTTGGGAGAGGTCGAAATCGGTGGATGGCACTACACGGCGTGGGACAACCCGCTCGTATCAGCGTTGGAAGAGATGCTCGAAGGATGTCACCGTTTCACGCTCGAGCTGGCGGGAAGACATCCGCATGTCGTCATCGACTCGCTGGAGGTCAACCGCATCGATGACACGACCTGTCGCATCAGCCTTGGCATCGCCAATCAGGGCAACTTGCCGACACACGTCACCAACCGGGGGAAAGCGCTCGACAGGGTGCGTTCCGTGTACATCGAGCTCGATCCTGAAGATGATGTCCACGTCACGGAAAGACGTATAGAAGCCGGACACCTCGAGGCAGGATCTTCCTGCCGTTTCGAGTGGACCGCTACAAGCGTGCATCGTGCCGAGACGATTGGTGATCTCGTGATCGACGGAGGAACGGGCGGTGTCGTCAACCGCCGTGTGGATTGATTCGCTTCACTCCTCCGGCTCGGAGCCGAATCGCAGGACGTGACCGTCTGGATCCTCGACCCAGGCCTCAAGCACCCAGGCTTTATTCGTCGGCTCCTGAACGATCTTCACGCCCTTTGCCGATAGGTCCTCACACACTTCCCGGGCATCCGCCACACCGACGTAGATCCAGGTCCCGGCATGGCCTTGGCCCTCTCTGCACAGCAGGATGCTGGAACCGTCTCGCGAAATGCCGGTGAACTTGTCATCTCCCCACTCGGCGTCTGGAAGCCTAACAGATCGACGTAGAATCGAAGGCTGCGCTCCATATCTGCAACGTAGAGGATAGGGGTGATATTTTCGATTGTGTTCATGGTCGGCTCCGCTGTAGTTCCGCTTTAGACTCACGATCTGAAAAGGACTTTAGGAAGTTAATTCCCGAGAGCCGTCAGCACACTCCCTGATCGCACCTGATGACCGATCGACTGAACATTCGGCCTTCCACCAAGACGACGTTGACTTCCTGGCTCGGGTCAATGTGCTGGCCAACGAGAGCCGGCTGTCTGTTCAGGAGGGTTGGGACGCTCAAACCTTCGAGGAGAATGCCAGAGAATCCGCGATCCAGGAAGTGGCCGGTCACGTCGCGAACAGCGTCACCCACTCGGTCGAATTCGATGGGAACTCGGTTGGACGCCTGCGCCTGATACGGCCGGGACGTTGTGCTGCCCCTTGAGTTGAACTGTCTCGCGAACGAAAGGAACCCATGCATTACCGAAGATTCGGCAACACTGATCTCGAAGTCTCGGAAATCTGCTTCGGCCCGATGCGATTCTCGGCTAAATCTCCGGGCGAAGACATTGTCTCTCAGGAGGGGCAGCGTGCGCTGGAGCACGCCATCGACCGCGGCGTCAACTTCATCCACTCCAGCTTATGAGTACAACACGCGCTGGGCGATGAGCCGCGTGCTGAAAGACCATCCCAAGCGCCACGATCTGCACCACATTATCAAGGTACCTGTTCCCGACTTCGACGACGGCGGGAAGTTTGACGCAGCGAAATTTCGGCTCCGTGTGGAAGAAGCTCTATGTGATCTTCACACGGAGCGCATCGACGTACTGCAACACCTCCAGCGCGCCCGGCCGAACGAGGACGATCGTCGTATTCCGGACATCGCCAGAACGAACGAGGCAATGCTCGAATGCTTCGCCCAGCTCAAAGCAGAGGGCAAGGCCGGCTACCTGACAACCTTCCCCTACACGGCTGGTTTCGCCGGGGAGGCACTGAAATCGAGCACGTTCGACGGAATGGTCGCCTACTACAACCCGATCGAAATGGAGATGGCCGAATACTTCCCGCAGATGGAAACGAACGGACAAGGCTTCTTCTGCATCCGTCCGTTTATGGGAGGGCTGCTTACCGATCGCCGGTCTTCAAGGGCCGATCTTCCCTCGGACGATCGTTACCACGAAGAGCAGTGGGATGCAGCGTACGATCGACTAGCCATCCTGGAGGCCGATCTGGGAATCGAGATCCTATCCTGGACGACCTTCGCCATCAAGTTCAGCCTATGCCACCCAATCGTGACGAGTCTGATCGTGGGATTGAATTCGGTTGAGCAGGTCGACGGTGTACTGAATGTTGCGGATGGAGATTACCCGAACCGTCGGGTGTTCGACCTGGCGCAGGAGATCTTTCGTCGGGAGGGGCCCGTTTCGAGCTGAGAACTCCGACGTCTAACCAGTTTCAAACGCCCACCCGTCCCAGAGGTTGTCAGCCGTGGCCGGCACGTCTTCGCGGAAATTGCGTGTGTCGATCCACCACTGCCGGTCCGATCCCGGGCCGAACTCCATATCGTCGAACCAGGTTCCGCCATCGCGCTGGTAATCGCAGGGCACGACCAGACGCAGGATAGGACGACCCAGTTCGACCGAATGATTGATCCCCGTCGAGTGAATCAGTCGAGGATGCCAGAAGACCACGTCGCCTGAACTGCCCGGAAACTCCAGGGGAGTGATTTCCCTCAGCGCTGAGTCCCGAGCTTCTCGAAAACTATCCTGACGATCAGGGCCAATGCCACTTCCGAACACCGTATCCCAGTGCGAGTGCAGGAGACGGTGGGAGCCGGGCCAGATCGTGAAGCCGCCGCATCGTGGAGGAACCTCATTCACGAGAACCATCGCGGAAAGCTGCGACGCAATATGGTCCGCGTGTGGAGCCAGTTTACCAACCGTGCCGGGAAGGTGTGGAAACTTGCTGTAGACCCCTCGCACCCGACTTAGACGCTTGACGGGGGTGCCCGTGAACCGGGACACCGTTCCCAGCATCTGCGGATGGTTCCCGATCTTGTCGCGTAGAAACGGTTCGGTCCCGATGCCGTCTCGAGACCGCATCCTCCAGCCACCGTGCTTGATCGGCCCGAGTGCTCTCTCGTCTTCCTCTGTCCAATCTTCACCCAATGCGGCGAACCACGTCTCGGGGTCATCGCGCTTGCACATCCCTCGAGGTACGTTCTCCCAAACGTAATCGACAACTCGCTGGAACGTCTCGCCCTCGTCGAGCAACCCGCGTTTCACGACGAAACCTTGTTCTTTGAAGTGCGCAACCTCTGCGTCGCTGAGAGTCGTCTCACCGTTGGTGAAGTCCGGGTCTTTGAACACACAAGCCTCACCGATGTCCAGATCTTCCGGCAAAGCCTGTGAGCAGGGGTGACGTGGGGTGTCCATGGTCTCTCCGGTCAAGTTTCACACTCCAGTTTGTTGTCAATGAGGAATACAAGATAAAGCGACTTGCGGTCGTTCGCTTTCACTTTCGCCTAAGACGATCGCCCGATCGCAGAAAGGAAGGATACGAATGCCTAAAGACGTACCGACCTATCACGGCAGCTGTCTCTGTGGGCAGGTCACGGTCGAAGTGACTGGGCTACCCCGCGGCGCGGGATACTGTCACTGCGAAGACTGCCGGATCTGGCACGCAGCTCCGATCAACGCCTGGGCGGTCCGGAGCAACGACGCGATCCGCATCACGAAAGGGGAGGAGTTGCTCGTCGGGTATAAAGGATCCACAACACACCGACATTGGTGCAGAGAATGTGGTTCGAGTCTGATGAACAAGGTGGGTCCGCAGCGAACCGTCATCTACGCGATGGTTCTGGCCGGGTCGGGCTATGTCCACGATGCAAGCTTCCACATCCATTGTGACGAGGCTGTGCTAGACCTCTGTGATGGGCTGCCGAAGTTCGTGGGCCTGCCCGCTGAATTCGGCGGCTCGGGCGAAACCGTCGATGAGCGGACGACCACGCGAATGCGACCTGCAAGCTGATGCTGAAGACCCGACCGGCCAGCAAGGAAGACATCGGATTCCTGACCACAGTGAACATCCTGGCGAACGAGGAACGTCTCTGTACCAGGGACGATTGGGACGCCGATACATTCGCTCTGCAGACCGAACAATCAGCCAGAAACGAAGTCGAGGGGAAAGTCAGGGATAGCGTCACGCACGTCATCGAGTACGAAGGTCGACCCACGGGAAGACTTCGTCTGATTCGGCCGGGAGATGCGATCCACGTTGCAGGCATCCAGATCCTGCCGGCTCATCAAGGCAAGGGCATCGACACGCGTGTGATGCGGCAGCTCATAGACGAAGCACAAGAGGAAGGCCTACCGCTGACTCTCGAAGTGGAGAGAGACAATCCACACGCAAAGCGTCTTTATGAACGGCTCGGTTTCGAGGTCGTCGAAGACCGTGGTGATCGGGAATTGATGCAGCTGAGGACGACGGAGCGATCTCCCTGAACCTTTTGCAATCCGGTTGTCATTCTGGATTCCTATTCTATATTTACAGCGTGTTGTCAGCCAGAACCCCATACATAGGAGAGACGATGTACCTCGGCTTCACATAGCACGGCTTTACTGACATTTCGGACGACGCCGTTGCCCTGTACGAGGCACGGCAAATGAAGCACCCACTCGTCAATCGAGCTCGTGGTCCACCGCCAGAGGTCCGCCAGTAGCGATCGAGTCGAGGGTGCTTTTCGTGTGTACGGTACCCAGCATTCTCCTCGATTCAGGCTTGTTCTACGATAGGAAGGACTATATTGACCCAAGCGAGGAGACATTGAAAGATGCCCCGCGGACCCAAACGAACTCGCTCACACGACCACGCGCTCAAAGCGCGCCAGTTCCAGCGACACATCAAGGAGCTCGGTCTTTCTTCAGAGTACGAGTACCGGACCTGGTGCGTCGAGCACGGCTTCAGCAAGGACCTTCACAAAAGCGCCGCTCTCCGCAAGAAAGAGCGAGGCCTGGCGGACAAGCTTCGCGGTCAGACCGCGCTCTCTCGCAGGCGACGTGGTACGCGCCATCCTCAGAACACCATCACCGGGCTCTACCGAGGCAGCATCGGCCGCGATGATGTTGGCGCTGAATATCTCGAGAAGATTCGCCTCCTCTTCGAGGGCACGGCGGATGACGAGACACGTCGAGCCCTACACGAACTGCTGATCCACATCGAGCGATTCGGATCCCTGTTCGGGCTCGATCCCGCCATACCCTTCTTCGGACCCACACCGGGGAATACGTATATCGAAGGCATCGGGATGCTCGCCCGACACCACAAGGCGTGGGTCCGGCCGATTGCCCACTGGCGTCCAAACAGCCACAACACTCGGCGCCAATTCAACCACCTGGCACGACATCTCCTGGCCACCTATGACGTCCCGTTCTTGATGGACGCAGCCTGGTTTCGCGAAGACGAGGAACTCGCACGCGAGCAGCAGATCTGGTTCCGCCATATGGGGGATGGGCAGAACATCCGTACGGCCGACATTCCCGTCAGACTGACAAAAATGATGGCCCACTGCTTCGCCCACGCGCCCGATGGGCTTCCGGTCGAGCGTGCCTTACGGTGGGGCCAGATTGTCGGCCAGGGCGGCAGCGAATCCCTCGCCCGTGCGGTGATGAGCTCGCGTCTCGGCATGAATTTTCAGCACGAGGACTTCTGGGAAACCGTACTCACGTTCCTCGTCAACAATCCGATGGTCGATCCGTCGCTCGTCGACCCCATCATCGACTTCATCCACAACACGAAGTTTGCACCCCGCGAAATCGTCCGTCCGGGAGGTCAGGTTCAGCGACTCGGGCCGCGTCAGTCCAACTTCTCGGTCAAGGGCCGCAGCGTGGAGAAACTCCTCGATCAGATGGAAGAATGGCACGGCGAGCTGGGCCAAGAGATCGAGGCCGAGGAGGATCTCGGTCGAGGACGAAAAGCACCGATCACCTGGGATCGATCCGGTTTTCGTCCTCTGCGCATCCAGGAGGACGTTCCCCAGACCGGAGAAACCATCACCTGGATGGTCCAGGAACTGGTCAGCAGTCGCGAGCTCATATGCGAAGGTCGTGCGATGAAACACTGCGTCTCGACCTACGCCAAAAACTGCCGTAAAGGTCGCTCCTCCATCTGGTCGCTGCAGGCAGTCGACGGAAACCGAGAGCGACACCCAGTGATGACCATTGCCGTCGACGTGAAGGGCAAGGCGGTGACGCAGGTGCGCGGGCGCTACAACATCGCTCCCGTCGGTAAAGCGAAGAGCGCGAAGCAGCAGACGTTGAACACCGCTTATCTCCGGCTGCTCAAACGATCGCAGCGTATTCTCAAGCGATGGATGTCGCAAGAGGGACTTCGGCTGCGGTGCTGAAAACCCTAAAACCACTGAGAACACAGAGGACACGGAGGTTTGGAAGCAGATCGAAACTCCGAGGCCCTACCGGAATGGGGTTCGAGGGAAGCCCTACCTTTTGATGGGACAGTGCTGACCGTGAATGAAACCCAGTGGCTGGAATCCGGTCGAACGGAAGGGAACGATCAATGACGAATTCGGCGGCATCGCTCGCGCAGGACTACACGGTGGTCTTTCACAACACGGACCGCCGGTTTTTCGTGGACAGTCCCGGGCTGGTGCGTCTCGCGAAAGACGAATGGGTCGCAACCGTGGCGGTGACCCCGCGGACCGACTGCTTCGACAGAGAGGCGCTCGGCGAGCAGCGGGTAAGCGGTAGTCGGGTGCACATCGTTCGCAGCAGAGATGATGGCACCTCCTGGCAGCCCGTCACCGCATTACCCTACTATGCCGTCGCTCCGTGGCAGTACGATGGCGCACTTTACCTCTTCGTGAACAAAGGGGGAAGGACGTTCCGGAACGATGATTTCCTTCTCCTGCGCAGCGAGGACGGTGGCAGCAGCTGGTCCGAGCCGGTCACGCTTTTCGAAGGTCACTACTGGAACTGTCACACCAGTATGGTGAAGAGGGATGGTCGCCTCTACTGGGCGACCGACGACTTGAGCCCAGGTGAGAACGAGCGCGGGCCCTGCGTCGTCGTGGGTGACCTTTCGGGAGATCTGATGGACCCCGCATCCTGGCGAATGTCCAATACCGTTCCTTATCCCGGAATACCCGATCAGCTCATCAACAGCGCCTTCGCCGATTTGCCCAGCCGCTACCTTGAGCCGAACGTGATCGACATCGAAGGTCGTCTGCGCATCCTCGCCGCGGTAAAGCCGAAGAGACAGACGACGACTGGCCTGTGCGCGGTGTTCGACATCACTGACGACGGTGAAACGGTAGATCTGTCATTCAGGCAGTACCATCCGATGCCGGGCGGTCAGCTGAAGTTCGACATCGTCTGGGACGACATTTCAAGGATGTTCTGGGCGGTTCTGAACCTGGCGGCCGATGGCCAGGATGCGCTCGGCTGGCACACCGAGGAGGGCAGGCCCGGTCGCGGCTCAAACGATCGACGGTTCTTGATGCTCTACTACGGCGTCGACGGACTCAACTGGTTCCCGGCCGGATGCGTGGCACGAGCCGGCAAGCTCTCGCAGTCGTTCATGTACCCCAAGCTCGTCATCGACGACGATGACCTGGGCATCATCTCACGCTCCAGCGTCGACGCGCCGAATAGACACGACGCCGACTATGCGACCTTCCATCGCGTGAGGAATTTTCGGGACCTCGCGATGGACTTGCGTCCGGATTCCGAATAAACGAAAGGCGCCACTGAGGACACTGAGATCACTGAGGTTGGAACCACAGACCACACAGGTCACACGGAGTGACAGGGAATAACACCAAACGGAGCCGATGCATTACCAGATAGATGGTTGGCAGAAACACCGTCACACTGAGCGCGAGTCGAAGTGTCGGTCATCGAGATGGGCCCTTGATGCGCTGTCAGTCAATAAATCGAAAGTCCGCATTCCCAGCCCACACGATAAGCGCGGCAAGACAATGAAAGTCTACCACTTCTCTGAGGAAAGCGAGATCGAGCGATTCGTGCCACATCCGGCGCCCCGGTCTGACATCGGCAAGAACGTCGTCTGGGCGATCGATGAGGCGCGCAGCTACAAGTTTCACGTTCCAAGAGACTGCCCGCGGGTGACGGGGTGGGCGGATCAGGGAACGACGGACGAGGACATCGAAAACATCCTCGGTGGAAATCGAGATAAAATCCTCTATGGGATTGAAGGCGATTGGCTCGAGAGATGTTTTTCAACCATTCTCTACCGATACGAATTCGAGCTCGGGAATTTCTACGAATTCGTCAAACGTGAAGGCGTCTACGTGTCGGAGAAAACCGAAACACCATCATCAGTCGACTGAATCGATAAACCGATTCTCAACCTCCTCAATGGCGATATTGAGCTCCGTATTCTCGACGAGCTCTGGGAGCTACGCGAGACGATTTATCATTCCACACTCAACTTCAGCTTCATTCGAATGAGTAACGCCAGGTCACCAAAAAACCCGAATAACGACTACCTACCGCTCCCTGATCATCCTTTGCCATCCAAGAGCTGACTCAACCGGAACCTCAGGTCATTGAAGTTGCTCCCACCCTCCCTACCCAGAGTGAAATAGACAGGAAGACACGATGCCCACACTCGATTGGCACGCAGACCGGACCGATCTCTCCGACCTCGTATTGCTCGACCGCGCACCGGAGAGTGAGGGCATCGACCTCAAGTCTGTCAGACTTTACCGTCTTGCGCGCGTTCGGGATGAGATGAAGAAGCGAGACATCGGTGCACTCGTTCTGTCCTGTCCCGTGAACATCCGTTACACCACAGGCACCAGGAATATGCAGGTCTACTGTGCGCGCAACGCACCGGCCCGGTATCTACTCGTCACTCAGGATCGAACCATCCTTTACGAATTCACGAGTTGCGAACACTTGGCTGAGGGTTATGAAACCGTCGATGAGGTGCGCCCTGCAATGTCGGCGACCTTCAAAGCAGCAGGGACCGACATTGCCGCGCGCGAGCGGACCTGGGCTTCGGAGATGTGGTCTACGATCAATGAGTTAGTGGGTCAAAACACCATCGTGGGGATGGAACGGATGAATGCGGGTGTTTCTCTTGCGATGGCGGATCTGTGTCCCAAACTGGTCGACGCCCAGGAGCCCATCGAAATCGCACGCAGCATCAAATCGGACGAAGAGATGAAATGCGTAAGGGCTTCCCTGCGAGCCACGGAGGTGGCCGTTGGCAAGCTGAGAGAGGCGATTCGCCCGGGTATCACAGAGAATGAGCTGTGGTCGGTCCTTCACCAATCGGTGATCGCACAGAATGGTGACTACTGCGAGACACGGCTGATGAGCTCAGGAGATCGTACCAACCCTTGGTTTCGAGAAGCCGCGAACAAAGTGATCGGGGAGAACGAACTCATCGCCCTCGACACGGACGTGGTGGGCTGCCACGGCTACTATTCGGACTTCTCCCGGACGTTCCACGCCGGTCCTGATCAACCTACGAAGACGCAACGAACACTCTACAAAGTGGCTCACGAACAGGTGCATCACAACGTGGGCATCTTGAAAGCAGGGATGGGTTTTCGAGAGTACGCCGACACGGCGTGGGAAATTCCGAAAAAGTATTTTGCCCACCGCTACTACCTCTCTTCCCACGGCGTGGGCATGACCGGCGAGTACCCTCAACTCTATCATCGAGATGATTTCCCACAGTCCGGCTACGATGGTGAGATCCTACCGGGTATGACGATCTGCGTTGAAAGCTTTATCGGCGAAGTAGGGGGCCGCGAGGGCGTCAAGTTGGAGCAACAGGTCTTGATCACCGAAGACGGAATGGAAATACTGTCTCATTATCCTTTCGAAGAAGATCTGCTGCGCTAGGCGTCGCACGATTCGCCCCTCCTCGGGCAGGGTCCTGCCCACCGTGTTATCCAAGCGAGGACCCACCGCAACAGTTATCTTCTTCCCGACTACGCCACCACCTTATCCAACCAATCCAGAGACCCCGACTTGCCAGAGGAAGTCAGCTTCAAGCGAAATATCGGCCTGTTTATGGCGGTGATGATCGGTATCGGCGCCACGATGGGCCCGGGAATCTTCGCCCTGCCGGGCGAGCTGGCCCATATGGTCGGCCCGCTCGGCATTGTCGTTTATCTGGTAATGGGCGTCATAACGGTGTTCACCGCGCTCAACTACAGCGAGCTCGGTGCTGCGATTCCGCTTGCCGGCGGCGGCTACTCCTTTACCAGCCGAACGATGAATCGTCCGATCGCGTTCTTCTCCGGCTGGTTCTTCTGGATCGGCAACACGCTCGCCTGCGCGATGTACGCGCTTATTTTCGCCCTGACGATCCGGTCGTATTTCGTCGCCGACGCGAACATCGCCCTCATCGCCCTGATCACCACAGTGGTGTTCACCGGGGTCAACTACCTCGGAATGAGGGAAGCCCTCATCGTCATCACCGTCATGAACCTCGTGGAGCTGGCGGTGCTCATCGGCGCGGCGATCCTCGGTCTGACCGACATCGAGCCCGCGAATCTCGAGCCCCTGGCACCGATGGGATGGCGTCCATTCATCCCCGCGATGGCTCTCATTTACATTTCCTACGTCGGGTTCGAGCTCATCTCGAATGCGTCCGAAGAGATCATCGAACCGCACAAGAACGTGCCACGTTCCATCATGATCACGTTGGGCGTCAGCACGACGATTTACGTCCTGGTTGTCGGGGTGATGATGAGCACGATCAGCTACCAGGAGCTCGCCCACAGCGACGTGCCGTTCATCTACTTCGCGGATGCGCTCTTCGGCGCCTGGGGACGCTGGGCCGCCATCGTCGCGACGATTATGGCCAGCCTGTCCGCTTTCAGCGTCACACTCGGAGCCAGCGCCCGCATTCTGTTCGCCCTCGGTCGGGACCGCCATTTTCCCCAATTTTTCGCCCGATTGCACCCCAAATACCAGACCCCCGACATTGCCCTTGCCGTGTGTGCGGCCATCGTGATCGTCTTCAGCTCGTCCGGGATCGTGAAGTTCGTCGCATCTCTCAGCGACTTCGGTTACCTGATGGGTCTGGGGATCATCAACTACGCCGTCATCCCGTTACACAAGAAAATGCCCAATCTGAGGCGACCCTTCGAGACGTGGTATTTTCCCGTCGTGCCCATCGTGGGGGTCATCACGACCTGGGTTTTCGTCCCCGCTCTCGAGACGAGGAGTTTCGTGCTCGGGGGCGCTCTGACACTCCTGGGAACGGCCATTTACCTGATGAGAGCGGAGAACCGTGCCGAAGTGTTCGAAATCAAAGCGGCCATTGCAGGAAGAACGAGGTTACTGATCGCAAGACTGAGGAGGACGCAAATGCGCGTGCTGATCGTAGGCGGAAAAACACAGGGACAGAGCATCGCGAACCGTCTGCTGGCGAAAGACGAAGTGCGGGTGATGTTCCGTTCGGCGGAGCACCAGATCACTTTCATCGAGGAAGACACCGACCTGTGCGACGAGATAGAGCAACGTTTTAACACACCCATTTTCCAGGGTGACGGCACGAAGAAAGAGTTGCTCGAGCAAGTCGGCGTCGAAAACATCGACGTCGTCATAGCCGCATCCGACGACGATGGGCGCAACGTGATCGTTGCGCTCCAGGCAAGACAACTCGGGTTGGAACAGGTGATCGCCATCGTCCAGGACCCCGAGTATGCGCAACTCCTCGAGCAGAACGACGTCGTGGCCATCAGTGCGCCCTGGACGACCGCGGCAATGATCGAGAGTCTCCTCGACCGACCCGGCCTGACACAGCTCTTCGAGTTCGGGATCGGCGCCGCCAGTGTGCTCGATGTCATCGTGCCGGGAGGGGCGCACGTGAGCGGTCGACCCATCCGCGAACTCGAAATCCCGAAAGAATGCCTGATCGCAGCCATCATTCGGGACAACAACTTTGTGGTCCCTCGCGGCGGAACGACGATCGACGAGGAAGATCAGGTCTACTTCATCGGACCGGCCGCAGCGATCCGAAGCGCCTGCGATATATTTGTTCGCGTGAACTGATCAACTCGATCCCTGAAATAGGCTGCCAGAAGTTTCAGCCGAACGTTCGAGTACGGTCTGACGCCCGACCGTTACGCCGTGCTGGGCTGGAACATCGTCACGCAAATCGACCTGGCGTCCATCACCGTCCGGGTCGGGCGCGCTCGATCCGACCGTTGGGTTCCCACCTTCCGCGCATCCATCGTCCGAGCTTCGGTTCTCGCAGTCGTGTGGGCACTGTGGGTGCTCATCGGCCTGCCGTTGTCGTTCGACTGAGTCTCACCGCCGCCTCTAGGACCAGGTCCAAAGAGAAACACCGTGGCTGACCGCATAACGGAAAGTTTCCCTCGCCTCATTTATAACTCCGATGGCGACAGCACCACGCTGTCCGCTTTCCCTGCACCGATCACACCCGAGCAGGCCTGTCGGGACATCGAAGAAATCGTGGACACGGGTGTGGATGTCTTCACCAACTCCATCGGCCGGGGCGACGAGACGCTCTCCCACCGATCCGAGTTCGCTGAAGTCTATGGCGAGAACGTGGATGAATGGCCGGAGGACGAATCGCTTCAATGGATTCGTCGGATGGCCGACAACACACGAACCTTCCTCGATGCCGAAATCGACATCCTCGATCTGTTGGCCGAGCGGGCTCACGACCGGGGTCTCGGATTTTGGCCGGCGTTGAGGATGAACGACAATCACGAGGACGACACACCTCGATTCGGCACGTTGCGCAGCACGTACAAGAAGGAGCATCCGGAGCTGCTCATCGGCGCATCGTACCCTCGGGACCATCCCTACGGACCTCCAAAGGAGGGTTACACCTGGTGTTTCGATTTCGCCCGACCGGAAGTGCGCGAACGTAAGCTAGGTCTCATCCTGGAAACCTGCGAGAAGCACGATGTCGATGGGTTTGAGATGAACTTTCAGCGAGGACCCTGGTATTTCAAAGACGGAGAGCAGCAAGCGGGTCTGCCCTTGATGACGGACTTCGTCCGTGCCGTTCGGTCGGGAACGCGTGCAATCTCCGAAAGGAAGGGCCGTCCTCTTACGCTGATGGCCCGTGTACCGCCCACGGTGGAGTGGTGTCTGTCACTTGGACTCGATGCCCCGACCTGGATCGAGGAAAACCTGGTCGACTTGATCGTTCCGATGGATTCGCAACACCTGGATATGGGAGCCGAGGTGAGACGATTTGCCGATCTGGCCAGGGGAACGGAATGCCGAATCGGAGGTGGACTCGAGCATCGGTTCAGAGGCTACGGATCGCGGACCCCGCTCGTTCCAGGTCCCGATATGCTCTACGCCGGCGCCCTGAGCTATTGGCACCAGGGCGCAAGCTTCATCTATCTCTTCAACTACGATTGTCACCGCACAGCAGGAGGAAACCTGCCCTACGAACCCGCGGAGATCGGCGTGCTCGAACGAATTGGGAACCCGTCGCTTCTTGCGCGCGAGAACAAACGCTACTGGGTCACGAGCGATATCCTCAGACGGACGTGCGAAGAAGGGGGCGCGATGCCCCTGCCCCTGGATCTGACGAATCCGGGTGATAGCGCATCCTTCACGGTCTGGGTCGGAGACGATATCGAGTCGGCCAGGCACGACAACGCTCTGAGCTGTATCTGGTTGCGCTTCGCGTTTACGGGATTCGATCGGCTGATGAAGGAAGTCGCGACGACCCTCAACGGGGATCCTCTGATCGACAGTCATTGGGTAGAATTCCCTGGCTGTACGACCGTCGTGCACCGCGACGTTCCGGCGGTGCAGGGCCCGAACGAGATAACGGTTGCCCTGCCCAAATGCGTCGAACCGAACACGAGATCCCCGCGCCTCGAGTCCATCGAGCTCGTCATCAACTATCGTTAACGTCGGTCGTCCGGGGAGCCTGGGCCTCCGCACACGAAGGGCCAAGCCCAAATGATTGTTCTTCGAACCGGTACAGCACCACGGTATCGACGAGACGGCATCGAATCCTTCCTGCTCGTGTCGGCCAGGACATCTCGTTCCGACCATCTGACCGTCACGCTCGTGGAGATGGAGGCTGAAGGGTTCCAGCATCCCCATTCTCACAAGCCCGAACAGATGTACTACATCCTCGAAGGCAGTGGAGTAATGTCAGCGGATGGCGATGAGCAAGAGGTCGAGCAGGGAGACTGCGTCTTCATTCCATCCGAATCCGAACACGGCCTCCGAAACACGAGTGGGTGCACACTACGGTACTTGAGTGCCGCGTCCCCGTCGTTTACACAGAAGCAGTGTGAGGAGCTCTGGCCGCTTCCGAGCTTACAGTGACGGCGAGGGTCCTTTGCCGCTTCTCGCCGAACGAGCCCCTCGAAACGTAGGTCAATGACGCGTCGGTCCTTCCTGCTGGGACTGCTGATGGCGTCCTGGGTCAACCTCTGGCCAGCCTACTCCAGCCTGGTCGTGGACTCGTCACGGGCTGACTTCTCTCAACTCTCGATCGGCCTTCTGATCCCGTTTTTCATCCTCCTCGGGCTGAACCTCCTCTTTTCACAAGACCGCGGCCTGTCGCCGTCCGAGCTTCTGACGATCTGCTGTATGGGGATGATCGCAGCCTGTATGCAGGGCGAATGGCTCTCCGGCTATTTCCTCGGCGTCATCACCGCACCCACCTACTTCGCCTCGGCGGAAAATCGCTGGGCGGAGCTGATCGTCAGCCGCCTGCCGGAGTGGACGATCGTGGACGCCCACGCCACGGCCGGGTTCTACGAAGGTCTCGGCCCGGGTCAGTCGATTCCGTGGGCGTCGTGGGTCACGCCCATGTTCTGGTGGGGAACGTTCCTGGGTGCCATACTGCTCGTCAATCTTTCGATCAGCCTGATCTTCCGCAAACAGTGGATGGAATACGAGCGCCTGCCCTTCCCCATCGCTCGAACCCTCCTCGAACTGACCGGCACATCGGGAACCCGAGGCACTCTCCTCATCGCGATGCGGTCTTCGCTCTTCTGGACAGGATTCTCGCTCGTTTTCGGCATCGTCTGTTGGCACGTGGCTTCCTGGTTCGTTCCGACCATCCCCGATCTGCCCCTCTTGAGGGAAGAGGGTTTCGAGAGAACGATCGTCATCACCCGAGGCTTCCCAGGATTCATTCTTACAGAGAGCATCCTGACCATCATCTTCGGCTATTTCACCAAGTCGGACGTCCTCTTCAGCCTCTGGTTCTTCAACCTAGTCACGATGGTTCAAGCGGGGATCTTCAATCGACTCGGATTTTCCATCGGTGGCGCAGATATGTGGTGCTCATCCGCAGCCTCCATCGGATGGCAGAACTTCGGCGGAATGATCGTGTTCGTCGGTTGGGGGGTCTGGTCGGCCCGGGACCACCTGCAAAAGGTGATCGTCAAGGCATCACCGGACGTGGCGATCTGGACGATTCGGAGGAGCTCTTCAGCTATCGCACGGCCACCTGGATGCTTTTGGGAAGTTGCGCCTACACGTTGCTCTGGTTGAGGCAGGCAGGCTTCGACTGGATTCTGATGCTGACCTTCTGGTTCGGTACGCTCGTCGTCTATCTAGGGCTCGCCCGCATCGTCGTCGAAAGCGGTCTCGTCTTCCTGAGAGGGCCCATCACCGCCCAGGCTTTCACCTGGTACGTCCACGGCATCGCCGGTCTCGGCCCAGCCAGCGCCGCTGCGCTCGGCCTCACGTTCGCCTTTCACTGCGACGCCAAGACGTTCGGTATGACGATGCTCGCTCACATCCCACGTCTCGGACAGGCCATCAACGTCCGAACCCGAAAAACGCTCGCTCCCGCCGTGATGCTCGCAGCCCTCGCCGGCGCAATCACCGTGTTCGGATTCATCCTCTACTACGGCTATCACGTCACCGGCAGCTACAACTTCGGTGTGCGGAGCTTCAACGGACACAACGATGGTCCGGTCGGCATCTGGACGTTCACAGCTAACCGGATTCAGGGTCAACTGCTTGGTACGGATTGGGCGAGGATCACGTTTCTCGGGATCGGCGCAGTTTTCGTGAGCGGGCTGCTCTACGTCCGCTATCTCTTTCCAAGATTCCCCATCCACCCGATCGGATTCACTTTCCCAGCATCCCTCGTGTCGAGACGAATCGTCATCTCTGTCTTTTTGGTCTGGCTGCTCAAAGTCATCTTGATGCGTGTCGGAGGCCTCCAGCTTTACAGGAAAACAACGCCTCTGCTTTTAGGTTGCTCGTGGGTTTCGCGATGGGGGTTGCCTTCCACGTCGTCGTCGACACGATCTGGTTCCACGGACACGGTCACGAAGTCAATCGCGCCTGGTAAAGGCTCAGTCCCCCTCGATCACGTTTTCTTTCAACAGAAACTCGATTTCATCTTCTGAAAATCCGTTCTTGAGCAGAATCTGAACGCTATGCTCACCCAACGACGGCGGAGGCAAGTCTACCTCGCACGGTGTCTCAGACATTTGCCAGGGTGGTGTCTGGATCTGCACGTCACCCGCTTTCGAGTGATTCACCGTGGTGAGCAACTCCAACGCGCTGAACTGCGGGTCATTGAAGAAATCCTCCACCTCGTTGATCGGGGTAGCTGCCACCTGGTGCCGCTCGAACTGGGTCACCCAGTCAGACGTGTCTCTGGTTGTCGTCACCTCCTCGACCATCGCTTCCATTTCGTCGTAGTGCTGAACTCGAAAGACCACGTCGCCGTAGTCTGCATGGTCGATCCACTCGACCTTACTCAACGCACGACAGAACCGCTCCCAATGTGCCGGCACGACCACCGTCGAAACGTAGCCATCGCGAGTTCGGAAGGATTGAGATGGAAACAACATCGGGTTGCGGGTGCCGAGATGATCCGGAATCTGGGAGCCCATCAAATGCAGGTAAACGAAGTTCGTCATCAACGCGAACAGACCCTCTGTCAGCGAAGTCGTGACTCGCTGGCCCTTCCCGGTTTGACTGCGGTGATAAAGGGCGCCCAGGATGGCGACCGCCAGATACATTCCCCCACAGATATCTGCAACCTGCGGTTGAACCTTCGCAGGTCGTCCGCCGGGTTCGGATGTCACACCCACGAGCCCCACCAGAGACTGGATGATCAGTTCGAACCCCGGTCTGTCCCGATAAGGGCCCTTTTCACCGAAAGCCGACAGACTGGCGTAGATGATGTCGGGTCGGACCTTCTGAATGTCTTCGTATCCCAATCCCAACCGATCCATCACGCCGGGTCTGAAATTCTCTGCGAACACGTCGCAGCCCTTCACAAGGCGATTGACCAGTTCGAGGGCTCCCTTTTTCTTCAGGTCGAGAGACAGGCATCGTTTGTTGCGATTGGTACAGAAGAAGTAGGCGCTCTGGCCGTCTTTCAGCGGAGGTGTGCTTCGCAGGGCATCACCAACCCCCTTGCGCTCGACCTTGATGATATCCGCACCCAGGTCTCCGAGCAGCATCGTGCCGTACGACCCCGAGAGCACGTGTGTGAAATCGAGAACCTTGACGCCTGCTAAGGGGCCACTTCGGTTCATGTTTTCTCCGGTTGGTTTTGAAACGCAGGTGGACGCCAAGGAAAGGTCGCGAAAGGACAAAAATCAATGCCAGCAGAGAGGACAACGTCGCTGACGGACGAAGATCTCTGGTACTTCACACACAACGGATTCTACAGGATACCCGAACTCCTGCCGGACGATCTCATCGACCGGCTGAACGAGGCAACGGATAAGCAGATCGAGATGGGGGTTCCTCCAATCGTTCGGGAAAACACGGACGAACCGATTACCCCCGGCAATATCAGAAGGATTTCGAAGATCCTCGATCGAGACCCTGTCTACCTCGAAACGGCACGGCATCCCATCATCCTGGATGCGTTGGATAGCATCCTCGGACCCAACATCGAACTCGTAACCAACAAGCACAACCATATGATGATTCGTCCCGGGAACTCCTACCCCGTTCCGTGGCACAGCGGCGAGTCACCCTATAGCTACCTGCTGGTCACAGCCTCGATCTTTCTGGAAGCATCCGACCTGGAAAACGGGTGCATCCGAATCGTACCGGGCAGCCATCAGCGACCCTTCCGCTATCAGGGCAGGGAAGATCCAGAGGAACGAAGACCCAAGGGCGAGTTTCGCAAAATCGAGCTCTACCGACGGTCACTCCCCGTGCCAATGCCAAGAGGCGGCGTGCTCCTGTTCATCGACCGTTGCTATCACGGATCGGACGTCAACGAAACCGACAGCTCGAGACGTGCGCTGACGCTCGCCTATCGTCCGCACGACGTCAAGAACGTGATCAAGGACGATCCCGAAAAGACTCTCATTCGCGGGGAGCGCGAATATTCGGGCCACACCAGTCCATATGAGGGCTATACGATCGCGCCTCCTGAATGATAGAGGAACTGCGCCCTCGTGCAGAGCACGAGGGCGAGGGTGGCGCTACATTTCCCCACTAAGACAGTGCGTTGAGCTCGTCTCTGTGCTATGCACAGGGACCTATGCACAGGGACGCGCAGGAGCAACCGATGACACCCGAAGAAAAATTCATGTTCGACCTGGACGGTTACCTCGTCATCCGTGACGTCCTGAGCCAGGACGAGATCGATACGCTGCTCGAGGTCGTCGATCGCGAATTTACGAGAGATTATGGTGATTCAGAGGCTGACAGCATTCAGGGAAACCATCCCGGTGTTCGCCGAGCCCTCGCATATCCCATTGGGATGTGGCGTGCCAGAACTTGATCGATCATCCGAAGGTCCTCCCCTACCTCATCGAGTTTCTGGGGCCTCGATTCCGCCTCGACCACGACTACGGCATTTTCATGACCACAGGGGCAAAGCGAGGCGCACTCCACGGTGGGCTCCCCAACCTGTTCCATCACTACTACCGCTACCAGGACGGGGTGATGCAGTGCGGGTTATCGGTGATGACCTACGTGTTGTCTGACGCGACGGCGGGTTTGCGTGCGTGCGTGGAAGCCACAAAACCAATTTCCGCACGGGTCTGCCGGAAGATGTTCGAAAGTTCGAGCGCGTGCCGCATTACGTCGTCCAGCCAGAAGTCAAAGCGGGCGACGCCATCTTCTTCACGGAAGCATTGACCCACGGCACCCTGCCCTGGATGGCCGACCACGAGCGAAAGGTTCTGCTTTACAAATTCGGCCCCGGTCATCTTGTGGCTCAACCAGGGGGCTATAACGAAGAGGAGTACACAGACCTGACCGAACAGCAGAAGCGGATTTTGCTCCGTCCTGGCGTCCACGAGCGCCCGGATGTGGTGGATGGTGAGATGCTCCAGCCAGCCCAGGGCGGTCCTACCCACCGTTGACGCAACAGCCCACCACTCGCCCTTCGATACAACGTGTGACTGCGTTCGGTGAATGCTCACGCAATGCCGTGACCGAGAACGTCACTCAGGATGATCGGTTGGTGATGGTGTTGGACGAGAGTTTGAACAACACGCTACGGCAAAAATAATGTCACCCCGGTAGTGTGTTGAGCCGGGGTCCATTTGACTCCGCGCACCACTGTCGAACCGTGTAGGCGCGGGAAATCAGATCCCGGCTCAGAAGCCCACCGGGATGACACGTAGTTTCTAATGTGCCAATTCCCTAATTTCATAATCAGGGGTCACAATGGATTTCATGTCCTTCCCCCGGAAACCAGAAGGCGTCCGCGATCACCCCTAAAGCCACACCCGCCACGTAGCCCATAATCATCCCCAGGAAAATCGGAGCGTTGCGTCGATAACTTTCCAGCCCGCCGATCTTCAGAATCAGGGTCTTCACACTCCAGATGAGGAAGAGGCTCCAGGCGTTGTCGGCCATCTCCACCATCCCGCAGATCGTGAAGCCGATCGGATGGAGCGGAAAGCTCGTAAACCGATATCTCAGATAGAAAAGCCCTGCCGTAAAGGCTCCGCCCACGCCAAGCCACGCCATTCGGTCCCAATCTGTTGCCGTCGTGCCGTCCTGAATGCGGCCGACTGCAAGGCGACTCCACGCAACGGCGCCACCCGTTCCGTTGAAGCTGCCCGTCCCAAAGTTGTAGCTCCCCATCACGTAGTAGCCTTGGTAGAGGAGGAACGCGATCACGATCGTCCCGCCCAGGGCGCAGGCTGTCAGGACAGCTGGCGCGAGCGCTTTCCGGCTTCGACGTGCCATCGCCATACTCAACCGCGGAACGTGAGCCATCTGCGTGATCGCGAACGTCTTGCCGTCCGCCACGATCGTGTTGGTCAGCGTCAGGATCGCCGCGCTCGCCGGACCGAGGCCGGCGATCCCGAACGTGTGCCAGGTGAAGGCCTGCGCCGTGATCGGCACCCGGAGATAGACCAACCCGCTCTCGACCACGATCCGTGCGAGACCGACGAAAAGAATCAGCGTCGCAAAGCACCACGCGAAGATCGGCCCCCAGTTCATACCCGCCTGGTTGAGCCACAGCATCAGAAACGCGGTACAACCGATCAGCAGAAAGAGGGCTGTTCGGTAAGACATCAACTCTTCCGAATCGTCTACGGTCTCGTCCTTGTGAAAAGCCTTTCGATAAACGTCCCGAAAGTGCGATCGAGCCGTCCAGAACCCCCATAGCACGAACACGATCATCCCGCCGAACGTCTCCCATCCGATGGCCGGATGACCGGAGCTCCACGGGTCCGACGATCCCAAGTCTACGCCCAGACGGTTCATGATGCCCTTCTGCACGATCTGGACCAGATGGAAGAACCACAGGCTGAACAGCACCTCCGTCTTCGTGAAGTAGCCCAGACAAAACGTGAGCAGAACGAATGTCGTAACGATGCTCGGAAAACCGGGCATTGTGGGAATCACGTGTCGTCCGTATCGCCCTGCCAGGAACGGGATCATCGGCAGATTAACCGTAAACCACGTCGAGACGTTGTACGCGATCACGATAAACGTGAACGCGAATCCCAGCTGAAAGCGCCGGTTGCGCGCCAGAGTCGACAACGTCCCCCGCGTGCCGGATACGCCCGTCAGTTCGAGCAGCGCTGTGGCCACCGGATAGGCCAGGCGCTCGTGTTCCTGCCACTGCTTCCGCAGCAGAACGCTCAGACACAGGTTGATCGTCAGCACGGTGAGGAGGAACAGACCCCAGCAGAACAGGACCGAACCCCACTCTGCCCAAGGGAACGGGCTTCCCGGCAGAACGCCCTCGTAGAATCCCCTCACGACATCCTTGTCGGTGACCGTCGTCCAACTCGGCATATGGGGTAGCAGGACTTCTTCGAAGCGATTCTCGGGGGACGCGAAATAAGCTGGCATCGTCAGAAGCTGCAGAAACCAGATGGTCAGCCATTCGCCCTGCATCACACCGGCTACCATTCCGATGCAGCAAACCGTGAGAAGCTCCGTGGGTGAGAACCCGACACCGTATCGTTCGAGAAAGACGTTCAGGATCAGAAGGGCGACGAAGGGAATGAGCATCGCCATCGACAGGTGCGAGTGATCGGCGCGCGTGGAATGGAGGACGAGACTCGTGTAGGTGGGCCAGAACGGCATCCAAAGGGCCATCGCCAGACCGACGATCAACGCCCTTCGTGTGATGATCGATGACCCTTCCGACTCGGCTTCATCCTCGGAAGAAGGCATTCTGAGAGGATCTGCGGACAACGACATCTCCGGCTGGGGGACACAATAGATCGCTACTCGACCCACCGTGAAGCGGCGGTCACCCCGAGCGGCGCCCGTCCTACCGTAGCTTTGCGCAGGTGGGAGCGAAGTCGAAGGATCAAGGGCTGCGGCACGCTATGCCGAGCCCTGCAGCGATGATGAAGGTCGAATATCGGAAAGAAGCCTCGCGCGGGCTACCCTATTCCCCCTTTGGCACGCCTACGCACCGCGATAAGGGGAGTATCGGTGCATATGGTGACCGGCCAGTTTGGTAAGCGGAACGATTCTGGGCTCGTTCTGCGGATCCGCCTGTGCGATTGCCGCTTCGATCTCTTCCTTGCGCCCGAGACGTCGAATCGTCTCCCACTGCGAACTGCCGTCGTGTCGCTGGTAGGTGTCCCAGAACAGCAGACCGTCCGCACCTTCATCGTAGTAGTGTTTTGCCAATTCCCGGTATTCCGAAGCCGGCATATGGCGCGGCATCACGTTGGGGTAGAGCCGGCACCCTGTTTCTGCCGTGATGCTTCGAAAATAGCCGGTCTCGATATCCATCACCTTCTTTGCGCGGCTGTATGGATACGGACTCAGGTGGTCGAGCAGACCCTCTCGAATCCATCTCGCGAGGTCCAGTCCAGCTAGCCGGTTCTCCGCTTCCGTCGCGAAAACAATCGCCGACATCGCCAGACGGCGTCCCAGTTTCTGACCCACGCGGTCCATCGCCTCTCGCAACTCACACATATAGGCCGTCATAAACTCGGCGCGCAGATCGATCACGCGCTCGTCTTCCTCATCGATCTCCCGGGGATCCTCGCCGTGACGTTCCACGAACGCATCGACGAATGGGTCTTCGTAGAGCACGAACGGCGCCGACCGGGGGTAGATGATACACGCACCGTCTGCGCCGAGAGATGTCGCTTGCTCCAGGAGCGAGACCAGGTATTGACGAACGCCTTGGTGCGCGTAGCTCATTCCCGTCACTTCCGTACCATCGATGTCGCGCAGCCGCCATTCGGGATGGTCCAGGTAGAATTGGGTACTGAATACTTCCTCGAACGGGGGTCCGGTCTGGAACATCTCGGACCGCTGGCTGACGTGAAACTCCAGGCCGATGTCGTGCGCGTAATCCATCGCCGTCTTCAGCGGATTGATCCCCTCCTCACGCATTGTCCTATAGCTCTCAGCCGCAAACAGATCGCCCGGCCTGGGGTAATCCTCCACACCCTCCCCATAGGTCTTTCCTTCCTTCCGCCACGCCCCGAACATCCCGCTCACGATTTCCCACCACAGCATCTTGAAATCGGTATTCCGATACGGTTCGACCTGTTCCCAGATACCTTCCCGCGTAGTAATACAGTTCCGGAAGAACACGCCGAACGCATCGTTCGTCGCCACGAGCCGCTTGTGTTCGGGTTTCGCGACATCCTCGCGCCACGCAGCCTCTTCATCTGCCGACAGCTGCACGAGCCGGATGTAGGCGACCGAGGACTGACCTTTGATCCCGGACGCCTGCTGCGCGAACACAAAGTCGTCGCCGTCCAGATCGGCAATCTTCCAGAACACATCCTCCAGATTGTCCCTCGCCGGTGCTTCTCGACGGAACGCGACAAAGCAGGCGTCGCTCTCCAGCTTGATCTTCAGACTCCCGACCGCGTCGGACCCCATCGTCGCCCTTCCCCACCCGCCGGCGCTTTCTCCTGCCATCCACAAACCGACGTAAATGGCGAAACATCCCTGGTGCGAGGATGGCAGTCTCACCTCCGGCGGTTCGGTCATAAAGCCCGCAGATATCAGCTGCCCCGCGAACGTCTCCGTTTCATACGGGATCAGCTGCCAGTGGTTGAGACGCCGGGCGGGAGACAGCGCCGTGGTCGGTTGGCACTGCCCCATATCCGACAGGATAATTTCTTCACTCATAGTCCACCCATTTTACATACAAGGTATGAAAGTGGCCAACTCGAGCGGAGTCAGTTCGCATTCCCGACGTAGCCTTGGCGTAGTCGGGAGCGCGAGCTTGTCCTGAGCGGAGTCGAAGGGTCGAGAACTCGCCCATTGTCGAGGCCGTCCAGTTCAGGCTTGACCTCCCCGTTCACAGCCCCCTTAATGCCGCGACTGACCAACCTTGTCAAGGTTAGCCTACAAATGCATCCACACATCTTCGTCACTGCTGAGAAGATCGAAGGCCTGAGATCCGTCGACGAGTTGCGCCAGGGCGTTCGATCCGGCCATCTCAGAACGCTCTGGGGGAAACTACAGGCGCTCGCCGATGCGGATATCGCCAAAGACCCCTTCCTACCCACCTCCACCCTTCCCGGCAGGCCCCAGCTCGACGTCGATCACGAAAACAGGGATTGGACCCTCATCAACGCTGTCGCCCAGCGCATCCAGCGCGCGGCCCTGACCTACCTCATCAGCGAAAAAGCGGAATACCGCGACGACGTCCTCCACCAGATGGAGGCGGTCTTCGATCCCAACCGCTACCCGGACTGGCGCGACAAAGCTCACCCCAAGACCCGCGTCGACCTCCGTGGAGGCCAGCTCTCCCAGGCGATCGGGCTGGCCTACGACTGGATGTATCCCCTTTTGGATCAGGCCGACCGCGACGCCATCATCGAGGGGCTCGACCGATGCGATCTACAGCTCTATCTGGCGGACGTCGCTGAAAACGCCTACTGGCTCGACGTGCGCACCAACTGGCTGACCGTCGTCGTCGGGGGACACGGTATCGCAGGGATGGCGCTCGGCGACGATCATCCACGCGCCAGGGAGCTGATCGACGTTGCTCTTCCTCGAATGATCGAATACCTCGATCAGTTCGGGCCGGAAGGCGAATTCAGCGAATCCGTCGGCTACGCCAGTTCGACGGTCCAGCCCGTCGCCTTCTTCACCGCGCAGCGCTACGCCAGCGGCGGTGGGGTCAACCGGCTCGCGGAGCCTCCTTTCCCGCAGACCTGCAGCTGGATCTTCTACTTCACCCTGCCGCCCGGTCGCTACGCCGCATTCGGCGACGGCGATGTCGACGCGCCACCCGCCCTCTCCTATCTTCCCGCTGTGGCGGACGCGACGCGGGATGGCTGTCTCCAGCAGTTCTACCTGGATTACGCCGGGATAGACGAGGCCCGGCGGTCGCTCGTGTGGGAACTCCTCTGGTACGACCCGAGTCTGGAACCGGTCCCACTCGATGGACTCATCCCAACGGGGCGCGCCTTTCGCAAGCACGACGCCGGCTTCAGCAGCCGCACCAACTGGGATCCCGTTGCGCCCCCGTCGATCGTCTACGGCAAGGGCGGCAGCGGCGTCATCGTCCACGGCAATCACGACGTCGGCCAGGTCTGCATCGACGGATATGGTGAGCGTCTCATCGTCGATCTCGGGTCGCCGCCCGGTTACCCGGGTGATTACGGTGCCAAGAAATACGAGTATTACAACGCCGCCGCTTTCGGGCACAACATCCTCGTCTTCGGTGGACGCGAAATGAGACACGAATCGGCCGTCGAAGCCACGATTCTCAGCGCGGACTTCAAAGACGGTGAGGGCGGTATCTGGCAGATCGATCTCACGGGAAAACACGACGACGTGACGGCCGTACGACGAACGGTCGCACACCTTCTCCCCACGACGATCGCCGTCCTGGATGAAGCTGACCTTGAGACCGAAGAAACGATCTCCCTCCGTTGGCATCCGTCCGTACCCTCGACCCCGGATGAGACCGGATCATTCACCGTCGAAACCGAGCGGGCATCCCTTTCCGCACGTGTCGTTTCGCTCGACGAGACCGACCTCGTCCTGACCGACCATAGGCACGAATACCGTGAACCCTACAATCGCCACCGGCTCGGCGACGTGTTCAAGCAACGCCACGAACCCTATGTCGAAACGACGGTGAAGGCTTCACGATGTCGCCTCCTGTCCCTGTTCGCAGTTTCCTCCACGGGTCGACCGACCGTACAGTGGCACGACACCGACAGCGGCTGAGAAATCGAAACTCCCGAGGGGATCGTAACCGCCGCAGTCAGCGATCAAGCCCTACACTTGCACGCACCCTGCAACGACCTGACCATCGATCTGTTGGAGTCGCAATGACCACATCCAGAGACGCGTTGATCCACCGTGACCCCCAAGGCACGTATCCCGTCATCGTCCGGGGCGAAGGCATCTACCTGATCGACGACGAAGGCAACCGCTACATCGATGGCGTTTCCGGCGCGGGCAACGTTACGCTCGGCCACGGTCAGAAACGCATCGCCGAGGTGATGGCCGACCAGGCCGAAACGATGGCCTACTGCTTCTCCGCCTTCTTCACGAATCGACCCGCCCTCGACCTCGCTTCACGCCTGGCGGGCCTGGCCCCGGGCAACCTGAATCACGTCTACTTCGTCTCGGGTGGCTCGGAGGGCAACGAGACCGCTTTCAAGCTCGCCCGCCTCTACCACCTCCAGCACGGCCGTGAGCGTAAGCACAAAGTCATCTCCCGGTGGCGAAGCTACCACGGAGCCACGCTCGGTGCGCTGTCGGCTTCGGGTTTGCCCGCGATGCGCTCTCCCTTCGCTCCGTGGATTCCCGATTTTCCAAAAATCGATCCCAGCTATCCCTACCGATGCAAGTTTGCGGGATGCGAGGGATCGTGCAATCTGGCCTGTGCCGACCAACTCGAAGAAGCCATCCTGCAAGCCGGACCCGAAACCGTCGCAGCCTTCATCGGAGAGCCCGTCGTCAACGGGGGCATCACCGTCAGCTCACCGCACGAAGACTACTATGCAAGGGTACGTGAGATCTGCGACCGCTACGACGTTCTCTTCATCGCCGATGAAATCATCACAGGCTTCGGTCGAACGGGCCGCTACTTCGCCATCGAACACTGGGACATCGTCCCCGATCTCCTCGTTTTCGGCAAAGGGGCCACAGCCGGGTATATGCCGCTGGGCGGTGTGCTCGTATCCGACGACATTCGGGACGCGCTCGACGGAGCCGGATCCTTCCCGCACGTCTTCACCTACGTAAACAACCCAGTGGCCACACGCGTCGCATCGACCGTGCTCGACATCATCGAAGAAGAAGGAATCCTCGACCACGTCGTCGAGATGGGCGCCTACCTCGAGACGGCGGCAAAACGACTTTACGAGCATCCCATCGTCGGCGACATCCGCCACAAGGGCCTGATGATGGGAATCGAGCTCGTCAAGGACCGCGAGACCAAGGAACCGTTTTCGGCCGACCAGAAAGTCTCCGCGCGAATCCCTCAGATCACGATGGAGCACGGCCTCCACATGTCCGCAACCTCGGGTTGCGCCGACTGGATCAACGGAGACGATGTCCGGTTCTACCCTCCGCTCATCATCGATCGTGAGGAGATCGAGACAGCCGTCTCCACGCTCGACCTTGCCCTCGGTCAGGCGACGAAGGAATTCGGTGCCTCCTGAATGGGGTGGCGTCCCCTTCGATTCACCGTATAATTTGACGGTTCGTCGTCCTCAGCCGGGCACGCACACAGGTCGCAGGATTTATGCTCGATCGCCAGCCACGGCGTCTCAGATACCGCCCACAGTGTCTCGACATTGCCCAGATCTCACGACAGATCCGATCCCGATGGACATTCTCCATCCTTCCAGTCGCAAATAACTGTAAATACAACGATTTATCAGGTCGATATTACTAAGGCCCTCGGTCCCGAGATCGAGGGCCCCCTTTCTTTTCTGTAAAAGGCATAGATCCGGCAATGCACAGAACCCTCACAATCATCACCCTGATTTTTGCACTGTCTACACCGGTCGCGGGCCAGGAGATTCGCGGGCACGTGGTACGAATCTACGACGGCAAAGTCTTCATAGACCTGCGGGACGGTAAACCTGTGCGACAGGGAGATCGTCTGCGCATTGTCGGAGGACCCCTGTCCGAATACACCGCCGATGGTGGCGCCACCCCAATAGGCATCGTGGAGATCATCGATGGCTCAAACCGATTCGCACGCGGTGAGATCGTCGATCTGGAACCCGGGATGTCGCAAGTCGCCCTTATCCGGTCCGCCCATGAGGGCCTGTGGATCGTCAGTCTGGCCTCGGAATCGACCAACGGTGATTCGGAAGCCGCGCCAGAGCGAGTAGCCGTCTCCAACATCGAGGGCAGAGTTCGTGAAGTCAGCGGCGACCTCGTCTATGTCGAAGGGATGAACGGGTCGGTCCCGCTCTGGAGTCGCCTCTCCACATCGGGCGAAAACGGGTTCGGCGAGGACCTCGAGGTCATCAAAGAACTCGATGACGTCATCGTCGCACGCACCACCTCATCCGAGCGAGCGTCCTACAAGCCTGCTGATCGCCTGATCCACGTCGCTCTCGGAAACGGAAACAGGCGAAAGGCCCGACGGACCGTCCACGCCGCACGCGTGGAAGACGGTCCGAACCTCGACGGCGTGCTCGACGACCCCGTGTGGGCGTCCGCCAGACCGATCGAAGGATTCGTCCAACGCGACCCGAACTACTGGGCTCCGAGCGCCGAGAACACCGTAGCCCGGATCATCTACGACGACGAGAACATCTACTTCGGTTTCGACTGCCCCATTCCTGAAGGGAACGGGTCGGTGGCGAACAATATGCGCCGGGATTCGGAGCTGACGAGCGACGACAACGTCCAGATCCTGCTCGACACGTTCAACGATCGTCAGAACGGGTTTTTCTTCTTCGTGAATCCCCTCGGGGCCCAGGCCGACTATATGCTCTCCAACGAAGGGCGCACCTACAACCGAGACTGGGACTGTAACTGGACCTGTCGCACGGAGCGAAAAGCGGATCGCTGGACCGCCGAAGTTCAGATCCCCTTCAGCCAGCTCCGATTCAAACCAGGCGACGATATGGTCTGGGGCATCAATCTCTCCCGTTTCAACGCAAGGAAGAACGAAGCCACCCAGCTTGTCGTCGGCGTACAGAGCTCTTCACCGACCGAGCGTTACCTGATGATGGACATCGGCGAGCTCAAGGGTCTACGACAGGTCAAGACCAGGCGGCCCATCCAGATCAGGCCCTACATTCTGCCTGGAACATCAAAAGATTTCCGCGTCACCGATCCTGCAGAAAACTCTTCCTTCGACACGGGACTCGACCTCCGCTACGGCATCACCTCCAACATCGGTCTCGATGTTTCATACAAAACGGACTTTGCCCAGGTCGAGGGTGATCAGGAACGGACCAACCTCACGCAATTCAGTCTCTTCTTTCCAGAAAAACGGGAATTCTTCCTCGAGGGAGCCAACCTGTTCGAGTTTGGCGAGGCTGCCAGATTCAGAGGAAGTGGGACCGAGCCCCCCACGCTTCTTTTCTACTCGAGGCGGATCGGTCTGGAGGAGAGACGCCAGGTCCCGATCCTGGTCGGCACGAAACTGGCCGGAAAAGAAGGTCGAACGAGCATCGGCGCCCTCAACGTCCTGACCGATCCCATCTCGTTCGAAGACGACGGTGACAGCATCCACGTCCGGCGCACGAACTATTCCGTTCTCCGCGTCAGACGCGACCTCTTCGCGAGATCGAACGTCGGCTTCGTTATGGTCAACAAACAGATCGACGGGTGGAGCACCTACAACCGGGCAGCCGGTCTCGACTTCAGCTACTCACCCACGAGCAAATTGAACTTCCAGGGCTTTGCGGCCCGAACCTGGGACTCGGACATCGAGGGAACGGGTGATGCTCGGTTCATTTTCCTGAATTATCGCGGCAGAACATTCTGGTCCCGATTGAAATACCTCGACGTCGAGGAGAACTTCGAGCCCGCCGTTGGATTCGTGAACCGCCGTGGCGACCTGACTGGATTCCGCCGTTACAACGTCTACCTGCGCTGGCGCCCGAAACCCGGGTTCGGCAACATCCGCTATATGTCGATCGGCCCCGAGTTGGAGCTATGGACAGACCGAGCGAACGACGTGAAGTACTGGACCGGCGAAGCATCCTGGTACACACTGTTCAACTCGGGCGACGCGTGGTCGTCCCAGGCGACGCGGTTTTACGATGTCGTCACGGAAGAGTTCGCACCATCCGACCGTCGTAGCGATGTCGTCATTCCGCCCGGCACCTACAAATTCACGACGATCAGAACCGGTCCACGACCGAGTGGAAAGAGATGGATCAGACCTGGATTCAGCTTCGAAGCGGGAACCTACTACACGGGTCGGCGCTACTCGATCCGATCGCAAAGTGCGTTCAGGCCAACCGGTCGAGCGTCGTTCGAAGTCAACTACAGGGGCAACTGGATCCGGCTTCCCCAGGCGAATCTCAGCATCCACACCCTCGGCACGCGACTTCTTTACTCCATCACCACCAACTTCTTCGTTAAAGTGTTCTCCCAGTGGAACAACGACGACGAAACCATCTCGGCCAATTTCCTCCTCAACTACGAATACCGACCGGGCAGCGACATCTTCCTCGTCTTCGACAGCGGATACGACACGACGGACGACCCCATCAACGGCGGCGGCTTCAACCTGACGCGGCGTAGCCGTTCTGTCCTCCTCAAGCTCTCCTACCAGCTGGACCTGTAGTCATCTCCCGCGGGCTCCGCTCGCTCCACATCCAACAGCGCCTCGCTCGTCCCCGTGCTCTGCACGGGGACAAAAGTTTCTAGCCGCTTGCACCGGTAAAGGTTTTCGTTCGATCGCCTTCCCACAGGTCCCCCGTGCAGAGCACGGGGGAGAGCGTCCTTGCCGTGACTGTAGTGGCCGGGCAGAGCCCGAAAGCCTCCGTTTGTGAATCGCTCCAGGCCATAGGTATCATACCTGTGTCCTTTTCTTTTTTTATCCAACGAGAACCCAATGCCCGACACCCGACCCAACCTGCTCTACATCCATTCCGATCAGCACAGCCCGTTCGTGATGGGATGCGCGGGCGATCCCCTCGTTCAGACGCCTAATCTCGACCGACTGGCCGCCAACGGGATCAACTGCACGAACGTCTATTGCCCGTCACCGGTGTGCGTCCCATCGAGAATGGCAATGCTGGCCGGGCGATTCCCCTCCGACATCGAAGTCTGGACGAACAACCAGATCCTCGACGCCGGCATCCCGACCATCGCCAACGCGATGGGTGCAGCCGGCTACGATCCCGTCCTCATCGGACGTATGCACTCGAACGGTCCCGATCAGCTCCACGGCTACGTCGATCGTCCTGTGGGCGACCACGGATCCAACTGGGGTGGATCCGGACTCGCGCCAGGAAACCTTCGTGCCAGCGTCGAAGCCGCGGGTCCCGGTCAGGGCGCCTACCAGGTCCACGACGAGGACGTCACGGCCGCGACCGTTAACTTCTTCGATCGTCTCGGCGTACAGAAGCGTGCCGGACTGATGACGAAGCCCTTCAGTCTATCCGTCGGCTTTATGCTCCCCCACCATCCGTATCTCGCGCGACGGCCCATATACGAACGCTACCGCGAGAGCATCACGATGCCGCGTGTTAGGGAACCGTTCGACGACGACCTCCACCCGTTCCTGCGTTGGTGGCGAGAGCACGGCAAGCTGGATCAGACCCTGCCCGATGAGTGGATCCTCAGAGGCCGAGCCGCCTACTGGGCCCTCGCCGACGAAATGGATCAGATGATCGGTAAGATCCTTGCCGCACTCGAAGCGAACGGCCTCGCCGACGACACCCTGATCGTCTACAGCTCAGACCACGGAGACCACGCCGGCGACCACGATCTCTGGATGAAGCGCACCTTCTACGAAGAGTCCGTACGCGTTCCGACCATTCTATCGTGGCCGGGCGTGCTGCCCGAAGGTCAGACATGCGACCACGTGATGTCTGCTCTCGACCTCGGCGCAACGATGCTCGACGCGATGGGCGCCCCTTCGCTTCCCCACTCACCGGGCCGGAGCGCACTCGACCTGCTGAAAACGGGATCGGGCGACTGGGAAAATGTCACATTCTCCGAATATTGCCTCTATGAAGGCATCACGCAGCGGATGATCCGTCAGGACGAGTGGAAGATGATCTATCACCACGAGCAGCCGCCTCAACTGTTCAACCTGGCGGAGGATCCGCTCGAGACATCCGACAGGGCATCTGACCCATCGTGCCGTCAGGTCCTGGGCAACCTGCGCGCCCGCGTCCTCGATGGCTGGGACCCCGGGCACGTCGCACGTCGCGTCCAGGAACGCCGCAAGGAAATGGAAGTCATTGTCGAGTGGGCGGGGAAAGTCGACACCCCCGAACAATTCGTGTGGCCCCGTCTCCCCGAGATGTCCTGGTCCGAAACTCTTGGCGAGTCAGGCCCTGGCGAAGGATAGGGTTTTGGCGAACACGAAGGGGCGACAAGCCTCCTTCTCGTTCCCGATGCGGAGGGATCAGGATGGTTTTCCCTCCCAGATTTTCTTTGTGTCTTCGTGTCGAAGCTTGTCCTGAGCGTAGTCGAAGGGTGGTTCAAGGTTTTTATGAACGTCGCCTTCCAGATGAGTGACATCACCTCCGACAACCTGAAGTTCGCGAAACAGGTCGGGGTTCATCATCGTCGGCGTAAAACAAGTGACGTCATCCCTGAAGGCGAGTCTCGCTGGACCCGCGAATCACTCAGTCGCTTCAACGACTTCGTCTCATCCCACGACGTAAAGCTCGAAGTCGTGCCTCTCCCACTTCGCAAGTGGAACCCCCAAACGCCCGGCGACAGTCCCAACATTATGCTCGGTACGCCCGAGCGGGATCGTGAGATCGACAACATCTGCGAGAGCGTGCGCATCGCGGGTGAGGTCGGCATCCCTTGCCTGAAATACAACCTGACCTTGCTTGACGTGCTCACGACCGGACGCACGACCGCGCGGGGTGGCGTCAGCGTACGGGCTTTTGACTACGAGCTGATCAAGGATGCGCCGATGACCTCAGCCGGCCGCGTCACCGCGGATATGATGTGGGAGCGCATCACCTACTTCCTCGAGCGCGTAATCCCTGTCGCCGAGGCGTCCAAAGTCCGGATGGCCTGCCACCAGCACGACGTCCCCGTCCCGCACGACACCGGTGTGATGGGCGTCAACCGTGTCCTCGGCAGGGTCGATGGCCTCAAGAGGTTTATCGACATCGCCAGCAGCCCCTACCACGGCCTCAACTTCTGTCAGGGGACGGTTTCGGAGATGCTGGAGCATCCGGCCGATGAAGTCTTCGACGTCATCTGCTACTTCGCGGAACGTAAGCGGATCTTTATGGTCCACTTCCGCAACATCCGTGGTGGGTTTCTCAAGTTCGAGGAAGCCTACATCGACGACGGCGACATCGATATGTGGAAGGCGATGAGGGTTTACAGCGAGTCTGGCTACGACGGTATCTTCTGCCCCGATCACGTACCAAAGTCAGAACAGGACAGCCCGTGGGGACATCGGCAGAGGGCGTTTACAGCGGGTTACATCAAGGCCTTGATCAAGGCAGTGGGAAACCAGTAAGGTTCGCGAGCAAGCGTGGGGCGAGCAGGCGAGAAGAAGAAGATCGGCGCGATGGCGAGCAGGCGTGGCAACGCCACCACACAATTTTATAACACGTTATTTATCAGGACTTACAATTGTGGCCCCGAGGCCACTTTTTCAATTGGCGTATAGCAAGGCGGTGGGAGCAGCCACCCGGCTGCGAACAGATCGGAAATGCCATTTGTGCAGAAGAATCCGTCACAGGTTCCTGGCCGGGAGGCCAGTCCCACCAAACCATCACGCGTCAGCCATCGCCACACTTGCTCTCCCGTTCGCCCCGTCTCCCGCTCAGCTAAGTGCATGGTTTCATAAACATTATTACGTATGTTATGAACATTATTTGTAGCTTATGTTCTCCTTCAAAAGGAGGAGAACAATGCCAAGACGTTCGCCTTATGTGGTGCTACTGTCTGAGAAGGAACGGGTCGACCTCGAGCGAATGGCTGGACAATATACGTTACCGTATTATCAAGTGATCCGATCGAAAATCGTGCTTCTCGCCGCCGAGGGATTATCCAACAAGAGTATCGCCCAACGGTTGGATGTCCCGCGTCCGATCGTAAGCAAATGGCGTAAGCGCTTTTTCGAAGAGCGTCTTTCGGGACTCGAAGATAGATCTCGTCCCGGGCGCCCGCCCGGTTTTCCCCCCCTCAGGTGGTCGTTCAGATCAAGGCGCTGGCGTGTGAACTACCGAGCGAGAGCGGGATACCGCTCTCGCGGTTCAGCTGTTCCGAGATTGCCGCCGAGGCAGTGCAAAGGGGCTTCGTTGCCAAGATCAGCGGCGCCACTGTCTGGCGCTGGTTGAACGAGGACGCGATTCGTCCTTGGTATCATCGCTCCTGGATTTTCCCACGGGACCCGGACTTCCAAACCAAAGCAGGTAGAGTCCTTGATCTGTATCACCGCCAATGGCAAGGAAAGCCTTTAGGGCCGAGGGAATATGTACTTTCTGCCGACGAAAAGACCAGTATTCAAGCACGAGCTCGCAAGCACGTTACCCTACCGCCAGCCTCGAACAGAGCGGCACGCGTTGAACACGAATACGAGCGGAAAGGAGCCCTGGCCTATCTGGCTGCTCTCGACGTGCACAATGGTCGAATCTTCGGTCTCTGTGAGTCTTCTTCGGGTATCGAGCCCTTCAACCGGCTCCTGAGCCTGATCATGAGCCGGAAACCCTATTGCTCGGCAAAGAAAGTCTACCTCATCGTGGATAATGGCTCCTCGCACCGAGGGCAAACATGCATCGACCGTATCCAGGGGAAGTGGCCAAACATCCACCCCGTTCACCTTCCGATCCACGCAAGCTGGCTCAATCAGATCGAGATCTACTTCTCGATCCTCAAACGCAAGGCTCTGACACCTATCGAATTTGCATCGCTCGAAGAGCTTGAGGCAAGAATCCTCGGTTTTCAGGAACGCTACGGACGTATCGCCACACCCTTCAAATGGAAGTTCACACGAACAGATCTCGCGGAGATGATCGACAAACTCAGGTTCTACGATACGCCCTTGGCAAAGTCTGCTTAGAATACGTCACCGTATTTGAGAACAGGAGTACTAAGTCTTACTCCCAAGCCCTCTCCTGCTCCGAAGCTCCTCCGTCACCTCCTACCATCTATTCAAAGGATAGCCCCTCCCCGTGGAACCAGAAAAAGTCGACCACGACGCCCAGCGCGAGCCCAGCGAGGTGTCCGATCAGCATTCCAAGGAACAGCGGCACCGTGCGGTGATACCGTTCCAACCCGCCCAGTCCCAACAGGATGGTCTTCACGAGCCAGACAGTGAAGATCGAGAACAGATTACTACGAAGAATTTCCGAAGAGGAGATCGTGAAACCGATCGGATGAATCGGAAAACCGGGGAAGCGATACCTGAGGTAGAGAAGGCATCCGGTCACCGCGCCACCGATTCCCAGAAACTGGAGCCGTTTCCAGTCCGTGCCACCCGTCCCTTCGATGATCCGGCTCGCGCTCGTCTCCCAGAGCCCGATCGCGCTGTTGATCGATCCGTTGAAACTGACGACGCCGAAGTTGTAGGCGCCGATCGTGTAGAATCCCTTGTAGAGAATGAACGAAATCACCGAGCCCGCCCCGAGGAGTGCTGCCAGAAGAACGGACGGCGCGACGTGGCGACGTCTTTCCGGCGTCATCGCCACCGACAGTCGGGGGATGTGTGCGAACGTCGTCATCCCGAACGTCTTCGCATCGCAGAAGAACGTGTAGGTCAGCGTCAGCGAGGCCGCGCTCGCAGGGGTCATCCCCGTGATGCCGAACAGGTTCCACGCGAAGATCTGAGCCGTAATGGGACCCCTCAGGAAAACGAGCCCGCTCTCCACGATGATCCTCGCCAACCCCAGATAGAGGATGGCCGACGCGAACCAGAACGCCAGCACGGGTCCCCAACCCATCCCCGTCGCACGGAGAAAGCACACCGCGAACGCCACCGACCCCAGCAGCAGCCAGACCGCAGTTCGGTACGAAAGCAGTTCGCCGGAATCGTCGACCGACGACGGCTTCCCCAACGCCTTTTTGAAGACTTCTTTCAGATGGGACCGAGCCATCCACAGCCCCCACCCGACGAAAAGAATCATCCCGCCGAAGCTTTGCCAGCCGATCGCGGGCTTCAGCGAAGACCAGCGATCCGACTCTCCGATGCTGAAGCCGATCCGATCGAAAATCGCCGCCTGGGTAAACGCCAACAGCTGAAACACCCAGATGCTCAGCAGGACATCCGACTTGGTGAAGTACGCGAACGTCATCGACATCGGATGAAGCACGATCCACAGCGGGGGCAGGCTCTGCCAGACGTAGACATCGAGACGGGTCATAATCGGGAACTGGGGAAGCAGGGGGTAAAACCAGGACGTGATGTTCCAGCAGAAGAGAACGAACACGACCAGGAACCCCATCTGGAAGAGCCTCGACCGCACCAGACTGGCGAGCGTCCTGGAGGCGCTCGAGGTGCCCGTCAACTCTAGCAGCCCGATCGCGATCGGAAACGTCAGCCGCTCGTGTTCCATCCACTGCTTCCGCAGGATGACCATCGTACAGAGATTCGCCGTCAGAATCGCTGCCAGGAGGCCGCCCCACGACAGAAGCGGGGGCAGCCAGTAGTACCACGGAAATACGTCCCCGGATAGGAGACCTTCATAAAACCCCGTCGTGCTCCTGAGATGCGCGACAATCGACCACGGTGGGACGTTCGCGAGAAGCAGTTCCTCCCAACGGTTTTCCGGCGTGGCAAAATAAGTCGGTGCGGAGATCGTCCCCAGGAAGTAGCCCGACAGCCACTCGCCCTGCATATTCGAAGCCAGCATCCCCATACAACAGATGGCGAGCAGTTCCGAGGACTGCAGAGCATTGCCACGGCGTCCCAGAACCAGATTGAAAGCAAGGAGACAGATGAAAGGAATCAGAAATGCGACAGACAGATGCGCGAAATCCGCCCGCGAGGATCGCACGATCATACTCGAATAGGCCGGCCAGACACTGACCCAGACAGCCATTACCAGCCCAACAATGAGTGCACGCTTCGTCAAAGTTTCGTCCTATATCGCCCACTGGGTACGCAGACTGAAGCCTGCGACTACTCTACGCCAGACGCGTTCCCGGCCGGGAGGTACATCCTGAGCCCCTCGACTTCGCTCGGGATAAACTCCGTCGAAGGGCCGGTCCTACCCAAAAAACCTCACGATCACCCGCCCGATGGTTCTTCCCGGCCGGGAGGCCGGTCCCACCAAAACGCTCACGCGAAGCCATCGCCTCGCCCGCTCGCCCCGTCGCCCCCTCAGCTTGCTACATCCTCGAAACCCGTCAATCCTCCTCAGCGAGGAAGCATCCTCTACCATCGGTTTATACTATGTCCACTCCCGTTGAACCAGATCGTGTCGACGACCACACCCAGGGCAAGACCCATCGCGTGTCCGATCAGCATCCCTAGAAAAAGGGGCGCCGTCTGCCGGTAGCGTTCCAGCCCACCAATTCTGAGCAGAATCGTCTTGATGCCCCACACCAGAAGAATCGACAGCAGGCTGCTTTGCAACACTCCCGACGGGGAGATTGCGAACCCGATGGGCGAAATGGGAAACGTCGGAATGAGATACCGCAAGTAGAGCACGAGCGCCGTAAAGAGTCCGCCGATGCCCAGAAACGTCAGCCTGTTCCAGTCCGTACCGGACGTCCCCTGCTGAATCCGATTCGCGCTGATCTGCCACACGCCAACGGGCCCGTTGTTCGATCCGGTGAAGGTAACCACCCCGAAGTTGAAGCTGCCGTAGGCGTGATAACCCTCGTAAAGTGTGAACCCGACCACGGCCACTGTCCCAACGACCGCGCCAAGAAGAACCACGGGCACGAGCAGCCGCCTTCCACGCATCTCCATCTCCTGACTCAGCCTTGCCACGTGGGCGAGCGCGGTCATTCCCAGCGTCTTGCCATCGCAGAAGAACGTGTAGGTCAGACCCAGAACGGCCGCACTCGCCGGGCCGACACCGCCCACACCGACGAGATGCCACGTGAATGCCTGGGCGGTGATCGGCCCTCGCAGAATGACCAGCCCGCTCTCCACGATGATTCTCGCCAAACCAATGTAAAGGATGGCTGTCCCGAACCAGAAAGCCATCAGCGGCGCCCAGTCCATCCCCGTTCCCCTGAGCCAGAACACTAAAAAGAGGGCGGATCCTGCCAGAAGCCAGACGGCCGTTCGATAGGACAGAAGCTCGCCGGAATCATCGACCGTCCGCTCCCCCGTCCAGGCTTGCCGAATCACGGCTGACAAATGGCTCCGTCCGATCCACATCCCCCACGCCACGAAAACGATCATTCCCCCAAAGCTCTGCCACCCGGTCGACGCGTCGAAAGATCCCCACGGGTCGGACGCACCAATGCTGAAACCCACACGATTGAAGAGACCCGCCTGAATGAATGAGAAGATCTGGAACACCCACAAACTGAGAAGCACGTCCGATTTGGTGAAGTAGGCGAAAGCCATCGTCATCGGATGGACCACGATCAGCGCAGAGGGGAACCCACGGGCGACGAAGAGCTGGTGCCGCGTCATCACGGGCAGAGGTGGGATCGCAGTCACGAACCACGTGGTCGTATTCCACGCGAAGATACCCAGCACAGTGAAGAACTCGACCCGGAATAGCCGCGATGCGATCAAGGTTTGAAATGTAGACGTCGCACGACTTCCCCCTGTCATTTGTAGGAGTGCCGTCGCGATCGGAAACGCAAGCCGCTCGTTCTCCATCCACTGCTTTCGGAGGATCACCAGCACACACAGATTGGCGACCAGAAGAGCGCCGAAAAAACTTCCCCACCACAGCAGCGGCACGGCCCAAACACGCCACGGGATGGTCCGACCGTCCGGCAGTCCCTCATAAAACCCTGTCGTCGCTTCAGGGTCGCTCACGATGGTCCAGGGTGGGAGCCTCGCGAGCAGGAGTTCGTCCCACCGATTCTCGGGTGTCGCGAAATACGTCGGGGAGGAAATCGTGCCGAGGAAACAACCGGAGAGCCACTCGCCTTGTGTGTTCGCGGCCAGCGCCCCGATACAACAGATCGTGATCAGCTCCGACGATGACAGACCCGACCCGCGTCGCTTGGCGACGAGGTCCATCAGAAGGAGGATGACAAACGGGACAAGGAAGGCGACCGACAGGTGAGCATAGTCGGCCCGCGAGGAACGAACGATCATACTCGAATACGCCGGCCAGACGCTGATGATCGCAGATAGCGTCAGGCCGATCAGAACGGCACGGCGGGTCAAAGTCGACCCGGAGGGGAGACTCCGTTCCCCGAGAATGAGGTGTGGAACTTGCGGTCATTCTGGAGCATATTGGCCACCGATCGAGAGGAGCGAAAGCGGATGGCGCAGACAAGACCCGAAACAATCAAGGACCGCCTCGACGGCCCCGTCAACTCGATTCCCACGACCTTCCTGTCGAACGGTGATATCGACTGGCAGGGCGTACGGAACATCATCGAAGTCGGCATCGTCGGAGGCAGCGAAGTGAGCCTCCTCACATACGGCGACAGTCAATTCGATCACTTGTCCGACGACGAAGTGACTGAACTGACGCGTTGTCTGATGGATCAAGTGAAAGGTCGCGCGCTCACCGTGGCCGCGACCCGACGATGGCCGGACCCCAGGGCGGTCGAGTTCGCGCACTTTTGCAGAGATCTGGGTGTCGACGTTTTAATGGTGTTGCCGTCGGATCACTCAGTCCCCGCAGGGAAGATCGCCCACTATCGCGCCGTCGCGGAAGTGATGCCGATGATGCTCGTCGGCTGGCCGCCTCACGAAATACTCGACGCGCTCGTCGACGTCGAAAACATCTGTTGTTTCAAAGAGGACGGCGCTGTCGACTACGCCCCGGACACGATGCAGAAGTACGGGGCGCATTGGAAGTTTATGACCGGTGGCGGTCTTTGGCGCAACTTCACCCAGTGGCCGTGGCGCCCCGCCTTCTTCTGTTACTTCTCGTCCTTCGCACCGCACGTCGCAAAGGAGTACTGGCAAGCCTATCAGGATACGGACGTTGCAACAGCGGGTCGCATCATTCGCGAGACGGAGAAACCATTCGCCAATCTCGCTGTACACGTCGGTGGTGGTTTTCAGGCGCACTGGCGCGCGACCCTCGAGCTCAACGGAATCGCCTCACGCCATCTGCGTCCACCGATGGTCTCCGCGACAGACGAGGAACTCGATCGAATAAGACAGCCCATCTCAGACCTGGGCCTCGTCACCCACCCGATGAAATGAAGCGTTTGCGGCGTCAGTTCGAGCGGAGTCGAGAACACGCCCCTCGCACACGCGAGAAGGGACTTCTCGACTCCGCTCGAAGTGACCTTGTAACGGAGTGCAGTAAACTCGACCAAGGTACATACTAATGCCCATCGACATCCCCAACCTCCCACGAAACACAAAGCAAACGGGCTGGATCGACGTCGCCAACCGTCCAGACGGCGGCACCTGGCGGCTCCCCTACCTCAGCGTCACTGGCCAAACGGAGGGCCCCACCCTCGTCGTCGTTGCCGGCGTACACGGCGATGAATACGAAGGGGTTGAAGCGATCCCACGGGTCTATGACCATCTCGATCCTGCTTCTCTCAAGGGCACGTTCTTCGCCATTCCCGTTTGCAACGTACCCGCCTACGAAACGATCACCCGCAGCAGCCCGATCGATGGGCTCAACCTCGCCCGCGTTTTTCCTGGGGACGCCGACGGCAGCATCACGCAGCGCATCGCCCGACTGATCACCGATCAAGTCTTGCCACACGCTGACTTCTTCATCGACCTTCACAGCGGCGGGATGGCCTACGACATCCCGACCCTCATCGGTTACATCCACAACGACACAACTCTCGGACGCAAGTCTCAGGCGGGAGCTCGTGCTTTTGGCGCGCCCGTCCTGTGGGGCCACCCCGACCTGGCTCCCGGTCGCACACTCAGTGCAGCCGTCGACCTGGGAGTCCCCTGCGTCTACACGGAAGCGCCCGGCGGGGGTTTCGCCCGATCCGACGATATCGACTGCTTCTACGACGGTGTGATGAACGTGGCGAAGTGGCTGGGATTGGTCGAAGGGGAACCGAACCCGAGCCAGGCAACGCATCATCTTATGGGCGACGGCAATATGGACGAGGCCACGCTGGCACCCGTGGCCGGCTACTTCCGAGCGGACGTCTCCCTCCTCGACGAAGTCACATCCGGCCAGAGACTAGGCACGATTAGCAATCTCTTCGGGGAAGTCGTCACAGAAATCTGTGCCAAAACAGATGGTGTCGTTATTATGCTTCGCCGGTTCCACAACGTCCGCGTCGGCGACGGCCTCGCCCACATCACCAAGCACTATCGGGAGGCCTAGCCGAAGGCAGTTGCCAGTCCCGCCTTCACCGCTGACGCGGCTACGGCGGGCAGGCGTCAGTCGTCAGGAAACCGAAAACCGCCCCACGCGCTGTCATCCCGAACGACTATGGGAGTGGCGTTGTGCCCAGATTGCCATCGGTATCGACGTCGTGAGGGATCCGTGGTCAGCTGCAAAGGAGTCAGGGGAGAAATGTCGCAGCCCCTCTGTACACGAGCGCAGTCAAGGGGTGGTTCCTTTTCGGTATTTCGTGGTCCGGCCAGCTGCGCTTCGGATGACACCCGAGGTCTGGACAAGGGATTCTTCCGTGTATTCCGTGGTCCCCGTTCGTGTTTTTCGTGTATTTCGTGGTCTTCTTTTGTCTTTCAAGTGAGGAAAGACAATGATGCGCGTATCAATGGGCGCTGCCGGCGATCCCAGCGAGTCGCTACTCAAACGCTACAGTCAGCTCGGTGTCGACTGCATCGATATTGGAGCAGCGAGCTCCGTTCCCGGTGTCAAAGAGCAGGGCTATCCGGACCTTGACGCGCTTCTCGCAATCAAGAAACGCGTCCACTCGTGGGGCTTGAGGTTCAACCGTATCTCCCTCCCCGATGTCGGCGCGGGCTATTTTCTCGACCACGACGATGCTGAGAAATACGTCGAGAATTCCGTGAACGCACTCAAGGTCTTCGGCGAGGCCGGTGTCCCCGTCGCCCGTCAACTATGCGAAGGAGATACGTTCAACCATTTGACGACGTTCTACCGATCGGTGCACCGGGCTGGGATGCTCGGATCAGGATCCACGTTGGGACACGTCACACGCGCGAGTCTCACTCCCGAGGACGTGCGCGCTCAGAGGGCACACGTTTGGGACGTCACGACCGGAAAGCCCCCGACCAAGGAAGAGCTAGACAACTGGTGGCAGCACTTCGTCGATCTCTACGCCAGACTCGTCCCCGTCGCGGAAGAGTACGATGTGAAGCTCGCGATGCACCCGTCGGACAACCCGCTCCCGGAAACGCCTTTCGGAGGTCTCGGATTCCACAGGATCATCGACGCGTTTCCAAGTCCGAACGTCGGCTATCTCTATTGCGTTGGGACACGGGCCGAAGCCGGCGGCGAACCGTTGGTGCTTCAGGAAATCAACAACTACGGCCGCAAAGGCCGGATCTTTATGGTCCATTTCAGAAACGTGCGCGGAAGCTTCGCGACATCAGGTGCCTACGAGGAGGTTCATCTGGACGACGGGGATATGAATATGTTCCGAATTCTCGGGGCCCTGCATAAAGTCGGTTTCGACGGCTGCATCAGTCCGGATCACATCTTCCAGATCGAAGGCGATTCGGACGACGTCAGCCAGGGCGCCGCCTACTCTGTCGGATATATCAAGGCGCTCCTCGCGGCGCTCTACGCCTGAGCATTCCGAAGTTTCAATGTCCACCGAACATCATTCAACGACTGAAGTTTTCGTGGTTATCGAAGTGAGGAAAAACAAATGATGCGTGTTTCAATGGGAACTGACGGCGTTCCTAGCGAGTCGGTTCTCAAGCGTTACAGCCAACTCGGCATCGACTGTATCGATATCGGGGAAGCAACCACGGTCCCGGGTGTCAAGGAGCAGGGCTATCCGGATCTCGACGCGCTCCTCGCCATCAAGAAACGCATACACTCCTGGGGCCTGAGGTTCAACCGCATCTCCCTCCCCGATGTGGGCGAAGGCTACTTTCTCGATCACGACGATGCTGAGACATACATCGAAAACTCGGTCAAGGCGCTCAAGGTCTTCGGCGAGGCCGGGATCCCTGTTGCGCGACAGCGATGTGAGGGCGACACGTTCAACCATCTCACGACCTTCTACCGGTCGGTGCATCGTGCCGGGATGCTCGGATCAGGATCCACGTTGGGTCACGTCACACCCGAAGGCCTTGCGAGTCTCACACCCGAGGACCTGCGTGCCCAAAGGGTACACGTCTGGGACGTCACATCCGGAAAACCCCCGACCAAGGACGAGCTCGACAACTGGTGGCAACACTTCGTCGATCTGTATGCCAAACTCGTGCCCGTCGCCGAAGAGTACGATGTAAAGCTCGCGATGCACCCATCGGATAACCCGCTCCCGGATTCTCCGTTCGGAGGTCTTGGATTCCACAGGATCATCGACGCCTTTCCCAGTCCGAACGTCGGCTACCTCTACTGCGTTGGAACACGGGCCGAGGCCGGCAGCGAACCGCTGGTGCTTCAGGAGATCAACAACTACGGCCGCAAGGGCCGGATCTTTATGGTCCATTTCAGAAACGTGCGCGGGAGCTTCGCGACATCGGGCGCTTACGAGGAAGTCCATCTGGACGATGGCGATATGAATATGTTCCATATTCTCGAGGCCCTGCATAAGGTCGGCTTCGACGGCTGCATCAACCCCGATCACATCTTCCAAATCGAAGGCGATACAGGAGACGTCAGCCAGGGTCTTGCTTACTCCGTGGGATACATCAAGGCACTCCTCGCTGCACTCTACGCCTGAACGTTCCGGAGTCTCAATGTCCACCGAGCAGCACATACAACGCCTGAAACAAGATGGCTGGACCGTCGTCAAGGGCGTCGTCCCGGAATCCGACATCGAAGCCGTCAGGCAAGAAGTCCAGGCTTCGACGGACGCCCATCACTCCGAAACGGCGATGGCGAAAGGGATCGGGCACGTCGGTGGATTTATGTCTTTCAACCAGGTACTTGCCCCCTACCTGGCCGACGCTCGCGTGCTTGACCCGGTCAAAGCACTGCTCGGACCCGTGGTGAAAGTATCTTTCACCACGGCGACCACCAATCTTCCAGGGAATCCACGAGGCACGTGGCACGCCGACTGGCCGTTCAACCAAAACAACGCCGGTCACGTCGAAGCCCCCTATCCCGACATTCCAATGCACGTAACAACCCTATGGATGCTTTCAGCTTTCTCTGCCGAGAACGGCGGTACGCTCATCGTGCCGGGCAGTCACCTCGAGTCGAACAATCCGACCGGCGGGAACGGCGTCGATCCCGAAGCGCCGCACCCTAAAGAGATGAATGCATTGGGACCAGCAGGCAGCGTCCTTGTCCTGGACAGTCGACTCTGGCATTCGACTGCACCGAACGCCACCGACGAGCCACGTGTTTCCGTCGTCGTCCGCTACGCCCCCTGGTGGCTCAACACGAGAGTCCTCTGGCCCGACTCGCTTGAACAGAAACACTTAGTCGAAGCAACAGGACTGACCGAAAACCAGCAGCCGCCCGTACCGAGAGCCGTCTTCGACGGGCTGCCGAAAGACGTAAAGCCCTTGTTCAGCCACTGGGTAGATGGATGAAACCAGTTGTCAGTCGTCAGGCGTCAGTTGTCAGCGAAGTCAGCTTTGGTCATTGGTCACCTGTCAATGGTCACTTGTATCCCTCCGTGTTCTCCGTGCTCTCCGTGGTAGGTTTGGGGGTTTCAGTATGAGAATCGCAATGGGTGGTATCAGTCACGAAACCAGCACGTTCACGACCGTGCCGACGACCATCGATAGCGCCGAGGAGCGGCAGGGCTATCTACACGGCCAGGAACTCATCGATCGCTACCGGGGCGTCAACACTCCCATCGGTGGTTTCATCGAAGGCGCTGACGCGCACGGGTTCGAGCTCCTTTCCACCTCGTTATGGGAGGCTCATCCGAGTGCGCCGCTCCCGAAATCGGACTTCGACACGATCGTCGGCAACCTGGCCGACGGGATCGCCAACGTCGGCGAAATCGACGGCGTCCTCTTGGAATTGCACGGCGCGATGGTGGCCGAGGGTGTGCCTGATGGGGAGGGGCATATCCTGGCCGCCGTTCGCGATCGCGTGGGCCCGGACATCCCCATCGTTGCCCAGCTCGACATCCATTCCAACGTGTCGCACCGGATGGTCGAAAATGCCGACGCCCTCTGCGGTCGCGAAACGTACCCCGAGGTCGATATGGCTGCGCGCGGCCGCGAGTGTGCAGACGTTATCGTCCGCATCATCCGGGACGGTCTCAGACCCACGATGGCCTTGCATCAGATCCCGATGGTCTGGGGAATGAACCAGGTCACCGCCCATTCACCGATGCGCGAAGCCATCGACTACCTGCACGAGGTCGAATCGCGCCCTTGTGTCGTCTGTGGTTCTATCGCGACCTGCTATCCCCTCGCCGACATACCGGATATGGGAGCCTCTGTCTATGTGGTCACGGACAACGACCAGGAACTCGCGCAAACCTGCGCCGACGAGCTGGGTGAATGGATCTTCGAACGCCGCGAAGACTGGCAGCTCGCTCGTCCTTCGACGGCGGATGCACTTCGTCTCGCCGAAGCCGAGGGCAAATACCCTATCATCTTCTCGGATCGTGACGACAACACGGGTGGAGGATCACCGGGTGATAGCACTGGGATGCTGCGAACGTTCGTCGACGCCGGCTTGAAGGATGCCTGCGTCCTCTACATCGTCGATCCCGAGGCCGTTCAGAAAAGTCACGATGCCGGCGTAGGCGCAAAGCTCAGCCTGGAAGTCGGCGCTAAGTCAACGCCGCTGCAGGGCGAGCCCGTCCCGATGGACGTTGAAGTCATCGCTGTATCAGACGGTCGCTTCAACTACGATGGTCCGATGTACGCCAATCTCGAAGGCTCGATGGGCCCGTCCGCCCACATCGAGCAGGATGGCATCCACGTCCTGCTCGTCAATATCCGCGAACAGCCTTTCTGTACCGGCTTCTCCCGAACGCTCGGACTCGATCCCAAACAGATGCGCTACGTCGGCGTCAAATCCGCCGCCCACTTCCGTGCAGGCTTCGAATCCTGGTCCGGCGCCATCTACTCCATCTCCGAACCCAGCGTGCACAACCCAGCGGGCGGGAAGTTGGCGTTTAAGAATCTGGGGAGGAAGCTGTATCCTTACGACGAGTTCTGAGGAACGAGCAGGCGACACGGCGAGCAGGCGTGGCATTCACCTTCGCGATCGTGACCCTCCTGTGTCCTCAGCGACCTCAGTGGCTGCCTTTGTTTTCTCCGTGTCCTCCGTGGTAAGGTTTTTCAATGGCTAAACCCAACATCCTCTTCATCCTCGCCGACGACCTCGGCTGGCGTGACCTGAGCGTCGAGGGCAGCACGCTCTACGAGAGTCCTAACATCGATCGTATCGCAAACGAGGGAATGCGGTTCACGCAGGGATATGCCGCTTGCCAGGTCTGCAGTCCGTCCCGGGCCAGCATCCTGACGGGCAAGTACACACCGCGACACGGCATCACCGACTGGATCGGCGCGGCATCAGGTGAAGCCTGGCGCGAAAGGGAGCGATTCAACAAGCTTCTGCCGCCCGACTACGAACACGGCCTGCGCCACGATGAGACCACCTTCGCGGAAGTCTTTCGCCGAGCAGACTACCGAACTTTCTATGCAGGCAAGTGGCATCTGGGCGACTCGGGGCAGGATCCTGAAGACTTCGGATTCGAGATCAACAAGGGAGGGTGGCGTGTCGGCAGTCCCGCCGGCGGCTACTTCGCACCGTGGGAAAACCCCAAACTCAAAAGCGGGCCTGACGGAGAGTCACTGCCGATCCGTCTCGGTACGGAAACCGCGCAATTCATCCACGACCATCGGGAAGAGCCCTTTCTCGCATACTTGTCGTTCTCCTCCGTCCACAGTCCAATCCAGACGAGCCTGGATCGCTGGACAAAATATCGAGAGAAGGCGATCGCGCACGGAAACGGGTCCAAGAGCAGATTCAAGATGGATCGCTACCTGCCCGTGCGTCAGGTGCAGGACTGTCCCATCTACGGCGGGATGATCCAGGCAATGGACGACGCCATCGGTATCGTCCTCGAAACCCTTGACCGCCTGAACCTCACCGACAACACGGTCGTCTGCTTCACATCTGACAACGGAGGTGTGTCGTCTGGCGACGCCTATGCGACGTCCAACCTACCGTTGCGCGGCGGAAAGGGTCGGCAATGGGAAGGAGGCATTCGTGAGCCCTTCCACATCAAGGCGCCCGGCATTACGGCACCCGGCTCGACGTGCGACGTCCCGGTATCTGGCATCGACTACTTCAAGACGTTTCTCGAGCTTGCCGACATCCCCGTTCCCGAAGAACAAGCCGTCGATGGAATGAGCCTATTTCGCTTGCTCCGCCGTGAGGAGCTCCGACATCGACTCCCGCGACCTTTTCTGGCACTATCCCCACTACGGCAATCAGGGTGGCGAACCTGCCGCGATGACACGTCGCAAGGATTGGAAGCTCATTCACTATTTCGAGGACGACCGTGACGAGCTCTACGATCTCGAGACCGATCCTGGTGAACAGAACGACATCTTATCGGAGCAGGCAGGCGTGGCGACAGCGATGCGTGACCGTCTCGACAGCTGGCTTGTCGAAACGGACGCCAAGCTCCCCACCCCCGATCCCGAATACGATTCGGCCAAGGAAAGCGAGCGTCTTCACCATCTCGAACACACGTTTATGCAGGAACTCGAGGAGCAGCACGCAGCCTACCTCGATCCCGACTGGCAACCCAACGACGACTGGTGGGGCAGTATGGTGGTTGTAGATTAGCCGAGCAGCTGAGCGAGTGTGGCGCGAGTCAATGCATCATCGCGACAACCACCGGTTCACCCTGAGTGACCTCATCGTGGAACGCAAAGGACGAAGTCATCGGGACACCTTTTGGAGGTTGTATCGAAGGGCGAACGGTGGCTCAACAGATAACGAATCAGCGCCCGGTCGCCCTTCGATATGGCGGTCGATAGGACTTGCGCGCACACTGCCACCCTCAAGCCGCCTACTCAGGGTGATCGGCCGGCAATACTTGGCGCCATAGCTTTCACATCTGCCAACCTCTCACATGCCAAAACACCTCTTCCTCGACGACCACATCATCGCTGAATCCACCGGCCTTACGCGCACGATGCACAAGCCCGACAACCGTCGCCTCGTGCTCAAGGCCGACCGGCCGTCCGACGGGGAAAACATCACGACGGCATCCGCACCGATGTGGATCCCTGAAGAGAAACGCTTCCGGATGATCTACGAGGTGCGCGGCGTACCCGGCCGCTACAAGGAGAAAGCGTACGGCATCGCGGTCTCCGACGATGGGCTGACCTGGGAGAAACCGGACCTCGGGCTCGTCCAGTACGAAGGGAAGGACACCAATTGGTATCCGACGCCCGGCGACTTCCGGTTGTGGCACGTCATCCACGATCCGGACGATCCCGATGACCGGCGTCGCTACAAAGGCCTGATCAAGGTCGACGGAGACAAAGGGACCAGCGGCCACCATCCAGTCACCAGCCCTGACGGTTACCATTGGGAAAAGGTTGACTGTCCCACCCTTCCGTCAGGTGACGCAGGTACCCTCACATATGATCGTGGGCGGCGGCGATTTATGGCGCTCATGAAGTATCCGGGCGAGCACGGGAGGGCCTACAACCTCGCCACGAGCGAAGACTACGTGAACTGGTCGCCGCTCGAGCATCTCTTCGGAACGGACGACCAGGACCAGCTCGACGCCATCGACGTCATTAGAAAACGCATCGCCAACCCCGTCCTTGCAATGCCGCTCCTCGTCGAGCCCGATCCGGACCTCGGTTTCGAAAGACCGTCCGACTACAAGGATCCCGTGTGGCGGGCGGAATGCTACAACATCGGCCTCTTCCCCTACGAGGACGTCTACATCGCCATCCTGATGATCTTCTATCCGACGGGTCAATCTCTGCCGTCGAAACGTAACACGGATGGTTTCCATCTCCTCCAGCTCGGGATGACGCGAGATCTCAAGACCTGGGAGCGTCTCGGCGATCGCGAAGCCTTTATCGGGCCTTCATCTCTCACGGACGGACTCGTCGGCAACTACGACCGCCTCCAGCTCCAGCCGACGAACGCACCCATCGATGCGGGCGATCGCTTACGGTTTTACTATGAGGGAATGAAACGACGCGTGCCACAGCACGACATCTGGTCTGACGGCTCACCCCGCGATCCCTCGACCCTCTCGCCCGAGGAGCGCGAGGACTGGCTCGACGACACGCACACCGGCATCTACGTCAGAGAACTGCGAAAAGACGGCTTCGTTTCACTCGACGCAGCCGGTCAGGGTACGTTGCTGACCAAACCGATCGCGCTCACGGGTGAACAGCTGTCGATCAACGTCGACACGATAGACGGTCGGATTGACGTTGAAATTCTCGACGAAGCATCCCATCCTATTCAAGGCTTTACGCAGGACGACTTCGTCCCGATTGCGGAAGCCGGCATTGGCGTGCGGGCTTCCTGGAAAGGCAAAGACAGCTTCGCCGACCTTGACGGACAAACTGTCCGCCTCCGTTTCCATCTGATGGACGCAAGCCTGTACGCTTTCTGGACCGAATAGCCACAATTTTCAATCTTCATTTTTCAATGTCTATACAGGATCTTCTCTACCTCCACGCGAGCACTTTCTCGCCCACGAGCCAGGTCATCGCGATGACGCTGATGGAGGGCGGCGAGCAGACGCCGGTCCCGGAGAACGCGGACGAATGGCCCTACCAAACGGTGCTCGACGCCGTAAAGGATGGGTGGCGCATCGTCTGCTTTCCAGAAATGTCACTCGTTGCCACGAGCGACGAAGACCTGCACGGACTGGGACACCTGTTCATCCTGGAGCGCTTCAAATAGACGTCCGGAAGTCGTAGATTTGAGGTCACGATGCCCACGAAGCCCGAAACCCACGACTGCGCCCCTACACTGAAGGACTCACAGGTCCTCGAGTTCTGCCGCACAGGCTATGTCTATCTGCCCGGCGTTGTCGACGATGACACGAACAGACGGGCAATGGAGCACTGCGATCGGGACGGTCACTACGAGCCGACCGGCATCCTCGAGGCAGACTGGTTCATCGACAACGTCATTCTGAATCAGGCTGCTGCTGGCGCCGTACGCTGTCTACTGAGCAGGAACTTCCATCTGCCCATCCTGATGAGTAACCACCGAACGGTCGGGCAGGTCGAGGGTCTGGACGGCTGGCACGTCGACGGAAACTCGAAATTCAATCCTGAAGTCAACTACCTCCAGGTCTTCTACTATCCGCAACACACACCACGCGAAATGGGCCCGACAGAAATCCTGCCCGGATCGCACGTGATACACAACCGAGCACGATTCATGAGTCATCTCAACGCCATCCGCGGGTCGCTACCGCTCGAATCGCCGGCAGGAACGATCTTCATCACCGATTACTCGATCTGGCACAGACGGGGTCGAAAAACGAAGGATGATGTACGGAATATGCTGAAGTACTGTTACTGGCGGACCGAACAACCCCAGAGAGATTGGATCGTCGAGGATGATTTCGACTTCGCACGGGCGGACTATGGAAGTACCTTGAGCCCCCATATGGAGCAGTTCCGGACCCACGCGAAAGTCGCGGAGAAGTTCTTGTGGTTATGTGGCAAGCACGAAGCCTATCATAACCTGGGTGGGCAGAGTTGGCCGCTCCCTGCGCACCGAAACGATCTTCCGTACGGCTATCCAGAGAACCTTCCGATCAATACAACTTTACCATCACCACACAAAATCCGCGTTCAGAGCAAGCAATGACCATAGCCGCAGTTCAATTCTCGATCCTCTGTCCGCCGTAGCCTTGGCGAAGGCGGATCGATTCTCGATTCAAAGGGTTACCTGAATGTCTACCACCACAACCTGGACTCCCGTAGAGGGTACCGTCGAGGAAATCCTCGAACAGATGCCCCGGCCTTTGGACGCACTGCGGACGAGCGAGATTCCGTGCGTCATCGTCCGCAAAGCCTATCCGTCGGATCATTGTGCCGCCCTGATGAAGCGGTTCTACGAGCGGGACCTCCTCTATGACCCGCGACAAAAGGGAGACGGTACGCCCCGCCGCGTTGACATCGGTACGAGCCTCGGTCATCACGCGAACGTTCCCGACGAGTTCTACGAACATTCACGAGGCACACACGAACTCTTCGCCACGCTCTTCGAAGACTACGAAGATCCCGTCAAGACACTTTACGGAACGCTTCAGAAACTGTTGCCCGAAAAGCAGGTGATGGTCGCACGGGAACCGGACGGCCGACTCTATGGCCCGTCGATCTTCAGGACCTACCACGAGGGCCTCGGCCACGGCCCGCATTACGATTCGGTCTCGAAGCGATCGAGACGTTACAACTTCGCCGTCTCTCGTTTCCAGCATCAGTACGCAGGCGTGCTCTGTTTTCAGAACAGCGAACAGCAGGGCGACAGCGGACAAGGTGTCCTTTACCGGGCGCCGATCCGGCCAGAGATCCAGGCCCACCTCGAACAGCGAGATTTCCACGAATTCGCAGAAGAGACGGGTATCGAGCGCGTCCAGGTCCACCTCGAGCCAGGGGATCTCTACTTTTTTTATAGCGAAACCATCCACGAAGTGCCGTCCGTCTCCGGCTCCCGACCTCGATGTGTCCTCGCCTCCTTCATCGGTTTATCCGAGGACGATCCCGAAGTCTATCTCTGGTCGTAGCTGCAACAGACTGCCGAGCAATTCAGCCCAATCTTGGCGGCGGTCAGTTCGAGCGGGAGCCTGTCCTGAGCGGAGCCGAAGGGTCGAGAACCCGCCCATCACATCAAACAACAAAGTCAACCGAATGACAGTAGCCGCCCAACCCGTCGAAGATGCCGCAGCCGTTCACCCGATGTCCGATTACGAGAAATTCCTCTTCGATCTCAAGGGTTTCATAGTCATACCGAGCGTCCTGACCGCGGAGGAAGCGGCGACGGTTCGCGACCACGTCAACGTCTATTCCGACGATCCGGACAGCCTACCGGAACATCACCGCGCCCCGATGGCCGGTCCGGGGGAATCCCTGATCGACCATCCGCGTGTGATGGGTATCCTGCGGGAAGTCATCGATCCGGATGCGGCACGTATCAGGCTCGAGAGTGTCTTTGTATCTCGTCGGGCTGCTGGCGATGACTCGGAACAATGGCGACCGCACGTGGGCGGAACCAACCTCGATCCCTGCCTGTCTTACCGATTTCACAACGGCCGGATCTACAGCGGAATGACGCGCGTCGTCTGGGAGCTCAACGAAGTCGCGGAAGGGAAGGGTGGTACGTGTCTCGTTCCGGGTTCACACAAGGCCAACGTGGGCTCTGCTCAGACGAAGACGTGGCCCGATGAGGCGGACGACCCGGATTCGGGTGTCTGGGAGACCTACGGCTGCCCACCCGGAAGCCTCGTCGTCTTTTCAGAAGGCGTGAGGCACACCGGCTCGAGATGGACGCACGAGGCCAACCCGCGCTGCGCGATCCTGATGGCCTACAATCACCAGGCCGTCCGCCATCACGAGCCGAAGCCCTGTATGAATCCCACCGTCATCGGCGGGCTCTCAGAGCGTCGTCAAGGATTCTTCAAAGACGTGTGGGTCCTGCCGAACAAGCGTCGCTGATCATTTTTCTCAGAGCTGCTCCCACCTCAACCAGCGAGGTACGATGAAGTACGTCCTTCTCCCAGTTGCCACTCTGCTTGTTGCCGTGTCAGGCGCGTTTGCCCAGCCCTATATGGCGAACGGCATCAAGATCGGCGAGGTCACGAGCACATCCGGTATCATTTGGTCACGGCTGACCGCGCTGCCCCAGCGCAACCTCAACGGCGTTCCCTTTCAAATCGGCGACCTTGCGACTTCACTCAACGCGAATGGACTGCCGAGCATCGACCGGATCGAGATGCCAAACCACTCCAGCGACGATCCCTATTGGCGTCAACTCCCCGAAGGGAAAGCTCTGGCAGATATGGTGAACGCCGTACCCGGCGCTCCGGGTTTCGTGAAGTTGACGTATTGGAGAGAAGGTGCGAATGACCAGAAAGTGGTTGGATGGAATGCGGCTAAGGAAAACGATGACTATACCTACCAGTTCGGACTGCAGGATCTGGAGCCTGGAACAACCTATGACTTCAGAGTCGACGCCCGGGGCACGGAAGGCGCGGTTTCAGCAACCGTCGTGAGTCGCTTCACGACGGCGCCGCCAAAGAGTGATCCTTCGGAGATCGTGTTCACCGTCGTGTCGTGTACGCGTTGGAAGAACCTGGATCACCCGGATGGAAACGAAATCTACCCCGTGATGGCCGGACTGAATCCTGATTTCTTCGTACACACGGGCGACGCCGTTTACTACGATCACCTTTTCCCCTACGCGGCGCATATCGACCTTGCCCGATTCCACTGGCATCGAATGCACGCCCTTCCGCGTGTGCTTGATTTTCACAACCGGATCCCAAGTTATTTCATGCGCGACGATCACGACACGTGGCAGAATGACGGATGGCCGGGCCAGATCAACCGAATGGGTAACTTCACGCTCGCCGACGGTCAGGCCGTTTTTCGGGAACAGCTGCCGATGTCGCCAAAGACCTACCGAACCGCCCGATGGGGAAAGGATCTCCAAGTATGGTTCTCAGAAGGTCGTGACTATCGCAGCCCCAACCCGATGCCCGACGGTCCTGAGAAGACCATTTGGGGAAAGGAACAGATGGCCTGGTTCAAGAAGACCGTCAAAGCGTCAGACGCGACCTTCAAGATCCTGGTCAGTCCTTCGACGATCGTCGGTCCTGAACACATCACCAAATTCGACAACCACGCGAATCCCAACTTCAAGTATGAAGGCGACATCATCCGCTCGTTCCTTGCGGAGAACAACGTGGCCGTCGTCTGTGGAGATCGCCATTGGCAGTTTTCATCGAAAGATACGACTGGCGTGCTCGAATTCGGCTCGGGTGCGATGACCGACGTACACTCGAGTAAGATCAACAATGAAGAGCTGGATATGATTAAATATATCAACCCGGTGGGCGGCTTCCTCTCCGTCACGGTCCAGGGCGAGTACGGCTTCCCGCAGGTCATCTTCCGTCACCACGACGTTGATGGAGTTGTCCTGAACGAGGAGATCTATGCCTCGAACTGGACGCCCATCGGGTGGGAAACAACGAAAACGGAAGAATAACTGGACCCTGTCATCTCTAATTAGGCACTCATCAGTCCTCCCGTGATCGACCAAGGCCTTAACCTCCCTCCCAGATTCCGTTACGAACGCGTCGTCGCCAAGAACCCGATGGAAGCAGGCGAACAACGTGTCATCGCCCAACTCGATGGCCCAGGCTGCATCCGTCACTTCTACGTCACTCACCGCCGCACTGGCGAGAATCGCAACTTCATCCTGCGCATCTGGTGGGACGACGAAGCCGAGCCAAGCGTCGAGTGTCCCCTGCCCGATTTCTTCGGCATCCACAACGACGAAATCTACTACCCGATCAACAGCTGTTTCCTCTCGGTGAAGGATCGCGGAGGGTTCTCCTGCTGTTTCCCGATGCCCTTCGCCCGGTCGGCTCGCGTTGAGGTCGAGGCTTTAGAAGAATCCACATTCATCTACACGCTCGACTGGCATAAGTATCTGTCTGAGGTGAGGTCCCTATCCTAGTTGAAACTTAAAGGGCTCCAAACTTACGTTGTGGGTAGACGTGTGAGAGCGTGTACCCGTAAGAAAGGAGCCCACGATGGAGAAACTATTTGCAGGGGATGGCGAAGTCAAGGTTGGGTCAGACGTTATGGATTTGGAGACGCGTTTATCGGTGATCCGGGCGCTGATTCCGCTGGGTCTGGAGGCCGTTGCCGACGTGCTCCAGCAGGAGGTGGAGCAGCTCGCAGGCGTTCGGTATGCGCGTAAGGGTTCAGAGCAGTCGCATCGTCGATGGGGAAGCCAGAAAGGGTCCGTGTATCTGATGGACCAGAAGCTGCCGGTGGCCGTTCCCCGTGTGCGCGACGTCGAGTCCGATACGGAGGTTTCTCTGGCCGCATACCGGGGGATGCAGAGGCCCAGAGCGATGGATGAGAAGCTGCTGCTTCGTGTGCTCAAGGGAATCTCCTGTCGCAACTACAGAGCCTGTGCAGAGTCGGTACCCGAAGCGTTCGGAATCTCGGCATCCTCCGTCTCGCGACGGTTCATCAAAGCCACCGCAAAGAAGCTGAAGCAGTTCCAGGAACGACCGCTCGACGACTACGACTTGGTCGCCCTGTTCATCGACGGAAAGAGCTTTGCCGACGAAGAGATCGTGATCGCTCTGGGCGTCACGACGGACGGCCAGAAGATCCCCCTGGGCTTCGTCGAATCGGCGACGGAGAACGAACGGATCTGCCGTCAGCTGATCCAGGATCTCATCCGGAGAGGCCTGTGCTACGACCAGGGCCTTCTCGTTGTGCTGGACGGCTCAAAGGGACTCCGCAGTGCCGTCACCAAAGCCCTCAAAGGGGATGTGTGCGTGCATCGCTGTCAGTGGCACAAGCGCGAGAACGTCGTCAGCTACCTCCCGGAGGCAGAACGTCCAAGAGTTCGACGGAAACTTCAGAAAGCCTATGACTGCGACACCTACGAGGAGGCAAAGGCCGCACTCGAATCACTCAAACCCGAACTCAAGCTGATGAATCAGTCTGCCGTGGCAAGCCTCGAGGAAGGACTGGAGGAAACCCTGACCCTCCACCGGCTGGGGTGAAGATTTCTTCGTGATGGACGCTGTCGGGCGTGGGCGCCTGATTGGATTTTCGATCGGGGTGCGCTTGCGATCCGACGAGCACCGATGGTCACACGCCGGCTCAGAGAATCTTTACATCGACGGTGAGGCTACCGGCGAAGCAGGCATCGTTCCCCATTACCTTCGTGCCGGTGGTGGTGAGAACAGCTTCGATGCGGCCTTCGGAGGGGTTAGGCATCAGGCGGATACACACCTCTACGCTGGTATTCCCTACCTCGAGTACGGGACGCTGGTCCTGCCCTCGCGCGTCACGTTCTCAGTGCCTACCGGTTCTTTGTCCACGATGCGCTCCCCTTCGAGAAATCCCTTCACTTCCGGTGGGGAAGCCACGCAAACGATATGTGTATGACGTCTTACTGGTATCAGACCGAGCCACATCGTCCATCGGTCCGAATGCCATCGTATGAGGATCTTGTGTACGGGGACTGGATGGGAGAAGTTGAGGTCGAAAGGGGCAAGTACGACCTGCTGACCCAGATTGGATCGCAGGCTTCGGATGCCGTCCAGGCTTCACCCGATGATGGAAGCTGGTCGCTCTACGAAGGCGACGCCGTCCTCGAATCTCGCACTGATGGCGTGCCTGGGGGTATCCGACGGGTGGCGCACCACGGCTTCATCGACTTTTCGCACGTCTTCAACGTGAGGAGCAACGTCTCGAACGTCACCTGGCCTGCGAACGCGACTACCGTAGCAGCCCTCGAGATGCCAGCAGGCGGAACGACCACCCTCCACCTGAGTTGGGCCGGGGGGATGAAGATTCGCGTTAATGACGAGGCTGTTCAGGATTTGGGCGGGCACCCCAACCTATCGATACAGGGCCGTCGAAGTAGAGTTGCGAAAAGGGGAAAACATCCTCTTCGTAAACCTCGACAACCCGGAACCAGGCCTCCATTGGGGTGCCTTCACATTTTCCTGTCGCGTCCTACTATCTGATTCCACCGTCGTGGTCCCCAGTTACTTGGATCCGGATTGAGCGAACCTGATTCGGCAGGGTGTTCTTTGCATATGCCTTTCTTCGTGCCTTCGTGTCTTCGTGGTTGTTTTTCTAGAGGATGATCCGATGGACCTCGAACTCCAAAAATACCTCTTCGACCTCCAGGGCTACCTCGTCATCGAGAACGCGCTCGCTTCAGAGGATGTTGACGAGCTCAACGAACTCTTCGACGCCCAGGAGCTTCCGCCGCCCCGCGAATCGACTCGATTTGGCGGCGCCCCTGATGGGTCGGGCTTCCTGGATTACGGCAAACCCTACTGTGATCTGCTCGACCACGTCAGCATTATGCCCGTCTTGCAGTTTCGACTGGGGGACGCCTTTCGCCTCGATCGTCTATACGGGATGCAGCAGGAGAAAGGGATGAAGCGCGGTCGGCTCCACGCCGATTATGGCGCGACGTCCCCGACATCGGGTGCCTCGCCGGGTGAGTTTCATCATCTGCGCCGGCACGAGATCCTGGAAGGATTTATCGTCGTCTCCTGGAACCTGGCAGACACGGGACCCGATCACGGCGGCTTCTGCTGTATCCCTGGTAGCCACAAAAGCAACTACAAGCTGCCCCAGGTCATTCAGGATGACATTCACACCTGGCCTTGCGTCATCCACCCTGAGGCACCCGCCGGATCGGCCATCCTGTTTACAGAGGCCCTCACTCACGGCACCTCGGACTGGAATGCCGCTCACCAGCGTCGCTCGCTCCTCTACAAGTACTGCGTCGCTCATACGGCGTGGCGACAGAACCGGGTTCAGCCGCCCGAACACATCGACCTCACCTGGCGCCAGGAAATCCTCTTCCGTCCCCCGGGCGATCCCCTCCGCCACTTCCCATCTCTCTTCGAAGAGCCCGAAGCTGAGAAAGTCGGGTGACGGACAGCCTGGATCCAGCCGCCCTCGATCTCCACCGCCATTCGATCGTCATCGACGGCCACTACGACCGTCTGTATCCAAACCTCCAGGATGCATTCGACGATCGCGAGATCTTGCGTGCAGGCGGCATTACCGCTCACATCCGCCAGAGCTGGCCGAAAGACCTCCTGCCCTTCCTCGAACGTTCCCACCAGATCGCCGAGCGATGGCCAGAACGTTTCTCCATCGCCACCCGTGCGGAAGACATCCGCAAAGCGAAGGCCGAGGACAAGATCGCGACCATCCTCAGCATCGAGGGCGCCGAGCCCCTCAATGGCAATCTCACGATGCTGCACGTCTTCTATCGTCTCGGTCTACGAAATTGCGGCCTCACCTGGAATGATCGCAACCAGGCAGCCGACGGCGTATCCGAAATTCGCAGTGGCGGCGGGTTGACGGTTTTCGGCGTGGAACTCGTGCAGGAAATCGAATGCCTCGGAATCATGCTCGACATCTCACATCTTGCGCCCGCCGGTGTCCGGGACGTTTTCGAACTCTACGGCGGCCCGGTTGTCGCTTCACACGCCAATGCCTCCGCGCTCTGTTCCCATCCCAGGAACCTCACAGACGAACAGATACGCGCAGTCGCCCGCTCGGATGGACTCGTCGGCGTGACGCCCGTACCCAAGTTCATCACAGACGATCCCAACGACGCGTCGATCGATGGATTCGTCGCACACATCGACCACATCGCCGCCCTTGTCGGACCCGAACACGTGGCCCTGGGCAGTGATTGGGATGGCTTCGAGATGATCCCACACCACTTCATGAGTGACATCTCGGACCTGCCGGTCGTGACCGCTGCCTTATTGGACAAGGGATACCAGGCTCACGAAATCGAGATGATCTTGGGCGGTAATTGGCTGCGCGTCTTCGAGAAAGTTGCAGGATAGACACGTGCGGTTGGCTTTCTACACCTACAGCTATACCGATCGTCTCGAGATGCCCCTCGAGCCAGCCCTCGAGAAAATCGCGGCAACTGGCTACGACGGGATCGACATCTCCGGTACGCACGGAAAGTCGGCCGACCCGATGTCTGTCACGTCCGACCTCCGCGGCCGGACCCACGCAACCGCGGAGCGTCTCGGCCTCACGATCGAAGCCATCATCACACACGCTCCGCTGGCTGATTCATTGTGCACCGACACGCCGCTCGACCTCGATGGCTCTGTCGATCTCGCCGTGGACGTCGGTGCTCCACTCGTTGTATTCCATATGGGCGGACCGAAGGAGGACGAAGCGAAGCGCGCCGAAGCCTGGAACCGGGTCGTCGACTATCTGAAGCGATCGCTCGACTATGCGGAACCAAGAGGCGTCAAGCTGGCCGTCGATGGTGTGTGGAAGAACTGGATCGTCGAGACGCCGGAGGCGTTCTTGCAGCTGCACGAGGAGGTTGATCATCCGCTCTTCGGCATCAATTTCGATCCCTGTTACCTGACACTACTTGGCCACGACCCATCCGAGGTAGCCGACCAATGGGGCGACCGCATCTTCCACGCCCACCTGAAGGACCACGTAGGTGCGTATCCGGACTACGAACACCGCATTCCGGGTGGGGGGGATGTGGATTACGTCATGATTATTCAGACGCTGCGAGAGATCGGACTCAGTGAGGCCATCTCGATCGAGACATTCACGGATATGGACTTCGAAGAATCGTGCAACGTAGGTTACGCGACTTTCGCCCCACTTCTCGCCAGGCGAACTTGAGGAACGTATGCCGCCGCTGAACATCGAATCCAGACTCGAGCTTTTCGTCGACGACTATCTCGTGGATCAGCTGTCCGACGGCGCCGCGCTTAGGCTGCACACGCCTCAGCCAAAAGAAGTCGCTCTCGTCTACGATCGGCCGTGGGAGGGAAACACGTGTGGCTACGTCACGGTGTTCCGGGACTACAACCGCTTTAGGATGTACTACCGAGGATCTGGTGCCACCTACCTCCCGGACGGATATCTCAGCGGTGGCCAGGTCACGTGCGTGGCCGAAAGCACCGACGGAATCCATTGGGAAAGGCCAGAGCTGGACCTGTTCGAAGTCGGCGGACATCGACGCAACAATGTAGTACTGACCTCAGACGTGGGCGGAAAGGCCGTCCACAATCTGTGTCCCCACGTCGATCCACGAAGAGAAATCCCCGATGCGGAACGTTATAAAGCATTGGGAGGTGGAAAGGGAAACCTGCTCGCCTTCTCGTCACCAGACGGGATTCACTGGACCCAGATCGGTGATTCGGCCGTCATCACCGACGGCGCCTTCGATTCTCAGAACCTGGCGTTCTGGGACACGACAAGGGAGGAATACCGGGCCTACATTCGAGATTTCCGCGAGGGCCGAGACATCAAGACGTGCACCTCGGCGGACTTTCGCGAATGGACAGAGCCGCAGTGGCTGAACTACACACCTGGCCGGGTCAGCGAGCTCTATACGAACCAGATTCAGCCTTATTACCGCGCGCCTCACATTTTCCTGGGATTCCCCACCCGTTACGTTCAGAGGCCCTGGCAGCCTGCGACCGACTACCTCCCTCACCCCGAATACAGGAGAATGCGAGCACGCGTCTCCTACCGGGAAGGCACGGCGGTCACGGACGGTATATTCATGTCGAGTCGAGACCGTCAGCACTTCCACGTTTGGGAAGAATCGTTCCTGCGACCAGGTCTCTGGTCACGCGACGGATGGTTTTACGGTGACAACTACCAGAGCCTCGGCCTGATCGAGACACCCTCAGATCGCGATGAGAGGATCAACGAACTCTCGTTTTTCGTGAGCGAGGGCAGCCACCAGCCGACTCACGCGAGACTGCGACGTCACACGGTTCGAATCGACGGATTCGTCTCGGTGTCCGCGCCGCTCCGGGGAGGTGAGCTGATCACCAAACCGCTGCTGTTCACGGGTCGAAAGCTCCTGATCAACTACGCCACCGGCGCGGCAGGGTCGGTGAGGGTCGAAGTTCAGGATGCTGAGGGAACGGCGATCGAAGGATACACGCTCGACGATGCCGAAGAGCTGTTTGGCGATTCGCTGGAGCAGCCGGTGCTCTGGAAACACGGCACAGAGGTTGGATCGCTGGAGGGGAAGCCAATTAGACTCCGCTTCGTACTTGCAGATGCTGATCTCTACAGCCTTCGGTTTACCGATCCGGCCACGGAGTCCTATGACCCACGTTAAGACGCCCAACCGGTTCTGAGACGTGACATGAACCAAACTCCCCTTCACTACCAGACGATCACCCAAGTCGCTGATCGGATCGCCACCAAAGAGCTTTCACCCGTCGATCTCACGACTGCGATATTCGAGCGCATCGAACAGCTCGACGGTCAACTCAAGAGCTACGCCACGCTGATGGCCGATCACGCGATAGAGGCGGCCAGGCGTGCCGAAGATGAGATTTCCGCGGGCAACTATCGAGGCCCACTTCACGGCGTCCCCATCGCTGTCAAGGATCTCTGCTTCACAAAGGGTGTTCGCACAATGGGTGGTACGAAGGCACTGGTCGACCACGTGCCTGACTTCGACAGCACGGTCGTCGAACGATTCGAGAAAGCCGGAGCCGTACTGCTCGGAAAGCTGAACCTGACCGAGGGTGCAATGGGTGGCTACAACCCCGCCCTGGACATCCCGAAGAATCCCTGGAATCCTTCTCGGTGGGCCGGCGCCTCTTCGAGTGGATCCAGTGCAGCGACCGCAGCTGGTCTTTGCTACGGCTCGCTCGGAAGCGATACCGGCGGATCCATTCGCTACCCCTTCCGCCGCCTGCGGCATCGTCGGCATCAAACCCACGTGGGGACGAGTTAGCCGCTTTGGCGTCTTGGCACTGGCCGACTCGTTGGATCACGTCGGTCCGATGACGCGTAGCACCGCCGATGCGGCGATCATCCTTCAGACCATCGCGGGTCCAGATCCCAACGACCCCACCTCCTTACCGTCACCCGTGCCCGATATGCTCGAAGGCATCGATCAGGGCGTCAAGCGTCTCCGCATCGGCTGGGCCGAGCGCTACGCAACTGAGGGCATAGACGGCGAAATCGTTGATGCGGTCCGAGCTGCTGTAGGTATCCTCGATGACCTCGATGCCGAAATCGTCGAAATCGATCTACCTGATCTTGATCCTTACATCAGAGTGTGGCCGACCCTCTGTTCCACCGAGGCCGTTGTTGCTCATACCTCGACCTATCCTTCTTGCAAAGACGACTACGGCCCCTGGTTCCTGGGATGGCTCGAACAGGGCGAGGCTGTGTCCGGTGCGGACTATGCCCGGGCAAGCAACCATAGAGCCGCCTGTGTCGGTCATCTCCAACGCGCATTCGAAAACATCGATCTGCTGGCCTGCCCGACCGTAGCCACTCCACCGTTTCCGGTGACGGAAGAGGAGCTCTACGGTCCCATGCCTGATGAGCGTCAACCCCGGTTTCAGCGGTTCACGGCGCCCTATAACTTCAGCGGTGCACCAACGATAACCCTACCGTGCGGTCTGAACAGCGAGAACCTGCCCCTCAGCTTCCAACTCGTCGGTAAGCACCTCTCCGAACAACTGCTCTGCCGCGCAGGCCACGCCTTCGAACAGGCAACCGAGTGGCATACTCTCCGGCCACCTATCGATTAAGAGTGGAGCGGGAGAACGGGAGACTGGGTGAGCGGGAGCGGAAGAGGCTCCTCGCTGGAATACTTGGGGTCACATCAGATCCTTTCCCCGATTAGGGCCTGGATCCTCGAGGACCTCTCAACCTCCCTCCGTGTTCTCTGTGTTCCGTGGTTTGTTGGCTTTTCGGGAGAATCTCAATGGACTGGAAAACAATAGACCGCTATCTCATCGGCGAAGCCTGGGTAAGCTCCCGAATCGCCGAGCACGCACACGTCCTATGTGAAGAAATCGGGCCGCGCTGGTCCTCGTCTGAATCCGAAGCAAAGGCCATCCAGTACCTTGAGGAACAGATGAAAGCAGACGGCCTCGATCAAGCGGAAGCCGAGCCCTTCGAGGTGCGTACCTGGGCTCACGGCAAGGCCGAGGCGTCCGTCGAGGAAGGCTGCCCGATTCACTTCGTGCCTTTCAACCGCTGTCCGCCCTGCGATGCTGAAGCGCCCATCGTCGATGTCGGCTTCGGCACCGATCACGAACTCGATGCAGCCCGATCGAAGCTGAGCGGCGGTATTGCCGTGATGAATATGGGATACGAACCGTTTACGCCTCCCGTGCCGCACAATGACCGACTCATCAAACTCAAGGAAGCGGGTGTACTCGCCACGATCTGCGTCGACACCAAGATGGGCGGGCGTGCCGAGTATCACAACGCCGGCGAGTGGCGCGAGCCGGAGCGGGCCGAGCCGCTCCTCCCATTGGCGACTACGTCACGAGAAGATGGTGCGCGCCTGCGACGACTCTCCAGAACCGGCGGCAGCGTGAGGTTCACCGTTGAAAGCCGCTTTTACAATGCCCCGAGCGCCAACGTGGCCGGCCAACTGGACGGCGATCGCTGGCCCGACGAGCATCTCCACCTCGGCGGTCACCACGACACCGTCCTCTGCGCCCCCGGCGGCAACGACAACGCCTCCGGCACGATCGCCGTACTCGAGACCGCCCGCGTTCTCGCTGGCCTGAAACGTGACCTCGGAATCTCCCCCGGGCGTTCCATCCGATTCGTCACCTACGCTGGCGAAGAGCAGGGCTTCCAGGGCGCCATCGCCTACGTCAATCGACACTACAACACGGGAACCCCACCGCGCCTCGCCATCAACCTCGACGAACTGTCGACTGGACACATCAAGGGCATCGTGCTCGCTTTCCCCCATCTCCGCGAGTTTATCCAGCAGCAGTTCGACGAAATGGGCGACGGACTCACCTGCCACGTGATGGCACAGCTCGACGCCTCGTCCGATCACTTTCCCTTCCTGCGAAAAGCGATAGACGCTGCTCACTGTTGGCGCTGGCGATTCCGCGGCCGCCACGACGACTCGGACTTCCACCACGAAGCCGCCGACACCGTCGACAAACTCAACGTCCGCGAGCTCAAAGAGTACGCAGGGCAGCTCGCGCGACTGCTTCTCCGACTTTCGCATCAGCCCCCTGAAGCTTGGCCTGACAATCATGTGACAGAAGAGGCCGTCAAAGCCCGTCTCGATGAAGAGCGAGGAACTGTCGTCCGCGTCTATTAAAGGGGCCGCAACAAGCACGTGGGGCTAAAGCCCCACGCTAATGCAGCGAAGCCCGCTGAAGCGGGCTGGGGTTCGATCAGTGTGGCCGTCACAGATGGTTGTTGAACCTACTCCCGGCGCTCTGCTGTCATCCCGAATCGTAAGGCCAATCCATTCGCTCATCCGCTATGTAGAACAATGACACGATGAGGGATCCCTGCTCAGCTGCAGAGGAGTCCGGGAGAATGAGCGGCCCCGTTGCACGCGACAAGGGATCCCTCGGCACATCGATCCGTCTCGCCCCGTCACCCAATTGTATTCGCATCGTGCCTCGGGATGACTGGTCCACCGGCGCCGACTGTGAACCGATCGCATTCTAACAAATTTGCGGAGTCCTCTTGACTGCTCCCTCCTGGCGCAACCACACCCAATCCCCATTCACCTGCGCGAAATCCCAAGTCTCAGGTTCGCTTGGCGTCGTCGCAGCCAACCACCCGCTCGGCTCATCGGCGGGCCTCGAAATGTTCGCCATCGGTGGCAACGCCTTCGACGCCGCGGTCGCCGCACTCTTCACGCTCAACGTTGTCGAGCCCAGATGGTCGGACTCTTCGGGGCTGGTTGGATCAACCTGCGTCTCGCCGATGGGTCTCCCGTCATTATCGACAACTACGCCACCTCCCCCGCGGCTGCCACACCCGACATCTACACACCCGTCTCCGATACGTGGCCGGATTAGATGCTTGCCGAAGGCCGGAAGAACAAGATCGGCTACCTCGCCGTCGGCGTGCCCGGTGCGCTCAAGGGTTGGGTCGAGGTCGTCAACGACTACGGCCGGCTGGACCTCGAAACCGTCCTCCAGCCGGCCATTCGCTATTCCGAGCGAGGGTATCACCCCAGCTCCTATCTCATCGACAGCATCCGCGAGCGAGCAGAGGACCTGTCCAGATCGCCCGCAGCTGCCGAAGTCTTCCTCCGTGATGGTGGTCCACCCACACCCGTAGATCGCATCGTCCAGCCCGACCTCACGCAGACTTTGCGATCACTGGCCACAGACGGACCGGATGTGCTCTACGACGGCCCACTTGGCCAGACGATCATCGATGAGACTCAGGCCAACGGCGGGCTGCTCACGATGGACGATCTCCGTGCCTACCGCACGGAAAGAAGACCGCCACTCGCTGGATCCTATCGCGGATACAATCTGACCGTGCCATCACCACCGTGCTCCGGTGGCCTTCACATCCTCCAGATCCTCAATCTGCTCGAAGGCTTCGACGTCGCCGGTCTCGGTTTCGGCACACCCGACGGCATCCACCTCCTCGCCGAATCCTTCAAGATCGCCTTCGCCGATCGGAGCAAGCACGTCGGTGATCCCTCGCAGATGGACATTCCTGTCGACTGGCTCATCTCCAAGTCTTACGGGGAGTCGCGACGCGCTGATATCGACCAGACCCGCGCGACCGACCAAACGTACGGTCAACCACGCACGTCACCGCCGCCGACGCGGATGGCAATGTGGCCACCCTCACGCAGACCATCAACGAGGGCTTCGGCGCCAACGTGATGGTTCCGGGAACCGGTCTCCTGCTGAACAACAATATGTCGCTGTTCGATCCCCATCCCGGCCATCCCAACTCGGTCGCGCCCAATCGTAGAATGGTCAGCAGCAACGCCCCCACTATCATCACCAAAGACGGCCGGCCCTTTATGGCTCTCGGCACACCGGGCGGTGTCCGCATCTTCCCCACGGTCACGCAGGGCATCATCAACGTCATCGACCACGGGATGACGCTCCAGGAAGCCGTCGAGGCGCCTCGCGTCTGGACCCAAGGTCAGGACCTCGAACTCGAATCCGAGATTCCCCAAACCGTCTGCGACGTGCTGTCAGAACGTGGCCACTCCACTCGATCGGTCCGAGCGGTAGCCGGCGGCATGAATGGCATCCAATACGCCAACGACGGCACCATCACCGGCGCCTGCTGCTGGCGAGCCGACGGATCTCCAGCCGCACTAAGCGGGGGCCCCGCCAGAGCCGGCGTCCGCTTCCGCCCCACCGCCGACCGGCGTGGGTAGGCCTTGGCTGATGGACCCAAGGAGCATTCGACAGATTCGTGGTCTATTGGGTTCACGCTGTTGTCCACACGATGACGCCCCGGTAGAGGCGGCAGCGAGCAACTGAGCTGTTTCAACTCCAGGGGGGATAGGGCTGGGTGGGGAGGCTCTTCGAGGGTATCACAGGTTGCAGTCGCGCGCCTCGATCGTACTGGAGCTTGTCCCGAGCGGAGTCGAGGGAGCCGGGGCACAAGCCCCCGCGGCGCCTGAGCGGCGACTTCTTTGCCCACTTTCTTGGTCGGTCAAGAAAGTGGGATCACTACTGACCAGCAATGAACCCAGAAGACGGTTATTCTGTCCCCTCAGATCTTGCACAGACCGCCCCCAAACACAATATTGAATGCTCGCAAGGCTGACAGCAGTCTGCTATTGAACACCATCAACCGGAGTGCATGAATGGCTGACGCCACAATCCTCGAAATCCTGGCCGGCGATGACGACGCAGTCGCAATCTCTGCCGCCGATCGACCTGACCTGACTTACAAGGGCCTTCGTGATCAGGTCGACAAGACGGTCGCGACACTGAACGGCTTTGGCATCGGACGAAATGACCGGGTCGCCATCGTCCTGCCAAACGGCCCCGAGATGGCCACCTCCTACATCTCGGTCGCGATGGCCGCGACGACCGCGCCCCTTAATCCAGCCTACAGGGTCGAAGAATATTCATTCTATATGGAGGATCTGAACGCCAGGGCCCTCCTCGTCGAATCCGGCAGTGATTCTCCCGCCGTTGAAGCCGCTACGTCCATTGGAATTCCAATCATCGAGCTCACCACCGACGGAGGGAAACCGGCAGGATTGTTCGACCTCGCCGCCGAGATGAGCCCATTCGCGGGTGGGTTGGCGGAAACGGACGACGTCGCTCTGGTGCTCCACACATCCGGCACGACCTCTCGACCCAAGATCGTCCCACTCACACACAAGAACGTATGTGCGTCAGCCGGAAACATCCGGCATACGCTGAATCTGACGCCCGACGACCGCTGTATGAACGTGATGCCCCTGTTTCACATCCACGGGCTGATGGCGGCCATCCTCTCCACGCTCAGCGCAGGAGCCAGCGTGTATTGCACCGATGGGTTCAACGCCCTCCGGTTCTTCGCTTCACTGCAAGACGCCAACCCAACCTGGTACACAGCCGTCCCCACGATGCACCAGGCCATCCTCACCCGTGCCGGCCGCAATCAGGAAATCGTCGACAACGCCAGACTCCGCTTCGTCCGGTCGTCATCCGCATCACTACCGCCTCAGGTAATGGCCGAACTCGAAAAGACCTTCGATGCGCCCGTTGTGGAAGCCTACGCGATGACTGAGTCCGCTCACCAAATGACCTGCAACCAGCTGCCCCCTGGGGTGCGAAAGCCTGGAACCGTGGGCCCCGCCGCAGGACCTGAAGTTTCCATTATGGACGAAGCCGGTGAGCTGGTGAGTCAGGGGACGATTGGCGAGGTCGTCATCCGTGGTCCGAACGTCACCCTCGGCTACGAGAACAATCCGACCGCGAACGCGGAAAACTACACCAATGGTTGGTTCAGAACGGGCGATCAGGGCGTGATGGACGAAGACGGCTATGTGACCATCACCGGACGACTCAAGGAGATCATCAACCGTGGCGGTGAAAAAATCTCACCCCGCGAAGTCGACGATGTCCTGATGGACCATCCCGCCGTCCAGCAGGTCGTCACCTTCGCAATGCCGCATAAATCCTTGGGAGAGGATGTAGCCGCGGCCATCGTACTGCGGGAGGGTGAGGAAGCGACCGAACGTGAGGTCAGGGACTTCGCCTCGGAGAAGCTGGCCGACTTCAAAGTGCCACGGAAAGTGCTGTTCCTGGAAGAGATCCCCAAGGGCCCGACAGGCAAGATGCAGCGCATCGGGCTGGCCGAAAAACTGGGAATCGGTTAATGCGGATCTGCATCTTCGGGGCGGGTGCCATCGGGGGTTACCTGGGCGTCGACCTCGCGCTCGCGGGCGTCGACGTCTCCCTGATCGCGCGGGGGCCGCACCTCGAAGCGATGCAGAAAAACGGCGTCAAACTCCTCATCGACGGTGATGAGCGCGTCGCCCATCCCCGGGCGACCAACGACCCGGCCGAAGTCGGTCCCCAAGATGTCGTCATCATCACCCTGAAGGCTCACTCGGTTCCCGGCATCGTCGACACGATCCAGCCTCTGCTCGGTCCGGACACGGCCGTCATCACCGCCACCAACGGCATCCCCTGGTGGTACTTTTACGGACTCGAAGGCCCGTGGAAGGACCACCAGCTCGAAAGCGTCGATCCCGGCGGCCAGCAGTGGCAGAAAATCGGCCCCGAGCGCGCCATCGGATGCGTCGTCTATCCCGCCACCGAAGTCATCGAACCCGGCGTCATCCAGCACATCGAAGGCGATCGCTTCAGCCTGGGCGAACCCAGCGGTGAGAAGACCGATCGGGTCGCAAAGCTGAGCGAAATCCTCCGCAAGGCCGGATTCAAGGCGCCCATCCGTCCCAGGATCCGCAACGACATCTGGGTCAAACTCTGGGGCAACCTCACCTTCAACCCCATCAGCGCCCTCACCCTCGCGACGCTCGATGTCATCGCCACCGAAGAGGGCACGCAATCGGTCGCACGCGGGATGATGCTCGAGGCTCAGGGGATCGGTGAGAAACTGGGCGTGCGCTTCGGTGTCGACGTCGAACAGCGCATCGCGGGCGCGGCCGCTGTGGGCGCCCACAAGACCTCGATGCTCCAAGACCTCGAACGTGGCCGCCCAATGGAAATCGACGCCCTCCTGACCGTCATCCAGGAAGTGGGACGGCTCGTCGAAATAGAAACCCCCACCATCGACATCGTCCTTGCCCTGGTTCAGCAAAGGGCGCGCGTGGCGGGGTGCTACTGACTACCACGAAAAGCACGTGGGGCTAAAGCCCCACGCTAACGCAGCGAAGCCCGCTGAAGCGGGCTATGGTCCGGCGTCCGTGCCTCGATCCCATCCGCGAATAGCGCTTCGAAGCCTAGTCTACCTCCTCTTCCGTGTGTTCTGTGGTTCCCTTGTTTTTAGTATCCCCGCCCTTTATCGGCCACATACATCAGCTCTTCCCCAGCCAGATACCGTCTCAAATTCTCCTTGAAGATCCCCTTCCGTCGATCCCACAGCGGCACGGAATCCCCTGAAGCGTGCGGCGAAATGATGACGTTCGGAAAGTCCCACAACGGACTATCTGACGAAAGAGGCTCGACATCCGTCGCATCCAGCGCCGCCCCACCGACCTTGCCCGATCGAAGGGCGTCGACCAGCGCATCTTCATCGACAATACTTCCCCGCGAAACCACGATGATATGGGCATCTTGTTTCATCCGTTCGAATTGGGCGGGGCCGATCAAACCACGACTTGCCGCGGTCCGTGGCGCGGTCACAACGACCCAATCGGAGAGCTCCAACATCTCGTCCAGGCGGTCCAGTCCCCAGACGGCCTCGACACCTGGCGGCAGCTCCTTAGGCTCCAGATCGACGCCGTAAACCGTCATTCTGAACCCGCGAGCACGCTCGGCAACGCCCTGCCCAAGATCCCCCATCGCCAGAATACCCATCGTCGTCCCGGCCAGTTCGATGATCCGGTGATGATATCTGCTTGTATCCCATCGATGAGCGCGTTGATCCTCGAGCAACTCCGGCACCCGATGCGCAAACGCCAGAACCATCGCCATCGCGTGATCCGAAATGGAGGGGACGTGCGTAGCCTTCATCACCGTCATCGTGACGTTGCTTTCGATGATCTCTGGAATCGAGGTTACAATGCCATCGAACCCGATCCCGATGAATTGAAACCACTTCAGGTTCCGAGCATCCAGAAACGCCTCTCTCGAAATCGTGCCGAACTGCACGTCTGCATCAGGTGTTTCCTTCAGCTGGTCTTCCGGCGTGTAGGCTGTCACGATATCGACATCCGGGTACGTTGCCCGAAGGTCTGCGACGTAGTCTTCACCGAGATTGTAAGCGATAACGACTTTCATGGATCCTCTCCCATTCAGAGCACGTGGGACTGAAGTCCCACGCAACGGCAGCAAAGCCCGCTAAAGCGGGCTAAATAATGGGTCTAACACTCACTCCTCGATCCAGCTTCTGATCCACGGATAGCGCCTCGGTCCCGTCCGGACCAACACCAACCGGAGCCTGTCCCGAGCGAAGGCGAGGGATGTTCTCCGTGTTCTCAGTGGCAGTCTTTGACTTTCACCGCCAACACCGACGTCTTCGCCGGTAGGCTTACGGGATTCGAATAGTGCGTCACCATCACCCCACCCACCGACACCGGCTGCTGTACCACGAAATCCGCGAAATCTGGCGCATTGTATGCCACGTAGGCTGGCGAGAGGCGCTTGATATGAAGATCCACATTCGCCGAAAAATCAGGAAACGGAAGCGGCCCCGTATCCACCTGGTAAATGGGCCTGATGTCGTTCGCGTTCATCGTCTTGATCGGAAACTCGATCGCCGCACTTAGATTTCCCTCTCCAATCTCCACTCGCCCGACCAACGGAACATTGTCCAACGACGCCTGAACCATCGCCGGCGTCCCATCAAGTTCTTCCGCTTCGACGCTCACCATATCAAAACGAATGTCCTGGAACCGCTCCCGCCAGACCCCCTCATCACGAAATCGATCCGTGTGAGTCGAATGTGTTCGAAAGATCACATACTCCTCATCGGAGAAGATGCCACAGAAATCGTAATTCTCCTCGATGAACAGATCCCTCTCCGCGAACGTATGCTCCGACTTGCACGATGCATAGAAGAAATAATCCGTCGTCTTCCCCGACCGTCGATCCGTCAACGAGCACACCGACTCCACCTGCAGCCGCGCATTGTTTCCACGATTCGGCGTCACGAACGTGACGAAGGATCTTCCGTAGTCGTAGACTGTCATTGCAGTTCACCTGTCTTTCAACGTTGGCGGCGTCAGTTCGAGCCCTTCGGCAGGCTCAGGATAAACTCCGTCGAGAACCGCCCAATGCCCCGAAAAAGAATCCGCGCCGAACGCACGTGGGGATGAATCCCCATGCTAGGGCAGCCCTTTGACTGCGCTCAGGATAAACTCCGCCCGCTGAAGCGGGCTGGTTCAACCGGCAACCTTCGCGTTCTCTGAGCATCTCCCGACCCCTGCTCTCTGCAGTCTTCCCGTCTTCGAGCCTTAGGGTTCGCGAATAAATAAACGGTCGATCTCAATGTTGAGCCATTGGCCGGATCGTGTAGTTCCAGTCGCCGTGGAAATCGTGCGGAGTGAGATCGATTTGGGTCATCTGTTCATCGGTCACCTTGACCCCGTTAGGGTAGGGTCGCTTGTCGATCTCGGAGCGTACTCGGAGACCGGCTTGAGTGGTCGTTCCGGCAATGAGATTCACGGTTGCAGCCAGGCTGACCAGGGGCTTGCCTTGCCAGTTCATAGCGATGAAGGAGAACAGGCGATGTTCGATCTTGTTCCACTTACTAGTGCCAGGAGGGTAGTGGCATACGGTGATCGTCAGGCCAGTGCGATTCGCAAAGCGCTGCAGCTCCCACTTCCACAGCCGCGTCTTGGCGCCGTTGCTGCCGCTGCGTCCGCCGTGATTAGCAGACGCGTCGAAGTGCCGTAGGCGGGCCGTCCCATGTTCTTCCACCAACTTCGGATCGCATTCACGGCGAAGCTGGCCGTGTCGTGATCGATACCGACACTTACCCAGCCTTCATCACGGCTCAGATCATACACTCCATAAGGGATCGCCTTGCCCTGAGCAGGCACTATGAAATCGTGTACCTTCACACGCTCCGGGTCTCCCTTGGGTCGCCATTCTCGGCCAGGATTCTTGAAGTCGCCGATCAACTCTTTCTTCTTGGTGTCCACCGAGATAACGGGAAGGCCCTGCTGCTGCTGCTGGCTAATCCGATCATCGAGGTAAACGAACTGAGCGTCCCGATCCGGGTGTGCAGATCCCTCCCTTGTCTTCCGATTCGCCTGCAGCGTGTAATCGTGTTCGTGCAGGAGATTGGCAACGATCCTGGGGCTCACCGAATGCCCCATCGCTTGCAACTCGGCGGCCAGTTTGCGAGTGCTCTTCGATGTCCATCTCAGAGGATTGTCGTCAGGCGACCCCGCAGTCGTTGGCTCGACCAGATCATTCAGGTCCTGCCACAGCGTCGGGTCCGTGTCGGCCTTCCGCTTACGACCGCCGCCTGGACGCCGGATGCGAGCCGGGTCCAAAGGTTCGTCCGACCTCAACTCCTGAATGCCACGAAAGATCCGCTCTCTGGACATTCCTGTCGCCAGAGCCACAATCGCGATCCCACCGTGACCCAACGCTTCGGCTTCCGTGGCGGCCCACAGACGACGCGTGCGTTCCGTCAGCACCGGAGCCAAGGCTTCATACTTCGTTCGGAGAGTTTCGACGTCCACACTCCGAGCGTAAGATCATTACCTTGAAAAGTGCAGCACTTATTTCGTGGCAACCCTTAGCGTCTTGGCGTCCCAAGTTCCCCGGCGCTCGTTTGGCTAACGTCCCCCTCGCCACCTTAGATGCTTCCGCAAGAAGGCAAGCGTCCCCTCCAGATGAATCTCGTGTCCCCCCACGAACACCTCCATCTCCGCCCGGTCCCCGATTCCCAACAGATCGTAGTGTCGCTGTGTCTTGGCAAACTCGTAAGCCACCGTCTCATCCGGCGCGACGCCATCGTGGTGCCCCCGCTCGACCATAAACGGTCGCGGGCAGATCAGCCGACTCATCTCGGCGTAGTTGAACGTGCTCCCCAGATCGAACTCGAAGATCTCGTATTCACCCCTGTTCGAATAGCTATACGGGCTCGACGTCGACGCGTTCTTCCACACCCACTCGTTGAAATCCGCGCAACAGATCGCCAGACAGTAGTTATCGACCAGCGGCGGAACCCGCATCGCCGTCTTCCCGCCATAGCTGATCCCGTAGAACGCGATGCGTTCCGGATCGACGAACGGCAACGTCTTCAACCAATCCGTGATCTGCTGGTGTTGCGGAATGATCATCGAGAACAGCGTCTTCTTCAACGGATACGCCTTCCGCTGAAGACTTCTGAATCGATCCGTGAAGATGTAGAGATTCTGTGGCGCGAACACGATGAAGCCCTGCTCGCAGAGACGCGGCCCCCAGTTGCTGTAGGCTTCACGTGTCCCGTCAACCACAACTTGCGTCCGTCCTTCCAGTCCGTGCTGGCAGACCACCACCGGACGTCGCTCGCCTTCTTCCAGATCATCCGGCAAAGCCAGAATCCCATACGCAATCAGATCCTCGAACACATCCAGGACGACTTCGTAGCCCGTCCATCCTTTTTCGTCATAGGAAAGACGAGTTCGCGCATTGAATGGAAGCAGTTCGTCATCGAACCGACCGATCACCTCTTCAGCGAAGTACTCTCTGTAAGGCTCGATCGTTCTCTCGAACGTCTCGAGCGACGTGCAATCCAGATCCTCGAAGTAGGCGTCGCGCGTTTTGGCGCACTCCACGAGCAGCCACTGATTGTGACGATCCAACTCGTGAACCTGTCGCTCGTGTCGTAGGGCTGCATCCGGGAGCGATCCGACCGCCTCCGGTCGTGCCCCGTTGGACGCAACGGATGAACCCTCACTCATTGCTCCCAGAAATCGATTCAGCGCTTCGTCTGAACCGAACGGTCCTGTCCCATCCCCACTCACAACAAGACTCAAGCTGGGTGTCGGATCGAGGTCATCGATCAGAGTCTGAGCGCGTTCGAACTCGTCACGGACAGTCTGGGGATCGGGTGTTGCGAGATCGTAGGGTGCACCCCTGCCCTCGCCATTTCCCACGTGGGCTTCAGGCCCACGCGACGCTTCAATGATCAGCGAGCGCGGCGCCACAAGACTCGCAACCTCCGCATCACCGAACTGCTCGAGCAACCCGAAGACGTTCCGTTCGATCGGCTCCTTCCACATCTCCTGACGTGACGAGAAATGGCCGTTCACACAGGTCGCATCGATCCGCTCGTCCAGCGCGGCTGCATAGAGCGCAAGCATCCCGCCTTCACCCCATCCGATAACGCCGATGCTAGCGCTATCTGACTCGCGTGTGAACCAATCGACGGCCGCGAGGATCTTCTGAAGCTCGTAGCCAATCAGATGACGACCCAGCTCGTAAGCCGAGCGGTAGATCCACTCGCGATTCGAGATCCCATCCATCGCTTCGCCGCGATTGACGAGCGTCGGGACGACGACGCGGCATCCAGACTCGGCCAATCGACCCGCGTACTGCGATTCGGGCGCAACGCCATCGGCGAGTCCCACAATCTGTTCCGGCGTCAATGCTGCATCAGGTATTGCTACGACATTCGCGATCGGTTCTCGCTCCGGCGACAAGAGGATTCCCTCACCGTGGACATCTCCGAACGCTGGCCATCTGACCGTGTGGATCTCGTAGCCATTCCCACGTCCCACAAGCGAGGGTTGATCCGTTGTGCCTGTCAACTCGAGACCTGTGAATGGAACACGCTCGTCACGAACACCCAGAATGTGCGCCAACCGCTCCCGATTCGGCTTCACGGACTTGGCGTAGGCTTCAGCGGACGACACATCACGCGACCAATGCGCGGCACGCCGCGCGATCGACTCCTCCAGCTTTCGGAGGAGAAAGCGATCAGCCCCATCCACGAGTCGGGACGGGATGTCACCTTCCAGTGTGAGCGGGTCGGTATCATCTAAAGGTTTCAAGTTCTGTTTACCCATCTGGTGTTCCCAATGTCTCCGAAATCGTAAGGTTACTCACAGCTTCTCGGGAGCCTGTCCCGACCGAAGGGGAGGGAGGGTCCAATTTCGCTGCTTAACGCGCAATTGGGCAGGAAAATAGATCCTGGCTCAAGATACCACCGTGATGACAGCATTCGGCGACCTAGCTATATTTTCGCGCTGCCGTTGAGCCAGCCTATTGTGGCCGGTCCCTGTATCCTGCTTATCATCGCCGTGCTCTTCCAATCCGCACTGGCGAATCGCCGCCCTGCACCCAACAAACAGGAAGCCTGAAATGTCAGTCGAACAGACAGCCACCCAACTCTGGAAAGATTCCATCGTCATCGACGGCCTGAACGTCAGCAACTGGGACAGTCCAGCCGTCTACAAGAGTCTACACGCCGGAGGCGTAACGGCCATCAATGCCACCAGCGCCATCTGGGAGAACTATGCCCAGGCGATGGACAACATCGAGGCCTGGCTGCGCCGGTTCAGGGAGTACGAGGACGTTCTTTGTCAAGTTCGGACGGCGGAGGATATAAGGCAGGCCAAGAAAGACGGCAAGGTGGGCATCATCTTCGGGTGGCAGAACGCATCACCCATCGAAAACGACCTGGACCGCCTGGAGATCTTCCACGCGCTCGGCGTTCGGATCATCCAGGTCACCTACAACGAGAGAAATCTACTGGGGAACGGCTGCTATGAACGAAGGGACGAAGGCCTGAGCAACTTCGGTCTGGACGCGATCCGCGAGATGAATCGCCTGGGCATCCTCATCGATCTCTCCCACGTCGGAGACCGCACGTCGCTCGAGACCATCGAAGCGTCTGAGCAGCCAGTCGCCTTCACCCACGCAAACGCCCGCGCCTTCTTCGATCACGTACGGAACAAGACCGACGAAGCGCTCGACCGCCTCGTCGCGAAGGGAGGCGTCATCGGCGCCAATGCCTTCCCCGCCTTCTTCCCCAACAGATTCGACACCACACTCGAAGAATACGTGGACGCGATCGAAGACCTGATCCGTCGCGTGGGCGTCGATCACGTCGCGATCGGAACCGACTACACGCAAGATCAGCCCGCCTCCTTCTTCGATTGGATCTTTTCGCAACAAGGCACGAAGTATCAGGCGCGGGCCTTCCCCTACCCCGATTCTCTGATCCATCCCAAAGGAATGGAAACCCCCGACAGCTTTTCCAACGTGGCTTTGGAATTACTGAGACGGAGCCACACCGAATCGGATGTGGCCAAAGTCATAGGTGGGAATTGGCTGAGGCTCTTTGGTGAGGTCTGGGGTTAGTGGCCATTTTATGGTCTTCGTGAAGTTCAATAACTGATCGATAGCCCGATACCAAACGCCCGTCCAGCCCCAACGTTCTTCCCGCGAAAGATGGTGTCATACGTCGCGTCGATCCAGACCTTCCCTGTCACATTGAATGCCGCGTTGAAGCCGACCTTCGTGAAATCTCCCTCCGAAACCTGCATCGACATCGAGCCCATCGCTCCCAGATTCCCCCCGCTCCCGATCAGGGTGTTGACACCGTCCAGAACCACCTTAAGAAACAGCTTCGGGCTCGGGGTTGCTCCGATTTCTAGGACGTAAGGCACCTGATTGGAAAACCTCCCCGAACGAACCCGCATCCCAAGCTCCGTACCCACGTAGACCGGCACTGGATAGAACGAGCCGGAAGCCAGTAACCTTGCTTCGAAATCCACATCTCCAGTCCCGACCGCTGGAACGGCAGCTTCATTGTAACCGGTCGGAACCTTGAACTTGACATACGGAGCGATCACCACAGGTCCGTCCGTCAGCTGAAACTTTGCGCCGATGTCCAGATCGCTCAAGGCGGACGTAGACAAACTCGTCTGCCCGATCTTCGACTTCAGACGGCCCCCGCTCGTCGCCCCGATCACCGTAAGACGATCGCGTAGACCATACTCGACGTATACAAAAGCCTGTGCGGAGTTGAACGTCTCGTTCAGTGGATTGGAGTGCCGATTTCCACCGCCATCGAAAAGCTCATCCGCGGAGTAGAAAATCCCCGACACTTTCGCGTAATAGTGGCCCTCTTTCTGGCTCCACGCCGCGCCTTCCGCCGATCCGGCCCAAAACAGACCGCAAATCAGAATCGTAAACCAGGATCTCCGGTTCATCACCATCTCCTTCCGCTGAGTTCGGCCCCCTTGAAATCTCAGTTCGTGCGGTTCCAGCATAAATATCGGCCAACGACAGCCAGAGGCATCACAGATGATTACCCTTTTTGTCACGAAATGGTCACGGATTCCGCAACCTACTCCAGCCCCAAACCTACCGATGGATCCCATACAGAAAGGGCCACGCCGATTCCCAATCCGGCGCAGCCCCCTTGCCTTCACATATTCAGTTTTCAATGTTCTATTTTCTATCTCAGAGCATTTCCATCCTTAACACCACACCCCTCCAGCAGAACCTTCTGCACCGTCAAGTCGTGCGTCGGTGAGTAGTCCGGCTCTTTAGTGCCTTCCACGCACGCACTGAGTTCCCGCAGCAAAGACCAGTTTGATCCCGTCGCGCCTAACTCGAGATCCTGCCAACCCTCCGCATATTCATCTGTTTTCTTCTCGAAGCATAGACTCAGGTTTCCCGACCCGATCGGCGCGTGAATCGCCGTCCCCTCCGTGCCGTGCACCTCGATGCGACGCGCACTCCCGATCTGCATCCCCCCCATATCGATCTGCGCCAGCCCGTCCTCGTATTCGTGTACGACCACGGCATTGTCGACTTCTTCTCGATCCCCATAGTGGCACCGCAGGAAAGGATGGACCGCAATTGGCTCACCCATCAACGCCACCATATTGTCGACCAAGTGCCCCGCCATCTCGAAGTAGATCCCACCGTGATACGCGTTGTATTCAGTATACAGCTCCTTGTGCCACGACTTGGGCTTCGGGATGTGACCGCGATACCCGTAGATCTGGCCCATCCGTCCCCACTGGGTCAGCTTGATCGTCTCGTGAATCGCCGGATTGTAGCGCCACATATAGGCCAAGTTCAGTGCGAGCCCCTTATCAGCCGAGAGCTTCTGAACTTTCTTGAACTGTTCGAGATTCGATCCAGCCGGTTTCTCCAGCAGAACGTGCTTCCCCGCTTCCAGCGCCTGCTCCGCATAGTCCAGATTCTGATACACGTGCCCTTCGACGATCACCGCATCCACTTCACTTTCGAGCAACGCCTTTGCCGACTCGAAAACCTGAAAGTCGTCGAAGTACTCTTTCCATTCCTTCTTCCGCTTTGCCACGACTTCTGGATCCGGATCGAAGAACCCCACAAGCTGCGATTCTTCGGGACGTTCCTTGGCTTCCCGTACGTGCATCGTCGCGTGACTGTGCCACGCCCCCAGATAAGCGAACTTCAAAGCCATCCTGTCCTCCATCTTTCAGTAGCGGTGTGCATCGTCATCTCCTTGAACGCTCATCCTTCGATATGCGAATCTGCCTCTCGTGTAACAGAGCAGCAGGTAGATCCACGATATCGCTACTCAGGACGAGCGGATACGGGTCCTGCCATCGACCTGCCGTTCATCCTGAGTAGACGTCTCGCCAGACCTGGCAATCGCTGCCACAGAGCGAAAAAAGCGTCGCCCGTCATATCGAAGGACGAACGGCATCTTTGGCAAAACAAGCACGTTCGTTGTATCACTCGCCGCGTCTACGGTACAGCCTCCCGCTCGAAGACGCAACGCCTGCCCCCATTTTTCATTTTCCTCTTTCCCTTTTTACTTTTCCTCCCCCATAGGCTTTCTTAGCGGGCACGCCCAACGTTTCACCCCAGCTTCTCAACGGAGTTGCCATCCATGTCAGCCGTGGCCGGAACCGATACGGACGAAATCCTGTCTGACGAAGGCAGTTCCTGTGTCTGCGAAATCTCCGAGGGACGCCTCCTCCGTCTCATGAACGGCCTGAAAGCCTCCATCTCCACCGACGGCGGATCGACGTGGGAAAACCAGCTCGTCGTAGATGATCGTGGGGAACCCGTCACCGGAGGACGCAACTTCAGCCTCTCCCGCCTGAAATCGGGCGATCTGGCCATCCTTTACAATCGCGAGGAGCAGAAGCCCGGGCGCCCCACGGTCTACGTCAGCCTCTTTCGCACCTCGAGCGACGAGGGGCAAACGTGGTCGGCCGAAACGCGCATCGACTTCGTCGAGGGCATCGTCTGGGCCTGGCACGACACGATGACCGTCATGCCCAGCGGTCGCATCGTCATCCCCTTCCGCGCCGTCAACCCATCACACTACACCAGACCGACCCTCCTGCACGGCTACGGCAACATCGAGGGCAAGCGTGTCGCCATCGAAGGACACGCCCATTCCCCGGAGATGGACATCGGCTTCGTCATGTATTCCGACGATGAGGGAAAGACGTGGACGCAGAGCGAGGGCAAGATCTACGTCTGGTGGAAGGATGGTTTCGGCGGAATGTTCCCCTGCGACGAGCCTGACATCGCCCCGACCTCGGACGGTCGCTTGCTGATGGTCATGCGGACCACGCTAGGCGTCCTCTTCCAATCCTGGAGCGAAGACGAGGGCGAAACGTGGAGCATGCCCGAACCCAGCCCACTCTCCTCCTCCTACTCTCCAGCCCGACTCAGTGCCGTACCCGAATCAGGTGATCTCATCTGCGTGTGGAATCAAGTCTCGATGAAGGAAATCGAGCTCGGCGGTCGCAGATGCCGCCTCTCCTCTGCCGTATCCAAGGATGGTGGACAATCCTGGGTTCACTTTAAAACGATCGAAGTCGGGGGCGTCGATGCCAACGTAGCCTGGGTCCGCCCTCCGGTCGAACCCACCTTCGTCCGCTCCTTCGACGAAGTCGGCGACTTGCCGGCGGATCATGGGATGTTCAGCTACGCCAACTTGAACTTCGCCGGAGGGAAAGCCTTTCTCGAATACGAATACCGCATCGATTGCTACGCCACGGATGAGCCCGACGGCCATGGTGGATGGGGGCGAGAGTGGCGCTCACAGGCACGCAAACGACGTATCCTCCCAATCGATTGGTTTTACGAGGACGACGATGGCTGAGTCCAAGGGCATGGCATTCCAGGTTGTTAGCGACACCGCACCGAAAAATACCTATCGCGGCGCCGTCGTCGGCTGTGGCCGCATGGGCAGCACGATCGACGACGAACACATCGACATGCCCAACTACCCCTGGCCCTGGGCGCACGCACCGGCCATGATCGAAGCGCGGGGGATCGACCTCATCGCCGCTGCCGATGCCGAACAAAGCAAGCTCGATGATTTCGGCCGTCGCTGGGGCACCGAAGCCCTCTACACAGACTATCGCGCAATGGTTGAGAAAGAGCGGCCCGACGTAGTCTGCCTCACCACACGTCCCGAGCCGCGCGCCGAGATCACCATCGGTCTAGCCGAAATGGGCGTTAAAGCCATCTACGCCACGAAACCGATGTGTCGTACCCTCGCTGAGGCCGACGCGATGATCGAAGCTTGCGCAAAGAGCGGCACAATCCTTGCCATCGCCTGTCACCTCAACTGGTACAGCTACTACACCAAAGCACGACAGCTCATCGCCGACGGCATCATCGGCTCGTTGAAATCCGTCGTCTGCCACAGCCCCAGCCCCCTCTCGAACATTGGGAGCCACAGCCTCGCGCTGATTCGGCTCTTTGTCGGTGCCCCCGCAAAATGGGTCGTTGGCATCATCGACACCGACGAACGCGCAGCCACCGACGAAGACATCCCGGGCTCCGGTACGATCGTTTACGAGAACGGCGTCCACACCCTTCTAAACTCGCGCGTCGAGAACGTTCAGTCCAGTTGGGCCATCGAGTTCATCGGCGAAACCGGCCGCATCATCTCCCGGCACGCCCATTCCCAATTCGAAATCCAGTCGCCCCACCCCATCACAGGTGCACCGACAAGAACGCAACTCCCGGGTCCCTGGCATCCAAGAAGCTCCATGGTCGACGCCATCGAAGGCGTCTGCCGATCGGTCGAAAAGGGGCGCGAGGAAGTCTGCCCCGGCGAATTCGGCCGCGAAGCACTCGAAACCGGCATCGCCATCCGCGAGTCACACCGCCGCGGAAATGTCCGCGTCGACCTGCCCGTGGAGGACCGATCTCTGCGAATGGGAAACCCGTGAACCACAAACCTTAAACCACCAAGACACGAAGGCACCAAGAAAACCAGAAGGATTGTACTGAGAACGGCAGAACCCCAGACAGAGAAGCAGCAACCAACTCGGGGCCGTCTCTACATCCGGGAAACCACCACTATCCGTGTGTCGTTCTTGGTGTCTGGAGCCTTGGTGGTTCAAGTCTTAGTACTCCTGTTCTCAAATACGGTGACGTATTCTAAGCAGACTTTGCCAAGGGCGTATCGTAGAACCTGAGTTTGTCGATCATCTCCGCGAGATCTGTTCGTGTGAACTTCCATTTGAAGGGTGTGGCGATACGTCCGTAGCGTTCCTGAAAACCGAGGATTCTTGCCTCAAGCTCTTCGAGCGATGCAAATTCGATAGGTGTCAGAGCCTTGCGTTTGAGGATCGAGAAGTAGATCTCGATCTGATTGAGCCAGCTTGCGTGGATCGGAAGGTGAACGGGGTGGATGTTTGGCCACTTCCCCTGGATACGGTCGATGCATGTTTGCCCTCGGTGCGAGGAGCCATTATCCACGATGAGGTAGACTTTCTTTGCCGAGCAATAGGGTTTCCGGCTCATGATCAGGCTCAGGGGCCGGTTGAAGGGCTCGATACCCGAAGAAGACTCACAGAGACCGAAGATTCGACCATTGTGCACGTCGAGAGCAGCCAGATAGGCCAGGGCTCCTTTCCGCTCGTATTCGTGTTTCAACGCGTGCCGCTCTGTTCGAGGCTGGCGGTAGGGTAACGTGCTTGCGAGCTCGTGCTTGAATACTGGTCTTTTCGTCGGCAGAAAGTACATATTCCCTCGGCCCTAAAGGCTTTCCTTGCCATTGGCGGTGATACAGATCAAGGACTCTACCTGCTTTGGTTTGGAAGTCCGGGTCCCGTGGGAAAATCCAGGAGCGATGATACCAAGGACGAATCGCGTCCTCGTTCAACCAGCGCCAGACAGTGGCGCCGCTGATCTTGGCAACGAAGCCCCTTTGCACTGCCTCGGCGGCAATCTCGGAACAGCTGAACCGCGAGAGCGGTATCCCGCTCTCGCTCGGTAGTTCACACGCCAGCGCCTTGATCTGAACGACCACCTGAGGGGGGAAAACCGGGCGGGCGCCCGGGACGAGATCTATCTTCGAGTCCCGAAAGACGCTCTTCGAAAAAGCGCTTACGCCATTTGCTTACGATCGGACGCGGGACATCCAACCGTTGGGCGATAATCTTGTTGGATAATCCCTCGGCGGCGAGAAGCACGATTTTCGATCGGATCACTTGATAATACGATAACGTATATTGTCCAGCCATTCGCTCGAGGTCGACCCGTTCCTTCTCAGACAGTAGCACCACATAAGGCGAACGTCTTGGCATTGTTCTCCTCCTTTTGAAGGAGAACATAAGCTACAAATAATGTTCAGGACATACGTAATAATATTTATGAACCCATGCACTTAGGAGTGTTAAATGCCACGCATGAAACGACTCGAGAAACTCCAAGGCTTCGGCAATGTTCAGATGATCGAGGTCGATCGTCCCGAACCCGGCCCCGGCCAGATTCTCGTAGAGGTCAAGCGAAGCCTGATCAGTCGCGGTTCAGAACTGTTTCATCGGTACGTACTCGAGGAACCTCGCCCGCCCGAGGTGATGGGCTATTCCGACGCGGGTGAAGTGATCGAACTGGGACCCGATGTCACGGGATTCGAGGTCGGCCAGCGAGTGATGGTCAGCGCGCCGCACGCGCAATTCGTGCTCGCAGATACGTCCGGGCCGCGGATTCGCGCGTTTGCGCTCCCCGACGAGCTGCCCTACGAGACGGCAACCTTCCTCCCTCTGGCGACCAGCTCCGTCATGTGGATGCGCACCTCTCCGATCGAGCCCGGACAAACGGCGGTCATACTGGGCCAGGGCATCGTCGGCAGCCTGTGTGGTCAGATCATCCGCGAACGTAATCCCGGAAAGATCATCGTCGTCGACGCCCAACCGCTTCGCTGCGACATCGCCCGCAAGCTCGAACCGGACGTTGTCATCGACGTGTCCAAAACCGACTCCGTCGAAGAGGTCAAGAAACTTACCGGTGGGAACGGTGCCGAGCTCGTCGTCGAGTGCGTGGGTGGGTTCGCCGGCATCGAGTCATTCAAGCAGGCCCAACAGATGCTCGCCCCCGGCGGAGCGATCCATCTGATCGCCAAATACCAGGGCGACCCACTCCCCCTCGATGGTGATCATTTTATGAACAAGCAACTCGTCGCCGGCATCCGCCTCGACCAGCCCCGTGAAGAATGCGAAAAGGAGGCTGCCCAAATGCTCATCGACGGCACTGTTAATGTGTCCGAACTCATCACGCACCGGCTTCCCTGGGAAAAGACGCCCGACGCCTATCACATGCTCTACAACGAGCCCGACAAGGCCCTCGGCGTCATCCTCGAATGGGATTGAAAATCAACAACGAAGGCACGAAGACGCGAAGAGGGACGGTGGACGGTGGACGGTGGACGAACGTAGATCTCCTCAGAAAGGGTTGTCCCCTTTTCGTGTGTTTCGTGTATTTCGTGGTTCGTTTTTGGTTTCGTCCGTGTATTCCGTAGTCTAGCTTTTTTGGAGAGCCATATGAAAATACTCGTCACCGGCATGAGCGGTCTCATCGGCGGAGCCGTCCGCAAGGAACTCGAAGGCGACTACGAGCTTCGCGCCCTCAACCGAAGCGCCGTCGACGGCGTCGAATGTGTCCAGGCCGACATCTCCGACTTCGACGCCATCCGCCCCGCGTTCGACGGCATTGATCAGGTCGTGCACCTTGCGGCAATTGCGCGAGCAAACATGGAATGGCCTCAACTCCTGCCCTTCAACGTCATCGGCACCTACAACGTCTTCGAAGCCGCCCGCCAGGCCGGCATCGGGCGCGTCATCGCGGCCAGCAGCGGCTCCACGATCGCCGGCTACGAATCGATCGAGCCTTACAAAGCCCTGGGCGAGGGCCGCTATGACGATGCCGGTGAATGGGAAAATCTCACGCACCTCAGCCCGATCCATCCAAAGGGCATCTACGGCTGCACGAAAGTGTGGGGCGAAGCCCTCGCCCGTCATTTTTCAGACACGGCAGGCATGTCGATGATCTGCCTCCGTATCGGTGCCGTGAACGCAGAAGACAAACCCCTTCAGACCCGACAGAAATCCGTCTGGCTCAGCCAGGGCGATATTGCTCGAATGGTACGCGCCTGCATCGAAGCACCCAACCACGTGAAGTACGACATCTTCTACGTCATCTCGAACAACAAATACGGCTACCGCGACATGACCCACGCCAAAGAGGTCCTCGGCTTCGAACCCCAGGACAGCGCCGACGACCGATAGCCGAATTGAGGGATCGTTACCACCGTTCATCCTGAGTAGACGTCTCGCGAGATCGATAGGCGAAGCCTGAGCGAGAAACCGAGATCGTCATATCGAAGAGCCTGCCCTGAGCGGAGTCGAAGGGACGGACGGTGCCGGTAGATCCACCCCAATGGCGTCCCCGTGCTCTGCACGGGGCGCCGATACTGTCTCGCATGAACCGACAGAGCTCTCTACGGTTCGTGATAGTCGCCTTGGAGATCTGAGAGTTGGATAATTACACCGTCGGCATCATAGGCTGCGGCCGCATCGCCAGCCTGCTCGAACAGGAACCCGAACGCGGCACCCCAAACACCCACGCGGGATGCTACGACCACTGCGATCGCACGAGGATCGTAGCCGCCGCCGACGCGAACGACGAACGACGTATCGCCTTCGGCGCACGATGGGATGTGCCATCTATGTATGTCGACTGGCAGGAGATGCTCGACAAGGAGCAGCTCGACATCGTCAGCGTCTGCACGTATCCCGTTCCGCATCGGGATATGGTCGTCGCCGCGGCCGAATCCGGCGTTAAAGCCATCTTCTGCGAGAAGTCGATGGCCGTTACCCTTCGCGAAGCCGACGAAATGATTGACGCTTGCGAAAAGAACGGCGTTCGGCTCAGTATCAACCACGGCCGTCGGTTCGATTGGCATTACCGGAAAATCGGCGAGCTGTTGAACGATGGAACGATCGGAGACCTGCGAGCGATGTCCTGTCACTATTCCGCAGGACTCGCGAACAACGGCACCCACTACTTCGACATGCTCCGCTACTTCGCGGGCGACGTCGAGTGGGCGATGGGTCGGCTGGAGGATCCTGACGCCCTCGACCCCAGAGGAAGTGGCTACTTCTCCTTCAAGAGCGGGGTCGAATGCGTCGTCAACGGCGTCACGGGCACCAATGCCCAATACCTGTTCGAGCTCATCGGATCGAACGGCCGAATCGGCGTCAGTAGCGGGCGTGGACCCGAATTCAAACTATTCGTGGACGGCGAGGAGCGTCCGTTCCCTGAAGTACCCGAGGATCAGAAGCTGAACACCTTCGGAAACGGACGCTGCGTCATCCCCCTCTCAGCAGAGGAAATCGTCGAGAGTCTGGAGAAGAACGAAGACACCGCATCGACCGGCCACGACGGACACGCCGCTCTGGAGATGGTCCTCTCGTTCCACGAATCCGAAAAACTGGGCAACGCTCGCGTCGATTTCCCGTTGGAGAACATCGACACACCCGTCATCGTAAGAGGCGCCGACTTCATCAGCAGTGTTGTGCCGGAATAGCGTCCCCGTGCGGAGCACGGGGACTAGCGTAACGCGTAAAGGTGAAGGCTCGAGCCCCGAACGCACGATTGGCGCGGCCCCGCACGATCGGACGATTGGCCACGGCCGGGCTCCTGCCCGGCCACCAACAAAGGTGCCCTGTCGCTCGGCCCCGTGCTCTGCACGGGGGCAGCCATTGTAAATACGCACAATGACCAAACTCAAACTCGCCGTCGTCGGCGTCGGCGCCCACGAAACCTCACGCGCCCGCGGCTACATCGCCACGATGCTCAAGCTCGACGATCGTTTTGATCTCTGCGCGATCTGCGATCATAGTGGCGAATCGCTCCAAACAGTGGGCGATCAGTTCAGCATCGGATCCCGCTACACCGATTTCGAGAAGATGCTCGAGACCGAAAAGCCCGACGTCGTCTTCATCCTCGTCCCCACCGACGGACAGATCGTCCACGCTCTAACGGCCATCGATCACGGCTGTCACATCATCACCGAGATCCCGTATGCGCTCACCCTGCCGATGGGCGATGCTATCGCGAAGGCAGCGAAGGACAAGGGCGTAAAGTGGGAAGTCGCCGAAAACGTCTGGCGATGGCCTCACGAGCAGCTCAAGCACGAGATCGTGCGGCAGGGCTTGTTCGGTGAAATCAAGCACGCCCGGCTCTGCTACACGCACGGAAGCTACCACGGGTTCAACGGCGTCCGGATGGTCATCAACAAGCCCACCAAACGCGTGCAGGGCTACGTGCAACGCATCGACGTGAGACCCTTTACGAGTTACGGCGGGATTGAGGAGACGACACGGGTCTGGGATAGCGGCACGATCGAATTCGAAGACGATGTCGTCTGTCTCTACGAAATGCCGGCGGGCCCGAGTCCCCGAGGCGTCAACTGGGACGTCGAGGGGTCGAATGGGTATCTGTCCGGAAGCGAACTTGCAATCATTGAGAATCGAGAACAAGTCGCCTACTCATTCGAGGACATCTACGAGGAGATCGACGGAGAACAGATTCTGTCAGCTGTTCGCGTCCCAACCGATCCACCCGTCGTGTGGGAGAATCCTTTCAAGGGACAGAAGGTCACCGGGAACGACGACGTGGCGAAGGCGGAAATCCTCACCAGCCTTCATCGCGCTGTCACCGAAAACACCGACCCGGTCTACGGTCCCGAAAACGGTCGACGTGACATGGAACTCTGGATCTCAATTCACGCCAGCCACGATCTGGGTAACCAGTGGATTGACCTACCTATGACAGTGGAAAGCGACGTCGAAAGCCGCATCCACGCCGAATACGTTCGCCGCTACGGCGCAGATCCCATTACCGACTATCCGAAGCTGCTCGGCGCTGAGTTCGGTCGATTGAGTGTGATGTGGACGGTGGCCGGCTGGCTCTGAGGAACAGGACAAAACGCAGAAGTAGCCGTCTCATCAGAAGTAATGAGCGAAGCAATGTCATCCCGGTATGCTGTTGGGCCGGGATCCATTCTGATTTGCGAGATCAAAATGGGCCCCGGCTAAGAAGCATACCGGGGTGACAGTACCTTGCTTGATTGGGAAGACTATCAACCCCGGTTGAGACCGAGCAGTTCTCTGATATCGAACGTCAGATATCGGATATCGCCGTTAAAGGAGCGTTCAATGAAGACAATCGGATCGATCTTGGTTTGCTGCCTGATTATGGCGGCCGCCTCCGACGCCCTCGCCCAGGAGTGGCCTTCCTACGCCGCCAACGGGGCGAGCACCAAGTACTCTACGGCCGACCAGATCGACGCGTCCAACGTGGCGAATCTCGAGGTCGCCTGGCGATGGACCTCCCCGGATGAAGTCATCCGTGAGGGCAAGCCCGACCTTAAAACCTTCGTCAACGAAACGACGCCACTGATGATCGACGGCGTGCTCTACACCAGCACGTCCATGAGTCAGGCCGCCGCCATCGATCCCACCACCGGCAAGACCATCTGGGTCTATGACGCGAAGACGTATGAGAATGGCACTCCCGCAAACATCGGATTCGTCCATCGAGGCGTCTCCTACTGGGAGGATGGCGACAACAAACGCATCGTCTACGCAACCGGGGACGCTTATCTCATCGCCCTCGATGCCAAAACCGGGAAACCGATTGAGTCGTTCGGCAACAACGGACGTGTCGACCTGACGCAGGGTCTGCGCAGACCCATCGATCGCTCCCTCTACGCCTGCTCTTCGCCACCCGTCATCTGTCGGGACGTCGTCGTCACCGGATCCACCGTACTCGACGCCTTCGGCATCAACCAGGTCCCACGTCGCCTCATGCCGCCTGGCGATGTCCGTGGCTTCGACGTCCGGACAGGTGAACAGAAGTGGGTTTTCGAAACGGTTCCCCAGAAGGACGCGTTCGGCCACGACACGTGGGAAGGGGATTCGGCGGAACGAACAGGAAGTACGAACGTCTGGACGCTCATGAGCGCCGACGAGGAGCTCGGCACCGTCTATCTGCCGATCAGCACGCCGACGAATGACTACTACGGGGGCGAACGACTCGGCGACAATCTATTCGCAGAGAGTCTCGTCTGCTTGGACGCCGAAACGGGCGAGCGCAAATGGCACTTCCAGATGATCCACCACGGGCTGTGGGACTACGATCTGCCGGCCGCTCCCAACCTCATCGACATAACGGTCGACGGACGCGAGATCAAGGCTGTCGCCCAGGTCAGCAAGCAGGCATTCTGCTACGTCTTCGATCGCGTCACGGGCGAACCCGTCTGGCCGATCGAAGAGAAGATCGTCCCGTCGTCTCAGGTTCCGGGCGAACGTGCATCGCCCACGCAGCCCATCCCGAGCAAACCGGCACCCTTCGATCGACAGGGCCTCACGGACGATGACCTGATCGACTGGACGCCGGAGCTGCATCGGATCGCGCAGAAAGTCGTGAGCAAGTACGACTTCGGGCCACTCTACACGCCCCCGACGATTCGGGGTGTCATCCAGGTCCCCGGTCTTGTTGGAGGAGCCAGTTGGGCCGGCGCCGCCGTCGATCCCAGGAGCGGCACGATCTTCATCCCTTCCTACACGGCTCCTGCCGTCCTCACGATTAAAGAGACCAAACCCGGTTCGCCGTTCGCCTATACTGGATCCTACCGGTGGGGGCCATCTGGACCGGACGACCTGCCCACGGACAACCTTCCCATCCTGAAGCCCCCCTACGGCCGCATCACCGCCATCGATCTTAACACCGGCGATCACGTCTGGATGTCTTCAGTCGGTCAGGGACCCACCGATCATCCCTTGCTCAAAGACCTCGATCTCCCGCCCCTCGGCTGGAATCGCAGAGTCTTTCCTATCTTAACATCCAAACTCGTGTTCGCCGTCCAGGCAGGCATTGCCAAGGAAGCGCGTGTTTCAAAGTGGAACAACGCGACCCTGTTTGATACCGAAATCCACGACCCCTACCTCTTCGCGTTCGACCCGGCAACGGGCAAGCAGGTCGCCCGCGTCGAGATGCCCGGCAACGCCTTCGGCGCCCCAATAACGTACGAAGTCAACGGCAAGCAATACATCGTCGCCCCCATCGGCGGCGGCGACCAACCCGCCGAACTCGTCGCCCTCAGCCTGCCCTAGCTGCTCTCCCGTCGTGCACAAAGAGAGGCCCGGTGAATTCATCCACCGGGCCTTCTCAATTTGCGAGACAAGGTCCTCAAACTGAGCAACAACGGGGGTGGGCGGTCCTGGAACCCGCCCAGCTACTCCGAGGTTATGATGGCTCCTCAGAACTTCTGACCATTCTCCAGGTTTTCTCCGCGTCCTCCGTGTCCTCAGTGGTTGCTTCCACTTTTCAGTTCAGCCCATAAATCCGCGCCAGGTTCCCCCCGAAGATCAGCTCCTCTGCATCAGCGCCCAGGTTCAGCCGCTGAATCGCCCGCTTCACCTGGATGGGGCGATACTCCGGCAGGTTCGAGCCGAATACCACCCGCTCCGCACCCAGTTCTTCCACGACCTGCGTCACGCCCCCCACAATCGTCTCTTCGGGATTATTCGCCCACAGTTTGTGAAACCGCAGCAAGGTGGTTCCCATATACGTGTTCGAATGGTCCCTGCAAACCTGCAGCGCGTCTTCAAAATTGTCTGGGTATCCCATATGGTCGATGATCATCGGCGTATCCGGCACGCGCTCGGCAAGTTTCGAAATCCGATCGGCGCTGCAGTTGTCTTTTCCCGAGTGCACCGAAATGACGATCCCGAGTTCCCCCGCAGCGTCGACGAATGGGAAGACCATCGGATCGTCGATCTCATACTTGTGAATCGCACCCATCAGCTTCATGCCCTGCGCACCACGTGAAACCAAATCCTTCAGGTCCTCCACACCCTCGTCGCCACGCTTTGGATCCATCAGGACGCACGGCAGCGTGTGCGGGTTGCCAGCCGTCTTCTCCAGCAGGTTGTCGTTGTCCGGCACTTCCGCCGTCTGTGGCATCACCACCGCATAATCGAAACCCGCCTCCGCCTCCGCTTCGAGAAGCGCTGTAACCGTGATCTGATGCCCGTACCACTTGTCCGTCAGATATGCTTCGAAATCACCCGTGATGGCCACCGTCGACCTCCTTCAGGTTGCGGGGTAGAATGGATAGTCCCGTTTCCGGATCGCGAATATAACGCCACAGGCCCAACCACGAAACCCGGCTCGGAACAGCCCAAGGAGCACTCAGCTGGGGCTTTGATGCAAAGACCTTCCTCAATATCATGATGATTCCAAAGAGTGATTACCAGAGGTAGGGTCATCGACCTTGCGAGATCATCTGCTCTGCCGTACCACCAGTCTCGTTCCCTGATGGGCCTCTATCTCGGGTCAGCCACCCCATCCGTGTCCATCTGTGTTCAGGCGCCTGCCCTGAGCGTAGTCGAAGGGTGGTTCCAAGCCTTCCGCTTCTAAAAGAGAGAGGATCCATGAACCCACATAAAGTCCGCATCACCGTCGTCAAAAAGACCGTCAACCACGAGTTGGTCGCAGAACTCACCGATGGCTGCGGCGATTGGACGACCGGCTGCTGTCACGACCTCGAGATCGGCCAGTATTTCGAAACCACCGGCCACGCGCCCGAAGGCATCCCCGACTGGGCGTGGTGCGACATGCAGAAATACGTGATGGTACTCGCCCGCGGCGGAAACTTCCTGGGCTGCAAACCGGGTGTCTTCGTCACCTGCTGCACCGACGGTTTCCGCCCCGTCTTCTACAAACTCGAGCGAGTCGAGGATTGACGTGACTGCTCCCGCCGTGCGCGTAGGGCTGAAGCCCTACGCTAGGAATGCGAAGCCGGCTGAAGCCGGCTGACAACCATAGCCCGCTTCAGCGGGCGGAGTTTATCCTGAGCGAAGACGAAGGGCTACCATAGCGTGGGGATTCATCCCCACGCGAAATGGCGTCCTCGGTTCAATGAAAACCATACAACTCGGCAACACCGACCTCACCGTCACCCGCTACTGCCAGGGCACGGCCTTCCGCCATCTCCCCCGCCACGCCGACGAGCCAATGGCCGAACGCGTGTTGCGGCATTGCCTGGACCGAGGCGTGACGTTCTTCGATTCGGCATACGCGTATGGCTGGGGAGGCGCGGAAGAACTACTGGGGAAAGTCCTGGAGGGTCGACGCGACCAGGTCGTCATTTGCACGAAGGTTCCACCGACACATCCACCGAAAGCGGAGGGCGAACCGGGAACGCCTACCCACTACACCCAAACCTATCTGACAGAGCAACTTGACGCCGCGCTCGGACGGCTTCGCACGGACCACATTGACGTCTACCTCCTCCATCAACCCGATCCCGAAACGCCGCTCGAGGGGATATGTGCATCGATGGACCGCCTGGTTCAATCCGGGAAAACACGCTACTGGGGATTGTCCAACCACGAACCCAGCGTCGTCGCCGAATGCGCGGAAATCGCCAAAGCATCGGGCTCAGTGCCCCCGTCCGTGCTCGAGGACTACTACAATATCGCCGGCGCCTATTCAGCCAAGACTGACGGCCAATCAAGAATACGCTGGCTAGAGCGTGAGATGTTCCCAGTAATCAACAGGTACGGTCTTGGAACGATGTTCTTCAGCCCCCTCGACGTCGCCCACCTGGCCACGTCCTACGAACCTGAGCGAGGCTCTCCTCTCGAAGGGCTTCACGAGGTGGTAGATGCCGTCGCCGACGACCTTGGCGTCACACGCGCCCAGATCTGTATCGCCTGGGTCCTCAACCATCCCGAAGCGTCAGCCGTCCTCGCGGGCCCCGAGCATCCGGATCACGTGGATGAATTGCTCGCAGGAGTCGATCTCGAGTTGCCACGAGACATCAGGATCCGATTGGACAAAGCGAGCGTGGCCTTCAGCAAGGCTGTCAAGCAATGGGAATCGTGAGGACGACTGTTGCAACGATCTGTCATCCCGGTGAGCATCTGAGCCGGGACCCATTTTTCCGCCCTCTCGTGTATGCGCCTGTGCGGGCAGAATGGACCCCGGCCTAGAAGCTTACCGGGGTGACAATTCGCGCACCATATCAGCCAATCCAATGACACTCACAGACCAACACCTCGCCCAATTCAAAACCGACGGCTACGTCGTCGTCGAGGGCGCCCTCACGAACGCCGACATCGATCTCGTCATCTCAGATTACGAAGACGTCGTCGATCGACTCGCCAACGACCTATACGAAAAAAATCGCATTGGTTACCTCTACGAATATGAGCCGTTCGACACACGGCTCGCCCGTATCTGCGACGAGGATGATGCCACCTACTTCGAATCCGACGCGGCGCTCGACATCGGACAGGTTCGGGGCGAAGGTACGTTCCTGTTCATGCGATGTCCGAACCTTCTCGACCTGGTCGAAGGTCTGATTGGTCCCGAAATCTGCTGCAGTCCGATGTCACATATTCGGGCCAAGCTTCCGACCGACGAGGACACGGGCAAAAACTCCAACGTCGTCTTCTGGCACCAGGATGCCATCTTCCTTCACGAGGAGGCGGACGATGTTTTCTTCATCACCGTCTGGGTCCCGTTTTGCGATACGTCCGAAGAAAACGGTTGTCTCCGCGTCATGCCTAGCGTCCACCTTAACCGCACGGTCTACTGGGATGGTGAAATGCCCGACGGTAATTGGGTTTCTGTGCCCATGCGAAAAGGGGACGTGATCCTCATCCACAAGCTCACGCCCCACTCATCCGGTCCCAACAACACCGACAAAATCCGATGGAGCATGGACGTCCGATATCAGGCACGAGGAACCCCGACCGGTCGGTCGTTCTGGCCCTCATTCGATGCTCGCAGTCGCGTGAACCCCGACTGTGAAACCTCCTACGCAACGTGGCGCGACGCGTGGGCCAAAGCACTCGTGCAATACCCCGAAAAAGTGTCTCGACCCAACCGGCCACAACAGCCCCTACCCTACCTGGGCGATATGGGTCCAATCACGTAGGACCCACGCTTAGTACCCGTGACACGCCGCGCGACCCTCCTTGGCATCGGCCTGGCCGCCTTCATCACCTTCTGGCCGACCTACACCAGCCAGATCGTCTACTCGTTGCGGGCCGACTACGCGCATCTCTCTGTCGGTTTCCTCATCCCATTCGTGTTTCTCCTCGGCATCAATCATCTTCTGCAGCGCCGCGGCGGCGGTCTGACGTCCTCCGAGCTGGTGGCCATAAGCTGCATCGGCTTTCTTACCGCGTGGATGCACGGCGAGGGCATCCCGGCCTTCTTTCTGGACGTGATAACAGTCCCTACGTACTTCGCTACGCCCGAGAACCAGTGGCGCGAGGTGATGCTCCATCACATCCCCGACTGGACCATCGTATCCAGTCTCGACGCCACCACGGGCTTCTACGAAGGTCTTCCCGAGGGACGCTCGATACCCTGGCGAGCGTGGATCTCGCCCTTCTTCTGGTGGGGTACGCTCTTTGGTGCCGTCCTCGTCGTGAACATCTGCGTTTCTGTCATCTTTCGAAAACAGTGGATGGAGCACGAGCGATTGGCGTTTCCCGTCGCCACCGTCCTGTTGGAACTGACCGGCGCGTCAGGCACGTCCGGCACCATCGCCAGCCTCGTTCGATCGCCCCGTTTCTGGCTTGGATTCGGCGTCGTGTTCGGAGCCTACGCCTGGAACGCCGCAGGATGGTTCCTCACCGTGATGCCCCAGATTCCGATCCGAATGCCTCGAAATCTCTGGATCGCCGAAGGATTCCCTCCAATTATCTTCACCGTTCACCCCATGATCATCGCGTTCGGATACTTCACGAAGTCCGAGGTTCTGCTCAGCATCTGGGTCTTCAATCTGCTCGCCGTACTGCAGGTGGGATTGTTCAATCGGTTGGGTGTGGAAATGGGGAGTCCCGACATCTACTGCGGCTTCCATCCTGCGACGGCGTGGCAGGGTTTCGGCGGCATGGTCGTGTTCGTCGGTTGGGGCGCTTGGGTAGGGCGAAACCATCTGAAGGCCGTCTTTCAAAAAGCTCTTGGCCGAAACGATGAGCTCGATGACTCCGAGGAGCTACTGTCTTCCCGAACCGCCGTCTGGCTGATGCTCGTCTGCGGCTCATATATCGTATTCTTGCTCAATCGCGCCGGACTCGGCTGGGGCCCGCTCCTCGCCTTCGTCTTCGCGACAGGTGTTCTCTACGTCGGACTCGCCCGAATCATGGTCGAAAGCGGACTGGTGTATCTGCGCGGGCCGGTCACGGCCCAGGCATTCGCGTGGCACCTCTTCGGTATCAACGGAGTAGGACCGGCTGGTGGCATTGCTCTGGCTCTATCCTACACCTTCTTCTGCGACGCCAGGACGCTGGCGATGACGGCCGTGGCCCACATCCCGCGGCTGGGCGTCGCGGTCGACCGAAAAAATCGGCGACGGCTCGTCCCGACGCTGTTTGCCGGCTGCCTCATTGGCCTCTCCGTAGCCATCGGTTTCATGCTTTACCAGGGCTACCACGCGACCGGAAGCTACAACTTTGGCATCCCAAGAGTGGGGCTCAACATCTGGCCCTACACGGCAACCCGAATCCAGGGCATCCAGGGTGCCGACTGGACGCGCCTCCAGTTCCTCGGAATCGGCGCCGTCTTCACCGGCGGGCTACTCTATTTGAGGACCCTCTTCCCCGGCTTCCTCATCCATCCACTCGGGTTCACGATCTCGGCTTCCGCCCCAACGCGAAACAGCGCCTCATCGATCTTTCTGGTCTGGCTCATCAAGAAATTGTTGCTGAAATTGGGGGGTCTCGAGCACTATCGGCAGATGACACCCGTCTTTCTCGGTGCCCTCCTGGGCTTCCTGATGGGCCTGACGCTGGGCGCCGTCGTCGACATCATCTGGTTCAACGGAAGCGGTCACCAGCTCAACGGTTAGCTGGGTCCATTTATCGGTCATTATTGACCCGATTTTCAGCGGGCTGAAGGCCGCTATACGCGCCTTTCGCACCGCAGCGTTTGGAGAGCAATGGCACTCACCCAATCCCAAATCGCCACTGGCCTTCGCGACCTCGGCCTGCAATCGGGCGACGTCGTCCTCATCCACTCTGCCATGCGTACCCTCGGCCACGTCGAAGGCAGTGCCAACACCGTCGTCGACGCACTCCTCGACGTCATCGGCGAACGCGGCACGCTCGTCGCACCCACATTTACCTTCATCCACGAGCCTGAGGATGACCCGATCATCGATCCCGCTTCGGACCAAAGCGAGATGGGCGCGATCACCGAGGCGGTCCGTCTCCATTCGGACGCGCTACGCAGCATCGCCTACCGTCATAGTTTCGCCGCCATCGGCAGGCGGGCGTCCGTCATCACCGACGTCGACCCGAAGCATTCCGTCTTCGACATCCGATCGTCCTTCGGCGTCATGCTGGCCCTCAACACGAAGGTATTGCTCCTTGGTGTCAACTACAGCAACTCCACCAGCCACCACTTCGCCGAATGGCTGTGCGAAGTACCCTATCGTCACACGATCGACATGACCGTCAAGGTCAGGCAACCAGATGGAACGATCGTCCAGCAACCCATGATCGATTACCAGCCGTTCGGCTATGGGGGAAAACAACACACGGACTTCAATCGACTGGGTCAGGTCCAGGAGGACAGGAAAACCGTATCGATCGGCGCGATCGGAAACAGCGTGGTTCGGTTGTTCTCCCAACGCGACCTGGTCGACATCGCGCAGGAAGAAGCCGAGAAAGATTACAACATCTTCAGGAATCCCGAGGGTGAGCCGGATTGGACGCTCAGCACCGAGCTCGGGGTGACAATCGACAGTCCACCCATCCTCGACGGCGCAGATCGACCTGGGCATTGCCAGTGGGCGTCGTGGACGAAGCGGTCCTGAAATTGCCGGAGTGATCCAAGCATGGCCCTGACAGAACCGCTGAGTGAAGAAGAACTGACCCCGATTCTGGATGACTTCTACGGGAACGGTGCGACGATTGTCCGTGGCGTCCTTTCTCGCGATGAGTGCGAGACGATGATAGAGCGGCTCGATCGGATCTATGCCGAACCCTACTTCGCCGACATGCGCAACGTTAAAGTCCGGGCGGACCACGACGGTAAAAAACCGATCGTCGTACATCGCCTGTTCGAGTGCGACCGGATGTTTCGCGACCTTCTCGTCCGCGAGCCGATCATCACCATCGCTGAAACGGTTCTCGGAGAACATTGCCACTGCATCGCGCAGGGCTGCATCTTGAACCGGACGGACATGGGCATCAACCGTTTCCACGTCGACGACGGCCTCGAATTCCCGATCATCAATGACGACGTCGCGCGGCACGACGCTCGTATCCGAATCCCGGTTTTCCGCATGTCCGTACAGATCGCACTCACGGATCAGGACGAGGACCAATACGGCCCAAGCCAGTTCGTTCCGGGCAGCAACTACGCCGGTCGACAACCCGATGATGCCGAGCATCCCGCCTTCGAAGGCCAGGGCCCCGTTTCACTCCACATGAAAGCCGGCGACCTCTACCTGCTCAACGGCCAAACCTGGCATCGGGGCGTACCCAACAAGTCCGACCGAGTACGCTACCTGTTCCACCAGGTCTATGGCCAGCGTTTCTGGCCCTACCTCAACTATCACATGCCCGACTATGTGTTGGAGGATGCCGACGACAGACTGATGCGCGTCCTTGGCAAGCACCCGGAGATGTCGTATGGCTGAGTTCCTGAAGTGGATCAAGGAGGACGGTCCCCGCGTGGAGGGCACACGGGACATCGACCAGTCGAAGGTTCAGGCGCCTGGTGTGGTCGCTTTACCGGACGGAGGCTATCGTCTCTACTACACGGCCGTCGGCCCTGGCAAACCATTCGCTGCCTGTCAAGGCTACATCCTGAGCGCCGTATCCGAAGACGGCCTGAACTTCGACGTCGAACCCGGCATCCGCATGGCGCCCGATCCCGCGATCGAACACGGCAGCCTTCGCTACCTTGCGCCGACCGTCAAACAGCTACCCGACGGCCGCTGGCGGATGTACTTCGAATCCCGAGGCACGGCCGATGTGCCCCCTGTCATCGCCAGTGCCATCTCCTCGGACGGAGTCGACTGGGAACTCGAGGAGGGCGCCCGAGTGCACGGCTTCGACGGCATCGGCGCGCCACGCTATGTCCCGCTCTCGGATGGACGTGTCAGGATCTATTGCTTCGCAAGCGAATACGGCGAAGGCGGCAGGATGGGTGGTGGTGTTCGGATCTCCCAGAGCGTCATCAGTGCGGTCAGCACTGACGGGCTCAATTTCGAATTCGAGCCCGGCTACCGTATGAAAAACGGCCAGTCCGAAATCGAAGCTTTGGGGATCACCGCAGGCGACGTGCTCCCGCCGACAGCGGACGGCGAACCCTGGTTGATGCTCTATTCCGGATGGCAGGACGCACCGCCCGGGTCAGTCATTCCCCCGCACCCCTCCGATCCGGGTGTCGCCGAGAGTACTCTCGGAGAGGATTTCGCAGCAGCATCCATCAAATGTGATTTGGCCGGCTTTCGGTCGCGTATTTTAGCGGCGCATTCCGACGATGGCATCGACTGGGTCCGCGACGGAATGGTTATCGAAGGCGGCGGGCTGGATTCCGACGACATCGACGCAGTACATGCCGAAGACATGTCCTTCATCAGGCTCGACGACGGACGATACCGCGCCTACTACGCTTGCTGCGACCGGCACGGCCAGTGGTGTGTCGCCAGCGCCGTCACCGCAGGTTGACCTTCTGTGGCATTACCCGGAAAACCCAACATCCTCTGGATCTGTACGGATCAGCAACGCTGGGACACCATCCACGCCCTCGGCAATCCCCACATCAGAACACCCAACTTGGACCGCCTGGTCGACACGGGTGTTGCATTCGATGATGCTTTCTGCCAATCGCCGATCTGTACCCCCAGCCGAGCATCCTTCCTGACAGGGATGTATCCCAGCACCGTCCACAACACCTCCAACGAAGTCGACCGGTGGAGCGGAGCCGCGCCCCTCGTCACGAAGATCCTGGCCGACGCCGGATACGACTGCGGCCTGGCCGGAAAACTTCATCTCTCCGACGTCGATGACCGAATCGAGCCCCGGCCCGACGACGGCTACCGCGAATTCCACTGGTCGCAGGTACCCGACGACCTGGGAGAAGGCCACCCTTCGGACTATGCCGACTGGCTCGATAGCCGTGGGCAAAGCGCCAAAGAGCTTTTCGAGCGCCACGGCTACATACCCGTGGAATACCATCAGACGACGTGGTGTGCCCACAGAACGATCGACTTCATACGGTCCCACTAGCACACTGACGGTCCGTGGCTCTTTAGCCTCAACACCTACTACCCGCATCCCCAAGGCGGAGAGGGGGCTCTCTATCCACCGAGCGAGTTCCTCAATCGATTCGACGTGGACGCGCTTCCGGGGCTGGCCTACAGGGAGTCAGATCTCGCGGCACAGGAAAAACTGAAGGGCGCCAACTTCCAGACAAAGGCCGCGGCCTACGACGAACGCGAAGCCAAGCTTCAACAGGCCAAATACTGGGCGACGGTCGAGCTGATCGACCAGAACGTCGGTCGCGTCCTCGACGCGCTGGAGGAAACCGGTCAGCGCGAAACAACGATCGTCATCTTCATGTCCGATCATGGCGAGACGCTCGGAGACCACGGATTACGCGCCAAGGGGTGTCGTTTCTACGAAGGCCTGATTCGCGTACCGCTCATCGTCTCCTGGCCAGCGCACTTCCTGCAGGGGCTTCGATCACCCGCGCTCGTAGAGCTTACGGATGTTGCGCCCACGCTGCTGGAGGCAGTGGGGGTCTCGGTTCCAAACAGGATGCACGGCAAGTCCTTGGTGAGTATTCTGACCGGATCCAGCGATCCGGGGGAACATCGAGAGTATGTGCGTTGCGAGTACTACGTGGCGTTGGGACGCCGGTATCAGATGGCCAGTGTCCCTGCAGGAGAGGAAGAGGCGTGGGTGAAGCAGAACCACCCGCAGTGGACGGCCCTACCCCATCAGGACTTCCGCTGGAGGAAGGGGCAGCAGAGCTACGCCACGATGATTCGCACGCGGAGATTCAAGCTCGTCAACTACCACGGTCTCGATTGTGGCGAGCTCTTCGATTTGGAGACCGATCCGAACGAATTCGACAATCTCTGGGACGATCCGAACTACACCCAGACGAGGTTCGACCTGACGGTAAAAAACTTCGACGCCCTCGCCTTCGCCGTCGACACCGGCCGCATGAGAACAGAGAAATAGAAGCGACGAGAGTCTCTGGTCAGTGGTCACTAAACCCGGTCAGTAGGTTTCCACCCCAAGTTTCCCCAACTCCTCCCTAAGCTCCTCAACGCCCACAGGGCTACAGTCCATCCTCGGCGGCCGCACCTTCCCCCCTTTCAAGCCAACCAGATCCAGCGCCGACTTGATGATCCCTTCGTTGTGGCGGTTCCGCATCCGCTCCAGCGGCGCCAGCTGCGCCTGAATCTCTACCATCCGATCCCAATCCTTCCGTTGCGCCGCTTCGAACAGCTCCAACTCGAACTGAGGCGCGAAGTTCGTGAAGCCCGCCGTGAACGCTTCGATCCCCATCTGGAATCGCAAGTGGAGCACGCCGGGATCGTGACGTTTGTTCCCGATCCACACGAATCGATCCCCCACGAGTTGCACCGCTCGGAACAGGTTGTGCGGATGGGCGCACGGATCCTTGACGCCGATCACTGTATCGATCTCGGCCAACCGTGCAAAGAACTCGGGTGTCCATCCCTGCGTGTTGTAGGGCATGAGCGCCATACCCGTTAACCCGCCCAGGATCTCGTAGTAGTTGTAGACACCATCCAGATCATCGGGAATCTGATTGCGGATAAACGGCGCCATCCCCAGCGTGATCCGCGTCCCCAGTTTTTCATACTTCGGCGCCAGCTCGGCCGCATCTCCGAGATTGTCAGGTAGTGCGGGGATCACGAGCGCTCTGTCCCCCACGACTTTCAGCGCGTGACGAGCCATCGTCTCCAGTTCATCTACCGACAGCGAGTGCACCTCTCCCGTTCCCCCACCCACCACCACCACCTTCACACCCCGATCGAGCATGAACTCGATGTTCTTCCCGTAATTCTCCAGATCGACCGACAGCAGGTCATCACTGAACGGCGTCACCGCATAGGCGTGAACGTTCCGAACCTGCTCCTTCAGATCATCTGAGAACATCGGCGATTCCTCCCGGTAACCTTATCCTGCACAAGCTGTTCCCAGGCAGGCCCTGGGAACCAGGCCGATATTGATCACCTGGCTTGGCTTCATTGTCGAACTCATTCCGCATAGAGCGCTCCATCCCCATCGATCACCCGCCCATCCACCAACCGATACTGAACAGCCCCGCGTATCGGAGTATCACTCGACTTCTGCTGCGGCCCCAAATCAGCCTCACGACGGTGATTGATTTCCTCCCAGGTTCCGTTACGCTGAACCTCCTTCACCAAATTTTCAACAGGTGCGTCCGGCGGCGGATCACCGGCGAGATCTAGGAGTTCTTCTGAATCCGCGTCGAGATCGTAGAGGCGAGGATCTGACTCGGAAACTCGACATACTTCCAGCGATCACTCCGGACCATCCGGAACTGAGTGGGAATTTTCGGGCCGAGCATCTCCGAGCGCGCGTAGATCTTTTCGCGCCGCCCCGACTGACCATCCAAAAGCGAGGTCAGACTTTCCCCGTCCAGACCTTCGGGGACGTCGATCCCGGCCCACTCACAGAACGTCGGAAACAGATCGACCAGCTCGACGGGCGCAGCATCGCGGCCACCCCTGCCGATTCCCGGTCCCGATATCAGCAGAGGTATGCGGGCCGAAGCTTCGTAGTAGGATCGCTTCCACCACAGCCCGTGCTCGCCCACCATGTCGCCGTGATCGGACGTGTAAACGATGTAGGTATTGTCCAGACAGCCGGCGCGGCTGAGTCCTTCGATCAGCGAACCGATACAGTCGTCGACATAATCGACGCAGGCGTAGTAACACGCCACCGCCCGACGATGCTCCTCCATCGAAAACCTGAGCAGATTGAAGTCATCGACCGTGAATCGATCGTGTGGGTGAAGGTCGTCCGGGTATCCGGAAGGCAAGGGAGGTGCTTGGAGATCACTCTCCAGATAGCGCCTAACATAGCGGCCCGGTGCCGTCAGCGGGAAGTGGGGTCGTGAGAACGATGCGTGAAAGAACCATGGGGCATCCGGATTCCCATCGGCGAACTCGAGGATCCACGCCAGACTCTCGATCGTCACCACCTGATCCATCGTCAGGCTCTCGGGAATCTCCATGGGCCCCGCGAACGGGAACCGTCCCACTGCGTGGTTGTTCCATTGCCCGTCTTTCCAGGATCCCGGCGGATCGGGCTGGTGCGCCGGGTAGATACACGGCACCAGATCCCCATACGGTCGATGCTGGTAGCCGTGCGTCTGATCCCCACCGGCGATGTGCATCTTCCCGACCGTTGCCGTCGTGTATCCATGCTTCGACAACCACGATGGGATTGTCTCCTGCTCCAAGTCACGCACCGCCCCGTTCGACCATCCCCCGCAATTCGAGACCCATCGCCCCGCCAAGAGTGACAGTCGACTTGGTGAGCATAGAGGTGTCTGGCAATAGGCCGCATCGAACGACATCCCATCCCCGGCCAGGCGATCGAGATTCTCCGTCTGGACGAACGGATCACCCGCGAATCCCGCGATGTGTGGATTGTGCTGGTCCGTCTGGATCAGCAGAATATTTGGTTTGTCAGCCAAGATGATCCACGCTTTCTTGCTAACGCGGCGCGATGGATGCCAGCAGGCTTTGCTACTCTAGCGTAGGGCTTGGGCCCGCCGTGCCTTTTGGGTCAGATCGTTACAGCCATCACCTCCATCCCACAAGGAAAGGCTACAGCGGAGAGTCACATGAGCACAGACGTCATTCCCATGACCGACGAACAGAAATTCTTCTTCGACCTGCGCGGATGGATCCAGATCCCCTCCGTCCTCTCCGATGCAGAAATCGAGGCCACCAAAGCCGAAGTCTACGGGGGTGCAAAAAAAAGCTACGAGGGTGCCCTCCAGGGACTGCTCGATCATCCCGCCATCGTCGGCATCCTTTCGGAGAGTCTTTCCGAAGATCCCTTCGTCCTCGACGACTGCTACGGGTTCCGCTGTGAGGGTTCGTTCACAACCATCCGGCCACCGGGCTGGAGCAAGTCCGAGCGAAGTGACAACGGCTTGCCCCACGTCGACAATCCAGGAGGGCAGGTCAGTCCGGCCTCCTCAACAGAAGGCCAACGCGATGCGTTATCAAGTCGCCGGCGGGAAGATCTTCGCCGGCCTCACCCGCGTCGTATGGGAACTCGAGGAAGTCAAAGCCGGCCAGGGAAACACATCCTTCCTGAGCGGTTCCCACAAGGCCCACTTCGGCTACGGCGGACCCGACATCTGGCGACCCAACATCAGCGACTCTCCGTGGGAAGACGCCATCCGAGGCGTGATGGACGACTACAGTTGCCCACCCGGATCGGTCGTGATCTTCACCGAGAGCCTCGTCCACGCCGCCAACGACTGGATAAACCCCGACAATGGTCGTTGCGCTGTTTTCAACTGCTACAACTCGCTCTGGGCGCAATGGCACAAGACGAACCTCGATCACGACATCATCGCCGCTATGCCACCAAAGCGACAGACGCTCTTCCGCGGCACCTGGCAACTCGGTGGCAATCGCGAATACAGCGAAGAGAACCACGCGCTTTAGCCCATGAGCCGAATCTATCTTAAGTGGACCGGATGTGGAGGCTTCGAAGTTCGAACGGACCTCGTCAACATTGCCTTCGACCCATACAAATTCGGTGACGACCTCGCACTCGCTGAACCGGACTTCGATTTCATCTTCGTCTCGCACGAACACTTCGACCACTGTCACCCCAGAACGCTCCAGAGGCTTTGCCAGGGGGACCGCATCAAGCAGGTCCTGGTCAGCCCAGGATGCTGCAACCCCGATGAACCTGTCGACGAAAAGTACGGGGACGCCGCCTTCGCGCGAGACCTCCCCATCACCAAACACATCGACAAGAGGCTCGTCGACGTCGCCTTTCCGATGTATCTCAGCCACGTCGGGGGCGAGGACCGTGTTTTCCCGGATACGGGGGAATGGGATCTGGGTCCGGTCCGGGTCGAAGTCATCGAAAGCGGGGAGAACCAGAGACCCGACCTGCCGACTTGCGGCTATCTCGTCACCCTTCCCCACATCGACGTATCGTTTCTTCACACCGGTGATCTCACCGTCCCTTATGCCGCACTCGAAAAGCTACGAGACCGCGTTACCTATTTGATCCACATGAAAATGGGACTCACGGAGCACGGCGCGAAAGATCAGTCCGAACATCTCTTAAACTGCATCGACCTCATCCGTCCCGAGTTTCTGATTCCCACGCACTACCGAACCGATCGCGCTTCCGACCCGATCCCTCACGGAAGCTGGCCACCTGACGTCACGGATGCCAACGCCTTCCTATAATGGATACGTGAGACGGTCGGAAACCGAACACAGGTGCTCCCTTTCACAGCAGGCGTCACATACGAAGTGGAGCTACCCTCCAAGCAGGTCTAATGGAAATGGAACTGGTACAAGACGTGGTCCGAGCCACCCTGGCGAAACGACATTCACCACCAGCCCGACAACGTATGAACCTCAGTCGACGTAATTACCCGCCCGACCACGGCATTCGCATGCCGTTCGAGGACCTGAAGCAACTTGTCGTCGGGTTGTTCGAAAAAGTCAACATGCCACCCGAGGACGCGGACCTGCTGGCAAGCATCCTCGTCGGCAACAACCAGCGCTGTCTCTACAGTCACGGAACCGGCCAGATCCCTTACTATCTGCAAAAGATCAAGGATGGCGCCGTCAACCCGCGGCCAGATGTGACAGTCGACCAGGAGGCCGGAGCCTCTCTCGTGATGGACGGTGACGGAGGGCTTGGCTACTTCCCTTGCTACCGGGGAACACTCAAGATCATCGAGAAGGCCAAGGCCGGAGGCGTTGCCGCTCTCACAACGCGCAATCACCAACACGTCGGTTCCGCGGGCAACTACACACGCCTCGCGCTGGAACACGACTGCATTGGCATTTCAGGCTCTTCTCAGAAAATGTTCCTCGATCCAAACGACCTCCTCTTCAGCGTCGTCGATACATCGCCGAGCAGCATCGCGATCCCGGCGGGCGAACAGCCCCCCATCGTCATGGACATGGGCGGGGCGCTGCTTCGGTTCGAAGAAGAGCTCTTCAAACGAATCCCCACGACCTACCTCAAAATCATGGCACTCACAGCCGCCGTCAGAGCGCTCGCCGGCGTTTTCCCCGGCATCTATCGCCCGGCGTATGCTGATTCGCAGTGGGAGGCGGGCCAGGGCGCATTCATCGCGGTCGTCGACGTCGCCCACTTCATGCCCCTCGAGGAACTCAAGCGAGAGATGGATCGCTTCGTCGGAGATGCCCGGGCCACAAAACCGCTCCCCGGCATGCCAACCGCAGAACTGGCCGGTGGCAATGAGTGGGTCTGGGCAAAAGACAACCAAAAGAATGGAATCCCCTTGAACGACGATCACTGCGCCGCCTTGCAGGAGGAAGCCGACAAACTTGGTGTCGAAACACCCTTCGCCAACTACGAACACACGAGATTCTAAAAAGCTGAGCGGGGGAGCGGGGGAGGAGGGAGCGGGGGAGAAGACACCGCTTTTTCTCCCCCGTTCCCCTGCGCCCCCGCTCCCCCGCTCTGTTTATTTCTGCCACCAAACCTGGAGACACGACCATGTCTTCCGACTGGCTAACCGGCATCTATCTGGGCCACGAGACCATCCTCAACCACCCCGATTACGTCGCTCGACTCCAGGACGAAATCGGACTCAACACCGTCGTCATCGGCTTCACCGGCAAGATGCCCGACAGCGTCCTTGCGCTCAGCCCTTTCAAGGGACAGGTGCCGACGGATGAGGAGCTCGCCAAGCTCGTACTCCGTCACTTTGATGGTCGCCCCATCGACCCGCTCGAATACGACCTGGCGCGCGAGCTGTGCGGGCCCGGGGTTCCTCGCGAAGGAGACGATGCAACCTACAGGCAAGCGATCGCTCAGCTGAAGAACGCTGGTTTGAACGTATGGGGGTGTGGCGGTGCGTGGACGATCCGACGGCTGATGTTCTGCCCGTCGCGTCAGGACGTGCAGGACTGGATGGAAGCCGCGTGTGTGCACTGGGCATCACAATATGACGTCGACGCTCTCGACATCACGCACTTCCGCTATCCGATGGGCAGCTTTCCGCTCGGACTATGGGGATGCACGTGTGAATCGTGTGAGGCCGCCGCATCCGACTTCGGTTACGATATGGCGGGCATGGTCGCCGACCTCAAACACGCACGTGAGAGGCTTCAACAGCTCGACGGGAAACGGCTGGGCGAAGTCGTCCGCCTGGGATACGGTTTCTTCGACATCCTCCACGCCCTCGACTTGCGATCGGGTGTGCTCGACTGGTTCCGTTTCAGGTGTGACCTGGTCCATCGCAACTTGACTCGGTTCCGCTCCGCAGTACACGCGGCCGCTCCAGACACGGCTTTCGGCACGGATACTTTCCCAGCGTCGATGGCCCTGTTTGCCGGCCACGATTACTCGCGGTGGGACCAGATGTCGGACTATGCGAGTCCGCTCGTATCCCATATCTCCGCCTTCGTCTGCAACTGCTTCATCGAATGGGCCCGCTTTCTCCAGCAGGAAGTCTCCGGCTTGACTGAACAGGACGCGCTTCAGCTCGTCTATCGTTTCTTAGGCTACGATGGGATGGGCTTGCCGGAAACCATCGACGCCTACATGGCAGACGAGCCGGCCACCCTCGGCTATCGGATAGACACGGCCGATCTGGTCCTCCGCGACCTCTACAAAACCAAGCTGCTGTTACCTGAGACCGTCCCGTGCTATCCCATCATCCACGGCGAAGGTTGGGGCCGCGAAACGATCGACCGAATCGTCGACGAAACCAAAGCGATGGGTCACAACGGTATTGTCTGGCAAGGCACCACCGAGCTAATGGACTACGACTTCGGGTAGTCTCGTTTGCGTTCCCGGCCACTGCCTGGGAACCCCACAGCACTGATGCCACGCTCGTCCCCTCATTGAGCGCACGGACGAAACCACATAAACTCCATGCCATCACAAACTCCCAACCCCCGAACCACCCTCATCAAAGCCATCCAGGACAGCGATGCCGATCGCGTTGCCTCCCTCCTCGACGAAGATCCATCCCTGATAGAAGAAAAGAACGACGCCGGCTTCAGCCTCTTCCACACCGCCGCGCAGTATGGCTATTCCCGACGCACCGAACAGAACAAGCCCATCGTCGACCTGCTCCTGGATCTCGGTCTCGAACCAGACATCTTCGCGTGTGCCTATCTACGTATGCACGATGCCGGCAAAGGCCTGATCGCTGAGAACCCAGACTGTGTTCACGCGACCGCACTCAACGGCGCTACGCCTCTTCACTTCGCTGCGGAAATCGGGGATCTCACATTCACGACCATGCTCGTCGAAGCCGGCGCAAACATAGAAGTACAGGACCGACGAGGAGAGACGCCTTTGCTGAAGGCCCTCCACGCGGGTCCCTGGAAACCGGAACCTGCCACCGACGTCGTCGACTATCTCCTATCTCAGGGCGCAAAGGTCAGCGATCACGTCGCAGCCGCCATGGGCGATCTCGACCGGCTTCGAGCCGCATTCGATCGATCGACCGATCACATCGACGATCTCGATGATCAGGGCTGCACACCCCTCTTTTTCGCCGCCAAAAACAACCGACCTTCAGCCGTCTCCTACCTCCTGGAGCGTGGAGCCGACGTCAACAAAGCTGCCGATGATGACCAGACCCCTGTGTCCACGGCAACCTTGCATACCCTCTCACAAGAGTGCGATCTTGACATGTTGCAAGAGCTGGTCGATGCAGGCGCCGAATACGGAATCCGAACCGCGATCGCCCTGAACGATGAGACTCGTACCGAAACACTGCTCGACGAGGACCCCTCACTCGTCAATGAGCGCGAAAACTTCGGCGCAATTGACTACGCCATCCACACCTGGAAACCCGAAATCATCAAACTCCTCGTCACGCGAGGATGTGAACTGACCGACGAAGACATCGCCCACATCACCCGCATCGCCAGTAAAAGGGGCGAATCCGTTGACGACATCCTGAACCCGCGCCAATGATCGTCATTTATGCGCGGCACGTAAGGGCGTAAGCCGTCTTCCCTGACGACTGCCCGCCGAGCCGCGTCAGCGGCGAAGGTGGGACTGACAACTCAAGTTGCGGCTGCAACGCCGCACGAAATTAAATCGGGATCTGTGGTGGAATTCTAAAACGGAGGCAGCCCAAAATGCAGGCCATCGATTTCCCCAACTCCTACCTCACCTGGCGCACCGACTGGGAGGTCGTCCCTTCCAAGACGACGTCCAGCAAGCCCCATTTCACGCTCAACAACGCGCGTATTCCGCTCGACAGCTGGTGTGAACTCACCGAAAAAGCATCCGGGGAAACCCGGGCGTTTGCCCTCGGCGTCAGCTGTAAGACGGAACGCGTCGGGGCACCCAAGGACATCTGGACCGAGCCGAACGCGGACTTCATCCCCGTCTTCTCTCAGGATCAGTTCATGATGATCAAGACCTTCGATCGGGTCGGACAGCGGGTCCAACTCTACCCACCCTCGCTCGGTGCGCAGCCGGAACGACAGATCGGGCGGACCGAAGACAACTTCGCGAGCGTTCGACTCGACCTCGCCAGACGCGAAGGCACAGTACTCGACAAGACGGAGGATGTCGTACAGGCGGTGCTCGACAATCATCAACTCGTTGCGCGAACCGAGTACGAGGATGATCGATACGCCGTCATCCTCGACTACCCGATCAAAACGATCAACGCCAACGAACGCGACAACATCTTCCAGACCGACACAGGACCCCACCTTTATCCTGACCTGTCTCGGGACCCCGATGAGTTGATCGAAGGCATGGAACTCGCGTTCTCCGCCTTCAACGCCCCGGACTGGATCGAGCTGATCGTAAGGATTCCGACGCCCCTCACGGACGACATCAGCGTCTACCACTACTCCAAACCCGTCAGGCTGGATGCGAAGAACACCGTCGTGAAACTTTGATGGCCGAAAACCTGACCGATTTGAAAACGGACCGCCTCGGAGATATCGATGTCACGTCCGAGGACTTGGAAGCGATGCAGGCAGGGGATTACGTTCTGCACGCACGGGATGGAATCCTGTCAAAGCATCCCGTCGAGAAAATCCGATTGCCTATCGACCCCGAGGGTCACGTCCAGAGACTCGGCCTCGTCCAGTCGCCGGATGGCACCCTATATGCCACACAGCGAACCTGGTTTCACAGGTCGAAGGACGGTGGGACGACGTGGACTCATCTCGAGCGTGACCCGGGCGCCTTCAGTGGCTGGATGCTCCAGTTCGATTCGAACGGAACGATGCTGAACGTCTGTCACGCAGGAGATCGATCGGCGCCAACCGTGTGGTCATCCGGGGATGAGGGCGCGTCGTGGGGCCAGATCGGACAGGTCGAAGTCGACACATCCGGCGTTCTGGCCATGGGGTTCAGCGTAACCCGTCTCGACGATGGAGCACTGCTCCTTCCAGTCCTCGTGGGATCCGATCGAATCGGCGACGACGAAGCCGCTCGTGTTGAACCCGCGACCTGCCGCATCTACCGCTCGGACGATGGAGGCCGCACGTGGCCGACCTACTCGGTGCTCGGTAGCTGGTGTTGTGAGGTGAACGTGCATCAGTTGCCATCGGGCCGCCTCCTGGCTGCCATCCGATACCAGCGTCCGTCCTTGCCCGACGACCCACCCGATCTCCTGGATCTCACCGGCGCCACCGCAGCCAATCACGGCTTCCCGTTCAAGCACGCCTTCGTCGCCCATTCCGACGACGGTGGCTCAACGTGGACGCCCCCACGTCAGCTGGCCACCGTTCTCGGCCAGTGCTATTGCGCCGGCGTCGGCCTGTCCGACAACCGGGCGGTCGCCATCATGGATCACAGATATCCCCGCGAAATGGGAAGCGGTCGGGCCATGGTCAGCCTCGACGGTGACGAAACGTGGGAGGACGAAGTCTACTACATCAGCCACGGCCGGGCAGCCGGCTACACGGCCACGATCAGCTTCGATGGAGAAGAAATGCTCACCCTCGCCGGCTCCTGCTACGGCGACGTCAGCAAGTGGGACAACTGTGTGGGCAACACAAAGTTTGCAATCATCCGCTGGCGTCTGGCGGAGCCACGCTCGACATTCTGAGTTGGGCGTTCGATGTTGGACATTGCTCACAACGCCCTGCACCGTTCACCCTGAGTGACCTTATCGTAAGAGGTCTTTATCGAAGCGGTTCTGGTTCCCATTAGCAGGTTGTATCGAAGGGCTCTGCACGGGGACGCTGTGACACGTCGTTACAGCGCTCACTGAACCATGCGAATCGCTCTACTCTCCGACATCCACGGTAATCCCGTCGCGTTCGACGCCGTTCTCGATGACATCCAATCCCAGGGCGGCGTCGACGGCTACTGGATCCTCGGCGATCACGCCAACCAGGGCTACGATCCCGTGGGGGTCGTCGAGCGAATCAACGGCCTGTCGGATGCACGATGCGTCACAGGCAACACCGACCGTTATGTTGTCAAAGGCGGCCGACGGGGTCTCGAACATCTCATGAAGAACCCTGATCTGATTACACAATTGGAGAGCGTCGAGCAGGGTAACGGATGGGCCAGAGGTGCGCTCGCAGCGACCGGATGGTTCGAGTGGATAAGAGATCTCCCATTCGAACGGCGCACCACACTCCCCGATGGAACGCGCATGCTCGGCGTCCACGCGTCTCTCGTCAGCGACGAGCTCGGTTTTCTTCCAGAGACCACCGACAAGGAGCTGGCCGAACGCTTCCCCAATCTGGAGGCGGAGCTCGTCGTCGCGGGACATACGCACGAAGAGGCAGAGCTGAACCACAACGGCACACGATTCATCACGCTCGGGTGCGTGGCCAATTCACTGACCTCGGATCGCCGCGCACACTACTCGATTCTCGAAGCGACTAAATCGGGCCATGAAATCATCCGCCGCCGCATCGCGTTCGATTACGAGAAGGTCATCGCCGGCATCAAAGCATCACACCACCCGAGCGAACAATGGCTGTTGAAGTTCTATCAGCAAATGTGAGGATCTGATAGATGCAGGACGTCACGAGAAACTGTCATCCCGGCAGGCATCAGGCCGGGATCTATTCTGATCGGGGCACCGCTGGGAGAAAGAACAGGTGCAAGAGTTACGATGGACCCCGGCCCAGAAGCGTACCGGGGTGACATTCTGTTCGGAATAGCTTGCGGGCAGGAGCCTGGCGAAAGACTTTAACCTCCTGCCGGCTAACAAAGCCACCTTGCTCGTCCCCGTGCTCTGACGGAGACGCCTTACCCATTGTTATCGCCTAACACCTTGGCAATACTGTTCAACACAAGAATCTCAATCGTGGAGAAAGCATGAAAATCACATCGGTCGGCCTCCTCACCCTCGAATGCCCTGACGGCGACAGCAGGCCGCAAGTCCGTTTCATCCAGGTCACCACCGACGAAGGCATCGTCTCCCGCTGCTCTACGCTGATGACACCGACCGAATTCGATCGCCTGCGCCCGTTGGTCGCGGGTGAAGATCCCCTCGAACGGGAAAAACTATTCCAGATCCTCTACTTCACGCGTCACATTCGTCGGGGCTGGTCGGGGGAATTCGACAATTGTCTTTGGGACATCGCAGGGAAGGCCGCCGGACTACCGGTCTATTCCTTGATCGGGCGAGTACGCGACCGATTCCCCGTCTACCAGACGGGACCCAGACGGGAATTGGAAGGCTATCTGGCCGACATCGAGCGTGCGCGTGAGGTCTCCGGCATCCAGGCCTACAAGTTCCATTCCTATCGGAACGGCAAGGAAGATCAGCCGATCCTGACTGCCGTCCGAGAAGCCGTCGGACCGGACTTCGCCCTCATGCACGACCCTGTCTGTCATTACACGTTGCGTGACGCCCTACGAATCGGCCACCTCCTGGAAGAACTGGACTACGTCTGGCTCGAAGAGCCCATGCACGAGGCGAGGATGGATCACTATCAGGTCCTCTGCCGCGAGCTTGCCATCCCCATCATGGCGACGGAAACCCTGATGCACGACATGGTCCTGAGTGGACAATGGCTTATCCAGGGCGCAACCGATCTGCTCCGCGCCAACGCCCGCAACGGCACGAGCCAGGTCCTCAAACTCGCGCACTTCGCAGAGCTCCACAGCACCAACATCGAAATCAACCACACCGCCGGCCTCTACGGCCTCATCCACACCCACCTCGGCTGCAGCATCCAAAACACCAGCTATTTCGAAGCCTTCTCCCCAGAGCCCGACGCCTTGCGGAAACAGGGCGAAATGTGGGGCCTCCTCAACGCCCCCCTCGTCGAGGAAGGCTGCCTCACCCCACCCGACGGCCCCGGCTGGGGCGCCGAATGGGACGAGAACAGATTTGAGTCACTCATCGTGGAGAGACACTGATTATTGTGCCTCCCTAGTGGCGGAGATATTGTCATCTCGGCAATGTTTTGAAGAGCCTGTCCCGAGCGGAGTCGACGGAGGATCCATTCTGGTTTCCGCTGTGCCGAAAAATAGACCCCGGCTAAGAACCGTACCGGGGTGACAACGCTTCTCGCTTGCAGTTCTTTCCTGACGACTGACAACTGACGCCTGGTTCTCTGCGCAGCGGAGAACCCCCAGAAGCGAGCACAAAATGGTTTATCGAGAGACCTTCGACAACGGCCCCGGCGGCTGGTACGGCTGGATCAGCAACGCCGCTGGCCCCGCACGCCTCGAAGTCAGAGACAGCTACACCGTCAGCCGAAGCCCCTGGTGGATCGACTACAACCACGCCCCACCTGGTGCTGGTTATATGCACCTGCTCTACATGTTGAACACGGTAGGCGGAGCCAGCGAACATCAGCACGAAACCGAAGGCACCAATCACTTCGTTCAGGGCGGATACCCGACAGATTTCACCAACGCAGAGATGACGCTACGACTAAAAGGCGAGATCGAGTGGAAGGACACACAGCTGATGCTGCTGATTCAGGGCGCCGTCGACGGCATCACATCAGGGTGGCTGCTCACCGGCCAGCCCATCGACGTCACCCGGGACTGGACCGAACAGACAATCACCTGCGAACCCGATCCCGGTCAATGGACCTGCCTCGGTGTCCGCCACGACCGAACCGACTACTACGGCGAGCTTCCGTTCGAAACCATCCTCGCAAACGTCCATGTCGACATCCTCCTCGTCCTCTTCCCGCTGAACATCGAACCCATGGGCGACATCGACGGCGACCCTCATATCCTTCGCCCCGAAAAGGACTACCCCGTCTGGCGTTCGAGGCTACCTGAGGGATATGTATTTTTGGATGAGGTGAGGATTGCGTTCGGCTAGTTCGCAACCGGGAGGCTGCTCCCACCACGTGATGGCGCAAATCAGGGGTTCTGACGACTGACGATTGGTTCCCTCCCACCTGTCCGCCGTAGCTTTAGCGTAGGCGGAAGGAAGGAACACCCGAACACACTCGCATCGCCTGATGCGATCACCTGGAGCTAATAAATGAAAGTTCTCATCACAGGTGCCGCCGGAAAAGTCGGCACGACTGTCGCCAAAGGCCTTAAAGACCGTCACGATATTCGTGGTTTCGACATCGCGCCGATGCCGGAACTCGACGACTCGATCGTTGGCGATCTCGCCGACTACGACATCGTAAAGAGCGCTGTCAATGGGATGGACGCCGTCATTCATCTCGGTGGTTGCGCCGGTGGCGCCAGCCCGTGGGCAGACATTCTCCAGAGCAATTTCGTTGGCACTTACAACGTCTTCGAAGCCGCCCGCGAATGCGGTGTCAAACGCATCGCCTTCGCCAGTCGCGCCGGTTTACTCAGTCCCTACCCCCGCGACCAGCATCGCACGGTCGATCTGGTCCCCCTCCCGACCTCCTACTACTCGATCAGCAAAGCCTTCGGCGAGAACCTCGGCTACATGTATTCCGCCCAGCACGACATGGAGGTCGTCTGTGTCCGCATCGGCAATTTCAGCGCCGATCGTGACCAGCCGGAGCATCCCCACCACCTCAGCCACGGCGACGCCGTCCGCGTCTTCGAACAGGCCATTGTCCATCCCGGCGTGAAATACGAAATCGTCTTTGGCGTGTCCGCCTCCAACTGGCCCCTCTACGACATGGACCACGGCCATAAAGCGATCGGCTACGAGCCTCAGGACTTCGCCGACGTGCCCGAGGACCAGCGAGTCTAAGTTCAACAAAAGGCCGGGTCGCCCCGGGCCACCATCACCCTTCCGCGTGTTCTGTGGTTCCCCAGTCTTTCGCTTTTTAGGAGAATCCAATGCCCAAACCCAGATCAATCTCCCCACCCAGCGCCCATCTCTATCCTGAAGGGGGCCCCGGCCGGCAGCTCAAGTCTCGCCTCAAAGCGGGCGAAGTCCTCGTCGGCGGCATCATTGGCGAGATTGTTCGCCCTTCTATCGTGAAGTACTACGAGCAGGCCGGCTTCGATTTCGTCTACATCGAATACGAGCACGTCTTCTTCAGCCCCACCGACCTTGCCGACACGGTCCAGGCCGCGCGCGACAACGGCCTCCCCGTCATCGCGAAAACACCGCAACTCGAACGCGCAGACGTGGCCAAGCTCCTCGAGTGCGGCGTCGTGGGAATCCAGCTTCCGCGTACAGAGTCGCGAGAAGAGCTGGAGGAGCTTATCGGCTACATCAAGTTCCCCCCCAACGGAACACGCGCCGCCGCGCCGGGTTACGGCAACAGCGACACCCTGTTGCCAGAGGACCACGGAGCCTGGTTGAAGGAACAGGACGAAGAGACATCTCTCGTCGTCCACATTGAAACGAAGATGGGTTACGAGCGAGCGGAAGAAATCGTCACCACGCCCGGCGTCGACATGGTCTACGTGGGACCAGGAGACTTCTCAGTGGAGATGGGTCAGCCTGGGAATCAAGAGCATCCTGTTGTGCGCGGACCGATGGAAGAGATTCTGAAAATCTGCAAGCAGCATAACGTCCCCTGGGGCACCACAGCCGCCAACGTCGACGACGCCGAGCGCTGGGTCTCCCAGGGCGCATTGTTCTTTGAAGCCGAAGACGAAAAAGGCTTCATCATCCAGGGCGCCACAAACCTCGTCGACGCCTACCGACGCTTCACGTAAAGACGGAGGGAACCACAGATTACACAGAGGGAAGCATTCAATGCTTGTGAGTTAGCCAATTGCAAGCCCCCCGGCTCAAGCCTACTTCCCACTCTTCCCCGGTAGGGCCGCCGACGTCTGGATGTTCCTCACCTTCCGTGTGTTCCGTGGTCCCAGGTCTTTCGTTCTTCTTTCGTGTATTTCGTGGTAAGGTTTTATCTTTCTCGCCAGCGCTCGAGCTGATCCTCATCGAGCTCCACTCCGAGCCCCTACCCATCCGGCACGCACGACACCTCCGGTCCCAGCGATAGCGGCTCCGTGATCATGTCCACTTCGTGATACAGCGGCCCGAGGAAGTCGCCTGGATAGGTCTCGCTGTCGATCGCCTTCGCAGCCACACCGACGTGCAACATCGCCGCCGTTGCAATGCCGAGCTCCAGGTTACTCCCCATACAGCAGACGATCCCCGCAGCCTCGGCCACACTCGCGATCGCCATCGTCGGCAGAATGCCACCGTTCTTCCCCGGATAGATGCTCAGGATGTCGACGGCCCGACGTGACGTCAGATCGTGTGCATCGGACAGCGTGAACACACTCTCGTCGGCCATCATCGGAATCGTCGTCGCGTTTCTGAGCTGGACCCACGCTTCAGGATCCTCGACGCCGATCGGCTGCTCCGCGAACAAGAGGTCATAGGCTTCCATCTGCTTCAACGTCTTCCGCGCTGTCGTGATGTTCCATCCGCAATTGCCGTCGACCCCAACCGTGATGTCGGGCCCGGCCAATTCTCGCACCGCCTTGACGCGAGCAAGATCGTCTGCCGGATCCAATCCGACCTTCACCTTCAGGTGGTTCACACCCCAATCCAGAAACTGTTCAGCGAGCGAAACCGCCTTCGGCACGTCGAAAGCGCCCACGACCATCTTCATCACCACGTTCTCGCGCACCTTCCCGCCCAGCAACCGGTAGACGGGCACACCCGCCACCTTTCCGGCAATATCCCACAGCGCCATCTCCAAGGCCGCTTTCGTGAACGGGTTCAGCTTGATCACCCGATTCATCTGGTCGAGACACGCGCTCACGTCGCAAGGATCCGCGCCCTCCAAGGCCGGCCCGATCAGCTGCGAGATCGCCGCGCAGCACCCCGGGCTCGTCTCCCCACTCCAACGCGGGGCAACAGTCGCCTCGCCCAGACCAACAATGCCCTCGTCCGTGTGCACACGCACGATGACGTAGGGCGAGTCGATGTGCTCGCCGTGGGCAGTCTTGGTTGTCAGGCCCGCTTTGAGCGGGACGAGAATGGGGATGGGTTCGATCTTAGTGATTTTCATTGGCTTCTCTGCCTGACGTAGTTGCGGCAAACGCTCAGTTGTGATGTGGAAAAGCCGACTACTGTCATCCCGGCAGGCTTCAGGCCGGGATCTAATTTTTGGACCACAAATCAGAAAGTGGACCCCAGCCAAGAAGCGTACCGGGGTGACAATGGTTGTCGCTCGGAGGTGAAATGAGGGTCCCGACCTGGCAAACAGGAATAAATACTCGGGGACACGTTTTCGGTCTCTCCGGTTTCTCTTTGGACAACCGCGTGCCCGAGTGCCCTTCAGCGGCCTCACCGCTGAAGGGTGTAACGAGGGCCGCCACGTTCAGGTCATAACTTTATTACTCCAAAAATCGCCGAATCACATTCCCCGTAACCCTCGAAACCTCCTCACTCACCAGAAGCGACGCAGCATACGTAATCGACCCCGTCGAAAACACAGCACCTCCGCCTTCCGGTTCGTGAATCACCATCTCCGCTCCACCCTCATCCGGATTCGTCCCCTTGGCCAACAGGTGCGTGTCATCGGGCGACTCCGGATGGATCTTGTCTGTCTCGTGGCCAGATGCCCCACCCGGGATTCGCTCGTGCAAGCTTTCCTGTCCGAACAGATCGCCATCCTTGAGCCCTGTACCTTCAAACACCCAATGCTCTGAATCGATTGCGCGATAGGGTGCGCCGGTCATGATTCCCGTCATCGTGAATTGAACGCCCAGCAGGTTGGCTTCCGACTCGTGTCGGGCCGCAAACCGACTCTCAAATCCCCAGGCTTGCAACTTCTGGCCATCCTCGTTGTGAACGACCATCCGGCTGTCGTCCAGAAACTCCACCTCGCAGTTCAGCCCGTTTCCTCCGAGATAAAGCAATCGACCACCGCGCTCGAACACCCACGACTTCAGCCCGAAGTACATCTCCGTCGACCAGTACTCGGGATGGGGTCCGAGAACAAGGATCTTGTAGTCATCCAGATTCAGATTCCCGAAGTGCAGCTGCGTTTCAGAATAGACGTCGTAATCGAACCCTTCTCGCTCCAGCCACGCAAGGATCCGCCACTCCGTCGGCGCGACGTGGCACGCAGCTCGACCTTCGATCGGATCCGTTGCCTCGACATCCTTTGGAACGTGATTGATCAGCTCCGGTCGATCGAACGACAGGGGTCGGTAGTCCTCATCGTGGTAGTTGACGTGCGTGGGATCGGTGTAGCGCTTCAGCTCGAGACGCGCATTCGTCGTCGGTGTAGAAGGCAGTTCGTCCGGATGGATATAGTTGCTGCGCCCGCCAAAATTGTTGTAGGCGTTCCAGTTGATGTCCGACATCAGCACGGCGACATCCGCAGAAGGTTCCGCAGGCGCCACCACCCAGGGAAACGAGAAAAACTGTCCTGACTCCCCTTTTGCGTGAAGGTAATAGAGCCCCGACCGCTCCGGCCCCTCCACATATTGCTTATGCGTCGGGCTCGTGTAGCCGATTTTGTTCCACTGAATACCTGTCTGTGAATAGTCTCCATCCGGACTGATCTGGACCGTCGCACGCGGACCGTGTTCGTCAAACCATCCGACGGTCCGAATCTTCTCCTTTTCCAAGCCGTATCGCCAGAGCTCCAGCTTGTACGCCTCATCCGAATGCACCCGAAACTCCGAACGCTCCCCCGACTTCACCGCCTTCGGCCACATATACCCCAGCAGGCGATCCTTCAACAGACGAAACTGACAAGGTTCGTCCTCCTCCACCTCGACCTGAACGATCTTCGATCCGTACCCATCCCTCGCCAGCGTCACCTGCCAGGCCCCTGGCTCGATTTCGGCATACACCGTCCCCGATGCCGTCGACCGCGTCGCCTGCACCTGATCATCCCGCTTGAACTCGAGCGACACATCCGCCAGCGCGATGTATCGTTCATCACTTACGTAGCCGACTAGCATGGTTGATTCCTTTTCCTAACACTTACCGTGAGAACGAACACCGTCACACTGAGCGCAGTCGAAGTGTCAGTCCTCGGTAAAAGAACATCCTTCGACTCCGAAAAGGATGACAACAGGCTCAGACCCATACCACGCCTGCTCGACTGCCTTCCAAAGGAGAGCTCGCCTGCTCGCAGCTCGGGAATGCGAAATCATCGTCTCTCGAGCAAAACACCAATAATGTCCCCCTTCCCTTCACTCTGCGGACTACTCGTGAACACCCAAAATCGTCCATCCCCGGCATCGATCGAATCCGAATACGCGTAGCTCCCCTTGAACGCCGGTTTGTCCACAACGAGCTTGCTCCCCCACGTCTTTCCTCTATCGGTCGAGAAATAGGCAACCGTCGCGCCCATCTCGATGTCTCGCCCCGTCACGATCAGCGTCTCATCATCAAACTGGTTCATGCGTGGTGCCCACAGCTTCAGCCCGGTCTCCTTCACGATCGGCTCCCACGTTTCACCCAGATTCTGGCTCCGCCGGGAAAAGCAATGATGTACCGGCGGTGTGTGATACGTCATCGCCAGCATAGATCCGTCGGGGCACATCACCACGTGAGGATAGAAGGGTGGACCCGCATCTTTCAGCTTCGGGAATTCCGGATCGTCATTCGGAAAAATGATACTCCGCTTCGACCACGATTCGCCATCCCTGCTCACGTATAACGCATTCCCGTGCCGCGACCAGACACCCGCATACAAAACGTCATCGTGCAGCACCAGATTCCTCGCGAACATCACCGCGTAGGTGTCGCTGTCATCCATCGGACCGATCTCACGCCACGTCTTCCCGTGATCGCCACTCACCTGTATCCAGGAGCCGACGATCCCTATGTCACCACCCAGGATCTCTCGCCGTTGAACCACCATCGTGAGTCGCCCATCGGGCGTCAGGCCGTACTCCCCGAACAGGGAATCGAAGCCACGATCTCGCCAGTCGGCCACCGGTCCTTCATCCGCCCACGTGAAACCGTTATCAGAGCTTCGCCACTGGTGTGCGAACCCGTCTCGTCCCCCGTGCTCGAGGGAATCCTGGTGACTCAGAAGCAGGTCGCCGTTCCCTGCCCGAACCACGCGCGGGCCGTGCAGATCTCGGTCCGGGTCCACATAGACGTTCACGCGATCCACGATGCTGACAGTCATCCCGTTCACTTCGACGCTCTGCACTTTCAGGGCTACCTTTCGCTGGTTTGCTGGATCCTCATCGAGTCGATATCTTCCCGTTCAAACCCTATCAGAGGTCTTTCCCATGACAACCTATCGCGTCGGTGTCATCGGCTGTGGTCGAAAGGGAACGGGGCACGCCCGTGCCTATGCCCTCCACCCCCAGACAGAGGTGGTCGCCGCTGCCGATGCCGACCCCGACAACCTCGCGCTGTTTTGCGAATGTTTCAACCTCGAAAAAGGCTACAGCAATTACCGTGAAATGCTCGAACGCGAAGACATCGACATCGCGGCACCGATCCTTCCAGTGAACGCCCATCCCGAGGCCGTCATCGCCTGTGCGGAGGCCGGTGTTCGAGCCATCTTCTGCGAAAACCAATGGCTTGCAGCCTGGAAGAGGCCGACCGGATGGTCGAGGCGTGCAAGGACATCCCGTTCGCCGCGGGAGACGCCTACAGGAGCTTCCCCCAGTTCTGGGACGCAAAAACCCTCATCGACGAAGGCGAAATCGGCCCGATCCGCACCATCAACCTCTACCAAGCCACGAATGAAATCTCCGGGGGCGGCTGCCAGGGGCTATGCGTCAAAGGCCTGTTCGCCGGCGATGGCGACATCGATTGGGTTACGGGATGGGTCGTGGAGGATCCAGCCACCGACGCCGACCAGGGCATGGGTGGTTACGTCCGCTACGCAAACGGGATCGAAGCGTTCTCCCACTGCCAGTCTGCGGCGAAAAAGGGTATCGAAATCATCTGTACCCACGGCGTCTTCTTACAGCGACTACTTCACCTTCAGGCTCTGGAAGAGCGCCGACGGAAACGAACCCACGCGGCTGGACCAGCTCGTCGAAGACGTGGATCGCTTCCCCGAGTCGAGGATCGGTGATCGCTCGTTCGACGAGGAAGGCTGGCGGGTTCCCGGGTTCCGCAATCAATCGGGCGTCCAATCGGTTGTCGATGCCCTCGACAAAGGCACCGAGCCTGCCTGCCCCGGCCACATCATGCGCAACGCTCTCGAAATCGCCATCGCCTTTCGAGAGTCCCATCGGCAGGGACACGCGCCGATCCGCGTTCCCCTGCAGGATCGCAGCCTGAAAATCGTGCCCAAGGACGGCCGTATGTACAATAAAAAAGAGGTCCACGGCGCCGACTGGTATGCCGAGCAGATCGGCACCTGGACACGAGACTGACGTGTTTCGCCCTCGCCTCATCTACTACAGCGACGCGCATCACTTCCACGCCAAGCGTCTCGAGCCGCCCCTCAATCGACACAAACTCAACTGGCCGATCGATGAACTCGTCGGAACCGGTGTAGACCTCCTGGTCTTCGGGCTTGGCTACGGCGACGTCTACTTCCACGACACGAAGGTCGGCCGCACCGTCGGCGAAGAGAAGGAAGTGTGGGAGTCCTTCATCGACTGGCGCATCATGCGCATGGTCGAAGAAGCGAGACGTCTCGGGACGGACCAGCTGCGAGCCGTTGTCGAACGTGGTCGCGAGCTCGGGCTCAAGGTTTTTCCCAGCCTCAAACTGCAGGATGGCGCGGAGCCGCGTGCCGAGCGGTGTGGCTGGGTCAAATGGAAGCACGGCAAAGACGTTTGTCTCAACGAGAAGGATGACCGCCATCCCGGTTTCGAGTTCGCCTATGACTATACCAACGAGCTCGTGCGTCAGGACAAGCTCGAGATCCTTCGTGAGGCGCTCGAAGACTACGGCATCGAGCTCGACTTCATGTTCTTTTCTGCCTATTTCCGAAAGTCAGAAGTCGAAGCCAGCACTCCACTGATGAACGACTTCGTCGCCCAGGTTCACGCCCTCACCCGCGAAGTCGGGCAGACGCAAGGTCGTGAAATACCTGTATGCGCACGTGTCCACCACCGGCGCGACGAGAACCTCAAAATCGGCCTCGACGTCGAGCACTGGCTCGAGCAGAGACACGTTGACCTCGTCGTCGGACAGGTATCCGACACATTCATCGACACGGGTATCGATCTACGGTGGCTCGCCGACGCAGCCAATGCCGCCGAATCCGCTGCCTACGTTCGTCCACCTCTCCGCATCTACGACGAACGCAGCGCCTTTCCCACCATCGAAATGTATCGTGCCCTCGGACAGACGATCCTCGATCAGGGTATTGCGGGCATGTATTTAGGTTACTTGCCCTGGCCATTCAGTGAAACAGAGTATCAGATCCTGCGGGAGGTCGCGTACGGCGGTGCGCACAGCCGTTCCAACAAGCGATACCTGCTGCAGCCGCGCGAGGGAGAAGGCACATTCACCGCGCCGCCGGAGCGTCATTTGCCCGCATCCATGCTGGCTGGAGAAACGATCCGTCTTCCAATCGTCGTAAGCGATGACGTGGAAAGCGCGCGACTCGATGGCGAGATGCGCCCGCCCGACGTTACCGTCCGATTCTCGAACCTCTGCATCGAGGACCGATTCAGCATCCGCTTCAACGACACCGATCTCCCGTTAGACGAAGCGGAAGTCACGGATGAACGTGCGACGCGGATTCCGGTCAGTCTGCGCACGGAAGTCGATGCACCTCTCGGCTTCGCGGGACATTGGTTCCGTTACCGCCTGGACTCCGACCTGCTTCGAAAGGGTGAAAACGTCCTGGAAGTCGTCGTGGAAAGCCTCGACGATCGCGCAAGCTGGGAGCGCTCAGTCAACGGCGTCGAAATCCAGACCCGTTACAAGGACTTCGAACGCCCACACGGCATAGAGGATGTGTCGCGGGTAAAACCGCTGGCGCCCTGATGACCCGGTTCATTGACCAGTGTCAACTGACCAATGACCAAAGACGGCGGTCTTTCAATCGACCCTCTCTGGTCCGACCGATCCCCCTTCGCTACAAGGAATCGTCGTGACATATCTTGATCGTCTGTTTTCACTGAAAGGCAAGACGGCTCTGGTGACGGGAGCCAGTCGTGGCGTGGGGCGAGGCATCGCCAATGCCTTGCTTGGCGCAGCGGCGAACGTCATTCTCGTCGCGTCCAACGAGAAGCGTCTCGAGACCTCTGCGGAAGCATTCAGATCAGAGGGCTACAGTCCCACAACCCATCGATGCGATCTCACGGACCGGGACCAGCTCACTGGCCTGATCACTCACGTCGAGCAACACCACGATAAACTCGACATCCTCGTGAATGCCGCCGGTACCACGAGTGGGCACCCCGTCTTCGACTATCCCGACGAAGACTGGGACAACACCTTCCGCATCCACACCGACGCCCCATTCATGCTCGCTCGTGGCCTCGGAAAACTCATGCGTGAGAACGGCGGCGGATCTATCATCAACATCACGAGCATCAACTCCGAGCGTGGTTTCCCTGGCAATCCCGCCTACGTGGCGGCAAAGGGAGCCCTGAAGCAGCTCACGAAAGCGCTCGCGCTGGACCTGGGTCCCTACGGTATTCGCGTCAACAACATCGGCCCCGGCTATTTCAAGACCGACGCGACCCTCGCCAGCTGGAACGACCCCGAACGCCGGGAACAGCGTTCACAAAGGACGATCCTTGGCCGATGGGGCGACGTCTCGGAACTCGCCGGAACCGTCATCCTGCTCGCATCAGACGCCTCATCCTACATCACCGGCCAGGACATCTACGTCGACGGCGGCTGGCTGGCCAGGGGGATGTGACGATGCCCCTTTCATTGACCATCGACCAATGACCATTAACCAGTGACCAAAGGAAGCACTTCCAAATCACTTCGGTGAGGTCGGAAGCTCAGGCACCACCCAAAAGTCACGCGTCCTTTTTTCGTGTATTTCGTGGTTTTCGTGTTTAGGTTTTCGTTGGTATGTTCCGTGTGTGGAGCCTGCCCCGAACGTATGTGAGGGGTGGTCCCAAGTTTTTCGAGGTTCTCATGGCCAAATACAAAGCCGCCATTATCGGTACTGGTCGCATGGGAGGGCTCATCGAGGATGAGCTCGATCCCAATCAGTTCGTTATCCCCTACGGCCACTTCAGCGGCTATGCCGCTATCGAGGAAACCGAGGTCGTCGCCGTCGCCAATCGGGGCGAGGAGAGGCTCAAGCGTTTCAGCGATCGCTTCGGCGTCACGAACACCTACCTCGACTACCGCGAGATGATCAAGAAGGAGAAACCCGACATCGTGAGCGTCACGACACCTTCTTTCGCCCGCGCCGAGCCCATCATCTTCTGCGCCGAAAACGGTGTCCGTGGCATCTTCTCGGAAAAAGGGCTCTGTGCGTCGCTCGAGGAAGCGGACAGAATCGCCGCCGCGTGCAATGCCAACGACGTCGCCTTCAACTGGGGTGCCATGCGTCGTCACGACGACAGATTCAAGCGCATGCGCGACGCCATTGTCGCCGGCGAAATTGGCGAACCTCGCTACGCCTTCATGTACTCCTACACGGACATCATCAAACACCATCCCCACACGATCGACCTCGTCGCCATGCTCTTCGGCGATCCCACGCCGCAATGGGTCGAGGGTCGGCTCGCCGATCCCAACAGTCTGCTCGCCGGCGACGGCGCGAAGCAACGCCCCCGGGCCTATCCCGACTACGACGCCGACAAACACGCCTTCATCCCTCCCGAGGGCGAGGAAATCGCCGATCCGATGGTCGACTTCTTCCGCGTCGGCTACGACAACGGGACCGAGGGACATTTTATTCCCATGACCGGTCTGTTCGACATCGAGGTCTACGGCACGGAGGGACGCGCCTATGCGTGGGACAACGGCGAAGTAATCCGGATCCGCAGGGGAACGCGCAGAGAAAACGCCGTCGAAGAGAGCACCATCAAAGCGGCGGGTGAAAGCCCCACGGTCTGCAACATTCGAGACATCATCCAACAGCTGGAAACCGGTGAGCGGACGGCCGGAAACATCGATGTCACCATGCAGGCCGTCGAGACCCAATTCGCCATCGCCCATTCCCATTTGCAAGGTGGAACTCGCGTCGAGGTGCCTGTCGCAGACCGCTCACTTTACATCCCGGGCGGATAAGGGATTGCCCCAGTCTCAAACAATCCTACATTTGATAGACCGAATATCAGACGAGATCACCCTGAGCCCTTCGTCTTCGCTCAGGATAGACTCCGTCGAAGGGGACCGGGAGCCAGAACGAGGCTTCGCTCGGCCTTACACACAAACCGGGTAGCAGGAACTCGAAAGCAGGAGCCACACATGCTAAAGGAAATCATCGAAGATAAGCACGGCGACGACCCGTATGACTCGTCGCTCTACGTCCCCACCGGGAAGGCAAAGACGGTCGACGGGTTTGAAAACGTCTCGGAGGCCGAAATCGACCGCTTCAAGGCCGAGGGGTTTCTGGCCATCGAGCGAGCCTTTTCCCTGGAGCAGATCGCCGACGCCATCGCAGCTGTCGAAGACATCATCGATGGTAAAAACGAGACGTTCAGGGACAAGGGCGTGTTGTTCGAGCGAGGCGTCAAAGAACAGGTTCTGGCTGCACCTGACGAGGAGCGAAAGACCTTCGTACGGAAGCTGCAGCAATGGATCGGGTTCGACGAGCGACTCGATCACTTTCACGTGAACCCCGACCTGCTCGACGTGCTCGGGCGAATCATGGGAGAGCCAGCCAAGCTCTACAGCAACCAGGCCATGCAGAAGCCTGCCCGCATCGGCCGCGAAAAGCCCTGGCATCAGGACCACGCCTACTTCAATCTGCCGATGGACACCGAGATCGTGAGCGTATGGATAGCCCTTCAGGAAGCCAACCACGAGAACGGGAGCATGTGCGTCATCCCCGGGTCGCATCTCGAGGGCCCCGTCGTCCACTTCCGGGTCCGCGATTGGCAGATCTGCGACACCGACGTCGCGAAGGATCGTGTCGTCGAGGTCGAGCTACAGCCCGGCGGCATCCTCTTCTGGCACGGAAGACTCCATCACGGCTCCCCCGCCAACCGAAGTGACAAGAGCCGTCGCTCCCTCCAGATCCACTACATCCCAGAGAGCGTCGACCCCGACATCGTCACGAAGGAAGAGCTGTTGGCAGTGTATGGTTCGGAGGGCAAAGACGTCTCGTGTTGAGATTCACTAGACAGTAACTGGTGGGAGCAGCCTCCCGGCTGCGAACTGAAAAACTGTAAACAGCACAGTTCCCGGCGGTTCGCAACATAGTGAGGGCGGCTGATATGGCACGTAATCAGCCGCCCTCGTTTTTCTGTGAATGATGTCAGCCCGCCCGCTTTGGGGTAGCGTTTTATGGCGCGCATCGTTGTGGATGCGCCCCGAATCATCGCCTCATTGCTCACGCTACGGGCTGTTCCTGGCCGGGAGGCCAGTCCCACCTCAAAAGCGGCGCGATCTAATGCAAAATTCATAGGGGCGAAGCCGTCGCTACCGTCCACCATCTTCGCGGCTCTGTAGAAAGCCGATACCCTTCGCTTTCCTCACTCTATCCTGACGACCCGCTCCCCTTTCGACTCCAACGCCGCCAAATTCACCTTCAACGCCTGGATCGCCTCTTCCAAAGGACACAAAACCGGTTTCTCGCCCTGACACGCTTCCACCATCCGCTTCGCCTGCCATCCGAACAGATCGTCCCGCTCATGAACCAGGACGTCGCTCCATTCCCACTCTGAATCGCCCAGCCGCATCGTGCCATAGCGCTGTTCATTCCACGTCATCCGCATGCTGCCGTCCTTGGCGTTCACCTGGAAGGCCGATTCGTTCGGTGCCATGAACTGATTCATGGCCAGGTTGATCATGATCTTTCCGCCTCCTGCGCGGCCCGTCAGATGGACCGTATCCTCGACCTCCACGCCTTCCAACGCCTGGTGACCGTAGTCGCAGAAAACCCAGTCGATCGGACCGACCAGATATTGGATCAGATCGAAGATGTGCGTTGCGCCATCCTGGATCGCGCCGCCCCCCGTACGATGATCCGTGTAGTAGATCTCACGATAGGCGGGACGATACGTCGGGAAGTGCTGCCCGCCCGTAACCGTCACCTCGAGCGGCTCCCCGAACGTCTTTTCCTCGATCATCGCGCGAATGGCCTGTGAGGCGGGATGGATCCGATACACATACGCGACGCCCAGCACTTTCCCTTCGGCAGCCGCTTTCAACTCGTCGATCCGATCGAAGCCCGTACTCAAGGGCTTCTCGATCATCCACGCCTTCGTTGAATCTTTGAACGCCAGCGCGTGCTCGATGTGAAAGTTCGCCGGCGTCGCAACGATCACAAGGTCCCACTCGCGCTGCAGGGCATCGTCGATCGACGGAAATCCCTCGACGTCATAGTCCTTCACGAGTCGTTCACGCCGTTCATCGAGCGTTTCGCAAATTGCGACCTTGCACGGCTCCGTCTGCTGGAAGCAGCGAAGATGTCGCTCCCCGATCGATCCCCCCCCTACGCACAGCACGTTCATGACTCGCTGCTCAACTCCTTCACGTGCTGCGTGGCCGTCACCGAGTGTCGCGCCATCGCCTCTTCATCGATTTCGCAGCTCTCCCCCTCCATCACCATCGCGAATGCACGCCTGTTCCGTTCCGTTGACGTGTTGGGGTCGGCTCGATGGATCATGTTCGCGTGATGCACAGCCGCATCGCCCGGATTCAGCTTTATGGCCACTTCATCCACTTTCAAATCATCGTAGTCAGGAATGTGCTGGGAGAACCCCAGGATTGTCGACCGAGTATGTGGCCGGACGCCGCCCTTGTGAGAGCCGCGCACATACCTCAGACAGCCGTTTTCCTCATCGATCGAATCCAGCGCAACCCAGATGGTCAGCACACTCGGCGGTACGAGATTGAAATAGTAGTTGTCCTGGTGCGGTGGCGTTACGTGAACCGTATTCGGCGGCTTGTTGAACCACTCCGGTTCCCCCGCTTCCACAGGTTCACCTAAAAGAGATTCCGCGAGATCCACCCACTTCGGCGTCTTCCTGTACGCCTCGAAGAACGGATCCCGGCCCATGTGCTGCATCTGCTTCAACGTCTCCGGCTTCGACCGGTCTTGAAAAAACGCATGCTCCGGCGCGAGGGTCGGCACGATCTCCCGGATATATCGATCCAGGTTGTCAACGACCTCTTCAAACTCGTCGCCCGCAAGGAACTGCGGAACGACCAAGAATCCGTCTTCCTTGAACCTTTCTTTCAGAGCCTTCGCATCATCCATATCTGGCCTCGATGTGGTTAAGATCAGGGAGCTGCAATTCATTGCGTGATAACCGACACTTCGACTGCGCTCAGTGTGACGGTGTTCGACCCTAAGCTAAGCTTTCCTTCGTGCTCTCGGTACCCGCGTGGTTCGTCCCTGTCTTTCTCCATGATCTTCGTGATTAGTCTCAGCTTTCTCAGCGACCTCAGTGGCTGTCTTTGGGTTTCCTTCCGTGTGTTCTGTGTGATCGGTGGTTCCCAAGTTCCTACGCGATGAACTTCGTATATAAGATCCACATCGCCAATCCGATCATGATCCCGAAGCACACCCACAGAAGCAGATCCGCTTTCCATCCCGGAGCGATTCGCGGATCGAGATGTCTGTATCGCAGGTAAATCGTACCACCCGCCATCAATGGGTATTTAATCGCTTTGAGGAGCTGTCCGATCGTCAGCATCCACACCGGGTTCTGAAAGTAGAAATAGGCGGAAGACGTAATCAGTGGCGTGGCCACCGCCCAGACTCGCAGAATCTTGACCCGTGTCGGGTAGTCGTTTCGCTCGATCAGACCCAGGACCACCATCCCGTCCGCGAACACACGCACCCCGGCCCCCAATCCCGACACGGCCGTCGAATACAGAACGAAGAACGCCCCCACCAGAAACAGCCAGAACGCCCACTCACCCAGCGTCTCCGTATACATGTTGGACAGTACGGAGATCGTCTCGAGACCGTCGGGGTGGGCATTCAGCCGGTAGAGGACCCCGGCGCCAAGCATGTAGAAAGGAATCGTTGCGCACGTCAGAAGAAGCAACGTGAGCTTGACGTCCGTCTGCATAACCTTGATCCACCCTTTCGCGCGTCGAACCCACCCTTCCGAATCATCCGGGGGGCCAGAGAACCGCGCATATCCTTTCTCAACGCACCAGTAGGTGTAAGATTTGCTCGGAGGTGCTCACACCCGTGCCGCCATACATGGCCAGCGCCGCCAATATCGCGAACGCCGGGAATCCAAACGTCAATCCACCGTAGACCTCGTCCCACGTAATCGCGTAGTCTGTCATCTGCAGCAAAATGGCGCACGTCACGGTAATGAGCGTAAACGTGACCACCAGCGTCGTCAGAAGCTTTTCCAAAAACTGGTAGGTCCCGGAGAGGATGATGATACAAGCCAGCGCAGCAAGGATGACCGTCCACCATTCCGATCCCAAAAAAGGTGCGGCGGAGTGCACGGCCTGGCCCGCACCCCCATAGACACCACCCCCGACAAGCATGTCCGGAAGGATCCAAAGCACCCAGAAGTAGATATACCACGAAACCTTCTTACCCTTGAAAGCCGGTAGCTTCCCTGGCAACCGGTTGAAGGCGTGAAGGAACGGCTCACCCGAAGAAACGGTGAATCGCCCGAGTTCGGCCTGGACGATGTTCTTGCTCCAGCAACTCACGAGCACGAACCACAGCATGGAAAAACCGACAAGCGACCCGAGGGTCGTCGTCAGGATGATCTCTCCGGATCCGACCACCCCCCCTACCAGGATCAGACCGGGCCCAAGGAACCTCAGCCGACCGGCAAAATCCTCCGGAGGCTCCTGAATCGCCTCTGGATTCAACGCATACGGATCGTCTGCGTGCTGTTTCTCGGGTCGTGACCATAACCCCTCCGACTGGTCAGACACCACCCATCCCCACTATGCGTGAAACGGCCCTGCAAGGTCGTCCAGACACCCCACCTCGTCAACCCACGTCTCGGCTCTGCCCATCCGGACATCGGTAGGCCAATTGTACCCTTGCATCCCCTGCGATCTCTGCGTTCCCTGCGTTGAAAGGTTTTCATTACGAAAGGAACCAACAGATGGAAGCAGCAAGAAAACTGATGGCCAAAGTCGCAAAGGGTGAGATCACGACGGGTCTTCTGGCGATGGACCAACTGTGGCCGGAAATGATCGAATACCTTCAGCTCACCGACACCGACTACCTCATCATCGACCAGGAGCACGGCGCTCACAGCAACGACCTCGTCGCACGCGTGTGTGCTTTAGGACGGATGGTCGACTTTCCAGTCCTGATCAGAACGATCGACACGTCCTACGCCACGATCCGCCAGGCTATCGACCGGGGACCGTGCGGCTTCCTGCTGCCCAGCATCGAGTCCGCAACTCAGCTCGACGACGTTCGCGACAGCATTTACATGCCGCCACGAGGGCAGCGACGGCCCGGCGGCCCAGGCAACTATTGGGTGGCGCCTGATTTCCGTTACGAAACGTGGAAGAGCGAGGTCGAAGACGATTTCATCATCCTCCCGCAGATTGAAACGCGAGTAGGGCTCGACAACGTCGACGCTATCGCCGCGCACGAAATCACAACTGCCATCGCCATCGGTCCGTACGATCTGTCGGCCGATCTCGGGGTCTGTTTTGAGATGGACCATCCGAAGGTCCAGGACGCCGTTCAAAAGATCCGTGCTGCCGGCAAAAAGGTCGGCAAGACCATGTGGCGCATTGGAGACGGTGAGACGTTGGCGAAGGAAGGCTACCACTTTCTGTGCATCGGCTCCCCGGAGAGCGTCTTTCGCACCGCACTCACTCAGCTCAACCAGGATACCAAGGCTGTGAAATCAGCGTGAAAGGATCACAATGCTGACATCCGAACAGCTCGAAACGTTCGATCAGGAAGGCTGCCTCGTCATCGGGGACCTGTTCATGGAAGAGGACCTTCAGCCGGTCAAGGACGAATTCAGCGTCGTTGTCGACCGGGAGGCGCAGCGCCTTTCTAAGGAAGGAAAGCTGAGCGATCTCTACGACGGCGAACCGTTCGAGACTCGAATGGCAAAGGTTGCGGCAGAAGCACCGGAGGCAGCAGCCGCTCTACAGACACGCGCCCACAAAGGCGAAGCGCTCTTTGCCTTCTTGAAGCACCCGAAGATTCTGGATCGCGTCGAGTCACTCGTCGGGCCAGACATCCTCTGCCACGCCTCCTATAACTTGCATCCCCGACTTCCCGGCGGTCGGACCATCCCCCATCAGGATGCAGCCTACTACCTCCCGGATGGGGACAACACCCTCATCGTGGCGTGCCTGATCCCACTCGTCGACACGAGCGAGGAAAACGGCTGTCTATGGGTCGCCCGAGGACGCCACAAGGAGGGCGTACTTCGATACGAGTGGCGGGACATGCTCTACATGTTTCCGGAGGAGGTACCCGAGGAGCAGCGCGAACCCCTGCCGACGTCCGCCGGAAGCATGGTCATGTTCACGAGCATGCTGCCGCACGGCTCCCTGGTGAACAACACCGATACGGTCCGGTGGAGCATGGACCTGCGCTACCAGGCCGTGGGCCAGCCGACCGGACGCTGGTACATCCCGGGGTTCGTGGCCCGATGCCCCTCCGACCCTTCGCTCGAAACGCCGGACTGCGCGACCTGGATCGCGGATGACCCTCTTCCACACGGCATTCCTTCTGTGCGGCCAGATCCCGAATCACCTCGCCCAGATAGCGACGAATTTCACCATACAACACTTTTCTACGATACTTCCGAACCCAAACAACGTCATACTTGCACTCCCAAACCGTGTGACGTAGACTCCTTACGTTGTTCATTAGAGAGCCTTCCTTCCGTGTGCTTTGAGCGGTCCACGGCAAGGGAGGCTCTTACATATTTCTGGAACTGTCAAACTCTGGGAGTCTCCCCGGCAGAGCCGGGGGCTTACCAAGGTTTAGTTAAGTGGCCGTGTGTGGGGGTGCCACCACCCGGGATGCTGAGCGCGAACGTTCTCCCAGGGACGAGCGGCATGCCGTTGTAGTAGGGCATACCGAGCGTAGCGGTCATGCCTTTCTTCACGAGCTTTGCGGCCGCCACGCGCTTCTCTGGTGTGATCGTATTCACTGCTCCGACAAGGTCTTCGGCGCCGAACTGGCTTGGCCACCAGTTTTCGTCGACGGGGTTGTTTCCAGCGATGGAGGGAAGAGACAGACCCCCGATCGTGAGCGCTGTAGCGAGGGCGAGGTTTACAGGTCTGAAACCATGGACCATTATTGACTCCATTCTTCTAGGGTCTTACCCGACGACCGACACTTCGACTGCGCTCAGTATGACGGTGCTATTCCACTCCTTCTTCTGAATTGAGTAGCGCTTCTCAACCTAGCTCTGACCGTAATGCCATGATGATGGCCTTGTTGTAACCGAGCCCATAGGCCCAATAGCGGTGCCCCCAGTCGCTGTCTCCTTCGACATGAAGGCGATGATCGGGCGTGAGGTAGCCCTGGTAACCCGTCTCCTGAAGGGCTTTGGCGGCCTGATACATGTCGGTGTCGCCACAGTCGGCGAAGGTCTCGACGAATTTCTCAGTGGTGCCCGTCGTATTCCTGAAGTGAACCCAGTGAACTTTCCCGCGCTCGGCAAAATATCGCAGCTCCTCTGGGACGTTTGCACCCATTTCCGTGAAACATCCGACGCAGAAGAGCAGTCCGTTGCTGTCGCTGGGAACCATCTCGATCACACGACGAAACGCCTCGGGGCTGCGCATGATTCGAGCGACACCACCGATGACGGGGATCTGTGGGTCGTCCGGATGGAGTCCGAGTCTAACGCCGGCCTCTTCTGCGACGGGCAGGACAGCCTCCAGGAAATAACTAAACCTTGGTAAGCCCCCGGCTCTGCCGGGGAGACTCCCAGAGTTTGACAGTTCCAGAAATATGTAAGAGCCTCCCTTGCCGTGGACCGCTCAAAGCACACGGAAGGAAGGCTCTCTAATGAACAACGTAAGGAGTCTACGTCACACGGTTTGGGAGTGCAAGTATGACGTTGTTTGGGTTCGGAAGTATCGTAGAAAAGTGTTGTATGGTGAAATTCGTCGCTATCTGGGCGAGGTGATTCGGGATCTGGCCGCACAGAAGGAATGCCGTGTGGAAGAGGGTCACCTGCGATCCGACCATGTGCACACGTTGATTTCGATCCCGCCGAAGCACTCAGTAGCTCAGACGGTAGGGTTCATCAAAGGAAAGAGTGCGATTCACATTGCTCGGAACTATCTGGGACGCAGGTCGAACTTCACCGGGCAGCATTTCTGGGCAAGAGGCTACTGGGTCTCCACCGTTGGCAAGGATGAACAGACGGTTCGGGAGTATATCCAGAACCAGGAGCGGGAGGACCGGCGTCTCGACCAGCTCAACATTTTCAGGTAATCGCCACCTTTAGGTGGCGCTTGGTTTCCAACCGCTTTGAGCGGTTCACAAGTTTTCAAGCCTCCGGCTTTGCCGGAGGTCATGACTGGCCGGGCGAGCACTTCGACATGACGTTCATGGATGAGCTCGTCACCGCAGAGATCGGGCAGGTCGGAACCCAATGGGACGGACTTGGCCATCCCATGATCCGTATCCAGGACGTCGAAGGTTGGAAAGACGGCAACTACTTCTATAACGGTCACCGTCTGGAGGACGTGGGGGGACCCAGGGGCCTACAGAAGGCGGGAACCGAGCACATCGCCGAAGTCGGATTCTTCGCGCGCGGCATCCTCATCAACATCGCGGCGCTCAAAGGCGTGGACCGTCTCGCGAAGGGCTACGCGATCACGATGGCGGATTACAAAGCTGCGTTGAAGGCACAGGGCATCGACGATGCGGGCAAGGGAGACGTCGTGCTGTTCCGGACGGGATGGAACAGTCTCTGGAAGGACTACACGCGGCTACCCGAAGAGCGGGCTGCAGATCACGCCGAATTCGGCTCGGGCGAGCCAGGCGTCAGCCCCGAAGTTTGCGACCACCTCGCAGAAATGAACATCTCCATGGTCGGATCGGACACGTGGGGCCTAGAACCCTACAACACCGAAACGCTCGGCGATCCCGAGTCATTCGCTTACGGCCACATGAACTTGGTCGCCCGACGGGGCATCACCAATTTCGAGAACCTCGACCTGGATGCGTTGTCAGGCGCAAAGGCCTACGAGTTCCTGTTCACCTGGGCGCCCTTGAAACTCGTCGGCGCCACCGGATCGCCGGGCAACCCCATCGCTGCATGGTAATGCGGAAGCAGCGAGCTAACGGTCATCCAGAGTGACCTCATCAAAGCATCAGTAGCGGCAAAGCCCACTGAGAAAACTCAGGGTCAGGTTGTATCGAAGAGTCTGCCCTGAGCGGAGTCGAAGGGACGACCGGTACAGTGCAAGACCGATCGCCCTTCGATACGGCGATCGGCTGGATTGGCCATCCCCTGACTTATCACCACCCGCTATGCGCCTACTCAGGGTGATCGGTCTGAGTAGGCTTTCCCCTTTTTCTCGGCGTGTTCTGCGTGATCTGTGGTTTCAATCAGGTCTTCGGGAACGCCGTACCGTCCTGAGGCTCGTAACCCAGCACCTCTCGTGAGATTTCCACGTCCAGCCGACCTCGACGGTGATTCGAGATCCCGTTGACAATCGCGAAGTCGACATCTCCCACATCCACGCATCGTCCGATCAACGAGGCGGCGTCTCTGGTGCTGATGCCCGACCTCAGATCGTCCGGATCCCAGTCGCCATCCTGTCTGAACATCGGATTGCAGAGCCGCACACAGATGCAGGACAGACTGTGCTCGTGTGCGTAAACCCGCCCTAGCGCCTCGCCCCAACATTTTGTCGCACCGTAGACGCTCGTAGGGCGAACGGGTCTGTCCCACGCCACATCCGCCTCATCCGCATAGCCTCCGACCACGTCAATCGTGCTCGCGAACACCAGCCGTCGACATCCCGCGGTCTGCGCCGCGTGAAAGGCGTTGTAGCCGCCGATGATGTTCAGCTGCAGCAGCGTGTCATAAAACTCCGCCCCACCGCCGGGAAACGCCGCGAGGTGGACCACCGTGTCGATGTCGCGGCACACGTCCACGAACCCATCGACATCTGTAATGTCCATCTCGACGAAGGTTTCGTGCTCAGTCAGGTCCTCGATCGGGCTGATGTCGGCCAGCCGAAGACGGTATCGATCTCCCCAGTGCGACCGCAGGATGCCGCCGAATAGTCCGGCGGCGCCGGTGATCAAAACGTGTCGGTCCAAATCTCGACCTCAAATCGTCGAAAGACAGATAGCCATCACCGGCCTCAGACTTGCCCCTTCCAGCTTTTCTCCGTGTTTTCCGTGACCTCAGTGGTAAGTTTTTTTCAGGCAGCCACGCCCAGCACATCCCGCGCCGCCCCCATCGTCTCCCTCACCTGATCCACCGTCCCCATCCCGAACATCGACGCCGCAACACCCACCTCGTTGAACACGAAGTCGAAAGCCTGATGTCCGAGGTAACGTCCACCCGCCATCGGTTTGATCGCGATCACCGGCTTGCTCGCATTCTTGATCGCATCGATCACGAGGTCACGGGAGGGGAACATGAACGTCCCCGGTTGGTTGACCGTCGTGAGATACCCATCAACCGGGATTTTCTCCTGTTCGAGTAAGGGCAACGTCACACCGGCGTGGTGGACGCTCGTGATGACCGTATCGAATCGCTTTCGCAGAAATCCGATGTATTCCCTGATCAGATCGAATCGCCCCGTCATCGCGAGCAGATCGATCTCTGCACCCGGATCGGCCACGAGGATATCACACCCTGCGAAGAAGCCGAGGTATTGCTCCAGGACACCATAGTCGATCTCGAACCGACTCGCCTCTTCCTCCGTATACGGCGCAACCGTCTCCGGCGTTACCAGCTCACCGTCTCCGATGTTGTACCGAACGATCGGGTCGGTGCGGATGTGTTCGCGAAAGACATCGCCCCCGATTCGCTCGTCGTGGGCATAGAACGTCGCGTGGGCACGTGGGGAATAGGAGCACTGATCGCCATCCAGCATCACCGGAATCAGGATATAAGCGACAAGTCCGATCTCCGTCTGCGTCATGTGCTGCGTCTCCCACACCGCCTGCAGATGTAGCCGGTCGAGGACGGGCAGCATGTGGTCGACCTGAACAGCCGTCACGCCCCCCTCTTCCACAGCGCACCGAATCACGTCAGAAACTGCGGACACTCGACTGAACGCAGCCCCGTTCTGCTCATCCCGTTTCGGATTCTGGTAGGAGCATCCGTCATATGGATGGATACCCATGATGAGTCGGGGCACCTCCGCCTTTCCCACTCGCTCTGTCGGTACGCCGCATCCTTCGAGGTAGGTTTTCATGTCAGTCTCCTCTCTCGGTCATCGATTGTGTCTGAGCGGGCCAAGGGTCCGCAATAGCCCAGCCCAACGGGCTGGGTGCGATCATTTTCAGAAAGACATCGTGCGGGCTGAAGGCCCGCGATCGGGCCACGCGTGAAAATCTATCACGGCCCTACAGGCCGTACGACATTGACAACTCCATTGAACCCCAGGGCTGCGCCCCTGGGCTAAGTACTCCTGTTCTCAAATACGGTGACGTATTCTAAGCAGACTTTGCCAAGGGCGTATCGTAGAACCTGAGTTTGTCGATCATCTCCGCGAGATCTGTTCGTGTGAACTTCCATTTGAAGGGTGTGGCGATACGTCCGTAGCGTTCCTGAAAACCGAGGATTCTTGCCTCAAGCTCTTCGAGCGATGCAAATTCGATAGGTGTCAGAGCCTTGCGTTTGAGGATCGAGAAGTAGATCTCGATCTGATTGAGCCAGCTTGCGTGGATCGGAAGGTGAACGGGGTGGATGTTTGGCCACTTCCCCTGGATACGGTCGATGCATGTTTGCCCTCGGTGCGAGGAGCCATTATCCACGATGAGGTAGACTTTCTTTGCCGAGCAATAGGGTTTCCGGCTCATGATCAGGCTCAGGAGCCGGTTGAAGGGCTCGATACCCGAAGAAGACTCACAGAGACCGAAGATTCGACCATTGTGCACGTCGAGAGCAGCCAGATAGGCCAGGGCTCCTTTCCGCTCGTATTCGTGTTTCAACGCGTGCCGCTCTGTTCGAGGCTGGCGGTAGGGTAACGTGCTTGCGAGCTCGTGCTTGAATACTGGTCTTTTCGTCGGCAGAAAGTACATATTCCCTCGGCCCTAAAGGCTTTCCTTGCCATTGGCGGTGATACAGATCAAGGACTCTACCTGCTTTGGTTTGGAAGTCCGGGTCCCGTGGGAAAATCCAGGAGCGATGATACCAAGGACGAATCGCGTCCTCGTTCAACCAGCGCCAGACAGTGGCGCCGCTGATCTTGGCAACGAAGCCCCTTTGCACTGCCTCGGCGGCAATCTCGGAACAGCTGAACCGCGAGAGCGGTATCCCGCTCTCGCTCGGTAGTTCACACGCCAGCGCCTTGATCTGAACGACCACCTGAGGGGGGAAAACCGGGCGGGCGCCCGGGACGAGATCTATCTTCGAGTCCCGAAAGACGCTCTTCGAAAAAGCGCTTACGCCATTTGCTTACGATCGGACGCGGGACATCCAACCGTTGGGCGATAATCTTGTTGGATAATCCCTCGGCGGCGAGAAGCACGATTTTCGATCGGATCACTTGATAATACGGTAACGTATATTGTCCAGCCATTCGCTCGAGGTCGACCCGTTCCTTCTCAGACAGTAGCACCACATAAGGCGAACGTCTTGGCATTGTTCTCCTCCTTTTGAAGGAGAACATAAGCTACAAATAATGTTCAGAACATACGTAATAATATTTATGAAACCATGCACTAAGGTATGACGCGCCGTTGGCGCTTAAGCCACAGTAAACCGAACCTGGGTGAATCTCCTGGCCAACTCAACCACCCGACCCTTCACGCCCTCCACTCCCTTCATCCCGTCGACGATACAATCCGCGACCAGCCCTGCGTCCTCCGGTGTCATGCCGTAGCGCGACACTTCCTGCACGCCGATCCGGAGACCGTGCTGGCCGTGTTCTTCGGGGACAGTCGTCCCACCAACGATGACATGACACGATTCGAGTTTGTCCGCGATGGTCTTCCCCTCACCGAATGCATCGACCACCGCCATCAGCGTGTGGGACTCGGTGTATCCATTGTCGGAACCCACGATCGGGACCCCTCGTTCGTCGAGCGCCTTTCCAAGGGCCTTCGCATTCCCCACAATCGCATCCGCATAGGCGCTCCCACACACGCCTTCCACTCGATGAACGTCGCAGCAAGTGCCGGGATTCGCGCCAGATGGTGGTTCGCAATGATCAGGGGGGCCGTGGCAGTAGCTACGCGCTCGGCAATGCTTTTGTCATTCGTCAGGATCATGCCGCCCTGGGGCCCCGCCAGCGTCTTGTGCGTACTCGTGATCAGAACATCCGCGCCTTCGGCCAGAGGCTGCTGAAAACGCCCTCCCGCGATCAGCCCCATCACGTGGGCCGCGTCATAGATCAGAAGGGAATCCGGACGATGGGCATCCATCGCATTCCTGATCTCACGGACTGGCTGCGGAAACAGAAACATCGCCGATCCAATCACGACCAGCTTCGGCTTGTGTTCCTCAATGAGCCCGAGGGTCTTCGGCAGATCGATGTTGTAGATCTGGCCGTCCCACGGAATCGGAATCGGCTTCAGATCCACCTTGAGGTTGGAGGAATTGAGCTTGTGGGCATACCTGTGCGCATTCTGCACCTCCAGCACCGTATCGCCAGGGCTCCCCAAAGCGAACATCGAGACAATACCCGCGACGTTTCCCGACAGAAGACGCAGTTCCGCATACTTCGCCCCGAACAGATCCCGCGCAGCCTCGTGCGCTAGCTTCTCGATCTCCGCAACGTGTCGCGCTCCCTGGTAATGCTGATTGCCCGGATCGATCCCCGAGTAAAAGCCGTATCGCCGGTTCAGCTCCTCGACGATCAGACTCTCCACGAATGGCGACGGCGTATTCTCCGACGCGATCAGGTTCAGACAATCCGCGCGATAGTCGCGTTGTTCTTCGATGAGTGTTTTAAGACGTTGAATCTGATCAACCATGACAATATCTCGGCGAAAAGAAGGTTGTCATCCCGGCGGTCCTCAGGCCGGGATCCATTCTATGCTGTTGGTCCTTCTTGCGAGAAACATCGTGCCGGAAAAATGGGCCCCGGCCAAGAAGCGTACCGGGGTGACACTCAGTTATTCGCGTGTCCACTGTTGGACGGTTCACGTCAGCGAAAATGCATCCCGGTTCAAAGTGCCAATATTCGATTCTCGCTTCTCGATCCTCAATTCAGTTGCTTCATCCCCTGTTTCACAATGTCCATCCCCACTAGCTCGCTCCACGCCGCCAGGATCTGCTTCGTGATCGTCCCCACCTGACCGTCTCCCACTGGGAGCCCATTGAACTTCGTCGCCGGCATAATGCAGTAGGGGGTGCTGGTGAAGAAAAGCTCCTCGGCCGTGTAGAGATCATAGGGTTGCAGATCGGTCTGTTGCGTGGGAATACCCACTTTCTCGGCTAGCTCCAACGCGGTTTCCCGGCTGACCCCCGCCAGACTGTTCTGCGCAGGTGGCGTTCGCACGACACCGTCCGTCACAGCGAAAATATTCCCACCCTTGTTCTCCGCCACGTTCCCGTCGATGTCCAGAATGACACCCTGCGCCTCAGGATCGACCAGCTTCACCTCCATCTCAGCCAGCGTATACGCCATACGGCTACGGTTCTTCACGCGAGCGTCCAACGACTGCGACGGGATGATGCGGCTCATCGACGTCACCGCGTGACACCCCTCTTCATAGAAGCGAGCCCAGCCCCGCAAGTCCATCGGCAACGTGTGAATCATCACGGTGGCGCCCCCTGATTGAACCGTCGGATCGGGTCCCGGCATCGAAACACCGCGCGAGACGTTGTGAACGATCCACAGATCTTCGCCCTCGCCATACAGCGGGAGATTGGCATCGACCACGTCCATCGTGATCTGCTTCATCATATCCGGATCACAACCCGGATCGATCCTGGTCACCTTCAAGGACTTGTAAAGTCTGCGGATATGCTGGTCCAGCTTGAACGGGATGTGCTTGAAGGTCCGAGTCGACTCCGTCACCGTATCGCCCAGCGTCACTGCTGTATCGAAGATCGAAATCTTCGCCTCATCCTCCGGAACCATCTTCCCTGAAATGTAGACCTGTCGCATGGAACCCCCAAAAACAGATGCGCCACTGAGAATACTGAGGTCACTGAGGCACATGATAAGGAGGGAACCACCGATCACACAGAGCGGCCTTCAGCCCGCAGTGGTCAGTCGTCAGAAGTCGGAAAAATCACACAACGCCGTTCATATGCTTACTCGCCGGAGAAGGCTTCCACCCCCAGCTCCCTGGACACCCGTAGCCTAAGGTGCAGGAGTGGTGCCAGGAACCGCAGCTCCGATCCATCTATCTTCTGTTCCCGGTAGGGCCACAAAGTCAGGACGCTACTCCAAGCCCCTCCGCGTTCTCCGTGTCCGCAGTGGCTGCTTTTCGTTTATTGCCTCCCTATGTCGCTCATCGATTGGCTGGTCATCCTCGTGATCAACGGTGGCATCGTCCTCTACGGTCTCACCCGTTTCGGCAAGAAACAGGAGAGCTTCGACTGGTATCTGGCTGCCAAATCCATGCCGTGGTGGGCCGTCGGTCTGTCAGCCTTCGGAACAGCCGTCGACAGTGGAGACTACGTCGCCATCGTGGGTGGCGCCTATGACCTCGGCCTATCACAGCTGACCCAGTGGTGGCTCGGCATCTCCGTCGGCTGGTTCGTCCTCAGTTTCTTCGTCATCGTGCCGATGTATCGCACGGGCGTCTTCACGAACGCGGAGTGGCTCGAATTCAGATTTGGTCCAGCTGCCCGGTTCGTCGCCGTTCTCATCAACATCCAGTCTCGAACCAACGTCCTCGGCAACATCTTCTACTCCGTGTTCCTCGTTCTCAATCTGGTTGCGGACATTGAAGCACGATGGGCTTGGCCGATCGTCGTGGCCATGGCTTTCACCGCCGTACTCTACATTGTCAGAGGTGGACTCAGAGCGGGCGTCTTCACGGATGCCCTTCAGGCCGTAGCCATGATCGTTGCCTCGTTCGTACTGTGGGGCGTCGTGTGGTCAAACGCGGGTGGGTGGATGGGTCTGACCGACAAGCTCGCCGGGATCGATCCCACTCTGCCAGGAACGCTCCTTCGAGTCGGAGGATACGCTCCCAGCGGTGTGCATCCCGTCCTTGTCGCTCTCGGCTTTGTCGTCGTCCTGACGACCTATGCCGTCATCAATCAATACGAGGCAATCCGGTTTCTCGGTGCCCGGTCGGAATGGGACTTCAAGATGGCCGCCCTCGTCGCCAGTGCGGCCACGGCAATCTGTCTCTGGTTCAACGTCAGCCTCGGCCCCCTCGCGCACGCCGACTTCCCAACCCTCGAGTTCAGCGACCAGGCCTATCCGTTGATGGTCCGGAAATACCTCCCGCCTGGATTGGTCGGTCTCGTGCTCGCCGGTCTGATCGCAGGGGGCTACTCTACCTTTGACTCGGTCGGAATCGGCATATCGAGTCTGTTCGTACGCGACATCTACGCTCGATTCATCGTCAAGAATGCGTCCGACGAACACTACACACTGGTGGGACGCATCTCCGTTCCCTTCATTATCGCCCTTGGGTTTGCGTATGTCCCTTTCCTCCAAAAGGGCATGCTTCTCTTTTACCTGAGGCTTGCCGGCGCCATTGCCGTCCCCCTGATGACCGTAATTCTCATGGGGGTGTTCACGCGTGTGCACCGTGCAACGGGTGTGATCGGTCTTGTCGTGGGGCTGGGTTACGGTCTCTCGGCCATTCTCGCGGACTTCAACGACTGGTCCTTGCCCGTATGGTACACGAACACGTGGTGGGCCTATCTCTGGAATCTGATTCTGCCAGCCATGAGCATGTTGATTGCCTCGAAAGTCATCGACCAGTGGCGTGGCCCGGCCACCGATGAGGAGATTTCCGGCCTCATCTACAAGCGTCACGACAAACCCGACGTCCGAGAGCTCATGAGTTCTCGCCTCCAAGTACTCGAGGGCACGTGGCTTCAGAAGACGCTGAACCAATCGCCAGTCAGACCTGAGTATCCATTCGACGTGCCTGAGAGAGGCTTGCCTCTCCACAAACGTCCGGGAGTCCTGGCCAGCTTGTATGTGATCGCAGCCTGCTACTTGCTCTTCGTCTATCTCTGGTGAGAACGAGTGCTCGCGTGAGGAACCCAATAGAATGAATCCTTACCCGCCTGGAAGTCACGGCCCGTTCGCCCATCGCCCCATCGTCTGGGGAAGACACGGCATGGTCGGTGCGGGAACCCAGCTGACAGCGCAGGCGGGGATGCGCGTTCTCCATGGGGGCGGGAACGTCGTCGATGCAGCGGTCGCTTCAGCTCTCGCAGCCGGCGTGTTGGAGCCGACCGCACACTACACGCTGGGCGGTGAGGTCGCCATGCTTTGTTACGAAGCCGCGACAGGGAAAGTCAGATCCGTCGTCGGCCAGGGGTGGTCGTCTCAGGCAGCAACGATCGAACTTTACAAGGACAACTGGGGTGAAATCCCTCCGGGCGTTCACAGCACAACGGTCCCCGGAGTCATCTCCGCCCTGCTCACGATGCTCGCAGAATACGGCACGATGAGTTTCACCCGAGTCGCCACCGATGCCTGCTCTCTCGCCAGGGAAGGGTTTCCCGCCTACCAACTCTTCTGCCGCGCCCTGTCGACACCGGAGCGAGTGGCCAACGTCAGGAACCACCCCGATTCAGCTCGGGTATTCCACCCAGACGGTGAACCCCCCACACTCGGAGCCCTATTCAAGCAGCCCGACTTGGCTCGAACCCTTTCGCTGATGGCACAGGCCGAGGAGAGCGAACTCAAACGCGGATCGTCGAGAGCTGCTGGAATCCAAGCCGCCCGGAATGTCTTCTACAAGGGCGAAATCGGAGAAAAGATGGTGACGGCTCTGAGGGATCTCGGCGGGCTCTACGAGATGGAAGACTTCGCGGACTATACGTCCCCCCTCGAAGAACCGATCTCGACGACCTACCGTGGATACGAAATCTTCACGAACCGCACGTGGACGCAGGGCATCGTACTCCTGCAAGCCCTGAAGATTCTCGAGGGCTACGATATCGCAGCCCTCGGCCATAACTCCCCCGAAGCCATCCACCACCAGGTCGAGGCACTGAAACTCGCCTTCGCGGATCGAGAGCGCTACGCCGGGGATCCCGCACACGTCGACGTACCCGTCGACGGTCTGTTGTCCACGGAGTACGCAGCTGCACGGCGGGAGGTTTTGGACGAGGAAACCGCCCAGGGCAACTATCCTCCCGGCGATCCGATCGGCGTGCGAGGGGCACTGCCGCACGAGCCTTCAGGGAGCGTCTCATCCTCACCCAATTCAAGACACGAACAGGAGGGGACCACGCATCTTGCCACGGCCGACGAACAGGGCAATCTCGTTGCCGCTACGCCGAGCACCTATGCCGGTCTGCTCCAGGGCATGATCCTGGGCGACACGGGTATCCTGATCAACTGTCGCGGATGCTACTTCTGGCTGGACCCGGACAACCCGAATGCCCTCGCGCCACGGAAACGACCTCGGACCACACCTTGCACCTTTCTGGTTCTGAAGGACGGCCAGCCCTTTATGACCCTCGGAACACCTGGCGGGGACAGCCAGACGCAGAGCTGTCTTCAAGTCTTCAACAACCTCATCGATTTCGGTCTCGACGTTCAGGATGCGGTCGCCGCACCTCGATTCTGCAGCCACAGCTTCCCCCAGTCGCCCTGGCCTCACGCAATGGCTCCCAACCGACTGGCCGTAGAAGGACGCATCTCTAGGGAAGTCATCGACCGACTCCAGGATCGCGGCCACGTGGTTGAAGATGTGGGCCCGTGGGGCATCACAAACGGTTTTGCCCCGATCGTGGTCGATCCCGATTCGGCTGCCTATCGCGGAGGCGCGGATCCCCGACGTGAATCGTTCATGTTAGGCTGGTGAGTAATCGCAATGCCAGCCACACATTGGGCGACCGTTCATCCTGAGTGACCTCATCGCCAAAACGAGTGATGCTGAGCTGTGGTCAAACACCAAGCAGGTTGTATCGAAGGACGATCGGTGGCACATACTCGAAAGCACGAGCACCACAACACATCCACAAACACACGGGAAGGAGGCCCAACGTGAGAAATGTGCTGATCTCTATTGGAGTTGCCGCCTTGTTGATCCTTGGAGGACCCGATGTTTTCGCAGGCGAGAAAATCGAATTCCAGTCGACCCACATCAACGTCGTATCCCGTTTCGATACAATGCTCGTCGACGATGATGCCGGCCGATTCATCGCCATCATCCGGGCAAGCGGGGCCGGTAGGCGAATCGTGGGCCCAGACGAACCGCCCTACACGATCGAAATCTGGGGCACCGGCAACTACAAAAACGACAGAACCGGTGACGAACACGGCTACGGCAAGTTCACCTTCTCGGATGGGTCGTCTTACTTCGAGGAATGGACGAGCAAGGCGGGGGGCGGAAAGGGCGTCGGGACTGCCGTCTACTACAACGGCACTGGCCGATTCAAAGGGATGAAGGGAGGCAGCAGTTTCGACTGCACGGGCCTCGGGGACCGTTTCAGCTGCGACGTGAAAGGGTGGATCGACCTGCCTTAATCAAGTCTGCGGGCCAAAGGCCCGCGATATCCTAGCCCAGCCCAACGGGCTGGGACGGTTGGGAGGGGCTAAATAGGCGGGCCAACGGTCCGCGACAAGCTTTATCGCGTTCAGCACTCGAATATTGTCGCAAAACATCACGGCCCTTCAGGCCGCGCAACTTGATCGCATCCACTGGACCCAGGGCGGATGACCTGGACTAAGGGTGGCGCGCTTGGCGCTCCAAACGGCACTGCAAGAGCCTTGCGATTCCGTCATAGTGATCTTTAGTTGTGTGCCCCCGTGGATCCGACCGGTTCACGGGGTTGTCTCGATTTAAACCGGGAGCGAGCGCATGTGCGGCATCGTGGGATGGATGGGGAAAAATGGCCGGCTGGAAGGCTTGGGGGACACCGTGCTCCGCATGTTAACGGCCCTGGACGACCGAGGACCGGATTCGGCAGGGGTGGCCCTCTATGGCGATCCTTCGCCTGGAGCGATGGTGCTTCAGATCAAACTCGGCGACCATCGTGGGTCCGAAAATGAAGCAGAATACGAAGCAATCGAAAACGCGATCAGCGACTGCGTACACCCCACCTCGAAGGTGCGCCAGAAGAAATCAACAGCCGAATATCTGAGACTCGTCGTCGATGATCCCGAAGACCCGGCAGATCTCGAAAGACGCGTCGAAGCAGCGCATCACGACGTCGAAGTCGTGAGCATGGGGCGCTCTTTAGAAATCGTCAAACAGGTCGGATCACCCCGGAACCTGAACGCCACCTACAGCATTTCCGACTTCAAGGGCACTCACGGACTCGGCCACACCCGACTGTCCACAGAATCCAAAATCGATTTGAGCCATTCCCAGCCGTTCTGGGGTCACGGTTGCCCCGACCTCTCCATCGTTCACAACGGACACATCACCAACTACCACATCCTCCGTCGGATTTACGAGCAAAGGGGTGTCCGATTCTACACGGACAACGACTCCGAGGTTATCGGCATCTACCTCGGAGAGCGCCTCAGCAAGGGATCCGATCTCCGCGAGGCGATGGAAGCTTCGCTCGTCGATCTCGATGGCTCATTTAGCTACCTCGCCGCGACGTCCGACACGATTGGATACGCAAGGGACCCCTTCGCACTCAAGCCCTTGCTATGGTCGGAAAGCGACTCGTTCATCGCCGTCGCCACCGAAGAGATCGCCATGCGTGCCGCTTTGGAAGGAGACTTCGAAGTCCGTGAGACCGGGGCGAGAGAGGTCCGGGTATGGCATCGGTAGCGTGCGAAGGAAAGACAACCAGGGAGATCAACGCGGAGATCAAACGTCTCTCCACCACGGGAGAAAAGAGAATCATTGTCACGGATCCGGGCGCGCGTCACAACCTGGGCGTGGCAGTACTGCAGGATTCCCACCTTCGCTTCGAAGGCAGCGTCGGATACTATTGCGCCGGCATGATCGACGGGCCTACCGTCGAGATTATGGGCAGCGCGGGATGGGGACTCGCTGAATCCATGAAGGGCGGACACGTCATCGTCGACGGAAACGCGGGGAATGGTGCGGCCGCGGCCATCCGTGGCGGAACCGTCGTCATCCGTGGAGATGCGGCTGCCAGACTCGGTGTTGCTCTAAAGGGAGGGCTCGTCGTAGTCGGAGGGAACTGTGGTTACATGGCCGGCTTCATGGGCCAACAGGGTACGCTGATCATCTGCGGCGACACGGGTGAGGCCTTTGCCGATTCGATGTATGAAACCGTGTGCTTTGTGGGCGGGGAGATCAAGGAGCTGGGTAATGACGCGGTCGTGGAAGAGCCGAACGTAGAAGACCAGGAGTTCCTCGCCACAACGCTCAACACGCACCTCTCAAATAAAAAAGGGCTCGACGGATTCAAGAAAGTGGTCGCCGGGCGCAAGCTGTGGACCTTCGACAAAAAGGAACGCGCGCTCTGGCGCGAGGCCATTTAGCTCATCGGCTTCGGGACAGACGGACGGGAGTAAGTGATGAACGAGCACGATGCCCACGATGGCAGGCTGATCCAGACCAGCGGAACGTTTTCACCGGCCGCGATCGAGGACATCCAGGTCAAAGCCGAACTCGGACGCTACCGGATTCGGGGATTCGGCACCCTCCGGGAGCGAAACTGGGCGACCTTCGACGACCTGACCTTCATTCCTTGCTCGCTCACACGAATCCCACTCGAGGGCTACCGAGAACGCTGCTCGACGGAGACCGTACTCGGTGGAAAGCACGTCGAGAATCCGATCGAGCTCCAGATTCCGATCATGATCACCGGCATGAGTTGGGGCGCCCTTTCATACAACGCCAAGGTTGCGCTCGCCAAAGGCGCCAACATCGTGGGCTCCTCAAACACGACGGGCGACGGCGGGATGTTGGAGGCAGAACGGGAACACAGTCGACACCTCATCTATGAAGTCCTCCCGTCTCGCTACGGCATCGATATCCATCATCTCCGCCAGGCCGATGGCATCGAGCTGACCCTCGGGCAGGGCGCCAAACCCGGTACCGGCGGTTTGCTCCTCGACGCGAAGGTCCTGGATGCCATCGCTCAGCAACGCGACCTCCCAACCGGAGTCGATCAGCGATCCCCCGCCCGACATCCTGACTTCCTCGGCCCGGACGACATGATCATCAAGATAGAGGAGTTGCGTGAGGCGACCGACTGGAAGGTCCCCATCTTCGTGAAGATGGGCGCGACGCGGGTCTTCGACGACGTTCGCCTTGCAGCAAAGGCCGGAGCCGACGTCATCGTCGTCGACGGCATGGAGGGCGGAACGGGGGCCTCTGCCGAAATCTGCCAGGAACACACGGGCATTCCCACGCTCGCCGCCGTGTGCGAAGCTCGGGCGGCGCTCGAAGACATCGGGATGTATGGCGAAATCAAACTCATCATCGCCGGCGGCATTCGGAATGGCGTCGATGCGGCCAAGGCCATGGCCCTCGGCGCCGACGCGATCTACATCGGCACGGCCGCCCTCATGGCCCTCAATTGCAATAAACCTCTCTACATCGAAGACTACCAGGCACTCGGCACCGAGCCCTACCATTGTCACCACTGCCACACCGGCCGGTGCCCCGTCGGCATCACCACGCAGGATCCTGACCTGATGCAGCGCCTCGACATCGATGAGGGTGCCGAACGTGTCGCCAACCTCCTTCAGGCTATGACCTCCGAAATCCAGATCCTCGCTCGTGCCTGCGGTAAGGCCGACGTCCACGACCTCGAGCCCGAAGATCTGCGCGCTCTCAGCGCCGAAGCCTCCATGATCTGCGGCATTCCTCTCGCCGGCACCGACCGAGTGTGGGGCGATGGACCCGGCTGGAAGGAACGCGAGTAGGTGCCCTTCAAGCTCGTCCGCCAGGCTCTGGACAGTCGCCCTCCTCCTCGGATGTGGCACGACCATCCGCTCAAACACGGCTACGACGTCGTCATCATCGGCGGTGGCGCCCACGGCCTTGCGTGCGCCCACTATCTCTCGAAAGAGCACGGCATCACCGATGTGGCCATCCTCGAAAAGAGCTACATCGGATCGGGCGGGAGCGGTCGGAACACTGCCATCGTCCGCAGCAACTACCTGACACCCGAAGGTGTCCGATTCTACGACGAGAGCGTCAAACTCTACGAGCAACTGGCCATCGAACTGGACTTCAACGTCATGTTCAGCCAACGTGGCCACCTCACCCTCGCCCACACCGACGGCGCCGTTCGAACGATGCGTCGGCGGGCCGAAGTCAACCAGCTCCAGGGTGTCGATTCCCGCGTTGTCTTTCCCGACGAGCTGAGCCGAATCTGTCCCCAGCTCGACCTGAGCGAGCATCCACGCTATCCCGTTCTGGCCGCCCTGTATCATCCACCGGGCGGCATCATCCGTCACGATGCCGTCGTCTGGGGCTTCGCCAACCACGCCGATCGCCGTGGTGTGCACATTCACCAGCAGACCGAGGTGACGGGAATCGACGTTCGCGATGGAAAAGTTCGCGGCGTAGAAACCTCGCGTGGCTACATCGCCGCAAGAACCGTCCTCAACGCGACCGCCGGTTGGGGATCCACGATCGCTGCCATGGCCGGGCTCGAACTGCCCATCGCCACAGCGCCTCTACAGGCGTGCGTCACCGAACCCCTCAAACCGTTTCTCGACGTCGTCGTCGTATCCGGGAGCCTGCACGTCTACGTCAGCCAGTCGAGCCGCGGTGAACTCGTCATGGGCGCGAGCGTCGACCCGTTCGGATCGTATTCGATGAACTCCTCCCTCGACTTCCTCGAGGGACTGGCCGGCCACGTCCTCGAACTCTTTCCTTTCCTGAGCAAGGTCCGAATCCTCCGTCAATGGGCCGGACTCTGCGAAATGCCACCCGACTTCAGCCCGCTCATGGGATTCACACCCGTCGAGGGATTCCTCCTCGACGTCGGCTGGGGCACCTACGGTTTCAAAGCGTCCCCCATCTGCGGCAAGACCATGGCAGAACTCATCGCCACCAACAAGACACCCGATCTGATCCACCCCTTCAGGCTTTCCCGTTTCGCCGAATTCGACCTCGTCGGCGAAAAGGGAGCGGCCTCGGTGGGGCACTGATGGGCTGTCACGTAGGTGGCACTGTAAAAGGATAAAAAGCAGGGTCACTTCGAGCGGAGTCGAGAAGTCCCTATCCGCGATTCGTAATGGGCGTGTTCTCGACTACGCTCGAACTGACGCCGCCCGTATCGCCGTCTTTCCTGACCTCTGACGACTGGTTCTCGGAGCCTGTCTCGAGCGAAGACGAGAGGAAGCCCGCAGGGCGCAGGAGAGAACACTGACAACCGCATGCTAATCGTCCCCTGCCCAAACTGCGGTCCTCGAAACGCCGCCGAATTCCGGTGCGCCGGCGAATACCGCCCTCGGCCCGACCCTTCGCAGCAAGTGAGCAACGAGGAGTGGGCCGCCTACCTCTACACACGCACGAACGCGATGGGTTTGCAGACCGAATGGTGGTATCACGGATCAGGTTGTGGACTTTGGTTTCTCGCTGATCGACACACCAAGACCAACGAGTTCACCAAAACTTATTTGTGGGAAGAGGCCTGAGGTGCCGCGGAAATCGCCAGCCCCCACTCGACTGTCAGAACAGTCCGGCGAAGTCATCGATCGATCGTCACGGATTTCATTCACCTTCGACGGAAGGGTCTACAATGCCCATCCCGGCGACACCATCGCCTCGGCTCTGAGTGCGGCCGGTGTTCGGACCTTCAGTCGCTCCTTCAAATACCACCGCCCGCGCGGGCTGCTTTGCTGTGCCGGTCACTGCCCCAATTGTCTGGTGCAAGTAGGCGATGAACCGAACGTGCGCTCCTGCCAGCGCCCCGTGGAAGAGGACATGGACGTGAACCCTCAGAACGTCTGGCCCTCTCTGGACCAGGACGTCATGTCCCTGACCGGCTTGGGTGCTCGTTTCATGCCCGTGGGCTTCTACTACAAGACCTTCATACAGCCCCGCAAGCTATGGCCCTTCTACGAACGTTCGTTGCGCAAGGCCGCGGGGCTAGGCGTCGTCGATCATGGCACGCCCTGGGGATCGTTCGATAAGCAGTATCTACACGGGGAGGTCGCAGTCGTCGGAGGGGGGCCCTCGGGGATGTCTGCGGCCCTGTCCGCCGCCCGGGCAGGTGCACGTGTCCTACTCTTCGACACGAACGCCGACCTGGGAGGACACCTCTGCTGGCGCTCGGCATCCGATGCCTCGACCCAGGACGACCTGCGCAACGAAGTCGAGGCGGAAACCCGCATCGAAGTCCACACCGACTCCACGATCCTCGGCTGGTATCAGGACAACTGGCTCGCCGCCGTTCGTGGAAACCGTCTTTTCAAGATCCGGGCGAATGCCATCGTCGTCGCGACGGGGACGATCGAGGTACCCCCGCTATTCGACAACAACGACCTCCCCGGCGTGATGCTCGGCAGCGCTGTTCAGCGACTCTTGAACCTGTACGGCGTAACCCCGGGCGAACGTATCCTGATCGCTACCGCGAATGACGACGGTTGGCTTGTAGCTGCGGGCCTGCACGCAGCAGGGGTCGCATTGTCTGCTGTCGTGGATGAACGCGAGGGGACGGATCATCCGGCCGCGTCCGAACTCACCGGAGCCGGCGTGCCTATTCACAACCGAACCCTACTCGTGCGGGCGAACGGACGGCAGAACGTGTCTTCGGCCACCATTGCTGCAGTCGATGCCAGCGGCGATGTCGTGACGGGTTCCGACCAGGTCATCGCGTGTGATGTGATCGCTGTCAGCACGGGTTGGGAGCCGGCGCTGGACCTGCTCTACACGGCGGGCGGTAAATCGGTTTACGACGAGAAACGTGCAGAAATGAGCGCGGACCCCATCCCACCCGGACTCTACGCCGCGGGGAGCGCAAACGGAGCCGATCCATTGGATGTCCGGATGGAGGATGGCTCCATGGCTGGTCAGCGCGCCGCCGCTTTCCTCGGTTTCGGTGACGAACCGATGGCGGGCGATGCCCAGGACCTGGAACGCCGTAAATCGGAGACCCATCGGCGTACGTCAGATCGCATCCCTGACCCGGAAGGGAAGAAACGGTTCGTCTGCTACTGCGAAGACGTGACCGATATCGACGTGGCCACCAGTCTCGCCGAAGGATACGACAGCGTCGAGCTTCTCAAGCGCTACAGCACCATCTCGATGGGGCCGTGCCAGGGCAAAATGTGCTCCGTCAACGCCTTGCGGCTGTGCGCCCGCATCAAATGTCAATCGATCCAGGAAACCGGTCGAACGACGTCGCGCCCTCCCACCGTGCCGGTCACGCTCGGTGCCCTGGCCGGTCAGAACATGGAACCTGTCCAGGTATCCTCCGTGCACGACTGGCACCTGGACCACGATGCGAGTATGATGGTCGCCGGCCCGTGGCTGAGACCGGAACACTACGGCGACCCGGAATCCGAAGTGAACGGAGTCCGCGAACGCGTTGGCCTGATCGACGTCAGCCCGCTGGGGAAATTCCAGCTGACGGGTCCAGGTGCGCCCGATCTGCTGGAGCGGCTCTACATCAACCAATGGAGAAGACTTCGAAAAGGACGCGTACGCTACGGCGTGATGTGCAACGACGAAGGTGTCGTCCTCGACGATGGCGTCTGCGCCCACCTGGACGATGAAACGTGGTACCTGAGCACCACATCGACCGGTGCGGGTAGTGCCTTCGAATGGATCCAGTGGTGGTTGCAATCCGGCTGGGGTGGTAACGTCCACTTGACCGACCTGACCGAGACCTATTCCGCTTTCAATCTCGCTGGACCGCGCTCGCGCGATGTGCTGCAGAAGCTGACGAAACGGGACTTGAGCAACAAGGCGTTCCCTTACATGAGAATTCGGCGAACACGCGTTGCCGATGTCCCCTGCCGCGTCCTCCGGATCGGATTCACTGGAGAGCTCTCATACGAGATTCACTGCCCGGCGGCTTCCGGTCTTCACGTCTGGGAATCGATCCTCGATGAGGGCGAAGAGTTCGGTATCGCGCCCTTTGGCGTGGAAGCGCAACGGATTCTCCGTCTCGAGAAAGGCCATCTCATCGTCGGCCAGGACACCGATGCCATCTCCGACGCCCTGGGTGCAGATCTTGCCTGGGCGGTGAAGCTGGAAAAGGCCGACTTCCTGGGCAAACGCTCCCTCGAGCGGATCGCCGCCGACGGCCCGCGACAACGGCTAGTCGGGTTCGAAATGGTTCGGAAGAGCGTCGTGCCGGATGAGGGTCTGCAGATCGTGAAGCGACGGGAGGATGGCGCACTCGACATCGTAGGATGGGTGAGTTCCTCACGCTTCAGTCCGACGCTCCAGAAACCAATCGGGCTCTGCTGGCTGCCTCCAGAAATCGCCGCCGATGAAGGCGCGTCCTTCAGCATCCATCGGGATGGCCGGCTCGAAGAGGCTCGCGTCCACCACGGACCGTTCTTCGATCCCGAAGGCCAAAGACTGAAGAGCTGAAACGTGCCAGCGACTGCCCAGAAGCGTTCACCTCTGCACGACCTCCTGCTCGGTCTTGGAGCGACCTTCGTCGACCTGGAAGGATGGTCAGTGCCCGATGTCTTCTCCGGCGTGGAGGTCGAAGTATCGGCTGCACGTGACAGCGTCGTCCTGCACGACCAAACACAGAACGGTAAGATCCAAGTGGAGGGTTCTGATTCAGAGACGGTAATGCAGTCCACGTTCGACCTGCCAGAACTGAGCATCGGCGAAATCACTCACCTGTCTGGAACGTGTGTGGTACGTCTTCGAGCGGATCTATTCTACCTGGCCGTCTCCCCGGGCGAAGAGACGAAGACCCTGGCGGAGGTGCGGTCCCACACCGGCGAATCACTCGTCACGTGCACCGACATCACTTCCGGACGCGCCGAAGTCCGTATCATTGGCCCCCGTGCTCCGGCGCTGATGAGCAAGGTTTGCGGGTTGGATTTCGCGGACTCCGCGTTTCCGACCGGCCACGCCCGTCAAAGCAGCGTCGCAAAAACAAACCAACTGATCATCCGCAGAGACCTGGATGACCTGCCCACTTATTCGATCATCGGGGCACGATCTCTGGGTGCTTACCTCTGGTCCGTCCTGATGGAAGCTGGATCGGAATGGGACATACAGCCGGTTGGACAATCCGCATACCAGTCTATGGAAGCATCGACATCTTAACGGGAGACAATCCATGAACCTCGATCAGGTCAAAGCGCTGGCCAACGAGCAGGGCATCGAATTCTTCCTCTGCTCATTCGTCGAAATGGGTGGGGCTCCGAAAGCCAAGGTCGTGCCCGTCAGCAACCTCGACGAAATGGCGTCCGAAGGCGCCGGATTCGCCGGATTCGCCGCCGGTGAAATGGGACAGGGACCTCACGACCCGGATATGGCCAACATTCCGGATTTCCGATCGCTCACACGTGTGCCGTGGCGGGAAAACATGGCCTGGGTCGCCGGAAATATTCAGGTCGAAGGGGAACCCTACAACTACTGCCCCCGTACGATCCTGCAACGCCAGTTGGACAAGGCTAACGCACTCGGCTACACCTTCAACGTCGGCGTCGAACCGGAATTCATGCTCCTGCAAGCGCAGGAAGACGGATCCTATGCGATCTATGACAAGCTCGACGTCCTGGGCAAGCCGTGCTACGACCTCCTGACCCTCAACCGCAACCTCGACCTGATGACGACCCTCATCAACCACATGCTTGCAATGGGGTGGGGGCCGTATGCCAACGATCACGAGGACGCGAACTGTCAGTTCGAAATCAACTGGCACTACAGCGACGCTCTCACAACCTCCGATCGACACACCTTCTTCAAGTGGATGATCAAGGTCGTCGCCGAAGAAAGAGGACTTCGCGCGACCACCATGCCCAAACCCTTCTCCCACCTGACCGGGAACGGTGCTCACTTCCACATGAGTCTCTGGGAAGGCGATCGGAACATCTTCCTGAACGAGGATGACGAGAACGGGCTGTCACAAGAAGCCTACTGGTTCATGGGAGGAATCCTCGATCACGCCAAAGCCCTTGCGGGCGTAACCAACCCGATCGTCAACAGCTATAAACGTCTCGTCCGGAGCGCTCCAGACTCTGGCGCCTCGTGGGCACCCGTCTACGTCAGTTATGGTGCTTCCAACCGAACGCAGATGGTCCGCATTCCCGGACCCGGGCGTATCGAGAACCGCACCGTCGACGGCGCCGCAAATCCCTACCTGGCGTGCAGCGCACTCCTGGCCGCCGGCCTAGACGGTATTGCGAACAAGAAGAACCCGGGCGAGCGGAACGATGAGAACCTCTACGAACTGACCGATGCAGAGCTGGCCGATCGAGGCATCGACTATCTCCCGTCGTCGTTGAAGGAGGCGATGGACCATCTGGAAGCCGACGAGGTCGTAATCGGCGCGCTCGGAGACAAGTACGCCGAGACCTATCTCTCCGTCAAGCGCGAGGAGTGGCGACAGTATCACCAGAGCGTTAGCGCGTGGGAGATGGAGACCTATCTGCCCGTCTACTGATTCGCCCAAACACGAATCGCCAGCGCTAGGGCCTGAACCGTGACCGAAAGGACATTCACGCTCGCGCCAGAGGTATCCAACCTCGGCGTTGTGTGTGCGTGCCTGGTCATCGACGGGCTCGAGAACCGGCAACAATCGGACGCGTTCGACCGATATCGACAGGATCTGTTCGAGCGGTTGAAGACACGCTACACACCTGAAACGCTTGAGACCGATCCAACCCTTGCCGGCTTTCGCGCTCTACACGACAAAGTGGGCCGGTCCAATCGCAAATTCCCCAGCTCATCCGAGCGCATGCTCGGGCTCTTCCTGAGTCGAGGCAACATCGCTTCAATCAGTCTCGTCGTGGACATCTACAACTGCCTGTCCCTCGAGACCTTCCTATCGATCGGCGCCCACGACGTGACGGCGGTCAAAGGGGATATCTCCCTCCGCCTGACGACGGGTGAGGAACATTTTCACCCGCTCGGAAAGGACAGATCGGAAACCGTCCCGGCGGGCGAATACGCCTACATCGATTCGAGCAACGAAATGCTATGTCGGTTGGAAGTGCGACAGGTGGAGAAAACGAAGGTCGGACTCGACAGCACGAGCTGCGTTTACATGGTCCAGGGTAACCCGAATACGCCGCTCGAGACGGTCAAGGCAACAACGGACAAGCTTATCGAACAGACACGAGAGTATTGTGGGGGAAAAGAACGTCTGCTGTGGGTAGGATGAAAACCCCGCCAAAGACAGTAGGGACAGTTCGCGAACCGTCCCTACGCAATGGCTTAGTGGCTGCCTTTGTTTTGGCGATACTCCTCCACGACCTCAGGCTTAGGATCCAGCGCCAGCCCCGGCGTCTCGGGCAACGTGAGCCATCCTTCAGCAGGCTCGGGCAGATCCTTGTAGACAGCCCGATACACCATCCAGTGCCGATAGTGGAATTCCACACCCCACCCATTCGGCATCCCCGCTTGTAGATGCATGTTGTGCGGGCCCGACCCATTCCCGTTTGAAATAGGCATCCTGAATGCAGCGGCCATGTCGGCGATCGCTTTCGACTCCGTGATACCGATCTGCGCCACGTTGGGCTGAATGAAGTCGACAATCTCGTTGGCGATGAACTCGCGATAGACATCGCGCATCCCCGCAGGGTTCGCCGCCATCGGAATCGTGGTTTGCCGTCGAAGGGTTGCCAGCTGCCGCTGATCATTGTCGACCACCGGCTCCTCGAAAAACTCGATGTGATACGGCTCGCAGAGCTTGCACAGGCGCAGGGCATCGTGGAACGTCATGCCCTTGCCCGCGTCCATCATCAGCATCACGTCCGGTCCCAACGCTTCCCGAAGGGCGATCATCCGTTCCGCGTCGGCATCCGGATTCGGGACCGGGAACCGGCCAACACCCGTCTTCAGCTTGGTGTGGCTGCCGTTGACCAGAAGCGTTGCTTCCTCGACCAGTTCGTCGGTCGTGTAGGCCGGCACCATCGACATGCTCGTGTTAGGGCCTCCCAGTCCGAATGACACGTAGGCCCTCACCCAACTCTGGGCACCCCCGAGCAGCCGCCACACCGGCACCTCGAGCGCTTTCCCTTTGATATCCCACAAGGCCAGGTCGATCCCGGCGAGTACACTGGTGTTTCCGCGGCCGAAGGTCTGAATCATCCCGTTCCAGATCTCCTCCGTCAACATCGGATCCCGACCCTTCAGGAAATCCGAGAACGACCCGTTGATCTGTGCCACCGCAGATGCGCTCTCTCCAGCCTTGCCGTAGCCGATCAACCCATCATCCGTCTCCACCTCGACGATCGTCACGTTCGCCCGGTTCGGCAGTTCGCGCATAGGTGGCGGGTCTGTCGGTATTTCCGCGAGATGGATCGCTTCGACACGGGAAATTTTCATGATGACCCTCTGATCGATCCGCGTAGGGCTGAAGCCCTGCGCTAGAAATGCGAAGCCGGCTGAAGCCGACTGAAATCCTATAGCCCGCTTTAGCGGGCTTCGCTGAATTAGCGTGGGGATTTCTTTATCCCCGTGCGTTCAAAGCAGCCCTATCCCCTGCAGCTCATCCCTCAGCTTCTCCATCTCCTCATCGCTCAAGTTATAGTAAGGCGGGGGGCGCCAGCGCTGGCAGATGCCAAAGATCTCCAGCACACCGTGTATCGCCGCATCGAAACTGCCGGGCGAAGACAGGATCAGGTCGTAAAACGGGACATCGTAATCCTGGATAATGGCGGTAGCCGCCGCCGTGTCGTTCGCCTCGATGGCGCACCAGTATGCGTGAGGGATTTCGGGCTTGAACATCATCATCGTCGACATGTAACCATCGCATCCATAGGGATGGAGAAGCAGATGATCTTGCTTCGACCCCGCCGCGAACACCGCCCACTGGTCGTGTACCAGGAGGGCCATCTTCCGGACGAACCTACCGTGCATGTCATCCTTGATGGCCACGACGTTTTCGACAGTGTCCCTGACCATCCGAATCGTTTCCAGCCCGAATTCCTCCCCGCGCGGGATGAAGACACCCGTCACCAGCATCACCGGAATGTGTTCGGCGACAGCCGCGTAATGATCGCGCAAGGTCTCCGACGTACACGATGACGCCCAGTCCGGCGGCAATACCATGTGCACGTCCGATCCGATCTCCGCTGCATACTTCGCGAATTCGACAGCCTGCCGCGTATGAAAATGTCGATCCGCGGTGACCACCATCGCGCGCCCGGCCGTGTGATCCACGACGGTCTTCGAAACCTCTGCGATCTCCGCATCCGACATCGCAATGAAGTTACTGTCCCCCGCCGTCAGCAGCATCGTCTTGCTGCCCGCCTCGATGTTGAAATCGAGCGTCCGGCGCAGACTGTCGTGATCCACCGCCCCGTCTTTTTTGAACGGCGTCGAGATGGACGTCATCGGCCCCGTCAGGGCCTCGCGCACTCTAGCACGGTCAATCATCACTACCTCGAATCGCGTAGGGCTAAAGCCCTACGCTAGTAATGCGAAGCCGGCTGAAGCCGGCTAGAGGCTTACCAGCCCGCTTTAGCGGGCGGAGTTTATCCTGAGCGAAGTCGAAGGGCTATCATAGCGTGGGGATTCATCCCCACGCGGATCGGTCGGTTTCTTCACGCGGTGAGAGATCGCAGCTCTGCCACCGCCAACCGCATCACCTCGGTATCATCACAGTCGTTGATGTCTTTCCCCTCGAACACGACGGACACGGCACCGTTGAAATTCGCGTCGCGCAATATCGAGATGATGCGTGCGTAGTCTATCCACTCTTCCTGTCCGGAATCGATCTTGTAGAACTTGGCCCGTACGTGTGAAGCGTGCGGCGCAGTCTGCTCCATAAAGCCGTAAATGTCGTATGCAGGATCCAGAACACCTTTGTTGCGCGATGGCGAACCCACCCACTCTCCCGTATCCAGAATGTGGGTGAGGTTGCTTCGGTTCGACTGCTCGAGAATGCGCAGGACATCGTCGCCGGTCGATGGATGGTTCTGAATACCGAGAGCGATTCCTTTATCGGCCGCGTAGTCACACGACTCCTGAAAGGCCTGGATTTCCACCTTTTGCTCGTCGTGATCTTCGATGGGCGGACCGACGAACACGCGGATCATGGGAGCCCCAAGCGTGACCGCCACATCGACGTCTTTTCTGATCTGCTCGAGCTTCTCCGGAAGATCGGTCGCATCGTTCCTGGTAAAGTGCCCACCCGAGGCGACGTATCCGATCGACAAACCGTAGTGGAGACACTGCATCTTGATGTCGAACAGATACGCGTGGTCGATCGACGAGAACCCACGGTTTCCGCGGAAATCGATCAGATCGACCTTCAGCGCATAGGCCAACTCGATGTAACTCTCGATGCTCTCCAGGGTGGGAGGATCGTCTTGCCCGAACATGGATGCGTAGATACCAACTTTCATGTCAGATCCTGTCTGTGTGGTGGGTCAATGAAAAATACACTGTCACCCCGGTACGTGGGGCTAAAGCCCCACGCTAAGGCAGCAAAGCCCGCTAAAGCGGGCTAATTCGACAACAAGGCAACTTCACACCTTCTCACGAAGACAATGTCGCCCCGGTACGCTTCTTAGCCGCCTGTCCTGAGCTTGTCGAAGGGGGGTCCACTCTGATTTTCGCACTCCCGTTTCTGATGCCGGCCGGAGAATGGATCCCCGGGCAAAAGCCGCTGGGATGACAATACCTTCGCCTCTTAGGGTTTGCCACGAAATAAGTGCTGCACTTTTCAAGGTAATGATCTTACGCTCGGAGTGTGGACGTCGAAACTCTCCGAACGAAGTATGAAGCCTTGGCTCCGGTGCTGACGGAACGCACGCGTCGTCTGTGGGCCGCCACGGAAGCCGAAGCGTTGGGTCACGGTGGGATCGCGATTGTGGCTCTGGCGACAGGAATGTCCAGAGAGCGGATCTTTCGTGGCATTCAGGAGTTGAGGTCGGACGAACCTTTGGACCCGGCTCGCATCCGGCGTCCAGGCGGCGGTCGTAAGCGGAAGGCCGACACGGACCCGACGCTGTGGCAGGACCTGAATGATCTGGTCGAGCCAACGACTGCGGGGTCGCCTGACGACAATCCTCTGAGATGGACATCGAAGAGCACTCGCAAACTGGCCGCCGAGTTGCAAGCGATGGGGCATTCGGTGAGCCCCAGGATCGTTGCCAATCTCCTGCACGAACACGATTACACGCTGCAGGCGAATCGGAAGACAAGGGAGGGATCTGCACACCCGGATCGGGACGCTCAGTTCGTTTACCTCGATGATCGGATTAGCCAGCAGCAGCAGGGCCTTCCCGTTATCTCGGTGGACACCAAGAAGAAAGAGTTGATCGGCGACTTCAAGAATCCTGGCCGAGAATGGCGACCCAAGGGAGACCCGGAGCGTGTGAAGGTACACGATTTCATAGTGCCTGCTCAGGGCAAGGCGATCCCTTATGGAGTGTATGATCTGAGCCGTGATGAAGGCTGGGTAAGTGTCGGTATCGATCACGACACGGCCAGCTTCGCCGTGAATGCGATCCGAAGTTGGTGGAAGAACATGGGACGGCCCGCCTACGGCACTTCGACGCATCTGCTAATCACGGCGGACGCAGGCGGCAGCAACGGTGCCAAGACGCGGCTGTGGAAGTGGGAGCTGCAGCGCTTTGCGAATCGCACTGGCCTGACGATCACCGTATGCCACTACCCTCCTGGCACTAGTAAGTGGAACAAGATCGAACATCGCCTGTTCTCCTTCATCGCTATGAACTGGCGAGGCAAGCCCCTGGTCAGCCTGGCTGCAACCGTGAATCTCATTGCCGGAACGACCACTCAAGCCGGTCTCCGAGTACGCTCCGAGATCGACAAGCGACCCTACCCTAACGGGGTCAAGGTGACCGATGAACAGATGACCCAAATCGATCTCACTCCGCACGATTTCCACGGCGACTGGAACTACACGATCCGGCCAATGGCTCAACATTGAGATCGACCGTTTATTTATGGCTCTATCCGGGTTTCTCAACGGTGAAACTATAGAATGACAAGGTCATAGATCGTTCCCTACGCTTGGTTGTGTGTGTAGGACAATCAAAGCGAAGGGGGTGCGACCTATGACCGGGAGCAGATTACTATCGAAACTGCTGAGATTCAAGGGGTTCCGTGTTGTCAGCTGGTGGTTTGAGGGGAGAAGCTGTTTCGTCATCGCCGTAAAGCCACATAAGAATGGTTGTTGTTGTCCAGAGTGCGGCCGTCGAGGTAAAATCGTCCGCACAATGCCCCATCCGCGTCGGTGGCGTGACATTCCGGTGTGCGGGTGGAGGGTCTGGCTTCTCTACCATCCTCGGGAGATTCGGTGTCCTACCCACGGTCGTGTGGTCGAGGAGATTCCGTGGGCGGAGCGGTTCTCTCGGGTGACGTATCGCTTCGAGTATGCCATGCTGCGCTACTGCCAGACCATGACGCAGAAGGCGGCGTCCGAGTTACTGCGCATCTCTGCCTCGACGCTGTCGGATCTCCTTCACCGATCCATCACGCGGCTTCGTGAAGGTCATCGTATCCGAGGGCTCAAAACCATCGGGATCGACGAGATCTCCTACGCCAAGCGTCACAGGTACGCCACGCTCGTTTACGATCTGGACCGCTCCTGCGTGGTGTGGGTTGGCCGCGGCAGGGCGCGTAAAACGATCGATCGGTTCTTCACAGAGGCTCTCAGTCCCTACCGGAGATCCAAGATCGAGTGGGCCTGCTGCGACATGAGCGAAGCTTACATCGGAGCCATCCAGGAACACTGTCCGAATGCCAAGCTGGTCCTCGATCGCTTTCACATCGTCAAGGCTCTCAATGCTGCCGTTGACGAGGTCCGTAAGGACCAGTGGCGTAAAGCTGCCCCGGATGAGCGCAAAGCCATGAAGGGCCTCCGATGGCTCCTCTACCGGCACTCAGCGACACGCTCCAGAGGGGATACTCGGACACTCAAAGCACTGGAGAAGGCGAACTACCGAATCTATAGAGCCTGGAGACTCAAGGACGAGTTCGAGCAGTTCTGGGAATACAAAGCGCCCTGGGCTGCCGAACGCTTCCTGAAATGCTGGACGACGTCCGCACTCAGAAGTCGACTTGAACCCCTGCGAAAGTTCGTCAGGACCCTGCGACAGCACTTCTTCGGCGTCCTCGCATTCGTGAACACGCGTCTTACCAACGCCATCGCCGAAGGCCTCAACCGAATCGTCCAAATCGTCAAGAACCGAGCCAGCGGATTCCGCACACTCGACGCATTCAACGATATGATCTTCCTTACCGTCGGAGACATAAACATCCCTGAGCAGATTCCGAAGAGGTTCCGCACACTCTAACCGCGCCCCCATGCCAGGAACCACGGCACCTTCACCCACTTCATCTCGTTGAGAGATCCGGATATAGCCTTATTTATTCGCGAACCCTTACGTCCCTATTTCCTCCCTAAACGCCGCGTAAAGCTCCGCCACACCCGCTTCGTTCGGATCCCCATCGTGCGCGACGACGCGTATGGCCAGATCCACTTCCTCACCTCGGTTGATGAACGTCGCACCTTTACGAAATGGGTTCACGCGGATTGTTCCATAGGTTGCCGCATACCACGCGGAGTTACCGAGCGTCGGAAATTGGAAGACCGCCAAGCCTGCTGTTCGACCCTCCGAGTCCGTCCCTGAGTAGTCGACCCAGTCGGCGTGCTGCCAGCCGACTTCGTCATCGACGCGTCCCTCCGAATCGATTAGGCGTCCGCCCTGCGGTTTCCCGCTCGGATCGACCACCCGGAGATGGTCGGCTACACGAATCGTAAAATATCCGTGCCTGGACGGACCGAGCCGGATGTCCCGATCCGTCGGCCGAAGCTGCGACCGAACATCGATCACGTTGGCGGTCTCTCCTGGAAAGACACTCATCGTCCGCATCTCTTCACCCACCACCCGTCGATATTTCGGCGCGTAGCCTTCTTCGGCCCCCTGCCATTGCATCCGCACGATGAACTCGAGATGCGATTCACCCAGCTCGGTCGCCTCGTTGTGAACGGTTGCCACGATCCGCCCTTCACCACGACCCCGCATGTCGACCTCGTTCGTGTAGAAACACATACCGGGGTCTTCGAAGCGTCCGGCGTTGGAAGTCTGATACGTGAAGAAATAATCGTTCCCAACAGTCACCGACTGGTGAAAAGCGTGGTCGCTCGTGGGACGTTCGTTCGTTACGCAGACGCCGGCCGGTGTCATCACGGGATAGACGTAACAGCGCCGAGATGATTGACAGAACCCAGTGATCGGTTGGCCCTTCCAACCCACCTGAAGAAGACGCTCCGGGTCGTCTGTCCAGCCGGCCGGAACCCGAATGTCACCCATCTCAACTTGGAAGTGTTTCATCTCACGCTACCTGAACCAGTCATACTGCAAACCGGCGGATCGATCCGTCAACGGCATGTCGACACGAACACCACCCTCGGCCGAGGATTGCTTGAGCGCAAGCTCGACCTCCAGGGCGATCGCCACGCGACGACCGGAGTTCTTCGGCTCGTCGAGTTTCCCCTCTAGGCAATCGATCAGATCCGCCAGACCGTAAACCGCGTTGTAGCCTGGCGCCAGTCGCAGCCCCGGCCATTCCATTTCGACTCGCTGCTTGCGGCCTGATGTCTCCAAGTCTTTCCAGAGGCGCCATCCTCTGTCGAGCGTGATCTCGCCCTCGGTCCCCGTCACTCGCAATAGACCTGCGCTCTTTCGGAAGAACACGATGTCCCCGTCGACCGTCACCATCATCCCTTGGCCGGCGAACTCGTCGCTGCCCGATTCCCTCCGTTCGCCATCCTGACTGCCGACGACCCAGGCCGGCGGGCTGTCGACAAAGAAGGACCAATTCTGTTTCTGCGCCGCCGGCGCCTCGGCCTCGATCGATAGGATCTCGCCTACCTCACCTCGCTGGATCAGCTCCTTGGCGGATCCGTAGGAGGGGTGATTGACCGGGATGGCGCCACAGCAAAGCGGAACATCCGCGTCGGCACATACCCGCACCATCCGGTCCGCTTCATCGAGCGTGTGGGCCATCGGTTTTTCGATCGCGATCGCCTTCACACCACACTCGACGGCCAGGCACGTCAGATCAGCCCGCCCTTTCGTGTTCGTCGCGATCGCCACCACATCGATCTGCTCTTTCCTCAGCAATTCTTCAGCGCAGCAGTAGACCTTGTCGATCCCGTATCGTTCCCTGAATACCTTCAGCCGTTTCGGATCGCGTTCGGCACCCGCCACAAGGTCCACATCGGGCCGGAGATTCATCACCTCCGCCCAGCTGTGTGGGACGTCTATTTCTCCGGCACCCTCGTGGAAATGAAACTGCCGGTGGACATCCAGCTCCGGCGTCGGACGGTCGACGTCGTCCACGTCATAGCGGTCCTTCGGACGATGTCCCAGGTCGGACAGAAGTCCCATCCAACCCAAACCGATCACGGCGGCGCGATACCGACCCACGGTCAGATGCGCCCCAATCGCCTATCCTCATCGACTGCCCAATCGCGGTGATCTCTTACAACCGGGTCCGGCTCGCCGAGCCCGTTTTCCTTCCGCCACCGGAGCAACGGATGCCTCCGATTCTCCTGTGGCAGCTCGACTCGTCTCCCATATGCGGCTGACTCGAAGACCCCCATCAGAACCTCGATGACGTGCAACCCCTCCGCGCCACTGCACTCGTGGGAGCGACCCTCATCCAGTGCCTTGACATATTCATCCACGTAGCAGAATTCGTCGAGCAGGGCGTCGCCATCGGGGTCGAAGCCCTCCGGAATGATCAGATCGATCGGTTCCCACACGTCGCCCTCACCGGGGATGAAATGGGCGTTGGGCAACAGCCACGCAGCTTCCCAGCGAACGATCATCCGCCCCTCGGTCCCGAACAGCTCGATCGCCGAAAGCTTCGTATCGATCTTTGGCAGCCGGTGCTGGAGGAGTCCTCCGGCCACATCGTCGTCGAACTGCAACGTCGCCGTAATGTATTCGCCTGTGATCGGCCCCATGCCCAGAGGCGAGGTCACCGCGTCTTCGGGTCTGACCAAATGGCCATCCGTCGTCGCCACGGTAGACACGCTGCGTACGTGACCGGCGAACTTGAGCATCGTGTTCACCTTGTGCGTCGCGATGTTCATGATGCCAAGCCCACCGTAGTAGCCCTTGTCCCGCGTGTAGATGTAGAGGAGCTTGCCGATGCGACCCTCCTCATACGCCTTGTGGGCCGCCACTACCCCCGCACCAACCCGGCCTTGATGGTGAACGGCGATTTCCACGCCTTTCTCCTTCGCCTTCGCTACCACCTCATCAGCCTGATCCAAACTCGTACAGAGTGGCTTTTCGATGTCGATGTGCACGCCGTGTTCCAACACGCGCATGGCCAGCTCGTGGTGAAACTCCGTACCGGTCGGAATGGCAACAATATCAGGCTGAGTTTTGTCGATCATCTCGTCCAGGTCGGTGAAGCGGTCTCTCACATCCAGCTCGTCACCCAGCGCGTCAAGCCGCTCCTGGACGAGATCGCACATCCCCACGATCTCGGTTCGTGGGTGGGCTTTATACGCGTGTCCCTGTTGGGTGCCCCTGGCTCGACACCCCAGAATCGCTACTCGATAGGTCTTCATCGTGTCCTCTGCTGTCGTGTTACGCGGAACGGTCGAAGGAATAGCTGTATAGCCGCGGCGATGATTTATCGCCTCTTAAATGAAAGCGCAGTCGCATCAGACGCCGATCGGGAGATCTTTTGATTCGCGCCACCGCACCGCGAAAGCGATGGCATCTTCCGTGACGGGAACTCCGTCCTCGATCGAGTATCCGTCCATCGGCGTCGTCGCTACTGGCTCCAGAACCTCGACAACGATCGAGCAATCGGCTCTACAATTCGCGTTGAGCCTGAGCTGGCACGGCTCCTCCAGCTGGAACGGCAAGGTCGTCAAACTCCCCTGACCCGCGGCTTTCATGCCGACAGACGTGAATCCGTCCGTTCGAAGCGTCGCCAGACCAGGCAGCACCTTGAGCGATCGTTTCCCGAGTCGCTTTTGCTGGTCCAATGGTACGTCGATCATTCGTCCACCGCCGTAGTAAATGCGTACCTCTTCTTCGTCCATCACTGGAACGGTCGGGAATAGATGCTCTGATTCCCACGCTTCTTGTCCCAGTGGGAGAATCTTCGATCCCGGCTGGACGTGAACGAATGTCTCGCTGTCCCGGCTCATCGCGAGCTCGACATCCAGAATTTCAGAGTTGTGCTGATACTGGTAGAGTGCAAGGTAGTAGCCCACGTATGGAAAGACGACCGTGTCGTGAATCTGGCACTCAGGACCACCGACCACGGCCGGAGTCCCGCGCACCGATGGATCGAGAATCGGATTCTCCGAATGCGCGTACCACGTCAGCAGGTCTTCACTGTAGATCAGGGCCGTCCCCCGCCGGCGAAGGTTCAGCGAGGTGAATCCGTAGGCCTTCCATCGCTTTGCGGGATCGGGCTCTGCGTCATCTCGGAAAAGCGACTGTGGAATGATCGAGAAGGGTTTGGCCTCGCCCTCCTTGAAAACCACGCGCGCTTCCTGCGGTGTCAGGTCGATCCCATCGGGCGATGTGAACAGGATCGCCGGGAAGTACTCATCACGCAGGTCGTATTCGACTTCGTATTTCCCGAATGCAGCCATCTCACACATTTCACCGGAATTCCACACGTAGAGCGACTTGTAACGACGATCGGGATCCGGGTCGCTGTCATCCCGAATCATGAGTGGCGCGTGACGGAGGTGTGGCACAAGATTGTTGTCCTTCGATCCCTTCCACTCCACGAGACCAAGACGACTGCGCTCCCAGTCGACGCCATCTGAACTCTCCGCATAACCGCACGTGATCGTGTCCCACCAGGGCACACTCTGAGGATTCGTTCGGTCTTCGTCGTTGGGATTGGCGTTACCTGCCGGCTGCTCGCCAGGCAAAGGCTCGTGAATGGCCCCGTACCACATTCGATACCCGCTGCCACCTCTGAGCACCGTCCCGTGGTTGAAGACCCTGTCACTGTCGAAAGAACCTTCGGGCCCGACGTCGAGAAGCGGGTTTCCACCGTGCCGTTGTGCCTCCTCGACCCTCAGATCGACGCCCTTTATCTCACTCATTTCCAAACCATCAAGGAAGAGAACCTTGCATCCGGCCTCGGACGGATGACCCGGCACCGGAACGCTGCGAAACGATTGACCCTTCAGGGGACGTTCGAGCCCCAACACCATCCCCAGCTCACCTCCCTCGCTCGTTTTCTCCACGCTCAGTCGACCGACCGGCAGCAGGTTCCAGTCATAGTGGGGTGAACGGTAGTGGATTCGGGGTCCGTTGTAGGTCTCACCGAATCCTTCTCCCATCCATCGAGTCCAGAACGTGGACCGACGTGTGTTGTCCGCGAAAAAACACCAGACCACACCGTGTCGATCCGTGGATAGTTGGGGTGAATGAACCAGGTCCCCCATAAACCACGGATTTCGCCACGTAATCGGTCCTTGATCAACGACTTCTCCATCGCGGAGTGTGAGGTAGTGGATATGGGAGAGCCGGTCCTCATAGACGACCAGGACACGATCTCCGACCACCGCGATGGACGGTTGCTGCCCCTGCAGACTGACCCGCTGGGGCGCACCCTGCGCTTCACCCAGGGATGTCATTCCGTACCAAAGCGTTCCCGCAGCGTCTCCCCACACGATGTGAACGCACTGTTTGTCGTCGACGACTCCGACAGGAGGCCACACGGGCCCGACCTCCCACAGGTCGCGCGAAGTCCAACACCCTTCTTGCAGGATGGCGAGCCCAATTCCATCGGCGACTCGATATAGAAGAAAGGACCAATCTCCAATCCGGAGGAAGTCCCCAAGCCACGCGTCGCCGGGGACTGCATATTCCGGCTGCGACCAGGCACTCGGGTCCATAGCGGCCGGGCCGTGAGCGTGCGTGTGGCGAATCCCCCTGGGCGTCGTCCACGCTACGTGAACGCGCTCGTCGTCGTCTGTCAGGACGCAGCCCCCGAATCCTCGTTGATCACTACCGATGCAGCTATGGCGACCGACGAGATCGAACCCTCCGGTCAGTTCTGTGAGATCATCTACTCGGCTCGCAGAGACCGCCCGTACACCGATTTCACAAGTGCCAGAAATCTCCGAATGCGTCACCAGCAGGCGCGCCTCGTCATTCAGTCTGGCGATCTGCTTTCCGTTGTTGGGTGACTGGTAGAACTCCTGGAGCAGACGATTCAGCACGATTTGCCTCTGGACGGACCTTGGCTGGAGCAAGCAGGGGTTCGAATCGACGCCGATTTCGGTTGGCGCGCGTGGAATCATGCAAGACTTTACCCGGGAAAGCTACCGCGGCGCTGAGCGCCATACAGCGGTCGGAGGTCAGGGTCAGAAACCTCCATCGCCAATGTGTATGAGGATCACCATGGCTCTTTCGGACAAACAGAAGATGTTCTTCGAAGAGAACGGATACCTGTCGTATGGACGTGTGCTCTCGGATGAAGAGCTCGTCGGGCTGAGGCAACGTTCAGAGGACATCATCGCAAGGGACGTCGACCACGTTCCGGAGCGATATATCCAGCTGGAAGGCGCCTTCCGTGAGACACCGGACCCGAATCAGGATCGGCTCGACCAGGTTCGCAAGATGACGCATCTCTGCTACTTCGACGATCTGTTCGAAGTTGTCGCTCGGAAGGCGGAGATCGTGGACGTCATCGAAGACCTGCTGGGACCCAACATCAAGTTCTACTGCGATCAGCTGATGATGAAGCCCCGCTTCAACGGTACCATTACCCACTGGCATCAGGACTCCGTCGCGTGGCCTCAGTTCGCCCCTCAAGGTCACGTCAGCTGCTGGGTCGCCCTCGATGACGCGACGATCGAGAACGGCTGCATGACTGTGCTGCCCGGCAGCCATAAGTGGGGACCTATCGAGCGGAACTGGAAGCCTGCTTTCTTGGAAAGCTCACTGATCCCGGATCCCGTCGCTGTTGAGCTTCCAGCCGGGCACTGCATGTTCCATCACGGATTGAACTTTCATCGAACCGGCGCTAACCCGACACCCAATCGGCGTCGAGGACTGGCGCTTCACTACATCCGGTCGGAGACCCTCTATCTCGGCGCCAGGGACGAAGAGAACCGACTGACGACGGAGTGTGAGAAGCCGCCCGGTGAATTTCGATTTATGCTGATACGTGGGAAGGAATTCGAAGGGCGTGTATAGCGTTGTCAGGCAACACGGCGCCCTCGTGATCTCGCCGGTGTAAGCACCTCCGCTTAGGTTCCCAGGCAGAGCCTGGGAACCAGGATTCCTGCGGAGAGGCGTGAATACTTTCCAGTCCTCCAGGCGATCTCCAAGCCCTCCTCGTTCCGAGGCCGCCTGGGAACGTCTGACACACCTGTCGGCATTCAGTCGCAGAAACAAGGAAGTCCTTCATGACCCAATCCATCACCACCCCCGAATCATTCTTCAGTCACCAGCTGGGCGCCGACCAGAAGATGGCGCGCTGGGACCGCATCGTCGACTACCTCAACGAACTCGCTGGCCAGAGCGGCCGACTTCAGGTCATCGACATGGGGCCTTCGACGGAAGGCCATCCCTTCCTGTTCGCCATCGTCTCATCGCCTGACAACCTCGCCCAGCTTGATCACCTACGAGAACTGAACCACCGAATCAAGGATCCCAGGGGAGCGTCCGATGAAGCGATCCGGCAGTGCGCCAGCGAGGGCAAAGCCATTATCCTCCAGTCGATGGGTCTCCACGCCTCGGAGATCGGCAGCACCCAGATGGTGTCCGAACTGATCTACGACCTCGTGTCACGCACGGATGAGGAAACGAGCCGGATTCTCGACAACGTCATCGCCCTGTTCGTCCCGTGTTTCAACCCCGACGGCCAGATCATGGTCACTGATTGGTACAACGAGCAGCTTGGGACTGAATACGAAGGGTGCGGCTTACCGTGGCTTTACCACACCTATGCCGGGCACGACAACAACCGCGATGCCTTCGCCTTCAATCTCGTCGAGTCCAGTTACGTCGCGCAGATCATGTACAAAGAATGGCAGCCCCACGCCTATCAAGACCACCACGAAATGGGGTGCTACGGAGCTCGTCTGTGGCTCTGCCCCTATTCAGAGCCCCTTCACCCTAACGGGGATCCCCTCGTTTGGCGGGAAATCAGCTGGTACGGCGCGCACATGGCCTACCGACTGGAAGAAGCTGGTAAAACGGGCGTCCTCAACGCATCCGTCTTCCCCGCGTGGAGCCACCTCGGCTTTCACTGGATGGGAAACTATCACAACGTCGCCAGCATGCTCACCGAGTCGGCTCATGCGAAGCTGGCAACACCCATGTATCTCCACCACAGCCAGCTCAAGGGTCAGGACGACAACAAACACTGGCGGGACGTGGGTGGAAACACGATCCGTGGGTTCCCCCAATACAAGGCGCAAACCAGTTTTCCGCATCCCTGGGAGGGCGGCTGGTGGCGTCTCCGTAACATCGTCGAGCAGCAGAAGATCTCGGCCTGGGGGCTTCTCGATCAAGCCGCCCGACACAAGGACACCATCCTCTGGAATGCCTACCTCAAAGCGAAACGTCAGACCGAGCGCGGGGCCACGGGTCCAACAGCCGGTTACCTGATCTCCGCTTCTCAGCACGACACGGGAACCGCGAAAAAGATGCTTGATCTTCTCACCGTGCAGGGTTTCGACATCCACAGATCGACCGATGCCTTCGACGTCAATGACCGAACGTATCCCGCCGGCACGCACTGGATTCCGCTTGCGCAACCAAAGATGGGGGTCATCGAAACGCTCCTTGGAAGAACCCTCTATCCCGACGACGCCTGGACGCGCCAGCCCGATGGGACACCCGCCCGGCCCTACGACACCACGACCGACACAATCGCCGAGTTCATGGGCGTCGACGTCGAGCCGGTCACTTCACCCATCGACGCCCTCCTCGAAACCGTCACGGGACCCGCGCCTCTCTCCGGTCAGATCGTCGGATCCTCCGATGGGGGATTCGCTTTCGACGCCAGGCTGAATGACAGCTACATCGCCCTCAATCGATTGGTCGATCAGGGCCTTCAGGTTACGCGCGCACGGGCACCGTTGTCTCTGGGCGACGTGACCTTCCCGTGTGGTGCTTTCGCCGCTCCTGCGGAATCGGAACCCGTTCTTGGTGAGCTGGCCACAGACCTCGGACTCGATTTCCACGCGCTATCGAGTACTTCATCTTTCGAGGAACTGGCCAGACACCGCGTCGGCATGTATCAGCGCTATTGGGGCGGCAACATGGACGAGGGCTGGACCCGTCTCGTCCTCGAGCAGTTCGAATTCCCTTATCAGACCCTGATGGATGAGGAAATCAGAGCCGGAAATCTGACGAACCTGATCGATGTCCTCATCCTCCCCGATGACAGCTCCGACATGATTACCGGGAAGAAATCGAAAGAGCGACTCAAGGAAAACCCCGTGCCGTCCGATTACCGAAGCGGGATCGGTAAGAAGGGAGTCAAGGCCATCAGGTCCTTCGTTAAAGAGGGCGGAACGCTAATTACGCTCAACCGTGCCAGCCATTTCGCCATCGACGAACTCGACCTACGTATCACGAACATCCTCGCTGGCAAAGCGGCGAAAGACTACTTCTGTCCCGGGTCGACGCTCAAGGTTCGTATTGACACATCCCACCCACTGGGATTCGGCATGCCCCAGAATGCCCTGGCCCTCTGTTGGAACAGCCCCGCCTTCCAGATCGACCCATCGTTTTCTAACGACCAGTACGAAGAGCTCGTCCACTTCGGAGACCGAGACCTCCTGCAGAGCGGTTGGCTGGTTGGAGAAGAACAAATCGCCGGGAAGGCCGCGATGATCTCAGCCAGTTACGGCAAGGGGAAGATCGTCCTCCGGCCCCAGCATCGGGCGCAGATGCACGGGACTTATAAGCTCTTTTTCAATGCCTTATTTGGATGAAGAACCGAACGGAGCAAAGAGCGCTTGGATTCCCGGGTGGACGGTGGACGGAAACAACGGCTTCGCCCTCATCTCCTTGGCTGGGAGAACGATGACCAACGAACAGCAAAAAGTGCTTCAAGATCTCCCAGATGACGGCGACATCTATGTCCATCCATTCGAGTGAAGTCGAGGTGGACGTCCGGATCAACCTCTGATCGGAGAAGATGATGTCGTTGGAACAAATGCTATTCGAGTAGCAAGATACGTGGTGTCGGCCTTCTCGAAATTCCGGCCGGATGATAGTCCGATCCGTGTTGTGCTAGACTCTGAAGTCGAGGCAGAATGGGACTCAACTTTTCTTTGTTTTGGCAGCTCAGATTCGAACATCAAGACTTTCGACGTTGAGCATCTTCCGGAACAGAAGTTCTATACATTTGACTTCGATCCAGCATCTGGCCATCGGAGGTTTGTAGTTGCAGGGCAGAGCTATATGGGGGGAGCGCCGGACAGAGCTCTCGTGATGCGGATCAGGAATCCCAGGCATGAAGAGCACTTCCTTTTCATCTGCTTTGGGCACGGCGAATGGGGCACATCGGGATCGGCGTATTACCTTTTCCATAATTGGAAGACGTTATACAAGAGGCACAAGAAGAAGGACTTTTGTCTGGTACTTGAGGTAGACCGCGGTTCTGATGAATCAGCGCGGGAGATTGCCTGCCTACCTTAAAGGCAAGAAAACGGCGCTTAATACGTCTTAGCCCTGACGGACTTCGACGCAACCTGCTTCGCAGGTTCGTGCACCGCGAAGACGTTACACACAAGCTCCGCCTTCAGACCTGAACTATGAACTCAGACGACGAACCACTCGCAATTGACGATGCCCGACAGCTGATTCGCGAAGGCTACAGCAGGCGAATTGCAGATTGCGTCCTGGCCGTGACGAGACCTATCTACTGGTTTAGAGGCTCTGATCGTCCAATTCCCATGATTAAGAACAATGGCACGGTGTTTTTCCTAGACCTTGGTGAAGGCCCGTTTGGTGTTACTGCCCAACACGTCATAGAGGGACTTCGGCAAGACTTGGCGAACCACGCTGACATCAGAGTCTAGGTCGCAAACGAGTTCTTCAATCCCTTAGGCAGGCTCGTGTCGGAATCGATTCAGAGGGACATCGTTACATTCGCCATCTCTCGATCGGAGTTGGCGTTCCTTGGTGTCCAAGCACATAGCCCGGCGACGTGGCCCGCACAACCACCCCAAGAGGGGAAAGGGATAATTCTTGGCGGATTTCGTGGTTTCGAAAGGATACAGAATGGGCTTCAGGTGCAGTGGGGATTCTGTCACGGTCTGGGGCCCGCCACTTCCGTCCACCAAGACACCATCGCGATTCAGTTCGAGAGAGAAGAGTGGGAACAGATCGAAGGACTTCCAGAACCACAACCTGGTGAACCTTGGGGAGGCGTAAGCGGTGGACCTGTCTTCGCTATGTACGAAGGCCCTCCGGTACGTTGGTCGGCAGTCGCAGTCATCAAGGAGTTCAGCCAGGACTTCGAAATCATCTTTGCTTCGATGCTTACGGATATCCGTCCTAACGGAACCTTCGGCTAGAAACACGGCGGGAGCCAGCGTGTAATAACGGGTTGCAACTTCGGCCTACGGCACCCCTGCCTTTGTCACGTCGTCTGCTTTCGCAGCCGTTGCGCCAAACCCTGACGGGACCACGGGCGTCTGCAACCCTGAACCGTTATTGGTAATGTCAGCCCCGCCGCATTTGACTTCCTTTCAGATTTAACTCCTTGATAAAACAGCTGGTTGTAAACGATCCCCATCTTAGGGCTTGACACACCTGCATTCATTCCTTTATTTGTTTCTTGTATAAAGGATTAATTAACCACCTCAATATAACTGCTAAAGGAGGTTTGCCATGCCATTCGAGGTAAGATTAACCGAAGCCGATCTCCGCGGGATGCCACAGGAGCTTCGGGGGGAACTTCTGAGATGGTATTTTGATCGGGAGCCAACCTCTCAGGATTCCTCGGCCATTCCCGGTCCCCTGGATCTCTCGTCCACTGTTGGTCCGCGCCGGGAAGAGAGCGGTCGTGTGAGCTTTCCGCAGTTCGTCCGATCGGGCTTAATCACACCTGGGACAGAGATGCTATGCAGGGCTCTTTCTCGGCAGAAGAGAAAGGGAAGCGAACCCTATATAGAAGCTGGGAAGGTCCTCGAAGACGGGAGTGTGGACTTCGCTGGCACCCACTATGACGTGCCCAGCAAATTGGCGGTGGCTGTTGTAAACAACAACGGAGGTAATACAAAGGCGTTGAATGGCTACGACTATCTTTACGTACGCACACCCAATGGGTTGGTGCCACTTCAGGAATTGCGAGATCGGTTCCTCAGTCAACCAGTATGAAGCTGGGCCGAATTGTTGAGAGATCCCACAAAATGAACGCGATTGATTGCGCCTGTCAGCCACCCACACCTGCCTCGGATCACGCGGCTTGCTAAGAAACGCAAGCCGCGTGCCAGGCCTCCGGCACGGCAGGCGTCGTAGGTGGCTATCCGTTAACCGCGCATGCCCGTCCAAAGAATGCTGAGATGTCCGAATTCGACCCAGCCAATCTTCCATCCTTGATTCGCGGTGAGGAAAGTGATCTTCTTGAATTCAAGGAGAGATGGTATGATCTCGACTCGAATCAGGGGAAAGCCAAGCTCGCCAGGGACGTGATGGCCATAGCCAACTCACTGGGGCAGTCGGAGACCGGGCAGATCATAATTGGAGTGACAGACAGCAGGCATGGTGGAAAGGTCCGTGGAGTAACCGAGGAGCCTTCGTCTGAGAGGATTCATCAAATTCTGTCAGGGTACTGCAACCCGATGCCTGATCTGTCCATCTACCATTTCGATTATTGCGACGCCCGTGTTGGAGTCATCCATATTCCGTGGAGTGAGTACCAGCCACATATTGCATGCGAGATGTCGATCAGATCCTTTCCACGGACGTCGTGTACACAAGGCGCGGGCCGACTGTAGGAACACTCAAACCTACGGAACTCGAAGACTTGATCCGTCGCAAAGATGCTCGCACGGGCAGAACCATGGCCGGTGTTCCGATCGAGGTGGGCTTCGTTGGGATCCCAGATCATTCAAATAGAGAACTTGCTGTTCGTGTCGGCAATCTCACCGAAGAACCAATTGGTCCGATAAACGCGAATCTGGACATCGCGCTTACCCAGATATCCCGAGGCTGCTCAACGACAAGGGTTGATCGCAAACATGATCTTAGCGCCAGGCGAGCAGCGCGAGTTCTCCATGAACCCCATGACGGTTGGATTCTATACCACAGACGGGGAACCCATCAACTTAGTCGACAAGATCTGGAGCAGGTGGATGGACATTCGGCTGAATCTGACCTACCGAGACCGCGACGGATTGATAAAGCAGGTAGTGAGGACTGTGTCTATTACGTGAGACGAGCACCTTTAACAACGGATTGCGGCTCCGCTCCCTTTGGTCGCTCCGACCTCCGGCACACCTGCAACCCTGAACCGTTGGGCGGCACCCGCCTGAAGGTGTGAACTATGACCGAAGAAGAGACCTCATATCCAGGTGACCTGTCAGAGAGACAACAACACCTTATAGATAACCCTGATGCGAGCATCGTGACGGCGATCAACTCACTCTTCAATGCCATGCGCCTAGTCCGCGCATTCCACAGAGGTGAGATCTCTCCTGATGTCTTCTCAAGCGATTTCACACTGGAAAACGCTGAGGGAGGCGATGATGCCATTCAGATTTGTGCAGCATCCAATCCCCTTCCAGCAGATCTATTGGCCGAGAATATCATGATGAATGTTGCTGCTACGTGCTTTATGCAATTGGATGAACTTGCTCGACAAAAGCTCCACGGCCGGGCTCGTTTCGCGGATCCCGATGAAGATGTGCGAAACGCCACGACAATCCTGTTCCTTGTGAGATGTGCGTTTGCACATAATCCGCTAATCCCAACCTGGCTGATAGACTCTCGATTCAGAGACCAGATATACACAATCAACGACATTGGGATTCGATTGGACACGACCGATCTTCATAGAAAGACCGGGGTAATACCGCGGATCGGCGGATGGGTCGGCGCACTGCGTTTGATGAAACACGCTCATAGGTTGGTTTCCCCTGAAACTGCAGCATCAATGGATCTCCAAGGCACTTAGTACTCCTGTTCTCAAATACGGTGACGTATTCTAAGCAGACTTTGCCAAGGGCGTATCGTAGAACCTGAGTTTGTCGATCATCTCCGCGAGATCTGTTCGTGTGAACTTCCATTTGAAGGGTGTGGCGATACGTCCGTAGCGTTCCTGAAAACCGAGGATTCTTGCCTCAAGCTCTTCGAGCGATGCAAATTCGATAGGTGTCAGAGCCTTGCGTTTGAGGATCGAGAAGTAGATCTCGATCTGATTGAGCCAGCTTGCGTGGATCGGAAGGTGAACGGGGTGGATGTTTGGCCACTTCCCCTGGATACGGTCGATGCATGTTTGCCCTCGGTGCGAGGAGCCATTATCCACGATGAGGTAGACTTTCTTTGCCGAGCAATAGGGTTTCCGGCTCATGATCAGGCTCAGGAGCCGGTTGAAGGGCTCGATACCCGAAGAAGACTCACAGAGACCGAAGATTCGACCATTGTGCACGTCGAGAGCAGCCAGATAGGCCAGGGCTCCTTTCCGCTCGTATTCGTGTTTCAACGCGTGCCGCTCTGTTCGAGGCTGGCGGTAGGGTAACGTGCTTGCGAGCTCGTGCTTGAATACTGGTCTTTTCGTCGGCAGAAAGTACATATTCCCTCGGCCCTAAAGGCTTTCCTTGCCATTGGCGGTGATACAGATCAAGGACTCTACCTGCTTTGGTTTGGAAGTCCGGGTCCCGTGGGAAAATCCAGGAGCGATGATACCAAGGACGAATCGCGTCCTCGTTCAACCAGCGCCAGACAGTGGCGCCGCTGATCTTGGCAACGAAGCCCCTTTGCACTGCCTCGGCGGCAATCTCGGAACAGCTGAACCGCGAGAGCGGTATCCCGCTCTCGCTCGGTAGTTCACACGCCAGCGCCTTGATCTGAACGACCACCTGAGGGGGGAAAACCGGGCGGGCGCCCGGGACGAGATCTATCTTCGAGTCCCGAAAGACGCTCTTCGAAAAAGCGCTTACGCCATTTGCTTACGATCGGACGCGGGACATCCAACCGTTGGGCGATAATCTTGTTGGATAATCCCTCGGCGGCGAGAAGCACGATTTTCGATCGGATCACTTGATAATACGATAACGTATATTGTCCAGCCATTCGCTCGAGGTCGACCCGTTCCTTCTCAGACAGTAGCACCACATAAGGCGAACGTCTTGGCATTGTTCTCCTCCTTTTGAAGGAGAACATAAGCTACAAATAATGTTCAGGACATACGTAATAATGTTTATGAAACCATGCACTTAGGCGAAGGCTACGCGAGAATCCGATAGACCGTATAGCTCGCCAGCCCAAGCATGATCGAGAAGCACAGCCAGAGGATGACATCCGCCTCCCACGTCGGCCGATACGACAATCCGTTCTGGTGTAGCGCAGGTAGATCGTGCCCCCAGCAACAAGTGGCGCCATCATGGCCCCACCGTACCGCTGATGGTGAGCACCCAGACGGGGTTCTCAACGAAGAAGTAACACGTCGACATGGTGGCGAACCGCCATCGCCCAGCTACAGGCGCGAACGCGTGCCTTATTCTCTGAGAATCGTGAGATCGTGAGTTCGTGGAAGACGTAGATACCTGGACCTATAAACAAACCAAGCGGAACCGATCTCATGTCGACTTCACTTGACTATTCCAACTGGAACCCCGGCGACCCAATCGGTTACATCCGCCCCGAAATCCCCCCGTTCGACGTGCCCCCCGTCACCGGCGAGCACTACAAAGCGCTGGTGCCGGACACGCTCGATCTCGCCGACTCGGCGCGGCTGGCGATTCACGCCATGACCGAGAATCCCAATCCCCAGGCGGACTACGAACCCTACTGGTCGATCACCTTCGTGCCCGAGCCCAGAATGGCGGCGGATTTCGCCAGTCCTTCGATCACCCCGAAGTTCCAGGAGGCGGTGTGTCTGTCCCGGCTCATGAGCGGCAGCGAACAGAACCTCCACGTCGACCGCCGATGGATGGAAGTCTCCCTGCACCAGCAGGGCGATGATGGCCTCATCTATACTCCCACTAAGGGACGCCCCTGGACAAAACGCTTCAAACCGAGCAGCTATGCCCACGGCCAGGAACTGTTCAAGGACGTGGACCAGGTGCTCAGTCCGTTTATCTGCGGCCAGATGCTGCGGACAACGTCGCTTTACGCGGCGCGGGATCCCGCCGGTCCGTGGGTGGAAAGCATCCGCAAGATCGTGGACGGGTTGCGCGAACTCGCGGTGGACGGTGGGGATTACGCTTATTACTGGCCGGGCCCGATCTACGCGAGTTGGAACCAACCGGCCGACGTCAAACCGTGCTACCAGTTTCACATGGTCGAGATGTCGCTCATAACGAGCGGACTGCTACGTGCCTATCGGCAGGTCGGCTATGAACCCGCCCTCGACCTCACCCGGAAGTTGAACGCGTTCTACAGGAAAACCTTCTTCACCGCCGACGGCGCCTTCCTGACCACCCAATACGGTTCGATCAAATCCCACGTCCACGGTCACGCGCGAGGTCTACACGCCATGGCTGACCTCGGACTGATCACCGATGACAGACCGTTGCTCGACTTCGTCATTGAAAGTTATGAGTGGACGAAATCGTCCGTGGAGACGCTGACCGGATTCACGCCGAACATCATCCCCAGTCCGCCGTGGACCGAACCGGCCATCCCCGGCGAGATCGATCCCGGCACGTCGCCGTCGTTCGTGAACATGGACGAGTTCAACGGCTGCGAGATCATGGGCCTGGCCGACATGATCGGCGTCGCACTCTGGCTCAGTGATGCGGGAATCGCCGACTATTGGGACGATGTGGACCGGTGGACGCGCAACATGCTTACCGGTTCACAGATGCGTCACACGGAATGGATCGACCACCTGCCGGGCTCGATGCCTTCCGACTACGACGGCCGGGGTGACAGCGTGGTGTTTCTGGACCCTCAGAAATCCGAACCGGGTTCCACGACCGAACGCGTGGCCGAACGGAACCTCGGATCGTGGCCGACCGGAGCAGCTCCGAACGATTGGTGTCACGACGAGTCCGGTGGGTTCGGCTTCGGACTCGTTCTCGGCGACACCGCGGCGGGGGCGCGGGCACTCTACTGGATCTGGAACCGCATCCTCTCCCACCGAGACGGCAAGCTGCAGATCAACCTGCTGCTGAACCGCCTGTCGAAGTGGGCGGACATTCAAAGCTGCATCCCGTTCCAGGGACGCGTTAATGTCAACGTGAAACAGCCGGTTGATCTGTCCATCCGCATTGCCGAATGGACGCAGCCGAACGAGGCGCGCGTCCAGGTCGATGGGAACGATCGGAACATCAGGTGGAAAGGGCGATACGCGCAGGTGGGTCGCGTGGATGCCGGCCAGTCGGTGACGCTCACCTTTCCCATCGAGGAAAGGCAGGATGCCGTTCACGTCCAGAAGAGCCGCTACACCCTCGTGCGCCGCGGCAACGACGTCGTCTCAATCTACCCTCGCGGCAAGTACTACCCCCTCTACCACCGCGATCACGATCGAACCAGCGACATCCGGTGGCGAAAGAAGACGCAGTTTCTCGCGGATGAGACGATTGACTGGTGAACCCCTATTTTCCAACGGGAAGGGGACCCCGTGCCGCAAAATATCAGACGGCTGGGCGTGGTTGACGCCCAACGTGGCTCTTTGTGCTGGTTCGTTGCGTCGCGCCACAAAGAGACACTTCTCCCCGATCGCGCTTGAAACCATCAAGGCGTCTCAGGTTATAGGGTAGGCGATTACGGATTCGTGACGCTGGTCTTCAGGTAGGCGTAGACGAAGGTTACGTCGCTCCTGCGTAACCCCGTCTCTTATGGTGTGCCGGTTTCGTGCGGTCAAGCCTGCCTCGTCGTTCCATTCCCGTCCTCAGCGCCTCAAGCTTCAGTCGCCTGTTTCTCAGACTCCAGCAGCGGCCCGCTGTCGAACGCCTCTTCACGTGCCGCCTTGGTGCGCTCCATTCTGTCTCGGATAGCCGGGCTTGGAAAGTTGAAGAGGCCTGGTCAGTCAGGGCTCAGCTCCTGTTCGTCATTGCCCGGTGTCATTGACAGAGTCATCGCCATCGGATTCTTCGGCGTCGGTGAAGCTGTTGTCTGGCTGATGCCGATTGATTGTCTGATCCTCGGTGAAATGCTCGAGTTGATGCAACGCCTTGTCCGTGAGTTCTGATAGCCGTCGGTTCTGTGAATCAGTGTCCTTGCCTTCATAAACGCTCTCACCAACGAGACTCACTACCAGTATGTAGGACATTATCGCGATTTTCGCCTGTTGAGCATTCGAAACCGCCGCCTGTATGTCGCGAAGCGGGTTCCGATAGAAAAGGGCGACGATCTGGACGACCCCAATACCCCCAACCACGGCAGTCGTTGTGGCACCATCGGGTTGACTGACCGCAGTAACAGCGGCGATTCCTAGGAAACTCAGACCGACCAGGAAGACCGCACCGCTCATAACATGGATAGACGATACGCGTTGCGGAGCTGAACGAAGGACGTGTCAAGGAATTCCCTGGTTGAGTCCATCGACTCCATGACTCGGTCGTGCATCTGAGCTGCATCAGATTCACCGATGGGCGCGACGGAGCTGGCGAACGGTTGACCATCCAGCTGGATCAGTACGCCCTTCAGTTCCCCAACCAACTCATTGGGAATACTGAGCTCCTCGGCTGCATGATCGCCTGAATTCATTGACATAAAGCGACGTCGCAAGTCGGGCTTGGCGATCAGCTCCCGGAGCGCTGTTGGGAACTCCCTATAGTTCTTCGAGGACAAAGCCTCCCCTTTCTTACGTCAGACGGAAATGGTGCGGAAGTCTTGTGCCAACGACTTGAAATCCGCCGTCTGATTGGTCAATTCATTCCGGGCTTCCTCGGCTTGCTTCTTGATTTCCCCCAGATCGTCCGAGGTTCCATTGACGAGATCTGTGAGAGACGCTATCGCATCCGAGTAGAGCCGCGCCACTTCGAACTCCCGGTTCTCGAGCGCCTCTGCAATGTGTCGGGCCTCCCCAAGATCGAGCAAAGATTCATTCGAGTCGACGCTCTGAATTCGCAAGTTCAGTTCGCCAAACGCCCTACCAAGGCCCACGAAGGCATCGCACAAGCCCTGGGCATGGAAGGTGTTCGACAGCGCCTCGCTCCGTAAGGACTCGATTATGTCGGCTGCCTCGTCGAACGATTTCGCACTCTCAACCTGTTCTAGTTTTCCCGTTACCAGGGAGTGAGTGACACCGAACAGAACATTGATCTCCCCAAGTAACCACTTATAGCGAATCGCGACCGGATCATCCTGCTCGATCTGACCCATCACCTTCCGGCCAAAGGCAATGAACCCGGAAAAGGGATTATTGGCCATCGCATGTCTCCTTTAGATCGGGGATTTCGAGCGTGCTTACACCGCGTTCGATGATGTCTTGGTCGAACAGAGGAGCGCAGACAGATACGCTGGACGCAGATCAGCTCAACCGCCACCGCTGATTGTCTTGATCACCACGGCACGTCCTCCTGCTGCCAACCCCATCACACTATCCTTAAAATCGATGGACGTCAGCCTGCTTGAAGTGTTGGAGGTTTCCAAGTTCCAAGTATTGCCTGAATCCCGAGTCGATCGGAGCTCCCCGCTCTGTCCGACCACAAAGCCGACCTCGGGGCGAAGGAACAGAATGTCCCTGAGATCCTTAACTGTTCCAGACGTGAGAGGTGACCAAACCATCCCCCCGTTCTGGGTCTTCAGTATAACTCCTTTGTCTCCTGTGGCGTATCCGTTCATCTCGTCCCGAATGAATACCGCGTGAAGATCTTCCGCCGTTCCCGAGGGCTGCGCGACCCAACTCGTTCCACCGTTGGTCGTCTTCTTGATCAGACCGTCCTCGCCAACCAGATAGCCAATGGTGGCACTTGCAAACATGAGATCATAAATCGTCTTGTTGGTCGCCGCGTCGCGTGGGTGCCAGGTTAGACCGCCGTCTGTGGTCCAAAGGAGCAACCCTGAGTCTCCGGCGATGAGACCGTTGTCGGCCGTATGGAAGAAGACAGCGTGGAGGTCGGCCGGAGCTGCGTTGACGGGGTTCCTAAGTGCATGGTTTCATAAACATTATTACGTATGTTCTGAACATTATTTGTAGCTTATGTTCTCCTTCAAAAGGAGGAGAACAATGCCAAGACGTTCGCCTTATGTGGTGCTACTGTCTGAGAAGGAACGGGTCGACCTCGAGCGAATGGCTGGACAATATACGTTATCGTATTATCAAGTGATCCGATCGAAAATCGTGCTTCTCGCCGCCGAGGGATTATCCAACAAGATTATCGCCCAACGGTTGGATGTCCCTCGTCCGATCGTAAGCAAATGGCGTAAGCGCTTTTTCGAAGAGCGTCTTTCGGGACTCGAAGATAGATCTCGTCCCGGGCGCCCGCCCGGTTTTCCCCCCTCAGGTGGTCGTTCAGATCAAGGCGCTGGCGTGTGAACTACCGAGCGAGAGCGGGATACCGCTCTCGCGGTTCAGCTGTTCCGAGATTGCCGCCGAGGCAGTGCAAAGGGGCTTCGTTGCCAAGATCAGCGGCGCCACTGTCTGGCGCTGGTTGAACGAGGACGCGATTCGTCCTTGGTATCATCGCTCCTGGATTTTCCCACGGGACCCGGACTTCCAAACCAAAGCAGGTAGAGTCCTTGATCTGTATCACCGCCAATGGCAAGGAAAGCCTTTAGGGCCGAGGGAATATGTACTTTCTGCCGACGAAAAGACCAGTATTCAAGCACGAGCTCGCAAGCACGTTACCCTACCGCCAGCCTCGAACAGAGCGGCACGCGTTGAAACACGAATACGAGCGGAAAGGAGCCCTGGCCTATCTGGCTGCTCTCGACGTGCACAATGGTCGAATCTTCGGTCTCTGTGAGTCTTCTTCGGGTATCGAGCCCTTCAACCGGCTCCTGAGCCTGATCATGAGCCGGAAACCCTATTGCTCGGCAAAGAAAGTCTACCTCATCGTGGATAATGGCTCCTCGCACCGAGGGCAAACATGCATCGACCGTATCCAGGGGAAGTGGCCAAACATCCACCCCGTTCACCTTCCGATCCACGCAAGCTGGCTCAATCAGATCGAGATCTACTTCTCGATCCTCAAACGCAAGGCTCTGACACCTATCGAATTTGCATCGCTCGAAGAGCTTGAGGCAAGAATCCTCGGTTTTCAGGAACGCTACGGACGTATCGCCACACCCTTCAAATGGAAGTTCACACGAACAGATCTCGCGGAGATGATCGACAAACTCAGGTTCTACGATACGCCCTTGGCAAAGTCTGCTTAGAATACGTCACCGTATTTGAGAACAGGAGTACTTAGTAAACTTTATTTCACCAGTTCCGTAGGCTTGGTGGTAGGAAGTTCGATTGTTTCGGACGATACGCAAAGCCCTGGGCAAGCCAGGTTATCAGGACGGGAAGGCGCCGTCCGTTTTCGTGAAATATTACTTCTTTATTTTTACTGTTCGAGTTCGGGGTGTGTTTGAGCACAACGATTTAACTGCATCAGGTTGCTGAGCCGGACGTCCTCCCGCAGTTTGATTCAAGGTTTGTTCATAAATACTTCTTTATTTTTACTGTTCGGGTTCGGGGTCCATTTGAACACAACTTCCTGTTCTGCAAAGTCTTCACCGACGAAGGACAATGGCAAGCAACGGTAACCTGAGGTTCTTTCGCCATTTATGATTACTAAGATCCTGAGTTTAGCAATTGATGAACACGATGCCAAGCCGAGCCATGCGGGTCGGCCAACACAATGTCGTACGACTCGGACATACGCCTGCGCCGAACTGAAGGATCGTTTCTTGCCGTCAGCCGGCGCAAGGATGAATCCGCGTTCTATTCGACCTTCAGACACAAGAACGTCCAGAGTATTTCACGCTCTCGGAAACCGGAGTTGTCAGATACTTTAGCTGGGAAGGGAGGGAATTCAAGGCCGCCCCAGTGACTTTCATTGACCCCGATGCGATGAATATTGGAAACAATGTGCAGCAAAGACCTTGCATTCCGATGAAGCTCTCGTCAGCAGCAATGGAACTCGTGCGATTGTACGATCAACTCGAGGCATTTAAAGACGACCCTGAATTTATCAGGGTGGGGTTTTCGGGGGGGCCGTACTCTGCCTGGTTGCAAGCAATCGAAAGGCATCGAGACACTAACTCCGGATTGGAGCTATTGGATGAAGTGGGGTTCCTGCCCGGCGAAGTCATGATGCTGGGAATGGACTACATAAGTGAAGACCCTAGCTGGAGACGTTCAAACCGCCTCCTTATCTGGGAGAGTGCTGCCTGCGCTTGCCCAACACCCTCTGCGAGCACCTGGTAGACCGAGATCACCTCCAGGTCGTCCCTTACGACGGGCCCATCAACCCCCAACCCCCTCGCGATGCCGACCACGTCCTCTTCCCGCGCGTACAGCTCAGCGGCGACCAACCGTCTGGCCCAGTCGATCGGGTTCAGGCCCTCCACCCGCCTTCCTCGTGGCCAGGTGCCCTCTCGCTCGAAGAGGGCTTTCCTGACGCGCACAGAGTCGACACCGGGAAGGGGCAACTCGTTCGTCCGGGCAACAGTATCGATCAACAGCCGGATCGAGGCCACGTCCTTTGGGACGGCAATCGGCAGACCCGATGTGCGTCTTCTTTTCTTTGGCTTGGCACTCGTTCTCACCATTCCGTTGCCCTTCCGGGCGAAGGCATGCGCGATGCGCGCAAAGGTTCTTCGCGGCAGACCCCGTCTCTCCGATCGCGCGGGGGACGACCGGATCACCGGCACCCAAACGCCAGAGCTACGAAGAAAAATAACTTTGGCGACAGGACGTTGGCGAAATAATTTTTCTGTTCGGACAACTCCGCTTTTTCGTGCCCGGTTTCCCACCCCAAAGAACATCACAATAAACGCCCTATATCACTGTTTATATAGGTTAATCGTTCTTCGTAGTCCATGATTTTCCAGAAAATGGGGTCAATTGTTCGCGAGGTGGTGATCCGCCCGTTCCCTCCCTCATCCGTAGCACCAAGATAGCGACGATCGACGCGTCTGACGCCTCGAAGCTGGGGCGGGTGGCGGCGGCCCAGCTCAGACGGGTCACGAGCAAGATCAAACAGAGGTTGGGGGCTGTGTAAACGGTGCCCTCTCGAAAACAAGGCAGAATATCGAATTAAGGGCTTGACAATGGGGGGGCAAATCGGCGCACAAAATCAAGGGGAACAGAGCCACACCGCAGTGGGTACGGATGAGTTTTGGATTGATGTGGTGGCGGGCGAGCGCATTCAACGGCCCGTAGTCGGCACTGATCGAGGCGCCAGAAGCGCGCCGCGCCGAGGTCTGTGAGCCTTGGACTGAACTGGTACCCCAGCAGCCGGAAGAGCCCGAAGACAAGGTCGCTGTAGGAAGCGGTATCGGTCATGATCTGGACCGGGCGCAGGCTCGTCTCGTTTTGGTGAAGGGCAGGGCGCGCCGACGGACTTCCTCAAATCGACGCACGGACAGCTCGCGTCGCAAGGCCTCGCGAACGATGTCGCTGCGCTTCTGGCCAGTCCGATTACACTGTCGGTCGAGGAGCCGCTCAAGATCTTTGTCGAGGCGAACCGTGAGAGTAGACTTCACGTATTACACTGTCACACGATGACGGATCCGACCACGCCGGGAATTTCTTTGACCCTGTATCGCCTTGTGTCGATCCTCCGCCGAGTCTTGGCAGCGTTGTGCGCCGACGGCCGGCCCGCTGCCTGGAACCCGGCCGCGGGCGCCGCAATGCCGGCCGCCCGGGAATGCCTTGCGCGGCCGACGCGCGGAGCCACGGCCCGCGTGGGCGCTGGGCTGGGTCGCCGCGATGCTCAGTCTTGCGGCCGTGTTCCAGCCCACGCCAGCAGGAGCGCAGGAGAGGCGGGGCGACGGTGTCGTCGGTGATCTTCACGTCCCCGGCGAAGACCTACGCACTCGGGGGCACGATCGAGGTGACGGTGACGTTCAGCGAGGCGGTGACGGTGACGGAGGCCGGGACCGACAAGCCGCAGATCGAGATTGACGTCGGCGGGACCCCCAGGCAGGCGGAGTACGAGAGCGGCACGGGCACGGCGGCGCTGGTGTTCGGCTACACGGTGGCGGCGGGCGACGCGGACAGCGACGGCATCGCCATTGGCGCGGACAAGCTGACCACGCCGGGCGCGGCGCGATCCAGGCCTCCGGCACCGACGCGAGTCTGAGGCACAGCGCGGTGGGGACCGATGCGACTCGCACGGTGGACGGGGTGCCATTGCCGACGATCACGATTGCCGGCGGCGCGGAGGTGACCGAGGGGTTTGCGGCGGTGTTCACGTTGAGCCGCACAGGCGATGCCGCGGAGGCGCTGACGGTGACCGTGGAGGTACGGCAGGAGTTTGCGGTGACCGTAACCAGGGTACCCGATAAGCTGCCTCACGGTGGCGGGCGTGGAGTTCCTGCCCTTGCGCGACGACGACGGCAACGTACCCGCGGCGCTTGAGACGGCCGTCGCCCCACTGGAGAGGATCCTGTCAGGGTATGTCGATCGGAAGGGGCCCCCATTCACCAACTGCGTCGTTGCAACCATTCCAGGGAAAGGATGGGATTTGTCGAGGGACGACCGTCCAGCGGTCAGGTGGGGGGCATCTTTGCTGTTCCTCGCCTCCTGGGCGTGCAACGACTACTTCCCTCGGTTTGGCGGCTCGTATGTGAACTCGACGATGTTCTGCATCATCGGGCAGGCCTACAGCGGCGATATGCCCGTGCACATCGCGATCCCGGCGCGAAGGCGAGACGGGGAGACCCTCGACGGTGGGTACAAGCACGGGGAGGTCACTTTCAACCTCCCGGTGTAGTGTTCCATCAGGGAGCCAGCATCATTCGATGAGGACTTCCTCGCGGGATTGAGCGCTGCCGTCGCAGCGGACTCCGAAGTGGCAGGCCTCTTGCGGACGACTCTCCCCTTCGTGGAATTGGCGAACACAGACGATGACTTCATGACGGAGCTCGCCGAGGTCATCTTGATGGCCTCGGCCTGAGGATATACTTCGCATAGGGCGCTCCTACACTCTCCAGAACGACCAGGACAGCTCCGAAGGACGTGGACCGCCAGGTCACCGCTCGATCTGATCGCCGTGGGGCTTCGGGCTCCTGTCGGGACAAGGCCATTGGGGACCCTGACTGGGATTTGTGGAAGGGGTCGAGATGGGGCCGAGCGGCCCAATGATGTGAATGCCCGCACGATACGGGGTCTGGCTGGGAGCAAAGACATCCGTCAGACTCGGAAGGTATGAGAGACGGGATTGGAAAGGGGACGATCAGCTGCCGAAGGCACTCGCGAGGATCAGGAAGTCCCCGAAATCCACGGTCCCGTTCGAGTCGATGTCGGCTGCACCGACGAAAAGCGGTTCGCCGACGCTCTTCCCGAAAGCTCCGGCGAAAAGGAGGAAATCAGTGAAATCCACATCGGAGTCACCGTCGATATCGCCGCCAGCGGTGGTCGACGGAGAACCCGCCAGGAGACCCGACGCGACCCGCACACCGGAGGCATTCGCGACCGGAACGGTCGAAAACGGGCTTCCCAGTGAACCGGTGATCTCGATGTCGGTCCCACTCATCGAGCCACCTGCCGAAACCAGGCCACCCGGACTGACCAGGAGACCCGTGGTCTGGGCCCAGGCGGCCAGAACCAAGGTGATGGTGACCAGGAGCGCCACGTTCCCCGGCCTGCTGATCCCGGATAGCTTCGTCACGTAGCCCCTTTCTGTGCCGTCATTGGCGCACGGTCACTGAGCAGCGGAGATCGATCCGCTCGGACTCCCACGACCGAACCTCTACAACAGGCAATCACCAAGCATCGCCAGTGCATCAGGTCGCGGCGCGGATGACCACGCACGTCATATCATCTTCCTGAGGTTGGCCCCTGCGGAAACTCACGGCTTCACCCACGACGTGATCGATCACTTCGCTCGCGGCCCATTCATTTCTACAAGCCGTATCGTTTCCGACGTTCGTTCGTACCCCAGCTGCCCGCCGTCGCACTCTGCTTCCGGAATGCCGTCGGAACAGAAGATAATATAGTCCCCCGTCGACATCTGGACATCGGCCACCCAGGTGTCAATTCCAGCTCAACACCTAGCGGATACGCGGATAGGGGAATCTCTGTCAGTTCCCCGCTCTCGGCTCGGTAATGGTAGGGGTATGGGCTAGCCGTTGTCCGACAGCGTCATCTTTCCGGTAGAGATATCCAGCTCACCCATGAGAAAGCTGATCAGCGTACGGTCCGGTATGGTGTCCAGCAAAGATCGGTTCAGACGGGTAACGCGTTCTTCGACGCTTCCCCCTTGCTCCATCTGACTGTTCAGAATGCCGCTGAACATCACACCCGGAATCGCAGCCTTCATCGCGTGCCCGGTGACATCCGCCATCGTAACGATCAGCCGATTTTCACCGGGTTCGAAATAGTGATAGAAATCCCCGCACACGTGATTGGCTGGCAGGCATTGGGCCGACACATCGTAACCAGCGACCGAGGGGTGCTCTGCCGGCATGAGTCCCATTTGCATCTCTCGGGCATCCTGAAGTTCCTGCTCCATTTCGTCGATCAGCTGCTGCCTGGCCTCGTCGAGCACCTTCAGATCCAGAAACCTGGCGTATCCGAGCGCGATGGCACCGCCGAACACTTTCAGCGTGTTGACCTCATCCTGGTCGTACTCTTTCCGCCCGATGGTAGTGATCCTCAGTCTTCCGAAAGAAGAGATAGGCACTTCGACGATGGCCGTCTGGCCCTCTATAAGGGCTTGCCACGGCTGACTCCCAGTGAACCACTTCCTGCGACGGGAGGGTACCGACGGTTCCCAGCTCGAACTGCAATTCGCCGTTGAGGAAAAACTGCGACGCCCCGGCGTGATAGATCGTCAACGCCACGGGCCTGTCTCTCAAGACGGGAGGGATTAGAAGCCGGATGCGAAACCAGCCGAACCCGGCCCAACCCGATTCCGGAAGCTGGCTGGGGAAAAAGCGGGAGTCGACGATTTCCCAACCCGAGTCGTCGAAGGAGGGGTCCGCATATGCCGGATCGTCACCCGAATGATACGCCCACGTGTTCAGCGCAAGCGTGTCAGCGCGAACGGGGGCAGTGGGAAACCGGAGGTCGAGCGTGTGGGCCACCCCCTCGCCCGGGGTGCAGATCCATAGCCCGATGACGACGAACAACATCATATCAACCCCGTAGAGGATTTCGAGATCAGACGTGGGTCAAAATTAGCGTACCGCAACCCCGTGGGGCAGACATCCCCACGGTTGGTCATAGAGTCTGTGAGATGATAGGTCCATCCGGCAGTCGTGTCACGACCGAATGGATCTCGGAATCTTGAGCAGGAGGTGTTACAGGAAGGGAGTACCCGGGGCCGGACTTGAACCGGCATGACCCGAAGGCCGGGAGATTTTAAGTCCGGATTCTAGCGCGTGGTATATATGACGTCAATACAACCACTTACGACCTAACACCTTGAGCCAATGGATTCACATGTTATACATACTTTTGCCAAAAAAAACCGAGATCGACCGAATAGTCGGTCAAGTCCCATAGTCAGTTGAAAACTCATCGGGCCCCGTAGTTTGGTCAGGCTCTCTTTTGAGCATTCTGTTCGTTGTCGAGATTCAGATCTTTGTTCAGTGCTTGCCTGAGTAGGGGAAGATGTTTGTATCCGCTCACGCGTCGCAGGCGAGGTTCGATGTCGAGGAGTGCGGCAGCCACCCATCTGTGTCTCTGGGGAGAGTTGTTCCAGCGTCTGACCTTCCGAGTGAGCTCGCCGGTCCTGCTGTTGAGGGCTTCGATGCAGTTGGTGGTTCGGAAGCTTCGTTTCAGGAATGGGAGCATACCCAGCCGGTGGAGGGTCAGGGTTTCCTCCAGGCCTTCCTCGAGGCTCGTTACGGCAGACTGATTCATCAGCTTCAGTTCGGGTTTAAGTGATTCGAGTGCGGCCTTTGCCTCCTCGTAGGTGTCGCAGTCATAGGCTTTCTGGAGCTTCCGTCGAACTCTTGGACGTTCCCTCTCCGGGAGATAGCTGACGACATTCTCGCGCTTGTGCCACTGACAGCGATGCACGCGCACATACCCTTTGAGGGCTTTGGTGACAGCACTGCGGAGCCCCTTTGAGCCGTCAAGCACAACGAGAAGGCCCTGGTCGTAGCACAGGCCTCTCCGGATGAGGTCTTGGATCAGCTGGCGGCAGATCCGTTCGTTCTCCGTCGCCGATTCGACGAAGCCCAGGGGGATCTTCTGGCCGTCCATCGTGACCCCCAGAGCGATCACGATCTCTTCGTCGGCAAAGCTCTTTCCGTCAATGAAGAGGGTCACGAAGCCGTAGTCGTCGAGGGGACGCTCCTGGAACTGCTTCAGCTTCTTCGCGGTGGCTTTGATGAACCGCCGCGAGACGGAGGACGCTGAGATACCAAACGCTTCTGGAACCGATTCGGCACAGGCCTTGTAGTTGCGGCACGAGATCCCCTTGAGAACACGAAGCAACAGCCCCTCGTCCGTCTTCTTGGGCGTCTGTAGAGCCCGGTATGCAGCCAGGGAAACCTCTGCGTCGGCCTCGACGTCGCGCACCCGGGGAACGTCTAACGGGAGCTTCTGGTCCATCAGATACACGGATCCCTTCTGGCTTCCCCACCGACGATGCGCCTGCTCCGAACCTTTGCGCGCATACCGAACGCCTGCGAGCTGCTCGACCTCCTGCTGGAGGAGGTCTGCCACTGCCTCCAGACCCAACGGGATCAACGCCTGGATCACCGACAAACGCGTCTCCAAATCGATGACATCGCCCTCAACCTTGACTTCACCATCGCCTACAAATAGCTTCTCCATCTGGGCTCCTTTCTTACGGGTATACGCTCCTACACGTCTACCCAACGTAAGTTTGGAGCCCTCTAAGTTTCAACTACGATAGGCACAACACCGAATAGTCAACGCGATGGATACTATTTGGATACTTGCTCAGCCTCCAGCGTCTCGAACTTCAATCTCTCAACAGCATCCTTTAGGTGATCCTGACTAAGGTGTGCGTAGCGCAGCGTAACGTGAGCGGTCTTGTGACCTAGAATCTGGCCAACGGTCCGGAGATCGACCCCCGCCATTGTGAGATGGCTTGCTGCCGTATGTCTGAGATTCTTGAATGGAAAGCTCTCGTCAATGCCGGCCGTCTTCAGTGCGGCCTTGAAAGGGACACGTATGTCGGACCAAGGCCGGCCCAATCTTGGATTCGTAAATACGTGAGAAATGATCTTCCCGGCCCATGCGGCTTGCTGGCGCCGGTGTTCCTGAAGTGAGGCCACGACGGACCCATTCATCGGGACGTGCCGGTCCTCGCGGTTCTTGGGGTCCCTTATGTGAAGCTGTCCACGTTCGAAGTCCACATCCCGCCACTCCAAAGCTGCGATCTCTCCCCAGCGCATCCCAGTATTCGCAGCCACTTCGACGATCGGCTTAATTCTCGGTTCACAAGCCTCGAGTAAGCGCTCGACCTCCTCGATGGTGAGAAAAGACTGAGGTTTTATTCTCTCAGGGCTCTGCTTGAGATGGGCTGTTGGGTTAACCTCAACATATCCCCACTCCTCAGCCTTCCGGAACATGTTCTTAAGTCTGCACAGATCACGGTTGCAGGTCGCCGGGCACGCACCTCCTGACCGACGCTGCCCCAAGAATCTCTCAATATCGAGCTGAGTGATCGACCGCAAACTATGTTCACCCAAGACTGGTATCAACAGACTGTTGATCCTCGATCTTTCGCGACGGATCGTTGAATCCTTTCGGTCCAGAGCCCACGAATCGAGATACTGCGGTACGAACTCTGTGAAGGTCAGATTCTTGACTTTCCGCTTTGCCTCAAGCCGAATCCGGACGTCATTATCCTGCATCTTCCTACGCCATTGTCTCGCAAGATCGAGCCGGTTGAACGTCCTCCAGCGCCGCACTCGTTTATAAGTTTCCGTATCCACGAAGGATATTTCGGCTACGTAGCGAGCGTCTCTTGCTCGATTTTTGCAGCGCCAAATACCGGTTTCCATCTTTCTACTCTTTGTGTATGGCATTTCCCCCTCGCTCTCTCTGAATCGCCCCGGGTATTTCGGAGGCTCGTTTAGTTGAGTCCAGCCATCAAAGGCCGGGCTTCCCGTTGATCGTAGTGGTGCTGTTCAAACTCGCGTGGCGGGATGTCTCCGATCGGTTTGAGCAGCCGCTTGTTGTTGAACCAGTCGACCCATTCGAGGGTGGCGAACTCGACGTGTTCGAGGTTCCGCCAGGGTCCTCGTCGACGGATGACTTCGGTCTTGAAGAGACCGATGATGGTCTCAGCCAGGGCGTTGTCGTAGGAGTCGCCGACGCTCCCGACAGACGGCTCGATGCCGGCTTCGCCCAGACGTTCGGTATAGCGGATCGAGAGGTACTGTTTAGGCCTGCTCCAGGGCATCCAGCGCCAGGTCGCTGCGGAGGGTGCTCGAGACGCGCCATCCCACGATCATTCGTGAGAAGGCGTCGATGACGAACGCGACGTAGACGTAGCCCGTCCAGCTCGCGACATATGTCAGGTCAGCGACCCACAGCCGGTTCGGCTGCCTGGCCGTGAAGTCGCGGTCCACCAGATCAGGCGGTCTATGGGTGCCATCGGCGACCGTCGTGACCTTGAAACGCCTGCCCCGTCTGGCGCCCTCAAGCCCCATCTGGCGCATCAAGCGCTCGATCGTGCACCGTGCGACGGGACGCCCTTCGCGATTGAGCTGTCGCCAGACCTTGTAGGCGCCGTAGACCTGGACGCCATCCCTCAGGTCAGGGGTTCAGATGAGTCCTATCGCTGCACCCTCTACGACGTCTTGCGTGGCGACTCAGAGATGGTTCAGCGTCTGGCCACCGAGATGTATGCCCGCGGCCTGTCCACTCGGGACATCGAGGACGCTTTCACCGACGAGCAGGGTCGCTGCCTGCTCTCTCGCAGCAAGGTCAGCGAGGTGACCGAGGTTCTCTGGGAACAATACGAGGCTTTCCAGAACCGTGACCTCAGTGACCTTCCGCTCCTGTGCCTGTTTCTGGACGGGCTCTACGAACCGTTGCGCACCCACGGCATCACCCGCGAAGCCATCCTGTGCGCCTGGGGCATCACCCTGGACGGCCGGAAGGTTCTGATCTCTCTGGCCTTGGGCAACAAAGAGAGCGGCGTCGCGGCTTGCCCACACCTCTGTTCATCACCACCGACGGCCAGACAAAACAGGGACACCTCTGAGAACCGTAATCGACTCGTGCACACCCTTGGGGCTCCGACAAGAGAGTCAGGTTGTGCCAATCGTCTCCGAAGTCCGGGACGGCAAGCGGGAATTGTGGTCTCCTCTTCCCTTCCGGTCGTCGCCGGGACAGGCGTCCACAATGAATGTTTCTGACGTACGAACGTTTGATCAGAAATATCCAGGCAGTGCGACGCCGGTTCCGTAGATCACCGGATTCCAAGTCCTTTGAGGGTTCATGACGTGAGTTTGGACGAACTCAGGCACGCGACGGGCTTGACCAAGTTCTTTTCGACGAATGCCTCGAGGTCGGCCAGACGAAACCGAACAGACCTACCGATTTTCACGTGAGGCACGCGCCGGCGACTCACCCAACACCGGAGCGTATTCTCCGTGCACTGGAGATACTCGGCGGCTTCCGCGGGCTTCAGCAGGCGATCTCCAACAACTTCCACACTCATCTTGATCTCCTCTGGCTTTAGGCTGTATCTTGGGGGTGTACCTACTGGTGCGATCCGGTAGTGTGCTCCGGCCTCTGGTCGTCTTGATCACGATCGGGGGCCTTTCTCTACCCATCTATGCGTGAATATACGAACTAGGAGCCTGTCGGGTTACACCCGGAAGCTCGTTGAGATTAAGTCCAGCTGAGTCTGTCAGCGACCGGTTACCTTCGTTTTTCCTTGAGCCGAGTTTCTCTTCGGGATCAGGTAGCCAATGAGAGTCGATAGAGTTTCAGAAGGTTGTGTGTGAGACAGATCAGGTTCCATTCTCTGATGACTTTGTGGATTCGGCGGAATGAGAATCGGGTGAAGTTCCGAACGGATTTGATCTGTCCAAACACGGGTTCGATGATCTGTTTTCTTTTCCAGTAGGTGCAGCGACCTTTCTGTGTGAGAAGCTTTCTCGCCATTTTGTCTTTCGTCGTTGCGCCCTTGGGGATCCGTCCCCTGGGGCAGGTCGCGATGGGCGTTCCATGTTTCTGTTTGGGAATTATAGCGAATGGTGCCCAAGCACCCCCTCACCAAATGTGTTGACGGCGACACTCACGGTGCCTTACCTTTGTTCGTTCGCATGCTTGATTTATTTTGCTTACATGCTTGTTTTTGCTTGACTTAACCCCACCTTTGGGGTATCATTCTTGTAGTAAAGAACACACCCAAAGGGAGAGCAAAATGTCAAGCAAAACTGGACCGGGGAAAAGCTATCGTGAGGGACTTTCCTTGATCGAAGCCTTCGAAAAGTTCCACGACGATGAAGCGGCGGAGAAGTGGCTGGCGGAGTGCCGGTGGGGTGGCGAGCCAGCTTGCCCGCATTGCGGGAGCGTGAACGTCCAGACGGGGGCGAAGCACAAGACCATGCCTCTCCGGTGCCGGGATTGCCGGAAGCGGTTCAGCGTTCGTATCGGTACGGCGATGCAAGATTCCAACATTCCTCTCCAAAAGTGGGCGGTGGCGATTTACCTGATGACCACGAACCTCAAGGGCGTTTCCAGCATGAAGCTTCATCGCGATCTCGGAATTGCCCAAAGCTCGGCTTGGCATATGGCGCACCGGCTCAGAGAAGCATGGGAGGGACGGTGCGCCTTGTTCAATGGACCGGTAGAAGTCGATGAAACATTCATCGGCGGAGTGGAGAAGAACAAACACCAGAACAAAAGGGCGAACCTCGGGCGCGGAACCGCCGGAAAGACTGCGGTTGTGGGGGCGAAGGATCGAACGACAGGACAGGTTGCCACGCTCGTGGTCGAAGGGACCGATAAGGCCACTCTACAAGGCTTTGTCCGGGCAAGGGTCATGGATGGAGCGAAGGTCTACACGGACGAGCACAGAGCGTATGAAGGCTTGCTGAATCACGAGACGGTCAAGCACTCTGTGTCTGAGTATGTGAACGGCCAAGCCCATACAAACGGAGTGGAGAGCTTTTGGGGGATGCTCAAGCGTGGCTACCACGGGACTTATCACCGAATGTCCCCGAAGCATCTACAGCGTTACGTCAATGAGTTCTCAGGTCGCCACAACACCCGCCCACTCGACACCGTCCAGCAGATGCGGGCCATCGTCCGGGGTCTCGAAGGCAAGCGGCTCCGGTATGAGGATTTGATCTCATGAGCACCGTGGTCACAGATGAAACAGTCAATGCGGCTGGCAAACTCGAATCGGTCGATTCAGGCGCGAACTTTGCGACGGTAATCCACGACGATGCCGCGACCGCCCTCCGCCGCTTACCAAGTGATGTCTTCAACGTGGCACTTACGTCCCCCCCCTACTACTGGGCACGCGATTATGGTTTCGATGGGCAAATCGGCCACGAAGACTCGGTCGAGGGCTATGTCACCACCCTTATGGACGTATTCGACGAGGTACGCCGCGTGCTGCACCCCGAAGGTGTGTTATTTTTGAATATAGGAGACACTTACTACTCTGGGAACGGACAACCGCACGGGCATGACCCTAAATGTGCCACGCGTAATTTCTCGCGAAAAAAGAAACGAGCCGTCGACATCGGAGGATGGGACATTCCCAAGAAATCCCTTCTCGGAATTCCCTGGACTGTCGCCCTGGAAATGCAGGGCAGAGGTTGGACCCTGCGTAGCGCTATCGTGTGGAATCGCCGCAATGCGTTCGTCGAACCCACCGCGAGGGATCGTCCGCACCGACAGTATGAATTCGTCTTCATGTTCTCCCGCAGTCGCTTCTATTCATTCGACCGCTCCGCCCTCACGGAAGAAGATGTGTGGAATATTCCCATCGAGCGTAAGCGCACCACGATTCATAACGCGATGTTCCCGGATGAGCTTGCTAGGCGATGCATCCTTGCAGGCAGCCCGTCCGGCGGGCATGTCCTCGACCCATTCATTGGCAGTGGTACAACGATTTTCGTGGCGCTGCGACATGGTCGAAATGCGGTCGGAATTGATCTAGGCGATGAGTATGTCGATTATATCACTGAACGCTTGTTGACGGATCAGTGTCTCTCAGAGTCGGAAGTTCTGAATGCTCTTGCCAAGCAATCCAAGGGATGGGATACATGGGCTGGTAATCGGGCACGCTTCAGAAAACCGGGAACCGGAAAGGCGCGGTGATCTCATGCGTTATTTCACGATCAGGACCATTCAGACGGCTATTACCCATCTGCAAGAGTACGACAGCAGCTGGATAGTTCCTGCGTTCGTGTTTGCTGCGAACGACATCGGAGAAGAGGATGGGTCTTTAAGGCGAAAAGGGACTGACAATTTTCTCGATCAGTTTTTTCATGGAAGCCTCATTGGATTGCCTCCAGCACCCAACGGTAAGAACCTAATGCGACCTCGATTTCGTGATGTGGAGCCGTGGCAGATCGATCGTGAGTTCATGGGTGATTACGTCGTTCGGCAAGGGACGAAAGCGTGGGCCAACATCTATTCGTCTCGCGGATACCGAGACATGAAACTTCGGGGCGAGATCAAGATGGGGCCCGGTTCCTCAGCCCGCCTGGAGTCAAAGTTTCGGGAGGCATTCGAGGATATGGTCCCAGATACGTTCCGGTTTGAACACTTCCTAGTATGGCTCTTCGCCTTCACGGGTTTTCCCAAATCTGTTACCAATTGGAATAGTCTGCTGGCCCAACTTCACTCTGGACTTGATCTCGCGGAGGGGTTCCGTTCAGCCTATGAAGGCAGGTTTACCGTTACGGGATGTGTTCGCTGGCCAAAGACGCAGGACACCCGCCCTACTGATGTGGAATTTGCCATCAACCTAGCTCCCGCGCTCGTGGAATCGCTGCGAATCCGATAAGGAAGAGTCATGGTAGAGACCAAGAGGCGCAAGTCTGGACGCTACAACATCCGCAACGTCCTGGGCACTCAGGTGTAATTCCCTTTTCTTGATTCCCTAATCAGGAAGGAACGCCATGAAGAAACAGAAACAAACTCCCAAACCGAGTCCCACGCGGAACGAGCACTTTGAGAGGATCGAGACCACCCCGGAAGAACTAGCCAGGGTATTCCTGCAAACGCCGAAGAAAAAGGATTGGGAATACATGAAGAAGATCAAAGGTTCCAAGCCGGACAACCCCTCGTAAAAGGTGGTGCTTGGGCACCATTCGCTATAATTCCCTTCTGTTTTGTCGTCGCCACATAGAGGTCGACGCCATCTGATTGAACCTGATCGACCTGACTTTGGTTGAAGTATCCGGTGTCGGCAGTGAGGTGCTTGGGTGTCGTGCCGCCCATATTCGCTCTGATCTGGTTGACCATAGGTGTCATCTGGTTCTTGTCATTAGCTTCTTGGGTGACGTCGGCAGCAACGACAATCTGGGCCTTGTCATCCACAGCAGCTTGGCAGTTGTAGGCTTGAAGGAATTGGCCCCCTGAGACCATGATCCGTGAGTCGGGATCGGTGAAGTTCAGTTGTTCCTTTCAGTCGGGCTCTTTCGATGGAGGCTTGGGCTTACGTCCACGACCGCCGCGGCGCTCCCGGGCCTTTACCTTCTCTTCATACGCTGCCTGCTTCTCAGGAAACTCAGCCTCCGCTTCGGCTTCGATCTCGGCTATTGCGTCGCGGATTACTTTGAGTCGAGTCTCCCGGTGCTGCAACTCCTCGGGCAACTCGTCGCCGCGGTTGTCCTTTCCGTAGAGTTCGTCTTCGGCCGCGTCAGTGGCTTCGGCCTCGGTCAAGAGTCTGCGCACTTCGGCCTCGATCTCGGCTTCTTTCTTCTTCATCCGGCCGTAGCTCATCGCTTTGTGTTTTGAGGCATTTGCTTTGACTTTCGTGCCATCCAACGCCACGTGTCCCAGCTTCACCAGACCTGCCTTCACGCAGGGACACAGCACTTGCCTGAACAGACCTGAGAGGGCATCCAGATGCCGTTGACGAAAGGTCGATATCGTGTCGTGATCAGGATGCTGATCCAGGCTGAGCACACGGAAAGCAACGGAGTCATAGGTCGCACGCTCAATCTTGCGGGAACTCCTGATGCCTTCGCAGTAACCATACAGCAGTAGGCTCACCATCATCCGGGGATCATACGGTGGCTGGCCACCTTGAGACCCATCGTAGGTCTCGTAGATCGCGGACAAATCAAGTTGTCCGACGATATCCAGAATGAAGTAGGTCGGATGACCCTTGGGAAGCCAACTCCGGAGATCCGGAGGCAGCAACATCAACTGAGCCGGATTGTAGACACGAAACCGAGTAGAAGTGCTCAACGGAAACCTCCAATTCAGAGTCGGAACCTTGGTCGCACTTCTACAATACGAAATCTTCCTCCGGCTGGGTACTCCGACAGGCTCCTAGTGTCACGTCCCAGGAATAACTAGAAAAATATTCGATTCTGTCGTATGGTTCCTCAAGCACTCATTCTTGGGAGGAACCGATGGCTAGAGGTCGTCCGTTACAGCCACTGAACATCAGTGATGAGGTCCACGATCAACTCGAGTCATTGTCTCGTTCGCGTAGCATGTCTCACGCTTTGGTGCGTCGCGCGAAGATCGTCTTGATGAGCGATTGCGGTCTGACCAATCAGGAGATCGCGGAACGAGTCGGGTTGTCCGGAGCGTCTGTCGGCAAGTGGCGTCGTCGCTTCTGCGAGCAAGGCTTGATGGGACTGTATGACGAATTGCGTCCTGGAGGGCCACGGTCGGTCAGCGACGAAGAGATCTCCTCCCTCATCTACAAGACGCTCAAGAAGCAACCGAAGGGTGCCACCCACTGGACCTGTCGTTCGATGGCCGACGAGACGGGGCTCTCCAAGTCCTCGGTTCAACGTGTATGGAAAGCTTTTGGACTGCAACCGCATCGACAGAAGCACTTCAAACTGTCGAACGATCCCTTCTTCGTCGAGAAAGTCAGGGATATCGTCGGTCTATACCTGAACCCACCGGACAACGCGATGGTGCTCTGTGTAGACGAGAAGAGCCAGATTCAAGCACTCGAACGGACACAACCGATTCTTCCTTTGGGTCTCGGATACGTCGAGGGCGTCACTCACAGCTATATCCGGAACGGCACGACCACCCTCTTTGCAGCGCTCAACATCGCATCCGGCAAAGTTCTGACTCAGTGCAAGCCCAGACACCGCAACAAAGAGTTCCTTCAGTTCCTCAAGCACATCGACAAGAACGTCCCAAAGGATCTCGACATCCATCTGGTCGTCGATAATTACGGCACGCACAAGCACCCGAACGTCAAGCGTTGGCTCGCCTCACGGAAACGATATCACGTGCACTACACACCAACATATGCCTCCTGGCTGAACCAGGTAGAGATCTGGTTCGGTATCATCACCCAAAGAGCCATTCGACGAGGCACCTTCAGAAGCGTCAAGGACCTGATCGCCTGCATCAAGAAATTCACTGATCACTACAACGAGAATTCTACACCCTTCGTCTGGACCGCCACGGCAGATTCAATCCTCGAGAAAGTCCATAAACTTTTGAAGCTTATACGCGGGACGTGACACTAGTCCAACTTCTCATAAAACCTGTGAACATCTCACTTTCTCGCAAAGGGGGGCATGTTCACGGGTTCCGAGAACGCCACTTCCGAAGTGTGTCGACATCTGTCCCGATTCCGCAAAGAGTCAGCAATTCACAAGCGTCCTTGCGGGTCCCATAGTAAGATCCCCGTCCAAGCTCAAAGGCATCCGCGATGCCCTGGCAAGCACGATACACGTCCTGAGGCAAGTAGGATATCTGCCTCGGTCGATCACCGAACACCCTTTCAGCCCATTCTTTGTGCTCTGCGCGGAGACGTCCCAACCCTGCAAGAGACGGAAACTCCTTTGTGAGTGTCTCGGTGACATCCTGAAAGGCGTCCCATCGCTCTCGGGCGTTCACGATCGCTTCAACTTGCCGGGGCTGCTGCTCCGCGACCTCTTCCTTGGTCTTTCCGGCTGCGTGCTCAGCCTCCCAGCGAACGTGTTCCTCGCTCTGGGTTGCTACATCATAAGGGTTCTTCTCCTCGGCGGTATCCTCCTGGTCGCCGCTTCGGATCTTGTTGAGGGCATCAAGAAGCTTGTCGGCCGTGGAGGAAGACCCCTCACTCCGGGCGATCTTCTCTTCCAGCCGGCGGGCGTGCGCTTCCCAATCCCTAACCTCTCCTGAGGTATCCTCCTCTTCCGAGGTATCCTCCTCCTCTTCCGGGGTCTTGCTCTGGGGATCTTCAACTGGCGGTGCGAAGATGTCCTCTTCGGCGGTTGCGTTCAAGCGTAGAACCGAGCTGAAGGGCCTGTATCCTCTCCTGAGTAACCTCCAGGCATTTACAGCCACGATAAAAATCGCCAACCACTGGACCACCATCAGATCGAACATCTACCTGCTCCTTTCTTCCTTTCCCTATACACCCGGAATCACGCCGCCGGGGACCGGTTCCACCTGGTGCATGCCAGCTCGGCCCGGTGCTCCTTTTCCTTAAACGCTTCGAGGAAATCGATGGCCTCTTGGTCGTTCTTCCGAACCGGACCTTTGGCACCGAGAGCTTCTGGGCGTTCCTTGACCTTCGTGGTGGAGAGATCGAAGTTTTCGGCCATAAACAAAAAGAGCCCGCCTCCTCAACTTTTGAAAGTTGAAGAAGCGGGCTTGGATTAGAAGCCTGTGTTTACGCCCAGCAGTCCGCGTGCTACACGGACCGGGTATTAATCCGGTCCTGCGGGTCAGGACTCTATGTTGGGGACAGCACGGGCGGTCTCGCTCGAGAGCCCGCGTGCTAACAGTTCCTTCTCGTAGACCTCAATCAGTTGTTGGCGTCCACAATTCTCCTGGTGCCAATTCTTGATTCGCCCGCGCAGCGTGCGCTCATCGAGATCCTTTAGATGGTCTCTCTCGTTCATTGGCAATATAGAAAATTTCTAAGGTCGAGTCAACCCCGGTTCCTGCGAAGCCGTAGCGTTCTTTCAGGTACTGGGCCTTGACATCAGCCCAGAACGGGTCGAGAAAATCAGGGACCATCAGTTTCACCGGACGGTAACAGGTGATGGTGTGAATGTAGCGAACCTGGTTATCTCTCCCTTCGGCTCGCCACACATCGGTGGCGATCGACGACCGGGGGATGTGGTTCTGCCTGCACCATCGCTCGGCGACCTTTCGGGCCGATCGTTTTATCTTTGCCGCTGCTGCTCGGGTTTTTCCAAACCAAGCCAGGCTCTTGTAGCAGCCGACCTCGATGAGAATGTCGCCGGGGGCAAATTCGATCGGGTAGAGGGCACCCGTTCCCAAAAACGGCAGCTTTAAGATGACGTGGGGGAGCAGCTTCTTTCACGGTCCCCAAGGTCCTGATCCGGCGTCAAGTTGTTGGCCGATGACGTGGGGCACGGGTTCGAGGTCCCCGATCTCGGCGCTCTCCTGCATGCCCTGCGCCTGCGCCCGCACCCGCTCGAATCGGTTTGGGTGGGTTGTTGGGGGTCCGGCAAGCCGCCAACGCGCCTCTGTGGGGCTGTGAGGGCGTGAAATTGCGTAGACGGAGAAACACTGGGCCGCGGTGCGATCGCTGGCTGAGCGAGCTCTGATTAGCGACAATTAGAACTCCCACCCTCATTGCCTCACGAACAAATGTTACCATAGCGAGCCCCCATACCCAAGATCGTTGGTCCTCGATGTGTTGGTCCTGGTGGGGAGTCTTCCGTGAGCCAACAGAGAGAGGAGAGCCACCGAGGCAACGAGAGCTTCTTTGGATGCGCTGGTCGTGTGTCAGGACGACGGGGCTAGCAACTGTGCGCTCTGAGCGGCCTTAACTCGGTGCTTTTCGGTTCGGGGCGTTGAACTGGCCCGGTCTCGTTGGTCTCTCCCTTATCGTCGATGCAAGCGTAGACAAGCTCCCTTGCCATGATCTGCCGCCATTCACGAATGCGACGCTGCATTGTCCTTAGTTGTCCGTCTGGAAAACGCCCGGGGTGCTGCTGCTGAAGACGCTGGAACAGTGTTTTTGCTGTGGCGTCAGGCTCGTCCTGTAACCAAGCTAGGACTTCCAACCAGACGTTCTCGAACGGATCCTCTCTGGTTCGCCAATGCCGTGGTTCAGTCGGATGGGCACGGTGAGTCGGGCGAACTTCGCCAGATCGCCACAGTTGTGGAAGCTGCGTAAGAAACTGATCGAGTGTCTTTCGACCGGGTCCTTCGACGATGCTATCGGTCGAGACCAGGGCTGCCAGCGCAGCTTGGGCATCACGCAGCCGATGCAGAATCGCCACAGGGTCAAGCTGCAGACGCAGCTCTCGGAGGATCTCCTTGGTGTCATTCTGGACCGCGGGGTGATTTACAAGGCGCTCGCATGGCGTTCTCGGGCGATCGTAAGTCCTCTTTACTTTGGCACCTTGATGCGTCTTACTGAGCAGTTTAGACGATGGCTGAAAGAAATTCACGTGAAGACGGGCAGCCTGGTACAAATGGCCAAGTGCTTGAGCAGCAACTACACCTGAGAATCTACCGTGGCCTGCGATGCGTCGGACGACCGCACCATTCTTCTGTTCCACCCATGCCTGGTCATTCTTGCGATAGGGCCGGGAGCGCGTGAACTCAATGCGATGCGATTTGCAGAACGCCAGTAGCGTGTCGTTGATAAAGGCACTGTCGTTATCGGAGTCGATACCTTTGACTGGGAACGGAACTTGCCGAAAAAGAGCCTGCAGCCCCTCGACAACGAGGGACTGCTCCCGTGCCAGCAGTGGCAGGCACTCTGTCCATCCAGAGCAGATGTCTGTCACGACTAGCGTATGGATGACGGATCCGGCCATGGATCCGCCGCAATGTGCAACGAAGTCAATTTCCAACCAACCAGGATCCGGCTGATTCCAGTCGGCGAATGTTCGAACGGGAACCTTGTTGCTGACTTTCGAAGTCTGGCGACGTTTTCTCCGGCCTTGTGCCTTGCCCCGAATCGGTGCGAGCAACCGATCAATGGTAGCTGCACTGACGGTTTGCAGTCTCGACCGCACGTCGGGATCAAGATCCAAATGGCCGTGACGCTCCATTGCATCGATGAGATCTGGCAATATTGCTTTCAGCCGCTTGCCACAGATTCGATCCGACGCCTCCCACGTTAGGATCAGGGCTTCTTTCACCGCTTCGTCGTAGACTCGCCGGCCGTTGGTGTGCTTCAGCTGTGGGCGCCCATTAACCGAGCGACAGCATAGAAGCCGAGTCGCGTGTTTGCGGTGATAGCCACTCACGGCTACAAACTCGTCGAGGATTCGGTGTTTTCTCCCTCTTCGATGACTCGAGGTATCGACGCCCCAGAGCCTCAACGAGCTCCTGTCTGGTGTTCGTACTGATTCTTCTGCCCATCGCTTGCCTCCAATTTGGGTAACAATTCCTTTGAGGCAACAATCTTTGCTTGGTAACACAATCCCTGAGGCCATGGGTGAGCAGCTTCGACCAGAACCCGGAACGCCAAGTTGAGTTGTGTCCAGGTTCGAGAAGGACGCCCATCCAGGGAGGCTGGAGACGTTGAAGAAGGAGACGATCGCAATGATCGGCAGCCGCGCCTTTACTGCATTGATGGTGGGATGGCTATTGACGAACGCCGTCCAGGCAGAGCCGCGGCCCGGCGACATCGCCGGCGTATATCCGTCGGCAGGGCCGGGTGACCGTACGTTGTACGCGATAGCGCGGGTGAACCCGGGAGCCGGTCCCGCGACGACGAGGTCCGGGGAGTCGATCATTCAGGTCTTCGTCACCGGCAGGGACCGCCGCGTCGAAGGGACTGCCAGTCACTACTTTGCGGTGCCGCGGGATGTATCCACGGGCGTGCGACTCGACGCGCTCCACTCGGCACCGGGTCCCAATCACTTTATCCAAATTGACGGCCGGGAGTACGCGCTCCAACGGATTATGGTCGGGGTACGGGAGGGCCACCTGCGTCTTGAAGGGGCGGTTCTGGTACGCACCGGCTTCTTACCAATGATAATGCGTGGACGGATCGAGCTTCGGCTGGACTCGGCCCTGAACCCCGGCGGGACCGCAGACGAGATGACGGCCAAGGCGTTGGAAGACACGACACGGGCCGACAAAATCAGTCGTGAAGGTTATGAGAAGGCGCTACGAGACTACCAAACAAGAAGAGCGCGAGAGTGAATGGGCCTTAGCGTACGATTTTTCCCGTTTCGTGAGGTGACCCTACCTCAACCCGACGCCTTCCTACGTCCCCAAACTCCTTAACGTATGATTTTTCGGGAATCATATATTTGGCTATCTAGGCAATATCGACGACTGGAACATGAGGAAGTCACGTCGCCTAGTCGGCGGACAACACCTCGGCCTGTTCGAGCACCGTGCGGGTCGCTTTCTCCTGCTTGTCCGGCGGGTAGCCGTGCCTGCGCAGAGTGCGCTTGACCAGAGTCCAGCGCCCCAGCGAGGAGGATTCCCCGATCCGGCACATCTGGTCCCGGCCAGCCTCAGACAAGATTGCAATCCGCGTCGATTGCCACTCCCGACGACGCTCGGCCATGGTAGGTTCGCCGGCGCAAACACGTCCTTCGCATCCGACAGCAGCCCTCGCCGTCGGTGAACGGAGCCCGCGCGCCAGACGGTTCTTCAGCTGCACGCGCATCTCCTGAGGGTCGCAAGAGATCGTCTTCGCCGAACGCCGCCCTGAACGACGGCGGGCATCAGCTTGTATCCGTCCTTCCGCCTCCGGCCTGAAAGTCGCCCAGGTCCTGATCGTAGAGGCGCTCGGCGAGGCAGGCTCCGGACAGGCCGGGCGGGGGCAGGCGTGACTGCCAGAGGGGATTAGGCGGGATCTGGAAAATCCCATCGACTCGAGATTGACGGGATCTTTGTTGGGCGTTCGGCAGCGTGTTCACAACGCCATTGTTGCGTACCATGAGGCGAGCTATCTTGCCACCGTCCGATCATCGAGAATCGCGCGATGAGCTTTGACGCCACCGTTACCGGCCCTCCCTCTCTGAAAGATGTAAAGCATGCCGCCTATCATTCCTGATCCAACGCATAAGCTGTCCCCTGAACAGCAGTACGAGTTCGACGTCAACGGCTATATCGTCCTGAGGAAGCACTACGATGCAGACACCGTGGCCCAACTGCACGAAGGCATCAACGAACTGCAGGCCATTCCCGTCGACTACGATATCTACAGGAAGATAGGCGTCGCCAGCTACTCCTGGCATCAGCGATGGAAGATCCGGCACACGATTTCTGGAACGGCAAACACCCGGAAGCCAGCCGGGAGACGGGAGGCGTCTGGAAAGTTGAACACGCGATCTGCGGCACGGATAAATTCGACGTCATTGTGCGCGATCCCATCCTCGAGGACATTCACTCAGCCCTCGCCTGGAGCACCCTATTCATCTCCGCCACCTACTACATCGAGAAGATCGGGCCTGCTCCCCCCGGAGGCCTCCACAACGGCGGCTCACCCTCCGACAGACACATCTACTACGCTTACGATCAGGCGAATCAACGCTTCAATTGCTCCAGCACAAAAAGCGTTGTCATCCTTTCAGATATGTCAGAAGTCGAAAACGGGCCATTCGGAGCTGTACCGGGCAGCCACAAGGCGAATTTCGCCTGTCCCTTCGACAAGACAGATCCCGCGAAGAATCCAATGGCTGTGCCGGTACTTGCGGAGCCCGGGGATGTCATCATTTTCAGCGAGGGCATGACACACGGTGCCTATGCCGTGACCAACAACACGGTTCGCCGGTCCGTCTTTTCTGCTATATGCCCTCCATCAACCGCGACAACCTGCCACACCAGCGCATGTCGATGTACCCCGATCACGTGCTCGATCGTCTCAGCGACATGTCGCATATACTGACATCGGAGAGCTATAATCAAAAGGTGTGGAAAAAGAGAAAGGGCGACCCTACCCTTCCCGTGAGATAGTTGATTCACACAAAACCGGGTGAGAGGCCCGGTTGGGAAGGAGGATCGCCGTGAAGGAACATACGCATAGAGCCCCATTGAAGTCCATGCCGACGTGGGAGACGGTTGACGATTGGATCCGTGAAGAGATCCAGGGCCGGTTCCAGTCCATTCTGGAGGAGGAGGCGACCGCGTTCTTGGGCCGGTCGTGGTATGAGCGCCGAGCCGAGGTCGATAGCTCCAGGGGCTACAGGAACGGCTACGGCAAGCCCCGGCGTCTCTCGACGAGCTGCGGAACGATCAAGGTCCGGCGTCCCCGGGTTCGTGGTCTGGAAGAGCGGTTTGAAAGCCGCATCCTCCCCCTGTTCGCCCGGAGAACCAGGGCCATTGGAGATCTGCTTCCCGACCTTTATCTCCACGGTCTCTCCCAGGGCGACTTCGAGTTGTCTTTGCGTGCGCTGCTCGGTGATGGCGCGCCGCTTTCGCCGACCTCGATCGCTCGTCTTCGAGGGAAGTGGGAGGTCGACTTCCAGGACTGGAAAGAAAGGCGTCTGGATAATCGCGAACTGGTCTACGCCTGGGCTGATGGCATCTACGTCAAAGCCGGGCTCGAGCGCGAGAAGGCGTGTCTGCTGGTCGTGATCGGCGCGATGAGCGACGGCAGCAAGGAGATCCTGGCGATAGAACCCGGTTATCGAGAGTCTACAGAATCCTGGCTCACGGTGCTCCGGGATCTCCGGGATCGCGGGCTCGAACATCCTGTCCTGATCGCAGCGGACGGGAATATGGGCATCTGGGCGGCCGTTGATCAGGTCTGGCCAGAGAGCCGGCAACAACGGTGCTGGAACCACAAGATCCTCAACGTGCTCGACAAGGTCGCCAAGCGTGCACAGGCTGAAGCCCGCGCACTGCTCGTCCAGATCCCCTATGCCGGCACGAAAAAGGAGGCCGAGAAGCTCCGGAAACGCTTTGCCGCACGGTATCGCTCACAGTTCCCTGCCGCCGTGGAGACGCTCGAAAGAAACTGGGATCGGATGGTCACGTTCTACGACTTCCCGAAGGAACACTGGAAACACCTGAGAACCACGAACGTCGTCGAGAGCCCCTTTGCTTCCGTTCGGCTTCGCACAAACGCCGCCAGGCGATTCAAGAAAGTCAGGAACGCCACGACTCTCATCTGGCGTACGCTCAAGGTCGCAGAGAGCCGATTCAGGAAACTCACCGCGCCACACTTGCTACAACAAGTCTACGATCAGAAACACTCAACCGAACCGCAGGTCGAAGCCGGGAAGATGGCCGCCTGATTTCTTTTACACACCTATTGACCTGAACTCACATCTTCCGGATATATTTGATTGTGCTCGGACGGCACCGTAACACGTTGCGCGAAAGAATCTCGAGGTTCTTTCGCTGACAAAGGAAGGACATTACTCTGGTAGCTCAAGAGACAGACCAGGAGGAGGAAAAATGGGAGCAGACCCTAACAAGATCCGTCTAACTGGCGAGAATTCATTTCTGCGTATCGGAGAGTCCGCCGATCCGACGGCCGAGAACAGCCACTGGCGGATCATGGCATCCTCCAGGGGAACCGGCCACGTCCTCTTCGCAAAGAGCGTTTTGTCCAACACCGAACCTCGGATCTATTCCGACAACTTCGCCCTTGCGCGCTGGCTCCAGGAAGGTATCCAGGCTTCGATGCGGGACACCTACTCGGGTGACGTTCCCATCATCGAGGCCAGATTCACCAAGAAGGGCGACACGCTGACTTCCTGGGTGGAATACATCGTGTCGAGGGATGAGCACATTGCCCTATCCTGGTACGACTTCATGGAGCCGGTCCAGGTCGCCAACCAGCCAGGCGAGAATCCGGACCAGCCGCACGGCGTCTACAGCCTGTTGATCCCGGCAAGGCGTGCCCAAATGACGATCAACGGCGAAACGGTTCCCGGACAGGTTCTGCCCCGGGATCTGTTCGGCAAAGAGGGTACCAGCTGCTGTCTGGCACTCTCGGAAACGTGGACCATCCCGCCCGATCACGAGTGGGCAGCAGATGCCCTCTGAAATGCAAAATGCAGAAGTTAAAATGCAAAATGGGATGACTACTGCGGGGTGCCGGATGCTTCTTCGCCCACCATTTCCGGTTGCAGTGCCCCCTGGCCGAAAATCAGCGAAAACGCCTTCCCCTGATTGCCTTCTCGTCCGGCCGTCCAGGTAGCTGACGCTGATGGCGCGGCGGGGCTTGTCGGTCGGGTTGACAGCGGAGGTGTGCAGCGTCCTGTTGTGCAGCAGAATTGCCTGGTCTGCAGGGCATTCGAGCGTTCCGGTTCGCGCGTGACAAGCGCCTCCGCAATCTGTTTCTGTTCCAAGGCCTTTTAAAGAGGCTTTGAGGTTGAAAGTAGTGTGGGTGCCCTTTCGGGGCGAGAAGAGCTTAAAAGGGCCGTATGAAAGCCTGGGGATGCATGACTATATTGAAACTGGGAGGATGCGGCGGCTGGTCTTGATCTCAGGGAGCGTCACCAAAGTTTCCGTTCAAGATTGGTTTCTTCTGCGTGGCGTTGGCTAAGTAATCCGGGTCGATTGCCTGAGGAAAGATGAAGTATGGCCGGCTTTGTCCGGGTACAAGCCAAACTGACGCCAGGAGAGCCGCAGCGGAGCGCGGTAGGTGAGCCATAGGTACAGGTCGAGTCCCAGAGAATCTTTGAGGGCCGTGAGGGTGTTCAATGTCGAGCGGCACCGGGTGCTGGATGATTTCGTTGAAGAACTTCTCCCCTTTCGGCCCGTCCACACGGCCCGCCCCCCCTTTTTCCTCGTGCTCCAGTCACCGATCAATATCTGTTTGGGGACAAGCGCCGACCTGGACGGTACGGTGATTGATGGAGAATCTGGCCGCGCGGAGAGCAGATGAGCACCTCGGAAGCCCTCGCTGCATGGAAGTTGTTCTTGGAGACCACGCCCCCGAATACTGCAGTGAGGATTCAGGGATTGGCTGAGGCGTCTCAGCGTTTACAAGGTTGGTGGCAATTCGATCCCCCACAACTCCAACTGCACTGCGAGCACGACGACGGGTCTAGAAGATTCGACCCCACGTCCGGGGACGTCGATGTCTCATCCACTTTGAACTACACGTTCATCAAGTATCAATGTCGCGACTGTCAGACCACCTTGAAGACGTTCGCAGTCTTGGTCGGTAGGAATGGCGCTGACGTCGAGGCGATGAAACTAGGAGAGTATCCGCCGTTTTCAGCGCCCATCTCCTCAAAGATTCAGAAGCTGCTTTCTGAATCGGACCTGGAGCTCTACCGAAAAGGATCCCGCGCGGAGGCTCAGGGCCTTGGCATTGGTGCCGCCACATATTTCCGACGCATTGTAGAGGAGCAATGGCAGCGGCTCGTGACAGAAATCCGTCAAGCTGCCGCGCAATTGGGCGCAAAGGATCTAGAGCTGTACGACGCTGCCCTCAAGGAAACACAGTTCTCGAGAGCTGTGCGGATGCTGAAGGACGCAATCCCGGAAAAGTTGCTGATCCTGGATGGCGAAAACCCGCTAACGTTGCTGTATCAGCCACTCAGTAGGCAGCTACATGAACTGACGGATGAGGAGTGCCTTCAGCAAGCGGCAGACATCCGGGTAGTTCTAACCGCCTTGCTGGAGAACATTGCGAACGTGCTGAAGGCTCAAGACGAACTCCACGGAGCGGTGAAGCGGTTGAAGACGTGATGCCACCGGCGATGGCACTCTGGAGCCACTGTCCGTGTCTGCCTCGATTAACCGTCCCGAAATTAAAGGCGAGCGTAAAGAACGATGAGTCTTCGTTCGGCTAAGTCATTATGCCAATTGACCAGAACGCCTTAACTGCGTCCTACAACTCGGCCGACTGGCGCGATATCACGCGGCTGACGTTCTTCGATCTCCTGGAGACCAGTCCTTCCCAGCCCGTCTTGCATAAGTTCCGGAACAACTCGGCGGCGACCTTCTGCGGCGCTTGATGGCACTGGCCCACGCGCCAGACGTCTGCAAGACAGAGAATTAGACACGGGATACGACACACGGCGACGCCCGCGTCTCGAAGGCGGACGGCTCACAGTCGCTGGACTTGCAGCGTGACGCGTTGCAGGTCGAGGGCGTCGATGCCGGCAACGTCTACCACGACTTTCGCGTCCAGCGTAACGCGACGACCGCCCGGGACTCGACAGCTGCGTGCGCACGCTATAGTGCTGCCTGGGCGAACCACGCGTCCCGTGTCGTTCGCCGAACCCATGGTGCCGGCGCGCGGCCGGCGATCGCGGAGGTGACACATGAGCGAGTTGTCGAGTGGCGAGTTGCGGTTCATCTTCAACACGTTTTCGTTCCTGCTGTGCGGCGCGCTGGTGATGTGGATGGCGGCCGGCTTCACCATGCTGGAGGCCGGCTCGGTGCGCACCAAGAACGTCTCGGTCATCTGCCTGAAGAACATCGGCCTGTACGCCATCGCGGGAATCGCCTACTACGTGATCGGCTACAACCTGATGTACGTCGACGTGGGCAGCGTCCTCGGCTCGTTCACCCTGCTGCGCACCCCGTCGGCCGACGAGCTGGCGCTGCTGGCTGGCGCCGAGGGGGCGCGTGAGGCGGTGATCGCCACCGACTACGCCGTCATGTCCGACTGGTTCTTCCAGATGGTCTTCGTGGCGACTGCCGGGTCCATCGTTTCCGGGGCGCTGGCCGAACGGGTCAAGCTCTGGTCGTTCTTCGTCTTCACCCTGGTGCTGACCGCGTTCATCTACCCGATCGTCGGTGCCTGGACGTGGGGCGGCGGCTGGCTGAACCAGATGGGCTTCCAGGACTTCGCCGGCTCGACTATCGTGCACGCCACCGGCGGCGCGGCCGCGCTGGCCGGAGCGTTCATCGTCGGCCCCCGGCACAACAAGTTCCGCGACGACGGCAGCGTCACGAGCACGCCGCCGTCTAACGTGCCGATGGTGACGCTGGGGGTGTTCATCCTCTGGTTAGGCTGGTTCGGCTTCAACGGCGGGTCGCAGCTCGCCCTCGGGAGCGCCGCCGACGTGCTGGCGATGAGCCACGTGCTGGTCAACACCAACCTGGCCGGGGCGGCCGGCGTTATCGCGGCCATCGCGGTCTCGCGGCCGATCCTCGGGCGGATCGACCTGCTCGCCGGCCTGAACGGCGCCATCGCCGGGCTGGTCTCGATCACCGCCGGACCCGACATCACTAGCCACTACTGGGCTATCGTGATTGGCGCCGTCGGCGCCGTCCTCTGCACCGCGGGGCTCAAGCTGCTGGAGCGGCTGAAGATCGACGACGTCGTCGGGGCGGTGCCCGCGCACCTGTTCGCGGGCGCCTGGGGTACGCTGGCCACGGCCATCGCGGCCGGCGCTGATATTGGCGTGCAGTTTCTCGGCATGGTCTCGGTCGGCGCGTTCGCGTTCGCGACCTCGTGGCTGACGTGGCTGGCCCTGGAGAAGACGATGGGTGTGCGCGTGTCCCCCAGGGTCGAGGAGATGGGACAAGACGTGGCAGAGCTGGGCATCGACGCCTACCCCGAGTTCCTGCTCATGCCAGAGCGGGAATAGAAAGCCCGTTGACCGACGGGCTTTCAAGGGTTTAGACGTTGCGAAACCGTGTTGCAGTATCGATTTGATTGGTGACGAACCGGAGTGCCAAGCCGAAGAGGTTTTCGCGGGGCTCGGGCTATCGCCCACCGAGGCGATCACGCTGTTTTATCGACAGGTCACCCTGCATCACGGGTTACCGTTCGCGGTAAAGGTGCCCAATGCCGAGACCCTCGCCGCGCTACGGCAGGCTCGCGCAGGAAAGGGACTCACCGAATACGCCGACCTGGAGGAGACAATCGCGCATATTTAGGCGCCTCCCCGCGCGAGCGAGGGGAGGCGCCCTCCAACAGAAACCAGGAGGCGATCAAGAAAAAACTCGCCTACTCAGAGTTCCTGGCGCTCCTCATCCAGGATGAGGTCGCACGACGCGAGAACAAGAAGTTCACCAGGCGGCTGCGACGGGCTGGCTTCCGCGGTGAAAAGACGATCGAGGGCTTCGACTTCGACTTCAACCTCGGCATCAACCAAGACCAGATCCCCAACAGCTTGAAACACAAATTCGTTCGTTCCCGCGCGAAGATGTTCGACGGGAATCTCGACGGGAGTCCATCGGTCCTCCCAATAGGGTCGGTCTCCACGCCACTTTAGGCGAATGGGGTGACCGTTGACGACAATGTCGAGTTCGCCATCGTCCCGATCGCAGTCCAGGTAGGGGCAGAGTGTGGCTCGGTCTGTGTCGAATTCCCGGATGGCGAATTCTTTTCGAGCCTCGCGGAGACCAGCGACGCGTTCCTGGTCACGAACGTTGCAGTTGCCGATCTCGTCCGCGATGGTCTGACCCCGACGCAGAACGACGCCCTTTTCGGTGACGATCACGTCTTTTCCCGTACACCGGTGGAATACCGAATGGGTGTCCCAATGTCTTTGGAGTGAAGTCATCTCGAGAGCTCCATCGTGTTCAAACGTTGGCCCCGCAAGATCGGTGATCGGTGACGATGAGCAAAGTGTTGCTCGCCGGGGCCGACTGGCGTTCGCTACTGAAAAAATTGGGGTAGAAGATCTCTGGATGCGAGGAGCAATTCCTCAAGCATCGTTTCGGCTTTCTTCGGTAGAATAGCCATCTCGTCGACCATTAACGCTTGCAAAGCGAGACCCCGGTCGCCGGCTACCGCGGCGTCGGCAACCAACTCGGCGTGAAGGGATACAAACACCTCCCGCTCTTGCATTACGTCAATACCTTACGACAGCAGCACTCACGGCTCAGGCCTGATGGCCTTCGACCCAACTCGCCTGCGGCAAGTTCGTGGGTGCGCGAACCGTTAACTGCCATGCAGGTCGAGGTGTACACTTTCCCCAAACTTGAATCGGTGGAGGGACCAACAGATGAGCGAGGCTGATGCTGTTCAGAGGGCCAAGGAAGGTCCAGTGACAGCTTCCTCCCTGGAGTCCGATCTGAGAGCACTTGATGTCAAACGTGGAATGACACTTCTCGTTCATTCATCACTTAGCTCGCTCGGATGGGTTTGCGGCGGGCCGGTAGCTGTGATTCTGGCCCTTGAGAAGGTGCTTGAGCCCTCCGGAACGCTTGTAATGCCTACACACTCTGGCGATCTATCTGATCCTTCAGAATGGCAGAATCCGCCTGTCCCCAAACATTGGTGGGACTCAATCAGGCAGACCATGCCCGCGTTTGATACAGACCTGACCCCAACCAGGTCGATGGGGGTCATTCCTGAGTCTTTCCGGAAGCAAAGGGCGACCGTGAGGAGTTACCATCCAGAGCTCTCCTTCGCAGCTTGGGGTGCTAAGAAGGGCTTGATCACACAAGAGCATTCCCTCAGCTACGGACTGGGAGACAACTCGCCGCTGGGACGGATTTACGATCTGGACGGTTGGATTCTGCTGCTCGGGGTTGGCCACGACTCCAACACGTCACTTCATTTGGCGGAGTACCGCGCTAATTACGATGGAAAATCTGTCGCCACTCGGGGTGCGCCTGTGATGCATGAGGACCGTCGGGAATGGCGGGAGTTCGAGGACATCAAGATAGATGAAGGGGATTTCAAGGACATCGGAGAGGCGTTCGCGAAGCAAGAGCCCTCTCTCGTTTTGACCGGCCTGGTGGCATCTGTGGAAGCACAACTGTTACCCCAACGGGCTCTTGTTGACTTCGCTGCGAACTGGATGGAAGAGAATCGGAAGCCGAAGTAGTCTACATCGAGTAATCTCGACAAGGAGAGAACCTGCACGGGCAGTTAACAGCGCCGGGCTGCGGCTCCGCCCTACGGGCCTCGGCCCAACCTTCGCAGGTTCGCGGTTATAGGCCATGTCTCAGGATGCACACACTAGTCCTAGAGACAGAGCGCGCAAAGACCCCGACCCCTAGTTGACGCTCAACCTATGGAATTGATCCGACATTGAAGCGGGCGTTCGTAATCTCGGTCTAAAGGAAGGCGACATCGTTGAAGTTCATAGCTCATTGAGCTGGCCGAGACAAGCTGGTTCACCTGATCGGCTTGGGTGAAGTGGTGCAACGCCTGGGGCGAGGCTTCGCGGAGCGTCTGGACTGGCCCGCTCAACCCCCCGATGACCTCCCCCATGGGAACCAACCCGCCTTGTTTACGCTGCATGGCTTTTGCGCCCCAGACAAGGGAAAGGACAGGCCGGTGAAGCACATCCGTATCGATGCACTGACGTCAGTGCTTGACGACTTGGAAGCCTTCAAGATCGACTTGAACCAGTACTAGCAGCTATCCTCTCACGAGTTTCTTCCCTCAGCAGGAGACAAAATAACTAAACCTTGGTAAGCCCCCGGCTCTGCCGGGGAGACTCCCAGAGTTTGACAGTTCCAGAAATATGTAAGAGCCTCCCTTGCCGTGGACCGCTCAAAGCACACGGAAGGAAGGCTCTCTAATGAACAACGTAAGGAGTCTACGTCACACGGTTTGGGAGTGCAAGTATGACGTTGTTTGGGTTCGGAAGTATCGTAGAAAAGTGTTGTATGGTGAAATTCGTCGCTATCTGGGCGAGGTGATTCGGGATCTGGCCGCACAGAAGGAATGCCGTGTGGAAGAGGGTCACCTGCGATCCGACCATGTGCACACGCTGATTTCGATCCCGCCGAAGCACTCAGTAGCTCAGACGGTAGGGTTCATCAAAGGAAAGAGTGCGATTCACATTGCTCGGAACTATCTGGGACGCAGGTCGAACTTCACCGGGCAGCATTTCTGGGCAAGAGGCTACTGGGTCTCCACCGTTGGCAAGGATGAACAGACGGTTCGGGAGTATATCCAGAACCAGGAGCGGGAGGACCGGCGTCTCGACCAGCTCAACATTTTCAGGTAATCGCCACCTTTAGGTGGCGCTTGGTTTCCAACCGCTTTGAGCGGTTCACAAGTTTTCAAGCCTCCGGCTTTGCCGGAGGTCATGACTTTGCCATCTGCTCCACCTTGCTTATCCAGTCCTGATGCCAGCTACATGAATCTCATAATTCACTGCACGACAATTATTTACGAAGAAATAGGACGACTGGTAACGGCAATCGGAGTGTGGTCAATACCCCCCAAGACAAGATGTGTTACGCGAGTCGGGTGCGACGGTGGATGGGCGAGGCGTATATCAGAGCCCGGATCGCCAGGACTGAGCTGAAGGAATGGTCAGCCGAGGAGGTGGCGGCGATCCCGGTAGAAGCAGTGGATCCTGAAGACGCCATCGAATGCCCGTTTAGAGAACTGGGACTGATGGGCTACTTCCGCGCCTCGGGTTACTATCAAGTCAATCAAGGGCCGAAGTCCGTGCCGGCCGAGATCGTGGCCTATGCCATCTCCACAGCAAGTGGTGTGGGCGAGTCTGACAGCGACTTCCTGACGCTGCCGATCGTCGACGCCGCCCGTCTTGCGGGAGGCCCCGCTCGGGCGTTCCTGATGACGCCGGAATCGCTGTTCGAAACCGTATCCAGTGCGGAGGCCGAACTCGGAGAAAGACAGATCCAGATCGGAGGACTGGCTGGCAACCGGACGGTCCGTGTGCGAAGACGTGTCCCGCTGGATTGGCTCACTTTTTACTACGACCGAATCGACCGGGAGAGCCGGAATGCCGCGTAGCGAATTCGTCAACGTGGAATCCTTCCTAAGGTCCATCAACATCCGGTACGACGCGGAGCACCCGGAGCGGATCGCCCATTTCCGACCCACGGCAAAGTGCATCACCCTCCTCCGATGCCTTCTGGGCGAGACGGGCGATCGGTCGTTCTTCGTGGTCGCCCCCTACGGCACGGGCAAGTCGATAACCGCGACCTATCTGCTGCAGCTCCTGGAGAACCGTGGGGACGCGGAAGACACGCTTCGCACGATCGAGAAACGACTGAAGCCCGTGCATTCAGAGCTTGCGCGCTACGCAGAGAGACGACGAAGGTCTAGGAAGCAGAAGCGGCTGGTCCTGGTGCTCCACGGCTACATCGAGGACGTCCCCTTCGCGATCAAGCAGGCTGGGCTGGCCGCGATGGAGCGCGTCAAGCTCGGACGGGAGGCTAAGGGGTTGCAGGACTTCCCTACTCGCTCTGTCGACGACACGGTCGGGTTCCTGACCACGCTTAAAGAGAAGGCGGTCAGGGCTGGTTGTGACCACATCGCGGTCGTTTGGGACGAGTTCGGCCGCCACGTGGAGTCCCTTGTGACCGAGGGTCGGGCGTCGTCGCTTCTCGATATCCAGGTACTGGCCGAGTTCACCGCACGCACGAAGGTCATTCCCATCACCCTCGGCCTCCTGCTCCACCAGGAGCTGCTCCAGTACGCGGGGAACGTACCGCAGTCCGTCCGGGCGGAGTGGCGAAAGATCGAGGGACGCTTCAAGGCGATTCAGTACATCGACGACAGTAAGGAGATCTACCGCCTGATAGCAGAGGCGGTTGCAGCTCGACCCGATCGACCAAAGCCGCCGTCCAAGGCTCTACTCAAACGCGCGGCCCGAGTGTGCGCCGACCACGGCCTGTTTGCTGACTTCAACTTGGGCGAGACCGAGGACCTTCTGTCCGACGCCTATCCGCTGGAACCGGTAACTCTCCATCTGCTCCCCCGACTGTCCGCCCGGGTAGCACAGAACGAGCGCACGCTCTACAACTTCATCTTTGTCAATGATCGCCCTAATGAGGCCAGTCATGATCGGCCTAATGGAGCCCCTTAGAAGTGGCGATTTCAGGGTCTCGGACGGGGTGTGTATTTAGGGTTTTCGATCCTCCTTTCCAAGCGTCTTTTTGGGTGTTTTGGGTAGTGGTTTTGGCGTGCGGTAGCTTTCTCCGTCGAGTATGACACGGTATGCGGCGTGCCGGAGTCGGTCGAGGGTAGCCGCGCCGAGGAGCCTGTTGGGAAAAGCGTCTCCCCATTCGGTGAAGTCGAGGTTGCTGGTCACGATGGTGGCCGTGCGCTCGTAGCGCTCTGAGACGAGGTCGTGGAAGTCTTCGTCGTGCGGAGGTGCCATCGGTTTGAGTCCGAAGTCATCGATGATGAGCAAGGGCGCTTTGGCGAAGGTCTGGAAGCGGCGCTCGAAGGTGGCCGTAGCTCTTGCCGCGTGAAGCTGTCCCAGGAGTTTGGTCTGCGTGGTGAAGAGGACGTCGTAGCCGTTTCGGACGGCGATATGTCCGAGCGCCTGAGCGATGTGGCTCTTTCCGGTGCCACAGGGTCCGGCGATGAGGATGGCGACCTTTTCTTCAATAAAGCGGCAGGTGGCGAGGTCCTGGATCTGGTCTTGGTTGATGCCGAGGTTGAAGTCGAAGTCGAAGCCCTCGATCGTCTTTTCACCGCGGAAGCCAGCCCGTCGCAGCCGCCTGGTGAACTTCTTGTTCTCGCGTCGTGCGACCTCATCCTGGATGAGGAGCGAGTTTCATCCGAACATCCGTGACTGCTCTCGACACGGCACGCTGTTTTTTGGCTCTATCCGGGTTTCTCAACGGTGAAACTATAGAATGACAAGGTCATAGATCGTTCCCTACGCTTGGTTGTGTGTGTAGGACAATCAAAGCGAAGGGGGTGCGACCTATGACCGGGAGCAGATTACTATCGAAACTGCTGAGATTCAAGGGGTTCCGTGTTGTCAGCTGGTGGTTTGAGGGGAGAAGCTGTTTCGTCATCGCCGTAAAGCCACATAAGAATGGTTGTTGTTGTCCGGAGTGCGGCCGTCGAGGTAAAATCGTCCGCACAATGCCCCATCCGCGTCGGTGGCGTGACATTCCGGTGTGCGGGTGGAGGGTCTGGCTTCTCTACCATCCTCGGGAGATTCGGTGTCCTACCCACGGTCGTGTGGTCGAGGAGATTCCGTGGGCGGAGCGGTTCTCTCGGGTGACGTATCGCTTCGAGTATGCCATGCTGCGCTACTGCCAGACCATGACGCAGAAGGCGGCGTCCGAGTTGCTGCGCATCTCTGCCTCGACGCTGTCGGATCTCCTTCACCGATCCATCACGCGGCTTCGTGAAGGTCATCGTATCCGAGGGCTCAAAACCATCGGGATCGACGAGATCTCCTACGCCAAGCGTCACAGGTACGCCACGCTCGTTTACGATCTGGACCGCTCCTGCGTGGTGTGGGTTGGCCGCGGTAGGGCGCGTAAAACGATCGATCGGTTCTTCACAGAGGCTCTCAGTCCCTACCGGAGATCCAAGATCGAGTGGGCCTGCTGCGACATGAGCGAAGCTTACATCGGAGCCATCCAGGAACACTGTCCGAATGCCAAGCTGGTCCTCGATCGCTTTCACATCGTCAAGGCTCTCAATGTCGCCGTTGACGAGGTCCGTAAGGACCAGTGGCGTAAAGCTGCCCCGGATGAGCGCAAAGCCATGAAGGGCCTCCGATGGCTCCTCTACCGGCACTCAGCGACACGCTCCAGAGGGGATACTCGGACACTCAAAGCACTGGAGAAGGCGAACTACCGAATCTATAGAGCCTGGAGACTCAAGGACGAGTTCGAGCAGTTCTGGGAATACAAAGCGCCCTGGGCTGCCGAACGCTTCCTGAAATGCTGGACGACGTCCGCACTCAGAAGTCGACTTGAACCCCTGCGAAAGTTCGTCAGGACCCTGCGACAGCACTTCTTCGGCGTCCTCGCATTCGTGAACACGCGTCTTACCAACGCCATCGCCGAAGGCCTCAACCGAATCGTCCAAATCGTCAAGAACCGAGCCAGCGGATTCCGCACACTCGACGCATTCAACGATATGATCTTCCTTACCGTCGGAGACATAAACATCCCTGAGCAGATTCCGAAGAGGTTCCGCACACTCTAACCGCGCCCCCATGCCAGGAACCACGGCACCTTCACCCACTTCATCTCGTTGAGAGATCCGGATATAGCCGAAAAAAATCGTTCGGTTCTTTCCTTCGATTGAAAGCCTCAGTCGCCTAAGCCTCCGATAGAGCTGCTCCCCAAATGTTCCATATGGGGGTTTCCTTCCATCAGTCACGCCTGCCCTTCCGTGGCTCGCCTTAGCGATCGGAGGAGGGCTTGCCCGCCGTTCCTCGCCATCGCATCTTGGTCGCGATGCGCACCTATGCTACCATCCTCGCCCTGCTGCTGACGGTCCCCGCTGCATCGACGACTTGTCGTCTGAAGTCGATTGAACCGTAAAGTTGGCTGAAGGAAACAGATAATGCGCACTTGTCCTCGATGCACGTTCCCGCTCGATGTTGTCACACATCACGGTACCGAGCTCGACCACTGCCGACGTTGTGGTGGAACCTTCCTTGACCCCGGCGAAGAAACCCAGATTTTTGGCGCTGTTGTTTCGCCCGAGGTGTGGGAGCAGTCATCGGTCACTCATGAACTGGGTCCCAGCGGGCTGAAATGTCCCCAAGATCGTGCACAGTTCATCACGTATGCCGTTGAGCACGAGGATCAAAGCGTGGAGGTCGATCTCTGTAAGGAATGTTCTGCATGTGGCTTGATGCCAAAGAGGGCAGGAAGCTTCGGGACATCGTAATGAAGGCGGGGCAGACTACCGAGACCGATCTTGTATCTGATCAGCTCCCCAGTATTCCAACTTATCTTTTCCAACTATTCAGTGGGCTGCCGATCGAGGTGTGGAACCCGAAGCGCAAGCACCCCATGATCACGATCTCGCTGATTTTGACACTCTACGGCGTCTTTGCCGCTCAGCTGGTCGATTCTCTTATGGGCGGGGTGGATGCTCCTCAAGGGCTTATCGATGTCTTCGGCCTTGTGCCCGCCCGAGTGCTTGGCGGAAGCCATTTATGGACGCTCATTACATCTGCTTTCTTACACGGCGGTATCGCGCATATCTTCGGAAACACCTACTTCTTCTATGTTTTTGGTGACAACATCGAAGATATCCTCGGAAAGTGGCGGTTTCTATTCATCTGTTTCTTTGCTGCCGCCGCCGGTTCAATCGTGCAGGTTGTCTTCCAGACCGATCCGACGACACCCGTAATCGGCGCTTCCGGAGCCGTCGCCGGCCTTATGGGCGCTTATATCGTGCTGTTTTCCCGTGTCAAGCTCTACCTGGTCTTGTTTTTCATTCGGTTTAAGCTCGACGTCTTGTGGTACATCGGGTTCTGGGTCGCTTACAACGTAATTATGGCCCTTGCCGGGGGAGAAGGTATCGCTTGGATGGCGCACATTGGCGGATTCCTCGTGGGAGCGCTCATCGCTTTCCGGTACAGACTGAGGCCACTTATCGAACAGCTGCAGCGATGACTCCGGGGGAAGTTCTTCAACCCTGAGTAACGGGCAAAGTCGGATACGTGATCCTGCGCTGGGAAGATCTGGGTGATTCACTTGCTTGTGCGACAGCGGCGCATGTCTTCGTCTTTCCTACCGGACCCGGGGCTGACGCCCCGGGCCAAGATACGCCGCCCCTTCAGGGCGGAACCCCTTGACCTTTACGGCCTCGCTTTACGTCTCGGCCCTGGTCTGTTCCCAGATCCTTCCCATCTTCCGCCTCACATCCGCTACGATCCTCGACTTCGATAAAGAGAGCGTCAAAGCGCGTTGAGTCACCCTCATGCCTCTGAGCATGGCGAGTGTGTGGAAGAGGAGGTGATGGGCATCCAGACTTTGACGCACCTTGGCTGATCGTGCGGGGGTGTAGTATCGCAGTGAGATGGGATCCAGGAGGGACGTGACGGTCGAACCGGGGCGCCCGGCGCCGAGACTCGTGGCATACTGTACGAGACGGCGCTCGGGCCAGTCGTATCCGACTTTGGCCAGGTCGATGAAGGTGGGTTCGCCCGTTTCCGTGATCAGGATGTTGCGGGCGTTGTAGTCGGTGGGACCGAGGTGGAGGGGACGCTTAGAGAGCGTGTGGGCCAACTCCAAAAGCCCATCACCGAGAGGTGCGTCGACGTCGAGTTTCGAAAAGACTTCGAGAAAGCTTTCCCGTATGGCTTCCTGATCCGTCCCGGGCGCGACACGCGCACGTAGCTCGTCATCACTCTGCGAGAAGGCGAGCTGCAGACAGTGAAAGTCCTCGATGACTCGATCGCCGAGCCGGGCACGGGCGGTTGGGTGCGCGGATTGGACGACATCGTCCAGCGTCAAGTGGGCTACATCTTCGAGATAGACGGTGCCAGATTCGGGGTCGGTGGCAAGGACTGTCGCGACGGGACATCCCGCGTTGGCCAGACATCGGGTGACGGCTGTTTCCGTTTCGAGCAGGTCGTGAGGGTGTCCCGCTGTCTGGTCGTAAAAGATGTAGCGTTTCGCGATGACGCGGGTGCCGTCGGCGAAGATCAGCCGACGAACAGCGGGATGCGGTCCCCCGGGTGCAGCAACGGGATTGCCCTTCACAGGGGGCCCGTGCGAATCGGTGAGCTTTGCGGGAAGCATGGTCGACAGGTCGGCTGAGTAGGACGATCCGAGGCCGTGTTTCAGATCAGTCTCGTGCGAGGTTGGATCCGGCGATCTTCTTCTTGACGAATTCGGGGGCCTCCGCCAGACACGTTCCCAGAATGGCAAGAGATTGGATGAAAGCGCCGAACCCGGTTCGATGAACGTCCGCTCCTTCTGCCCCGACTAGAGGAAAGCCCTGCGCGTCGGCCTCGGTCTGGCCCCAGTTGCGGAAGAGTTTGCCCCAGCTGCTGTTGAGGACTTCGGCCATCTTCGCTTTGGCTTTAAGGGGATACCAGAAGGTGTCGTGATAGAGGACGCTGGCCACGTAGGCCCAGGGGGCCAGGACGGTTTTGAGCGACCATTCTATGGGTGCCTTGAGCGGGCCCCAGTAGATCTTGTGCTGCATTCTGGACGCGAACGTCATCTTCTTGAACGGTCCGACGAATCCCCAGTTCTCCCCAGATGCCTCAATGTCGCCGACGATCTCGATGTCGCGTGGATCTCCACACCCCAATTCGCGCTCGTGGGCGAGTCTTACGTACTTCAGGTCCTCCAACGGGTCGAACCCCATGAGCTTGGCCGAGATGGCATCGATGGCGACCTGGTCCTCGCTCGCCAGGATGATGTCCTTTGCGTAGGGGATCATGCATCGGGGACCAGGACCGTCGCCCGCGAAGGTGCCATCCATGACCGCGAAAATCCCGGGATGGATCTTCTTCTGGATGGCGAGAAGGTCCACGAGGGTTTCGTGGATGACGGGATGTGTCCAGTGCCGACGTTCGTTGAGCAAACCCCCGAAGGCGTTCTTCATCGCACCCGTGGTCGTTGTGAAGACGTGTGTCTTGACGGTGGGAAGATGGATGATGTTCTCGCCGATGAACCGCTTCGGAATCGAGAAGCCATCCCGATACACATCGTTCAGACACAGAAACTCATCGCACAGAGATCCCACGGCGTCGCGAATGTGAATCCATTCCTCGTCCTCGTAGAGATGGATGTTTCGCAATCCGTGTGCCTGGACCACCTCGAGCTGTTTGTTCTCCCTTTCTCCGAGATGTGCATCGATCACGACGGTTCGATTGTGGCAGGCGTGGATGAGCGACGGGTCGTATCCATCCTCCTTCATCGCCCGGATGACACCGTCGAGCTGCCACGGGGTCGTGGAGGACCCTGGAAAGAAGAAGTGCCACGAGATGTTGACCTTCAGGGCGGTGTCGATGGCTTTGTTGATCGACGTCTGGTAGTCGGCCAGGTTGAGGAGCCGATGATAGTCCTCGAGGACGGTCGCGGGTGACGTTTTGAGGATGGCAACTTTGGGCATGTGTGGATGGTGTGGGCTCTTAAGGTCTCTGGATTGGCGGATTCATTCTATGACTTCTAGGGCCACGCATGCCGTGGCCCTACCCTACCTATGCCCGACCTCTGACGAATGATAGCGATCGATCATCCTACCTGAAGTACAGGATCCCGACTAAGGTCGCCGCCCACAGGACGCCGTTTGCGATCAAGGGCGGGTCGCCGAGAATGGTCGACGCGGGGTTGCCGCCGCCGTCCTTCTTGTAGACGAGATAGAGGTATCGGAAGAGACCGTAGATTACGAAGGGTATCGTGAAGTAGAGGTAGGGTGTACCGAGTTTCTCGATGACGTCGGGAGACATGGCGTAGAGGGCGTAGCTGACGAGCGTCCCGGCCGTCGCGATCGAAATCAGCTGGTCCAAAAACTTGGTCTCGTATTCAGCGAGAATGCGGCGATGGCTACCTGCCTGATCTGAGAGCAGGACGATCTCCTGACGACGCTTGACGAATCCGAGAAAGAGGGAGAGCAGCATCGTGCACAGGATGAACCAGGAGGAGATGCCGACGTCGATGGCGAAGGCTCCACCTATTGCACGAAGTAGGAATCCCATCGCCACGATCATGACGTCCAGGATGACGACGTGTTTGAGAACGAACGAGTATGCCACGTTCTGAAGCGCGTAGGCACAGGCCGTCCATCCGAACCGAACGTCGAGGCTGAAGCTGAACCAGATTGAGGTGGCGGCGAAGATCAGGGCAGCAACGATGGCTGTCGGAATGGATAGCGCGCCAGATGCGATCGGGCGAAAGCGCTTCTCCGGATGTTCGCGGTCTTGATCGCGATCGAGGATGTCGTTGATGAGATAGATGGCACTGGAGAGCAGGACGAACGTTCCGAAGGCGCCGGCCGCGCGGATTGCGAAAGCCGGATCGAACAGGTGTTTGGAAAAGACCAGGGCGGCTACGACGAACAGATTCTTGACCCATTCGTGGGGTCGCATGGCCTTCAGCAGATGGAGGACCACTCAGCGCCTTTCTAGTCGAGCTGGGCTGCGATAAGCGTCTGTGAATGTAAGGGTTTACGCCAGAGCAGGCAATGCGTCATCAGGTTACCGGGCGGTCGACGCTCAGCAGGACTCCGCTGCTGAACAGCACGACACGGTCGAGACCATCGCAGATCGCCTTGAAAGCGATCACATCCCCCTGCTGGATGCTGCGGGCGCGGCGAGTCTGGCTCTGGTGGAAGGTGCACCGAAGGCTGAGCGGTGCCAGTTCGTCAAAACCGGCCAGGTCGACGACGACTCGCCCGGACCGGGTCTGTATGCCGGTGACGATGGCGCCACGGACGAGAATCACCTTCCCTTTCAACGTCCAGTTGCCCTGGCGTGGGTTCTTGTAAAGCTGAGTGATCCCATCGGCGTTGCGTGTACGTTCGTGCTTGACTTCGCGGAGGTCGACTTCGCCGCCGCAATGCGTCAACGAGAGGATCAGTGCAGCCGATAGGAGGGCGGGCCTGGACATAGCCGTAATATCCGGTGGATCGGATGGGGAGTCCAGTGGGTGGGGGTGCGGCCTGGCGGCTGCCGTATTCAGTGTTCGGTGTTTAGGAAGATGCTGACGGCGTGATGCATATGACCCAACTGAATGGTTATGGTACTCCTACAGCGCCGTTTACTGGGTGGCGATTGCCTGTATGGGCTAGATCGACAGGCCGAAGTAGATCCGGAAACTGTCGATGTCGTTGATGATCGTCGGATCGAGCCGATCGGGTACCGACGTGTCCAGGGGCCACGCAATCTGGAAGAACCCGAACATGGGAATGACGTAGTTCGCGAGGACTTCCATCCTCAACTCGACACCGATGTCGCTGAGGAAGGGTTTCCTGCTGAAATTAATGTCCGAGAGGCGCTGGGCGTTGCCGGTGGCGCCTGTTTCGAAGAAAAAGCTTCCGTAGAGTTTGCTGAAGGTGAAGGGCGACAGCTCTTTGCTCTTCTTGTTGAAGATGGGGAACGTGAAGTTCGCTCGTCCGAAAACGACCTTCCCGCCGGACAGGGTGAAATACGGGTAGCCCCGCAACGTGCTGAGTCCGCCGAGGTAGTAGCGAAGAGGATAGTAGAAGACGCCTTCGAATGTGCCCCCATTCTGCTGCACATTCTTGATGGCCTGATCCTTGTAGCCCACGAAGGCCTGCAAAGAAAGCGTGGTGCGACCGGGAAAGTCGAGGAATTCGTTCCACGAGGCGATGTATTCGTTGAGGCCGAGGTTCGCATCGTCTTCTCGAAACAGCGTGGGCGAGACCTCAGACGTCGTGGGATCGGGAATGTTGTCTTGGTTCAGGTCGATCGAGAGGGCGAGGGAGTCGGTGATCGTCGCGTTGGTGCGGCGGTAAATGAACGAAACAGATCGTCCCCCTGTCGGGTTGAGTCTGCGATCGAAAGCAGGCTTGAACCGCGTGTAGTTCCAGCCCAGACTGAAGTTGTGCGACCTGAAGAAGTTGAGGTTCTGGTAGATGAAGTCGTCGAGCGCCACCGTCGACGTATTCGTTCCCCCGAGGTCGTCCGTAATGTCGACAATGGCTCCACTCGCGTCGGGTGCCAGAATACGGGTGCTGTCGAGGACGGTCTGGGTCGTGCTCAGGTTTTCCGTGAAAGTTCGGTAGGTGTAGAAGAGACTGACCGTTTGACTTCTTCCCATGCCGAACTGGGTTCCGACGAGGAAATCGTTGAACACGTCCTTGAACGAGTCTGTTTGCTCCAGTGTCAGGTTCAAGAACTGCGTGGCGTTCGGAATCAGCACGGTCTGCGAGTCGATGACCGTTTGCAAAGTTCCTGACATGGTGTCTCGTTGGGATGCCACGGCTCCGAAGTCGACGAGCGAGTTGATCGTCTGACGCGTTCCCCCGATGACGATACGGGGGGAAAGAGCGCGGCTTTCGTTGTGGACACTCGTCAGCCCCTTTTGGTAGAAAGCGGCCACTTCAGTATTGAGGTCTACACGGCGTCTGAAGTTTTTGCCGAGTGTTCCCCAGACCGTTAACGCGTCGTTCCCGAACAGCTGACCGAATGAGGCCTGGGCCCCGCCGCTGACTTCGTCGAGACCGAATCGATTGCCGATAAAGGTCGGTCCGACTCTCAGGTAGGGAATGAACCCACGGGATTGCAGACGACCGAATTGATTCCCCGGGTTCCAGACATCGTCGATTTTCGGGCCCGTGTAGAGTTGCCGGTATTCCCGGTCGACGTTCTCACTCGCTGCGACGGGAACCGCGTTGGAGAGGGGCATGCGGTAGAGGCTGTAGTTGGAGGCGTGGTAGCCCGCGTAGACGATTCGGGTCCCGTCGGGTGTGACGGACGGAACGAAAGCCCCACCGATGACGTTGGTGACCTGGCGCTCCTCGCCGGTTTCCAGGTTTTTAAAGTAGACGTTGAAGACGCCGGTGCGGTCCGAACTGAACAGGATGCCTTTCCCGTCGGGTGTCCAGGTTGCGTCTCTTTCATCGGCCGGTGAGGCGACGAGGGCCGTGAATTCCGCGTCACTCGCGAAAGCCATCGTGTCCGGGACGGCCTCGACCCATTCTTCTTCCTCTTCCACTTCTTCGTCCGCAGTTTCCTCATCCTCGGTGTCGTCACCGTCTTTCTTCTTATCCTTTTCTTTCTCGGCCTGGGCCTCCTCCCAGGCTTCCTTTTCCTTCTCCAGGTAAAAGCGATCGATCTTGTCGGGCACTTTTGTGGCATCGGCGTTGATCACCGCGATATCGCGATCCTCACCGTGGAACACGGTGAACAGGATTCGCTTTCCGTCGGGTGACCACTTCGGGCCGTAGATCTGCGTGCCATCGTTGTAGCTGATCAGGTCATCGAGCACGACGCCGTCCTCGGTGATGAGTCCGAGGCTGTTACTGCCGTCGTCGTTGCTCACGTAGGCGATCAGCTTGCCGTCGGGCGAAGGGACGGGATCGCGTCCCCGCAGGTTTGCGCTGATCCGCCGTTCGTGGCCAGTCAGCAGGTCGAAGCTGAACAGGTCCCATCGGCTGCCTTTGATGTAGTAGAGCACGTTGCTGTTGGCCGACCAGGCGATCCGACCGAAGACGTACTTCCCGAACCGCTTTCCATCGGCCACTTTTCGGACCTTCCCGGTGTTCAGGTCCATCACCTTGAGCAGAGTCAGAGCGTAATCACTGCCCTCGTTGCTCAGGAAAGCGATCTTCCGCCCATCGGGTGAGACGGTCGGGTGAAAGTCCATCTTTCCGTCGTCGTAGAGGAGCTCGCCCTCTCGTTCGCCCTCTCCTCTGACTCGTTCGACGAGTTTTCCGTATTTGTCCTGTAGGTGCGCAACCCACTCCCGATAGAGGCGACTCGCCCCGACCCCCGTGGCCTGCTTGACGGCCGAATCGAAGCTGACTATCGGCCGTTTGTCGGGCATGGCCCTGACTCTGTCGGGACCGTAGGTATCCGCAATGTAATTGAGGAATCCGTAACCCTGGTTGTAGACCATCTCCCCGTCGTGTCCGAAGAAGTTCATCCCGTCGAGCGACAGCATATCGTCCTCGAGGACCGCCATTCGAAGCTTCATGTCGCGATGGCTATCCCACGATTCGTCGCCGTAGTTCTCTGCCTCGAACTGGGCAACACCCTCCGAAAACCAGTTGGGCATCACCTTGTTGTAGAGTGGGATCCCGAATATGTAGTCCGGGTTTTTGTTGGACTGACTCGTGCTCAGGACGGCGAACCGGAAGGGCCACTCCTTTCGGGCTGCACGATGGGTAATGAGGTGCGTCAGTTCGTGGACGAAGACGTTCTCGACCCATTTGCTCGATCCACGTTCGGTGACGTCGTAGGGGGTTGCCCAGAATACGAGGAGATTGTCGAAGTGCGACGCAAAAGCGTTTCCCAGCACATCGGAATCGTCGCGGACCAGCACGGTGACGCGATGGTACTTTTCCATAAAGCCCGGGTAGAAGCGGCCGATGGACTCGAGCTTTTCGTCCGCGATGCGGGCAATTCGCGCGGCCGTCTTTGGCGCTCCCACGTAGTAGATGTCGAAGTGCCGCGTGCTGATGGCTTTGGAGCCGAACCGAGCGAGGCCCAGGAGGGATGGGAAAAACGGCTCTTGCCCCGCGACGTATCGCTGGTCGAGCGTCGGTCGATTGAGGGCAAGCTTGGAAAGGTCGGTGATCCCGAAAGGTGCTTGCGGTCCGACGGCCGGCATTTGGGCGGTGGCGGATCCCGACGTCGCGATCGAAAACAGAATGGTGGCTAGAGTAAGACTGCGGATGGACTGAAGAGGCTTCACTCGTCTTCCTTTCTGAGGCCGTGGACCCGTGAGTCAGGAAACGGCCGATATCCCTGTCTTGAAGCGGTCAACTTGCCTGATCCTGTCCGGTGCGGAGCAGACACGAAACGCTATGTCGGGGTTCGATGTCGAGCAGGTCGGGAACGATCTTCGTGCACGCGTCCTGTCTTTCGGGACAACGTGGATGGAACGGGCACCCGGGCGGTACGTTGGCCGGGCTGGGGACGTCCCCAGTGAGTATCGTGCGTTGCTTGCGATGTGTTGGGTCCGGCACGGGAACGGCCGACAGAAGGGCCTGTGTGTAAGGGTGCTGCGGCCGTTCGTAGAGCGTCTTGCTGTCGGCGATTTCGACGATGCGTCCGAGATACATGACGGCCACACGATCGGATATGTGGCGGACGACGCTCAGGTCGTGTGCGACGAACAGATACGTCAGACCGAGTGTGCGCTGGAGGTCCTGGAGCAGATTGACGATCTGTGCCTGGATCGAGACGTCGAGGGCCGATACGGGCTCATCAGCGACGATGAAGGCGGGATCGACGGCCAGGGCGCGTGCGATGCCGATGCGCTGTCGCTGTCCTCCACTGAATTCGTGCGGATACCGACGTGCGTAGTCAGGACGAAGACCGACGATTTCGAGCAGTTCCCTGACACGCTCGGCCCTGGCGTTTCCCTCGGCGAGGCGATGGATCTTGAGCGCCTCGGTCAGCATGCCTCCGACCGTTATGCGTGGATTGAGGGAGCTGTAGGGGTCCTGGAAGATGATCTGCATCTTCCGCCGCAGGGACCGCAGTTCCGAACGGGAGAGACGGAGAACGTCTTGGCCCTCGAACTCGATGTGACCCTCGGTCGGTTCGATCAGGCGGAGGAGGGATCGTCCTGTCGTTGTCTTACCGCAGCCCGATTCTCCGACCAGTCCGAGTGTTTCACCCTTGTCGATCGTGAAACTTACGCCATCGACCGCACGTACGTAGCCGGACGTACGGGAAAACAGGCCCCGTGTGATCGGGAAGTACTTCTTCAGGTTTCTGACGGTTAAGAGAGTCTCTGGCAATCCAAGTCCTTATTTAACAATATCTAAAGATAGTTCTTCGCATAACGGACGGCAAATCGAGGACGGGGAGTTATTCCGTTGCGGTTGCCGCCGCGGGGTAGCCTTCGGCATACCAACAAGCCACGTGATGTTCCCGTTCGGCGGATGCGACACGTAGGAGTTCCGGTTCGGTCGTGCACGATGTGTCCGCGCTCGGACATCGAGGCGCGAACCGACATCCGGTCGGGAACTGGGTCGCGTCCGGGACGGTGCCCTGGATGACATCCAGCCTCTCCCTCGTTTCATCGACACTCGGGATCGATTTGAGCAGACCGATCGTGTAGGGATGACGCGGGTTGCCAAAAATCTCTTCGACCGATCCACTCTCGACGATCTTCCCCGCGTACATGACGGCGACACGGTCTGCGACCTCTGCGATGACGCCGAGGTCGTGTGTGATCATGAGAATGGCCATTCCGAACTCCTTCTGCAGTTGCTCAAGGAGTTCGAGAATCTGAGCCTGAATCGTGACGTCCAACGCCGTCGTCGGTTCGTCGGCGATGAGAAGGCCGGGTGCGCACGAGAGGGCCATGGCGATCATCACGCGCTGGCGCATGCCACCCGACAGCTGATGGGGGTACTCGTCGGCCCGCTGCTCGGGGTCGGGAATACCCACACGTTGAAGCATGTCGATGGTCTTCTTGCGAGTCTCGACCTTGTCGAGCCCCTGATGGAGTGCGACAGCTTCGTCGATCTGAAAGCCGCACGTGAACACCGGGTTCAGGCTGGTCATCGGCTCCTGAAAGATCATGGCGATGTCGTTTCCACGGACCTTTCGCATTTCGTCTTCGGGCAGAGCCAGAAGGTCCCGGTCATCGAAAAGAATCTGACCCTCTTCAATTCGGCCGGGGGGCGTGGGGATCAGACGCATGACGGAGAGCGACGTGACACTCTTGCCGCAACCGGATTCACCCACGAGCCCGAGCGTTTCGCCGCGATCGAGGGTGAAGGAGACGCCGTCCACGGCCTTCGCCAGCCCACCGTCGGTCTGGAAATAGGTGCGAAGGTTTTGAACGGTCAGAATGGTCTGAGCCATAAAAGGTCCCGGAATGGGAAAAGACGGATCTTAGACGCGTCGATGGAAAAGGGGTTCCGGACGTACGGGGTCACCAAAGAGGCAAATCCAGGGTCAACCATTCTTCGAGGAGAAATGTCATCTGCCCGATCAGGAGCGAGAGACGAGCCATGACGGTGAACCCGAAGGAAGCGCCGAAGGAGATCATGAGAAACCAGATGCCGACACGAGAAACGGCGCCAACGAAACCCGTGTGCTCGAACGAGAAGGAGAAATAGACGAGAACGGACACGACGCCGATCAGGATCAGAAACGCGTCGAACGCGAAGGATCCGTCGACCCACAGCGGCTGCATTGTCGGCCCGATTTGCTGGAGAATGAACGAGGCGATGCGGCGGGGGATGACCAGGCCCGAAGCCAACCCCACGATAAAAGCAAAGCTCAGCCGACTCAGCCAGACGCCTCGCCCGACGAGGCGCGTCATGAGGAACAGGCCCAGAATTGTGGGAACGAGGACAACCCATTTGGGGCCGACATCGACCGGTGCTCTGAACAACGGGTTGAAAACATCGGTCAAAATGTTCTGATACCAAACCTGCGCCACTTCGTAAGCGGCCACGACACCCACATACAGATGCTCGGCGAATTTGAAGAGGGCGTTGTCCTCGTAGAGGAAACTGTAAAGAGAGAGCGAAACACCGGCGGCGAGGATCAGGCCCAAGCCATCCCAGTTGGTGGGCAGCCGCCCCGACAGGATCAACCCGATGTTGACGGCGGCGAACGCGCCGACGAAAACCGCGAAGATGAGCCTATCCTTCGCCGACGACGATGGATCGGCGCCGGTTTCCGGAGTTGGACCGGGTGTCGATGCGGCGTTCAAGAGCGGCCCTGTCTTGTGACGAAGTAGGCAACGTTGCCGAAGACGATGAACAGGATGATGACCAGATGTCCGATCGACTGTGGGCGCATGCCGGCCACGGCTTTCCCCGGCCGGCCGATCAACATCTCGTATTCAGCGCCGCCGGCGAGCCCCGCCATCAGCCCGTTCATCTGGTTGGCCTGGAGGAAAGGGAAGAAGTCCGGCGCCATGACGGCTGTACACCCGGCAGCGAACGGGAAACGATAGCGCTCCTGGCCATACTGGATCCACTCGTCTACTCCGGGGTAGCCCGAAGCAATGTCGATGACGTAATCGACGTCGCGCAGAGATTTGATGTTTCTCGTGACGCGCATGGATTCGATGGCGTTTCCTTTGACGTCGGTGGGAAACGTCCCGTGAAGATCCTGTCCCATGTTGAGGATGAGGACTTGGAGACCAGCCTTGTATCCCAGGAAGACGTAATCGCGACCGTATTGACTGCCGAACTCAGCTGCGGTCTCATCGAGCAGGTTTTGGGCGATCCCCACACCCTCCGCGATCAGGGTGACGCCTATGACGCGGATGCTCCGCCTGAAACAGTGCCGGAGGACGGCCCGGGCCATCGGGTCTAATTCGGTGATCGTGCTCGGTCCGAAATCGAACGAAATGAAGACGGTTTCGTCTCCGTCGAGCTGCTCGATGGTTTCGTATATGGAGCGTACGTTCTGTGTCGGCTTCACGGGCAGGTGGAAACCGATCAGCAGCGGGAGCAGGACGCCGACGAAGATGGCGATGAAGATGTAGCGACGATCGATATTTAGGAGACGGTCCAAGGCGGAAAACCCGTGTTCGGTGTTCAGGAAGTGCGTGACTACTGCCCACATTGTGTAGGGCGTGAAGCAGGGGCCCTGTCATTCGCTTTCCTCGCCCAGATAGGAGCGTTCGATACCGAAAATGATGCGCAAAGCCGTCGCGACGGCCCCGAGGCTGACGCCGATCAAGATGCCTCGACGGGCCGCCATGTTGGGTGTGGTCATCAACCATTGGGATAGCGCGGGCAAGGTTTCGGAGATGTAGGCGCCGATCGGAACACGGCCGAGCATGACGATGACCGCGGCCACGAGCAGTATGGCCGCCTCGACGGTCCGTGCCCGGAACGTTCGATATGCCGCTGACGCGATGAAGAAGGCCAGGAGCGAAAACATCGTCGCCCCGGCAGGCACCTGGATGTGCTCGTACAGCCAGACCATGCCGCCTTGCTGCAAGTCGAGAGGCTGGAACGGTCCGTTTCCGCTGTTGTAGAGGGCGAAAAGGAGCATGAGTCCAAAGCCCACCCAGGTGACGAGGCTGAATCCCCAGCCGGCATCCTGACGACGAATTCGCCCCCAGTGCATGTTCAGCAGGCTGTGTATGCCGAGTACCATCGAGAAAGCAAAGATCACTCGATACCAGGCAGCGGACTCGGTTTCGAATGCTTCGATCGCCGGGACATAGAACGTGATGATGCCGAGGGTTCCGGCGACGAAGGCAATGATGAGCGGAAGCGTTCGCTGGAGGAAAGGCATGCGCTATTGCGAAAGGAAGAGTTGTGAGAACCAGGAGATCCCGACAGAGTTCAGGAGGGTTCCCAGTAGAAGTGAGGCAGCGAGGAAGGCCTTGCCCACGTCCTGCGCTTTGAGACTCCCGAGCAACTTGGCATCGCGCGACAAATAGGCACTCGCTGCGTAGAGTTCCTCTCCCATTAAGGTGTAGTCACAGGTCGTGACGAAGAACGGGAGTTGCGTGTAGGCGTCCGTACCGGCGATCTGGATCGCGCCTGTCGCGGCACCGGTTTCGGCGAGGAGGAGGGACTCGGCGTAGAAGTAACCCATCATGATGTTCGCCGCCGGCTTTTCGCGTGTCATCATGCCGTCGAGCGTTGCGGCGTAGCTGAACTGGTCTGCTGCCGCGTAGAAGATGTCGTTCTCGTTGTAGGCGTCCGGGCGGCCGGCATCTATGCACGCTTCTCTGACGACTTCTTGACTGACGGACATGACGATCGGGAAACGATTGGCAACCTTAAGACGTGTGTCGAACGAAGCCGCCCTCTTGGCGAGCTGGCTGAGGACGTTCACGGCGGCGATGGTCGACACCGAGTCCATGTCTTGCAGGCCGTGGATGAACAGGACGGGCTTACCCATTTCGGTGGCTCGGCCGAGGGCCTCGTCGAGCGCCTCGAGGCCGCCCAGGCGACGAATGTAAAGATCCTTCCGTCTGGCGAGACCGATGTAGACGAGTACCAGGATGGAAAAGACGGAGCCGAGTATGAAGTTGTTCGTTTTTTGGGTGTTGAAGAGCGTGTCAGCGCCGAGCGAGGGGTCTGCCGAGGCGAGAATCAGAAGGACTGCCAGGAGTGTGATCGATCGGGATCTCAATTCGTACCTAGGATTCGATGAGTTCGATGTTCGCCCGTGGGACGAGCGCGCGCGTGCCATCTTCGAATTCGGCTTCGAGGACGCGAACCGAGGCGCCTGACTCGACACGGTGGAGTTCGCGTGGCAAGCCCACGACACGCCCGATCTTGCCAAAGTAAGGAGCGCGAATGCCACGAAGAAGCGCGCCCTCGACGAGGCCGATGGAGGCAACGTCGTCGGAATGCTCGGGTTCCTGGGGTGTGTGCCGGGGGAAGATAATCTCGGGACGTTGCACGCCCGCCCGGATCTGCGTTGCACCCGATATCGAGCATTCCTGGCCGTCGTTCTCGCTGAGGATTTCGAAGGTCCGGGCAGCCATCGCGATGGATCCGAACCCTTCGGTCACGATGACGGTCAGCCCGATCGCTTCGGCTCCCGTAATGGCGACGCCCAGGTCGTAACCGAGGAGGGCCCGAAGGTCGCTGTCTTCGATGCAGCCACCGATCACTCCGATGGCGCCGGCGTCTCGGGCTTTTTCTATGGCTTCGAGCGTCAGCTGGCGCCCGGCCAGGATGATGGATCCTTCGGCGTCGGCAGCCGATGCGGGTGTGAGGTCCTCGTCGGGGCGATCGCACACGCGCTTGAGCGTGCCCCACGTTTCGCCGCCTACTCCAAAAATCCCCTGAATATAGGGCCCGCTCGTTTCTACGTCCACACCCTGCCCCTTGTGGATGTCGACGACGGTGCCGTCGACGTAGGCATGAACGACAACCGGTCGTGGTGGCTCACGCAGGAGGACCTGGCCCGTCACGGTCGATATGCTTTCGATCGTTCCGGTGATGGGTGACTCGATCGTGGTCTTCAGCCATTTGATCCAGGGACGCGTTTCCGCGATGGGTTCGCCCTGCTCGATGGTTTCTCCCTCTTGCTTGAGCATGTAACCAGGCAATTCGACGGGCGTGATACTGAGACGGTTCACGAGGTTCAGGGACGTGACGTTGCCCGGCAGGTCCGTGCGTGCAACCTCCTGGTCACGAACGACCTGATCCCCTACGGAAACGAGTACGTCGCCGGAAAGAGGGAGCCGGCGTTCCTTGATCAGGGTCGCGTGTCGGGTGACTCGGAGACCTGGTGTGTATGCTTGTGCCATTGAGACAATTGTGAAATTAGGGTATCAGGGAATTATGAAATTGTGAATAGGAAATCCTATTGGTGTGTAGATAACCGAAAGACGCTGTCATCCCGGCGGTGTTCTGAGCCGGGATCCATTTTGATCTTCGCGAAAGTCAAAATGGGCCCTCCTTCGACAGGCTCAGGACAGGCGGCTAAGAAGCGTACCGGGGTGACAACCATTTTCTTCGTCCCTCAGTTGCGTATCACCACTCCAGACACTTGGTTCCGACCGCGCCGGTTTATGGAATCAGGAATCGCAATGTGACCATCCTCAATCGGAACTGCGTTCGTAATGGATCTTCCAGAGGACCTTCCAGCTTGCGCCATCGTCTTCGAGCGCTCCACAACGAGTCGGGAGAGACGTTGTACCATATCATCCTCTGAAGGAACGTCTTTCCTTCCCGCTCTGCGCTCCGGCTGAGGGTCATTTGGCCGTCGACCAGGCCGCCGGTGAAGTCGAGATACGACCCATCGTCATCAACCCAGGTCTGCCGCCAGAGTTTATTGGCTTTGTCGTAGGTCGATACGCTGAGGCCTCGGAGCATTGGCGCACCGTCGAAGGTTTCCTGAACAACGCATTCGTTAAGGATCTTCGCGATGCGGTTCGCCCCCTTGCCGCCCTCCCACGACAGATCCCAGTCGCCTACCCAGAAATCGAACTGCCGCTGTTCAACCGAATCACAAGGCACTTTCGCCGGGGAATCCTGCGCGTAGGACATCGATGCAACTAGCAGCGTGGCGAGTATCGCAATCATCGTTCTTCTTTTGCCTGACTTGATCATAGCGTTTTCCGTCGACCGCCGACCGCCGACCGCCGACCAGTTCGCAGCCGGGAGGCTGCTCCCACCGGTGTGCTACTCAGTCTTCCGTCCTCTGCCTTCTGTCCTCTTTTGTTTCACTCCTTCATCTTGGGATCAAGCGCATCCCGGAGACCGTCTCCCAGAAGGTTATAGACCGTGACCGTGAGGAAGATGGCGATGCCGGGTACCACGACGAGCCACCAGGCGGAGGTATTGCTTCGTGCGCCCGCGAGTATGGCTCCCCACGTGATCGATTCGGCGGGCACGCCCACGCCGAGAAAGCTGAGCCCGGATTCCAGGAGAATAGCGCCGGCGACACCGAAGGCCGCGGGGACTAAGACGGGCGCGATCGCGTTGGGGAGGATGTGGATGAACATGATGCGTATATCCGAGTAGCCGAGTGCCCGCGCGGCGGCCACGTACTCGTTTCCGCGCACCTGGAAGAACTGGGACCGTGTGAGCCGCGCGATGCTCACCCACCCGGTCAAGCCGATGATGACCATGACGAAGAACAGGCTGGCTGGAAAGAAGGCAGACGCAGTGATGATCAACAGCAGGGTCGGGATGGCGGACCAGAGTTCGAACACACGCGAAAGTCCGATGTCGATCCATCCCCCAAAGTAGCCGGCGCACGCACCGAGTGTGATGCCGATGAGCAAGGAGATGCCGACCGACACGAGGCCGATGGTGAGGGCATAGCGTGTTCCGTGGACCAGCCCCGACATGACGTCGCGTCCGAGCCGATCGGTGCCCAGCCAGTGTTCGCCGCTTGGGGGCTCGTAATTACTCCGGAGACGGACCTCTTTGGGGTCGTAGGGGATGAGCGGAAGGATGGACGAATCGGCGCGGTATTTCTTGAAGTTTTTCCGGCGTCTGAGCTCTTTCGGCCACCGCAGGAAATCAGGCGGATTCTGCCATCCGACCGCTCGAAACCCGTCACCGACATAGACGGCATACTGTCGAAAAGCCGGATAGAAGGTCTTTCCGCGGTAGACCATGTGGTAGGGTTTGTTTCCCGCGATCAGGTCGGCTGCCAATGCCAAAACCGCGATCGCTGCGATGCAGTAGAGTGAAGCGACGGCAAGTCGGTTCTTCCTGAACTGCCCCCAAACGAGCTGACCGTAGGTCTGCGATGGAGGTACCCCGTCCTTCTGTTCCTGCTCCGACAGGATGCCGTTCTCTTCCTTCGTTCGAGGGAGCGCCATCAGGAGGGTGCCTTCGAGAACTCGATGCGAGGATCGACGACTTTGAGCAAGATGTCCGCGATGAGAATGCTGACGAGTGAGAGGACCGATCCAATGAAGAAGAGGGCCATCACCATTGGATAGTCGCGAATGAGGACGGATTCGAAAGCCAGAAATCCCATGCCGGGGATCGTGAAGATCGTTTCGATGAAAATCGACCCGGCGATCAAACCAGGCAGCAGGTAGGCGAACAGGGTTACGATGGGGATGAGCGAGTTGCGGAGCACGTGATGGAGAACCACGGCCCTTTCCTGCAGGCCCTTGGCCCGGGCAGTCCTGACGTAGTCGAGTCGAAGGTTCTCCAGCATGCTCGTCCGCATGTATCGAGAGATGCCCGCGAAGCTTGAATACGAAGAAGCCAGAATTGGCAGGACCATGTGGTGTGCGTGGTCGGTCAGTCGATCGAACAACGACCAGGAGGCGTTCACGTCGAGGGACTGGACACCGGCGGCGGGAAACCAGTAGAAGAACTCTTTATTGCATAAGAAAATGATCAGCAGCATGCCGACCCAGAACGTTGGCATCGACCAGAGCGCGAAGGTCATTGCGGTCAAGTTTCGGTCTACCGGCTTGTTCTGTCGGATTGATTGGTAAATCCCGAGGGGCACACCGACGGCGTAGGCGATCAGAAGCGCTATCAAGTTGATCTCGAGCGTGATCGGAATACGCTCCAGGATTCTCTCGATGACGGCCTGCTGGTCTTTAAAGGATCGTCCGAAGTTGAGTGTGACGATCCGGGTGAACTCGGACTCGTAGAGGAGCAAGCCGGAGGTGGTCGGGCGGTAGTTCCGCTCGAGTCGGATACTCTTGAGCAGCCAGAACCCTGAGCTGGTGAGGGGTTCCAGGTCGTTCGGCGCGTGGGTCTTGACCAGATCGACGAAATACGCTTTACGATCCGCGTTCTCGAGTTCGCCGAGTTGTTTTCGCTCGGCCGGCGTGAGATTGCGCAACACGCTGTCGGTGATCATGGCGGACCGCTCGAAGGGGGTGATCGTCTCGATGCGGCACACCAGATTGGCCAGCCAGCTGAAGTACTGAACATAGAGGGGTTGATCGAGTCCGAGCTGCTTACGCAGATCCTGGCGGGTCTTTTCCAGGTCGCTCTGCTCGTCGGTGTTGATCCCGTCGCCGCCGGCCAGCCCACCCACGAACAGGTCGACGGGATCTCCAGGGGCGATGTGCATGATGCTGAACGTCACGATCGTGATACCGATCAGCGTTGGGACGAACAGCAGGACGCGTTGGATGATGTAGTTGAGCATCGAGTTCTGACGAAGGGCGCTCAGTCCGCGTAAAGCCGTGCCTCTGGTTTAACGAACCAGTCGCGCGTGTCGCCGCCTGCAGAATACCAGATGACGTTCTGGAATCTTCGGCTATAAGCACTCGTTACGCGGGGATTCCACAAGAAAGTGTAGGGTTGTTCCTCGTGGACGATCTCCTGGAAGCGGCGAAGCATCTGCTTCCGCTTCTCGAAGTCGAACGTCTTCCGGTAGGTTTCGAGGATCTCATCCACCTCTTCGTTGATGAATGAGATGCTGTTCGATCCGCCGTCCTCCGACTGCGATGAGTGCCAGATCTGGTAAGGGTCCGGATAGTAGGTAAGGCTGTAACGCCAGCCGAGCACGAAAGCCTCTGCACGCTGACTTTTGACTTCCTCCAGGAAGACGGACCAATCGAGTTCGCGAACGTTCATTTCGATTCCCACGTCGGCCAGTTCGGCCTGCAGGGTCAGAGCGACGTCTTTCCGGACCTGGTTCCCCGAGTTGACGAGGATCGTGAACTTGAACGGGATCCGCGTTCCGTCGATCTCCTTGTCGAGAAGACCATCGCTGTCGGTGTCCTCCCATCCTGCTTCGTCGATCAGATCGAGTGCGGCGTCCGGGTTGTAGGGCAGCGGCTCGATGTCGTTGTTATATTCAGGTCGTGTTCGATGGACGGGCCCCACGATGATCTCTCCCAGCCCGAACAGGAGGTTGCGGACGAGGCCCTCACGGTCAGTCATCAGAGTCATGGCCTTGCGGATACGTTTGTCCCTGAAAATCGGATGCTTGTTGTCCCAGCCGATGTAGTAATAGCTGCCCTGGTATTCGACGGCCTTGTAGAAACGCTCGACGAATTCGGGTGACCAGCTCTTCTCTCTGAACTCCAGGGGCTTGAGTTCGTGATAGTCCAGGTTTCCGTTGGTCAGTTCGATGAAGGCGGCATCCTGGTTGTTGATCGTTTTGAACAGCACTTTGTCCACGTAGCCGGGTCCTCTTGTCGTCTTGCCCAGGCCCCAGTAGTCGGTGTTGCGTGTGATGACGCACTTCTGCCCGGTCACGAAGTCCTCGTCGGGATTCACGAGCGCATAGGGTCCGGACCCCATCGCGGCTCGGCCGAAATTTTGATTGAACTGATCGGCGAACCGATTCACCACCTCGGCGTTCGGACTTGTTTCCCACGAACCGTCCTTCAACTCTTTGACGGTGACGTTGTCCATGAGCCCGTCTGGATCGTAGAAGTGCCGAGGGATGACTTCCATCAAGCCCAGAGAGACGTCATTCCTGAAGTAGGGCTCCTTCAGCACGAAGGTGATGCGGTGTTTGTCGTGCTGGATAACGTCCTGGACCGACGCAAAGTAGTTCCGTCGAGCCGGGGCGAGCACTTTCGGGTTCAGGATCGCCTTCATGCTGAAGTGCACGTCGTCGGCTGAGACCGGTTTCCCGTCGGAGAAATTCGCGTCTTTCCTCAGCGTGAAGGTGTAGCGCAGTTTGTCTTCAGAGATTTCGGGGTATCCCTCCGCGAGCTTACCCTCGAGTTCGAACGGTGGGTCCAGCACGGGATGGAGCATCGTCTCGTGGATGTTCGAGAATGTCACATCGGACGACGCCGCGTCGGAGGAAGTGTAGGGATTCAAGTTCGACGGGTCCGAGAGCTGATGCCGAACAAGCCAATCCCCAAAGACCGGATTGTCGGCAGGACGTCGTGTTGGAGCCTTTTCTATTCCGTCGAGAACGACGACGTCCTGCGTCGTGATGAGTATGTCCTCTACCTTCTTCCAATCCGCGGGTTCTTGTGATCGCGCTTGACCTGCGAGGACGACTATCGAAAGTGAGAGCGAGACAAGTCTTCGGAGCATGGTGCCCCTCCTTGGGGTTTCTTCAGGCTGTAGTAGCCGAGCTGCTATTCGACTCTTGCGGGGGATAAAGTTCGAGTGCGGCCGCCCAGGCGGCGCTCAGTTCGTTTCGGGCATCAGCTTCGCGTGGGAATTCGATTGGCCGGTTGCGACCGTCCATCACGAGACCGACCGCGCCTCCAATTACGTCCCTTGAGAAGGGTTGTCCCGGGCCGGTTCCGACATCCCACCCTTTCCCGGGGGTGAGCGTGAGTTGTCCTGATTCGGTCAACGGAACCCGTTGGAGCTCGCCTCGTTTGAGCTTGCCTGTTGACACGTTGCCATTGGTTGTGAGCTCGTAGGTCAAACACGATTCTTCGGCCCGGCCTCTCGCAACCGGTGCGACACACGTACCCAGGTCGACGAGACAGTCGCGTTCGAAGACATCGGCCGCGGCTCGCTCGTCGACGGATGACAGCACACCCAGGTGGGGCATCATAAAAATGCTGTCGACGGCCAGTCGGGTGACGCCTTCGGGCTGGAAGGCGTCGATCAACATGGCCGTTGTCTGCTGTCGCAACGGAGCGTGTGAGAGAACCCCGCCACTCGCGATGAGGAGGTCGAGGTCCATCATCTGAATGAGGCTCTCGCCCGTGGCCGACTGCTCGAACACGTCGGACAGACTGCGTTCGGTTTGAACCCCTTTGAGGCCCACCGCGAGGGACCGGTGCTGCTCGAACGCCAGTCTCAGAGCTTCGCGAGCGATGGCCTGCTCGATCTGCAGCTCGTCGAGCGTTTGAGGAACGGTCGTCGGACGGATCATCTTGTTCTTGATCCGGTCCTTCAGGTCGGTCTCTTCGATCTCGAACGGCACCCACCGAAGGACGTTGTCCAGACCGGCCTCGGCCAGGACGTTCGACACGCTGTAGGACATTCCGAGGTTGGCGCTCACACTCCTGTTGAACGTGTGATCGAATACGCTGAAGACGTCGGTCGTGGCGCCGCCGATGTCGACACCGACGATGTTGATGCCTTGCTGTCTGGCGACGCTCTGCATCATCAGACCGACGGCGCCCGGCGTCGGCATGATGGGCGCTCCCGCCCAGTCTATCAGCTTCGGATACCCCGGGGCCTGAGCCATGACGTGTTCGAGAAACAGGTCGTGGATGACCTGACGAGCGGGACCCAGGTTTTCCTGTTCGAGTACGGGGCGAATGTTTTCGGTCACGGTCAGGGCTGTTTTTGGGCCCAACGTCTTTTCAATCTCCGGGCTGGCGTCCTGGTTCCCGGCAAAGATGACGGGCAACCGAAACTCGGAGCCGAACCGAGGTCGAGGATCGGCAGCACCGATGAATTCGGCGAGCTCGACGACGTGGCTGACCGTGCCCCCGTCGGTGCCGCCGGAGAGGAGGATCATGTCGGGACGCAGGTGTCGGATGCGTTCGATCTTCTGGTGGGGCTGGCGTCCGTCGTTCGAGGCCAGGACGTCCATGACGATGGCTCCGGCGCCGAGCGCCGCACGCTGGGCGCTTTCGCCCGTCATGGAAGTGACGACGCCAGCGACCATCATCTGTAAACCCCCACCGGCGCTGCTGGTGGAGATGTAGAGATCGACACCCGCCTCGGCAGAAGCGGGGGTGACGATCTTTTCGCCATCGAGGATTCTTCGCCCTGAAAGTTCCTCGATCTCCTCGATGGCGTTCAGGACCCCTCTGGTGACGTCTTCGATCGGGGCTTCGACCGTGGTTGGGGCTTCGCCCCGGAACGTCTGACGATAGACGTCGCCCACTTTCTCGATCAGAATCGCCTTGGTCGTCGTGCTGCCGCAATCCGTGGCGATGACGACGTCGAGATCAGCGCTCATCCTGGACCTTCGCGAGCGCGTCGATCAGACGATCGACACTTCGTCGCTTTTCGAGAAACCTCACGAATCGATCGTAGTCGTGGCCCTTGAAAACGGTGTGGACGAACGGAGACATGAATGTCAGAAACTGACTCCCGAGAAAATTGTAAGGACGACTCGCTTCCAGTGCGGCGGTGGCGGGGGCCGTCAGGTCCCGGTTGACGATGAAGCGTGCGAACCGTTCTGCGAGGTCGTCCTCTTCGGGCGTGATCGCATCTTCGGGTGGGTCGATGGCAAAGGCGTGCGATGCGCCGACCTGGAGACGGGCAAGGAACGCGCGTAGTCGGGACCAGCCAATGTTCACGCTTTAGTGCCCCGGAATCAACGGTTTTCTCGGGTTTGGTCTCGAACGAAGCGCCAAAGGCCGGCTACGACCTCGTGACCGCTTTCCTTGGAGATATCAGACGATTTCCCCGGCGAGGCGCTCACGATCTCGGTAGTTCCATTCGTCGGTCGCATACCTGCGCCGAGCGAGATCCTCGGCCGCTTGTCGTTCTTCGGGTTGAAGCGGGCCCTCGACGAGTTCTGTGTCGAGTTCGTCAGCGAAGGCGATTCGGAGTGCCCGGGCGATGTGCGCAAATTGGATGTGCGGGTGGCCGGCTTCGGCCAGACTGATGGTGTGCGCTTCGAGCTGTTCGGAAAACACTTTCCGAAGTCGATCGTGGTTTTCTGGCAACAGATCGACGATGCCCTTGTGCTCGGGGCCGATCAGGAGAGACCCGTGCTGCAGCGTGGCCCCCCCGAATCGACGCTGAGCGCTGCCGACGAGCTTCTTTCCGTCGACGATGACTTCGTATTGCGAGGTGCTCGAAAAGCAGGGCGCGGCGAGGTCTTTGGCCAGGGGCGACGGTGCAGGCCGACGGCCCGGTTCGAATCGGGCCTCGACACCGAGGGCGCGCACTCCGGCCACGAGGCATCGGCTGATCGTCCGGTAGGCGTCCTGGATCGTGGCGCCGATGACAGGGTCGTTTTCGCCACAAACGACGCTGTAGGTGAGCTCGTTAGAGTGGAGGACGGCGCGCCCCCCGGTCGGGCGTCGCACGATGTCGACGCCGCTTCTGCGACAGGCCTGTGCATCGATGTCCCGGCTCACGCGCTGGGCGTAGCCGAATGACACTGCGGGAGGTTGCCATCCGAACACGCGGATCGTCGGATCGGCGTCGCCCGAGCTCACCGCACGGGCGAGGACTTCGTCGAGGGCCATATTGAAAAAGGCGTTTCCGAACCCGGTGTTCAGGAAACGCCATCGGCGGGGAGCCTGTCCGACAGTCACGTTATGAGACCCCCAGCTTTTGCAGGGCTTCGCGGGCCGCCATCTGCTGCGCCTCTTTCTTGCTTCGCCCCCGTCCCAATCCCATTCGATCGCCTCCGACGAGGACTTCGACGGTAAACGTTTTGCGATGGTCCGGTCCCTCCTCGGCGTTGACGAGGTAGCGGGGATGGCCCCGTCCCTCACTTTGCGTGTGCTCGAGGAGCGTGCTCTTGAAGTTGAGGTGGTCTCCGTCGGAGGTGATCGCGTCGAGGTTCGACAGCAAGTGGCGCCGAACAAAGCCTTCTGCCGCTGCCAGCCCGCCGTCGAGGTAGACCGCACCGAGAATCGCTTCGAAGGCATCGCCGAGGATCGACGTGCGTGCCCTGCCTCCGGCGTGGGATTCTTCCTTGCTCAGGTGCATGAACTCACCGATTCGGATGATGCGTGCCTTGTCGGCGAGGATGGTCTTGCTGACGAGCAGCGACTTGACTTGTGTCAGCTCGCCTTCGTGGTGGTCTGGATGGCGTCGGTAGAGATACTCGGTCACGATGAGGTCGAGGACCGCGTCGCCCAGAAATTCCAGTCGTTCGTTGGACGCGATGCCTTCTTCGTCGACGGCGTAGACATGAGAACGATGCTTGAGAGCCTGATCGAGCAGAGCCGGATTGTTGAACGCGTAATCGATCTGCGTTTGGAGTGCGTGCAGTTCGGTCGTCTCGTCGCTTCCGACCCATCTGCGCAGTTTCCCGAAGATGCCGATCACCGATCCCCTTCCGATTAGTCCGTGACCTTTTTGATGACGAGGACCGCGTTGTGACCTCCGAATCCGAATGAGTTGTTGACGGCAACAGAAACATCGGCCTTCCGAGCTTCGTTCGGTACGTAGTCGAGATCGCACTCGGGGTCGGGATTTTCGTAGTTGATCGTAGGAGGGAGCACGCCGTGATGGATGGCGAGGATCGACGCAATCGATTCGATGGCGCCGGATGCGCCGAGGAGGTGGCCCGTCATCGATTTGGTCGAGCTGACCGCCAGCTTTTTTACGTGGTCGCCGAATACCGTGTGGATGGCGGCGGACTCGTTTTTGTCGCCGACGGGTGTCGACGTGCCGTGGGCGTTGATGTAATCGACGTCGGACGGTTCGAGGTCGGCCTGCTTCAGGGCTCTGCGGACGGCGCGTGCACCGCCCTCACCACCGGGTGCCATGTCGGTGATGTGATAGGCATCGCCGGTGTAGCCGGCGCCGACGATTTCGGCGTAGATCTTCGCTCCCCGGGATCGTGCGTGTTCCAGTTCTTCGACGATCAGTCCGCCGGCGCCCTCGCCCAGGACGAACCCATCCCGTTCCGCATCGAACGGGCGACTCGCTTTTTCGGGTTCTTCGTTTCGGGTCGAGAGTGCGTGAAGGGAGGCGAATCCACCGAGAGACATGGGAGTGATGGCGGCCTCCGCCCCGCCGGTGATCATGACATCGGCTTCGTCATCCCATATTTCGCGACACGCGTTTCCGATCGCGTGCGTGGCCGAGGCGCACGCGGTGACGGTCGCATAGTTGGGACCTTTAGCTCCGAACACGATGGAGGCCTGACCGGTTCCGATGTCGGCGATCATCATGGGAATGAAGAAGGGACTGATGCGTTTGGGCCCGCCTTTCATCAGGGCGGTGTGCTGCGTTTCGAACGTTTCGATTCCACCGATGCCCGATCCGTAGACGACACCGACGCGTTCGGGGTCTTCGGCCGACGTGTCGAGATTGGCATCATCGATGGCCATTCGGGCGGAGGCAATCGTGTACTGGGTGTAGAGGTCGGCCCTTCGGACGAACTTGCGGTCCATACCGTATCGTTCGGGGTCGAAGTCTTTGACTTCGCCACCGATTCGGACACGGAAATCCGTGGTGTCGAATCGCTGGATCGGGCCGATCCCGGTTCGGCCGTTGACGAGGGCGTCCCAGTAGTCCTCCGTCGTCGAGCCATTCGGCGCGAGCGCGCCGAGCCCCGTGACGACGATGCGGCGGTCACGTTTCACGCAATGTTCCTCCTGCGGCGACTAGTCATCAAGTTTCTTGTTCAGGTATTCGATGGCGTTCCCGACGGTTTCGAGCTTTTCGGCGTCTTCGTCGGGAATTTCGATCTCGAACTCCTCCTCGAATGCCATCACGAGCTCGACCGTGTCGAGAGAGTCCGCGCCCAGGTCGTCGATGAAGTGCTTGGACGGGTCAACATTGTCGGCGTCCACACCAAGTTGGTCGACGATGAGGTCGATCACCTTCTGCTGAATATCTTCCGCCATGCGATCCTCCGTGTGTGGCCGACTGTTCGGCCGGTTGCGGCCTCTTCATCGGGAGGCCGTGTCCTTACATCACCATGCCACCGTCGATGACGAGCGCCTGCCCGGTAATGTAGGCCGCGTCGTCGGAAGCCAGGAACCCGACGGCGGCGGCGACTTCCTCGGGCGTTCCCATCCGGCCCAGAGGAATCTGAGCGAGCAGGGCGTCCCGTGCGTCGTCGGGGATGCCTTCGGTCATGTCGGTCGGGATGTAACCCGGACACACGGCGTTGACCGTGATGCCACGCGAAGCGAATTCCCGAGCGGTCGATTTGGTCAGACCGATCAGACCCGCTTTGGAAGCCGCATAGTTGGCTTGTCCGGCGTTTCCCCGCAGGCCCACGACGGAGGAAATGTTGATGATGCGTCCCGTCCGGGCTTTCATCATAGGGCGTGCAGCCGCGCGAGTGCAGAGATAGGCGCCCTTGAGGTTGACGTCGAGGACAGCGTCCCACTCTTCGGGTTTCATTCGCACGGTCAGGGCATCCCGGTTGATGCCGGCGTTGTTGACAAGGATACCGACGGGCCCGAGCTCGTCGCCGATCTGTTTGAAGAGGGCGTCGACGGCCGAGGCGTCGGATACGTCGGTCTGGAGCGCCAGTCCCTTTTTTCCGCTGGATTCGATCGCGCTCACGACGGACTTCGCCGCATCGAGGCTGCGGCTGGCGCACACGGCGACATTGGCGCCTCTTTCAGCCAGATCGCGGGCGATGGCTGCCCCGATGCCCCGCGATCCGCCCGTGACCAGCGCGGTCTTGCCGTCGAGGGACACGTCAGCCGCCCACCAGCGCGTGGACTTCGTCGAGGACGCCGCACGTCTTGACGGCGATGTTTCGGTCGATGCGGCGAACGAGCCCTTTCAGGGTGTTGCCCGGTCCGACTTCGATCGCCTCGTCGACACCCGAGGCAGCCAGGGCCTGTATGCTCTGGGTCCAACGAACGGGTGCGATGACCTGCTCGACGAGCAGCTGCTTCAGTCTGTCAGGGTCCTCGGTCGGCTCGGCCGTCACGTTGGGTACGACCGGAATCCTGGGCGTGGAAAACGATATGGTATCGAGTGCGGCCCTGACCGCATCGACGGCGGGCCCCATGAGCGAGCTGTGGAAAGCACAGCTGATGGCGAGCTCGACGACCCGCTTTGCGCCCCGGTCGGTGGCGAGCACCATAGCCTTCTTCACGGCCCGTTCATCACCCGAAATCGCGACCTGCCCGGGGCAGTTGTAGTTCGCGGGTGTGACGACACCATCGGCCGACGCCTCTTCGCAAAACGCGACGACCGCGTCGTCGTCGAGCCCGATGACGGCTGCCATGGCCCCGGGGCGTGTCTTGCCCGCCGCCGACATGGCCTGGGCACGGGCGCCGACGAGTCGCAGGCCGTCTTCCAGGTCGAGGGCGCCAGCCGCGACGAGCGCGGCCAGCTCACCCACGCTGTGACCGGCCGCGAAGTCGGGCTCTTGCCCGTGTTGCTCGAGGATTCTGAGCGCGGCAACGCTGTGGGCGAAGACAGCCGGTTGGGTGACGGCGGTCTGACGCAGCGACTCTTCGGGGCCGTTGAAGCAGAACGTTTTGAGCGGAACGTCGAGGGTTCGATCGGCCAGATTGAAGACGGTCTTCGCTTCCGCCTCGGCGTCGTGGAGGTCCTTGCCCATGCCCACGTACTGAGAAGCCTGCCCCGGGAAGAGAAAAGCGGTCGCCACGGGTCAATAGGCCCACTTGAGAAGGGCGCTTCCCCAGGCATAGCCGCCGCCCGCCGTGGCGAGCACGACGTAGTCGCCCCGGCTGACGCGGTTCGTGTCGACCGCCTCCCAGATGCCGATGGGTACGGTCGCGTCCGTGGTGTTGCCGTATTTGTCGATGTTGATGAGGACCTTGTCGGCGGGCATTTTCATGCGACGCGCGCAGGCTGCGATGATACGCTTGTTCGCCTGGTGAGGGATGAGCAGCTGCACGTCGTCTCCGGTCAACCCGTTGCGTTCGAGGATGCGGGCGGAAACCTCGGCCATCTGACTGCTGGCAAACTTGAAGACGGCCTGTCCCTCCTGATGGACGAAGTGCATGCCTTTGTCGACGGTTTCGTGAGACGCCGGATGCAGGCTGCCGCCGCCGGGCTGGCACAAGCAGTCGCGGCCGCTGCCGTCGGCGTGAAAGATGAAGTCCTGGATGCCGTAGCCCTCTTCGGCCGGCTCGAGCAGGACAGCGCCCGCGCCATCTCCAAATAGAATACAGGTATTCCGGTCGGTGTAGTCGACGACGGCGCTCATTTTGTCGGCACCGACGACGACGACTTTCTTGTGGGCGCCCGACGAGATGAACTGGGCCCCGACGATCAGGGCGAAGACGAACCCGGCGCACGCTGCAGCGAGGTCGAACCCCCACGCGTTGACTGCTCCGATATCATCCTGGATGAGGCACGCCGTCGCAGGATAAATCATGTCGGGCGTGATGGTCGCGCAGACGATGAGGTCGATTTCTTTGGGGTCGAGGCCCTTCTCTTCGAGGAGGTGCTGCACCGCTTTTGTGCCCATGAACGAGGTGCCCAGTCCTTCATCGAGCACGCGCCGTTCGCGGATACCGACGTGGGACTGGATCCATTCATCGGAGGTTTTGACCAACTTCTCGAGGTCGGCGTTGGTCAGCCGGCGCTCGGGGAGGTAGGTCGCAACCCCTGTAATAGCGGCGTGTAGTCTTGGCATGGCGGGTCTGTCCAGAAATTCCGACAGAATATAGGCAATTCGTGTGAAGCCAAGGAAACTGGAGGGAGAGTCGGGGAGACCCTTCGACTGCGCTCAGGGCAGGCTCCGCTAAGGGGGTGTTGCTACAGCCCCTCGCCTTCGGTCACCTCTCGGCCATTGTAGTAGCCACAGTTGCCGCAGACTCGGTGGGAGAGTCGACTGGCACCGCAGTTCGGGCAAGGCGAAGCGTTGACGGCGCGAAGTTTCCAGTTGGCGCGTCTTTTCCCCGTTCGAGAGTTTGAACTACGTCGTTTCGGATGGGCCATTGGGTCCTCCTGGTCAGGATCGTCTCACGACTTTTTGAGCGCTTTGAGGGCGTCCCAGCGCGGGTCGCTCTTCCCCCGATCGCTTGCTTCGGCCTCGGCTTTTTCGACCTCGATGAGGTTCGGGCAGGTCCCGGACTCGTATTCCTTGCACACGGGGTTGATGGGGATCTCGAGCAACACGTAGTCCCGAACTTCGTTTCCGAGATCGACCTCATCCGATTCATCGTCCAGCCAGATGAGGGTCTCGTCCTCGTCGCCCTCCACACCCCGCGGCTTGCCTTTTTGAAAGACGAAATGAAAGCTCGTGTCGAACGGAAGCTGGATGGGTTCGTCACACCGGGCGCAACTCGCGCCGACCGTATACCGAGCCTCTCCCTCTGCAGAGAGCGTATCGGCCAACTTGTGAACACGCGCGACCGTCTGTATCGGTCCCACGAACCCGACCTCGGCCTCGGCCAGATCGAGGTCTGCGGGCGTGCTCTCCCACGTGAAAGTGGATTCACCCTCTTCGAGCTCTTTAAGGTCGATGATCAGCGTACTCAAGGGGTTACCCGAAATAAAAGGCGATCTCTGTGGCGGCATTTTCGGGGGAGTCGGACGCGTGGACGGCGTTGTTCTGCACGTTGCCGCCGTGCGCCTTCCTGATCGTGCCGCTTGCGGCCTCTTCGGGGTTGGTCGAACCGACCACTTCGCGAAGGAAGGGGACCGCGTCGTCGCGTTCCAGGACCATCGGCACGCACGGCCCCGAGGTCATGAAGTCGACCAGATCGCCGTAGAACGGACGCTCCCTATGGACTTCGTAGAACTCACCCGCCTGTTCGGGGGTTTGCGTGAGCATCCTGATGTCGCGTACGACGAAACCCTTCTCTTCGACCCTTTTGATGATGTCCCCGATCGCGTTTTTCTGGACGGCGTCGGGCTTGATGATCATGAGTGTTCGGTCCATAGGATCTCCACCCCTCCTGCGGTAGAGTTGAGACGCCCGCTCGAGCGGTGCGTGCGAGCGGGCGGTGGTCGTATCAGACTGAAGATGAAGAAGTTAAAAGTTGCCCTATTTTGTGTCAATACGAAAGTCCCCAAAGGCCCTGGGCTCTGACAAAATGAGAAATCGGTTGACACCCCCGTCGTGGGGTGCCTTAATTTTCAACGCTTCCGTTCCGGGCTCCCTTCCCAAGGGTCTCCGCCCCCTCCGTTCCCGACTCCATGCAAAAGATCACCGAATTTCTTCTCGACAAGACCCTGTTCGTTACCGGCACGACCGGTTTCGTGGCCAAAGGGGTGATCGTCCAGATCCTTCGCCACGCGCCCGACGTGAGACGCATCTACCTGCCCACCCGTCCTCGGCGACTGTCGAACGGCGTCGTGATTTCGGTTCAGGAACGCGTCCAGAAAGAGGTGATCGAATCGAGTGCGTTCGACGGTCTTCGCCGGCTGTGGCAGGACGAATTCTCGAGTCGGGTCAGTGAGAAACTGCACGCCATCGAGTGGAAGGGGCTCACCTACGAGAACCTGGGGATGGACCCGTCGGTCGTCGACGCGCTGCGCGGAGAGGTCGATGTGGTCATCAGCAGCGCAGCGACGGTGGTCTTCGACGAACCGATCGACCTGGCGCTCGAACAGAACACGCTCGGAGCGGGGAGGGTCTTGAGCTTCGCAAAGAGCTGCAACGACGCGGTGTTCGTCTACCTTTCGACGGCCTACGTCAACGGCCAGATGACCGGTGAGATTCCAGAACGACCTTTCACTCCGAATGAAACGATCGCAAAACGTCTTTTCGACGGGCGGGCTCCGACCTACGACCTGAATGAAGAGATCGAGGCGATACGTGCCGTCGGTCGCTCGGTCCGTGAGGAGGCCGAGTCCTCGGAGCAACGCGTCGTGTTCGAACGGATCCTCGCCCGGCAGAACCGCGGAAAGCGAGTCACACCGCATCGGTTGGGCCACCAGATCGAGGCCCTGAAGCAGCGCTGGATCTGGAAACAGCTCGTCGACGAGGGGACCCGTCGTGGGCGGCGTCACGGCTGGCACGACAGCTACACGATGACGAAAGCGATGGGCGAGCAACTGATCGTACGCGAGCGAGGAAACGTGCCGACGGCGATCGTGAGGCCCTCGATCATCGAGAGTAGTCTTCGTGACCCTGAGCCCGGATGGCTCGACGGTCTAAAGGTTGCCGATCCGCTTATTGCCCACTTCAGCAAGGGGCGCCTCGCCGATTTTCCCGCTGATCCGGACGTCGTACTGGACGTGATCCCCGTGGATGTGGTGGCCAACGCGACGTTGTCCATTTTGCCCCACCTGCACGAGGAGGAGGACGTGAAGATCTATCACGTCGCGACTGGATCCCGGAACCCAATCCACCTGGGGACGATGTTCGACTACGTGTACGAATACTTCAGGGACAACCCGGAAATCGACCGCGACGGCAGGGCGATTCCGGTGCAACGCTGGCGATTTCCGAGCCAGGGCGCGTTTCGCCGGGGCCTCAAGCTTCGCTACCAGCTGCCGCTCGCACTCGGTCGATGGATGCTCGATCATCTCCCGGCCACGCACAGAATCAACCGCTGGAGCCGAAAGCTCTCTCGCCTGGAGGCTACCGTCGAACGTGTGGTTTCACTGAGCGAGATCTACGGCCCTTACATCACGCTGAACTGTCTGTTCGAAACGGGCAACATTCAGCGTGTGTTCGACCAGCTCGCGGATGATGACAAACACCGCTTCAACACAGACGTGAGCCGGATCGACTGGCGTGAGTACGTGCAGGAAATTCACATTCCCGGACTCCGCCGTCACGTGCTGAAGTATGGGAACGCCGAAGCCGAGGCCGTCGAGCCCCGGTCCTGATCGCGTCCGGAGGAAGAATCGATGTCGCCCGATCCGGACTCACGTCCTCTCCACGAACGACTGCTCGACGATCCTGCAGCGCTCATTCGGACATACGATGAACACGCGCAGGCCTTCCTCGAGGTGGGTCGGCGGGAAGGCCATTACGAAGGGTGGGACGACGACGATATTCGATGGCCGGCGACCCCTGCTGACGGGAGCCCACTACCGGTGCTTCAGCTCGAACGACGCGTTCGGTTGGTTCAGGCTCTCGAAAGCGGAGTGCCCGGACGCCGTGAGGAACGTCTACGCGAAGCACAGGTGAACTTCGATCGTCTCGCGGACGCCTACTACGTAGGGTCCGAGCTCTACCTCCAGGTCAAGGACCAGTTCGAGTCAGGTGGGCACGGGTCGGCGGCCACGCTGCTCGAGATGTATCAGTCCCTCTACCTGGAAGCGTTGGCCAAAGGTGACCTGTTTTCACCCGACGTAGGAGAGGCAGCGCTCAGTGGTGTCGGTGTCACACACGTCCCTCTGTCACACGCGCAGGCCGTTGCCGAAGCCCTGGCGGTGGTGGCCACGGTCGAAGAGCCAATCTGGGACCTGCGATTCAGGATCGGGAGAGAGGAACATACGCTGCGCGAGGCCCTTACGCAGGTGGCTGGTGCGACGTTGGACTACGTGGCCGCCGGCGGCCTCGTGGCGACACGTTATAACGTCTACACCAACTTCTCGTGGTTCGGGTGCTGTGTCTGGCGTGTATTTTTGGAAGCCGAGTTGCAGCTCGCCAGACTCGAGGATCGGGGAAAGGCGCGTATCCTGGTTCGAAAGATCCGAACCGCCTTTCCGCGGGCTCGGGCGGTGATGATCGAGTGGGTCCAGGCTCACCAGGAGGACCCGAGCCGTATCAAGCCTCAGAACTACTGGTATGGGTCGGAGTACAGCTATTTGACGCGCGAAATGATCGACGGCAGTGTGCGACTCGCCCGGACGGTCAACCGATTGATCGATCGGTATCTGCCGGATGAGAAAAGGATTCCCGTCCCCCCGCTCATCACGAACCGGGCACAGGGGGCGTTCACGGAATACGCGCACGTCGGAAAACATCAAGATCGATCGCGGACGAGTAAGCGTCGTCTGGGGGCGTGGGTCTGGCGGTCGCTCCGCTACGGTCGGGTCAAGAAGAAACTGGCCGAGGAAGCGGATCCGGATCTTCAGACGCGTCACGCACGCGCGTGGGCGTATTGGATCGACTACGCCAACGACGCGCTCGAGACGCTGGGTATTCACGTCGATGTGACCGTCGACCCTTCATTCGAACGCGTTGCGCGGCATCTGGACCTCGGCCCCGACGGGGTACCCATCCTGTTTTCTCCCACCCACCGCAATCTGCTCGACCATCTGGTTTTCTATCACGTTCTCCAACACCCGGCCCTGCTATCGGCGATGGGTTGGGAGCATTCACGGCCGTGTTCGATCTTATCGAAGACGGGACTGATTCCGGGGATTCGGTTGGGAGGCCGGTCGGTCAACATGTTCGGGATGTCGACCGAGACGTTCGATCGCTACCAGAAGGAAGTAGACGGCTACGTGATGCTCGATCGAACCGGACTTGGTCGCCATACGACACGGGAGATGACGACGGCCATGCGGTCGCGGCCGGGCGTGATCTACGCGATGGGCACGACGTCGGCTTTCGGGCTGCAGAGTCTTCCGCTCCAACACGGAATGTTTGCCCTGATCCCACAGGACGCAATCATCGTGCCCTTTGCTTACCGAGGCATCTATGCGCTCTGGCCGCGGTGCCCGATGGGCAACACGGATTTGAGCCCGGGCAAAGTCGAGGTTTACGTTTCGCCCCCGATCGTGGGAGAGACGACCCTTTTGCCCAGACGTCGATCGCTACGTGTGCAGGCCGAAGCGGCCGCCCTGCTGCAGGCCGTCCACATCACGACTTTGTTCGACTCGGGATCGGGAGGGACGCCAGCGTGAAGGAGCTCGAAACCTACTACGACCCTCGCGAGGGGGAGCGGTATCTGCACAAGTGGGGATATACCGACACACGGTTCGAATTCGATGGACCCCAGAGCGTTCGAGTGACGGGGGACCGCTACCCGATCTCGGGGTTCAGTATGCCCTATCTGATTCCGTTCGTGGAGGGTGTCCTGAAGGTGCCGTTCACCGAAGACCACCTGGCTGATGAGGAAGTCGACTACTCGCTCCCCGATCCGGTGGCCAACGAGGCGTTCGTCAGCGGCGTGCGAGAAGCGCTTTCGGACGATCAGGTGAGTCAGGACGCGAAGGCCCGACTGAGTCACAGCCACGGTCAGCTGAGTGTGGACGAGATCTTCAGGTTGCTGAATGGCGGCAAGCTGGACCGGGTCGTGGATGTGGTGATTTACCCGCTTCACGAGGAGGATGTGAGACGCGTGGTCGAACTGGCGTCCGAGCACGACGTCTGTCTGATTCCATTCGGTGGTGGGACGAACGTGAGCGGCGCCCTGGCCTGCCCACCGGACGAGACCCGATTGATCGCTTCGGTGGATGTGCGCCGGATGAATCGCATTCTGTGGATCGACGAAGCTAACCAACTGGCGTGCATCGAAGCGGGCATCTCGGGTAAGCAGATGGAACTCGACCTGGGAGAGAAGGGATACACGACCGGACACGATCCGGACAGCATCGAGTTTTCGACGCTGGGAGGATGGATTTCCACGAATGCGAGCGGCATGAAAAAGAACCGGTATGGGAACATCGAAGACATCGTTCTGGAGGCGACGCTCCTGACACCCGGTGGCGACGTGGAAACCCGTTCGGTGACGCCGCGCAATTCCACGGGTGTTCAGCCGCGCAGCCTGCTCTTCGGGAGCGAAGGGAACTACGGGATCATCACGAAGGCGATGATGAAGATCCACCCGTTGCCCGAGGCGCGTGAGTATGGTGCCTTGCTGTTTGCCGACTTCGCTCAGGGCGTCGACTTCCTGAAGGCGCTTCGGCGCACGGGGACGCTTCCGGCCAGCATCCGGCTCGTGAACAATCTCGAACTCCGAATGGGTCAGGCGCTCAAGCCCGCGCCCGAGGGCGGAGAGAAGCTCAAGTCGAAGATTCAGAACTTCGCGCTGTTCAAGGTGAAGAAGTTCGACGCGGACAAGATGGTCGGCTGTACGATCGTGATGGAGGGCACCCGCGAAGAGGTACGCACGCAGGAGAAGGTCATTTTCGGTCTGGCCAAACGGTTCGGGGGGTTGAGCGCGGGGGCGAGCAACGGAAAACGTGGGTATTCGCTGACGTTCGGGATCGCGTATATCCGGGATTTCGTGACGCAGTTCGGGATTCTGGGCGAGACGTTCGAGACGTCCGTTCCGTGGGATCGCATTCACGAGGTGTGCGACGGCGTGCGGGAGGAGCTCGACCGCCAGCTCGCTGCACACGATGTGGAAGGCCGGCCGTATCTGACGTATCGCGTGACCCAGACCTACCACACGGGTGTGTGCATTTACTTCACTCTGGCGTTCAGCGGGCGCGGCCTGGATGACCCGGCCGACGTATATCACCGGATCGAACACGCGCTACGCCAGGCGATCATGGATCGTGGAGGGTCTCTGTCCCATCACCACGGGGTCGGCAAGATCCGGAAGGGGTTTCTTCCGCAGGTCCAGACGGAGGCCGGGCTGCGGATGTTGCGCGAAACCAAGCGCGCCGTCGATCCGGGAAACGTCTTCGGGGCGCGAAACGGGGCTTTTGGTGAAGATCCATCGTCGTGACCACTGAGCCGACCAGGGCCCGGCGTGTCGTCATCACGGGCGCCTCTTCGGGGTTGGGAGCCGCCCTGGCTGCCGCCCTGGCGGCACAGGGTGCGAAGTCGACCCTGTTCGCCAGACGGAGCGCTCAGCTGGAGGACGTGGCGGCGCGATGCAGGCAGGCGGGCGGGGAGGCGCAGGTCGTCGTGGGCGATGTGACGTCGCTGGACGACTGTCGGCGGCTGGTCGAGGTCGCGACAGCCGACGGGTCGGGGATCGACCTGTTCATCGCCAATGCGGGGGTCAGCATGTGGGCGAGGTTCGACGAGGTCGAGGACCCTGCCATTTACGCACGGCTGATGGAGACGAACTACCTCGGCGTCGTCTACCCCCTCCACTATGCGCTGCCCCACGTGAAAACGGCGAGGGGCAGCATCGTGGCCGTGTCGTCGATCCAGGGTAAGATCGGTGTTCCGCTTCATTCCGGCTATGTCGCCTCGAAGCACGCCGTGGTGGGCTTCCTCTCGACGCTGCGGCAAGAGCTCAAGGGGTCGGGTGTCCACGTGATGACCGTGATGCCACACTGGTTGCGTGGTACCCACTTGCGGGCTAACGCCTTCGCGAAGGACGGTGGGACCGTGGGTGAGGGCCGACGCGGTCACAGCAAAGAATCGATCTCGCTCGAAGCGTGCAGCCGGGCGATTCTGGATGCCGTGTCCCAACGGAAACGCGAGCTGGTGGTGCCGTGGAAACTCCGTGTGTTGCCCTGGCTCAACCTGTTGAGCCCGGACGTCGTGGACCGTCTGGTCTCGGGCGCGATGGAGGCGCAGGAAAACGACGAGGATTGAGCATCAAGACGCGGTTTGACCGGGGAGGTCGTTGGCAACAGACCTTCCCATTTTTGCGTACTTTAGAGAAGGCGTCGGACTGAGCTGACGCGAATGTAGGGTGTAGTCCTACACAAGATTTCACACTTCTCCTATTTCGGCCGATTCCGACGGGAATATCTTCAAAGGAACGGAAGAATGAACCATATCAGGGTTCGCGAGGGGCACGTGCTCGTTTGTCACACGACGGTGGATGTTCGTGAAAGGGTCAGGGATGGACTGACTGGCGATCCGACTTTGGGATGCCACGACGTCCACGAGGCTTCGACCCCGAGGAAGCTCAGGCCGGGCTGTTTTCTGCGCCCGAAGCGGTGTTTACGTCACCGGAGATATTCGAAGAAATCAGGCAGGGGGGGCACCTTTCGCCTGCGCTCCCGGTGGTGATGCTGGTCGCCCCGGGAGACGACCGATCGTTCGATGCGTGGCTTCGTGAGGGTGTCGTGGACGTCGTGACGACCGACTCGGGTGGGTTGTCGAGTCTTCCGACGGTCGTTCGGCGGGCGCGACACACCCGGGCTCAGATCGATGCCCGGCTGATCGCGGAACAGAAACTGATGCGGATGATCGGTCGCGCCGACCCCCGTCCGCTTTCACCCGATCAGATGAAGCCGACGGAGGCCGTGCTCTACGCGTTGTATGACGGCGTGATGTGCGGCGTGACGGTCCAGCGACAGGAGGATGGACGGTTCATCGATTGCAATCAGGAGGCTGTTCGGGTCTACGGGGCTCGGGACAAGGCGGATCTGCTGTCCAAACACCCCGCAGAACTGTCGCCACCCTCGCAGCCGGACGGATCCCCGTCCTGGGAGCTGGCCGAGCGCTACATGGCCGAAGCCTACGAACGGGGCAGCAATCAATTCGAATGGACCAGCCGCAGGTTCGACGGTTCCGAATACGTGTCGGAGACGTTTCTGACGGCCATCGACCTGGGCGATCAGCGCGTCCTGATGGCCGTGTTCGTGGACATCACAGCTCGAAAGCGGACCGAAGAAGCGCTCCGGCAGAGCGAGGAGAAGTATCGTCGTCTGGTCGAAGGCCTGGAGAACGAATACTTCTTCTACACGCACGACGCTGACGGGACCGTGACCTACGCCAGCCCGTCGGTGACGCAGGTTCTCGGCTACCACCCGGAGGACATGCAGGGGCGGTCGTTCAGGGCCACCCTGGCGGACAGTCCGACCAACCTGGACGTGGATCGATTCGATCGAGAGGCGCTCGAGGGGGGCTCGCCACCCGTTCACGAGGTGGAGGTCCTGCACGCCGATGGCGAAACACGGCTGATCGAAGTCCTGGAGGTGCCGGTGGTCGACGAGAACGGCACGGTCGTCAGCGTCGAGGGCATCATCCGTGACATTTCCGAGCAGCGAAAGGCCGAGGCCCGCATCAGGCGGTTGAATGCCGAGCTCGAGGAGAGAGTCCACAGCAGGACGCTCCAGCTCGAAGGCGTCGTCGGAGAGCTGAGGAAGGAAGTCGAGGAGCGACGGGAGGTCGAGGCACAGCTCCTGGCGTCGCGAGAACAGCTACGAAATCTGTCGACCCACCTCGAATCGGTTCGCGAAACCGATCGAACACGGATCGCCAGAGAGATTCACGACGAGCTGGGCCAGAACCTGACCGCTCTCCGTCTGGATCTGTCGCTCGTGGGACGCCGTCTGGGCGAGCCCGATCGGGCGATTCAGGACCGTCTGCTCGGTATGACGGGTCTCGTGGATGAAACGATCCTATCGGTGCGCAGGATTTGCTCGGAGCTGAGACCCGCCGTGCTCGACAACCTCGGGCTGTCGGCGGCGATGGAATGGCTGCTCGACGACCTCGGGAGCCGCTCGAGCATTCAGAGCCGCGTCGTTTTTTCGCCCGAGGAGATCGACGTCAATCCGGAGACGGGTACGGCCGTGTTCCGCGTGTTCCAGGAAGCCGTGACCAACGTCCTTCGTCACGCCGAGGCAAAGGCCCTCGAAGTGTCGCTGCAGGCCACGGATGACCGGCTGGAACTGACGCTGGAGGACGACGGAATCGGGATCTCACAGGATCGGATGAAGGATCCCAGTGCCTTCGGGATCGTCGGGATGAAGGAGCGTGTTCGTGCGATCGGGGGACAGATCGACATTACCGGATTTTCCGGTAAGGGGACGCGTATTGAAGTGACGGTGCCTCTCGAGGCGCCGAGGAGCCGGGTATGATCAGGGTCTTGATTGCGGACGATCACGTCATCGTCCGAGAAGGTCTTAAGCAGATCCTCGCCGAGACGAGCGACATTTTGCCGATCGGGGAGGCCGCCGACGGGCATCAGGTCATCGAGAAAATTCGAGATGAACCGTTCGATGTCGTCCTGTTGGACATCTCGATGCCACGCGCAACGGGGCTGGAGGTTCTGAAGCAGATCAAGCGGGAAGCCCCTCGCCTGCCCGTTCTGATCCTTACCATCTATCCCGAATCGCAGTATGCGATTCGGGCGCTCAAGGCCGGGGCGTCTGGGTATCTTATGAAGGAGAGTTCGCCCGAGGAATTGGTGAAGGCGGTGCGGAACGTGGCGGACGGGCGCAAATACATCAGCGAATCGCTGGCGGAGAAGCTGGCGTTCGAGCTCGAGATTCACGATGGGCCGCCCCACGAATCGCTTTCCGATCGGGAGTATCAGGTCTTTTGCGGGATTGCTTCCGGGAAGTCCGTGAGCGAGCTGGCCGACGAGCTCGCCCTGAGCGTCAAGACGGTGAGCACCTATCGTTCACGGGTGCTGGACAAGATGAAGCTGAAGAACAACGTGGAGATCACACACTACGCGATTCGGAACGAGATCGTCGCTTAACCGATTTCGTGAGGGTTGGTCCTACAAGAATGAAGGTATTATTCCTACGTAAATTGAGAGAAAGGAGAGCGAATTTCGTTGATTATCCGGTCTTTTCTCTACTCACGTCAGGGTTAGCACGGGCCGGAAAGTACTACGGAAAAGTGAGACTAGTCCTACATGCGTAAAATGGCGCGCCGTGATGTATACTACGTTAGCCAAAAGCCTAACGAAAAAGACGACGACCTGTTGGTAGGTTTCCAGGCCCCCCGACAGGCCGCCCTTCACACCCGTTTTGGTGAACAGGTGAGATCAAACTAAGAGGACGTCCGAGGTTTCTACTCGGTCACATCGTGACCGTCCACACCAAAAGAGGAGAACCCATTTGAAGATCCGCTGTTGCTTTCAGCCGGAAATTCATTGCAAGAGTTGTACCAATCGGTATTCCACAACGAAAGGAACGCGATGATGAGAAGGTTTTCTTTGATTCTCGCACTCCTGTTCGTCCTGCCGTCGCTCGCCGATGCGGGGACGACCGGGAAGATCTCGGGTAAAGTGACCTCCGATTCGGGAGAGACGCTGCCCGGGGCCAACGTGGTCATCACCGACGGCCCGGCCGTGATCGGTGCGACCACGGATTCGAACGGCGAGTACTTCATTCTGAACGTGTTGGGTGGCACGTATAGGCTCAAGGCCACGTTCATCGGGCATCAGGACGTCGTAGTCCAGAATGTTCGGATCACGCCTGACTTCACGACGAAGCAGGACTTCGTCCTCCCCACGATGACGCTGGAAGTCGAGGCAATGGTCGTGACGGCAGAGGCGCCCCTGGTCCAGAAGGATCAGACGTCTTCGACCCGTATTGTCGTAGCCGAAGAGATCGAAGCGCTGCCGCTCAGGGGATTCGCTGGTGTAGCGAGCCTGCAGGCAGGCGTGACGAACCACGACGGCAACCTCTATATCCGTGGTGGGCGACTTGCCGAAGTCGATTTCTACGTGGACGGCGTGTCCCAGAAGGACCTGCAGTCTGGTCGGTCCACCACGTCGCTGAACAGCAACGCGATCGACCAGGTCGTTGTGACTGTTGGCGGCTTCGACGCCGAGTATGGGCGTGTGATGTCCGGTATCGTGAACGTGGTGACGAAAGAGGGTGGCCGCGATTACTCGGGTTCCGTCGAATACATCACAGACGAAGTTGTAGCCATAGGAAGGCGCACCAGCCCAGTCTTCACTCCAACATCGATGGTGCACTGGGCGGCCCGCTGCTGCCGGGGTCCGATCAGATGACGTTCTTCGTGTCCGCGGAGCGTCGCGACCAGACCGACAGACGACCCCGCTGGGGCGTCGAGGCGCACGACTTCGAGCGCGACATGCTGTCTGGTGAGGAGTTCAACCTCCTTCGTGACGGGCTCCTGCCCCACCACGAACTCAAAGGATGGACGGGTCAGGCCAAGTTGACCTATCGGCTGAACGACCGGGCGGACTTCAAGGTCGGTGGCATTATGACGTCCGACGATTGGCAGAGCTACATTCACAGCTACCGCTTCGATCTGGACCACTCCGCCACGACCGAGGACCGAACGATCTCGTTGTTCGGAAAGCTGACGTGGACGCTGAACCCGCGGACGTTCTTCACGGTCCAGGGCAACGGATTCAGCAGCCTGAGAAAGCAGGGAGACGGGACACATTTCGACGACCTGTTCGCCTATGGCCGGCCAAGCGGGAACCCGCTGTTCGATGATACGGTTCTGTTCCGCCTGGGAGACGACGCGTCCACGCCGCTTGGGTTGGACGCCGATGGATTCGTGACAGGTGACGAAGGCTATGTTCGGGACGACTACGAGCAGAGCCGGTCGACCTACGTGACGCCGATCGACTTCGACATCACAAGCCAGGTCGACCCCAACCACCAGATCAAGGCCGGGTTCGACCTGCAGTATCACTATCTCCGGTATTACAGGCATCTCTTCCCCGTGCAGACCTGGCGGGGTGGCTACGGGGACGCCGATCATCCCGGCGGCTTTCTGGATGTCGATCGATATGGCTACATCTTCGATTATACCAACCGGGAACTCGTTCCCCTTAATTCGGGTCGTGACGATCGGAAGAAGCCGATTCTGGGGTCCGTCTATCTCCAGGACAAGATCGAGTACGAAGGCCTTGTCGTGAATCTGGGTCTTCGTTACGACTACCTGAACGCGAAGACCGACGTGCTCCGCGACGAGGGAACGCCCCTGGGTGGCGATGACACGCTCGATTCTGGCGATCTGGCCGGCAACGAGATCCATCACAAGCTGAGCCCCCGCGTCGGATTGGGCTTTCCCGTCACGACGAAGACGATGTTCCACGTGCACTATGGCAAGTTCTTCCAGCAGCCAAACCTGGAGGACCTCTACGTGGGACTCGCCTACCTGGAGCACAAGGCTCCGACGGGTGGCTACTACTACGCTTTCGGGAATCCCAACCTGAAGCCCGAGGAGACGACGGCGTATGAGGTTGGGATCAACCAGCAGGTTGGCGACCGAGCAAGCGTGGGAGTGACGGCGTATTACAAGTCGGTGAAAAACCTCGTCGAGGTCACGCAGATTCCATCGAATCCGTCTTCTTTCACCTCGTTCCGCAATCGAGACTTCGGAACGATCAAGGGGGTGGACGTGACCGCGCAGATGCGTCGCTCCGACCGGATGACGCTTCGGCTTGGCTACAGTCTGGGCTACGCCTCGGGAACCGGATCGGGCCCGCAAACGCAGCGGAACATCGCGTGGACCTTCCAGGCCGGTGTAACCGAGCCTCCGAAGTCGACCGCGCCGCTCGATTACGATCAGCGTCACAAGATCACGGGGTCGGTCGACTATCGATTCACGGCAGATGACGGCCCTCACTTCATGGGCGGCTACCCGCTCGCAAACGCTGGCCTGAATGTCCTTGTTCGTGCCGGTAGCGGGTTCCCCTACACGCCGACGGTGTTCTTCAATCAGATCACGTTGGCGAACGTGACGGAGCGTCCGACGGGGCCGCTGAACTCTGCAAACGGCCCGTGGCAGTTCAGGATCGACGCCAAGGCCAACAAGGCGTTCGTGATCGGCCGCTACAGCGTAGATTTCTACATCTGGGCGATCAACCTGCTCGACCGAGCGAACGTGGCTGCTCGGGACTCGGACAGCCGCGGGTTCGAGTCGCAGGTCTACTCGGCGACGGGAAGCCCACTCACGACCGGTTGGCTGTCGACGCCCGATGGTGCCGACTTTATCGCGACGCACGGTCAGCAGGGCAGGAATCTTTATGAGTTGAAGGAAAAGAATCCTCGCAACTTCTCAACACCACGCCAGGTTCGCCTCGGCTTTGCACTCAGCTTCTAACCAACGAGGGATAACAGGATGAAACGTGGTGCAATACTGATATCGATGATGGCGGCCCTGGTTTTCGCCCACGCGGGGCCAGCCGAAGGCCGAAACCCCGGCTTCCGGCCGCGTGCCGCCAAGCTCGTGAACAATATCTCGATCGATGTGAACAACATCTCCATGTTCGTCACGAACCAGGGCTCGTTCGCCTGGGATATCCCGACGGGTAATTCGGGTTTCGAGTTCCTGAAGGGGTCGGGACGGACGGCGGTCTTTGCCTCAGGTCTGTGGGTGGGCGGTAAGGTGAACGGCGAGACCCGTATCGTAGTCGCCGAGTACAGCCACGAGTACCAGCCGGGGCCGATGCTGGCCGACGGCACACCGGCCGATCCGGATGCGGAGCAGTATCGCGTCTACAAGATCAATCGTGGCGATGGCCCGGAGAACCCGGACTGGGCGAACTGGCCGTCGCAGGACGGCGCGCCGGTCGATGCGAACGGCGATCCGATGGTACCAGACGATCTGGACCGTTTACAACGACGCGAACCCGACGAAGCACACGAACGACGCGGGACAGACGGATCCGCTGGGGATCGAAGTCCAGCAGACAACGTTCGCGTTCAACCGAAGCGGCCCACTTGGGAACATCGTGTTCATCAAGTTCCTGCTGATCAACAAGGGCGGGAACCAGATCGACAGCACCTACATTTCGCTGTGGTCCGATCCGGATCTGGGTCAGTTCGATAATGACCTGGTCGGGTGCGATGTGGAGACGAGTCTCGGATTCTGCTTCAATGCGACGAACAACGACCAGGTTTACGGCAACACGCCGCCTGCGGTCGGCTATGATTTCTTCAAGGGTCCGATCGGTGACGACGGCGAAGAGCTCCCGATGACGTCGTTCAACAAGTACATCAACGGAACCGACCCGCACACGCCGAGCGAGACCTACAACTACATGAGGGGAATCGATCCCGACGGCGAGACGACGGACCACACGGACCCGACAACGGGCGCTGTGACGGCCTTCGTTCTCTCTGGAGACCCGGTGACGGGGTCGGGATGGGTCGATACCAACCCGGCCGACCGCCGGTTCATGTTGTCGTCGGGGCCTTTCACGTTTGCACCAGGCGATTCGCAGGAGGTCGTGGCCGCCATCATCGCCGCGCAGGGTCAGGATCGTCTGTCGAGTATCACCGCGCTGCGGTTTTTCGATTCGGCGGCGCAACAGACGTTCGACAACGACTTTCAGGCTCCGGAGCCCCCGGCCGCACCGAAGGTTGCAATTTCCTCTCTGGGTGATAGGCAGGGCAACGGTCAAGTCATCCTCACGTGGGGTACGGATTCCGAGAATAGCTCGGGATCCTACCCGTTCGAGGGTTACAACGTGTATCAAGGGTCGACTCCGGCCGGTCCCTGGATGCGAATCGCCACCTACGACATCGACAACGGTCAGAAAGTGATCTTCGATGATCAGTTCGATGAGTCGTCCGGGATCGTCATTTCGCGGCCGGCACAATTCGGAACCGACGGCGGCGTCCAGCACTATGTCGAGCTAACCGATGACGCTCTGCTGGGTGGACGTCTCGTCCGAACCGCGTTTACTACTATGCGGTGACGGCCTACGGCGTCGACCTGACCGCGAACCCGACGACGCTGGAGACGTCGATCAACGTCCTGAAGGACGGGCGTCAGGTAGCGTTGTCGACGGAGACCGAAGATGCCCTGGGCATCATGCCGTTACCGCCTCTCGCGGGAACGACGTATGACCCGGTTCGTGCCGACACAATGGCTGCTCACACATCGGGTAACAGCGATGGCTCCGTGGGTATTACCCTGGTCGATCCCTCGCGGGTAACGGGTAACTCCTACGAGGTTGTTTTCCGGGATGTCGCAGGTGAGGTCGTTTGGGATCTGATCAACAGCGCGACCGGCGCGACCCTCCTCGAGGGGTTGCCGCAGGCTGCGACGGACGCCTAGGCCGCTGCCAACCCGATTGCGGACGGTGTGCTCGTTAAGGTGCTGGGTCCGCCGAAAGGTATGAAGGACTGGGATATTCCGACCGGCTCGCGGTGGATCACCTGGGCTAGTGCCGACGGATTCGAGGCCGAAGGCTTCAACGGCGCGATCACGGGTGATCCGAATTCGTTCTGGTTCAGTTCGAACTGGGTGTCGACGACACCTGCCGACCTTCGAACGGTTGAGCTCAGATTCACGAGCGTTGACCAGACGGACGGCGAGAACCTCTACAAGCCGCTGGATCTGAGCAACGAGAACGTGTCCTACGGATATCGCTATCTGCGCTCGGCCGGAGCGGACCCCCCCGCCCCGGCAGATCTGACGACGTCCAGGGTCCCCTACGATTGGAGCAGCTACATCATCAATACTGACGGGGCCGGCGTATACATTTTCCAGGAACGGAACCCGATCATGGTGTCCGCCTGGGATGTCGAAGCCAGCCCGCCCCGACGTCTCGAAGTCGGGTTTCTGGAGAACAACCGGGCAGCGGGTCTGGTGAACGGGGCGTGGGGCCCCCCCTACAATGGGGACGTAGGTAGCACGTTCGATGCACGTGAATGGCTCTTCGTGCTCGACCTGCCCTACACGGATCCGAATGCGGGTGAGGCGAGTCACGAGGTCCTGACAACGAACGGGCTGATTCCGGACGACCCGGTGATGCCTGTTATGTGGATGGTCTTCGCCAACCGCCGTCAGGATGCACGGTTCCCGGAGGACGGGGACAGTTTCCTCATGATTGCCAACCACGTAAATGTCCCGGGCGATGTTTTCTCGTTCGACACGACGCCCGGCATCGTCGGGGATCAGGACCTGGCCATTGTGGACTTGAACAAGGTGCTGGCCGTGCCGAACCCCTATCTGGGACGGTCGGCTTTCGAGTCTTCGTCGCTGGCACGGAAGGTTCGCTTCACGAACCTGCCAGGCGTGGCGACGATCCGGTTGTTTACGATGGCTGGCGACCTGGTGCGGACGATCATGCACGACAACGGGTTGCCGACGGAGGAATGGGACCTGAAAACCGATCAGGGTGTGCTCCTTGCGAGCGGCATCTACATCGCCCATATCGATGCTGGCGACATCGGCACGAAGATCCTGAAGCTTGCCGTATTCATGGAAGCCGAAACGCTCGGCTCCTTCTAAGCCGGCGAATGGAGGAAGACAAAATGGCATTCGTATGCAGATCAAAACGGGCCGGGCGCTTCCTGGGCGCTTTGCTCTTCGCCGCCTTGTTGATGCCGTCGCTCGTTCAGGCGGCCAACACCGAGCGTATCGGGCTGGCGGCAGCACAGGAACTCCGGATACCCGTCGGCTCTCGTGGGACCGCCATGGGCGGTGCCATTATGGCGAGCGTGTCGGGTGCGGAAGCGCTTTACTGGAATCCCGCGGGCGTTGCCCTGGGTGACACGCCCCGCGAGTTTACGTTCTCTTACCTCGATTATATTGCTGATATGTCGATGAGTTATATCGGCGTTACGACGAAGATCGGTGAATCCTCGACGATCGGGATCAGCGCCAAGATTTTGTCGGTCGGCGACATTATCGTGACCACTGAATCGAGTCCCGAGGGGACGGGTGAAGTCATAACGCCCAACTTCTCGGTCATCGGGTTTACCTACTCTCGGCAATTCACGGATCGCGTGTCGTTTGGAGCGACGGGCAAGTTCATTCACGAAGGCGTACGTCGCGTATCCGCGACGGGCATGGCTTTCGACTTCGGCTTCCAGTATTACACGGGTCTGAAGGGTCTTTCACTCGGGATCGCGATTCGGAATCTCGGGTCGGACATGAAGTTCGATGGGGCGGATCTGGACGTTCCGGTTGTCCTCGGCGATGCACTGACTGAAGCCGAGAGCTCGGCCGGAGCGCGAAACTTCCGCACGTCGCTCGCACCGGCCGAGCTGCCGACGTCGATCGAATTGGGCTTGGCCTACGAGATGTACACGGGTCAGCAGGGTACCGGTACGTTCCACGCAACTTTCCGGAACAACAACCTGTCGCCGACGAGTATCAGGCTGGTGTCGAGGTCGAATACAGGGAGACCTTTCTGGTTCGTGGTGGCTATGTGATGGCACCCGAAGGCGGTGTCCAACCGTCAGGGTTCAAAAAGGAATACATCCTTGGCCCGACGGCAGGATTCGGTCTGAGGGTACCCGTTAGCGACTACAAGTTCCAGGTGGACTACGCCTTTGGACGAACAGAATTCTTCGACGACAACCACTGGTTGACGGTGAATGTAGGATTCTGAGTTCGCTCATTGGAGTTGTTTTCAAGCGGGGGTGTCGAGTGTTTCGACACCCCCGCTTCGGTTTATCCGCCCCTTAAGGCTGGATTGGGGGCCGCTTGCCGATCCGATTGAATTTGGCATCGATCGGAATGTCGTGCGTGCCCGGCTCGCTGACGATGAGTTCGGCAGTCGCCACCGACCCCAGCTGTTCGGACAGCGCTTCGAGATCGAACACGCCCCGGAAGACCTCGAGCTGAGCCTCTCCGTTCAGATCGGTTCTGAGCGATTGAGAAGAGAGGATGGCGGAGCCCTGGCGTCGCGCCACGACTTCGACGTCGTTCAGCGGTGTGTCGGATTCGGCTTGCCGGATTCGGACGGTAAGGGGAATCGCATCGACCGGGCCCTCGGATACGACCGATGTCGTGTGTTGCCACAGCCCGTCGGCCGGACTGAAGATCGACTCGAGTGTTCCGTGTCGTGGCCCCCAGTCGGAATAGAAGAACAGGTATTGGCCACGCACCACGATGTCGCCCGAGGGCAAGACATCGCGCGACATTTCCACGTAGTCGGCTTGTGGCACGAACGTGGTCTGGAAAGTTGACGATCCCAGGACAGCGGCCGGTTTCGAGACCGTAACGCCGTAGTGGGACGCCAGCGCTCCGAGAACGTGACGCTCGGCGGAAAAGGGAACGTCGGTGTTCGTCGTGTCGGACTGGGGACCGACGGGGTCGAGACCTGAACACGCGCCGAGCGCGACCAAAAGTAGAACGGTTAACAGAAACGACCGGTTCATGACTGCACCCTCCTTTCGGGCGGGTTATGAGTTGATGTGACCGGTCGAATGCGTATATTTGGGGCACGGTGCCCCCGATTTCGACCGGTCCATCCTGTGGGTGGCCAACCGCCGCACGAGCTTTTCCAGGGCCAAGCGGCGTCGGCCAGGGCACCTCTATAAAGTCAGATTTTCGGGCTCCCGCTGATTGACGTGGCGGGGGCCTTTTTTGTTTCTGCGAAGGTAAGGTCGTTCAGGGCGGCATCGGAGAGTTGGGCGATGATCTCCTTCCGAAGCGACAGACGAACGCCCGTACCGCCTGTTTCTTCCCCGATGAGGCCCGCGCCTCGGAGGAGCTGCACGTGGTGGGAGACCGTTGGCTTCGAGACCTTGAGCAAGCGGGCGAGATCTGCGGATGTGCGCGGTTTCTGGGCGATCAGACGTGCCATTTCGTAGCGTGTCGGTTCTCCGAGCGCCTTGAAAACTTGCGGAGGACTCAGGTTGGGCTCGATGGCAGCCGCGGGCCGATCGAGGACGACCGAGATGGCCGGGTCGAAGTAGGGAATGCACATTGTGAGCATCGACTTGTCCGCATAGATCGACCAGAGACGGTTTTCGTTGAAGACCGATGGCATGACATAGATCTGCGCCACTCTGTTGAGTGGCACGGTGCCCATACACGAGCAGGAGATTTCGAACGAGTCATCGTCGATCTCAACTCGAATGAGTACCTGCCTGGCGAACTCCGAAGGCGGCAGCACGTCGAAGAGCCGGCGCTTCTCCGCAACCGAGAGCTGAACCCTGGGCTCGATAGCCGACCACGTGTCCTCGAACACGCGTGACCAGAACGTATCGAGCAGGTCCACGAGGTCCGCCCGCAGCGCATCCGGGTCTTCGATCAGGCGCTTGAGGGCGGCGGGGGTCGGGCTGGATGGGTCGAACGGATATAACCCAAGGAACCCGAACCACCTTTCCTCTCTTTCGGACAGATCCTCGGCGACTTCGGCCAGGCTCCGTCTCCCGGCGATCAGGTCGGTTACGAGCGACACTTCGTGAAGACCGCCTTCCAGGATGGCGGTTTGAAAGCGTTCGGGGGGCAGAGCCAAAATCCGCTCACGGATCTCGGTGTAGGTGAGTTCAGGGGGGCTGGCCTCGAGAACATCGGCCATCACGGGCCAGAAGTAGGGAGAACCGCCGACCTGACCCATCTGGTCGATGAATCCGCTCGGGAGCCGCGATAGGGCTTCCCGCTGCCAGGGAATGTGAATCCCGTGTTCCCTGTCGGCCACAGCCATCAGAGCGTAGAAAATCTCGAATCGAATGCCGTGCGTGAATTGAAACTTGTGTTTGAGGTCTTCGTTGGTGTCTTCGAGCGCGACTGGCACCGTGACGTCCTCGTTGGTTAGGTGTGCCTGGGGTCGACGATAGCCCGAATATAGCCAGTCCAGAGTAAGATGCAATGCAAATTCGTTAGATGTTTGTATTTCTCGTTAGATAAATATATTACTTCTTTCTGTCTGCCTACTGGATCTGATGCGAGGGTCGGTGTGGTTGTTTCAGAGAATAGGCCGAAACGTTGAATTGGATCGTGATCGCCAACCCAGCGAGCGGTCGAGGTCGCGCAACCCGTCTTGCCGGATGCGTCGTGGAAGAGATCGAGCAGACAGGGGTCCGGGCGAGCGTGTGCCCGACCCTCGGACCGGGTCACGCTGGCGAGCTAGCCAGAAAGGCGGCCGATCGGGATGAGGGGGTCGCTGTCTGCGGGGGCGATGGGACGCTGCACGAGGTGGTCAACGCGGTCGATCTACAACGATTGACGCTGGGTGTCATTCCGTCGGGGCGTGGGAATGATTTCGCGAGGATGCTCGGGCTTCTGCGGGATGCCAGGGAGATCGGCCGATGGATCGGCCAGGCTCGTCGGCGACAGGTCGATGTGGGGCTTGTGGGCTCGACGCGTTTCCTGACTGTGGCCTGCGCGGGACTGGATGCCCGCGTTGCGATGCGGATGCGGTCCGGATGGTGGCGAAGTCGGTGGGCCTACCGTTTCGGGGCCGTCGTGGAAATTCTGAAGGGACTGGACGTCACGTTGGAGGTACGTAAAGACGAGACCACCGAGACGGTTCTGCTGGCGGCGTTCGCGAATGGCGCCTTCTACGGTGGCGGATTGGCCATCGCGCCGGAAGCAGAGATCGACGATGGATGGATCGACGTGTGTGAGATTGCGCCCGTGGGACGTCTGACCGCACTCGGTCTGTTGCGACACGTCGAGACCGGCCGCCACCACGAACACGCCGCCGTGCGTTTGAGCCGGTCCCGGTCGGCCTACGTGGACGCCCCGGCAGGTCAACCGATTGTCGCGGATGGCGAGCTCGTGGCCACCGTTCCAGCGACAATCAGCGTGCTGCCAGGGGCGCTGACCGTTGTGGTCCCTCCCGCATCGGGATAGGGTTGTCACCCCGGTAGGGTTTTGAGTCGGGGCCCATTTGATCTTCGCGAAAGTCAAGATGGCTCGACACACCGCTGGGATTACAGAGCCTACAATAGTTTGTTTATAAACAATTTATGGGAGTCTTGTTTAAAAATGGCCCCGGGGCCACTTTTAGGATGTCTACCTCCAGGAGTGGAGTGGGCGAGAGAGACCCGGTCCCTCGGGGGGGCAGATCGTGTCCACCGCGATCGATGTCATCGGCTCAACGCTGTGGGCTGCTATTCGGACGCGGAGAAATGCGAGGCGAACGTGAGGAAGTCGGTGAAGTCGATGGCGAAGTTTCCGTCGAGATCGAAGGACGGATCGTAGCCCCCGCTGAACCCGGTTTTGCCGAAGGCAGTCGCGAACAGCAGGAAGTCGGCGAAGTCGATCGTACCGTCATCGTTGAAATCGGACGCTTCGAGGACCAGCCCGCCGTGGGTCGAAGCGACCGTCAGGGCGTAGTCTTCGGACGTGCCACCCGTCGTTACGAGCGCGATGGCCCGGAGGTCGGAGCGATAAACGTTCACCGTTGTCGCATCACCCGCCGCGATTTCTGTGAAGGCACCGCCGTCGGGCCCGATGAGGACGGTCATCAGGGGGTTGTCACCCGGACTACCGAGACTGAGCGAGAGCCCATCGAAGCTGCCTTCGAGATCCAGGTAGTCGGTTCCCCAGAGTCGGGCTTTGCGATTGACGTTAGAGGTCGGCAGCAACAGTGCTGTGGTGGCCGGAAACCTGACGTCGATGAGGGACAATCCGTGAGCACCATCGGCGTCGAGATAGATGGCCGTGGCCCATTCTGCGAAGATGTCCTTGAAGCGATCGGGCTCACCCAGATCGGACAGCACGATGTCGACGCTTTCGGCTCCGTTGATCGGTTCGGCCACGAGGGCCCGAACCGCTTCGTCTCCGAACCGTTGCGCGAAATAGGTCATATAGAGGAACGATTGATCGAAGTCGAACGGCAGGTCTTCCCACTGCGTCAGGCTGGTGTTGGGTACGTCGAGGAAAGCGTTCGCGACGGCTTCGGTCGTGTCTTTGTATCCGCACGCGAGCTCGGCGTATTCGGAACACCCTTCGTCCAGCCACTTGTCTTCGTCGGGGTCAGCTGCCCAGTGCAGCATATGCTGGAATTCGTGCGCGAGCGTGGCCCGCGCGAGCGCGCTTTCGATGTCGAGGGGGTCGACGTCGACATAGACGATCTCCCGACTGACCGGAGGACTCTGGTTCTCGACGTCGAAGTAGCCCACGATGGTCGTCCCCGTGAACGGCGAGTCGAGGATGTCGAGAAGGACGATGATGATCCTCGGGTCGCCGTCGACGTCGGGTGCCGGGCCGAATACGGTCGTGGTGATGTCGTAAATGCCCCGGGCAGGATCAATGGCGCTCGCGTTGTCGAACGCGTCCGCCAGGGCGTTGAGCGCGAGCTGGGTCACGCGAGAGGAACCCCACACGACGTCTTCGACGAAAACGTAGCTGTGCGACCCGACGAAACGACAGGTGGTGGTGGTCTGGTAGCGTCCACCGCCGATGAGCTGGAAACTGAAAGCGGATACGGTGAGTGGGTCTCCCACCTGGAAGGCTTGCACAATCTGTCTTTTCTGGAGAGCCGGCATTGAAGAGGATCGGGGGATCAGGTGGGTGCCCGAGACGCGCCGCAAGGGGTCGGCGTATGAGGAGACGGAGCAGAGCAGCCCGATGAGAAGCCAGACGGTGACGCGTCGGGGCATTGCGGTCAGAAACTGGCTCTGACGTAGCCGTAGGCGCCGCCCGATCGCAGGTCGGGGGCAGCTCCGACCTGGACGGATCGGGGTTGCGTTTTTCTGGCGATGTGGGCGGCGTTGATCGAACTGGCGAATCGATTGAAGAGGAGCGCGCCGACGAAGAGCATACTCTTTTGGCGTGCGGAAGTGGCCTTGCTGCGGAGTTGTCGAAACTGCCGGCGCGAGGTGTCGGAATCCCATTCCCAGATGTTCTCGGGGGTCTCGTCGATGAATTCGGCGAGGTCTCCGGCGACGAACCGCTCGCGGGTGTTTCGGGCATAGATGCTGTTGTAGATCGCGACGTCATCGATGAAGGAGTCCGATTTGTCGGCTGTGTCGAGTCCGGCGTACTCGGCCGCGAAGGCTCTGAAGTTGTCTTCGCGGGAGGATTCGAGGTGTTTGAACGTGGCCAGGGTGGTCCAGAAAGTGGCTTCGGTGAACAGGAAGAACCGGCTGGACCGATGTCCACCCGCGTAGATTTCTCCCAGGCCGGGTATGAGAAGCGAGAGCAATGCGGCCGCCTTCGGGTTCTTGGGATCTTTCTGAGCGTGTGCGGATCCACCGAACGCCAGGACGAGGGAGAGGATGAAAGCGCCGACGCGCATCAGAAGCCCGCGGTCATCGTGGCGGTGACGCCGTGACGGCCGGTCGGTGTGAAGGGCTTGAGCTCGAAACGGAGTCGCTTTTCCGTCCAGTCGTTTCGGAGCCTCGTGTAGGACGATGCGTGGATGGCACTGATGATTCTATTCACGACCGTGAGTCCGATGACGACCGATGCTCGCTTGAGGGGTTGATTGCTGTCGTTCCGCAGGATCTCATACTGTGCCTGGAGCGGTGAATCGATGCCCTGGTTGTTGGCGCTGAGGGGCTCACCGGCGACGTCGGACCAGCCGTAGATGAACTGATCGTATTTTCCGATCAGCTCGTAGTATTGCTGCTCATCCTCCTGCTTGGAGGGAAGCGTTTCGGTTTCGATATACTGCCGGCCGGCCGGTAGCGACGCGTTGAAGGCTTGCCACTCCTGGTAGCGTGCGAAGTTCCAGTTGAGGTCGGCATAGGCCCTGAATTCATCCCGCAGATCGGTGCCTTTGCTCCTCCAGTGGGAATACGCCACCCACGTCAGGGCTTCGGCCACCATAAAACCGGCGGCCCGAACCTTCGCGCCCGCGTAGAACTCGCCCAGTCCTGGCAGGAGCAGCGAGAGGAAGAACGCCTTCTTGGGGGACTTTTCGTCCGACGCGGAATCGTAGGCAAGGACGGGCCGGTCCGAGCGCGGTGTCAACGGTGTGCCGAAGGGCCCGGCCACGACGGGCGACGAGGACAGGGCCAGACACGCTAAAGAGGTGACAAGGGTTTTCATGGGTTGCCTCTCAATTCAGGCCGACGTTCTGCAAGAATCCGAACAGAACGGTAAAATAGAGCTTTAGCCCACTCCGGTTGACGGGGTCGGTGATTTTCTGGAGTGGGACATCGTCGAAACCATAGGCGACATCCAGGCTGACGGCGAGTGGGTATTCGTAGAATGTGGTCCCTTCGTAGCGTAGCTGGATGCCGGCGTCCTTCTTCCAGCTCCGGAGGAAAAGATCGTCGTCGGGAGTGCCGTCCCAGGCGCGTCCGATGCCGGCGTAGACCGAACCGTAGAGGTGGCTGGAGTAGAGAGGGCCGGTCTGACGGTCGATCTGTCGCCACAACGGGAAGCGCCACGCCCCCCGGAGGAGGGCGGCCTTTCGGCCCTCGATGCTGAAGAAAGTATATCCTTTCATGTAAGGCAGGCCACCCAACCGGAAGTCGAAGTAGCCGTCGGCTTCGTCCTCGTTGACGACGTCCCCCATCCATCCGCCATACGCTCGAATGCCGATCGAACTGTCGCCCGGACCGCCAAAATACTCACTCCAGTCGACGACGAGCTGATCGTAGAAGAAATTCTGAAACTGCTCGATGACGATCGTGGAGTTCGGTTCGAATCCCTTTAGAAAGAAATCGAAATTCCGGTCGTATCGGAAAAAGACGTTCCGACCCGCGCTGGGGCTGATCTCCGAGTCGATCGCGGGCGTTACGTTCCGATAGTGGTAGGACAGACCGAGATCGAGGGCGTTGAGGAACGTAGCCCCGATGACGGCGCGGTTCTGACCATTGAACTGCGACTGGTCGACGGAGTTCCCGAACCGGTTGTATTCGAAGTGCGTGTCGAGCTGACCGCCGTTCCGCAGACGGTGGCGGAGGCCAAACAGGAGGCCATTCAGGGCGAATGTACGGTTGAAGACCCTACCGTCCCGGTCGCGGTCGACGATGTCCTCTTCGACGTGGTGGGTGACCCGAAACCCTGTGAGGTAGAAGGTAGGTTTCCATCCCTTGTATTCGTAGGTGGCGAACAGTTCGAGATCCCGGTCGTGAGAGATCAGGCCCTGGACGAAGAGTGTCTGCTTACCAAGCGCCTCGGTTGAAAACGCATAGAATCCGAGCTTCAGTTTGCCGACGTCGATGGCGAGGCGCGGGGAAACGAGAAGGCCGATGAGGTCCGTTTCGTAGGGTTTGGACGCGGGCGTCGCCGACGTGTTCTCCGCGACGACCGGGTCGGCCTGCACGCTGACGGCGAAGACGCCGGGGTCGACGGGTTGCCACAGTCCCTGACCCTGGATGGTTCGAATTTCGAAGCCTTCGTCGCCATAGTGGGAGAAGGCGATTCGTCCGTCGTCTGGATGGACGTCGGGATGGAGGGCTCCACCCGGGACCCGCGTGATGCGATGGACGGCGGCCGTTTGAAGGTTCAGATGATACAGGTTGAAAATGCCGTCACGATCGGAGGCGAAGACGAGGTTTCCGTCGGGCGTCCAACACGGGTCCCGGTCGGTCGCGTCGGATCGAACGAGAAGCTGGTGGCGGCCGCCCGATGCGGGAATGACGGCGATGCTGCGGTCGCCGCTCGGGCCGAAGAGCGAGAAGGCGATTCGTCGGCCGTCGGGGGACCAGACGGGAGTGTGTAATTGGGAGCCGTCATCGAATGCGGCCAGCCGGCGCGTCGTGCCCGCACCGACGTCGAGCAGAGCCAGGTGGTTGCGACCGTCGCTGTTCTGAACGAAAGCGATGGCGGTCCCGTCGGGGGAGTAGTTCGGATGGATGCCCCGTGCGCCTTCGGTCAGGCGGGACCGGCCGGGTGGCAATCCACCGTCGAATCCGATCAGGCCCTTTGCGGTGCGCCAGAGACCGACTCCGGACGAGTCGGAGGGATCGGCCGTGTAAAGGTCCCAAAAGACCGAGCCGCGTTTGTCTCTTTTGCTGCGACGGGCGTAAACGATGCGGGATCCGTCGGGAGACCAGTCGATCGCCGTCCGAGCCCCCCCTGCGACGAGTTTGGCGGTCGTGTCGTCGCCGGCCAGGCGGAGCAGGTTCGTAAGGCCATAGTCGCTGCCGGCGTTGCTGACGAAGGCGAGGGTTTCGCCGTCGGGGGACCACCGGGGGTGGAGGTTCACGTAGCCCTTTTTATAGCGGAGCTCGCCGACGGCCGAATCGGCGGAGACGGTCTGCATTTGGACGGCGTATCGCTCCTGGAGCGTGGCTTTCCAGCCGTCGTAGAGCGCGCGGTCGGAGATGCCCAGGGCCTCGTGGACGGCGCCGTTGAAATCGTATCTCCATTTACGGCTCATCGCCCTGTAGAGACGGCGGAGGGCGTCCTCGCCGAAGCGATTCACGATGTAGAGGGTGAGCGCGTAACCGTGATCGTAGACCTGCTCGAAACCGAGCCCCGATTTGGCCCCGAAGACACCCATCTGGTCATACATCAGGAGTCGATCGTTGAGCGTGGCCTGTCGCAGGATCATATCGCGGTGAGAGTCCCACGTGTCGTGCTGAGCACCCTGCGCCATATACTGCGCCGTTCCCTCGGTGAACCAAGGTGGGAGAGTTTCGGAAGGGAGGAGGACCGAGGTGATGACGTTCGGGAGCCCGGTGACGGATACGTCTTCGCGCCGGTTTTCGGCCTGGTAGAAGAAGGTCTGCAGGTAGACGCCCTGCACACGGGAAGAGGCCTTGCGGGCGACCTGGGTCGAGATCAGATGTGTAAACTCGTGCGTGAAGACATTCCGCACCCAGTCTGTTTTGGCCCCACGCAGTTCAAAGTCGTGGGTGAGTCCGGTTGCCCAGAAGTCGATCGTGTTCGTCCCCGGGTAGTAGGCGCTTCGGTTCGCGTCGTCGATGTCCCGGACGAGGACACGGGGCTTGTGCGCGGGTTCGTACTCGTAGAGTCGGGTGATGGGACCGTAGACTTCCTCGGCGATGAGAGCGACCCGCCGTGCGAAGGATTCCGCGCCGGCGTGGTGGGTGATCAGGAAGTGCTCCGTCTCGATCTCGAACCACTCGAGCTCCGGGTGGTTGATGTCGCTGAAGAACTGAGCCCGCACATCCGTGGGAAGCAGGAGGACGAGCAGAAGCAGAAGGGTGTGAGTTTGGTTCAGCTTGGTCATGGCTTACGTGTCATCGGACGACGGCGACCTTGACGAGCCGAACCTCGGACTGAGAACCGGAAACGGCCTCGACGCGGCAGATGTAGAAGCCGCTGCCGTAGTCGGAGGTATCCCAGCGAATCTCGTTGTCGGTGAGTGCGAAGGCTCGGTCGGCGGCCAGGCGTTCGACGACCTCGCCGCGGGGGTTGATGACGGTGACGCTCACGTCGGCTGCCTGGGTCAGGTAGAACCGGAAAAAGGCTTCGCTGGTTCGGATAGGATTCGGATAACAGTAAACGCGATCGGCAGGCAGGAGCGCGGTGACATCCGCCGGTTCGGATGGGGCGATGATCTGCGAGAGACGGCCGGCGTTGCCGGGGCCGCCGCCCTGCTGACCCCAGACGACTTCGTTGCCCACGAGGGCGGGGTCGATGGATTCGAGGTGCCAGAGGTGAATGTCACCGGTAACGGTGTAGGCCACGAGCTCGAGGGTGCCGTCGCCCTCGAGGTCGTCGACGAGCGGCGACGTAGCGATCGGGCCGTGGGCAGCCACGGGAAAGCCGGGGAGGGCGTTCCCCCTTGCGTCGAGACCGTAGATGAAGCCAAGACCGGTCGCGACGAGGATGTCCAGGCTTCCGTCTCCGTCGGCGTCGACGACGACGGGTGGGGCGGTAATCGATCCGACTCTGTCTTTGAGGGGGAGACCGATGGGGGCGTTCTGCTGGAGGACGCCGTTGAACCGTATGACCCAGATTCGATCGCGACCCCCGAACAGAACCTCGACGAAGCCGTCCCGATCGATGTCCGCCACGACGGGTGGTGACTGCGCGCCGCCGGGCACTGGACGACCTTCGGTCAGCGTTCCATCGAATTGGGCGGTGAAAACGACGCCGTCGGTCGAGAGGACGACGATGTCCTCGTTGCCGTCGGTATCGAGGTCGGCGGCGACAGGTCCGCTGACCGCCACGGGAAATGCCGCGAGCTCTCGGGCGTCGCGATCGCCGTCGACGATGAACAGACGGCCTGAAGCATCCAGTGCCGCCAGTTCCAGGTCGGGGTCGGGCTCGAAATCACCGATCGCCAGACCGGCGATCGGCTCGGAAGACAGATCGGCACGCCCGATCGCTCCTGAGAATCGGCCCCATTCGACCGCTCCGTCGACGAGTCCCCAGATGTCGGTCCGATCGATCGGAAAGGGGGCGATGATCGGTGGGATCGATGAGGGTGCGCCGCTGACTGTCTGGGTTTGACCGCCGCTCCAGCGTCCGGAGCCATCGGTCGTTGCATAGATGAAACTTTCGCTCGACGTCGCAGCGAGTGTCCCGACGGCCACCGACTGCCCCGTGGAGAAATCGATCGGTGCGGTTTCTCCGTTCGATCCCCACGCGGTCGGGCCCGTCTGGCTGCCTCGCAGAATGGCAGGGCCGTCATCCCCTTTGAGCAGGCGTGGGAAGGCCTGCTCGTCGGGTTGCAGACCGGTGACCGGCCACGCGCCAGGCTGTCGTCCGAACCGGATGGCGACGTCCATCACCTCGCCCGGAGGGCTCAGGACTTCGATTTCGACCCCCGTCGAGTAGCCGAGGTTGCTGTCGCTCGAGGGTGTCGTGTCTTGCCCGAAGCGGGTGGCGTTTCCCACGTAGTAGGGATCGACGGCGTTTCCGCTGATGTTGGCGAAGGAAATGACACCGGCGGTGATGACGCGACTGGATGAGGTGTTGCCGATGTCTTCGAGGCCGTCCGCTTCTTCCAGAGCAATGCCCTTGCGGTAGGTGCCGGCGAATCCGTCGAAATGGACTCGGAAATCGGGGTGGCTGTTGACCGGATGCAAGGGCGAGCTGGCGCGGATGACGGCATCGTCGACGTGCCAGATGAGGATGCCGCTCCCGGGAATGAGAGCGTCGTAATCGTCGACGGCGGTCCACACGCCGTTGGGGGTCGAGAGGGTGACCTCGGGCCGACGTCCTTCGACGGCAAGGCGAGACAGGCGATTCTCGACCAGGAAGTATTCGTCGGCGCTGATAGGGACGCGGATGGCCTGAGGCGTGCCGTCGCCGACGTGGGGTGCCGCGATGCTGAGCGTGTCATCGCGCGCGACGACGGGGATGTCGAGCCACCCGAGGGCGGATCGTGACCAGGCCAGAAGACGACTGGGAATGAATCCCACGAGAATCGTGTCGGCGGGAGACCCCGTGAGGCTGGACAGCCCGAGTTGCGCTGATGAAGCCACGGTGATGTTGCCCGTGTCCATCAGGCTCCAGTCCCCGACGGCCGTCAACCCGTCCTCGGGATTGTCGAGTCGCGGCAGACCGAGTTGGTTGGCATAAAATCGGGCGACCAACCCGTTGAGACCCCCGCGGCCATCGGCGCTTCCGGCCTCTGGCAAGAGCATACCGCCAGAGACGGTCGCGCCGTCGAGGTCGAGCGCGCCATCGGCGTAGGTCTCAAGGTCCTGGAGGTTGATGAAGGCGGAGAGCACGTCGTTCAACGCGTTCGAGGATTCTCCCCCCAGGCCGGCGTGGAACACGATGACGTGATCGAACGCCCCGAAATCGATGTCGGGGTCCGAGGCATCGGCCGTGAGGAGGGCGTCCCGAAACAGACGTGTGATCCGCTCGTTGATCTCCTGTCGGGTTCTTCCGTTTCCGAAATCGATCAAGGCTTGGTCCATCTCGTAGCTGGCGTCGTTCTGACGAGGAAAGACTTCGAAGGTCAGTTCGAGGCTGCCCCGCGAGACGGTTCGGTAGTAGTTGGCGAGTGCCTTGAGGTGTGCTTCGAAGTAGGTGCGATCGTGAGGGGGAAGATCGAAGGGAAATCGATAGTCGTCGGAAACCGCCCCGGAAGACCGGAGTTCGAACGTGCCGTCACCGCTCGTGGTCTCGTCGTCGGGGACTTCGATGGGGAAGGAAACTCGAATGGCCAGGATGCGTCGGCTACCGATGACGGGCTCGATCTGGGCAAACACGCTCGTCGGCGTCGCGAAACCCACACAGAACAGGGTGCCCAGAACATAGAAAAGCGCCCGGCCGATGCGTGGAACGGCCGGACGCTCTGTAGGACGAGAGACCTGCATCGATTCCCGTAGGGTTCCTTAGAAGGTAAAACCGCCGCTGAATCGGAACACGTTTCGGACCGCAGCGTTCGAGTTCGCGAAGTAGGAGAGGTCGAACGTAGCCCAGTCGTATTTAAGACCCAGTCCGAAGGTCGGGGTCTTTCGGTTTCCATCTTCGTCGTGCGAATAGCCCGCCCTCAGGGCGAAAGCCGACAACTCCGAAAGATTATAGGCCCATTCCATTCCAGCGTGGTAATCGATGTCCTTGATCTCCTCGGAGCCCCCTCCGTCGGACCATCCGCTGATGAAAGACTCGAACCCTTCGTCTGCGAGGGGCTTGTAGACGTCGGTCGTGAACAGCAACGTATATCTCTTGCGCTGCAGGACCTTGTAGCCGAATCCGATCGTAAAGTTCTGTGGCAGCGGGTCGGACTGGTCGGCGTCGATGAACGTCATGTTCGGGCCGACGTTCCGCAGAGCCCACCCGAGGGAGAAGCGGTCGCCGGGCTTCCACAAAAAGCCGATGTCGCCGGCGAAGGATGTGCCCGTTCCGCTCCCGGCCTCGTCACCCGCGCCCTGCGCCGCCAGGTTCTCGTGGATCAGCTTGGTCGTGATTCCGAGCGAGATGTTTTTGGTGATGTGGGCGCCGTAGGAGATGCCGAACGCGATTCCGAAACTCGTGAACTCGCCGAGTTCCTCACCCTGTTCGCCCGTGCGAAACTGCGTGCCGAGTGACGTGTAGATGAGGCTGATTCCGAAGTTGCCCACGCCCCTCATCGGCTGCGTATAGGATCCGAAGGAGGTGAAGATGTCGTTGGCGAGGGAAGGAACCGGTTTGTAGAAGGTCGTGCTCAGCGAGCGCCCCTGGTCGTCGGCCAGGGCGGCGGGGTTGAAGAACGTGGCGTTGGCATCGTCGGCGATCGCCACATACGCATCACCCAGACCGGCCGAACGGGCACTCGGCTGGTAGAGCAGGAAGTTTGCCGCTGCGCGGCTCTCGGGCGTCGCATCGACTCGGCCGACCCCGAATCCGAGGACGCAGGCCAAGGCAAGCGCCACGATGGCTGTCCGGTTGTAGAAACTCATCCACATAGCTCTACTCCTCCAAATGAATCACGACGGCATTGAGCGATGCCGTAGTTTAAGCTCGACTTGGATGACGATGCAGAACCGATGAACCAGAGGTGGTTTGGCTAGAGCGCGATGAAACCGCGAGTTTCCGACTGTGTGGGGTCACCCTACAGCCCGGAGGATCTGTGGGGAAGCCACCTACACTCCCTAAGGTTCTGGCTGTGCGATCGTTCAGCCGGGACGGGCCCACAGTGATGGTGCGCCCCGAAACGCAAAGGTGAATCCGGCTAAACTTCCGAACGTCTTATGAAACGATGAAGCCAAACCCGTTAGCGAGTGACGATAGGCGCTGTCCTTTAGAGGTGAGGAACGGATGTTGTCCGGTGGAACCGTCTTGTGCTATATTTGCTGCGATCGACGTGCTCGAAGACTACGCAAACGCCGTTCCAACAGGGGTTCGAACCGATGATCGACCAGGAACTACTCGACATTCTGGCCTGTCCGGAGGACAAAACGCCCGTCAAACTGGCTGACGCCAGCGTGATCGAGGAGATCAACCGGAGAATCGAGGCCGGATCGCTTCAAAACCGGGCTGGAAACGCCGTTGAGAAGAAAATCGACGGGGGTCTGATCCGCGAAGACGGGAAGTATCTTTACCCGATCGAGGACGAAATCCCCATCATGCTCATCGACGAAGCCATATCGTTAGACGGAATCACCCCGTCGTCCTAACCATCGGCAAAACCTGCCGGTCAAACAGCAAAAAATGTATGACCCCGGGTAAATAAGTGTCAAGATTTTTCTGGGAAATCGGGGTCTGGAGACCCCCCCTCCCGAAACAGGCCATAGGTTGTAAACGACGCTGCGGCCTACAGGTTCCACCGTTCGAGCGTCGTTCCATCGGCCGCCGGATTCGGTTCAGACCACCGGCGGCCGTTTTCGCGTACTTTCGAAAAATGGCCCCCCGTCTGATCGTGGGATGTGGGCTTGTGTGGGCGCTGTCTTTCTGTGGGGAACCCCCCGCTCCGAAGGTCGATCGGGTTCGCCTGGATGTCCTCCCCCTGGGGTCCGTGGCCTGGCGCCGTTGGGACGAACGGGGCGACGCGTCGGGCAAACCGATCCTGCTGTATCACTACAACCGGCGGTCCTATTGGTGCCAGCGGTTTGCCCGTAGGGTGTTGGAAGACCCCCTGATCGTGCGCGAGATTGCGCGCGTCGTCTTTCCCGTCGCGGTCGAATCCGACACCCGGCCCGATCTTTTCGAACGCTACGGTCTGGGGGGGTGGCCGAGCCTGAGCGTGATCGATCCGCAAAAGGGATGGCTGACCGGTACTCGCTACATCGAGGCCGACGATCTCGAGCGTCTGATGCGACGGGTGCACACGATTTACGACATACCCGGGCGTCTGGACGACGTGGAACGCAACCGCGTGCGTCTCGACGCGCGCAGAAAGGTGGAACCCGAGGGGTTCGAGACGCCGGGGAGCGTGTCGCTCGAGGCTTTTGTCGACAGCGTCGCCGGGCAGACGACTCAGGGCCTGTCGGCGGAGGCGCTGCTCCTGTTGTCCGACGCAGGGCGTCTGGACAGTTTGGCGATCGTGCGCCTGTTCGACGGGGTTCTGCAGAATCCGGATGGCCTGTTCGTTCACGCTCGGCTCACGTCCGATGGCAACCTGCGGGATGAGGAGGTCACCCTGTCGCACAACGCCGGTCTGCTCGGGGCGGCAGCGGGTCTGGCCATGGAAACGGGCGATGACGTCTGGCGCGGCCACGCCCAACGGCTCGCCGACGGTCTGGATGCGACGCTGGGCGTGGAGGATGACGAAGGACCGTTTTACGCGGCCGGATTGGCCGGTTTCGTGACGCCGGATAGTCTGTTCGCTCCTGCTCTCTATGGCGACGGCACACGCCCCCTCGACGCCCGCTGGATCGCTCGTTGGAATGCCCAGGCGGTCTCGGCGGCGATCGCTGCCCGCCGGGTCGGCGTGCGTGTATCGGACCGATGGCGCTCGATCCTAGATCGTCTGATGGGACTCTACGATGACAGGGGCGCTCCGATCGGGAGGGAGGATCGTCTGGCCGACGCGGCATTGACGGCACGAGCGCTGCTCGACGCTCACGATTTGGAGTCGTCGGCCGGCCATCTGGCCGCTTCCGAACGTATCGCGAGTCGTGCGTGGGAGGTTTTCGTGGCACCGATGTCGAAATCGGAGGGCGAAGTTCGAGTTCAGGACGACCAGACCGCGATTGACCGTCACGAGCCAGGTGCGATTGCCGTCCTGGCCGAGGTCTTCGTGCGGCTCGGGGTTCTGACGGGCAAAGACGTTCATCGGAATCGGGCGAAGCAGATTCTGGCCAGGTGGATCCCGCGAACCTATTCGCAGGCAGCGGGTGCCGGAACACTCGGCCGTGCCCTTTTGAAGTATGTCGAGACAGGGCCGTGACGCCGACTGAGCGACCTCGTGTTTTGGTGATCGGAGCGACGGGCTTTCTCGGGCGAGGTCTGGTCGACTCCGGGGAAGAGATGTTGCCCGCCGCCCGGCATCCGCCGGCCGAAGAAGGTTGGATCCAGCTGGATCTGGAGGACACGGCGCGTTTGGCGCACACCCTCGACCGGACGCAGCCCGACTGGGTGGTCAACGCGGCCGCAGTGACGAGTGTCGACGGGTGCGAATCGGATCCCGAGGCCGCTCGACGCGTGCACGTCGATGCCGTCGAGGAACTTGCACGCGCGTGCGGCGATCGAGCCATCCGTCTGATTCAGCTGTCGACCAACTACGTTTTCGACGGAGAAGAGGGTCCCTACGGCGAGGAGGATGCCGCCAACCCGCTGAGCGTCTACGGCCGGACGAAGCTGGAGGGGGAAGAACGGGCGCTGTCGGTGTCCGATGCGTGTGTCGTCAGGACAGCCGTGCTCTACGGCTATCACCCACACGCCCGACCCAACTTCGTGACGTGGGCGTTGGCGGCTCTCGAGGCCGGTGAGACGATTCGGGTCGTGACGGATGAATGGTCGAACCCGACGTATCTCCCGGAGCTGGTGACGTCGATCAGGGGACTGATCGACGAGCGAGCCAGCGGCATTTACCACGTCGCCGGGAGCGACTACTTGACACGGTTTAAGATGGTCGAATCGCTGTGCGAGGTCTTCGGGCTCGGCGTAGACCGTGTCGAGTCGGTGACGAGCGCCGAGCTGGGGCAGAAGGCCCGGCGGCCCTTGAGGGCGGGGTTGCGGACGGACCGGATCGAGGCACTGCTGAGCCTTGGCCGACAGTCGTTTCGTCAGAATCTCGAGGCCTTCCGGCAGGACGTGCGCACTCAGAATCACGGTGCTTGACAGGAATGAAGAGCCCCGTTAAGTTTCAACGATTCAGCCACTTACACGATTTTTCAGGTTCAAAGATGCGACGTTTCTTCCCACATTTTCTATGGCTTTTGGCGATTCTGATCTGCGCTCCGTCACGGGGCGACGCTCAGGACGCTCGCCGTCCGACGATCGTCGATCAGGCCCAGGCTTTTGGAGAACTGAACGACCTCGTCCGCCGCTACTACTACCAGGACGTGGACCAGACGAAGCTCTACGACGGGGCGATCGAGGGATATCTGTCACGTCTGGACCCGCATTCAACCTACATCAGCGCCGAGGACTTTCGCCAGATGCAGGAGCGTCTGGAGGGGGCGTTCGAGGGGATCGGAATCTATTTCGAGATCATCGAAGGTTTCCTGACCGTTCTCTCGCCGATCGAGGGGTCTCCCGCTTCGGAGGTCGGGTTGTTGCCGGGAGATCGCATCATCAAGATCGACGGGAAATCGTCCGTCGGGATCAAGATCGCAGAGGTCGAAGGTCGGTTGAAAGGCCCCAAAGGCACGACGGTTCACGTGTCGGTCCAGCGGGAAGGGGTCGATGTCCTTCTCGAATTCGATATCGAGCGGGACAAGATCCGCGTCCCGAGCGTCCGGTATGCTTTCATGATCTCCAAGACCATCGGCTACGTGAAGATCGACCGCTTCTCGGGGCGTACGAGCAACGAACTGAAGGCTGCGTTGGAAAACCTGGGCACGCAGGGAATGGAGAAACTGATCTTCGACCTCCAGAACAACGGGGGCGGCTACCTCGAGCAGGCGGTGGCCGTTTCGGATCAGTTGCTGGACCCGGGCAGGTTGGTGGTCTATACGGAAGGCCGTCGGCGTGGATCACGCGAAGACCACTTTTCGAGGACCGAGCCCATCGTCGCCGAGGCGATTCCGATCATCGTTCTGGTGAACAGCCGGAGTGCGAGCGCGTCGGAGATCGTGGCAGGGGCCGTGCAGGACTACGATCGAGGTCTGATCGTCGGCCACACGACGTTCGGGAAGGGCCTGGTGCAGAAGCAGTACGGACTTCAGAACGGCGGAGCCGTCCTGCTGACCGTGGCGAGTTATTTTACGCCGAGCGGCCGGCCGATCCAGCGCCCCTATTCGGACGATCGACTGGCCTACCTCGAGGCCGCGCACGATGACTACGACCCGAACGCAGACGGGACGATCCAGAAGCCGATTTACTACACGGAGATTCTCGCGCGCGAGGTCTACGGGAGCGGTGGCATCACGCCCGACGTCCAGCTCAGACCCGATTCGCTGAGTGCGTTCGAGCGTCACCTGATCGCCGAATCGATGGTCCTGACGTTCGCCAAGAACCACGGACAGGAACTGACGAGGTCCCACGTGGATTTCGACAGCTACTTCGACGGTTTCACGCCCGGTCGCAGGGAGCTGTCCAAGTTTCGAAAGTTCCTCCAGGCGCAGGATTCGGAGTTCGGGACCGACGAGTCCCAGGCGCTCAAGAAGCACGCCGATTTCGTGAAACGTCGGTTGCGGCGTCAGATTGCTCAGATCCGATGGGGGACGGCGGCGGCCGGACGCGTCGCCGTGGAAGACGACCCCGTGATTCAGAGGTCGGTTACCCTGTTCGATAAAGCGCTTGCTCTTCTGGACAGTAGGGCTTTCCATGGGTCTCGACGTCGGGCGACCGATGGGGATCGTGTGTTCGAGAACGTCCGATAGCCCGACACCGAGCCACTAATTTGGAGGTGGAATGGCAGAACACCAGGATGGGTCCCGCAGCATCGGTACCCAGGTCAACCTGCCGCTGTCCAAGGCAGTCGAGATCAGCTTCAACAGTGTGAAGATCCGATTCGGCCGATCGCTGATCACGGTGAGCGGTATCGTACTGGCTATCGCCTTTCTGATGTCGATCTGGGTCAACTCCGACATCATCAACGGGATCAAGTTGGCCGGCGACCCCGAGCTGGACCTGATCCTTCAGCAAAAAGGCATCGATACGGACCCCGACAGCGCGGCTTCCGTGCAGGAAGCGTCCAAGAATGCGTGGCTGGTGGTGTTGTCCCTGCTCGTGTGTCTGGTAGGCATTACGAACGCGATGCTCATGTCGGTCACGGAGCGGTTTCGCGAAATCGGCACGATGAAGTGTATGGGCGCCCTCGACGGGTTCATCATCAAGCTCTTCCTCCTGGAGTCTTCGTTCATGGGGACGGCGGGCACGATTCTGGGCACCCTGATCGGGCTGGCGCTGACGATTCTGTTGACGATGATCAGCTTTGGAACGGCCACCTTGACCCACATGCCGTGGAGTTCGGTCCTGGAGAGCTCGGTTCTGGCCATCGTGATCGGGTCGATCCTGTCGCTGCTCGGTGGAATCATTCCGGCCTACCGCGCAGCCAAGATGGAACCCGTTGACGCAATGCGACTGGAAGTGTGACGTCGTTCGTCTGATCTGAAAACGCTGACATTTTTCGTCATCGAGGAGAGAACCCGTATGGCGGTCGTCCGCACGCAGCAGGTCAAGAAGGTTTACGAGATGGGCGATTTCAGTCTCCAGGCCCTCAAGGGCGTGGATCTGGAAGTCGAACAGGGAGAGTATCTCTCGATCATGGGGCCGTCGGGGTCGGGGAAGAGCACGCTGTTCAACATGATCGGCGGGCTCGACAAGCCTACTGAGGGCAAGGTCTACATCGACGATGTCGACGTTGCGCAACTGGACGCCTACGAACTGGCCTGGCTGCGGTGTCGGAAGATCGGCTACATCTTTCAGTCGTTCAACCTGATCCCCGTTATGACCGCGCTAGAGAACGTGACGCTCCCCATGGTTTTCGCAGGTCTGACGAGCGACGAGGCGCGGGACAAGGGGGTCGACCTGTTGACGAAGGTCGGTCTGGCCGAGCGGATCTCGCACAAGCCGTATGAGCTTTCGGGTGGGCAGCAGCAGCGCGTGGCCGTTGCACGGGCCTTTGCGAACGATCCGGCGATCATTCTCGCGGACGAGCCGACGGGCAACCTGGATCTGAACACGGGAACGGAGATCATCGAGCTCCTGAGGTTGATGAACAAGGAATCGGGTGTGACCGTCATATCGGCGACACACGACCACAAAATGCTGTCCGTGTCCGACCGCGTGGTTTGGGTTCGGGATGGCCAGGTCGACCGGATCATCAATCGCGAGGACCTGAAGATCGAGGTCGGCACGATCGACGGGCACGCTGAGTAATCGACTTGACACGACGTGCCCGTTTTGCTACTGTTTTCGCCGTCGCAGGACGATGACCCTATGAAGACTCAGAACACACGATACGACCGGTATTTTTCCCGCCGCGCCTTCTATTGGTTCGCGATTCCGCTCTCCGTGTGCCCATTCGTCTGAGTCGATCGATCAAAACAGGATTCTTAGGCTGTGGGCTTCGGCTCACAGCTTTTTTTGTGCCGAAAAGCGCCCTGTCCAGTGCCCGGGTCAACCTTGACAAATACCTGATAAACAGCATATTACAAAGCTTTTGGCCACCAAACGGAAAGCGAAGTTCAGCGTGATTGAGCCCTCCCTCGACGAGGTCCAGACCCTCGCAGCGACGGCGGATCTGGTCCCGGTCTCCCGCACCATCCTGGGCGATCTCGAAACCCCCCTGTCGGCCTACCTGAAGATTCGGACCCGTGCGCCCCATTCGTTCCTGTTCGAGAGCGTCGAGGGTGGTGAGAAGGTCGGTCGTTACTCCTTCCTGGGGGTCGAGCCCTTTCTCGTGTTTCGCAGCCGCGGCACGCGGATCCGCACCGAGGATCTTCGGAAGGGCGAGAGGTCGGAGATCGAGGGGGATCCGATCGAGGCCCTGCGCAGATTGCTCGGAACGTATCGCTCGGCCCACGTGGAGGGGATGCCCCGATTCACGGGCGGCGCCGTCGGATACGTGGGCTACGACGCGATTCGTCTGATGGAGGACATCCCGGACGACACGGCCGACGATCTGAAACTCGACGACATCGTTCTGATGTTTTTCGACACGTTGCTCGCGTTCGACAACGTCGAGCACGTGATCCACCTGATCACCAACGTACATACAGGCGAGAGTGTTTCGGACGGGTACGAGGCTGCGAAGGACAAGATCGCGACCCTGGAGGAGGCGCTCGCCCAACCACTGCAAGCGCAATTGAGTGGAGGCACGAGCGCGTGTGCCGTTCGTTCGAACACCGAAAAGGCCGACTATTTGAAGAAGGTGGAGCGGTGTCGCGACTACATCGTGGCGGGGGACATCTTTCAGGTCGTGCTGTCGCAACGGTTCGAGACCGATGTGACGGTCGATTCGAGCGCGATCTACCGGATGCTCAGGACCGTCAATCCCTCGCCCTACATGTTCCACGTCGATCTGGGGGACTGCAGGCTCGTTGGAGCTTCTCCCGAGCTTCTGGTTCGTGTCGAGGATCGTAAGGTGCAGGTGAGGCCGATCGCAGGAACACGATGGCGTGGACGGACCGATGAAGAGGATCGAGAGCTTGGCGAAGAACTGCTGGGGGACGAGAAGGAATGCGCCGAGCACATCATGCTGGTCGACCTGGGCCGAAATGACGTCGGGCGGGTTTCGTCCTTCGATACGGTCCGGGTGACGGAGCAGATGAACGTCGAGCGCTATTCCCACGTGATGCACATCGTTTCGAACGTCGAAGGACGGTTAAGAGACGACGTGGACGCACTCGATGCGCTTTTCGCCTGCTACCCCGCGGGCACGGTCTCCGGTGCGCCCAAGATTCGGGCGATGGAGATCATCGACGAGCTCGAACCCACGCGACGGGGCCCCTACGCGGGTGCCGTAGGCTACATCGACTTCTCGGGCAACATGGATACGTGCATTGCGATCCGGACGATGGTGCTCAAGAACGACAAGGCCTACGTTCAAGCGGGTGGGGGGATCGTTTTCGATTCGGAGCCCGAGTACGAGTTCACCGAAACGGAAAACAAGGCGCGTGCCCAGTTCCGCGCAGTCGAGATGGCCGAACGAGGTGCGTTTGCGGCAGGGGCGTCGTCGTGATTCTGGTGATCGACAACTACGATTCGTTTACCTACAACCTCGTACAGTATCTGGGTGAACTGGGTGCGACGCTGGAGGTGAAACGCAACGATCGTGTGACGCTCGAGGAGATCGAAGAGCTGGAGGCCGATCGCATCGTCGTTTCGCCGGGACCGTGTACGCCGAACGAGGCGGGGATCTCGGTCTCGCTGATCGAGGCGTTCGCGGGGAAGCTCCCGATCCTGGGTGTCTGTTTGGGACATCAATCGGTCGGTCAGGCCTTCGGAGGCATAGTGGTCGGCGCGCCGACCATTATGCACGGTAAGACGTCGGAGATCTCGCACGACGGCAGGACCCTGTTCGAAGGGTTACCGCAGCCGTTCACGGCCACGCGCTATCACTCGTTGATGGTCGAACGGGAGAGCCTGCCAGACTGCCTGGAGGTTTCGGCGGAGACGGACGATGGGACGATCATGGGTCTGAGACACAAGACGATGCCCGTGGAGGGGGTTCAGTTTCATCCTGAGTCGATTCTGACGAAGACCGGCCACGATTTGCTGCAGAACTTCCTGGATGCGTGAGGACGGCGATTCCGTGAACGACGAGGACCGATGATGACGATACAAGGAGCGATCGCCCGTGTGATCGAGGGGCGTGATCTGATGCGCGACGAAATGGTCGAGGTGATGAACGCGATCATGTCGGGTGAGGCGACCGACGCCCAGATCGGTGGCTTCCTGGTTGGGTTGCGGATCAAGGGAGAGACGGTCGATGAGATCGCGGGTGCCGCGGAGGTGATGAGGGACAAGGCGACGCGGATACAGACCGATCGACGTCCCGTCGTCGACACGTGCGGAACCGGCGGGGACCATTCGGGTACGTTCAACATCTCGACGACGTGCGCGTTCGTCGTCGCCGGGGCGGGACTCTGTGTGGCCAAACACGGGAATCGAGCCGCGTCGAGCCAGTGCGGGAGCGCGGATGTGTTGAGTGCGCTGGGTGTGGACGTCGAGGCCGACCCGGAAACGGTCGGTCGCTGTCTGGACGATGTGGGGATCGGGTTTCTTTTCGCGATCTCGTTACACGGGGCGATGAAGCACGCGATCGGCCCCCGTCGCGAACTCGGGGCGCGCACGATTTTCAACGCCCTCGGGCCGCTGACGAATCCGGCGGGGGCGACGCGGCAGGTCATCGGAGTTTACAGCCCCGATCTGACGGAGCCCCTGGCGAAAGTGCTGGGCGGGCTTGGCGCCGAACACGCCTTCGTCGTGCACGGGTCCGACGGACTGGACGAAGCGACGACGACCGGCCCGACGCGTGTGAGCGAGCTGAAGGACGGCACGGTGACGACCTACGAGGTGTCGCCCGAGGATCTGGGTATCGAAGCCGCCCGGGGCGAAGATCTGAGTGGGGGCGATCCCGACGAGAATGCGAAGCTGCTGCGAGACGTCCTCGATGGCCAGACGGGCCCGCGGAGAGACATCGTCCTGCTGAACGCCGCGTTCGCGCTCGTTGCAGGCGGGGTCGCCGAGGATCTGAAGACGGGCGCGGCCCTGGCGGCGGAGACGATCGATTCCGGCGCGGCAAGAGAGAAGTTGGATGGGCTGATCGAGGCGAGTCGGGGATGAACGCCGTGTCGAGCATTCTGGATGAGATCGTCGCTTACAAGCGGGGCGTGGTGGCCGACGCGAGGGGACGGGTTCCCGAGGAGACGGTTCGGGCATGCGCCGACTCGGCGGCGCAGCCGGCCTCTCTGTTCGAGGCACTGACGTCGGGTGACGACATTGCGGTGATCGCGGAGATCAAGAAAGCTTCGCCCTCTAAGGGATTGATTCGCGAGGATTTCGACCCGGTCACGATCGGGGTGACGTACGAAGCACACGGAGCATCCGCCATCTCCCTGTTGACGGACGAGAAGTATTTTCAGGGGTCGGCGGACTTCCTGACGGCGGTGCACGAGGCCGTGAGGCTACCGCTCCTGCGCAAAGACTTTACGGTAGACGGCTACCAGATCTACGAGGCGCGCGCGATCGGTGCGTCGGCCGTCCTGCTGATCGTGGCGGCGCTGGAAGATGCGTTGCTTCGGCAGTTTTTGGAGGTGTCGCGAGGGTTGGATCTGGATGCCGTCGTGGAGGTCCATACGGAGAGCGAGGGAAGACGAGCCGTTGACGCGGGGGCCGAGATTGTCGGGATCAACAACCGCGATCTCCACACCTTCGATACGACGCTCGAGACGACCGAGCGTGTGGCCCGGTTGCTGCCCGAGGACACGTTGATCGTGAGCGAGAGCGGAATCGGGACACGGGCCGACGTGATACGGGTCAGAGATGCGGGCGCCGACGCGGTCCTCGTGGGCGAGAGTCTGATGCGGGAGACAGACATCGGACTCAAGTTGCGGGAGCTTTTGGGAGAGGAAGCGTGAGTCCCGTCGTCGTGAAGCAGATGGGCAGGTGACGCCGGGATGGTTCGCATCAAGATCTGCGGCATCACGAATGCCGACGACGCCGCGTGCGCCGTCGATGCGGGCGCGGATGCGCTGGGCTTCATCTTCTATCCGAAGAGCCCCCGCTACGTGTCGCTCGAGACAGTGACGAGTATCGTGAAGGATTTGCCACCGTTCGTGACCCCCGTCGGGGTGTTCGTGAATGTGCCGTCTGAGCGCGTTTCGTCCACGCTGCGTGAGACAGGTCTTCAATGCGCCCAGCTTCACGGCGATGAATCTCCAGAGACGTGTGCGGCGGTCGATGGGGCGGTGATTCGCGCGGTTCAAGTCGGGAAGGGGTTCGATGCCGGGTCGCTCACACCCTATGCCCGTTCTGGCGTGTCGACGTTTCTGCTGGATGCGGCGAAGGAGGGGTTTTACGGCGGAACGGGAGAGACGTTCGATTGGGGCGCCGCCCTCGCCGTTAAGGACGAGGGTCGTGTCGTGCTGTCGGGCGGGATGGACCCTGAAAACGTGATCGAGGGCATTCGGACCGTGGAGCCTTATGCCGTCGACACGGGCAGCGGTGTGGAAGTGGAGCCGGGCAAGAAAGATCACGAGAAGGTGCGCGCATTCATCCGCGCCGTGCGCGGCATCTGATTGGAGAGGGCGTTCGTGGATATTTTGGAAGATCTGACCTACCGGGGTCTCGTGTTTCAGCAGACGGAAGGGCTGGAAGAACGGTTGCAGCGAGGACCGGTCACGCTCTACTCGGGTTTCGACCCGACGGCGGAGAGTTTGACGATCGGAAATCTGATCCCGGCTCTCGTGTTGAGGCGGTTTCAGCTGGCCGGTCACCACCCGATCGGTTTGGTTGGTGGCGGTACGGGTCTGATCGGCGATCCGAGCGGGCGGGACGAGGAGCGGAAGCTGAACACGACGGAGGTCGTCGATGCGTGGACGAACAGGATGCGGGGCCAACTCGAGCGATACCTGGACTTCGAGGTCAAGTCGAACCCAGCGCGGATCGTGTCCAACTACACGTGGCTTTCGGAACTGCGCGCCATCGATCTGTTGAGGGACGTCGGCAAACACTTCTCGCTCGGCTACATGCTGGCCAAGGAGTCGGTTTCCTCACGGATGGAGGCAGGGATCTCCTACACCGAGTTCAGTTATATGGTCTTGCAGGCCTATGATTTCCTCGAGTTGCGGAGGGTCTACGATTGTGAGCTCCAGATCGGCGGGAGCGACCAGTGGGGTAACATCACGGCCGGCGCCGAACTGATTCGGCGGGAACTCGGAGAGCAGGCCTTCGGGCTGACAAACCCCCTCCTGGAGCGGTCGGATGGCAAGAAGTTCAGCAAATCGGAAGGCTCGGCGATCTGGCTCGACGCGGAGTTGACGTCGCCCTATCAGTTTTACCAGTGGTTCGTGAACGTGCCCGATGCCGATGCCGTGTCTTTTTTGATGATGTTCACGTTCCTGTCGTGCGAGGCGATCGAAGCTCTGTCGCGCGAGGTGGAAAGGGCACCGGAGAAACGGGAGGCCCAACGTGTCCTGGCCGAGGAGGTGACGAAGCTCGTTCACGGCGAGGAGGCGATGCATCGCGCGGTCCACATATCGGAAGCCCTTTTCAGCGATGACCTCGGGAGTCTGTCAGAGCAGGAGGTCGAGGAGGGATTCAGCGACGTCCCCTCACATTCGTTGGGCGGCACGGAAATCGGGCTGATCGATCTCCTGGTCGACGCCAGTATTTCCAAGTCGAAGCGGCAGGCGCGCGAAGACATCAGCAGTGGGGCCATTTACATCAACGGGGAGCGGTGTGACACGCTGGAAAAGACCCTGGCTCCGAGCGACGCGTTGTGCGGGAAATTCCTCGTGATGCGACGTGGGAAGCGGAATTACTTCCTGGTGCGGTGGGACCGATAGGGTCATGAGATGGCCGTCGTGGCTCGCACTCCTGGTCTGGATCTGCACGGGCGTCGTGTCGGGCCAATCTGTAGAGTCGGTGGCCACGGCGTTCGCCCGGCAGCCGATGGTGTTCGCGCCTCACGTGTTTTCGGGAGAGACGTTTCCTCCGTGCGACTTTGCCGATTCGCTGCTGGCCAGACGGAGAATCGGACCGTATACGATCGAGGTCGACTTTTACGATCGGAACTACCGTCGAGTTACGGCGCCGACGGAAGCCGGCCGATACGGTGCGGTCGTGACCGTGCGGGCCTCCTCGGGGCGGACGTATCGACGATTCAAGACGCTCTATCGTCACGTGGCTCCGGTTGTATGGGACCCGTCCACGACGGTCCCGCTCGTCGATTTGCCCTACGAAATGGCGATCGACCCGATCGTGATCGTCGAACAGGGCGCTGCACTTTCGGCTTTTGTGATCCGACAGGTCGTGCGGGGGTTGACGGACGACGAGCAGGCGGGCGCGCTTTTCGCGGGGCTGCACGAGCTCGTGCCGGGTACCGGTGGCATACGGGCAAGCCAGGCGAGGGATCGAACGTGGTGGGTCGGTCTCAAGCGGCGGCTCTACGATCTCGAACCGGCCGAAGCGTTCGACTGTCCCACCGCGGTCTATCGGGGGCGCTCGACTGAGCTGACGTTCGGCTCGCCGTCCGAAGCAGGTATGCGGGAGACGGTGACGGCCGCCCTGGATTCGGTACTTGCGGCCTGGCAGTCAGACGAGCCTCTGTCTCTCTGTGTGGCGAGGAAGGGCGTAGTCTTCTACTACCGTGCGGTCGGTGGGATCGGGTCCAGGCCGATGACGCTCGCGACGCAGACCCCGCTGGCCGAGGTGACGGAGGTGCTCGCGGGGCTCGCGTTGATGACGTTGGTCGACCAGAAGCGCGTCGAACTGGATGCGCCCGTGGCGAAGTATCTCGTTCCGCTCCGCGGCACGGCGCTCGACCCGGCGATGACGGTGCGTCATCTGGTCACGCACACGAGTGGAATCGCGGACGGGTGGCGTGACGACATCAACGATCTGGAGGAGCGCGTGGCGGGCGTGGCGGATGATGTCGAGGTGGGGGGTGGTGGAGCGTCGAGCAGTGGGATGGCGCTCGTGGGGAAGGTGATCGAGGCCGTCAGCGGCGAAGCACTCGACGCGTTCTATCGCGATCATCTTCTGAGTCCACTCGCGTGTGACGACACCGAGGTTTTCGGGACGCACGATGACGCGTGGAGTGTACCACTGGACCTGGCGAAGTTGGGTCAGCTCTTGTTGAACGGCGGGTCCTACGGGGATTTCCTGTTTATCGAGCCGGAAACCGCTCAGGCTATGACAGGCGTGCGCGGCGTGCGCGGCATCGGCATCGTTCCAAAGCCTGGAGAAGGTCTGGGGACGGGGAGTTACGGGCGTGACGGTGTGACCGGGTCGAGTTTTCGCGTCGATCCCGCGAACGCCATCGTGATTGCCCTGCACCGATTCTCCGGGGGCGAGGACGGTGCGTCCCACCGACGGGTATTGTTTCGGACGATTGCCGAACACGTTGTTCCAGGTGGTTCATAATTGAAGGGGAGTGGTGTGACCAAATCAGATACGCTACCCGATGAAAGAGGTCGCTTCGGCACATACGGGGGACGATACGTGCCGGAAACCCTGATGGCCCTCCTCGACGATCTGGAGGCGGCCTACCGTGAAGCCAGGGAGAGCGAAGCGTTTCAGAACGAGCTCGGTCACTACCTGCGGAACTTCGTGGGCAGACCGACGCCCATCTACTTCGCCGAACGTCTGACGGAACGGTTGGGTGGTGCGAAGATCTACCTGAAGCGAGAGGATCTGGCGCACACGGGCGCGCACAAGATCAACAATTCGATGGGTCAGATTCTGCTGGCGCGTCGCATGGGCAAGACACGCATCATCGCGGAGACGGGTGCGGGCCAGCACGGCGTGGCGACGGCGACGGTGGCGGCGATGTTCGGTCTCGATTGCGAGATCTACATGGGCACCGAAGACATGGCCCGCCAGGCGCTCAACGTGTTCCGAATGCAGCTGCTCGGGGCAACGGTGACGGGCGTGGAGTCGGGCAGCCGGACGTTGAAGGATGCGATCAACGAGGCGATTCGGGACTGGGTGACGAACGTCGATTCGACGTTCTACATTTTCGGGTCCGTTCTGGGTCCGCATCCGTATCCGATGATCGTCCGGGATTTCCAACGTGTCATCGGCGTCGAGGCGCGCGATCAGATGCTGGAGGTGGAAGGTCGTCTGCCGGATTGTCTCGTGGCCTGTGTCGGTGGTGGAAGCAATTCGATCGGGTTGTTTCACCGGTTTTTGGACGACGACGTCCGGATGGTGGGTGTCGAAGCGGGGGGACGGGGGATCGAGTCGGGCGAGCACGCGGCACGATTCTGCGGGGGTCGTCTGGGCGTGCTTCACGGATCGCAGATCTATGTATTGCAGGACGACGACGGCCAGATCGCTTTGACGCATTCGGTCTCGGCCGGGTTGGACTATTCGGGCGTCGGGCCGGAGCATTGCTATTTGCGGGATCACGACCGAATCGAATACACCTATGCCACGGACGATGAGGCTCTCGAGGCGTTCCAGCTGTTGAGCCGCGTCGAGGGAATCACTCCCGCGCTCGAGAGCGCGCACGCGATCGCGGAGGTCGTCAAACGAGCGCCGTCGATGGATCGAGACGAGATCGTCCTCGTGAATCTGTCCGGGAGAGGAGACAAAGACGTCACGCAGGCGGCGGACATGATCGAGGGGTTGGACTGACGGTGGGGCGCTTGGGGGACACGTTCAGACAGCTGAACGAAGTCGGCCATACGGGCTTCATTCCCTACATCATGGTGGGAGATCCGAGCCTCGAGGCGACGGTAGACCTGGTTTGCGCACTCGAGGAGGCGGGGTCCGACGTGGTTGAACTAGGCGTACCTTTCTCGGATCCGCTGGCGGACGGCCCTACGATTCAGGCGGCCGGCCAACGCGCTTTGAAGAACGGAACGACCGTCGTCGACATTTTCGACACGGTGATCGCCATCCGAAAGCGCTCGGCTATTCCGATGATCCTCATGACGTATTGCAACCCGGTCTATCGGTATGGTCTGGGAGATTTCGTGAAGCGCTGCGCCGACGTGGGTGTCGACGGCACGATCATTTCGGATCTTCCACCCGAAGAGGCATCGACCTACCGTGAGCTGATGCACGCCGCGGGGTTGGATACCGTCTTTCTGCTGGCGCCGACCAGCCGGGAGGGCCGAATCAAGACGATCGCCGAAGCGTCGACGGGTTTTGTCTACTACGTATCTCGAGCAGGGGTCACGGGTGAACAGCAGACGTTGTCTGATTCACTCGGGCCGATGGTGGAACAGATTCGCTCGCATACGACGCTGCCACTCGCGGTGGGTTTCGGCATCTCGACGCCGGACCACGCGGCCGAGGTCGGGCGGCTGGCTGACGCGGTCGTCGTGGGGAGCGCGATCGTTCGCCGCATTGGTGAAAAAGGAGAGGATCCCGGTCTGGTCACCCAGATCGGGGACTTTGCGGCCGATCTGGTTCGCCCGCTCAAAGGATAGTTCATGGATATCGAGGACTGGCGACAGAAAATCGACGCCATCAACAGCGAGCTGCTCGAGCTGCTGAGCGAACGCGCACGGTGCGCGTTGGAGGTCGGCAAGATCAAGCGAGCGAACGATCAGCCGATTTACGCACCCGAGCGAGAAACGGCGGTGCTGCGACAGTTGGAATCGCTGAACAGAGGTCCCCTCAGCAACAAGGCCGTGGAGCGCATTTTTCGGCAGATCATCGACGAAGCGCGCCGGCTCGAGCAGGAATACGGAGAAGACGAATCGAAGTAAACTCGGAGCGATATCATGGCATTCAAACTGATCGGTGAAACGCCCCTTCCGGAAGACATCCGGGAGCAGTTTCCCGTCGACCCCGACCTGGCGAAGGTCAAGGCGAGGCGGGACGCTGAGTTGAAGGATATTTTCGAGCGCAAGAATGGCAAGATGATGCTGATCATCGGGCCTTGTTCGGCGGACAACGAGGACGCCGTGTGCGAGTACGTCGGACGTCTGGCCAAACTGCAGGAAGCAGTGGAGGAGAAACTGATCCTGGTCCCCCGAATCTACACGAACAAGCCACGGACGACGGGGGAAGGCTACAAAGGCATGGCCCATCAGCCGGATCCGGAAAAGGATCCGGACATCGTCGAAGGACTGATGTCGATTCGGAAGATGCACATCCGTGCTTTTTCCGAGTCGCATTTGAGCGCGGCCGATGAGATGCTCTACCCCGGCAATTTCCCATACGTCGAGGACATTCTGAGCTACGTCGCCGTCGGGGCACGGTCGACAGAGAACCAGCAACACCGTCTTACGGCGAGCGGCGTGGATGTGCCCGTGGGCATGAAGAATCCGACCGGTGGCGACATCGGCGTGATGCTGAATGCCGTTTATGCGGCGCAGATTCCGCACGAGATGAACTACAACCGTTGGGTGGCGCGAACCGCCGGCAACCCCCTGGCTCACGCGATTCTGCGGGGATGGGTCAACTCGAGCGGCCGGAGCTACCCCAACTACCACTATGAGGACTTGCAGCACATCGCCGAAGCGTATCTGGAGCGGGACCTCGAAAACCCGACCCTCGTCGTCGATGCGAACCACAACAACTCGGACAAGCAGTTTGCCGAACAGCCACGGATTGTGATGGAGGTGATGCGAAGCCGCTCCGGCTCCGATCTCCTTCGTGAAATCATCCGTGGGCTGATGGTCGAAAGTTATCTGATCGAGGGGTCGCAGTCGGTCGAGGAAGGGGTTTACGGAAAGTCGATTACCGATCCCTGTTTGGGCTGGGACGCGACGGACGTTTTCGTGAAGGAGCTGGCGGAACGTGTTTAGCGCGGCCCGACCGTGAGCGACGGCGCCTCCGTCGCGATCGTGGGTGTCGGGCTGATCGGCGGTTCGCTCGGGCTGGCGCTCAAGGCCTCGGGCGTCGCGTCCCGGGTGGTCGGCGTCAGCCGTCCGGAGACGATCGACCGTGCGGTCGCGACCGGGGCGATCGATTCGGGTGTGCCGTATGATGCACTTAAGGAGGGGGTCGGGGAAGCGGATTTCGTTTTTCTGTCGACGCCCATTTCGCGGATTCTGGAGCTGCTTCCGGATACCCTGGAAGCCGTGTCGCCCGGGTGCGTGGTGACGGATGTGGGCAGCACGAAGCAGGCGATCTGTGAAATTGCCCGGGAACATGGCAGCGATGGCGTGGATTTCGTGGGTGGCCATCCTATGGCGGGTTCCGAGTGGAGGGGCGTCGACGCAGCCGATCCCTTTCTTTTCCAGAACGCGATCTATGTGCTGACACCCGACCCGAATACGGATGAAGCGATCGTCCAGAATCTGGCGGACCTCGTGGGTTCGACGGGTGCCCGTACTCTCGTTCTGGATGCGGAGACGCACGATCGTGTGGCCGCGGCGATCAGTCACCTGCCCCAGCTGATGGCGATATCCCTCGTGGGGATGGTGGGGCGTCTCGACGTCCCGGAGGGTCTGGCTCTGAAGATGGCGGCGGGGGGCTTTCGGGATATGACGCGGATCGCCTCCAGCCCCTATGAGATGTGGCGGGATATCTGCCAAACGAACGTGGCGGCGATTCGAGAGAGCGTCTCCAGGTTTCGGGATACGCTGGACGAAATCTCCTCGCGTTTGGAAGTGGACGCGCTGGCATCCGACTTCTCCTATGCCCAGGAGGTGCGTGCCGGGATTCCGAGCGACTCGAAAGGGTTCATGTCGCCGCTCCACGAACTGCGGCTGATGGTCGAAGATCGTCCCGGTGTGATCGCCGAAATTGGTGGGCTGCTGGCGGAGGCGGGGATCAACATCAAAGACATCGAAGTGATGAAGGTGCGCGAAGGTGAAGGCGGTTCTTTGCGACTCGGATTCGGGAGTGGAACGGATGCCGAGTCGGCTTCTCGCTTGTTCGAAGGTCGAGGATTCAAGGTTCTCGTGTAACGGGAGTGAGCATGGCAGAGACGGAAGTCGCAGCACCATCCGAAGCGATGCAGATCGACCTCGAGGCGATCCCCCAGGCAACGGGGCTGAACGGACAGTGCGACCTGCCGGGAAACCCGGAACTGTCGACGATGGCGCTGGCGTTCGGGGCGCTCGTGAACGGAGAGACGACCGTGGTGAGGTGTTCGGGACGCCCGGAAGTGACGGCGATTGCGACCCCGCTTTCTGGATTGGGTGTGGAGGTTTCGTTCGATGGTGAGACCGCGACCGTTCATGGAGGAGGGCTCCGATCGACCGACGCCGTGCTCGAGGCGTCGACTCCCACCGCTTTCGCCTGTCTTTCCGGTTTGGTCGCCGGATCGGCCTTCGGAGGTCGTTTGACGATCGGCGACCCCTATACTCGCGAAGCGCGAGGCATCCTCGACGCCCTGGAGGCTTTTGGCATCGTCGTTCGTGGTGGCGAAGCAACGCCGTTCGAGGTCGAGATCGGCATCAACACGCCGAAGCCGGGGTCCTACGCGCTCGGGCAACCCGATTCCGCCGTCAAGGCCGCAGTATTCCTGGGTGCGGTTCGGCAAAAAGGGACCTATGAACTGATTCAGGACCTGGCGGGCGAAGACGATCTGGAAGTGCTGTTCAGACGCGCTGAGGGACGGCTGGAAAAGGCCCGCGTGGAGGATGCGGACGGCCATCGAATCTTCCTGGAAGGGCCCCAGACGCTGGTGCCGATGGATCACGTTTTGCCCGGCGACGCCACGGCGGCGGCCTGTCTGATGGGACTCGCGGCGGTGCTGCCCCAGTCCTCCCTAACGGTTCTGGATGCGCACACCGATTGGAAGACACGCCGCCTGATCGATCTCTTGAGACGGTTCAACGTTAGTGTCGACATTGACAAGACACGGACCGATTCTGGAATCTCCTCCCGTGCCTACCGCGTCGAATCGATGGGCGACCTTCGGAAGATCAAAATTGCCGACGAGTACAGCGTGCTTTTCAGGGACGAGATTCCGCTCCTCTCGGTTGTGGCCGCCTGCGCACAGGGAGAAACCGTGATCCGCGACGTGTCCGCGTTGAGGGAAGGCGGCACGGACGTCATCGAGTTGATGGTGGAGAACCTTCGGCGTCTCGGTGTCCGCGTGGGAGAAATGCCGGATGGGCTGGTCATCGAGGGCATACAGAACTTGCAGGGAGGCGAACTGGAAGCGGGGGGAGACGCACGCGTGACGTTGGCGCTGACGGTTGCCGGGCTGGCCGCGGAGGGCGTTTCGCGTATCGTGAATCCAGGGCCCGTGCATCAGACCTATCCTGGAATCCTCGAGCGGATCGCGTCCGTGGTCCGGGTGAAAGGAAGATAGCCGATGAGAATCCTGTTCAAACTGGCGTTCATGACGATCGTCTGCATCCTCGGCGGTGTGGCCTTCATCCGCTACGTCTACGGGTGCAGTTGGGCAGAGAGCTTCGACATTGCCGATCAGTTCGTGGAAGATCTTCTGGGGTAGGGATCGTTACGGGCACCTCACCCTACGGCCAGCGAGATAGCTGACTTTGAAGATTCGTTCCACCAGTCGTGTGATGGGTGTGATCGGCGATCCCATCGCGCACTCCTTTTCGCCGGACATGCACAACGCGGCGATCGACGCCCTGGGGCTGGATTGCTGCTACGTGGCCTACCACGTCCTTCCCGATCGCGTCGGAGAGGCCGTCGCCGGGGTCCGCGCTTTCGACTTGCTCGGTCTGAATGTGACGATTCCGCACAAGCTTGCGGTGATGGAGCACGTCGATCGGATTTCGGAGGAAGCGCTCGCGGTCGGAGCTGTTAACACGATCCACAACGAAGACGGCGACCTGACGGGTCACAACACGGATGTCTTCGGTGTCTTGACCGCACTCGAACGCGTCGCCGGGCTGTCGACGCTCCCATCGCGTTGCGTCGTGCTCGGGGCCGGGGGCGCCGCTCGAGCCGTGACCTACGCGCTGGCGTCTCGCGCCGAAGTCGACTGCGTGACGCTCCTCAATCGAACGACGCGTCGAGCAGAAGCCCTGGCCGCGGATATGGAGAAGATCACGGGGAAAGCCATTCACCCCGGAGGGATGGAGGTGGAAGAACAGCGCGCCGCGTTCGTCGACGCGGGGCTCGTGGTCAACACGACGTCGCTGGGGATGCATCCTGAGGTCGATGGGAGTCCCATCGTGGACACGACAGTCGTCCATCCGGATCTCATCCTCTACGACACGGTTTTCAATCCGTTGAAAACGACGTTGATGGGGCAATTCGAGACGGCCGGCGCGAAGGCCTACGGCGGCCTCGACATGCTGGTCTTCCAGGGTGCGCGGTCGTTCGAGATCTGGACGGGCACCTTTCCCCCTACGGATGTGATGAAGCAGGCCGTGGTTGGACGGTTTCAATCGTAGTTTGGAACCACAGAACACACCGAACACACAGAATGGGAGAACGAAAGGAAAGGCGGAGTTGAGGCCACGCCTCGTTCCCAAGTGCGTCTGACCGCCCCAACCCCTCGTTCTCGCGTCCGCCTCCCTCGTTCCCAGGCTCAGCCTGAGGACGTTAAACTACATTACGCTCGCTTGTCCCCGTGCTCTGCACGGGGACTGAGGTTTTAGCTCACACGATAGGGCAACGGTAGTGCCCCCGTGCAGAGCACGGGGGCGAGCGTAGCGCATTTAATTGCCGATGGCAGGCAGAGCCTGCCACGCTCGACCAACCAATGAACGCCACCGAAACACCGCCAGAAGAGCCAATCCTGACGAGAGTCTTCGACGCGCCGAATGAGAAACGCGTTTTCGTACGCCGTATGTTCGATGGGATCGCGGGGACCTACGACGTTCTCAACCGGCTGTTGAGCGCCGGGACCGATGTGGTCTGGCGACGGAAGACGATCGATGCGCTGGGACCCCAGGCGGGCGATCGGATTCTGGATCTGGCGACCGGCACGGGCGATCTCGGTCTGGAGGCGGCTGATCGCGATGCCGGAATCGCAGTGACGGGCGCGGACATCTCGACGAGGATGCTTCACTACGGGCTGAGAAAGGGACGGGACCGTGAGGCGCGGATGACGTTTCTCGCCGGAGATGCGGAGCGGCTTCCGTTCGAGGATGCGACGTTCGACCGTGTGACGATCGGTTTCGGGATCCGCAACGTGGCCGAGCTCGATGCCGGGCTCGGGGAGATGATCCGGGTTCTCAAGCCCGGCGGCCGGGCGGCGATCCTGGAGTTCTCGCAGCCGCACAGCCCGCTGATGCGGGGTCCGTATCTGTTCTATTTTCGGAACGTTCTTCCGACGATCGGGCGGTTGGTGTCGAGGGATCAGAGCGCCTACCGTTACCTCTGCGAGTCGGTGATGCGGTTTCCGGAGGGAGAGGCGTTCTGCGATCGGATGCGGGCAGTCGGTTTCGTTCAGGTCGACAGCACGACCCTGTCGTTCGGAATCGCCACCATCTATGTTGGATGTCGGTGAGGTTTCCACTTGCAGAATCCGTATATCGATGAGATTGCCGATCAGTTGACCGCTCCGACTGGTCTGGATAGGGATGCCCTCGCCGGGTTGATCGAAACACCGCCGAACCCGGAGATGGGGGACTACGCCCTTCCCTGCTTCTCATTCGCGAAGACGATGCGGAAGGCCCCCAATCTGATCGCGGAGGAGTTGGCATCGTCCATTCAGACCGGTGGACGCATCGCAGAGGTTCGGCCGACCGGACCCTACCTGAATTTCGTCGTTTCTCGAGATGATCTTGCACGTGATACGCTGAGCCAGATCGTCGAACAGGTCGATGACTTCGGCCGAAGCGATGAAGGTACCGGCAAAAGCATCGTCATCGACTTTTCCCATCCGAACATCGCCAAACCCTTCGGCATCCATCATCTCCGTTCGACGGTGATCGGCGGCGCACTGCGTCGCATCTTCAGCACACTCGGTTATCGGGTTGTGGGCATCAATCATCTCGGCGATTGGGGGTCACAGTTCGCGAAGCTGATCGTGGCCTGGAAAAAGTGGGGCGAGGGTGAACTGACCGAGGATATCACGATTCACACGCTTCTCGACCTCTACGTCCGGATCAACGAAGAGATCGACGATAATCCGGAGGCGGAGGAAGAAGCGAGTGCGTGGTTCCGCCGTTTGGAGGCGGGAGACGAGGAAGCACGTCGCATGTGGCAAGTGACGTGTGACATCAGCTGGAAGGAGTTCGAGCGTGTTTACGATCGACTGGGGATCGAATTCGACCTGGTGGCCGGCGAGAGCACACACATCGACCGGATGCACGACTCGGTCCAGCGGCTGAAGGAGAAGGGCCTCGTGAAGATCAGCGAGGGAGCGACGATCGTGGACCTGGAGGCGTGGGACATGCCACCGTTCCTGGCGTATCGCAGCGACGAGGCCTCGCTCTACGCGACGCGAGATCTCGCGGCGGCCGAACATCGCTGGTCGGAGTATTCGTTCGACCAGATGCTTTATGTAGTCGACGTGGCGCAATCCCTGCACTTCAGGCAGCTGTTCAAGGTGCTGGAACTGATGGGACACGCGTGGAGCGATCGTTGCTCCCACGTGGTGTTTGGACGCCTTCGGTTTAAAGACGGGGGGATGTCGACTCGTCGTGGCAAGATTGTCCTGATGGAGGATGTGCTGAATCGAGCCGTTGAATTAGCCAGTGACATCATCGAAGAGAAGAATCCGGACCTCGAGAACAAGGGTGCGGTCGCGGAGGCCGTGGGGATCGGGGCTATCCTGTTCGCCGACGTCGATTCGAGGCGGATCAAGGACGTCCAGTTCGATTGGGACGAGATCCTGAACTTCAACGGGGAAACAGGGCCTTACGTGCAGTACACACACGCACGTTACAGATCCGTGCTGCGCAGGTTCTCCGAGGACGTGCCGCCTGCCGGAGCAAACCTCGGTTTGCTGACCGAGCCCGAGACGGCAGAAGTGATCAAGCAATTGGCGGCGTATCCGACGGCCATCAGCCGAGCGGCCGACGGACACGAGCCCTCCTACATCGCGAGCTACCTGATCGACCTGTGCACGGTAGCCAACCGGTTCTACAATGCGCACCGGGTCGTTTCCGATGACGAAGCATTAACCGCTTCACGGATCACGCTGGTCTACGCGATCACGGTCGTTCTCAAGAACGGCCTCGGGCTGCTCGGGATTCAGGCGCCGGATGAGATGTGAGTTCGCTGTGGGAACAGTCTCTGACTGGGAAAAATCAGATCGGCGGTCGGCTGTGAGCGGTGGGCGGTAAAGACGGCTTCGCCCCTCTCACTGAAGCGAACGAATCAACGGTGGGAGCAGCCTCCCGGCTGCGAACAGAAGATAGAAGTCAGAGGCAAGAAAGCGGCGGACGACAGCGCCCACCAACCCGCGGAAAACAAATGAGTGAAACCAGCGATAAGCGCGTGCTACAATGCGATACGTGCGGCATCGAGACCGAGCACTTGCACCGCGACGTCCTCGATGAAGGCTACAACGCGATGCTCAAGCCCCCTATGTGGAACTGCGAGTCGTGCTATCGAAAGAAGCGCGCGATGCGTTTCGCGGAGGGGCCGTGTCAGGTCGTTTCGGGCAAGCCGGTTTTCCTGACGGGGTTCATGGCGTCGGGAAAGAGTAAGGTGGGGCCGCTGATCGCACACGTGAGCGAGCGAGCCTACCTCGACACGGACGACATGATCGTCGAGACGGCGGGGAAATCCATTCCCGAGATTTTCGAGGGCGATGGTGAAGCGGCCTTTCGGGACATCGAACACGCGTGTGTCCGGCAGGCGGGGGAGAGGGCGGACGCCGTTATCGCGCTGGGCGGAGGGGCTGCGACCCAGGAGCGGAACTGGGGTATCATCGAATCCTCGGGGGTGAGCGTGTGCATCCGCGCATCGGTCGACACGATCTTCGATCGGGTGACGCGCAAGGCATCGGAACGGCCGCTGCTGGCGGGATTGGACGATGCCGGGCGAAGGGCCAAGATCGCCCAGATGCTCGAAGAGCGGGAGCCCTACTACGCTCGCGCGGACCTGTTTGTCACGTCGGACGACGTGAGATCTCCCGAAGAGACGGCGGCGGAAGCGATCGGGCTGCTCAAGCAGAAGGGGGCTGACGGGTGACGGAGATTCAAGTGGGTCTTGGCGACCGCAGCTACCCGATTCAGGTGGGGCACGGTTGCCTCGAGGGTATCGGCGACGCCTATCGTGGACGAGGACTGGGTCGTCGTGTCGCCATCATCACGAACCCGACGGTCGCCGATTTTTACCTCGAACCGGTCGAGCGCAGTCTGAGCGCGGCCGGTTTTTTCGTTTCGGTCGTGACCATGCCGGACGGGGAGGTCCACAAGACGCTCGAGACGGCCGGGCGCCTTTGGGGCGATTTGATCGCGGCCGGACTGGATCGGGGTTCGTGCGTGGTGACGCTGGGGGGTGGTGTCGTGGGTGACGTGGGGGGGTTCGTGGCGGCAGGTTTCATGCGGGGGATTCCGTTCGTTCAAGTGCCGACGACGTTGGAGGCACAGGTCGATGCGAGCGTCGGGGGGAAGACGGCGGTGGACCATCCGCTCGGGAAGAACATGATTGGCGCGTTTCATCAGCCCAGTCTCGTCTATATCGACACGGACACGCTGAAGACGTTGCCGGATGACGAATACCTCGCGGGGATGGCGGAGGTCGTGAAGCACGGTCTGATCCGGGATGAGGAGCTGGTCGCCTTTCTGGAGGACCATCTCGACGCGATCGTGGATCGCACGATCGAAGCGGATCAGCTTGTGTGGCTGGTCGCGCGTAATTGTGAGATCAAGGCCGGAGTGGTGGAGGCGGACGAGACCGATCGCGGACTTCGGGAGATGTTGAACTACGGTCACACGATCGGGCACGCGGTCGAGGCCGCGTCCGGCTTTACGATCAAGCACGGACAAGCGGTCGCTTCGGGGATGGTCGCGAACGGAAGGATCGCGGTCGACAAGGGGGTGCTCGACGAACGGACCTGCGGACGTCAGGATGCGCTGTTCCGGAGGCTGGGTATTGCACGCTGGGCTGACGTGTCGACGGACGAGTTGTTCAAGCTGATGCGTGCCGACAAGAAGACGAGAGACGGCGTGATCCGTTTCGTGCTCCTGCACGGCGTTGGTAACGCGGTGTCGCACGACGATGTTTCGGACGAGGAGATCGTGACGGCGATCGGTTACGCGCAATCGTTCGGAACGACCTGACCTCAGGGACGTCGTCCGAGGATGTCCTCCACGTAGGCTCGTAGGACTTCGGCCACACTCCACGCCTGGGCATAGCATCCGCGTGGCGTGTGCGGAGGATCCCCGTCGAAGATTTCGGAGATGTTGCCCAGACCCGCTTCGTGGAGGTGGTGCTCGAACGCGCCGAGGAAGGCTCCGGCACGCTTGCGAGCTTTGGCAGGGCCGCCGTTGAGCCGCACCCAGGCGGTGACGAACGGACCGATGAGCCAGCCCCAGACTGCCCCCTGATGGTAGGCGCCGTCACGCTCGTGGGGGTCCCCGCCGTAATGGCCCGCGTAGTCCGGGTGGTCGCGGGACAGACTTCGCAGACCGTAGGGGGTGACGAGGTGGTCGTGAACGACCTGCAGGATCGACCGTTCACGATCGCGTGTTAACATCCGGTTCGGCAGGCTGAGCGCGAAGATCTGATTCGGTCGGATCGCCCCGTCCTTGCGATTGCCGTCGACGAAGTCGTATAAACATTGTGTTTCGTCATTCCAGAAGGTCGTCTCGATTTCTTTCTTAGTTGACCGCACATCTTCGCGAACGGTGCGTCGTCGTACGCTTTGGCCAGCGTCTGGGCGACGGAGACCGCGTTGTACCACAGCGCGTTGATTTCGACGGGCTTTCCGCTTCGTGGTGTGACGACCCAATCGCCTACTTTTGCATCCATCCAGGTCAGCTGCACGCCTTCTTCCCCTGCGAAAAGCAGACCGTCGTCATCCACGTGGATGTTGTAGCGCGTCTCCTCGTGATAGGCTCCCACGATAGACTTCACGACGTCCCAGATGTCGGATCGGATCCCTTCGGTGTCGCCGGTGTAGGCCAGGTATCGATCGACGGCGTGCACGAACTAGAGGGATGCGTCGACGCTGTTGTAGTCCGGTCTCTCGCCGTGATCGGGGAAGCGATTGGGGATCATGCCCCCATCGCAGGCACGCGCGAAGGTCGTGAGGATCTCTTTCGCCTCTTCGTGTCGTCCCGTGACGAGCGTCAGACCGGGCAGGGCGATCATCGTGTCACGCCCCCAATCGCCGAACCAGGGGTAACCGGCCAGGATCGTCGACAGCCCACTCTCTCGGCGAACGACGAATGCGTCTGCGGCTCCGTTCAGGGCGCGTTCGAAACCGTCATCGATCTCGGTGGTGACGCTTTCCGAACGTTCGTGTCGACCGCGCTGCTCCAGATCGGCCAGGTCGAAAGCTTCGCCTGGAGATACGGCCTCGCCGACGCTCGCAACGAAGGTCAGGGGGGAATCGCGCGTGACGTGACAGCGCCACTCTCCCGGCGCGTAGAGGTCTTCGATGCTGTCGAGTCCCCTGTAAGCCTCGACCGGGTAGGAGAAATTGTAGTACCAGAACGCATCGGGTCGAAACGTGCCGTCCGACAGGTCGAAATGGATGCCGGGCAGGCTGTCGTAAGGGGTGAACGAGGTTCGATGGCCCTCGATCGCAGGCGTGCCATCGATCACTCCGTTGTAGCGCGTCAGGTGATGGAAGTCTCTCAGGGGGAGCAGAGGGCGGAGTGTCAGATCGATGGGTTCGGTCGCGCGGTAGGAGACGGCTGTGGCGTTTCGGCCGGAGAGCATGACGATGTGTTTCTCAAGAGAGACGCCCTCGATCCGGTAGGTCAGGATGGGATACGGTTCGAGCTGGATGTGCTCGAGGTAGCGATAGCCGCGGGGGTGAACCACGTCCTGATAGATGTTGCACCCGAGCTCGAGCGATTGGTTCTCGACGAAAGCTGTTTCCTGGATCGACGAGAGGTAGACCACGCGCTCGGCAGGTGGATCGAGGGCGGCCACTAGCAGACCGTGATAGCGTCGTGTATTGGTGCCAGCCACGGTCGTGGAAGCGTATCCGCCGCCGCCGTTGGTGTCGAGCCACTCCCGCACCATCGCCTGGTCGAGGTCTCGGCAGATGTTCTTTCCGATAAGGGCACGCACGTGGGAACCCTCCTGCGATTCACGACTCCCCAAACGTTAGGACCGGTCTCTACACTGGACAATACCCCATTGGGCGAGCGGGAGACGGGGTGAGCGGGAGAACAGGCGTGGCAATGACCGTGGGCCCCTCGGCTTTGCCTCGGGATAAACTCCGGGGCGAACGGCGGTTCGCCCAATGTTCGCGCCCCACGACAGCGCAGAAGACAGAAGTCAGAGAGACGGCTGCGCCCGTACGACCTATCGCTTCTTGGGAACGTAGAGATCCGTGCCCGTGCCCGTGAAGATTTCGGCGGCGATGCCGACCGATTCCGATAACGTCGGGTGAGGATGAATCGTTTCGGCGATGTCGGTGGCGACGGCGGCCATTTCGATGGCGAGGGTGCCTTCGGCGATGAGGTCGCCGGCGCCCGATCCGACGATGCCGACGCCCAGGATGCGTTCGGTCCCGGGTTCGAGGATCAGCTTGGTCAGACCGTCGTTCCGGCCGAGGGTGGCGGCGCGACCCGAGGCGGCCCACGGGAATTTGGCCACCTCGACGGAGCGCTTGGCGGCGGTGGCTTCCGTCTCCGTCAGGCCGACCCAGGCGATTTCGGGATCCGTGAAGACGACGGCGGGGACGACCTTGTCGAACGCGGCGGAGTGACCGGCGAGGACTTCGGCCGCGATCTTGCCTTCGTGGGCCGCCCGGTGGGCAAGTCCACCCCCGGCGACGTCACCGATGGCGAGGATGCGGTCGTCCGTCGTGCGTTGCTGCGCGTCGGTGATGATGAAGCCCCGCTCGTCCCGTTCCACGTCGGTGTTTCGGAGACCGATGGTGTCGCTGTTCGGAGTGCGGCCGATGGAGACGAGGAGGCGATCGTAGAGCTGTTCGCTGACGCCGTCGGTTCCCCCCGCATCGAGGGTGACGAGAACCTTGTCGTCTTTCAGGACGACCTTCCGGACGGCGGTTTTGAGCATGATGCTGTCGAAGAGAGAGCCAAGGCGTTTTTGCAGGGGCGCCACGAGGTCGCGGTCGGCGCCGGGCAGCAGGCCGTCTGTCATCTCGACGACGGAAACGGTGCTGCCGAGTTCAGCGTAGACGGTGCCGAGTTCCAAACCGATGTAGCCGCCGCCCACGACGAGCAGGTTGTCGGGAATCTCTTCGAGCTCGAGGGCGGACGTGCTGTCCATGATCCGGTGCGATCCGAGGTCGAACATCGGCAGGTGGGACGGACGCGATCCGGTGGCGACGATGGCGTAGCTGAATTCGACGCCGTCGTACTCGGTGCTGCCCTGGACTTTGACGCGTTGAGAGCTTCCGAACTCGGCACGGCCCTTGATATGCGTGACCTTACGCTGGCGGGCGAGGCCGCTCAATCCGGAGGTGAGTCTGTCGATGACGCCGTTCGCGAAGCCCCGGACGCCGTCCAGGTTGATCTTCGGTTTGCCGAAGGTCAGACCGAACGCTTTCGCCTCCCGCGTTTCCGCGAGGACGGCGGCCACGTGGAGCAGGGCCTTCGACGGGATGCAACCACGGAGGAGGCACGTGCCGCCGAGGCGTTGGTCGTTGTCGACGATCGTGACGTCGAACCCGAGGTCGGCGGCTCGGAAGGCGGCTGCATAGCCACCGGGCCCACCGCCCACGACGAGGATGTCGGTTTTGTGGGTGGGCATGGGTTAGCCGCCCAGAAGCATCTGTTCGGGGGCTTCGAGGCTGGCGATGATGGCGTTCAGGAACCGGACGCCGTCCGCGCCGTCGACGACGCGATGGTCGTAGGAGACACAGACCGGCATCATCAGGCGCGGCTCGATCCGTCCTTCACGGATGACCGCTTCTTCCTTCCCGCGTCCGACGCCGAGGATGGCGACCTGAGGCGGGTTGACGATCGGTGTGAAGGGGCCGCCGTTCAGGCTGCCGAGGTTCGTGATTGAGAAGGTGCCGCCCTGCAGCTCGTCCGGGGAGATCTTGTTCGTCCTAGCACGCTCCCCGAGGTCGGCGAGCTCGGCGGCGAGTTCGTAGATGTCCTTCCGTTCCGCATCCCGGATGTTTGGCACCATCAGGCCGCGATCGGTGTCGACGGCGATTCCGAGATGGTAGTATCGCTTGTAGATGAGCTCCTGAGCCGCCACGTCCAGACTCGCGTTGAACTGCGGGAAGGCCTTGAGGGCGGAGACAACCGCCTTGAGGACGAGGACAGTCGGGGTCAGCTTGACGCCGTTCGCTTCGGCCGCCGTCTTGTTGCGCTGACGCAAGGCCTCGAGTTCCGTCACTTCGGCGGAACCGAACTGCGTGACGTGCGGGATCTGTGCCCAGGCCTGCGACAGGTTCGCCGCGATGACCTGGCGAATCTTCGGGAGCGGCTCGCGCTCTATCTCGCCCCACCTGGAGAAATCGGGAAGCGGCTCCGCGGGGCCGGCGGCGATACGAGGGCCTCCACCGCCAGTCATCGTCCCCTTCACGTGGGCCTGCACGTCTTCCTTCGTGATGCGTCCGCCCGACCCCGTCGGGTCCACGTTGGCCAGGTCCACGCCGAGCTCACGCGCCAGACGGCGTGTTGCTGGAGCCGCGGGGATCGGGCCATCAGACGGTGGTGGTGCGGCGGGGGCAGGTGGAGTTGGCGCAGGTGTGGGCGGGTCGAGGGTCGGCGGTTCGCTGGCTACGGGTGTAGTCTCAGGCTCAGCCTCGGGGGCTTGCACGACCTCAGGACCCTCAGTGCTCTCAGCGACCCCAGTGGCTGGTTCTGCAGGCTTCGGCTCTGCGGCGGATTCGGCGGCAGCGGTGGGGGCCCCATTGCCGGTCTCGACAGTGACGAGGACGTCGCCTGGTTTCACGGTGTCGCCCTCGCTGACTTCGACGGACGCGACAGTCCCGGCGAGGCTCGACGGCACTTCGATCAGCGCCTTGTCGGTTTCGATCTCGATGACGCCCTGCTCGGCATCGATCGTATCGCCGACCGAGACGAGCACGCTGACGACGTCACCGGATTCGACACCTTCACCTAGATCAGGTAGAGCAAATGGCTGAGCCACTTTGGTCCTCCGGCGGCCTTTGGCCGCCTTCGAGTGTTCAGTGTTCGGTGGTTCAGTGTTCAGGAACACCCTCAAGACGTCAGCCCTGAAGGAGCCCCACGAGCCCGCGCATTGACCGTTGACCCGTGACCAAAGGTCTTTGGTTTCCGTCACTACTTCGCGGCAGTGAAATCCTTTTGCAACACCGGACCCGCGGATGCCGGATCGGCTTTGTCCGGATCGATGCCCAATTCGTCGATGGCCTTTTGAACGTCCTCGCGTGAGACTCTGCCCTGCTTGGCCAGGGCGTGGAGAGCGCCGATGGCGATCGATTCGGCGTCGACTTCGAAGTGACGGCGGAGGGCCTCCCGGGTTTCACTTCGGCCGAATCCGTCGGTGCCGAGGGCGAGTAGGTCTTCGGGCACCCAGGGACGAATCATGTCGGGCAACACTTTCATGTAATCCGACGCGGCGACGATCGGGCCTTCGGCGTTCTCGAGGGTCTCCGTGATATAGGGCTCTTTCTGCGGCTCCGTCGGGTGGAGCATGTTCCAGCGCTCAGCGGCGAGGGCGTCTTGACGGAGTTCTTTGTAGCTGGTGACGCTCCAGACGTCGGCAGAGACGTTGAACCGGTCGGCGAGCAGCTGTTGGGCGCGGATGACGTCCTTGAGGATCCCGCCGCTGCCGAAGAGCTGGACCTTGAGGGCGCCCTTGCCGCCTTCCTTGAACTTGTAGATCCCGCGCAGAATCCCTTCCTCGACGCCCTCTGGCATGGCCGGCATGGGATACGGCTCGTTCCCGAGCGTGAGGTAGTAGAAGCCGTCTTCCTGGTCCTGATACATTCGCTTGATGCCGTCTTCGATGATCACCGCGATTTCGTAGGCGAACGCAGGATCGTAGGCCCGCAAGGTCGGAACGGTGGAGGCGAGAACGTGGCTGTGGCCGTCCTGGTGCTGGAGTCCTTCACCGTTGAGCGTCGTCCGTCCGGCCGTGCCGCCGAGGAGGAAGCCCTTGCAGCGACAGTCGGCGGCCGCCCAGATGAGGTCGCCGATGCGCTGGAACCCGAACATGGAATAATAGATGAAGAAGGGGATCGTGTTGACGCCGTGGGCGGAGTAGGCGGTTCCCGCAGCGATGAACGAGGACATGGCACCGGCTTCGTTGATGCCTTCCTCGAGAAGCTGGCCTTCCTTGATCTCGCGGTAGTAGGCGATGTTGCCGGCGTCGACGGGCTCGTAGAGCTGACCGACGTGGGAGTAGATCCCGATTTGACGGAAGAACGGCTCCATGCCGAACGTCCGCGCCTCGTCGGGGAGGATCGGGACGAGGAGTTTGCCGATCTCCTTGTCACGGACGAGTCGTCCGAAGAGGCGCGCGAACACCATGGTCGTCGACATTTCGCGGTCGCCCGTGTCCTCGAAGAACTCTGAGAACTCCCGGAGAGACGGCGCATCGAGCGGCTCCGCCAGGACCTGACGGCTCGGGACGAACCCGCCAAGATCGCTCCGTCGCCCGCGGAGGTAGATCATTTCCGGGCTGTCCTCGGGGGGACGGTAGAACGGTACGTCCTCGATGGCTTCGTCGGTGATGGGGATGTCGAAGCGCGTGCGGAACTCGCGGAGCTCGGCTTCGTTCAGCTCGTGCTGCTGATGGGTCGTGTTCCGGCCTTCGCCCGCCTCGCCGAGACCGTAGCCTTTGATGGTTTTGGCGAGGATGACCGTGGGCTGGCCGATGTGCTCGACGGCGGCCTTGTAGGCGGCGTAGACCTTTTCGGGGTCGTGCCCTCCGCGACGCATTTTCTGGAGCTGCTCGTCGGTCATGTTGCTGACGAGGTGCTGGAGATTTTCGCCGAAGAAGTGATTGCGGATGTAGTCGCCGGATTCGACCGAGTATTTCTGGAAGTGCCCGTCGACGGCCTGGTTCATGCGCTCGACGAGGAGGTCGTCGGTGTCCTTCGCGAGGAGAGGATCCCAGTCACTGCCCCAGATGACCTTGATGACGTTCCAACCGGCGCCCCGGAAGGCGCGCTCCAGCTCCTGAATGATCTTGCCGTTCCCTCGAACTGGCCCGTCGAGTCGCTGAAGGTTGCAGTTGATGACGAAGATGAGGTTGTCGAGCCTTTCGCGGGCCGCGAGAGTGATGGCGCCGAGCGATTCGGGCTCGTCCGTTTCGCCGTCGCCCATGAAGACCCAAACGTGGGAGCCGGACGTTTCGCGGTGGCCGCGGTCTTCGAGGTAGCGGTTGAACCGTGCCTGGTAGATGCCCATGATGGGCGCGAGGCCCATGGAGACGGTGGGGTATTCCCAGAAGTCGGGCATGAGCCACGGGTGGGGATACGACGAGAGGCCGCCGGGCCGCTTCAGCTCGCGACGGTAGTTTCCGAGATGTTCCGCGTCGAGGCGGCCCTCTACGAAAGCGCGCGCGTACATGCCGGGGGCCGCGTGGCCCTGGAAGTAGACCTGGTCACCGGCCTGTCCACCGTCCTTGCCTCGGAGGAAGTGGTTCTGGGCCACTTCGAAGAGCGTGGCCGACGAGCCGAAGGTGGAGACGTGGCCGTGAAGGGTCGGCTCCATCCGATTGGCGCGCACGACGATGGCCATGGCGTTCCAGCGGACGATGCTCTTGATACGCCGCTCGATCTCGCGATCACCCGGATACGACGGCTGCTGGTCGACGGGAATCGTGTTGACGTAGGGCGTGTTCGCATCGAACGGCACGTCGACTTTATGGAATCGCGCGTGCTGCTCAAGCCGCTCGAGGAGGTAGCGAACCCGGTCGGGCCCGCCTTTGGCCATGGCGAACTCGAGCGACTCGAGCCACTCGTGGGTCTCTTCCGGATCGTCGTCGACGTTGGCGTCGCGGGTGAGGGCGTCGGACATAGGCTCCCTGAGTAAACGTCCTCCTCCGCAGTTTCACTTGCTTGGGCGGACGGGCAAAGCAAACGAGCGGGCAACTGCACGCGTACAGACGGCATTCCCGCTCAAAGACGCCCTAATTTACTGGACAGGCAGCGATGTGTCAAACTTTTGGAAGAGTAAATATTTGGAATAATTACAGTTAGGCTATGGGGAAGTGTTCGGGGTTCAGTTGTTCAGGAAGTCCCAGGTAAATAGGGTAGGAGCGACCGGAGCCTGTCTCGAGGGCGAGAGGGTCGCGATTCACAGGGTTCTACAGCCCTGAAGGCTGCGTATCTTAGTGCATGGTTTCATAAACATTATTACGTATGTCTTGAACATTATTTGTAGCTTATGTTCTCCTTCAAAAGGAGGAGAACAATGCCAAGACGTTCGCCTTATGTGGTGCTACTGTCTGAGAAGGAACGGGTCGACCTCGAGCGAATGGCTGGACAATATACGTTACCGTATTATCAAGTGATCCGATCGAAAATCGTGCTTCTCGCCGCCGAGGGATTATCCAACAAGAGTATCGCCCAACGGTTGGATGTCCCGCGTCCGATCGTAAGCAAATGGCGTAAGCGCTTTTTCGAAGAGCGTCTTTCGGGACTCGAAGATAGATCTCGTCCCGGGCGCCCGCCCGGTTTTCCCCCCTCAGGTGGTCGTTCAGATCAAGGCGCTGGCGTGTGAACTACCGAGCGAGAGCGGGATACCGCTCTCGCGGTTCAGCTGTTCCGAGATTGCCGCCGAGGCAGTGCAAAGGGGCTTCGTTGCCAAGATCAGCGGCGCCACTGTCTGGCGCTGGTTGAACGAGGACGCGATTCGTCCTTGGTATCATCGCTCCTGGATTTTCCCACGGGACCCGGACTTCCAAACCAAAGCAGGTAGAGTCCTTGATCTGTATCACCGCCAATGGCAAGGAAAGCCTTTAGGGCCGAGGGAATATGTACTTTCTGCCGACGAAAAGACCAGTATTCAAGCACGAGCTCGCAAGCACGTTACCCTACCGCCAGCCTCGAACAGAGCGGCACGCGTTGAACACGAATACGAGCGGAAAGGAGCCCTGGCCTATCTGGCTGCTCTCGACGTGCACAATGGTCGAATCTTCGGTCTCTGTGAGTCTTCTTCGGGTATCGAGCCCTTCAACCGGCTCCTGAGCCTGATCATGAGCCGGAAACCCTATTGCTCGGCAAAGAAAGTCTACCTCATCGTGGATAATGGCTCCTCGCACCGAGGGCAAACATGCATCGACCGTATCCAGGGGAAGTGGCCAAACATCCACCCCGTTCACCTTCCGATCCACGCAAGCTGGCTCAATCAGATCGAGATCTACTTCTCGATCCTCAAACGCAAGGCTCTGACACCTATCGAATTTGCATCGCTCGAAGAGCTTGAGGCAAGAATCCTCGGTTTTCAGGAACGCTACGGACGTATCGCCACACCCTTCAAATGGAAGTTCACACGAACAGATCTCGCGGAGATGATCGACAAACTCAGGTTCTACGATACGCCCTTGGCAAAGTCTGCTTAGAATACGTCACCGTATTTGAGAACAGGAGTACTTAGGCCGGGGCAACGCCCCGGTTTTGCGTCGCAAGAAGCGATACAAGCGCCGACGATGGTGAAGACTGGCTGCAAACAAGGAGATCTCGGCGCTGAATCGCGAAAACGAATGGGGCCCGGGCACTCACTCGACGCCGTCATTGACCAATGACCATTGACCACTGACCAAAGGGACATCATCAGACCCCCGTAAACGGCTTCGCTTTATCCCCTTCCTCCTTCCTCGACGTCCGCACGTCACCCACCAACCCGATTCCGATCCCCACCATAATCAACGCCCCGCCGACATACTGCGCAGTCATCGGCACCTCGCCGAGGATCAGATACGCAAACGCCACGCCGGCTACGGGTGAAAAGGCGGACGCCGTGGCAATGTCGGCCGGGCGCACCCGTTTGATGCCCTGAAACCACGTCAACTGACCGCACGCAACGATGATCCCTCCGTAGAGAATCATCCACATCCACAGGAACGGTGAGAAAACGTCAGCGAAGTGCTCCAGGCCGAACAGGTAAAGCCCGAACACGAGGAAAAACGCCGCGGCGGCCAGGTTGCGAAAGACGCTGAACACTCCGATCGGGATCGTTCGGAGTTGCCTGCGTCCGATCTCGGCGCCGAAGACGGTGATGACCGTAGCCGCGATGGCGTAGAGCTCTCCCGCTCCCGGCCCGTCTTCCATACGGGCGGCCTGCATGCTCTCGACTGACGCGTCCATCTGGAGATACAACGTGGCACCGACCCCAGCAAGTGCACAGATCGATCCGATGACGGCGCTCGCGGTCGACTTCTCGCGATGGAGGAGCCAGGCGAAGAACAACCCGAGGGGGATTTCGATCGTTTCAATGAGGGTAATGTTCGTGACGGACGTCCGCTCGATCGCTGTGAAGAGCAAAGCGGGCGCTATGGCGCCGGAGGCGGCGGAGAGGGCGAGCTGCACCAGCCACTGACGGCCGGTCAACTTCTTGAGCTCGGACGGGCGCCAATCCTTTCGATGGGCGATGAGGAGGGTGGCCGCCGCGACGAGGTTCCCGACAAAGAGGAGATTGCAGAATGAGATCGGGTTCCGTCCGTCGATCAGGTTCGCCTCCCCGACCTCCACGAGCCGCGCCACGACGGAAGCAGCGGCGCCGAAGATGAGGATGGAAATCCAGAGGTAGGGACGACCTTCCAACGTTGCTCCCAACACGTTCAACTACTATGGATCCATCACCAGAGGTGGGCGTACTACTGGCCGAAGCGGAACGCAGTACCGGCTGGTGAGACGTTTTGCAGACCTATGAGATGGCCTTGCCGTAGATCACGTCCGAGCGGAACACTCCCTATGACACTGTTCTTGCGGGCTTCGCCTAGGGCGGCAAGGTCGATGGTCGACACGAACATACACTCCTTCTTGCGTCGAAGACGAACACGGTCGACGACGTTCCCTTCCCAGTCGATGACGGCGCCGCCACCGCAGTAGGCTGTTTCCTGCTCGTCGTCGAGGGATTTCTCGAATAGACCGGCGTTGTTGACCCCGGCGATGACGACGCCGCAATCTCGGGCGAACAGCGGCCATCGCTCCATTCGCCAACGCAACCAACCGGATGGTGTCCCCCCATACGTGCCGAGTGTGTTCGCGTGCGGTGCGAAGATGACCGCGGCCCCCTTCAACGACAGGATGTGGAGCACTTCGTAGCGTGTGGCGTCAGCGCACGTGGCGATGCCCATCCGGCATCCGGCGACGTCGAAGACGCCGAACGCGTTTCCGTGCGTGTAGTGCACGGCCTCCTTGGCGATGAGGTTGATCTTGCGCATCGAGCCGACGCGACCACGCGGACCGTAGATGACGGTCGTGTTGAAGAGGCGCTTGCCCGATCGTTCCGTAAGACACGTCCCGATGAAGAGCTCGTACTCCCGGGCCCACGTCTCGATCTGCTGAAGGGGAGTAGCGTCGAGGGGTAGCGCCTGCGTTCGATCGTAGGTCCAGCCGGTTAAGCTGAACTCGGGGAAGCCGACGAAGGATGCACCCGTCCTCGCCGCGCGTTTGATCCAGAGATGATGCCGCTCGAGGTTGAACGCTATATCGCCGAGGCGGTGCTTCATGGAGATGAGGGCGAGCTTCAGGGTCGTTTTTTTCATGAATTGTCGACCAGTGATCTCAGCCTTGGGGTCATTCGAAGGTCCACGGAGATGGATACGCGTCGTCGTACTCGACGCGGGCGTAGTAGATGCCCGCGCAATCGATCTCGGCCTCGGAGACAGCCTGACCCGTGTAGACCGGATCGCGTGTACTCTTGGGGCGAACGCGGTGCGCGATGTATTGGGACGGGCCGCCCGTGTGGGGGAGAAGCTTGCACATATCGACAGTCGGTCGGTGGTCGATGGGGAGATCGGCCTTGACCGTGTCGAAGACCTCTCGACGATGGGACGTCGTGTATCCGTTGTCGGGATCGACGTCCCAGCAGTAGAGGGGGTCCCGACCGTTCCCGTAGGGCGAGGCGTCGACGTCGCCCCCGAAGAGGCGTAACGCGCCATCCGGACAAGTATAGGCGGTGACGGGTGCGTTGGAGTTGATCGTGCCAGGAAAACAAGGTTCGGGCACGGTGGTGAAAGGGTCGGCCGTGCGACTCCAGGCGACGCCACCCACGGCTTGACTGGTTCGAGCGGCGATGATCCAATCCGATCCGTAGGGGCACACGCTGGCCTCGGTCAGAGGATGGTCGCTGTCCACCAGCGGGCCTGTCTCGGTCCATTCGTAGAGCCCGGTCGTGCGATTGAAGGTGTATCGGAGGGCGGCGAGGCGGCGTCCGTCGAAGTGATTGCAGTCCGCCCATTCCGTGCCGGCATCGTCGAACGGGACCGCTTGGGTGAACGATTGGTTCATGGCGACGACGGACGTGTGACTGCAGAAAGCGGGCCCGCTCTCGTAGCCGACCTGACGGAGAGCGCCCGCCGGCTGGGTGATCTCGATATCGGTTTCGTCTGCGTTCAGGCGGAACTGAATCTATCCAACGGACTGCGTACGTCGTTTGAGTTCCGGATCGGATGTTCCGTGGACGAGGTGGCCGGTGTCCGGGTCGAGTACGCGCGCACACTGTCGCCACTTGGCGACGAAGCAGTTGGCACTCGGGGCCGGCTGGCCTTGGACGAGCGCGCCTTTGGGTACGCCGAAGACGACGGGATGACCGTGCTGCTTGACATAGTGATTCCCGTCTCCAAGCGGATCCCAGTCGTCGATCCATTTGGCGAGAACACCCTCGGCGACGAGCGTCCCGTCAGGGGTTTTGCTCCGGAGCTGGTAGAGAATACTCAAGTCGTCGTCGACGCCGCGGAATCCACGGGTCGCGTAGACGAGGAGCCATCGGTTGCGGCTCACCTGGGTACCGTTGGGATGCGCGGGCACGATGTCTTCGGCACGCGTCTCTCCGGGTAGGCCCGCTTCTCGGATGAGCACGCCCTGGTGTTCGATGGCCCGAATCAATGGCTGCACTCCGGGATAAGGTCATCTGCCGGAATCATAAGGGTCAATGACACCGCCCACCGCATACTGCCGACCGCCCACCGTTTCATACGCCGCCCAGTAGCTCCTCCTTCGTCAACACCATTACCGGCGGCAGGTTGTCCACCATTCCTGCCTCCGTCCGACGAAGCTCGTCAATGGTCTGCTGGCGCAGTCGAGCCAACCGCTCGTGATGCCCCGGTTCCAGCGCGAGGTTCTCCAGCTCCTCAGGATCGTTCTCGAGGTCGTACATCTCCTCGATCTCACCGTGAACGAGCCAGCGGATGTACTTGTATTTCCCCGTGCGTAGCGACACCCACCAAGGAATCCCGCCTTCGGCCTCACCGGTGCCGACATCGGTGTATTCGCCGAAGTTGTAGCGCGTGTTTTCCATCAGAAGGGGATGATCCCATTCGGCGTCTGGTTCGGCGAGTAGCGGCGACAGGTCGTGGCCGTGCATGGGCCAGGGTGGCTCCATCCCGATCAGTGAGAGGAAGGTCGGCGGGATGTCCTGTCCGCCGATGGGTGCGTCGCATACCGTGCCAGCTTCGATGAGGCTCGGCATCCGCATGATCATCGGGGCTTTGATGTTGGCATCGTAGGGCGCGAACTTGTGGCAGAAGCCGTGTTGCCCCCAGGCGAAGCCCTGGTCGGACGTGAAGACGACCAACGTATCGTCCAGCTGCCCCATCTCTTCAACGACGTCGATGACCCGGCCGACGCCTTCATCTAGCGCGCGTACCGCACGGTTGTACTGCTGCACCCAGTTGGTGAGCGTCCGGCCGTCCGTGATGAAGACCGGTTGGCCGTTGTCATCTTCGCGCCACATGCCGTAGGGGCGCATGTGCGCGGCCTTGGTGGGTCGCGGGGGATAGATGTCCTCGGGCGTTGGGACCTGGGGGACCTCCGAATAATCCTTGAGATGTCTGTCCGCCACCGTCCAAGGCCCGTGCACCCCGTCGTAGCACAGCCAGAGGTGCCAGGGCTTGTCCGGTTCCTCGGTGCGTCCACGCAAGAACTCCAGAGCAAACTCCGTGTAGTTGTCCGTAGAGTAGCCACCCACCTCTTCCGGTGGCCCTCCCTGGATGCTCATCTTCTGGTTGGTGTAATAGGGTCCGTACTTCTCGGGTTGGCTGTGGTCCCAGATTGCAGAGAAGTCCCAGTAGCGGCCGTGGCCGTGATCGGGACCGGTGTGCCACTTGCCGATGATGCCGGTGTACCAGCCGTTCTCACGGAGATCCTCGAGCCAGTAAGGACACCGGTCCGGATCGCGGATGAAGTTCGGATAGCCCGAGGGCAGATGCACGCTCGTGATGCCGTGCTGAAGCTTGCCCGTCAGGTAGGTGGCGCGCGACGGAGCGCACCAGGCCCCAGTGTAGCAGTTGGTGAAGCGGACACCCTCACGCGCGAGGCGGTCGATGTTCGGTGTTCTCACCCACGGATGCGCTCCAGGATAGCAGCTCACCGAGCGATAGCTCTGGTCGTCGGTGAAGATGTAGAGGATGTTGCGCGGGCGGTGGGTTGGGTTACTCATCGTTCCTCTCTAGGATTTATGAGGATGGGTATGTGGGGTGTTACATTAATCGCACTGTAGAATGAACGAAAGCAGGGTCACTTCGGGCGGAGCTGTGTCCTGAGTAGTCATGCGAAGCAAGGACGTAGCGAAGGGTCGAGAAGTCCCCATTCGCGATCCGCAATGGGCGTGTTTTCGCCTGTCCCGAGCGCCGTGTCCTGAGTAGTGCCGACAGGTACGTATCGATGGGGAGTCGAGGGGTCAACCGTCCACCGGTTCAGACTCTTCGCCGCAGCCGATCGGCCGGGGTCCAGTGGGGTTCCATCTGCCCGACGAAGTCCTCCAACGTTTCTTGCGGGGTCTTCGTGCTGGTGTCCAGCGTGATGCGGTGGTCCAGCAGCGACCGCTCGAACTCTTCAGCGAAGCGCTGCTGGATGTGCTCGATGTCCTCCGCCTTGGGATACGGTCGCGGTTGCGCGGCCTGCCGCTCGCGGATCACCTCGGCGTCGGCAGTCAGGTAGACGAGCACCGTGTCCGGCGCCATCTGCTTTACCATCGCATCGTATGACCGCGCCATGATCTGTCGGTCAGCCTCATGGCCAGGGCCGCCGAAGCCGTAGTAGAGCGGCCCATAGACGGCGTCGGCGTAGTACCAGCCGACGACACAGTGGTCCGGACTGGCGTAGAAGCCGGGGTGCGTATGGTAGTGGATGACGTAGCGGTTGTACTTGTCCACGACCGAAGGCTCGTTCAGCGACAGCAGTTTCAATTCGTCGTCAATACGCTCCCCCTTGGGTCCTGGGTCGGCCGGATCCCACGGCAGGAAGTGGTCGTGAAAGCTCGTCGTACACGAACCGAGCTCGCGCTCCATCCACTCGCCTAGGTTCCGTGCCAGGGTCGTTTACCTGTGAATTCACAGCCAATGATGATCAAGCGCATGGCTTCTCCTCATCTGACTAAGAGGTGTAGTTGGGGCGTCCGTTCAAGGACGCGAAATCAGCATGGCTCTATGGATAGGGAACGCCGACTTTGGCAGCCAGTTCTGTCACGTCTTGCAGCAGCGCCTCTTCACTCAGCGTCAAGTCGACACGGTGGCCATAGGGTTGGCCGTACGCAAGCCCCGTCGCCCAGTAGATTTCGATCGTGTTTCCCTCTGGATCATCGAAGTAGAAGGCGAGCGATACCCCGTGGTTGACGGATCTTTTGATTGCCACGCCCCGATCTACGATGTGTTGGTAGAAGGTGCGCAAGTCCGCCAATGATTTGACTTTTAACGCAGTGTGCCTGCCCGCAGGATTTGCGAAGAAGACGATTTCGTGAGATTCCTCGTCCGGCCGGCTGCTGAGGAAGGCGCAATCTGATCCATCCGTTCCAGACCGACTGCCAACGACCTGCATACCCATCGTGTCCCTGTAGAAATCGGCAAGGGCCGTTGGATCTTCCGCGTGCAGCCCTACGTGGCACACACCCACGATCTTGGGAATACCTTCATCAGTCATAGGTCATCCCTCTGTTGTCGAAGCAATGTGCAAATAGCATTCGAGCAGCCGCGCCCCGACGGCGGTTGGTGATCCACCTCCAATATATTCACTTGCTCTACGAACGCCTGTCAGTTTCCACGATGCACCTGGTCAGGTTTGTCCTATGCCACGGCATACTCGAGCGACCCGAGACTTGTTCGGCCGACACCGACCTTGCGGCCCCGAATGGTTCCCTTATTCTTCTTGTCACGTATGGTAGACACCGAGCCTACGCAACTCGGGAAAATGCCCGCTACGTGACTACGCTCGGCCGGAGCACGACTGGAGAGGAACTTACGACGTGTCACAATTGATAGAGACGATAGCCAAAGAACTGGAACGCCCCCGGGAGGTCCCCGATCGGATCATCGACAATATCTGGAGCACTCACGAAATCGACCGTGACGAGGTGGGCGTGTTTCTCGAGACCGGGCTGGCGGACCTGGAGGAACACGAATACGAGCTGATCCTGTCGCCGTTGTTCACACCGAAGCTGCCGGATCAAGCCGTGTTTGCGGAGCTATTGGGCGCCGAGTCCGTTCCGAGGGAGGAATGGCCGGCGCTGGTGGAACAGCTGGAGGCGCGGCCGACGCGTGCGGAGCTCGTGACGCGTGATGGTGATTTCAGGGTCGTGCTGCAGGAGGTGATTCTCGAACGCTACGTCTATCGCCTTCGGCTGGACGGCGCGATTCCCGAGCCGGTCTGGAGCCTGCTCGGGCAGGAGTCCTTCGTCCAGGAGCGACCCTTGTTCAAGGCCATCGCGCGTCGTCCCATCTGGGAAAGCGAAGCTCGCCGCAACATTCTGGTGACGTATCTGTCAGGCGCTGGACGGGACGGTCTCTACAACGACGGCGACGGCATCCAGTTCCTACAGCTTGCAGAAGATTTCAAGCCGAGGGATGTGGATCATCTGATGGGACGGATTCCGCAGCTTCAGAAGGCAATACAGGAAGACATCGAAGGCGCTGACAACCCCAAACCGTTCTTCAGCGACCAGATACAGGCCAATCACGGCTTTGACAAGGATCAGCGCACGCAGGACGATGGTCGAATCGCCGAAAAGATGGATAAGCTCGCGTTTCTCGAACGGTTGCATCAGGCGCTGACGGGCTGACACTGGGCTCCACACCCCTCCACAACGCGCCTGGTCAATCCGGTCGATCAGCTCACGATTGGCCAATCCGGGCCGGGATCGATATTGAGCCGCTTCGCTCGCGCAACGACCGAATCAGAGACGGTTCGGTAAACCTCGGACTCATCCACTCGGGTCGAGTGTCCTCCGCTGAAGACAACCTCGCCGTTCACCAGAACCGTTTCCACGCTGCCGGCCCTCATCGTGAGTGCCAGGATGTGCGTCGGGTTGTTGTCGGGATAGGCTTCAGCCACCCGTGGCGATCTCACGACGACATCCGCGCGCTTCCCGGACTCCAGACTTCCCAGCTCTGCGTCCAGCCCGGCGGCAGCGGCAGCGTTGATGGTTTGCATTTCGAGTAGCGCGCCAGGGGAAAGGGGATCCGCGTAGGCTTGTGAGACGAAACGCGCCGCGAGCATGGTCTCGCCGGGTGTGCCGTTGCGAGGACCGTCTGTGCCCAGGGAGAGCCGGAGGCCTCGACGATAGCGCTCCGCCATCTTGAAGCTCACACTCTGTGCGATGCCTAGCGAGAAAAACGCGGCCGGGCACCACGCAATCTGGCAGCCCGATTCGCGAGCTGCCATTTCATCGGCTTCTTCCAGCGCGTAGGTGTGGACGACGACGGTATGCTCGTCGAGGACCCCCAGCTGTTGTAAGTGTACGAGCTGGCTGACGCCGTACATTGCACGGTAGATCTCGGCTTCCTTGAGGGTGTAACCGGCGTGCAGGTGCAGCGGTACGTCGTTGTCGCGAGCACAAGCGTGGGCGGATTGCAGCAATTCAGGCGAGGCCGTCCCGATCCCGTAAACGAAGATGTAGCCGCGGACCAACGCCTCGGGGTCTTGGTTGCGGTGCAGCTCCACATCCAATTGTCCCATCGACCGGTCGTGGTCGATCGGTGCGCGAGCCATCAGGCTCGCACTCTCGAGTGAGGGCACGGCATCGAAGGGTTCGCGCCGATCCCAAAGATAGAGCGGGGCGAACATGGCTCTCGTGCCCACACGCTCGACCGCATCCGCTCCCGCATCGGTCGAAAACAGGGAGCCCGGCTCAATGAACATCGTGAAGCCGCTGCGGAGCAGCTCGACCGTGGCCATGGCAATGGCGGCCGCTTCGTCCTCAGGGGTGACGCCGGCTTTCCAATCAGCGAAATTGACGGGTGCACCCGCGTCGTGGATGTTGTCGAAGATCCCCCGACATGTGGTGTGCACGATATGATTGTGTGCGTCAATGAAGCCGGGGTGGACGATCGCGCCTTCGGCATCGATCGTTTGACGCCCGACGAATCGTTGTCGCAGCTCCGCATCGGCGCTAATCCCCACGATACGCGAACCTGCGATGGCCACCGCTCCCGGATTGTAAATCCTGCGCTCCGGGTCCATGGTCAGGATCTGGCCGTTATGAATGAGAATGTCGCACGTCTTTTGGTTCATGAGGCAATACTCCGAGATCTTCCAGTCGGAAGCCGCGTGAGAAACAGACGTCACGCCGCCGTGTCCGGCGGAGTTGAGCTGGGTGTGTTTCGAGAGTGCGTTCTACGCAGGCTGTGCACACAAAGGAACGGGATCAGAAACCGAGCGCATACCCATCGCGCCTCGGATCCGCCCCACCCATGAACGATCCTGTCTCCCGATCCACCTCGATTCCCTGTCCACCTCCAACACCCGCCGACCAGTCTCCCAGTCGATTGAACTCGTGTCCTTTCTGCTCCAGTTCTCCCAGCACTTCTTCAGAAATCCGGGTCTCCACATCCACCCTGTATCCCAGAGATGTCTTCAGCCTGGGCGCTTCGATCGCCGCCTGTACGTGCATCCCGTGGTCCATCACATTCATAATCATCTGGAGCGTCGTCTGTAATATCCCGTAACTGCCAGGCGTCCCGATCAATAGCCTCAATCTCTCATCGTCCCACACCTGTACCGGAGACATACACATCTCCATCTTCTTTCTCGGTCCAATCACGTTGGGGCTGTCGGGATCGTAATCGAACCATTTTAAGAAGTTATTGAGCGCGAGACCGGTGCCGGGCACGACCGCCGCAGAACCAAATGCGCCGCCCAGACTCTGGGTCGTCGACACCGCATTGCCCTCCGAATCCACCGTGTCAAAATGAGTTGTGCACTCTGTCGCCATCCACGCGTGTGGGTCTCCCGATGAAAGCGCATCGGGCGAGCTGCTGTAGACTTCTCCACCCGAATACGTGGCTCGGTCGCCAATGAGACCCCTGCGGTCCTCTGCAAACGCCTTCGAAATCAGGCCTGCCGTGGGTGGGTTCTCAATCCCCGCATAGGCCACGCGATCGGCCGTGGCAAGCTTTGCGGCTTCGATGAACAGGTGCAGTGTATCAACGGTGTTGTGTCCCATCTCTTCCAGATCAAACCCCTCCAGAATATTCAGCATCTCCAGATACTGAACTGCCTGACACGGTGGAGGGGGCGCAAACACTTGGTGTCCCCGATAGGTCGTATAAATCGGATCTTGCCACTCCGGTGAGAACCCGGACAGATCATCCATGGTCATGATCCCGCCGTGCTCTTCCACGTATTTCACGATCCGTTCCGCAATTTCACTCTTGTAGAAAACCTCGGATCCTCCTTCGGCAATAGCTCGAAACGTCTGCGCCAGATCTTTCTGAACCAACACCTCGCCGGGCCGAGGTCCTGTGCCACCGGTCAGATAGTTTTCGGCGGAGGCCGGAAACCTGAGCAGATTTGGAACTGCCCCCCCGATAAACTCATGGTTCTTGACGGTCACTGCGAATCCGTCCTCGGCGTATTCAATCGCCGGTCCAAAGACCGCTTCCGTATCCATTGTCCCGTAACGCGCCAGGGCTTCCAACCACCCCCCACAAGCGCCTGGCACCAGACAACTGAGCGGACCCAACTCCCGCTTCTCAGGATTGTCGAAAAGTCCTATTTCGGCCCTGCCGGGCGCACGTCCCATATAGTCCAGAACCTGATGTTCTTTCTTATTCGCGCTGTAGATGTGCATATACCCGTCGCCACCCAGGCCAGACATATACGGCTCCACCACGTTCAGGGCCGCTGCTGTTGCAACTGCCGCATCAATCGCATTCCCGCCCTCCATCAGAATCCGCAGCCCTGCGAGTGATGCCAATGGATGGGCCGAGGCCACCATTCCACACTTGCCCGTCACAGTGGGCCTGTGCACCGTTCCGAACCCAGAAAACGCCATCTTACCTCCCTGATGTCTTCAACATTTGCTGAGACTCCGACACGCTGCCGTTTACTCTTCCTATCAAGGCTTTCTTAGAAGGCTGAGCTTGCGATTGAAGCGCAAGACGCTCCACGACACACATTCTCCACTGATGGGCGTCGTGGGGCGATCGCCTCTCTTCTTGACGATATTCCGAAGAAACTGTAGGGTCATCAGTTGATTTTCAAGCCCTGTCTTCAGGTGCCGGTTTCCTGCTCGGGGATGCCGCCCAGTGGTCCTCGAGATCGCAATGGGATCGGACTTAACAGTGTCATAAGAGAGAAGCCGATGGACAAGAGACTGTTTCCCATACTGGCCGTGAACTTCGTCGGCACCCTCGGGTTCAGCATTGTGATGCCGTTCCTGGTTTTCCTGGTGCTCGACCTGGGTGGCAACGCATTCGTCTACGGATTTCTCGGAGCCGCTTATTCGGTCTTCCAGTTGATCGGCGCACCGATTCTCGGCCGCTGGTCCGATCGCTATGGACGTCGCCGGATCCTCCTGCTGAGCCAGATCGGGACCCTGATTTCCTGGTGCATCTTCCTCGCAGCCCTCTACCTGCCCAAGACTGAAATATGGCAGATCGAGTCGGAGATGGTAGGGGCCTTCACCGTAACTCTCTCCCTCCTCGTTCTGTTCGGTGCACGAATCCTCGACGGGATTACCGGTGGTAACGTTTCGGTGGCGAATGCGTATCTGTCAGATGTTTCTGACGACGAGAACCGAAGCACAAACTTCGGCCGAATGTCCGTGTCTTCGAACCTGGGATTTGTAGCAGGACCGGCGATTGCCGGCGTCCTCGGAGCTTCTGAGGGAGGGGTGTCCAACCCGATTCTGGCGGCGATCTTCATATCAACCGTCGCCACGCTGTTGATCCTCTTCCTGCTTCCGGAAACGAGACCAGCTCAGCTGAGCAGTGACCCGGATCCGGCGTGTCTCCGAAAGATGTTCGGTCAGGAGCAGAAGGAATGTTATGCGCTCAGTTGCCCGGAAGTGCTCAGTCTTCAAGAGGTCCTTCGTTTCCCCGGGGTCAGGCGTCACCTGTTCATTTACTTCCTGGTCTTCCTGGGATTCAATTTCTACTACATCGCATTTCCTGTCGACGCCGTGAAGCGACTCGATTGGGAACTTGCAGACACAGGTATGTTCTTTGCCGTTCTCGGACTCCTCATGGCCGTCGTGCAGGGCCCGGCTCTCGAGCGCGCTTCCGGTGGTCCGAAGGCCGGCTCATCGTCGTCGGCAGTCTGATCCTCGGCTGCAGCTTTCTCTTCTTTCTGTCGGAGGCGATTGTCATGACCTATGTCGGCGCTGCGGCATTGGCCTGGGAAACGGCCTCATGTGGCCATCGGTCATGTCGTCACTATCGAAGACGACGAACCAGGACTATCAGGGACGCGTTCAGGGAATCGCCAGCAGTGCGGGCAGCCTGGCGAGCATTTTCGGATTGACCGTGGGGGGTGTACTTTACGGATCGATGGGCCCTTTCGTCTTCGCTTTCGCCGCACTATTCATTCTGATCGCCTTCTTCGCGGCGCTCGGGCTTCGTAGCCTCCCACCACAGTCCTCTGCCCTCGAGGCCTCGGCCTGACCTTGGAACGTGATGGGCGTGCTGCCTACCCCTACCCAGATACCCGGGCGTGGTCGCGCCCGCGCTGTTCACACGATCGAGTACATATCTCAGCAGAGAAGCATGCTGCAGCGGAGCAGATCTGGAAAGGATGAATGCAGTCCGGGTAGAGCAGCCGACAGGCCAACCGCCATACGGGTCTTCAAGGAGGCATGTGATGAGCGAAGCGAGAAAGAAAGCGCGCTGGCGTAAACGCCGCATCATCTACAACAACGATGGTGACGATGCCATCTACGCGCGCTCGGGCATGGCACACGACCACGACGTCGCTGAGAGTCTGGCTGTGCGCACGGCGGGTGAGCTCATCGATGATTTCCTCGATGCGCGGAGCACGCCGTTGATCGGCTCACAGGTGGACAGCAACTGGTACGCAAGCTGCATGGCCGGGCTCATTTTCTCGCACCACACGAAATTGGGCGGCTTCTATGACAAGGAGATGCCGCTGGAGCTTGTCGAGCAGTACGAGCGCGACACCCTGCAGATCCAGACCGACTTCAGCCACGCGCACGGCATGGAGTCGTTCTGGTCGCTGCGCATGAACGATGGCCACGATTCTTACCCTCCGGGTGCACGGCGCTGGGACTACGGTCTGGCGCCCTTCAAGCGCGACCATCCGGAATTCCTCATGGGGGAGCCGGAGGACACGGAGAGCGGACCGTGGACGGCCCTCGACTACAGCTTCCCGGAGGTGCGAGACCACGTTTTTTCGATCATCGCAGAGGTGGCGCACAACTACGATGTGGACGGGATGGAGATGGACTTTTTCCGACACTACCCGTATTTCCGTCCAACGCGTGAGATGCGTCCGGTAGAACCGCAGCACCTGGATATGATGACCGATCTGGTGCGGCGTGTCCGGAATGTGGCCGACGAGGTGGGCGCGAAGAGAGGGCGCCCGCTGCTCGTGGCGGCGCGGACACCGTTCAACACGGCGGATGCGCGTTTCATCGGCGTCGATCTGGAGCAATGGCTCGGGGAGGACCTCCTAGACCTGCTGATCCCCGGCGGCGGCAGTGAATCGTGCATGACGGAGTCGTTTGCGGATATCGTCGCACTGGGGCACCGGCACGATGTGCCGGTGTATCCCTGCATCGACTGGGCTTTCTGGGTCCACTGGGCTTTCCTCGGTCATTCCAAGGGCACGCAGAGGAACCGCACCTTGTGGCTGGAAACCCTCTACGGTGGGCAACCGGATCGCCTGGGCAAGCCGTCGTATATCCCAGTCATCAACGGGTGGGAAGGCACCCGGGCAGCGTGGCGCGCCGCCGCCACGAACATGTTCAATGCCGGTGCCGACGGGATCTACATCTTCAATCCGGCGTTGGGCGAGCCCGAGATATGGCGGGAGATCGGCGACCCCGAATCGATGGCAGGCAAGGACAAGCTATACGGGATCGATCACTTCGGCGGGGACTCGAGCTTCGAGAAGATGATCGAGGTGGAAGTCCAGCAGGGGGAGCCGCTCGGGCTACACTTTCAGGTGGGTGAAGATCTTGGCTCGAACACAATTTCGAAGCTGCGTTTTCGTCTGCACCTCTGGGATCTGATGGCGGATGACAAGATGCCGGTAAAACTCAACGGGGCCTTGCTGAACGATCTGGTGCGGGGTGAGCCGCAGGCCGGGTCGAGCGGACGCTGGCTGGAATGTGGGCTGAAGCCGGAACAGGTCAGGCGAGGTGAGAATCAGGTCGAGGTGCTGTTGGAACGACGGGACGCAGCAGCTCAAGCGCCGCTGGTGCTGGATTGCGTTCAACTCTCTGTGCGTTATTGAGAGAGGCGGGTCGCCAGCTTCTACCCGGCGTTGCCTGAACAGAGTCGCAGATGAAGGTTTAGGGGAGCGAGTAGGGAATCAGGGGATAGGGAATTTAAGAACGGCAAGCTTCGACAAACGCTTCGGCGGTCGTGCTTACGCCGACCTTGGTCTCGATAAAGAAAACGGCCGCCCGGGTCGCCCCCAGATCGCCGACCGTCTCGCTCGCTTCCACCCCGGTCGTTGCATCGCGGATAAAGAGGATATTGTAGCCCATCTGGCCCATCGCGCGCACGCCGTAGTCGCGAAAGAGCACGCAGATATTGGTCGCGAAACCCGCGTATACCAGGTGCCTGATCCGGCGCTCGCGGCACAGAGCGTGCAACCCCTCGCCGGTTGACAACACGATGTCATCACCCGCAGGTGCGAGATGCGGGGAGATGTGCAAGTCGTCGGGAAAGGCGCTTTCCCACCACGCTTTATAGACCGGCTCCGCATCCGTCCTGGGCACGGCAAGGGCCTCGTCGATCGGTGGCGGCCAGTCGTTGGTGGCCGCTGTGTGGGGCGCGCTCTGGGGCTCGAGCCGATAATGAAAAACTCGGGATAGTTAGCTGCCCAATTCGGGCTCGGCGCGTGGACGACGGTAACCCCCAACCCGCGGCACGCTGCGAGCACGGGCCGGATCTTCATCTCGCAGATCTCTGCGGCGCGCGCGACAAAACTCTCCAGAGGGAAATATTCCCAGCAATCGACGAGCACCAGCGCGGTTTCCGCCACTGGCAGGCGCCAGCTGAGTTCGCCGTAGCGCAGATTCGCCTCGTGCGATTCTACCCCTGGATCTGCAATCTCCCGGCCGTAGCGGACGGCCAGCTCAATAGATCGCATCCTTTTCCCCTAGTGGCACTTATGCGAGCAAACGGGCCCGACGCTCCACTTTGGTTTTCTCTTCTTTTGTTCCAAGGTTCACGTCGAAATGTCCACTCGTAGATATCCGCTGCCAGCACCTTCTGCTTCGCGGCTGTCGTAGACAGGAGGCTGATCGCTACCGCCGTGCTGCGTAGAAGGTGTTCTTGATCGGTACCCGGCGGACGTTCGAATAGTCGATGTAAGTTCCGACCTGCTCGTCGTCGCGCATCACCGGTGTCGGGCCGCGAAGGATGAACTCGGCGACGTCGTTGACATTGAAGCAGACGAACGCGAAGTGGAGCTTCTTGATCTCGCTCTCTTCGTCGGCATCGAGATCCGGGTAGATGAGGGGACCGGTGTCGACCTGGAAGCGACGCCGGTCGAGTTGTACGTTCATGGTCTTGATCGGGTACTCGATGACGGCTCGCGTGCTCTCGTCTGAACTCCACACTTCCGTGCGGGCAACGACCGGGTCGGAAGTCAGCGTTGCCTTGACAACCTGCTCGTCGTTTTCCAGTTCCTCGACTTCTTGATGGTGTTTGACATCGGTTCGGAGCTCGCGGAAAAGATCGTCGATCTTGCGAGCCACCCGCCAGTCGCCGCCGAATTCCTGCACGTCGCCGGCCCTGATGTGTCCGGCCATCCACTCGGTGGCGGAGTATATGCCGGCGAATTCGTAATTGGGCTGCTGCCACAGAACGTCTGTGCGGTACATCCACTCCGTGCGGCATGGAGAAATCATGTTGTACTCACGCGTCTCTCCGGATGCATCCGTGATCCAGCAACGCGAGTCGAGAAGGATGCGCACGGTGTTGTCCCCAGGCATATGTCCGGGTTTGCGCTTGTCGTCGGCGGAGCGCCTGCCGGTCCAACGGACGTAGGAGTTGCCGTAGTCGGTGATGTCGGGAGGCATATGGTTTCCTTTCTGATTCTGAAAGACGCCGGCTAAACGTGCAATTGCACAGCATCCACGACAAGGGGCGTGGTCATTGCAGCATCCCGCTTACTCACCATCAGTTCAACTTTATTCTCGCCTCTTTTGACCTGTTCGGGATTCAGCCGGCATTCCAACCATTGCCCCGACGTCGATGTCTGGGGTAATCCGGCCCGTCTTAGGTCATCGAGGGAGCCACCGTTGAGCTTCACTTCGATCTCGTCATCGTCTGAAAAGTCCCACAGGTGAAGACGAAAGCGCAACCCGGAGACGTTTCCCGATGCTACATCCTCGCCAATCTGAAAGTGGGCGGTGACGGGTTGCCTCGGTTTCAGTTCCAGCTCTCCCGGTTTTGAGAGGTTGGACTCGCCAGGGAACCGATCCACGCCGAACACCTTTTCCTTGTTCGCCAGCGTTTTGGGATCACCGATCTCCCGCCACCTTTCGATTGGCGTACTGTGGAAACCGTTGAACACATAGATCCCGTCCGCACGAGCGTTCCACGCATTCATCGCGGCCCCACGCCACGCCGCCGCGGATCCCTTCCAAGCATTCCAAGCGACGATGTAACACTGCTTGTCGATGTCGTTAGGGTGACCGCCATACAGGGTTTCCACCCACGAACCGCGGGTCCGGTGTTCGCCCGCTCCCAGATCCAGAAAAGCCCAGTAGTGCCAGAATGGCCACCCGACACAAGGGTACACCGGGACCTCAAACTCGTGTCCCAGCTCCACGACCTCCTGCAGCGGCTCGGTCATGATCCGCTCGAAGAGCCCGCCCGCTATCAGCACATCGATGAGATCTTCCGCGAGCCACTGTTGCAGATCCAGGCCAACGAATAGCGCGTCTGCGAGTGCAAACGGCGTGCGCACTGCCAGCAATAGGGGACGCCCTCGTTCTCGTTCCACCTCATCGGCCATCTTTCGTATACGCCGTACGAGGTCGGTCATCATCTCCACTTGGTCCGGATCCACTGGATTTCCATCCAGAGTAGGCGGAAAGAACGTGGGATGGCGAAGGAAGTCCAACTCGACGCCATCGACGTCGTATCCCCTGCACACCTCCTCAATCAACGAGAATATGTGCTCACGAACCTCTGGATAAGTGAAATCGAGAGAAGTCCACCATTGTCGCGGTTCACCGGGGTACTTGTACCAATCGTCTGCCTCTCCCAACAGATAGTGCGGATTTTCCGTTTTGAAGGGTGCCACCCCGCAGTAGTTGCTGCGGTAGCCTTTCGGATGGGCGTCGTGGGTGTCGTTCATGCGTAATGACCAGAAGACCTCCAGGTTGTTCTCGTGAGCGTAGTCCACCTGAATCTGGAGATTGTCGCGCCCGTAGGTGTCGATGAGCTCCTGTGAGATCCCTTTGCCGCAATACCCACCCAGTTCTGTGTGGTGCGTGAACAGGAGGCCGGCCGTGCAGGTAGAATACCAGATGCTGTCAACCTGGGTGTCCACCAGCGATGTGGTACGTGCTTGGAGAAAATCATCGATCAGCTCGCCCCCACTCCGCACCATAAGCTGCCAGTGGACGTCGTGGCGATTTTGCGCCTCCTTCACGTCATCACCGTCGTTGTTGTAGATTATCCGCCGCCTGCGCCAGCGGGCTGCTTTCCTGCTCTCATTCACGTGGGTTCTCTCTCCCTGATCCTGATTCTCTGTCGCCGCCGGAATGCCCTCAGTCCTTCACGACGCAAAGCAATCGTCGGCCATCCCAGGTGATTGGCGATTCGCTGTGAATGGCTTGCTGCAATCTCTTTTGATCTGATAACTGCCGTCGATCGCCAGGTCCACGCGCTCGCGTTCAGTTGGGCAAATAGGTCGTGTAGAAACGGTGCCAGTTGCGGTGCATCACGTTGGCCACGTCTTCATCGCTGTAGCCGCGTCTTTCTAGGATCTGCGCGATCTGCTGGTAGTCGGCTACGGTGTCGATCTCGAACGGCGCGCCGTCGACGCCTCCCTGACCGTCGGTGTCGCCGCCGATTGCCGCGTGTAGGGCGTTTCCGGCCAACTGACAGACGTGGTCCACGTGGTTGGCGATATGCTCGAGCGTGACTTCGTCGCGGGTGAAATAGTCCCGGCGCGAGTAGGATGCGGTCGACGCCCAGTCGATGTCCTGCTTCTCCCGCAGCATCCAGGTATCTATCGACGCGCCGATGACGCCATCCCTTTCGATCACCGCTCGCAGCTGATCGTCGTCGAACTGGCGCTCACCGGGCGCGAGGGCGCGGCAGTTCTGGTGACTCGCCAGGACAGGCCCCTGATAATGCTCGAGCGCTTCCCAGAAGCTGCGATCTGCGATGTGCGTCGTGTCGAGCAGCATGCCGCAGCTAGTCATCTCGCGCAGCAGTTCCGGCCCCGGCGCCATCAACCCACCCTCTGTGCCCGTGCCCGTCCCGTGCGCGTACCGGCTCGTGTCGTAGTGCGTGAGGCTGACCACGCGCACGCCGTCTGCGAACCAATCGTGCACCTGGTCCGGCGTCAGAATCGGGTCGGCCCCCTCCAGGCCGATCAACAGACCGACAGGGAGTTCGGCGCGGTTGTCGGTTTGCTCCCATTGCTCGGCCAGGTGATCGAGCTGCTTTCCCGTCGTGATGACAACACCCTCGCCCGTAGATTCCAGCGCCCGGTAGAACGCCAGGTTCCCTTTTGCAGCGCCGTGCGCCGCTTCTTTGCCACGATACCCCGGAAGGATACTGCTTTCCCGCTGGCGGCGGGCCGTGATCTTCATCAGGGCGCAGTAAACGCCGCCCTTGCGCATCTCGGGCAGGCACGCAAACGGGACGTTCGCCGGGTCGGATTCGGCTGCGCGCACTTCGTCCAACGGAAGCGTCAAGTCCCGGTTCAGGTCGAGCGCACCGTAGGCCATCGGGTAGTCGCCGTCGAATATTAGCAAGGGGTTCTCCTAGGCATAGTAGATGTGAACATAAAACGTGTGAGAATTGAGAGGCCTTGAGGGTAATCTGTCGACGATACTATTCTCACATCATCCATCTTCAATGTAGATGTCGCTCGCGGACGATACGGGCAATCTCCGCTACGGTGTGCTCCGTTCCCTGAATCGCGTCGTGCACGCGGTAGTGCCACGGCTCGGGGCCCAGCCCGTTTCGCCACGTGCGGATGGCGGCTGTGTTGTCGGCGCCGGCGCGTTCCAGTGTCATCACCGCTTCCAGCAGCTGCGTCTGAGCGGGTGCATCAGTGAGATCGACGGCGGCAACCAGTTCGGCGACGCGGCAGATGCCTTCAGTCAGGCCGATGTAGGTGCGCACGACCTGAGTTTCGTGGGCGAGGTCGGCGTACGATTCATCGGATACGAGTTCGAGGGCTTCGGTGCAGACCGCTTTCTTGTGCTCGAAGTCTTCGGTGCTCGCGTAATATCGGAACATCCCCTCACCGAGGACCGGACGATCTCGCCGGTCCACCATCTCGATCGCCTGACCCCACGAGTAGCAGAACGGGAAGTCGGAGTCGTAGACGTCGAACTCGATTGGTCCGATCAATGCGGCCCAGCGTCCCACGCGTTCGGGGTCGTCATAGCCGCTGCGACGTGCCCAGGCCGTGGCAAACGCCTCCTCGTCGCGGCCGCCGCCGTTCCACGACCATTCGGCCAGTGCGGCGATGTTGAAGCCGCATATCTCTCGAGCGAACGCCTGCCACGCCAGCATGCCGTAGGCGCCGTTGTAGCGCCGGGCGATCAGCTGCTCCACATAGTTGCGGATGCGATGGGCCGAGCGCTCGGGCAGTTTGTACTCGGGGGTGTCGACACGACCGAACGCGCCGATCGGCACGTCGTAGGAGGCGACCCAGCGGCCTTCGGCGGCGGAACGATCGAGAAGTGGATTGGCGATCAGGTCGCGGGGATGGTGTGGGAAGCGTTCGAGCCAGCCGGCACAGGCCCGCTCGATCTTGACGTCCGGCGGCGCCTCGGCCACCACCTGATGATCGCGCTCCGACGTCGTCGTTGACAGGAACAGCCGGATCTGCAGCTCTGGGAACCGCTCCTGTGCCTTGCGCCACGCCGCGGTGAACGAACGCGCCTCGAGTACGAACTGACCGACCGCGGTGCACGCCGGGCAGCCGCACTGTGCCGGGCGCTCGCTCAGCCAGCAGCTGATCTCGTGCGCCCCCTGCGCGGCGATGGACTCCATCAACTCGGTGAGGATCTCGACCAGCTTCGGTTGCGACGGACACGGCACGCGATGCTGGTTGCCCTGTTTGTGCGCGAAGTAGCGGCCGGCCAGGGCGCCGTCTCCCTTTCCGGCCAGTTCAGGATACGCGCGGAACAGGCCGACGTCGTGGAGGAAGTTGAGATGCAGGATGTAGGGTACGTAATTGAAGGCGCGCCGCGCTGCCGAGCGCATGAGGTCGACGTCGATGGTGGCGTTGTTCGGCTGGCCGCGCTCGACGGTGGTCAGACGCGTGTCGGCCATTTTGCCGTAGTTGAGCTTGAGTGACGCCATCCACGGGATCCACTCGGCGACATCGGGGAAGTTCCACAGCCCGCGCTCTTCGATGTCGGGCCAGTCGCGGATCGTGGCTAGGGGTATGGAGACGCTGTCGCTCGACACGGTCCTCTCGAGGAGCTGGGTCAGCGTCTGCGCCGCGTAGTAGACGCCGTGCCCGTCGAGGGCTGCGAGCACGAGCCTTGCGTTCCCATCGGGCTGGATCAGGTAGGCCTGCTCGCGGTTGGGCACATCCCGCAGGGGACGGGTGTCGACAGCAGTAGCGTCGAGGATGCCGTCAGCGTCCACCACGCCGAGCAGGATCTCGAAGTCGTCGCCGTTTGGTTCGGCGCCCGCCTTGTCGACAAAGAGCTGGCGCAGTTCTGCGGCGGCCTGCAGCTCGACATCAGCTGCCTCCGGTCGCGTGCGCACGGAAACCGCAGCTGGCGCGTAGGAGACCCAGGTGGCGATCGAAACCTCCCGCGGCAGCGGCAGCAGGTTGTTGATCCAGTCGTCCGTGTTGGGCGGAGATGCCATCGGCTCCTTATTGTGTCGCCTCATTATCAGGTTCAGGCCGCCAGGGGAAGGGGCCCATCTCCATGCTCAACATCATTTTCCAGACATTGAGAGGCAACCATTCGTGGTCAAGTCCCATAGTCAGTTGAAACTCATCGGGCTCCGTGGTATTCATGCTCTCTGCCGAGCATCTTGATTGTCGCCGAGATTCAGGTTGTTTTTCAGTGCTTGCCTGAGCAGCGGGAGGTGTTTGTATCCGCTCACGCGTCGCAGGCGTGGTTCGATGTCGAGGAGTGCGGCCGCGACCCATCTGTGTCGCTGAGGAGAGTTGTTCCAGCGGTTGACCTTCCGTATCAGGTTGCCGGTCATGCTGTTGAGCGCCTCGATGCAATTGGTGGTTCGGAAGCTTCGCTTCAAGAACGGGAGCATCCCCAGCCGGTGGAGGGTCAGGGTTTCCTCCAGTCCTTCCTCGAGGCTTGCCACGGCAGACTGATTCATCAGCTTGAGTTCGGGTTTGAGTGATTCGAGTGCGGCCTTTGCCTCCTCGTAGGTGTCGCAGTCATAGGCTTTCTGAAGTTTCCGTCGAACTCTTGGACGTTCTGCCTCCGGGAGGTAGCTGACGACGTTCTCGCGCTTGTGCCACTGACAGCGATGCACGCACACATCCCCTTTGAGGGCTTTGGTGACGGCACTGCGGAGTCCCTTTGAGCCGTCCAGCACAACGAGAAGGCCCTGGTCGTAGCACAGGCCTCTCCGGATGAGATCCTGGATCAGCTGACGGCAGATCCGTTCGTTCTCCGTCGCCGATTCGACGAAGCCCAGGGGGATCTTCTGGCCGTCCGTCGTGACGCCCGGAGCGATCACGATCTCTTCGTCGGCAAAGCTCTTTCCGTCGATGAACAGGGCGACCAAGTCGTAGTCGTCGAGCGGTCGTTCCTGGAACTGCTTCAGCTTCTTTGCGGTGGCTTTGATGAACCGTCGCGAGACGGAGGATGCCGAAATTCCGAACGCTTCGGGTACCGACTCTGCACAGGCTCTGTAGTTGCGACAGGAGATTCCCTTGAGCACACGAAGCAGCACAGCTTCTCATCCATCGCTCTGGGCCTCTGCATCCCCCGGTATGCGGCCAGAGAAACCTCCGTATCGGACTCGACGTCGCGCACACGGGGAACGGCCACCGGCAGCTTCTGGTCCATCAGATACACGGACCCTTTCTGGCTTCCCCATCGACGATGCGACTGCTCTGAACCCTTACGCGCATACCGAACGCCTGCGAGCTGCTCCACCTCCTGCTGGAGCACGTCGGCAACGGCCTCCAGACCCAGCGGAATCAGCGCCCGGATCACCGATAAACGCGTCTCCAAATCCATAACGTCTGACCCAACCTTGACTTCGCCATCCCCTGCAAATAGCTTCTCCATCGTGGGCTCCTTTCTTACGGGTACACGCTCTCACACGTCTACCCACAACGTAAGTTTGGAGCCCTTTAAGTTTCAACTAGGATAGGGACCTCACCCAGGTTTGAGATACGGTGACTGTTATCACTACGCTCGCTCGGTATCAACCTTAGTGCATGGTTTCATAAATATTATTACGTATGTCTTGAACATTATTTGTAGCTTATGTTCTCCTTCAAAAGGAGGAGAACAATGCCAAGACGTTCGCCTTATGTGGTGCTACTGTCTGAGAAGGAACGGGTCGACCTCGAGCGAATGGCTGGACAATATACGTTACCGTATTATCAAGTGATCCGATCGAAAATCGTGCTTCTCGCCGCCGAGGGATTATCCAACAAGAGTATCGCCCAACGGTTGGATGTCCCGCGTCCGATCGTAAGCAAATGGCGTAAGCGCTTTTTCGAAGAGCGTCTTTCGGGACTCGAAGATAGATCTCGTCCCGGGCGCCCGCCCGGTTTTCCCCCCTCAGGTGGTCGTTCAGATCAAGGCGCTGGCGTGTGAACTACCGAGCGAGAGCGGGATACCGCTCTCGCGGTTCAGCTGTTCCGAGATTGCCGCCGAGGCAGTGCAAAGGGGCTTCGTTGCCAAGATCAGCGGCGCCACTGTCTGGCGCTGGTTGAACGAGGACGCGATTCGTCCTTGGTATCATCGCTCCTGGATTTTCCCACGGGACCCGGACTTCCAAACCAAAGCAGGTAGAGTCCTTGATCTGTATCACCGCCAATGGCAAGGAAAGCCTTTAGGGCCGAGGGAATATGTACTTTCTGCCGACGAAAAGACCAGTATTCAAGCACGAGCTCGCAAGCACGTTACCCTACCGCCAGCCTCGAACAGAGCGGCACGCGTTGAAACACGAATACGAGCGGAAAGGAGCCCTGGCCTATCTGGCTGCTCTCGACGTGCACAATGGTCGAATCTTCGGTCTCTGTGAGTCTTCTTCGGGTATCGAGCCCTTCAACCGGCTCCTGAGCCTGATCATGAGCCGGAAACCCTATTGCTCGGCAAAGAAAGTCTACCTCATCGTGGATAATGGCTCCTCGCACCGAGGGCAAACATGCATCGACCGTATCCAGGGGAAGTGGCCAAACATCCACCCCGTTCACCTTCCGATCCACGCAAGCTGGCTCAATCAGATCGAGATCTACTTCTCGATCCTCAAACGCAAGGCTCTGACACCTATCGAATTTGCATCGCTCGAAGAGCTTGAGGCAAGAATCCTCGGTTTTCAGGAACGCTACGGACGTATCGCCACACCCTTCAAATGGAAGTTCACACGAACAGATCTCGCGGAGATGATCGACAAACTCAGGTTCTACGATACGCCCTTGGCAAAGTCTGCTTAGAATACGTCACCGTATTTGAGAACAGGAGTACTTAGTGCCAATTGCAGGTGTTGCGGCCGTCCGAACACTGACAACTGCCGCGCGGCCATAGCCGCACAGCCTATCGGTCTTCGCGATAGAGGACGTGCTTCCTCACAACCGGATCAAATTTTTTGATTTCGATTCGCTCGGGATTATTCTGTCGATTTTTGAAGGTGTGGTAAGCGTGGCCGCTCTCTGTGCTTTTGAGTGTGACCCGTACGCGATTTCCCCTGCCTTTGGCCATTGACGGCCTCCTGATGTTCCACTGTTCACACTGATAGAGGTCTGATTTGAAGCAGAAAGAAGTTACAGGAATCCGAATCCGGTCGCAATGATTATCGCATATCTTCTTGAGAATCAGGAGGTTGTAAAGATTTCAGCGCCAGAATGAGAAGTAGGACTCCCAACAGCACGAGGGGTATGCTGAGGAGTTGGCCGACGCTAAGCGCAAGGTCTGTTCCATAGGCAGCCTGGCGCTCTTTGAGGAACTCGATGAAGAACCGAAACGCGAAGACCATTACAAGAAAGAGGCCGAGCAGCAGCCCGGCTGGTGTGGCCGCACGGAATCGAGCGTAGGTGGCGTAGAGGCCCGCTGAGATGGAGCCGTAGGCGATCGCTTCGTAGAGCTGGGCGGGATGGCGCGGGACCGCATCGACCCGTTCGAACACGACCGCCCACGGAACGTTCGTGGAAAGCCCTATAATTTCGGAATTGAGGAAGTTGCCTGTGCGAATGAAAAGACCTGCCAGAGCGATGACGATGACCATCCGATCCAGGATCCACAGATACGGCTGGTCGGGATGCTTTTTCGTGTAGATGTAAAGTGCCGTGAAGATACCGAGCGCGCCGCCGTGACTGGCCAGTCCCCCCTCCCACACCTTCAGGATTTCGATCGGGTGGGTCAGATAGTAGCCCGGATCGTAAAAGAGGCAATGGCCCAGGCGGGCGCCTGCGACCGTTCCAACCATCATATGGGTCAGGAGGCTGTCCAGGTCTTTTTCGGGTTTTCCTTCCTTCTCGTAGATCCGCCTGATAATGACGAATCCCACCAAAAAGGCGGCCGCGAACAGGAGCCCGTAGTAGCGGATGGACAGCGGTCCGAGCGAAAAGACTTCGGGGTCGATGTTCCAGAGCATGTTTTCCCGATGGGTATTGACGGCGTTGGCGGGTTATGATAACCTAGTTGCCGATCGGCTCCCATCCGCTTTTTATCCAGTCAGGAATACGAATGTTACGCGACATACAGCAACTCCCCGATGACCGGGGGATCGAGATCGACCAGGTCGGCGCTTCCAACGTCCGTTATCCGCTGACCCTCCCGCTCCGGAATGGGGGCACTTTCCACACGGTGGCGGACGTGTCGATGACGGTGAGTCTTCCGCACTACCAGAAGGGCGCGCACATGTCCCGTTTCATGATCGCGCTCAACGAGCGAAACCATCACTTTCATCCCGAATCCGTTCATCTGATCCTGGAAGAGCTGCTCAAGCGATTGGGAGCCGAGGAGGCCTTCGTCGACCTGACCTTCCCGATCTTCCTCGAACGATCCGCCCCGGTAACCGGAGAGAAAGGGCTTTTGGATTTCAATTGCCACCTGCGAGCGATGCACACCCGTGACGGACAGCACGACAAGGTCATCGGAATCAGGGCAAACGTCACAAGTCTGTGTCCGTGCAGTAAAGAGATCAGCGACCGTGGCGCGCACAATCAAAGGTCCGAAGTCAAGATGGACGTTCGTCCGAGCGACGACACTTTCCTCTGGTTCGAAGACTTGATCGACATCGCCGAGCGCAACGGATCCTCTGCCCTCTATCCCGTGCTAAAGCGGCCCGATGAGAAGCACGTGACCGAATCGGCCTACGACAATCCCAAGTTCGTCGAAGACATTGTTCGAGACGTCTCCGTCGATCTTGCAGAGCTGCTGAACCTGGAGCGCATCAAGTGGTTCAACGTCCAGATCAACAACTTTGAAAGCATCCACAATCACGATGCCTTCGCCAAGATCGAACGGGGCGAGCGAGGTTCGGTGATGCATCCCAAGCGGGCTCAAGAGGCGGGGAGTTCGGTTCCCTGACACGAGCTTAGGAGGAAGGCTCCGCTTCGGGAAAGAGCAGGGCTTGAATTCGTGGGCAGTAGGCGGTGAGCGGTATGTTGGGCCGGCGTTGAGTGGGACGCAATGTGGGCCGACGACGGACCACGGGGTTCTCTCTAGGCGGCCGCTTTGGCGAGGGTTTGGATGCGCTCGACCATGGAGAAGAAGCCGTTGCTGCGGCTCGGGCTGAGGTGCTTTTCCAAGTCCAGTTGTTCGAAAATAGCGCGCACGTCGGTGTCGACAATTTCGGAAGGCGTTCTGCCTGAGAAGATGGTGAGGAGGATGGCGACGAGACCGCGGACAATATGGGCGTCGCTGTCGGCTTCGAACTCCAGACGAGGTGGGCTGTCGTCGTTCACACGCGTGAGAAGCCAAACGTTACTGACACATCCTTTGACTCGGTTTACTTCGGTTTTATGGCGCTCGTCGAGGCCAGGCAGTTTGCGACCGAGGTCGATGACGTAGCGGTATTTTTCTTCCCAGTCGCCCAGAATCTCGAAATTTTCAATGATGCGATCGATTGTCACGTGAGTTCCGTTTCGATTGTCGAGATGGGGCTCTTAACATAGTGACTTCTCGCTCAACTTCAACCCGGGGGCCGGTTTGGACCTGACACACAGACCTCGCCGCCTACGTCGCACCGAGGCCATTCGTACGCTCGCTCGCGAGACACAGTTGCATTCGGGTGACTTCATCCAGCCGATGTTTGTGATCGACGGTGAGGGAATTCGAGAACCGATTGATTCGATGCCCGGTCAGTTTCGACTGTCGATCGATGAGCTGGTGAAGGAGTCGATGGCACTTCACAAATTGGGTGTACCGGCGATCAATCTGTTCGGCTATTCCGAGGAAAAGGATCCGGAAGGTTCGGCGTCGTATCGCCAGGACGGACTGATCCAGCGGGCAATCCGGAAGCTGAAGCAGGAAATGCCCGAGGTCTGCGTTCAGACCGATGTGGCTCTCGATCCCTACACCGATCACGGCCACGACGGGGTCTTGATAGAGGGCGAAATCGCGAACGATGCGTCGGTCGAGGTGTTGACGAAGATGGCCCTCTCGCACGCTGAAGCTGGTGTCGACTGGGTCGCGCCGTCGGATATGATGGACGGACGGATCGGGGCCATTCGGGTGGCACTGGACGACGACGGGTTCGATCAGGTCGGCATCCTGGCCTATTCGGCGAAGTATGCATCCTGTTTCTACGGCCCGTTTCGCGGTGCGCTAAAGTCGGCCCCGCGGGAGCGGGAAGATGTGCCGAAGGACAAGAAGACGTATCAGATGGATCCGGCCAACGTCGACGAAGCGATCAAGGAGATCTCGCTCGACATCGATGAGGGGGCCGATGTGGTGATGGTGAAACCCGCGCTGGCGTATCTCGATGTGATCGCACGCGCGAAGGAGGTGTTCGACGTGCCGATCGCCGCCTACAACGTGTCAGGAGAGTACGGGATGATCCTGGCAGCGGCCGAGAAGGGTTGGGTCGATCGCGAGACGGCGATGTTCGAGGTGCTGACGGCGATCAAACGGGCGGGAGCAGACATGATTCTGACGTATTTCTCGAGGGAGGCTGCGACGGCCCTCCGGGGGTGAAGGAAGAGGCTGAACCACGGAGAGCACGGGGGCGGCGGTTGGTCGTCACAGCGAGGCCCTACGGGGAATAGGCAGATACGCAGGACGGACGTTGCAAAATCGAAAGTGGTGCACGGGCGGCTCATTTGGTTGAGTCGCCCCTTTCGTATTTACTCGACAGTTTCCTCAAAGGCGGCGAGTCCGAGTTGTATTCTGATCGCTCTTTCCACTCCCCGCATTTCGTTCTGGTCCAGAACGTCGACTCGATCTGATACACGGCGCTTGCTTACCGTGGCCAGCTGATCAGCCATTGCCTTTGTCGCTCGGCCACGGAGCGTGACGAAGGCCTCACTCGGGAAAAGTCGGGAAACGTTCGAGGTCAGTGGAACGACTTGGAGGCGATTCAGGTGTCGGTTCGATGCGTCGTTGCTGACGATGATGGCTGGACGACGCTTTCGGGTTTCGCCACCGACCGAAGGATCGAAATTGACCCACCAGATTTCACCCCGATTCATCGAGTGCGTCTCCGATTGTTCCCTCGGCCCAGTAGAATGCTTCTTCCTCCCTGGCGCGATCTGCACCCATCTCGGCGTAAGCCGAGTCCAACGCCTTGTGCAGCACGTGCGGTCTCAGAAGATCCTCAATGAATCGACTGATCTTGCCCCGACCGATAGTTCGGTGTAGCGCATGGTAGAGGTCTTCGCCGATGGTGATTGTGAGCTTCTTCTGCATAGCAGCCTCCGTTACACGTGATGAATACGTATAATATACGTATCACGGGGGCCTCTGGCAAAAGCGAAAACCGTCCACTCATACGGCGGCAAAGTCATAATTGTAGACCAATAGGGGAACGAAGAGGGCGGCTCGTGATGAGCCGCCCTCTTCGTTATCAAATCGGGTCCCGCACGATCAATATCTGGAGGCGAGGTCGATGCCGCGGTTGAAGATGAAGGAAGTAGGGTTCTTCGTGCGGCCGCCCTGGTAGACGGCGTAGTGGATGTGCGGGCCCGTCGATCGACCCGAGTTCCCCATTTTACCGATTTCTTCTCCTCGCTCGACGCGTTGGCCCACTCGGAGGTCAGGGCGACTCTGAAGGTGCCCGTAGATCGTACGCATGCCGTGTCCGTGGTCGAGCGCGATGTAGAAGCCGATGCGGCGGTCTCTTTGGATTTTCTCGACTAGGCCGTCGGCCGTTGCAACGATGGGCGTGCCTCGATGGCCGGCGATGTCGATACCGTTGTGAAACTCGCGACGTCCGGTGTAGGGATCGTTGCGGTAGCCGTAGCGCGAGGAGATCCAGTGATCGACGTGGGTCGGAATCGGGAGGATCGAGGGTGTATGGTCCCGCACGACGGCGTTGCGTGTGAGGGCGGCCTCGATCTGACTGAAACTGTCGGCCAGGAACCTTGACCTTCGGTTCAGACGGTCGAGGTCGACGTACGCGGATCGAAGCGCTTCCGCTGTTCGGTCCTCTACCTTGCCGGCCCAGGCCGGCGAGGGACTTTCACCTCCACCTACACCCAACTGTCGTGTATCGCTGTCGACGTCCTGAATTTCCGCCCAGACCCGCAATTTGCGGTCGGCATCGGACAGGTGCTCGAGATTTTCGTTCGCTTCGAACAGCCGGTCCTGAACCGTAGCGAGTGCGTGACTCAGACGGGTTTTCGAGCCGCAGTTTTTCAGTTCTGATCCCGTTGAGTGCGCTAATATGGTAGTTGACGGCCAGGAGGAAGGTTGCGATCACGATGCCGAGCACGCCCAGCTTGGTGCCGCGCAGGAGCGGTGCACTGATGACCCATTCTCGTCTCTGACCACCAGGATGTGGCACGGCGAGAATGGTATAGACTCCATCTGGCGATTTATTTCGCTTCAACACCCTCCCTGGTACGTCTATCCCGATCAGCTGGATTGCTCAGGCGAGCATCCGCCTGGCAACCGTCCCCTCCGGGGTCGTTCTGACTTCGTAGCCGTTCGATACGAGCTCATCACGAAGCGCATCCGCCGTAGCATAGTCCTTCGATGCTCTCGCTTCGTCGATCCCGCGGCAAAGCGCTTCGGGGTCAAGTTCGCCTGTGTCGCCTCCGTCCGCAAGCGATTCGATCTCCCGTCCGGCTCCATCCCTCACGGGCCCGACATTCAGAATGTTGTTCACGATTTCGAAGACGCCCAATGACTCGACCGGATCCCCGACAGGTTGCGACATCCATTCGAACACCACGGCCATGGCAGCGCTGATATTCAGGTCTTCGCTCAGTGCACCAAGAAACTCAGCCACGACGGGATGCGAGCCATCGATCTGCGCTGGACGGCCGTCGCCCCCCGCCTCCAGACCCTGGCGAAACTCGCGGAGTCGCCGAACCGTGTTCGCGGAGTCGTGAAGCCCCTTCTCGGTGAAGTTCAAGTTCGCTCGATAGTGGGTTTTGATCAGCTCGAAACGGAGAACGCCGGGATCGACGGGACGTCCCGTGACTTTGCCTTCGAGGACATCGCCGACTGTGTAGAAAGTGCCCTCGCTCTTGGACATCTTTCCACCTTCGACGAACAGGTGGCGAGGGTGCATCCACACCCGCGCAAACTCCTCGTGTCCCGTTGCACCACAAGACTGGGCGATCTCGCACTCGTGGTGGGGAAAGATGTTGTCTTCGCCGCCGGTGTGGATGTCGATGACTTCACGCTCAAGCACCTTCATGGCCATCGCCGAACACTCGACGTGCCATCCGGGGTAGCCTTCTCCCCACGGTGAGTCCCATTTCATGATGTGGTGTGCGTCGGGTTTCCACAGGAAGAAATCGGCGGGATGTTTCTTTTGAGCCTGATGCTTCTCGGAGATTCGCCCCCCCTCGCCTTCCTTGAGGTTCGCGATGTCGTTGCCGCTGAGACGCCCATATTCGGGATAGCTTTCGACGTGGTAGTAGACAACGCCGTCATCCGCGACGTATGCGTGCCCGCTGCCGATGAGCTTTTGGATGAGTTCCTGCATCTCCGGAATGTGGTCGGTTGCGTGCACGACTTTCCCGGGGTAATCCCAGGCCAGCTTCATTCCAACCGTTTTGGCGTCTTCGATGAAGGCTCTGGTGTAGTAGCGCGCCACCTCGAATGGATTGTCGGGATCCTCTACAGCGCCGGGTTCGAGCGTGCCTGCTCTCTTTGCCTCTTTCAGGCGCCGGGACGCCACGGCCATCTTGTCTTCCCCGCTGGCGTCAGCGACATCGTCCTCGGTCATGTGTCCCACGTCGGTCAGATTCATCGCGTGAATCACGTTGTAGCCAGCCGCGGTGAGAAACCGGTTGAGCAGGTCAGCGAACAGGAAGGAGCGGAAATTGCCGACGTGGGAGAAGTCGTAGACGGTCGGGCCGCAAGAGTAGATCCTTACATCGGGCGGTTCCAGAGGCGCGAACGTCTGCTCCACGTTGGTCAACGTGTTGTAGAATCGAATGTCCATCAGGTTTTCAGTTCAGTCGCTGGCGGAGGAACGGGATCGCATCCGCCTGGATGAAACGGGTGGCACTTTGCGAGTCTCCAGATCACGAGTCGTCCTCCCCGGATGAGCCCGTGTGCGTTCAGGCTCTGGAGCGCGTATTCGGAGCAGGTCGGGTGGAACCGACAGCCAAAACCCGGCATCAGGGTGTGCAGGAACGGGGAAAGCAGTGCACGATAGCCGACGACGAGTGCTCGGATGACTACGGTCGGCAGTTGGATGAGTGGGTGGCTCTTCAAGGAACGAGGTTCCGAAGTCGACAGGCGAGGAGCTCGTGTTCCAATCGATCCCAATCGGGGTTGCTGCTTCGTGTGATGACTTCGATCCGGCTGTCAAGGCAGTAGGCGTTGCGACGTGTTTCGATTTCTTCACCTGTTCGGTTCAGAAGAATCCAGTCACCGCCGATTCGGAACACGCCTTTGATCCGTACGATGTCGTCGTCGTCCGCCAGACATTCGAGTAGCAGATCCTCGTCGAAGATCTCTTCCGGGTCGAAGATCCAGCCGCAAGCGTAGTGATCGAACCCGTGATTTTCCGCCCGGTGAGGCCGTCCGACGCCGATCGTGATCGCTTCGGAAGGGGCGTGGTGGTGGTGGTCCCGCGCTTCTTCGTGCGAAGCGTGAAAGAGCGGGACCTGCGCGGCACGTGGATCGAGGTCCAGCCACTCGGGCTCGATGCGGCCACGTTCGGTGTTGACGACGATCCGTTTCGGAGGGAACAGTGCTTTGGCCCAACGTGTGCATTCTGCAACTAAATCCGAGTCGCAGAGGTCGGTTTTGGTCACGACGAGGACATCGGCAAGATGAGACTGATCCTGGAAGGTCTGTGTGTCCCGAATTCCAGGATCTTCGTAATCCCGGGGATCGACGAGGCCGATCGTGGCCTTCAGATCGAGGACTCCCTCGAATCGGCCGTCGCGGATCGACCGGAGCACGTATCCTGGATGACCCATCCCTGACATTTCGATCAAGAGTCGATCGGGTTTCGCCTCACGAAGAAGAAGCGTGAGAGCGACCTGGAGCGGTAGACCCGCGGTGCAGCATAGACATCCGCCAGCGACTTCCTTGATTGCGATCGTTTCGTTACCGTGAGCCTCGAATGCGGCCTGATCGATCGGAACATCCCCGAATTCGTTGACGAGGATCGCCCACCGATCTTTTCCGGGTTTTCGGGCGATCGCGTCGAGGATGGAGGTCGTTTTGCCGACCCCGAGGAGCCCGGTGAATAGGTTCGTGGGAATGTTACGGAGATCGGTCATTGGATCGGTTTTCCGCGCGCGCAATAAACAAAATCGACGCTTGGAATGAAAGCGAAAATCGATTCTGCGGGGCTCTTCGCAGAGTTGGTGTTTTGCGCCATATTATCCGGATTCCGGAGACCGCAATTCGTCCGATTTCGATCGATTTCGTTGTGACGCAGTCAGTTAGCGGTTGTAGCCGGACTGCAACATTTGGGGTTGACTTTAGGCAGAAACCACAATATATTGTGGAGCGCTCAAGATACAGGTGACGGTCGTCACCTTATTCTGGCGTTGTTCGCACACTTCCTCAGTGTGCGCGTTTTCGGCTTCCCCGAGCCGGAATTTGCACCATCCAGAACCACATAATTTCAGGTTGATTTTGCAGTTTCCTCGCTGCTTTCCCCTCTCCCTGAGACGGTTCAAAACGCGATCCCCATACTCTACTCGATCGTCGGTCCGATGGGTCTCGAGCTTTTCCATTCGGGTTCACCCTGTCTGACGCGTCGACTCCACGTTCGTTCTAAGTCCACAGGGAGGCCAGGCCCAATGGTTCAGCTCGCCCAGGGCGTCAGCGTGCGCAAGCGCGATGGGCGTACCGTTCCATTCGATCGTGATCGCATCGAAAGCGCCATCGAGAAGGCATTTCGTGCAGACGCCGAGTTGCCGACGAGCGTAGCCCTCGACCCGTCCGTGAGAGCAGAAATTGCAGACATCACCAACGCGGTCGTGGGGGATGTACAGGGTTCGCTCCGAGAGGGTGAGACGATCGAGGTCGAGCGGGTCCAGGATAAGGTCGAAATCCAGCTGATGCGAGCGGAGCACTACTCCGTTGCCCGTCGCTACATCGTCTATCGCGAGGCCCATACGAAGGCCCGCGTGCTGAGCGGGCGTGAAGCCCCGTCGCCGCAGGCACCCAAACTCCGCGTTCTGACGGCGGACGGAAAGCACGAACCTCTCGATCCGACACGTATTCGGGTCGAGATTTTCTCTGCCTGTGAAGGGTTGACCGAATGTGAACCCAGCGATTTGCTTGAGGAAGTCTACCGTTCCCTTTACGACAACATCAAGGCGGAGGACATCGAGCGGGCGATGATCCTGTCCGCTCGTCAGCGAGTCGAGAGCGAACCGGCTTACGGCAAGGTGGCGGCCCGTCTTCTACTCAACGTCATCTATCGCCACACGCTGGGGCAAAAGCCTTCTCAACAAGATGTCGCATCGACGTGCCGTGAAGGGTTCAGTGACTATCTAGAAGCCGGGGTGCGTGCCAAGCGGCTCGATGGCCGGTTGCTGAACTTCGACATCGGCCTACTGTCGTCCGCCCTCAAACCCGAACGGGACGCCGCCTTCGGGTATCTCGGCCTCCAAACGATCTACGATCGCTATCTGATTCACGTTTCGGAACGCCGGATCGAAACGCCACAGTTCTTTTGGATGCGCGTGGCTATGGGGTTGGCTGTCGAAGAAGGCGAGCAGATGAACGAGCGGGCGATCGAATTCTACGAAGTACTCTCGACATTCCGCTTCGTTTCTGCTACGCCAACGCTGTTCAATTCGGGTACGCGCCACCCTCAGCTCAGCTCGTGCTATCTGTCCACGACGCAAGATGATCTTGGCCACATTTTCAAGGTCGTGTCCGACAACGCGCGCTTGTCCAAGTGGGCGGGTGGGCTCGGAAACGACTGGACAAACGTGCGTGCCACGAACGCGCACATCGAGGGGACGAACGGTAAGAGTCAGGGTGTCGTTCCCTTTTTGAAGGTGATCAACGACACGGCTGTTGCCGTTAACCAAGGCGGCAAACGAAAAGGCGCCGTCTGTGCGTATCTCGAGACGTGGCACCTGGATATCGAGGATTTCCTGGAGCTCAGGAAGAACACGGGTGATGAACGGCGTCGCACGCACGATATGAACACGGCCAACTGGATCCCCGACCTGTTTATGCAGCGTGTGGCAGAGAACGGATCGTGGACCTTGTTCAGTCCCGACGAAGTACCCGACCTCCACGACCTCTACGGATCGGCATTCGAAGCGCGATACGTCGAGTACGAGCGGCGGGCGGAAGCTGGTGAGTTGCGTCAATACCGCCAGGTGGACGCCGTGCAGCTGTGGCGAAAGATGTTGTCGATGGTGTTCGAGACGGGGCACCCCTGGATCACGTTCAAGGATCCGTCGAACATTCGATCGCCACAGGACCACGTTGGCGTCGTCCACAGCTCCAATTTGTGCACCGAGATTCTGCTGAATACGAGCGAGGACGAGACGGCGGTCTGTAACCTAGGTTCGGTCAATCTGGGCGAACACACGGGGTCGGGGGGGATCGATTTCGAACGGATGGCCGACACGATCCATACGGCGCTACGGATGCTGGACAACGTGATCGACATCAATTTTTACCCGACGCCAGAGGCGAAGAACAGCAACGAGCGGCACCGACCGGTCGGATTGGGTCTGATGGGTTTCCAGGATATGCTCTACAAGCTGCGTGTCCCCAACGAGTCGGATGGCGCGATCGAATTGTCGGATCGGACGATGGAGTTCATCTCCTATCACGCGATCCTGGCTTCGACCGAGCTCGCGGAAGAGCGCGGGACCTACTCGAGCTACGCAGACTCCAAATGGGACCGCGGGCACTTGCCGATCGATACACTCGATCTGCTTGCCGAGGAACGTGGCGGCAACGTAGAAGTGGATCGTTCGACAGCTCTCGACTGGACGGTCGTTCGCGAGGCGGTGAAACAACACGGGATGCGAAACAGCAACGTGATGGCTATCGCGCCGACGGCGACGATTTCAAATATAGCCGGGGTGACACAGTCGATCGAACCGACCTATCGAAACCTGTTCGTGAAGGCGAATCTGTCGGGCGATTTTACGATCATCAATCAATACATGGTCGACGACCTCAAGCGACTGGGTCTTTGGGACGAACAGATGCTCGAGGACCTGAAGTATTACGATGGGTCGTTGCAGGAGATCGATCGCATACCCGCAGATATGAAAGCGCTCTACAGAACGTCGTTCGAAATCGATTCGATCTGGCTGATCGAGTGCGCCAGCAGGCGGCAAAAGTGGCTGGATATGGGGCAGTCGTTGAATCTCTATATCGCCCAACCGAGCGGGAAAGCCCTGAGCGATATGTATATGCTGGCCTGGCGACGTGGCTTGAAAACGACCTACTACCTGCGTTCAGTCGCGCCAACGCAGATCGAGAAGTCCACGGTAGACGTCAACAAGCGGGGTCTGCAACCGCGATGGATGAAGAGCCGCTCCGCGTCGAGTGATATTCAGGTCACCAGAGAGATTATTGCCGACGGGGTACAGCAAACCCCGGAGACGGAAGAGGGACCGAGGGTGACGGTGGCCGGCGCAGTCTGCGATATGACGGATCCAGACTGCGAGGCGTGTCAGTAGTGCGAACACAAGGCGCGTAGCTACGAAGGATTGACCGGAGCGAGGCTTGAATCACGCCTTGAATCGATAGAGTTGAACCGGGGGGGACGCAACGAATGGATGTACTCGATTGGAGTGAGGATGATTCAAAGACGCTGGCGACACACAATAGGCAGCCGGCGCGACACGACGTAAGACACGATGGTCCTGTGATACCGGTTTCGGGATGTTGCGGGTCGAACGGTGAAGCCTACGACCTGACCAACCGGATCAACGTCGACGACAAGCGCCTGTTGAACTGCGCCGCCGTGGACGTGAATCAGCTGATGCCGCTGAAGTACGAATGGGCGTGGGAACACTACCTTAACGGCTGCGCCAATCACTGGATGCCGACCGAAGTTCCGATGCAGCGCGACATCGAGCTGTGGCGGTCGAATCAACTGACGGAGGCCGAACGCCAGGTCATTTTACGGAATCTCGGGTTCTTCAGCACGGGTGAAAGTTTGGTCGGCAACAACATTGTCCTCGCGATCTTCAAGCACATTACGAACTCGGAAGCGCGGCAGTATCTCCTCCGGCAGGCTTTTGAGGAAGCGATTCACACACACACGTTTCATTACATCGTGGAGTCGCTCGGTCTCGACGGACGCGAAGTCTTCAATATGTATCACGAGATCTCGTCGATTCAGGGCAAGGATCAATTCGTGATGGATCTGACGTCTGCGGTCTTGGATCCGGAGTTCACGACCGACACGATCGAAGGGCAGCAGGAGTTTTTGAAGAATCTCATTGGGTTCTACGTCATTATGGAGGGAATCTTTTTCTACAGTGGGTTCGTGATGATTCTTTCCTTCCACCGACAGAACCGTATGACCGGTATCGGTGAACAGTTTCAATACATCCTGCGCGACGAAACGGTGCATCTCAATTTTGGAATCGATCTGATCAATACGATCAAGGTCGAGAACCCAGGCGTGTGGACACACGAAATGCAGGACGAAATCGTCGACATGATCGAGAAGGCGCTCGAGTACGAGATTGCCTACGCGCGGGACTGCCTACCGGACGGTGTGCTCGGTCTGAACGCAGAGCAATTCAGAGAATATGTGCAATACATCGCCGATCGTCGGATGGAGCGTATCGGTCTGCCCGCAAAATACCACGCGAAGAACCCCTTTCCCTGGATGAGCGAAACGATCGATCTTGCCAAGGAAAAGAATTTTTTCGAGACGCGTGTGACGGAGTACACGAGTTCGGCGAATCTGACGTGGGAGTAAAGGGACAGGAAAGAGATCCCTGAGCGAGAGGAATCGCACTTCTCGAGTGCAGAGAAGAATAGTTAGAGATCGATCTGGTGTGGGTGTGAGACGTGGGGAGCCACATCAGGAGAGGGCCCGTGAGTCGAAGTGACTCGCGGGCCCTTGATTTGTGCGTAGGTGCGATGTGTTCACGGCGGGACCTTTGGTCTCCGCTCCCACCGGTCGCACTACTTCAAGTGGTGATCAAAGAAGGCGATGGCCTTTTCCAAGTGTTCTCCGACTGATCCTGGCGATAGCGTTCGGGGTTGGTGTGGTCCTGGAACCCGTGGCCGGCCCCGTCGTAGCGATGAAATTCGTGAGCTACTTTGGCGTCCTTCAGTGCCTGTTCGTAGTCGTCCACATCCTCGGGTGAAGGGCCCGCGTCCTCGTTTCCAAAGATGCCGAGCACAGGACACGCGATTCGATCCGCTAGCTCGATGGGCGCGGGGCCACCGTCTGCGAATGGGACCTTGATGCGGCCGCCGTAGAAGACGGCGCACGCGGCCAGCGTTTCGATGTGACACGCACCAAGCCACGCGACGCGACCGCCCCAGCAGTGACCGAGAATGCCGGTCCTGTTCTCGTTGACCGAGTCCATTCCAGCCAACAACGTAAATGCCGCTTCCAGATCTGCGACGGTCCAATCGTCTCGGAACGCATCGCGCTTGACGGCGATGTCCTCGTCATCCGGCCACCAGTGGAAGATGAAAGGGATGACGCAAACGTAGCCAGCCGCAGCGTAACGCTCACCGACGTCGAGTGTGAACGGATCCTTTTCGAGTCCCTCGTGGGCGACGGGCAGGTGCTGTGCAATCAGCAAGCCAGGATGCGGCCCACTGCCACTCGGCTCGAAGACGAGGGTGTGCATCGGGTTGCCCTGAACATCCAGCGTCTCTGATCGATATATCGAGACCTCCCTTGCTATCACGTCGGACCGTCGCAACGCCCGTAGGCGTCTTCACATATCCTGAGCGTCTCAAGATACGTTCCCTGACTGCTGGACTCAATCCGGCTTCAAAACAGACACTTGCTACTCGACGGTTTTAATGTCGCCGATGGAAATATGCAGTTCCCTCCGAATCCGTTGCGACAGGGTGTCGACGCCCATATTGAGGATTGCAGTGACGAGCAGAAGCAGAACGACCTGGTCCATCTTGTCTTCGGCGATTGCGCTGTCGATGAAGAATCCGAGCGTCGTGATACCCAGGATCCCCAGAATGGCCGATTCGCGCATCATAATTTCCCAGCGATAGAAGAGAAACGCCAGAAACTGGCCGTAGACACGGGGCAAGACCTCGAACCCGTAGCGATCGAGCTTTCGAGCCGGTGCATCGAGCCTGAGGCGAAGACCGTCAGCGTGTTGGCCCGTGAGATAGGCCAGAATCGCTCCGTTGTGCAAAGCGATGGCTACGACAGCGGGCAGCAGGGAGGGCCCCCACAGCTGCACGAAGATGTAGGCGAGGATGTATTCCGGCGTGGTTCGAACGACGATGAGGACGTAGTGCCATAATCGGGAAAAAAAGGGCACTACGAAGTGGCGGCTGATGCCGGGAAATACCACGAGGGTGAGGATGCCCGTCGCCGCGAGGGCAACTTGCGTCAACACAACCGTCTGGTAGATGCCGGGGAGGGCTTGATCCGTGAATCGATCGATGAGCCAGACCCAGGTCTGATCCACAGGCAATGACAGGTCGCCAGATCCAGCGAGGAATCCATCTCGACGCATCGGCCAGGGCACGATCTCATACGTGAAGAAACGCTCTACGTTCGCCCAGGACAGTCGGGTGGCGGTACCGACGAGGGATGCGGAAACCACCACGTAGATCGGCACGAGTCTGGGCTTGATCCAATAGCGCAGCGATGCGATGAGCAGGTAAAACGCGTAAAGCAGGACGGCTGCCTCGGAATAAAGCCCTTCCCGGAAGGCCGTTTCGAGATGGAAGCCGAGCGTGGGGAGTCCGATGAATCCGAGCACTGCGCTGGACCTGAGCGCGCACTCGAATCGGTAGGACGTGTAGTGGTGGAGACCGCGCCAGGTCAGGGGCAACAAACCGTAGAGAAAACGTGAGAGCCCTCCTGCTCCTGCCGGCAACCCACGGAGCGGACGGCGATCGGCTTCCTGCCAGATTTCGGAGTAGACCTTCGCGAAAACACCTGCATACGGGATACCGATGGCCAGGATGCCGCAGACGGGATTGAGACCGACAACGGGCAAGAAGAGAAAGGCCCAGAAGATTTCGTGGATCGCACGGATGAACGCGCAGAAAAGACGAATCGGCGTGCGATGAAACCCGGCGGAAAGGATGCTGCCCGCAATGACTCCCACCGTGATCCCGCAGATGGCGAAGGTGACGGTGTTCAGCAACGCGTGGCGAAAGGTGTAGAGAACGGACGGATCTGGCGTGAGGGCGCCTAATGCCATTCGGCGCATTTCGCCCCAGGGATGGAGCGTGGTGATTTCAATGTCGGCGATGGCACAACAGACGATCGCGATGCCGAGGAGGATCAGGCTTGTGCGGCTCACGAGGCGAAGAGCTCGGTCAGGCGATCTTCGCCAACGTCGGAGGAGGACGCGTCGAAAACAACGCGGCCGTGACGGAGGCCGATGATCCGATCGAAATGCTTGAGGGCCAACTCCACGTCGTGCATTGCGAGGATCAACGTATGTGACTTCTGCCTCAGCAGGACGAGCACAGCATCGGACTGATGGGGATCGACGGCCGAGACGGGCTCGTCGCCGAACACAACCTCCGCATCACGATGGAGCGCCCGTGCAACGGCCACGCGCTGCTGTTGCCCCCCGGAGAGCTCGGAAACCCGGTCGTGCAATTTGTCTGCCAGGTTGAGGGCCGCTAGAAGTGGTGAGACGGCCTCGAGCTCACGTCTTTGGGGAAATGCCAGGTTCAGGCCGTTGTAGAACACACCGTGCTGGTCCAGCTTTCCCATATAGACATTGTGGAATGTCGACAGCTGGGGTACGAGCGCGTAGTCCTGGTGAATAAAGGCGGAGCGCCCCCTTTGTAAGTCGTAGAGCTTCCTGAGCAGCGTGGATTTCCCAGCTCCGCTCGGGCCGACGAGGACGACCTTTTCGCCTTCCTCGATCGAGAGACTAATGTCGTGAAGGACGGGAAGACCGTTGTACGAAACGGATGCGTTTTCGAGTTGGAACATTCGTGCCTATCGCAGGGTCGGTGTCGCTAGTTTTCGATGATGCCCACGTTGATCGCCGTGTCGAGGATGGGTTCGTACATCCCGTTGTCGGCAGCGATGAACCTGGTCCGTGGAAACGAATCGAGCAGACTTGGGTCCTTCATCGAAAGCAAGGCGTTTTGGACACGCTCGATAAAACCGTCACCGAAGGCCGTATCGGTGTCGCCACGAATGCTCCAATTATAGTCAGGATAGGTAGGTGTCTTCCAGATTACGGAAACTTTGCTGGTGTCGATAATGCCCGCTGCGACCTCCCTATCCCAGACGGCGAAATTGACGGCGCCGACCTGGTAGCTGCCCGACTGCACGAGGGCGATGGTCTTGGAGTGGTCGCCACTGAATCCGACGCGCTTGAAGATGGCGTTCGGAGACATCTCGTAATGTTGGCGGATGAAGAATTCCGGCATCAGACGACCGGACGTGGAACCCTTCGAGCCGAATGTGAACGTGTGTCCCTTAATGGCATCCGGAAAGTCGGGTGACGGCTGGAGCCCCGTCGTCGTGTTGGCGATGAAATAGGTGACGAAGGCCATATCCTCGGCGCCCTGCGCGATGGCACAGGCGCCCGGCACGGCACGTCGGGCCTGGACGCCGGAGAGACCGCCGAACCAGGCGAGCTGGACGTCATTGTTCTTGAACGCGGCGACGGAGGCCGCGTAGGACTTTACGGGGATGTACTCGACATCGACGCCGAGCTGTTTCGTCAGGTAGACGGCGATCTTGTCGAAGCGCTCTTTCAGACGTGCCGTGTTCTGATCGGGAATGGCCGTAAAGCGAAAGGTCTGTGCAAAAGCCGTGGAGAACACGGTAGTCGCCACGAGCAGTGCGGTCACAACCAACCTCATCCTATGCCTCGTCCGAGTGAAGGGGTGTTATGACTGGTATCAGGAGTGCGCCAAAAACGCCAATGGCGACTACCCTCCGGCGGTCGCCATCTGGACTCACGCTTTGCCCTGGACCGAATGCACGACCCCAAATCGCTTGCGGGCAGTCGGTCAATCGGTCCACATGAAAAATCATTGGCGGTGCATCGTCAACGCCTTTCGACGATCATGCGAATGACAGCTTCGATGTCGCCATCTGCTTCGAGCACCGTGTCTTCGTAGAGCAACATGTCGTCGCCGAAGGGCTCTATAACTTCCCTCTGGGTGGCTAGATAGTCCACGTTACGTGGGCCGAAGGTGCCGACTTGGGCGTGGGTCTTCGAGAATGTTTGGAACAGTAGACGGCCACCGGGTTTGAGGGCTCGCCTGATGGCAGGAAAAAGCGACGGCTGGTAGTAGTAGATCTTTGGTGATGAGGTCGTACTCCGATCCACCAAGATCGAAGCTGTCGAGGTCGGCGCAAACTGTCTGAAGGACCACGTTTCGTTTCTTCGCCAGCTCTTCACAGAGGTCGAGACCGACCCGGGATACATCGACGGCGGCGACGTCGAATCCCTGTTCGGCAAGATAGACGGCGTTTCGACCGGTTCCGGCGGCCAGGACCAGGGCCTTACCGGCGCCCAGTCGGTGGACGTTGTCGACGAGGAAGGAAACCGGCGAATCGTTGACCTCGCCCCTGTCACTGTATCTCGCATTCCATTTATCGGCATCGGATTGAGCCAATCAGACTGCCTTTCTTGGACAAACGATGGGTCCGCTGCCACTTATCTTCGATACCCTGTCCCCCTTCCGATTGCCGATGAGATCGCGACCAGAGGGTCGCTCCTACCCTGTTGCTCTCTCAACGAGGTCGGTGAAGAGATGATCCCAGACCGTGCCAGGCAGACGTTCGGGATGGAATTGGACGCCGACAACACGCCCATCCGTCGACTCGAATCCCTCGATCAATCCATCCTCGCTTTGGATCGTAAGGGTCAGTTCCTTGCCGAGTTCTGCTACGGCCTGAACGTGGAAGCTGTTGACCGGATCTGGAGACGAGATGGTGCCTGAGAGTCGTGTGCCAGGTTCGAGGGTGACAGCGTGCGACATCGAATCGGCTTCAATTCGTCGGGGATGGTGGGCACAGACGCCGCATTCCTGCTGGACGTCGCCGTAGATCGTTCCGCCACGAACGGCACTGACGAGCTGCATTCCGTAGCAGATGCCGAGAACCGGCAACTGATCGTGCGCAGCCGATTCGAGGGCGAATCGGTCGGATTGCGATCGCTCGGGAGACACGGGAGGAAGGTCATCGGGGAGGTCGCCGATGAGACCCTGGGTGATACCCGGCCCCCCCGGGACGATCAGCGCATCGACCTTTGAGATCGCGATGCGCATCGCCTCGCGTGAGGTCAGTATCGGTATGATGACAGGGACTCCGCCCGCACGCTCGACGGCTGATATGTAATCGGCGTCGAGGGAGAGGCTTACCTTTCCCTTCGCGCCGACTTCGTGGCTCGTGGTGATCCCGATCGTCGGCAGAGGGGCTGGGGAGGTAGGGATGGATGAGCGACTCATTTCACTCCTGTGGCCGCCCAATAGTCTTCGACAGCGGCGCCAATGAGTTTCGGCACGTGCGTGTACATATAGAGAACACCACGGGTGAGTGTCGCTTTGACTTTGTCGATGTTGGCTGTCGTACCCGCGATCTTGCCGGCAGCGAGGGTTTTCTCGAACGTCGATTGGATGGCGGCCGCGACACTGGGCTCGTCATACTGGCCGGGATGACCCATCGATTGAGAAAGGTCGGACGGTCCGACGAAGAAAACATTGATGTGGTCGACTGCGAGGACTTCGTCGACGTGGTCGAGTGCTTCCTTGTCTTCGAACTGGACACAGACGAGTGATTCTCGATTGGCCTGCTCGATGTATTCCGACTGTGTGATGCCGAACCCGTAGCCCGCCGGTCGTGTTCCAGCGGCCAACCCCCGCGTGCCGATCGGGTGATACTTCACGGCGTTGACGACCGCACGCGCGTCGTCGGCGGTGATAACGTGCGGCACCTGCACGCCCATCACCCCCCGATCCATCACCTGCTGGATGTCGGCCGGGTCCTTCGTGCGCGGTCTGGCGATCGGTGTGAGCCCCACCGATGTCGCCGCCATCGCGAGTGTCTCGACCGTTTCTGGATTGATCGTCCCGTGCTCACAGTCGATCAACACCCAGTCGAACCTGAGTTTCCCGACCATCTCGACGAGCTGGGGAGAGGGGATCATGATGGAGACGCCGAAGGCGGGGGAGCCGGAGAGGAGTTTTTGCTTCATCGAGTTGCGATGCATTGAAAGAGCCTTTCAAGTCCGAGCAGGCGTTGGGGAGAGCAGGCGTGTCAATGTAGCGGCTTCAAGATCCATTGTGAGGGTTTGGTCATCAACTTGACGAGGATAGCCTGAATGTGGTCGTATCGGTCTGACAGATCGGCCTCTGCAACATCGTCAATGTAACGGCAGGCGTGCGCGAACTCAATCCACGTTGTTGTTTCCGCAGCCTCCGTATCGGCATCAGATAGTCGGAGTATGAATGAGCCGCGATATCTTCGTTTTCGCCAGGCCTCCGTGATATTCGCACAGACGTTGCGGGACGCGCGTCGGATCTGATCGGTCAGAGCGTAACGCTCTTCAGCCGGAAACTGTTTGGTAAGTTCAAAAATGCGCATCGCTGATTCGAATGCAATCTTGTACACCTCAAGCTCACTGTGGTGTCTGATTGTCGCCATCTATCCCCCCGTCGCTATGAGTGCTGATCCCAAGCGATTTGGCGAAAGCAATCGCCACGTCTGCTCGCCATCTCGCCCGCTCGTAGCAACGCAGGGCAAATGGTATGCCACCAATCGATTTTTACAATACTAAGGGTTTGCCACGAAATAAGTGCTGCACTTTTCAAGGTAATGATCTTACGCTCGGAGTGTGGACGTCGAAACTCTCCGAACGAAGTATGAAGCCTTGGCTCCGGTGCTGACGGAACGCACGCGTCGTCTGTGGGCCGCCACGGAAGCCGAAGCGTTGGGTCACGGTGGGATCGCGATTGTGGCTCTGGCGACAGGAATGTCCAGAGAGCGGATCTTTCGTGGCATTCAGGAGTTGAGGTCGGACGAACCTTTGGACCCGGCTCGCATCCGGCGTCCAGGCGGCGGTCGTAAGCGGAAGGCCGACACGGACCCGACGCTGTGGCAGGACCTGAATGATCTGGTCGAGCCAACGACTGCGGGGTCGCCTGACGACAATCCTCTGAGATGGACATCGAAGAGCACTCGCAAACTGGCCGCCGAGTTGCAAGCGATGGGGCATTCGGTGAGCCCCAGGATCGTTGCCAATCTCCTGCACGAACACGATTACACGCTGCAGGCGAATCGGAAGACAAGGGAGGGATCTGCACACCCGGATCGGGACGCTCAGTTCGTTTACCTCGATGATCGGATTAGCCAGCAGCAGCAGCAGGGCCTTCCCGTTATCTCGGTGGACACCAAGAAGAAAGAGTTGATCGGCGACTTCAAGAATCCTGGCCGAGAATGGCGACCCAAGGGAGACCCGGAGCGTGTGAAGGTACACGATTTCATAGTGCCTGCTCAGGGCAAGGCGATCCCTTATGGAGTGTATGATCTGAGCCGTGATGAAGGCTGGGTAAGTGTCGGTATCGATCACGACACGGCCAGCTTCGCCGTGAATGCGATCCGAAGTTGGTGGAAGAACATGGGACGGCCCGCCTACGGCACTTCGACGCATCTGCTAATCACGGCGGACGCAGGCGGCAGCAACGGCGCCAAGACGCGGCTGTGGAAGTGGGAGCTGCAGCGCTTTGCGAATCGCACTGGCCTGACGATCACCGTATGCCACTACCCTCCTGGCACTAGTAAGTGGAACAAGATCGAACATCGCCTGTTCTCCTTCATCGCTATGAACTGGCGAGGCAAGCCCCTGGTCAGCCTGGCTGCAACCGTGAATCTCATTGCCGGAACGACCACTCAAGCCGGTCTCCGAGTACGCTCCGAGATCGACAAGCGACCCTACCCTAACGGGGTCAAGGTGACCGATGAACAGATGACCCAAATCGATCTCACTCCGCACGATTTCCACGGCGACTGGAACTACACGATCCGGCCAATGGCTCAACATTGAGATCGACCGTTATTTATTCGCGAACCCTAACCCCATTTCATTCAGATCCTCAAAGCCCGCTTCCAAATAGATCGGTTTTCCGTAGGGCGAGGCGTGGAGTTTCAAGACTGGAAGTTCGATCTGACGCGCGTAACCAATCACCTCGTCGAGCAGCCGTTTGGCAAGGCCTCTGCGACGGTGGGGTTCCATCGTGTAGAAGCTGGAAACGTAGCCGTACTTCCCGCGGATGTTCATCGGCTTGGGGGAGAGGTGGTAGATCGACAGGCCGGCTGACGCCGCGGCTTTGCCGTCGGGCGTTTCGGCCAGCCAGCCAACGAACTCATCTGTTGGAATCTTCTCTTCGAAATAGCTCACGCTGTCACGGCTCATTGCCTCCACGCCGTCGCCCAAGCCGACTTCCCTGAACATACATTCTCGAAAGTGAATGAATGTGTCGATGTCTTCGAGTCCGATTCGGCGTATGTCGTAGTCCACGTCAGTATCTCAATTCGAGGTTGATCGGGTTCCGCAGAGGATCTCCAGCCAGATACCTTCCGATGTTTTCGACGACGAGGTCCTCGAGGCGCTGGTTGGCACTTTCGGCGTAACCGGACGTATGCGGTGTGATGATCACGTTCTCGTAGGTCCAGAGGGGATGATCCATCGGAAGGGGTTCGGGGTCGGTGACATCGAGGCCGGCGCCGGCGATTTGATCAGCGTCGAGCGCACGGATCAGGGCGTCGGTGTTGATAATGCCTCCTCGCGTGGTGCACAGGATGTGGGCTGTTTTCTTCATCAGGGCGAATTCCCGGTCGCGGATCAGGTCGACGGTTTCAGACGTGTGGGGAACGCAGACGGCGACCCAGTCAGCCTGTGGCAGCAGGCCGGAAAGCGCGTCGTGTGGCTGGACGGCTTCGACACAATCTGGAACCGGACGATCTGTGCGGCGCCGCGTGGCGATCACGCGCATTCCGAACGCTGCCGCGCGTTTTGCTGTTTCGAGACCGATGCCGCCAAGACCGACGACGAGGAGCGTCTGACCCGTAAGCTCGCCCGGATCGGGCGTGCCCTTGACCTTGGGCCAACCCTCGGCGCTCAGTTGTCTGCGCACGCGATCGATGTCGCGACTGAGCATTAGGATGAAGGCCATCGTGTGGTCGGCCATATTCGGAGCATAGTTGCCGGCCGCGTTCGTCACTTGGATCTCACGTTCGACGATGAGGTCGAAAGGCAGGTTGTTGATGCCGGCTGTCAGGACCTGAATCCATCGGAGGTTCGACGCTGCCTGGACGAACGCGCCCGTGGGCATCGAGCACAGAACTTCCGCATTGGCGGCGTGTCGCACGGAATCTTCGTTCTTCTTCAGCAAGACGAATTCGTGATCCGGATAGGCACGTTCGAGGCGACCGCATCCTTTAGCGGCCAGCCGGGGGTCGAGGAGAGTTTTCATCGAGAGTCGAACATCGGGAATCTGGAATAAGGGAACTCAGGCGCGCTGGATGAAGTGCTCGAGGGCTTTGATGACGGCGCTGTTGTCGGCATCCCCGTAACCGGAAAGCACACCGGCGCGAAGGATTTCTGCGTGGAGCGCGCTGACAGGCAATTTCGTGTCGAGGCGCATCCCCATATCGAGGATAAGACCGACGTCTTTCAGGTGTTGAGACAACCGCGCTTCGGTAGAGAAATCCTCGTCGATCATCTTGTCACCCTTGGAATCCATCGTCCGGGAGTAGGCAACGCCCGCTTTGAGGACATCGAGCAGGGTGTGGGGGTCGATGCCGGCTATTCGACCGAGCATCAGCCCTTCGGCCATCACGAGGCGGTTGAGTCCGAGGACCAGGTTGACGACGAGCTTGGCCTCCGCGCCTTTGCCGTTGGGGCCCATCAGGAAGGTTCTGCGAGCGAAGGTGTCGAGGATGTCGCGACCGCGTTCCAGCTGATCCGCGTCGCCGCCGACCATCACGAGGCTCGTTCCATCGGCGACCATCTTGCTGGATCCGAGGATCGTCGCGTCGAGAAAGTGGGCGTTCTTTTGGCTGATGTGTCCGGCGATTTCGACCGCCCGTTCAGGATCGGCGGTCGTCGTGTCGATGAGCAGGTCACCGGGTTGGAGGGCAGAGAGGAGACCGTCCGTCCCGGTCACGACATCGTCGACGACGTCCGAGTTCGGGAGGGACAGCACGACTCGTCGAGCGGATTCCGCGACGTGAGTCACCGAATGCCCCCGGGTCATTCCGCGACCGACCGCGTCGTCCACCTTCGGGGGTTCGATGTCGTAGCCGATGACGTCGAAACCGGCCGCCTTAAAACGGTCGACGAGCGAGGAGCCGACGAGACCGAGACCGATGAGACCTAGGAGCATTGAGGATTAGGGAATTAGGGAATTTTGAGGCATCAGTGATGTTGTCCGTGATCCGTTGGCCGTTATCCGAAAAGAATTGCTCACGGAGGGAGACCCGAAGTCAGTTCGCAGTGAAACGGCAACGGAAAACGGCTAACGATCCTGCTCTTCTCCGTGAACCGGCAGTCTGATCGTAAAAGTGGTACCCTGGCCGAGGCGACTGTCGGCGGAAATGCTCCCCCTGTGATCCTCTATGATCGCGTAGCTGATGGCGAGTCCGAGTCCGGTACCGATCCCAACGCCCTTCGTTGTGAAGCCGGGGTCGAAGATTTTTTCAAGGTTTTCCGCTGAGATGCCTTTACCCGTGTCGGATATCAGGATGACGATTTCGTCTCCGTCGTGCTCGGTCGACAGCGTGATCGTGCCCGTCTCTTCGATCGCCTGCGATGCGTTGATCAACAGGTTCATAAAGACTTGGTTGAGTTTGTTGGGAAAGCAGTCGATCATCGGCAGATCGCCGTATTCCTTGACGACTTCGATCCGATTCTTGAGTTCGTGGTTGACGAGGTCGAGGGTACTGTCGAGTCCGAGGTGGATGTTGGCGGATTGGTATTCGGCCTCGTCCAAGCGGGCGAAGCTACGGAGGCTGCGTACGATCGTGGCAATGCGTTCACCCGCTGACTGGATGAGGCCCGCGTTATCCTTGAGAAGCTGGATCGCCTGCTGGTAGGGCCGTTGGGATTTGAGTTCGTCGGCCGCCCTGCTCTGATCTATGACGCCTTCGAGCTTTTCGATGCATCGATTTGCGACGTCGGCCGAGCTGTTGACGGCGCCAATCGGCGTGTTGACCTCGTGCGCGACGCCCGCGACGAGATCGCCCAGCGAAGCCATTTTCTCGCGCATCACGAGCTGTTGCTGCGTGTCTCGCAGGTCACCCATCGCCTTTTGAAGATCGTGGTTCTTGGTCGCGAGATCGGCCGTCCGCTCATCGACTCTGTGCTCCAGAGTACGGTTGGCCTCCTCGAGCTGAGTCGAGTAGTCCTGAAGTCGGTCGTGCGCCCGGGCAAAATGACGTTCCAGGATGATGGCCAGGAAGATGACGAATCCGAGCACTCCAAAGTGGAAAAGCGGAAGGATGAACGGAATCACTCGGAATCCAGCCAACAGGTCGTGAGTGCCTCCGGCAGCAAGAAGCCCATAGCCGACGAGGAGGAGCTTTCTGTCCTGCGTATGGGCTTCGGTCGGACTTTGAGTTTGATAAAGATGCCAGAACGTGCAGATCCCACTGACCGCGAGGCTCAACGAAAGCAGGACCAGATAGGGTGTGGTCATGATCATCGGGTAGACGTTCGCGACGTCGAGCAAAATCGCACTGGCGGCGAAGGCCACTTGGACCAGAGCCAGCTTCTTCATGATCGGACAGTTGCCCTGGACGAGATCGTTCAGGAAGAGCCAGAGTCCAACAGGAAATACGAACAGAGGTATGTGTTCGACATACCAGGTAACGATCGAGGGTTCGAAAACCATCCACGCGATGTCGGTGTGCATAATCGAAAACAGCCCGACGCATCCTGAGAGGATCGCGAGCGATCGTGCGGCGGGTTCCCCACGCCGGACATAGATGTAAACGCAGGCAATCCCGATGAGGAGGAGAAAGGCGCTGACGACCGTCTGCGCGAGCTCGCTCCGCACCATTTCGAGGAAGTGTTCGGACTGCGGGGCGATAGACAGACCGCCGGGATGTTCGAGCCAGTGGTCGTATTCCGAGTAGACCCTGAAATAGATCGTCTTGCCGCCGAAATCGGGGGGAAGCGAGACGAGATGCCAGGCGTGGTGCATCACCTTGTTTTGGGGACTCGCCCGCTGCTCCCCCGACCTGTAGATCAAGTCGCCATCCAGGTAGGCTTCGAAGGCTGGCCAGTCAGACAGATAGAGCGTGGGGTTTTCGATGCTCAGTGCGGGAAGCCGGAATCGGCGCCAGGCGTGGTCGAATCCATCCGACGAGTGACCGTTGACGATTTGGAAAGGTCGCCACTCCGGACTGTTCAGCTCGGCCGAGAGCCATGCGAGGCCGGCCTCGGGCGTTTGCGGTGAGTCACCAAGCCGATACTCGCCCTCCGCCAGAAGAGTTACTTCGGTGTGGCCCTGTTGGGTGAAAAGGAGCAACAACAGGATTACGGACAGGTTCGCGGCCAGCCGGATCATAGATTCCGAAGATTCTGCGAGTGGGGTGCCCGGGACGGTTTGGGGGGCGCGGACACGAGTCTACGGCTTGTAAAATAGGCGATTCGAGGAAGGAAACAAACGACGGAGGTCACACTTCGGAGCGTTTTGTAGCCTTTTCACGGATGTCGTGACGAAGCTCTTTCTTTCGGATTCGGAGGGCGTCTGGAGTGACTTCGAGGAGGTCATCGGCTCGGAGATACTCAATGGCATCGTCGAGAGACATTATTCGGTGCGGGGCCAGGTGCTCGGCGTCTTTGGTCGGTTTGGCACGATGGCCGGTCCCAACCTTCTGACGGCAGACGTTGATCGTGAGGTCGCCGTTTCGAATGTGCTGGCCGATGACCTGTCCGTTGTAGACATCCGCGCCGGGTGGCACGAAAAAGGTGCCTCGCTGTTGCAGATTCGTGAGCGCGTAGGACGTGGCCACGCCCGTGTCCTGGGACACGAGCGAACCGAACTCGCTCGATTCGATGGGCCCCGCGTAGTCGTCGTACTCGTTAAAGACGCTGTGAAAGATGCCGTTGCCTCGCGTTGAAGTCAAAAAGGGCTGTCGAAAACCGAGCATCCCCCGGGTGGGAACGATGTAGGTGCTGTGGACCGTTCCATCGTCGCCGTGGCGCGTGTTCGTCAGTCGCCCCTTGCGGCGGTTGACCATTTCGGTGACGGGGCCGACGCATTCGGTTGGAACTTCGATGTAGACTTCTTCGAACGGTTCACATCGCTGACCGCGATCGCCTTCCCGGTAGATGACCTCGGGCTGGCTGACCGAAAACTCGTAGCCCTCGCGACGCATCGTTTCGATCAAGATGGCCAGGTGAAGTTCGCCTCGGCCGGAGACGACCCACTCGCCCGCCGCTTCCGTTTCCTCCACGCGCAAAGCCACATTGCTCTCGAGTTCTCTCATCAGCCGTTCCCGAATCTGGCGGCTCGTGAGATATTTGCCCGATCGCCCGGAGAACGGGCTGGTGTTCGCGCTGAAGGTCATCCGCACGGTTGGCTGCTCGACTTCGATGCGGGGAAGCGGGCGGGGATCTTCGGGTGCGGCGATGGTGTCGCCGATAGAAACGTCTTCGACGCCGGAAACGGCGACGATGCTGCCGGCATAGACAGCGTCTTGTGTTTCGCGTTGGAGGTTGCGGAAGGTGAAGACTTCGCCGACGCGACCGGGTCTGGGCCGGCCGTCGGCGATGAGGACGATCGGCTGTCCCGGTCTGAGGACCCCGCTGGACAGGCGACCGATCGCGATCTTGCCGACATAGCTGCTGTAATTGAGCGTCGTCACAAGCAACCTGGCGGGCGCCTCGGCGTCGATGACGGGGGACGGTATGCGGCGGAGGATCGTTTCGAATAGCGGGCCCAGATCGTTGGCGAGGTCTCCGGGTTCGTGGCCAGCCCTCCCCTCGACGGCGTGCGTGTAGAGAACCGGAAAATCGGCCTGCTCATCGGTTGCGCCGAGTTCGATGAACAGGTCGAAGGTTTCGTTGACGACCCAATCCGGCCGGGCGTATGGGCGATCGATCTTGTTGACGACGAGGATGGCTTTGAGTCCTCGCTGGAGGGCGTGCCGGAGGACAAAACGGGTTTGCGGCATTGGCCCCTCGACGGCGTCGACGAGGAGGAGCACGCCATCGACCATATTAAGGATGCGCTCGACCTCGCTTCCAAAGTCGGCGTGACCGGGTGTATCGACCAGATTGATCGTCGTGTCTTTGTAGAGGATGGCCGTGTTCTTGGCCGTGATGGTGATACCACGTTCGCGCTCGAGGTCGTTCGAGTCGAGCACGCGTTCTCCGACCTGCTGATTGGCGCGAAAGACGTTCGTCTGATGGAGCATCCCGTCGACGAGCGTCGTCTTGCCGTGATCGACGTGCGCAATGATGGCGATGTTGCGGATGTGTGATGCTTGCTGACTCAAGTGAACCTCAAAGGATTACCACGAAATACACGAAAAACACGAACGCGTTTTCCCGGGCTGACGGTGGTTTAGAAAGACTCAGGGAAACACTATCGAGGTAGAAGCGGAACAAATGTAAACAAAACAGCCTGTTGCGTGGGAATTCGCTCGCTTTAGGCCCGGTCGGGAAGGCCCTGGAGGTAGGAGATGACATCGTCGCGGCTGACGACGTCGCCGAACTTGGCGTCGATGTCGAGGAGGTTCCACTCGTGTGCGGCCGCGGCGCGATCCTGAACGCACTCTCGGGGCACGATGGCTTTGAAGCGATAGGCACGGGCATCCGTAGCGGTTGCCCGGACGCAGGCGCTGGTGGAACAGCCGGTGATGATGAGGTGTCGATGTGATGCTCGGTCAGGTAGGTGATGAGGGCTGTGTTGAAGAAGGCGCTGGCATTCTCTTTGTAGATGATGAGGTCGGCCGGAAGCGGGGCCAGCCGATGATCGATTTCGCACGCGTGTGGGTCCCAGACGCGATACTGCTGTTTGGCGCCATCCGTCGTGTGCATCGGTTCTTCTTCACCGCGGGGTGGCGGATAGGTGGTGTAGATGATGGGGATGTGCTTGGCGCGTGCGACCGGCAACAGGGACTGGATGCCCTCGACCGCTTCGTCGAGCCGAGCCGAACCCGTGGCATATTCGGGGTCGGTCCATCCGTAAGCCATATCGATGATGACCATCGCCGGCCGCTCGCCGTAGCCGAACTGTTTCATGAAAATGCCCTGCTCTTCGTAGAACGAGCGAACCGAACCGATCGCCTGTCTGATGTTGTCTATATCCATCCGAAAACCTTTCAACGCAGGGATCGTTTGAGGACGCAGAGGAGATAAGCTGCATTGCAGAGAAAACGCGTGGCAGCTTTGTTCGCTCCGGTCTTCCCCGTAACCTTCTTCCCGATAGGGCCTGTGTCGCTCAGCTTTTCCACCGACCTCTCCGTGTTCTCCGTGGTAGGCTTCGTGTCTTTTCAAGTGTGAAACGTGACGGTATGGTCGATGTAGCGGCCTTTGTCGTAGTTGAATTTTGCGGAGAAGAACCGGTCGCCGTTAAGCCACGGCAGGAAGATGTAGTCGCCCTCCCAGAGCGGGATCTTCGAAAGCTTGTCGTCATCGATCCACTCGAGGTTGCCTTCGGGTGAGTCGATCATCTCGCCACTGAAAGAAGTGCCCACGAACAGGAAGACATACCAGTCGTCGACGCCGTCGAAGTTGGGGAACGTGATGACGCCTTTGAGAATCGGGTCGACGAGCTCGAAACCGCTTTCCTCACGCGTCTCGCGAATCGCGCACTCGTCGGGGGACTCGCAGGCGTCGAGCTTGCCCCCCAGGCCGTTGTACTTCCCCCGGTGGTAGTCGTTCTCCTTTTTGACCCGATGGAGCATCAGGGTCTTGCCATCACGTTTGAGGTAAACGAGTGTGGCCAGTTTCATAGTTGTCGGACATAGAAGGTCGGTGTGAGTGGGCTATCGCAGGATAGCCTGCTGAAGCGGACTCCGCAATCATAGCGTGGAGTTTCGATACCGATGTGTCGGAGGCTGGTGGAGTCGAGGTTTGACAAACCGACGAGTGAAGAAGATCATTCGTCGCCAAACGTCAGGCGCGAAAGGAAACGCAATGATGTCGACCGAAGCAGTCAGGCCGAAAATCGCGGCCATCACGACGGAATATCGCAAATATTCACACACTCAGCACATCGTCGATCGGTTTCTAGAAGGCTACGGGTGGAACGGACGTCACCATCGTCCCGAGATGGATGTCGTGTCGCTCTACGTCGACCAGACGCCCGACGGCGATCTGACTCGCGATCGGGCGAGTCGGTTCCCAACGATGGGGATCTTTCACACGGTCGCCGACGCGCTGACGTTGGGTACGAGCGATCTGGCCGTGGATGGCGTGCTGCTGATCGGAGAGCACGGGACCTACCCGCAGAATGAAAAAGGTCAGCGCCTCTACCCGCGTTACGAGCTGTATCGGCAGATCCTTTCCGCGTTCCGGCAATCGGGCAAGTCGGCCCCCGTGTTCAACGACAAGCACCTGTCCTGGAACTGGGACTGGGCTCGGGAGATGTATGATTCAGCGCAGGAACTCGGCTTCGGTCTGATGGCCGGGTCGTCGTTGCCGGTGACGTGGCGAACACCGCAGATCGACTTCCCTTACGGAGCCGAGGTAGAAGAAGCAGTCTGTGTCTGTTGCGGGGGTGTCGACAGTTACGACTTTCACGGTCTGGAGACGCTTCAGTGTATGGTGGAGCGACGATCCGGGGGTGAAGCCGGTGTGTCGTGGCTTCAAGCCTATCGGGGAGACACGTTTTGGGAAGCGTTTGCGAAAGGCGTTTGGTCCCGTGACCTGTTCGAAGCGGCCCTGACCCGGAGTCACACGCTCGAGCCCGCCCGCCGCGGGTTCAACCACGTTTTTCCGACGATCGACGAGATGATGGATCTCGTGGAGAATCCCGTGGCGTATCATTACACACACGCTGACGGCCTCAGGTCGACGATGTGCTTGATGAGTGGACTCGTTCAGGATTTCAATTTCGCCGCCCGAATGGGTGATGGGTCGAAACTCTCGACGCAAATGTATCTGCCGATGCCGCCGGCGAGGACGTCGCTGGCCAACTTCTTCACGCCGCTGAATAACCACATCGAAACGCTGTTTCTGACGGGCGAATCGCCCTATCCAGTCGAGCGGACCCTGCTCACGACCGGTCTGACGGCGGCGGGTGTGGACAGTTTGTTCGAAGATGGGAAGCGAGTGGAAACGCCTCATTTGGGGATCGAATACACAGCGCCCGAGGCGTCGATGTTCTGGCAGACCTAGGAAAACCATTAGGAAATTGGGAAATTGTGGAATCAGGAAATTTAGAATCTATGAATTGAGGCGGCGATGAAGCGGGTGGCAGTCATTTCGACGATCTATGCGTATTTGAAACATACGCAGCATTTTATCGACCGGTTGTTCGTTGGCTATCCGTATGGTGGTGAGTGGATCAGACCCGACGTGAAGGTCGTGTCGCTCTATGTCGACCAGCGCCCCGAAGGCGATCAGGCTCTGGATCGGGCTCGGGAATTCGGTTTTGAGATCTTTCCGACGATCGCGGAAGCCCTGCGCTGTGGAGGCAATGAACTGGGCGTCGATGGCGTGTTGATCATCGGCGAGCACGGCGAGTATCCGTCGAACGAGCTGGGGCAGAAGCTCTACCCGAGGTTTGAGTTCTTCAAGCAGTGCGTCGAGGTGTTCGAGGCGGATGGTCGGTCCGTTCCGATTTACAACGACAAGCACCTTTCCTACAACTTCGAGAAGGCTGACGAGATGGTGGCGGACGGGCATCGGATCGGTTTTCCGATCCTGTCGGGATCGTCGCTTCCGGTGACGTGGCGATTGCCCGATCTGGAGTTGCCGCTCGGGTGCGAGATAGAAGATGTGGTGATGGTCGGTGTCGGTGGATCGGACGCGATGGACTATCACACGCTCGAGGCGATGCAGTGTATGGTTGAAAGGCGGAGCGGGAGACGGGGCGAGGAGCGAGCGGGCGAACAAGGTGTTGCCGCGGTCGAGCTTGTCGAAGGGGATGCTGTCTGGGACGCCTTGGGCGCAGGGAGGATTTCGCGGAGGCTGTTTGAGGCGGCGCTGTCACGAGCGGACTCGCCGCAAGGGTTGACGATCGAGGACGGGCGGACACAGGATCTTTTGGGGTCCGGCGAGCTGATGCGGCTGTGCGAGAAACCCCGAGCGTATTTCATCAAGTATCGCGACGGACTGCGGGCGACGATGATGATGCTCAACGGGGCGATCCGGGACTATTGCTTTGCCGCCCAGGTGCGGGGAGAGTCGGAGCCGGTCTCGACTCAGTTCTTTTTGCCACCGACGCCCAACGTGACTTACTCAGCCTGCCTCGTGCAGAAGATCGTAGAGATGCTCGAGACGGGTTCGTCACCGATTCCAGCGGAGCGGACGCTGATCGTATGCGGGATGCTCGAGAGTTGCCTCCAGTCGCTTCACGAGGGTAAACGATTGGAGACCCCGCACCTGTCAGTCGTGTATGATGCACCCGTCGAGTCGCAGCACGGTCGATACTGATGGAACCACAGAACACACGGGAAAAGCACCAACCACGAAATACACGAAAATCACGAACAAACCAGACCGGGGGCGGATCCAGACGTCGGTTGTCGGCAAGCAAGTTTGGCGTTGATCCCCCTTTCGTGTATTTCGTGGTTCAAGGTTCTGGTCTGTGTAGGGGAGAGAAGTGGAAATCCTGTTGACGAACGATGACAGTGCCGATTCGCCCCTGCTACCCCTGGCGATCGATTGTCTGAAGCCGCTGGGAAACGTGAAGGTCGTCGTGCCGAAGGAGGAGCAGAGTTGGAAGGGCAAATCGATCACGCGGTTCGATCCGCTGACCAGAGCGCCTCTCTCGCTCAATGGCGTTGACGCGTGCACGTTCAGCGGAACACCCGCAGATTGCTCGAATTTCGGTATCTACCATCTTTTTGGCGATCGGAAGCCGGACCTGGTGGTGGCGGGCATCAACATCGGGGCGAACACCGGCCTGGGTTTCGCCGCGTCTTCCGGCACGGTCGGAGCCTGTTTGGAGGCGAACATCGCCGGACTTCCAGCGGTCGCGCTTTCACAGACGCTGAAGCGTGGGCTGTTTCGGGCGTGGGTGGAGAGCCGTCAGATTCCATCTGTTGAGATGACGCAATTGCGTCGACAGACGGAGGAGGTCCTGGGCCACCTGTTCGATCGACTGCTGATACGCCCCGGGTTCTTGGAAGAGCCCGTGACCTGGAACGTCAACATTCCAGCTGAACTCCGGACGGATTGGAAACTGGCACCGACGCATCTAGGGCGCGTGTTTTACGGGTCTTGTTTCAAGCAAGATGACGATGTCTATCGGCACAATATGGAGTCTCCGATCCCGGATGAATCACCGGGGGCCGACACGGCAGCGATTCTCGAGGGCGATGTGAGTGTCACACGGTTGGATCTGATGACGTTCGGACAAGATCGCGAGGCGACTGAGTTGTGATTTCCGGTGGGAGACAAAGGCAGCCACTGAGGACGCTGAGAATACCAGATGGGTGGGATGGCGTAGACCTGGTCAAGACCGCTGCATCTCGTGTTGACTCTGGAGGAAATAGATAGAAGCGCAGCAGGAGCGTCACGACGCATACGCAGCGTTCAGGATTGCCGACTACCGACGCTATCTGTTGGGCTCGTTTGGCGCGCTGATCGGGACGCAAATGCAGGGTGTGGCGATTGCGTGGGAGATGTACCAGCTGACTGGAGAGGCGCTTGCGCTCGGCCTCGTGGGACTTGCGCAGGCGGCGCCGACGATGATCTTCGCGTTGCCGGCCGGCTACCTGACGGATCGGTTTTCTCGTCGCGCGATCCTGATCATCAGTCTGCTCGGAATGACGGCAACCTCCATCGGGTTGGCCGCCGTGTCCCTTTATTCGGGTTCTGTCGGGTGGATTTACACATTACTCGTGCTCGATGCGACTTTCGTGATTCTGGGACGTCCGGCTCGCACCGCCCTGTTGCCTCAGCTCGTGCCGCAGGATGTTTTCCCGAATGCGGTGGCGTGGAACCTGAGTATGATGAAGCTCGGGTGGATGACGGGCCCGGCAATCGGGGGTATCGTCATTCTGTGGAGCGTCCCGCTGGCGTTTTGCATCGCGGCGGCGAGCTCGGCTCTTTACGCGGTCCTGATTGCGACGATGACTTTTCGTGGCGGCGGAGCCGCAGGGTCGGAACCACCGATCCAGGCTCTGGTCGGCGGGCTCAGGTTCGTTCGGGACAATCGACTCGTCCTCTCGTTGATGTCCCTGGATATGTTCGCCGTACTGCTGGGTGGCGCGGTCTATCTGTTGCCGATCTACGCCGAGGACATTCTGAAGGTCGGGCCCAAGGGTTCGGCTGGCTGCGGGCGGCGCCGGCGGTAGGCGCGTTCTGTATGTCACTTCTGATCGCGCACTTGCCACCAATGAAGCGAGCCGGGCGGAACCTGCTACTGGCGGTCGGTTCTTTCGGCGTGGTGACGATCGTGTTCGGTTTGTCGACAAGTTTCTGGCTGTCCTTCGCGATGCTGTTTTTCACCGGTCTGTTCGACAACGTCAGTATGGTCGTCCGTCACACGCTGATCCAGCTGACGACGCCGGACGCGATGCGGGGCCGCTTGTCGGCGGTGACGGGCGTTTTCATCAGCGCGTCGAACGAGCTGGGTGGCCTGGAGTCGGGCGTGGTCGCCCATTGGTTTGGGCCGGTGGTTTCGGTCGTGAGCGGCGGGATGGGGACGATCGGCGTCGTGTTGACGATGGCGGCGGTGTCGCCTCGGTTGCGGCGCCACGGTTCCCTGACGGAACCGGGAGAACACAAGACAGCCACTGAGGGCACTGAGATCACTGAGGAACGTGGGTCCGTGTGAGGATCAGATGTCTATCCCTGTAGGACGGAGGCTCGAGAGATGATGTATCCGAAGGTGGCGCATCCACAATTGATCATTGCCGACAGGGTGTTCGATGGCGTTGACGGGAACGTGAAGACCGGTTTGGGTGTGCTTGTGTCCGCCGATCGCATCGATGCGATCGGTCCCGTCGACGCGATTCGGAAAGACTGTCCTCACGACACGGTCGAGGTTCGGTTGGAAGGAACGACGCTCGCACCGGGGATGATCGACGGTCACACGCATCTGAGTCTGGCGGGTGATGGCCGATCGTATGACGAGATGTTCAATGAGTCGGACGAGATGATGGTCGTGACGGGTGCGATGAATATGTTCAAGCACCTTCACGCGGGCATCACGACGATTCGCGAACACGGTGCGCGTAACCGCGTCGGCTTTGCACTCAAGGAGGGACTTGGACGCGGATACATCCCAGGACCGAGGATGATGGTGAGTGGTCGACCTATTACGTGCACGGGTGGCCATTTTCACTTCTGTAACGAGGTAGCGGACGGGGAAGAGGAGATTCGGCGATCAGTTCGCCGGCTGGTTCACGAGGGTGCCGATTACATCAAGATTATGGCCTCGGGGGGTGGTACGCGAGGGACGGTCCCGGGTCGGGCGTCCTATACCGAGGTGGAGCTGCACGCCGCCGTGCACGAAGCCCACAACTACGATCGACCGACGGCCGCCCACTGTCGTGCTCGAGAGTCGATGATCAACGCGGTCAAGGCCGGGATCGATCTGATGGAGCACGCCGAGTTTCTGGATCCTGACGACGAGATGCGGTTCGATCCCAAACTGGCGGAGATGATGGCCGAATCCAGAATCTGGATCAGCCCGACACTACAGGCCTGGACGAAGTACCCGCGGATTGTCGAATTGAGAAACCAGCGCGAGATCGGCGCGCTGTCCCACGATGGAGAAGTCGAGCTTCATCAATTGGAAGCAAGGGCCGAGGGACGTTTGGACGTGATGCGGAAGCTGATGGAGTACGATATCAAGGAACGCGTCTTGCCGGGTACGGATTCTGGCGTGGGGATCCTTGCGTTCGGTCATCTCGATTACGATCTGGAATTGTTCGTGCAGGTAGGGTTCACGCCCGCGGAAGCCCTGCTGTCGGCGACGCGAGTTTCGGCGGAGGCGATCGGGCTCACCGATGAGATCGGGACGATCGAAAAAGGGAAGGTGGCCGACCTCGTCGCGCTTCGAGGTGACCCGACCGTGGACATAGAGGCTGCGGGCCAGGCCGCCGCCGTTTTCCAGGCCGGCACCAGGATAAGATAGTCCTCGATACAGTCTGTCTCGGAGTAGTCTGCCTTAAAAGTGGCCCCGGGGCCACTTTTAACGAGAAAAAACGTAAACTTATATAAATAAGTTATTCAGGAGACATTTGCGAGTCGACAGACAACCTGCTGGCTGCGGTCGATGGCGTCCAGCGGATCGGGCAGGTTATCCTTCATCTCCAGGCTGACGGGTCCTTCGTAGCCGACGTCGGACAAGACCTGGAAGAGGCTGGACAACGAATCTTCGGTCATCACGCCATCGGTGAGGGCCAGGTGTAGGTCCCCGACCCCGTCGTTGTCATCGAGATGGACGTAGCCTAGACGATCGCCCGCGGCCGTGAGCTCGGCGCGGGGATCTTCATCTGCCATCTGCGCGTGACCGATGTCGAACAGAAGATACAGATTGTCGTGGCCCACGCTCTCGATGAAGTCGAGTGTGGAGGCGACGGTGGGAAAGGCGGTGCCAGGGAAATGTTCGATGCAGACTTTGACGCCCTGTGCCCTCCCGTGTTCGGCGATTTCGGCGTAACGCTCGGCATAGCGTTCCAGGGTGCGATCGTCGACGGGTGGTTCGGGCACGACGTAGGACCACGGGATTCCGCGACTTGCGGCGTGATCGAGGCCATCTTTGACGTGGTCGATGGCCAGCTTCACGCGATCCGCATCGTCGGTGTCGATCTTGGCGCCTTCCGGCCGCTCGTGAGTGAGCGCGATGCAACAGAGTTCGAAGCCCAGCGTTTTGCGAGAGGTATCTGCCTCATCCGAACGCAGAAGCGATGGACGGATATCGAAGGCTGTGAAGCCGAGGTCCTTCAGTTTCCGGTGAGCAACCGCCTCAGGTTCGCCGAGTGCCCAGATGCAGCACGATAGTTTCATTCATTGCCTCTCTTGGTTTTCAGGAAATCGTCGATGGCCTGTCCGGCAAATGCTGAAATGTTCAGCTGATCCAGATCCTCGATCGGTTGCCATTCGCAGGCGCTGATGTCCTCGTCCACATTCCGTACGAGGACGGTCATTCTGCGATCTAAGGTGATGAGATAGACGATGCCAAGCAGCTGCAGGCTTTTGCCTGAAACGGATGCTCCCTCGACGATTGTGGACATTGTCGTGAACAGCCTGGGTTCAGGCAACTGAATTAGACCGGTTTCCTCCTCTATCTCCCGATCGAGGGTCTTGAGGGTCGTTTCACCCGGTTCCATCCCACCTCCGGGCAAGCTCCACTGACCCGTGTCCGGTCCCCGGTCAGAGTGTACGAGCAGGATGTGCTCTTCGGCGATGACAAGGCCGTAGACGCCTACGCGTATCCCCTCGATTTCTTTTTCATCCACCGACGAGATCCCCGCAGTCCCAGTCGGAAAAGGCTTCCATCGTGGAGACCAGATTGTGCGGTCGCTGCCACGCGAGCGGGGGGAGAATGTTCGGAACGATGGAGAATCGGTAGTCTTCGTGGCACGCATCGAGGGTGTAGTCCGAAACCCCGAGTGTCACGAGGCGTTCGTGGTAACGAGGAATGAATGCCGCTTCGAATTCGCGTCTCGTTTCAGGATCCAGTCGACAGCGAATGATCAGGTAGGACACGTCGTAGACACCGAGACCGCGACAAAGGAGCTCCCAATCGAAGATGCGTGGCGGTCCACTCCCGTCGATCGGTACGAAGACGTTCCAGGGATGGAGATCGGCGTGGATGAGGGTGAGGTTCCTTGTCGCGATGCGTGAGGTATAGAGGTCGGGCCAGCGTTCAATCGCGTGTCTGCAGGTGGAAAGCCACTCGGCCGGCAGGTCCTCGGCGGTTTTGAACAGCCGCGGCAGCTGATTCCGGAGGATTTCGTCAGTGGCCGCTCTGAGCCCCTCGCTCGACGTGGCCTGAGACATCGCGATGATGTCATTCCTAGGCTCGACGAAGAGGGGCTCGTCGATGAAGGACCGGTTCCAACAAAGGGCGTGGACGCGCGCCACCTGGTCGACGATGGCGCCGATACCGTCAATCGTGGGTGGCGCGTCCTCCCTCACCGCGAGTCGGTGCGTGGGACGAAGGTCTTCCTGGAGCAGGTAGCTGTTGCGAGTCTTTGCGTCGAACCGGACATCGTAGGTCGGGGGGACGGGTGGATCCGACTCGTTGGTAAGAATGTCCCCGTAGAGACGGGCCTCGCATTCCCCGTAGCTATCCCCCTTGGTGTTGGCTTTGATGAGGAGATGCCGCGGTGCGTTGGCTGGAGCATCCGAACTGTAGAGGACTTCGAAGGGGAGGAGGACGTCGGATTCAGGATCGCCCGGCCAGACTCCGGTGGCCGAGCCGGATGGGAGCGCGCCCATTTCGCGGAGTCTTTCAGTGAGCCACTCGGGCGTAACGGTAGGAATCACGGGGAAACGGGTATCAGGCTGGTTTCAGGGGGCGACGATGCTCAGCTCGGCGCGACGATCGATGATGTAGTCGGCGACGTGATCGACGTGGCTGTCCATATGTGGTTGCGATGAGCTGTGAGGTGGGCACTAACCTCGTCGAGCGCCTCGGTCGAGATGGCGAGGTGCTCGCCCCCGATGCCGTGCATACAGATGATGGCCCACTGGCCTTGATCGACGGCCTTTTCGATGTGGTCGATGATGGCCTGGCCACTGACGTCTTCGACCGCCCACGCCCAGGCGTAGGACAGGTCGATGAGGTCGGGATTGTTGGAGCGCTCGCCACCGCCCCGCCCGACTTTGAACCGTTCGGCAACAATGGGGACGTAGGACTGTCGGTCGACGCCGGACCCCACGTGGCTCTGGTAGCAGGGGTAGCAGAAGCTACGGTTTCCGTTCTGTTCTGGGAACTCGGCGTCGAGGATGGCGGTGGCTCGGTCGATCGTGTCGGCGATGTCGGGTAATGCGAGCTTTTCGAGGCAGTAGTCATCGTGGAACCCGTAGTTGCACGAGCAGGGATGATCACAGGTGTGATTGCCGATTTCGTGGCCATTCACGCTGGCTTTTTTCCAGTCAGTCAGGAACGCGTCTCACCTCGGTCCACGCCCGGGATTGACGTAGAAGGTGCCCTTGAGGTCGTGTCGATCGAGGGTGGGTATGGCGTTGTCGATGTGCGTTTTGACTCCATCGTCGAAGGTCAACGAGACGGCGCCTTGATTTTCGCCCTGCCAGAAATCCTGTCGGTTATCCATTCGTGGACTCTGAGGTTTGAACCACCAAGACACGAAGACACCAAGGAAAACAGAACCCGAAGGCAAGACTTGGGTGAGGTGCCCGGGTTGCCCGTAGAACCCCACCAAAATCAAGTTGAGCCGGGATCCGTTTTCTCTTTCACGAGAGTCAGAATGATCCCGGCTAAGAACGTACCGGGGTGACATTGGCCTCCTGATCCTGCAGATCTCAATTGGCCTTCTTTGCCTGGAGTAAATGAATGAGCATTGGTGTGGGAATCGCAGGCTGGGGCAATATCTCCGAAGAACTTCATGGGCCTTGTCTGGCGGGAATGGATGAATGCGAGATCGTCGCCGTTTGCGGACGAACGGGAAGAGCGGCTGGCGCACTCCGCTGACACGTATCTGTGCAAGGGCTACACGGATCTGGACGCGTTCTTCGATCATCCCGGTTTGGATCTGGTGGTGATTCCGTTGCCCAACTTTCTGCACGGTCCGACGGCGGTGCGGGCGCAGGCCGCGGGAAAGCACGTGGTGTCCGAGAAGCCGATGTCGTTCAGTCCGGAGGAAGCTGAACACCTAGTGAAGACGGGGCGTGAGAATGGGTTGGTGGTTACGACGCACCAGAACCGGCGATGGGATCCGAATTATGTCGCGATTCGTGAGCTTCTTCGGAGCGGGGAGCTTGGAAAGCTGTATATGATTCAGTCGAGACACCTGGGCGGGCCGTGGAAGAAGACGTGGGCGGACAGCAGCAGATGGACGGGGAAGGGACCGTTTATGTCGTTCGGTCCCCACCTGCTCGACCAGGTCCTGTCGATGTCGCCAGACGGTCCGGTTCGGGTTTCGGGCGTTCTGAAGTCGATCCTGAACGAGGACGACTACTTCAACTGCTTCCTCACCTTCTCAGATGACTCGACAGCACGCGTGGAGATGAGCAAGGCGTCGAGAATCAGGGACTATCGCCGCTTCGAGGTGTCGTTCGAGAAGGGGGACGTGTTCGTCACCGGACGGAAGGATCCGTACGCGCTTCAGATCCGGCGCGATGGCGAGGATCTAACCGAGGAGCTCATTCTCGAGCCCCCCGAGTTCCATCTCCAGAGCCGCCCGTTCTATCAGAATGTGTTCGAAGCGATCCGTGGCGAGGCGGAGCTCATCGTCAAGCCCGAGCAGAGTCTTCGTTACGTGAAGGTCGCCGACGCGATCGTGCGATCGGCCGAGCAGGGCGAGACGGTTGTAGTGCAATAGGAGTGATCACCCGCGAGTGAATCGGGTGAAACGCATTGGCGTTGGGATGGTTCCCTTCGACTGGTGCTCAGGACAGGCAACGTGGTAGCAAACGACATTGTGTTTCACAGACAGCCCACGTGCGTTCGGTACCCCGAGTCCCGGGCTCCCGACTTTCTTGACAGACCCCGCCGATCCCTGTTATATTTAGGTACGCCTAAATAATTATTGAGAACCTATATCGTGTTTGAGTAGGAGATCGAGATGGCCGATCCTCTGACGGCTCTTTTTGTGGCTATTGCGATTGCGCTCGTCGCGGCGCTTCTGTTCTGGCCCCAACGTGGCTATTACTGGCAGACCCAACGCGTACGACGCCAGGGCGGCCGTGTGCTGCTGGAAGATGCGTTGAAACATCTTTACAATTTCGAGTATCGGAACCAACCGGCGTCCGTGGAGAGCCTTGGTGGAGCGCTCGAGGTGTCGCGGAATGAGGCTGCGGATCTGTTGGTTCGAGCTGAGGAAAGAGGTCTGGTGAAGTCCGAAAGCGGGGTGATCCATCTGACGCCGATCGGTCGATCCTATGCGCTTCGGATCATTCGCGTCCACAGGCTTTGGGAGCACTACCTGTCTGAGGAGACAGGTGTGACAGAAGAGGACTGGCACCGACTGGCCGAAGAAAGAGAACACGACCTGGCCGATGACGATGTCGACCAGCTGGCCTTTGAGATGGGGAATCCGGCCTACGATCCGCACGGAGATCCGATCCCGACGGCCGATGGGGAAATCGCACCGCAACGGGGTGTGCCCCTTTCGGAGGCGGAGGTCGGGTCGCCCGTGACGGTCGTGCACGTCGAGGATGAACCCGAAGCGGTGTATGCTCAGATCGTGGCGGAGGGATTGCAGCCGGGAGTTCGCCTCGATCTGATCGAGCTAACACCAGAAAGAGTGCGCTTCTGGGCGAACGGGACCGAGTGCATTCTCGCGCCCATTATTGCGGCGAATGTGGCCGTGGTTGTCGCCCCCGGGCCGATCGAGGAGGAAGAGGAAGAGTTCCAGGATACGCTGGCTGTGCTGCGACCGGGAGAATCGGGCGAGGTCATCAGGATTTCCCGTCGTTGTCGAGGATTGGCTCGCCGACGGCTGATGGATCTGGGTATTCTTCCAGGTACGGCGATACACGCGGAGATGAAGAGTCCAAGTGGCGACCCCACGGCTTATCGGATTCGAGGCGCTACCGTGGCCCTCCGTAGAGAACAAGCCGATCATATTCAGATTAATCGGACGTTGGAGGCTCACTAAGATGGCGACTGAGATGACGGCAGAAGGTTGCGAAGCCTGCCCCGCGCACCACGCAGGGAACCTGATCAAGCTCGGGGTGAACATGTCGAATTGGGATTTCGTGGTCGCCCTGGCCGGCAATCCCAATACGGGCAAGAGCACGGTGTTCAACGCACTGACAGGTTTACGGCAACACACGGGTAACTGGCCGGGGAAGACGGTCGTTCGTGCCGAAGGGGGCTTCTCGTATGGCGAGTCGCGATACAAGCTGGTCGATCTGCCCGGGACCTACTCGCTCCTGTCGACGAGTCTCGACGAGGAAGTCGCGCGAGACTTCATTCTGTTCGGGCAGCCGGATGTGACGGTCATCGTTGTGGACGCGACGCGGCTGGAGAGGAATCTCAATCTGGTTCTTCAGGTGCTGGAGATCACGGATCGCGCGGTGGTTTGTCTGAATTTGATGGATGAGGCGAAGCGGCACGGCCTGCAGGTGGACGACCGGAGGCTGGCGAGGGACCTGGGCGTGCCTGTCGTTCCCACCGCGGCTCGTCAGAACGAAGGCATCCCACTCCTGATCGAGACCCTGGGGCAGGTTGCGACGGGGCAGGTCATCTGCAAACCCCACCGACTCGAGAACGAGCCTCCGGCGATGGGTCAGGCGATCAGTCGATTGGTCGAAAAAATCGAGTCGGTGTTTCCGGATCTTCCCAACTCCCGGTGGGTGGCGCTGCGTCTGCTGGAGGGCGACAAGCGTATCGTCGAAGCTGTTCGAACGGGGGAACTGGGTGATTTAAATCGAGGCATGCCATCGGAGCAAGAGGCGCTGGAGGTATCCCAATGAGTGTTGCTGAGAACAGAGGTGAGGAGATTTTAACGGAAGCCGCCGCCATCCGTTGGGAGGCGGGCCCGAATTTTCACGATTCGCTGATGGAGACGATTTACACGGACGCCTCGCAGGTCGCGGATCGTGCCGTCTCCCGAACCGGGGAGCAGCCTTGGTTCGATCTGGACCGGACGATCGATCGGCTCGTGACGAGCCGGTGGCTGGGATTCCCGATGATGCTGGGCATTCTGACGGTGGTGTTCTGGTTGACGATCGAGGGCGCCAATCTTCCATCGAGTATGTTGGCCACGCTTCTGATCGACAACATTCATACGACGCTCAAGGCGGGTTCGGCCGATTTGGGCATTCCGTGGTGGATCGACGGCTTCCTGCTCGATGGCGTGTATCTCGCGATGGCGTGGGTGATAGCGGTGATGCTGCCCCCGATGGCGATTTTCTTCCCGATCTTCACGCTTCTGGAGGATTTCGGTTACTTGCCGCGGGTGGCGTTCAACCTGGACAATCTGTTCAGGAAGGCGGGCGCACACGGGAAGCAGGCGTTGACGATGAGTATGGGGTTCGGATGTAATGCAGCGGCGATCGTCTCGACCCGGGTGATCGACAGCCCGAGAGAACGCTTGATCGCGATCGTGACGAACAATTTCGCGCTCTGTAACGGCCGATGGCCGACCCAGATTCTGGTGGCCTCCATCTTCATCGGAGGACTCGCGCCAGCCCATCTTGCGGGTATCCTGTCCGCAGGGGCGGTCGTCGGTGTGGCCGTTTTAGGGATTACGCTCACATTTGTCGTATCCTGGGTACTTTCTCATACGATCCTCAGGGGGGAGGCCTCCGCGTTCAGTCTAGAGCTTCCACCATACCGCCCGCCACGCGTGTTTCAAACGATTTATACGTCGATCATCGATCGTACACTCATCGTCCTGTGGCGTGCGGTGATATTCGCTGTGCCCGCGGGTGCTGTCATCTGGTTATCTTCGAACATCGTGGTTGGCGAAGCGAGCTTGGCCGAGCACTTCATTGATTTCACACACCCGTTCGGGTTGTTACTCGGACTGAATGGCGTGATCCTGCTTGCCTACGTGGTGGCGATTCCCGCGAATGAGATCGTCGTTCCGACGATCCTGATGCTGACGGTTTTGAGCGCGAAGATGGCGGGGATGGGTGAAGGCGCAGGCGTGATGTTCGAGCTGGATTCGGAAACGGCGACCGCTGCGATCTTTGCAGCTGGGGGTTGGACGCTTCTGACGGCTGTCAATCTGATGTTGTTCAGTCTTATCCACAATCCGTGCTCGACGACGATCTACACGATCTGGAAAGAGACGCGGAGCCCGAAGTGGACGACGATTTCCGCGTTGCTGCCGGTTGGGATGGGGTTTGTCGTTTGCTTCCTGGTTGCACAGGTTTGGAGGCTGTTGCAGTAGCGGTTGACCCGCCTTCGCGGCTGCACCGCTTCGGACGGGTGGACGGTAGACAGTAGTAGACGGGTAGGAGCAGCCTCCGGCTGCGAACAGAAAAACGGGTGATGCCCGGCCGGGGATCGTGATGAGTTTCGCGATCCCCTTTTTCTGTGTCAGGACAGCAGTAACCAGTCGAAGACCGCGGCGAGGTATTCTTCTTTGTTTGAGGTGAGGCCTTCGTAGATCTGCTGACAATCGGCGGGAGAGGCCAGATGCGTCAGGAGAGGGTCAGCGATGATCCGCCCGCTAGCGATCCAGTCGGTGATCTGGCGGTAGTTCGTCTCGATGTCGCGGACCCGATCCGTTTCGTGTTGCGGCCAGCGCCATTCGAGCGAACCGATCATTCGAATCGCTTCCATGTGGATGCGTAGAAGCATAGGGGTGGCGTTGAAGGTCGCGTGGGCCCGCGGCGTCCCGAGCAGGATGACTTCGCCGTAGCGTCGGGTCAGCGTGACCGCCTGGTCGATGACTTCGCTGATTCCGATGGCCTCGACGACAATGTGAGCGCCTTTACCCGCGGTCCATTCGTGGACCGTGTCGAGAAGATGCTGCTGACCGGAGTTGACGGTTCGCTCGATGCCGCACGCCCTCGCTTTTTCGAGCCGGAAATCGGACAGGTCGACGGCCATCACGTCCGCGCCCGCCATTTTGAACAATTGGGCAGCGAAATTGCCCACCAACCCCATTCCAATCACGACGACGGTGTCACCCGGCTGGACCGAGGACGACCGAAGGGCGCTGATGCTGACGCCGGCCATTCTCGAGAAGACGAGACGCTTGCCGTCGGCGTCTTTGGGCACGGGCAACGCCATACGTGTGGCGTCGGCTTTGACGATGGAGCCGTGGGGGGAGAAGCTGAGCACGCGATCGCCCGGTTCGCACATCGCCACGGCATCACCGACCGCGAGGACTTCTCCGAGGTTTCCATAGCCCGTGTATCGTGGGTAGCTGCTCCTGTTCCGAGCCGGCATCTGCTGGTCCAGTCCCGTAAAACGCGCGCCTTCCGTTCCTGCGCTGACGACAGAGTATTCCGTCCTGACGAGGGCTTGATGGGGCTCGAGGGACTCGTCGATCTCTTTTTTCTGTAGTTCGATTTTTCCCGGCTCGACGATGTAGAGTTGGTTGGTTTCCATCGGTGATCCTCGCGTCTGACGATGATCGTGCGATGCTGGTGGTCAGGCGTTAATATGCACTATTGCTAAGATGCTATCTCATCGATCTACACGGAGGTACGATGGCCTACATCACACTGAAAACCGAGCTCGGGCAACACCTGGTGAACACCGACCACATCGTCCAGATTATGGCCAGTCTCGGTGGAAATAAATGGACCGTGTTCACGAGTCGAGAGGACAATGCGGGATCGATTCCGATCACGGATGCCGAATCGATCGAACGGCTGAAAGCGCTCGTGGGCGAAGAGAATTAACGAAGGAGAGGCAACGATGAAGATTCTGATCACGGGTGTCGCGGGTCAGGTCGGATGCCGGCTGGTGCGCCAGCTGTTGGTCGGGAACAACGAGATTCGCGGGACGCTGTTGCCCGATGACCCGGCCGCGGATCGTATCGCGGGTCTGGATATCGAGCGTCGTGAAGGTGATTTGACCGATCTCGACTTCGTGACGGAAGCGGTCGACGGCGTCGATGCGGTTATTCATACGGCCAATCTCGTGGGACCGCATTTTGAAAACAACGTCACGACCAATTTGCAGGTGGCGCGTGCGTGCGGCGAGTTCGCGGACAAGCTGGACCGCTACGTCTACGTTTCGTCGTCCGGTGTTTATCCCAACAACGGCGAGAATATCGCCTGCGCCTACCATCCGGTGGACGAGCTTCATCCGAAGCGTCCGGACAACGAATATTCTCTTTCGAAGTACATCGGCGAGTTGCTGGCGGAGCGGACGGCGCGAGAAACGGGGCTCAGGATCTCGATCGTGCGGCCGAGTCACGTTCTGTCGGAGACGAAGATCTACGGACAGTTCACGGTTGCCCGCGTCGTGTCACTGCTGCAGCGCGGACAACGACCGGGGACCGAGCTCTATATGGCGGATGGGACCGAGTTGTGGCATCAGGTGGAAGAAGCCGCGTCAGGCCCGGATCAGCCGTGTGCGGTCACCGATCTGGACGGCAGACCGTGGATGTATCAGCCGAACGACGCCCGGGACATCGCGCATTGCCTCGTTTGCGCGGTCGAGTCAAACGCCGCTCTGGGGGAAGCGTTCAACGGCGGTGCGCCTGCGCCCTTTCGTTTACGGAGGGCGCCGGACTGCTTGGCGAGATCAAACAAATGGATCCGTTGGAGATCAGATTGCCGGTCCGATCCATTTACGACCACGCCATCGGGAAGGCTAAATCGTTGATCGGCTACCGGCCGAAGGGCGACCTGGCAGCGATGATGGCTTCGGCGCAGCGTTTTGATGAAGGGGAACCGGACTACGTATGGCGGTGAAGCCGATCGGCTGTCGGCGGTGGGCGGACGACGGCTTCGCCCTTGTGGCCTGCCGAGTTGATATCTCCAACCACGAGGCGTATTCTTCTACCGTTCCCATGAATGCCGGGGGAATGGATGATGGCCTATGAAGCTGTGCAGTCGACGTTTTTTGAGCAGTCTGCTCGTTGCTGTCCTGTTGTCGACCCCGATTGCTGCCGATGTCGGAGAGCCGGTGCCTCAGTTTGCACTAAGGGTTCGCGAATAAATAAACGGTCGATCTCAATGTTGAGCCATTGGCCGGATCGTGTAGTTCCAGTCGCCGTGGAAATCGTGCGGAGTGAGATCGATTTGGGTCATCTGTTCATCGGTCACCTTGACCCCGTTAGGGTAGGGTCGCTTGTCGATCTCGGAGCGTACTCGGAGACCGGCTTGAGTGGTCGTTCCGGCAATGAGATTCACGGTTGCAGCCAGGCTGACCAGGGGCTTGCCTCGCCAGTTCATAGCGATGAAGGAGAACAGGCGATGTTCGATCTTGTTCCACTTACTAGTGCCAGGAGGGTAGTGGCATACGGTGATCGTCAGGCCAGTGCGATTCGCAAAGCGCTGCAGCTCCCACTTCCACAGCCGCGTCTTGGCGCCGTTGCTGCCGCCTGCGTCCGCCGTGATTAGCAGATGCGTCGAAGTGCCGTAGGCGGGCCGTCCCATGTTCTTCCACCAACTTCGGATCGCATTCACGGCGAAGCTGGCCGTGTCGTGATCGATACCGACACTTACCCAGCCTTCATCACGGCTCAGATCATACACTCCATAAGGGATCGCCTTGCCCTGAGCAGGCACTATGAAATCGTGTACCTTCACACGCTCCGGGTCTCCCTTGGGTCGCCATTCTCGGCCAGGATTCTTGAAGTCGCCGATCAACTCTTTCTTCTTGGTGTCCACCGAGATAACGGGAAGGCCCTGCTGCTGCTGCTGGCTAATCCGATCATCGAGGTAAACGAACTGAGCGTCCCGATCCGGGTGTGCAGATCCCTCCCTTGTCTTCCGATTCGCCTGCAGCGTGTAATCGTGTTCGTGCAGGAGATTGGCAACGATCCTGGGGCTCACCGAATGCCCCATCGCTTGCAACTCGGCGGCCAGTTTGCGAGTGCTCTTCGATGTCCATCTCAGAGGATTGTCGTCAGGCGACCCCGCAGTCGTTGGCTCGACCAGATCATTCAGGTCCTGCCACAGCGTCGGGTCCGTGTCGGCCTTCCGCTTACGACCGCCGCCTGGACGCCGGATGCGAGCCGGGTCCAAAGGTTCGTCCGACCTCAACTCCTGAATGCCACGAAAGATCCGCTCTCTGGACATTCCTGTCGCCAGAGCCACAATCGCGATCCCACCGTGACCCAACGCTTCGGCTTCCGTGGCGGCCCACAGACGACGCGTGCGTTCCGTCAGCACCGGAGCCAAGGCTTCATACTTCGTTCGGAGAGTTTCGACGTCCACACTCCGAGCGTAAGATCATTACCTTGAAAAGTGCAGCACTTATTTCGTGGCAAACCCTAAGGGCCCTCGATGGCGAGATCTACACGCCGTCTGAGTTCAGGGGCAAAGTTCTGGTTCTCTACTTGATGGGCTACGACTGACACCTCTGCTTCGGGACGGGTCCGTCCGTAGAATCGCAGATCTGGAACGCCATCGACTCCCGGAAGATCCAGGTGTTGGGTATGGACGTGTGGAATGGGAGTGCGACACAGCTGAGGCTCTACCAGCAGGTGACGCAAGTCAGTTTCCCGCTGTTGATGAGAGCGTCTGACGCCCTGGGTGTGCTTTCGAAGGGGGCGGTCGATGGACTGTGGGTGGTGGATCCCGAGGGGATCCTGCGGTTCGAGAGTCCGAGGAGTCGACCTCAGATCGACCGCACGATCGAAATGGTCCTGTCATTGGTGGGCTCGATAGAAGAACCGAGAACCGGAGATTTCGACGCAAGCGGGGGCGTCGACTTCAATGATTTCCTCCTTTTTGCGCCCGCATTCGGTTCCACAGAGGAGCTGTTCGATCTGGATGAAAGCGGTCGGGTCGATTTCGCGGACTTTCTCCGGTTCGCGACTGTGTTTGGGGGAAGCTGATTTGACACACTGTTGGAGTCAGGCGCACTCATTTTAGTTGGAGCTCAGGTCAATAGGTGTGTAAAAGAAATCAGGCGGCCATCTTCCCGGTTTCGACCTGCGGTCCGGTTGAGTGTTTCTGATCGTAGACTTGTTGTAGCAAGTGTGGCGCGGTGAGTTTCCTGAATCGGCTCTCTGCGACCTTGAGCGTACGCCAGATGAGAGCCGTGGCGTTCCTGACTTTCTTGAATCGCCTGGCGGCGTTTGTGCGAAGCCGAACGGAAGCAAAGGGGCTCTCGACGACGTTCGTGGTTCTCAGGTGTTTCCAGTGTTCCTTCGGGAAGTCGTAGAACGTGACCATCCGATCCCAGTCTCTTTCGAGCGTCTCCACGGCGGCAGGGAACTGTGAGCGATACCGTGCGGCAAAGCGTTTCCGGAGCTTCTCGGCCTCCTTTTTCGTGCCGGCATAGGGGATCTGGACGAGCAGTGCGCGGGCTTCAGCCTGTGCACGCTTGGCGACCTTGTCGAGCACGTTGAGGATCTTGTGGTTCCAGCACCGTTGTTGCCGGCTCTCTGGCCAGACCTGATCAACGGCCGCCCAGATGCCCATATTCCCGTCCGCGGCGATCAGGACAGGATGTTCGAGCCCGCGATCCCGGAGATCCCGTAGCACCGTGAGCCAGGATTCTGTAGACTCTCGATAACCGGGTTCTATCGCCAGGATCTCCTTGCTGCCGTCGCTCATCGCGCCGATCACGACCAGCAGACACGCCTTCTCGCGCTCGAGCCCGGCTTTGACGTAGATGCCATCAGCCCAGGCGTAGACCAGTTCGCGATTATCCAGACGCCTTTCTTTCCAGTCCTGGAAGTCGACCTCCCACTTCCCTCGAAGACGAGCGATCGAGGTCGGCGAAAGCGGCGCGCCATCACCGAGCAGCGCACGCAAAGACAACTCGAAGTCGCCCTGGGAGAGACCGTGGAGATAAAGGTCGGGAAGCAGATCTCCAATGGCCCTGGTTCTCCGGGCGAACAGGGGGAGGATGCGGCTTTCAAACCGCTCTTCCAGACCACGAACCCGGGGACGCCGGACCTTGATCGTTCCGCAGCTCGTCGAGAGACGCCGGGGCTTGCCGTAGCCGTTCCTGTAGCCCGTGGAGCTATCGACCTCGGCTCGGCGCTCATACCACGACCGGCCCAAGAACGCGGTCGCCTCCTCCTCCAGAATGGACTGGAACCGGCCTTGGATCTCTTCACGGATCCAATCGTCAACCGTCTCCCACGTCGGCATGGACTTCAATGGGGCTCTATGCGTATGTTCCTTCACGGCGATCCTCCTTCCCAACCGGGCCTCTCACCCGGTTTTGTGTGAATCAACTATCTCACGGGAAGGGTAGGGTCGCCCTTTCTCTTTTTCCACACCTTTTGATTATAGCTCATCCTTTGGGACGTTTTTGTCAATGTGCTTGAGGAACTGAAGGAACTCTCTGTTGCGATGTCTGGGCTTGCACTGAGTCAGGACTTTTCCTGATGCGATGTTGAGCGCCGCAAAGAGGGTAGTCGTGCCGTGCCGTGTATAGCTGTGAGTGACGCCCTCGACATACCCGAGGCCCAAAGGGAGAATCGGTTGCGTCCGTTCGAGTGCTTGAATCTGGCTCTTCTCGTCTATGCAGAGCACCATTGCGTTGTCCGGCGGGTTCAGGTATAAACCGACGATATCCCTGACTGTCTCGACGAAGAAGGGATCGTTCGACAGCTTGAAGTGCTTCTGACGATGCGGCTGCAGTCCAAAGGCTCTCCATACACGTTGCACTGTGGACTTTGAGAGGCCCGTCTCATCGGCCATCGCTCGACAGGTCCAGTGGGTGGCACTCTTCGGCTTCTTCTTGAGCGTCTTGTAGATGAGTGAGGAGATCTCTTCGTCGCTAACGGACCGCGGACCACCAGGACGTAACTCGTCATACAGTCCCATCAAGCCTTGCTCGCAGAAGCGACGGCGCCATTTGCCAACGGACGCTCCGGACAACCCGACTCGTTCGGCGATCTCCTGATTGGTCAGACCACCATCGCTCAGCAGGACGATCTTCGCCCGACGCACCAGAGCGTGAGGCATGCTGCGCGAACCGGACAACGACTGGAGTTGATCGCGGACTTCATCACTGATGTTCAGTGGTTGTAACGGACGACCTCTTGCCATCGGTTCCTCCTCACAATGAGTGCCTGAGGAACCTTACGACTGTATCACGAATTTTTCTAGTTATTCCTGAGACGAGACACTAGGTGATGGTCGCATTCAGGGCACTGTCGGATCCATCGAAGAGCTCGATGCGGCCACGCTTGACATCTGCGACTATGTGATTAACTATCGCGGCCAGTTCGATAACGATCCGTTTCTGGACTCCGGTTGGATCCAGAATCACATTCGGTGTTCGGGATACAGCGGGAACGACCATTACAATTACCAGATCGTCCACGAATCAGACCCGCGATACCGGGGCGATCCTGATTGGGCTATCTGGGACACGTGGGAGTATCACGTTCTGAATTCTTTGGGCCAGGGGAACTACCTTCGACCAAGGGACCACGTTGGGAATTAGCAGACACTGTCCGAAACGCAGAGGGCCGTCAGAATGACTTGTTCTGGCGGCCTTTTTCTGTTGCTCGCGCCAATGAAACTTTATTGGACGTTGGCTTGATTGAAAGCGATCTTGTGGCCTATGTCAGGTTTGAGCTTCAAATCCCGCGTGCCGACTTTCGACGCGAACATCGGGGTCGGCCATCGTAAGGATCGGGCCTACCCGTACGACGGACCCGAGCAGCTTCTGGCCGAGATGAACCGTCACGGGGTCGATCGGGCGGTGGTGTATGCGTGTGAGGGTGAGCTGGTCAGCGCGATTCGCGGAAACGAGTCGGTGGCGCGGTGGACTGAAGGGAATAGCGGCCTCGTCCCCCAGCAGGTGATCGGACCCGATGCAGACTCGCTTCGCCATATCGAGGAACTGCACGCCGCCGGTCTCGTGTCGAGCGTTCGATTCCACAGTACCGAGATGTCACGGCTGCCGTTCGTCCAGTGGGTCTACGGTGATGCTCTTTCCTGGCTTGTGGATCAAGGTATTCCACTGTGGATGTCGCTGGCGGATACCCCATCGACCGAGGTCGTCGAGACGCTCCAACATTATCCCAACCTTCGCCTCGTCCTCGTCGGCGGGCATTACTCGCACAGCCTGGTGCTGCGCCCGATGCTGCGAGTCCTCCCACACGCGGTGCTCGAGCTGAGTCGATACGAAAACCTCAGAGGAATCGAGCGGCTCGTCGATGAGATCGGAGCAGAACGTCTGATCTATGGAACCTACTTCCCGCGGTATGCGATGGGTCCGATGCTGTATATGCTGAATCAGTTGTCCATTGACGAGAAGGATTTGGCGGCGATTTGTGCGGGGAATCTGGAACGGATACTTGAGAAGGCATAAAGCGTGGGGCCACTCTCGATACGTCACTTACGCGGCTACCTGATGGACCGCACACGAAAACAGATTCGGCTCGAACCTGAAACGATGGCCGAGTTCTCGACTCCGCTCGAACTGACGACGCAGTATGACAGCCATCTTGATCCATCGGTGCGAAGATGATTGACGGGCAAGAAATCATTGATTTTCACGGGCACACGGGACGTTGGGACATCTACGAGATGGACGACGACCCGGCTGCCTTCCTCCACGCGATGGGGATCGACAAGAGCTGTCTGTTCAATATCTTCCATCCGGACGGGACGACGGGCAATGACGAGACGGCTGACTTCGTGGCCAAGAACCCGGATCGGTTCATCGGCTTTGCGTATGTTTCGCCGCTGATGCCGGAGCGGATGGTTCCCGAGCTCGAACGGGCGATCGATGAGCTGGGGTTCCCCGCCATCAAGATCTATCCGCCGTATTCGCGGTGGCTGCTGACGGAATCGGTCTGGGATCCGATCTATGCGTTCGCGAATGAACGCGGGCTGGCGCTGATCACGCATACGGGTCAGGAAGCAACGTGTCAGCCAGTGCAGGTTGGGGAGATCGCACCCCGCTTCCCGAACGTGCAATTCGTGATCGGGCATTCGGGAAATTCGGAACCCTACCGGACCCAGTCGATCGAAGCGGCACAGGCGAACCCGAATGTCTATCTCGAGACGTGTTCGACGTTCAGGGAACCGGGTGTGATCGAGCGTCTGGTAAACGAGGCGGGCGCCGATCGCGTGTTGTTCGGGTCGGATATCCCGCTGATGGACCCGCGTTCTCAGTTGGGGAAAATCATCACGGCGGACATCAGTGACGATGAGAAGCGCCTCGTGCTTGGGGAAAACGCCAAGCGAATTTTGAAATTGAATTGACCGGTGACCATTGACCAGTGACCAAAGAAGGTCGCTGCATTGGCCGAGGTGAGGATATGGGGCTCAAGGCAATCGAAGCGCGGTATCAGGAGCTGACTCCAGCGTCGCGGGAGTTGTTCGAGGAGGGACGGGAAGTCAACGCGGGCGCGTCGAAGGGTGCGTATTTCTACCCTCCCTACCCAATAACGTGGCGCCGCGGTTCGGGCTGCGAATTGGACGACGTGGATGGTCGGACGTATATCGACTTCTGCAACCACCACACGGCTCAGGTTCTGGGACACAACCATCCGGCCGTGGTGATTGCGGTCCGGTCGCAGTTGAGCGAGGGGATCGCGCTGGGCGGTCCTACGGGGATCGAGACGCGGATGGCGCAGCATATGTGCGACCGCGTTAAATCCGTGGAGCGGGTACGTTTCGTCAACTCGAGGACGGAAGCGACGTTGCACGCGATCAGGCTGGCGCGTCAGTTCACGGGCAAGCCGAAGATCGCCAAGTTCGAGGGGGGCTATCACGGGAGCCACGACGCGGTCGAAGTCAGCACGTCGCCCTCGCTCGACGACGCGGGCGAAGCCGATGAGCCTAATGCCGTGCCGACGGCCGGTGGGATGGCCCCACGTGCCCACGAAGACGTCGTGGTTCTGCCATACGACGACGAGGAGAGTATCGAGCGCCTTCTTTCGCGTCACCGGGACGAGCTTGCGTGTGTCGAGCCGGATCTGTCGTGCTACGGAAAGATCGTCGGTGGGGGGTTTCCGGTCGGCGCCTTCGGGGGGCGGGCGGACCTGATGGATCAGCTGGACAACTCCAAAGGTTCCGCGACGGTCTTCCAAAGCGGTACGCACAGCTCGCACGCGGTTGCGATGGCGGCGGGACTCGCGACGATGGAGCAGCTGACGGACGACGCACACGTTCACATGAACGGTCTGGGCATCCGGCTCAAGAAGGGTCTGGATGCGCTGTTCGAGAAAATGGACGTGACCGCGCACGTCGTCGTCACCGGGTCCGTGTTCAGCATCCACTTCGGGGTGGAGCAGGTGCGTACCTATCGCGATATGGCTCGGGCGGACAAGGAAATGGCGAAAGCCGTGTTTCTGTCGCTCGTCACGCAGGGATATTATCTGTCACAGGGTATGTCGATGAACGCGATCTGTCTGCCGACGGAAGAGCGCCATATTGACGGGCTGGTGGAGGCGGTGGGGAAAGCGGTTGAGGAATTGAGAATCGAAGATTGAGAATCGAGTATTGAACTGCCGTCCTGTCCCACCCATTTGCTAACGCGTAAAGCTCGTCCCTGTGCTGTGCACAGGGACGCTTTGTATAGCGCAACTGCCAAACCTGATGGTGGTGCAGCACGAGGACCCGATTTCTTGGTGTAGAGTTCTATGCGCGTTGGAATCATTTCCCTGATTCACGAGTCGAATACGTTTGCGGTGACGCCGACGACGATCGAGGCGTTTAGGCGAGATAATCTGTTCGTCGGAGAGGCTGTACGTGACGCGTTCGAGGGTGGGCTTCATCAGATTACGGGGTTCCTGGAAGGGCTCTCGGAGGCTGATGTCGATGCGGTTCCGATTTTCCACGCGTCGACCGCTCCGTCGGGGACGATCACGAAGGAAACGTGTGAAGCGTTGGTTGAAATGATGTTCGACGCGCTCGCTCAGGCGGGGCCTCTCGACGGGTATCTGGTTTCGCCGCACGGCGCCAATGCGGGTGAAGGTGAAGCGTATCGCGATCTGGATGGATTCTGGTTGGCGAAACTGCGGGAGAGCGTGGGATCCGACGTGCCGGTCATCTGCGTCATCGATCCACACGCGAATCTGTCGGAACGCATGGTCGAATCGTGCGATGCGACGATTGCCTACCGATCGAACCCGCATCTCGATCAGAAAGAGCGAGGTCACGAAGCCGTCGATCTGATAGCTCGAACTCTGCGAGGCGAAATCAGACCGGTCCATCGGGCATCCTTCCCCCCCTTCGGGATCAACATCGAACGGCAGGGAACATCCTATCGGCCGTGTTTGCCGCTCTACGATCTCGCAGATGGGCAATTGGAGCGTCCTGAGGTATTGTCCAACAGTATCGTCCTCGGCTTTCCGTATGCGGATGTGGAGGAGATGGGGTCGTCGGCGATTGTCGTGACGGACGACGATCCGGCGCTCGCCCAGCGGTTGGCCGATGAATTGACGGCTTACATGCTCGAGCACCGGGAAGAATTCGTCGGGGAGTACAAGACGGTGGCTGAAACGGTCGAGGAGGCCGTGGGAGCGGAAGGTCCGGTCTGCTTGCTCGATATGGGAGACAACGTGGGAGGCGGGTCAGCGGGGGATAGCACGCTGATTGCCCACGAGATCCATCGACGGGCGGACACGACAGGTCACGTCTGTCTGTTCGATCGAGAATCGCAGGACCAGGCGAGAGCGGCCGGTGTGGGTGCGCGATTGACACTCGTGATGGGTGGAAAAACGGACGATCGACACGGGGAGCCGCTGGAGACGGAAGTGACGGTGAAGAGCTTGCACGAGGGAACGTTCGAGGAGACCGAGATCCGTCACGGCGGTTACACGCATTTCGATATGGGGCCTACAGCCGTTGTGGTGACAGATACGGGGTTGACGATCAGTCTGACATTACGACGTACCGTGCCGGTGAGCCTCGGTGTGGTGACGAGCATCGGGCTGGATCCCGCCGATTTTCAGATCCTCGTGGCGAAGGGCGTTCACGCACCGGTGGCGGCCTATGAGCCCGTGTGCACGAAGCTGATTCGAGTGAACACGTCGGGAGCGACGGCCGCGGATATGCGGACGTTCGATTACGTCTACCGGCGTCGGCCTATGTATCCGTTTGAAGAAATTTGACATTGAGTATTGAAGATAGAGCATAGAACATTTGCTCCCGCGCTTGCTCTTTCGCTTTCCTCTTTTCACCGAACACCGAACACCGAACACCGAACACCGAACACCGAACACCGAACACCGGATAAGCCATGTCCTACGAAGCCATAGAAAAACGCATCGCATCTAACGAGTTGGTCGTGATCGACGCCGGCATCGGCACCGAGCTGGAGCGTCGGGGCGTGACGATGGACAAGCAGTCCTGGAGCGCGACGGCGAATCTCGAACAGTCGGATGTGCTGGAGCAGATTCACGTCGATTATATCGCGGCAGGGGCCCGCATCGTTACGGCGAACACGTTTTCGTCGTCTCGACCGATGCTGGAGGCGGCGGGATACTGGGATCGAGTCTACGATGTGAACAGGGCTGCGATCGAGACCGTTCAGCGGGCGCGGGACCGGGCAGGGGTGGAGGGTGTAGCCGTGGCGGGGTCGCTGTCGCATTGGACGGAAGGCTACGGAAGCATGCCATCAGCTTCGGTCCAGGAGTTGACCGATACGTTCGGTGAGATGGCATCGATTATGTCGCAGGAAGGCGTCGATCTGATTCTGCTGGAAATGATGTATCTGCCCCAGCGGATCGAGCTGGCCGTGACGGCCGCTCTGGAGACAGGCCTCCCGGTTTGGGCGGGCCTGTCCGCGCGACAGAGTGAGGGAGGATCGCTCCTTTCGTTCGCGCAGGGACAGGACATTCCGTTCGAGGAGATCCTTCAGGTGGCGAATCGCCCAGGTGTCGCCGCGGTCGGTGTGATGCACACGGGTAGTCCGATCGTCTCGGACGCAATCGAGACCATCCGGAAGTCATTTGACGGCCCAACTTCCGCGTACCCGGACTCGGGGACGTTCAAGATGCCGAACTGGCAATTCGACGATTCGTTGACACCTGAGAGTCTGGCGGACTACGGAAAACAGTGGATCGAGGAGGGGATCAACGGGATCGGGGGGTGTTGCGGCTTGTCGCCGGCCCACATCGAGGCAGTGGCGCGACTTGCCTAAACTGAGGATCGAGAATCGAGAATTGGAGGGCTGTTATGCTCGACATCGGCGTGTTTGCACCATTCGGGACGGATTACGAGAAGAATATCGCTTTCTGCACGGATTCGGATGTCCACTACATCATTCACTCGGCGTCGGAGTTGGCGGAGGATGGGGGTGAGGTACCGGATGCTGATGACTTGGTAGGTGTGGCGGAGAAGTATCGCTCAGGAGGTGTGACGCTTTCTTCCTTGCGACCACCGCGGACGAGTTTGGCTGCGCTTCGGGATACAGATGCACGTAGTCAGGAGATGGCGGTGATGACGGGCATCGTGAGAGCGATGGGCAAAGCAGGGATTCCCTATTTGCACCTGTATTCGAGCAACGAAGTCGTGCCCGAGGGTCAGCCGGAGCGGGAATGTCTGTGGGCGGGGCTCGTCGAATACTATCGAGAGTTGACGGATGTGGCGGAGGAACAGGGCGTCAAGGTGTCAACCCATCACTTTCACCGGCCGGACCGAATCCTTTGGAACCTGGAGACGATGGAGCGCCTGTTCGAGGAGGTCGACAGCCCGGCGAATGGGGTGATTTTCTGCCAGGGCAAGTCGGAGTTAGCGGGGGACGATCTGGGCGCCGCCGTGCGGGCATTCGGCGACCGGACGTTCATGGTCCACATTCGAGATATCGTGACGCGCGTGAGCGATCCGATCGACGCGGAGGTACGCGAACGGTTGGAAGGGTTGGGCTACCTGGAAGTGGCGTTCGGGACGGGGGAAGTGGATATGGTGGAGACGTTTCGGGCGTTGAAGGAGATCGATTTCAAGGGTCAGCTCTATCCGGAACACTTTCCTTCCATTGCCGGAGACCGGGCGGCCGGGTTGAGCTGGACGATCGGGTATATGAAGGCGCTTGACCAGGTCATTTAAGATCGAGAGTTGAGGATTGGGTTGGGCACTACTTCGTTCGGCCGAGAGCAAGGCGGGAGAGGGCACGGACGTAGCGGTTTTCGTCTTCGAGCGCCTGTGTGAGCTCGTTTCGGGCTGCGACGGCCGGGGTGCCGATCTTGATGAGTGTCAAGGCGGCGTTGTGGCGAACACGGACGCTTTCGTCACTTAATGGCTATATCCGGATCTCTCAACGAGATGAAGTGGGTGAAGGTGCCGTGGTTCCTGGCATGGGGGCGCGGTTAGCGTGTGCGGAACCTCTTCGGAATCTGCTCAGGGATGTTTAGGTCTCCGACGGTAAGGAAGATCATATCGTTGAATGCGTCGAGTGTGCGGAATCCGCTGGCTCGGTTCTTGACGATTTGGACGATTCGGTTGAGGCCTTCGGCGATGGCGTTTGTAAGTCGCGTGTTCACGAATGCGAGGACGCCGAAGAAGTGCTGTCGCAGGGTCCTGACGAACTTTCGCAGGGGTTCAAGTCGACTTCTGAGTGCGGACGTCGTCCAGCATTTCAGGAAGCGTTCGGCAGCCCAGGGCGCTTTGTATTCCCAGAACTGCTCGAACTCGTCCTTGAGTCTCCAGGCTCTATAGATTCGGTAGTTCGCCTTCTCCAGTGCTTTGAGTGTCCGAGTATCCCCTCTGGAGCGTGTCGCTGAGTGCCGGTAGAGGAGCCATCGGAGGCCCTTCATGGCTTTGCGCTCATCCGGGGCAGCTTTACGCCACTGGTCCTTACGGACCTCGTCAACGGCGGCATTGAGAGCCTTGACGATGTGAAAGCGATCGAGGACCAGCTTGGCATTCGGACAGTGTTCCTGGATGGCTCCGATGTAAGCTTCGCTCATGTCGCAGCAGGCCCACTCGATCTTGGATCTCCGGTAGGGACTGAGAGCCTCTGTGAAGAACCGATCGATCGTTTTACGCGCCCTGCCGCGGCCAACCCACACCACGCAGGAGCGGTCCAGATCGTAAACGAGCGTGGCGTACCTGTGACGCTTGGCGTAGGAGATCTCGTCGATCCCGATGGTTTTGAGCCCTCGGATACGATGACCTTCACGAAGCCGCGTGATGGATCGGTGAAGGAGATCCGACAGCGTCGAGGCAGAGATGCGCAGTAACTCGGACGCCGCCTTCTGCGTCATGGTCTGGCAGTAGCGCAGCATGGCATACTCGAAGCGATACGTCACCCGAGAGAACCGCTCCGCCCACGGAATCTCCTCGACCACACGACCGTGGGTAGGACACCGAATCTCCCGAGGATGGTAGAGAAGCCAGACCCTCCACCCGCACACCGGAATGTCACGCCACCGACGCGGATGGGGCATTGTGCGGACGATTTTACCTCGACGGCCGCACTCCGGACAACAACAACCATTCTTATGTGGCTTTACGGCGATGACGAAGCAGCTTCTCCCCTCAAACCACCAGCTGACAACACGGAACCCCTTGAATCTCAGCAGTTTCGATAGTAATCTGCTCCCGGTCATAGGTCGCACCCCCTTCGCTTTGATTGTCCTACACACACAACCAAGCGTAGGGAACGATCTATGACCTTGTCATTCTATAGTTTCACCGTTGAGAAACCCGGATAGAGCCAAAAAAGAGGCCCCTTCCTCGAGTGAGAGAGGGGCTACTGTTTGTCACGCGACCGTGTCTTAAGCGCTCAGGTCCGCTTCCGCTCTCGATACGCCACCGGCACCCGCACCGTAAACGTGCTGCCCTTTCCCCCCTCGCTTTTCGATGGTCCCGACCATCAGTTCCGCGATTCTCTTCTTTTTCAATCCCAGAGCCCTGGTCATCCCAACAGAGCCCTTATCTTGCTCGTCACTTCCTCGGCCTTGAACGGCTTTGACAGCACACCGTCCGCACCCCACTCTTCCGACATCGCCAACACGTCGACAGCATCCTTCGCGTCCCATCCGGACATCGCTATGATCTTGATCTGAGGAAATTCATCTTTCAGGTCGAGAATTGTCTCCAGTCCCGACTTTTCCGGCATAAAAACGTCCGTAATGACGAGATCGTGCAGCGCCTTCCTGTATTGGGCGATTCCTTCGACGCCCGTCTTCGGCGCACGTCACCTCGTGCCCCTCCTCTTCGAGGACGTCGGTCAGCATCTCACGGACCGTCGTTTCGTCATCGATAACTAGAATTCGGGCCATTGCCCACCTCGCTCTCCACGCTGATCGTCGCGAAAAAGATCAGACGAAACATCCTTCTTCTTGATTATCAGTCTTCGCCAAAGAATCGGCTACGCACGGAATCGTCAAAAGGCAGGTCGGGACCACGATGTGATCGGGAACGCGAGTCTCGTCTTGTGCGATAAGAGGGAAAGCCCGGGCACGCCGCTCGTCTGCAGCAGGACCTCGCTGCAAAAAGAGCTGAGTCAGCAGCTGTGTTACCTCGTGGATGACGCGGTAATGACGGTCGTGTTCGGATGCGTAGTCGTGGCCTGCTTTCTCCCAGTCGTTTTCCCGCAATAGACTGTCTCTGAGGACCCGGACGTCACGGACGGTTAGCGAAAGGCCTTCACCGTATGAAGGATCGTTGGCAGCGGCTGCATCACCGATGAGTGCAACACCATCACGATAGGGATGGGGGTACCCACGTATCAACAGCGTCGAAGGTGGCCAGGGGCCCGGCCGGAGATGCCCCTTCATAGCATTCGGCGGGAGCTCCGGTTTTCACAGATTCGTCAATAAAGCGAGGGATGTCCGTTTCACCCTGAAGTCGCATTTCCTCGGCATTCTGCCAGATGAGATAGGCACGCAGCTGACCATCTCTCTGCGGAAAAAGCGCGGTCACTCGACCCAGCCGTGGATTGATAACAATGTGGGAGGTGTCCTCTGCGGGAGCACCCGTACCCTGGAAAAGTAGGCCCGCAATACACTGAGTCAGAGGATCTTGATGCATCTCGAAACCGGCCCATGTGCGCACGGTGGAGCGTCGCCCATCGCACCCGACAACGATTCGGGCTTCGATGGATTCGGACCCGTTCCCGTTTGCTTCCAGCAGGACGCGCGGGTTCGAACCCGGTTCGACGCCTGTAACACGCACACCACGTCGTACCTCGGCCCCTGCCTCCTCGGCGGCCTGCGCGAGTGGCAGGATGGTAGAACGAAAACTCGGGTGCCTGCTGAGGAGTCGTAATCCTCAGGTCCCGGTGGGCTATCTGTTCGGGCCAGAGGAACATATCGAGCCACGGAAGCTCGTGTCCACACGATCCGAGAAGGAGGTCGTAAAGACCCAGCTCCTTGAGCTCAACGACCCCCCAAGGATGCACCTGCTCGCCCCGTACCCGATCCTGGAAGACCTCCGTCCGTTCAAGCACCAGCACCCTCATGCCATCTCTTGCGAGAGCCGTGGCCAACGCAGACCCAGCAAGACCGCCACCCACTGTAATCACATCGTACTGTGCCATGGGTCATATCTCCTGCTGCGTTCCGTCAGATTTCCGTATGGTACTCGACCGGCACCCCCACCGTAAACGTGCTGCCTGCCTACCTCGCTCTCCACGCCTATCGTCCCGCCCAACAACCAAACGTCACTGGGTCCCCGGATGCCTGACGACCAATCACATCCACCCGAGTTCCTTCATCGCCCACGGAGCATTCCAGATTTTGGTCATCTGCTGGACTTTGTCCTCTTCGTTCATCTTCAATATGTAGACATAGTGCGAGTTCGTTTCCTTGTTGGTCGGAGGGACGGGACCGCCTTCGCCGGTATGCTTGGCGTGGTAGGTTGCGAAGAAGACAGCTGTTTTTCTCGCGTCGTCGTAAGCTGACGCATGCAGGTCGTAGGTTGCTCCGGGTGCTGTTACCTTGCCAAATCCAGCCATCCACTCGCAATAAGCTTCAACCGTATCGACGTCAGCCAGGGGCTCGCTTTGCGCGGTGAAAGTCGCACCCGCGACAACGTAGGGCTTGCATCCTTCCCATCCTTCAGGGGCTTCACAGGCATCGAAAAATCTCTTGGCGTTCTCAAAGGCACTCATGCTCTCCTCCTGATGTGGTTTGTCCGACCCAATCCATCAACCTGTTCCACGGCTCCTACCTGGGGCAAGACTTCTACTCAGCTTCCTTCGCTTCATGCTCTACCGGCACCCGCACCGTGAACGTACTGCCCTTCCCCACCTCACTCTCCACGCTGATCGTCCCGCCCAGCAACTCAGCGAACTTCTTGGTTATGGACAGCCTCAGCCCCGTGCCCTTTTGGACGCTGCTCTCCGACCCTTCGGCCTGACGGTATTCGTCGAAGATGGTTGGGAGCTCCTCCGCGGGAATGCCTTTGCCCGTATCAGAGACAGAGATCACAAGGTCGTGAGACGTGAGTCGTGAGACGTGAGTCGGAGAGACGCGCGATGCGCCCGATTGGTCCCCCGTGCTCCCTGCTCCCTGCCCCCTGCTTGCCGTGACGGTAATGGTTCCGCTGTCAGTGAACTTGATGGCGTTGCTCAGGAGGTTGATGACCATCTGCTGGAGCCGCGCCTTGTCGGTGTTTGCCTCGCCGATGTCGTCGGGCACGTCCTGCCGCAGCTCCACGCCTTCCTGTATCAGGGGGCTGACCGTGTCGCACGCCGACGTGACCAGTTCCGTTACGTCGAACCGTTCGGGGTTCACGTCCATCCTGCCCGCCTCGATCTTCGACAGGTCGAGAAGATCGTTGATCATCGCGAGGAGATGGTCAGAGGCTTGGGACACTTTGCTGAGGTTCTCACGTTGCCGATCGTTGAGGTTCTCGGAGCGTCGACCAAGCACCAGATTCGTGAAGCCCTTTATTGCATTCATCGGTGTGCGGAGCTCGTGAGACATGCTGGCAAGCATCGCCGATTTCCGCTCTGTTTGAACCTGGATTTCACGGATGTCCAGATAGCGTGCATAGCCCAGGGAAACGGCGCCCGCAAATTCGCGAAGCGTGGCTACTTCGTCCTCCGAAAAATTGTCGCGATTGGCGGCTGTAAGACGCAGGCGGCCATAGCCACCTGCGGGCACTTCCACGATCGCCTGGCCTTCACTCGTGCCCTGCCACGGTTCTCCTGCGATGAACCGTTCGAGCGTCTGCCGATTCACTGCGGGAAATGGTGCAGCTACAGCGAACGTTTCAGAAGCCACGTGGCCGTCTGGGTTTAATGTGTAGGTTGTATAACGGAACCCTCTTTCCTCAAAAAATCGCATTGTGGGATGTTCGACAGGCTCCTCCAGAACGTCGATTTCACACGCCTGGAAGGCCAGGCCGACTTCCTTGAGGTCCGTCGTCAGTAACGCGAGGACTTTCTCGAAATCCTCGGCCTCATCCATCGACTGAACTTCTGCGCGAATCCGCTCGACTGCTCTGTCACGCTGGAGAGCCTGGTTTACTTCGAACAGATCGTGGTTCGCCGCTGATAGGGCCTCCACCGAGTCCTGTAGCCTCCGCTTGGCCTGCACAACACGGACGGACTGGAAGAGCACAGCGACGACGAGCAGCAGGCCAGGACCCGCCACGATGGGATTGCGCCACCAAGGGGATTCGACCACGAAGGCGTGGACGGCTGGTGTCGGGTCCACGTTGAGTTCGTGATCGGCAGCCCGTAATTCAATGCGGTGTTTTCCCGGCGATAGAGATGTGAGGGTGGCACCATCCTGGGTCGTCCAGGGTGACCAGTCGCCATCGTCCAGACGGTGCTGGTAACGGACCTTCTCTTGCGGGGTGACGTCCCACAGGTCGCGACCGGACCACGTCAACTGGATGTTACCAGAGGAACCAACGTCAGTCGGAGCGACTTGGAAGCTGGTCTCGGGGGCGTCCTGGTCCGTTGTCAAACTGCCTGTCAGGCCCGCCCTCGTCGTGTAGCCCAAGCGTCCGTCCCGTTCCAGCCAGAGGTGTTCCACCATGCCAGGCCAGATACCGTCTTCCTCTGTGTAACTAAACCTTGGTAAGCCCCCGGCTCTGCCGGGGAGACTCCCAGAGTTTGACAGTTCCAGAAATATGTAAGAGCCTCCCTTGCCGTGGACCGCTCAAAGCACACGGAAGGAAGGCTCTCTAATGAACAACGTAAGGAGTCTACGTCACACGGTATGGGAGGAGCAAGTATGACGTTGTTTGGGTTCGGAAGTATCGTAGAAAAGTGTTGTATGGTGAAATTCGTCGCTATCTGGGCGAGGTGATTCGGGATCTGGCCGCACAGAAGGAATGCCGTGTGGAAGAGGGTCACCTGCGATCCGACCATGTGCACATGCTGATTTCGATCCCGCCGAAGCACTCAGTAGCTCAGACGGTAGGGTTCATCAAAGGAAAGAGTGCGATTCACATTGCTCGGAACTATCTGGGACGCAGGTCGAACTTCACCGGGCAGCATTTCTGGGCAAGAGGCTACTGGGTCTCCACCGTTGGCAAGGATGAACAGACGGTTCGGGAGTATATCCAGAACCAGGAGCGGGAGGACCGGCGTCTCGACCAGCTCAACATTTTCAGGTAATCGCCACCTTTAGGTGGCGCTTGGTTTCCAACCGCTTTGAGCGGTTCACAAGTTTTCAAGCCTCCGGCTTTGCCGGAGGTCATGACTAAACCTTGGTAAGCCCCCGGCTCTGCCGGGGAGACTCCCAGAGTTTGACAGTTCCAGAAATATGTAAGAGCCTCCCTTGCCGTGGACCGCTCAAAGCACACGGAAGGAAGGCTCTCTAATGAACAACGTAAGGAGTCTACGTCACACGGTTTGGGAGTGCAAGTATGACGTTGTTTGGGTTCGGAAGTATCGTAGAAAAGTGTTGTATGGTGAAATTCGTCGCTATCTGGGCGAGGTGATTCGGGATCTGGCCGCACAGAAGGAATGCCGTGTGGAAGAGGGTCACCTGCGATCCGACCATGTGCACACGCTGATTTCGATCCCGCCGAAGCACTCAGTAGCTCAGACGGTAGGGTTCATCAAAGGAAAGAGTGCGATTCACATTGCTCGGAACTATCTGGGACGCAGGTCGAACTTCACCGGGCAGCATTTCTGGGCAAGAGGCTACTGGGTCTCCACCGTTGGCAAGGATGAACAGACGGTTCGGGAGTATATCCAGAACCAGGAGCGGGAGGACCGGCGTCTCGACCAGCTCAACATTTTCAGGTAATCGCCACCTTTAGGTGGCGCTTGGTTTCCAACCGCTTTGAGCGGTTCACAAGTTTTCAAGCCTCCGGCTTTGCCGGAGGTCATGACTTCTGTTGGCGTTTCTGGGGCGGCCTTCGTACCTTCTTGAAAGAGGGGGCCGGATTTCCTGGCCCCCTTTCTTCATATCTTTAGCAAATACAACGAGTAAAGTTCCGGGCAATCCTGCAGGTGTCTGTAAGCGATTTTTCTCAAGATTGCCACAGTGAGAAATCTTGCTGAACCCATTTGTAATTGTAGCCAGCGGAGTTATCCAGGAGCCGCCGTCTGAGATCAGACGGTGGCTTTCTCTTTTCTGTCGAGGGCTCCCGCCCGTGGGGAATCTAATCCGCAAGCTATTCCTTTGTGGACGAGAATCTGGCAGAACTCTATCAGCAGGAGAGGAGGTTTGCCAGAAGTCTCTTCGTGTTTTCCGCCCTGGCAATCTTCATTGCAGGCCTGGGTCTGCTCGGTCTTGCCGCTTACCTGGTCAGGAGCAAAACGAAAGAGATCGGAATCCGCAAAGCCCTCGGTGCGTCCGAGGCGAGTATCTGTCGGCTTATCTCGAGTCAGCTGATGCGTGGGGTCCTGATCGCCAGTGTCGTTGCGCTGCCCGTTGCCTACTGGTTTATGGAGAAGTGGCTCCAGGGCTTCGCCTACAGGACAAACCAAGGCCCTGTCCCCTATCTTGTCGGCATCGTTGGGGCGTTCGTGCTAGCCCTGCTGGTAGTCAGCTTCCACGCGATCCGGGCAGCGAGCTCGAATCCAGTTGAGGCGCTGCGGTGCGAGTAGCAGAGCAGGTGAACAAAGATGGCCGGCTGATCCGGAGAGTCCGCCAATGGGAGCTCCGCATCGGTTGTCACAAACTTGACTGTAGAGATGTCACATCATATGGTTAGAAAGCTTCTGCCCAGAGGATGATGCATGGTTGAACGCTACCCAACAGACACACTCGAGAAGGACCAACGATTCGAAGAAAGGATCGTGGGGTCTTTTGCGTCATCCTGTTTCGCACACCGCGGGATCCTGGTAAAAGCAGATGCATTGGACTTCCAAGGGGATACGTATGTCCATTCCGTTTTTAGGGGGAAGATCTAAAGGTCGTAATTACAGTCTTTTATGACATTCGGCCGGATCACCCTCCGGCGTCTGTATCCCCGCTGCCCACAGGCCATTGGTCTGTGGTTTTTTTGTGTCCACTTCATTCGACACGTAAGGATGCAATTCAGATGCTACAGGGAAACACAATCCACAAGTACTGGAAGACTGCCGGGATCGTCTCGTCCGGATCATTCCACGATAATCGGTGGGGTTTGGCCGCAAGGTTCATGCTCAGAGTTCTACGGGTCGTCATTCTTCTTTCTCTTTGGCGTTCCGTCTTCGCAAACAGAACGGTGATTTCTGGGATGTCGTTGGACGCCGTGATGACCTATACCCTGATCGCGGAAGTCTTCGCGAATCAGATGACGATCCGTACGGCCCTCAGCGACACGCTTTGGGAGGGGATCATCGTGAACAGGCTGCTGCGGCCGATCGGCATTTATGGTCAGTTCATTGCCGAGATGATCGGAGACTGGGTTCCCGGGCTCGTTCTTCATTCTCTTCCGCTGCTGCTGATGGCTCCGTTTCTCGGGGTCAGAGTCACCCCGGCTTCGTCCGCAGCTTCGGTCTGGTTCATCGCGAGCATGATGCTTGGCGTTTCGGTCGGCGCTGCCCTCGATGTGCTCTATGCGGCCCTGATGGTCTATCTCGAACAGAGTATACACCCGTTGATGATGATCAGAGATGCGGTGAGCCTGCTCGCATCCGGGGCGGTTATTCCACTCGTAATGTGGCCGTGGAGTCTCGGTGAGGTCCTGGGGCTATTGCCTTTTGCTTCTCTGGCGTCGGCGCCCTTGCGGATTTATACGGGTACGGGCGATCCGGGGTTTCTGATCGGTCTGCAGGTCTGGTGGACCGTCGTACTCTGGCCAGCTGCACACATCCTCTGGCGACACAATCGAGAAAGGTTGGCGTCCCATGGCGGATGAGACAGGCGGTATTCACTCAGGGCGTACCATTCTGAAGTTGGTCCGTCGTTGGCGGGTCCAGGCCTATATGGATCTGATGTGGATGACAAGGGACATCACGTTCTGCCTGATCAATGTCGTTACGGACGTCCTGCTGAATCTTTCCGGCGTTGCGGCTGTGTTCCTCCTGGCGGAACGATTCGATGGCATCGGGGTTTGGAGCCGGGAGCAGATCGTTTTCATGCTTGGCTACGCGGCCCTCGTGCGCGGTTTCCTGTCCGTGGGTTTCTCCAACAACACGCTCGAAATCAGTCGACGGATCGGACGAGGCCAATTCGACCACACACTGATCCAACCCCAACCAATCTGGATGGTGCTGCTCACGGAGGGCTTCATGCCCTTTTCCGGCAGCCTTTCACTCTTCACGGGAGTTGGCATCACGGCCTGGGCGGTCCTTCAGCTGAACTTGCCTCTGACGTTCGGATGGTGGCTGGGGTTCGGATGTCTCTTGTTCTCCTCGTGCGCAGTTGTCCTGGCTCTTTCCTATCTCTGGGGCAGCCTGGCCTTCTGGTCACCTGTGGGGGCCGAAGAGATCAGCAGTTCGGCGACGAGACTCGTGTTTCAGCTCAAGTCCTTTCCTCTGGACGGGCTCAGTCCTCTGTTGATGAACACGCTGCTCACAGTGATTCCCGTGGGCTTTGTCGCCTGGTCTCCGAGTCAGGTTCTGTTGGGTATGCGCTCGACCTCGTTATGGATACTCCCTCTCATTGCCACTGTTGCTAGCCTGGTTGCGTGGTTGGCATTCCAAAAAGGACTCAGACACTATGAACACACAGGATCTCAACGATACTCCGGAGGCGGGCATCGCAATTAGTCTGTCCCGGGTGAGCAAGACGTTCTATCAGCGGCAGCGGTCGGGGGATTCTCGAAATATTCTAAGAAATCTGTTTCGTCCTGTGGTTCGTGAGATTCGGGCACTAGAGGATGTGGATCTGACGATCAGGAAAGGGGAAGTCGTTGCCTACGCCGGACCGAATGGAGCCGGCAAGTCCACAACGATAAAGCTGCTGTCGAGTGCGTTGGCGCCAACATCGGGAACGGTGCGCGCGCTTGGGATGGATCCGTTGAAAGACAGGGTGAATTATGTCAAACGAATCGGTGTGGTCTTCGGGCAACGGACGGAGCTGTGGTGGGACCAACCGGTGTCAGCGAGCTTTGAGTGGGCACGCGTTGTCTGGGATGTTCCGCGCGATCGGTATGAGGCCAATCTCGGTTTCCTAAAGGAGGTGCTGGGGTTGGGCTCGTTCTTCGATACCCTTGCTCGCCAACTCAGCCTCGGTCAGAAGATGCGGGCCGATCTGGGAATGATGCTGATTCACGAGCCGGAAGTTCTGTTTCTGGACGAACCGACGATCGGCGTGGACGTGCTGGGCAAACGAGACATTCTGGACTTCATCAAGACGCTGAATCAGGAGAAGGGAGTGACGGTGATGGTGACGAGCCACGACATGGACGACCTGGAGCAACTTGCCGGGCGTATCGTGATGATCGATGGTGGTCGTATTGCCTTCGACGGTGATTTTGATCAGCTACGATCATCGTTCGGCGACCGGAGACACCTGATGCTCGAGACGTCGAAGGAGGACCCTCTGGTGTTGGAGGGTGCGGAGTGGGTCCGAACAGAAGGTAACCGACACGCGTATACGTTTGATGCGGCGAAGACGTCGATCCCTGCGCTCCTGGATCAGGCCGCAAGACAGACCAGCGTCAACGACGTGGAGACGCATCGTGCCCCGATCGACGATGTGATTGCGGATATCTACGAGGAGTGGCAGGGTAAGAGTTGAGCGGCGGGGCTTAGTGTCGGAGTGTGGTCACGCAAACCGACATTATCGGTAGTTCGTCCTCAGACCGGGTCGATAGCTTCATCACCTGGACGCTTCAACATCAAGTCATAGGTCTCTTTGGCTTTGCCACCGGGCTCCTGTGGATTCGATGAATGGAGTTCGAATCCACTCTTTTCAAAGGCTCGGTAGCTCCTGGGATTGTAGTCGGCAACATCGCACGCGAAAATCAAGTCGGCGTTCTGATGGTTGAAGCCGAACGTGCTGAGCAGATCGATGACTCTTGAACCGATGCCGTGGCCCCAGAGATCCTTCTCGCCGATCATGAGATCGATACGCCGGCAATCTGCATCGGGATGAGAATCGATGATCCGCGCCAGGTTCATTTCTTGTAGCCAGCATTCGCCAACCGGCCGATCCTCAAACTCGATGATGAAGCGGAAGGCCGACTGTGCCACGTGCCGGTAGATTCGCTTGGTCTGTTCCAGATCCCGATAAGTGACATCGTCGCCTTCAGTGTAAAAGAGTACCTCTGGATCTGCGTTCGGTCAAGTCCCATAGTCAGTTGAAAACTCATCGGGCCCCGTAGTTTGGTCAGGCTCTCTTTTGAGCATTCTGTTCGTTGTCGAGATTCAGATCTTTGTTCAGTGCTTGCCTGAGTAGGGGAAGATGTTTGTATCCGCTCACGCGTCGCAGGCGAGGTTCGATGTCGAGGAGTGCGGCAGCCACCCATCTGTGTCTCTGGGGAGAGTTGTTCCAGCGTCTGACCTTCCGAGTGAGCTCGCCGGTCCTGCTGTTGAGGGCTTCGATGCAGTTGGTGGTTCGGAAGCTTCGTTTCAGGAATGGGAGCATACCCAGCCGGTGGAGGGTCAGGGTTTCCTCCAGGCCTTCCTCGAGGCTCGTTACGGCAGACTGATTCATCAGCTTCAGTTCGGGTTTAAGTGATTCGAGTGCGGCCTTTGCCTCCTCGTAGGTGTCGCAGTCATAGGCTTTCTGGAGCTTCCGTCGAACTCTTGGACGTTCCCTCTCCGGGAGATAGCTGACGACATTCTCGCGCTTGTGCCACTGACAGCGATGCACGCGCACATACCCTTTGAGGGCTTTGGTGACAGCACTGCGGAGTCCCTTTGAGCCGTCAAGCACAACGAGAAGGCCCTGGTCGTAGCACAGGCCTCTCCGGATGAGGTCCTGGATCAGCTGGCGGCAGATCCGTTCGTTCTCCGTCGCCGATTCGACGAAGCCCAGGGGGATCTTCTGGCCGTCCATCGTGACCCCCAGAGCGATCACGATCTCTTCGTCGGCAAAGCTCTTTCCGTCAATGAACAGGGTCACGAAGCCGTAGTCGTCGAGGGGACGCTCCTGGAACTGCTTCAGCTTCTTCGCGGTGGCTTTGATGAACCGCCGCGAGACGGAGGACGCTGAGATACCAAACGCTTCTGGAACCGATTCGGCACAGGCCTTGTAGTTGCGGCACGAGATCCCCTTGAGAACACGAAGCAACAGCCCCTCGTCCGTCTTCTTGGGCGTCTGTAGAGCCCGGTATGCAGCCAGGGAAACCTCTGCGTCGGCCTCGACGTCGCGCACCCGGGGAACGTCTAACGGGAGCTTCTGGTCCATCAGATACACGGATCCCTTCTGGCTTCCCCACCGACGATGCGCCTGCTCCGAACCTTTGCGCGCATACCGAACGCCTGCGAGCTGCTCGACCTCCTGCTGGAGGAGGTCTGCCACTGCCTCCAGACCCAACGGGATCAACGCCTGGATCACCGACAAACGCGTCTCCAAATCGATGACATCGCCCTCAACCTTGACTTCACCATCGCCTACAAATAGCTTCTCCATCTGGGCTCCTTTCTTACGGGTATACGCTCCTACACGTCTACCCAACGTAAGTTTGGAGCCCTCTAAGTTTCAACTACGATAGGCACAACACCCTGCGTTCCATCTGAGGAGCGAATCCCAGTCATCTTCTGTCATGGGCCGCAGCACGACTTCAGAGTCCCGCAGGACGATGCCGTGGTTCGATAGTGAGCTCATCTGATCAGCTGGTTATGTGGCATTGTCGGTAGCTCTTCACGCACAGGGTTGGGTGTGGTTACCAGAAGACGACGAAACTCAAGTAACATCCCACCGCAACCGCGAAAACCGCCAGCACGACAGGCGTCGTGTTCGAGGCGCTCTCGGGCTCCGACTTCAGGCTCTGGATCTCGACGAGACTGGAGCCGAGCCAGGGGCTGTCTTCGGCGTGGGCTTCTCCCATTTGTGTCGCTTTGCTCTCCCATCCCATCGCGAAAGACACCAGAAGCATGGTCGCGGCCGTGACGCCCATGCCGAATAGGCGGCCCAGGAATTGGCCAGGAAACCGGACATAAGGGTGACGCCGAAGTGCTCGTAGATCACGGGCGTGAAGAGACGCAGCAGGCCGTAGAGTGTTCCCGCCAATAGGCCGATGAGGCCGGCTCGCCGGTGGACGGGCGTGAGGGCGCCCATCAGAAAGAGCGTCAGCAGAGGTACGACGAAGGTGCTTGTGATGTCCACGTAGAAAAGAAGCATGCCGCCTTTCATGAAGGGCACGTAGGCGAACGATCCGAAGATGATGACGGGTGTCAGCCACTGACCGACACGCAAATAGTGATGGTCGTCGCGGTTGCGGACGATGAGTCGGGCGTAGACATCGCGGGTGAGGAGAGCCGACAGTGAGGAACCGATCGAGTCGTAAGTCGACAGCGCCGCCGCGAGAATTCCGGCAACGACGAGACCCCTTACGCCGATCGTGTCGATCTGGCTGACGAGGAAGGGGTAGATGGCGTCCTGCCGTGCACCGGGCAGATCTCCCTGCTCTGGAACGAGTGCCCGGCCCATAACGCCGATCGATAGGTTGCAGAACGTCATGACGATGAGCGGCACGGAGGCGGCGAACACGGACATCTTCAGGTGCCACTCGTTGCGTGAGGCGAACATGCGCATGGCCTGGGTGTGGTTGACGACTGAGTAGGCCACACCGATGATGACGAAGGCGAGGGCGACGACCCACCCCGGCGTGCCGTCCCTATCGGCGCCGATGTGGAGTAGCTGCGAGGGCAGATCGGCATCGACGGCGGCCAGACGCTCCTCGACACCACTCCAGCCGCCGACCTTCCCCCAGACCACGAACCAGATGACGAGACCCGCGGCCATCATGACCCCGAACTGAAGCGCATCGGTCACCGCGACCGTGCGCAGGCCGCCCAGTGCGGTGTAGATGGTCGCGAGAAGGGCGATACCCCAGACGACGGCCCAGGCCGTGGTATCGTCCCAGCCACTGACGATGGTGAGCACGAGGAATGCGGTCGTGGCGATGATGGCGAGGACGAGGGTGCGGTACTGCACCTGGACGAAGGCGCAGATAACACGAACGGCAACGCCGAATCTGGCCTCGAGGTACTCGGCGTTCGTGTACATGCCGATGCGATACATCGGCAGGAAGATGAAAAAGCCGGCGATAGCCCAACCGGCCACCACACCGACCCAGTTGGCGATGAACACACTCATGCCGAGGGTGTAGGTGCCTCCCGAATCTGCGACGAGATCGCTGGCGTCGATCGCGGTGGCGTACATGGAGATGCCCACGAGCCACCACGGCAGCTGACGGCCGGCCAGGAACCAGTCGGCGCTCGAGCGCATACCCCGGCTCAGGTAGAAGCCGTAGAGAACGATGCTGCCGTTGAGGATGAAGACGATGGCCCAGTCCCACGCAGTCATGACGCTGGCCTTTGTTGCGTCGCGATCAGAGGCGACTCTGTTTGCAGCGATCCGGCGAGGAGGTCTTCGAACAACACGGTGTGTGGCACTCAGGCGATTGGCCACGGTTTGGGGGCAAGCGTGCGCTGTCAGCCGCTGGTGCCCCTCTCAGAGCAAACTACTCTTTGATATACACTCCATCACGAAGGATTGGGGCGCAATCATCTACACCAATCTCGGCGATAATCGGTATATCGTGCGCGAATCCCCTGTCCGTTAATTCCCTTCCCGAACCGCACTGATTCAGGATCTCGAGTAGATTAGTAGCAGAATTTCTGTATGCAGCAACCGCCAACTCGGCCTCTGGCGACAAGGTTCCTTTGAGGTGATCTATGACGGCCCCGGCGCCAATCAAGTCTTCCACTGCCGGGCGTAGACTGCCGTCCTCCCTTCAACGCTCACCGGCTGGGATGACGGCGATTTTCATCCCACGGTGCATGGTGGCTTTCGTTACGGCTCGACAGTTCCTCAGACATCCGGCGAACGTCGGTGTCTCCCCCGTGCTGAGGGTCAAGGTCGATCCGTTCGGAGAGGGCAAGACCAGCCGAACACGTTTCGGGATGCTCGTGAGAGATGCGGGAGAAAGGGAGTACGTACTCTTTCCCCTCGGGCCTGCCAGCACGGCGTTGACAGATTTTGCGAAGTCTGCTCCTGAATCATCCCTAAATCGGTAGGGGAAAACAGTGGCACCCAGGTTTGTAGCTATCGTGACGCAAGTAGAGAACGACATCACGTCCACGATTATGACTGCATCGCTACATCCTGAGAGTTCACGAACCCCATTTTCGCCCCATTCGCAACGCACATCAAAGTTGGCTTGATTGAATATCATGATTTGGGATCAGATTTCGGATGGAGGCAGTGAGGTCTCGCGGGGCAACCTGCGTGTTTCACGCTGTGTTGCTTGTGTTCTCCTTGAAAAGGAAGAGAAAGGCAGCCTAGTAAAGCCCTCTATTCTTTCTTGTCGCCGGAATGTGATCGAGAATTCGGCCAGTCGGCACCAGCTCCGGGACCTAAAACGTGCCAATGCATGTGGGGAGTTCACCGGGAGACGCTGCGTTGGCCCTTACGTAGAACCCCTTACCATCCAGAAGGCCAAGGGAAGTTGCAACCCTCTGGACTGCCCGCACCATAGACGAGAGAAGGTCCCCATCCAAGGCGGTCTCGTCCATCAGTCCGGCTACGTGAGCCTTCGGCACCACAGCCACGTGGACTTGGGCAACGGGTCTTGGGTGATGGAATGCCAGCACCAGGTCATCCTCGTATACACGGTTCACATCAAGCTTACCAGAAAGAACATCTTCGCAGTACCAGTCACGCCGAGCCACTGACAGACCTCCCTGTAGGCTGATCGTTCACTTCTGAAAGATACGTTCAATAGTCCGGCAAACCTCCTTATCGGCTGAATGCTGGTGCTTCCTCAATGCGCCTCGATTTGGGACTCAGAGCCAGGGCAATCTGCTCGGGGGCAATCGTCACTCGTATCTGAGCGCGTCCACCGGATCGGCGCCAGCCGCTTTCGCGGTCTGATATCCCACGGTCACGAGGGCGACTGCGAGGGCGAGTCCACCGCCGAGCAGAAAGTGGCCAATCCCCAGCTCCGCTCGGTAGGCGAAGGCCTGCAGCCAGGAGTCCAGCAGGGTGTAGGCGATCGGCCAGGCGATGAGGTTGCCGATGATGACCGGTCTGACGATGTCCGTGGACAGCATCTGGACGATCATCGCACCCGATGCGCCCAGCACTTTTCGAACACCGATCTCTTTCGTCCTCTGCTCTGCCATGAAAGATGTCAGACCGAACAGGCCAAGACACCCGATCAGGATGGCCAGCAGAGAGAATCCGGTTGCGATTTCCACGGTTTTCTGATCGGCCCGGTAGAGGGCATCGAGATCATCTCGAAGGAAGGTGCACATAAGGGGATGGCCGGGCGCCATCGTCTTCCAGGACTCCTCGATCTTCTGAAGGGTGCCCGCAACGTCGTCGGTCCTGATCCGGATCACGACACTCTGCACACCGTTGGTCTCTTTGTGGCGGGTGTTCTGGATGATCAGAGGTCTGATTTCTTCGCGCAGGCTTTCGAAGTGGAAGTCGTCGACCACACCGATGACCGAGTGCGTGATGGATTCATCGGATTCGAATCCGGGTTGAAGGATCCGCTTCCCGATCGGGTCATCTGCCCACCCCATGAGCTGGGCGGCGGTTTGATTGAGCAACACGGCTGACGAGTCCGAGGCGAAGTCACGGGAGAAGTCGCGGCCTTCGGAGACGGTCATGCCCATCGTCCCGATGAAGTTTTCGTCAGCCGTGAGCCGCCACAGCAAGTAGGACTGATCTCCCGTCGAGCCTTCCGGTAGAAATGCCGAGTTGTTGAACCACTCGCCGGGTACGTTGTCACACCCCGCGACAGCTACGATCCCCGCATCTCGCAGCAGCTCCTGTCTGAACGCATCCATCTTTTTACGAATCGGCCACGCGCGTTTGACGACGAGGACGTGCTCCTGGTCGAACCCCAGGTGTTTGGCCTGAACGTAGCGAATCTGGCCGTGTACGACGAGGGTGCCGACGACGAGTACGACGGATACGACGAACTGAAAGACGACGAGGACGCTGCGCAACAATCCTCGACTCCCGGCCAGACCTTTCGATCCGGTCAGGACTTCCTGCGGTCTGAATCTGGACAGCAGAAGAGCGGGATACGCGCCGGCCACGAGGCCAACAAGGAGCACGAGCACGAACGCAGCGAGGATTTCGATCGGGGCAATCGTCGATAGAGACAACGGTTTCTGGAGCTGTGCTGAAATCGCAGGCAATGCGGCGCTGGTGAGTCCGATGGCAAGGATACAGGAGGCCGCCGTGAGCAGGATGGATTCCCCAAGTAGCTGGCGAACCAATTGTTGTCGGTTGGCCCCGAGGGTTTTCCGCATCCCGATTTCGGTGCCCCGTTTGGTCGCTCGTGCGGTCGTGAGGTTGGTGTAGTTGCCGCAGGCCACGAGAAGGACCAGGATCGCGACGAAGCTGAACGTGTAGACGTAGTCTATGTCTCCGTTCGTTTCGAGTTCGATGTCGAAGTTCGATCGAAGGTGGACGTCCGACAGCGCCTGTAGTTCGAATTCGTATCGGCCGCCGCTGCGCTCGAATTCCTCGAAGGTGGTGTTCAGGATCGCCTTGGTCTGCGGACCGGCGTATTTGCGGACCATGCTGTTGATCTTCGCGACGATGGCGGGAACGGAGGCGTCTTCGGCGAGGAGGAGATACGTGAAGTAGTTGTTGCTGACCCACATCTGGTTTCGACTGTCCTCACGGGTCACGAGGGAGGCGAGGTAGTCGAAGTGCACGTGCGAGTTGTGAGGTATGTCCTCTGCGATGCCCGTGACGACATAATCGTCGTCGTTGAGCTTGAGGGCTTCACCCAGCGCGGATCGAGTCCCGAAATATTTCTTCGCTCCGGTTTGGGTCAGGACGATGGAGTTGGGTTCGACGAGCGCAGTTCTCGGGTCGCCTTCGATCAGGGGATGCGTGAAGATCTTGAAATAGACTCCGTCGGCATAGTAGACACGCTCGATGAACTTACGATCTCCTGTGCCCACCAGTACCTCGTCCCTTCGCCAGAGACGGGCCGCTGTCTCGACGTCGGGAATCTCGTCCACGATGGCCTGTGCCATGGGTGCGGGTGAAACCGCCCCGTTGATGGTCTTCCCTTGCAGCCGTCCTCGTAGGATGACTCGGTAGATTCGGTTCGCGTTATCGTGATAGCGGTCGTAGGACAATTCATCCGCGACGAACAGATAGATCACGAGCGCGCATCCGAGGCCGAGGGTAAGACCGAAAACGTTGATGAGCGAGTAGACCCTGTTTCCGTTCAGACTGCGGAGCGCGATGGCGAAGTAATGGCTGAGCATGCACCCCTCCCGGCGTGATCGGTGGCTGCCGGGTTTGACGTCGTGCGATCGGGTGGATGTTTCAGGAAAACCGGGTAACCACTAATGAACACAAATGCACACGAATGGTGGCGGCAGATCGTGTGGAGGCCCTGATCGGGGTTCTGGGGCTCAGCTGCGCGATGTCGATGGTCGTGGCTTTCGCTCGGGTCCGGAGAGAGCGACTCGTGGTAACAGGTCATCGCGGACGTTGTTATGCTATCTCGCTTAGCTGGGCAATGGGGTGGTGCCGAAGACAGAGGGGGTGCCGCGGAGGCTGATGCGGTGGATGACTCGCGTGTCGTGAGGGCCGGTGGCTGCGGGGATGGGGGTGGTGCTGTGCATGGTGGTCGGGTTGTCCCACATGACCAGGTCGTTGACAGAATGTTTGTGCTGAGCGAGGAACCGGTCTTGAAATGCGTGATCGCACAGGTTTTCGAGCAGCGATTCAGCCTCGGTCTGGGCGAAGCCCTCGATGCCCTGAACCGTTCCGGAAATCGCATAGAGGGTCTTCGTCCCGGTCACCGGGTGCCGCCTCACGAGTGGGTGATGGACGGTGGTGCTCTGATCCCAATCCTTCGGCGGAACGGGGATGTGGTCGCCAGGGCGGGCCACGACCGAGACGCCGTGACGGTGTTCGACGATCAAACGCTCGATCTGCTCTTTCCTTGTTTCGGGAAGTGCGTCGTAGGCCGCCACCATGTCGCAGAACATCGTCTGACCACCGCTTTGAGGAGCCTGGACGGAATACAACATAGTGATCGATGCCACCTCTTTCTTGAAGGACTGGTCGGAGTGCCAGTGCGCGGCGCCTCGTTTTTCCTTCGGTATCCTTGTCGACGTTGGTGATCATCGCGATTTCCGGATGATCCGTCCGGCTTGTAGTCAGTGGGAGCGGATCGCCGATGCGCTTCGCAAATGCAATGTAATCATCCTCAGCCAGGCCCCGCGTGCGAAGCACGGCGAACCGGTGTTCGTAGAGGTTCAGCAGAAGGTGCTTCAAGTCCTCGTCGGAGATCGTGGCTGGGTCGATGTCTTTGACCTCGATGCCTAAATTGCCGGCTAATCGTTCGATGTTCATCGTGAGCCAGCCATTCGTTCCAAGATCATTGTGGTCCTTTGTCGCGCCTGCTCCCAAGGCAAGAGGAGGATGTCCCCGAAGGATAGCTCACGTTCAACCTCACAAACGACTTCGTGACCCAGGAAGTAAGCCGTTCCGCTCCTCCCCTGGACCGAGAACCAGGATCCAAAAAAATCTCGTCGCGCGTCGTCGTCGTTCTGTCTCCTGAGGAACTCCGAGGCGAGCCACCCCTTGTTCTCGTTGCACCAGACGACCCACTCAGCCGCTTGGCCGTGCCAGCTGTCCTCTTCCATGACGATATGCTCGTGCCGCATGGCGATGCCTTCCTGCCACATCCGCCATACAAAGTCCGGTTTTCCTTCGAGTCCGTGTCGGTCTTGCAGTTGCGTATGCACGACGTGGCCCAACTCGTGGGCGACGAGGCCTGAGAACGATCTCTCATCCGAGTAGCCCAACTCGGCGATGTTCTCTAGCCCGAACAGACAAGCCGGTCGATCTTCGAGCGTCGTTCCCCAGCCTGCCCCGCAGCCGATGCCGACATAAACCACGAAGAGCACATCAAGATCGTGCGTGACCAACCGGTGGACCTTGCTGCGAATCGGATCGATGCAGTCGACACCTTGCGCCGCCTCTGTCATCAGAGGCATACGATCCTGCAGATAGGGGAAAACCCGCTCTCGGGCGATTTCGCGCCAGTCGTAGCCACCCTGCCCGTAGTCGTTCTTCTGCTTCTCGAGCAGCGCGGCCACTTGGACATGTAGTCGGATTCCCACGTATCGATCTGGATTTCGATCGGTTGATCCTTCGCGTTTTCCCAGAACGTCAAAAAGTCGGGGAAGGTGTTGATGAGGATATCCGAGGTCATAGTCAGGGACTTTTCTAGGGTAGGATCACGGCTTCCGTGACCCCACGATGGTGCTCGAATGGTATCCTTTCTCGGACTCTATCAACCGGCCCCGATCGCCTGTAGAAGGGCACGCTGGTAGCCGATGGCGTATCCGAAAGCAACTAGACGAGGCTCGGGGCCAGAAATCTGAGGCACGTGATCGGGCATCACCATGTACGGATATTCAACCTCATGGTAGACCTTCAGGGCTTCGAGCATGTCGACGTCGCCTTCATCCGGAAACGTTTCCACGAAGTTGCAGAATCCGCCCCGAATGTTCCGGAAGTGGACGTTGAAAATCTTGTCACGCTCACCGAAGTACCGGATGATGTCAAAGATCTCTTCGCCGGGTTTTTCGAGCATTTCGCAGACCGTACCCTGGCAGAAGTTAAGACCGTGGTAGGGACTGGGCGCGATGTCGATGAATCGTTTGAGTCCCTCGACGTTCCCCATGACCCGATCGACCCCCCGCAGGCCTCGTGGACTGGGGACGGGCGGGTCGTGGGGATGACAGGCCATGCGAACCTTATACTGCTCAGCGACCGGGATTACGCGCTCCAGGAAATACGTGATCCGTTCCCACATAGTATCCGCATTCACGCGACCCGCTTCCGTCAGCGGCGTCTGCTCGGCATCGTCATAGACGAACGTCCGGTTGGACGACCCACCCCGACCTTCGACCCGGCCCGTGCTGACAACACCGAGATAGCTGAGATAGTATTTCAGGGCCGGGATCCCCGCTTCCGCCGTCGCCTCGATGATCTCGCACACACGGTCGATCTCCGCGTCTCGTTCGGGTGTTCCAAGCATGACGTTCGGAAACTCGTCTCGCGGGGCGAGCCCGATGTGAGCCAAAGGGATGAGATCGAGGGCCAGGTCATAGGATTCCATCAGCTCTCGATGACGGCTCAGGATGTCCGCGGTCCAGGATGATGCCAGACCTAGGGGGTTGCTGCAGATGTGGTCGACGCCCAACTGCTTCAGGTGATGGAAATACTCTGGCTGTGCATTCGCAGGTATGAATTGTGTTCCAATGACCATGTTTATCTCTCTTCCGGGTAGAGTGGATTTCGGTTATCTGACTTTTGTGTCATTGCCTCTGAGTGCAATGCGTCGACTCGAGGCAGGCCTCACGTTCGCCGCATCAACCACCCTCTGCAAGAGGAAGGTCTTTCTTCGGTTCCGTTCCCAGCCAGAGGACATTGCCATCCAGGTCTTGAAACTTCATCTCGTACGCCCAGTCGTGGTTCCGGGGCTCCTGAGCAACCTTCACACCTTTGCTCCGGTATGCATCGAAGAGGGAGTCGTTCTCCAGACCGATCCATATCCACGAGGCCGAAACCCTCTCTGCCTCACGAAGCATGATAGGATGCCCATCCTTCGAGACAGAACCGATGGAGTCACCGGCCCAGTCCAGCTCAAACTCGAGCGTCTCCGTGTAGTAGCGGATGCTCTTCGGCAGATCACGAACACTCAGGACAGGGATCGTGTTCTCAACCATTTTCTGGACCCTTTCCGGCATCGCATTGTCTTTCCGTGATTAGGAAGTGACCACGTGAATCACGTTGGGTGGTGAGAAGTGGAATGGGTTTCTGTTGAGTTCTCGCCCAGCAGCTCTCGAGTCATCCCGCGATGGTCCTGTAGAAATCGACGCGTGACGGCATAGTGATCGGTCTCCTCGTAGTTCACTTCCCTGATTCCATCCTCCTCGAGCGACAGAATCCTGGCGTCGGGATAGGCGAGCAGAATCGGCGAGTGCGTGGCAATGACGAATTGAGAGTGGCTCGTGATCAATTCGTGCATCCGCACGAGCAATGCGAGCTGACGCGTCGGGGAAAGTGCCGCCTCGGGTTCGTCCAGAACGTAGAAGCCTTCGCCATAGAAGCGCTCCGTGACGAGCGTGATGAAGGACTCTCCGTGAGACTGCTCGTGAAGAGATCGCCCGCCGTATGACTCGATGATCTTGGGACTCCCCGATGTCCTTGTTTCTTCGTCGATGCGCTCGATTTCCGTCGCCACATTGAAGAAGCTCTCCGCCCGGAAGAAGTAACCGTCTTTGGGCTGTCGGATTCCCCGAACGAGACGGAGGCATCGATGTAGTTCGGAGTGTGAGTCGCGTGTGGAGAAGCCGAAGCTGCGGCTTCCGCCCTCCGGATTAAACCCCCACTTGACCGCCAGAGCCTCGAGCAGCGTCGACTTCCCACTGCCGTTCTCGCCAATCAGGAAGGTGACGTTCGGATGCAATTCGAGTTCGTCGAGGCCACGTATGGCCGGGAGGCAGAAGGGAAACTTTTCGAAAGAGGAAACCCGATCGCGCTCGAGTCGAATCGACGTCAGATATCGTAAAGTGTCCATTTGGGCTGGGTCTGTGCAGACTACTCGTCCGGAAAGGACCTCGCGGTGCGACGTGGTACGCCATCCTCGAACAACGTGAACTCATCACAGGTCTGGGAAGACGCCACCCTCAGTTCTCCGAAATCGCCACATTCGCACTCTGAACGCGGATCGCTGAATGAGCTTCGATTCTGCAGGCACACCCTTGCATCGTAGACATAATTGGCGCTACGTCAGATCTTGTCCAACGAAAGCTTCACACGCAAATGCGTGCTATCGCGGTCCTGCCGGTTTCTGCAATGTCGGAGAACGACATCATGAATGTAGGAGGAAAGTGTGGCCGATAGCGACACGCTCGAAAATGCCGGCAGGTTCATCGATCCCCACGCGATGGTCTGGTTTCGTAAACTCGACGTTCCGGTCGCACGCGTCTGAGAGGCTGTGAGCACCAAGGAGGGACTCGATGAATGGTGGATCTGTCCTGTCGAGATCGATCTGCGTCCGGGCGGCGTCTTTGCTCACCATTGGAAGAATACGATTACGGACCTCGGAGAGCGCGAGTATATCGACTTCGGGGGTGACCCCTTCAAGAGTGGGGGCATGTGATTTGAATTGAAGACAGAGGGCGAAGGGACGGTGTTCTCATTCCTCTGCAATTGGGCGGACAGTGCCGCTCCAAAGGAGACCCAGCTTCCAGAACAGGCTAATGCGGTAGACATCCACCAACCAGGCGGCCCAGGGACTCCATGGTCGGGCGTGGCCGGTGGGTGGCACTGCTCGATCGACGACCTCGAGACTTACGTGACGGGTAAGGTCTTCAGTAACTCCTTCGAGGATCTATGTCGATTCTATGTCGGATACTTGACGGATCATTTCAGATGGTGGAACTCATGTCGACGAAGCGAGAGCGTGCGAAATAAGCAGAATCTTCTCTGAGGAGTACGATGTGGACAGGGTCAGAATCGGTGTAATGGGCGCAGGCTGGGTCACTCAAGAACGTCATCTCCCGCGGTTACAAGCGGTCGAAGAAGCGGACGTGAGTCTGATCTGGTCTCGCCAACGCGCGAATGCGGAGAAGCTGGCTGGCCAGTTCGGCATCCCCGAGGTCGTGGACAGCTGGGAGGAAATCGTCCACTCTCCCCAAGTGGACGCGGTCATCGTGTCCACGCCACCGATTCTTCATTCTACCCAGACCCTCGCAGCTCTGGAGGCCGGGAAGCACGTGCTCTGCCAGGGACGTATGGCGCGCAACTTGAAGGAAGCGCTGGCGATGACGGTGGCAGCCAAGGCGAGCGGCCTGGTAGCGGGACTGTATCCGCCCTTCCCAGGTCTGAAGGGCGACCGCGTTATACGTCGGCTTCTTCAGGAGGATTTCGTTGGAGAGATTCGCGACGTACGTGTCAGCGGGTTGGCGCTGGCTGAGCCACCTGATGACTATGCGTGGCAGGCCGACCCCGACGTCGTCGGCGTGAACTCGATGACTCTGGGACTGTGGGTGGAGGTGCTGAATCGCTGGGTGGGTCCAGCGAGCGTGGTGACGGCGCGGGGCAAGACGCAAACCCAGAGACGAAAGACGGTGGATGGGGATTGGGTCGAGGCTGCGGTTCCCGATTCGCTGGCCATTGCCGCAGATCTGGTGTGCGGAGCGACAGCCACCTATCATTTCTCGACAGCTGCCGCCTGCGGTCCAGGTCACGCAATCGAGATTTACGGGTCGAAGGGGGCGCTGGTGTATCAAATGTTCGCGGGCGAGCTGAGTGGCGGTCTCGTGGGCGAGACTTTGAAGCCGATCGAGATCCCTGAAAAGGAAGTGCGCGATCAGACGACGGACGGCGAGTGGGTGAGAGCGATTCTCGAAGAGGGAGATGTGTCGCCGAACTTTGAGGACGGTGTGCGATATATGGAGTTCTGCGAGGCCGTCGCACTTTCGATGATGGAGGGACGGCGTGTGGAACTTCCGCTGGAAGAGGGTGTGATGGAAAGCTGGGGGCGGATGTTGCGGTAGACGAAAGAGATGTCAGTGGGTGGTGGGCTGTGAGCGGAGGGCAGGAGCCGCCTCTGGCGGCGATGACCTCGCTGCCGTTCGGCTCCGCTGATCAGCCGGTGGGCTGAAACCGATTTTGAACACCATGGCGTAGAGGAGAAGCCGATGAAAGCAAGCCAGAAACAGCCCGTTGGAAAGCACGGTCTCGAAGTCACACAGATGGGTCTGGGGGGGACGGGCTTTGGAAACATGTATCAGGCGATGTACGATCAGGAGGCAGTGGACACGCTGAGCGCCGCGCACGAGGCTGGGACGGCATATGTGGACACAGCTCCGCTTTACGGGTTTGGGCTGAGCGAGTCCCGCCTGGGCAAAGCGTTGACCGCCGTGGGCCGGGACAACTTCGTGATCTCGACGAAGGTGGGCTACAGCCTTGTCGAACGCACGTCGGACGAACCTCACAAGGCACCGTTCGTCGACGCCCCCCCGCTCGATGCGATTCACGACTACTCCCGAGACGCGGTATTGCGCTCGATCGACGAGAGCCTGGACCGACTACAAACAGACCACGTCGACATTCTACTCATCCACGATCCGGACGAAGGCGCGACGCTCTGGTCCCCGGGTGCAGATCCGTTCGCGGTCAGTCACTTTGCCGATGTGATGGAGCATACCTATCCCACGCTGGACGAGTTGAGATCGCAGAAGGTGATCAAGGCGATTGGACTGGGCATGAATCAGTGGCAGATGCTTGCCGAATTCGCGAAAGCAGGGGACTTCGATTGTTTCCTTCTTGCCGGCCGATACACGCTGCTGGAGCAGGAACCGCTGGACAGCTTCCTGCCTCTGTGCGCCGAGAAGGGGATTCGCATCATCGTGGGTGGTCCCTACAACTCAGGAATTCTGGCGACCGGCGCGATCGAGGGAGCTCATTATAACTATGGGGAAGCCCCGGAGGAGATTCTGGAGAGGGTGAGAGGTATCGAGGCGGTTTGCGGTCGCCACGACGTTCCACTACAGTCGGCGGCGCTCCAGTTCCCGTTCGGTCACCCTGCGATTGCCACCATTATCCCTGGCGCTCGATCGGTCGAGGAGATTAAGACGAACGCCGGCTACTTCGAGCACGCTATTCCAAGCGATTTCTGGGCGGAGTTGAAGGCGGAGTCCCTGTTGGGTGGAGAGACCCCGGTACCTTAGGGAGTCACCAGACACCGGGGAATTCAGAACACGAAGACGCGAAGGCTCCAAGTATGTGCGGAGGGCTGTGGTCCGATCATCCGGGGTGTGGAACCTGAAGCGCTTCGACGATGTCCTATCTTATTAGGGACATCACGGAGGCGAATCTATGATCGTATATCACGGCACTACTCGGAAAAGAGCGGCGAAGATTCGGGTTGTCGGGTTCCTGCCGAGAAAGGCGCGCATCTGGTTCACGACGAATAGAGCCTATGCGAATCGGCGGGCAAAAACGCAGGCGAAGAGGAACAAGGACCAGCCGGTTACGCTGAAGTGCGACCTGAATCTGGGCTTGTTTCGGACCCACTATGGCAGCCGCGGCGTGCACAGACAAAACAACGTGGTGGTGATTCGTGGGAAGGTCCCGCCTTCGGTTATTTTGGATCAGTCGGGCGAGAAGCATCTGCCCTACATCTTTACCGCCGAATACCTGGCGAGTTGGATCAACCACATCACGGGGGTAAAACCCTACAAGGGCGTAAGTAGGCGAGATCCCGGGATCTTGAGGCTGGAACAGTGGATCCAGAGCCGGCTCAAGGAGAATCCGAAAGCCACGTTCGAGCCCGCTCAATTGTTGTCCCTCGCACGCCAGTGGGTCCCGGAGCACCTCAGCAAGTACAAGATCGACCCGAACACGCTTCACGCGGTCAGGATTCCGGCGAAGCCCGATGAGTCCTTCTGGCCTGATAAGGATGAAGGCCCCCAGGATGTCTCTCCGGACGAGGAGAAGATACTCGAGGCGTTGATGTCGGATCGTGCGTCTCGGCGTGTCCGGGGTCTTGGAATGCTTGCCGCGTCTGATGACCCGGATCTTTTCGAATGGTGTATGATGTTGTTCGAGGACGAGTCCATCGATGTGCGAGTCGCTGTTCTGGAAACGGCTCGGCAGTGTGACGATGCGGAGACCGAATTGATCGCGCCGCTGCTGGATGATGGTGAGAAGCGAATTCGGGGTGCGGCCGTGGCCTTCATGACACGGCACGGTGAGGATCGCGTGGACTGGTTCCGCACAGGGCTGTCAGATCCTGAGCCCCACGTCCGATTACAGACGGCTCGACATCTGGGTGAGCTCGATCCAGAGAAGCATCGAGGCCTGTTCGAGCTGGCGCTTTACGATCCGAATCGGAAGGTCGCGGAGATGGCGGGGAAGATGACGGCGGGGAAAGGGTATGCGGTTGAGAAGTGGTAGTTGAGGCGAGTGGACGGTAGACGGTCGGTGGTGGACGGAAACGACGGCTTTGCCTCTGTGGCAGATGACAGAAGCTGAGTTCTCGCCGGTGGGAGCGGAAACCTTGTCGGCGGTGGGCCGTCGGCGGTAGAATCCATCGCCGTGGGCCCCTCGACTTCGCTCGGGATAAACTCCGGGGCGAACGGCGGTTCGCCCAATGATGGAGCCCATGGCATTGCAGTTTGCCTGGCCTATTCCGCTTCCTGACGCATTTTCTCACATCGATCCCTCATTTCACGCAGCTGAATTGAATACGACGCATTGCTGGCTCGATTGACGGATTCGTGAGGGTCGGTGTTCAAGTCGTAGAGTTCCTCGAAGACCGGTTGCTGTTCAAAGTACCGGATGTATTTCCAGTCCTCCGTGCGCACTCCTTCGCTCTTCGGAATACCGGGTCTGTCGAACAGGTGTTCGCAGAAGAACTCTGTCCGCCAGTCGATGTCCATACCCGCAAAAAATGGTAGAAGACTCTGACCTTGCATCATAGGGTGAGGTGAGAGTCCCGCAAGCTCGAGGATCGTCGGCGCAACGTCGATGTTGAGCGCCATTTCGTCTCGAACCCTTCCGCGCTGGACGTTCCCGGTCTTCGGGTCGAAGACAATCAACGGTATGCGGAGCGATTCTTCGTTTAACTGCCAGCAGTCGCTCAAACCACGTTCCCCATAGTACATTCCGTGATCCGAGGCGAAGATCACGCTCGTGCTGTCGCTCAACGACAGGCGATCGAGTTCGGCGACGATCCTGCCGATGTTTCGGTCCACGCCGCTGACCATTCGGTAAAGTCCCTTCACATTACGTTGGTAGTTTTCGACCGTCGAGAAGCGTTCGACCCATCGCCCCCGGCTCTCCGATTCTCGAATGAAGGCAGGGAGCGAGGCGAAGAAGGCGGGGTCTGCGTTGACCGGCTCGGGGATGATATCATCCTCGTAAAGGTGGTCCTCGGATTTGGGCCAGATGTAGGGCTGAGGGGTTCCATCCTGGGCGTGCGGGGCGTTGAAACTGACGGAGAGACAGAACGGTTGGTCGGGTCGATCACAGGAGCAATTGCGCAAGAATTCGATGGCTCTATCGCCCGTCCTATCCGTCAGGTGCCGGATCGTACCGTCGGGCTGTCTGATTTCATAACCTTCGGGCGTCCAGTGCTCGTAGTTGTCGAACACATCGAACATGCTGCAGAGCGCGTTCGCGTCTTCGAGTGAGGGCTCGATCCCACTGGCACAAACGCCGAACTTGCCGATAAGACCGGTCCGATATCCGGCTGATCTGAGCAGCGCGGGGTAGCTGGCATCGGTGAACACCCTGGCAAGCGGCGGGGCGTGAAAAGTGAACCGATGCCGGCGCTCGTAGACCCCGGTGAGGTAGCTGGCACGACTGGCCGAACATATGGGTGTAGTGGCGAACGCGCTGCCGAACCGGATCCCGTTCGCAGCCAGCCTATCGATGTGAGGCGTCTGAATGAGGGGGTGACCGGCGCACCCGAGCAGGTCGGCCCGTTGATTGTCAGTCAGAAGAAAGAGGATGTTCCTGCGGTCTGTGTGCGACACAGATTGGCGAATTCTTCGTGGGCCCAGGTGGGAACGAAGAGGGTGAAGGTACTGCCTTTGCCGACCTCGCTCGACAGCGAGATCGCGCCGCCGTGGAGGCGGGCGAGACTCAAGGCCAAAGCAAGACCGATTCCCGACCCTTCGTAGTGCCGCTCCAGCGAACTGTCGGCCTGCGTGAACGTGCCAAAGATCCGCTCCCTGTCTTCTTCGGCGATGCCGATCCCCTCATCGGCCACGTGGATGGCCAGCCAGCCAGCGACGGGGTGCGGGAGGTCGGCCACATTAACGTCGTCGGGAACGGGGGACGGGGGGAGGGTCTCGGCGGTGAGGGTCACGACCTTTCCATCACTGCTGAACTTGATCGCGTTGTCGACGAGAAGGCTGACGACGCGCCGGCAGATGCTGGCGTCGATCGCCACGACCCGGTCGTTCGGGTCGACCTTGAGTTCGACGCCCTGCTCGGCGGCCAGGGGGCGAGCATCATCGATCACGAGCTCGAACAACTGATCGATCGTCGTTTCTTCGATGGAGATGCTGACGTCGCCCGATTTGAGCATCGAGTACTGCAGGATATTTTCGAACATGTCCAGCAGCCGCTCGGCTGCATCGTGGATGTTTTGTAAGTAACCCCTCTGCTTGTCGGTCAGACCCTCCAGCATGTCCTGCAGCAATTGCGTAAAGCCGGTGATATGACCCAGCGGTGTGCGCACTTCGTGCGACATGCCGTTGATGAACTCGCCTTTGATTCGGTTGGCTTCCTGGGTTCGACGGAGGAGGTCGCGGTTCTCCAGGACCAGATGCCGCCGCTCGGAGGCCCTGCGTAGCGTTTGGAGCAGCCTGTCGAGGTCAACAGGCTTGCTGAGATAGTCGTAGGCGCCGATCCGCACCGCCTCCACGGCACTTTTCATATCGCCAAAGCCAGTGAGGATGATCAGCTCACTGTCGGGTAGCCGCTTGCGCGCCTGTTTGGCGAAATCCAAACCGCTCATTCCGGGCATTTTGAGGTCAACGACGAAGAGATCGGGGGACCAGTCATCCAGCATTTCGATGCCTTGAAGACCGGATATGGCGGTGCGTATGTCGAACCCCGCCTGACCGATGGTGTCGGTGAGGACCCTACGGACTTCCCGTTCATCGTCGACGAGTAGTACGGTTGGATTCATGTGAGTTGGTGACGTGTCCCGGACGGGTTTGCGGCTACGTGCGAAGCGTGTCCAAGACAGAAAAGTATTCTGGAAATGTCTTGTTGACGCATCCAGGGTCGTTGATCACGACACCCGGTTCGCGCAACCCGATCAGGGAAAGGCTCATGGCCATGCGGTGATCGTCGTAGGTTTCGAGCCGGGCAGGCAGAATCTGCGACGCTGGATGGACGGTCATCCCATCGTGCCACGTTTCGACGCGGACGCCCAGCTTGGTCAGTTCGGTCTCCACGGCGGCGATCCGGTCCGTTTCGTGGATTCGAAGAACGGGCACGTTGCAGATCGTGACGGGTTCGGAAGCGAACGGTGCGATTGCACACAGCGTCTGCGCGGTGTCCGGCATACCGTTCAGGTCGATGTCGATTCCGCTGAGTTGTTGCGGTCCACGTACGGTGATACCGGTGTCGTCGATGTCGACAGCACACCCCATTTGCTCGAGCACGCGAGCGAATCGCACGTCTCCCTGGGCGGACTCCTCGGAGAGACCGCCTACGGTGACGCGCCCTCCGGTGACGGCCGCCGCTGCAAGGAAGTAGGTGGCGTTCGTGGCATCGGGTTCGATCGCATAGGTCGTGGCCGTGTAGCGTTGACCTGCCGCCACGTGGAACGTGTTGTAGTCGTCGTTCACGACGTCGACCCCGAAGTGCCGCATGATAGCGAGGGTCATGTCGATGTAGGGTTTCGAGGCAAGATCGCCTTCGACGCGAATCTCGACGTTTTCCGCCGCGTAGGACGAAACGAGGAGCAGAGCGGTGAAATACTGGCTGCTGCGATCGCCAGGCATGAACGTTCGACCGCCACGCAGGCCGTCGGCGTTCACGACAACGGGTGGGCACCCCGTGCCGTGTCGGGTGGTCGCGCTGGCGCCGAGGCCCTCGAGGCCGACGAGCAGATCCTGGATGGGACGTTCACGCATGCGCTCGCCACCGTCGATCACGAAGCGACCGCTGCCGAGGGCAGTGAATGCGGTCAGGAACCGGGCGCAGGTCCCCGATCCCCCGACGAAGAGGTCTGCGCCGGACGAAGGGATTCGGCCACCTGTGCCGTGGACGACGAAGATCTGGGCGTCTTTGTCTGCGACCACCTCGATTCCGAGCCGTCTGAGCGATTCGGCCATGTATTTCGTGTCGTCGCTCAGGAGGGCGCCGGTCAGGGTCGTTACGCCGTCGGACAGAGCCGCGATGAGGAGCGCCCTGTTGGTGTAGCTCTTCGAGCCGGGTATGGTGACCTTGGCGTCGACGGGTCGATCGAGAGGGGTGATTTCAAGCGTATCCACGAGGGAGAAAGTATACGAAAAGGGGGGGCGTCAGAAGGCAAAAGTCGGAAGGCAAACGGCAAAGTGGGGCTGGTGGCGCCAGAATACTCGGTGTGTTGCTGGGAAGGCATAAAAAACCCCCCGGTTTCGGTCACCACAAAGGGTTCCTACCGCCGCCGGAGGGGGCTTGACCAATCGGTACCACTCAGAGTCAGAGAGAACCTAAACAAGACGCGTGCCAATTTGGAAGAATGAGTATAACTGATTGAAATCGTTCACCTTGGGATGGTTTTTTGCACTCTTTTTGCAGCTCGGTGCGAGAAATTTATGCCCGTTCTTTCGCCCGATGCGTCAGGTTTTTCCGGTTTAGCGATGAAGATTGACATTCGGGTGGCGTGGACTACATTCCTCCTCAGCGGGCCTCCCTCTCGCCCGCCAGCCGCCGCACGGCCGACCCCGGCCAAATTTTTCTCGCGGCGTTTATCACACGACTCCCTGGTTGCTCCCAAGTTTTCCAACACCTCTTCAGCGTAGGCGGAGATCCAATGGCCGCATCTGACTTCGTACATCTGCACAGCCACACCGAATACAGTCTGCTCGACGGTGCGAGCAAGATCGGGTCCATCGCAGAGCGGGCAGCAGAGTGGGGAATGCCCGCCGTCGCGATGACGGATCACGGAAATCTCTTTGGCGCGATCGATTTTTACCGGGGCATGCGGGAGGCCGATGTCAAACCGATCATCGGGTGTGAAGTCTACTGCGCGATCGAGAGCCGATTTTCGAAAAAGCTGGCGCGTGGCATTCAGAGTGCGTCCAACCATCTCGTGTTGCTCGTCAAGAATGAGGTCGGCTACAAGAATCTGACCAAGCTCGTGTCATCGGGTTACCTGGAGGGCTTTTACTACGCCCCACGGATCGACAGGGAGTTGCTGCGCGCGCACTCGGAGGGGCTGGTTTGTCTGTCGGCCTGTGTGAGCGGTGAGATTCCGCATCTGATCGAGCGGGAGGGCGTTGGGGAGGCCCAAAAGGCAGCCGAAGACTACGTCGACATCTTCGGGGATGACTTTTATCTGGAAATTCAGCGTCACGGGATCGACAAAGAGGAGAAGATCAACGACGGGTTGCTGAAGCTTCATAAAGAGATGGGTATTCCACTCGTCGCGACGAACGATTCTCACTTTCTGCGAGAAGAGGACCACGAGGCCCACGCCGCCCTCGTGGCCATTCAGACAGGCAAGACGCTCGACGATCCAAATCGGATGTGCTATCCGTCGGGGGTCTATTTCAAATCGGCCGAAGAGATGTACACGCTGTTCCACGACCTGCCCCACGCGTGCGAGCAGACCGTGGAGATTGCGGACAAGTGCCATTTTGAAATGTCATTCGAGGAATCCCACGCCCCCGACTTTCCGCTGCCGGCGGGTTTCGACGATCCTCTGGTCTACCTGGAGCATCGGGCGCGCAAGGGCTTGGAGGATCGAATCGGGAGGATCACACCCGAATACGAAGAGCGGCTGACGTTCGAGCTCGACGTGATTCAGCAGACCGGTTATCCCGGTTACTTTTTAATTCTGGGAGACCTGGTCGACTTCTGTCGAGAAAATGAAATCCGGGCGGGTGGACGCGGGTCGGCGGTCAGCAGTCTGGTGAGCTACGCTCTGGAGATCACGACCGTCGATCCCCTCGAATACGAACTGGTGTTCGAACGCTTCCTGAACCCCGACCGCATCTCGCCTCCCGACATCGACTATGACATCGCCGATCGTGACCGCGAGCGGGTCATTGAATACGTCGTGGAAAAATACGGACGCGACAACGTGTGTCAGATCATCACGTTCGGTACGATGGGTGCGAAAGCCGTGATTCGGGACGTCGGGCGAGTGATGAACATGCCGTTCGGGGAGGTGGACCGAGTGGCCAAGATGGTGCCGGCCGAGCTGAAAATGACGGTCGACAAGGCGATCGAGCAGTCTCCCGAACTGAAGGCGCTGTCGGTCGACGGGGATCAGGGCCAGAAGCTGCTGGAGATCGCTCGAAAGCTCGAGGGGATGGCCCGGCACTGCTCGATTCACGCCGCGGCGGTCGTCATCGCGCCCAAGCCGTTGACGGAGCTCTTACCTCTCTACAAAGCACCGAAGGGTGGGGAGGTAATGACGCAGTACAACTGGCACCACGTCGAGGATCTGGGCTTCCTCAAGATGGATTTCCTCGGGCTGCGCAACCTGACGGTCATCAGCGATACGGTCGCGATGTTGAAGGAGAATCACAGTGTGGAGCTGGACGTGGACGATCTTCCGCTTAACGACGAGGAGACCTACGCCCTCTTCGGGCGGGGGGAGACGACGGGGGTGTTCCAGTTCGAATCACCGGGTATGAGGAATTACCTGACCCAACTCAAGCCGGACAAGATTGGCGACATTATCGCTATGAACGCGCTGTATCGGCCCGGCCCGATGAAATACATCCCCAACTACATCGACCGAAAGAACGGGCGCGAGGCCGTCACTTACGATCACGACCGGATGCGGCCGTCGCTAGAGGAGACCCACGGCATCATCACCTACCAGGAGCAGGTGCAGCGGCTCTGTCGCGACCTGGCAGGGTTCACGCTGGGCAAGGCCGACGGGATCCGGAAGGCGATGGGGAAGAAGCTCGCGGAGGTGATGGAGGAATACCGGGCGGACTTTTTGGACGGGTGCGAGAAGAACGGTGTTTCACGAGAGATCAGCGAACGGGTCTGGTCCGACATCGAAGTTTTCTCCGGTTACGGTTTCAACAAGGCGCACAGCTCGGGCTATTCGATGGTCGCCTATCAGTGTGCCTACCTCAAGGCACACTATCCGGCAGACTTCATGGCGGCGAACCTGAACAGCGAGATCGGGGATATCGATCGACTGGTCGTCTTGGTCGAGGAGTGTCGTCGGATGGGTCTCGAGGTCCTGCCGCCGGACGTGAACGAGAGCACGGTCGATTTTTTAGCTATCGATTCGAGTGTCCGCATGGGGATGGCAGCGGTCCGGAATGTGGGACGCGGTGCGGTCGAGGCGATCGTGGCCGCGCGTGAGGAGGACGGTCCGTTCGAGAGCCTGTTTGACCTTTGTGAGCGAATCGATCTGCGGGCCGTCAACAGACGGGCGATCGAGAGTCTCGTCTGTGCCGGTGCGCTCGACTGTCTGTCCGGGCATCGAGGGCAACTCTTCGAAGCGCTCGACCGGGCTCTGGAGATGGCGCAGAACGCCCAGGCCGACCGGGCAAAGGGGCAATTTTCGCTGTTTGGGGGCGAAGGGTTGGAAGCGCAGGCCGCTCTGGTCACGAACACGGAGCTACCCGACGTGGCGGAGTGGAGCGATCGGGAGCGGCTGGCCAGGGAGAAGGAGGTTCTGGGGTTCTACCTTTCGGGCCATCCGCTGGAGAAGTTCCGTGGCGACCTGGAGAATATCGGTCTGAAGACGTCGACACAGCTGTCCGGGCTGCCGGACGGGGCGAGCATCAAGCTGGGCGGTCTCATCACGGAGTTCAAGCGCCACACGGATCGGAATGGTCGTCCCATGGCTTTCGGCGCGATGGAGGATCTCGAGGGCGCCGTCGAGTTGGTCGTGTTTCCCGACGCGTTCGAGAAGATCAAAGCGGATTTCGTCGTGGATGCCACGGTCGCGCTGCACGGTCGCGTGTCGGACCGGAACGGACGTTTTTCCGTGCAGGTCGAGGAGTTGACCCCGCTCGAGCAAGCTCGTGAAGAACTGGCAGACGCGGTGAACGTGTTGTTGTCGGGGCCCAATCTGACGGACGAGAAGCTGGAGGTGCTCCGGGACATTTTTGCGCGTCACGAGGGATCGTGCTCGGTGTTTCTCCACGTGGAAATCGATGACGCCCAGCGGACGGTGATCCGATCGCGCGACCTGAAGGTATTGCCCTCCGAAGCGCTTTTTTCAGAAATCGACGCGAACACTGGAGCGCGGTCGTGGGTCTCGTCGGAGACCGTCAGGGCGAGGCGGTCTGCCAGGGCGAACGGGTCACCGGTTCCGGCAGCCCCGTAGCCCGGCCCAAGCGGGCCGCCAGTCAATGGCCTCTGGAACAGCGCCCCCGGGCAGAGCCCAGGGGCGAGCGGTTCGCCATTTGATTTAATCAAAGAAACAAAGCGTCACGCTCGTCCCCGTGCTCCCGCACGGGGACGTTTTGGTGTATGGGCGAGCGCCATGGTAGGGTGGTGCTGTTCCGATCACATATGAAAGCGGCCTGTGAGATTTTCCTCGCAGGCCGCTTCTCTATTGGCGTGATCGGTGACTCAGTAGTATTCGTGCCGTCGTCCGTGGACGTTGAGGAGAAAGCCGATGAGGGCCATGCTCATGACGAGGGGCGAGCCTCCATAGCTGAGAAATGGCAGGGGCAGTCCAGTCACGGGCATCACGCCGATGGTCATGCCGATGTTGACGAAGATGTGGAACACGAGAATGGCGGTCAGGCCGATGGCCACGAGACTCGAGAACCGGCTTTTGACGGTCGTGGCGATCTGAAGCGCCCGCCATACGATGAAGAAGAAGAGGAGAAGGATGGTGACGGCACCGACGAACCCGAATTCTTCTCCGACGACGGAGAAGACGAAATCGGTATGCTGCTCGGGCAGGAAGGCGAGTTTGGTCTGCGTACCCTGCAGATAGCCCTTCCCTTTCAGACCGCCCGATCCAATGGCCACCTTCGATTGAATGACCTGATAACCGCCGCCGAGTCGATCGGTATCGGGATTGAGGAAGGTCAGGATTCGGTCCTTCTGGTAGTCGTGGAGCTTGTTGTCCCAGATGTAGGGCGCACCGATGGCCACGGCGAGGTTCAGGGCGCCCAGGATCGCCATCGTGGACAGTCGGGGGCGAACCTGGAACACGACGACGATCATCGCGAGGTAGAGAAGGCCCAGCGACCAGTGGTGGAACGCGCAGATCAGGCTCAGACCGGGGGAGACGATGAAGAAGATGTTGACCGGCCTCAGCCCCGCCCAGTAGAGCATGGGGAAAAGTACCGCGCCGAACACGAGGGCGGTTCCCAGGTCGGGTTGTTTGTAGACGAGTACGGCTGGGAGGAGCACGAGGAGCGCGGGTGCGATGAAGGTCTTGACGCGATCGAGGTCCAGGTTGCTGGAGGACAGGTAGCGTGCGATGGCCAGGACCGTGGCGATTTTGGCCAGCTCCGAGGGCTGCACGTGGATCGGCCCAAAGTTGAACCAGCGCCTGTCGCCGACTTCCAGGACGAGCAGGAGCACTGTGATGGCGACCCCGTAGATGATGTAGGCGAAAGCGTAGTAGAGCTTGGGGGGTATGACGATGGTCAGGGCCATTCCGGCTAGCGCGATGAAAGCCCACAGGATCTGCTTCTGGTAGGTGGTTCCTGCTGTCCCGAGGTCCCAGTCGAACGTCGCGCTGTAGATCATCGTGATGCCGATCAGTGTGGCGGCGAGGACGGTCGTGACCAGACCGAGGTCGAGGTCCCGCTGTATGAACCGTGTGACGCTCATGCCTATCGGGTTGCTCCGGTCATTCGAGTTTCCCTGATGTGGGGCGCCGATGTCGGCGTGCCGTTCGGAGACAGACTCGCGGCTACCTTAATGCCCTGTGCCTCTTTTTCGGATCTCGAAATAGGTTTCGAGCAGGCGTTTGGCCATGGGACCGGCTACGGCCCCACCCTGGCCCCCGTTCTCGACGAGGATCGTGACGGCGATCTCGGGTTGCTTGGATGGGGCGTAGGCCACGAACCAGGCGTGGTCTTCGCCGTGCGAGTTTTCGGCCGTGCCGGTTTTCCCGGCGATCTCGACACCCTCGATGCGGGCGCGTCGGCCCGTCCCGAAGGGATGCGATACGACGTCGGCCAGAATGGCGCGAATGTAGTCGAGCGTCTGCGGTGAGACTTCTACGTCGGTCAGGGACAAGCCGGCGGGGTCGGTGTGACGCAAGAGGTGGGGTGTCGTGAGCACGCCCGTGGCCAGCGCCGCGTTGTATCGTGCGATCTGCACGGGTGTGACGAGCGTCTCGCCCTGGCCGATCGCGAGATTCAGCATGTTCCCTTCGAACCACTTGCCCCGGTGTTGCTCATAGTAAACCCTGTCGGGCAGAAGACCACGCGATTCCCCGTCGCCACCTCGGGCGATGTCGATGTGAGTCGGGGTGCCAAAGCCGAATCGGCGGGCGTAGCGGTGCCAGTTCGCGATGCCGACGTCGCGACCGAGGTGATAGAAGAAGACGTCGCACGACCGTATGAGAGCGCCACGGAGTGTGAGTTCCCCGCATCCCCCTTTGACGTGACAGTGAAACACACGATCTCCGAATTCGAGGGCTCCCTGGCACGGCGGGAAGCGAACTTGATCCGGATGCAGGATGCCCATTTCGAGTGCCGCGACCGAGATGACCATCTTGAACACGGACGCAGGGGCGTAGAGACCCTGGATCGACCGGTTGAGGAGCGGTTTGAGATCGTCCTTCGTCAGCCGGTCCCAGGCCGTCTCGTCCCGAATGGCTCGCGGATGGAAGTCCGGTTTGCTCACCATGGCCAGGACTTCGCCGGTCCACGGGTCGAGGGCGATCAGGCTGCCCGACAGCGAGTCGCCGAACACGGCTTCGGCCTCCTGCTGGAGCCGTGTGTCGAGCGTGAGGATGATGTCCTGACCCGGAATCGGAGGTTGTGTCTTGTCGGGGAAATTGCCGACCTCGCGGCCGTGGGCGTTCACCTCGATGTACTTGAGCCCGTCGCGCCCGCGCAGCTGCGGCTCGCACAGACGTTCGATCCCGCGCTTCCCGATCTGGTCGTCGTAGCTGTAGCCCTTTGCCGCCATGCGGGGGTATTCGTCGGGGTCGATCAGTCCGACGTAACCGAGCAGGTGGGGCGCAATCGTGCCGCCGATTCCGAGTTCCGGGTAGCCGCGTCTGGCCTCGACCTGTATTTCCACGCCAGTCAGGTCGTAGCGCTCTTCCTCGACGACGGAAACGGTTCCGAATCGTACATCCCGTTTGAGCTTGACGGGCTCGTAGTAATGCCGTTTTCGCTTGGAGAGCTTGCGCTCCACGAGCGTCTCGGGGAGGTCGACGAGACGGCTCAGGCGGTTGATACCCTGGGCTCTGGCCTCGGGCTGCAGGCCTTTTAGGAAACGCGGCGGAACGACAGAGATGCTGTAGGAGGGTCGGTTTTCGACGACGATGCGACCGTGTCGATCCCGGATCAGCCCCCTGCTGGCCACGAGGGGGACAGGCTGCATGGTGTTCTTTTCGGACTGTATCCGGTATCGCTCCCAATCCCCGATCTGCAGAGAATAGAGGCGGACGCCCAGAACGCCGAACAGCACGAACACGAAGCCGAGCAGGCATTTCGCCTGTCGCTCGCGTGTTCCGTTATTCATGAAGTCTTCGAACATCGAGTCGAAGGCCTCCTTGAAACCTGACCGACGCGGCCAGCAGCAGTGCGATGCCGATGATCGCCGAATACAGGGCCGATCCGATGCCGTAACGGAAGAAGGCAGGCAGGATGGCGCCCAGGTTCGCAAAGGATGAAAAAACGAAGAAGATCAGGCTCTGGATCAGGCCGGCAAAAAACACGACCAGTCCCTGGACTCTGAGTTCTTCGGCGGCGATGTCCTCACGACTGTAGCCTACGGTGAACCCGACGACGGCGTTGGCGAGCGCGTTCACGCCCATGAACGCCGGGTTGTAGACGTCGAGCAGAAAGCCGGACACGAACCCCAGTATCGTCGCCTCCACCTGCCCCGACACAATTCCTACATAGACGACGACGAGGAGGACGAAGTCCGGGCGTATCCCGAATAACTGAAGCGTGTGCGCCCACGACGTCTGCACGAGCAGCGCCAGGATCATCATCAACACGTGGCGAAGAACGGTCATCGACAGAGATGAACCTCTTGGCGGCGCGTCATTCGACGTGAGCATCGCCCTGACGCAGGCGGAGTCGTGTGCCTGCGCGAAGGCTCGTCGCGTTCTGTATGCCGTTCAGTCGCTTGAGTTCACCCACACTCGTTCCGAAGGCGCGTGCGATTTCCCAGAGTGTGTCACCCCGTTGGACGCGGTAGTGTGTGGTCATCGCGTCTACCAGAGTCGACGTTCTGTAAATGGTGAGACGGTCTCCGGGATGGATGTGCTCCCTCGCCCGGATTTCGTTCCACGCCTGTATCTGACGTGGTTTGACGCCCATTTTTTTGGCGATTCCCCACAGAGTGTCGCCCTTTCGGACGCGGTAGGTCACTTTCCTGCCCGACCCGGCGTCCGTTTCGGCGCTGGCCCGGAGCGTCGCACCCTTGAGGCCCCGTGGATGAACGGGGATCTTGAGCTTTTGACCGGCACGCAGACGTCTGGGGTCGCGAATCCCGTTCGCGTCGAGAATCGCGCGGGAAGAGACACCGAGCTCCCGTGCAATGTGGGAAACCGTCTGACCGGACCTCACCTTGTATTCGACGACCTGAACCTTGCGCGACTCGGGTACGCGTGCGTATTGCGTCCTGAACCGGTTGGAGGTCCCGAGCGGAATCCGGAGGGCGTAGAATTGACGCGGCTGCAGCGGAGGCGAGTAGCCGAGTCTCAGCTCGGGGTTCAGCGTGCGCAGGCGCTCGTAGCTGGTGCCCGCACACTCGGCACCCACGCGGAGATCGACCGCTTCGGAGACCTTGACGACGTCGAACTGCAGAGGCTGGTCGAACGTGAGGTCGTGGATACCGAAAAAGCTTGGATCGCGGGAGATCAGGAGGGCGGCCATGAATTTGGGCAGGTGATTCTTCGTCTCTCGGGGGAGCGCGTCGAGTTTCCAAAAGTCTTCGGTTCCGGCCTGCTGCACGGCGCGATCGAGGCGGCCCTGTCCACAGTTGTAGGCGGCGATGACGAGTCGCCAGTCCCCGAAAAGGTTGTAGAGATGCTTGAGGTGTCGGGCAGCGGCGTGTGTGGCCTTGACGGGATCGCGACGTTCGTCCACCCAGGTCGTGCTTTTGAGCCCATAGAGACGGCCCGTGTGTCGGATGAACTGCCAAAGCCCCACGGCTCGCGCCCTGGAATAGGCCTTTGGGTTGAACCCGCTCTCGATCATGCTCAGGTAGATCAGGTCTTCGGGCAGGCTTTCCTCTCGAAGAACGTCTCGGATCAGGTCGTCGTACGAGCCCGAACGATGGAGCCAGGTCCGCATGACCTTCGCACCGTCGGTCTGAAAGAAGCGTATTTGCTGCCGAACACGGTCGTTCAGGTCGATGAGAACGTCGGACGTTCCGGCCAATTTTCGGAGATAGAGGTCCCTGTATCGGGGGTGCTGGAGCAGGTCCGACTCGATCGCGGGTGAGAGGGATTGAATCAGCCGGGCGGCAGGATGATCTCGAGCGAGGCGCGCCTCCCGGGGCAGGGCGTCGTCGTAGAGTTCAACGGTGGCCCGGACCAGACCGGCCAATCCAGCTCGTTCTTCGTGGGTGAGTTCAGTTACTTCGGTGGAATCGGAGGAAGCAGCGGGATTCAGCAGGAGAATCAACGCGTCGGCGGCCAGGCCGAGTGAATCGGCTGCGGCACCGTTGAGGCCGTTCTGCAGGTCGAAGAAGGCCTGATGGAGGAGCCGTCGAACGTGCCCATAGGGTGCGTCCTCCGTTTCCTCGACGGCTACGGGCGGCGCCACTTCGGCTTCGTCGGCCTGTTTGGCACCGAACGTGGCACACGCGATCAGGGTCAGCGCCAGGATCGCAAGACGTAGGAGTAGGTAGGGTCGGCGCCGTCCCGCGCTCAGTTCAGAAGGCAATCGCCGGTCCTCAACCGAATGACGTCGGGGGAGTATCTATCGGGGGTTCGATAGGATCTCGGTCTTGACGGGGAACGGCGTATCGTAACCGTTCTTCCTCGCCGTTTTGAGGAAGTCGTCGGCGTCCGACTTCGACCTGAAGTTCCCGACACGTACTTTGAAATAGGGCGGCTCGAATTCGATGTAGACATCTTCGCGTTCGAGTCGCGACTTGGCTTCCTTGAGCGATCGTTCCGCCGACTCCCGGCTCGTGGCGGAGAAGATCTGAACACGATACCCCGACTCGACGGGGAGGCGGTAGGGCGAAGGTGCGACTTCGATCCGCGATCGGACGATAAAGGCTTCGGGATACCCCTTCACCTTCGTCTGCTTCCGGAGTGTCTCCGCTTCTGCCGCCGTCCTGCAATTCCCGACGTGAAGCTTGTACAACCGGGTGCGCTCGTCGTAGGCGACGTAGACACGCTCCTTGAGCTGAATCTCCGCGCGACCCTTCAGGCTTTCGGCGCGAACCCGGTCGATGATGGCGGCGATCTGAATGCGGTATCCACGTGTCGCCTCTCTCGCCACCGACCTCCGCCCGCTCCGTGAGGGCGCCGAAGGAACGATTTGCACCGGCAATCCCTCGGTCGGCTGAAGCAAGAAATCATTGTCGTCGAGCGTCTGCGGATCGAACTCTTCTCGGATCACGGAGGATCCGGCGTAGGCGGGCGTGGGGCGCCGTTGAGCGGGTGCGCTCCCGCACGCTGCCAGGCCGAACAAAAAGAGTCCGAAGACCGGGACGAGCACGTTCTTCATCGGAGCTTAAGTTTAAGGCTCAGTCTTATCGATGTCAATAAATATGGCTATATCCGGATCTCTCAACGAGATGAAGTGGGTGAAGGTGCCGTGGTTCCTGGCATGGGGGCGCGGTTAGCGTGTGCGGAACCTCTTCGGAATCTGCTCAGGGATGTTTATGTCTCCGACGGTAAGGAAGATCATATCGTTGAATGCGTCGAGTGTGCGGAATCCGCTGGCTCGGTTCTTGACGATTTGGACGATTCGGTTGAGGCCTTCGGCGATGGCGTTGGTAAGACGCGTGTTCACGAATGCGAGGACGCCGAAGAAGTGCTGTCGCAGGGTCCTGACGAACTTTCGCAGGGGTTCAAGTCGACTTCTGAGTGCGGACGTCGTCCAGCATTTCAGGAAGCGTTCGGCAGCCCAGGGCGCTTTGTATTCCCAGAACTGCTCGAACTCGTCCTTGAGTCTCCAGGCTCTATAGATTCGGTAGTTCGCCTTCTCCAGTGCTTTGAGTGTCCGAGTATCCCCTCTGGAGCGTGTCGCTGAGTGCCGGTAGAGGAGCCATCGGAGGCCCTTCATGGCTTTGCGCTCATCCGGGGCAGCTTTACGCCACTGGTCCTTACGGACCTCGTCAACGGCGGCATTGAGAGCCTTGACGATGTGAAAGCGATCGAGGACCAGCTTGGCATTCGGACAGTGTTCCTGGATGGCTCCGATGTAAGCTTCGCTCATGTCGCAGCAGGCCCACTCGATCTTGGATCTCTGGTAGGGACTGAGAGCCTCTGTGAAGAACCGATCGATCGTTTTACGCGCCCTGCCGCGGCCAACCCACACCACGCAGGAGCGGTCCAGATCGTAAACGAGCGTGGCGTACCTGTGACGCTTGGCGTAGGAGATCTCGTCGATCCCGATGGTTTTGAGCCCTCGGATACGATGACCTTCACGAAGCCGCGTGATGGATCGGTGAAGGAGATCCGACAGCGTCGAGGCAGAGATGCGCAGTAACTCGGACGCCGCCTTCTGCGTCATGGTCTGGCAGTAGCGCAGCATGGCATACTCGAAGCGATACGTCACCCGAGAGAACCGCTCCGCCCACGGAATCTCCTCGACCACACGACCGTGGGTAGGACACCGAATCTCCCGAGGATGGTAGAGAAGCCAGACCCTCCACCCGCACACCGGAATGTCACGCCACCGACGCGGATGGGGCATTGTGCGGACGATTTTACCTCGACGGCCGCACTCCGGACAACAACAACCATTCTTATGTGGCTTTACGGCGATGACGACGCAGCTTCTCCCCTCAAACCACCAGCTGACAACACGGAACCCCTTGAATCTCAGCAGTTTCGATAGTAATCTGCTCCCGGTCATAGGTCGCACCCCCTTCGCTTTGATTGTCCTACACACACAACCAAGCGTAGGGAACGATCTATGACCTTGTCATTCTATAGTTTCACCGTTGAGAAACCCGGATAGAGCCATAAATATGTGGCTGAAAATTCAGGGTTTAGGTCATATGTCCGGGTTGATATCAACCCTCCCGACGACGTCCTACGCGTCCATCCGAGCACGTGCCGGCGGTGGTGAAAAAGGAAAAGGACGTCACCCGATCCAGATCGGGCCCGTCCTTTATATAACCTTTTGATATCGGCAGTAAGCTATGAAAACCAGGATCTGAACACAGATTCGTAAGGGGCCTCCGCGACGCCGTGGTCGGTGATGATGGCGTTCACGAGTCGGTGGGGTGTGACGTCGAAAGCGGGGTTGTAGACGTGGACGGCTTCCGGGGCCGTTTGCTTGCCCATGCCGTGTGTGATCTCGACCGGGGACCGCTCCTCGATCGGGATCAGACTGCCCTCGGCGAGCGACATGTCGATCGTGGAGAGCGGTGCGGCTACGTAGAACGGGATGTCGTGCTCTCGGGCCAGGATGGCGACGCCGTAGGTCCCGATCTTGTTAGCCACGTCACCGTTGGCGGCGATCCTGTCGGCACCGACGATGACGCAATCGATCGGTTTGTCACGGAGCACGGTGGCGGCCATGCTGTCGCAGATGACGGTGACGTCGACGCCGCTTTGCTGGAGCTCCCAGGCGGTGAGACGCGATCCCTGTAGCAGAGGTCGCGTCTCGTCGGCGTAGACGGCGACCTGCTTCCCTTGCTCGACGGCGGCGTAGACGACCGCCAAGGCCGTGCCGTAGTCGACTGTTGCGAGACCACCGGCATTGCAGTGCGTGAGAATCGTCGTCTTTGCGCCGAGCAATCCGGCTCCGTGACGGCCGATCGCCCGGCACGTGGTTTTGTCCTCTTCGAAGATCGTCTGTGCCTCGGCGAACAGCCGGTCGTGGATCGCGGCGAGGGACTCGCTGGCTGCCGCGTCGAGGACGCGCGTCATCCGATCGAGGGCCCAGAACAGATTGACCGCGGTCGGCCGTGTGGCGCCGAGGGTGTCGATCGCCGCGCGGATGTGCGCGACGGGGTCGGCGGCACGCGTGGCCTCCTGGGCGGCGATGACGACGCCGTAGGCTGCGGCTACGCCGATGGCGGGGGCCCCGCGGACCCGCAGCATCCTGATGGCTTCGGCGACCGTTTCGACATCGCGGCAGTCGATGTGGATGAGCTCTTCGGGCAGGCGGGTCTGGTCGATGAGCCGGAGACCGTCATCGACCCAGTTGATGGTCGCGACCGGCAAGGATCAGGCTGGCTGAGGTTGGTGTTCGTCGACGATGCTGCGGGTGGGTGCGTCACCCCAGAGGCGTTCGAGACCGTAGAATTGGCGCTCTTCGGGTTGGAGAATGTGGATGACGACGTCGACGAAGTCGATCAGGATCCACCTGCGGCTGTCGTATCCCTCGACGTGCAAGGGTCGTTGTCCGGCATCCTTCATGCCTTCGATGACCGCGTCTGCGAGGGCACGCACCTGAACATCGGACGTTCCCGTGCAGATCAGGAAGTAGTCCGTGAACTCGGCGATCGTTCGGAGGTCGAGGGCGACGAGGTCCTCGCCCTTCCTGTCGAGCAGCCACTCCGAACAGTGGTCGATCGTCTGGAGTGGGGTGTAGGCAGTGGTGGAGATCACGGTGGGATTTCCGGGTTGTGCGCGGCCGTCGTAGTCGGCGGCAGTCCCAATCGGCGATAGTCTCTTCCGACGATGACGGTCACGCCTTCGATTCGGAAGGGGTCGGGTATGATCTGCTGAATACGGTTCGGGATTCCGAGAGCCTGAGCGACGCGGTCAGCCTCGGACACTTTTCCGATACGGTCGATCACGATCGACTCGGGATAGTCGAAGCTGTCGGCGTTTTCCAGGGTCATCACGTCGAAACCAAGATCGCGAAGACGCCCCCCCACGGTTCTTGCCAGGCCGTTCACGCCACACCCGTTGAGAACCTCGACTTTGATGTGCTTGTAGCTCCGCCGGATGGGCTCAGGTTCTTCCACCGTGGGTTCCGGCCGATTGAAGTAGAAGAACGCACAGACGACGGCGATGAGCGGCGGCAGGACGTAGCGTACCAAAAAGTGGCTATATCCGGATCTCTCAACGAGCTGAAGTGGGTGAAGGTGCCGTGGTTCCTGGCATGGGGGCGCGGTTAGCGTGTGCGGAACCTCTTCGGAATCTGCTCAGGGATGTTTATGTCTCCGACGGTAAGGAAGATCATATCGTTGAATGCGTCGAGTGTGCGGAATCCGCTGGCTCGGTTCTTGACGATTTGGACGATTCGGTTGAGGCCTTCGGCGATGGCGTTGGTAAGACGCGTGTTCACGAATGCGAGGACGCCGAAGAAGTGCTGTCGCAGGGTCCTGACGAACTTTCGCAGGGGTTCAAGTCGACTTCTGAGTGCGGACGTCGTCCAGCATTTCAGGAAGCGTTCGGCAGCCCAGGGCGCTTTGTATTCCCAGAACTGCTCGAACTCGTCCTTGAGTCTCCAGGCTCTATAGATTCGGTAGTTCGCCTTCTCCAGTGCTTTGAGTGTCCGAGTATCCCCTCTGGAGCGTGTCGCTGAGTGCCGGTAGAGGAGCCATCGGAGGCCCTTCATGGCTTTGCGCTCATCCGGGGCAGCTTTACGCCACTGGTCCTTACGGACCTCGTCAACGGCGGCATTGAGAGCCTTGACGATGTGAAAGCGATCGAGGACCAGCTTGGCATTCGGACAGTGTTCCTGGATGGCTCCGATGTAAGCTTCGCTCATGTCGCAGCAGGCCCACTCGATCTTGGATCTCTGGTAGGGACTGAGAGCCTCTGTGAAGAACCGATCGATCGTTTTACGCGCCCTGCCGCGGCCAACCCACACCACGCAGGAGCGGTCCAGATCGTAAACGAGCGTGGCGTACCTGTGACGCTTGGCGTAGGAGATCTCGTCGATCCCGATGGTTTTGAGCCCTCGGATACAATGACCTTCACGAAGCCGCGTGATGGATCGGTGAAGGAGATCCGACAGCGTCGAGGCAGAGATGCGCAGCAACTCGGACGCCGCCTTCTGCGTCATGGTCTGGCAGTAGCGCAGCATGGCATACTCGAAGCGATACGTCACCCGAGAGAACCGCTCCGCCCACGGAATCTCCTCGACCACACGACCGTGGGTAGGACACCGAATCTCCCGAGGATGGTAGAGAAGCCAGACCCTCCACCCGCACACCGGAATGTCACGCCACCGACGCGGATGGGGCATTGTGCGGACGATTTTACCTCGACGGCCGCACTCCGGACAACAACACAACCATTCTTATGTGGCTTTACGGCGATGACGAAACAGCTTCTCCCCTCAAACCACCAGCTGACAACACGGAACCCCTTGAATCTCAGCAGTTTCGATAGTAATCTGCTCCCGGTCATAGGTCGCACCCCCTTCGCTTTGATTGTCCTACACACACAACCAAGCGTAGGGAACGATCTATGACCTTGTCATTCTATAGTTTCACCGTTGAGAAACCCGGATAGAGCCCAAAAAGTGGCCTTGAAGTCGGTTTGGCGCAAGTGTCTTCGTGGTCGTTTCACCTTAGGCACACTGGGTGGGAAAAGTCAAAAGTTAAAAGGAAAAATGAAAAACGCGCGAGACAGATGCCTCGCGCGTTTTGATGGATCACGATAGGGACGGGAACTTACCAGTGACCCCAGGACGGACGGTAGTAGTAGTTGGGGATGCTGCTGAAGCCGATGTGAAACGTCATGTTCGGTTTGACCCGATAGGTCACTCCCACGTTCGGCACGATGATCTGCGCACCGTTCGTGGCCGATCCGTAAAATCCACTCCCGTAGGCCCTGTTGTGCAATCCGAGCGTGGCATTGACGGTGAGCTTGTCGGACGGTTTGTAGGTCAGCGAGTTCAGGTAGTATTGCGAAAACCCGGAACCCCCTGTTCCGAAGCTCATTCCGACGGTCTGGTTCATGTCGAACTTGGATCGATCGAACAGACCCTGGAGTGCGGCCTCTGGCTTGAGGGGGTTCAGCACGCGGCTGTTCCCCAGGTCGATCCCGGTTCCGGCTTGGACCGTCCCGAAACCCAGTAAAAGTGCGGCGATGATGAGATACGTCTTCATGAAGACCTCGCATACCTTCCCGATTCGGCAGGCTTCGTGCCAAAGAATAGCCTGTTCGGCGCACGTCGTCAAGCCGTGCACACAGCAGTTGGACGGATACGCGGTGCGAAAGTTCCCGTGGAAAGCCGCGACCCGGAGGGGAGCGCCCTCTATGCTTTCTCCATCAGTTCGACGAAGTGGTCGAAGAGATAATCGGCATCGTGAGGTCCCGCGGACGCTTCCGGATGATACTGGACACAGAACAAGGGCAAGTCCCTGTGTCTCAGGCCCTCGAGGGTGTTGTCGTTGAGGTTGATGTGGGTGAGGACGACGTCGTCCCGGTCGAGCGAATCGATGTCGACGGCGAAGCCGTGGTTCTGCGAGGTGATCTCGACCTTTCCCGTGTCGGTCTGTTGGACAGGCTGGTTCGCGCCACGGTGACCGAACTTGAGCTTGTAGGTAGATCCACCGAGCGCCAGTCCGATGAGCTGATGTCCCAGGCAAATCCCGAATGTCGGTCGCTTCTCTGCGATTAGCTGGCGGATGCTGTCGACGGCGTAGGTCACGGGTTCAGGGTCACCCGGGCCGTTCGACAGGAAGATGCCGTCGGGGTCGATTTCCAAAATCTGATCCGGTGGCGTGTCGGCGGGGAAAACAGTCACGTCGCACCCTCGGTCGACGAGGTATCGCAGAATGTTCTGTTTGATTCCGAAGTCGTAGGCGGCGACGCGGAAGCGAGCCTTCCCTTCCAAATGTGTCCGTTCGCCCTTTTCCAAATCGTAAAGCCCTTCGGCCCATTGATAGGGTTCACCACACGTGACTCGGGAAACGAGGTCGCGTCCGACGAGGCCGGGATAGTCGTTCGCCTTTTGGACGAGACTTTCCCTGTCGGAATCGAGCGTGGACAGGATGCCCTTCATGGCACCCTTGGACCGAATGTGTTTCGTGAGCGATCGCGTGTCGATCCCTTCAATGCCGGGGATGTCGTGTTCCTTCAAGAAGGACCCCAGGCTTTGGACGGACCGGTAGTTGCTCGGATTCTTGCAGGCTTCCTTGACGACGAAACCCTCGACCTGCGGCCTGACGGATTCGAAGTCGTCGGGATTGATCCCGTAGTTTCCGATCAGGGGGTAGGTCATCGTCACGATCTGACCGTTGTAGGACGGGTCGGTAAGGATCTCCTGATAGCCGGTGATGCTGGTGTTGAAGACGACTTCGCCGACGCGTTCGACGTCGGCGCCGAAGGATCGGCCCTCGAATATCGTCCCGTCTTCAAGTGCGAGGTAAGCGGTCATGCGTGTGTCCCAGCCAGTTGAACGTAGCTCACGCGGCGTCGGTTTCGAGCAGGTGGGTGATGCGTCCATCGAGGACTGTCATCGTCGGACGGCCTCGGAAGCACCATCCGTGGAAGGGTGTGTTTCGTGATTTCGAACGGAAGGTCGTCGCGTCGACTTGCCATTCGGCATCCAGATCGATGAGCGTGACGTCGCCGGGAGCACCCTCCGACAGTGTGCCGACGTCGAGGCCATACAGACGAGCGGGCTCGGACGTCATTTTTTGAATGACGCGCTCGAGGGGCAGCACGCCACCGTAGACCAGAGCCGTCAGCGTGCTGCCGACGGCCGTTTCGAGCCCTAGGATTCCGTTCGGTGCGTCGCAAAAGGCGCGGAGCTTTTCTTCGGTCGTGTGGGGCGCGTGGTCGGTGGCTATGACGTCGATGGTGCCGTCGGCCAGACCTTCGAGGATGGCCTCGCGGTCGTCCCTCGACCGGAGGGGCGGGCTCATCTTTCCCGCTGTTCCGAACGTCGGGACGTCTTCGTCGGTCAGGGTGAAATGATGGGGGCAGGCCTCGCTCGTGACGCGCAGACCCTCGGCTTTGGCCTTGCGTACGAGTTCGATGGCCCGTCGCACGCTGATGTGCAGGATGTGGAGCCGGCCGCCGACATCGCGTACCAGATCGATGTCCCGTTCGACCATGGCGGCTTCGCCTTCGGACCCCATGCCGGCGATTCCGAGACGACGCGATACGTCGCCATCGTGCATGTGTCCGCCGCGCGTGTAGCTGAAATCCTCGACGTGCGGGCAGACGATGAATCCGTATTCCTCGGACCGGCGCAGGAGCTCTCGCATTAGGTCGGTGGATTCGATAGGGAGGCCGTCGTCGGAGAACCCTACGACGCCGGTTTCGAGGAGAGACGGCGTGTCCGTGAGTTCTTCTCCAGCCATGCCGACGGTCGCGCACGCGACGACAAAGACGCGGGCGTCCGCATCTTCGGCTTTTTGCTGGATGTCCACGACGACGCCCGGCGTGTCGATCCTGGGGTCGGTGTTGGGCATGCAGATCACGGTGGTGAAACCGCCTGCGGCCGCAGCCTGACACCCTGTCTGCACCGTTTCCTTGTCGGGAAATCCGGGATCGCGAAGATGGACGTGGACATCGATCAGACCGGGAACGACGAACAATCCATCTACGTTGATGACGTATGCGTCGGGGGGAGGAGTGAGGGAAGGCTCGACACCGGCGATGCGGCCGTGTTGAATCAATACGTCAGCTTGCCGGTTCGTGCGGTTGGCCGGATCGATGACCCGACCGTTCTGGAGAAGAAGCGTGGACGCGTCGGTCACGAGCCTGCTTTCGGGATGTCGATGGGTAGGCGTGCCAGCGGGAGCTGCTCGACGCGAGCCGCCTGAAGTTACCGGCCGGCCCCTGCAGTGTCAACCCTGATGACTGCTTTCGTCCGGCGGAGTTCCGCCGAGTGCGTCGACGATTTGATCCTCATTGACAGCGTGGAGTGGTATGGGGCACCCCGCGGCCCGCAGGCTGTCGGCGAGCCGTACGACGTCGGGCGGGACCAGTCCGAGGGATGACAATCGCTCGCGCTCCACGAACGCGTTTTGAGGTGGCTCCGCGAAGGCCACGCGACCGCCGTCGAAGGCGATGATCCTGTCGCACGCGCGGGAAGCACGGTCGAGGTCGTGGGTGATCATGACGACGGTCACGCCATCGGCCCTGAGACGTCCGAGGAGCACGTCGAAGTCGCCGGCTCCCGAGGGGTCCAGGGCGGCGGTCGGTTCGTCGAGGACGACGAGGCGTGGATTCGTGACGAGCACGCCGGCGATGGCGACGCGTCGCTTTTCGCCACCGCTCAGGGTGAACGGGTTGCGATCCCGGTAGCGCGCCGGATCGAGACCGACATCGACGAGGGCCTGGTTGACACGTCGGTCGACCTCGTCAAGACCCAGGTTGTTGGGCCCGAATGCGATGTCCTCCGCGACGGTTTCCGCGAAGAGCTGCGTTTCTGGAAACTGGAAAATGAGACCGACTTCGCGTCGAATTCGCAGGGCGTTCTGGCGGGAAAGCTTCGGGTTCATCGAGTGTCCCGAAACGGAGAGACATCCTTGCGTGGGGAAGAGAAGGCCGTTCAGGTGCAGGGCGAAGGTCGATTTGCCGGATCCACCGCGGCCGACGACGGCGACCATTTCCCCCTCGTCGATCCCGAGGTCGACGCCGTCGAGGGCGACGGTTTCGTCGGGGAGGCCTTCGTTGTAAACGTGGCGGACGCCCTTCGATTCGATGATGGAAAGAGACGCCGGTCGGGCGGCAGGAGGGGGAAGGTCCGCGACCGGTCGCCCGACGACGGCCCGTGCGAGGTCGGCGTGTGTGACAGGCAGGGGTTCGTCGTGTCCGAGGCTGCGAGCGATTCGCGCGGGTAATGTCGTCGCCAATCCGTGGTCGGTCAGGGCGCCTGCGGCGGAAAGGATCGACCTGGGGCATCCGTCCTCGACGAGACGGCCGTCACGCAAGACGAGCAGACGATCGGCCCGAACCGCCACATCGGGGTCGTGGGTGACGACGATGGGGGTGACGCCCTCGGCCGTGAGCGTGAAGATCAGGTCGAGGGATGCCAGGGCGGCGGCAGGGTCGAGGAGCGCAGTCGGTTCGTCGAGCAGAAGATAGCGTGGCCGGGCGGCCCAGACGCCGGCGAGAGCGAGGCGCTGACGTTCGCCACCGGAAAGCGCGTGGGTCGAACGATTCCGATAGGCGTGAAGGTCGAACCGAACGAGCGCTTCTTCCACACGATCGACGATCTCTTCGCGTCGATGCCCGAGGTTCTCGAGACCGAAGGCGATGTCCGAATCGACGACCGCCGAAACGACCTGTTCGTCAGGATTCTGGAAGAGGAGACCGACTCGACGGCGAAGTTCGGGCAGGTTTCCGACATCGGCGGTCGTCTGGCCATCGACGGTGATGTCACCCGAGTCGGGTTGGAGCAACCCGTTGAGGCAGCGGAGGAACGTCGATTTGCCAGAACCGTTCCGCCCGAGGATGGCGACCGATTGGCCGAAGACCAGATCGACCGAAACGTCACGGAGTACGACCGCGTCGCCGTAGGAGAATGTGAGGTTCCGGATCTGAATCACGGCTGGTATTGCCCTTGTGCGGTCATGGTTGACAGAGACCTGTTTCACTGGCCGTACGCCAGATGCCCCCGTGCAGAGCACGGGGGCGAGCGCACGCGTTGTCACAAAAAAGGTCCCGGGTTTCCCCAGGACCCAGACAACAAGACACCCTCGGGCTCACCCGAGGTCTCTGTGAAACTCGAATTTCTGGGACGGATCTGGCCGTCTCCAGACTCGATCCGCTTCTTTGGGGCTCAGTCCGCTGCGACACCTTCGGCGGCGGGGGTCTGTGCGAACGTCTCGAACGGCGGGAGGTTTCCGCCGGCCTGGAGTTCGAGTGTTCTGGGACCGACGGTGAGTTCGAGGTCGTCGCGTCCCTCGAGCTGAGCCATGTAGGCGACGGACGCTTCGACCTCTCCGAGGTCGAGCGTGTTCTTGATCCAGAGCACGCGGGCGTCGGGGATGTCGATCAGACCGATCGATTCAAGGGCGATTTCGAGTACTTCGCAGTCGGTCTCGTAGTGCAGGGGGACCGCAGCGGCAGACACGTGCTGGCCGGTGATGGCGTTCGTGTAGGTTGCGTGGAAATCGATCTTGTCGACGAGTCGGTTCGTCGTGAACTCGGCCATGCCGATGCCGGTGGCGTTTCCGTGCGTCGTTTCCGTGAGGTCGCGGACGAAAATGCGTAGCACCCGGGGCGTGTCCCCGTCCATGGCCTTCCGGTCGTTGCGCTTCCGGCCGATGACGTTGGTATCCATGCCCGCGCCACTGATGTCTTTGCCCATCTCGTCGATGATGAGGAGGTCGACGTCTTCGAACGGGAGTGTGGGACAATAGGCCTTCGATTTGGCCTGCAGAACCTTCTCCACTTCTTCGAAGTCGGGTGCGTCGATGGCGTGGATCTCGGCGGTCTCGTCGTAGCCGTTTTCGAGGGTCGCGACGCCGAACGCTATCGGCATTTCTTCGCGAACGACGCGTCCGACCAGTCTGACGATGGTATCGAAAGAGTGGTGGATGATGGCCCGGTGGTAAACCGCCGCTCCTTTGTGCTTCCCGAGACCGATGAGCATCATTTTCATCAATCCGGACTCGATTTCGCCCGCGAATCCGGTATGTGGCTTCACCCGATTGACGACGACGACGTGATCGGCTTCGGACGCGTTCCGGTCGAAGTAGATGGGCATGCCGAAGTCGGAGGTTCCGATCTGGACGACGTCCATGGAGGACCGAATCGGGCAGCCCATCGTCTGTTCGTTGATGCCGTAGCCATCGAGCACCGCGGCCTGGCCTTCGGCCGTGCCGCCACCGTGGCTACCCATGGCCGGAACGACATATGGTTCGGCGCCCAGGTTCTTGACGGCATCGACGGTCGCCTTGACGATGGTGTCGATGTTGGCGACACCTCGGCTGCCTGCGGCCACGGCGACGGTCTGGCCGGACTTGATCTTGTCGCCGGGGCTCAGCTTGTCGATTTCCGAGCGGACGGCCCCGTATACATCGTCGCAGCGCGGAGCGTCGAAGATCTGTCGCAGACGGAACATTTCAGGGTAGTTCATGTGTGTCTCCGGAACGTGATAGTTCGCGATCAACCGTTCGTAAAGGACGCTGACGGTTGGGGATGACGGCCACGTATCGCCCCAGTCCTGAAAGCACCTAATAATTTGGCTATATCCGGATCTCTCAACGAGCTGAAGTGGGTGAAGGTGCCGTGGTTCCTGGCATGGGGGCGCGGTTAGAGTGTGCGGAACCTCTTCGGAATCTGCTCAGGGATGTTTATGTCTCCGACGGTAAGGAAGATCATATCGTTGAATGCGTCGAGTGTGCGGAATCCGCTGGCTCGGTTCTTGACGATTTGGACGATTCGGTTGAGGCCTTCGGCGATGGCGTTGGTAAGACGCGTGTTCACGAATGCGAGGACGCCGAAGAAGTGCTGTCGCAGGGTCCTGACGAACTTTCGCAGGGGTTCAAGTCGACTTCTGAGTGCGGACGTCGTCCAGCATTTCAGGAAGCGTTCGGCAGCCCAGGGCGCTTTGTATTCCCAGAACTGCTCGAACTCGTCCTTGAGTCTCCAGGCTCTATAGATTCGGTAGTTCGCCTTCTCCAGTGCTTTGAGTGTCCGAGTATCCCCTCTGGAGCGTGTCGCTGAGTGCCGGTAGAGGAGCCATCGGAGGCCCTTCATGGCTTTGCGCTCATCCGGGGCAGCTTTACGCCACTGGTCCTTACGGACCTCGTCAACGGCGGCATTGAGAGCCTTGACGATGTGAAAGCGATCGAGGACCAGCTTGGCATTCGGACAGTGTTCCTGGATGGCTCCGATGTAAGCTTCGCTCATGTCGCAGCAGGCCCACTCGATCTTGGATCTCCGGTAGGGACTGAGAGCCTCTGTGAAGAACCGATCGATCGTTTTACGCGCCCTGCCGCGGCCAACCCACACCACGCAGGAGCGGTCCAGATCGTAAACGAGCGTGGCGTACCTGTGACGCTTGGCGTAGGAGATCTCGTCGATCCCGATGGTTTTGAGCCCTCGGATACGATGACCTTCACGAAGCCGCGTGATGGATCGGTGAAGGAGATCCGACAGCGTCGAGGCAGAGATGCGCAGTAACTCGGACGCCGCCTTCTGCGTCATGGTCTGGCAGTAGCGCAGCATGGCATACTCGAAGCGATACGTCACCCGAGAGAACCGCTCCGCCCACGGAATCTCCTCGACCACACGACCGTGGGTAGGACACCGAATCTCCCGAGGATGGTAGAGAAGCCAGACCCTCCACCCGCACACCGGAATGTCACGCCACCGACGCGGATGGGGCATTGTGCGGACGATTTTACCTCGACGGCCGTACTCCGGACAACAACAACCATTCTTATGTGGCTTTACGGCGATGACGAAACAGCTTCTCCCCTCAAACCACCAGCTGACAACACGGAACCCCTTGAATCTCAGCAGTTTCGATAGTAATCTGCTCCCGGTCATAGGTCGCACCCCCTTCGCTTTGATTGTCCTACACACACAACCAAGCGTAGGGAACGATCTATGACCTTGTCATTCTATAGTTTCACCGTTGAGAAACCCGAATAGAGCCAATTATAAGCACTTGTATCAGCCGGCACAACGAAGTAGGCGGAAGCTGCGCGTTAAAAAGACGTGTTCAGTGTTCGGTGTTCAGGATAAACACCCCAAGGTGGAACCTCATTTTAGGAAGGGCAGGAACTCTGTGAGTGAGGCGATGGCGGGGTTGTGGTCGAGGGTGGGTTTGCCGTGCGTCAGATAGACGCAGCGCACACCGGCGCCGCCGTAGGCGGCGATGTCGTAGCGGCCGTCTCCAAGACCGAGGGTGTCGTCGGCATCGCAGTCGAGCGCTTCGAGGGCCATGAGCACCAGATCGGGGGCCGGTTTGAGCGGGCCGTCGTCGCGGCTGAACGCGGCGTCGAGCCGTAACGCGTGGCGATCGATGACCGATTCCATGGCCGCCCTGTGGTTGTTGGTGACGATGGCTCGACGGATCTGCCGTCGGTCGAGGGTGTCGAACAGCTCGTGCACGCCGTCGTTGAGCGGCGCCCTTTCCGTCCCTTCGCGTTCGGTTTCGAGGAGGATCGTTTCTGCGCGTTCCGCCTCCGGTTCGGGCAGACTGGCGATGTGATCCATGATCGTCGACTCTGGTGGGGCGCCGATTCGTTGCCGGAGGCGCTGCCAGTCGATCACGGGTTGGGTGAGGGTGCCGTCCATGTCGAGGATGACTGCTTTGATCATGTCCGCAAGGTTGCGTTTCGAATGGAGTTACTTGAAGAGTCGTGCGAGCTCGTCGCGTTCGAACGTGGGCAGGTCGCGCCAGTCGGTGCCGCTCCCGTATCGGAGGCCGAAACCGGCCGATTCGACGCGAGCGATGACATCGGACCTCACACCGACACGGTCGAGAGCTCGCGTGGCGGTGTCGACGTCGGACGGATCGACGCCGACCAGGAGGGCGCCGGATGAGATGAGTCCGAGGGGATCGATTTTCATGGTTGTGCAGATCGTCTCGGTCTCTGGCGGCAGAAAGAGGGCGTCCGCATAGACGGCCAGTCCGACGTTCGAGGCGGAGGCAAGCTCGCGTAGGGCCGTCGCGACACCCCCCTCGGTGGGGTCGTGCATGGCGTGCGGGGTGAGGGCGTCGGAAACGGCGCGGGCCTCGGCGAGCACGCTGATGCCGGGGTCGCGGAGATAGTGCGTTGCGCGTTCGATCAGGTCCGGGTCGAGACCGCGTGCGTCGAGTTCGTCGCCCAGCTCCCGGGCGATGACGGCCGTCCCCTCGATGCCGAGGCCTTTGGTGAGGAGGATGCGATCGCCTTCGCGCAACCCATCGGAGCGAATGATCCGATCTCGCGCGACTTCACCGAGCATTTGGCCGACGACGATCGGACGATCCAGACCGGCCGTGATCTCGGTGTGTCCGCCGCAGATGGTGATGCCGGCCTCGTCGGCCGCGTTTTGAATCGATGTGAAGATGCTGCGGACGGTTTGGGTGTCGGTAGCGCCTTCGGGAAGCAGGAGGGTGGGCAGAAACCAGCGGGGTGTAGCCCCCATCGTGGCGACGTCGTTCGCGCTTACGTGAATGGCGTAGTAGCCGATCTCGTCCGTCGCGAAAGTAATGGGGTCGGTTTTGGCGACCAAGCAGGTGTCCCCGAAGTCGATGACGGCGGCGTCTTCGCCGAGACGCGGACCGACGAGGAGGCGAGGGTCGTCGGTGCGGATGCGACCGAGCAGATCGTCCAGCAGACCGAGGGGGAGCTTGCCGGGGGGCAGGGAGTTCATTGCAAAATGTAGAGTGCAAAATGCAAAATGAGGCGTTCGAAGGAAGGTTTAACGTCGCCCGGAATGATCATTCCTCCAGGAAGACGGTCTGGCGGTCGCCGGAGCTGAAGCTGATGATGCAGCGGACGGGCTCCCAGCCATTGTTGACGGCATTGTGGATGACGCCCTGGGGGACGCGAATCGAGTCGCCGGGGCCCAGGTCGTAGGCGTCGTCGCCGTAGCTGTGCGAGCACGTGCCGGAGACGACGAAGAGGATCTCTTCACAGTTGGGATGGTAATGAGGAGGGTTATGCTCGCCAGGGTTTATGAAGACAAAGCCGAACGTCTGCTGTGTGTCCGGATCGTACTTGCCGGCGTGGAGCCACGTGATCGACCCCCAGGGGAAGTTTTCGGCTTCGTGTTCGCCGCCGCGGGTGACGGGACTGGCCATGCTGGATTTCCTTTCGGTCTGAGTGCTTTCGGCGAGCGGGAACGATAGCGGAAACGGCTGCGGGTGTCAATTTTGATTGAATATTGAAACTCGAATAGTGAAGATTGTAGCGATGCGCCCAGGACGGGCAGCATCAGCTCGTGAAACCGTCGTAACGGAGAGGTGGAGATGAAAAAGATCGAGGCGTTTATCAAGCCGTTCAAGCTGGATGAGATCAAGGACGCCCTGACCGAAGTTGGCGTCATGGGTATGTCGGTCGGTGAGTACCGCGGATTCGGTCGGCAGCGTGGTCATTCCGAGTTCTACCGGGGAAGCGAGTATCACGTCGATTTTTTGCCGAAGCTGAAGCTGGAGGTGGTGGTGGGCGACGAAGACACCGATCGCGCCATCGAGGCGATACTGAGTGCGGCCCAAACGGGCGAAGTGGGGGACGGGAAAGTCTTCGTGTCGACGATCGAAGAAGCGATCCGGATCCGCACGGGTGAGAGTGGTGAGAATGCGCTTACGTAGTCACAATATTTTCGTAGGTATGGCGACGTATCACCTGGTAGGCGATCGCCGGCCGATCATCCTGAGTCGGCGACTCGCGAATCACATTCCGAAACGGTGGGGTGTCTGAATGACCGCCGTATCGAAGGGCGATCGGTCGCCCAATGCTGTCCGTGTGGGGGCCACCGGCCGTCCTTCGATACGATCTGTGCAGTGGTACATCACCTTGCTTCGCGACCATATTTCTCGTGCAGAGATCACTCAGGATGACCGGTGGCCAAAGGGAACGATTTCATCCGTAGTGTGCACCGCAAGATTCATCACGATGACGGGTGGCTATGTCTGACGTCGACGCAGCAGGACACGAACGGACGCTCGCTCTGCTCGAGGCCGAGGGGGCGGCCCACGACACATTGCTCGATCTAGGGTTCCGCGATCCGAGCCGTGTGTTGAAGGATCTAGACGATCTTGTCCAGCCGATTGGGCAGGTGCGATTGCCCGACAGTCTGCTCGACGAGCTGCCCGGCGCGCCCGACCCGGATCTCGCGCTCAGCAATTTCGATCGACTCGCCCGTAGCGTGTTCAGCAAAAGCGATTTCTACGCAGAGCTGAACGCCCGCCCGGAGACGTGTGCCCTGTTGGTTCGCTTGCTGGGGAGCAGCCAATACTTCTCGGACATCCTCGTTCGCGATCCTCAATATTTTTCCTGGCTGACCGAGACGCCCGAGCGCCTTTCCGAGGTCTGCGACAGAGCTTGTGTGGACGCAGAAATGGATCGCGCGCTGGCTCCGTTCGACGACAGTGAAAGACGGCTCGATGCCCTCCGGCGACTGATGCGTCGCGAGCTTTTGCGTATCGGCTCCGCGGATCTCGTAGGCGGCAGACCGATTCACCGCGTGGCCGACGAACTTTCGGACCTGGCGGACGCCTGTTTGGATCGTGTGATCGATGAGACCTACGGAGCCCTAGTGGGACGATTCGGGACACCGTTCGAGGAGTCGGGAAGAGAGGCGTCTTACGCCGTGATCGGTCTCGGCAAGCTGGGCGGCCAGGAGTTGAACTTCAGCTCCGACATCGACCTGATGTTTCTCTACTCGGCGGAAGGAAAGACGGATGGGAAAGGGAGCGAGCTGAGAAGCGTTTCGAACCAGGAGTTCTTTACGAGGCTTTCGGAGCAGATCGTCCAGGTCATTTCGGAACCGACCACGGAGGGGGCCTTTTTTCGCGTGGACGTGCGTCTCCGACCGGACGGTATGGCCGGCGCTCTGACGATGCCGTTGCTGGCATACGAAAGTTACTACGTGCGTCGCGGCGAGCTGTGGGAGCGCCAGATGCTGATCAAGGCCCGCGTGTGTGCCGGCGATCGGGTGCTCGGGCAGCGCTTCATCGATCGGATCCGGCCGTTCGTCTTTCCCGGTTACATCGACGGCTCGCCCGTGGACGAGATCCACCGCATCAAGCAGCGGATCGAGGGGAAAATCGGTAGTCGCGGGCAGGGCGAAACGCATCTGAAGCTGCGGTCGGGAGGGATTCGGGACGTCGAGTTCATCGTCCAATGTCTCCAGTTGATCGTGGGTCAGGTTCACGAACACACCCGGTCGGGTCACACCCTGGAAGCGATCGAGCAGCTGACTACGGTCGGCGCGCTGTCGAGCACTCAGTCGGTGTCCTTGAGTGAAGCCTACGTCTTCTACCGACGATTGGAACATCGGCTGCAGATGATGCACGGCCGCAGCGACTACATCCTGCCGGACAGCGAACCCGCACAGGACGCGCTCGGGCGAAGCCTGGGGTTGGAAAACGCTGAAGCCTACGTAGCGACACTCGAGCGACACCTGAGCGACGTGCAGACCATCTACGCCGAGATTTTTTCCGAACAGGACGAAGCCGGTGCCCACCGGTCGGTCGGTGCGCTGTGCGAGATCGAACTGGGCGACGAAGAGGCGAGGGGGATGTTGAGCGAGCTGGGTTTCGCCCGTCCGGGGGAGGCCCATCGAAACCTCGTCTACCTGGCGTTCGGCCACGCGCCCCGCATCCGAGGGACTCAGGCCCGTCGGAGCTTCGTGGAGCTCGCGCCCACCCTAATGGCGTCGCTGCAGGAGACGGTGGATCCGGATCAGGCATTGAGTCATCTGGAGCGTCTCGTCAGCGCGTATGGCGCTGGGAACACCTTGTTCCAGACGCTGAACAGCAACCACGGACTACGGGATCTGCTGCTCAAACTCTGCGGCGGCAGCCAGTATCTGATTTCGATCCTGATTCGAAATCCCGGTTTGCTGGATTGGCTGACGCTACCCGCCGTCCTTCTGCGGGAGGTGAGCGCGGAGGAGCTGGAGACCGAACTCGATCGGGTACTCGAGGGTGTCGAGGAACCGTCTCGCGCCATCGCTGCCCTGTGCGGTGTGAAGAACAAGGAGCTTCTGCGCATCGGGACGCGAGATCTCCTGGGGTTGACGGATTCGTTCGAGACGTTCGAAGCGCTGACGTGTCTGGCCGAGGCCATTCTGCGTCGCGTGCTCGAGTTGACCTACCGTCAGCGAGCCGAAAGGACGGGTGTGCCCAGGACACCGGACGGCGACGTGTCACCGTTCGTGATTCTGGGACTCGGGAAGATGGGTGGGCGCGAACTGAACTTCGGGTCGGATCTGGACATCGTGTTCGTCTACGGCGAAGACGGGACGACGGACGGGGCGCGTCAGGAAGGGAACCTCCAATTCTTCGTGGCCATCGCACAGGCCGTCACGACGGCGCTGTCGGAGGTGACGGCGAGCGGGTCGCTCTACGAGGTCGATGCCCGGCTGAGGCCCGAGGGGGCGAACGCGTTAATGGCGCTTTCGTTCGATGCGTATGAACGGTATCTGGAGCGGCGTGCGTCCACGTGGGAGCGTTTTGCGCTATCGAGAACGCGTGTGGTCGCTGGCGATGCGGACCTTGGAGCGCGCATGGTTTCGCGTCTGGAGACTTTCGTGCTCGGAGACGGTCTAGATGAAGGGGCCCGAGCCACCATGGTCGACGTTCGACGCCGGATGGAGCGGAAAGGGGGCTCGGATCTCCTGAGCATCAAGACCGGGGCGGGAGGGATCGTGGACGTCGAGTTCATCGTGCAGGGGCTTCAGATTCGACACGCCAAGAACCAACCGGGTCTTCGTACTGCGAACACGCGCGATGGGCTTTCGAAGCTGCGACAGGCGGGGCTGATCGAGGTGGGCGAAGCGCACGACCTCGACGAGAACTTCGTCTTCTTGCGGACGGTGGAGAAGGTGCTGCGATGTCAGGATGAACAGGGGCGGACCCGGTTGCCTGACGACGAGGTGGCGCTCAACAAGCTCGCACGCGCGGTCGGCGAGGCAGACCATGCTGCACTTCTGGCGGTGCTGGGGAGTGGGATGAAGAGGAACCGGTCCCTGTTTGTGAAGTACATCGGAGAACCGGGTGGAAAAGGCGCCGGTGGCTGAGAGTCAGGTCTGGATATGGATGAGGTGGAACTGTCGGCTTCTGTCGGCTGTTAGGGACGGGAAATCCACGTTTGCTTCCTCACAAGGTTCTTGCAGAGTACGGTTTCACAACCCATGTCGACATCGCCATCGTAAAGTTTGAACCCGATCTTGTCGTAGAACCGCAGCGCCCGATCGTTTCCGGTCGTGACACCGGCCAGGAGGCCTTCGGCTCCACGATCGGCCGCCCACTCCACGACGAAATCGACGAGTCGGATGGCCACGTCGGTGCCGCGGTGACTGTCGCGGACCCACATGGAGACCAGGTGAGCGATTTCGTCGGTCGACTCGTCGGGAAACCCCGCGGCCATGCCAACGGTCTTTTCACCCTCGGTTGCGATGACACAGAGCGACAAACTTCCTTCGGCCCCGTTTCGTGCGCGCGTCTGCCACTCTTTGTCGGGGAGCGTCCTTGCCTCCTCGAGTTTGGAATGGAAGGCGTAGGGGGTGTCACCGAGGGCTTCAAGACGCACCTCGCGCAGCCGTTCCCACTCCTCCTCTCGAATCCGTCTGACCGTCGCCAAAGGCTAACCTCTATTCGCCTATCGCGAAGAGCGTCGTGTCGCTGCGCAGGAAGATGCGCCCGTGGGAGATGGCGGGTGAGGCGACGAAACGACCCTCGAGGGTGTTCTCGGCGATGATTTCGGGTTTCCGCCCAGCCTGCAATACGAACGTCCTGCCCGTTTCGCCAACCATGTAAACCTTCCCGTCACCTGCGACTGGGGATGCGAAGAAGATGCCGCCGAGCCGGTGGCGCCACACCCGCTTCCCGTCGCTCGCGTCGGCGCACGTCACGACACCGATCTCGTTGGTCATGTAGAGCAGCCCCTCGAAGTGCACGATGGAGGGGACGTAAGACCCTCCGCCGGGTGATCGCCAGAGAATGTGGCTCTCCGTGATGTCGCCTCGTCCTCCCGGGCGGATGGCCAGGAAGTCGCTGTTCCGATAACCCCGCGTCATGTAAATGGTGCTGTCGCCGAAGACGGGCGTCGGGATCGGTGTCTGCCGATACGCTCCAAAGTGCCACAGGAGCTGGCCGGTCGTGGGATCGAAGGCCTCGACGCGCTCCGTCGAGTTAATCACGAGCTCGTCGCCGTCGGGGCCGGGTATGACGACGGGCGTGGCGTGGGAAATGCGGTCCGACCCGCGGTCGACGTGCCAGCGTTCTTTCCCCGTTTCGGCATCGAGGGCGAGGAGGTAAGCGTTGGGCTGGTGGTCGACGAGGAGGATGAGCAGGTCGTCGTAGAGCGTGGGTGACGCGCCGTGTCCCCACCGGTTCACGAAGGTTCCGTAGTCTGACAGATGGCGCGACCAGACGAGTTGTCCGTCGAAGTCGACGCAGAGGACCTGCCCATTCCCGAACAACGCATAGACGCGCTTTCCGTCGGTCACGGGGGTCGACGTCGCAAGGTTGTGCTTTTTATGGTGTTCGGAGAACGGTCCGATGGCCTTTGATCGGTAGATCCACTTCCGTTTGCCGCTGGATCGATCGAAAGATTCGATGACAAGATGCGGCTCGTCACGCCGGTCGACGATGGCCATGGCGTCTTCCTGCGCAACAATGCTGGGGTCGTCGCGGGCGAGGAATGGATGCGCACCGCCCTTGACCGTTGCCAGGCCGACCTGTGAGGTGACGATGACTTGGTCGCCCCAGACGATCGGCGCAGAGGTACCGGATCCGGCCGGTTTGACGGTCCAGGCGATGCCCGAATCTGGACTCCAGGTCGTGGGGAGAGAGGTCTCGGATGAAACGCCGAATTCGCCCCGCCACCGGGGCCAGTTCCTGCCCGGTGATTCTTCTCCGGATGTGGTCGGGAACGTGGATGCAGCGGAAAGCACCAAGATACATGAGAAAAGATACAGGCAGCTGCGCATATGAAATCTCCGTCGGGGCACTGACCGAAGGCTCTCTTCGAGAGCGGGATCTTCGCGTCACAAGATCCATTCTTCAGGGCCACTGAGCAAACGTCATCGTTGAGAGCCGGGCGGCCCGTTCCACCTGCCCCTTCGCGGGCTGATATGGGCCAGGTGGCAGGCTGATTCCGGCCACCGATCGTGGGGGAGCAGGTGCGGCGTTCCAGGAGGAAAAACCGGGGCGAAAGCGGAACCTCCTATGAAACTGTCACTTAGGATGAATCGTTCGGCAGGGTGCGTGGGTGGCACAACGGTTGCAAATATAGAAGGACAGAAAATGGAAACCGGCGACAGCCCCGACCTGTCGCCCTACAGGGGGAGGCGAGCACCCCGACTGCCCGTCTCCTCCGCCCATACTCGGCGGCAGCCCAGTGTTCGGTGTTCAGTGTTCAGGAAGAGCAATCCCAGGTAGGCCACGATCGTCGCGATTCAAGCGCCCCCGTACAGAGCACCACTACCATTAGGTTTGGCTCGTTATGTGTCCCTGTGCACAGCCCTTCGACAGAGTTTATCCCGAGCACCTCGACTCCGCTCGGCACAGGCTCCGTCGAGGGGCTCAGGACAAGCTCCGGGACGAGCGCCGCACATTGCTTTTAATAGGAATACCCTACGCTCGCCCTCGTGCTTCGCACGAGGGCGAGGTGACAGCTGCTAACCGAGGGGGGCTGAAAGCTAGTGCTTCGAGGGGCAAGGCATTGAGTGGTTGCTAGTTTCCCAGCTTGAGCCAGATAGCCTGAATTATGCATAAAAAAGGCTATATCCGGATCTCTCAACGAGATGAAGTGGGTGAAGGTGCCGTGGTTCCTGGCATGGGGGCGCGGTTAGAGTGTGCGGAACCTCTTCGGAATCTGCTCAGGGATGTTTATGTCTCCGACGGTAAGGAAGATCATATCGTTGAATGCGTCGAGTGTGCGGAATCCGCTGGCTCGGTTCTTGACGATTTGGACGATTCGGTTGAGGCCTTCGGCGATGGCGTTGGTAAGACGCGTGTTCACGAATGCGAGGACGCCGAAGAAGTGCTGTCGCAGGGTCCTGACGAACTTTCGCAGGGGTTCAAGTCGACTTCTGAGTGCGGACGTCGTCCAGCATTTCAGGAAGCGTTCGGCAGCCCAGGGCGCTTTGTATTCCCAGAACTGCTCGAACTCGTCCTTGAGTCTCCAGGCTCTATAGATTCGGTAGTTCGCCTTCTCCAGTGCTTTGAGTGTCCGAGTATCCCCTCTGGAGCGTGTCGCTGAGTGCCGGTAGAGGAGCCATCGGAGGCCCTTCATGGCTTTGCGCTCATCCGGGGCAGCTTTACGCCACTGGTCCTTACGGACCTCGTCAACGGCGGCATTGAGAGCCTTGACGATGTGAAAGCGATCGAGGACCAGCTTGGCATTCGGACAGTGTTCCTGGATGGCTCCGATGTAAGCTTCGCTCATGTCGCAGCAGGCCCACTCGATCTTGGATCTCTGGTAGGGACTGAGAGCCTCTGTGAAGAACCGATCGATCGTTTTACGCGCCCTGCCGCGGCCAACCCACACCACGCAGGAGCGGTCCAGATCGTAAACGAGCGTGGCGTACCTGTGACGCTTGGCGTAGGAGATCTCGTCGATCCCGATGGTTTTGAGCCCTCGGATACGATGACCTTCACGAAGCCGCGTGATGGATCGGTGAAGGAGATCCGACAGCGTCGAGGCAGAGATGCGCAGTAACTCGGACGCCGCCTTCTGCGTCATGGTCTGGCAGTAGCGCAGCATGGCATACTCGAAGCGATACGTCACCCGAGAGAACCGCTCCGCCCACGGAATCTCCTCGACCACACGACCGTGGGTAGGACACCGAATCTCCCGAGGATGGTAGAGAAGCCAGACCCTCCACCCGCACACCGGAATGTCACGCCACCGACGCGGATGGGGCATTGTGCGGACGATTTTACCTCGACGGCCGCACTCCGGACAACAACAACCATTCTTATGTGGCTTTACGGCGATGACGAAACAGCTTCTCCCCTCAAACCACCAGCTGACAACACGGAACCCCTTGAATCTCAGCAGTTTCGATAGTAATCTGCTCCCGGTCATAGGTCGCACCCCCTTCGCTTTGATTGTCCTACACACACAACCAAGCGTAGGGAACGATCTATGACCTTGTCATTCTATAGTTTCACCGTTGAGAAACCCGGATAGAGCCATAAAAAAGGTAGTCTCCTTGTACAAGTGTTTGTTTTTCCCTACATTAGGGCTGACACATCAAAACAACACTTGGAAGGAACTACCGTGATAGAACCTAGTCAGATCCGGTTACCATTCGCAAGCATTTCGGGCAAGGTAGTTGAGGCTGATTTTGCCGGTGGCGCCGTCAGGAGTGACGGTGGAGTTCTGTTGCTTCGCGCCCTTGAGTCTCAGATGGGATTGATCGCCAGAATGGTAGATGCTTTGCGAGATCGTCGTCACCCAAGCTATATCGATCACACGCTTTTGGATCTTGTGAAGCGGCGTGTTTTTCAGATCGCTTGCGGCTATGAAGATGCCGTCGATTGTGATGATTTGCGCCACGATCCGGGCGTCAAGGCTGCCTGCGATCGGCTTCCTCTTTCCGGTCCTGATCTCGGGAGCCAATCAACGATGACACGACTTGAGAATGATGTGCGACGCTCGGATTTGTATCGGCTCGCACGGGCTTTTGTAGACGGGTTCATCGCATCGTATGACCAGGCACCCCCAAGCATCATTCTCGATATCGACGGAGCTATAATCAAAAGGTGTGGAAAAAGAGAAAGGGCGACCCTACCCTTCCCGTGAGATAGTTGATTCACACAAAACCGGGTGAGAGGCCCGGTTGGGAAGGAGGATCGCCGTGAAGGAACATACGCATAGAGCCCCATTGAAGTCCATGCCGACGTGGGAGACGGTTGACGATTGGATCCGTGAAGAGATCCAGGGCCGGTTCCAGTCCATTCTGGAGGAGGAGGCGACCGCGTTCTTGGGCCGGTCGTGGTATGAGCGCCGAGCCGAGGTCGATAGCTCCAGGGGCTACAGGAACGGCTACGGCAAGCCCCGGCGTCTCTCGACGAGCTGCGGAACGATCAAGGTCCGGCGTCCCCGGGTTCGTGGTCTGGAAGAGCGGTTTGAAAGCCGCATCCTCCCCCTGTTCGCCCGGAGAACCAGGGCCATTGGAGATCTGCTTCCCGACCTTTATCTCCACGGTCTCTCCCAGGGCGACTTCGAGTTGTCTTTGCGTGCGCTGCTCGGTGATGGCGCGCCGCTTTCGCCGACCTCGATCGCTCGTCTTCGAGGGAAGTGGGAGGTCGACTTCCAGGACTGGAAAGAAAGGCGTCTGGATAATCGCGAACTGGTCTACGCCTGGGCTGATGGCATCTACGTCAAAGCCGGGCTCGAGCGCGAGAAGGCGTGTCTGCTGGTCGTGATCGGCGCGATGAGCGACGGCAGCAAGGAGATCCTGGCGATAGAACCCGGTTATCGAGAGTCTACAGAATCCTGGCTCACGGTGCTCCGGGATCTCCGGGATCGCGGGCTCGAACATCCTGTCCTGATCGCCGCGGACGGGAATATGGGCATCTGGGCGGCCGTTGATCAGGTCTGGCCAGAGAGCCGGCAACAACGGTGCTGGAACCACAAGATCCTCAACGTGCTCGACAAGGTCGCCAAGCGTGCACAGGCTGAAGCCCGCGCACTGCTCGTCCAGATCCCCTATGCCGGCACGAAAAAGGAGGCCGAGAAGCTCCGGAAACGCTTTGCCGCACGGTATCGCTCACAGTTCCCTGCCGCCGTGGAGACGCTCGAAAGAGACTGGGATCGGATGGTCACGTTCTACGACTTCCCGAAGGAACACTGGAAACACCTGAGAACCACGAACGTCGTCGAGAGCCCCTTTGCTTCCGTTCGGCTTCGCACAAACGCCGCCAGGCGATTCAAGAAAGTCAGGAACGCCACGACTCTCATCTGGCGTACGCTCAAGGTCGCAGAGAGCCGATTCAGGAAACTCACCGCGCCACACTTGCTACAACAAGTCTACGATCAGAAACACTCAACCGGACCGCAGGTCGAAGCCGGGAAGATGGCCGCCTGATTTCTTTTACACACCTATTGACCTGAACTCTATCGACGACACGGATGACCCAACGCACGGTGCGCAACAATTTTCACTCTTCAACGCGTATTACAATGAACACTGCTATATGCCGCTACATATCTATGAAGGCCAAAGCGGCAAGCTCATTACGACGATCTTGAGACCCGGGCATCCGACGAACGGTAAACAGGTCGTTTCTATTCTCAAGCGCTTGGTGGAACACCTACGCGGATCTTGGCCAAACGTGGAGATCATCGTTCGCGCAGACTCAAAGTTCAGCTCACCAGAGATGCACGATTTCTGCGAAGACAACGGTATCTACTACGTTCTGGGCCAGGGCGCCAACTCCAAGCTCAAAGCGGCTGGACAAAACCTGATGGACCAAGCGCTACGTCTGAGCGAGCATAAGGAGACGATTCGCTTGTTCTCATCCTTCTCATATCAGGCTGGCACCTACCGGCAGCCTCGCCGGATCATTCACAAGGCTGAAGTCACAAACGGCGAAGCAAATCCAAGATACCGCGTGACCAATTTACAGAGTAATCGAGACGGCTTTATCTATGATCGTATCTACTGCGCAAGGGGACGCACGGAAGGCTTCATCAAGGACCACAAAACATTCCTTCACTCCGATCGAACATCGTGCCACAAGTTTGAAGCCAACCAGTTCCGACTCTTTCTACACAGTGCTGCATACGCCTTGCTTCACGCACTCCGATCACAGGGACTCAAGGGCACCGCGTGGACCAAACCTCAGGTCAACACGATACAGAACCGTTTCCTCAAAATCGGCGCGAGAGTCATTGAAAGCGCACGAAGAATCCGATTCCATTTTCCAACATCGTATCCACTCAAAAACGTCTTGGTGTCAATCATCACCAGGCTCGAAACGAACACGCAGTAACAACGCCGATCTATACCGGGGACAGCTATGTACACGTCGCAAAACAACACCTGTTCCGGACGAAAATCGTGACTCTTGCGACTCGTAGAGACCGCTTACGGGACCTTGGACATCCGAAGAAGCCGAGAACAAATCCTGTGCGTGATCACATCACTCCAAAACAACCTAAACTCAAATTCATGCATGATTCAGGCTAGAGACGGCGCCGTAGCAAAGGGGCTCCCCGAATTCAGTAACAACCTTCAGAGATAAGTGCTCCGGAGGACGGTGCAGTAGATCTTCGAGTAGTAAGGCAGAACGGCAAGCCTCGCACAGCAGATCATTCGGACGACATTGTGATCGACGGCGGCAAGGCCCTTTACAGGGCTGTGCGGTCAGTCCTCGGAAGACGCGCGCTCATCCAGCGATGCCAGGAGCACAAGAAGCGGAACGTGTTGGACGCGCTGCCGGAGGGCAAGCGAGGGTCGGTGAAGTGCGCTCTGAAAGACGCGTTCAGAGCCGAAGATCCCGAACTGGCTGAACGTATGCTCACGAATCTGGCGAGGAGCCTGGACGAGCAGCACCCCGGCGCGGCCGCCTCGCTCCGCGAAGGGCTCGAGGATCTGCTGACGGTACAAACGCCTGGGCCTCGGTGGATCTTCCCTGGAGCGCACCCTTTCGAGCACGAACGTCATCGAAAACCTGATCGGACAGTTGCGCCAACTCTCAGGCCGCGTCAAGCGATGGAAGAGCGGCCGCATGATCCTGCGCTGGAGCGCCGCCGGTGCCTTGGAAGCCGAACGGGGCTTCCGGCGACTCAAGGGCTACCGCCAGATGACCAAGCTTGTGGTCGCCCTTCAGACGCACGATGCCGCCCTCGACGGGAACGTTGAAGGACGCGCTGCAGCCGCCTGAAACCATCACATGCCGCTGTCCAATTTCAACAGCGAAAAAGACATTGCCAGCTCATTCGGGTTCATGAGGTGGTTCACCATCTCCGATTGGCGAAGAAGCTTGTGAATCGCCGCGGACTGAAGGTCACCGACATCATCGCTTGCCTCGACCAAGCGCGTGACGTCATCAACATCGAGTCGAATCATACGTGGAGACACATCACGCTGACCGTACGCACAGAAGGGAAGTTCCGACATGCAGCGGAGATTGGTAGGAGGGGGATGTCGTTACTCTGGCGTCGAAGATTGCGAGGGGCCCACGCTGCTGCGTTTGCTGTGCTTCAAGCAGGCCCTAAGTCTGGAAACATCCACGTGCACGTTTTGCACTATGGCCCGTGGATAGATCAACGAGAACTTTGCGAACTATGGACGAAACTCACGACCAACAGCAGCATCGTTGACGTTCGGAGCATCGGCGGGCCGAAAAAACTGGCGGAGCGCCTATCGTACGTCACCTCGTTCGACAGGATGAGACCACGGTTGCGAGTGAAAGTCTGGGGGGAACTGCGAGGGATTCGGCGGATTGAGTCGTACGGCGCTCTCCGTCGGCAGCGCGGCACCAATGAGCGTTCATCAGCCGACCTTCACGCGAGACCACCAGTCGCCAGGACGAGGAGAGTTATTCGGGCGCGCTCGAAGCCACTGAAGGATGTGAGGACGAGACTGGTTTCACGCCCAAAGCATGGCACACGTTCGAGGGGGAGAGTCCGCCGAGTCCTGGTCCGGAGCGACATCGGAGCCACGTAGTGACACCTGAGCCGAATACCCACAGCCTAAGCGCCGTTTTGGCACCTGAACCCAAGAAGATTCACAAATGTGAACGGTCGCTTACGACAGCCCGCACGGTGTTGCATCCCCTACACGCTCTGGAAAGCTGTCACGTTCTGACTGAAGAAGAGGTCGAGGACCGTCTGAACACCGCTCCCTGTGAGGAAGGCCAAGGCCACTTCATAATGGCGAATGTCGCTCGATCAATAGGTAATGCATTCGTTGGCGGACGGGGTCAAGATCGGGGGACTAATAGCCGTTACCGTGGTCGTAAGCCACACCTGCTCGGCAACAGTGCCCCCATTCAGCACAGGAACCTGTTTGTGCCCGGAATCCTGTGGATGCACCAGGAAATCACGAGACAGACGTCGAAGAATCAGTCAAATTGGCTACAGCCGAAAGTGATAACCCCCTGATACCGATGGAGGCCCGAATGCAGACTACCTTGCCACAGAATGCAGTCATCCTATCCTACCACCGTTCTTCGTCCGCCGAGCAGCGAGCAGCCGAGACGCATCTTGGCAACATCCGTGCGCTGAACGAAGACGCCGAACAGAACCAGTGGCCCCTGCACCGGTTCGATTCCCTGGTCGTCTACGACGGCGGGAAGCGGACGCCTGCCAAACAGCAGTCAGCCGAGACGGTGTTCGTGGACGACTCCCATACCATCTTGCTCGATCTTGGGGTATCGGCAGAACGGTATCCGCTTTGGGAACGTCCAGCCGGGCGTGTTCTGCTGGAGACGGCGAAGGAGTTACGAACTGCCGGCAAGTTGTCGGTGCTGCGGTCGACGTTCCTTGATCGTCTGATAAGGCTCAAAGCCGGTAGTGCCGAGAAGGCCCGTCAGAGAGGCGAGTTTACGGCCGTCCTTTTGGAATTGGACGCGCTGATTTACACCATAAATGAGGGCTGGCTCGATCCGGAGAAGCTGGAGACGTCCATTAGGCTATCGATCGTCGAAGCTGATTCTGACACGCGCCACCGACGGATGATCCAGGGCAAACTTGCGGCAGCCGAACATGGTCACTGGCCGGGCGGTTGCACCCCTTTCGGCTATCGGCTGGAGCTAACAGGCGACTCGGCTCGCGGCAAGCAGGGCTCGCGTTCGCGGCTCGTCGTTGATGATGAGAAGGCCAAGGTGGTCCGCAGTATGTTTGAGATGTGTCTGCGAGGTGTGGCGACCTACCGGATCGCCCTGACTCTCGATGCGCAAGGCACCCTGACCAATAAAGGTGTGCCGTGGCGACCGCAGCACGTGCGGGGCGTGCTATCTTCGGAGACCTACAAGGGAGTCTTCAACTACAGCAAATACGCGTATGAGCAGGACCCGCTGACGGGTCGGAAAAAACAACGGCTGAAGCCCAGATCCGAATGGGTCTCCTGCTCGGTGCCCGGGATCATCGACGACGCCACCTGGCAAAAGGCACAGCCTGCGGCCAAGGACGGCAAGAAGTCGCAAGGCACCCGCACCGACGCGACCGAGTATCTGTTGGCAAGCTTCTTCGTTGCGGAGTCTGTCACGAAGAGGACCGAGGATACCGAGGGGGTGGACGGGGGATGTATGGCCAACGGTCGAACCTGATCGATGGCCGGCTCTACTGCAACGCCAGATTCGATCAGTTCGGAAAGAGGTGCAGCGCGCCCAGCCAAAAAATATCGGACGTGAATCAGCGAGTGTCCGCACAAGTGCATCGGATGCTGATGAAGCCCGAGAAAATCCTGGCGATCTGGCAGGAACAGTTCGATTCAGAAGGCGGAGAAGCGATGGCGCAGCGACTCGAAAGTCTGAAAAAGAAGAGGGACGGTCTTGCAGGACATGTTGAGCGAGCGGATTTTGCGTACGTATCTGGAACGCTGACGGGAAGCCGGTATCAAAAGCAAGTGGACAGGATCCAAGCAGAAGGCGTGCACCTGGATCAAGAGATTCATCAGATAACTGCCAAGCTGGATGCGCGCGAGGGGGCCGACGCACTTAAGGATGGTCTCGCCCACGCGCTGACGTTTGCGGGCGATGGAATCCTCTCGCTAGTCGATGTCGACGATACGGTTCCATCTTTTCTCGTAAAGAATAGAAGCTACTCAGAGGATCAGCTTAAGCAGTTTCGAATGCGCAAGGCCATCATCCACGCCTGTGTCGAGCGGATTCATCTACATCCGGGGGGTGAGATGGTCTTGGATTACCGGGTGAATCCACGTAAACTCTCGGCAGCCTTTCTCTCTGTCGATGGGTTTGAACATCCAACTGGTACCAAAACTCCAAGACACCAAGAGAAACTGACCGATAAACGAAACACGAAAGGAAATGTCACCCCGGTACGCTTCTTAGCCGCCTGTCCTGAGCCTGTCGAAGGGGGGTCCCATTTTGACTTACGCGAAAAGACAGAATGGATCCTCCCTCGACTGCGCTCGGGACAGGCTCTTCAAAACACTACCGGGATGACACTCGCTTGTGATTGTGCAAGGTTGTTTGGTTCACTGACGCACGAAAGTGCTCATCCACGTTCTTCGAGATCGTACATCGCGATCATATACGGATGTTCAGGATCGTAGCGGGTGAGCGTGTCGGGGTTGTCGACCCGGCCGGCGGGTCTGATGTTCTCACCTTCGATTCCGACCGCGCTGTCACCGATGTCCGACTCCAGGTCGTAGAGCTCCCTCAGCTCTTCGATGGCTCTTTCCTTGCCCGTGTCGACCGTCAGGTTCCCCGTTTTGCGGGGTTCCTCCCTCCGTATGTGAAGCTTCCACTTCCCGCTTCGAACGGCTTCGAGAACGTTTTTCTTGTAGTAGAAGAACGCGTCGTGTTCGGACTTCGCGCCGTCCTCACCATATAGGATCGGCTGGATGTCCTTTCCGTCTATGATCCGGTCTTCGGGCATCTCGCTGCCGCCGACAGCGGCCAGGGTCGGGCACAGATCCATCGAGAGCGTCAACTCGCTGCACACGCGACCAGCGGGTACTTTCCCAAGCCAGCGCGCGATCATGGGAACACGCACGCCGCCTTCCCACGTGGTCCCTTTGATCCCTCTCAACTCACCGTTGCTCCCGCCCTGTCCCTGCATGCGAGATCCATTGTCACTCGTGAAGATCACGAGCGTATCCTCATCCAGACCGAGTGACTTCAACTCGTCCAGGAGAACATCCGTTGCCCAATCGATCGCAGCGACCGCTCCGCCGTAAGGACCGTTTTCCGATTCGCGGAGGAAGCGTTCCGGCGGATAGTGCGGAAGATGAACGTGCATGTGAGCGAGATAGAAGGAAGAACGGAGTCCCGCTGCCCGCGTTGTTCCGCACAAAAACGGACGGATTCTTCGACGTAGCGTTCCGTGATGCCGCGCTGGTCGGGCTGGGCTTGGATGACGGTCTCGTCTCGGAGGAGCGGCAGTGGTGGGAAGCCCCTATCGTTCCCGCCTTGAATTCCCATGTCATTGCTGTAGGGAATCCCGTAGTAGCTGTCGAAGCCGTGTCGTGTCGGAAGATGATCCTGTTGATCGCCGCAGTGCCACTTGCCGACGATTTTCATCGCGTATCCCACGTTCTTGAGGAGACGGGCGATCGTGGTTTCGCTCGGGTTGAGTCCGATTCCCTGACCCGGAAACAGCACCCAGCGACCGTCGAACTCGCCAAAGCCGATACGCGAGGGATAGCAACCCGTGAGCATCGCGCCTCGCGAGGGCGAGCAGACGGGGGAGGCCATGTAGAAATCGGTGAACCGGGTACCCTAGGCGGCCATCCGGTCGAGAGCGGGCGTCTTGTTGACTTCGGAGCCGTAGCATCCGAGGTCACCGTAGCCGAGGTCGTCGCAGTTGATCAGGATGATGTTGGGTTTCAATGACACTCCTGTAAGTCAAAGACAGCCACGGAGAACACTGAGAATACGGAGGGGTTGGAGATTCAGCCCTGAAAGGGCTGCGTCCTCCTAGCCCGGGGCTTCAGCCCCGGGTACTCGCGAGGACGGGAAAAGTGCGCCGCTCTATTGTACGACTTCGATCCCGCGCTGAGCAATCGGCGCAGATTGGGAACCCACGCGAACGTGCCCCAACTAACGGAGACTTATTGAATTAGGAAAGGAGAGATTGGCAAACGACGCTGATTTCGGGACGAATTGCAGCGCTGGCATCCAATTTTCCGATCGATCGGAAAATTAACTTGATGCCCTACTAATGTCACGTCCCGCGTATAAGCTTCAAAAGTTTATGGACTTTCTCGAGGATTGAATCTGCCGTGGCGGTCCAGACGAAGGGTGTAGAATTCTCGTTGTAGTGATCAGTGAATTTCTTGATGCAGGCGATCAGGTCCTTGACGCTTCTGAAGGTGCCTCGTCGAATGGCTCTTTGGGTGATGATACCGAACCAGATCTCTACCTGGTTCAGCCAGGAGGCATATGTTGGTGTGTAGTGCACGTGATATCGTTTCCGTGAGGCGAGCCAACGCTTGACGTTCGGGTGCTTGTGCGTGCCGTAATTATCGACGACCAGATGGATGTCGAGATCCTTTGGGACGTTCTTGTCGATGTGCTTGAGGAACTGAAGGAACTCTTTGTTGCGGTGTCTGGGCTTGCACTGAGTCAGAACTTTGCCGGATGCGATGTTGAGCGCTGCAAAGAGGGTGGTCGTGCCGTTCCGGATATAGCTGTGAGTGACGCCCTCGACGTATCCGAGACCCAAAGGAAGAATCGGTTGTGTCCGTTCGAGTGCTTGAATCTGGCTCTTCTCGTCTACACAGAGCACCATCGCGTTGTCCGGTGGGTTCAGGTATAGACCGACGATATCCCTGACTTTCTCGACGAAGAAGGGATCGTTCGACAGTTTGAAGTGCTTCTGTCGATGCGGTTGCAGGCCAAAAGCTTTCCATACACGTTGAACCGAGGACTTGGAGAGCCCCGTCTCGTCGGCCATCGAACGACAGGTCCAGTGGGTGGCACCCTTCGGTTGCTTCTTGAGCGTCTTGTAGATGAGGGAGGAGATCTCTTCGTCGCTGACCGACCGTGGCCCTCCAGGACGCAATTCGTCATACAGTCCCATCAAGCCTTGCTCGCAGAAGCGACGACGCCACTTGCCGACAGACGCTCCGGACAACCCGACTCGTTCCGCGATCTCCTGATTGGTCAGACCGCAATCGCTCATCAAGACGATCTTCGCGCGACGCACCAAAGCGTGAGACATGCTACGCGAACGAGACAATGACTCGAGTTGATCGTGGACCTCATCACTGATGTTCAGTGGCTGTAACGGACGACCTCTAGCCATCGGTTCCTCCCAAGAATGAGTGCTTGAGGAACCATACGACAGAATCGAATATTTTTCTAGTTATTCCTGGGACGTGACACTAAGGGTTCGCGAATAAATAAGGCTCTATCCGGGTTTCTCAACGGTGAAACTATAGAATGACAAGGTCATAGATCGTTCCCTACGCTTGGTTGTGTGTGTAGGACAATCAAAGCGAAGGGGGTGCGACCTATGACCGGGAGCAGATTACTATCGAAACTGCTGAGATTCAAGGGGTTCCGTGTTGTCAGCTGGTGGTTTGAGGGGAGAAGCTGTTTCGTCATCGCCGTAAAGCCCCATAAGAATGGTTGTTGTTGTCCGGAGTGCGGCCGTCGAGGTAAAATCGTCCGCACAATGCCCCATCCGCGTCGGTGGCGTGACATTCCGGTGTGCGGGTGGAGGGTCTGGCTTCTCTACCATCCTCGGGAGATTCGGTGTCCTACCCACGGTCGTGTGGTCGAGGAGATTCCGTGGGCGGAGCGGTTCTCTCGGGTGACGTATCGCTTCGAGTATGCCATGCTGCGCTACTGCCAGACCATGACGCAGAAGGCGGCGTCCGAGTTGCTGCGCATCTCTGCCTCGACGCTGTCGGATCTCCTTCACCGATCCATCACGCGGCTTCGTGAAGGTCATCGTATCCGAGGGCTCAAAACCATCGGGATCGACGAGATCTCCTACGCCAAGCGTCACAGGTACGCCACGCTCGTTTACGATCTGGACCGCTCCTGCGTGGTGTGGGTTGGCCGCGGCAGGGCGCGTAAAACGATCGATCGGTTCTTCACAGAGGCTCTCAGTCCCTACCGGAGATCCAAGATCGAGTGGGCCTGCTGCGACATGAGCGAAGCTTACATCGGAGCCATCCAGGAACACTGTCCGAATGCCAAGCTGGTCCTCGATCGCTTTCACATCGTCAAGGCTCTCAATGCCGCCGTTGACGAGGTCCGTAAGGACCAGTGGCGTAAAGCTGCCCCGGATGAGCGCAAAGCCATGAAGGGCCTCCGATGGCTCCTCTACCGGCACTCAGCGACACGCTCCAGAGGGGATACTCGGACACTCAAAGCACTGGAGAAGGCGAACTACCGAATCTATAGAGCCTGGAGACTCAAGGACGAGTTCGAGCAGTTCTGGGAATACAAAGCGCCCTGGGCTGCCGAACGCTTCCTGAAATGCTGGACGACGTCCGCACTCAGAAGTCGACTTGAACCCCTGCGAAAGTTCGTCAGGACCCTGCGACAGCACTTCTTCGGCGTCCTCGCATTCGTGAACACGCGTCTTACCAACGCCATCGCCGAAGGCCTCAACCGAATCGTCCAAATCGTCAAGAACCGAGCCAGCGGATTCCGCACACTCGACGCATTCAACGATATGATCTTCCTTACCGTCGGAGACATAAACATCCCTGAGCAGATTCCGAAGAGGTTCCGCACACTCTAACCGCGCCCCCATGCCAGGAACCACGGCACCTTCACCCACTTCATCTCGTTGAGAGATCCGAATATAGCCATAAATAAACGGTCGATCTCAATGTTGAGCCATTGGCCGGATCGTGTAGTTCCAGTCGCCGTGGAAATCGTGCGGAGTGAGATCGATTTGGGTCATCTGTTCATCGGTCACCTTGACCCCGTTAGGGTAGGGTCGCTTGTCGATCTCGGAGCGTACTCGGAGACCGGCTTGAGTGGTCGTTCCGGCAATGAGATTCACGGTTGCAGCCAGGCTGACCAGGGGCTTGCCTCGCCCAGTTCATAGCGATGAAGGAGAACAGGCGATGTTCGATCTTGTTCCACTTACTAGTGCCAGGAGGGTAGTGGCATACGGTGATCGTCAGGCCAGTGCGATTCGCAAAGCGCTGCAGCTCCCACTTCCACAGCCGCGTCTTGGCGCCGTTGCTGCCGCCTGCGTCCGCCGTGATTAGCAGATGCGTCGAAGTGCCGTAGGCGGGCCGTCCCATGTTCTTCCACCAACTTCGGATCGCATTCACGGCGAAGCTGGCCGTGTCGTGATCGATACCGACACTTACCCAGCCTTCATCACGGCTCAGATCATACACTCCATAAGGGATCGCCTTGCCCTGAGCAGGCACTATGAAATCGTGTACCTTCACACGCTCCGGGTCTCCCTTGGGTCGCCATTCTCGGCCAGGATTCTTGAAGTCGCCGATCAACTCTTTCTTCTTGGTGTCCACCGAGATAACGGGAAGGCCCTGCTGCTGCTGCTGGCTAATCCGATCATCGAGGTAAACGAACTGAGCGTCCCGATCCGGGTGTGCAGATCCCTCCCTTGTCTTCCGATTCGCCTGCAGCGTGTAATCGTGTTCGTGCAGGAGATTGGCAACGATCCTGGGGCTCACCGAATGCCCCATCGCTTGCAACTCGGCGGCCAGTTTGCGAGTGCTCTTCGATGTCCATCTCAGAGGATTGTCGTCAGGCGACCCCGCAGTCGTTGGCTCGACCAGATCATTCAGGTCCTGCCACAGCGTCGGGTCCGTGTCGGCCTTCCGCTTACGACCGCCGCCTGGACGCCGGATGCGAGCCGGGTCCAAAGGTTCGTCCGACCTCAACTCCTGAATGCCACGAAAGATCCGCTCTCTGGACATTCCTGTCGCCAGAGCCACAATCGCGATCCCACCGTGACCCAACGCTTCGGCTTCCGTGGCGGCCCACAGACGACGCGTGCGTTCCGTCAGCACCGGAGCCAAGGCTTCATACTTCGTTCGGAGAGTTTCGACGTCCACACTCCGAGCGTAAGATCATTACCTTGAAAAGTGCAGCACTTATTTCGTGGCAAACCCTAAGTCCTTGTCAAACCCCCGGCAAGGGAGCGGTGTCACCGGCTTCCTGTTGCCAGAGCCTCAGCCGCGCCGCCATCCAGCGTACGCGATCCCGATGCTCGGGTAAGTCGAACAGGTTGGTCGTTTCAGAGGGATCGGTGTCGAGGTCGAACAGTTCGCCTTGATCAGCGGCGCAAAGGGTCAGCTTCCAGCGATCGGAGGTGACGACGCTTCGCCACGGTGCGGTCTTCAGCAGGTTCAGCTGTTGGACGCGTTCGGGCGGCATCGTGTGAGAGGTCGAGGCCGATGTCAGGTCGCGGTCACCGATGCCATTGTGCTGGATGAAGATGTCGTTGTCGCTCAGAGTGCCGGTGCCACGTAAAACATCGGCGCGGCTGGAACCCGGCAAGTGATCCGGCACGGATTCCCCTAGCAGGTCGAGAAGTGTCGGCACGAAGTCGATCTGGCTGGAAGTTGCCGTCGACGCGCTGTTGGTCCTGACTCAACCACGGGGCCCGCACGAGAAGCGGCACACGGGAGGATTCTTCATAGGGCGATCGCATCTCGACGTGGCCGTGCGTACCGACCATCTCCCCGTGGTCGCTCGTGAAGACGACGATCGTGTTGTCGCGGAGGCCAGCATCGTCGATGGCGCCGAGGACACGGCCCACCATTTCGTCGACGAGTGACACGCAGCCGAAGTAGTTCGATCGCATCTGTCGTGCGCCCGATTCCGTGGTCAGGTCGAAGTCACCTCCGTGCGTGGCCTGCATCCAGAACTCCGCACGGATCCGGTTGAACAACGAGTGTCCCTCGGGATAAGTCAGGAATGTGTCGTCAACCGGGAGCGTCGCGGGATCGTAAAGGTCGTTGTGGTAGCTCGTGAAGGGTGGGTGCGGTTCCTTCGAGCTGACGTAGAGGACGAACGGACGTTCCGCGTTGCGGGTGATGAAGTCGGCGGCCCGATCGCCGAGAAACGTCGTCATATGATACCCGTCAGGGAGATCGGCACGGAATTCGGGGGAGAACATCTTCCCACCGGGATGCGGCGCGTCGGGCTCGAATCCGTTCTCGATAAGCCAGTGGTGATACGGTGAGAAAAGGGTTTTCTGCGATTGATCCCTGTACTGGCGCCACCAATGTTCGAAACACGGGATCCACTCTTCGAAGCCGTGTTGCGCGATGAGCTCGTCACCCAGATGCCATTTGCCGATGTAGCCGGTGTGGTAAGTGTCCGACAATATTTCGCCGATGGTTTGGACGGAATCGGGCATGATACGGAGGTTGACGGGCATTCCCGCGTCGACGGGGTAGAGACCACTCATGATGGAAGCCCGGGCGGGACAGCAAACGGCCTGGGTTACGTAGCAGTTGTCGAAGACGAAGCTCTCTTCGGCCAGCCCATTGAGATGCGGGACCTGGATCCAGTTGTTGCCGTAGCAGGCGAGCGTGTCGCGCCGTTGGCGGTCGGGTAAGATGAAAACCAGGTTGGGATGTTCAGGTGCGTCGGGCATTTCTTACCACCATCGGGGACTTTAGACACGAAGGCGCAAAGACGCGAAGACACGAAGGATAAGCTTGGCGAATCACCCACCGTTCATCCTGAGTAAACGGCCTCGTAGAACCGTTCAGGATGTAGCTATACGATCGATTGTGACCCGTTGTATCGAAGAGCCCGCCCTGAGCGGAGTCGAAGGGACGAACGGTGCCTGAGCAATGTCAGTTTCCGTAGTCGATTGGGGTAGCCCCACCGGCGCTCAACGCATACGCCGCTTCGACGACGGCCATTGTCCGCAAGGCGTCGTCGACGTGGGTTGGCAGGGGGCGTGAGAGGTCCTCGACCTTGCGCATGACACTTGCCATCGTGCCGATGAAGGCGTGAGGCATCCAGGTGCCGTCGATGTCAACCGTTTGCCATGCGCGGTCATCCCGGTCGAACAGACAATACTCGAAGACGTCGGGCTGGCCCCGGGGGTAGTCCATGCAGAGGCCAAGGGTCACTTTGGCGATACCTTTGTCGCCTTCGAAGCGTAAGTAGGATTCCTGGTTGGTCAGTCCGCCTTCGTGACAGTGGTTTGCGCTGACGGTGACGCGCAGAGCGTCGCCGTATTCCAGAATCGTCGTCGATTTGACATCGGCCAAATCAGGCTGTCGAGGGCTGCGGTACACCCGCGCATAAACCCCTGTTGGATCACCAATGAACGACCGGATCACACGTTCCTCTGTCTTCAGGAAGTCCCAGAGCTCCCACGGTGTCCAGAGGTTGACCTGCAGCTGGATGTCGTGAAGCTTGCCGAGCAGGCCTCGGTCGACCAGATCGCGGAGGGCGATGATGGGAGGGGCGTAGCGCAGCTGGAAGTTGACCGCAGCGGTCAACCCTTTGTCGCAACAGAGTTGGCAGATGTGGCGGGCGTCGGCGAGGTTGAGCCCGAGAGGCTTCTGGATAAGGACGGCCGCATTGTCTGGAAGCAGGGGGACGACGTCACGAACAACACCACCGGGAACCGCGACGTCGAAGACGACGTTGTCAGGTGCGGCCGATAGCGCCTCACCCATCGATTCGAAGACGCGAGGCACGTTGAACTGCGCTGCGAGGGCCCTCGCTTTGACAATGTCGGGATCGTAGAGGCCGAAATGCTCGAATCCGGCCAACCGATACGCTGGCAGATGAGCGTCCCGGACGATCCCACCCGCACCGATCTCCAGAATGGGGCGCGGTCGGTCGGGCATCTCACACGATGTCGCAAGATCGATCATTCTTGGCTCCGGGGCGGGGCCCTAACGCTAAGACACGAAGACACGAAGACACGAAAGATAAAGTGGCAGATCACCCACCGTTCATCCTGAGTAAACGTCTGGGGAAGCTAGAATTGCTGCCCTTGTACAGGCCGTTTATCGTTGTATCGAAGGACGAACGGGCCGTGGCCGGAAAGACAGAGAGCCCTTCCTGGCGTGTTGTGTGTGCGGTTCAGGTTATGACGATCCTCATTGCAGACTGAAACCCCCATCCACTCGGAACACCGAGCCCGTGATGTAATCCGCTGTGTCCGAAGATAGATAGGTAGCCATTTTAGCAATCTCTTCGGGTTCGCCCAACCGTTTCCAGGGAAGCTTCTTGGCGCCTTCCACCATTTCGGCATCGGTGGTGTATTGGCGTTCACCGGGCGTGTCGATCCAACCCGGCTCGATGACGTTGGATCGAATACGATGCGGGGTGAGTTCCTTTGCGATCGTGGCCGACATATGGTTGATGCCGGCTTTGGCCGTGTTGTAGGGGAGGGATGTAGGCATCGGGATGTGGGCGAGTACTGAGGAGATGAAGCAGATACTGCCGCCGTCGCCCTGTTCGGCCATCTGTCGAGCGGAGACCTGGGCGGAATGAAAAGCACCCCATAACGTGACATCCAGGGTGCGGCGCATCGCCTCTTCAGTCAGATCGAGGAAGGGCTCGCGCTTGGAGTAGTAGGCGTTCGATATGAGGATGTCGAGTCGGCCGAAGGCATCCACCGTGGCCTCGACCATTGCTTCGACTGCGTCACGATCGGAGACATCTGCTCCGAATGTGATCCCTCGTCGGCCAAGGTCTTCGATCTCGGCAACGACTTCGGCTGCTTCATCGCCGTGGCTGTGGAAATTGACGGTGACATCGGCGCCTACCTTCGCGAGCTCGATCGCCGTAGCTCGACCGATCCCGCGAGATGCACCGGTTACGAGTGCGACTTTACCTTCCAGGTCGATCATCGAATATCTCCGTAGTCAGAGCTGTTTTTTCAGTCGGAAGATCAGTTGAGCGTGTCTGCGGTGCAGCACCCATCCGTCTGAAGGTACTTTCTTACGCTCCTCGGACGGCCACACTTCGAGACTGTAATCGTCTCGCCTGGGAGCGCCCAAGTCCAGCCATTTCTGCACGGATTGTTCGAACTTCAGATACACTCTGCCGTCGCCATAGACTCGAATGTCGGCGTCTGTCGCCACGCAGAGGCCGTCGGCTGTCGGGTCTGAAATGACGTGGCTGTCTTCGAAGGGCTCGACGATAAGCCCTTGCAGACTGGCGAAAAAGAGCAGATCCCGCCTCAACCAGTTAGCAAGCCACGGTCCCCAGCTCTCCCACGGCGCGGGGTGACGCGAGGGTCGGCCTCTTCGGATCGTATCGAACCGACCGCTGTCGGTGGATTCGGCTGCGTAAGCGCCCATCAAGGTCATGAATCCGGGTAGCCCGACGATCCGACCCCGCAAGTGGTTAGTCCTCTTTTGCAGTTTGACCATAAGACACCACGTTTCGCCCGGTATGTCCTGGAGGGTGATCAACATCGACCCTCCCTGCTTGAGCTGGTACGTCCAGGCGGGTGGAATCGTTGGACAGCTGACGGTTGTGACGATGCGGTCGTACGGAGCGCCACCGTCGTATCCCTTTCCTCCGTCCGCGGTCAGGATCGTGACATTCGCACTGGCCTGTCGGCGAATATGCCTGCGGGCGCGTCTCGCCACGTCGGCCTGGATGTCCACGCTGCAAACGCGGCCCTTCGGACCGACGATTTGGCCCATCAGGGCTGCGTTCCATCCGGTGCCTGCGCCGATCTCCAGAACATTCATGCCCTGTCTGAGACCGAGTTTCTCGAGCATATCGGCGACGAGACTGGATTGGGAAGTCGAGCTTGGAGGGTTGCGGTGACTGATGAGAGCAACGTCGCTGTAGATCTTCTTCAGTTGTGCCGGCGTCGGACGTCGAGGGTCGACTCTGATGAGCCGGGATCTGCTGCTGGATTCGCTGTAGTATTGGTCCACGAATCGATGCCGCGGAACCGACCCGCCTGGACCTGAGCGAACGCGATACGCGTAGCATAACGATAAAACGTTCGATGAGGTCGGAAATCAGGCAGTCTCTTCTTTCGGTGATGGTCATAGTGTCGATATCACATTCTTCGGAGGGTCTACGTTTCGGGCGCCGGCGGAAACCCGATGTCGGCCAGGTAGGCCATCAGTGTTTCATCGTCGCGATAACGGTGAGCCTGACCCCCGGCTTCACGGAACAACTCCACGTTTTTCCGGCTGTCTTCGATCAGAAAGCTGTCATGATAGCTCACGTGGTCAGGCAGAGAACGAAAGGCTTCGTCCCAGAGGTCTTTCTTGAACACGGATCGGGATCGCGACGAATTGACGATGACGTCGAATTTCGATGCCAGGTTTAGATCGGGTACGATGACGGAGTCGAAGAGGTCTATGTTTCCGGTAACGAGGATCGTGTGCTTTCCGATTCGCCTTGCTGCGTCAACCAGTCTGGCGACCGCCGGATTCGTGCTGAGATTCAGACACCCTCTCTTCATGTAGTCCAGCACATCTTGTTCGCGCATTCCAACGATTGGCCCCATCATTTCGGCTACGTCTTCGGCCCCTATGACGCCTTCCATCAGCGATCGAAAACAGGTGCGTCACCCGAGAAGACGTGTTGCTGAAAGCGGTCGATCCATTCAGGACACTCCAGTGGGCTGACCGTGAAGTAGTGTTGCGAACTCAAGGTGAAGCCGAAGTCGAAGACGAAGCATCTGATGTTTTCGAGGTTCAAGTTCGGTGACCATTATTGTTTTCGAAGAGTAACTACACGCCAGATATCGACAGGAGATCACAATGTCAGAGGCTAAGGGTTTGCCACGAAATAAGTGCTGCACTTTTCAAGGTAATGATCTTACGCTCGGAGTGTGGACGTCGAAACTCTCCGAACGAAGTATGAAGCCTTGGCTCCGGTGCTGACGGAACGCACGCGTCGTCTGTGGGCCGCCACGGAAGCCGAAGCGTTGGGTCACGGTGGGATCGCGATTGTGGCTCTGGCGACAGGAATGTCCAGAGAGCGGATCTTTCGTGGCATTCAGGAGTTGAGGTCGGACGAACCTTTGGACCCGGCTCGCATCCGGCGTCCAGGCGGCGGTCGTAAGCGGAAGGCCGACACGGACCCGACGCTGTGGCAGGACCTGAATGATCTGGTCGAGCCAACGACTGCGGGGTCGCCTGACGACAATCCTCTGAGATGGACATCGAAGAGCACTCGCAAACTGGCCGCCGAGTTGCAAGCGATGGGGCATTCGGTGAGCCCCAGGATCGTTGCCAATCTCCTGCACGAACACGATTACACGCTGCAGGCGAATCGGAAGACAAGGGAGGGATCTGCACACCCGGATCGGGACGCTCAGTTCGTTTACCTCGATGATCGGATTAGCCAGCAGCAGCAGCAGGGCCTTCCCGTTATCTCGGTGGACACCAAGAAGAAAGAGTTGATCGGCGACTTCAAGAATCCTGGCCGAGAATGGCGACCCAAGGGAGACCCGGAGCGTGTGAAGGTACACGATTTCATAGTGCCTGCTCAGGGCAAGGCGATCCCTTATGGAGTGTATGATCTGAGCCGTGATGAAGGCTGGGTAAGTGTCGGTATCGATCACGACACGGCCAGCTTCGCCGTGAATGCGATCCGAAGTTGGTGGAAGAACATGGGACGGCCCGCCTACGGCACTTCGACGCATCTGCTAATCACGGCGGACGCAGGCGGCAGCAACGGCGCCAAGACGCGGCTGTGGAAGTGGGAGCTGCAGCGCTTTGCGAATCGCACTGGCCTGACGATCACCGTATGCCACTACCCTCCTGGCACTAGTAAGTGGAACAAGATCGAACATCGCCTGTTCTCCTTCATCGCTATGAACTGGCGAGGCAAGCCCCTGGTCAGCCTGGCTGCAACCGTGAATCTCATTGCCGGAACGACCACTCAAGCCGGTCTCCGAGTACGCTCCGAGATCGACAAGCGACCCTACCCTAACGGGGTCAAGGTGACCGATGAACAGATGACCCAAATCGATCTCACTCCGCACGATTTCCACGGCGACTGGAACTACACGATCCGGCCAATGGCTCAACATTGAGATCGACCGTTTATTTATGGCTCTATCCGGGTTTCTCAACGGTGAAACTATAGAATGACAAGGTCATAGATCGTTCCCTACGCTTGGTTGTGTGTGTAGGACAATCAAAGCGAAGGGGGTGCGACCTATGACCGGGAGCAGATTACTATCGAAACTGCTGAGATTCAAGGGGTTCCGTGTTGTCAGCTGGTGGTTTGAGGGGAGAAGCTGCGTCGTCATCGCCGTAAAGCCACATAAGAATGGTTGTTGTTGTCCGGAGTGCGGCCGTCGAGGTAAAATCGTCCGCACAATGCCCCATCCGCGTCGGTGGCGTGACATTCCGGTGTGCGGGTGGAGGGTCTGGCTTCTCTACCATCCTCGGGAGATTCGGTGTCCTACCCACGGTCGTGTGGTCGAGGAGATTCCGTGGGCGGAGCGGTTCTCTCGGGTGACGTATCGCTTCGAGTATGCCATGCTGCGCTACTGCCAGACCATGACGCAGAAGGCGGCGTCCGAGTTACTGCGCATCTCTGCCTCGACGCTGTCGGATCTCCTTCACCGATCCATCACGCGGCTTCGTGAAGGTCATCGTATCCGAGGGCTCAAAACCATCGGGATCGACGAGATCTCCTACGCCAAGCGTCACAGGTACGCCACGCTCGTTTACGATCTGGACCGCTCCTGCGTGGTGTGGGTTGGCCGCGGCAGGGCGCGTAAAACGATCGATCGGTTCTTCACAGAGGCTCTCAGTCCCTACCAGAGATCCAAGATCGAGTGGGCCTGCTGCGACATGAGCGAAGCTTACATCGGAGCCATCCAGGAACACTGTCCGAATGCCAAGCTGGTCCTCGATCGCTTTCACATCGTCAAGGCTCTCAATGCCGCCGTTGACGAGGTCCGTAAGGACCAGTGGCGTAAAGCTGCCCCGGATGAGCGCAAAGCCATGAAGGGCCTCCGATGGCTCCTCTACCGGCACTCAGCGACACGCTCCAGAGGGGATACTCGGACACTCAAAGCACTGGAGAAGGCGAACTACCGAATCTATAGAGCCTGGAGACTCAAGGACGAGTTCGAGCAGTTCTGGGAATACAAAGCGCCCTGGGCTGCCGAACGCTTCCTGAAATGCTGGACGACGTCCGCACTCAGAAGTCGACTTGAACCCCTGCGAAAGTTCGTCAGGACCCTGCGACAGCACTTCTTCGGCGTCCTCGCATTCGTGAACACGCGTCTTACCAACGCCATCGCCGAAGGCCTCAACCGAATCGTCCAAATCGTCAAGAACCGAGCCAGCGGATTCCGCACACTCGACGCATTCAACGATATGATCTTCCTTACCGTCGGAGACATAAACATCCCTGAGCAGATTCCGAAGAGGTTCCGCACACGCTAACCGCGCCCCCATGCCAGGAACCACGGCACCTTCACCCACTTCATCTCGTTGAGAGATCCGGATATAGCCTTATTTATTCCGAACCCTAAGTCCGATCAACTCATCTACATCAGCGCCTTCGCCAGCGGCGACGATGGCGCGATCCACGCGTATCGTCTGAATGTCGAGACCGCAGAAATGACGCTCCTGCATCGGGCGACCGATGTGGAGCAACCTTTCTTCTTGGCCCTCTCGTCGGATCGCCGATTCCTCTATTCGGTCCACGAGTTCGAGGAGGGGGGTGTCGCCGCCTTTGCCGTGACCGGAGAGGATGGCCAGTTGAAACGTCTCAATCACCAGTCCTCCGGAGGTGGAGGAACGTGTTACGTCGACGTGGACACGACGGGGAAGACGCTGGTGGTGGCCAACTACAACGGCGGCAGCGTCGCCGCCCTCCCGATCGAGGATGACGGTTCGCTCGGAGAGCCGGCGGGGTTCTTCCAGCACGAGGGCTCCAGTGTTCGATTGGATCGGCAGGCGGAGCCACACGCGCATTGCTTCGTCATCAGCCCGGACAATAGATACGCCTATGCCGCCGACCTTGGGATGGACAAGCTGGTGAATTACCGACTGGACGCGGAGAGCGCCGTCCTGTCACCCAATCACCAGTCTTTCGCCAGGACCCTGCCTGGGGCGGGACCCCGTCACTTCACGTTTCACCCCCACGCACCGCACGCCTATGTGATCAACGAGTTGCACAACTCTGTGACCGTGTTCGATTACGACGGGGCGACCGGCACGCTCATCGAACAGCAGACGATCGGGACACTTCCCACGGACTACGACGAGACCAGCCACACCGCGGATCTGAAAATCACGTCCGACGGAAAGTATCTCTACGGGACCAACAGGGGTCACGACAGCATAGCCTGTTACGCCATCGACACCGACGGTCGGCTGTCGCTGCTGGGCATCGAGCCGAGTCTGGGAGGAGGACCGCAGAACCTGGCCATCACACCCGATGGGGGTCTGCTCCTATGTGCCAATATGGTGGAGGGTAACGTCGTCGTTTTCGCGATCGATGCGGGGTCAGGCGAGATTTCGGCGGTGGGCGATCCGACATCCGTACCATCCCCATCGTGTATTATGATCGCGTGAAAATGCGGCGCGCCTGTTTCGTTGTTGTCGTGGGGTCCACCGATCATCCTGAGTGATCTTGACGCTTTGTCAAAAGTTGCGAATGCCGTATGACGTAACGAAGCATAGATCGTATCGAAGGACGGCCGGTGGCCCTATCGGTCAACGCACTCAGCGACCGATCGTCCTTCGATACGGCGATCATTCAGACACCTGATCGTTCTGAGACTCGGTTCGTGAGCCGCCAACCCTTCGACAAGCTCAGGACAGGCTCAGGATGATCGGTCGGCGATGACATATCTCCCACAGCCTAGGGTAACAGCGCTAGCCTGAATCATGCATGAATTTGAGTTTAGGTTGTTTTGGAGTGATGTGATCACGCACAGGATTTGTTCTCGGCTTCTTCGGATGTCCAAGGTCCCGTAAGCGGTCTCTACGAGTCGCAAGAGTCACGATTTTCGTCCGGAACAGGTGTTGTTTTGCGACGTGTACATAGCTGTCCCCGGTATAGATCGGCGTTGTTACTGCGTGTTCGTTTCGAGCCTGGTGATGATTGACACCAAGACGTTTTTGAGTGGATACGATGTTGGAAAATGGAATCGGATTCTTCGTGCGCTTTCAATGACTCTCGCGCCGATTTTGAGGAAACGGTTCTGTATCGTGTTGACCTGAGGTTTGGTCCACGCGGTGCCCTTGAGTCCCTGTGATCGGAGTGCGTGAAGCAAGGCGTATGCAGCACTGTGTAGAAAGAGTCGGAACTGGTTGGCTTCAAACTTGTGGCACGATGTTCGATCGGAGTGAAGGAATGTTTTGTGGTCCTTGATGAAGCCTTCCGTGCGTCCCCTTGCGCAGTAGATACGATCATAGATAAAGCCGTCTCGATTACTCTGTAAATTGGTCACGCGGTATCTTGGATTTGCTTCGCCGTTTGTGACTTCAGCCTTGTGAATGATCCGGCGAGGCTGCCGGTAGGTGCCAGCCTGATATGAGAAGGATGAGAACAAGCGAATCGTCTCCTTATGCTCGCTCAGACGTAGCGCTTGGTCCATCAGGTTTTGTCCAGCCGCTTTGAGCTTGGAGTTGGCGCCCTGGCCCAGAACGTAGTAGATACCGTTGTCTTCGCAGAAATCGTGCATCTCTGGTGAGCTGAACTTTGAGTCTGCGCGAACGATGATCTCCACGTTTGGCCAAGATCCGCGTAGGTGTTCCACCAAGCGCTTGAGAATAGAAACGACCTGTTTACCGTTCGTCGGATGCCCGGGTCTCAAGATCGTCGTAATGAGCTTGCCGCTTTGGCCTTCATAGATATGTAGCGGCATATAGCAGTGTTCATTGTAATACGCGTTGAGAGTTATAATCAAAAGGTGTGGAAAAAGAGGAAAGGGCGACCCTACCCTTCCCGTGAGATAGTTGATTCACACAAAACCGGGTGAGAGGCCCGGTTGGGAAGGAGGATCGCCGTGAAGGAACATACGCATAGAGCCCCATTGAAGTCCATGCCGACGTGGGAGACGGTTGACGATTGGATCCGTGAAGAGATCCAGGGCCGGTTCCAGTCCATTCTGGAGGAGGAGGCGACCGCGTTCTTGGGCCGGTCGTGGTATGAGCGCCGAGCCGAGGTCGATAGCTCCAGGGGCTACAGGAACGGCTACGGCAAGCCCCGGCGTCTCTCGACGAGCTGCGGAACGATCAAGGTCCGGCGTCCCCGGGTTCGTGGTCTGGAAGAGCGGTTTGAAAGCCGCATCCTCCCCCTGTTCGCCCGGAGAACCAGGGCCATTGGAGATCTGCTTCCCGACCTTTATCTCCACGGTCTCTCCCAGGGCGACTTCGAGTTGTCTTTGCGTGCGCTGCTCGGTGATGGCGCGCCGCTTTCGCCGACCTCGATCGCTCGTCTTCGAGGGAAGTGGGAGGTCGACTTCCAGGACTGGAAAGAAAGGCGTCTGGATAATCGCGAACTGGTCTACGCCTGGGCTGATGGCATCTACGTCAAAGCCGGGCTCGAGCGCGAGAAGGCGTGTCTGCTGGTCGTGATCGGCGCGATGAGCGACGGCAGCAAGGAGATCCTGGCGATAGAACCCGGTTATCGAGAGTCTACAGAATCCTGGCTCACGGTGCTACGGGATCTCCGGGATCGCGGGCTCGAACATCCTGTCCTGATCGCCGCGGACGGGAATATGGGCATCTGGGCGGCCGTTGATCAGGTCTGGCCAGAGAGCCGGCAACAACGGTGCTGGAACCACAAGATCCTCAACGTGCTCGACAAGGTCGCCAAGCGTGCACAGGCTGAAGCCCGCGCACTGCTCGTCCAGATCCCCTATGCCGGCACGAAAAAGGAGGCCGAGAAGCTCCGGAAACGCTTTGCCGCACGGTATCGCTCACAGTTCCCTGCCGCCGTGGAGACGCTCGAAAGAGACTGGGATCGGATGGTCACGTTCTACGACTTCCCGAAGGAACACTGGAAACACCTGAGAACCACGAACGTCGTCGAGAGCCCCTTTGCTTCCGTTCGGCTTCGCACAAACGCCGCCAGGCGATTCAAGAAAGTCAGGAACGCCACGGCTCTCATCTGGCGTACGCTCAAGGTCGCAGAGAGCCGATTCAGGAAACTCACCGCGCCACACTTGCTACAACAAGTCTACGATCAGAAACACTCAACCGGACCGCAGGTCGAAGCCGGGAAGATGGCCGCCTGATTTCTTTTACACACCTATTGACCTGAACTCCGCGTTGAAGAGTGAAAATTGTTGCGCACCGTGCGTTGGGTCATCCGTGTCGTCGATATCGAGAATGATGCTTGGGGGTGCCTGGTCATACGATGCGATGAACCCGTCTACAAAAGCCCGTGCGAGCCGATACAAATCCGAGCGTCGCACATCATTCTCAAGTCGTGTCATCGTTGATTGGCTCCCGAGATCAGGACCGGAAAGAGGAAGCCGATCGCAGGCAGCCTTGACGCCCGGATCGTGGCGCAAATCATCACAATCGACGGCATCTTCATAGCCGCAAGCGATCTGAAAAACACGCTGCTTCACAAGATCCAAAAGCGTGTGATCGATATAGCTTGGGTGACGACGATCTCGCAAAGCATCTACCATTCTGGCGATTAATCCCATCTGAGACTCAAGGGCGCGAAGCAACAGAACTCCACCGTCACTCCTGACGGCGCCACCGGCAAAATCAGCCTCAACTACCTTGCCCGAAATGCTTGCGAATGGTAACCGGATCTGACTAGGTTCTATCACGGTAGTTCCTTCCAAGTGTTGTTTTGATGTGTCAGCCCTAATGTAGGGAAAAACAAACACTTGTACAAGGAGACTACCTTTTTTATGCATAATTCAGGATAGCGAAATCAGCCCGCTTCAGCGGGCGGAGTTTATCCCGAGCGGAGTCGAGGGGCTGCCGTAGCGTGGGGCTTCAGCCCCACGCGCGTGTGATGTCACGAGTCGACGTCACTCCGGTTCCCCCTTCCATTCCCTGATCCGGCGATGAGCCCTGGCCGCTCGGATCAGCCTCGCCTCCAGTTCCTTCCAGTAATCCTCTTCGTCGATCGATTCTTTTTTCCCGATCCACACTTCGACGCTGTCGACAGCGGCGCGGTAGTCATCGATCCAGCCACCTGGAACCGATTCGGGGAACGTCCAGTCTTTGAGGAATACGCGGTCGCCAGGCAAATCATCAAGGCCCTTTTCAGCGTCCAGACGAACGCCCCGTGTCGCGTCGTCATTGCCGATCAAAGCGTGTTCGGTCGCGAGAATGCCCTCGGCGGCATAGGATGCGGCGGTGAGGGCAGTGGCGTTGCGACAGGCTTCGAGGATGGAGATGCGATCGTCACGGTTGCGGTCGGCGCTCTGGTCCTCCAGACCCTGGATGAAGTATTCTGCGAAGCGTGTGGCGTTGTTTTCGTCGACGCTTTTGGTGCTGGTGCAGATGACCCGATTCGGACCGGCTAACGCCTCGATGAAAGGGGAGCTGGTGGAAGCCGTGTTGATGAGGGAGATGTGACCCGGAATGGAGGCGGTCGCGCCTCTGAGATCTTCGGTCGTAAGGTCCAGGCCTTCGACGTTGAAGCGCGCGGTCCGTCGATAGCTGCCGTGACCGATGAGGTAGATGAAGAGGTCGTCCTGCTGAGACATTCGAGTGCGGATCTCGGCCAGGCGACGGAGGATCGTGCCACGGTCGGATGGGCCGTCAGCGTCCTCGCCGGATTCTGTGAGGAGGACGACGTGGTCGGATGGGTGCCCCAGCGAATCGACGAGGACCGATCGCAGACGATGGCCCCAGTCCTGGAAGGCGGTGCGATAGTCAGTCTCGCCGCCGCTTCCGGACACGATCAGGTCGTAGGTCGCAGCGTGTGTCACGGTGGAGAGCAGGACGAGGGTGATGAGGAGGCTGCGCGACGGGCTCATCACGGATGACCCTTCCGGCGTCGCAGAAACCACTCGAGTGAGAGAAGGAGGATGAGGAGTCCGTAAACTTGCGGCACGTGCCAGATGGACACGCGATCGAAGTGCTCTTCTTCGGATGGTCCAGGAGGCAGTTCGTCGACAAGACGATCGAGGTCGGCGAGTTCGTAGAATCGACCGTCTGTGAGTCGGGCGATGTCCTGCAGGAACGATGGGTCGTAGCCGGCGGAGATCCGCTCTCTGTGATCGGGATGTACGTAGTGGGCGGCGTCGGCCCGGCCGATTTCGCCCTCGCGGTCGGTCGCTACGATGGCAAGGTCGTATCGGCCGGCGCGTTCGAACTGAACGGCGGCGGCATAGCTTCCGGTCTGCAGCATCGACTCCTCGACCGGCAGGGTGTGGACCTCGCCCCCGGGACCGTGCGCTTCGATTCTGAGCGATACGCCATCGCGTTTTTCGTAGAGGCTGTCGCGGACGACGATCCGAATCGTGTCGGGTCGACCGACGAGGAGCTCGTTTCGAGCGGTGACGGAGATGGGTTCCGGCGCGCTTTGGACGAGGCTGCGTGCGAGCTGGCGCCAGAACTGTTCGTGATAGTCGTCGCTGGCACGAAGCATCCGCCATTGCCACGTCTCTCCGACCGCGAGAATGGCGGTTCGGCCCTTTCCGAAAGGTTGCCAGGCGTAGAGAGGTTGCTGATTGGCGCCGGTTCCGCGTGCGTGAGCGAGAACGGTTGCACCCGCTCGGGTCCCGATCGTCGGGTTGAGGCCGAACAATTCCGGCAAACCGGACCAGATCGTTTGATTCGTGGCGGGGTCGGGATCGAGGCTGAAGATGCCGGAGAGAGTGCCGTCGACAGTCGGGGTCGGGCGAAATCTGAACTCGGTGGCTCGTTCGGTGTTGGCGACCCCGAGGGTGACGGGAAGCATCCCTTCGATGACCGTCGCTCGATACCCGCCTTCGGACAGGCCACGCGGCCCTCCGAGGAGGAGGAGGCTGCCCCCACGCTCGGAGACGAATCGACGGGTGAGTTCGAGGTGGTCGTCGGCGAAGAAATTGCGTTCGACATCCCCCCAGATGACGAGGTCGAAATCGAACAGCTCGACGGCGGTCGACGGGTATCCGTCGTCCAATTCCGATTCCCGCACCCCGAGACGGAGAAAGACGGCTTCGTCGTAGCGGGGCGCGAGGCCGGCCTCGTCGTCGAAGCCCTCGAACAGGGGATTCGCCATCGTCGTCCGCATACCGCGAAATTTGAATTTCCGATCGGGGCCGGAGATGCGGACGAGGCTGGCCAGTTCGAGCTGGGGATCCTGATCGAGGGCACGGCGCACGAAGGCGTGTTGCCAGTTCGGTCTACCGGTGAAGTAGAGGATGCGGTAGGTCTTTTTCCGATTGTCGAGGAGAAAGTGTCTGTGATTGTCCTCGGCGATAGGGTCCTCGACACGGGCGGTGACGCTGTCGGTGTCGGCCAGTCGGACGCGTGTGCGATAGGTGGTGAAGCCCGTGCGGGCAGGGATGAATTCGATTCGCTGGGTCGATCGATGGTTTTCTTCGGCGATGGTGAAGGCTGTTTCCTCGACGAGCCGGTCCCCTTCGAAAACATCGATGGTCGCCTGTCGACCAGCCAGGCCAGTCGCAGAAACCCGCGTGGTGAGGGCGATGGGACTGCGGTCGAAATGGGTCCTGGAAACGGCGATGGATTCGAGTGCGAGCGAGGAGACAGCTTGGGCTCCCACGCCCACCGTGTAGACAGGGGGCACGCCGTCGAGTGCTTTTTCGTCGAGGGGTGTGTGTTGCGTTCCGTCGGAGAAGAGGACGATGGCGGCGACGGGCTCCCGACCCGACGTTGCGTGGGCGGCGCGAAGCCCGCCGACGATGTCCGAATCGATCTGGTCGAAGGAGAGCGCATCCAGGTCCTTGATGGGTCGAACGCGTTCACCGAATGAGAATGGGCGAAGGGTGTGGGTGGTGGTGAGTCTGTGTTCGAAGCGTCCGTCACGGGCGAGGTAGGCGGATCGCAATCTTTCGGCGGGGCTTCCCTGGCGTGTGTCAGCGATGGCCATGCTGGCGGAGTCGTCGAAGAGCAGGAGCGCGACGCTCGATGCCGGATCGATGCGTCGACCGATGAGGATGGGTCCGAGCGCGAGCGCCAACAGGAGGGCGACGATGAGTCCCCTCAAGACGCCGAGTCCGGTACGTCGTAGCGTGGGTGCCCCGGATAGGGTCGTTCGGACGAGGATGAAAGCGATCGCGCCCGCGAGGATGAGCAGGGCTGCTCCTGTGGCGGGGTCGGCGACAGCCTCGAAAGCGAAGCCAACGTCGTGGTAGCTTCGGCCGGTTTCTCGAGCCAGATAGCGAACGAGCCACGCGTTCACGGTCGATCTTCCGCTTCGGCCGACGCCCGCTCGGACAACGCACGGAAGTATTCGGCGACGTGGTCGCGATATCGCTCGGGAACGCTACGAGCGTCGGGGATGTCGAGTCGCAGACCGCGTTCCCGTTGCCGGATGTCGAGTCGCAGGCGGTCGACGATCTCGTTGAGGGGATTCAGGATGGCCCCGACGACGATGTCGCGATGGGGAAGCTGGTTCGAGGCGCGGTAGCGTCGACCGAGCGATTCGAGGTTGTCGCGAAGACCCGTCACGCTCTGCTGCAGGTCGGAGCCGGCCGGGAGGAGGGATTCCGCCGCTCGGAGCTGGCGGTCCCAGACCCGTCCGGATCGGTCATCGGGACGGACGATGTCCTCGATCGATTCCTCCTCCGCAAGGTCCTCGAGTGCGGTCAGCGCACGCCGCATCGCTTCGAGGTCGTCCTGGACGGCGTCTCGGGCGATGACGTCGAGACTGTCCGCTGCGCGGGTCAGACGTTCTAACAACGCTGTTTCGAAGTCACGTGAGACATCCCACGCGCCGTAGCGGATGTATCGTTCACCTTTTTCGATGTCTTCGTAGATGCCGGCGCGACTCGTGCGTCTCAACCAATCCCCGAGTCGATGGGACAGAAGGGTTTGGCTCTGAGCGGATCGCTCGGCGAGCTCACCCGCTTCATTCATGAAGTCTGAAAAATCACCGGCCAGGTTCCGCTTGCGTTCGAGGATGTGCTCCGAAGCCCTCTCTGACGCGGCCAGGTCGCCGCGCTGCGTTTCCTGTTCGGCAATGCGGTCGCGGATTCCTTCCTGCTCCCGACTCAGCCCGCGCAGCCGTTCCTGCAGTTGTCGCATTCGATCCGCGGCCACCTGACGCGAGAGCTGTTGCAGCTCCTCGTTGGCCTCGTCGAGGGTGCCCCGCGCACGTCGCCCGGCCGCGCGGGCCTGCTGGAACTCGCCTTGCTCCAGACTGTCCATCCCGCGTTCCATCTGTTCTCTGGCTTGCCCGAGACGTCCTCGGGCGGCAGCGGCCTGCTCGGGGTCGAGGCTTCGTGAGGCCACGTCGGATTGGAGATTATCGAGGTCGGCGAGGGCACGCTGCTGCTCGTCGAGCAGACGCTGGAGGCGGCGTTTATCCTGTTCGACGACGGCGTCGGCCGGTCGTTCCGAGACGAGGTCATTGAGGTCTCGATTGATCGTGGCCTGGCGGCGCGCCAGGTCGTCGATCCGGTCGCGCACGGCTTCCGTGTCGGCGAGCTGCTGGTCGAGCGTGGTGGCCTGTTCCTCGAAATCCGTCCGGTCGGAGAGCTCCAGGGCGTTGATCGTGTTTCGGTCGCCGTCGCGACCTCCTCCTCGACCCCCCCGGAAACGAGCGATCTGGGATTCTTTCGGGCGGAGTTGGAGGAGTACGCGATACGCACGTTGTTCCTCGGTCAACGCTCGAGCGAGGTTCGGGGCTGGGTCGTCCGGGTCGGCATCGCGGATGGCAGCGGCGGCCGCGTTGGCGGCCTCGCGAAAGGTTGCAGCTTTTTTGGACAGGGGTAGACCTTCTTCTGCAAGGTCGAGCTGGGCCTTTGCGAGTCTGTCACGCCGGATCTCGAAGGCCTCGGCATCGAGGGTACGCGAATGGCGCCGCAGGTTCCAGGTACCGATGATGATTTGCTTCTGTCTGGATGCAGGATCCGCATCCTCCGCCGTTCCGCGTTCCGTGCCTTCGTTGGTGACGGCCTCGCTGAAGGTGCGGCGAAAAGGTCTGATTTCGAGGAAATACGGATCGCCGAGCGTTTCGAAGCGATCCCGGTGCCGTCCGTCTTCCGCCCACACGCTCCAGACGAGATAATCACCCGGTTCGAGCGTCAGATCCTCGAGAGAGAGCAGATGCTCGACATTCACGTTCTGAGGCATGCCTGCTTCACGCCTGAGTGAAATGCGAACAGGGTCGTCGCCGACTGTTTCGTACTGGATGCCGAAGTCGTGGAGCCCGTGATCGTCTTTGACGGTAAACAGGAAGGGAATTTCCTCGATTCGCGTGGCCTCACCATCCCCCCTGGGTTCGCGGATCCGGACGACGGGTGCACCGTCGACGCGTGCCTCGATGATGTGCCAGGACGCGTCCTCGTTGGTGTCGCCCATCCCGTCCTTGAGATGAACGCGAAAGCTGTCGTCGCGCGTGACGGTCCATCGTCCGTGCCAGAGGAGCTCGGATGTTCGTTCGAGAGGGAGGGCGTCGGGGTCGCCGGCGAACAAGAGGTCCGCCGAGACCAGCGGCTTGTTGACGTGGACGACGATGTCGAGATCACCGCCCTGTGGGATGCTGAGATCGTGGCTGTAGGGGAACGGTTTGGGTGGTTGCCGCAGGTAGTCCGGGTAATGGCAGGTGAAATCGATGGCCGTGATCGTCGGAGGCGTGTAGACGGACAGGCGGTAGTCGTTCGACACCTGTTGACCTACCCTTGCGCCGTATTCGGTGTCGGCGCGGACCGACGCGAGCCGGAAGTAGAAGACATCCTCAGACCGGCTCGGGAGAAAGACATCGCGTCGCCAGACACCACCCGCCTCGCGCCAGCGGATGGTTTTCGCCGAGGTTCGATCGCTCGTCCTCAGCCAGACGACCTGATCGTCACCCGATCGGATCCTGGCATCACCCGGCTCGACCGTGAACGGGATCGGCTCGGGAACGAGTCCTGTGACGAGCCCGGTGCCCAGGCGATCGAGGTCCCAGTGGGCGAAGACACCGATCAGTGCGATCACACCGATGGCCACGATCCCGATCCGACGCACCGCCCATCTTGCATCGTCCCTGCTGGAGAAAAAAGTGGGAAGCGTTACACGCTGGGCTTCTTCGCGGGCCGTGTGGAGGATGCGGTCGAGGACCCACTCGGGCAGGCGACCCCGTTGCGATTCGGCCGTGGCTCCGGTGACGAAGAGGTTCTGGAGTTCGGGATGCCGCTCGTCCAGAAAGAGAGCGATCTGTTCCCGTGACATGGCGACCGTCGGCCGAACGTAACGTCGCCAGCAGACGACGAGTAAGGTGATGTAGATGACACAGGGAAGGGCCAACGGCACGGGTCGACCGTCGAGCAGCAGAAACGACAGACCCAGCCCGACGGTTAGGGTGCTGAAGAACGCGGTTGCTCGGAGAAGGGCGTTCGCTCTTTCGCGTCGGGCGAACTGACGGGCCAGATCCGCGAGTCTGGCCTCGAGGGGGTTCACGATCACGTCGCGGCCCCTTTCCGATTCAGGAACGCGGCGTAGGTGCCTTCGGCGCAGGCGAGAAGGAGACCGAAGACCACGAGAGTCCGTCCGTATTCGTGCCGCGGCTCCGATCCTATCGTTCCGGCGATCGCGTCGTGAGCCACGTGTGCTGCCCCCGTGAGCTGCGCGTGGGTCAATGCCTCGTCAGCCACAGAGAGGTCGCCCTCGATGGGATCGAGGTTGACCACGTCTTCGATCGTCCGATTGCCGATGCGCCAGGTGCGGATGCCGGGTTCGAGATAGCCCGATGGATCGGTCTCACCGTCGAGACGCCATCCCTGCTGATCGTCCGGCGCGACGGGGAGGTCGCCGACGAGACGCGTCCTCTGTCGCTCGATCGTTCCGGTCAGGTAAGCGAGTGATTCGTGGATCAGGGGGACGAATCGGGGATCGCGGATCGTCGATGACCACCGCGGGTCGAGCCCGGCCGTCCAGATGAGGAGCCGGCCGTCGCCCAACCGTTTTTCAAGAAAGGCGATTCTGTCCGATTCGAGTCGCGACAGAACACGCGCTGCGGTGTCCGCGTCGGCGATGGAGAGGTCGAGGTGGGCGGAGACCCGGAGTGTGGTAAAATCGTTGTAGCCGGGAGCGCGAAGGGGATAGAAGATCGGATGATCGAAGTCCGCCCAGGCCACTTGCTCCGGGATGGGGAGGTGTCGCACTCCGTTCGTTCGAACGCCGATCCGCGCGAGTGAGGTGTCGAGTCGGCCGACGGTGAATCGCGAGGGAAAAAGTATCAGGGGAATGCCCCGTTCGAGTCGGCCGAGCCGATCCGCGTCGAGGTCGTCGGTCAGGATCACATCCGCGGTTGCGAGATCGTCGTCGTCGGGCAACACGCGGAAGGGCAGCCTGGGGTCGTTCGGGATCGCGGCTTCGACAAAGGTTCGTAGACCCGAGCGCTCGAGGAGACCGACGGTCCACTTCCGCTGAGGCTGCCACGCGAAGTAGCGTCGATTGTCCGCGTCGAGGTCGTCGTCCTCGATTTCAAAGTAGCCCGTGACCGCTCGATCGGGTATGGGGCCGAGGGGAAAGTCGATGCGTGTGGCGTTGCCGGGAAGGATGGCGACCCGTTTTTCGACAGGTTCGTGGCCGGCCGTGTGGAGAAGGACGGCAATGTCGGGTTCCGCGTTCCAGTTTTTGATGCGTACACGGGCCGTGAGGTCGCGATGAGAGGGCGTGACGACCGCGTCCTGGAGGGTCGCGTTGCGCCGGGGTGCGGCGATGTTCGAAAGACGAAGCTCGATTCCCGCGGGGACGATCGCGCGTATGTTCGTGTCGAGACCCGATGCCTGGAGGTCTGTCACGAGATGGATGACCCGGTCTCGATCGGGCTGACCTTCGGTATGTCGCAGTTGATCGATTGCTCCCTCGAGCGCTCTCGCGTAGTCGGTCGATTCGAAGGTCGGTGCGATCCCGACGAGGGCGATCCGTGCAGCCCCGAGTCGGTCGATCTCTTGAGTCGGCTCCACCAGGGGCACGAGCAGCCGTGCGTGCCGGGCGAAGGTGATGAGAGCGACCCGGTCGTCCCTGTCGCGATCGTCCAGAATGCCGGCAGCCGCGGCGGTCGCGCGTTCGAGGTAGCCGTCGCTGCGCATGCTGGCGGAGATGTCGATCAGGATGACGTGATCACCGACCCGGCGGACGTCCTCTTGGGGAGCGATGCCACGGGATCCGAACGGGCGGGCGAAGGCGATCGTGACCAGGACGACGAGGGCAACGCGCATCAGCATCAGGAGGATGTGCTGCACGTTGCGTCGCTCGATGACCCGGCGTTCGACCGCGGGCACGAACATCAGACTGCTGAACGGCACGAGGTTCTGTTCGGGTCTGCGGATTCGGTGAATCAGCCAGGGCAAGACGGACAGGACGAGGCCACCGAGGAGCCAGGGTGTGAGGAAAGAGAACGACATCAGGCGCGCGTTCGTCTGCGGCTTCGGGTGAGGATGGCGTTACGTCGGTGAAGCAGGTAGCGTCGGAGTGCGTCCTGCAACGGATCGCGTGTGACGAATTCGGCGAAGTCGATCTCGGATCTGAGGCAGGCCTGTCGGATCGCGTCGAAGTGACGGCGCCGATTCTCGAGATAGCCCTCCCGGACGGCCTCCGGGACGGCGTATCGTTCGCTCCCGCTTTCGAGATCGGTCAGGACGACGGCCCGGTCGAACGCGAACGTGCATTCGGCGACATCGCTGATCTGCAGGACGAGGACGTCGTGACGGTGTCCTCGCAGGAGACGGAGGTGCTGTAGCGCCGTCTCGATCGGGTGTAGGAGGTCGCTGATGAGAACGATCATTCCGCTGCCGGGCAATGCGTCGCCCACGAAGCGCAGGGTGGCGGTGGTGTCCGTGTCTCCCTGTGGCGTCTGTCGCGCGAGTTTGACGAGGAGGCGGTGGGTCCAGCCCGGGCTCCGGCGTGGCGGCAGGTAGGCCAAAAGGTCGTGATGATACGCGGCGAAGCCGACCGCGTCCCGCTGGGCGTTTGACAGACGGATCAGGCTGGCGGCCAGCATCCGGGCATACTGAAACTTGGTGATCGGGCCCGATCCGTAGTTCATCGACCCGCTACAGTCGAGCAGGATCGTCGTCCGCAGGCTGGTTTCCTCCGAGAACTGCTTCACGTGAAGCCGGTCGCTTCGACCGTAGAGTTTCCAGTCGACGAAACGGGTATCATCCCCCTGGGCGTAGGGTCGATACTGCTCGAATTCGGCCGAGGTGCCGGTGTGCGCGCTTCGGTGCATGCCCGGCCCGAGCGAGGCGACGACCGTGCGCGACAGGAGGGCGAGGTCTTCGATGCCTGCCAGGTCGGCCAGGTCGAGGGGCGTGGTCGTGGGCAGGCGGCTCACGAAAGTCCAGAGCGGGGTTCGTCCACGAAGTCGAGGAGCTCGTCGACGATGCGGTCGCTGTCGATGTGATCGGCATCGGCGCGGAAATTGGTGAGGATGCGATGTCGAAGGGCGGCGTGAGCGACGGCCTGAATGTCTGCGATGGAGACGTGGATTCGGTCGTGCAGGAGCGCTCGGGCTTTGGCGGCCAGAAGCAGGCTCTGGGACCCCCTTGTGCCGGCGCCCCAGCTGACCCAGTCACGGACGAAATCGGGTGCGTGGGATGATGTGGGGCGGCTCGCCTGCGCGAGCTGAACCGCGTAGCGGGCGATCGGATCGGCCACGTGCACGGTGCGTACGAGGCGTGCGAAGGCGAGCATATCCTCTCCCGTGAAGACGGTTTCCACGTCGTGGCCCTCTACGCCGGTCGTGCGATGGACGACGTCGAGCTCTTCGTCCTCGCTGAGGTAATCGATCCGGATGTTGAGGAGAAATCGATCGAGCTGGGCTTCGGGCAAAGGGAAGGTGCCTTCGAGCTCGATCGGGTTCTGCGTGGCCAGGACGAAGAAGGGCGATTCGACCAGACGTCGTTCGCCCCCGACGGTGACCTGTCTTTCCTCCATCGCCTCGAGCAGGGCGGCCTGCGTTTTGGGCGGGGTCCGGTTGATTTCGTCGGCGAGGAGGAGGTTGGTAAAGACCGGCCCCGGGATGAAACGGAGCTCGCGATGGCCGCTCGCCCGGTCCTCATCGATGATTTCCGTTCCGAGGATGTCGGCCGGCATCAGGTCGGGTGTGAACTGAATCCGGTTGAAGTCGAGGTGGAGGATGCGAGCGATCGTTCGAATGAGGAGCGTTTTGGCGAGGCCGGGTGCCCCCGTGAGCAGCCCGTGGCTGCCCGATAGGAGGACGATCGTGAGGGACTCGACGACGTCCTCCTGGCCAACGATCACTTTGTGGATTTCCTCGAGCATCCGCGATAGGCCTTCGGTCAGGCGATCGAGGGTCTGCTGTTCGATGCGGGTGACAGTTGCTTCAGACAAGAATGGCTCTTGGGATTGAAGATAGAAAATTGCGGGATTATATACTTTACGAAGGGTTAGTCATTCTGTATATTAGAAGTGAGGGCGAGAAAGGCCCGTCACTTCTGGTCTTTTGAGTCCTTGCCAGTTTCTTTTTTCAGTTCCTTCAGAACCCGTTTTCCGAACATCCTTTCGACGGCTTCGTCGTCGGTCAGCTTCTCGACTTCTTCGGCTTTCAGGTTCTTGATTCTCTTTCGGCGAGGCATAGATGGCTACCAAGAAAATGAGTTTGATTGATTTGATTGACCGCTTCGGGGACGAGGAAGATTGCCGCGATTATCTGACCAAGCTACGCTGGCCGAACGGCCCAACCTGCCCCCGGTGCAATCACGACAAGGTTTCAACGCTTCAGAATCAAGACAAGTTTGAGTGCGCTAAGTGTGAATATCAGTTCAGTGTGAAATCAGGAACCATCTTCCACGATTCCAAGTTGCCACTCCGCAAATGGCTCATTGCTATCTACCTGATGCTTGAGGCCAAGAAGGGCGTCAGCGCCAAGCAACTAGAACGAACACTCGGGGTCACTTACAAGACAGCTTGGTATCTATGCCACCGGATTCGGGCTGCGTTCGATGAGCAGAACGAGCCGAAGTTAGAAGGCACCGTTGAAATTGACGAGACCTTCATCGGCGGCAAGCGTCGGGGAGTGGGGAGCGGAAACCGTGTAGGGAAGACGTTGGTTGTTGGTGCCGTCCAGCGCGGTGGAGAAATTCGGCTGGACATCATCTCTGATCGTGGGCGCAAGACCCTTCACAAGTTCATCCACGGGCACGTTGAAAAGGATTCCGAGGTCTTTACGGACGAATGGCCCGCTTACTTCGGTGTCGTCGAAGACCACGAAACCGTCAACCACAGTATAGAGGAATGGGTCAATGGTAAGGTCCACACGAACAGTGCCGAGAACGTCTGGAGCCTCTTGAAACGTAGCATCATCGGGGCCTATCACAAGGTCAGCGTGAAACATCTGGACGCCTATCTGAACGAACTTGAGTTCAGGTTCAACAACCGCTACAACCCCTACATCTTCCGCGATGGCCTCAAAAAGCTGCTCACATCGCCCAATATCGAATACAAGCAGTTAGTTGCCTAGCCGTGTCCCTCTGCCCGCCAAGTTACTTTTACAATTTCCACTCTATCCGAATAAAAATTCTCTGCCCACGTGCATTCGATTTTAAATCCACTGGGAGTCCTGTCAATTGCTTCAAAAGAATACGTCCTCGTCGCGATAGAATCGAACTGGACCTTGTATTTGTCATTGTATGGACCCCGTTCGAACTTCACTTCTTTTATGGCTATATCCGGATCTCTCAACGAGCTGAAGTGGGTGAAGGTGCCGTGGTTCCTGGCATGGGGGCGCGGTTAGCGTGTGCGGAACCTCTTCGGAATCTGCTCAGGGATGTTTATGTCTCCGACGGTAAGGAAGATCATATCGTTGAATGCGTCGAGTGTGCGGAATCCGCTGGCTCGGTTCTTGACGATTTGGACGATTCGGTTGAGGCCTTCGGCGATGGCGTTGGTAAGACGCGTGTTCACGAATGCGAGGACGCCGAAGAAGTGCTGTCGCAGGGTCCTGACGAACTTTCGCAGGGGTTCACGTCGACTTCTGAGTGCGGACGTCGTCCAGCATTTCAGGAAGCGTTCGGCAGCCCAGGGCGCTTTGTATTCCCAGAACTGCTCGAACTCGTCCTTGAGTCTCCAGGCTCTATAGATTCGGTAGTTCGCCTTCTCCAGTGCTTTGAGTGTCCGAGTATCCCCTCTGGAGCGTGTCGCTGAGTGCCGGTAGAGGAGCCATCGGAGGCCCTTCATGGCTTTGCGCTCATCCGGGGCAGCTTTACGCCACTGGTCCTTACGGACCTCGTCAACGGCGGCATTGAGAGCCTTGACGATGTGAAAGCGATCGAGGACCAGCTTGGCATTCGGACAGTGTTCCTGGATGGCTCCGATGTAAGCTTCGCTCATGTCGCAGCAGGCCCACTCGATCTTGGATCTCTGGTAGGGACTGAGAGCCTCTGTGAAGAACCGATCGATCGTTTTACGCGCCCTGCCGCGGCCAACCCACACCACGCAGGAGCGGTCCAGATCGTAAACGAGCGTGGCGTACCTGTGACGCTTGGCGTAGGAGATCTCGTCGATCCCGATGGTTTTGAGCCCTCGGATACGATGACCTTCACGAAGCCGCGTGATGGATCGGTGAAGGAGATCCGACAGCGTCGAGGCAGAGATGCGCAGCAACTCGGACGCCGCCTTCTGCGTCATGGTCTGGCAGTAGCGCAGCATGGCATACTCGAAGCGATACGTCACCCGAGAGAACCGCTCCGCCCACGGAATCTCCTCGACCACACGACCGTGGGTAGGACACCGAATCTCCCGAGGATGGTAGAGAAGCCAGACCCTCCACCCGCACACCGGAATGTCACGCCACCGACGCGGATGGGGCATTGTGCGGACGATTTTACCTCGACGGCCGAACTCCGGACAACAACAACCATTCTTATGTGGCTTTACGGCGATGACGAAACAGCTTCTCCCCTCAAACCACCAGCTGACAACACGGAACCCCTTGAATCTCAGCAGTTTCGATAGTAATCTGCTCCCGGTCATAGGTCGCACCCCCTTCGCTTTGATTGTCCTACACACACAACCAAGCGTAGGGAACGATCTATGACCTTGTCATTCTATAGTTTCACCGTTGAGAAACCCGGATAGAGCCATCAAAAGGTGTGGAAAAAGAGAAAGGGCGACCCTACCCTTCCCGTGAGATAGTTGATTCACACAAAACCGGGTGAGAGGCCCGGTTGGGAAGGAGGATCGCCATGAAGGAACATACGCATAGAGTCCCATTGAAGTCCATGCCGACGTGGGAGACGGTTGACGATTGGATCCGTGAAGAGATCCAGGGCCGGTTCCAGTCCATTCTGGAGGAGGAGGCGACCGCGTTCTTGGGCCGGTCGTGGTATGAGCGCCGAGCCGAGGTCGATAGCTCCACGGGCTACAGGAACGGCTACGGCAAGCCCCGGCGTCTCTCGACGAGCTGCGGAACGATCAAGGTCCGGCGTCCCCGGGTTCGTGGTCTGGAAGAGCGGTTTGAAAGCCGCATCCTCCCCCTGTTCGCCCGGAGAACCAGGGCCATTGGAGATCTGCTTCCCGACCTTTATCTCCACGGTCTCTCCCAGGGCGACTTCGAGTTGTCTTTGCGTGCGCTGCTCGGTGATGGCGCGCCGCTTTCGCCGACCTCGATCGCTCGTCTTCGAGGGAAGTGGGAGGTCGACTTCCAGGACTGGAAAGAAAGGCGTCTGGATAATCGCGAACTGGTCTACGCCTGGGCTGATGGCATCTACGTCAAAGCCGGGCTCGAGCGCGAGAAGGCGTGTCTGCTGGTCGTGATCGGCGCGATGAGCGACGGCAGCAAGGAGATCCTGGCGATAGAACCCGGTTATCGAGAGTCTACAGAATCCTGGCTCACGGTGCTCCGGGATCTCCGGGATCGCGGGCTCGAACATCCTGTCCTGATCGCCGCGGACGGGAATATGGGCATCTGGGCGGCCGTTGATCAGGTCTGGCCAGAGAGCCGGCAACAACGGTGCTGGAACCACAAGATCCTCAACGTGCTCGACAAGGTCGCCAAGCGTGCACAGGCTGAAGCCCGCGCACTGCTCGTCCAGATCCCCTATGCCGGCACGAAAAAGGAGGCCGAGAAGCTCCGGAAACGCTTTGCCGCACGGTATCGCTCACAGTTCCCTGCCGCCGTGGAGACGCTCGAAAGAAACTGGGATCGGATGGTCACGTTCTACGACTTCCCGAAGGAACACTGGAAACACCTGAGAACCACGAACGTCGTCGAGAGCCCCTTTGCTTCCGTTCGGCTTCGCACAAACGCCGCCAGGCGATTCAAGAAAGTCAGGAACGCCACGACTCTCATCTGGCGTACGCTCAAGGTCGCAGAGAGCCGATTCAGGAAACTCACCGCGCCACACTTGCTACAACAAGTCTACGATCAGAAACACTCAACCGGACCGCAGGTCGAAGCCGGGAAGATGGCCGCCTGATTTCTTTTACACACCTATTGACCTGAGCTCCGCCGGGCGCATTTCGCCGACTTTCTTGACGGTGAGGCCGACTGCGCCCATGCCTTCTGCAATCTTCGCGTAGTCCCCCTGCATGTGTGAGACGTTATACTGTTCCCTCGCCGTGGGAAAGTTGGTCGGTGGATACGTGGACATGCCGCCGTTGTTGAGCAACACGGTTGTGATGGGAATGCCGGCCCGCGCGGAGGTTTCGATGTCGAGTCCCGACATGCCGAACGCGCCGTCCCCCATCAGGTTCAGGCAGAAGCGGTCGGGGTGGGCGAGTTTGGCGCCGATCATGAGCGGGATGCCGAAGCCGAGGTGGGTCGTCTTGCCCCAGCCGATGTAGCTGTGGGGCGTCGTGGCGGTGTAAAAAGGGACGATCGAATCGCGTGGTGCACCGGCGTCGTGTGTGACGATGCTGTTGTCGCGGTCGAGCGTTTCGTTGATCTCGTTGATGACCCGATAGGTGTTGAGTGGCTCCTTGTCCGACGTGAGGAGCGGCGTCCATTCTTTCATCCACCTGGCGAACTGCCGCGATCTTTTTTGAGACGGCCTTCGCGTCACCCGTTCCATCTTCCCCCACCTGCGCTTTTACTTCGTCGATCATCGCCTGGAGCGTGAGTTTCGTGTCCCCGATCAGGCCGATGTCTACGGCTTCTTCCTTGTTGATGTCGCCGGGATCGATCGAGTTCTGGATCAGGGTCTTCTCGCCGCGAATGGGCTGGGCGTAAAAGGTTCTTGTCAGGCTGGCGCCGAGGGCGAGCAGGACGTCGCTGTCTTTCAGCCATTGATGGGCCGGTTGCGTCGTTGCGCCGCTTCCTGCGCCTAGCGCGAGGGGGTGTCGCTCATCGAGTGCGGACTTGCCGGGCATCGTGCAGAAGACGGGGGTGGCGGTGAGCTCGGCCAGTGTTTTAAGTTCTTCCGTCGCGTTTGAAAAAAGAACCCCACGACCCGCCCAGATGACCGGTTTCTTCGCGCCGAGCAAGGCTTTCGCCGCATCCTGGATGTCGCCGTTTGCGGGCACCTGACGTGAGGGTTTGGGAGCGTGGTAGTTCTGTGCGTCCTCCGGCACGTCCTGTGCGCAGACGTTGCCTGTCAATTCCACGACGACGGGGCCTGGCGGGCCGTTGCGAAGGGCGTGAAAGGCACGTCGCATGACACTGCCGACCTGGTCGGGCGCGTAGATCGCTTCGACGCTCTTTACGATGCCCCGGTAGTTCACCGAAGCCGAGAAATTCGGACGGACAGCGATCTGACTCAGACGAAGGCCACCCGGCAAAACCAGGAGCGGGATCCCGTCCGCATAGGCCTGAGCCAGCCCTCCCATCGAGTTCTCCGCCCCCGCCTGTGACTGAACGGCGACGACACCAAATCGCCGCCGGTTGCTCGTTCTACTGAAACTATCCGCGGCCATCACTGCTCCCCGTTCGTGGCGGAAAGCGATCGGTCGTATGCCCACCTTGGCCACTTGCTCGATCAGTGGGTTGCTCGGAAAACAGGCCATCCATTCGACGCCTTCCCGCTTCAGAATCCGGGCAACGTATTCAAGGCCCGTCATGCGTGCACCAACTCCGTTTAGGGTGTCTTTACTGCAGGGCGATGTACTGCAACATCCATCCAGTCACATCGACTTCTGATGACCCGAGACGGCACGGCCCCTCGCCTCCTCGTGAGCCTGCAGCTCGGTTCGAATCGTAGTGCCTACGCCTCCAGGACCACGTTTCCATCCTCGATCGTGACCGGATAGGATCTCAGTTTCAGTTTGCGGTCGATCAAGTTTTCACCTGTGGTGATGTCGTACTCCCAGCCGTGCCAGGGGCAACGCAGGACGCGCCCCTCCAGACCGGGGTTGTATTCGTCCGGCTCGGATGGAAGATATGTACCACCGACGCGACCGACGCAAACAGGACCCTGGTTGTGGACGCACGCATTCCGCAAGGCGTAGTAGTCTCCATTCATGTTGAAGATGCCGATGCTCCTGCCATCCACGTCCACGATTCGTCTTGAACCTGGTGGAAGCTCCGTGGTCTTGCAGACGACGTGGCTGGACATCTACAGTTTGAACAGCTTCTTGGCGTTGTCTTGGAAAATCCGTTGCCGGTAATGCTGAGGCAGGTGGTTCAGCACGTGGAGGGCGTCGAAGTCCCAGTGCGGGTAGTCGCTGGCGTACAGTAGACAGTTCTCACCGTCTATCATTTCGAAAATCTGCAACAACCATTCCTTGTTGGGTGGCTCTTCGAGCGGTTGTGTTGTGAAGTAGCAATGCTCTTTGATGACTTCACTCGGTGGCCGTTTAACCCAGGGGACCTCGCGACGAAGACCTTTCCATTCCTTGTCGAGCCGCCACATGACGTGCGGCAGCCACGCGACACCAGATTCGATGAAGACCCATTTCAGGTCCGGATACTTCTCGAACACGCCCTCGCCAATCAGACTGGTGAGTTGCGCCATGTAGATCCGAGGCAAGCCACTGTGGTATTCGAAGAACGTGCGAGGTGTCCCGATAGCCGTAGCCGCGTGAGCGATGCCGGTTCCCGCTGCAGCGACGTGGATTCCGACAGGAAGGTCGTGACGCAACGCGGCTTCGTAGATGGGATGGTAGTATTTCTGGCCGTAAGGCGTCGTAGATGTGCCGCCGATGATGACCATCACCATGTCGTCGCGTGGACCGAGGCGATCGATTTCGGCTGCGGCAGCCTCTGGGTCATTCGAGTTGACTGCGATGGCCGCCCTCAGCTGTTCGTGAGGCGTGAGAAACTTGTCGATCGTGTAGTCATTAAAGGCGGCGACGACGGCGTTGGCGTACTCCGGGTTGGGGTGGACGTTCCAACCGTAGATGTTTCCCGTGAGGATGCCGATGTCGACGTGGTTTTCAACGATGAGTTGCTGAATCAGGAATCCCGGATCCGAGCCAGGTGCGCCTCCGTCGGGAGGAGTCGCGTCGAGTCGACTACGTCCTGCTTCTACGCCGAGCCCGCCGACCCTGGAGTTGGGCGCGACGATTTTGGTTCGCCACGGCTCGTCCAGGTAGGGTTGTAGGGCATCCCAGTCGGGGAGGGAGTGATGGATGTCCGTGTCGATGACACGGTAGGCCTTGTCCTCAGCCTGGGTCTGAGTCTCGGAGGATTCGGTGAGTGTAGACATGGTGTCCTCGATCGCTAGTCGTCGAGTCTCAGTTTCGAGAGATAGATGCTGGACTTGCCCTCGTGGGAGGAGTAGTAGCTCATCCAGAGCAGATCCTCGTGCCAGACCATGCCGGCGTACGAGTTGTCACCTCCGCTAGGGAGGCTGAATGCCGGTTCGAACGTCGTGGTCGTCATTCTAGCGAGTGCGGTTTCGGGCTGGCCATCGGCGTTTCGGACACGGCCCGATCCCCAAAGGGCGCCGCTGGGAAGCCGGATGAAGTTGGGGCCGCCGAGCGAATAGTCGATCTGCGTGAACTGCCAGTCGGTATAGGGCGGCGGGCTGGTGCCGATCCAGTTTGGGCGAATGAGGGCAACCATTTCTTCGTCGGGCATGATGCGAAGCGTCGTTTCGCTCGCAGTCCACGTGTCGTTCGGCAGGAAGAACTCGGTGATCCATTCCCACTCGAGACCGTCGCGCGTCGAGTAGAGAAAACCGCGTCTCGGATGGGAGCCCTCTCCGAGCTTTGAAACCGAGTATCCAATGTCGCCGTGCCACGTGACGCGCCAAAGCCAGTGATCTTCCGCGAGAACGCGTGTGGGCACGGTCCAGGAGGTGCCGTCCTGAGAGAACGCGACCCGAGGCGATCGTGTTTGATAATCGCCATCAGCCGCGTGGCTGCTGCCGCCCATGATGAGCATCAACCGATCGTCCGGTGTGATGGAGAGCTTGGGGTCGCGAAGGTCGATGCCCGCTTTGACAAGTTCGGCCGCGCTCGACCAATCGTCGCCCGTGTCGGATTTCAGCACGCGAATTGTGCCGGCCGGTGACCCGTGGGTCTGCGCTTCGCGAAAGGTACAGAACCAGCTGTCCCCGAACCTGACGAGGTCGGTGAAGGCGTTGTGGGGACCGCTGTCCCAGATCTTTTCGTGATGGATGAGTTCGATCATAAAACCTGGACCACGGAACACACGGAATACACGGACGGAAAACCGAAACCTAACCACGAAACACACGAACGGGGTAGCAGCGATTGGATCGGGGCCCTATTCGGGAAGAGTATTTGAGGTCTCATCGGGTCCGGTGGCTTGGACCACTGGTCACTTGTCATTGGTTAATGGTCAATGCGCGTGGCGCTAGCCGCGCGAGGGTTCGTCCATTTCTTCGCGCGCTTTGGACGCAAGGGCGGCGATGTGGTCGTCGTTGGCCATGACCTGTTCGAGGTGGACCATGCGTCCTTTGTTGGCCGTGGCGATCATTTTTTCGCCGTACGCGCGGTCGATCCAGAACCGAGCCATGCCTTCGAGGTTCTTTCTGAGCATCGGCAGGCGATCGTCCGAGACGCGTTCACAACAATTAATCGTGAACATGCGTCGACGTCCTCCCCCGCCAAAGGCGGCGTGCTTCAGGTTGTGCTGGAAGACGACGATGTCGCCCGGCACGATTTCGAGGGCGGCGGCCGGGACCTCGTTGCCTTTCAAACCCCAATGTTCCTCGGACTCGCGTGCTTCGGCCTCCAGTTTTTCGGCGTAGGCGTCGCCCATTCGGTGACTGCCGGGTATGACGCGAAGGCATCCCGTGTCGCGTGTGAGTCGATCGAGATACAAAGCGATTTTCGTGTAGCGGATCTGCTTTGTGTATCCGTCGGAATGCCAGTTCGTGTCGCCAGCGTAGTAGTTGCCGTCCGATCCCGTGTAGTTCCAACTCTTGCCGAGCAGGCCGTCGAGCAGACCTTCGATGCGTGGATCGTCCAGAAGAGCGCAGAGTCGTTCGTGCTGATCGATAAAGGGCACGATGCAGGATCGACGCTGGCCGTCGTGGGGCTTGCCGTGGTGCCCACCGCCGCGCTCGCCCCACACTTCTTCGAAGGCATTGGTGATCTCCTCGATCGAATCGGCCATCAATCCCGGCAGCACCAGAAATCCGAAAGTGTTGAACCGGTTCAACTGAGCTTCGGAGAGTCGGAATGAAGCCATGCATCCTCCTTCGTGCACGCAGTACTAAAGGAACGGATAAGACTCGTTCGGGTCGTAGTCAGGCAAGAGATGATGGTGGGGGCGCCCCGCGATCAGTTTTTCGCCGTCGGTGAATCCCTCCGGTCGACCCTCCAGGAAGTTGATGAGACGATTTCGCCAGGGCGCGAGCTTCGCGTCTCCATCGTCTTCGCGTCCGATGTCGTGCATCTCGTTGGGGTCGGTCGACAGGTCGAAAAGATGTTCGACGCCGGTTTGAGTGTACCAGACGTATTTGTGTGTTTCGTCCGTAAGGTAGTGGTTTCCGTGATCGTATGCGTAGCATCCCGAGTGCTCACCGTGGAGCACATCACGAACCCCCGTCGCTTCCTTTCGCAGGATGGGTAAGAGACTCTTGCCCGAGCACGTGTCCGGGATATCAGTGTCAGCTGCATCCAGAATCGTGGGCATGATGTCCTGGATGCCGACCGGTGACTGGCACGTGACTTCCTCGGGGTAGTCCCAATCGGTGGGCGGGCGAATGAGGAAAGGCACCCGGGCCGATGCCTCATAGGGCCACGTTTTTCTAAAGAGGTTGTGATCGCCGAGCATCTCGCCGTGGTCGGATGTGAAGATGACGAGACAATCGCCGAGACCGCCCGTGTATTGCACGAGTCGCCCGATCTGATCGTCGACGTAGTTGATCATCCCGTAGTAGGCAGCGCGGCTGCAATGCATGTCGTGCTCGCCAAGCGAGATTTCCCACGCGTTCGGGCTGAGTCCTTTCTCGGGCCGGCTGTAGTCCTTCGCCCAGTCCCCGATGACGGGTTCGGGAAGATCGCGGTGGATGTAGCGGTCGTAGTAGAGCCGGGGTGGGGTGAGCGGGGGATGGGGATCGATGAATGAAATGTTCAAAAAGAAGGGAACGGACGTGTCCCTTCTGCGCAGGAAATGCATGGCGCGATCGATACACCAGAAGGTGTGCATCTGTTCTTCGGGTAGATGATGGGGGCGCCCGACCCACCCGTTGGCAGACACACCGTGGGCCATCCCCGGATGTTCATCGAATCGGCCGTGGCGCTCCTGGAGCCACTCGACATAGTCGTTGGGCTCACCTCGGGTTGCATTGGCGAGCTGCATATGATCGAAGCCGAATCGCTTTTCGGGTGGATGGAGATGCAGCTTGCCGACCATTTCTGTCTGATAGCCCGCCTTCGTGAGCTCTCCGGCGAGCGTGTGACGGGGGTTCCACTCGGCGTTCTGGAATCCGACGCATCCGTTCGCGGCCGGCGCGGTCCCCGTCATGAGGGAGCGTCGGGCAGGAATACAACTCGGACACTCGGAGTAGCCGCGCCGAAAATGGGTTCCCGTGCGCGCCAGCCAGTCGAGGTTGGGAGTCTGCAACGCTTCTGGCGCCAGGGGGTCGATCCCGATACAGTCACCCCGTTGCTGATCGGTGGTGATGAGGACGATGTTAGGACGGCTATCTGGCATTTGGACTCCGGTCGTTAGGGCGCCTCGATATCGATGCGGCTGCCCGTGCGACAGGATTCGTAGGCAGCATCGATCACGCGGGCGACCTGAAGGGCGTCCCTACCCGTCGCAGAACCCTCGCCCTTCCCCTGCGCGGCCAGGATGAAGTCCCGGATGAACGCTTCTCCAGGCACTCCCGCGTAGGCGGGCGATGCGCCTACCACGAAGTCGAATTCGGTGACGGGCGCGTTCGCCCATTCGGGTGTCGTCGATTCGAAATAGAGGTGGCTAGGCACACCTTCGGAATCGAACATCATCCGTCCGTGTCGTCCATTGAGGCCGATGTAGGTGTCGTAGCCTGGTGTGTCTCCGTAGGCCTCACCCTTGAGCGAGAGGGTGTAGCCTGTGTGAAGAGACCCGATCGCTCCAGAGCTAAGCCGCATGGTCAGTATCGCGATGTCTTCCACGTCGATATCTGAGCCGCTTCGTGTCGCGACCTCAGCTGAAACGGAGACGATCTCATCTCCTGTGAGATAGCGCATCAGGTCGATGTAGTGGCACCCCAGCCACGCGAGCATGCCTCCGCCCGCGATGTCTTTCTGAAAAAGCCACCCGCTCGGGTTTCGAAACTTGGGCTGCGAAGTGAGCATACGCATCTCGATGGACATGAGCTCACCGATCGCACCTTCGGCGACGAGTGACCTGATTTTCTGGTTCACCGGGTGGTAGCGATTCTGGTAGCACGTTCCGAGCGCGAGTCCCGCTGCATCTGCCTTCTCCACGAGCTCAGCCACAGCCGAAGTGGACGTTCCCATCGGCTTCTCGGCCATCAGATGGATTCCCGCGTCGAGCAACCGACCAAACAGGTCGGGCTTGATGTCGCTACGCACGCTGGCGATTGCGAAGAAGAAGTCCTTCTGGGCGAGCAGATCGTCCACGTCGGAAAAGAGACCCTCGACTTTCGCTTCTCCCTCCAGAGTCGCGAGCGCATCTGAATTGTCCCCCCAGACGTAGATGGATTCTACCTCGGGCAATACCTGGAGGGTGCTTAGGTGAGCGCTAAAGTGAGCCTCCCCGGCTCCTAGAACGGCGGCTTTCATTCGGATCCTCCTCGATCTTTCCTCGGATTCGCAGGCTTCAACGAAGAAGAAGTATGCAAAGAACTGCCGGGTACCAAGGGGTATTTTATGCGGCCCTTTCACGGCCAGAGAACGCCCCATACGTTCTTCTCGCTTCGCACGAAGCAGGCTCTGGACGTGGGATGGGGAAACGTGTCCATTGGCCAATGACTTGTGACCAGTGGCAAAGAGTAGCGGCGGCATCGCTCCCATCGTCAGGGGCAGCCGTGGTGGTGTCGATTTTGGTTTGAATACGGTCGAACAGAGGTTATCTCACATCCTCGGTTGCCTTCGACAGAGGTGGAATGGGCCATGGCTGACTTTGAATACAATGCGTTCGACCGTGAGATCTGGGAGGCCGAACTGGAGGGGTTCGTTCCGGATGTGATTTACGACATGCACACGCACATCTGGTCGGAGGATCACAAAGGCAAAGCGGCGGGAGACCCCGGGGGGCTACGGACTAATTTTGGCTATCAGTCACACCTGGACTGGGCCGCCGATCTCTACCCGGGTCGTGAGATTCATTTCCTCGTGATCGGGACACCGATCGTCGGTCTGGACGCTGAGGGACACAATGACTGGATGGCTTCGGAGTTGGCGGCCGATCCCGAGTCCGCGGTGAACATGATGGTGTCGCCCAATATGAGTGCAGACTACGTGTCCAAACAGGTGAAGAGGCACAACTTTCTGGGTCTCAAGCCATACCGCACGTTTGCGCCGGATCCAGGTGGAGCCCGAATACGAGATTTCCTACCAGAGCACCAGATCGAAGTCGCACACGACATGAATCTGGCGATCACAATGCACCTGTCCAAATTCACGGGACCCGCCGATCCAGAAAACCAGGCTGACCTGGAACGTTACACGCGGGACTATTCGGGTGCACAATGGCTACTTGCCCACTGTGCTCGAGCTTTCAATTCGTTCATGATGGAAGGCGCGATCGAATTTCTCTGCGGGTTGCCCAATATCTGGTACGATACGTCCGCGATCAACGATCTGTATTCGCATTTTCTTTTAATGAAACACGAAGATCGAAAACGAGTGATGTTCGGATCGGATAACATCGTGGCTGGATGTGACCGCGGCAAATACATCACCTGGGGGAGGGCATGGAATCAGTTCGACGGAAGAGATCATCTGCCTCACTGCGATCCACGGGCCACGCTGGTCATCTACGAGCAACTACGGCAGGAGCGTCAGGTGGCTGAAATGCTTGGGCTCACGAACGATGAAATCGAGGATCACTTCTCGGGGAACGGGCGTCGGTTTATTGCGATGATTCGCGAGAAAAGAACCTGACCACCTCTTCGAGGCAGGCTCTACGGCACGGAACACACGGAAGAGAACAAAAACGAACCACGGAGAACACGGAGGGTTGGCCAGCCTGGAATCCAGGTCCCATTCAGGGAGGACCTCTGGGTTGGCACCCAGGTACGGGAGTGCAGGCTTAGGCTCTCGACGCACACACGGAGGCGGGTATGTATAGAGTTGGGGTAATTGGGTGCAGGGGGATCGGGATACGTCACGGGAACGGGGTGATGAGTATTGAGAATGCCGAGATCGTGGCGGGATGCGATATCGTGGATGAACAGCTGAGGGACTTCGATGAGCGGTTCGGGGCTGTGAACACGAATCTCGTGCTTTACAAGGACTTCCAGGAAATGCTCGAGAAAGCCGAGCTTGATATCCTGACTGTCGCGACAGGCGATAATGCCCACACGAACCTGGTCGTGGGTGCGGCCGAAGCAGGCGTCAAAGGCATCTTTTGCGAGAAGCCATTGGCTGTGAGTGTGGAGGCTGCTGATCAGATGGTAGAGGCGTGTGAAAAGAACAACGTAGTCCTGACGGTAGACCACACGCGACATTGGATGCCGGTCTGGCATCGGAGCCACGAACTGATCCACAAAGAAGGGGTCATTGGCGACGTGAGTACGGTGATTGCGATCCATCCTGGTCCTCGCGCGATGCTGTTCAGGAACGGGACTCACATCCTGGATGCGGTCTACTGGTTTGCAGGGAATCCGAAGCCCGAGTGGTTGATGGCCGAAGCAGAAGCGGGGTATGAAGATTACAGCGAATATCGTGGAGACGGAGGACACGACCCCGATACGGAGCCGAGCGCGAATGCCTATATCCATTTCGCGAACGGAGTCCGGGGCAACTATATCGGGGAGAAGAGATCAAAGGGCGGCGTTCGACTTCAGGTCCTGGGGTCGGAAGGGCAGCTCTACATCGGTGACGACGGGACTGCTCAAATCGTGAGGGAGGGCGAGATAACAAGTGTTGAAGCACCCGAATGGGAAGTGGAGGGGATCGAAGCGGGTGTTCACGAACTCGTCGACATTCTGGACGGAAAAGGCGAATCGTCGTGTACGGTTTATGACGGACGCGAGGTGGTGAAGATGATGCTGGGCATTCTGCAATCGCAGCAGGAAGGAAACGCGAAAGTCGTTCTGTAACCTGTATTTTTGACTCCGCTCAGACCAGCAAAGGAGACTGTCGTGGCCGAACCGCTTCGCATCATGTCGATTGGGGCACATCCGGCTGACATTTTCGATCAGTCGGGAGGGACGATGGCGCATCACGTTGAGCGTGGCGACTATGTCGGGTGTGTCGTGCTCACGCACGGGGCACGCGTTCACGATGCGGTTGTCAGTGAGGAGATGTTCCACAAGGACGAGGTGCCGACGGGCGACGCGCTTCAGAAGCTCATGGAAGAGCGGTCGGACGTCAAAGTGGAGGAGGTCCGCAAAGCGTGCGGGATACTGGGTGTGGAGGACATTACGTTCTTCGGCGCGGATGATGCGGTTCTCATTGTCACGCCAGAGACCGTGAAGCGTCTGGCGAAAGTGTTTCGCGAGAAACGGCCGGATATCATTCTCACTCACTTCCCGCGTGAGGCCGACGGCATCACCAACGCGCACGCTACCACCGGACAGATCGTGAGCCACGCGTTGGCTCACGCAGGCAATGTGGATCCAGAGGATCCGAACCCGCCCAATCGCGTGGCACGGGTCTTCTATTTCGGTTCGGGAGCGGCTTCCGTGCGCGCAAACTTATGGGATGCGGACGGAGGGTACTACAACGATGTTTTCATCGACATCACGGACGTCATCGAGAAGAAACTGGCGGCGCTGGATTGTCTGGTCAGTCAGGGCTACAGCGGGGCCTACGCCCGTAAACGGTTGGAGACGAATGACGGGGCATTCGGTCAGTGTGGCGGGGTTCCGTATGGGGAAGGGTACATCAGTGCGAGCTCGGAGACGTACTATCACCTGCCGGTGAGCGACTATTCACTGAAAAAATCACGATCTTCGGACCACGAGATCATGAATCGGTATTCGTATCGGTTGAAAGTCGATTAGGAACCACAGAGCACACTGAAGACACAGAAAGCTTACCACGGAGAGCACGGAGAAGAGCAGAACTACGAGGCCTGCTCTCCGGTGCGCCTGCTCGGGCTACAGTTCGGTTCTATTCTGGTAGTAGAGCGGTTGGACTATGCCAATGACGTCAATCGCCTGCTGCAGATCTTCTGGAAGCGGACCCTTTTCAATAGCGTCGATGTTGGCTTCGACTTCGGGTAAGGTCTTGAAGCCGCAGACGATGCATTTCATCCGTGGTTCGGCGAGGGGCCAGCGGAGAGTCAGTTCGTGCAGCGGGATGCCGCATTCAGCCTGGATGTCGAGGTAGCCGAAGTAGGCGTCGTAGAACTCGTCGTTCATCCATTCGGGACGTTCGTCGCGCCACTGAGTCTGGGGGACGGCGAGCCAGCCCTTTAGGAACATCGCGCCGCCCGCTACGCCGACACCCTTCTCTTCCGTCGTGGGGAGCAGGAAGCGAGCGGCGTTGCGCAGGATCGGGTTGTACTGATGGGCGATCATCATCGAGTCGATCTCGATTGCAGCGACGATCCGCTCGAGGCGACGTGCGTCCTTGCCCGTGATCCCGATGTAGCGCGCCGATCCCTGCGCTTTCGCTCTATGCAGAAACTCGACGCAGGGTGAGTCGGTGAAGTCGTAGTCTTCGTCATCCAGAATCAGCGGCCCACCGTGGGAGACGGCGACTTCCCGGGGCACGGGATCATCCGACCACCACTTGCGCTGGTCGTTTTCGTGGATCTGAATCAGATCTACGTGGTCGGTTTGTAAGCGCTTCAATCCCTCCTCGTGCTGCCTCATCAGCGAATCGGCGTTGCGGTGCCCGCCCTCATCTTTCACGCCTCCTACCTTAGTTGCGAGGAAAACCTTCTCCCTTCGGCCAAGTAGCGCTTCACCCAGTGCGCGCTCGTCTTCGCCCTGGCCATAGTCGGCGGCGGTGTCGAAGTAGCAAACGCCACGGTCGATGGCGCGGGCCACGCAGTCATTCACACCGCCCTGGTCCTGGCTTCGCCGCATGAAAGCCGTGCCCAGGCCCAGTTCGCTGACGGTTTCCCCCGTTCTTCCCAGATCCCGTCGATTCATTGTTCGTGTCCCTCTTTCGACATCTAAGATTGTGCTCTCTCGAGCGTCTGCTGGATGAACGGCGCCTTCCCGTCCTGATAACACGTGCGGTCCTTTCCCTGCGTTTTCACGAGTGACTGCTTCAGGGATTCGTATTCGGCAGCCACGTCGGGATGCGCTCTGAGGTAATCGCGGAACAGGATCAGGTTATTCCAGTCCTGGCTCGTGATTTCGTTCATGTGAATGTGGTAGGTTGTGGGCTGGCCCTTCACGAAGTAGTGACGACGCGGGATTCCGTACTCTCCGCGGTACTCGTAGCCCAGCCCGACGATGGGGTCGATCGTCACGCGGGCTTCCTCGAAATCTTCCACTGCGATTGCGATGTCCAGAATGGGCTTCGCGGACAAACCCGGAACGGACGTGCTCCCGGCGTGTTCGATCGAGAGGACGTGCTGACCGATAATATTTTCTAATTCCCGCCTTTCCGTTTCGAAGAGTTCGGCCCACGATTCCGTGTAAGGGACGACTCTGATTTCGCCTCTGTCGAGTCCGAGCATATCCAGTCTATGCCCGTGCGGCCTGGTTTTGCTTGCACCGCTCGTTGACTGCCTCGGGGTCGATCAGCTCGCGTAAGGCTCTATCCATATCGGCGAGTGTCGTGGCGTGCTCGGGATCGGGTGCGAGGTCGTTGTTTTCGAGCGGGTCAGACTCGACGTCGAACAGTTGAGGCGTATGTCCGACGTAGTGACAAAGCTTGTGATGGCCCTTCTTGAGCATAAAGCCGGCGTCGAGCATGCCCATATGATGGTATTCCGAGAAGACGGTCCGCGTGGTTTCTTCCGACTCGGTATCCGCGATGTCGAGCAGGCTGCGTCCGGAAAGATCGGGTGGTACGTTCCGGCCCGAAATGTCGAGGAGGGTGGGCAGGACGTCGACGAGGCTGACATTCTGGATGACCCGTCGCTTACTGCCCGAGGGATGACGGATGATCAGAGGTACACGCACGGCTTCCTCGTAGAAACACTGCTTCTGCCAGATACCGTGGTGACCGGCCATCTCGCCGTGATCGCTGGTGTAGATGACGACGGTATCTTCGCGGAGAGATGAATTGTCGATCGTGTCCAGGATGCGACCTGTCTGCTCGTCCAGATAGGTGATGAGCGCATAGTAAGAAGCCGTCGCACAGCGCACGACCTCTTCCGGCGGCGGGATGTCGTTTCTCCAGGACCAACGATGGTGCTGAATGACCGGATGTTGCTGTTCGAGCGGCTCGTTCCAAGATTCTGGCAGCGTGAGGGTGTCGGGATCGTAGAGGTCGTAGTATTCGGGATGGGCAATGAGCGGGAAGTGCGGGAGCATGAAGCCGCAATAGAGAAGAAACGGAGGGGCGTCGGTCGAGGACTGCTTTCCGTTGAGATATTCCACAGCGAGGTCCGTAGCAAGCGTGTCGTAGCTGCTGTATGGGTGGTAACCCGGCCCGCATTCGGCGACGTGCGAATTGGATCCGCGTCTGGCGTCAGGTCCTCGGCTTGGCGGAGAGCCTTTCGTGTTGTTCCAAGAGGGCAGGTCGTCGAGGAGACGAGAAGAAAAGCCCATCCTGCGGTCGTGCCCGTTGAAGTGCGTACGCCCGCACAGCACCGTTTCGTAATCCGCGAGATGATGCCCCCACGTGCTATGGCGTTCGGGGTCGGCGAGGGTCCCCAGGTCCCAGGCCTCGATTTCGTGGCAATACCGGCCCGTCAACATCGACAGTCGCGACGGCGTGCAAATGGGATTGGCGCAGTAGGCGTTGTCGAAGACGGTGCCCTGTTCTGCGAGTCGGTCGAGGTTGGGCGTGCGGACAGCAGGATGACCGCTGTTGCCCATCGCGGAGGCGCTGTGTTCGTCGGAGAAGAGGAAAACGACGTTCATTCCCGGCTCCTCATTGCTATCCTCCGTCAATACTTCCCCCTATGGAACATTGTCGGTCGGCTTTCAAAGCCTCGATAGTCACGTGCATGCCGAGGAGGTTCCTAAAGGCGACACGAGGGACTCGATAGATCTCAATAATGGGAGCAGGAATGTAGGTACCGGAGACTTGTAAGAGATACCTCCAGAAAGCAGGAAACGAAACGGCGTATGAGGCACGTGTCGAAGAACAGAAAGGTGGGGAAACTCTCTTTCGAACTTGTGCCGGTTTCGGATGAACACAATCCAGGGAAGGGCAGTATTACTGTCAGATACGGGTTGCGGCCCGTCGATCTTCCATCCTGCCGACCTGTCGGACGGTTCGTGTTGGATGGCCCATCGGACTATCCGGGACCAGGGAGTTGGAGCGGGTTCGATCATCAGAAGACGCCCCCCTGGTTTCAGAACTCGCTCCACTTCGCTCAGAAACGCATGTGGATCCTTAATATGGTGGAACACGTTAAGGAGAAAGAGTGCCGAGATGGAGGAGCTTTCGAACGGCAGTAACTCCGCGGATGTTACCAAGTCGACGTGGTTCACGACCAGAACGTCGCTTGTGATGACGCGCGGCGTGATGTCCTTGAGAAAACCACCTCCAGAACCCAACTCCACAATTGCACCCGGAGGTATCTTCTCTGAAGCGCTGATGAACTCATCGTAGTAGCTCTCGTAAACATCCTTCAGCAATGGCTTTTCATGTATGATCGCTCTATGGACCTCCGTTGTCCTTGGATCATTGGCATCTAAGCTGGAGATATCTTGATATTTGAGAAGGCGTCTGAGAGTAATCATTTCCGATGAGTCGTTCGAGTCCAAGAGCACGTGGCTAATGAATGGCCTGCTGCAACGGAAGTTCGACACTACGTACATAGTTGATGGCTGAGGGCGTTCCTCATACCGGGGACAGAACGCGGACACCCTCGGCGACCGGTCGCGGTTTGGGCCGCAAGATCCGCTCGGCGCATTTTATCGTCGGGCAGTTTCCGCCTGAAGGGGGGAAGCCATGAGAACGGGGCGAATGGCTCTCCCCCTCTTCCCTCGGAATGTTGATCCTCTGGAATGATCTGTCAATTCCTACTCGACAATGGGATCGGACAGGGAATCCTCAAACGGATCCGGAGCTTATTTTAGAGATCCAAGTCTAATCTCGCTATCGAAAAAAAACGGTGGTGAGACTTACGTGAGAATGAGTGCATGATCTATCTGACCCCCCTGCCGATGAAAGTCTGTTGTTGCTCGATGAGTCCTGATCGAGTCTGAGAGTGGGATCGAACGTGAGGTTCAGCAGGGGGAAAAAGTTCGATTCGTAATGGAGCACGACGAGGACAAGCCGTGGGAGTACGGCGGGCAGGGAATGAGCCGACGCAATTCACCTCTATGGCACCGTCCTCTAAGACGATCTTGTCGAGAAGTATCGGATGGCCCGGGTGAACGGGGGCCAGTGAAACTGAGGTTCTTTCTGGAGCGGGCGAAGGTTTACAGTTTTGCATTTATTTAGAGGCATCGCAGGGGCAAGCATGCGCGTGATGTCATTAACTGGGCCCGGTCTTATCCGAACCACTTCAATCGGGCCGCGACATCCGGGATCACGAACGCTGGTCCCCGTCCCTTCGACTCCGCTCAGGACCGCACGGGGACGGACTATCTGCCGTAGGCAAAAAAGGGACTTCTCGACTCTCGCTCGAAGTGACCCTGTGAAGGCCTACGGAGGCACCGCGAGTGGTTCCTCCACTTCCTGTCCTGGTTGACAGCAACTCAAGGAAACGAAGCGTGAACACGCCAAGCAGCGAGTTCGACCCGCTGATTCGTAGCGCTCGCGAATTGCGTAGGCGTATGAGGGAAGATCCACACCGTCCGCGATACCATCTCATTCCTCTGGACGGATTTTGGAACGACGCTAACGGGACGATGTATTGGAAGGGACGGTATCACGTCTTTTACTTGGGTCGTGCGCCTTCGCCTGAACCTGTCGAGGATCCGGAGGAAGATTGGCTGCCGGTGCTGGAGCATTCGTCGAGCAGCGATTTAGTGCACTGGGTTCACCATCCCCCGGCGATCGAGCCTGCGTTTGACGGATCCACGCCGAGGGGCATCTACAGTGGGGACGCGATTGAGAACGCACCCGTTCCCACGATGATCTATCACGTTCCCGAGCAGGGCACTTGCATCTCGACCTGCGAGGATGACGAGCTCATTCACTGGACGCCGTCGTCGTCGAACCCGGTCATCCCCGAAGTTGAGGGGCAGGAGTACCGTGTTTTCGATCCGTGCGCCTGGTATGACAACGGCGTCTACTATGCTCTGATCGGGAACAAGAACACCCATCCAGGATACGAAGGTGACGCAACGAGTCTGTTCACATCGGACGATCTCGAGAACTGGGAATACCGAGGTCCTTTCTACAAGTCGTCGCGAGAGTGGACGTCCGAAGTCGAAGACTGTGCGTGTCCGGACTTCTTCCCGATGGGTGACCGACATATGCTGTTGATGCACGGCCATCGTCCCTATGCGGGGATCGCGCACTACTACCTTGGACGTTACGAGGGAGATCGATTTTACCCTGAAATGCACGGGAGGATGAACTGGCCTGGAGGTCAGCTGTCAGGACCCGAGACGTTGTTAGATGGCAAGGGACGACGCATCTTTTTCGGTTGGATTCGGGAAGCACGACTGTGGGAAGGGCACGGGTGGGCGTCGGTAATGACGCTTCCGCGCGTTCTTTCGTTGTTCGAAGACGGAAGTCTGCGGATCGAGCCAGCCGTGGAGCTCGAGACGTTGCGTGCCAACCATCGCCATCTCGAGGACATCCGGTTGTTCCCAGATTCGGAGGCGACGATCAATGACGTCTGGGGAGACTGTCTGGAGCTGTTGGTGGAGATCGAAGGTCGTGGGGCGACTTCGTACGGTGTCAAGGTAAGGTGTTCGCCGGACGGAGAAGAAAAGACGGTGATCGAATGTCAAACGGCGAATGAATGTCTGAGAATTGACCTTGCGCGATCTACCCTGGATGAGGACGTGACGTATTCTGCGTCAGGTCAGCGGGATGGCGCTCTGGTGACGGACTCGCAGGAAGCGCCGTTCAGGTTGGCTGACAATGAGCGGCTGAGGCTGCGAATCTTTCTCGACCGGTCGGTGTTGGAGGTTTTCGCGAATGACCGGCAGTGTGTGACGCAGCGGATCTACCCGATGCGAGAAGACAGTCTTGGTGTGGCCCTGTTTGCGAAGGGCGGAGAGGCGGTGGTGCGGACCTTGGATGCATGGGATATGATGCCTGTGCAGTAGACGGTGGACTGGGGACGGTTGACGATCGAGTGGGCTGCGCCGCCCTGATAGTAGGCAGTGGGCAGTCGGTTGTGTGCGGGGCAATTTGCCCGGCCAAGAAGCGTACCGGGGTGACAAGGTTTCTCTCGATGAGTGCTTTTCTCTACTCCGCGTAATACCTCTCCAGATCCCGCTGGATTTCCTGCCAGTCGGATACGCCGGTCCTCTCGGAGAATGCGCCGTAGGCCTCGATTAGTTCCTCCTTGATTCTCATTTCCTTGTCGGACAGGTCGTTGAGCTCGACGCGGTCGACTTCCATGTCGTAGAGCTCCCACGGGCCGGTCCGATCGCCCTTGCCCACGGGGCCATCCGTGAATCCTCTGGGTTCGCTGTAGTAGGAGACCAACTTCCACTTTCCGCGGCGGACGGCCCTGTTGCCTTCGTGCTCGAGATAAAGCGTTTCGGTGTTTTCGCTGACTTCTCCGTTCAGGTTGGGCATCAGGGAACGGCCGTCGATCGACTGGACGGGATAGCCGCGGTGTTGTAGCGGGTAGGTCGCACCGGCGAGATCGAGGCACGTGGGCATAACGTCTTTGACGTGCGCGTAGTAGTCTTTCTCGATGTGATTCTGCTTTACACCTTTCGGCCAGTGGAAGATGAAGGGTGTCGCGGATCCGCCCTCGTGGAGCCAGTGTTTGAACAGACGGAACGGCGTGTTCGACGCGTTCGCCCAGGGGAGGAAGCAGGCGGTGTCGGATTCCTTTGGGCCGGCCAGGATGTCGGGGACGGGATCGTGGGATTCGGCGCACGCGCCGTTGTCGGCCAGGAACATGATGACCGTGTTGTCGAGGTCGCGCTTCTCGCGAATCTTGTCGAGCAGCTTGCCAATGCCCTGGTCGACACGGTCGATCATTGCTGCGTACACAGCCATTCGGTGATCCCACTCGTCTTCGGTGTAGGTCTTGCCCTGCATATCCGGAACGCGGTCGATCTGGTCCCACGGTGGACATTCCGAATCTCTTGGCGAGAGCGGGAGATCATCGGGAAACAGCCCGATCTCCTTCTGTTTGGCCACTCTACGTTCGCGGATCTCGTCCCAACCAATCTTGTATTTGCCCTTGTATTTCGAGATGTCCTCCGGCCATGCGTGGAGCGGCCAGTGCGGGGCATTGTACATCAAATGGAGGAAGTAAGGCCTTTCGGGATCAGCGCCTTCGACGTATTCGACTGCCCGCTGAGAGAAGGCGTCGGTCGTGTAATAGTCGTCCGCTAGATCGATGACAGGTTCATCCTCATCCAGCAGCCCGCGACTGGGTTCGGGAGCCCAGTAGTTACAGGCGCCGCCGAGGATTCCGTAGTAGCGATCGAACCCGCGGTCCTTCGGCCAGTTCGGGCGGAAGGAGCCGACGTGCCACTTGCCCGACATGAACGTCTGGTAGCCGGAGGTCCGCAGGGTTTCTGCGATCGTCACGGTGTTGTTGCTCAGATAGCCCTGGTAAGGGCCACGCGCAACGGCCCTTCTCTGGTTCATCGCGTCCTGGGTCTGGTGCGTCATGTGGCCGATGCCAGCTCTGTGTGGATATAGTCCCGTTAGCAACGACGCTCTCGTCGGGCAGCATCGGGCACAGTTGTAGAACTGGGTGAAGCGAACACCGTTGGCTGCAAGCGCGTCGATGTTTGGTGTCTCGATCTCGCCACCATAGCAGCCAAGATCGGAGTAGCCCATGTCATCGACCATGATGACGATGATGTCGGGTCGGTGGTCTGGCATTGCATGCTCCTTCTCAGTCGGAAAGGCTTGAATCAAGAAGACACCAAGGCACGAAGAAAACGAAAGCAGCCCATTGAGTCCTGGTGAGAATGTGACACCCCTTGACTCGGTCGGACCTCGGTCTTGGGGGATCGATAGGTCAGGTTCACGTCACTGGGTCGCTGTATTCGAGAAAAGGACTCTGAGGTCGAACACGGATTCCAGTAGAGACGCGGCGTGCTGCTCCGCCTGCCAGATCTCCACCAAAGGGTAAGATTCAGCGACAAGGGCGACACGGAGGTGCTTCTGGTCCCACATCACTTCGACGTCGGACACGATCCCGTTCCTGCCTCTCTCGAGGTATTCCGCTGTACGAAGGATCGCTGCCAGGCAAGCGAGCCGTTTCCCATCTCCTCGTCCCAACAATTGATCGTAGTCCGACGTCTCGGGTTTTCCCTTCCGATGATACCGAGCGACGAGCGCGACGAGGGCCGCTTCGCGTGGGGTGAAGCCGGGCAGCCCACTGTGCTCGATCAACGTTTGTGAATGCCTGTGATGCGCGGCATAGCCGATGATCATGCCAAGGTCGTGAAGGATCGCGGCCGCATCGAGCAGGTTTCGCTCTTCGCTTCCGTAGCCGTGAAGCGGGATCGTCTGCTCGAACAGACGTCCGGCGAGGTGCCTCACTTGTTCGGCGTGGGTCAGATCAACGCCGTAGTTACGAGCCAGGTTGAGCACGCTGAATGCACGGATGTCGGGGATGATCGGCTCTGACTGACCGGCCAGGAAAAGCTCGTAGAATAGCCCCTCCCGAAGCCCGCCCTCGGAGACGCCCATCTGCTTCACGTCGAGCCGATCCATAACCTCTCGTGCGACCATGGCGCCCGGCAAGATGATATCCGCCCGGTCCTGGTTCAGACCCGGGATTCGTTGACGCTTGCTCAGTGGCTTGCTTCGAAGCTGACGAATGGTCTTGACCAGTTCTTTTCTGGTCAGTGAGAAGCCGTGTAACGTGTTGAGCGGGTAACCCGACCTTTCTGCCTCGATGGCTGCAAGGTTTCGGATGGTTCCTCCAAGACCCACAATCGGGACCCTTCCCTTCCTCTTCGCGACCGTCGAGATCTGACTGCGAATTTCCTTCTCCATGGCTTCGTAACTCGAGTCCGAGATCGGATCGGATGTTACGAAGCGCTCAGACAGCGCCAACGCACCCAACGTAAGAGAGTCGCCGCTCACGTATCGTCGATCGCGTACCTCGCTGACCTGAGCGCTGCCGCCGCCGATGTCCAACACGAAGCCATCTTCGATGAATACCTCGTTCAGGACGCCGAGCACCCCGTAGTAGGCTTCGCGTTCACCAGAAAGGATTTGGACCGTGAGACCCACATCGCGTTTTACGGATTCGATGAAGGTAGAACCGTTAGCAGCCTCACGGACGGCACTCGTTGCGGCGGCGATGATTTCGTCTACTTCGCGTGAGTCACAGAACCGCTTGAACAGTCGAAGCGTGGAGAAGGCGCGATTGACGGCATTTTCTGCCAGTCCATCTTCGGTCATCTCTTTTCGAAGACGGACAACCTCACGGATTTCGTCGATCTGGCGGAATGAATGAGCGGACACGGCGCTGAGCAGGATCAGACGGGCGGTGTTGGAGCCGAGATCGATGACGGCGATTCGTCGATGTGGGGAGTCAGGCAAGGGTCGTTTCCCCATAGCGGAAACGTGAGAGTAAGGACGGTTCGCGAAGCGTCCCTACGCGGTGTGCATATCCTCGAATTGAACGATGAGCTCGGTACCCTCGCAGTAGGCTTCGCTTGTGTCGGTCGACATCACTGCGCTGATTCGACCTCCTGGATGAAGCGGACGCTTTCCTCGAGGACGAAGTCTTCCGTTAGTCCGATATGGCCGCGGTCCGGGTATTGCAGAAAGCAGTGGTGAACGCCGTGCTCCGTCAGCGCTTCGTCCATTCTGACGGCCTGATCGAAGGGGATCGAACCGTCGTTCTCGGAATGGAACACGAGCATCGGTTTGGTCTCGGGCGATACGTGCTCGAGCGGCGACCCTAAACGTCTCGCATCATCCCACGGCACACCGGGTGTGATCCACCCACACGCCCAATTCAGCTTCAGGAGATCGTAAGCGCCGGATACGCTGATGGCCGAACGGAAGTCACAGGGCTGATCCTCCCACCCACCGGTTTTCGGGAAGTGTTCGCCACCCAGCGTGGCGGCGAGAGAGACGAGGTGTCCACCGGCGGACATTCCGGTGATGTAGACGCGATCAAGATCGAGTCGATACTCGTCTGCGTGGGCGTGGACCCATCGGATGGCGCAGAGGGCGTCCTGAAAGCACGCCGGGGCCGGGGTACACGTGACGAGTCGATACTCGATCGACAGCGCGAAGTAGCCCAAGGCCGCCCATTGATGGACGTCGGGCGCCGCACCCAACGCAGCACGATTACTGTAGTGCCAGCGCCCCCCGTGGACACCGACGATGACCGGGTGCGGGCCGTCGCCAGATGGGCTTGCGATGTCAGCCAGCAATCCTGCGCCCAGCACTTCACCGTAGATAATCGTTTGTTTGTCCATTCAATCTGGTCTCCGTCTGCCCTGATGGGGAATCGGCAGATTCAGTCCCTGATTTCGATCTCTTTCCCGGATTCCGCCGCTTCGTAGAGTGCGTCCAACACCCGTTGTACGTCGAGCATTTCGTTGGGCAGGACAGTGGGTGCTCGATTTTCGAGAATGCTCCTGCAGAAGTCCTGGTAAACCGTCCCTGGCTTGTCGTCGTCCGTGTCAGGTGTGACGTCAATGATGTCTTCACCCTCTTCCAGCTCGACCTTCAAAGGACGCAGGCTTGCGACGCCCCAGTCTCCAAGGATTTCCGCTCCACTCTGCCGAGCACGTGGGTGCATCATCCAGTTGCTTTCGACCGTCATCGTCGATCCGTCCTCGAAGTGGACCAGACCGACGTTGAAGTCCTCGATGTCGCAATCCTCGGCCGAACCCGACCAGGAAATGCGTGGCGTCTTCATTCGGCCCACTTTCTGGTAGCTCGATGCGGAGACGCGAACAGGCTTTGGATTGCCCAGGATCCACAGGGTTACGTCGAGAAGGTGGACAGTCGTGTGAAAGACCACGCCTCCGCCCGCCAACTCGCGACGATACATGGTGGGCGTGGGTGGGATGTGCATCACGTGGCCGTGCCAGATGCGCGTGTGGTAGACGTGGCCCAGCTTGCCGTCTGCAAGAAATCGACGCAGGGCGCGGGCATCGGGGCTGAAGCGATTCTGGAGACCCATAGAAAGGTGTTTCCCGCATCGGTCGGCCGTCGCAATCATTTGCTTCGCCTGATCGACGTTCAATGCGAGTGGTTTGGAGATCAGGACGTTCGCCCCGGCTTCGAGGGAAGCGATGGTCGCGTCCAGGTTGACTGCCGGCGGCAAGGCGAGGCTGACGATGTCGGGCGCGTGTTCGTCGAGCATCTTGCGGTAGTCGACATAGTAATGCTTGACGTCGAACTCGAGCGATGCCTCTCGTGCTTTGTCTGGGTCCAGGTCCGTGACGGCCACGACGTCTGCTTCTAGGAGCTCGGTGTAGCCTTTGACGTGGCCACGGCCGTGTGCGCCGCACCCGATGATGCCGACCTTGAGATTCGGAGACTTACTCATCTGCTGACGTCGCTCAATCACCCCAGCGGCTGGGATTAATGCCGGGCGCATCGGTCGTCATTCCAGCAGGCTTGTGCTCGAGTCCCCAGACGCCACCGGTCGTGTTGAGGCTTTGGACGTATGGCTTCGACCGCTCAGGTAATGAGGCGACCCACTTCTCATCCCATTCATCCATCGGCTGGATGGGACCTGCCCAGGCGGGTCGGTATCCGAACTGGATCAGCTCGCGAGGCGATGCATCGGTATTGGGATGGGTGGCGTGGAAGAGGGTGATAGGGATGAGGACGGCCGAGCCTGCTTTCGCACAGATCGTTTTTTCCTCGGGATGGGACTTGTAGCGTACGTACGGGTTGGCTTGCGCGTGGAAGGAGAGGTGGCTGCGCGGGATCAGACGGAATGGGGCGCGCTCGGGGATGAGGTCGTCGAGGTAGTAGAGGACGCGGATCAGCTTGGGCGAGCTGCCCTCGTAGTCGAAGATGGAGGAGCCGAAAGGCTGGCCGTCGGTGTGCAGTGAGATGCCGGGCGACCCGGGATTCGTGCGCTGAAAGAAGCCGCGAGTAAAGACGATGTCGGGGCCCATCAGCTCGGTGAGGAATCCGATCATCGGTGGATGGCCGATGAGCTCGGTGACCGCACGACTCACGAACTGCGGCTGCTGGCCCCCGGTCGTGAGGTATTCGCTGTAGGGCTTTGGATGCATCTCGACGTTCGCGAGCTCGGCTTTGAGACGCGAGATATGGTCGGCTTTCAACATGTTGGGCAGAACGACGTAGCCTTCGACTTCGAGATGACGGATCTGTTCTGCGCGTGAGAAGGATTCGAAGTCGGTCGTGTCGACATTCATGAAGTCGATGACTTCGTCGGGGTGGATTTCGGGGATTGTTGACATAGTTCCTCCAGTCAGAAGCAGAGCAACCAAAAAACACAAATGAACACAAAATGGCGCAGCCCGGAATCAGAGTTCGCCGAGTTTTGGAAAACAACCGCAGATCGGAAGATGCCTCGAGCGAAAACGTTTGTCGAACTTACTCCGCCAGCCATCGGTCGATCAGTGTCTTCGACTCAGCGGCGGCCTTGAGAATTCGGTCGCGTTCTGAGATTAAATGGACGCACAACGCTCCACTGTAGTCAATCACGCTGAGAGCGGCGATCACTGATGGGAAATCGATATCTCCGCTGCCTGGCACCGTGTGCTCGTGGGCCTTGACCTCGGGTGGGGCGATGATGCGTTTTATGTCGTGGGTGTCGGATACGAGGACGTGCGTGAGTGTTGCTCCGGCGTAGTCGATCATTTCGGCGGGTGTCTGGCCCTGCTTGTTGATAACGAAGGCGTGACTGATGCCAAACGTGTATCCGACACGCGGATTTCCCGTTTCGCGAACAAGGTCAACGGTTCCGTCGGACTCTTCGATGAAGCCGCCAGGATGAGGCATCATGTTAAGGCTTACGCCGCGCTCATCGAGTGTTTCGGATAACTCTGAAACGGATCGGAGAAAGGGATCGCGAAATTCGCCTGCTCGATCGCGTGATCCCTCGGCAGGCAAGCCCCATAGATGGGCGGTAACTAGGGGACAATCCAAGTCGCTGGTGACAGAAAGGGCGTGCTTCACGTTCGCAACCGCCTCTCTACGCATTGCTTGGTCGAGGTTCGTAATGCAAAGCTCGGGATCCCAACCGCCGATGTCGACAGCCGCGGGCTTCAGGCCGTGGCCCGAAAGAAGTCCACTCAGGTTAGCGACATCACTTGCGGTCGCTGTATGGAACTCGAAATGTCGTGATTCGGAGATGTCCGCAGCGATCTCGACGGCGTCATAGCCGGCGTCGGCGATGCGGGCCAGGGCCTCGGGAAGGCGGTAGTCGCTGTAGGCGCTGGTGTGGATGGCGAGGTTCATTAGAAAGGAACCACCCCTCGACTCCGCTCGGGGCAGGCGCCTGCACACAGATGGACACAGTGGGGAGGCGGGCCTACGTCTGAGGTCCTGTCGGGGACAATATTCGGAGGAGCGCCTTCACCACCGGGTATAAGGAAACTCATTTGTAGCTGACGATCACTTGTGCGTCGTCGATGCGGATTTCGGATAAGACCTCGGGATCCCCAGAATCGAGCGAGAGCTCAAGCACGTTGTCGCCGCAGATGATGTGATCTGGTGAAAGATCGAGGTCGAGCTGATAGGTTATGTCTTCGATCAACGTCTGCGCTGGAAGCGCGCTGCCGTTCCACACGAGGGTCAGGACGTGGGAGCCGCCTGTCATATCGGTGAGGATCAGACGGAGGGTCGCGGTCAATCGCTGGCCAGCTTCCTCCGCATCGGTGGGATCATCGGCGATCCGGAGGACGGTTTCGACCGACTGGCCCTGTTGCAAGAGGGCTGGCAAGACGGGCTTGTCGAAAGCTGTGCCCCACTCGGAAGTCAACAGTCGGTCCTGCAGTTCGGGTGCCAACTCCGAGAAGGTGAGGAGGTCCGTCAGGTGACCCGATCCTTTGTTGTCGAAGATGTAGTGTTTGTCTTCGTGTCGAATGTCTTCGAACGAACCGATCTCGCACAAGGGTCGGTAATCGTAGTCCAAGCCCAGACCCTCGGGGGGTGTCCGGCCTGCCAGCCAGCGGTATCGATAAGCTGTCATGTTGAACAGGTAGATGCCCTGCACACCAGCGCGATAGTGGTTTGCCGCGACGGCTCGGAAGGCTTCTGGCTTATGGTGGCCACGGCCGAGGATGGCATCTGTCTTGAACGAGGCATAGACGGGGCCGCTCGTATTTCGCAGCCAGCTTGACGACTTCACGCAGATCGAGGCGCGTACGGTCAACGATGCCGCCTATCCAGATATCGATGAAGCCTTCGCGTAGCCATTCGTCGACGTCGAGCCCAATTCGGCGGGATGCCTCGAGTGGAACCAGCGTACGTACCGAAAGACGCAGGTGCTTACCACGCTCCGAGCCCGCCCGATCGAGGGCTTCTCTTACACGTCCGATGAAGGCCGTCATCAGGTGGGCGTGCTTACGCTCTTCTCCAGGCTTGAAGACGAGAGGGTGTCGTAGGAAGTCGAGCTCGATTCCGTCGATGTCGTACTGTCCGATCGCCTTCATCGATCAGGGCAAGACGAAAGTCGCGGACTGGCTGGTGGGCGTAGTCAAACGCGATCGCGCAGACGCGTGTGAGTGAATTCTGCTCTCCGATCAGCCATTCCGGATGCTCCAGCTTCATCCGGCAGATGTGGCCTCGGATGTTCTCCTCGATGAACCGGCCGTTTTCGAAGACGGGATAGTTCAGTGCGAGCTTTGAGCCATAGAGCGGCCTGCTGTTGCGTTCGACGATGCGGCCGTCGTGGGCGTCGTTCATGCGGACCGAAAGGAAGAAGTCGAGCCCGCGCTGGTGTGCGGCGTCAGCAAGCACTAGCGGCGGATCGTCGCCCTCGGCGATCATATGCTTGACCCGGTCGGCGATGACCTGCCAGCTTCGCGCATGGAAGGGCGGCTCGAGGTCGTAGAACCGCTCGCCGACCTCGGTCCTGTGGCTGTAAAAATTGGTCGCTCGACCGGCTCCCTGAATGTCTGGCGTGCGCCAGATATCCGTCCCGAGGGTCCAGGAGAAGGCGTCGACCTGCGTGTTCTCGAGATAGCCGAGGGTATGGTCGACGAAGCCTTTTTTCGTAAAGGGCTCCTCGCCGGCCGGTGCGAAGGGGCGAAAGAGCGTTCCGCCGTCGTTGTTGAAGATCAAGTGATAGGGGTCGCGATTAGACATAGGAAATCAACACGAAGACGCCCCTCGACTCCGCTCGGGACAGGCTCCGGCGCGAAGGGAGTGAAATTGAACTGCGTTGCAGACGCCAAGGGGATCCCGGCCAAGAGGCGTACCGGGATGACGCTTCTCCGGCTTTGTGCGTGAATGTCTCACGTCACTTCGACGACATAGACCTGAGGATGGCCTGTGATGTCGGAGGTGAAGGAGACCCATTTGCCATTCGGGCTGAACGAGGGATGGGGGTGGCTCCATTGGGGGCCGTAGGCGCTTTCGGCGGAGACGGCTTCGGTCATCGTGGCCCAGCCGGGGGCTTCGCCATCGGCGACGAGGGGGGTGGGTTCGGACCATTGATGACCCTGGTTCGTGGCGTCAGGATAGCAGAGGGATTCATAGTCGCCGGTTTCGGGATCGACGAGGCAGAGGCCGACATCGGGCAGATGCGTGTCGCAGACAATGCGGTCGCCGGCTGGATTCGACGAGATGTGCCAGGCACTGAACTCCCTGATCGTGCGGAGGGCGCCCGTCCGGAGGTCGACCTCGATGATTCCACGATGCCAGTGCGACAGGATAACGCGATCCGTCGGTCCGAGGAAAGTCTCGTGGACGAACCACTCTTCCCCCTGATCGGCGTAGAAGCACCGGTCTTCGGAGCCGTCGATGCGGACGCTCCACAGGCGCGGGTCAGGCGGATCCGCGGAATAAATCAGCAGTTCGGGATCGGTTGGATGGAATTGGGGATGATAGAGGGCACGGGCGCCGTCGAGGACGACGAAGGTCTCCGTGCCGTCTGTGCGAAAGACGAGGAGGCTCGCTTTCCCGTCGTTCGTGATGAGACAACAATCGAGATCGCCGGTCGCGTTGATGGTGACTTCGCCGAGGCCACAGCTCGGTTTCGAGGCAAGCTCGTCGGTAGACCTATCCGTTAGAGAGGTCCGATAGACGCTGCCTCGAGCGGTCGTATAGTAGGCGTGATTGTCGATGACGTTGCCTGAGAAGGGGTAAATTCCTTCGACATCCGACAGGGGTTCGATTTGGCCACTGGCGAGCTCGACGATGTAGAGCGCGTAGGACCCGGTTCGGTTCGAGGCGAAGACGAGTCGGGCCGAGTCGGGGCTGAAGGAGTTGGCGAGATAGTAAAGCGGATGGTTCACGCACGGTGTGTCGGTCAGTTGGAGGACGCGGGCGCCCGTCTTATCATCGTGGCGCTCTGATTTCTCTGATTGGGTGTCGCTCATCTGAAACCTCGTCGAATCGTGGTCGTTCAGGAGCACCCAATTTGCAGCAAATCCACCGGATTGGGTAACAGATCGTACTCAGGCGAAAGGATCTGGAATGGCCAGCGTGAACAATGTCGAACGGATTCGCGGTCGTTTAGAGAGAGGAGAGGTCTCGATCGGGGCGGGCGTCAGCTTCTCGGATCCCGCAGTCAGCGAGCTTTACGGGGAAGCAGGTTATGACTTCAGCTGGGTCGATATGGAACACTCACCATTAGATCCATCGGTCGTTCAAGGTCACCTGCTTGCTTCAAGAGGGACGGATATGGCGCCGTTCGTTCGTGTTCCGCAGAACGATGTGAATGTGATCAAGCCGGTGCTCGATTTGGGGCCGGCGGGGATCATCATTCCCCAGGTCAATTCCGCGGACGGAGTTGCTGCGGCTGTTCAGGCGTGTCGCTACCCACCCGTAGGCGTTCGAGGTTTCGGACCTCAACGGCGGATGCGATATGGCGTGGTCTCTATGGTAGATTACCTGAGGGAGATGGAGGATGAACCGATCATTGTGATTCAGATGGAGCACATCGAAGTCGTCGAGCAGATCGACGCCATGCTCGATGTGGAAAAGATCGACGTGTTCTGCTTTGGACCTAACGATCTAGCGGGATCTATGGGGAAGCTGGGGCAGCTGGACGATCCCGAAGTGGTGGCCGCGATCGATGCGATCTCGAAGAAGGTCGTCGACCGTGGACGAGTATTGGGATCGTCGATCGGCTATACGCCCGAGAACTACAAGCGCTGGATCGATCGGGGCGCCACGTGGATCAATCTGGATGTGGACTGGGATCAGCTGTTCAGGGATAGTCGGGTGGTGTTGGAGCAGGTAAGAGAAAAGTAACGGCTGGCGGTCAGAAGTTAGAGGTCGTCAGGGAAGAATCATCACGTGTACGTTCGAGGGAGAGTGACATGGCGCCAGCGAACTTCTCACCTTTTGCGTTGGACCTTCTTGCGACGAGTGAAGAGCAGCTTTCTCGGCTCGATGAAGGGCGCAGACAAGGGCTGATCGAAATGACTCCGGTGGCTCTGCCGGAGGACCCATTGGGGGACAACAATCATATGGGGTGGCCTGTGGCGACGCAGGTCGAGGACACGCTCGTGCTCATTCACCGCCGCATTCCGGGCCATAATGCGTACGGTGCCGGGAACGGGGACGAGCACTCCACTTTCTCCATGGCCAAGACGTCAGCGGACGGTGGCGAGACGTGGTCCGGGTCGGTCGATCTTAGAGAGGCGATGCATCCCGATGACAAGAACCGCGGCGGCATCCTGCCTCTGTCGCATCGGTACAAGTTCGGGCCGGTCAACGAAAGTAAGCAGGGCTACAAGCTTCATCTGAACGCTATCGGAACCTCTGGGGAGAATTCGGTCCTGGTGCTGTGTAACTACGGCGCTTTCCGCTCGAAAGACCGTGGTGGATCGTGGACACACCTCAACGATCAGTTTCGGGAGGACACGATGGATGGCTACATCGTGTATCTCGGTCCGAGGATCATTGATCATCCCGAGATGGGGCTTTGCGCGTTCGGAAATACGGTGGGTTACGGAGGAGGGAAGCAGTATCCCAATCCAGTCGATGGCCCCGACGGACTCTTTCACCATAACCTCGTGGTTTTCAGTTCAAAGGACGACGGCGTCACGTGGGACAAGACCGTTCACGAACTCCCGTTCTGGGCGGTACAACACGAACCAGCTGCCGTCGTTCACGATGGGGATGTTTTCATTCTGGGCCGCGATGAGCGAGCGAAAACGTCCTATCAGCAGATCCGGATGTCGGGTGGAAAGCCAGTCGATGTGAGAAGAACGGCCAATATTCGACACACGCAGGTCATGGACACCGTTGACATCGACTTCAATCCGGTGACGGGTCGCTTGGAGGTCGTGCGGTCGTTTCGAGAAAGGCTCTTGGTGGATCTGTGGAGCATCGATCCGGCGGAGTGGGAATCGGCGGAGTGGCGGTTCGAGGGTGTCCTGTTCGACAAGCGCTCAATGGACGAAGGAGAGGGTTTCTACAAGACGGCAGACGGTTTTCATCCTGCGGGCGGGGTCATCGATGCTGAGGAGGGCGTTCAGCACATCTTCGTGTATACGGGACACCCTAATGGGCCGGCCGGGTCGTTTCGCATCACTCGGACGTTGGAGACACCCAGGCTGGCTGAGTTTCTGGCGGGGTGATTGAGTTGGGCCGAGAATGGCCATAATGCGCCGTGAGTACCGGCACTTCGACTCCCGCTCAGTGTGACGGTTCTATGGGGGCGGTGACCGGCAATCGGTGGTCAGAAGTCAGAGAGTGGTGACGGGTGAAGACGTGCCGTGGTGCGCCTCGATTACCGGCACTTCGACTCCGCTCAGTGTGACGGTATCTATGCCGGCGGCAACAAGCGGTCAGCGGTCGGGGGTTAGGAAACGACTATCCTACTTTCCACGGTTCGGGCCAATCGGAGGGCCAGATGTCCGGGCCGGGATGTGGCTGGGCGGGGTGCCAGAGGTCGTAGGGTTGGATCGTGAGGTCGCGGTGATTATCGCGGTCGAGATCTTCGGGGAGGGGCTCGATTCGGCCGGGGACGCCCATGACGAGGCTGCGTGGCGGGACGTCTTTGTTCACGAGCGCGCCTGCGGCAATGAAGCTGCGTTGGCCGATCGTCACGCCGGGGAGGATCGTGCAGCCGCCTCCGATCATCACGTCGTCTTCGAGTGTGGCAGAGCGCGGCGTCGGCGTGGGATCGCGCCTTCCCGGCCTGCGGTCGTTGAGGAAGGTGACGCCCGGCCCGATGAATACGTTGTCTCCGATCCAGGTGCGGGTCGGGATGTAGGTGTGCGACATGATCCGGACGCCGTTTCCCATCCGCGTCACACCCTCGATGCACGAGTGGCAGAGCGTGCAGTAGTCACCCGCTCTGACCATTCCACGGATCACGGCGTAGTGACACGATTGGAAGTGGTCGCCGATGTGGACGTCGCCGTAGATGATCGTGCCCTTGCGCAGGATGGTGTGAGCGCCGATCGTCGCCCTACCGCAGTTGGGATGGTAGCGGAAGCCGACAGAGACATCGGGCTCGATCACGGCGCCTTCGCCGATATCCGCATTCTCGAACGTGTGCGTTTCTGCAGTCATTAACTGACCCTCCAGGCATACAGGCGCGCGTAGCTGAGCACGAATCGTAGTCGGACCGTTCGTCCGTCGAGATCGCTCAGATTGCTGGTCTCATTCCAAGTCATCTTAGCTTCTGTCTGGTCGCCCGAACAAGGCGTCGACTGACCTATCGCGAATCCGGGGACCGGCTCACCGCCCTCGTCTTCGATCTGAACTCGGATGCCGACGGACCCGAGTCGATCGCTGTGGGTCGTATCCGCTTCCTGTTGGGCAGCCGCGTTGACCCACAACGTTGCGCCTTTCCAGCTGAACGGTTTGGTCACGATAACGCCCTCGCTCGTGGCATCGAGTGAACAGAATCCGTCTTCGCGTGTCGTCGCCAGTCCGATGCAGCCGTCGTGATCGTCGGCGTAAGCATTGTGTGGGACGGTGAAGCCCGAGTAGTAGAGCCACAGTTTGCTGTCGTGGATCGCCGGCGCAGAAGCGGGATAGATCATCTTGCTATCGAATGCGTGTCCTTGAAAGTTGTTTGTCGGCTCGAGGTGTACGAGCAGCTTGCGATCGGCCGTGCGATCCCAGTGCAAACCGTCGCGGCTCGACACGAGCTGGACGTCCATTGTCTGGATGTAGGTGTGATAGACCCAGAGGAGACCGAGATATTGACCACCGGATGGATAAGCAGACAACCCGTAAAACTGTGTATCGGGAGGATCGAGCGGATCGGGGGCGAGCACGCGTTGACTCTCTCGCCAGTGGATGAAGTCGTCGCTGACCATGCGGGAGACCGTGCGTATCGGTTCGCGAGGCGTTTTATGGTAAAGCCAGTACTGGCCTGACGAGGGATCACGTAGGAAACTGAACGTGTCACCGGTTGCCCACGTCGGGATGATGGGGTTTCCTTCGTAGATATTCCAATGGATGCCGTCGGGTGAGAACGCGGCGTAAATGCCTTTTTTCTCAGACTGATCGAGCCAGCCCCAATAGAGCATCTTGTAGCGTCTTTCGGGGTCTGTCTCCTCTCGATCGTCGATGATACAGTGCGTCCAGACTGGACCCTGTAGAAGGATGTTGTTGGCAGTCGAGCCAGCGAATTCAGTCAGGCCCAGCTCGGGTTTTTCCCAATGAACACCGTCGGATGATGTGGCGTAGCAAAGGTTGTGGCCGGCATCGGGTGTCTTCCGCGTGGGCCGGGTGTTGTACCACATCCTGAAGCGGGCTGCTTGTTCGTCGTAGATCACGGTACCCGGCTGCAGGATGAGGTATCCCTCCCAGGGTCTGTCAGACTCCAGGACCGGGTTGGCTTCGTGTTTGACTGGATGATGGAGGGAGCGCCAGACGTTGTGGGTGTGATCGAGCATCGCATCGTCACAAACGAGCTGATGATCTTTCAACTCAACTGTAGCCAGGCCATCAGGCGCCACTGTTTCTTCCTTCATCGGAGCCTCCGTCTAACGACTCATTTGTAGGCTATCGCGAGTCCGATATGGCGGTAGATGCCGTCGGCGTCGAACTGAACCGAGCCGTCGCCCGCGCCGTAGAAATTGCCCCAGTCCCTGGCGGAATAGTAGAGCAGGTAGCGATCGGGCTCCTCGAGGACGCAGGGGGTGGAGGTGTAGCGGCCATCGAAGCGGTTCGGATCGTGGCTCGCGGGAAACGACGGTTTGTCGTGATGATGGGTCCAGGTACGGCCGTCGGGGGACGTTGAACAGTAGATTTCGAACACCCCTCCATCGACGTGGCAGCCATACCACACGGTGTACTCCACGCCCGATTTTATGACGAAGGGATAGACGACACTTCGCAGGGTATCGGTTGTGCGCACGGCCGGATCCGGGTCGCGTGTCCAGTTCAGGCCGTCGGGAGAGGTAGATCTATAGATGCCGGAGACGAGATCTCGAAACTCGCCGCCCGTGCTCGGGGATGTGTTCGTCCACATTTCGTAGCTGCCGTCATCCGCATTCAGAACGCACGGCCCTCTTGCGCTCGGGAGAGCGGGCTCAGGATGGACATCCCAATCCAGGCCGTCAGGACTGACGGCATATCCCAGCTTCTGGCCGAAGCTGAGAAGCCGATTCTCGCTGTCGCGCTCCGAGTTTGCCATGACAAACCACATCCGAAAGCAGCCGGCCGCGCTGTCGAACAGGACGTGAGGCGTTTGCCACGCGCCACCCCACGGAAGATCTGCCGAACTCAGAATCGGGTTTGCCGGCGAGGGGGTCCATAGGATGCCGTCCTCCGATTCCGCCACGCCGAGGTCCATCTCGTTCGTACGGGTCGCGGTCCGGTTGCCGCAATACCACATCCGGTAGCCCTGCTCGGTTCGGACAACCGACGGACTGTAGAGGGTGACCCGACACCAGTCCTGTTGTGTTGTCATTGCTGACAGCACAGGCTGCTCGTATCGTTCCCAGTCGAGCTCGTGCAGGAACACTTGCGGATCTCCAGAGGGTTGGAAGACGCGCGCCTCCGCCTTATCATCCTCTCCGAAAAGGGTAGGCATCCGTCCTTCAGTGCCGGGATGCAGGAGGCGTCACACGGCAATCTATCAGCCACGGCCCCATTTGACCAGCGGTCCTAAGAGGCGAGTCTCACCAGAGTCGAAGTTTATGGGTCCTGAGAAATCCAATTCGATATCGCTTGATTTCAGGCAGCTGTTCAAGGCGCCCGAGGCTCCCATTCCCACACACCCGACCGTCCGATGGGAACTGATCGGGGGTCAGGGCCGCTCCGGCAGTTGGACGCCTTCGCGCGAACAGGAAAGAACGCGTTCTCTCGCTCGATTCCGTGGCGACCTCTATACCGGTATCGGCGCCGCCCAGGCAGAGGTATGGCGGTTCTCCAGTGGCTGCTGGGAGCAGGTGGGGGGCGGCGAGATTCGCCAATCCTGGGAGGACTGGAATCCTTCGATGCCGGGTGGGGTGGGGCTCAGGCCGGGCTTGAAGTGGGTGAATTGCCTCCTGGCAGATGAAGAAGATCGCTACCTCTACGCTGGCGTCAAAGTTGGGGGCGCAGGGGGGCAGCTCTGGCGTTTTGATGGGGACACCTGGCAACAGGTCGGCGGTCTAGGTGGTGAAGGTGACTGGGTTTCCTCCGACCAGGACCACGTCTACGCGCTGGCCTGGCACGAGGGCGGGCTGATGGTCGGGATGCAGAGCCATTTTACCAACTATGGACTTCCCGAGCGTGCTCCGGAGAAGAAATGGACGACGGAGGGCGGTTACGATCCGAGCCTGGGCAACGGTGAGATCTATCGACTGGAGGATGGTCATTGGTCCTGTGTCGCCGGCCGGGGGAGACTGGGAAGTTGGGACGAGGATCACTGCGTGACGTGGGTCTACGCGCTTTGCTCCTTGGGGGACGAGCTCTATGCCGCCATCGTCCGACACGGCGTGAAAAGTCTTCGCTGGATTGGAGAGGCCTGGCGGTACCGATCCGGCCAATGGGCACAGATCGGCGGGGAAGGCGTGGGGGACAGCTGGAAACTCGATCACAGCAACATCGTAACCAGTCTGATTGCATACCAGGCAAGCTGATCATCGGATACAACTGTCAGGATGCTCTGAACGATCCCGACCGATTCGGAAACGTCTGGGCATGGGATCCCGAAAGCGAGCAATGGCACGACCTCGCTCTGCCAGTTTCGTGTCCCGATGAGACTATTCTTTCGGATCAGAGCAGCTTCAATACGTCGGCGATCTGGAACGGACACCTGGTCGTCGCGGGGGGCTGCGCCGATCCCGTCGGCCGGGTCGGCTACTGGGTGCTGTCCGTGACGGATGGGAAATGGCTCTGCCTCGGGTATCCTGTTGCATCGCACCCCGACGCCGATGCACAAGCCACGGATGCCTACGGTTACTCGATGACAATTTTCGAAGACGCCCTGATGGTGGGATGTAAGGGAAACGGTACCGCCCATCTCTGGCGTTGTCGAAGCATTTGATGGGGAGAACATCGTGCATGTCGATTTTCAGCGCTTTCTGAAGGATGGGTTTCTGATTCTGAGAAACGTCGTGCCACCTCACATGCTGGATCAGCTTCGAAAAAGCTACGAGGTGCTGGTCGATCGACAGCGCGAGATCTGGGCCAAGGAACGGGGACCCGAAGATCCGCCGGGCGGTGTGTGGCAGGCCATCAGCCCAGCCCCGACTCGTTCATTTTCAGAATCTGATCGACACAGATACGGCCGATACGACCGAGTTCTGTCTGCACGAAAACACACTCGGCGTGTGCAAGCAGCTGATGAACGTCGAGGTCGCGGCGAACAGCGGGATATTTCTGATGTGTAGCCCGCCTGAAAAGGACTTCGGTCCAGCCCGTTGGCATCGCGACATTCATCCGATCGATCAGGCGCCACTCCGGGGGTTGCAGATGGACCTGCTCGAGAATCGGCCAGGCTACTTGCAATGGAACATCCCTTTGTATGAAGATGATGTGCTCTGGGTCGTTCCAGGCAGTCACCGGCGCGCCAACACGGACGAAGAAAACGCGCAGCTCCAGGAAGACCCGCTCATGCCGCTGCCGAACAGCGTTTCCGTCGAGCTGAAGGCAGGCGATGGCGTCGTCTACACGAATACGATCCTCCATTGGGGCAGCAACTACAGCACGAAATTACGGCGGACGGTTCACGTGGGCTATCGAGCCTACGGGGGACCGATTTTTCCCTATGTGGCTTTCTACTATCGCGATACGAATTACGCGCGATTCCTGTCGGAGGCCTATCAGAAGATCGTCGAGGATCAGGCTCGAGCCTACGCGAAGGAACTGGACCTGATCACGGCAGTCTATCGTGCTTTGCTCGACCGGGACGAATCGGCGTTTCTTGACGGATTGGCTGCCCTGCATCCCGGAGTGGAGGGTCGGTTGGTCACCATCATTCTTCTGTCCAAACTGGTCTACAAAATGCGGTTCGTCTCGCATCCGCTAAAAGAACGTTATGGCGGTGACTGGAGCCAGGACGTGGATATCGCGCCGCGATTCAAGGACGAGGAGATGAGCGCGCTCTAGAGCCGATTCGAACCGCTGGACACGATCCTGCAGGCCGAGGAAGAGCAATTCACTCCGGGGGTTTCAGGCCACGCCGATGCCCTATTATTTCGAGGAGATGCCGGAGTACTCGGTCGAAGATTTCGTGGACAGCTGGAAGTAACCGCAGAAGCAGCCACTGAGGGCATTGAGAACACTGAGGGAATCGGGAGGCTGCGCGGGAGCAGGGAGGGTGGACGGTCGACGGAAAAACGAGTCGGCCGTCGGCAGTGGGCGGAAGAGACGGCTTCGCCCTCATTGTCGGTGGGAGCAGTCGAGCCTGCACTGAGCCGCAAGCGAAGTGACTGCGAACAAGTGAACGGTAGATGGTGGACCCCTGGCATCCGCTCGGGCAGGCTCCTCAAGTCGGGTGGTCGCCAGGGCTCCGGGCAGGCAGTCGGAGGTTGGTCAGCTTTGTATTCGGTAAAAAGAGGGGATAAGTCATGAGTAAGGAGTTTCCGCCGCTTTCTGAAGTTCGGGAGAACCTGCGGGTCGAATGGTATCGTTGTCCGATCGATCACGGGCGGCTCCGCGAGCTGTCACGACGGAGCAATCTCCAAGGGTTCTTCCAGACGGCCGGTCATCTGGCGATCTTCGCAGGGACCGGGGCGCTGGTCTACGTCACCTGGGTGCAAGAGCTTTGGGTCGGGTTCGCCTGTGCTCTGTGGGTGCACGGGACAGTCGGGAGCTTTCTGCAAGGTGTGGCTCCTCACGAGTTGGGGCACGGAACTGTTTTCAGAACTAAATGGCTGAACAAATTCTTCCAGTATCTAACCAGCCTCCTCACCTGGTGGGATCCATTCGACTACGCAAGCAGCCACACGTATCACCATCGCTACACACAGTATGCCGAGGGGGATCGGGAAAACCTCATGCCACTCCCAGCAGCGTTGCCATTCAAGGCGGTTCTGCAACTGCTCACGGTGAACGTCTTCTTGCCACCGGGGCGACCCTTCGGAAAGGGCGGGCTGCTGTCGACGATATGGGTGACCCTGAAGTCAGCGGTCGGTGTGGTCGGGTCAACGAAGATCCCGAGCCGGGAGTGGTTGCAGGCTTTGCACGAGGATCAACCGGTCCAAGCCAGGAAATCGATGTGGTGGTCACGTCTGTTGCTTGTCTTCCACGGTTCTGTTCTGGCTATTTCCATCTATACGGGGTTCTGGGTCGTGCCCCTGCTCGTTACGTTTTTCCCGTTCATCGCAAACTGGGGTGTCTTCTCCGTGGGTTATACGCAGCACTGCGGCTTACAGGAGTATTCGCCCGATTTTCGCAAGAACACGCGCTCGATCAAAGTCAATCCGCTGACGGAGTTTCTCTACTGGCGAATGAACTGGCACATCGAGCACCATATGTACGCTGGAGTGCCCTGTTACAATCTTCGGAAACTCGCGAAAGAAATCGCCCACGACATGCCCGAGCCGCGAACAACGCTGGGTGCGTGGAGAGAAATGCGCGAGACGTGGAGGCGGCAGCAGGATGATCCGAGCTATCAGTTCGACACGCCGCTGCCAGAGACCGCGCAGAGCACGCGGACGGATACGCCGGACGAGGAGTTGGAGGGGTCGATTGGGGAGTTGGCTCCGGAGGGGCTGCGATAAAGCTGAGCGGGAGAGGGGGGTACGGGGGACAATGTCTTCCCGCCATCTCCCGCTCCCCCCGTCTCCCGTTCAACGCTGGTATCTGGGTTGTCTCGGTTCGCGGTCCCGCAGGAGGCGATGCTTGCTTCCTTCGAGCGGTAGCTCGACTCTTGCGCCGCCTCTGAGATGGGATTCGATGAAGGCGAAGATGAGTTCCTGGTTGTAACGCGCCAGTCGGACGCCGCAGCGTGGGGGCTCGCCGGTGTCGATCGAGTGAACGAGATCCTCGATCAGGCAGACGGTCGAGGGTCGGTATTCGTAAGCCGGGAATCCTCCCTGGACGAGAACGTCGCGGTCTCGGTGGTCTTGTGCGCCGGGCTCTCGGATCTGCCATTCATCACCGTTGCCCATCGCTGTTACGACCCCTCTTTCACAGACAGCTTCAACCTCCATTCCCCGTCCCGAGTTCAGCGCATAGGCGGTGACGCCGTTGTCGAACTGAAGGATTCCGTGGCCTATGGGATCCTCTTTGAGGCGTTCCCCGTCGATGACTTCGTCGCCGTTGGGTAAGTGGGCCTGCACCCAGGAAACTGGACAGTCGCTGTTCAGGCGGAGCAGGACGTCGAAACCGTGACTGGCTCCGTTGAAAAGGGAGCTTGTCGAGTGTAGAATCAAGGTCCTGAGCTTGCCGATCCTGTCGTTTTCGATGACGTCTTTCATCGTATCGTATCCAGGATCCCACCGACGATTGGTGCCCAAGTTGAGATGCACCCCATTGCGCTCAACGGCTTCGACCATCGCGTCGGCTTCGTCCATCGAGGCGGCGAATGCCTTTTCCGCATAGATGGCCTTCGCGCCATTTTCTGCGGCGTGGATGACGATGTCGGCGCGGTGCTCGGGCTGGGTCGCGACGCTGACGATGTCGGGTTTCTCGGCGGCGATCATTTCCTTGTAGTCGGTGTACTGCTTGTCCTTCGGTACATCGTATCGAAGGCCCACCTGTTCCATCACGTCTTCGCGCAGATCCGAACACGCGATCATTCTCGTGCGGTCGCAGGCTTCGTAGCCAGCCGCGTGTGAGTAGGCGCCCCTTTCCTCGGGCACTTCATTGTCGATGAAGGCGCCCATTCGACTACAGCCGATCAATGCCGCTTTATACGTTTCCATCGCTCCGTCCTTTCTACGTGCGATCCATTTTCAGCTCGGGCAGTTCCGTCGGATTTCCGATTTCAACAAGATAGAGGTTACCATACCCGGATGTGTCGGACGTGTAAATAACGTGCCGTCCGTCCGGTGTGATGTGAGGATGACAGTGCGCTTCGTTGACGTTGAACGTGCTGCCGTGTGCGGCGAGGATTCGTGGATCACCATATGCCTCACCGGACCAAGGATAGAGCAGGATGTAAGGCCAAGTCTTGCATCGATTGACGATGGCCGGAAGTGGATACACCGGTGACCCATCCCCCACGATGAGCGATCCGTCCAGCGTGTGGAAATGCCGACTGTAGGTCGTCAAGTCGGACTCGACATGATCCTCGTTGTCGTATCTGATCTGACCGAATCGTGTACCCATCGTACCGCGACGGTGGCTACGGAATCCGATGCGCTCCCCGTCGGCGAGCCAGTGTTCGGCGACGATAGAATACTCATCGTTCTGAGGTCAGATCGGCCAAACGTCCGTCGTGTCTACGTTCAATCCCCAGATTCGTTGATCGACGCGCTCCCACGGTCCCTCGTGACAGAATGTGAGGAGATCCGGTCTGGTGGGTGAAGGGTTGAGATGTGAAATGTAGCGCCGATCCTCGAAGAGCACCTCGAGATCGCCAGTCGTTACGTCCACGCGAATGATCTGAGTTCGCGGAGGATTCTCGAATAGATCGCGTGAGCCCCCATCTCTGGCAGATCGCCGGCGACCGTTCCCGTTCCTGCGCTCGGTGAAGAGCGCGAACAGGTGATTGCCGTCGGCCGATGCGGCCGGACGTCCAGGCTTCAGGGAATCGGGCGACTCGCAGACCGGCCGATCTTCGAATGTTGTCAGATTGAGCTCGTGAAGCGTCGCCCCAAGCCAGAAGTAAAGGCACTCTCGGACCGGTGAGAAACAACCACGTGTCCCACCAGGCGATGCACAGTCAGTCAGTTGCGTGATCAGGCCGCTGTCGACGTCACAACGGTAGTAGTTGTCCGTGTTCTCCCGTTGTGAGCGGAAGATGAGCGAGCGACCCTCGTTCAGCCAGCACGGGTCTGTGAAGTAGAACTGGTAGGAATGGCCGAGGTAGTCCGTGAGTTGGAGGACTTCGCGGCCGCTTGCTGAATCGACGAACCGGCGTTGTTCGCCTTCGAAGGTGCGTCCTACGCCCACTTTGTGTGCTACGAGGAGAGCGGCCCCTTATGGCCGGCCTCGATGGCCTCGCAGAGCTGCATCGTCTTGACGGCGTCTTCGAGGGTACTCCACGGCTGCGTGTCGTTCCGGATGCACTCGACGAAGTGGCGCGTCTCGTTGAAGTCTGGTCCGCCTACAGCGTCGAGGTCCAGGTTTTCCTGAAGGAACGGCTCGCCCTCGACGTACATCTCGGCAACCTGACCGCGCGTCATGTCCACATAAGCGCTGAAGTCATCGGCGTGCGCTTCGAAGCGCTGGATCCGATAGCCGACGGCGTAGTGGCTCATCATGACTCCGCCGCATCCGCTCGCGAACTTCAGGACGGCATTGTGCCGCATCTCCGAAGGATGAGTCGGCGCAGACCAGGCTTCCGCGTGGACTTCGGTTACGTCACCGGCCAGCCACCTGAGGAGATCGACGTGGTGGATCGCATCGAGAGAAATGTAGTGACCGACTTCACGGATTCGTTCGTTCGTCTGGGGCTTGTTGTAGGTCGCTGCGACGTGGACCGGACCACCGCGTTCATCGAGCATCCTACGGATTGCGAGTACGGTTGGGAAATAGCGTCGGTTGAGGGAGACGATCGCCTTCGCCGATGATTTTTTTTCGGTTTTGACCATGCGTCTGGTGTCATCCGACGTGACGCCTGGAGGCTTTTCGACCGAGGTGTGAAGACCGGCTTCGAGGCAATCGATGACGATGTCCGTCAACGGACCGGGGAATGTTTCGACGTAGGCGACGTCCAGGTCGACTTTCTCGAGCATCTCGCGATAGTCGGTGAATAGCGCGGTAACGCCGTGCTCGTCGCTCGTGTGGGCCAGCCGACTCTCGTCGATGTCAGCGACGGCGACGAGGTCCATTTCCGACTCGTCCTTGATCATCTGGAAGTGGCTCTGGGCGTGACCGCCTGCGCCGATGATGGCGACTTTGAGGTTGGACATAGATGGGTTCCCCTAATTGCTCGCGCTACATGCCGTCGCGATGAATCGTCAGTCCCGCCTTCGTACGATGCACTCGGCGGGCAGTGGTCAAAAGTCAGCGTCTACAGCGTCCCCGTGCGAGAGCACAGGGACGAGCGAGTGGGACCGGTAGACTAGGCCCCGGTTCTCGGCCCTGCATTATGACCGGGGCCATTGATGTATTTCTCAATACTCGCCCCTGGGCTCCGCCCGGGGGTGCCTTACCAGATGCTTTTCATCTCCCAGACGTCGAGGGATTTGAGCAGGGCATCGCAGCCCTGGGCGCGGATGGCGACGCCGGTGCTGTCTTCGCGTTCGGGATAGATGCGAAGTCCAAGTGCCTGGGTGCCGTTCGCGAAGACCTCGACGACGCTACGGTCGATGAAGATACGCAGTTCGAGGTCCTCATCCTCGGGCAGCTTGAAGGGGGCGATCTCCGGCGGGCGCCCGAGTACCTCCGGCAGCGTAGAGGCCCGTCCGGCATCGAGGACAAGGGCGTGATCGTAGTTGGGGCCCTCGAAGGTGCCGTGCTGGAAATGGCCCTGGTCAAGGAAGCGAATGACCGTGGTTTCCTCCGCGTTGGGGGATCGACAGACTTCGATGCTGACCTCGCGGGCGTCCTGAGGGTCGATTCGGGCGATGATCTCAATCTCCCGACCACCGATACCATCCAGGACGAGGGTTTCGTTCGCGGGAAGCCGCGTTTCGCCAAGCTGCCGGTGGTCGCCTCTCAGCTTCGTCAGGGCGTCGACCGGCTCGATCCGGAGCGTCCGGTCGTCGGCGAGGGTGAGCCGACGAGGCAGGGACATGATGTGATCCCACTCACCGAACTCGGCCGGTTTTCCCCAGTTGATGTTGTGAATGACGAGGACGCCGCCCCCTCCGTCGGGTGTCGCCGTTGGTGCGTGAACACCGCCACGCCGGAGCTGGTTGAAGTTGAAGCGGCCGTGGGCGAAGGGTCTGAAACGGTGGTGTTTCTGGTCATAGTCGCCCAGGAAGTATTGGGACCCGCGCTGGTGACTGGCGAACAACAGGATGTGTGTGTCCCCAATCGGCCAGAAGTAAGGAACGGCACCGTCCTCACCCGGCGCCGAAAACCGGTCGTCTTCGATAAAGAGGCCTTGATAGGTCCAATTTTCGAGATTCTCCGAGTGAAAGAGATACTCGACCAGTTCCCCGTCTTCGAAGATCTCGCCGTCCGTGTAGCCCCCGGTCAGCGCGTAATATCCGTCCGCTTCGCGCCACAGGCAGGGATCGCCAGGGCGCTCTGGTGACCCGTGCCGGGCACCCTCCTGCCAGGGAATGACCGGGCACGCAGGCAGCTTTTCCCAGTTGAGGAGGAGGGGATCGGATGAGACGGCCACCATGGTACCCGCTTCCGTACCCGCGTAGAACGCGATGACGCGGTCCTCTTCCACGAGCGCGCTTCCACTGAAGCATTTCTCTTCGATACCGGGATAGATGGCGAGCGGCAGGTCTTCCCAGTAGACGAGGTCGTCGCTGACGGCGTGACCCCAGTGCTGACGGAAGTCTTCAGGCGGGTAGGCCTGGTAGAAGAGATGATATCGCCCCTGCCAGATACAGAACCCGTTGGGATCGTTCAGCTTGCCCTGGGGATTGACGTAGTGGTAGGCCGGGCGATGGGGATCGGCGGAGACGGCCTCGCGTGCGGCTGCGAAACGCTCGAGCATTTCGTCGGATTCGAGTTGCACACGCTGTTCTTCGAGCGTCGTGGCGTAGGTGCGCTGGGGGAGTTTGGGTGGGTATTTCACTGGGGAAGTCAAAAGCAATTCTCCAATGCGTCCCCGTGCGGAGCACGGGGACGCTCTGTGGTCTTACCAAGGCCTGGCATACGGAACCGGCTGCTCGAGGCCGTCTGCCCTGATGTTTTCGCCGTTTACCCAGCGGGAGCGCTCCGACGCTAAAAAGACGGCCACGTCGGCGACTTCTTCGGGTATTCCGAGCCGGCCTTCGGGGAAGCCGTCTCTTTCGTAGGCGGCATACGCTTCTGGTTCATTGATGCGACGCAGGTCCCAGCCGCCGCCGTCGAAGACGATTGAGCCTGGGGACACAACGTTCACCCGGATGTGGTCGTGGATGAGCTCGATGGCGAGGGGCTCTGCCATGAAGATCTGGGCTGCCTTCGATGCGCCGTATTGGCTCGATCCAGCAAGCTGGGGGATCCATCCGGAGATTGATGACAGGAAGACGATACTTCCGCCTCCGCGCTTCCGCATATGAGGAACAACCAAACGCGTCAGCCGGACGCCCTGGAAGACGTTGTAGTGGAATGTCTGAACCCAATCGTCGTCGGACGATTTCAAGAGCTCGCGATCACCGACGTTGGATCCGACGTTGTTGATCAGGATGTCGATGGCCCCGAGTTTTTCCGCGGCCTCCTGCACCAACCGTGAAGCGTCGTCTGCATTCAACACGTCGGCAGGGATTCCAAAGGCTTTGGCGCTGGTCTGCTCCTCGACTTCCTTGGCGGCCGCTGTGATGCTCTTCTCGTCGCGTGAGCACATTGCGACGTTGCAGCTCTCGCTCGCCAGTCCCTTGGCGATCGCCAGGCCGATGCCTCGATTGGCCCCCGTGACGATGGCGGCTTTTCCTTCCAGTTCTAGGTCCATTGGTTCTCTCCGTGTCTTCGTGACAGTGCGCCGCCTATTCCATCTACCTGACATACCTGTCGCGACGGTGGCGCGCGTTCTTGTCTTTGCGTCGCTTTGACCCAGGGCTTGCCCACCTTCGGTGGTCGGGCGCCCTGGGCTATGTTCTGCCGCCCCTTCAGGGCGGAAACCACCTACCGTGCTACGTGAATCGAAACGAGTAGAGGTCTGCGTCTTTGAATAACACGCGAAGACGAACGGGTTTTCCTGACAGCTGCTTCAGGTTAGGATTGTCATCCCACGCGATGGGGCCGTCGATCTGATCGCCATAGATCACGTCCGTCAGCTCGAAACCAGGAAAGGCGTGGCCCTCGGTATCCTGCAATTCGACCTGGATGCTGCCGGCGGCGGAGGTGGCGTAGTTCATCGTGAGCATGTTGCCATTGAACGTGAATGGTTTGGTGAGGAACGTGCCGCCGCTCAGCGGAGCGTTGACAGAGACAAAGCCGTCCATCCGGATCGTGTAGCGTCGCCATCGGGATGCCGTGCCTCGCTGGGACCAACCGCCACCATCGTTGACGTAGAGAGAAAGTTCGTCGGGCGTGTCCTGGATGCCGGACTTTGTGACGAGCAGACCGTACTCGGGGAAGGTGGCACCGTATATCCAACGTTCCTTGCGGAGACCGGGACGGATGAAGGCTTCGCCCCATCGTTTGAAGTGAAGGCCATCGCGGCTGGACATGAAGAGGGTCTCGGTCATGTTCGCAGTTTCATACGCCGGATGCTCCGTCGTTGGGAGACCCTTTTCGATTTCTCGACCTGCCATAAACCGTCCAGGGAAGCCGACGAAGATGTGCGGCGCTCGGTGGTATGCCCGGATTTGATTGAGATAAATCTGTTCACGCGGCGCACCGGGATACTGGAGCCATTGAGGCTCGGTCCAGTTCAGGAAGTCGTTCGAGGTGCAGGTCAAAACATCGCGCGCGAAGCCATCCGGATCGAGCCCAAGTTGACGACCCTCCGGTTTGATCTCGTCGTTGGGCCCTCGCGTCTCGCGATAGTAGGCGACATACCGATCGCGAGTCGAGTCCCAGAAGGCCACGTTCTGCGAGTCGAAGGACCCGAGGGTGATGATGGGTTTTCCTCGGACAGGTCCCCACCGGATTCCGTCGGGAGAGGCCCAGGCGTGGAGGGCGTCGTTCGCTATGAGCGCTTTGAATCGCTGGTCGAGGTCGCAGTCAGGATTCGTGTCCAGGAACGGCTCGAATGCACCGTTTTTCTTGACGATGATGTTGTTGGTCTTGGAACCCTCGAATTCGACGAGTCCCAATTCGGGCCGCGTCCAGTTGATGCCGTCATCGCTTTCGGCGTAGCACTGGTAGAACTGATAAGGCTGACGAACCCCGGGCCAGGTCGAGCCTCGATAGTACATCAGATATCTGTCGCCATCCTGGATGAAGGTCGCGCTGCCCGACCAATCACCTTCCCACGGCATGTCGCAGGTGAAGGTGTCGGTTTGCTCGACAGGATGGTGGAGTCGCAACTCGGCTCCATCGGTCATCGACTCGATCAGGTGATCATCGACGAACAGCTCGCGGCGATCGCCGATGTGGATGGGTGTGTTCGTCATGCGGAATCCTCACAGTGTCCCCGTGCGGAGCACAGGGACAAGCGTAGCGCTAGTTTGCTGATGGGCCGGTCCTTTGGGTCTCGCTATGACCGGCCCCGTTTAATGCAACCCCCACATACTCGCCCCCTTGCTCCGCGCGAGGGGTGCACTCACACTTCGAGCGCCTTGAGGAGTCCTTTCGTGTAGGCTACGGCGTAGGAAATCGCAGTCCGCTGTTCCCCGTCGTCCGAGTAATCGGGCACGTGGTCCATCTGGAGGCCGCCGTCGAAGCCGATTTCCTGGAGCGTCTGGAGGACGGTGAACATGTTAACGTCGCCATCGTCGAGTGCGCATTCGGCGTAGCCGCCGGCCGGGAGGTTACCCTGCACGTTCCTGAAGTGTGTGTGAAAGATCTTTCCCTTTCCGCCCCAATGGCGGATGTCGTCGAGGATGCCGTCACCCACCGCCTCGATGCGCGTCCCGATGCAATAGAGGAGTCCGCTGTGATCGCTCGGCACGGCCTCGAGGATGCCTGTCCAGCGTTGTGGAGAGAACTCGGCGGCGTCCAGTGGCGGATCGGAGGGGTGGATGATGAGCTTCACGTTGTAGTTTTCCGCGACGGGAACGAGCCGTTCGTACATCTGGACACAGCGGTTCCAGTGTTCTTCGACCGAGAACGGCTCTAGCGGCTGTTCGGCGATGCTCTTCTCCATCCGCTCGACCTTGAAGCCACCCATCGCGTAGCCACCACGGAACTCCTGGCGGTATCCGCCTCGGAAAGCCGGGTTGAAATGGCGACCCCTCGGCGTCTGAGACATGTGGACGGGCATCGACATGAACGGGATCCCGAGCTGCCCGAGTATCTCGACCGTCTTGACCAGTTGGTCGAGTTGCTCCTCCCCGCCCGGTTCCCCGAGGAGGAACTGCTGGGGCTCAGCTGGCGCAACCCGATAGACTTCGAGGTCGGCGTCGTTGACCCGTCTTAGCAGCACGCGGAACTCTTCCAGATGGGGATATCCGTTCTCGGCCAGCCCGGGTACACTCTCGGCGTTGTGGATGTCGATGCCGTCGCAGCCGATCTGGACGAGGAAGCGGAGGTATTCGGAGGAGAGGTCGCCTTGGCGCATCAGAACTTTCATTTCAGAACCTTTCAACACAGAGAACGCAGAGAAAGACGAGGCCCTCTATAGTGTCCCCGTGCAGAGCACGGGGACAAGCTCTCGCAGTGAACCTTGGTGGGCCCGGTAGCTAGCGGATGCGATAGAACCTGGGCCGGTTTAACGTCGTTGACCTCGCTCGCCCCCGTGCTCTGCACGGGGGCGCCTCTACCCATCCCACTTGAATCGCTTAATGGTATCCTCGTTCAGCTCTAGGCCGAATCCGGGCTTGTCGCAGAGTTCGATGTAACCATTCACGGCCACCGGATGGTCGATGAAGAGGTTGTCCGAGATGTTCCTGGACATATAAGGGAAGTATTCGGCCATCGGACAGGTCATGTTGGACATGACGATGTGGAAATTCGTCATCCACCCGCCGTGGGGGATGATGGGGATCCGGTTGGCTTCGGCCATGTGGACGATTTTCATGACTTCTGTGACGCCGGCGCACCGATCGACGTCTGGCTGCCAGATGTCAGCGCATCCCATCTTCAACCATTTGGCGAAGGCGCCTTTGCTGTGTTCGTTCTCCCCGCCTGATATGGGCATCGAGGCGGCCTCGCGTACTTTGACGTAACCCTCCCAATCGTCCGGCTGCACGGGCTCTTCGAACCAACTGAGGTTGTAGTCTTCGACCATCCGTGCCATCTGGATGGCGTAGTCGGCCTCGAACGAGCGTGTGCCGTCGACTGCCTGCTCGATGTCGTCGCCGATCGTTTCGCGCAGTGCCTTGACGAGAGAGTGGTTCTTTTTCATGCCTTCGAGGCCGTCCCACGGACCGAAGCCGAAGCGTTGTTTGACGGCCGTGAATCCCTGTTCCACATACATCGCCGCCTCTTCCTTGAGCACGCCGAGGTCGGGATCGCCCCTTTCGGTGGCGTAGGCGTAGAGGTGGCTGGCGTAGACTCGGATTTTGTCCTTCGTCTTACCGCCTAGCAGGTTGTAGACGGGTTGATTCAAAACTTTGCCTTTGAGATCCCAAAGCGCGGTGTCGATGAAGCTGATCGCCTTGCTGGTCACGCCAGGTCCGGACTGTCCAATGCAAACACTGAACATCTTCTCCCACAGCCAGTCCGTTCGCATCGGGTCTTCACCCAGAACGATGGGTTTGAGGACCTGTTCGATGATGGGATAGGCCCCAGGGAGGGAGTGGCCGCCATAGGAAAACCCGGAGACGCCTTCGTCCGTGTCGACGTGAACAACCAGAACGTTGGGTGCGTCGGGGCGGGGCCTGCCCGGCCCGTCATATCTGAGATCGGCGAACCGATGGATCGGGTTGACCGAGTGGTGCTTATGTTCCTGCTTCTCGGATGGGATCTTGAGCGGGGTGAGACGGATGTCGGTGATTTTCATGGGGATTCCTTAGCATGTTATGTGACAACGCGCCCAGTGTGTCGGCGGAGGAGGGACTTCTCGACTCCGCTCGAAGTGACCTGCGTTACTTCGTCCCTTTAGGGCTAGCCCATCAAGCCGGTGTGACGTATCTGCTGTGCCAGCCGTTCAGGACGTCGATCGGGTAGGCGGGCTCGTTCAATGAAGGGGAACCCGCTGCTTTCCACGCCTCGATTTCCTTGATATGACCCAGCCTTTTGCCCGCGCTCCATTCAGGCCCGTAATGGGCCATCGAACCCGTGTCGCCCCACCAGAAGAAGAAGGCATCGGCGCCCCGTTCGGCGAGACCCGCGGCGGTATTGCGATAGTCTTCGGCCTTCATCGCGGGCGTGTGGAAGCAGGGCGCGAGCTCGCACGCCGTGCCTTTCGTAAGCTCGACATACGGTTGTAGCGCTTCGGGGTTCTGCCACGAGAAGGCGGAGTGGTTCCATTCGGGATGATCCGTGTAGGGGACCAAGGTATCGACAACACCGGCAGCGATCCAGCCTTTAGGGTCGAGCGCCTGTGCGAGGTTTTCCTGCTCGTTGCTCATCACGATGGCGGTAACCGGAAGATTGAGCGCGTCGCGAAGTTCACGCATAAATCCTGTCAGAACGCCGGCTCGGTAGCGAAGCCACGTCGGGTCGTCCTCGTCGATATCGTGCGGGTCCTTACCATGCTGCTCGCGGAATCCGTCGACGAGAGGCGGCTCGAATTCCACCAGGGGATGGCGACGGTTGTAGAGCAGGCATACGCCATCGATTCCGTAGGCGACCATCTCTCGATACGTTTCAATCACGTGTTCTCGCACTCCGGGATACGCGAAAGAGAGTCGAGCGGACTCTGCCCCCTCGCGGTCTCGGCCGCGCCACTCAGGATGCTGTTTGTAGAGCGAGTCGTTGTGGTCCCAGTAGTCGTGAACTGGCGACTGACGGAAGCCTCCGAGCCGATGGGTTACGTGGAATTCCATGCCCAGGTCGTGCGTGGCATCGGCGGCGACCTGGAGCGGGTCGTTTCCGCTTTCGCGCCAGCGTCGCCAACCCTCTGCTTCCAGGCGTGCGTGGGTATGAAAAAAGACGTCACGACCTGGCGCTTCGAGGGTTCGGTTGCGCGTTTTGAAGTAGGACGACAGGTCGCCCATTGCACCTTCCCAGTAGGTCCGGGTGAAGTCGGAGTCGCCGAAGGGAAGGATGTCGCGGCGCAACTCCTCTGGCGTGTTGGCGTAGCCGAGCATCACGTCGTTGTGAGCGTAAAGAGGGATCTCAGCCGCCGGGGCCTTACTGACGCGTTGAACTTCGGCGTCGGTCATCGGGACGAGCTTGACGTAGGCGATGTTGCTGAGGGCACACTTGACGATCTGGGCCCCGTCTCGACCCGTTTCGATCCAACTGGGCTGGGCAATCTCGAGATTCTGACCATCGAGCTCGGCGATGCGCCAGAAGCATTCGGAGAGCTCCTCTTCGCCGGTCCACATATGCCAGTCGCCAACGAGATCGGAAGGCTCCGGACGGGTGGGCAGGCGGAGGCTCGCGTAGGTGTCCTCGCCTGTCAGCTTTGCCAGGAGGTGTGGCGCACCGTCGCCTGCGAGGTACCAGTCCTTTAGACGCCACACACCGATCGAGATGGCGTGCCAGCCACGCACGTCGAGCGGTAGGGTGATCGGGGGTGCTTCGGTTTCGACACCCGCGACGAGTGCCTTGCCGGAAAGATCAGGTCCCCGGTAGTCCATCACACGCCAGTGGCGATGCGTGTCGTCGTCGGCCAGCAACGATGAAGGCGTAGAACGGTCCATGGATGTGAGATACGTCGGCTCAGAGGACAACCACCGGTCAGCATAGAGATCGACAATGTCAGTAGGCACTGCGTACGCCTCCGTATGAGTTCCAGGAGCCGGCGACGAGCCAGCCCGCGTCGATGGGAAGACTGATTCCTGTAATTGCGCGGGCATCGTCGCTGGCAAGGAAGCAGACTGCGTCGGCGATATCCTCGGGTGTGACCAGTCTGCCTAGGGCGGTGTTGGCGGACAAGGCTTCGAGATCGCGTTCACCGGCGTCGACGGCGGCCTGCATGGCTGGCGTCAGAGTGTGGCCGGGCGAAACAGCGTTGACGCGCACACCGGACCGCCCCCATTCGGCAGCCAAACATTCGGTGAGGGCGATGACGGCCGCCTTGGCCGGCGTGTAGCTGTGGAGCGGGGTCGACCGTAGACCGGCGACGGAGGCGATGTTGACGATCGCGCCGGCCCCTCGCTGCGCCATCCGCGTTCCGAAAGCACGGCACGTAAGATACGTCCCCCGCTGGTCGATGTTCATTACGCGGTCGAATTCGTCAAGATCCAATTCGTGAGGGGGCAGGGGAGATTGTAGAACGCCTGCACTCGTGACGAGGATGTCGACGTCGCCGATATCCAGTTCGATCGATTCGGCGGCGGCATTCACGGACTCCTCGGAACGGACATCTACGTGGACGGCCTGTCCCTCCAGGCTTTCCGCGACTTCACTCGCCGCCTCGAGGTTGATGTCGGCGATGGCGACATGGGCACCGTCACGAGCGAACTCTCTCGCGCAGGCTTCGCCGATGCCGCTTGCGCCGCCGGTGATGACGACTGTGCGATCCTTGAATCTTGAAGACGCGATGGTGATTCCTATTGAGTTGTCAGTCGTCAGAAAGGAGGATTCATTATTGAAGCCTACCGTTCGCCCTTCGATACGGGGACTGTAGTCCTTCACAACGGACAGACCTGTGGTGCCACTATGCCCCTACTCAGGATGAACGGTAGGGATGCGGTCTGTGGACTGTTACCGGGCCCAGGCGCCGTAGACGGGGAATTGGCTGCACACGAATTCGATGTAGGAGGACTGGCCCTTGTCGTTCGCTGCGAGTGCGCGCTCGAGAGCGGCTTTTACATCGTCGGGTTCCTCGACGCGTTCCGTGTGATAGCCGAATTCGGCGATGGCTTTGGGCATGTTGACTTCGTCGGAACCCATGACGACGTGGGTGTAGGGGTCGTGGCCCTCGCCCCAGAAACCAGGTCCGTAGCCGGCGAAGCCACCATTGCTGATGTGGACCACGACAATGGGTAGCTTCTCGCGAACGGGCACTTCGAGGTTGCCCATGAAGTAGCCGAGCCCGGCTTCGCCCGTGACACCAACGGAATAGTGATCGGGGTGGGCGAGTTTGGCACCCAGAATGGCACCCATACTAAACCCGAGCGAGGAGACGTTACCCCAACCCAGGAACCCGCGGGGGACGAGCGTATCGTAGATGGTGCTGAGCTGATCGCGGGTGTTGCCCGATTCGTGCGTCACGAAGGATTTATGTGGATCGAGCACGTTCATCAGCTCGCCGTAGACCCGGTACGGGTTGATGGGAACATCATTCGATGCCATCGCTTCCCGATAGGGGGCGAGTCCTTCGTCGCGAGCGGACTTGATCTCGGCGGCCGTGCTACCCGCATCGAGACCGCTTCCGTCGGTCTGGCTCGAGAGCTCGTCTGTCAACGCCTGAAGGGAGAATCTCGCATCACCGATCAAAGCGTGCGCAGTCGGGAAGACCTTGTTCACGTCCAGCTCGGTGACGTTGACGTGAACAATCGTTTTTCCGATGGCCTCGGGAATGCGGTGGCTGAAACGGCCCGGCGAGAGGCTGGATCCGACGGCCACAATCAGGTCGCTCTTTGTGAGGTAGTCGATGACGTGATCGCCGCGAACGCCTAAGAACAGGGGATGGTCCTCGGGGAAGACGCCCTTCGCTTTGAGGGTCGTGACGACGGGAACATTCGCGAGCTCGACGAACGCTTTGAGCTCTGCTGCCGCGTGGGCATAGATGGCGCCTTCACCCGCATACACGAGTGGGCGTTTGGCTTTACTCAATAGCTCGACAGCAGCGCTGACGTCGGAGGGATCGGGTGCGGACTTCCAACCCTTCACGGGCGTGTAGGGATCGACCGTTTCGTCATACTCACCGCCGGCTTCGGGTAGGGCGAGGATGACCGGGCCGGGCCGGCCGGTGCGGAGCATTGTAAACGCACGACGCATAAATTCGGGGATGCGTTCGGGTTTATCGATGTAGCCGTACCATTTGCTGACGGTCTTGAGACTCGTGGTGACATCGAAGTGCGAGTTTTCCGTTCCCCCGATGCTGAGACCATCCGTGAGACAGAGAACTGGGGAGTTGTCCTCGTACGCCTGGGCGAGTCCGGCATAGGCGACCTGGAGCCCTGCTGCATTCAGACCGCCCTGAACCGTGCACACACCGATGGGGTTGCCCCCCGTAATTCGGGTATAGGCGTCGGCGACCGCGATGGCGAAACGATCGTCACGCATCATGATCATCGGGACGCCTGCACGGCCGAGCGCGTTGTTGATTTTACAGACCGGGAAAGTCGAGACCCACTTGACGCCTTCCTGCTGCAAGATTTTGACGATTCCGTCAGCCGCATTGATCATCATGCATTCCTTTCGAGTAGGTTACACGCCCGGCAGCGGCGCGACGTCATCCGTTTCGTGTTGCCAGACGCGAATTTGGGCGGTCATCTCACGGATTCGGTCCCGTTGTGAAGGGTCATCGAACAGGTTCTGTTCTTCGAACGGATCCGTATCGAGGTCGAAGAGCTCGCACTGATCTCCAGCGCATAGATTCAGTTTCCAACGGTCTCCGGTGACGATCGATCGCCATTGAAGACTGTTCATCGTGTTGATCCGTGGATTGCCAAGGTTTCGATCGCCGATCCCATACCACTCCATAAAGGCACGGTGGTCGGTCAGACTTCGCTCGCCATCCAGAGCAGCTACGAGACTCTCGCCCTGACACTCTGCCGCAATCGGCAGATCCGCGAGATCGAGCAGGGTCGGCACGAGGTCGGCGTGTCCGAATACCCCTGGGATCCGGTTCTGCACCTTATTCATCCACGGTACCCGTAACAGGAACGGAACGTGAGCGGATTCCTCATAGAAAGCTCGCTTCTCCCACATCGAGTGATCGCCGGCCATCTCGCCGTGGTCGCTCGTGAAGGCGAAGATCGTGCGATCCGCCTGGCCGGTCTCGTCGAGGGCCTTCATCATCTTGCCCACCGCATCGTCGACGATTTTCACGTTGCCGAAGTACTGCGCTCGGAGCTTGCGCCATCCGGCTTCTTTGCGCAGGTCTTCGCCGTCGACTGTGACCCTCGGGTAATGTTCGGCTCGGACGCGGTTGTAGAGCGCGTGACCGTCCGGGTGCTTCAAGAAAGTCGGGCCGAGCGGGATCTCGTCGGGGTCGTAGAGCCCGTCGTGTGGTCCTGTGTAGGGGGGATGAGGCTCGAAGGTACTGAACACGAGCAGCCACGGACGATCTGTGTTTTCACGGATGAATCGATCGCAATGGATGGCCACAAAAGCGCCCATCTGGCATTCGGCGGGTAGAGTGGCGCGCTGTTTGGGGGAGAAATGCTTTTCACCGTTGGCTAGAATACCTTCCGGTTCGAACCCTTGCTCGACGAGCCACTGATGGTAATCACTGTAGGGTGGATCAGGTCGCGAGTAGCGCAGACGTCGACCGTCTTCCGTGCTGATCCACTCGTCGAAACCGTGCTGGCAGAAAGCGTCGTCGCCGAGGTGCCATTTTCCGAAATGGGCTTTGTGGTAGGTATCCGGGAGCATCTCGGCGATCGAACGAATGTCGTCTTCCATCCGGATGTTGTTGACCACACAGCCGTGGGAGTGGGGGTAGAGCCCCGTCATCAAAGAGCCACGGGCGGCAGTGCACACCGGTTGGGTGACGTAGGTGTTCTCAAACACGTAGCTCTCTCTCGCGAGCGCATCCATGTGGGGCGACTGGATCCAGTCGTTGCCGTAGCAGGCCATCGTGTCGGTGCGCTGCTGGTCGCTGATGAAAAGGAAGATGTTGGGTTGATCGCTCAAGAAACCTTCAGCGTCCCCGTGCAGAGCACGGGGACGAGCGCTGGCCTTCACCTTTTATGGGGTCCGGTATTCGTGAAATCTGTCAGGACCGGGCCCAGCCAACCCGAAACTACAATGCTCGCCCCTGGGCTCCGCCCGTGGGCGCAATGACAATTATCATTTCAAGCTCAGTCCCAAGGCAATGGCACGCCGAGGCGTTCGTTGAGCTCGCGGGCGTTTTCCTGTTCCATTTCGCCGTAGCGGATGCCTTCGGCGCGATGAATGGCCATTCGCTCGTGTTCGATGTTGCCGGGTAACAGGGCGCGATCCGTTCCGGGCAGGGGATCGTAATTTGACCGAATGCCGCGAACCATCGCGTCGGCTTCTGCCAGGAAGACATTGTCGGGGACGACGGTGTCAACGTGGATCGCGAGCACGGTGCCGCCGGCGCCGGTCGCGGACCATTTCTCAGCCATTTTGTGGGATGAGGACAGGCCCGCGCCCGCTAGTCCACCGCCGATGAGAGAGGCGACTGCCGTGTAGCCGATGCTTTTGAAGAAGGCGGCGGGAATCTGTTCCATCATGGCTTCGAATTCAGGGCCGCGTTGGTAGTCGGCGAGTATGCAGGTCGCTGCATCGAGGACGACGGGCGGTTCGTCGCCCGACGGGAAGGCGAAGCAGATAGGAGGGTTACCGAAATAGCCGATCTGCCTTCCGCGGCCGTTGCCCTTTGATTGGCCTTCCTGCCTGCCCTGGACTGCGAATCCGATGCAACCGTTTTCGGAGCACATCCTGGCGTAGTGCCCGGCCGATCCGATGTGGCCGTGGTGGCGAGTCAACCCGATGCCGAGCCCCACTTCCTTCGCCTTGCGGATCGCGTGTTCGGCTGCGCGTGCCATCGGTAGATAGCCGAGTGTACCATCGGCGTCGATCACAGTGGCCGTCGGGGTTTCGTGAATGACGCGAATGTCGGGATGTGGATTACAGTTGCCGGCTTCGAAGCTCTTGCAGTAGCCGTTGACGGTTCGCGTCCCGTGGCTGCGTACACCGCGGAGGTCGCTGTTGACGAGAAAACGGCTGATGAGGGCGGCGTGGTCTGTCTCGAGACCCGCCTTCTCGAAACAAGCTGTGGCGAAGGCGAGGAGACGGTTTTCCTGAACGCGGACGAAGGTTTCTGGAGGCGTATTCATGTAAGATTTAAGAATGAAGATTGAACATTGGGATCATTCTGAACTCAGCACGCCTTGTGCTGCTTTGGTTGTGTCTCAGCGATCGTCAGTCTAACAACACCTCATTCCAGACTCTTCTGAAGTTGCCACCCAAAATGAGTTCGATCTGCTGGTCGTTATAGCCGTGATCGTAAAGCAGGTTAATGAAACGATCCCAATGTTGATAAATCGTCTCCGACTCGTGCCCCGTCCCCGTCCTGCCGCTGACTTCGGGGAGATCGCCTGTATACGGGTGACCGAGGTCGTGACCGACCACTCCCACGCCGACGTGCTCCACACCGACGAGATCGACGATGTGGTCGATCTGATCGGCCATCATTTCGAAGGTTACGCCTCTCATATACCGACCCCCGACCAGACCACCTGTCGAGGCGATGGCTTTTACCTCTTCATCATTATGCTGTCTGTCCGTTCCCACGAACTTGTAGAGATTCGTGTGCGTGGACACGATCGGCTTTGTGGAGACCTCTGCGGCGTGGAAGATCCCCGTCGCGGCTAGGTGCGAGACGCCGATCATCATCCCAAGACGGTTCATCTCCTGAACGACCTCTACGCCGAACTTCGACAGTTTGCCCGACATCTTTCCTTCCCACCAGCCGTCGCCCAGTCGATTTCTGCCGTGGTGCGTCAGCTGCAGCCCGCGAACGCCCAGCCGGTAAAAATTCCGCAGGAGGGCCAGCCGTCGGTCCGAGTGGTAGGCTGGCTCGGGATCGATCTCGATGGACGCGCCGCCCTCCATATCCAGAAAGATCCGGGTCTCGCCACCGAGCACGGTCCCGTGGGAATGTCCGACTTCTTCAGGATGAGGGAGGCTTTGCCGTCGGTCTTCTCGATCTCCGTCAGCAGCATGTCGACGACACTCATCGACCCCATGAACAGTCTGTCTCTCCCACCCCTTTCCGGTACCGAATCGCCACCCGCCGGGATGATGGCGACATCGACGCCTCCCTCGATGAGTCTTGGCAGCAAGTGATCTCTGAGAGGTGCGGTTTCGGCGTCCGGCGTCAGTCGGAATCGATCGTTGAATTCCCAGATGTCCAGGTGCCCCCGAACGATCGTGAAATCGTGCGGTCCTTTTCGAGAACCCGTCGCTCCCGCCGCCTCTCGAGCAAGCAGGGCAGCGGCGACACCGGCACCGATCCCGGAACTCGATTTCGACAGAAACGCTCTACGAGTGATGTGTTCGGTCATTGAGCAATCCCTCCGGAGTGAGTTTCCGTCAGTAGCCTTTCTCTTTGTCGACGACATTCCTGAGGGGCTCACCTTTAACGTATCGATTCAGGTTGTCGACGAAGAGATCGACCGATCTCGGCAGCCCCTGGTCGGAGGCGCCGGCACTGTGGGATGTGAGGATGACGTTCGGGAGGTCCCAGAGCGGACTGTCTTCGGGCAGCGGCTCCTCGTAGGTGACGTCGAGTCCGGCGCCGGCGATACGTCCCGATTGGAGCGCGTGGATGAGCGCTTCTTCGTCGACGACTTTGCCGCGGCTGATGTTTACAAAGTAGCTGTTGGGTTTCATGCGGCCAATGGCGTCGGCGGATACGACGCGGTGGCTCTCCGGCGTGATGGGGCAGCAGGAGACGACGACGTCACATTGGGACATCATTTCGCCAATCCACTCGGGCTTCTCCAGGCGTTCGACGAAATCGGGTTTTTCGATCGGTTCCGGATCGACTGCGAGAACACGCATGCCGAACGCGTGCGCTCTGTAAGCCAGGCCGGTTCCGATGCTGCCGAGAGCGACAATCCCCATCGTCTTTCCAGCCATTTCGAAGCACGGAATGCGCTCCCAGTGTTTTTCCTTCATGAAATCGTGCTGATCGAGGATTCGACGCGTGAGGGCGAAGAGAAGGGCAAAAGCGTGTTCGGGGATCTGCGTGCCAGCCATCCCTTTGCAGTTCGTGAGGACGACGTCACTTTCCTTGAAGGCGGGGTACATGTGCCGTTCAACGCCGATGCCCGGCTGATGAACCCACTTTAGCGACTTGGCGCGTGGAAAACCCTCCTCGGTAAGCACACCCCACAGGACCTCGGCCTCTTCGAGCTGATTTCCATAAGGGTCGTCGGCCGCTTGAACGTGGAGGTCGACGCCATCGGGAAGGTCGTGCAATTCGTCCTTCAATGCGTCTGGGCCTCGGGTAGCGATCAGGACTTTTGGCATTGTTTATCCTCGAAAGATGGATCAGGCTGAGATCGAAACTCCGAATATCCAACGCCCCAATGTCGAACGCCGAAGGATTTGGCCATTCGATATTGGACGTTCGGTGTTCGATGTTGGACATTCGTCTCTTCAAAATCCCTTCTGTTTGTCGACGACTCTTTCCAACGGCTCGCTTTTGACATAGCGATGGAGGTTCTCGACGAAGAACTTCAGCACTTTGGGTCTGACGTACTGAGACGCGGAGGCGCTGTGGGAGCTGAGGATGACGTTGGGAAGTTCCCACAGGGGGCTCTCGGGTGGACAAGGCTCGATATAGGTGACGTCCAAACCGGCGCCCGCGAGTCGGCCGGCCCGGAGGGCCTCGATGAGGGCTTCTTCGTCGACGACTTTGCCCCGGCTGACGTTGATAAAATAACTGGAGGGCTTCATTCGACCGAAGGCGTCTCCATCGATCATCTTGTGGCTCTCGGGTGTGGAGGGGACGCAAGAGAAGAGGACGTCACACTGAGAGGCCATCTCACCCAGCCAACCGGGTTTTCCGACGCGCTCGACGTAGTCGGGCTTTTCAGCGTCTTCGATGTCCACGGCCAACACCCGGCAACCGAAAGCGTGTGCTCTCTGTGCCACGGCCCTTCCAACCCCGCCCAACCCGACGATGCCCACCGTACTCCCTGAGAGCTCGAAACAGTCGATCCGCTTCCAGGTTTTCTCTTTCATGAAGTCGTGCTGCTCTCGAGTACAACGCGTGAGAGTCAGAAGCAAGGCAAAGGACTGTTCGGAGAGCTGTGTGCTCATCAGGCCTTTACAGTTGGTCAGGATGACGTCGCTCTCTTTGAGGGCGGGATACATATGACCTTCGACGCCGATGCCGATCTGTTGAATCCACCTCAGCGAATCGGCATAGGGGAAGTCCTTCTGGCCAACCGATCCAAAAACGACCTCGACCCCCGAGATGTGATCTCGCAAATTCGTGGCTTCCCCCAACAAGCGTCCCTCGTTGGTGGGAATAGCCTTTTCCATCGGGAGATACCGGACTTCGGTGCTCTTGGGCACGTCATTCAGGATTTCTTCCAGCTCCTGGATGTGGCGCGCCGCGATCAGGACGACCATTGCGATTCCTTGGGATCGAACATCGAGAATTGAGTATCGAAGATTGGGTGCTCAGTAGCCCTTCTGCTTGTCGACGACTTTTTCCAACGGTTCACCTTTGACGTAGCGATGGAGGTTCTCGACGAAGAACTTGAGAGCCCTCGGTCTGACGTATTGCGATGCGCCGGCGCTGTGCGAACTGAGGAGGACGTTCGGGAGGTCCCACAAAGGACTTTCCGGCGGGCAAGGCTCGATGTAGGTGACGTCGAGCCCAGCTCCCGCCAACCGGTTGGCCCTGAGGGCTTCTATGAGGGCTTCCTCGTCGACGGGTTTGCCTCGACTGACGTTGATGAAATAGCTGGAGGGCTTCATGCGGCCGAAGACGTCTCCGTGGATCATCTTGTGACTCTCAGGGGTCGAAGGGACGGCACAGAAGAGGACGTCGCACTGGGACGCCATCTCGCCAAGCCACTCAGGCTTCTCGACACGCTCGACGTAATCGGGCTTCTCGACGTCTTCGATGTCCACGGCCAGGACTTTGCAGCCGAAAGCGTGGGCCCGGAGCGCAATCGCTTTTCCTACACCACCCAGTCCGACGATGCCGACAGTGCTTCCAGAAAGCTCGAAACAGTCGATGCGCTTCCAGGTCTTCTGCTTGTTGAAATCGTGCTGTTCACGCGTTTTGCGTGTGAGAGACAGAAGTAGAGCGAAGCCCTGCTCGGAGAGTTGGGTGCTGCCCAGACCTTTGCAGTTGGTGAGGATGACGTCGCTCTCTTTGAGGGCCGGGTACATGTGACCTTCGGCCCCGATTCCTGTCTGCTGAATCCATTTGAGCGAATCGGCATAGGGAAAGTCCTTTTCGCCGACGGCGCCGTAGACGACTTCGACGCCCGAGATGTGATCTCTCAGATTTGCTGCTTGCCCCACCATGCGTCCCTCGTTGGTGGGAATGGCCTTTTCCATCGGGAGAAATCGGAGATCTGTGCCTTTGGGCACGTCGTTCAGGATTTCTTCGAGCTCGGGGTTGTGACGCGCGGCGATCAGGACGACGACAGACATTGTGTAAACCTCAATGGGGCATTGAAAATCGAATATCGAGAATCGAGCATTTGGGCTTTGTTGTGCGACAACCGACTACTGGTTGTCATCTCGGCGTTCGAGCCGGGATCCATTCTAACTCTTGCGAAGCCTGTCGCTCGAATGTAGAGCAGTGAGCGAAGAGAATGGGGCCCCGGCTAAGAAGCGTACCGGGGTGACGGTTTTTTCCCCTTTCGGGGCAATCTGCTTTGCTTCGAAAGCTGAACTCCGAATGTCGAACGCCCAATGTCGAACACCCAATGTCGAACACCGAAGGATATTTCGTCATTGGGCGTTCGGTGTTGGACATTCGGTGTTGGCCTCAGTAGCCTTTGTGTTTGTCGACGACTTTCTCCAGGGGCTCGCCTTTGACGTATCGGTGCAGATTTTCAACGAAGAACTTGAGCGCCCTCGGTCTGACATACTGAGAGGCGCCGGCGCTGTGGGAGCTGAGGAGGACGTTCGGAAGGTCCCAGAGTGGACTGTCCTGTGGACACGGCTCGATGTAGGTGACGTCGAGCCCAGCTCCCGCCAGCCGGTTGGCCCTGAGGGCTTCTATGAGGGCTTCCTCGTCGACAGGTTTGCCTCGGCTGACGTTGATGAAGTAGCTGGTCGGCTTCATCCGGCCGAAGGCGTCGCCGTCGATCATCTTGTGGCTCACAGGGGTCGAAGGGACTGCGGAGAAGAGGACGTCGCACTGTGAAGCCATCTCGCCGAGCCACTCGGGCTTCTCGACGCGCTCGACGTAGTCGGGCTTCTCGACGTCTTCGATGTCGACCGCGAGCACTTTGCAGCCGAAGGCGTGTGCGCGCAGGGCGATCGCTTTCCCTACCCCGCCGAGTCCGACGATGCCGACGGTGCTCCCGGAGAGTTCGAAGCAGTCGATGCGCTTCCAGGTCTTTTCCTTGTTGAAGTCGTGCTGTTCGCGCGTTTTGCGCGTGAGGGAGAGTAGCAGGGCGAAGGCCTGTTCGGAAAGCTGTGTACTGCCCAAACCCTTGCAGTTGGTGAGGATGACGTCGCTCTCTTTAAGAGCTGGATACATGTGACCTTCGACTCCGATCGAGGGCTGGTGTATCCATTTGAGCGAATCTGCGAACGTAAAGTCCTGTTCGCGGACCCCACCGAAAACAACCTCGACCCCGGGCAGATGATCTCTCAGCCTGGCGGCCTTCCCGACCATGCGACCTTCGTTCGTGGGTATGGCTTCTTCAACGGGCAGAAGTCGGAGCTCCGTTTCTTCGGGAACGTCGTCGAGGATCTTTTCGAGTTCGGGGTTGTGGCGGGCAGCGATCAGGACGACTGGGGACATGCGGTTCTCCTTGGGGTCCTCGAATTAGAAGGTCGCTACGATGAACAGCCGGCGGAACGGATAGAGGGTTCGACCATCCGCTCTTCGCGGATAGGCTTCCCTCAGACGGTCGCGATAGACCTCAAGAAAGGCCTCTCTCTCCGCATCCGCCAGACCTTCGAGAATAGGGCGGAGTCCGGTTCCCTTGACCCATTCGAGCACGGGATCCTCCCCGTCGAGGATCTGCAGATACTCTGTTTCCCAGATATCGAGATGGCTGGTTCGATCCGTCAGAAGGTCGTAGTAAACGTCGGCGTCTTCGACCCACTTTCGCCCCGTGAGCTTCCGGAGTTCCTCCGTCCCGAACCCCTGGCCGTTCGAGCCACCGCGAGCCAAGGTCTCTCGCATCAGAATGTGTGACGGCATGCCCCAGCTCAGCGGCATCTGAACAGCAAGTGCACGAGCGGGTTTCAGGAATCCGGCGAGGCGAGGGAACTGAGTCTGATGGTCCTCTACCCATTGGAGGGTCGCGTTAGAATAGATCAGGTCTGGCGGTGCGTCCGGCGTCCAGGTGTGGATGTCGTCCAGTTGCCAATCGACGCGTCCGTCTTCGGCGCCGGCCTTGTCGAGCATCTCGCGTGAGTTGTCGACCCCGATGACCGTTGCGTCCGGCCATCGCTCGACAATGAGACGCGTGATGTTCCCTGTGCCACAGCCGAGGTCGTAAACCAGTTCCGGTGCATCGACCGGTATCCGGTCGAGTAACTCAAGCGCCGGACGAAGTCGATGGTTCGAGAATTTATGGTACTGGTTCGGGTCCCAATGCTTTGTGGATGCTCTTTGTCCGCTCACGCGTCCCGCATATGGTTAGATCTTAGTTTCTGTTGTGATTCTGGGGGGATGGAGCGAGCTCAGGTCAATAGGTGTGTAAAAGAAATCAGGCGGCCATCTTCCCGGCTTCGACCTGCGGTTCGGTTGAGTGTTTCTGATCGTAGACTTGTTGTAGCAAGTGTGGCGCGGTGAGTTTCCTGAATCGGCTCTCTGCGACCTTGAGCGTACGCCAGATGAGAGCCGTGGCGTTCCTGACTTTCTTGAATCGCCTGGCGGCGTTTGTGCGAAGCCGAACGGAAGCAAAGGGGCTCTCGACGACGTTCGTGGTTCTCAGGTGTTTCCAGTGTTCCTTCGGGAAGTCGTAGAACGTGACCATCCGATCCCAGTCTCTTTCGAGCGTCTCCACGGCGGCAGGGAACTGTGAGCGATACCGTGCGGCAAAGCGTTTCCGGAGCTTCTCGGCCTCCTTTTTCGTGCCGGCATAGGGGATCTGGACGAGCAGTGCGCGGGCTTCAGCCTGTGCACGCTTGGCGACCTTGTCGAGCACGTTGAGGATCTTGTGGTTCCAGCACCGTTGTTGCCGGCTCTCTGGCCAGACCTGATCAACGGCCGCCCAGATGCCCATATTCCCGTCCGCGGCGATCAGGACAGGATGTTCGAGCCCGCGATCCCGGAGATCCCGTAGCACCGTGAGCCAGGATTCTGTAGACTCTCGATAACCGGGTTCTATCGCCAGGATCTCCTTGCTGCCGTCGCTCATCGCGCCGATCACGACCAGCAGACACGCCTTCTCGCGCTCGAGCCCGGCTTTGACGTAGATGCCATCAGCCCAGGCGTAGACCAGTTCGCGATTATCCAGACGCCTTTCTTTCCAGTCCTGGAAGTCGACCTCCCACTTCCCTCGAAGACGAGCGATCGAGGTCGGCGAAAGCGGCGCGCCATCACCGAGCAGCGCACGCAAAGACAACTCGAAGTCGCCCTGGGAGAGACCGTGGAGATAAAGGTCGGGAAGCAGATCTCCAATGGCCCTGGTTCTCCGGGCGAACAGGGGGAGGATGCGGCTTTCAAACCGCTCTTCCAGACCACGAACCCGGGGACGCCGGACCTTGATCGTTCCGCAGCTCGTCGAGAGACGCCGGGGCTTGCCGTAGCCGTTCCTGTAGCCCGTGGAGCTATCGACCTCGGCTCGGCGCTCATACCACGACCGGCCCAAGAACGCGGTCGCCTCCTCCTCCAGAATGGACTGGAACCGGCCCTGGATCTCTTCACGGATCCAATCGTCAACCGTCTCCCACGTCGGCATGGACTTCAATGGGGCTCTATGCGTATGTTCCTTCACGGCGATCCTCCTTCCCAACCGGGCCTCTCACCCGGTTTTGTGTGAATCAACTATCTCACGGGAAGGGTAGGGTCGCCCTTTCTCTTTTTCCACACCTTTTGATTATAGCTCGATGGAGCAACGCAATTGCTCTACAAGGGATGTGGCGATTGTGCGCCGAAAGGGGGATTTACTCCGGCACGAATCGGGCTACAGCGGCGCGTTTCTTCCTCTCCTTTCCTATCCCGGGGCTGACGCCCCGGGCTAAGATATGCCGCCCTTTCAGGGCTGGAACCCTCGAGCTCTGTGCCCTCTGCGTTGAAGGTTTTCAGTTGTGACCCCGACCCGCTGTAGTCATTGGCTACTCCCTACGAGAGAATACTTTTCAGGTTTCATACGGAATCCCCAACGCTTCGTGTGCGTTGCGCCAGAAGATGCCTTCGATGTTGTCCTTCGATAGGCCTGCGACATCTGCTGCCTGCTTCATTGCCAGCAGTTGTTCGTAAATGCAGAGAACCGGACGGGCATCGGTATGGACGAAGCTGAATCCTGCCTCGTCGGGATAGACCTGATACCAATAGCGGCCGAAGGTGACGTACTTGCCGTGGAAGAAGGCCGAATCGATGCCGTCGGAGCCGTAGAACAGGCGCTTGAGGTTTTCCTTCTGGAAGAGCGTGATGAACGGCGGCAGCGTGGTCACGGCGGACAGGTCGTACCAGATGTTCGGAAGGTCACGAAGCGTGTCGATGGCTACCTGAATGGGGTAGTAGGTGAAGCTGCGTGCGCAGTGTGCGAGGATCCATCTGATGTTCGGGTAGCGTTTGGTCGTGTATTCGGTGAGGTCGGCCAGATTCTCCGCGTCGCCGCAGCCCTGGGCGCGTGAAAGGTGCATGGTGACCCAGAGACCTCGATCGTTCGCAAGCTCCATCTGTTCGTGGGGGAGAAACTCGTGGATCCGGCAGTTGTTGATGTCACCCGTGGATGAGAAAATTCGGTAAGGCTTCAGTCCAAGGAAGCCGTATTCATCGATGTCGGCTTCGATGTCCTTGACGTCGCACGGGGGCGTCACGAGCAGGTTCGAACGTGAGCCCGGATCGAGACGCATCTCCTTTCCGAGGGCGGCGTTGTGTTTGCGGACGTCGGTGCCGACCCGCGGCAGGCCGAGGATCAGGAAGTTCATCCGGCGCCCAGGGAACATGGCCTCGCCCCACTCGAGTAGATCCGCGATTCTGGCTTCGCTGCGAGGGATGTACTCCACGCCCGGTTCCATACAGTCGTTCCAGAAGAGATGACAGTGGGCGTCGAACACACGTTGTGGAATGAAATCGTCGAGTTCTTCTTCGAAGAGGATGCGATCCTCTTCGCGATAGTCTACGGGCATGGTCGATCCTGCGGAAAGGCGCCTAACACGAAGGCGCGAAGACACGAAGAAAACCAGGGAGGATGGTCAGCCCCCCGGTCAGTAGTCTAACTCTGAATCGCGAGCGTCACGCTAGGTTGCGAGATGAGTAGTTCATCAGGACGACGCGGCGGTCGATGTCACTCTTCCAGGGATAGGCACCGTGCGTCTGGGCGGCGGCAAGGAAGAGACAGACGTCGCCGGCTTTCATCTCGACGTGCTGAACTAGGTTGAGCTCTTCCTCGCAAAGGATCATCGGCTCTGTAATCGGATACCGGGCCTTGTGGCTGCCCGGGATGCAGACGAAGCCACCGTCTGCGATCGTGACGTCACGGAGCTGCCAGGCGAGGTTGATTGTTTCGCAGTAACAGCGCCCGTTTTGTAGGACGTATGTGCCCCCGGGACGGAAGTGGCCCGCGCCGCTATGGAGGCCGTGTCCAGAGGTGCCTTTCACTGAGCAGGTAGCCCGGGCGCTCCGGAAGACGAACCCGCTGCCCATCATCCAGTTGAGGCGATGAATGACAGCCGGATTGGCAAGCATCCGGCGGAAAGGCTGGCAGTAGGGCTCAGGTAGTTCGAACAGGTTCTGAAGCGTGGGGATGCCCGTGCCCGCGAGGACTTTCGAGCCTTTCGCCGCGTCACCGCCCACTTCGATTCTATCTGCGCAGGCGTCGATGGCTTCATTCGCAGCCGCGAGCCACTCTTCGTCCATCACATTTCGAATGACGAGGTGGCCGCAAAGGTCCCAGTGATAGAACTCGGTTTCGTCGATGCAGCTGTCTGGATTCCGAATGAGAATCGACGGGTGGTGAACGCCGGTCTCTTCGAGCAACGTCAGGTTCTGGCCGTCGGATTGTAGGATCGGTGCGTCGTCGGGGGCGACGACGGCTCGTTGTTCGGGCGTCAACTCATCTGCCCAGTCGGGGACCTGAACTCGGGATTTGCCCGATCGTTGTGACTGATTCGCGGCGAACGTCAGAGACAGGAGGCGGCGAGGCTCGCTCGCCGTCCAGGGCCGTGTTCCGTGCAGGAGCGTTTCCACGCGAAGAAGGAGATCGCCGGCTTTGAGGGGTATCTGGCGAACAAGACCGAGCTCGTCCGATCCGTCGGCCAGGGTCACGGGTGATTCAACCCCGCTCTTATGGCTGGCGGGGACAATGAGGAGACCTCCGTCACCCTCGTTGACATCCGTCAACGCCCAGGTCGCGATGATGCCCTGCGCGAATTGCTCGTTGTTCTGCTGGTAGTGGGCTCGATTGGCGATCCGGGGCTCGTTCCCACCGATAAGGCGCCCATCCGACCGCTCCGGATCAATCAGGTAGGGTTGGCCATCGAGGTGGTAACCGTCGAAGGTGAGCTGATCCAGATAGCGCGCGAGCTTGGAATGCGCGGTCAGCTGCACGAGGGCGGTCGGGAGATGGTCGGGATCGCTCAGCCCGTTCGCATCGATCGCCTGGTTGGCTGCTTCGATGTCGCTGGCCTTCAGGACCTGCGGGACGACGATGAAGCCACCGACGTCGAAGCCGTAGTTTTCTTCGGGAGTGAGGAGTGTGGGATCCATTGAAACCTTTGGAATTACAAAATGAACACGAATGGGGAGGCAAACCCAGAATTGAAGCCCTAGTCGGGGAATAGTTCTGAGGCCACCAGGGGGTACTAATCATTGAGGCGCATGATACCGCGAACATCGCAGGGGTTGGAATAGGAAATCGAAGTGCCGCGTTGGCGATTGAGAGGATGTCAAAACAGCACTATCTTCGATGCCAAGGGGCACCCTCATGCAAAGGTGCATTGTCACCCCGGTAAGCTTCTGAGCCGGGGCCCGTTTTGACTTCACCAGAATCGAGTACGAAATGACATCGACGGCCACCATCCGCGAAACAACGACGCTCACCGATCAGGAGTGGGCGGAATACAACGAGGAAGGGTATATCCGGCTGGGTGTGGTCTATCCCGAGGAGGAGATCGATCGGCTGTGTGAGAGGATCGACGATATCATGCTCGGGAAGATCCGCTACGAAGGGATGATGATGCAGAAGTGTCCTTCGGCGGAGGAAGAGGCCGACGAGACGCTGGACTACCGGAAGGTCCAGGACCTGGAGCAGGACCCGATCTTTCGCGCCTACATCCAGCATCCCCTTTTCCGATATATCACGCGCGAGCTGATTGGAGAGGAGATCTCCGTCTTCCGTTCGATGTTTTTCAACAAGCCTGCAAACGGAGGGGTCCCGCTCGTCTGGCATCAGGATGGTCGGTCCTGGAACGTCGATCCCTATCCTGTGATGACGATCTACACGGCCCTGGATGCTGCGACGAAGGCGAATGGTTGCATTCAGATCATTCCTCGGTCGGATGACTGCCCGATCCATACCGTCGCGGAAGAAGAGGATATCGCGAAGTTTGCGCCGCTGGAGAAGCGAGTATTCCTGGAGTTGGAAAAGGGTGAAGTGGTGATGTTCAAGACACGGATCCTGCACTCATCGCTCGTGAACACCACGGACCGACCGCGCAGGGCGTTCAGCATCGGCTACGTGGATGCGGCGACGTACCACCTCGAAACGGGTAAGACCTATCCGCGTGTGTTTCCTGTTTAAAACCACAGATCACACCGATACACGGAGAAAACCGGACCGAATGTGCGTGGGGCTAAAGCCCCACGCTAAGGCAGCAAAGCCCGCTGAAGCGGGCTGTACCCTCCGTATTCTCCGTGTCCTCAGTGGCTGCTGTGCTTCTATTGCGATAGCTGTAGCAGACAGTCATCGCTCAGTGGTTCGATGGGGGTGAAGTCGCGGTGGGCGATCCATTCGGGGCGTTTGAAGCGGCGGATGTGGTTGTCGACGTGGCAGAGGCTGAGGTAGACGATGACGCGGTCCCAGGGGCTGATGTTGGGGGCTGACGCGTGGACGAGGTTCGAGTGGAAGAGGAGGATCGAGCCGGCTTTTCCCTTGGGAGCGACGATGCCGTGTTCGTCGGCCAATCGGGCGACGGTTTCCTTGTCGAGTGACCAAAGGGGGTAGGATGTGGTCTGTTTGTCGTGGCCGGCGTCAACGACGCCCTCTGAGTGGGTGCGGGGAATAAAGTACAGAGGGCCGTTGAATTCGGTGACTTCATCCAGGAACAACGCGATGTTCATCGCACGCGGCTCGGGCATTTCGTCGTCGCGTGCCCAGGTGCCGTAGTCCTGGTGCCATTGCCAGACGTCCCCCGTCGAAGGCAGCTTTGGCGTTGATTTTGTATTGATGCATGTAGACCGGGCCCTCGAGGAGCTGTGTGACCGGCCCGATCAGTCTGGGGTGACGCCCCAGACGAGCGAAGACATCGTTGTAGGTGTGCGCAGCGAAAACGGTTCGCACTGCTTCATCGTTCGATTCCCGCCAGACTTCCTCGCGCTGCTGTTCGAAGATTCCCGGTAGTTCGTTCTTGAGAGCGGTGATTTCCTCAGCCCGAAAGAGATCGGGCAGGAACACCCACCCTTCCCGGTCAAATTCGCAACACTGCTGATCGGTCAGTTGGATGGCGGTGTCTTTCGTCAACTCAGGATGTGTCCCGATGCGTAGCCGGGCATCCTGTCCACGAGCGCACGTATTCTTGTGTCTTCGTGCGTGAGGAAGGCGTCGTGTGGTTGAAAGATCTTGGGTGTGTAGCGCTTGAGAGATGCGAGCTGATCCTGCTCGAAGGGTCTGGCCGCGAATTTCATGGCGATGTAGCGACGGTTGTCTCCGCCGCCATAGGCCGCGTGCCAGCAGCAGTGATTGAATAGGATGATATCCCCGGGCTCTACTTCCAGAGCCGCGTGCGGCATGTCCGGACCGTCGACGCCGAAGGGCATCGACGCGGCGTCGATTTCCTGATCACCAAGCGCCTTGTGGTAGGGCATTCGGTGAGACCCCGGGATGACGCGAAGACTGCCCGTGTCAGACGTCAGCGGCTGGAGATAGATCATCACCTTGACCTGCGAGAAGTTGATCCAGTGACCCTCGCCTTCGCGGTAGTATTTGCGATCCGAATGCCAATTGACGCGCCGTCGATGGCTGATGTTTCCCTCCGACCCGACCCAGATGGGGTCTTCACCGACGATCGCTTCGATGACGGGGTAGATGCGCTCGTCGGTGACGAGGGATGTCAAACGCGGCGATCGTTCGAAGAAGTAGGTTACCCGTACCTCTTCATTCATCAGCAGCGTTTCGTCGCTCGACCAGATGGCGTCGGCCCCAGCGATGATGTCGGCCATTTCGTCCGGCGGGAACACGGACGGAAGCAGGAGAAAGCCGAAGGTGTCGTAATGGGCCTGTTGTTCAGGTGTGAGCATGGGAACCTCGAACTACGAAAAGCGGAACCACCTCTCACGTTCGTTCGAGGCAGGCTCCATACACGAAAAACACGAAAGGAAAGGCCTGGACCACGGACCACACGGAATACACGGAAGAAAACCCAACCTCGAATGACAGATCCTCCGTGGCTACACTCCCCTGGATGGAAAACGAGGCGTCTCCCAAAAGCTATGAAACTATTGCCACGCCTGCTCGCTCCGACGCTGGCAGTCTCCCGCTCTCTCGCTCAACGTCTTATGTGTGGCGCCTCCATCACCTCTCGCTGGTCTTCTGTCATTTCCTCAATGTAATCCGGATACGAGACATCGTGCGCGCCTGAGCCATATGACTGGAAGCCGGGACTGAATTTGTAGAGAACGGCGCGGCGCTGGTGATCGGCGGTCCAGGGCAGGGTGCCGTGGGTGAGTGTTTCGGTGAAGATGATGGCGTCGCCAGCTTTGCCGTTCACCTCGACGACGTGCTCCTGATACTTCTCCCAGTTTTTCATCGACTCCGGGCAATAGAGGTTGGCCTTGTGGCTGCCGGGGACGACGGCGACTCCCCCGTCGCCAGGTCCTTCGTCGGCGAGGAGATACTCGACGACGGTGAGGCCCGTATAGATTCTACCCGCTTTGAAGAAATAGGCCTCCGAGAAGTTCGTTCGCTCCACGCCGCCCCCGTGAAGTTGTCCGCCTTCGCAGCCTTTATCCATCGCGATGAGTCCCGGGCCGTGGTCCAGGCGATAGTTCTCGCCGAGGATCTCGTCGAGATAGGGTTTGACGCGAGGATGAACGAGGAGCTCGCGAAAGGGCTCGCACCACGGTTGCTTCCAGGCCAGCATACCGCCCAGGTCCAGCCGACGGGATGTCCCAGCGAGGGCTTTGGAGTCGCGAGCCAAGGAGCGATTGATGGGCTGTATCTCGTCGGCGTGGCGATCGATTCCTTCATTCCGTTTGGCTACTTCTTCAGTTGTCAGGACGTCCTTGAGGACCAGGTAGCCCGTCAGATCGAACAGGTATCTCTCGTCGTCGGTCACGGTCGGCTCCGTTTGGTAGGGCAATTCGTTGAGGGGTGATGGGTACGATTCTGTTGTCGGCCGGGTTTGTCAAATATTGAAGAGACCGGACGAAAGAGGAGTTTTCTCCGCGGGCTGACGGACGTTCATTTCACGACAATCGCAATGGATAATGTCATCCCGGTGTTTTGAGCCGGGATCCATTTCACGCACGTCGAGACCAACTGTCGGGCGCAAGATCAGAATGGGCCCCGGCTCAGAACCGTACCGGGGTGACAAGGTTTCCCGCTGTGGGGAATCCCGAAGGGGCCGAGACAATGACGACATATCCAGCTGAAGACGGTGTCATTTTCGTGAAGAATGTGATGATTCCGATGAGCGACGGGACGCATCTCGCGATGGATCTGCACGTTCCTGAATGCGACGACTGGGCGAACACGCCCCAGCCGCTGCTGCTGGAATACATCCCGTATCGCAAGGACGATTCGGCGCCTTACACGCCCTACCAGAACGACTTGGCGAAGCACGGTTTCGTTGGGGCGCGTTTGGACTGTCGTGGGACTGGGAGCAGCGAGGGGGTCAACACTGACGAGTATTCGGAGCAGGAGCCGTTGGACGCGGTCGAAGCGATTGAGTGGATCGCAACACAGTCGTGGTCGGGCAAAATCGGCATGATCGGTTCGTCCTACGGGGGTTTCACGAGCGTTCAGGTTGCCGCACATAAACCGCCGAACCTGACGACCATCATCCCTATCTACTTCACGGACGATCGCTACACAGACGACTGCCACTACCGCGGCGGAGCCTGGCGCTGCTACTACGACATCGGCGCCTACGGGATCTCGATGGTGGGGATGAATGGCGATGCCGCCGTATCCCGAGTACAGCGGGGAGCGATGGGCGGACGTGTGGGAGCAGCACCTCGAGAACAACACGCCCTACATCCTGGAGTGGCTGGGCCATCAAACGGATGGTCCTTACTGGCGACCTGGGAGCATCCGAGGCCGATACGAGGATATCGAGTGCTCGGTTTTCATGATCGGGGGGTGGCGGGACGGTTACCCCAACCCGCCTCTGCGCTGCTTCGAACATTTGACTGTACCAAAGCGGATGTTGATCGGACCGTGGAACCACTCGCGGCCGAACGTCGCGGTGCCAGGTCCGCGTATTGACTACATCGCAGAAGTCGTGAGGTGGTGCAACTACTGGCTCAAGGACGAGGACAATGGCGTAATGGACGAAGCCCCAATCGATGTCTACGTCCAGAGCTACGATGAGCCGCACGCGGATCGCATCGATACGTCCGGTTACTGGCGAGTCGAGCACGAGCTCGCGCCCGAGGGGAGTGAGCTCGTGAGCTACCTGCTGGTTGGTGAGACGGCAAGCGATGGATACGACTATCGACCGACCGTCGGCATTGCGGGCGGGTTGTGGAGTGGGGGGGGTGCCGTTCGGTCTGCCATCGGACCAGCGCGTCGATGAGATCCATTCCCTCAACTACACGACCGATGCGTTGACGGAGCCGATCGAGATTTTCGGACGGCCGAAGATGAAGCTCTTTGCCTCGTCTACTGCGCCGGTGATGTGTTTCGTCGGGCGTTTATGCGATGTGGCGCCCGACGGAACGAGCGCCTTGGTCTGCAGCGGCGTGCTGAATGCGACACGACGGAATTCGCTCGAGGATCCGGAACCGCTCGAGGCGGGTGAGACTTATGAGTTGGACATCGAGCTGGACGCGACGGCGTGGCGATTCCAGCCAGGTCATCGGATCCGGCTCTCGGTCTGCAGCGCGGATTTCCCGAATCTGTGGCCGACGCCCTATGCGGGTTCGAATCAGATTCACCGCGGTGAAGAATGTCCATCTCGGTTGACGCTGCCTCGGGTTCCGACGCGGCCGGCGATCGAGGGTGGATTGCCAGAAGACGAGCGGGCATTCGGGGAAGGGGAGGAGGGTGTTGTTTACGAGGAGGGTCCGGGACAACCCGTTTGGCAGCTGATGACCGATGTCCTGGGAGACCGAACGGGACTCAAGACCCTACAGAAGCGACCGTCGAAAATCGGGACGGACTTGGAGATGACCTACGAACGGAATCTTGAGCTGTGGGCGAGCAATCGCGATCCGGCCGATGTTGTTGCTGTGGGGAAGCACTTCCGCCATATCGTCCGTCGTGACTTCGAGGCGCACATCGATTCCTGCTGCACGCTGAGGAGTACGGTGAACGCATTCCACGTTACGATCGACCTGGATGTGACGTTCAATGGGCTGCGGCATTATCAGAAGCGATGGGTTAGGACGTTCAAGCGGGAACTGCTTTGAACCACCAAGGCTCCAAGACACCAAGAAAACCTGGGAACACGAAGACGCGAAGACGCGAAGAAAAATACAAGGAGGCTGAGTGCAGAAGACAGAGGACGGAAGACAAAGGACAGAAGCGAGATATCGGGTAGGACCGGCCTCCGGCCGGGATGAATGGCAATGCTGGACCCACCAAATCATGCAGTTACCGTCGCGCCCTCTGGCCTTGCCGAGGGCGCTTTTAGTATGCGGAGAGTCGTTCCACTTCGCCCTCTCACTCCCCCTGCGACCTAAGCGTTGCATGCCTCTATATGTGAAAGATGTAGAGGTCTCGCTCCTGCAGGGGTAGATCGACCCAGGCGCCGCCGGCGCGGTGGCTTTCGGCGACGGCGATGGTGGCTTCGGTGATGTGGTGGGCTAAATCGACGGGGCCGAGCGTTGGGCGGCCTTCTTCGTAGGCCTTGACGGTGTCTTCGAGGCAAGTGATGACGTGGCTCCTGGCTTCGACGGCTTCAACCGGGACATCCTCGAAACCCGCCCTCCTGCCGTACGTCTTGCCAGGCTTCCGCAGCTGAATGCCCTGACCATTGTTCAGGGACCGAACACTTCCTTCCGATCCGAAAATTTCGTATTCCCAGTTCCCTGCCGGTACAGACGATCCGTAGATACCATTCTCGAACATCAGCTGATAGGTGGCCTGGGGGTCGGACGCGATGTGGTTGTTTTCGATGACGGTATCGTGGGGGATCAGCTCACCGCGGATCGATCGGATGCGGGGGTCGCCGACCAGGAAGGAGAGCGTGTCGATCGAGTGAATGTGGCCGTGCATCAGGCTGGACGATGCGAAGTGGACGATTGATGTGACGTCGCCGATCTGGCCCTCGGCCACGATGTCGCGGACCTGATGGTAGTGTTCGTTGTAGCGGCGAAGGACACCACAGTTGAAGACGGTGTTGTTCTTCTGAACGGCTTCGAGGATGTCATCGGCGCGAGCGACGGAACTGGCCATCGCTTTCTCGACGTAGAGCATCGGCACGCCGGCGTTCGCGAGGCTGACTGTGAGGTCTGCGTGAGAATCGCCTCGGAAACTGGCGTCGGGTGCTTCGCGCGTGGGTTTGAAGAGACCTGACGCCGTCGTGCAGACGGCGACGAGATGGAGATCCTCCTTCTCGACCATTTCCATATAGTCTTCGTAGACTGATTCGACGCCCCACCGCTCTGTGAACGCCGTTCGCTTATCCTCCTGCAGATCAGACCCCGCAACGACTTCCAGCTGATCCATCTCGGCACAGCACGCCGCAATGGCGTACGGCTTGAACGCGTGTTGCTCATCGTCAATCGTGCTACCCATTCGGCCGAGGCCGATGATGCCTACACGGTAGGTATTCATTGGTTCTCCCACTTGTCATAGTTCAAAGCACTTGGTCACCCTGAGCGGAGTCGAAGGGCGGCCAAGTCGCGTTAGGCCGGGACTTCGACCCTTCGACTCCGCTCAGGACAGGCTCCCGCTCAGTCTGACATCATAATGCGACGCGTGAATGTCAGGTACCAATCCCTACAACCGATACACCCTTTCCGCCGTTCCTCGAAACAGATCGTCTTTCTCATCCTCGCTGAAGTCGGCGGCAACCTTCTTGAATGCATTCCACAGGACGTGATACGAGACGGACTGCTTCTCGACCGGGAAGTTGCTTTCGAACATACACCGGTTCGGGCCGAAGCATTCGATCGCGTGAAGGTAGTAGGGCCGCTGGGCATCCGCCAGCTCGTCCGAAGTGGGCGGAAGGTCCCGCTCGTCCCAACCGAACCCGTTCGCTGTCATCGAAATGCCCCCAATCTTGGCGAACACGTTCGGACATTCACTGAGTGCCGCATAGTTCTCTGCCCATTGGGAGAAGATTTCTTCTCGACGATTCGCGTAGGGCCCGATACCGAGGGAGCCTCCGAGATGGTTGACGACGAGGGTGGTGTCGGGAAACGCACGCGCCAGTTCTGTCAGGTCGGGCAGCTGCGTGTGGTAAAGCCAGGATTCGAAGCTGAGTGCCAGCGGAGCCAGCTGTGCGAATCCCTTGCGGAAATCATCCTGACGATAGAGATACTGGATCGGATTGCTGCCTGCGTTCGGGATCTGGTCGCTCGCATCCCAGGTGCAGGATTGTCGGATGCCGCGAAACAGCCCGTTTCCGGCTTCGATATGCGCTTTCAGAACCGCTTCAACCTCGGACCCGAATCGAAAGTTGACGTGTCCGATGATGCCGCATACCTTCGCCCTCTGCCGATCGAGCGGCCAGATCCGCAACAAATCGGGTCTCCCCGAGCGGCGCTTCGATCTCTGGCGCGGTTTGGTCGTACTCAGCTCGGCACTCGAGAAAGACGGTCCGCTCGATGCGATGGCCGCTGTTCGTGTCGGTCCACAGGTCGTCGAGCAAGTAGCGGCCCCAGCGTCCGCTCTTCCAGAAGTGGTGGTGGGGGTCGACAATGGGTCGATCGGGATCGACGATCTCTTCAGTGACCTTGGAGAGCCACTCGTGATTGACGGGCATTGGGATTCTCTATTAGGGATGGCGTCCTCATTCGCGGCGTTGAGCGACCATACTGTCTCCTGGCAGTGAGTTGAGCCGTGATTCATCTTCGCCGTTTTTCACGAAGATAAAAGTGGGCCCCGGCTCAGAAGCCTACCGGGGTGCAGCTTCGCGACGGCAAATCGTCACGCCTTTAATCGATACGCTCTAATCGCACTCCCTCGAAACAGATCATCTTTCTCATTCTCGCTGAAATCCGCCGCGATCTTCTTGAACGCATTGTAGAGGACGTGGTAGGATACGGATTCTTTTTCGACGGGGAAATTGCTCTCGAACATACAGCGGTCGGGGCCGAGACATTCGATGGCGTGGAGGTAATACGGACGCTGGACGTCGGCGATTTCGTCGGATGTGGGAGGCAGATCGCGTTTCTCCCAACCCTGTCCGTTCACACCCTGCGCGAGGCCGCCGATCTTGCCATAGACGTTGGGGCAATCGCTGAGACCAGCGTAGCTCTGCTTCCACTGCTCGAAGACTTCGTCACGACGATTCGCGTAGGGACCGATGCCGATGACGCCGCCGAGGTGATTCAGGATGATCGTCGTCTCAGAACACGCCTTCGCGAGTTCGGCAACCTCGGGGATCTGGGGATGATAGCACCACGCGTCGAAACTGAGTCCCAGTGCACCCAGTTGTCTGATCCCCGCCTGGAAATCGGAGGAAAGGAAGAGATGGGGAGGAGGCTCAATGCGGGAGTTGGGGACATCCGGACTTGCGTCCCAGCTGCCGTGATGACGAATCCCGCGGAACAGGCCTCGTCCGGCTTCGATATGGGCTTCGAGCACGGGTTTCACATCGGCGCCGAGCGCGATGTTAGCGTGGCCGACGATGCCTGCGACGGTCGCACCGCCGTCCTCAGTCGATCGAGATGCGAGATCGGCGACGAACGGGGTCTCGCCCACCGGCCGCATCTCCTCGGGCCCATCCTGACCGTACTCTGCGCCGCACTCGACGAACACAGTCTGCTCGATCCGATGACCCGAGTTGGTGTCCTCCCACAATTGTTCGAGGAGATAGGGGTAGCCCCGTCGACCATTGTGCCAGAAGTGGTGGTGTGGGTCGACGATGGGGCGGTCGGGGTCGATGATTTCTTCGGTGATTTGGGAGAGCCATTGGGGATTAAGGGGCATGGGGACCTCGTTCGGGATGATGGTGTTCTTGCAAACTTTGAAGAGATCGATTGCTTCGGCGGACGTCTCACGAACTGGGGGGAGCGTGAGCCGTTCACCGTTGCCTGGGAAAGGGCGAAACGAGTAGAGCACCCAATAAACCGTCGGCGAGAGGATGCGACAAGCTTGTTGCTGCGTCGGACGGGAAAGCAGTGCCAACACCTACTCTCCTGCCCTCCACGCCTGCTCACTCAGCGATGTATCCCGAAGGAAGGGTGATTGTGAAGGTGCTGCCCTTCCCGATATCGCTTTCGACGCTGCACAGGGGATATGAATCTACAAATTGGTGAAGAGGCTGATCGTGGAAGAGGATTGACCAGGCGTCCGAAGGACACGGGTTCAGGTGAGTGAAGCGGCGATTTCGCGCTCGAGCGTCGTGCCATCCTGTGTCATCTGAGCATTGTTTTGCCTGAGTTTACCGCAGAGGGATTGCAGCATATTGCGATAGAGTTTTCTTTCCAGGTCGATGTCATCTTTCAGGAGTGCGTCGAGACGCAACTTCTGTATCTCGAGAACAACGGCGTCCCGGGCGACCAAGATGGTGGCGGAGCGTGGCAAACCGGTGACCAGTCCCATCTCTCCTGCAAGGTCGACTGCGTCGAGTATGGCCAGGACTGTTTCTCCATCCCGGATTGACAGTTGCCCACCCAGCAGGACCCACATTGCACTGCTGTGGTCACCCGACTTGCAAAGGTGTTTACCGGCATCCACTGACGCGAGCTTGCCGGACTGAAGCACCCGGTTGACCTGATCTGCCGACAAATCTTTTAGAAAGGGGATCTTCTGGGCGATTTTCAGCCGGTGAGAAACCTGGGCCTGGTCGAGCATCGGGAAACCTATTAGGGAATTAGGAAATTTATGAGATGACTTCTATCTCTTGTCAGAGATGCGAATTGCAACAAAAAGATATCGCCGTTCTATTCGGATGCAATAACTAAACCTTGGTAAGCCCCCGGCTCTGCCGGGGAGACTCCCAGAGTTTGACAGTTCCAGAAATATGTAAGAGCCTCCCTTGCCGTGGACCGCTCAAAGCACACGGAAGGAAGGCTCTCTAATGAACAACGTAAGGAGTCTACGTCACACGGTATGGGAGTGCAAGTATGACGTTGTTTGGGTTCGGAAGTATCGTAGAAAAGTGTTGTATGGTGAAATTCGTCGCTATCTGGGCGAGGTGATTCGGGATCTGGCCGCACAGAAGGAATGCCGTGTGGAAGAGGGTCACCTGCGATCCGACCATGTGCACACGTTGATTTCGATCCCGCCGAAGCACTCAGTAGCTCAGACGGTAGGGTTCATCAAAGGAAAGAGTGCGATTCACATTGCTCGGAACTATCTGGGACGCAGGTCGAACTTCACCGGGCAGCATTTCTGGGCAAGAGGCTACTGGGTCTCCACCGTTGGCAAGGATGAACAGACGGTTCGGGAGTATATCCAGAACCAGGAGCGGGAGGACCGGCGTCTCGACCAGCTCAACATTTTCAGGTAATCGCCACCTTTAGGTGGCGCTTGGTTTCCAACCGCTTTGAGCGGTTCACAAGTTTTCAAGCCTCCGGCTTTGCCGGAGGTCATGACTACGCGTGATGGGTTCTTGGGTGCATTGCAACTCGTCCCTACACCAATGGGCGTATGAAACGGCGTGCTTGTGCCTACGCTGAATAGGTTGCTGGAATGGTGATGGTAAATGTTGTGCCTTTGCCGACTTCGCTTTCGACAGCGATCGATCCACTCAGTAGCTCGGCGAATTTCTTTGTGATGGATAGGCCGAGGCCGGTGCCCTTTTGAACATCGTTATCGGATTGACCTTCGACCTGGCGATACTCGTCGAAGAGCGTTGGGAGTTCCTCTGCGGGGATTCCCTTGCCCGTATCACTCACCGCGATGACAAGTGACGCATCTTCCGCCGACTGCCCAGAGCCTGTCCCGAGCGGAGTCGAGGGGACAACCGCGGACACCGTCACCGCTCCTTCATCCGTGAACTTGATTGCATTGCTAAGCAGATTGATGACCATCTGTTGCAGTCGTGAGCGGTCGGTATGGGCTTCGCCGATGCTCTCCGCGATTTCGTGACGTAGTTCGACGCCGTCTTTGACCAGCGGGCTGACAGTGTCGCAGCAGGATCTGATGAGTTCTGACACATCGAAGACTTCGGGAGACACATCCATCCGTCCGGCTTCGATTTTGGAGAGGTCGAGGAGGTCGTTGATCATCGCGAGGAGGTGATCGCTGGCTTGGTCAACCTTCTGAAGATTCTGCTTCTGCAGGTCGGGGAGAACGTCGCCCGCCCGGCGAAGAACCATATTCGTGAAGCCTTTGATGGCGTTCATCGGGGTTCGGAGCTCGTGGGACATCGAGGCGAGGAAGGCGGACTTACGCTCGGTTTGCAGCTGGATCTCGCGGATGTCGAGATAGCGGGCGTAGCCCAGCGCGACGGCGTCGGCGAACTCCCTCAGTGTGGCGGTTTCGTCGTCCGCAAACTGATCGCGTTCTGTAGCGATGAGACGTAAGCGACCGTAGCTGCCGGCGGGGACTTCCAGAATCGATTCTGTTCCGCCGATGATAGCCTGCCAGGGCTCGCCATCGATGAAGCGTTCGATAGTCTGTCGGTTTACGGCGGGGAATGGCGCCGCGACCGCGAAGGCTTCGGAGGTGACGTGGCCATCAGGGTCCAGCGTGTAGGTCGTGTAGCGGAAGCCGCCTGCTTCGAACCGGGACATAGACGGGTTCTCGAGCGGTTCATCGAGCACATCGATTTCGCAGGATGCGAATTGGAGTCCAACCTGATTTCAGGTCGGCCGTGAGGAGAGACAGGACCTTCTCAAAGTCTTCGGCCCGATCCATCGACTGGACTTCGGCCCGGATTCTTTCCAGCGCGCGGTCGCGCTGGAGCTCGACGTTGGCGGTTTCGAGGTCTCGATTGACCTGGAAGAGCTGGTTGTTGGCGTCGGACAGGGCCTGGTTGGATTCGTGGAGACGACGGTCCCGGCGCACGACCCGCACGCCCTGAAGAGCGACGAGTCCGATGGCCAGGACGAGGGCCGTGACGAGCGCGATCTGACGATAGGGGGCGTGTACGGTGAAGGGGATGGAGACGACGTCGGAATAGACGAGGTCACGATCAACGGCTTGAAGGGAAAGCGAGTAGTCGCCTCGCGGTAGGTCGGCGTATTCGACGCGTCTGGAACGGGTGACTTGCCAGTCGTCATCGAATCCGTCGAGACGGTATCTGAAGAGAATGTTATCGGGCCGCGTTGCGTGGCTCGTGCCGTCGAATTCGAAGCTCAGGAGTCCGATGGTTGATGGGAAAGCCAGGTCCGTGAAATCCTCGATCCTGCGATCGGCGACGATGGCCGAGAGGCCGACGGTAGGAGGATCCTCTGGCGGCTGGCGATACCGTGTGACGCCTTCGTTCGTGCTGAACCAGAGATCTCCTCTGTCGTCCTGCACGATCGACCGAACGTAGTTCCCGGAGAGTCCGTCCTCCTTGGTGATCGACGCGATGGTCTTGCCATTGTACCGGCTGGCGCCATTCCGCGTGCCGAACCAGAGGTGACCGTCCTCATCTTCGAAGACAGCACTCACGTTGTCGCTCGCCAGTCCATCCGTAGTCGTCAACACGTCGAACTTCGATCCGTCGTAACGGCAGACACCGCCGCCGGATGTGGCGATCCAGATGTTCCCCTTGCTGTCTTCCAGCAGGCCTCGGACGTAAGCATCGGGTAGCCCATCGTCACGATTAAACCGCTGCAACCCGTTTGGCCCTCGGCGGACAACTTCTCCCGACCCCCAGTGCAGGCCGAACCACACATTACCCCGACTGTCCCCGAAAACCTCCGACAGAAGCCTGGGCACATCGTCGATCAAGTCGAAGAAGTCCATTCGATTTCCCGACAGACGAACCACGCCGGCCTGCCACTGCGATGCCCAGATCCTGCCCCGGCCATCCTGGCCAATATCATTGATACGATGGCGAATCAGGCCATCACGCTCCGTGTAATTCGTTAGCATCCCGGTTTCGGAATCCAGGCAGCTCATCCCACCACGGGTGGCGAGCCAGATGCCGCCTTTTCGATCTTTCCTGAGGCGACGGACCCGGTTCTCGGGAATCCCGTCCTCTGTCCTGAAGACCGTGAACGTTTCGCCGTTGAACCGACCTATCCCGCCTCCGTGGGAACCAAACCAGAGGTTGCCGGTGTTGTCGATCAGACTCGCTGTGATGTTGTTGGCCGGCAAACCATCGTCGGTCGTGAAGTGGTGCCAGGTGTTCGGATCATAGAGGCTCAGCGTCCCACCCTGGCCGGCCAGCCAGATTCTGCCCTCTCTGTCCGCATAAATCCTGGACGCAGCATCCTCCGACAACCCCTCTTCGGTCCCGAACACCTGCCAGTCCTGACCGTCGTAGCGCACCGCGCCACCCTGGGTTCCGAACCAGATCGTGCCATCCGCATCTTCGACCACGCGGTCGCCGCTGATCACGTGAAGCGCAGGACGATCGGGTGGAGCAAACGTGGTCACGCGGCCGTTCTCGATAAAACCGACACCCCGTTCGTCCGTCCAATACCAGATGATTCCGCGACTATCCTCGACCAGACCGCCCACCCTGGTGTTCGGTAGGCCGTCGTCGACTGTGAAGCGATGCCAGACCGATCCGTCGAATCGGGTGATGAGGCCTACCCCCGAGGTCCAGAGATCCCCGTTGGTATCCACGATGGCCGACCACATCCGAATGCCTTCGGGGGCATCTTTCCCGGGCAGGCTCGTGAATCGTCCGTGCTCGTAAACTGCCAGCCCACCGTCCAACAACCCGAATCCCGAGCGAACGAGAAACCAGACTCTGCCCTGGCGATCCGCGACGATTCCTCTGACGTTGGCGCGCGGAAGCCCGTCCTTCTCGTCGTAGGTCGTCCAGGATTCCCCGTCGAATCGGGCGACACCGCGGTCAGATGATGTCCAAATGTTCCCAGCCCCATCTTCGACGAGTTCGTGTGCGTGCCCTCCAGGGAGCACATCGTGGCCGACGATCTGATCGAAGCCGGATCCGTTGAACTCGAGAATGCCGTCTCGCGTTCCCGCCCACAGTTTGCCATCAGGATTCGTGTAAAATGCGTAGAAGTAGCGCCGATCGGGAGAGCCTTCGATCTTGTAGGTTTGGAACCTGCCGTTCCGATAGCGAACCGCGCCGTCTCGCGTGCCAAGCCACAGACTTCCCTCGGCATCCTCGTAAAAGCACGCTAACAGGGAGGCGTCAAGGCCCTTGGTCTTGTCGAAGTGGTGCCAGCTGCCCCGGTAGGATCCGACCCGCTTCTGTTTGCCGGGTCCCAACGGAACGGTCGTGCCGTGGGCTCCGGTCACTGTATAGGGACGAAGGGGTCGTCTGTCGCTCGTCTCGAGGAGACCGTCCTCACTCGCGGCGGATGGCAAAGCGCTGCCGAGTTTCTTCCGAATCTCACGCCATCGTGGGTCGACGGTCAGTCTACGGTTCTGGCGATTGATTTCCTGGAAACTGGTGAAATCATAAAGGCGGTTATATGCGTAGGGCGGTGTCTCTCGGGGACGCTCATCCGATTCGACGAAACCGAGGCTGTCGAGGTAGGGGGTGACGTGCTGGGTATAGAGACGGTCGAACACTTCGGCGGAGTCTGCGGGGATCCAGAAATGCAGACGACCGATGGCTGGGGGCTCGGCGGCTGGCGCCGCATGGAAAAATGAAGAATGAAAAATGTGAGGATCGAGAGATGCATTGGGAATTAGGGAATTAGGGAAATAGGGAATCAGGAAATCGGCTTTCGCTGGCCATTGAGGTGGGACCAGGCTCCGGCCTGGGAACCGGCCTATGTGTCATCCATCAGGCCCGAAGAATGGGCCAGCACCCCAGACAGGTTTGGGGGCAACTGTAAACCTATGGAGCCCTCCCCAAGCGGAGCTTGGTCCCACACGGTCACAGATCTGCACAGGAAAATCGATCGATCAAACCGAATAGGTTGATGGAATCGTGATCGTAAACGTCGTGCCTTTACCGACCTCGCTTTCTACGGTGATGGACCCACCTAACAGTTCGGCGAATTTCTTTGTGATGGAAAGACCTAGCCCGGTGCCTTTTTGGACATCGCTGTCAGATTGACCCTCGACCTGGCGATACTCGTCGAATAGTGCAAGGAGTTCGTCCTCAGGGATGCCCTTGCCTGTATCGGAGACCGCGATGACGAGATCGTCCTGTTGGTCCACGGGCTGAAGCCCGCGGCTACGGCGATTGGCTTCAACACGGACTTCACCTTGGTCCGTGAACTTAATGGCGTTGGACAAGAGGTTGATCACCATCTGTTGTGTCCGTGAGCGATCCGTATTGACCACCCCGATCTCGGCTGCGACCTCGTGGCGTAGCTCGACGCTCTCTTTTACGAGAGGATTGACAGTATCGCAGCAGGACTGGATCAGCTCTGCGATGTCGAAGGTCTCGACGTTCACGTCTATCCTGCCGGCTTCGATTTTCGAGAGGTCGAGGAGGTCGTTGATCATCGCGAGGAGGTGGTCGCTCGACTGCGAAACCTTTTCGAGGTTCTCTTGATTGCGTTCGGACAGCTCATCTCGACCGCGGCGGAGGACGAGGTTGGTGAATCCCTTGATGGCGTTCATCGGGGTTCTCAGCTCGTGGGACATCGCGGCGAGGAAGGCTGACTTGCGCTCGGTCTGGAGCTGGATCTCGCGGATGTCGAGGTAGCGGGCGTAACCGAGGGCGATGGCGGAGGCGAATTCCTTGAGGGTCTCGGTTTCGTCGTCGGTGAATTCGGTGCGCTGTGACGAGGTGAGGCGGAGGCGGCCGTAGTTGGACGCGGGCACTTCGACGATGGCGTCCTTGCCGCCGATCAGGGCCTGCCAGGGTTCGCCGGCGACGAAACGTTCGATCGTTTCCTGGTTGACGGTCGGGAACGGGGCCTGGACGTGGTAGGACTGGTAGGCGACGTTGCCGTCCGGGTCGAGGCTGTAGGTCGTGTAGCGGAAGCCGCGTTCTTCGAAGTAGGCGATGGACGGTGCGTCGACTGGCTCGTCAAGGACGTCGATTTCGCAGGCGTCGAATGTGAGACCGACTTCTTTGAGATCGGTGGTCAGTTCGGAGAGGACTTTCTCGAAATCTTCCGCTCGATCCATCGACTGGACCTGGCTGCGGATACGCTCGACGGCGCGGTCGCGCTGCAGTGCCTTGTTGACGGCGAAAAGCTCGTGGTTGGCCGCGGAGAGGGCGTCGACGGATTGTTGGAGTTGGCGTTTGCCGCGTACGACCCGGGCGGACTGGAAGATGACAGCGATGACGAGCAAGATACCAGGGCCGGCTACGACGGGATTGCGCCACCACGGGGCTGCGACGACAAACGTATGGACAGCGGGCGTCTGGTCGACGCGGAGCGTGGGTGCCCTGGCCTTGACCTCGAAGGTGTATCGGCCAGGATCGAGTGCCGTCAGGCTAACGAGAGCGTTGCGGGTTTCGGTCCATTCGCTCCCCTTAAGACGCCAGGCATAGGCCAGGTCCTCCGGCGACGTGGCGTCCCAGCGTGTCCGACCGGAGAAGCGGAGCAGAATGGTTCCATCAGATGCCACGGATTCAGTCGCTGGTTCGAGGAAGGTCTCTGGGGCCTCGACTTCTCGGTAACGCACCTGGGCGACTCCCGTGTTCGTGTTAATCCAGAAGCTGCCATCCCTTCGCCTGAAAGTTTTCCACGCTTGGCCATCGTGTCGGACGACGCCCCCGCCACGGGGATAGAAGGGATGGAACCAGAGCGCGTCGTCCGCCGGCGTCAGGTTGTGAAATTTAGGGAGTCGGATCCCGAAGTCTTCGCGCGTGAGAAGCTGCTGGAAAGTTCTGTGCTGTGGGAGACTCGCAAGATCGACGCGGTAAATGCCCAGCGACGTTCCGACCCAGAGCGTCCCGGTCGGCCACTCCGTAAAGCCCCTGGCACTGCCGTCGAGCGGTGCGAAACGAGGGATTGCAGTCGTGAGTCCGTCCGTCTCGTCGAAGTGTATCCAGGGAGGGCTGCCAGTCGCGGCGTGGTTGGGATCGTAGCGGTAGAGACCGGTGCCCTGGTTCTGGTCGATCTCAGCTCCGAACCAGACCGTGCCGTCAGAGGCTTCGTAGGCCTGTCCGACGCCTTCGGGGCCCTTCAGCACCGTTGTGAAACGCTCCCAACCGGACCCCGTCTCGAATCGAGTGACGGCGCACTCACTTTCGTGTAAACCGGTTACCCACAGACCGCCATCTCTCGTAGGCAGGAGCCCTATCGGTGTGTCGATCAGGCCATCCCTTTCAGTAAAGATGTCCCACTTCTCAGACCTGAATCTCGCTGCGGCTCCCTCGCCTCGATGGAACCCGATCGCCCAGATTTCTCCGTCCGGTGTCCGCTCCAATGCCCGTACGCCGCCGTTGAGGAAACCGTCCTCAAGTCCATACGATAGCCATCGATTGTCTTGCATTCGCACGGCGGATGTCTGCGTTCGGAACCACATCGACCCGTCTTGCCCCTCCGGGCCGACGAGCAGGGAGTCGGGGTGATTGTAGACGGTTGCAGTAGTGGCGAGCGCAAGTCGGAAAACCCTTCCACCGGCCTGGGACCAAAGCCAGAGCGAACCGTCTGACGCGTGGAGTCCCCTTACACGAGCTCCCACGCGAGGCGGAACCGTGGCATGCCAGTGACCGTGCCGATACCGTGAGACAGCACCGTTGCCCCCGACCCACACGGTACCATTGCTCGAGTGCCAGACACTTTGAGCACTCGTCAGAGGATGATACTCCCATTCACCTTCGACGAATCGACTGACACCGGCGTTGTCGGTTCCTACGTGGACCACCCATAGATTCCTTGGGCATCCACGCTCACTCGATTGATCCGGGTCTTCCCTCCGAACACCCTCCAACGCACGCCATCATAACGAAGAATGCCTGATTGGCCTCCAACCCAGATCGCTCCGTTTCGATCCTGTACGATGTTCCACGCGGTTCGTGCCGGTTGCCCCACCGTTTCCCAGCTGCCATTGACATATCGCCGCAGGTCGTTCACATCGGTTTGAGAACTGCTAACCAGGTTCACCCAGATCGATCCGTCAGCAGCTTCGAGGAAACCATTGATGGAACCCCATCCCTCGAACGTGTGTGTGGTCATCTCGAGCCGTGTGGTGGCCGTGGCTTCAACAAGTCGGGTGGCGACAGCTATCCTCTGGCCTTCCGCCGACTGGGCTCCTCCCAGGAACCACATTGCACCGTCTCGGGCCTGCGACACCCTTCGGACCCAGTGGATCGGGAAATCATCCACGGCCGCATAAGGCGTCCATCGCAGGCCGTCGTATTTCTGGGCGCCTTTATTCGTGCCAAACCAGATGTTGCCGTCGCGATCCTCGAACACGTCCAGGACGCTGCCGGCAAGACCGCTGCGGCGGTCGAACTCGGTCCAGCGCCAGTCTTCGAGCAGCGGGTCGGGAGTAGTTACGACGAGGGTGTCCAAGGCCCCGGCGGGGGTGGTCAGGAGAAGGATAGTGGTGAGAAGGAGGTGCATTTGGAATTAAGGAATCAGGGAATTAGGAAATTGGTCATCATCGGTGGGAGCGGTCTCTGACCGCGAACCCTCGTGAAAGTGCAACGTTCGCGCCCGATAATTTGACGTGCTGGCTGACGCACGATGGATCGTTCCTGGTCTCCCTCGACTGCGCTCGGGACAAGTTCCGACCAGTCCCACCGCGAGAGGCGCAAGAACCGAAGTCATCCCGGCAGTGTTTTGAGCCGCCTGTCCTGAGCCTGTCGAAGGGGGATCCATTCTGATCTTCGCGAAAGTCAAATGGGCCCTCCCTCACATTCGTTCCCTTCGACTCCGCTCAGGACAGGCGGGACAGGCTCCTAAGAGAAGCGTACCGGGGTGACATTGTCAGCGCCTCGATATCTTGATGCGAAAGCTTCGCTACAGATCATTCCCGACCCGGAGGGTCAGTCCTACCCTGGGGGCGCGGCGGGATAATCCGTTGGGATTTTGATGGTGAAGGTGGTGCCCTTTCCTACTTCGCTTTCGACACCGATCGAACCTCCCAACAGCTCGGCGAATTTTTTGGTGATGGAAAGGCCTAGGCCGGTGCCCTTCTGAATGTCGCTTTCCGATCCATCAACCTGGCGGTATTCGTCAAAGAGTGTGGGAAGCTCATCCTCGGGAATCCCTTTGCCCGTATCTGTGACGGATATGACGAGCTGGCCGTTCGATGATCCGCCTACCAAGGTGATGCTTCCCGATTCCGTGAACTTGATCGCGTTGCTGAGCAGATTGATGAGCATCTGCTGAAGTCGTGCTCGGTCCGTTGTCACGTCGCCCATCTGGTCGATCAGATCTTGCCTCAGTTCCACTCCGTCCTGGACCAACGGGCTTACGGTGTCGCACGCCGACTTGACCAATTCAGCGACGTCGAAGGTTTCGACGTTCACATCCATCCGGCCGGCTTCGATCTTCGACAGGTCGAGGAGGTCGTTGATCATCGCGAGGAGGTGGTCGCTGGCCTGGTCGACTTTCTGCAGGTTCTCCTTCTGGCGGTCGGGGAGGATGTCGGCGGCGCGTCTGAGGACGACGTTGGTGAAGCCTTTGATCGCCGTCATCGGGGTGCGGAGCTCGTGGGACATCGCGGCGAGGAAGGCGGACTTTCGTTCGGTCTGAGCCTGGATCTCGCGGATGTCGAGGTAGCGGGCGTAGCCGAGGCGACGGCCCCAGCGAACTCGCGGAGGGCGGCGACCTCGTCATCCGTAAAGCTGTTGCGGTCGGGGGCGGTCAGACGCAGACGGCCGTAGCCGCCGGCTGGCACCTCGACGATGGCGAGGCCTTCGCTGGTGCCCTGCCAAGGTTCGCCGTCGATGAAGCGTTCGAGGGTCTGCTCGTTGACGGTCGGGAAGGGAGCGGCGAGACGATAGGATCGGGAGGTAACGTGGCCTTCTGCGTTCAGCCGATAGGTGGTGTAGTGAAAGCCGTTCGTTTCGAAGAATGCCATCGTGGGATTCTGGACGGGCTCGTCGAGGACGTCGATCTCGCAGGATTCGAAGGTGAGGCCGACTTCGTTCAGGTCGGAGGTGAGGAGCGACAGGACTTTCTCGAAATCCTCCGCGCGATCCATCGACTGGACCTGACCTCGGATGCGCTCGACGGAACGATCGCGCTGGAGTGCGACATTGACGGCGAACAATTCGTGGTTGGCGGCGGAGAGGGCGTCGACGGATTGCTGGAGCTGTTGCTTGCTTCGGACGACACGCACCGACTGGAAGACGACGGCGATGATGAGCAGGATGCCAGGGCCGGCGACGATCGGATTGCGCCACCACGGTGCCGCGACGACGAACGAATGGACGGCGGGTGTTAGGTCGACTCGGAGGGTCGGCGCCTCAGCGCGAACCTCGAAGCGGTAGGGGCCCGGTTCGAGGGCGGCGAGGCTGACGAGGGCATTTCGCGTCTGGGTCCATTCGTCCTCGTTCAGACGCCAGGAGTAGGAGAGGTCTTCAGGGGGCGTGAAGTCCCAGCGTGTTCGGCCCGAGAAACGGAGCAGGATGCTGCCGTCTGCCGCGACGGATTCGGTGGCGGGTTTGAGGAACGTCTCGGGGGCCTCGACTTCCTCGTAGCGGATTTGGGCGACACCGGTGCCGGCGTTGAGCCAGAAGCTCCCGTCCCTGGCGTGCGTCACCTGGGCGGCGGCCGAGATCATCGGTGTGCCGCCCGACGCCGTCGTGCCGGAAATCCGGTCGGCCGGGTAGCGCGTCCATCCATAGCCGGGCCGATCCTTTCGAGCTTCGTAACGGCTCAGCCCCGACGTGGTCCCGCGAAACCAGACGGCTCCATCAGACGATCGAAAGAGGCCGACGATCCCATCGTCGGGGAGGCCGTCTGTCTGCCGTAATATCTGCCACGTCTCGCCGTCATAGCGGATCGCACCGGCGCCTCGCGGGTGATAGGGATGAGACCAGAGCACATCCCCCGCAGGTGTGAAGTTTTGAAACTTGGGAAGGAGGATGTCGAATGCATCGTGGGTTCGCTGCCAAAACGTTCGCTGCTCAGGAAGACCCGCGAGATCGATCCGGTAGAGACCCATCGCCATCCCGATCCAGAGGGTGCCCGTGGGCCACTCAATGAAGTCCCTCGCGCTGCCATCGAGAGGTCCGTAGGCCGTAGCTGTCGTGAGGCCATCCTTCTCGTCGAAATGCATCCACTCCGGATTGCCCGTTTCCGTGTGATCGGGGTCGTAGCGATAGAGGCCCGTTCCTCGATTGCCGTCGATGTCGGAACCAAACCAGACCGTACCGTCCGAGGCCTCGTAGGCTGTTTCGACGCCTTCGGGGCCGGACATCACAGAGGTGAATCGCTCGAATCCTGACGTTGGCACGAACCGGCTGACCGCGCCCTGCCCTTCGTGCACTCCAATCACCCAGATGCTGCCGCCCCGGGCAGGCAGGAGTGCCTTCGGCGTATCGATGACGCCGTCCGATTCGGTGAAGATCTCCCACCGTCCCGAGTTGAACCTCGCCGCGGATCCCTCGTCTTGGTGGAAACCGATCGCCCAAATCGTACCGTCTGTCGCCCGGGCGGTTTTCGCAACGTGTCCGTCGAGGAATCCGTCCTCCGGTCCGTATTCGATCCATCGATCGTTTTCTCTACGGACCGCGGAGGTCTGTGTGCGGAACCACATCGTTCGGCCCGAGCCCTCGGGCCCGATTCGCAGCGAGTCGGAGTGATCGTAGAGAGTTACGGCGGATTTTAGATCGACCCTGAACGCTCTGCCTCCACGCCAGTTCCACAGCCAGATCGAACCGTCGCTCGCCTCGAGACCTCCAACAGCCGACGTAATTCTGGGAAGATCGGCAGCCCGATACGTAAACCACTGGCTGTTCCGATAACGGGAAACCGTACCGCCGCCCCCGACCCACACAGTGCCGTCGGTCGAGTGCCAGAGGCTGCGGGACCGCGCGAGGGAAAAGTGTTCCCACCGACCGTCGATGAGACGACTGACGCCAGTGTTTTCATTGTGGTGACGTACCCAGATGTTTCCTGAAGCATCCAGGCTCACTTCGTGAGCCTGGATGCGGGGCTCGACAAAGCCGGGATCCAGCCTGACCTCCGCCCACCGAACCCCATCAAATCGTATCAAACTCGGTCTCGATTCTCCTGCGCTGCCGATCCAGATGTGCCCACTTTCGTCCTCGACTGGGTCAAATATGGCACGCGCGGGCTGATCTACGGTCTCCCATTGGCCGTTAACGTATCGTCGCAGGTCGTGCAGTTCTTCGAGATTGCCGAGCAGATTTACCCAGACCGCGCCGTCTTCGGCTTCGAGAAAACCATTGATGCCTGCCCATCCCTCGAAGACGTGCGTCGTCAGCTCCTCCGGGCTGTCGGTCGTCTCGACAAGTCGGGTTACCGACGCAGAGGGTTCCTGTGTGGACGACGTTGTCCCGGAGCATATCCAGATCGCCCCGTCGCGCGTCTGTCTGATTCGGGTGACCCATTCGTGGGGGAGCCCGTTCTCGGTCGTGTAGTTTGTCCAGCGATAGCCGTCGTACTTCTGGGCTCCCTTGTCTGTCGCGAACCAGATGTTGCCGTCGCGGTCTTCGAAGATGTCGTTGATGTTGCCCAGGAGGCCGCTGCGGCGGTCGAACTCGGTCCAGCGCCAGTCTTCGAGAAGCGGATCGGGGGTGGTGACCTGGATAGTGTCCAGGGCACGGGCTGGGGAGGCAGCGAGGAGGATGAGGAGGTAGAGGAGCATTAGGAAATTGGGAAGTTATGGAATTGATTGTGGCATCGGCGTAGCGATGCCGATTGGGGCTGCGCATTGCAACGAAGATAGGGAAAGCGAGAACACTCCTGCAAGCGTGGCTGATCTTGGCGTTTACTAAAACTGAAAACCCCGTCCATAAAGAGAGGGCGGGGGCTCTTTGTTGCAGGGATGGCACCCGGCCATTGTTCGCAGGCCAAAGACCTACGGTTGGCGCGCAGGCTAAGACCTGCGTCTACGCTATGGCGGGCGAAACCTTCCGGCACTGCGTTCACGAGTTAGCTCAAAAACTTGACATACATAATGTATGCGGCCAGGCCGACCATCGTGGCGGAGCAGACCCAGAGGAGCGTGTCGGCTTTCCAGGTGGGGGCGATTCGTTTGTCCAGGTGGTAATACCTGAGGTAGATCGTGGCGCCGGCGATGAGGGGGAATTTGATGGCTTTGAGGACCTGGCCGACGGTGAGCAGCCAGACGGGATTCTGGAAGTAGAAGTAAACCGCAGCCGTGATGGCAGGGACGATGACGGCCCAGTAGCGCAGAAGCTTGAGACGCGTGCGGTAGTCGTTGCGCTCGGTGACGCCCATGACGGCCATCCCGTCGCCAAACACGCGAGAAGCTGCGCCGAGACCGGAGACGGAGGTGGAGAAGAGGACGAAGAAGGCGCCGACGAGGAACAGCCAGAAGGCCCATTCACCGAGGGTCTCTGTGTACATGTTGGACAGGACGGAGATCGTCTCCAGACCGTTCGGCCGGGCATTAAGTCTGTATAGGACACCCGCCCCCAGCATATAGAACGGGATGGTCGCGCAGGTGAGCAGGAGCAGCGTGAGCTTGACGTCGGTCTGCATCACCGCGATCCAGCCCTTTGCCCGACGGACCCAATCCTCCGAGTCATCGGCCGCTCCAGAAAAGCGGGCGTATCCCTTTTCGACGCACCAGTAGGTATAGGCCATCTGTTCGGATGTGCCGACGCCCGTCCCGCCGTACATCGCGAGCGCGGCGAGGATGGCCATCGACGGGAAGCTGAAAGTCAGTCCGCCCATTACCTCGTCCCACGTGATCGCGTAGTCCGTCATTTGCAGCAGGATGGCGCAAAGGACGGTGATGAACGTGAACGTGACGACCAGGACCGTCATGAACTTTTCGAGGAACGGGTATGTGCCCGAGAGGATGATGACGCAGGCAACGCCAGCCAGGATGACGGTCCACCATTGGGAGCCGAGGACGGGAAATGCCATGCTCACTGCCTGTCCGGCGCCGCCGTAAATGCCGCCGCTTGTAAGGATGTCGGGAATGATCCAGATCAGCCAGAAGTAGATGTACCAGGAGACCTTCTTGCCGTTGAAAGCGGGCAGCTTTCCCGGCAGGCGGTTGAACGCGTTCAGCAGCGGCTCGCCGGAACCAACCACGAACCGGCCCAGTTCGGCCTGGACGATGTTTTTGCTCCAGCAGCTGAGTAGGACGAACCACAGCATCGAGAATCCGACGAGCGATCCCAACGTTGTGGTGAGGATAATCTCACCGGATCCGACGACGGATCCCACGAGAACGAGCCCGGGACCAAGGAATTTGACTCTCCCGATGAAGTCGGTCGGTGGTTCCTGAACGGCCTCCGGGTTGAGGGCGTATAGGTCTTCGAGTTCTTCGTCGTTGGAATCGGTCTGAGGTTCTGCCATTGGGTCTCCTGATGTGGCTCCGCCGCACTGAAGAGGTAGAAGTCACGCCTACGCGCGAGCGCTACGGCGAGGCGGGCGGTTTACGTTTGGGCACGGGTGGTGACGAGGCGTGCGGATACGAAAAGATCGGCGGCGGCTGGGCTGCAGGCGATGGGGGTGTCGTGGACGACGGCGAGACGGGTGAGGGCGATGAAGTCGGCGTCGTGAATCTTTTCGGTCATCGGGTCGGAGAAGAAGATGACGATGTCGATCGTGTGGTCGGCGATGCGGGCGGCGATCTGCTGGTCACCCCCGCGCGCGCCGGACTGCACGCGTTCGATGTCGAGCTCGGGGAATTGTTCTTTCAGCAGGGTGCCGGTGCCCCAGGTGCAGAAGAGCTTGTGACCGATGAGTTTGTTGAGGTGACGGCCGACCCACGCGGTGAGCTGAGATTTCCGACCGTCGTGGGCGACGAGGGCGATGTGTTGTTTGCCGGGATGCGCCATCCGGGCGTGCTCGGCCATCGTGAGGATCGATCGTACCTGATCGGTGACGCCGGGCGTGTCGGCTGGGAATTTGTCGGAGAAGGCGGCGGTTCCGACGGTGAATCCCGCTGCGCCGGCTTCGGCGATGGCGTTGACGCGTTCTTCGCGATCGATGCTGCCGGCCATTACGACGGGTCCTCGTGATGCTCCGCAGACGGAACGCATCAAATCGGGAACGTCGCCGTCGAACCGGTAGGCGAGGAGGTCGAGCCCGTGGACACCGGGTGTTTCGGTGAGGGTGCGCGCGGATTCGGAGATTTCGTCGACCGTGCCTTCGAGCACGCTGGGATGACCCGTGATGCGTCCGGGAAAGGGGTAGTAGAGGATGGGTGACGATGTGAGTAGGGGGATGACGTTTTCGGCTCGCGTGCCCCCGAGGAGGCAGTCGACGTTGAGCTCGACGGCCGATCGGGCGGAGGCGAGCTCGCTTTCTTCGTCGAGGCTGACCACTTCGATGTAGCTGCGCGCTCCGGAGGCGCGGATGTCGTCGGCCAGCCCCTGGAGTTCGTCGACCGGAAGGCCCACATCCTTGAAACCGATGTGGCGGCACCCGCCATCGAGCACTTCGCCCAGACGATCGCGGGCGTTGGGGATCGTCCGATCGTTTTCGGTCATCATAAAGATGAAATCGAAGCCCACGGGGTAATCTCCTCACACGTAAAACAGAAGATGACTACGAAATACACGAAATACACGAACGAAAACCAAACCAAAAGCTTACCACGGAGGACGCGGAGATCACGGAGGGGGGAGGAGCTACGAAACTAGCAGCAGCCCTATTCGGGGACTAATTTGGGTGGACTCCGGAGCTCAGATAGAGAGCACTCGGACCAGGGCTGAGCGAAAAGTTTCGAAATGGAACATAGTGGCCTCGGGGCCACTTTTAGGAGCCCGCGTAGCGTGTTTCAGCAAGCTTCGAAGCTCCTCCGCGCTTTCTACCCGATAGGGGCTGGGGTTACCGGGGTTCTACCATAGTCTCCGTGTTCTCCGTGCTCTCCGTGGTAGGTTTTTAACCTACGAGCCGGCCCTTGGAGTTGTGGCGGACGGCTTTCCGCTTGCCTTTGTGTTTCATCCGCTGCGCGTAGCGGATGGGCATTTCGGTTTTCCGCCAGCGGAGGAAGCTGCGCTCGTGGCGGTCGCGATTGGCGATGGATGGGGCGGCGGGGATGCCGATGGTGCCGAAGAGGATCTGGTTTTCTTTGCGAGAGAGGGCGACGACTTCGCCTCGGCTGATGATGAGGGTGACGCCGACGTTGGCTTCGACGATGGGGACACCGTTTTCTCTGGCGCGGGCGAGGACGGCTTTGTCCTGGCTCTTCGATCGCGAGCCGAAGGAGGGGATCATCAGGTAGCGGGCGCCGTCGAGGACGGGGATGCGAGCGATATCTTCATTCCAACGGTCGTTGCAGATGAGGAAGCCGGCGCGGCCGAAGGGGGTGTTGATGGCGCGGCTGTTCTTGCCGAGACGGTTGTACCACCAGGTGGCGTGACTGCCCTCGGCCAATTGCATCTTGTGATACTTGCCACAGATGCGACCGGTCGCGTCGATGAAGACGGCACAGTTGTAGACGTTGCGACCGATTTTTTCGGCACAGCCGAGGGCGAGGCACATTTTCAGTTCACGCGCAACGGCACGGAATCGTCCAATTTCGGGACCCTTCATCGTGACGGCGACCTCGTTCATTTGGGCGGCGGGCGCGTCGCCGGTGATGATCTCGGTGACAACGTAGCCTTCGAGCACGCCTTCGGGCGCGACGGCGAGTTGAGCCCCGCCCTTCGCCGCCTTGCGGAAGGTGTCTTCGAGGCGATCACAGTTGGCTTCGAGGTTGAACTTTTCGGGGGTGAAGGAGATGGCGGCGACGTCTACGGATGTGAACATTGGTGTTGCTCCCGTTTTAGGGTGAAACAATGATTGCGTTTGGAGAGCACGTGGGGCTGAAGCCCCACGCTAAGGAAGCGAAGCCCGCTGAAGCGGGCTGATGCAATGCGCTTATAGGAATCTACCGAAATTATTGTCACCCCGGTACGCTGCTTGGCCGGGGTCCATTTTTTCACTTTGCACGCTCCTCGGGCGACGGCATTCGCGAGGATAGGATCCCGGCCTGAAACTTGCCGGGATGACATTCAGCTTCGCTCGCGGAAAGTATTGCCACGTCCTCTCCGTGCTACGCCGGGCGGTCGTCCTTCGACTGCGCTCAGGGTGACCGTCCATTGTCGTTTCGGTACTTCCAACAGATCGCCGCATCCGCACGGACCGTGTTCACTCAGCCCACTGCCACAACTCTTTTGCCGTTCCTCCCAATATCCACTCGCGCTCAGTTGGGCTCAAGTCGATGGATTCGGCGAAGAGTTCGACGATCTGGGCGTAGGATACGTGCGGGCTGTATTGGGCCTGGGGAAAGTTCGTGCCGAATAGACATCGCTCCGGGCCGAAGGCGTCGACGAGTTCACGTACCATCCAGTGGACGTCGGGGAAGGGGAAGTCCTCCTGGGAGGCCGTGGGGAGGAAAGTGAGCTTCGCGTAAGTGTTCGGGTAGCGCGCAAGTTCGATGACGGGGGCGACGGTGTTTTCCTCAGGCGCGAGGTCGCCGGACACATATCCGCAGTGATCGAGGATGAAGCGGGTGTCGGGAAATTCGCGGAGGCGGTTTTCGACGGCGCCGTATTCTTCGTGTGTGGCGTTGATGTCTACGGTGAGGTCGAAGTCGGCCGCTTTTGCCCAGAGGGGTGTGCTGATGGGATCATCCAGGGCCCTTTGATAGAAGAGGTGGCGCTGGATGCGGATGCCGGAGATGCCCTTGTCGACGAGACCGGCCAGTGTGTCGGGGCCGTCGGGACTGGCGGGGTCGACAAGGCAACCGCCTGCGAGCCAGGATTCGTTACCATCGAGCTCGTCGAGCGTGGAACTGTTGTCCCATCCGTAGAAGCCGGCAGTGATTGTCAGTGCGCGATCAACGCCCGCGGCGTCCATTTCGGACTTGAGTTTTGTGGCAGAGCCATCCGTTGCGGGACGGTAAGACGAGTCGGGATCACCGAGGGGGTAACGATCGGTGTCCTGGAGGAAGACGTGGGTGTGGCCGTCAATGATCATGAAACCGATTGTCAGTTGTCAGCGAGCAGAACATTGTCACCCCGGTACGCCTCTTGGCCGGGGTCCATTTTCGTCATTGTAGCTATGAACAGAAGGCGCTAGATCTGGTGAAGATCAAGATGGATCCCGGCCTGAAGCCTGCCGGGATGACATTGCCTTCGCTCGAAATACCTGATCTACCGCTCCTGCATCTCTGTTGGGGTTTTGGCTGTCTCTTCCGCGTTCTGCGTTCCTACTCTCTGCGTCCTTTGCGTTGAAATCAGCTGTAGAGCGTCTGTGCCTTCAGGCGTTCCTCATCGATTTCTACGCCGAGGCCAGGACCGTCGGGGACGATGATGTGGCCTTCCTCGTACTTCACGCGCTCGTGGCAGATCTGTTCCTGGTAGACGAGCGGTCCGGAGGGATAGCACGGGTAGTCGACGTTGGGGGTGGCGGCGACGAGGTGGACGCGGGCGGCGGTGCCGATGGAGAGCTCGACGGTGCTGCCGAGCAAAGCCTGGATTCCGAAGATTTCGGCGAGTCCGAAGACTTTGCGGCACGATGTCAGACCGATGTAACCGGGACCGGTGTTGAAGATGTCGACGGCGCCACCTCGGGCGAGTCTGGCTGCGACTTCGTCTTCCGCGACGTGTTCGCTGATGGGGAGGTCGATCGCTTCTCTGACCCTGACGAAGTCTTCGATTGGGGCGTTGTGACGACCCTTGATGGGGGACTCGACAAGGTTCGGTTTGAACTGGGCGAATCGATTGATGATGTCGATCGCCTCGTCAGGATCGAATCGTCCGCTCGCGTCGAGGGCGTTAATCTCGACGGCGTCGCCCCATCGCTCGCGAAGCTGAGTCAAGAATCGCTCGTCGCTGTCGAGGTCACGTCCGAAGTAATAGCGGATCGTGGGGTGGCCTTGATCCTGCAATCGCTCGATGCGTCCGAGGTTGGATTCGACATCGGCGTCGGATGCACTGGGTGCGAGGGGATAGGCGAAGGGGATCCGATCGCGATACTTCCCACCGAAGAGCTGATACATCGGAATGTCCAGCGCCTTCGCCACGGCGTCGTGGAGGGCGATGTCGATTCCGCACGTGACCTGATGTTCCCACGTCTGCTCGTAGAGTTCGACCTGGATCGCCGTCAGATCGAAGGGGCTTTTCCCGACGAGCACGGCTTCCAATCGGCTGTGGAGCTCCTTCAACAGATCGGGTGTGGGGTCGAAGTTGATGTCGGACATTTCGCCCAGTCCCGTGATCCCCGCGTCTGTTTGCAGGAAGACGATGACGTGCTCGGAAACGGCTTTGTCCGAATCGGACGGACACGTTTTACCCATCTCGCGGGTCGAGAAGACAGGAACTAGCTCCAGACCTGTGATTTTCATTGCTGACTCCTTTAGTTCAAGGACTCCAGGGCACTCGTAAAGTTATGAGGAGGCGAAGCCCTCCTGCGGAGGGCAGGAGAGCAGGCGTGATTTTCGCTGTCTCAGAGATGTTGACTTGGGGCTCCTGCTGACCTCTTCTCGTTGTCTCCGCCTACCGTCCAAAGGCTCTGTGTGCTCAGTGTACTCACTGGCGCATTTAGGTTTTCGGGATCCAAGAGGCAAAGTACTGTGGCGCCCATTTGCGTGCGAGGTGAAATGCGCGCTCGGCTCTGCGTCCGTGGGTGGGTGAAATTTCTGCTTGTACCCACGCTTCAGCGCCTTCGACCGTCGGAAACTCGGCGAGCCAGACGCGGTGACAATCGGTTTTGGGCGCCATCAGTGCGAAACACTCGAGACGGATCAGGCCGTGATCGCGCGCAACGGATTTCATTGCGTCGACATACGGATCGCTTGCGGATGCCTCGAGGTCGATACCGGGGTCGTTGCGCTCGAAGTTCAAGACGACCACACTCGATTCGTCCACGGCGAGTGATGGAACGGCGTGTGGTTCGGCGCTCAGTGGTTCGACGGGAGGCGGCGGTGTCGCGACCCAATCGCCGCAGTAAGGCGGATTGATGGGACGCGCCAGATCGTAATCGTAATACCCGTAGCGTCCGTAGGGCGGCGCCATCTCCGCTGTGATCCAGGTCTCCGCGCCTTCGAGCGTCGGAAATCCGATGACCCAGAAACGCTGGAAGACATCCTGCGGGCTCAGCAATCGGAATCCCTCAAGAAGCATCATACGATGGTCGTGAGCGACACCCAACATCAGATCGACGTGCTCCTGCTCGGCCGCCTTCTGCTCCTCGCGAGAGAGCGCGTGCCAGGAGGGGAGTCGGCCGCCTTTGAAGAGGACAGTTATTGATGACATTCGGCTCACGCTTTCTGAGAGAAGGAATGCCCACCGCTCATCCTGAGTAGCGACATCGTAGATCTCGTTGGGTCGTCACAGTAGCTCGCCCTACAGATTCGCATATCGAAGGATGGGCGGTGACGATTGCCCAAGTCACCGCTCGTCCTTCGATACGGGGATCGCAGGAGACTCTATAGAGGATGTGTTTGAGTCATTCTCGATACCCCTACTCAGGATGAGCGGTGGTATAGAAACCATTCACCCAACTCGCCAAACACCCCATGCCAATACTGACAAGCATCCCCACCGGTGCGATCCATTGGAAGCTGACGGGATCGTAATCGCGAGACGGGTTAACGTGGGAACGAAGATCGGGCCCGAGAAGGCGATGAGGGTGGCGCTGACGACACCGCACAGGACCCCGATCGTGGCGCCCCAGGGGGTGGCGAACGGGACAAAGAGCGCGAAGACGAAGAGTGAGAAGAGTGGCGTGACGACCAGGTTGCTCGTCTTCTGTGTCATCGCGATGATGTTGCCGGGCACGAGGCCGATGAAGCTGCTCCCGATAACAACGAACGCGCCGATGCCGAACGCCAGTCCTTTCGACAGCCGCAGGCGTGTGCCTTCCGCCAGGGCCGTCCCCCGCAAACGACCGACGAGATCGGTCATCACGACGGCAGTGATCGAGTTGACACCCGAATCCACGCTGGACATCGCGGCTGCGAACATTGCCGCAACGACCAGACCGGAGATCACGGGAGGGAGCTGGTAGGAAATGTGGTAGGGGAAGATGTCGTCGGCTCGATAGGCAAGATCCCATCCGGACGGGAGCAACTGGCTGTGGGTCTGGTAGTAGCTCATCAGGGCGAACCCGACGATCGACAGGACGGTCACGACGGCGATGGATACGATGAGGTTGGCGCCGTAGGCGAACCGAGCGCTCTTTGCGTCCCGTGTGGCCATAAATCGCTGGATGGCGGTCTGGTCACCGCCCGCCGTTGCGACGCCCCAACATCCTGATGACAGAATCGTGCCGAACAGGGTCAGCCTGACGGACGGGTCCAGGCTGAAGACGGGTTGCGTATCCCAGTGAGGGGCCCACTCCGTCGGAATCCAGCCGAATCCGCCGGTACGCCAGGTGACGTGGGCGATGACGAGCAATGCACCGCCGAACAGCAGGAGGAACTGGATGAAATCGGTCGTGACGACGGTGGTGAGACCGCCCATCGATGTGTAGACGACTGCGACGAGTCCTGCGATGAGGACGATCGTGGGGATCCAGCTTTCGTCGATCCCCATCATCACCGTGAGGGCTCGCGCGGCGAGAAACATCAGGAGGGTCATCCAGATGAGGCGGAGACCGATGAAGAGCCCGGCGCCGAGGAGCCGGTTCCGCAGACCGAGGCGTTCCTCGAGCAGTTCGTAGGCGCTCGTCACGCGCTGTCGCATATAGGCCGGGATGAGGATGTAGCCGACGATCAGGAAGCTGATCGGTTTGGCGATCGACGAAGCGAGGATGTAGGGACCCTTGCCGATCGTTTCACCCGGCAGGGCGAGGTAGGAGATGGTGCTGAGGAGCGTGGCGAACAACGAAACACCGATGAGACCGGTGTTCATATTTCCGTTGCCGATGAAGTACTCGCGTGTGTTCTTCTGTCGGCGCCCGTGATACCAGCCCACGCCGATGGTCATCGCGAGGTAGCAGGCGATGATGATGTAGTCGATGGTGACGAGGCCGGGGGTGTCGGTCATTTGCTACAGTGTCCCCGTGCGGAGCACGGGGAAAGCATTTCATTCAGTTGTGATGGGCCCGGTGCTCGAGATGCGCGAATACCGGGCCCGTGATAGGCAAGTCCCAACGCTCGTCCCCGTGCTCCGCACGGGGACGCATTAGCACATCGTAATTGCTGGCAAACCCTAGGCCTATTGGCGACGTCCCACTACTGGTCGATCCGATAAAGCGGCTCGAGCCCCTCGGCGATGCGATCGATGTTGTCGGCGGCGCATCGCGCGCGTCTTTTCGCGGTGCCCGTCGTGGTGCCGGCGATGTGGGGGGTGACGATGACGTTTGGGAGCTGGTAGGCGGGCTCGTTTGGATCGGGGGGTTCCCGTTCGTAGGCGTCGATGCCGGCTCCGCCGATTTTGTCGTTGAGCAGTGCTTGGTGCATTGCGGCTTCGTCGATGAGGGCGCCGCGTGCGACATTGATGAGACAGGCGGTCGGTTTCATCAGGCCGATGCGGCGGGCATCGATGGTGTGACGTGTTTCGGTGTTCAGGTGGAGGTGGACGGAGAGGTAGTCGGCTTCGGCGCAGATGCGATCGGTGTCTTCGGGCGTGCCGAGGAAATCGGGCTGGATTTCGTCGAGGATTTCGGGTTCGATTTCGCGGATGTCGGTAGCGTGGATGCGCATCCCGAAGGCCTTCGCACGACGGGCAAGATCCTGGCCGCTGGCGCCGAATCCGAGGAGGCCGAGGACAGCGCCGTCGAGTTCGCGTCCGATGGGTTGGTAGAGGATTTCATTCTGGAAGTTCTGAGCGCCCTGACGGTAGTGGTGGGCGAGCATCAGGATGTACATCATCGCCGTTTCGGCGAGGGGAATGCTGCTGAAGAAACCGGGACAGTTACCGACAGGGATACCTTTCGCCTTGATGTAATCCAGATCGAAGTGGTCGAAGCCGGTTCCCAAGACCTGCCAGAACTTCACGCCGGATTCGGCGGCGGCGTCCATCATCTCCCGGGTACTGACACTTCCGCCGTGATCGATGACGACGTCGATGCCACCGAACTGCGGGGCGATCGGGCCGTCGTTCAGAACAGCGAGGTTGTGATTCTCGCTGACGGCTTTGATGACCTCTTCGCCCCACTGGCCATCCAGGACCTTCATCGGCAGATACAGCACGTTGAGCTTTGGCATGGATGCGTGCATCCTCTTGAGTGTGTAAAAAAGCGATATCAGAGATCCGATGTCCGAGTTCAGATATATGAGATGGAGAGATATTCGGCTCTATCCGGGTTTCTCAACGGTGAAACTATAGAATGACAAGGTCATAGATCGTTCCCTACGCTTGGTTGTGTGTGTAGGACAATCAAAGCGAAGGGGGTGCGACCTATGACCGGGAGCAGATTACTATCGAAACTGCTGAGATTCAAGGGGTTCCGTGTTGTCAGCTGGTGGTTTGAGGGGAGAAGCTGTTTCGTCATCGCCGTAAAGCCACATAAGAATGGTTGTTGTTGTCCGGAGTGCGGCCGTCGAGGTAAAATCGTCCGCACAATGCCCCATCCGCGTCGGTGGCGTGACATTCCGGTGTGCGGGTGGAGGGTCTGGCTTCTCTACCATCCTCGGGAGATTCGGTGTCCTACCCACGGTCGTGTGGTCGAGGAGATTCCGTGGGCGGAGCGGTTCTCTCGGGTGACGTATCGCTTCGAGTATGCCATGCTGCGCTACTGCCAGACCATGACGCAGAAGGCGGCGTCCGAGTTGCTGCGCATCTCTGCCTCGACGCTGTCGGATCTCCGTCACCGATCCATCACGCGGCTTCGTGAAGGTCATCGTATCCGAGGGCTCAAAACCATCGGGATCGACGAGATCTCCTACGCCAAGCGTCACAGGTACGCCACGCTCGTTTACGATCTGGACCGCTCCTGCGTGGTGTGGGTTGGCCGCGGCAGGGCGCGTAAAACGATCGATCGGTTCTTCACAGAGGCTCTCAGTCCCTACCGGAGATCCAAGATCGAGTGGGCCCGCTGCGACATGAGCGAAGCTTACATCGGAGCCATCCAGGAACACTGTCCGAATGCCAAGCTGGTCCTCGATCGCTTTCACATCGTCAAGGCTCTCAATGCCGCCGTTGACGAGGTCCGTAAGGACCAGTGGCGTAAAGCTGCCCCGGATGAGCGCAAAGCCATGAAGGGCCTCCGATGGCTCCTCTACCGGCACTCAGCGACACGCTCCAGAGGGGATACTCGGACACTCAAAGCACTGGAGAAGGCGAACTACCGAATCTATAGAGCCTGGAGACTCAAGGACGAGTTCGAGCAGTTCTGGGAATACAAAGCGCCCTGGGCTGCCGAACGCTTCCTGAAATGCTGGACGACGTCCGCACTCAGAAGTCGACTTGAACCCCTGCGAAAGTTCGTCAGGACCCTGCGACAGCACTTCTTCGGCGTCCTCGCATTCGTGAACACGCGTCTTACCAACGCCATCGCCGAAGGCCTCAACCGAATCGTCCAAATCGTCAAGAACCGAGCCAGCGGATTCCGCACACTCGACGCATTCAACGATATGATCTTCCTTACCGTCGGAGACATAAACATCCCTGAGCAGATTCCGAAGAGGTTCCGCACACTCTAACCGCGCCCCCATGCCAGGAACCACGGCACCTTCACCCACTTCATCTCGTTGAGAGATCCGGATATAGCCACAAAAAAAGCGAGCGATCTAACCCTGGGAAACGCGATTTCCCTGAGCTGGATCGCCCGCCGGAACGGGCAATGTGTATCGGTTCTTCCGTCAGGCTTGTTTGACTGGCTGGCGAGAAGAATATGCAGTCAACGATCGAAGATCAAACCCTCAGTCTGGCCAATCGACGTAGAGCGAGTTTGCTAGTCCAGATGCAGGTGTCTGGACTACATAGATGTCTCTCTCTCGGAAATCTGAGACCATCTCTCGGATTTCGGATATCGCTCTGCTCCTGATCGTCTGCGGCCGACACTCACCGAATGAACTGGAGCTCTTTCATCGTTTCGATCCACTTTGCCCGCTTCGGGTGGTTCGACGTGTTGGCCACCCACGCCTCCGGATATTTTGGCTGCGGAGGCAGGCCGAATCTGGCGAAGGTGTCGGCGTTCTTCGGGTAGTTGTAGTAGACGAGCGTACACATCCGTCGATCGTCGGCGCCTCCCAGGCTGGCGTGCCAGGTTCGCAAATCGAAAGCGACGACGTCGCCGGGCTCGGATTCACACACGTAAGCCGGCATTTCGGCGAGCTCGAGCCGATCTTCTTCCCTGGCCTGCCTCAACTCGTCGTGATAGGGTTGCTTGTGCGACCCAGCCAGAACGCGGAGGGCGCCGGTTTCCGCGCCGACGGGTTCGAGATAGAAGGCGAACTTGACGCCATACTGGCGGTGGCTCTTGGTATCCGGATGCCAGCGCGTGTCTCCGACGTAGCGGTTGGCGTCGCAGACGATGCCGAACACATTCTCGTCGAAGAATTGTTCGGCGGATTCGCTGAATCTGGGATCCTCCAGGAGTCCTGCATAGAAAGGCGTCTCCGGGCCGAGCATCGGAACCCAGTGGCGTTTCGTGCCGTCGAAGGGCATATGCGAGTAGGCGGCTTCCAGCTTCGACTCGAACTCTGCGTTGAGGGTACGAAGCTCATCGGGTGTGAAGACCTGACGCATAACGAGGAATCCAAAAGTCTTGAAGTGAAAGACCTGCTTCTCGGTCAGCATACTTCCTTCCTCAATTCGATGGTCAGTGTCAAAGAGACCGACTGATCTGGATGGTCAGGCCGTTCGGGTCGAGGAGGCTGAAAGACCTCGCACGAACGTTTCCGTAGATCGTATTCTCTGCGGGATCGTTCTCCGTCTCTGCTCCTCGCTCCCTCAGCTTTGAGTAGATCGCATCGACGTCGTCCGTCGCGAACCCGAGCATCTTGACTCGCCCTGGCTGAACGTTGTTCCAGTTTTCATCTGTCGCCACTTCGATGTCCGTTCCACCGATCGCGAATGCGGCCTGTTCGAATCCCGCTGCGACGACCTCGCCCTCTTCACGTGTGTTGCTGTAGAAGAACTCCTCGAGGCCAAGCTGGTCGACGTAGAACGAGCGGGTCGCTGCGAAGTCCGTGCAGTAAGTGGAGATGTGATCGAAGCCGTTGAAGAGTTCATCACCTGTTCTCGATGTGGCCATCTGTCGCTTGGCCTCGCGTCTTGCCTCCAGGTGCTCTCGCGTGTCGACGGTCTCCGCGATCTGGTAGGTGAATCCGTTTGGATCCTCGAACGCGAGCAGGGCCCGCTGCATATTCCGGTGGCCGACCTCTGTCGTTTGGGGTGGCGCCCTGAAACCGACCTGTTCCTTCAACGCGTCGTAGGTGTTGTCGATGCTGCTCACATTGAGTGCGAAGTGGTCGATGGACGGTTGATCGACCGCCGCGGCTTTCGAGGTATCCTGACGCAGTTCTAGGATCGTGGGTCCGATCTTCAGGAACACGCCTGCCTCGTCGCTTTCAACCTCGGTCAAGTCGAGCAAGGACGTGTAGAACGCGCGACAGGCTTCGGGATCTTCAACCGCCATCACCACATGATTCAGCTGTTGAAGCATTGGATGCTCCTATCAAGACTCGGATGGGTGTGGAACACTCAGTTCATCGGCCACTTCGAGAATGTTGTTCCACGAGGAATCTTCGATGTAGATCCCCTCGGCTTCACGCTTCGCACGCGTCTCAGCTTCGATCTCACCGGGATAGTAGATCTTGTCAAAACCGGGCATCAGGGGTGACGACTTGACCCAGTCGATGAGGATCCCGATTTCTTTCTTGTATTCGTCGAGGTCGATGAAGGCCTCGATCTTGATGGCAATCGCGATGTAGCCGCTGCCACCACGAGTCGGTTGCTCGGCGCTGCAGCCCGCCCAGGAAAGACCGCCTGCGATGGCGTCGATCATCATTCCTAGTCCATAGCCTTTGTGCCCGGTAACGGGATGACCGATCGGGAAAACAGCTGCCTTCCGATCTCGCCAGAGCTGCGGGTCGGTGGTCGTGTTGCCATCCTGATCGACAAGCCAGCCCTCGGGGACCTGCTCGCCGCGAGCAAGGGCCAGATGAATCTTGCCGCCGGCGACCATACTCGTGGTCATATCCAGCATCAGAGGTGGACCCTCAGGCGTCGGCGCGCTGAAGGCGATCGGATTGGGTGGCAACCGTCGCCCCGTTCCGCCGAAAGGAGCAGCCCAGCGTCCCCCGCCGTTGAGCATCAGGAGGCCAATGCAATCTTGCTCCGCCGCAAGGGGAGGATAATCGCCAAGGCGGCCGATGTGACTGGATTGGTGGACGGCGACAGCACCGAACGTGTATTCCTTCGCCCGGTCGACCGCCCACTGCATCGCCTGGTTGCAGAGGACGATGCCAAAGCTCTTGTTCGCGTCGATGGTCATCGACGTCGGGGTCTCGCGAACGATTTTGTGATTGCCCGCGGGTTTGGTTCCGCCCGAATGGACCCCGCGGACGTAGCCGGGCGTGCGGATGACGCCGTGGGAATCGTGGCCGGTGAGATTGGCGTCGACGAGATGGTCCATCGCAATTTTTGCCTGGTCGGTAGGGAGACCGGCGGCTTCAAAGAGGGCGTAGCCGAAAGGGCGTAGGATGGTGTGCTGGATGATGGGCATTGATGGGTTTCTCCACGTATTGCGTCCCCGTGCGGAGCACGGGGACGAGCGCGAGTAGGTCGGTTGATTGGGCCCGGTCTCAGGGTACGGTTAACACCGGGCCCTGCTAACAGTATTCGAAACGCTCGCCCCTGGGCTCTGCCCGGGGGCGCTATGAGTGCACGGAAACATCATTGCGCATCCAAATGCGCCAGCAATTTTTCCGCCCGTTCGATCTTCGCCGGGTCCGTGTCGCGGGCGACGACGCGCTGGAGAGCCGAGCGGGCCGTGTCATCGCCTCGCTCGGCCATTTCGAACGCGAGCTCGTCACGTTTTTCGTAATAGCTGTTGTCGTATTCCTTGATCTCGAGATCCCATTCTTGCCAGTAATACTGAAGATCCTCGTCTTCCCATCCACTGTAGATGTTTTCCCACGTGTTTGGCTGGCTGTGGGGGAGGAGGCTGCCGGGTGCAATCGGGTCGGCGACGCGTGAATAGCGCGCGTCCATCGACATTCGGAGACGGTCGGACGAGTTCGGGACACCCTTGTGCACGGCGAGACTGTGGAAAACGAGGACGTCGCCCTGTTCGAAGGAGTTGGTGACCCACGGGCCCTCGAGCTGATCCGTGATGGCCATTCCTCCCGCACCCATCGCGGGTTCAAAATTGTAGACCCCTTCCTTGTGGGAGCCTGAGGAGATTTGGAGACCCCCCATTTCGGCAGGGAGATCGGTCAAAGGAAACCAGGCCGTGAACGTGTCGGCGGTCCCCTGGATGGGAATGAAATCCTGGTGAGGCGGTGTGGTGTAGGCTTCCTTTTGAGGGAAGATCGTGCGTCCTATGATCCTCGGATGGGGAATGACCTTGTCTCCAAGGATGGCCTCCATCACCGCGATGAGATTCGGATGATGCTGAATGGCGTGAAAGTCGGGTAATGCGTACATCCGAGCGTAGACATCCATATAGTCGAGATTGGGTTCGACGCAGAAACCGTTCAGGTCAGCGAACGCCTCTTCGAGAGGATGGTCAGTTTGTACCCAGCCCGCTTCCGCCGCGATGCCCAGAATCTTCAGACGGAGGCTCTCGACCATCTCGGACGAGAGCAGCCCACGTAGATAGAGATACCCATCGCGCTCTGCACGCGAGCGAAGTCCAGCTGCATCATTCAGTACGTCAGTAGAATCGAGAAAAGCTTCCATCGTTAATCCCCTTCGGGCAGCGGTTACCGTGCGAGTGTCATTCAAACAAGATAATGTATGTGCGTGCAGGTGCCTGCATAGTTATCCTCGGGCGAGCAGATGATGATGATGATCGATCCATCGCGAAACCTGGAGGTTTGAATATGCCGAATCCCCATTCGCTGGAAGGAAAGAAAGCCTTGGTGACTGGCGGCAAACGCCGAATCGGTCGAGGGATCGCCCTGGCCTTCGCGGAGGCGGGCTGTGACGTGGGTATCAACGATCTGGAGCTGGACGACGATGGCGAAGAGACGATGCGTCTGATCCGCGAGAAGGGTCGTGAGACCGAATTCTTCGCGGGTGATATTTCGGACAGTGCTCAGGTCGAAGTGATGTTCACGGCCTTCCTCAAACGGTTCGGTCGGATCGATTTTCTGGCGAACAATCCGTATGGAGGAACGGGACAGCCTTTTCTGGAGCTGACGGAAGAGAACTGGGATGCGAACCTGGATGTCGGCTTGAAAGGCTTCTACCTGTGCAGTCAACAGGCGGCTCGTGCCATGGTCAAGCAGGGAGAGGGCGGGGCAATCGTGAGCACGTCATCGGTTCACGGACAGCGGGCGTGGAAGACGGACACGGCCTACGGGGCTGCGAAAGCAGGGGTGCTGCGGCTGACGCAGAGTATGGCGGTCGATCTGGGAGAACACGGGATCCGATGCAATGCCATCCTGCCCGGTCATATGGACACAACCCACATCTTTGGCACGGATCCGCCCGAGATCGGAGACGTTCAGGAGGATTTGTATGGTGCGATTCCCCTGCGTCGGCGTGGCACGCCGGAGGACATCGGGCGTGCGGCGGTGTTCCTCTGTTCGCCGGCGGCGGGATGCATTACCGGAGTCAGCCTGCCTGTGGATGGGGGGTTGTTGTCCTGTTACACGAACTAGGTGTTCAGTGTTTAGTGCCCCCGTGCTGAGCACGGGGGCGAGGGTGTGGATTTCACTTAACCGGGCCTGGTTTTCACGGTTGCCAGAGGACCGGGCCCAGTCGATGAATGCGCGTGTGCTTGTCCCCGTGCTCTGCGCGGGGACAGATTGGTTTCCCCGAACACCCGGTACGGCGCCAGCCGCACCGCTACGAGCTACACGACAACATCGAGCACCCCGCTCGATGTCGCGCCCACTCCGGGCGCTTCTGTGCGAATTCCTCCTGTCCGGGTTGCTCCTCATAGGGATGACGTAGGAGCTCGAGCAGGTCGTTGACCAACGAGAAATCACCTTCCTCGGCTTTGTCGATGGCCAACTGAGCAATGTAGTTCCTCAACACATACTTCGGATTGACGGCGTTCATTCGCTCGCGGCGAACGTCGTTTGGCGTTCCGTCGTGCTCGAGACGCGCGAGGTAGCGCCGCATCCAGTGCGTGAACCGGGCGTGGTACTCCTCTGTCAGTGCATCTGGCTGGTAATACGCATCCAGAACGGGTGCAATCAGATCGGCCTCAGACGGATTTTCGGATTCGGGTGTGAGTTCGACATTCGCCAACTGGCGGAAGAAAATGGTCATATCGGTCTCGACGAGCGGCAGCAGCGCCAGTAGGTCGGACGTGAGCTCGTCGTCGGTTGCTTTGCGATAGGCCTTCAGGCCGAGTTTCCGAGCGAGCGTGTCGTGCCAGGCGTCTTCGCATAGCTTGGTGAACCCGTCGAGAACCTCCTGGAGCGGTTTGACGTCGTCCAACAGTGGGGCCAGGGCGTTGCCGAGCATCATCAGGTTCCACTGGGCGATCTGCGGTTGGTGGCCGTAACGATAGCGGCGCCCCCCAGCGTCGGTGGTGTTTGGTGTCCAGTCCGGATCGTAGTCCTCCAGCCAACCATAGGGCCCGTAGTCGATCGTCAAGCCGAGGATGGACATGTTGTCCGTGTTCATCACGCCGTGGACGAACCCGACGCGCATCCAATGGACGACCATTTCTGCTGTCCTGCTGATCACTTCCTCATACATCCGAACGATCGTTTCTGTCGCTGGATCACCGAGATGCGGAAAGTCGACGCGGATCGTGTAGTCGACCAGCCGGCGTAACACGTCGATTTCGCCGCGAGACGCGTGGATCTGGAAGTTGCCGAAGCGGATGAAGGAGGGGGATACACGGCAGACGATGGCGCCTGGCTCGGCCTTTGGATGGCCATCGTAAAACATATCGCGGACAACGTCGTTGCCCGACAACACGAGTGATAGTGCGCGGGTCGTGGGAACGCCGAGATGGTGCATCGCTTCGCTGCATAGAAACTCACGCACGGAGGATCGCAGGACCGCGAGCCCATCGGCTGTTCTCGAATAAGGGGTAGGCCCAGCCCCCTTCAGCTGAAGAACCCACCGCTTACCCTCGCGATTGACGACCTCACCGAGGTTGATGGCCCGGCCATCTCCGAGCTGGCCGGCCCAATTGCCGAACTGGTGGCCGCCATAGCACATCGCGAACGGATCCATTCCTTCGAGGATCCGGTTGCCCGCGAAGATGTGAAGAAAGTCGTCAGATTCGCACACATCTTGCGAGAGGTCGATTTCCTCGACCATTTCGCGCGCATACGCGACGAGCTTCGGATTGGGCATCTGGATCGGAACCACGCGGGAGTAGCAGGCGGCCGTGACCTGGCGGCGGTAGTTTTCGCCTTCGGGATCGGCAGGCAGTTCGTGTACGAAGCGGTTGTCGAAATTGAGGGCGTGCAGATCGGTTGGTGTATCGACTTGCATTGGACTGTCAGCTGAGAAAGAGGTCAGAGTCGGAGGTCGAGATGGGATTCGACGTTAAATGTGAACGATATCGCCTTTCTATCAACCCCGGCCCCAAGGAACCAGCATCGATATCCGAGATCCGAGAAGCGAGATCAGATCTCAGAGAGCGGTTGAAACTCTCGGATGTCGGATATCCTTGATCAGATTTCGGATATCGTTTGGATTCAATCGTCGACGTGCACAACGACCTCGAGTTCGTCGACAACGATATCCTCGGAAGCACTGCTTTCACTCTTGACCAGCTGGATTCCGAGAATGTTGTCCCCGTAGACGCCGGGTGGGGACGTAAGGGCTAGACGGCATTCCGTGAACGGAGGGAGTGTCCGTCCTTCCCAGTGTGGGCGCCCCTCCTGATACCAGATGTGACGAACGTCGCCGGCCGGGATTTCATGCCCATTGAGTGTGATGGCGATTTCGTCACCAGGGCCCATTCCGATGGCCCTGAAGAGGAGCCAGGCGCCCGGAATCTTTCCCAATGAATTGAAATTGCCCGAGTATCGACCGACGTGGCCGACGGGAAGATCGACCTCTTCCGGCAGATGCTCGCAGACGCGGAAACGGTAGTCGGCTTTCGTATCAGGCGCATCTCTCTTTAGGATGGCTTTGATGTGTGGAATCGGAGCGCCACGGTAGCCGTTCGGGAAGTGCTCTTCGGGAAACAATGGATGAAATAGGTAGTGCCGGTCGCCCGCCGCGACGGTTTCAGGGTCTCTGAGGATCTTGAACCGCTCGAGCGCATCCGGGTAGTTGCTGGTGACACCGGGCATCAAGCGCGATCGATGCTGGCCCCACATATAGGCATCGTAATTGTGTGTCGAAAACCCGTCGGCTCCCGCGCCGTAGAAGTTGTGGACAGCCGCCCGGCTTTGATTCATCGATACAACGTCAACGCGGCCGGGGACATCGCCTTCGAGTGCCGGGTAGACGAGACAGTCGGTTTTCCGGGCGAGGTCGACGAATTCATCGTAGAGTGCGTTGTAGTCGGTGCGGTGATAGGAGGTCGGCGCCACGAAGTCGATGATCTTTTCGTCGATCCACGTGGGAATGTCGAAGCCGAGATCGATACATCCTGACAGGGAAGGAGGTACGCGCGCGCCGAACAGCAGCTGCCGACCCCTTGACTCACCTGCCGCATCGAGCATCTGTCGTACGCGACGCATCAGATCCGTCATAATGGAGTGGCTCTCGGCAGAAGTCGCGGGAGGAAAACAGAAGCCGTGACGCGTGAAGTTGAATTCGATGCCGTCCACGTCGAATCGATTCGGGACTTCTTCGACGATGGAGAAGAACCAGTCGCGAACCTCGGGCAGCGCGAAGTCGACACCGTGCCCGAGTTCTTCGATCATCCAGTCCGGATGGGTTTTGAAGAGCGCTACGTTGTTGCCGTGGCGATCGTTCATCCTGAATCCGGCGAGCAACGGCATTCCGTGCTTGTGTGCTTCGTCGATGTAGATATCGAGCGGAACCACGCCGTCGGCGAGCATCTGATCGAAGCGACTGAGGCTCTCGGTTTCCCAATAGGCGCAGCGGTTGGTGCGGTAGAACATACTGTAGCCGTCGAAGTAGACTTCCTGCACGTAGGCGTCCACACTGCTTTCGGCGAGCTGAGCGACCCAGGCCCGAATGTCCTCAGGTGTGGCGGGATCTCCGAAGAGCCAAGTGCCCGTAAGGAAATACGTGCCCATATCACTCGTGTGAAGCACGCGCCACGGTCCTCGCCGTGTGTAATCACGCTGTTCCATCGTATTCGGTACCTCTTATGATGGCCCTTCGCCGTTCTTGACGAGGACCGGGTTTTCGCCCCTCATTCTGTTTGAAAGCGAAGCGCGATTATTCTTCTTCCTTGGGTGAGAAATGAAAATCACACGCGTCCAGACCTACAAGTTCAACATGCCCCCCAGCGAACCGCTTTTTGGAGAGTTTCCGAGCAGCGCTCAGAAAGCGTGGCTGTTCCTCAAGATCGAAACCGATGCGGGCATTGCAGGATGGGGAGAAGGGAGCGGTGAGTGGCTGACGCCATCGGTCGATGCGACGCTCCACGAATGGTCGAGCCTGCTGGTCGGACGTGATCCGCTCCCGGTTGCCGCGCTGACCGAGGACATCACCGACCGGTTGCCGATGGAAAGGGGGTCCGGTGTTCGGGACAGCGATTGCGGCGATCAATGTCGCGCTCTACGACATCGCAGGCAAGGCTTGGGGTGTCCCCGTGCATACGATCCTCGGAGGCAAACGTCGAGACCGTGTTCGCGTCTACTCGGGGGGCGATCTGTTTTCGTCATCGGAGGGGGCGGTGGCGTCGGCGGAGAGATTGAAGGCACGTGGGTTTGCGGGAATCAAGGGCAACCCCCTGGAATCACGTACGTGGCCGATGGCCCGGGGGGCGATCGATCAATGTGTCTCGTGCGTGGCCGCGGTTCGAGAAGCCGTGGGGCCGGGTTTCGACCTTTTGCTCGACACACACGGCAGCCCTCTTCCGGAGCTGAGCATCGAATTCGCCCGGCAGGTCGCCCCGTACGCGCCGCTGTTCCTTGAGGAACCTATGAAGGTCGGTTCGATGGAAGCCCTGTTAGAGGTTTCGAGAAAGAGTCCTGTTCCCGTGGCGACCGGTGAAAAGCTCTTCACCGTGGGCGATTTCAAGCCGCTGATCGACCAGAGGGCGTGCTCTTTCCTTCAGCCCGACGTCACTCACTGTTTTGGGCTCACGACGCTCGTCGACATTGCAAAACTGGCCAACCAATCGCAAATGCTGATGGCTCCGCACAACGCGGGCGGCCCACTATGCTTTGCGGCCTCGGTCCACGCGGATGCGGTGACGCCCAATTTCTTGATTCAGGAAACAAGCGCGGACCGGTTCGATCAGTTCGGGGACTTCGTCGAGCACGACTGGGTCATCGAGAAGGGGCACGTCAACGTGTCTGACGCGCCGGGGTTGGGTGTGGAAGTGAAGGAATCGGACATCGCCGACCTGCCCTATACCCAGTACCCGTATCGACAGTATCGACACGAGGATGGGAGTTGGAAGGGCTGGTGAGTACGGTTGATGTGCGAAGGCCCGGGCTCTGCCCGGGGACACCTAGCGTCGTACTTGTCACCTCGGACTATCAACACGCCCCCGTGCAGAGCACGGGGGCGAGCGTATGCATTTAGCTATATAGTGCGGGCAGGAGCCCGCACGACGTCCTTTCCTACCGCCCCGAGCTCAGGGGCTCCGAAATCGCCGCGATCTTCTCCTCATCCAACTCCATCCCCAAACCAGGACCATCCGGCAGCAGCACATACCCGTTCTCGTACTGGATCGGGTTCTTGACGACGTCGCTCTCGTAGAGCTGACCGCCCGTGCAATCGCCGGGGAAATCGAGGTTTTCGGTGATGCAGCCGAACGTGGCCTGTGCGGCGACGCCGATGGACAGCTCCTGGGTCGTGCCTACGAGTACGGAGAGTCCGGCGGACTGCGCGACCTGGGCATACTGCATCGTTTCGGTGAAACCACCAGCGCCGCAAAGACAGAGGTTGTAAATGTCGACGTATTTGTTGCGTGCGAACTCGTAGGCCTGATCCAGCGACTGAATGTGCTCGCTGACGGGGAAGTCGATTCTCTTCCTCACTTCTATTTGTCCGTCGAGGTCCCTGCGATCGGATACCGATTCACACAGGATCGGCGCGTAGTATTGGGAGAGGATACCGATGGCTTTGACGACGTGCTTCCATTTGTGAACGCCGCTGAAATCGAGCGATTTGAGTTCGAACTTGTCGCCGTGATTGGACTTGACGCCGTCGAGAAAGATCTCGTCTGCTTCGATGACGCCTCCGTGATAAAGCCGGAAGAGGTCCTGTCCCTCGCCGATCCGTCGGTCGACGCGTTTGATGTTCGCTTCAGCGTCTTCGCGTGAATAGTTGCGGAAGATGGGATAGCAGACACGCATTTTATCCTTGAGTGCGCCACCGAAGACGCCCGCAACGGATCGACCCTGGATCTTGCCGATCAGATCGAACAGGGCGATCTCGAAACCCGCCTGAATCGCCCCACCCATTCGTAGACGACCTTTTGCCGCCGTGGTGATGATATGCCAGTCGAGAGGATTCCGACCGACCAGCAGCGCTTCGTAGGCGGCCTTCACATCCGTCAGGTCATACATGAGCCCCCAATCGCCCACATCGGACATCTCGCCCAGGCCGACCAGTCCTTCGTCGGTGTTGAATTGAATGACGACATGACGGGAGACGGACCCGGTTTCGCGCCTCGAGGCAACGGGGGTCAGGTCAACGCTGGTAACCTTCATAACAATGCTCCTTGGAAACCGAGGGGATCATCCCTCACATTCGTTGGGGACAGGCTCCACATACGGATTACACGGACGAACCACCCTTCGACTCCGCTCAGGGCAGGCTCCCACGAAATACACGAAAGGGGGGGAACGCCAGAAGTTTGGTGGCCCTACCGGGAAGGGTTTCGAGGTGAACCCAGGCTGACTGACGACTGCAGTTCGCGGCTGATACGCACGGCTACACACAACCAGGGAATTCCTCACCTCTAATCTTCATAAAACGAAACTCGCCAGGGGGCTTCTCGCATTCGACCATCATTCTGAGCTCTTCGGTTTGGCAGCCGAGATACTTCGTTTCCGCGCGGAGATAGGCGAGCGAGATGGCGCGCCGTCGATTGGGCGTGGTGTTGGCGCCCGTCCGGTGGAACGTCAGCCCGTGATGAAATAGACAGGAGCCGGCCTCGATCTCGATCGGGACGGGATTCGGTACCATCAGGTTGTCGAAAAAGAGGTCCTGGTGTCGGTCGCTCATGGCCCCCCACCGACAACTGCCGGGAATGACTTCCAAACATCCGTTGTCCACGGTGGCGTCGTCGAGCGCAATCCAGCAGCTGATAGCCTCCTGAGGCGCGAACTGGTCCCACAGCGCCGAATCCTGGTGCCATTCCGGTTCCGATCCATGGAGCGGCGGTTTGAAGAAGACCTGGTCGCAGTAGAGTTTGATGTTCGGCCCCGCCAGCGCCTCGATGACGTCGACGATGGCGGGTTTTCGGGCGACGGCTTCGAACAATCTGTCGAAGTAACACAAACGTGAGAGGCTGCGTAGTTGATCCCGTGGATCGGTCTGATGATCGTCGCGATCCTGAAACGCCGCTTCTTGCTGGATGTAGCGTGTCGGGAGATGGGTTCGTGCGCCGCACGCGATGTCGTCGATTCGATCGTTCAGCGCCACGATCTCATCGTCCGTGAGCACGCGCGAGTAGGTAAGATATCCTTGCTCGTTGAACAGGGCGATGTCAGCTTCGCTCACGGGCATAGAGATTCAATGAGTAGACCACTTCTCGGGTGATGGGGGAAGGGCTGATACGAAACGCACGAAAGAGAGGGCGCGCCAGGATTCAGGAACCCGAGGCAGTGTTTGAAGGGATCGAACTGCGGCGGAAACAGGTCGTTGGAGGGACGATTCAGCGAATGCGTCGGGCAAACCCGACGACTGCGAGCGAATCGTGGAACTGTTGGATTAGGGAGAGATCGGGTCTATTCGGAGCTTGTCCGGGGGAAGCCGTAATTCTATCCGATCGTCGATCAGAACGGTGACGACAGCTTTATCGGCGCGAACGACGCGCCAGGGACCCCATCGAGCCAGATCGACATCCACGTAATAGACGTGACTGCCGGGGGCGAATCTGGATTCTTCCATTGAATCCTCGCTTGTGAAAACACCATCCCTGGTATCTCCCCGTCAGTTCCGACTATCGGCACGCGGGCCGGATCATTTAGCTAAATGTCGCTTCGACAGCCTCCAGTAAGTCATTTATTTTAAATGGTTTCGCGATTGTGTAACTGACGCCCAGCTTCTTCAGATACGTTGTCTTGGCCGGTGAGAGATGAGCGCTCATGACGATAATCGGGACGTCGATTCCTTCGTTTCGCAGCCTTCGAATGGCCTCTTCTCCGGGGGTCGGCATGGTCAGATCCGTTATGAGGAGGTCGACGGATGCGAAGTCCACGACACCCAGAGCAGGCCCAGGGTCCTCGTAGTCTTCCACAACGTGGCCTTCACTCTTCAAAATCTGACACACCAGATTCCGAATGGTTGGGTCGTCCTCGAAAACAACGATTCTCGGCATGATCTCGGCCCCTCCCGACGGGCAAAGATAGTACGGTCCCCGACACGTGCCACGTCTTTCGCTGCGTCTGACATCTGGCAATTCGTTCACATTCTGGCACTGACTCAGTTTGGAAACGCTGCTCCCTCGATTTTCTGAAGAATGGCTCGCTATCCCTCACCCACCATAGCTCCGTAGCGTTTCAGGGATTCGGGTCAGCTCTTTCTCGAGGGCGATGTCGAGGGCGGTTCGGCCGTTGGGATCAGTGGCAGCGATGTCTGCACCGGCTACAATGAGCAACTCGGTTGCCTCGGCGCAATCGTTTTTCTGTGAGGCGTTCATCATCAGGGGCGTGAAGCCTTCGAAGTCCGAGCCCTGCTTGATGTTTCGAGCACTCACATCAGCACCACGGTCGAGCAGGACCTTGACGGTGGAGGGTTCGTGTTCGCTAGCCCAGTGCAAGGGCTTTCCGCCTGCCCAGCCGATCTCGTCAGCGTTGATATCAGCTCCTGCGTCGAGCAGCATCTCGACGATTTCCACGTGACCGTTGTGTGCGGGCCAGTGGAGAGGCGTATCGCCGATCCAGCCACGTTGGTGAACGGAGAGGGGATCGGCATCGATGTGCTTGCGGACGAGGTCCGCCCAGCCCTGGCGGGCGGCAAGATTCACGGCCACACCCAGCCCGTTCGTACCCGAGGCCTGGTCAGGAATCTCTTTGAGGAAATAGTCGACGACGTCCTGCTGCTTGTTCCAGGCCGCGATGATGACGGGCGGATACGAGGACATTGGGTTTGAATAGACCTCTGCACCCCGTTCGACGAGGAGCCTGACGACGTCGAGCTGACCGTGTTTGGCAGCCGTGTGTAGGAGCGTCTGCTGATCCCAGGCGTCAGTATCGGGATTCTTTGCGTTGAGAAGGAACGGGTGGGTGTCCAGCTGTTCCCTGACGCCCAGCAGGTCACCCTCTGCGGTGTTTGCGAATAATGTCTCGATGTCCATCTGACCGTCCTCGACTGTGATCAGTGGGGTTGGTTGGCGGACCGTTTGATCAACTCGTCGTGCGAGACGTCCTCGAAGTGGGTGGCCAGCCACCACAGATTCCCCTGCGGACCTCGGACGCCGGCATTGCGATCGCCATAGAATTGATCGGCCGGTTCCATCACTGATTCAGCGCCTGCCTCGAGAGCACGTCGGTAGCTCGCGTCGCAGTCTTCCGTGTAGACATAGAGCATTGAAGACATTGCCCCCGATTCCTGCCGCGCTCGCCCCATCATGATCGGGGCGTCGCCGATTCGCACCTCTGCGTGCATTGCCAAGCCTTCAGGACCGGGAATGCGCTCCGTCTCCACCGCGTCGAACGCTTCCTTCAAGAAGTCGATGAGCCGTTCCACATCGTCCACCATCAGGTAGGGTGTGACGGTGTGATAATTGTCAGGTATCGGCTGGACTGACATCCTCGCTCCTTGTCGTGTTTCTCTACAGAATGGAATCAAATCGTGCTACCAGGGGACGTGGCGATTGTGCGCCGAAAAGTGATTTGCTCTGCGACGAATCAAGCCACAGCGGCGTCCCTTTCGCTTCTCTTTTACTATCCCGGGGCTTGCGCCCCGGACTATTGTCGTGGCGCCCCTACGGGGCGCGCATCATCGACGATCTTCCTGACGACTGACCGCGAGTTCTCAGTGACCTCAGCGGTTGCTTTGATTCTCCCACCAGATGCGATAGGCGTTGCCACCCAGAATCAAGTCTTTCTCTTCCTGCGATAGCCAGTCGATGTCTCTGCGAATGAAATTGCAGCACCGCACGTATCCATAGCCGAAGAGGATGTGCGGAAAATCAGACCCCCACATCATTCGTTCGGGGCCGAAGGCATCATAGGCGGCCCGAAGATTGTCCTGGCCCTTTGGGAAAGGATAGTGATCTCCCCAATAGTGGAGCCCGCTGACTTTGATGTAGACGTTCGGCTGCTCGGACAGACTCAGGAAGGTCTTTAAGGGTGGATGGTTTGTTCCCTCCGAGCAGTGGATCATAGAGAAGTGATCGATGACGGCGGTCGTATCGGGGTGTCGTTGAACGGCAGCCTTGACGAGATCGATCTGCTCGGGTGTTCCGAGGAGACAGAGGGGCGTTCCGAGATGAGCGGATTTCTGCCAGAGCGGATCGGTTTCGGGCTGACAATACCAACTTGGCTCGATCGTCCCCCGGAGACGGATACCACGAATTTTCGTCTCGGATACGAGTCGCTCGAGTTCGTCCGCAGCTTCCTGGCCACGCGGATCGATGACACCGACGCCGGCGAACACATCGGGATTTCCCTCGAGGACATCAACGAGATAGGCGTTGTCGAACTTGTAATGCTGTGACTTGACGACGACAGCGTGGTCGACCTCTGCTTCTCCCATATACTCGAGCAACAGTTCTGGCGAGCCGGGATAGGGCACTTCGTCACGAGGGTACTTTTCTGTGTCGTCCGACCAGACGTGCAGATGACAGTCAACGACAGGGGGCACGGGTTTCTCCTCTGTATCCGTTACGATTTCGGAGCGTCGTAACGGGAGTGGAGGGTCACGGCAGTCTTGCCGGACTCGATCGGTACGAGTGCTGTTTTCTCTCTAAAACGCGTGACGGTTTCCGGCTCGACATCTTCACCGTCCACGTCGACCGAGATGAGACAGAGGCCGCCGTACTCGACGGGCAGCGCGACTCGCAGGTCAGAATGCGACGTTTCGCCGTGGAGTTGGCACGTCAAATCAGACCCTGACCACGTCACGTCTTCCAACGTCCAGGTCGACCGCGCATCCCAGAAGCTCAGCCATTGATCGAAAGACCAGGTCGGCAAGTCGAACTGGTCTGCCTGCCGGATCAAATCCTGGCCCTGGGACCTGGAGTATCTCACCCAATTGCCAGGGTGAATGCAGACGCCGTATGGCGTGTGAAAGCGCGTGGCAATGTCGGAATAGATACGCTCCAACTCGGTGGTATAGGCTGATCGTGACAACCTGTAGGAATAGTCAGCGTCGCCGAACGCCGCATCGTCGGACAAGTGGGTGTGTTGTTGGAAAACATCGAGCAGTTCGCCTTCTGGCTTGCAGAATCTCACCGGCATCGCCGCCCCGAACGCGGCGTAAGGGGCGTGTTGGCGGTCGCGTTTGTACGTGCCTGAAAAGTAGTTTCCATCCATCCGCACACCCAGTCGTTCCATCACTTCGACGGGTTCCAGATAGCCCGCCCACGCGGTACTGTGATTCCGAAGGGAGCGGGCTCGCACGTCGAACATTTCCGAGAACATCCTGATCTGGCGTTCGAACTCCGTCAACCTTGCGGACACAGGTTCTTGATAGTGCGAAGTCAGCATGGGATGCGGGCCCACATCATTGTGCGTTCGGTATCGAGCGACGTCGGCTTCGCTCGACTGCGTCCTAACGGGGATGATGTACAAGTTCATCCGCCCGCCTGTCTCCGCGATCCAGCTGAGTTGGTCGTCAGTAGAGGCAACGTCCGAGTTGTCTTCGTCGCCTGAATAGAGCAAGATGCCGGGCGCAGACCCGGGGAGATGGGACAGCAAGGGCACAGGAGCAGGCACATACCGCCGAACGAGGTCGACCAGAAGTCGAGCGAGCAGGTCGGCGAACGGAACCCAGCCGGACTCGCCCAGCCCTATCGATGAAGCGAGATGGGAAGGACGCGCCGTTCTGTCACCGGGGGGAACGACTTCGGCGAGGTTGGGATCACCCTGCCTGAGCAAGAGGACACTTAACGGCAAGTCGAACGCGAAGGCGACGATGCGGCCGGATCCGATCGGCGTTTCGACGAGGCCGACGCTTTCGCCCTCGAACTGGCCCGGGTATGACAGATAGCCCAGGCCGGTTGCCTCTGACGCCTGCTCGTAGACGTGGATCCGTCCGACGATGGGCAGTGTTTCTCCAGACAGCCCAGCTGAGGGAAAGGCCGTGACTCGCAGACGTTGGGGAGGCTCTTTGTCACCCTGTGGGTCGAGACCAGCCGCGCGTGCCAGAATGTCCTGTGGCAAAAAGCAGATGACAGTTCCACCCCGCTGAGCGTAGTCGATCAACGACGCATCGCGGTCACGGTCATCGGAACCTGTGGGGCAGACAACGACGGGGACGTCAGATGGATCGAGCGCCGGCAGCGCGTGGGGTCCGATTGTGTCATCACAGACAAGGCCCCAGGTGTGCAAGAGTTCAGCGATGTAAGCCGACAAGTCCGGTGGGCCGGATAAAACTGCGACGCGCATAGGACCTACGCTTTTGTCAGGTGTACCGTCTCAACCCGGCTGGCAACCCTGGCTGATCGCATTCAGGCGTTCGCGGAGAACCGCACGGCCAACATTGACCACCGGTGTGTTCGTATTCTTCGCCGCAGAGCCACGAGAACATTCTGGCCGCTCCGATTTCGCTCTTGAACTGCTCGAATCCGGGTTCGGGCGGCGTTTCGGGCCACGAGAAGACGTAGTCAGGATCGATGATCCAATCACGCTGTGGTTGGGCGGTGCGCCAGTAGTTGTACTTGATGAGATTGCGGATACCGCTCCACGTGCTCTTGCCCTTCCGATGCCAGATGGCGTAGACGGTGATGAAGATCGATCCGGCCGGCGCGATCGTCTTCTCCGTCATTTTGATGTTGCGAACGTGGTTGATGAAGTTCGATTTGCATCGTCTGAAGTGAGAACCCGGAAGCACCTCCGTGGGACCCATTTCAGCCGTCGTGTCCTGGGGATAGTAGAATACCTGTAGATAGTCGAGGCGTGGCGTGTAGATCGAACCGCCATCGCGATGCCAGCCCTGAGCGGGCGCCGGACATTCTGCGCGATGGTTGCTGATGTTGCCCGGCAGGAGAAAGTCCTTTCCGAGGAGACAGCGAACCGCGCCCGCAGCTTCCTTGTGTTTGAGGACACCATCGACGAACCAATCTTCCTCCAGCAGCTCGAGCGGCTGACCGGTCGGAAACCGGTCGCAGAAGGCCACTGTTCGCTCGTTGACTTCATCCTCGACAGCGCCCTCGAGGACCATATAGCCCTTTCGACAGAACTCGAAGACCTGTTCGTCGGTCAGCGTGGGTTTGCAGTCGTAGGGGAGGGCGATCTCGGTCTGTGGTAATGCCATTGTCATAGTTCACCTCGAAGGCAATACGAGATTGGAAGCAGGTCACTTCGAGCGGAGTCGAGAAGTCCCTAATCGCTTGGGCTATGGGCGTGTTCTCGACTTCGCTCGAACTGACGCCGCTAAACCTGACATCTACTTTGACCTATTCCCACTTCTCGAGCACGAAGTCGCACCCGAGTCCGTAAGTCTCCTCATCCTGCATCATCAGGGTCATATCCGGAAACTTGATTACACGCCAGCCGTCGTTCATCGCTTCCAGCACAGTCTTGTAGGGCCACGCCTCCGGGTCACCCGGGCCCTCGCTGATTTCTCCATTCTCTACGATGGACATCCCGATGACATCAGCGTCCACGCCTGACTTGTGTGCCTGCAGATACAGCAGCTTTTGTCTGTGCGATTGACCGTTCAGGCGGTCCAGTGCCTGTTGGAGATCGTCTTCGACGAGCGTGCCTGCGCGAAGTTTGTCCAGCCACTCTCGGATCTGTTGTCTGTGGTCCATCGGCGATACTCCAGTAGGTGCGATCAGTTTTGGAATCGCTTGAATTTCGCTTTGAACGAATCGCTTTCGAGGACTTCCGTATTGACGACCCCGTCGGGAATCTCGCCCCGTAGAATCTTGGACGCCTGTCTGACTTTGCCTTCCCAGGCGAGCTGGTAGTACTCATCGGTATGACCGAGCGCGTGGGGCGATACGATGACGTTGTCCATCTTCAGGAGCGGGTTTTCAGAATCGACCGGCTCCTGCTCGAAGACGTCGAGGGCCGCACCCTGAATCCACTTCTCGCGCAAGGCCTTGATCAAGGCCTGCTCGTCGACCGTTGGCCCGCGCGACGTGTTGATCAGGTAGGCCGTCGCTTTCATCTTTCGCAGTTCACGCTCGCCGACGAGATGGCGCGTGTTGGAGTTCAGGGGGACGCTGATGGTCACGAAGTCGGATTCCTTCAGGAGCGTGTCCAGATCCACCAGCTCTATGCCGAGATCGGCGACAGAGGCTGGATCAACATAGGGGTCGCAGGCAAGATGTCGCATGCCGAACGGCTGGGCCAACACGAACACCTCCCGTCCGATGTTGCCTACACCGATACCACCCAGCGTCTTTCCGGTCAGACCCTCCCCCCGATACTCACTCTGCTCCGCCCATCGCCCATGTCGGGTGATACGATCCTTCGCCATCAGTCGCATCGCGAGGGCCATGATGAATGTCATCACGGTGCACGCCATCGGCCGTCGCACGGCGTCGGGCGCGAAACAGAAGAGCGTCCCGTTCTCGGTCAGCGCCTCCACATCGATGTGATCATAGCCCACACCAGTATAGAGGAGGGCGATCAACTGCTCGTTTCCCTCGAGGGCGTGGGCTGTCCATCGCGCGCCGCCGCTGATGACCATATCGCATCCGTTGACCTGCTCGGGGGGAATCTCGCGGATCCACTCGTCGAACACGTGATACTCGAGTCCAGGTAGATCGTCGAGCAGCTTCAGACCTGGACCCGGCATCGTGAGGTTTCCTTCCTCGTCGAAAAACTCTCGTGTGATTCCAAGTGTGGCTTTTGTGGCCATACGTCTCTCCACCTTCTGCGAACGGCCTTGGTCAACGATAAATCGACATCGCCTCTGACGCGGCTTCCTGAAGCAGATTGTATTCGGTGCTTCTAAAACGTCCGAACAATTGGATGCCACGCTCTCGCTGTTGTTCGTATTCCGCGCGGCTCTTTGGATAAACCGATGGCTCCACGGGCAGATTTTTCGAGAGGGCGATTTCGATCACGCTTTCCATCGCCTTGACGACCTCGGGGTGTTCCCACTGTCCGTGGTAACCCATTTTCGCCGCCAGGTCGCCAGGACCGAACACGACGGCGTCCACGCATTCGTTCGAAAGCATCGCCTCGGCGTTCTCGACCCCACGTGGGGATTCAATCTTGAGGGTCAATAGGGTTGCTGCGTTCGCTTCCTCGCAATAGCGTGCGACATCAGTTCCCACGTAGTCCACGTTGGCGCCCAGCGCCAGGCCGCGCTCACCCACGGGCGCGTATTTCATCCAGCGTACCAGGTCATCCACCTGGTCGGGCGTGTCGGCGTGTGAGAGGCAGATGCCGAGCGCGCCCGCGTCGAGCACGCGCGACACGAAGGGCCGGTCGGGAACGAGGACCGTTACGGTGGGGGACAACCCGTTGTCTCGGGCCATCACGAGAAAGTTCGTGAGTGTTTCGTCGTTGTGCACGACGTGTTCGTTCTCGATCAGGAGGAGGTTGTATCCGGCCTGCGCGACGATCTTGACGACTGAAGGGCGAAGGGATTCGAACACGTTGAACCCGAACAGCGGTCCGCCGCTCTTGAGAATGTCCTTGGCAGGGTTCGTGATCAGTGGTGGCTCAGATGACATCTCTTTCTCCGACCGAGGGATCAGTGGGTGACGAGGCCGCCTGAAACGATGAGCGTTTCGGCGGTGATGTAGGCGGCGTCGGGACCGGTCAGGAAGGCGACGGCGTTCGCAACGTCCTCTGGCTCGCCAATCCGTCCCATCGGGATCGGTTCACAGCGTTGTTCCAGGTGCTCGCCTTCCTTCATGCCGAGCTGACCCACGCCGATTTCCTCATCCAGGTTCCAGTTGAACGCGGTGTTGACGATACCGGGCGCGACGGCGTTCACAGTGACGCCGTATTCGGCCATCTTCGCGGCGGCGACCTTGGTTAGGTTGATGAGGGCGGCCTTGGCGCCCGCGTAGGGCGGAGAAAGGGTCATGCCCCCCGCAATGCCTGCGACGGAGGCGATGTTGATGATGGTGCCGGAGCTTTGCTTCGTCATCTGCTTGGCGGCCTCTTGCATGTAGAAGTAGGCGCCTTTGAGATTGAGGTCCATCACCCAGTCCCACGTTTCTTCGGTGACATCGGGAAAGGGCTGCGCTCGAATGGCACCGGCGTTGTTGACGAAGATGTCGAGCCGACCATAGCGAGCGATGACCGCGTCGATGAATCGAGCGGCGTCCTCTGCCTTCGCGGCGTCGAAGATGGCCCCGACGGCTTCAATTCCGGCTTCCTTCAACATTTGGAGTGTGTCGTCGAGCCGATCCTGGTCGATGTCGCTGATGAAGACGGATGCGCCGTCACGACCGAGTCGGAGCACGGTGGCCCTGCCGTTGCCGGCGCCCGCACCGGTGATGGCGGCCACCTTGCCCCTCAGACGTTGTCCGCTCGTTCCTTGTGACTGGCTTTCTGGAGCGGCCATTTCAATCTCCTTAGTGGATCACGAGGCTTCGATGAAGATGCGTTTGAAATCTTCGGAAGGTACGCGCACGTCGATGTTCTGGCATTCAATTCCCAGAGGGGACGTGTCGCGGTTCGTGAAGGACCAGTGTATGGGCCAATCGAAGTGCCATAGACGAAGCGATTTATAGTAGCGTGACAGGATGGAATCCGAGGCATCGTTCCGAGACCCACTCGGATAGGCGAAGTGATCGGGAACGAACCCGAGGCGCTGTTGGAACAAATCGTTCGACGTTTCTGCCTCGCGGATCACCCCCTCATCCCCTTGTTCCCCGTGCCTTTCAGCGATTTTGCAGTGGGTGGCCGTGTGGGCGCCGATGTCCCAGCCGTCTTTGACGAGTTCTTCGATCTGATCCCAGGTCATAAATGGGTTCTCGACCACGCCCTCGGTCAACGTACGAACCTTGTGCGACCGACGGTTTGAGGCCGCTTCGAGGCCGTCGGTGATGGGAAAGCAGGTGGCCGCGAAGGCGAATCTTCGCAACAGGGGCAGCGCGACCGTTGCTGTGTCGAGCCATCCGTTGTCGAAGTGCAGCACGACGCTTTTCTCGGGGATGGGTCTGCCTTCCGTGACCCAGTCGATGACGCGCGTCGTCGATACGACGGTCCAGCCTTCGTCGGCGAGGTATTGCATCTGCTGCACGAATGCGTCTTCCCCGAGAACACCGGCTCCTGCGGCCGAGTCGATCGCCGCGAGCTCGGGACTCGACGCAGGATAGACGTGGTGATAGACGAGGATCGGTACTCTTTGGCCGTTCGCTGAAGGATCGTGCGGCACTGTCGAACCTACTGGAGTGGCGAGAAGGGAGCGGGAAGCAGCAGCTTGCTTTCCTGTCTGACTGGTATTACGGGACTCTTGGGCGGCCATATCTCACGGTCTCTGGACTCCTGTCGGATCCGCATACGCTCTTCGAAAGAGGAATACGCCCAAAGATGAATGAAGTTGTCGGGACCGCCGTATTCCGTGTACCAACAGCCGATCAGAGGTGAAAGCGCTTCACGCGCTTCGATGTTGTTGCCCCACACGTCGAGGACTGTCGGGATGGCTTCCGCGGCGTAGGTGTAGAGTCGGAGCTCGTAAAGGGGTCCGAACGTGCCGGGATTCAGGGGCCGCATGAAGGGGGCTGGCAGATAGATTCGGGAGACCATTTCGATGATGAGCTCGCCCGAATTCGGCGGCCACGCGGGATTCGGACCCGCTTCGGCGCGTTCGCGAATGTCCGCCCTTTGATCGAGATCCTCGTAGGGCCAGACCGCGACCATCTGATTGAGCAGCCCGAACTCGGAATACCAATGACCGCCCAGCTTCGAGAAGGCTTCGCGGCCCGGCAGCTTTTCGGTGAACCGCTTCCAGTATTCCTGCAGCTGGCGCGTCTTGAGATTGTAGGTTCGGAATTCGTAGATCACACCGGGCTCCTTGTCAGCGTTCACGAAGCACTCGCAGCTCGCTCACATCGGCTGCCATTCGAACAGACGACACTCCCCCGCATAACCTGGTGGTGAGAGATATTGAGCAGCCCAGGGGTTCAGGGCGTCGACGTGCGAATGATGGATGTGTCCGCAGAGGATCGCGACGAGGTTTTCGGCGCCGGCAACGAGTTGGATGAACGCACGCGTGCAGGCCGTATCCTCTTCGGCCTCTGGCCGTTCCGGATCCCCCATCAGGATCGGCTCACCCCAGACGTCGATGACGGCATCTCGCAGCGTGGGTAGACTCAGCGGGATGTGCAGCAGGATGACGGTCGGTGTGCCTTCGTCCAAGGCGAGCCGGGTCGATTCCAGTTGTTCCTCTTCGATCTGGTATATCGAGTTGTCAACAGCCAGGAATTGGAGACCGTTGATAAGGCGTCGAGAGAAAGCTGGTTCGCCCTGATGCAGGGGCTCCAACAAGGGCCAATACTTCGTCCGCACCTCCGACGTCGGTTCGTGTCCCTTGAACTGCCAATCGTGATTGCCAGCGGTGTAGAGTGTGGGCACATCGATGTCGACAATCTGATCGTGCGCGTACTCGACGTTTGCTCGAGAGGGAAAGTCGACGATGTCCCCCGTCAACGCCAGCAGATCGACCTTCTCCTCGGCGGCTCGCGCCAGCATCTGCCGGTAGGCCTCTTCCTGTGGAATGATGCCACCCTGGCTATCTCGATTCTCGTGCCGTGTGTGGAAACGTTCCCCCATCCCGCGGCAACGATCCAGCTTAGGTGCGTCGCGCTCATCGATCAAGCCCATATGCGTGTCGGAGATATGCAGGGCGTGTACGCTGTCCTTTAGCCCTTCCACGCGGATGAGGGCTTTCTGATCGTTCCATTCGTGGATCACGTGCACGTGATCAGTCTCCGTTGAGGAGCGGATGAAGGCCCAGAACGTCGGTACAACCGTCAGCAGGGTGGGACGATCGGTAGCACGATGTGCGAAGGTGTCTCGTGACCGAGGTGAAGACTGTTGTTGGCGATGGCGAGATGCGTGTGCCGACCGACAGGCTCCCCCGTGTTCGGGTTGGGTTCGAGCCGTGGGAAGTTGCTGCTCGAGACGTCCAGCCGAATTCGGTGTCCCCTCTGAAACAGGTTGCTCGTGCCGGGCAGAAGGATGGAGATGGCGTAGACCTCACCCGCATTCATCAGGACAGATTCGGTCCAGCCATTCCGGTAACGCATCCTGAGGACCGTGTCCGTGAGGTTCATTTCATAGCCTTCAGGATAATCATCGTTGGGCGGATAGACGTCGACGAGCTTGGCCGTGAAGTCCGTGTCGGGCGCGGATGAGGATACCCAGAGGTTGACGGCGACCTGTCCCGTGACCTCGGTGTTCTGTTCGAGCGGATCGGTTTCGAAAACGAGCACGTCCTGTCGCTCTGCCAGCCGCTTGCCCGGTGTGCGATTTCCCATCATCCACGCTTCTTCCCGCTGATCTCTCGGCCCCCAGGGTACGATCTCGCGACGCTGACGATAAACCGCGGCGCGTCGACCGAAAGGTGGTACGTCGTCGAGTCGCACGTCTTCAGTCAGTTCGAGCTCGAGCAGGTGCGCTAGCGCACCACCGGCAGACGGCACAGGGTCCGCGGGGTCGTATCGGTAATCGAGACGGGCAGCGTCGTCAGGGGGATCGGGTCGGAGACAGCCATCGAGTGTGAGATAATGGGTCTGGGAGACGGCGCGAGCGATCGGCCAGACCTTCTCCGATCGCCAGGCACCTCCGTGGTCGAGCAGTCCTTCTTCAGTCTTTCGACCTGACCCGCCACCCATCACGAAGATCTCAACGGGCGCATCCGACTCGACACCGTTGACCCCGTCGCGCAACCACTGGTCGAACCAGCGCACACGCAGTTCGTTGTGCTGTGGATAGCCTTGCGACGCCGATTGACCGAAATCGACGTCGCCGAGGGAGGTCGTCTTGACGCGCATCGTGCCGTGACCCCAGGGGCCGATGATCATGCGCGAGGGTGTACTGTTGCGTGCGACCATCGATTCGAAGTATTCGGTTGTGCCGTCGATGAACGGATCGAACCAGCCGCCCGTGATCAGACAAGGGATGTCGGCGTGGCGATCCCAGTAGGGAGTCTGGTCGTTGCACTCCTGGGACCACCAGTCGTCGTACTCGCCGCGTTGAAAGTAGTCGAATAGCGTTTGTTCGAGATGGGGCGCTACGGTCAGGGGATTGTCTTCTCGTGTAGGTGGCAGTTTCTGGAGCCAGTTTCGTGCGTCGGCGAGGGCGGCCGCAACCTGACGGACGGCCTCTTCGTCGTCGCGGATCTCCTGCGAGTCGAGGGCGTGGTTGCAGATGGCCATATACATATGGAGCGCCATCGCCCCGCCTTCGCGCGCTTCGTGGAGGTAGATGTTGGTGGGGCCCTGCTCCGGGCAAATGGTCGTGAGATGGGGGGGCCGATGGAGGGCCGCCTGGGTCTGCACGATTGCGCGGTGAGAACTACCCATCATCCCGACTCTACTGTTCGACCACGGCTGCGAGGCGATCCATTCCACCGTGTCAAAACCGTCGTCGCCCTCCCACGGGTTGCAGGTGTGATAGTAGCGTCCGTCGCCTTCGGATTTATAGCGGGATCGCAGATCCTGAATGATGAAGACGAACCCTCGAGCTGCGTAGTATTCGGGCACGCCGTCCCATTCGACGTTGGTCTTGTTGTAGGACGTTCGGACCAGGATTGTCGCGAGATCCTCTTGCAGCCGCTGGTCGGCTTCGTCGGTCGGCCAGTAGATGTCGGCGACCAGCCGGACCCCATCACGCATCGGCATCATCACGTCGTAGTCGACGCTGCAGCCGAATACCGTTTCGGTGACGGTTGGTTCCGAAGGAGAGGACATTTCAATTCCAGCTGGCGATGAAATCTTCGACTTCGAAGTTCTCTGGCATGTCCATGTAGAGGTATCGCGAAGGAGGACTGTCGATGTCGAAAACGCGGTCGACGTCGGCCTGAAGTCTGGTGGCGAGTATCTCGAAGCGAGACCACAGGGCGTCGGCATCCGGCTTCGTGAAGCGATCGGCGAACGTTTCGTAAGGCTGGAAGCTCAACCGGTGCTCGAGCACAGCGGCGACGCGTTCCTCGAACGGCAGACTAATGACATCAGGATGTTTGAGCTTCCGGATCTTGTCGGCCATCCTGCACATCAGGACGACCGCAACCATTCTCGCAGTTTCGGCTGGATGGATGATAGCCAGCGCATCGCGAAAACGGTCGGGGTCCTTGTCGATGATCGCCCGAAAGAACACCTCGATCTGGTCGTATCTCCCACTTTCCAACTCAACGAATTGCTCGAAACCACGTCCGATGTCCCCGGGGAGCTCTTTCGCCAGATCCGCTCGCCAGTAGTTGTGGCTGACGTATGGGAGCGTCCTGCCGTCGAACGAACGGTAAGAGATATGAATCGTTCGTCGCAGCTTCGGGCTGTAGTCACTCCCCCAATGAAGGATCAGGTTGCTGTAGACGACCCCGTCGCCGGCGTTCAGCTCGACAGGGATACTGCCAGGTATGGGAGTGTGCTGGCCGGTGAGAAGGTGGTTGTGCTCTTCATCGGTGTTGGGGCGGATGTGACTTCCCGGGACGACCCAAAGCACACTGTCTTCGTAGAGTGGAATATTCCACTGAACGTAGCTGACACCGCCTTCCAGCATATCCGTCTGCAGTCCTCGAAGCGGCGCAAGCGCAGGAGGATTCACGTCACGATGCCAATGAGCGGGGCCGTGGTCGCTTGTCGGGCTGCACATGAGTGCCATAAGGCTGACGGCGGCATCGGGGCCGTTGACGAGCTGTCTGCTGACCCCGAGTGTGTTCTCGTGGAGACAGAACCCGGCTGCGTCGGCCGTTTTACCGTCGACGACTTCGTTGAAGAACACTCTGGGCTGTTTGGACGTGTCAAAGGCCCCACCGAGCGGATCATCGGGTTTCCGTTGCGCCCGCCACACCTCTTTCTGGCGATCGAGCAAGGTCTCGAACGTGTCACGCAGATGCTGCAGATCTCCCGGCGGGACAACATTTTGCAGGATGATGTACCCATTCTCTAGAAGCTGTTGAGAATCGACTTGCATGGCTTACCTATTTTCCCCGAACACCGAACACCGAACACCGAACACCGATTCTGACCTCTGACTTCCGACCTCTGTCCTCCCCAACGTCAGGCCAACATCGTCAAGCTCCGATCCTCGAGTGGCAACGATATCTTCTCCCCACCACGCCGATGCGATTCCCTCATCCCGATCGCGATCTCGAGGGCTTCGCGCCCGAACTCGCCCGGACACAACGGCTCGGTCCCTTCGGTCAGGTTCTGAACCAGACCTTCCATCGCGGCCTGCTGGGAACTGCGTGGGCGTTTCGGGTTCGGGAATTGACGCCGTATGGGCTCTCGCGTGTCCGGATGCCGCGTCCACATCTCGAAGTCAGCGTGTTCGTTCCGCGCGCTGATCCATCCGTCGCTGCCGACGAAATCGATGTTCAACCATCCGCCGGTGTTCAGGTAGCCGCGGATCCCGTTTTCGTAGAGGATCATGCCGGTGCCCCTCAGGTCGTCGTCACCGTTAGCGGCTTCGTCGCTATCCATATGGCCGAAGACCCACTTTGCCGGCGCGTCGGAGAAGAGGCGGAAGAGGGCGAGGGTGTGGCTGTGTCCGCGTGACATGCTCCAGCCGTAATTGCAGACCAACGATGAGAAGTCACCGATCATGCCGCTTCTGATCGAGTTGAGGCAGGCGTGGAACCAGGGACTCCAGTTCTTGTGACACGCGATGGCGAGGACGACACCGTTCTTGCGACACGTGTCGATCATCGCGTCTGCTTCTGCGAGGCTGCGACACATCGGCTTCGTCGCATAAATCGCCCTGACGCCCGTCTCCGCCACGCCGATCACCACGTCGGCGCGTTCTTCTGCCCGCGTGGTGACGCTGACGATATCGGGTTTCTCCTTTTCGATCATCTCGCGATAGTCGGTGTAGAGCGCGGTGACGCCCCACCGTTGCTTGAAGTCATCCAGCTGATCCGTACTCAGATCGGACGCTGCGACGAGGTCGATTCCCTTCGCTTCGATCATCGCCGGTGCGTGAGCCCAGGGATACCGAAACTGCGGCTTGCCAACGTGTTCGTCATCAATCGTGCTGCCGATGCGCCCGCACCCGATAACTGCCCCTCGATACGATGCCACGTCTATTCCTCCTGATCTCTACCAATCAACAATGTTGCGCCTGATGAGCAGGTTCTTCCCGCGGTCCGACAGACCGTCGTAGAGGTCGGCAGCCATATCCATTCGATGGCTGATGTTCCAATAGGGCCGGCAGTAGCACACGACGAGCTCGGGTCGTGGTCCCTCCGATCGGTTTGGAGTACCTCGATGGAGCGTTCGGACGTCCTGAACCCACATCGATCCCTTTTTCATGTTGAGACGATGCGAGGAAGGAAAGCGGCCCGACGTGAGGATCTCGTCGTAACGGCCTTCGAGGTCCGGGTCGGCCAGATACTGCGTGCTCGGCAAGACCTCGATGCTCCCGTTTTCTTCAGACGTTTCCACGAGAGGAAATTTCACGCCGACGATGGGGGTTTTCTCCAATCCTACGTGAGGAATGTCCCGTGCGATCCCCGTGTCGCGGTGCCATCGCTGGAAGTCGCTCCCCGGATAGGGGTTGTTCGAGTGGTAGCACACGATGACGAAGTCGTCCGTGCCCCAGTAGCGTTCGAGAAACTCGAGGATCACAGGGTGCTCGAAGATTTCGGGATTGGCGAAGGGTTCCACCCACGGAATCGTCAAGGTGTATCGATTCGTTATCTGGAGTCTTCCGAGTCCTGTTCGAACGTCGCCTGTCTCAACGGATGATTCTTCTGTTTCTCGATTCTTGACGTACTCGAGCATCGGGAAGAAGGCCTCTCGCACGCGATCGATCGTGTCCTCCGGCAGCATGTCCTCGAGTACGACGTAACCGTTGATCTTGAATTCCGCGATCCTGAGGTCGAGATCGACGTTGTCGCACGTCGCGGGCATGGGTCTGCTCCAATCTATCCGTGTCCGATCAGGACGTTGGTTGTACCGAGGGAATCGGGTGCGCCTGTCTTGCGGTAGATGGCTAAGGTGAGCTGCCGGAGCGCTTCGAACTCGATTGTGGTCACGTTGTCTTCGTTTTCTCCAGGATGAATTCGCAGCCGAGTCCGTACGTTCGCGATTCGTCCATTAACATCGCAAGGTTTGGAAACTGGATGACGTGCCAGCCGTCCCGGATCGCGTCGAGGACGGATTGGTAGGGCCAATCGGCAGGGTCTTCCGCGACCTCGACGATCTGACCGTCGACCACGAGCGTCATGCCCAGCACGCCAGAGTCAAGAGAGGTGCTGTTGGCCTGGAGGTAGAGGAGATCTTGCATGTCCTAGAACCTCTGAAAACCTTCGGGTGGAAAGGTATTCGCGCCGGCTCTGGGTGGTGGATAGCCCATCGGCCAGCCTTTGCCGCCAAGGATGGCCTGAAGCGGCCGGTCGTCGCCGCACAGCCAGAAGAACATCGCCGCGGCGTCGTACCAGTCGCGGAACTGCTGACCCGGGAGACCGTTCGGGACGTATTCGTGGGTCGAGAGATTGAAATCGGGGTCGGTGACCCAATCCCGTTTGGGCGCGACCGTTCGCCAGTAGGAATACTTAAGGAGGTTACGCGTGCCCTTCGCCGTCGACGCCGATCGTCGGTGCCAGATGGAGTAGGCGGTGATGAAGATCGAGCCGGCGGGCGCGGCGGTCTCTACGGCGCCCTTGATGCGATCGTAGTGTCCCATCCAGCTCTGCAGGGCAAAGAGATGATGCGAGCCGGGATAGACTTCGGTGGGGCCCATTTCGGCCGGCGTGTCTTGCGGGTAGTAGAACACCTGCAGGTTGTTGACCGCGGGACCGTAGCGGGAACCCCCGTCGCGATGCCAATTCTGTTTGGGCGCCGGACATTCGACCAGGTGATTGGAGATGCCGACGGGAAGCGCGAAGTTCGCGCCAAGCAGGGATCGCACTGCGCCGGCGGCAGCAGGATTCAGGAAGACGTTCTCTACGAACCAGTCCTCCTGCCGGAGCGGGTTCTGACCGTTTTCGGCGATGAAGTCGAACGCGCGTTTGTTGATGTCGTTGGGTACGACGGCTTCGAAGAACAAACAACCCTTGCGACAGAACTCCAGGACCTGGGTATCGGTCAGGGTGGGCTCACAGTCGGCCGTTCTCATAGGCTGCATGCTGGCAATCTGACTCATGGCGTATCCTCCCATACTGTCTTCAAGTCGTCCGACGTTACGACATCGAGTCCCAGTGCTCTGAACTGCTTCAGAGCCGCATCGTGTCCGTCGGGACGCGGTGACCGTACGCAATCTTCCACGACGACGACGTAGAGGTCCTTGTTCGTGGCTCCCCACGCCGTAGCTTCGACACACCAGTCCGTCGAGCATCCGACGAGCACGATTGTTTCCCGCTGCATCGTCCGCAACATGAGGTCCAGGTCCGTGCCTTCGAACGCGTTTCCCCGATCCTTGGGGATGATGATATCGTCGGGTTGAGGTTCGAGGCCGGGATGCACGCACATGCGATCACTTTCGGGCTCGAATCGTGCGGCCATCTGTTCGGGTTCGTGCCCGAGGTTCATCAGAACGCGAATGTAAGCGGCGGAGATGTTGCGAAGACCCGGCCCTCGATAGTTGTAGAAGTAGAATACCGGAAGACCCGCCGAACGAGCCGCCTGTGTCAGCATCTTCACCTTGTCGAAGATGACACGATCGGTCCCGTCATCCCACATCGGCGAGTTTTCGATGTCGATGACGGCCAGGATCGCACGATTAGGATCGACGACCTCCGCCAGCGTTTCGCAAACCTGCTTCCATCGAATTCGAGCATCGTCTGCTCCACGGTTTCACGCATTCACAACAGGTTCGCGGCCGGGAGGCCGCTCCCACCGTTAATCGCAACCACTTCGACTTCGCTCAGTGCAGGCTCGGCTGCTCCTACCCTATATCTGTGCGACGAAAGGGCGAAGCCGTTTTTACCGCCCACTGCCCACCGCCGACCAGATTTAGCGTTCCGGCAGTAAAGCCATCAACCCACCGTCGACAACCATACTGGCGCCTGTGATGTTCGCCGCTTTGGACGAGCACAGGAACATCGCTAGATCCGCCACCTCTCCGGGTTCCGAGAATCGGCCCGTCGGATACTGGGATTCCCAGTCCTTGCGCGTCTCCTCGGGCGTGCGTCCTGTGTCTTCAGCGGTAGGACGATGGCTTGGTCCACAAGGCTGGTCTCGACCGAACCGGGACAGATGGCGTTCGCCCGGATTCCGCGCGAGGCGAGGTCGATCGCCTGGCTCTTGGTGAGTGAGATCATGCCCGCTTTCGTCACCGAGTAGGCCATCGCCCGCGCCTGATTGGCGAACCCCGAGACGGAGGCGATGTTGACGATCGATCCGCCGCCGGATGAAATCATGTGCGGAACCGCGTACTTCGCCATCAGGAAAGCGGAGGTCAGGTTGACGGCCAGCGTTCTATCCCAAACCTCGAGCGGCAGATCGACGACGTCGCCGGCATTGTCGGCGACGCCTACCGTGTTGATGAGATGCGTGATCCCGCCAAGCGACTCGGCCGTCGTGTCGCAGAAGGCCCGGACCTCGTCCTGATCGGTGACATCGATGGCGGCGTGGTGCGTCTTCGTCCCGGACTGCGATAGCTCTGAAGCCAGTCGGCCTAGGGCGGATTCGTTGATGTCGCAGAGGCCAAGCGAGGCACTTGCCTGTGCGAACTTCCGGGTCATGGCCTCCCCGATTCCGCCGCACACGCCGGTAATGATGACAACAGAATCGGTGAGCCCTTCCATCCGTTCCTCCGAGAATGCTGAAGCTAATATCCGTGTACGTAGTGTCCGCTCGAGGGGAACCAGATCAGATCGACGGTGCAGGCGCACGCAATGGCGAAAACGAAACCGACAATCAATCCGTAACAGCAGGGCTTGGCCCGGCGATACAGTCCGATGCCCCCGAGACGCAGGATCATCACTTTGGTGAGCCAGACGATGAAGATGCCGATGGTGTGGACTCGCACGGAACCGTCGAACATCATCAGCAAACCGATCGGGTGCCACGGCCACCAGGATACACGCGCTTGAAGCACGGTGATAATGCCAGACGCCCCGATACCGAGGAGCCATACGCTGATCTTGCCAGGGTCGGGTATCGTTCGTTCGGTTTCGGCGACGACCTTGGCGATGCCGTTGTACATGCCTCGCGGTGCGCCAACGAGCGACCAGGTGTTGAACGTCGCGCCACCTTCACGATAGCAAAGCTGGATCGTGTAGCAGGCGCCAGCGACAAGTCCCGTCAATGTCGCCACAACGATCAGACGCGTCACTGTGTTTCTCTGCCCGATCATTCGTTCGACGTGGGGGAGAGCGGGGGGCAGTCTCCAACCCGCGAGAAGCCGCCAATTGACGACGCCCGTCGCGACGAGCGATGACTCGTTCAGGCCGGTCGTTCCGGTCCAGATCGTGGGGATTGTTGTGCCCCCCCATTTGGGAAAGATGTAGCCGAACCCGCTTGCAGCCACAAACTTCATGACGACGAAGAGACTGATCCAAAAGAGAACGATCCACGCGCATGTTCCACAGGACGGGAAAGGCTGCCACGGCAAACCCGATCCAGAAGACGCGTTCTCTCGTGAAAGGGGGCCAGCCGCGCTGCTGGTTGAATCCGTCGGTCAGGGCAAGCGGCACTTCGGCGAGGGGATAGGTGAGCCGTTCGTGGTCCGCCCAGTGACGCTGGAAGAGGGCCGTGACCCCGATGGCAATGCTCGTCATCGCCACGCCTGCCGCGCACGCCCAGAAAGTCGGGCCGATCCAGGCCGTCCAGGGAAAAGCCTGCTGGTGAGTGCCCAGGTAGAACTGCTCTTCGACACCCTCGAGGTTGGTCGGATACATCCACCAGGGGAGATAGTCGAAGATGAGCTCCATCCACCGGTTTTCGGGTGATGCGTAGTATCGCGGCGCCGCCATCGTGCCGACCCATTGGGTCGCCCAGTTGTAGCCGGCGAAGGACCCACCCACCCACAGGACAGAAAGAAGGATGCGCAACTCGGCGCTCGTGAGTGAATAGGCTGGAATGAATCGCTTGAGCAGAAAGTTGATCGTCAGTCCGACGACGAAGGGAATCAGGACCACCAGCGGCAGGTTGGACATCGCCAGGTGGGCCGAATGGGTCTTGAACTCGAGGTAGGTGGCGAGGACGCACGATACGGCCAGCGCGACGAAGGCCAGAATGACGGCCGCCGAACGCGTCCGATCCTCCGGCGCCGGATCAATGTGCGTTTGAGGGAAGGCGATGTCGGTGACCTGGCTCAAGATTGGGAATTCTCAAAATGGTCGCAGATGACTCGTCGAAGCACCTCGAGCGAAGAAGGGAATACCCGTCCATCGAAGTTTCGGTGAAGGTGGAAGTCCAAAGGGGAAAAGCGGGAGCCGACGAGCCATTGCTCGATCTCGGCGTCGTCCAGGTGGACAGTGAGTGTCCTCAATACCCGTGGACGTAGTGGCCTCCGTCGGGGAACCAGATCAGGTCCACGACACACGCACAAGCGACCGCGAAGACGAACCCGACGATCATGCCATAACAGCAGGGCTTCGCTTTTCGGTACAGCCCAATACCACCCAGACGTAGGATCATCACCTTCGCCAACCACACGATGAAAATGCCGACCGTGTTGACCCGAACGGGACTGTCGAACATCATCAGCAACCCGATCGGGTGCCACGGCCACCACGTCACACGCGCCTGAAGCAGAGTGGCCGCGCCCGCGGCACCCATGCCGACCAGCCACACAGCAATCTTCCCGGGGTCCGGCACGGTGCGTGGTCCGGCGATGACGGTTGCGATCCCGTTGTACATCCCCCGAGGCGCTCCCAGGAGCGACCAGGTGTTGAAGGTCGCGCCACCTTCCTGATAGCACAGGTGAATCGTGTAGCCAGCTCCCGCGAGGAGACCTGTCAATGTCGCCATTGCGATGAATCGCGTCACCGTGTTTTTCCGCCCGATCATTCGCTCGACGTGCGGAAGGGCGGGCGGCAGTCGCCAGCCCGCAAGCAATCGCCATCTGGCAACGCCCGAACCGACGAGCGAGGCGTCGCTCAAGGCAATCGTGCCAGTCCACATCGTGGGGATTTCGGTGACCCCGATCGGGTTCGGGCTCGTGGCCGTGGTCCCGAATTTGGGGAAGAGGTAGGCGAACCCGCTCGCCGACAAGAATTTCATGACGAGGAAAATGCTTGCCCAGAACAGCACGATCCAGACAGCGGCGAGCCAGAGCGCAAGACCGGCAGCGTAGAGCCAGAACGTCATGAACGTGCCCCCGGCTGCGATCGCCAGGAGCGCACCCCTGGGTGTGAGGAAGACCGTCTGACCGGGCTCGCCCCCGCGTGCTTGACGCCAGATGCGGCGGAGATGGCCACGGGACGTCCAAAGCGACCAGACGACCAGCCCGATCATGACCCCGTGAATGAAGAGACCCGTGATCTCGGTGGGGTTGGCCTCCTGTCCCGCGAGGCCGACGGAGAAGCCGACCCGCCCCATCGCGTATTGAGCCACCAGGCCGACCAGGTACAGCGACCAGATGCTGAACAGGATGTTCACATCGCAAAGGAACGTGAACCCCATCACCGTAGGGAGCAGACGATACGAGAATTCGCGCACATAGCGTGAAATGATGATGGCGCGCATCCCGAACCGACTGTGGAAGGGATCGAAGATCGCGATGCGTGGAAACGCGGTGACGAAATACTCGATGATATTCCACATCAGGGGGAATGCGGCGATCGAGAACCCGAGCCAGAAGATTCGGTTCTTCAGGAAGGGTGGCCAGCCGCGCTCACGGTCGAATCCGGCGGTCAACGCAATCGGTACTTCGGCAAGCGGGTAGGTGAGCCGCTCGTGATCCGCCCAGTGACGTTGGAAGATAGCGGTGACGCCGACCCCGATGCTCATCATCGCCAGCCCGGATGTGCACGCCCAGAAAATCGGCGTGATCCACGCAGGCCACAGGAAGCCAGGATCGTTGGTTCCGAGATAAAAATGTTCCTCGACCCCGGGCAGATTGGTCGGGTACATCCACCACGGCTGGTGATCGAAGAAGAGCTCGGCCCAGCGGTTCTCAGGTGACGCGTAGTAGCGAGGCGCGACCATCGTGCCGACCCATTGCGTCGCCCAGTTGTATCCTGCGAAAGAGCCGCCAACCCACAGGACGGAAAGCAGCGTGCGGAGCTCAGAACTCGTGAGGGAAACGGATGGACTGAACCGCTTGAGAAAGACGTTGATCGCCAGTCCGACGACGAAGGGAATCAGGACCACCAGCGGGAGGTTGGACATTGCCAGGTGGGCCGAGTGGGTCTTAGAATTCGAGGTAAGTAGCGAGGACGCACGATCCAATCAGCGCTGCGAAGGCTAGAAGCACCACCGGTGAACGCACTCGATCCCGCGGCGAGGGATCAGTCTGGTCCTGCGCGAAGGTGATGTCAGTAGCGAGACTCAAAGTGGAAGATCAATCTGCTTTCGCCATCCCGGATCGCAAAAGAACAGAGCGTTTCCTGTCTTCCCTGACATCCGACCTCTGGCGACTGCGGCTGCTAGCCGCCTACCCTTGTACAAACGTATCCGAGTGCGTCTTCAACGAGGGAAGCCAATCACGATCGGGCCGAACAACCCCGTCTTCGCCGACTTCGAGGTAGGGTCCGTCGGATTGGGGCGAGGAGGAAGGACCATACATGACGGCACGCTGTTCCGGCGTCATGCCCTCGAGGATCTCGGCATCCCACTGCTGCTCGGGCTCGATGTACCCGATCGCGGATCCTCGGCGGGCAGCGGTGCGGCAAGCATACTTGAAGAGAACCGTCCGCCGCGGGTGTGAGGCCTTCCAGGGTCGGGCGCCGTGGGTCTGCGCACCATCCATGAAGAACAGAGCGTCTCCCGCTTTGACCCGCGGGCTTTTCGACGCATCCTAAATCGTCTTCCATCGTGCGCACGCCTGGCGGGATGGGAAAGCGGGACTTGTGGCTCCCAGGGACACACGCGAAGCCCCCATCGTCGGGTCCTGCATCGCCCAGGAGATAGGCGACCGTGACACCCCCCGCGAAGAAGGTACCGTTCGGCGAATCATACGAGACGTAGGGTTTATGGGGCTCACCCGCTCCGTGCAGCATGTGGATCGGCGTTCCTATAACACCTCCGATGAACACGGGACCGCTGTCCAGGCGGAAACCCGCGCCGCACATATCGTGCAGACGCCCCACGATTTCCGGGTGGACGAGCATTTTCCGAAATGGCTCGCAGTGGGGTGACTCGAGCATCAGCAGGAAGGGCGCTTGGGGGCGTGTGCGGACGAAATGGCCGTCGAGCCAGGCCGCGTTGGCAGTTTCGCGGAGGAAAGCGGCGTAGGCGTCCTTTCCGTTCGCCATCCGATCATCGGCGTGGTCCAGGGCTTCGTTTGCCGCGGCGACTTCGTCGGAGTTCAGGACACCGGGGACGACGAGATGGCCGACGAGGTCCCAATAGTAGCGTTCACGGCGGGTCATGGTCACCCCTGGATGAAGGTGTCGGACTGCGTTTTCAATGACTGCCGATAGTCGTTGTCGACCACGACGTGCCCATCCTCGTCGAGGTCGAGGTAGGGTCCGTCAGTTTGGGGTGCAGAGGAGGGACCGAACATGACTGCCCGTTGCTCCGGTGTCATTCCGGATACAATTGCGTCATCCCAGTAATTCTCGGGGACGAGAGACCACCGCGATGCACCCTGACGTGCAGCGCTCCGTGCGCTGTACATGAAAAGGACCGTGCGGCGTGAATGTGTAGCCCGCCAGGGCCGGGCGCCGTGGGTCTGCGCACCGTTCATGAAGAACAGGGCGTCTCCGGCCTTGACTGACGGTTTCGCCACACAGCCCATGTCGTCTTCCGTCGTTCGCAGACCCGGCGGTATAGGGTATCGCGACTTGTGGCTTCCGGGTACGCACGCGAAGCCACCGTCGTCAGGGCCGGCGTCAGCGAAGACGTAGGATACGGTGACTGCGCCGGTGTAGCTGCTGCCGTTCTGCGCGTTGTAGGCTACGTAGGGCTTATGGGGTTCGCCTGCGCCGTGGAGCAGGTGTGTCGGCGTTCCGATTACGCCGCCGATGAAGAATGGACCTCCATCGAGGCGAAAGCCCTCGCCACACATGACACGTAGACGACGTATGATCCGCGCGATGGAGAGCATCCTCCTGAAAGGCTCGCAGTAGGGCCGCTTGAGCATGAGCAGAAACGGCACGGTGTGGTCCGTCCAGACGAGGTTTCCGTTGAGCCAGCGGGGTTGGGCACTTTCGCGGAGGAAATCGGACTCCTCGTCTGTGCCGTTCGCCAGCCGATCCACGACGTAGTCGAGCGCTTCGTTCGCCGCTGCCACTTCGTCTGTCGTCAACACATCGGGGATGACGAGGTGCCCGGTGAGGTCCCAGTAGTAGCGTTCCCGAGGAGTCATGGTCGGTCGCTCTTCGTCAGGAGGGATGAACTACCCGCCTTTGACGCCGAGAGATAATGTTGGGCCACCTTTCGCAGCGCCTTGATTACGTCTTCGATGTCCCGTTCAGTAAAGCTGGGTCGCATACCAAGGCCGATGCCTCTCCCGATCAACGCCTCTCCGTACGGGCATCGGACTTCCTCATAGGACACGGGTGTTTCGCGACCGTAGTCGAAGGGGAATGAGCTGTCGCCATAGGTGTCAGGCTGGGCGAGGAACGGATTGCGGTAGAGGGGGCCCTGGCGTCCCGTCCCGATGTAGGGCCCGGAAAACGGGATGCCCTCCGCAGCGACCGCGTCGGCGAACTCGTAGGCCGAACACCCCAGCCGCTCTGTGTCGATGGTCATGCCGAGCACCCAATGGGTGTTGCGATCACCTGGCCGGACGAACTGCGGCGTGATGACATCCAGTTCGCTGACGCCTTTGTTGATGTCGTTAGCCGCCTGGATCTTCCTTTCGACGTACCCATCCAACTTGTCGAGCTGGGAGAGCAGCACGGCAGCCGTCAGCTCGTTCATTTTATAGTTGGGGGCGAGGAAATAGTTCGCGTAGGGACGGCCTTCAAGTGGACCCTTGTCTCGAGGAAGTGCCGCATCTCTGAAGAGGATGCCGCGCCCCCAGAGCTGTTCGTTGTTGGTGAGGACCATCCCACCCCCGCCTGCGGCGAGGTGCTTGCCACCGAAGCTGAATCCGGCGATGTCTCCGATCGTGCCCACCCGTTGACCCTGGAATTCGGCAAAATGGGCCTGTGCACAGTCTTCGATCAGGTAGAGCTCGTGTCGCTCGGCGATCTCTCTCAGCGCATTCATCTCGCAGGGGTTGCCGAACAGGTGGACGGCGATAATGGCGCGGGTGCGTGAGGTGATCTTGGCTTCCACATCGGCCGGGTCGAGTGTATAGGTGTTGTCGATGTCCGCGAAGACGGGGACACAGTTGTGCAGAAGCGCACCGATGAGGCTGCCCCCCGAAGTCCACGGTGTGACGATGATTTCGTCTCCCGGGTCAGGATTGATCGCGCCGATGCACGTGTGCATGGCCGAGGTGCCCGAGTTGACGCTGATGGCGTATTTGACGTCGTGTCGTGCGGCGAACGCTTCCTCGAAGGCTTCGCGTTTCGTCGTCTTGAACTCTGAGTGGATCACTTCGGCGACGGCTTGGACGTCGGCATCACCGTAGTCGTGACGTGGGCCCTCGAAGGGTTCTGTGCGGACGGGGGATCCGCCGTGGAGTGCCAGTCGGTCAGTCATTTTCTCCTCACGCCGTTGGCTCACGATGCGTAGTCGACTTCAACTCTGCTTCCAGTGCGGGCGGACTCATAGGCAGCATCGATGGATTGCATCACACGCAGTGCGTCTTCGATGGTCAGGGCCGGTTCCCGGTTTTCCCGAATGCGATCGACGAAATCCTGTAGCCAGTTGAACATCCACGCCGAGCTGGCGTAGCCAGGCGGACCCGGTAGCAGGTCCGCGTGGATCGTGCGTTCAGGTGCGCCCAGCCATTCTTCTGTTCTGCTCTTGATCTTCATCGTGGGACCGCCGAGGGGCGTCCAGTCGGCCTCACCGTCCAAACCTCGATACACAAGGGTATTGTCGTAAGGTCCCTTGACGGCCTGAAGATAGCCGGCGTGCAAGCTGCCGTAGGCTCCGTTTTCGTATTCGGCCGCTACGATGGCGATATCCTCCAGAGGCGCTTCGATGTGACCGACAGGACGGCCGGTCATGGCTTGGACAGATTTTATCTCACATCCCATGAGAAAGCGCATCACTTCGAGGTAATGCCCTCCCAGCATGTGGAGGATGCCGCCGCCTTCATCGTCCTTTGTGTAGAGGAAGCTCTTTGGATCGCGTATGCCGGGCCGCACCTGACCGGTTACCAATCGAACTTCGATGTCCAGCGGCCGGCCGAACACACCCCCGTCGATGAGCCGTTTGAGCTCATGACTACCCGGATTGAATCGGTGCGGGTAGCCCGGCATGGCCTTGACGTTGTTCCTGCGCACCGCCCGGGTCAATTCCACCAGGTCCTCGGAACGACGGGCGAACTGCTTCTCCAGGTACAGGTGCTTGCCGGCTTCGGCGAGTTTCAGTCCGGCGATCGGAATCTCGCGAGACGGGAGGACGACGACCGCCAGGTCGAAGTCCTCCTCGTTGATCAGGTCGTCGACGCTCGTGTAGGTTGTTGCCTTCGGGTGGTATTCGCTCACCGGTTCCAGCAGGGCCGTGTCGGTATCCTCGCAATAGGCGACGACTTCCACGCCCTCCAGGTGTTCGAATGTGGCGATGTAGCCGTTGGAGGCACCGAACTTTCCCATATGACCGTGACGCAGGCCGATCATGGCCGTCTTGAGCGGGCTTTTCGATTCCACTGAAGACCTCAATCAATGCCCAGATTGAAGATGCGACGGGGGTTCTTGCGAAAGATCAAGTCGGCCTCCTGTTCGTCCACAATGGCATCGAGATAGGCACCGAGCTGATACCAGGGCGCCAGGATCTGCTGGTCGGAACCGAAGAGGATGCGTTCCGGTCCTAGGATGTCCGTCGATCGGCGAATTTTGCCCGGGCCGATATTACTGCTGGCGAATTCGAAGTAGACGTTGGGCAGACCCTCTACCTGAAGTGCGCCGTCCACGTCGTCCCCGTGGGCCTTGATGATGATGAGATTCGGATTTCGCTCGGCCGCCTGACGCACACCCGCATAGGGTGCGCTGTCCATATGGATCTTTACAGGGCGTCCGAAACGGTCGACCTCGTCAAGCAATTTCTGCGTCCTCAGGGTAGCCATAGGACCGGCGAATGGACAGTAAAGCTTCACGCCAACGAATTTCGGATCCTGAAAGTAGCGCTTCATTTGTTCAACGGAGCCTTCGATGTCGCGGGCGTCTCCGACGACGTAGCCACGCAGGTTGGCGTGTCGCTCGAGAAAGCGCTGGGTCTGCGCATTGCCGTCGCGCATGTCGTAGTTGATGGCGTGGTAGGACGAGACGATCGTGATCTCGATGTTGCACCGCCTCGTCATCTCCGGGACTGTGCTGTGGTCGAAAACGTCGTCGGGTTGGGGCAGTGGAAACCCAGAGACGTGGGCGTGGACGTCGATGATGGGTTTCTCGGGTAGTTCGGGTTCCGGATCGATAGATCTCGGTGAGGCAGGTAGGTGATCGGCGTCGAGCTTGAGCAGGCGCAGCGCGTTGTCTGCCAGGATCATCCGTTTGGCCTTGTCCGGGATCTCGGCCATCTGAATCTCGTAACGCAGTGCCCGGATCGAATGTTTCGGGGCGCTGGACGCAAAGACGAATCGGTCGGCCAGGTTCTCCGATACGATGACCTCCAAAGTGCCGGCAAGGGATAGTTTGCGGATTCCGGCGTAGACGTTGTCGTGCTGGCGCATGACGGTGAAGAGCTCGCCGAGCCAGTTGTAGGCGAGCTCGCTGAAGACGACGGGGACACTGTGACGATCCGTCGCGTCGGCGATTTGCTGGATCCACGAAAACGCCTCTGGAGGGGTGTCTTTGAAGTCGACGATGACCGGGATCTCGTGGACACCGATCGCCTCGATCATGTCTGCGAAGAGTGCGCCGTCGGGCGACCAGTTCTGCGCGCCGGGGGAAAAGCGAATGGCGACGCATCCACCGTCGACGCAGCTCTGGAGGTCGTCGCGCCAGCCCACGTAACGTCGAGGGTCGAGCGTGCCCACGGGTAGCAGACGCCGATGTTTTGCCACGACTTCGAGAGTTTCCGCGATCGCCTCACTGTTAACCTGATTGATCAAACCGCGGTGCGAAGTGGCGAGCGCGAGCGTGACTTTCTGGGCGTCGAGCTGCTCGAGGAGCTCTTCCAGAGAAGCGTCCGGTTCCGGGATCGGGTTTGGACTGAAGCTGGTGACGAAGTCGATGGCGATCATCGAGGCCTACCCGTAGACCTCTTCGATCAGCGCCCGGATGTAGCCGTTGGCATAGGCCTTCCCAGCCCATCCTGCGTGCTCCTGCGGGAAGCTGGGTGTGTGGTCCATTCCGAAGGGGCCGTTGAACCCGTTGTCGCGGTAGACACGCATGGCTTTGTGCATGTCCACCTGCCCCTCGTCGTGGAAGGTTTCTACAAATCGTGGAAGCTGGCCCCTCACATTCCGAAAGTGGACCCATTCGATCTTGTTGTTCGAAGCCATCTCGGCGATGACATCGTAAATGCGTTCCGGTCCGACGAGTTCGGTCATACAACCCTGGCAGAAGAGCATGCCGTGGTGGTCGCTGGGGACGGTCGCGAAGATTCGGCGAAACTGTTCGACGGTCGAGCAAATTTGCGCCACGCCGCCCAACGCTTCCTGGATGGGAGGATCGTCCGGGTGGAGGCCCATCCGCACGCCGGCTTTTTCAGCCGCAGGCACGGCCACCTTGAGAAAGGCTTCCATGTTGTTCCACATCTCGTCTTCGGAGACCGGGGGATCGTGCTGCTCTGGTCGGTTTTTTTCGAATTCGGCATAGTCGAACGTGCTGTATCGTACGCCGCCCCGACCGATGTCCGCGGTCGTCCGGAAGTTGCCTCTGGGTTTAAAGTTCCAGCCGAGCGTCGGGACGCCCGCCTTTCCGAGGCACTCGGTCATGCGGCACCAGATGTCGAGCTTTTCATCCCGGTCAGGTTTGGCCAGGGTGATTTCATCCCAGGCGGACATGAAAACCGTGTGCAGCTTCAGGCCGTGGGATTCGACCTTTTCCCGAGCTTTCTCGAAGAGCTCGGTGCTGTCGCGTCCTTCACGAACGATCTGTTCGGCCTCGTTCTTTCCACCCGTGCGGAGGTTCAGCTGAATCACGTCCACACTGATGGCTTTGGTAAAGCTGAGCAGCTCGTCGTTGAACTGCTCCCATCCAATCACATCGTGGATATACATGGTTGCCCCTTTCAGTCGAACTCTAAAGCGTCCCTGTGCATAGCCCTTCGACAGGCTCAGGACAGGGATGAGTGTAACGCTTTATTTTGATTATGAAACGCGTTTCTGCTCGCCTTCGTGCTTTGCACGAAGGCGTTAGTACGGTCACTCTAACTCACCTCCACTCTCGCCCACCTCGCACTCTTGACTTCGTCATCTCCCGCGTAGTAGACGACAAACACCTCTCCATTCGGCAGAAGAACCGCGCGTGGATGTCCGAACCGCCATCGCTCCATGTCGCCCCACAGCTCGGCCTGGGAGCGGGATGATGCGGCTCCCGATTCCGTGCCTTCAGTGCTGTCGTAGACCATCAGGTCCTGCGATCGGTCCCACGTTCGGCCGAAGTTGTTACTGATGGAGAGAGCGATTCCCGGTGGGTCGCGACGTTGGGTGTAGGCTGCGAGCAATCGGTCGTCGCCGAGAGCCAGCGGCTGACAATGTTGGCCCGGCAACCCTGTGGGCTGTGGGATTGACCAATCGTGTCCGTCGGGAGAGCCCCAGGCGATGTGGATGTCGATATCGACACCGGCGTTGAAGTCGTGGGTCCAGAACGTGGCGACCAGCTGTTTCGTGCCCGGGTGAATCGCCAGACGCTGATCCCAGTAGGCAAGGCTGTTGTCGGGATGCTGGGCAACGGTCACGAATTCGGGCCAGGTCTGGCCGTCGTCGTCTGAGAATCGAAGCCGAGCCGCGGGTCGGCCGGGGGAAGCATCGTCGTACTCTTTCCACTGTTCGTAGGGTTGGGCGAGGATGTTGTTCGGGAGCCGAAGCAGTGCCGAAGAACAGGGTGAGGTGGCCACGTGTGGCGACGTATCCATTCGCTGGGGTGAGCCCCAGGTGCGCCCCTCGTCGGCGGAGGTCCGATGCATGATGCGCATCGGCAGCAGGCCCTGTGTTTCCGGATGGATGAATGGACGTTCCGGATGGGAGCGGTCGACCCAGAGTGAGGTCGCGTGAAGACGACCGGGCTCCAACTCGACGCTCGTCAGGCCCTTGTTCTCGCCTGCGGTGCCGTCCCAGTCGTTGAGACCGTGGCTGTCGTATCGCTTTTCCCAGGTCGTCCCGCGATCGCTGGTCGCGAAGATGCAGGCGTGACCGTCGGGTGAATCCCGATCGCTGCCCCAACGTCCGGAGACGAGGACCGTCTCATTCTGGAGAAGACAGACAGTCGTGAACGCGCACGAACGCTGATGGGTTGGGGCAGTGTGGCCGTCGTAGACGAGGCCTGATTCGACGACACGCATGATTGGCACTCGATGTGTTGTCCTCGCGCAGAGTACGAGGACAGATGATCGCGAAGTGGTGCACGGGGGCCTGGTCTTCGTGGAATCCGGAGTGGCTTGTCCCGTAAGTTGCACTGTCGAATGAAACCGCGCAGGGTCACTTCGAGCGGAGTCGAGAAGTCCCTATTCGCTCATCTTGATGGGCGTGTTCTCGACTCGCGCTCGAACTGACGCCGCTGAGGAGCCATGCTAATAAGGGAACCGCTTCTTTACGGCTCGACGGTTGACACTTCGAGCCCCTGGGGTCTCTCGAAGTCCTTGTAACGCGTACGTATTTCCACACCGTTGATGGATCGCTCGAAATCCGCCAAGTCTCCGAAGCGTTTCATCTCCACCTCGAGCGTGTTCACACCCTTCTGGAGCAAGTCGATGTTAAGTTTGTAGCGGAACCAGTGGGCGGACATACCCATGGGCGCCTCGATCGGTGTCGTCTTCCCTGGTTTGTCGGCGATACTTAGCGCTCTTTCGTCCGTCACGTCCGCATCTTCTGGATTCAGGACGCGGGCGTTGAACCGGATCTCGATCTCGTCGTCGACGCAGAAGGAATTAAAGCGAATGGTGAGCTCAGGCTTGCGCATCTCGCCGTCCTGTCGAGCGCTGTCCAGGTCGTCGGAGATGACGATGTTGACGCTCGCCGTCTTGCCCTCCTCCAGAGGAATCGGAAGCTGACGTGGGGGCGGATCGGTGACTTCGTGTCCCGGCTGGCGAGGCAGCACGGGGTAGCCGCTCGCGTAGTCGAGCAGCTCCTCGAATACGAGGCCCGGTTCGCGCGGCTGGAGAAAGTAGATCTTGTCGCTTCGGGCGTGCGCTTCAGGATACGCGACCTCTCGAAGGATCTGGTACTCCCTCTGACCGAACGGCCAGGGAAGGTTGCCCAGGTAGAGGCCGGCGCATCCCTGATCGCAGATCGTCTGGGTGAGGGCGCGATACATTTCCGTGCTGGGTCTGGCTGTCCGCTCGTCGTAGACACGGTCCCGGCGCGAAGGACGTACGTAGGCGGCGGCATCGGCTTTGTTTGTCGCATCACCGAGCCACCGGACGTCGACAACACCGGTATCGAACAGGAACTCCGTGATCTGGCCGACGACGACGTCCACGCTCTTCTGCTTCAGCCAGGTCTTGACGTCGAGCCCGTGCCTCAGGTTGTAACGTTCCTGGTCGAACACACGGGTGGCGACGGTGACCTTCCGGTTCTGCGCTTTGCCGATCTCGTCCGCCACTTTCCGGACCTCAGCAAGGAATCCGTCCATGATCGGTGCGTTGGATTCCTGTTCGTCCTTCTTGAAGAAACGCGGCACGAACATGAAGTCCAGCTCGATGCCGTCGGCCTGGTAGTCTTCGAGCACTTCCTTGATGACAGCGAGTTTGGCCTCCCGGACGGCTGGATGAGCGTAGTCATAGCAGTTCTCGTAGCGCGGATGCCACTCGTCGATCTCACCCAGGCAGACTTCCTCGTGGCGCTCCCACTTCAAAAGCCCGGCACGGTCCGACCTGGGCGGGTCGCAGCTTTGGACCTTCATGCTCGGGATGACGGACAGCCCCATCTCTCTCCCGCGGTTGACGACCTCCCTGAGCTGGTCGGTGCCCATCTCCCGCGCATCTTTGACCATCCGCATGATTCGCCAGTCGGGCAGGTTGTTCCACACCTCCATCTTCTGACCGACGACGCGGCCGTGCTTGCTGTTGTGGAAGTAGACGTCGCCGTAGCCCAGCCCGAAGGCCAGCGTATCGACGCCCGTTCCGAGCAGTTCGTCGATGGGCCAACGGAGCTTGTGGAGACTCAAGGGTGGGTCGAGCCGCTTGGCGTGAAAGTGGTGGGCGTCCTGGTAGTAGATCAGTCTGGGCTTCTTCATAGCTACACTCCGTTAAACGGATATTCCGAGCAGACGCTCGGCATTCCGGAAAGTGATGTCATCGTACTGATCGTCCGAACAGTAGTCGCGAAGAACGGGTAAGGTCAGTGCTGACAGGCAATCTCGGTGCCCTCCATCGTAAAGGTTCCCCTTCCCGTCGAGACAGGGGCAGTCGGATCCCCAGATCAGCTTGTGACAGTGTCGGTGAACGAAGTCTCTTCCGAATTCGGGATCTCGCGTGAGGGCATTGTAGGCGGATCGCGCGGAGAGGTCGGTGTGGAGGTTCGGGTAGGTCTCTAGCCAGCGATCGACGAGTCCGCCCCTCTCGACGGGTCCCTTGGGATATTCTTCGAAGTCGGATGCGGATGGGTCTCGGACGACGCGGGCGCTCACGTTCGCCCACCACGACTGGGCGTGACCGACGAAGGTCGCGTCCGGACACGATTCGAGCACGGAATCGAACGCTTCGATGTTGTAGTTGTGATGGTCGTTGTAGTCGAAGTGGAGCAGGACGGGCCAGTCCAGCTCGCCGCACAGTCTGTAGATTTGGACGGACATCGGGTGATCGCACGCGATCCTGACTTTGTGCTCGCCGAATCCGCGGAAGAGACCGGTTTCGTGATGTCGACAGATCTGGTCGAGCGCGTCCGGCGCGAGGGGGTTGACGTGGCAGAACGGGATGATCGCAACGCCGTGCCGATCGTGGGCTTCGATCGCGAGTTCGATGCGCCAGCTGTCGTCGTGCACTGCGCAGTCACCACGCGCGATGGGGAGAACGACAGACCTTTCACCCCCGTAGGCCTGAATGTGGGCCAGGACGGATTCGGCGGGCCGTCGTGTCGTGATGTGGGTGTGGAAATCGAGTAGCATTGTCGTCGCCTTCGGCGCCTAAGGGGTTCGGTGTTCAGTGTTCAGAGTTCAGGAAAAGCCGAGACGGCATCGAGATCATATGTTCTGGCCGTAAAGGTTAGTAACGACGAGGTTCACTCCCTCTGAACGACTAGCGATTCACCAAATCACCTGCTTGCAAGGCGATCTTCCGGAACGCGTGGCCATACTGGACAATCAGGTCCTCCGCAGGACGGGTGAACGACGGGAGGGCGATGGTGTCGTAGGGGAGTTCGGGGTCCTCCGTCACGGGCAAGGTTCCAGGGCCCGAGACAATTTCGTTCGCGGCGGGCCCGAGCACCTCTGCCAGAAGGTCGCCCGTGCTGGCCTCATTGTTGGTAAAGATGGGATGCAGGTGCAGCGCGCGAGGCAGTTCGGTGTGCGGGATCCGGCTGACTTTCCGTGCCGGCGAGGTGACCTTCGCGCCCTCCGCCTGCAGCGCTTCGAGTACTGCCTCGCGGTCCAATCCGGCCAGCTCTTCTGGATTGAACCGAATGTAGCCGCGGTCGAAAGGCGATTCGACGTAGTCGGGCACATCCGGTGCGTCGAACCCGGCGATTTCAGCAATCGTCTCACCCAGCTTCCGATCGTTTTCCTTGCGTGTAGATAAACGTTTGTCCCAATGCTTCATCTGTACGCAGCCGATGGCTGCCGTGACGGTGGCCATCCGGTATTTCTCTCCAAAGCTGAAGCCGGACACGCCACGGTATTTCTCATCGGGCAAGTCCTTGAGGCGCTCGTAGTGGCCGAGTGTCGCAGCACGCTGGTAGCAGGCGTCGTCATTCGTGAGGAACATGCCGCCCTCTCCACCGGAGGTCATTTTGCCATCTTGAAAGCTGATGCCGGCTGTGTCACCCAACGTTCCGCACATTCGACCTCGATGGAGCGTGCCCTGGGATACGCAGTTGTCCTCGACGACTTTGACGTCGTGGCGACGGGCAATGTCGAGGAGCGCGTCCATGTCGGCCGGCATGCCCATCCAGTGAACGACCATGATCGCCTTGGTGCGAGGCGTGATTCGCTTCTCGACGTCGGCCGGATCCAGCGTCAGGGTATTGGGATCGATGTCGGCGAAGACGGGGATGGCGCCACAGCCGACGATCGGGATGCAGGTGAAGGGATGGACGGCCGATTGGAGAATGACTTCGTCCCCACGCACGACGCCAACGCCGAAGAGCGCGGATCGAAGCGCGGCCGTTCCGCTGGAATGAGCGATCGCGTGCTTGACGCCCCAGCGTTCGGCGATGGTCCGTTCGAGTTCGACGATCGGACCCCCCTCGTGCGCGCTGGAGAGCCGGTGGTGCCGGATGAGTTCGCTCACGGCATCGACCTCTTCCTCGCCGTAGATGGGCCATTGCGCGAAGGTGTCGTGGTCGTCCGTGATCGCCGGGCTTCCGCCGAGAATCGCCAGTCTGTCATCCATGTTGTTGAGTCCTTGATTTGAGGGCTTGGCGCCCTATGTGATCACCCTTCAGGCTCGACGATTCGCTTCAACAGGTTCTGCTCGACTTCCGTGAGCTTCTCATACAATTGACGGGAGACGCGACCTCGATCGCGCCGTCGATACCACCGCCGCACGTAATCGAAGACGGCGACAGGTCTTGGCGTGTTCGTTGTATTGGGGGTCCCCCGATGGACACAACGTGGGTCTCGAAGCAGCGCATCACCCACCTTCAAGAAGAGAGGCCGATGCGGGATCTCACCCTTCTCTACGCGTTCCCTGGCGATATCGAACGGAAGTCCCTGCGTTCCGTCCGCCACTTCCAAAGGGCCGTTCTCCCGATCGATATCCACGAATGAGAAGTTCACGCAGAGGATTGCCGGCGGTGGGATGTAGTCCGGTTTTTCCGGAAAAAGGACGCCGACGTCGCCGTGCCACTCCTGGTAGTCGCTCCCCTTAGCGGGCGTGTCCGTGGCATACTGGACGATCTCCATATCCTCTCCGAGGATCGCCTTAACGATGGCGATGATATCCGGATTCGCGTGAATGGCCGACTGGTAAAACGGCACTTCGAAGGGCAGTGGAATGTAATGCCGCATAGGTCCACGGTTTGGGGACGTTCGAATGATGTCCTGATGCCCATCCCAGATCGGGGCAAACGCCCGGGCCATCGTTTCCACGATGTCTATGGGAAAGCACCCGCTCAAGATGGTGTAGCCCACTTCACGCACTTGCTTGACACGATCCTGGATCTCTTCCGCTGTCACGTCCCGACCTTCGCTCCGGGCTCCCGCTGTGTCGTCAGTTTGTCATCCATCAGATGCTTCCTCTCCAATCACGACCGCGTGTTATCCGTAACAAGACTATGGTGGTTCGACGATTCCCTTCAACAGCTGCTGTTCCACTTCGGACAGCGTGTCATAGAGGTGGCGAGGGAACCGCCCCTGGTGGTGGGCGTGTATCCGATACCACCGCCGTTGGAATGCAAGGGCAGCGACGGTTCGTGGCGCATCCGTCCTGTTGGGGGTGCCGCGATGAACACACCGTGGATCTCGGATCAGGGCGTCGCCCACGTTCATGCATAGGGGCTGATAAGGGATCTCGCCTCCCTCAATACGCGCTCTGGCGACCTCGAACGGGAGACGATGTGTTCCATCCGCGACCTCGATAGGGCCGTTCTCCAGGTTGACGTCGACGAACGAGAAATTGACGGTGATGACAGCCGGGGGCGGGATGGGGTCAGGCTCCTCGGGAAACAGAACGTCGACATCGCCGTGCCAATCCTGGTAGACACTTCCTCTGGTGGGTGTGTCCGTCCCATACCGGACGAGCAGCATGTCCTCTCCAAGGACCTTTTTTACGATGGCGATGACATCCGAGTTCGCGTGGATGGCCGACTGGTAAAAGGGCACGTGGAAAGGCAGTGGGATGAAGTGCCGCATCGATCCACGGTTCGGGTCCGTTCGAATGATGTCCTGATGCCCGTCCCAGATCGGAGCGAACGCACGGGCCACCGTTTCTACGATGTCCTTTGTAAGACATCCCTCTAAGATGGTGTAGCCTACGTCGCGCACTTGCCTGGCGCGATCCTGGATCTCTTCCGCAGTCATGTCGAGGCCCCTTTTGGGCACCGAAACTCGCGTCTATGCGGGAGCGAACCCTGCCGCGCGGGTATCGCCGGGTCGGAAGTCGGGCACTTGCATCAGCGTCGTGCCCTGGTCGATAGAGTCGGCGGCCAAAATCGCGGGCGCGGCCGTCTCGATCGCCCGGTAGACGTCGAACTCCAGAGGACGAACACCAAGTACAGCATCGCGGAATTCCACGTGCACGTAATAGTCCGCGTCGCCGTGACCGCTGCTGCGCGCCTCCGCAGGAGCATCGGTTCGTTCATACCGCCAATCGACTTCGGCCATGTCGTGCATCTGGTTGTCGGCCAGCCAGAGCAGGGGTTTACCACTGCCGGTTCTTTTCCATTCGACGCAGCCGTCTGTGCCGATGAGCTGATACCAATGATGACCGCGCGGGTGGGACACGGGCTGGGTGAACCCAGTCGCCATTCTCAGCAGTGTGTCCTTTTCGGTTTTCATCAAGGCCACCTGGATATCCGGCTGACCGATTTCGGGATGCTTGTAGCTGGGTGAAGCTGTGCTCATGGCTGTCACCTCGACTACGCGATCGTCTAGGACCTTGAGCATCGGACTGAGCTCGTGGGGCAGGTAGTGAATCGGTGGCATGCGATGAAGCCAGGTGGGCTTGGCTTCTGGATGGTCGGCGAGCTGGTCGAGGGGATAGAATCGGCCTGTCTGGAGATCCTGAAAGAACTGATGCGTGCCGTAATGACCGATGTACTGTCCCTCGCAGTAAGTGATCCTGCCCAGTCGTCCGGAGGTGACCAGATCGCACCAGGCGTCCACGTAGCCCATGAAGCGGGTTTGTTCGGCCAGTTGGTAAACGAGTCCTGATCGCTCTGCGGCCAGTACGATTCGCCAGCAGTCTTCCATCGTGTGCGCGGCGGGCACCTCCGCATTGACGTGCTTACCGGCCTCGAGCGCCTGTGCTGCCAGAGCGCCCTGCTCCTCGCAGCGCACCGTGATCGCCACCGCGTCGATGTTCTTGTCCGCAAGAAAGTCTTCGTAGCTTGGATACGCAGGTACGGGCTCGTCGAGCAGAGCTTGGGCGGACGCGTGCGTGGCCACGATCGGATCGCAGAGGGCCGTGATTCGATAGCCTTCGATTTGTTTAAGATTTCGAATCCAGTGCAGACCACGGGACCCGATGCCGACGATGCCGATGTGTATGATGTCAATCACGATACTGTTTCCCATTTCGAGCTCAACAACGCCACTTCGTCGGTCTGAAGCTCGAGGTCGACCGTGCGATCGTGCCTTCCGAGCAATCCAGGCAACGGCTGCGATGGGAGATCCTGATACCAGAAGGCAACAGAGGCGTAATCGTCAATCCGCTCGATGTATCGCTTCCTGGGATCGTGGATCACGCGCATGTCGTTACCCATGTGTTGAACTTCGACGCGTAGATCCTCCTGGAAGTAGACGGGGTCGGCTACGTGCCATCGATAGCAGCTGAACAGTCGGCCGTGGCAGTAGGGAGCACCTGAATAGGGCGTGGCGTGTGGCTCGATGCCGGAGGCGCTGCAGAAGTAGTCCTCTGTGCCGGAGCCCACGATCGTCGGATGGCGGTCGTCCCCGTCGATATACATTTTCACCTCGCCTTCGCCCCACCACGTGTCGATATGGTCATCGTGGTCCAGCGCCCGGACGCCCAGGATCGCGCCGACGTAGACGCCGCGTCCCGCGACCTTTGGTAGGATTGCATAGTCGACCCCGGCGGTGACCGGATTCTCCCGCTTGAAGAGCGCGTGAAGGCGCCCGGAATCGGCGACGTCGTCTCCGAGCGTGTAGTCGATGAAGTAAGCGAGGTCCGTCTGATAGCCGGTGTCGTTTTCGATCGTAATCCGTGCGGTTGAGAACGGCATTGGCAGATAGCTGTTCATTGCCGCGCCGTTCGTGTTCGTCATCAGCGCGGATGTGAAAGCCCGCCGCCGGCCGTGGGCGATCCCGAAAAAGTCGCCGATGGGGCACTCGACCGATGGGTGTTTCTGACCGTCCCAGTAGCAACGAAGGATGACGTTCCGACAGGCTTCGTAATCTTCTGCGGCGCCCTTTTCCGTTCCCAGGGCAAACCAGATATGCCGGATCATCCCGGGCCCGTCGATGTCTGCCATCGTGACGGTCGTGTCTTTGGGGAACGGCCGCACGAAGGGTGCGCCCTTCCATCCGTTCCCTTCAGTGGCCCCCTTTCCCTTGGCGCCCGTGGGGTTCTCGGGTGAGATACACCGGCTGTCCAGGTCGCGGAGGCGTGCGAGGTCGGGGAGTTGGGGAACCATAGATGTTTTCAGCTGATCCGCTCCTAGTCGATTGTAACGGAAGTCATGCTGTCTTTCTTGGCATCGTTTCCTCGCGGCGTCAGTTCGAGGTGCTCGAAGTGACCTTGCTCCTTGTCCTTCCACAGTGCGACTTTATGTGACAGGCCACTAGTGTCACGTCCCAGGAATAACTAGAAAAATATTCGATTCTGTCGTATGGTTCCTCAAGCACTCATTCTTGGGAGGAACCGATGGCTAGAGGTCGTCCGTTACAGCCACTGAACATCAGTGATGAGGTCCACGATCAACTCGAGTCATTGTCTCGTTCGCGTAGCATGTCTCACGCTTTGGTGCGTCGCGCGAAGATCGTCTTGATGAGCGATTGCGGTCTGACCAATCAGGAGATCGCGGAACGAGTCGGGTTGTCCGGAGCGTCTGTCGGCAAGTGGCGTCGTCGCTTCTGCGAGCAAGGCTTGATGGGACTGTATGACGAATTGCGTCCTGGAGGGCCACGGTCGGTCAGCGACGAAGAGATCTCCTCCCTCATCTACAAGACGCTCAAGAAGCAACCGAAGGGTGCCACCCACTGGACCTGTCGTTCGATGGCCGACGAGACGGGGCTCTCCAAGTCCTCGGTTCAACGTGTATGGAAAGCTTTTGGACTGCAACCGCATCGACAGAAGCACTTCAAACTGTCGAACGATCCCTTCTTCGTCGAGAAAGTCAGGGATATCGTCGGTCTATACCTGAACCCACCGGACAACGCGATGGTGCTCTGTGTAGACGAGAAGAGCCAGATTCAAGCACTCGAACGGACACAACCGATTCTTCCTTTGGGTCTCGGATACGTCGAGGGCGTCACTCATAGCTATATCCGGAACGGCACGACCACCCTCTTTGCAGCGCTCAACATCGCATCCGGCAAAGTTCTGACTCAGTGCAAGCCCAGACACCGCAACAAAGAGTTCCTTCAGTTCCTCAAGCACATCGACAAGAACGTCCCAAAGGATCTCGACATCCATCTGGTCGTCGATAATTACGGCACGCACAAGCACCCGAACGTCAAGCGTTGGCTCGCCTCACGGAAACGATATCACGTGCACTACACACCAACATATGCCTCCTGGCTGAACCAGGTAGAGATCTGGTTCGGTATCATCACCCAAAGAGCCATTCGACGAGGCACCTTCAGAAGCGTCAAGGACCTGATCGCCTGCATCAAGAAATTCACTGATCACTACAACGAGAATTCTACACCCTTCGTCTGGACCGCCACGGCAGATTCAATCCTCGAGAAAGTCCATAAACTTTTGAAGCTTATACGCGGGACGTGACACTAGTCGATGGCCCACTTCGCCATCTTCGATTCGTCCAGTTCAACACCCAATCCGGGCTTCTCAAAGGGTCTCAGGGTGCCGTTTTCGAACTGGAATGGCACGGTGCAAATGTCGTCGACGAGGAGGCCCGGGCTGACCAGGTCCGACGGAACGGTCAAGCTTCTGGACGCGACGGCGAGATGTACGAATGCAGCCGTGCCAGGCCCCATCTCGATGGTGCTGCCAAGGAGGGCGGGCACACCGGCCGCCTCTGCCACGTGGATGAGACGCTGGCTTCTCAGGATGCCTCCGCCCTGCGAAGGGATGACGTTAATGACGTCGACCGCCCTGTGCCTTGCGAGGGCGGCAGAGAATCCATCGTCCAGATCGGCGACGTGCTCGATGATATCAATGGGGGACACTTCGTGAACGCGGGCAAGCGCCCTAGCGACATCGTCCGCATTCGCGTTGATCTGTTCCGGATTGTCATTGGCAACGGGGCGACTGACTGCTTCGAGGGGGGTCTCGCAGGCATCCACGCCCGCTTCGGACATGTCCTGCAGTTTCTGAATCGCCTCGCCTTCTTCCCACACGCCGCTTGCATCAACTTTCAGGTAGGCGTCAGGGCCCGCGATCTGTCGGAAAAGCTCGACCCGCGCCAGGTCTCTGCTGTGATCTTCACCGACTTTGAGCTTGAACGCCCTGAAATCCTGCTGGACCTTCTCCCTGATCTCGTTGGTCAGGCTTTCGAGCTCTTCCTCGAGCGGCACATCGCCCCTCAAAAAGGCGACCCAGGAGACATCGATGTGATCGTGAACACGGCCACCGAGGAGTTCATACAGTGGCGCATCATACTTCTTTCCAACCAGATCGAGCAACGCGATCTCTAAGGCGAATAGAGTCAGTCCCCTTAGTTCGGGATGGTATGACTTCGGTAGTGCGCTTGCTGCGCGTGCGTAGATTTCTCTCCACTGTGCCAGATCGGCGCCCAACGTGACATCTGCAAGCAAGGCTCGGAGTTCCACGGCAGACAGGGCGTCCATCCGACCGGCCATATCGGATACCTCGCCTAAACCGACCGGGCCATCATCCGTGAAGAGCTCGACGATCTGATATCGGGAACGCGCGTGGTCGTCGTCGGTTTGAAATCGCCGCGTGGTCGATGCGTGCGTCTCGTAGATGCGGGGGACCGATACTTCTCGGACCCTCAGGTCGGTTATCTTCACGCTTCTGCCTCTTTCGGCGTATTGAGTACGCCGAGACTGTCCAAACACCGAAGCCATCGCTGGTGGCGGGGATCGTCGATGGACCGCCAGTGGTCACCGTAGAATTTCCGGCCTTTCCGGGCGTACATGGCGTGGTTGCTGCGCATCTGTTCCTGAATCTTTTCGGTCGCCTCCGGCGTGTCCGGTTCTTCGTAGTAGACCAGAACGCCCTGCCGTCGATGATCGCCGCCGCCGCAGGACGCGTGCCACAGGCCAGCGTTGAACACGAGCACGTCTCCGGGCTCCGAGGTGAAGACGTATGCCGGCAGCTCGTTCGGTGGGAGGCCGAAAACGGATTGGGGATCGCGGTTGAGTTCGCTGTGGAGCGGTTCCCGCTGCGAGCCGGGGATGACCCGCAGGGCGCCGTTGTCCGCGTTCAGCGGGTCGGGATAGACGCAGAATTTGACCGCCTTGTAGTCCAGCGAGTTGGTGTCGGGATGCCATTTGGTGTCACCGACCATGTAGCTCCCGTCCACTGCGATGCACATCATGGCCTTCTGGAACAACTGCTCGGCAACGTCGCCGAAGCGCGGGTCGTCAGCCAGCGATGCGATGAAGGGGGACGCCTCTTCCATGAGCGTCGCGTAGTGGCGCTCCTTGCGGTCGTGCTCGCCGCCGTCCAGCCACGCGTCCAGACCGTTGTCGAAATCACGGCTGTATCGAGCTACTTCATCGGGCGAGAGAAGCTTCCGGAAGATCAGGAACCCGAAGGTGTCGAAGTGGTTCATCTGTTGGTCGGTCAGGCGCAACGATTCGTACCTCAGAGTTGTCGGCTATGTTCGGTTCCAGCGGCTGGGGTCGATGCCCGGTGCTTCGCTCCGCATGCCGGGCGGCTTGTTGCCGCCTTCGGGAATCCATATTCGGCCGCTGCGGTCGCCCATCAGCGCCTGGACCTCGGGAGGAAGTTTTGCGACCTCTTCCGGGTCCCACGGTTCGATGTCGTCGATCGGTCCCGCCCAGGAAGGCCGATAGGAGAGCTGAAGAGCGTCTCGCGCATACGTGCCGGTGTTGGCGTAGTTGCCGTGGAACACGCAGTTGTCGATGAGTAGAATCGAGCCAGCCTTGCAGGTCACCATGACCTCTTCGGGATGTGTTTCGTAACGGAGGTATGGATTGGCCTCGTTGTGATAGCTGAGATGGGAGCGCGGGATGACCTTGAACGGAGACACATCAGGAATCAGCTCGTCCAAGTAATAGAGGACGCGCACGAGTTTCGGGCAGGTGTATTCTGCCGCGAAGATGTGCGATCCCCAGGGCTGGCCGTCGCAATGCAGGCTGATGCCGGGATGCCCGGGCTCGGAGCGGGCATAGTCGTAGGACATGCAGACCATTTCATCGCCAAAGAGAACTCCAAGGAAATCGATCAGCGGGGGATACGCGATAAGTTCAGTGATCGCGCCTCCGGCGAACTGGATGCCCCCCGTGCTCCGCTGATGCACGCTGTAGTCTGTGTGGATGGTTTCGAACAGCGGCGTTTGCTTTTTGAGCCGTCCAATGTGATCGGCATCCAGTCGCTCCGGCAGGATGACATAGCCTTCGACTTCGAGGTGCTGGATCTGCTGGCCGAGGGTGAGCTGGGTCCAGTCCCGATCGTCGATTCTGGGATGGGGAAGGGATTCGCTAGTGGGACTTGCCATTTTCAACCTCTTCCTGATTGAGGGTGTGGCCTCTCAGCGATTCGCTCTTGCCGGCAACATTCCGTATATAGCGGCAGAGCAAGATGCGATATGGATGGCCGAACGTCGAGAAAATGATGACGGCCAAATGTGACGCCGAAAGAGGAGAGTGCGAGCCATGAACAGGCCGATCGGCGTGGGCGTGATCGGAATGGGGTGGATGGGCACCGTCCACAGCCGTGCATATCAGCAGATTCCCAGTCGCTTTCCGGAAAGCGGCATCCGGACCCGTTTGGTTGTGTGCGCCGACGAGGTGGAAAAGCGCGCCAGCCACGTGGGGGAGCTTTTCGATTTCGAGCACTTCACGACAGACTGGCACCAGGTGATCGACTCACCGAAAGTGGACGTGGTCGTCATTGCGGCGCCGAACAACGTGCATCTCGAGATCGTGCGTGCAGCAGCTAAAGCGGGAAAACACATTTTCTGCGAAAAGCCGGTGGGGTGCTTTCCGGAGGAGACCGCTGAGATTGAGCAGCTTGCACGAGGGGCAGGCGTCCTGACCGGTGTCGGCTACAACTACCGCTGGGCACCTGTGGTGCAGCACGCCCGTCGGCTAGTCCGGGATGGGCGGCTCGGAAGATTGACCCACTACCGAGGACGGTTTCTGGTAGGATATGGCAGCAACCCACACGGAGTTCTGTCGTGGCGTTTCGATCGCGATCTCGCGGGGCTCGGGACCCTCGGCGACCTGATGTCCCACACGATCGACATGGCCCACACGATAGCGGGGCCGATTCGACGCGTTGTCGCCAATCAAGAGACGTTCATTCCCCAGCGACCAACCGCGACTCCCGGCGAAGGGACGCATTTCAGCGTCAGCACGGATGCCCCGATGGTCGATGTGACGAACGAGGACTATGTCGGTGCGCTACTGCGATTCGAGAATGGGGTTCAGGGTACGCTGGAAGCCTGCCGGGTAGTGAATGGACCCCAATGCGAGATGGCGTTCGAGGTGAATGGCACGGAGGGCGCGCTGAGCTGGAACTTCGAGCGGATGAACGAGCTGGATCTTTATCTGCCGGGTGAAGAAAGGGGCCACGATGGCCATACGAATATCCAGGTAAGACCGGATCACCCTCACTACACGCATTTCTATCCGGGTCCTGCTTCGAGTATGAGCTACGAAGATCTCAAGCTGATCGAAGCCTATCAGTTTTCGAGATCCATCGTCGACGGGAAGCAGGGGGAGCCTGGATTCGAGGAGGCGCTAAGTGTGGCCGGTGTCCAGGCAGCCATTCAGCGGTCGTGGGATACGGAGCGATGGGAGGATGTCGGGTCGATCAGGCGGAATTAGCGACTCAAGGCCGGCACACGTGAGCGCGTTCTTCAGGAGGAACCTCGGATGACTGAAGAACAGATCGCGTTTTACGAAGAGAATGGATTCCTCCAGGTGAACGATGCGCTCACCCAGGAGGAACTGGAGGATCTCCGAACTTCGGTCGAGCAGGCGCGCCAGATGAAGTTGGACAAGGCGATGGATGAAGTGGAGAGACACGAGGATGACTCGTATGGCCGGATTCTGCAGGTCCACCGGTTGAATCTGTGGAGAGACCACGAGGGCATCCGGCGGTTCGTGTTCAATTCAAGGCTCGCCGAGATGGCCAGACGTCTGACGCGGACGAAGAAGATTCGGCTATTCCACGATCATCTGATGATCAAGACGACCGAATCTGGGGAAAGCCTGCCCACGCCGTGGCATCAGGATCTACCCTATTTCCCCATGCAGCAGGCCGGTGCGCTATCCTGTTGGATGGCGTTGGACGATGTGGATGAACACAACGGCACCCTCTGTTTTTTTCCCGGTTCGCATAAACTGCCCCCGTTCGAAAACCAAGGTGGTATCAACCACACGACGACCGAGGATATGTATCGTGCGTATCCCGAACTAGAGGGCAAGGAGGCTCACGTCGTGCGGATGAAGGCAGGCAGTTGCACCTTCCACGATGCACGCACACTGCACCAGGGGACCGCTAACCGGTCCGACCGGGAACGCCGGGCGATGATCATGGTTTACATGCCCGATGGCACGACGCACAATCAGTGGGGAGACCCGCTGACGGTGCCTATAGGGTTTGAGGAAGGGGATCCTATCGAGGGAGAAATCTTCCCGGTATTGTCGGAAGGTCCTGAATAGAGGCACCGATCTGTCTCTGGCCTCAGGTCGGTAGCTTTCTTCTTCCCGCTAAATCTCTTCCTCTGACGGCGTTTCGAGCACGCCGAGCTCATCCAGGCGACGAAGCCACCGTTGGTGTCGGGGATCGTCAATGGACCGCCAGTGATCGCCGTACATGTTCCGACCCTTTCGCGCGAACATCTTGTGGTTGCCGTGCATCTGTTCCTGGACCTTTTCGGTCGCTTCCGGCGTGTCGGGCTCTTCGTAGTAGACGACAACGCCCTGTCGGCGATGATTCCCACCTCCGAACGACGCGTGCCATACTCCCACATTGAAGACAATCAGGTCGCCCGGGCTGGACTCGAAGGCGTAAGCAGGTAGATCCGCTGGAGAAAGGCCGAACGTGGTTTGGGGATCGCGGCTGAGCGCGCTGTGGAGGGGCTCCCGATGTGAGCCCGGGATCACGCGGAGGGCACCGTTGCTTGCGTTCAACGGATCAGGATAGACGCAGAACTTGACTGCTTCGTAGTCCAGCGAATTTGTATCGGGGTGCCACTTCGTGTCGCCCACCATGTAATTCCCGTCCACTGCGATACACATCATCGCTTTCCCGAACAATTGTTCCGCAACGTCGGCGAAGCGCGGGTCGTCTGCCAACGACGCGATGAAGGGGGACGCTTCTTCCATCAGCGAAGCGTAGTGGGGCTCCTTTCGATCGTGCTCTCCGCCATCGAGCCACGTGTCCAGACCCGTGTTGAATTCAACACCATATCGGGCTATCTCGTCTGGCGAAAGAAGCTGTCGAAAGATCAGAAATCCGAATGTCTGAAAATGGTTCAGTTGCTGGTCAGTCAGTTGCAAGGCCAGTCCCCCCAGGATGTGTGGATGAGCGGGGCTTCTGCGACACTTTCCAATCTCGCGTCGGGTTCCTTCGATCGGATGCGTTAGGAAGAGATGAGCACGGGATTTTACTCGACGCGCCCAGGTGTTCCATCTGCCCGGGCACTCATCGCGGGGGTTGGGGAGACGGTGACCGGTTCGCCTCTGTCGTCCAGGGCTCGGTCTATGTGCGCAAGCTGATCGGACGAAAGTTCCCAGCCCATCGCACCAGCGTTATCTGCCACCTGGCTCGCCCGCTTAGTCCCGCAAATCGCGACGGTCACACCCGGTTGGTGGGTCGTCCAGTTGATGACGACCTGCGCGACGGTTTTACCTGCTTCATCGGCCACCTCGCCTAACCGCTCCACGAAGTCCATGTTTTTCTGATATTCCTCGCCCTGGAACATAGGATACTTCGCCCGCCCGTCGCGAGAAGGGAAGATGTGATCCCGTGTCAGTTTGCCGGCCAGCAATCCCAGCATCAGCGGCCAGTAGACCATGACCGACACATCGTGCTCACGGCACCAGGGCAGGGTGCTGGCTTCGATCTCCCGCTGCAGCATGTTGTAGCACGGCTGATAGGCGGAGATGGGGCAGACGGCGTGAAAGGCCTCGAGGTGTTCCACACCGAAGTTCGACACGCCGATTGACTTCGCCTTTCCAGCTTCTATCAGGCTACACAGCGCACCCGCCGATTCGGCGACGGGAACATCGGGATCGGGACGATGCAGGTAGAGGAGGTCGACCCGGTCCGTGCCCAGTCGCCGCAGGCTTTCCTCGCATTCCCGTTTGAGCGTATCCGGTAGGCCGTCGTGCGTCTGGCGACCGTCGGGTTCCCAGTGCACGCCCGCCTTTGTCGCGATGACCATCTCGTCCCGACGATCGCCCAGGGCGCGACGAATGAGCTTTTCGCTTTCGCCATTGGCGCCGTAGCAGTAGGCGGTGTCGATGAAGTTTATTCCGTGATCGAGGCACGCCCGGATCGTTGCCAGGCTGTCCGGCTCGTTCACGTCGAGGCTGGTGATGCCCGTGATGGGCCAACCTCCGAGGGCGACGGGCGACACCTCAATGTCCGTGTGCCCGATCGATCGTCGCTCCATCGTCAAGCTCCCCCGAGTGTCATCGGCAAGGCCCGTGGGCATCGCAGGCTCATGTTTTCGAGCCATTCGATCTTGTCGGTTTTGAGCTGCATGTTTGGAAACCGATCGAGCAGAGAGGTGATTGCGATTTCCCCCTCCGCACGAGCCAGGGGCGCGCCCAGACAGAAGTGAGCGCCCCATCCGAAGGCCAGGTGCTTGTTGTCGCGCCTCCCCACGTCGAGGCGGTCGGGATCGGGAAACTGCGCCGGGTCCCGGTTGGCCGCGCCCCTCACGAGGATGACGGTCTGTCCGGCCCGGATTCGTTTGCCGTCGATCTCGAGGTCGGCCGTGGCCAGGCGCGTATCGAATTGGATCGGGCTTTCGTATCGTAGGAATTCCTCGATGGCGGTTTCCATCAGAGTGGAGTCCCGACGGAGTCTCTCCATTTCCGTGGGATTTCTCAGGAGCGACAGCACGCCGTTCGCGATGAAACTTGCCGTTGTGTCGTGGCCGGCGTCAAAGATGAAGACGATCAGGCCCATCATTTCATCCTCGGTCAGGCCGTCTTCTTTCCCCTCGACCGCCGCGAGGGCACTGATCAGATCCTGTCGCGGTTCCCGGCGACGCTGGGAAGCGAGGTCCCCGAAGAAAGCGGTCAGCTCTCGTCGACTCTGCTCCGCTTTTTCTGCAACCCTGGTGAGGGCCGGACCGACTGCACCAACGAACGCCGTCAGGTCTTCGATCGAGCCCCTGAACTGTTTTCGATAACCGCCCGGGATGCCGAGGATATCGCAGATCAGATTGGCCGGAAGTGGATAGGCGAAGTCGTCGACGAGATCCATCTCCCCTTTCGTCTGAGCTTTGTCCAGCAGATCGTCGACGATTTTGCGGATACGTCCTCGCATTGTCTCTGCCAGGTCCTGGTTGACCGTCTGGCCGATCATGTCTCTCATTCGGGTGTGTTTGGGGGGATCGGTAAACCCCAACCAGTTCGAAATATGATCGCCCAATCCTTTGTATTTCATTCGGTCGGCTTCAGTCAGCGCGCCCATGTTCACTGACACGCGGTTAGAAGCCAGACGCCGGTCTCGATTGGCGGAAAGCACATCATCGTAGCGGGTGAGCATCCAGCTTTCGAGTCGATCGCTCCAGTGAACGGGATCTTCGGTGCGTAATCGATCGTAGAGCGAATAGGGGTTTTCGAGACGTCCTTCGCAGTACCGGTCATAGTCCGCGAGGTCGTGGATGGCTGTTTTCGTCATCGAACGCGATTTGGGTGGGAGAGACGATGTGTGGAAGTCTTCGGTCTCGAGGGGCGCTATGAGATACCCAGGCGCAAGGTCGCTACAACGAGACTTGCGGTCAACCGACCGTCAGGATTGCGTCAGAAAGTGGAGCCAAATGGGCCCATAACGAAGTTACACGCTAAAACACGGTCATTGAAACCGCCGGGTTTATTCGAGACTGGCGCGCCGCCGAACACTGCTTACCATGGCGGGCAAGTGCAACCCTCTTTGGGAGCATCTCGTGCGTGTATGCGACGAATTGACCGACGAACATCTCTCGTTCTTCCACGATCAGGGGTATCTGACTGTGGAGGGTGCGATCGAGGAGAGCGAGCTGCTACGCGTCCATGAGGAGTTCTGCCGGGTCGAGGAAGCGACACGCGAAGATTGGCAACGGGACCTGGCGGAAAACGTTTCGTACCGCCCGTATCGGATGTGTGAAACCGCTCACGTCGTCGCGCCCATCGTGACGCACGGTGACGTCTTCCTGGACCTCATGAAGCATCCGCAGACGGTTGGCATCACGGAGAAGCTCATGGGCCCGGATATGATGATGCACGACAACGCTTTGCACGTGAAGCCCGCCCATACGAAATCCCATACGGATTGGCACAAGGATTCCCCCACGTGGGATTTCGACCCGGCTGAGTGGGATGAAGGAGACAGGGAGCTCTGGGCGTCGACGGGGGTGAGTGACAGGCCGTTCCTGAAGGTGAAAATCTTTTTCTTCGTGGAGGACGTGGACGAAGACACGGCACCATTCAGTGTCGTGCCTGGTTCGCACAAGGCCGACTCGAACGAGGTTCCCAAATACGACCCGCTCGATGAGATGCCCAATCACGTGAGGCTAACGGGCAAGGCGGGTGACGCCATTCTGTGGAACGGCAAGATCTGGCACACGGCGATGCACAACACGGGCTCGAACGTCCGGCGGATGCTTCTTTACAACTACAGACACTTCGGTATGTCGCGAAGCGCCGTTTACGACCCGGATGAGGCCATGAAGGACCAGCTACAGGGCCGCTCGGCTCTTTGCCGCCAGCTATTCGGGCTCGAGCGAATGGACCGATAGAGTCGCTTTACTCGTCCGAGTTCGCTCCATTCGATCTCTCTTCCGCATTTCCAATCGCGCAGTATTTTAGTCGTGATTCCCACCCCGAAGGACAAGCAGGACAATAGCCCGCATCCAGACCTGAATCAGAGAATGCAGTGTGCTCTTCCCGAGTGATTCCGTGGCAACGGAATGGAGGACGAAGATGAAATTTCGAACCTTCAATTGCTCAGCGCTGATCATCGGGTTATTCATCGTCCGAGGGGTCGAGGCACAGTCGCTTGCCGATTTCGACGGCAGCGGGAAGGTGGACTTCGTCGATTTCATCCAGTTCGCCGGGGCGTTCGGGGATGACCGGGAGAAAGAGTTGAGAGGGGACCGGAGACCCACCTTCGTGTAGCTCCGAGGGGCAGGGCGAAGTGAACGTGAGAGACGGCGGTCGGTCGAGGCATCAGGTTGACCGCCGTTTCCATTGAAGGGAGAGAGGGTGACTGAGCGGGAAAGATATTTCTGGGACTTGACGGGCTATGTCGTAGCGCGGAACGCGTTGACCCGCGTGGAACTGAAGAAGTTGAACGAGGCCTTTGATTTTTGCAGGGCGCAGATCCCCGATGTGAAGCCCGGTACCGGTTCGAGGGGCTCATCGGCGCTTTCAGGGAGCAGGGGGCGGTTCGAGTTTCACGGGATTCTGGAAATCGAAAAGCCCTACTGCGAGGCGTTCAGGAATCTGATGGCCCATCCGGCTGTCGTGTCCCGGTTGAACGTGATGTGTGGTAGGGGCTTCCGGCTCGATCACGGTCCTCTGATCATTCCCGGTGAGATAGGCATCGAGGGGTTTTCGCTTCACGGTGCCGGTGATCCGCACAGGCCTCGCGTTGCTTACCACAACCAGAACGGCCGATCCCACTGCAACGGGGTAACGGTTTCCTTTCAGCTGGGCGATTGCAACGCGGGAGATGGAGGTTTTGCGTGTGTTCCGGGAAGTCACAAATCCCGGTACACTCTGCCGGAGGGTGTTCGCACGTGCGATGACGACGGCGGGACCGTTGTTCAGCCTGCGGTGAAGGCGGGTGATATCCTGTTCTTCATGGACGGTGCCCAGACGCACGGCACACTGCCCTGGCAGAGCGAGAGGCCGAGGCGAGTGGTGTTGATCAAGTATGCGGGGAGGACCGCGGTTCGCTTCCATCCCAAAGAGGAGACGAACCTGCCCGAGGTCTGGTGGGATGAGGACGCGATCGAAGACATGAACGAGGTAGAACGGGCGGTGATGTACGGCCCCGGTGGTCGCCACGCTGAATACGTTGGATTAGACGTGGATGCCCAAGGTCGTTTGTGGGTCGAAGGGTGAGTCGTGCCGACCGGTGAAGCGCTGATACAGGAGGTCGACCAGACGCGTCTCGAGCCAGGACAGGTCGCTTTCTGGTGGCTTGGGCAGCATCAGTTCATTGTCAAGATGGGCTCGCAGGTGTTCTATGCGGATCCCTACCTGCATCCGGATGTCCGGTTGGTTCCTTCCCTGGTCACCCCCGAGCAAATGGCACAGCGCATCTGATTCTGGGCTCACACGATCACGACGACCACATCGATCGCGAGGTCTGGCCCGACATCGCCCGAGCTTCGAATGCAAGATTCGTGGTGCCCGAGCTGGTGAGGGAGAGCATCATCGAGGAGCAAGGGATTTCAACCGAGCGGATGCTCGGGCTGGATGACGGCGTGAGCGTGGAAGTGGATGGGGTTCGGGTCACGGGGATCGCGGCCGCGCACGAGTTCCTGGATCGCGACCCAGACACAGGGATGCACCCCTATTTGGGCTACATCCTCGAAGCCAACGGATGCAAAATCTACCACGCGGGAGACACGTGCATTTATGGGGATCTGGTGAGCAATCTCCAGAAGCACGCGCCGATCGATGTGGCATTTCTTCCGATCAATGGGCGAAGCGGCAAGCAGCTGGCTCGAGGGATGATCGGAAACATGACCTATCAGGAAGCCGTCGATCTCGCCGGCGCCATCCGACCGAAGCTGACGATTCCCGCGCACTACGACATGCACGAGGGAAATACCGAGGATCCGACGTTGTTCGTCGATTACTTTCGGTTGAAGTATCCCGATCTGAAGACGAAGATTTGCCGACACGGGGAGCGGGTCGTGGTCTGATCGGGTCGAGAGGCTTCGGATAGAGTGGGAAGGTGAAACACAAGCAAGTAGCGAGGGCTGAATAGCGAGTTCCGAGTAGCGAACGTAGATCAATACTCACTATTCGCTACTCGGAATTCGGAACTCTCCTTGATGAGTGATGGCAATGAATCAGCGGATTATGAGTGAGTAGATGGAATACTGTTACCTGGGCGGTTCCGGACTGCAGGTGTCCCGTCTCGGAATGGGGGCAGAGCCCTTTGGGACTCGAGTGGATCAGAAAACGGCCCGCAGGGTAACGGATATGTATGCCGATGCCGGCGGGAATGTGATCGACACGGCCAATTTCTACGGAGGCGGACTCCGTGGGTCGAACGCGGAGATGGCCGGAACGTCGGAGAGGACCGTTGGAAAGGTCGTCAAGGGTCGTCGGGATCGATTCGTGATCCAGACCAAGGGCTACTGGACGATGGAGGACGAAGTTCGGCCGAACAACGTGGGACTTTCACGAGCATACCTGACGACACAGATCGAGGCGAGTCTGAAGCGGTTGGGCACGGACTACATCGATCTCTACCAGTGCCACTTCTGGGATTTCTACACACCGGTGGAGGAGACGCTGCGTGTGTTGGATGATTTTGTGAAGGCGGGGAAGATCCGCTACGTGGGTGTGAGCAACTGGGATGGCTGGCACGTGGTCAAGGCGAACGCCCACGCGCGATCGGCGGGGCTGACACACATAATATCGAATCAGATCTGGTATTCTATTGCGGACAGGGTGGCGGAGTTTTCCGTGATCCCAGCGTGCCGGGACCAGGACGTGTCGATCATTGCCTGGGGCGCGCTGGCCGGTGGGTTTCTCTCCGGGCGATATCGCCGTGGCGCAGAAGGGCCGAGACCGGGCAGTGGGTTCGAGGTTCAAGAGGAGGACGAGAGTACCTCCTGGAAGCGTCTCGCCGTCGAGAGAAACTGGGCGGCCCTGGATGTGATGGATCGAGTTGCGAGGACGCACGGAAAGACCGTTCCCAACGTCGCCCTGCGATGGCTGCACCAATCGGGCTCGTGCGATGTCGCTCTGTTCGGTTTCTCCAGCCTCGAGCAGGTCACGGATACGCTTGCAACGTTGGAGTTTGCACTGTCCGATGCGGAGATGAAAGAGCTGACCGACGTGAGCGAATTGCAAAAGCCCTACCCGAACAGTTTTCTGGAGCTGTTCGGTCGTAAGACGAGTGAGTTTTACGGCGGGTTGAGAATCGATCCCGGATCGGAGTCTTAGTCGTGCCCTTCGCTGTGTGAAAGAGCTCGAGGAGCTCCTGAACAACATTCTGAGAGCCGCAGGCGCCGATGACCCTAGCCTGAATCATGCATGAATTTGAGTTTAGGTTGTTTTGGAGTGATGTGATCACGCACAGGATTTGTTCTCGGCTTCTTCGGATGTCCAAGGTCCCGTAAGCGGTCTCTACGAGTCGCAAGAGTCACGATTTTCGTCCGGAACAGGTGTTGTTTTGCGACGTGTACATAGCTGTCCCCGGTATAGATCGGCGTTGTTACTGCGTGTTCGTTTCGAGCCTGGTGATGATTGACACCAAGACGTTTTTGAGTGGATACGATGTTGGAAAATGGAATCGGATTCTTCGTGCGCTTTCAATGACTCTCGCGCCGATTTTGAGGAAACGGTTCTGTATCGTGTTGACCTGAGGTTTGGTCCACGCGGTGCCCTTGAGTCCCTGTGATCGGAGTGCGTGAAGCAAGGTGTATGCAGCACTGTGTAGAAAGAGTCGGAACTGGTTGGCTTCAAACTTGTGGCACGATGTTCGATCGGAGTGAAGGAATGTTTTGTGGTCCTTGATGAAGCCTTCCGTGCGTCCCCTTGCGCAGTAGATACGATCATAGATAAAGCCGTCTCGATTACTCTGTAAATTGGTCACGCGGTATCTTGGATTTGCTTCGCCGTTTGTGACTTCAGCCTTGTGAATGATCCGGCGAGGCTGCCGGTAGGTGCCAGCCTGATATGAGAAGGATGAGAACAAGCGAATCGTCTCCTTATGCTCGCTCAGACGTAGCGCTTGGTCCATCAGGTTTTGTCCAGCCGCTTTGAGCTTGGAGTTGGCGCCCTGGCCCAGAACGTAGTAGATACCGTTGTCTTCGCAGAAATCGTGCATCTCTGGTGAGCTGAACTTTGAGTCTGCGCGAACGATGATCTCCACGTTTGGCCAAGATCCGCGTAGGTGTTCCACCAAGCGCTTGAGAATAGAAACGACCTGTTTACCGTTCGTCGGATGCCCGGGTCTCAAGATCGTCGTAATGAGCTTGCCGCTTTGGCCTTCATAGATATGTAGCGGCATATAGCAGTGTTCATTGTAATACGCGTTGAAGAGTGAAAATTGTTGCGCACCGTGCGTTGGGTCATCCGTGTCGTCGATATCGAGAATGATGCTTGGGGGTGCCTGGTCATACGATGCGATGAACCCGTCTACAAAAGCCCGTGCGAGCCGATACAAATCCGAGCGTCGCACATCATTCTCAAGTCGTGTCATCGTTGATTGGCTCCCGAGATCAGGACCGGAAAGAGGAAGCCGATCGCAGGCAGCCTTGACGCCCGGATCGTGGCGCAAATCATCACAATCGACGGCATCTTCATAGCCGCAAGCGATCTGAAAAACACGCTGCTTCACAAGATCCAAAAGCGTGTGATCGATATAGCTTGGGTGACGACGATCTCGCAAAGCATCTACCATTCTGGCGATCAATCCCATCTGAGACTCAAGGGCGCGAAGCAACAGAACTCCACCGTCACTCCTGACGGCGCCACCGGCAAAATCAGCCTCAACTACCTTGCCCGAAATGCTTGCGAATGGTAACCGGATCTGACTAGGTTCTATCACGGTAGTTCCTTCCAAGTGTTGTTTTGATGTGTCAGCCCTAATGTAGGGAAAAACAAACACTTGTACAAGGAGACTACCTTTTTTATGCATAATTCAGGATAGGAGCCTGTCGGAGTACCCAGCCGGAGGAAGATTTCGTATTGTAGAAGTGCGACCAAGGTTCCGACTCTGAATTGGAGGTTTCCGTTGAGCACTTCTACTCGGTTTCGTGTCTACAATCCGGCTCAGTTGATGTTGCTGCCTCTGGATCTCCGGAGTTGGCTTCCCAAGGGTCATCCGACCTACTTCATTCTGGATATCGTCGGACAACTTGATTTGTCCGCGATCTACGAGACCTACGATGGGTCTCAAGGTGGCCAGCCACCGTATGATCCCCGGATGATGGTGAGCCTACTGCTGTATGGTTACTGTGAAGGCATCAGGAGTTCCCGCAAGATTGAGCGTGCGACCTATGACTCCGTTGCTTTCCGTGTGCTCAGCCTGGATCAGCATCCTGATCACGACACGATATCGACCTTTCGTCAACGGCATCTGGATGCCCTCTCAGGTCTGTTCAGGCAAGTGCTGTGTCTCTGCGTGAAGGCAGGTCTGGTGAAGCTGGGACACGTGGCGTTGGATGGCACGAAAGTCAAAGCAAATGCCTCAAAACACAAAGCGATGAGCTACGGCCGGATGAAGAAGAAAGAAGCCGAGATCGAGGCCGAAGTGCGCAGACTCTTGACCGAGGCCGAAGCCACTGACGCGGCCGAAGACGAACTCTACGGAAAGGACAACCGCGGCGACGAGTTGCCCGAGGAGTTGCAGCACCGGGAGACTCGACTCAAAGTAATCCGCGACGCAATAGCCGAGATCGAAGCCGAAGCGGAGGCTGAGTTTCCTGAGAAGCAGGCAGCGTATGAAGAGAAGGTAAAGGCCCGGGAGCGCCGCGGCGGTCGTGGACGTAAGCCCAAGCCTCCATCGAAAGAGCCCGACTCCAAGGAACAACTGAACTTCACCGATCCCGACTCACGGATCATGGTCTCAGGGGGCCAATTCCTTCAAGCCTACAACTGCCAAGCTGCTGTGGATGACAAGGCCCAGATTGTCGTTGCTGCCGACGTCACCCAAGAAGCTGATGACAAGAACCAGATGACACCTATGGTCAACCAGATCAGAGCGAATATGGGCGGCACGACACCCAAGCACCTCACTGCCGACACCGGATACTTCAACCAAAGTCAGGTCGATCAGGTTCAATCAGATGGCGTCGACCTCTATGTGGCGACGACAAAACAGAAACATGGAACGCCCATCGCGACCTGCCCCAGGGGACGGATCCCCAAGGGCGCAACGACGAAAGACAAAATGGCGAGAAAGCTTCTCACACAGAAAGGTCGCTGCACCTACTGGAAAAGAAAACAGATCATCGAACCCGTGTTTGGACAGATCAAATCCGTTCGGAACTTCACCCGATTCTCATTCCGCCGAATCCACAAAGTCATCAGAGAATGGAACCTGATCTGTCTCACACACAACCTTCTGAAACTCTATCGACTCTCATTGGCTACCTGATCCCGAAGAGGAACTCGGCTCAAGGAAAAAACGAAGGTAACCGGTCGCTGACAGACTCAGCTGGACTTAATCTCAACGAGCTTCCGGGTGTAACCCGACAGGCTCCTAGTGCATCGATTCTCTGATGCATACCAAATCCGATGGCCATAAGCTTTCCGGGAGGCGAGGATGGATTTCTGGCCCGAAGGTGTGTTGGGAGCTGTCTGCCTGACCTTGAGCTATAATCAAAAGGTGTGGAAAAAGAGAAAGGGCGACCCTACCCTTCCCGTGAGATAGTTGATTCACACAAAACCGGGTGAGAGGCCCGGTTGGGAAGGAGGATCGCCGTGAAGGAACATACGCATAGAGCCCCATTGAAGTCCATGCCGACGTGGGAGACGGTTGACGATTGGATCCGTGAAGAGATCCAGGGCCGGTTCCAGTCCATTCTGGAGGAGGAGGCGACCGCGTTCTTGGGCCGGTCGTGGTATGAGCGCCGAGCCGAGGTCGATAGCTCCAGGGGCTACAGGAACGGCTACGGCAAGCCCCGGCGTCTCTCGACGAGCTGCGGAACGATCAAGGTCCGGCGTCCCCGGGTTCGTGGTCTGGAAGAGCGGTTTGAAAGCCGCATCCTCCCCCTGTTCGCCCGGAGAACCAGGGCCATTGGAGATCTGCTTCCCGACCTTTATCTCCACGGTCTCTCCCAGGGCGACTTCGAGTTGTCTTTGCGTGCGCTGCTCGGTGATGGCGCGCCGCTTTCGCCGACCTCGATCGCTCGTCTTCGAGGGAAGTGGGAGGTCGACTTCCAGGACTGGAAAGAAAGGCGTCTGGATAATCGCGAACTGGTCTACGCCTGGGCTGATGGCATCTACGTCAAAGCCGGGCTCGAGCGCGAGAAGGCGTGTCTGCTGGTCGTGATCGGCGCGATGAGCGACGGCAGCAAGGAGATCCTGGCGATAGAACCCGGTTATCGAGAGTCTACAGAATCCTGGCTCACGGTGCTCCGGGATCTCCGGGATCGCGGGCTCGAACATCCTGTCCTGATCGCCGCGGACGGGAATATGGGCATCTGGGCGGCCGTTGATCAGGTCTGGCCAGAGAGCCGGCAACAACGGTGCTGGAACCACAAGATCCTCAACGTGCTCGACAAGGTCGCCAAGCGTGCACAGGCTGAAGCCCGCGCACTGCTCGTCCAGATCCCCTATGCCGGCACGAAAAAGGAGGCCGAGAAGCTCCGGAAACGCTTTGCCGCACGGTATCGCTCACAGTTCCCTGCCGCCGTGGAGACGCTCGAAAGAAACTGGGATCGGATGGTCACGTTCTACGACTTCCCGAAGGAACACTGGAAACACCTGAGAACCACGAACGTCGTCGAGAGCCCCTTTGCTTCCGTTCGGCTTCGCACAAACGCCGCCAGGCGATTCAAGAAAGTCAGGAACGCCACGACTCTCATCTGGCGTACGCTCAAGGTCGCAGAGAGCCGATTCAGGAAACTCACCGCGCCACACTTGCTACAACAAGTCTACGATCAGAAACACTCAACCGGACCGCAGGTCGAAGCCGGGAAGATGGCCGCCTGATTTCTTTTACACACCTATTGACCTGAGCTCCTGACCTTCGACGACGGCGTCCAGACACACCTTGATAACGCCATTCCCTATCTGGATGATCACGATTTGAAGGGAACGTTTTACGTAAACCCCGGTCTCAGCCCTAACTGGGACCAGAACGTTCCCCGCTGGCAGGCTGCGAGCCGGAACGGTCACGAGATCGGCAACCACACGACCCGGCACCCGTGCTCTTGCAACTGGAGACGGTCATCTACGCACCGGCAGACGCAGGAAACGGAATACTGCTTAGAAAAAATGACCCTTTCCGATGTCGAGACGACGATCGACGAAGCAACCGCGATCCTCGACGGGCTCTTCCCGGAGCAACAGGGGGTCCGCACCTACTGTTACCCGTGCTATGAAGATTACGTCGGCTCGGGCGAGAGCCGAGCGTTCTACGTTCCGTCGGTAGCCCGTCGCTTCAAGGCCGGACGGGGACGTGGAGACAATCCCAACAACCCGTACGACATCGATCTCGCTTACCTCTGGTCCTGGCCGGTCAGCGGCAATACTGGAGCGGAGATGATCGACTACGTGGAGAATGTGGTCGATCAGGGACTATGGGCCGTCATCACCGCGCACGGCGTGGGAGGAGACCATTCGCTCGACATCGAACCTCGAGCCCTGGAGCACTTAGCCCATCACCTTGACCAGAATCGTCACCGCATCTGGACCGATACCGTACTTCACGTCGCCGAGTACGTTATCGATCGCCGTGTGGCCCTTGCGGGCGGAGATTTGTAATGAATGCACAAGTGGATGGACCACGCGCTTGTCGCGAATCAGAATTCGACGAAGTCATCACACTGATCAATCAGACGTTTCGAGACGGCGTGGATCAGGACATCCGCACAGATTATCCCCTGGTCTTCAACGCTTCGAAACTCGATTTCATGCGCATTCTCAAGGTCGACGGCAAGGTCGTATCCCACGTGCCGGTTGCGCCTCGTGAGGTCGTCGCGAGGGATGATGCGTTCACGATCGGAATCATCAGTCCGACGATCACCCATCCGGACCATCGGAAACGGGGATATGCGACGCTCTGTCTTCGGGATTGTGTTCGCATCATGGAAGAGGAAGGATGGCCTGTCTCCGTGTTGTGGACGGTGGAGGCCACCTTTCCTTTCTATCAGCAGTCAGGTTGGGAGGGGGTCGGGTCTCAGGGTTGGGTCTACACGCTCCGCCCCGATGAACACGCACTGTTCAATGCAGGACCGTTTGACATTGTCCCCTATGACCCTGCCGATTCCGGGTATCTCGATCCCATCGGCCAGATCCACAACGCAGAGCCCTATCACATCCGGCGCTCTCGCGAAGACTATCAGGCGCTCCTGACGCTACCGAAGATTCACACCTTCTTGGCCGTGGGAGAACGGCAACCTGCTGCCTATCTGGTGTTCGGAGAAGCGGTGAACAAGCCTGGGTTGATCGAGGGGGGCGGTGAGCCGAAAGCGTTGGAAGCCCTGGTCAGGTACGTGCTGCGAGAAAGGATCGCCGAGGCCGTTCAAGTGTGGGCTTCGTTGACACCCTCGACGCTGGGAACGTTGATCGAGGCAAAGAAACCAGGAACGGGACGTCCCGTTGAGGAGGGGAAGGGCGCAGGCTATCAGATGATGCGGGTCAACAGCCTCGAAAAGTTATTGAGAGGAATCCAGAATCATCTGAGTGGAAAGGCGACGGGGCTTCGGGGGACGATCTGCCTGGCGTGCGACGAGATGGATGAGTGCGTGTCACTCGTGTTCGAAGACGGAACGATGGACATCTCTTACGATCGAACGTCCGAGCCAATCGCGCTGACGCGCAGGCAACTCACACAACTTATTTTCGGCGGTCACGCTGCGCTCGAACCCTTGTCGCTGGGTCCCGCGGCTGGCGAAATCCTGGAGCAGCTATTCCCGTATTACTTCCCGATCTGGGGACTGGATCACTCGTGAACGTTGCCCGAGAAAGATTCCATTCATCGAACGCGCCATCCGTGAAGGACTGATTCCACGAGAGGAGAGCATTTGGAGTCTGGTGAGATCTGCGAAACGACAGATGGTCAGGATGTCTGTACGGTCCCTGCCGAAGTCGTTCCGGTACCGTTCGGTCGGGGCGCGCCGATTGGCAGAACGGAGAACGGGACGCTCTACGCCGGATTCTCGACCGAGGGGCCCGGGCTCGAAAGCGTGCTTTTGTCTTCGACGGATGAAGGGCGGAGCTGGTCGGAGAAACGGCTGGATTGGCGTCGATTTCTGGACCATAACTTCTCGCGCGACTCGATGGAGTTTCTGTTTTGGGAAAAGCGTTGGGCGATGACGAGCGATTCGTTCGGAATCCTGAAAGATGGCACGCTGGTTTGGGCATTCTTGCAGAATCTGGATCAGCTCTCCGTCCAGGGGATGGAGGAGGCGTGTTTCGTCATCCGGAGTGAAGATGGGGGCGATTCCTGGGAAGGACCTGTGCCGTTCGACAAGACGCCCTTCCCGTCGGTGGGGTGCAGTTCGAACCGGATGACCGAACTGCCGGATGGGACGGTGTTGTGGCCTCAGCGTCTTGGCCTGACCCACGGCGAGACTGCGCGGATCGAAGAGGGAGCGCGGAAGTCCGGCCAGCCCTGGGAAGGCGCGCCCTATGCCCAGACTTACGTTTTTCGGTCGACCGATGGAGGCCGGACGTGGGGGGAGCGAACGCCACTGCCGGATTGGTCTTTCGAGACGACCCTGCTGCGACTTCGATCCGGTCGGTTGATCGCGGCGATCCGATATCAGCATCCGTTCTCGATGGCAGTTGCCTCCTGGCAAGCGGGTATATCTGGCGGATTCGGAGGACGATGGTAGGACGTGGATCGATTTCCGCCCTGTGAGACGGACACCTGATGGGGGGACGGACCTGGTGCTCGGGGAATGCCACGGGGAATTGACGGAGCTCCCGGATGGTACGATGGTCCTGACCTGCGATCATCGCTACCCGTATGAGAAACAGCAGGTGCTGGCGCGGGTCAGTCGCGACGGTGGCCAGACCTGGTCGCCAGAAGTGTATCACGTGACAGTGGCGGGGGGAAGTGTGTTGGGCTCGCACGAGCGGGGCGTGGGGAGCGGCTACGCGTCCAGCGTCGCTATGGATGACGACACCCTTGTCACGATGACGGGGGCAGGCACGTGCACGCGCTGGCGCATCAATTGAAGCGCGGGCACAGTCGCTTCACGTGAGCGCAGAGCGCGACTGCCACTATGATAGGAGACAGGGATGCGATCGAATCAACCGGACGTGCGGCCTGAAGACGACTTTCTGGATTTGTCGAAGGTCTCCGAGTCGGACGGTTCGTCGAAGGAATCGGCGATCGAATACATTCGCGAATCGCCGTTGCCGTTCGAGATTCCTCCCTACGAAGGGGACCGGTACGAGACGTGGGCGCCGGATACGCTCGACTTCGCGGAGCGGGCGAAGCTCGCGATCAATGGGCTGACCGGACCGACGGATCCTGAGGCGGACTACGAGGTCTACTGGCAGGTCAATTTTTTCCGCGACCCGCCGGTGATGTGGCACGATGTGGACGATGTGCAGCCGAAGTTCATGGAAGCTCTGCCACTGCTGAGACTGATTTGCGGCAGCGACTACAACGACCACGTTGATGAGGCGTGGATGCGAACGCTGATGCGTTCGATCGGCCCAGACGGGCTTGTCTACATGGCACTCAAGGGCAGGCCCTGGGCGAAACTCTACGTAGGGCCTGACGGGTATCCCCACCCGATCTGGCGGGCAAACGGCGAGACCACAACGATCGATGACGAATCCGTCTCCCAGATTACTCACGATTGGATCGCGGAAGGACGACTGTTGTCGGCGATGATGGTCTACTACCAGCGGGATGGTGACGAGGTGTGGAAGGACCTCGTTCAAAAGACGGTGGACCGTCTGTCCGAGCTCGACATTCACAGGGAAGGCTACAGCTACTACCCGGAAGGCAGCTTCGAACCGAACGCGAAGGTCGATCAGAATGCCGAGATCCCGCTGGGGGTGAAATCCGGTCTGGCGGCGGGCCGTCTCATCCAGGGGCTGACACACTGTTACCGGTTCACGGGATATCAACCCGCGTTGGATCTGGCTGGAGAGCTGGTGGTCTACGTCAAGGATCACGGTGCATTTTTCGAGGAGGATGCGACCTTCATCGATGCGACGCGGGATGTGATTCACTTCCACGACCACGCGATCGACCTGCTCTTCATGCTCGAGTATGCAGTCGAAGCCGGCGATGGGGATCTGCTGGAATTCGTGCGGAAGGGCTACGAGTTCGGTCGTTCGCACAGTTCGCCCACGGTCGGTTTCTTTCCCGAGCTGATCGAGGACACACCGATCGGAAATCCGTATCCCAAAGCGGCGCGCGGGTGCCTTGTGTCGGAAACGTGTGAAGTGGCCGACATGATCGCCCTCGCGCTGAAAATGACGCGACTGGGAATCGGAGATTACTGGGATGACGCAGATCGTTGGATTCGAAACCAGTTCGCGGAAAACCAGCTCATGCGGGTGGACTGGGTGGATCGGATTCCAAAGCCACAAAAGAGAGGGCTCATCGCTTTCCACGAATCAGACGATAGGGTAGCCGAGCGGAATCTGGGTGCGTTTGCGGGATGGCCGAGCGCGAACGACTGGACGATTTTCGGCGGTATCCAGCACTGCTGTACGGGTAACGGGGCACGGGCGCTTTACTACATCTGGGAAAACATCCTGGATTGTGAGGACGGCATGCTGAAGGTCCACCTGTTGCTCAATCGCGCCTCGCCCTGGGTCGATGTGGATAGTCACATTCCGTATGAAGGCAGAGTGGACCTGAAGGTGAAGCAGCGGTGCGACCGAGTGCTTGTGAGGGTTCCTGAGTGGATCGAGAGCGGGAGCGATGACGTTGTTTGCACGATCAATGATCGAGATTCCGGTTTCACATGGGAGGGTCGCTATGTAGATGCAGGGCCCGCGGATCCCGATGACAAAGTGGCGATAACCTTTCCCATTCACGAGCGAACGGTGACCGAAATGATCGGGTGTGTCCTGTATACGATGGTGATCAAGGGTAACGAGGTCGTGTTCATCGACCCGCCGGGGAAATACCATCCGCTCTATCAGCGGGCACACTATCGCGAGAACCAGACGAGGTGGCGGAAGGTGAATCGATTCGTGACGAAGGAAGATCTGAAATGGTAACCATCCACGGGGTCGAGGTTCGGACCGAAATCGAAGAGCTCGTCGATCCGGGTCTTTGCGCCGTTCTGGTTGTGGATATGGTGAACGAAGATGTTGCCCCGGAGGGAGGCTATGCCAAGCACGGGTACGACATCTCGCCGCATCGAGAAATCATTCCAGCTATCGTCAGGCTGCTCGATGCAGCCAGAAGAGCCGGCATTCCGGTGATGTATACCGAGTTCATCCACGCGAACGCACTTGGCCAGACCTTGATGAACGGGCCCGAGATGTGGGTCCATCGAAATGCAGATTGGGTGTCGAACGTCGTCGAAGGCACCTGGGAATCTCGGACGATCGATGAGCTGGCCCCGCAAGAAGGTGATGTCGTCATCTGGAAGAGCCGGGGGAGCGCCGCTTACAACACCTACCTCGTCGATCACCTCCGGGAGAGATCGGTGACGAGCTTGCTCCTGACTGGAATCGCGTCCGGTGGATGCGTACTTCGCACGGCCGTTGATCTCATGCCTAGAGGCTACTACCCGGTGATCGTGAGAGACTGTGTCGACTACAATGAATGGGCATTGGCCTACCTCGAGGGGAGCTTTCCAACATTTTCATCAGATGAGATTCTGGCCACCTGGCAAGAGAGCGGAACCGGAGCCGGAATGGTTGAAGGGAGAGGATGATGACGCAGACGACCGAAAAACTGGCGCTCGACGGCGGCCGGCCGGCCGTTCCCGACAACCTGGTCGCACACGATTGGGAACGCTACCGGATTGCCACGGAAGAAGAGATAGAGGCGGTGGTCAAGGTGATGCGGACGGGACATCTGAGCATCGCACTGCCCGTCGGGCTGCCCCAGTCCGAGGCGTTGGAGAAGGCGTTTTGCGAGTGGACCGGAGCCAAATACGCTCTGGCGGTTTGCAACGGTACGGCTTCGTTGCACTGCGCGGTCGCAGGTGTCGGTGTGGAAGCGGGAGACGAGGTGATCGTCCCCGCGTTCAGCTTCATCGCTTCTGCCCTGGCGGTGCTTCACCACAACGCGATTCCGGTGTTCGTCGATATCGATCCCGACACCTACACGATCGATCCTGCGAAGATCGAAGCGAAGATCACGGACAGGACGCGGGCGATCATGGCAGTGCACGTGCATGGTCTGGCTGCCGACATGGAGCCGATCAAGGAGATCGCCCAGCGCCACGGGCTGACGGTGATCGAGGATTCCGCGCAAGCCTACGGTGGTCAGTATCGAGGGCAGACGACAGGGACGATCGGGAATGCGGCGGGCTTCTCCATGTGTACGACCAAGCAGTTGATGGTGGGCGAAGGCGGGTTGATGACCACGAATGACAAGGACGTCTACGACCGAGCAGCGATGACGCGGCTGTTCGGGGAGCCCGGCGAGGGGTTGAAGGCTGACGTTCGGGCCTACATGAACGAGCGGGTCGGGTGGAATTACAAGATGGGGGAGATGACCTCGGCGCTGGCTCAGGTAAAGCTCAAACATCTGGACGGCTACATTCGTGCCACACAGAGCAACGCAGCGTATCTATCGGAGCAACTGAGCGAAATCAGTGGACTGACTACACCGCGGGTTCCAGAGGACAGAACGCACACCTACTACATCTATTCGGTCCAGGTTGATCCTGAAGCGCTGAACCTGGACGTGGAGCCTGGGAAGCTCAGAAATGCCGTGCTAAAGGCGCTACAGGCGGAGAAGGTGGATGCGTCGCTCTGGCAGAAGGTGCCGCTTCCCGCACAGACGGTGTTTCACAAGAAGATTGGCTATGGCAACGGCAGTCCGTGGAGAGATCACGGGAGCGATGTGACGTACGATCTGGACGACTGCCCGAACACGTTCGCGATCTTGGACAATTCCTTCTGTTTGCGACGGCTGATCCCGCCCAACGATTTTGAGCTCATGGATCGTTACGCCGCGGCATTCAGAAAGGTATTCGGTCAGATCGACCACGTCCTGGACAGCTTCGATGAGACGGAAGACTACGTGTCGTTGGAGGAACGGAAGGAGCTACTGGCGGGATAGTGGTGTCGGTAAGAGATTCCGTGACACGCGGCGGAGCATTAGAATTCGACAATGATGTCGACGGGAAGTGTGGTTTACGGGCCAACCGCCCGTGATGCCTTAGCCCAGCCCATCGGCTGGGTTTAATTTAATAGCAGCGCGAAAATAAAGCGGGCCAAAGAGCCTGTTCCGAGCGTAGGCGAGGGGTCCGCGATACCGATCCATCCACAGCTATTGCATTTCATCGACGAGGACCCGTACTCGTTCAGGGACGCCCGTACGATCATCCGGGCCGGCGAGACGCATCCTTTCCCAGACATTTTCGTAGGTGCCCGGTTTCAGATCGAGACCGTCGATACACTCCAGCACACCGGAAAAGTATTCTCCCGCGTACTCCATGGTGTTGTGCGACTCCCAATGTGTCTGCGTGCTCTGAAGCTGATAGCGGAAGTCGACTGAGAGTCGGATCAGATTCGAATGGTTGGGCACACCGGCGTGGATCATGAGCGGGTCGATGATCAGGGCGTCGCCGATTTCAAAGTCGGAGCGGAGCCAGGGTTTATCCTGGTCTGCATCGGAGGGCCGGGCCGTCCCGGCCACGGGGACCGCTCCCGACTCCGCCCACTCCCGTGCGATCTGGGGCGTTTCGGCCATGCCGAGGAATTCTTTGCCCTTCCACCAGATTTCGTGAAGACCTTCCTCGTGGGCGTTTTGTCGCAGGGTCAAGCCACCGGTGGTTTCGTCGATCTCCATCAGCGGAATCCAGACCGTACAGAATCGCACGGGCCGAAAGAAGTAGAAGTCCTGGTGGGGTGGGGTGCTGAAGGAGAACTTGAGGGCATCGGTCGATCCTTCGCGAGTGGCGGCGGGACCGAGCACGATCCTCAGTCGGGCGTCACTGTCTTCCCACGCGAAGATTTCGCCACCGAGGACTTTTTTAAGGCTCTATCCGGGTTTCTCAACGGTGAAACTATAGAATGACAAGGTCATAGATCGTTCCCTACGCTTGGTTGTGTGTGTAGGACAATCAAAGCGAAGGGGGTGCGACCTATGACCGGGAGCAGATTACTATCGAAACTGCTGAGATTCAAGGGGTTCCGTGTTGTCAGCTGGTGGTTTGAGGGGAGAAGCTGTTTCGTCATCGCCGTAAAGCCACATAAGAATGGTTGTTGTTGTCCGGAGTGCGGCCGTCGAGGTAAAATCGTCCGCACAATGCCCCATCCGCGTCGGTGGCGTGACATTCCGGTGTGCGGGTGGAGGGTCTGGCTTCTCTACCATCCTCGGGAGATTCGGTGTCCTACCCACGGTCGTGTGGTCGAGGAGATTCCGTGGGCGGAGCGGTTCTCTCGGGTGACGTATCGCTTCGAGTATGCCATGCTGCGCTACTGCCAGACCATGACGCAGAAGGCGGCGTCCGAGTTGCTGCGCATCTCTGCCTCGACGCTGTCGGATCTCCTTCACCGATCCATCACGCGGCTTCGTGAAGGTCATCGTATCCGAGGGCTCAAAACCATCGGGATCGACGAGATCTCCTACGCCAAGCGTCACAGGTACGCCACGCTCGTTTACGATCTGGACCGCTCCTGCGTGGTGTGGGTTGGCCGCGGCAGGGCGCGTAAAACGATCGATCGGTTCTTCACAGAGGCTCTCAGTCCCTACCGGAGATCCAAGATCGAGTGGGCCTGCTGCGACATGAGCGAAGCTTACATCGGAGCCATCCAGGAACACTGTCCGAATGCCAAGCTGGTCCTCGATCGCTACATCGTCAAGGCTCTCAATGCCGCCGTTGACGAGGTCCGTAAGGACCAGTGGCGTAAAGCTGCCCCGGATGAGCGCAAAGCCATGAAGGGCCTCCGATGGCTCCTCTACCGGCACTCAGCGACACGCTCCAGAGGGGATACTCGGACACTCAAAGCACTGGAGAAGGCGAACTACCGAATCTATAGAGCCTGGAGACTCAAGGACGAGTTCGAGCAGTTCTGGGAATACAAAGCGCCCTGGGCTGCCGAACGCTTCCTGAAATGCTGGACGACGTCCGCACTCAGAAGTCGACTTGAACCCCTGCGAAAGTTCGTCAGGACCCTGCGACAGCACTTCTTCGGCGTCCTCGCATTCGTGAACACGCGTCTTACCAACGCCATCGCCGAAGGCCTCAACCGAATCGTCCAAATCGTCAAGAACCGAGCCAGCGGATTCCGCACACTCGACGCATTCAACGATATGATCTTCCTTACCGTCGGAGACATAAACATCCCTGAGCAGATTCCGAAGAGGTTCCGCACACTCTAACCGCGCCCCCATGCCAGGAACCACGGCACCTTCACCCACTTCATCTCGTTGAGAGATCCGGATATAGCCTTTTTTAGGCTCTATCCGGGTTTCTCAACGGTGAAACTATAGAATGACAAGGTCATAGATCGTTCCCTACGCTTGGTTGTGTGTGTAGGACAATCAAAGCGAAGGGGGTGCGACCTATGACCGGGAGCAGATTACTATCGAAACTGCTGAGATTCAAGGGGTTCCGTGTTGTCAGCTGGTGGTTTGAGGGGAGAAGCTGCGTCGTCATCGCCGTAAAGCCACATAAGAATGGTTGTTGTTGTCCGGAGTGCGGCCGTCGAGGTAAAATCGTCCGCACAATGCCCCATCCGCGTCGGTGGCGTGACATTCCGGTGTGCGGGTGGAGGGTCTGGCTTCTCTACCATCCTCGGGAGATTCGGTGTCCTACCCACGGTCGTGTGGTCGAGGAGATTCCGTGGGCGGAGCGGTTCTCTCGGGTGACGTATCGCTTCGAGTATGCCATGCTGCGCTACTGCCAGACCTTGACGCAGAAGGCGGCGTCCGAGTTACTGCGCATCTCTGCCTCGACGCTGTCGGATCTCCTTCACCGATCCATCACGCGGCTTCGTGAAGGTCATCGTATCCGAGGGCTCAAAACCATCGGGATCGACGAGATCTCCTACGCCAAGCGTCACAGGTACGCCACGCTCGTTTACGATCTGGACCGCTCCTGCGTGGTGTGGGTTGGCCGCGGCAGGGCGCGTAAAACGATCGATCGGTTCTTCACAGAGGCTCTCAGTCCCTACCAGAGATCCAAGATCGAGTGGGCCTGCTGCGACATGAGCGAAGCTTACATCGGAGCCATCCAGGAACACTGTCCGAATGCCAAGCTGGTCCTCGATCGCTTTCACATCGTCAAGGCTCTCAATGTCGCCGTTGACGAGGTCCGTAAGGACCAGTGGCGTAAAGCTGCCCCGGATGAGCGCAAAGCCATGAAGGGCCTCCGATGGCTCCTCTACCGGCACTCAGCGACACGCTCCAGAGGGGATACTCGGACACTCAAAGCACTGGAGAAGGCGAACTACCGAATCTATAGAGCCTGGAGACTCAAGGACGAGTTCGAGCAGTTCTGGGAATACAAAGCGCCCTGGGCTGCCGAACGCTTCCTGAAATGCTGGACGACGTCCGCACTCAGAAGTCGACTTGAACCCCTGCGAAAGTTCGTCAGGACCCTGCGACAGCACTTCTTCGGCGTCCTCGCATTCGTGAACACGCGTCTTACCAACGCCATCGCCGAAGGCCTCAACCGAATCGTCCAAATCGTCAAGAACCGAGCCAGCGGATTCCGCACACTCGACGCATTCAACGATATGATCTTCCTTACCGTCGGAGACATAAACATCCCTGAGCAGATTCCGAAGAGGTTCCGCACACGCTAACCGCGCCCCCATGCCAGGAACCACGGCACCTTCACCCACTTCATCTCGTTGAGAGATCCGGATATAGCCCTTTTTTAAGGCTCTATCCGGGTTTCTCAACGGTGAAACTATAGAATGACAAGGTCATAGATCGTTCCCTACGCTTGGTTGTGTGTGTAGGACAATCAAAGCGAAGGGGGTGCGACCTATGACCGGGAGCAGATTACTATCGAAACTGCTGAGATTCAAGGGGTTCCGTGTTGTCAGCTGGTGGTTTGAGGGGAGGAGCTGTTTCGTCATCGCCGTAAAGCCACATAAGAATGGTTGTTGTTGTCCGGAGTGCGGCCGTCGAGGTAAAATCGTCCGCACAATGCCCCATCCGCGTCGGTGGCGTGACATTCCGGTGTGCGGGTGGAGGGTCTGGCTTCTCTACCATCCTCGGGAGATTCGGTGTCCTACCCACGGTCGTGTGGTCGAGGAGATTCCGTGGGCGGAGCGGTTGCGCTACTGCCAGACCATGACGCAGAAGGCGGCGTCCGAGTTACTGCGCATCTCTGCCTCGACGCTGTCGGATCTCCTTCACCGATCCATCACGCGGCTTCGTGAAGGTCATCGTATCCGAGGGCTCAAAACCATCGGGATCGACGAGATCTCCTACGCCAAGCGTCACAGGTACGCCACGCTCGTTTACGATCTGGACCGCTCCTGCGTGGTGTGGGTTGGCCGCGGCAGGGCGCGTAAAACGATCGATCGGTTCTTCACAGAGGCTCTCAGTCCCTACCGGAGATCCAAGATCGAGTGGGCCTGCTGCGACATGAGCGAAGCTTACATCGGAGCCATCCAGGAACACTGTCCGAATGCCAAGCTGGTCCTCGATCGCTTTCACATCGTCAAGGCTCTCAATGCCGCCGTTGACGAGGTCCGTAAGGACCAGTGGCGTAAAGCTGCCCCGGATGAGCGCAAAGCCATGAAGGGCCTCCGATGGCTCCTCTACCGGCACTCAGCGACACGCTCCAGAGGGGATACTCGGACACTCAAAGCACTGGAGAAGGCGAACTACCGAATCTATAGAGCCTGGAGACTCAAGGACGAGTTCGAGCAGTTCTGGGAATACAAAGCGCCCTGGGCTGCCGAACGCTTCCTGAAATGCTGGACGACGTCCGCACTCAGAAGTCGACTTGAACCCCTGCGAAAGTTCGTCAGGACCCTGCGACAGCACTTCTTCGGCGTCCTCGCATTCGTGAACACGCGTCTTACCAACGCCATCGCCGAAGGCCTCAACCGAATCGTCCAAATCGTCAAGAACCGAGCCAGCGGATTCCGCACACTCGACGCATTCAACGATATGATCTTCCTTACCGTCGGAGACATAAACATCCCTGAGCAGATTCCGAAGAGGTTCCGCACACTCTAACCGCGCCCCCATGCCAGGAACCACGGCACCTTCACCCACTTCATCTCGTTGAGAGATCCGGATATAGCCTTTTTTAAGAAGCACGATGAGCTCGGGCGAGCGGGACAGGTCGCTCAGCACGCCAGTCTCGGCGATGGCGGTGATGATCGGTCCTTCAGGAAGAACGTCATCGGACTCGGGGGCCTTGCCGGTCCAGATCGGGATGGAGGTGCTGTCTGGAGTGACGAAGCCGTGAGCCTTCAGTTCCTCAGTGATGCGCTCGCTGATCCGATCGATCTTCGGTTTGTCGATCAAGCTCTTGACGAAGAGGTATCCGTCCTCTGCGAATCGAGCGGCGAGTGCCGTGGCGGTGTCGGAAGGGTCCGTTTGCGTGAAGGGAAGAAAACGGGAAGCCATCGTGTGCGTACTCCTTCAGAGGCTTTAAGCGAAGGGATCCGAATGCGTCGGCATGATAAGTCAAAAAGACCGTGACGGAAGTGGAGAGTTCCGAATAGCGGATTCCAAACGCAGATCAACACTCATCACTCGCTACTCGGAAGTCTCCTTTGGTATCCGGCTGAATCCTATGAATGGTGACCAGACAGCGGCCCGGTATCCGGAGCCAACGACCGAGCTCTCGACCCAGCTGTTACGTTCCGGTCGGTGTCGATCGGTACGGTGCTCGCAGTCCTGGCAACCGTCGGCGGGTTCTATGGCCGGCTGGTTCTGCACACAACCCGGTTGGACCAGAACCACCTGTCAATGGCGGCCCTCTTCCCGCTGGCACTGATTGTCCTGTTCCTGGCCCGCCCAATCAAACTGACTCGTGGCGAGCTGATCGTGATCTTCTGTGGACCGCTGATCGGGTCCACGATGCCTACCTACTTTCTCGGGAAGCTCATCGGCAACTTTGCCGTGCCTCATTATCTGGCATCGTCGGAAAACCAGTGGGCCGCCCACTTCGATCCTTATCTCCCATCCTACCTGGTTCTACCCGAAGGACAAGCGCTCCGCTGGTTCTACGAAGGCATGCCTTTGGGCGCGTCGATTCCGTGGGACTTCTGGATCGTCCCCGTGTTCTGGTGGTGCACGGTCATCGCCGCGCTCTACGGATTCAGCCTCTGTCTGACGGTGATCCTGCGCAAGCAGTGGGTGGTGAACGAACGGATCGCCTATCCGTTGATGGAGCTGCCCCTGGCCATTGTGGAGGCGCCGGAGGAGACGGGGTTCTTTCGAGTACCGGTGATGAACCGACCGGTCTTCTGGCTCGGGTTCTCCATCCCGATGTTCATCATCCTCTGGAACATCATCTCGTATTTCACTCCCACGTTCCCTGCCATCCCTTGGCGATTGCCTGACATTCAATTCGGGCCCCAGTTCCCGCTACTCCAGACGAAGCTCTATCCCGTCGTCTTCGGGTTCGGATACTTCATCAAGGCGGATCTCCTGTTCAGTCTTTGGTTCTTCAACCTGATGACGACGCTGGAGATCGGTCTGCTCAACAGATACGGATTCAAGACAGAATTCTCCGCGTTCCACAATACGGCGCCTCTGGCGATCGGAGCTCAGGCCATGGGTGGGATCATCACGTTTCTCATGGTCGGGTTCTGGATGGGAAGGGAACACTTGAAAGCCGTGTTTCGAAAAGCCTTCAGAAACGACAGTCGAGTGGACGATTCGGATGAGATTCTGTCCTATCGAGTGGTTGTTTTCGGTTTCATCGCGTCGGGTCTTTACCTGGCGGCCTGGCATTATGCGAATGGCATGGAGTCGAAATTCCTCCCCCTGTTCATGTTCGGTGTCCTGATGCTGTATCTGGGGATCACGCGCATCGTAGCGGAAGCGGGCACGGTTTCCTTGCGGGCCGCGCTGATGCCACAATCGTTCGCGATGGTCCTGACGGGTACAGCAGGGCTCACGCAGCCGACGATGGTCTCGGTCGCGCTCTCCTACGTTTGGTGCAGTGACATGAAAACGACCATCATGCCCGCTTTGACCCACGGAACTCGCCTTTTTGAAACATTGCACACCAATCGCCGGAAGCTGATTTGGCCGCTGCTGATCGCAATGGTGACGGGCATTCTTTCAACCTTTGCCTTCATCATTTACCTGGGATACGAAGGTGGAGCGGCGAATCTGGGCGGCTTTTTCACGGGCGGCGACACGTGGAACGATCTGGTCGAGAAATCCAAGAATCCCGTCGGGCCTCGATGGAAGCCCATTCTCTTCATGGGCATCGGGGCGACGGCGACGGGGCTACTGATGTTCATTCGATACCGTTTTCCCGCCTTTCCGTTTCACCCGGTCGGGTTCGCGGCCGGTCAGGTCTACCCGACCCGGGATATGATCCTTCCCTACTTTGCTGTCTGGTTGATGAAGGCTCTCATCGTTCGGATGGGCGGGATTCAGGGCTATCGGGCCGCTCGGCCCTTCTTCATCGGCATCGTGCTGGGGCATTTTATGGGCGCCAGCATCGGGTGGGTCGTGGATTGGATCTGGTTTTACGGAGAAGGTCACAACGTCCCGATTTCCGATTGGTAGGGGTGACAGAGAGAAAAGCGCCACTGAGATCACTGAGGACAGTGAGGGTTAGTGGTGTCTGACGCAGACCTGACCCCTTGGTCCAGGTGCGTAGCCAAAGGTCTTGAGTCAGCACGAAAACCAATGTCATCCCGGTGTGCTTTTGAGCCGGGATCCATTTTTCTTCTTTGCGAAAGGGGCAGATGGAGCCCGGCCAGGAAGCGTACCGGGGTGACATTACTCTTCACACGCAAGGGCTTTCGTCTCACACGTAGTAACTCCACGGCCCACTGTTGCGATAAGACAAACCACTTTCCAAGGAATCCCGATGTCAATTCCCCTTGATCAGATCGTGAACATGCCAGCGTTCTCTCCGTACTATCCGATGCCGCCGGCACGGTATAGGCATGCACGCTTTCAGTACGTCTACTTTCGGGCGGACGTGTCGGCAGTCGATCGCGTTCTGCCGGCGTGCTTCGAGCCGTCGGAGGATGGCTTCTGTGCGGCGATCGGGTTGACCGTCCCGTGGTCGGCAAACTACGGGGCGTTCGACGAGAGCGTTCTGGTGGTGAAGTGTCAGTATGAGGGTAATGAGGTCTTCTTTGCGCCGGCCGTATTTCTGAACTCCCGGTCGAGCATACCGGCGGGACGTGAGATTTACGGCACGCCCAAGGTGTTTGCGGAGATGGATGTCAGGATGGAAGAGCGAGTGATGGTGACGGACACGTACCTGGCAGGAACCTCCATGATGAGCGTGCGATCGACGATGCATCGGGAAGCATCAGCCGAGGAGATGCTGAAGCTTCAGCCGTCTTTGAGGTTGAAAGTGATTCCCCGTGCGGACGGGAAAGGGGCGGATGTGATGCAGATCGTGGATGCATCGAATGTGACGACCGATGTAATCGTGCACGAATGCCGCGCCGGAGACGGTGTGGTGCAGTTCAACCCGACGCCGACTTACGATCTCTCTGACTTCGTTCCGCGTGAATACCTCGGGGCCTATTACCTGGAGATGGACTACACCGAAGGCTACGCGGAGATTTTCCATGACTTCTTGAAAGAAGGATGATTTGATTCACGACTCTTGAAGACCTTCTGTTTTTCTGAACACCGAACACCGAACACCGAACACCGAACACCACTTAACACGGAGGCATCCCGATGAAAGCCCGCCCGGACACCGGTCGCCGAAACATTCTCCCGACCACCGGAATCCGCATCCCGGTCGATGAAATGGAAACGTTCATTTGTGCCCTTTTCCAGTCCGTGGGTGTTTCGGACGATCGCGCCGACCACATGGCTGTTACGCTCACGGCGAACGATCTCAGATGTGTGTTCAGTCACGGAACTCAGCAGGTCAGCGGCTATGTACCTCAGATCCGGGAAGGGAAGGCGAACCCGAACCCCGACGTTTCAATCGTGTCCGAGTCGCCGGCCACGGCGGTGGTCGATGGTGATGGTGGGTTGGGCTACTTCGCTTCCCATCGTGGGACGGAGATCGCGATCGAAAAAGCGCTCGATGTGGGTTCTGCGACGGTCACAACGCGGAATCATTTCCACTTTGGGGCTGCGGGGAACTACTCGAGGATGGCGTTGCCCCACGATTGCATCGGACTGGCGATTTCCTCACATAGATACCGTCCGAACCCGGAGGCGACCGTGATGAGCGCGTCGGGTGGGTCGCCCATGAGCATCGCGATTCCTTCGGGCGAGCAACCGCCTCTCGTTCTGGACATGTCAGCGTCGTTCTTGCGACACGACGAAGATCTGATGAAGATGTTTCCGACGACGTTCTTCAAGGCTCTTGGCCTGGGGACGGTCTTCCAGGTTCTCGGAGGAATCCTTGCCGGAATCTGGAGCGAGGGGTTCGAGTACTCGGGTGAAGGCGAGTATGCTGCTGCTCATCAGGGAGCTTTCATCTCGGTATTCGATGTGAAGCGTTTCGGGGACGTCACCGAGTTCAAGACGGAGATGGATCGATTCATCGGTGAGGCACGATCGACCAAACCGCTGGCCGGTCAGGACCGCGCAGATCTGGCAGGTGGGGTCGAGTGGGAGTGGGAAAGGGACAACCGGGAGGCTGGTATTCCCGTCAGGCCTGACCACGAAGATCGGCTACGGAAGCTGGCTGAGGAGATGGGTGTCGAGACACCGTTCGATCGGAATGAGGGCAATCGGTTTTGACGAACAATGTTCTCGTGCCATCGAAGATAGTTAGGGGCCTCGTTGCGGGGCTCTGCCCCGCAACGTCCAAATACCACCACCTTCGCTCGTCCCCGTGCTCCGCACGGGGACACTTTGGCGAATCGAGCAGGATCACCGAAGTGAAATCTTGTGGTAGCATTTGGACATTAATGTGCCCCCGTGCGGAGCACGGGGGAGAGCGGAGCGTCTCGCAACTTGAATGGGCCCGGGCGGGAGCCCGGGGCCGGCAGACCGGTCGCATCTTACGTTGCCTGGCTGAACGCGTCGATCGCGGCCCGTGCCGCATTGGTCAGGAGCCCGTAGTCGGGGCCATAGGTGACGAATCGGATGCCCTTCTCGATTAAGCCGGAGATATCCTCGGGTCGTCCGCATCCGGAGCCCACTACCGTGCCGTGCTTTCGCCCGATTTCGATCGCGCGATCGGTGATGGCGTCGACTTCAGGCAAAGGCAGCTTTAGTGGGTCCAGGCCGAGAGACAATGAGAGGTCCCACGGGCCGATGTTGAGGACGTCGACGCCGGGAACGGCCGCAATGCTTTCGAGATTCTCGACGGCTTCTTTCGCCTCCAGGATGAGGACGACGAGCATGTTGTCGTTCGCCCGTCTGAGATAGTCTTCATTGTCGAACGTGTAGTTCGATGCTCGGAGCGGCCCCCAACTTCGCGTGCCTTCAGGGGGGAATCGTGTCGCGCTTACAATCGCCTCCGCTTCCTCGGGTGTTTTCACGAACGGCACGACGATCCCCATTGCTCCCATGTCCAGCGCCCGCTGGATGTAGACGTGGTTCGAAGAGGGTACCCTCACGAGCGGGACCGTGCTCGTCCCGCTGATGGCCATGAGCATGTGCTCGATTTCGGCCGAGTCCAGGCTGTTGTGCTCCGTCTCGATGACGAGCCAGTCGAACCCCGCGTGGGCCATCAATTCCGCCACGTTCGGGCTTCCCAATCCGAGAAAGCTGCCTATCGTGGGCTGTCCGGCGCGTACCTTCTGACGTACTCGGTTGGTCTGCATGGTCTTCCTCGGTTTCTCTTTTAAGGCTGTCGGAGTGGTGTGATCCAATTTGTCGTGCCCGGCGGCTGGAACGCCCGTATTTTGCCTCCCCGGTGACCTGAAGGCAACGGGATTCCTGAAGGCTGAAAGCGAAGGTGTTCAATGAGCAACGTTCCAATGACGCGGCCGGAAGAGGCTCTGGCCGTTCACGAGACGACCTACTTCCATTCCTCGACGTTCGTTGAACTGGACGACGGCCGGATCTTGCACGCTGCGGGAACGACCTTTACCACGTCCAAAGATGGCGGGCTGACGTGGTCCGAGCCTTTCGAGTGCAGCGACACGGAGGGAAATCCCGTCGGTGGGGGTGGGACGTCTCTCGTCAGGCTGTCTGAGGGCGGTGTCGGGCTTGCTGCGATGTGGAGATCGCCTACGGGACGCGTGCCGTCCCAGAAGAACACGCACCTTCTGTTCTGGCGTTCCGAAGACGGTGGTCAGACCTGGGAGCCACCTGTTGAGGTGACATCTCCGGCGGTCCGGACCTATGCCTACCAGGATGTGCTTCTCCGAACGACATCCGGCCGGATCATTCTTCCCGTTTACACGAGTATGGGTCAAGCATCCAGCCTGAACGACGCCGCATCTCCCTCAACCGGCAAACTCGTGAACGGCCAGTGGGTTGGGACGGCTGCGCATTTTTTCGACCCTCACTTCTCCTGCTCTTACGTGTGCTATTCGGATGACGAGGGCCGCACGTGGGAGCAGAACAAGGATGGCGAGCTCATCATCCTGAACGACTGGAACGCGAGCTACAGCTACACCAACGAGCCGTCCGTGACGGAAGTCGTTCCCGGCAGACTCCTGATGACGATGCGAACCGGACTTGGACGGCTGTTCCAGGCCTGGTCGGATGACAATGGAGAGACGTGGACGAGACCACAACCCACGGCACTGGCAGCCTCGACGACGCCGGCACAGATCAGAACTCTGCGCAATGGACATCTGCTGGTCGTTTGGAATCAGGAATCCGAAGTAGACGTGAAGCGAGGATACAACCGAACGCGTATCTCGTCGGCCGTCAGCCGGAACGGTGGTGGGATCTGGGAATTCTTCCAGAACGTCGAGTCCATGCACGAGGAGACGCGAGTCGAGCCGGGGCCGATTCGGCCGCTGCGCCCAGCCGAGGTCTACTTCGATCCGGGCTTTCCGGCGCCCGAGCGCGAGGTCGAACACGTTCGCCAAGTCGATTTCCACGGTCGCTGGTCATATCCATCCGTCTTTGTAATGGATGACAGGGTGTTGATCGCCCACACCTATTCGGTCTACGAACACCATCCCGACCGGGCGGAAATGGTTCTGAGCAGTCGGAAAGAAGGTGGCTTCAACCAGAAGCTGAAAGTTTTGCCGCTCAGTTGGTTCTACGGGGGCCAGGAACCCGCGGACAATCCTTTCCTGCCACGGGCGCACGACCCGGCGAGGCCATAGGGAAACCCCTTTCAACGCAGAGGACGCAGAGAGCGCAGCGAGAAACACTGCAACACCTCGTTCCGGGGCTCCGCCCTGGAATGCTTAAGTGCCACGGCGTACGCTCGTCCCCGTGCCCTGCACGGTGACAGAGAATCTAACACCGTCACGCCGGCCTCCCGTGCTCTTCACTGTGGTTGCACGGGGACAGAGAATCTGGATTCACAACCGAGCGCCCCCGTGCTGAGCACGGGGGCAAGAGTGGCGCCTTCCTTCTGTGGGGTGTTCCCAGGCAGAGCCTGGGAACCAGGATGATTGTGCCGGGAAGCTAAAGGGACCTCCCTATGCGAAAACGACGAACGATCTATTTCAACGACGCGCGTCACTACTACCTCTTCGTCTTCGAACCGCCGATGAGGATGGAGGATGCGTGGGTGCCTGTGGATGAAGTGGCGGATACAGCGGTGGATACGTTCGCCTATGGCGTCTCGAGAGCGGACGGCCTGTTCTACCCTTCCAAGGTCGGTCTACAATTCTGTGAAGATTTGGAGACCCCGGAGCGGTCGCACGAATGGCGAACGTGGCACAACATGCAGAGCCTGATTCAGCGTGGGCTCGATCCGTTGACCGTGCTGATCGACAGGGCGCACGAAAAAGGCATGGATTTCATCGCGAGCCTCCGGATGGGCGCCTACGGGGGAATGGATGCCGACCACGCGGTCACGAACGGTGGCGGCGGCTTCCTCCATCAGGAGGTGCGTGGCCATCAGCTGTCTGTCGTGGAAGAGCTCGGGACGAAGTATGAGGTCGAAGGCGTCGAGTTGGACTTCGCGGCATCCCCAGGGGGCAGCCCCTTCTGGCTGAAGCCGGACGATATGGCCGCCAACACGGAGTTGATGACCGATTTCGTTCGTGAGGCCTCGAAGAGGATTCGTGGCGGGCAGGGCAGTCCGGCTCAGGTCGGTGCGCGCGTGTATCCGACCGAAGCGCTGAACCTGAAGACGGGACTCGATGTGGGTACGTGGCTGCAGGATGGGCTCGTCGATTTTGTCGTTCCCATGCTCTACCTGGATTTCATCCTGGATGCAAACATGCCGATCGGCTGGCTCGTCGAGGCCGCACACGACGTAGATGCGTCGGTCTATGCGATGTTGCAGCCCTATCGACACAATGAGAGCCGTCGTTTCAATAGGCCGGAAAATGCGTCGCCAGAAATGATGCGCGCTGCCGCGGCCAACCTATGGGCGCTCGATGTCGATGGGCTTTACACATGGTTTCTGCCGTGGCCTTTGGGCGACACCGAGCGCAGCACGCTGACCGAATTGGGTGATCCCGGGCGCATCGGGGGGACGGACAAACATTACTTTCTCCGACGACGATGCGAGGATGCCAAGGAATATGATTATCCTGCACATCTTCCTCTGGAAATCCCGAATGCCGAGCCCGGACGCGTTTACGAGGTGCCTTTTTCGATCGCCGATGATCCGACGAACGACCACATTCGGAGTATCCTACTGAGAGTCGCCGTCAGTAATCTCGTATCGCGCGACCAGCTCGAGATCGCGCTGAACGGCAACCCTCTGCAGCCAGGGTCGTGCCGTCGTAGTTCGATTCGAACGAGAGACCCCTATGCCGGACAATTGTTGGAGTTCGCGCTTGATGCATCTCGACCAAAGCAAGGAGCGAACCTGTTGACCATATGCTTGCACGAGCGACCCGAAGGTCTTGGGGGAGGAGTCGTGATCGAGGACGTGGAGATCAAGATCGAATACGGGCTCTACCCGAAGGCGCTTTAAGAGGGTCTCAACGCAGCCGCCTACGCCACGTCGCATAGCAGTGCCATAGCGAAAGGCCTGTGTGAAGGAGTTCCCAGGCAGAGCCTGGGAGCTAGGAATTCCCGGCGGTGTGTTGGGCCGGGATCCATTTTAGCTTTTCGCGAAGATCAAAATGGGCCCCGGCTCAGAAGCATACCGGGGTGACAATGTTTGTCGCGGAGATTCCATCTTAGCCCGCTTCAGCGGGCTTCCTCGTCGTGCTGTGCCCGATCGGATACAGGGGAGTTCACAATGAAGATCACCGACGTCGAAATTATTCAGCAGACAGAAGATTCCAAGCTCCCGTCCGACCATGCCTGGATTCTCGTGCATACGGACGAAGGCCTGACCGGGCTGGGTGAGCTCAACCGCCGCCCGAACGAGATCATCGCAATCATCAAAGACTGGACGCCTAACCATATCGTTGGTCAGGATCCGCGCCACGTCGAACGCATCTGGGAACGGTTGTTCATGTTCGCGACGCCCTATGGAAATACGGGGGCCGCTCGCCGCGCCATGAGCGCGATCGACATGGCGCTCTGGGACATCAGCGGTAAGGCGCTCGACGCGCCCGTCGTCCAACTGCTGGGCGGGCCGTGTCGAGATCGGGTTCCGATCTACAGCACGGGCGGGATCGAAGGGTCGACCAAGGAGGAGGTTCAGGGGAAGGTTCGGTCGTTGATGGAACAGGGCTGGAAGGCGGCCAAGACCGGTCCGTTTTCAGTGATCGAAACCGCTGACCCAAGCCAGCAGTTCCTGTGGCGTCACGCCACGCCGAAGGAAGTTGCGAGTGGAGTCGAGAAGATGGGGTGGATCAAGGAGGCGGGCGGGCTCGACTTCGATGTCGGTATCGATCACCACCCGACGTGGGATGTGCACGGCGCCACACGCATCATCCGTTCCATGGAGCCGTTCGATCTGATGTTCTTCGAATGTTCGATGATTGAAGACAGTGTCGAGCCCTGGGCGGCGCTCGCTCGAGATTGTAGAGTCCCTTTGATGTGTGGAGAGTACAGCCAGTCTCGCTTCCAAATCCTGCCATTCATCGAGCGGAATCTGGTTTCGATCGTGAATCCCGACCTGGCCTGGGTGGGCGGCATAACGGAGATCAAACGCATCGGCGTGATCGCGAAGACCCACGGTGTGGCCGTCGCTCCCCACGATTCAGGTCCAGTGACGACCTACGCCCGCTGTCACGTCATGGCCAACATGAGCAATGCCTTCTACATGGAGTCCTCGGGCGCCACGCGAAACAATTGGGGTGCGGTGACTGAAGAGTTGGTCATGGAGGATTCGAGTCTGCCGGTGCCTGACAAACCCGGCTTGGGCTGCGAGTTGAATCCGGATCTCATCGAGGCGTGGCGGAAGAAGCGAGGGTGAAAGGCCTCGTTCCAGGGGCTCTGCCCTGGATCGTCCCTTGACAACGTCCCCCGCTCGTCCCCGTGCTCCGCACGGGGACAAAGAACCTCCGGTGTTGAACACCACGCCCCGTGCAGAGCACGAGGGCAAGCGTCAATGTCGTCAATTAGGGATTCGCAGGCAGAGCTTGGGAACCAGGAAGACGAGGGGTGTCATCCCGGCGGTGTGTTGAGCCGAGATCCATTTTAACCTTTGCGAAGATCAAATTTGGCCCCGGCTCAGAAGCATGCAGGGGTGACAATGCGTATCGCGCGTTCCCCTACACCGCTTAGGGTTTGCCACGAAATAAGTGCTGCACTTTTCAAGGTAATGATCTTACGCTCGGAGTGTGGACGTCGAAACTCTCCGAACGAAGTATGAAGCCTTGGCTCCGGTGCTGACGGAACGCACGCGTCGTCTGTGGGCCGCCACGGAAGCCGAAGCGTTGGGTCACGGTGGGATCGCGATTGTGGCTCTGGCGACAGGAATGTCCAGAGAGCGGATCTTTCGTGGCATTCAGGAGTTGAGGTCGGACGAACCTTTGGACCCGGCTCGCATCCGGCGTCCAGGCGGCGGTCGTAAGCGGAAGGCCGACACGGACCCGACGCTGTGGCAGGACCTGAATGATCTGGTCGAGCCAACGACTGCGGGGTCGCCTGACGACAATCCTCTGAGATGGACATCGAAGAGCACTCGCAAACTGGCCGCCGAGTTGCAAGCGATGGGGCATTCGGTGAGCCCCAGGATCGTTGCCAATCTCCTGCACGAACACGATTACACGCTGCAGGCGAATCGGAAGACAAGGGAGGGATCTGCACACCCGGATCGGGACGCTCAGTTCGTTTACCTCGATGATCGGATTAGCCAGCAGCAGCAGCAGGGCCTTCCCGTTATCTCGGTGGACACCAAGAAGAAAGAGTTGATCGGCGACTTCAAGAATCCTGGCCGAGAATGGCGACCCAAGGGAGACCCGGAGCGTGTGAAGGTACACGATTTCATAGTGCCTGCTCAGGGCAAGGCGATCCCTTATGGAGTGTATGATCTGAGCCGTGATGAAGGCTGGGTAAGTGTCGGTATCGATCACGACACGGCCAGCTTCGCCGTGAATGCGATCCGAAGTTGGTGGAAGAACATGGGACGGCCCGCCTACGGCACTTCGACGCATCTGCTAATCACGGCGGACGCAGGCGGCAGCAACGGCGCCAAGACGCGGCTGTGGAAGTGGGAGCTGCAGCGCTTTGCGAATCGCACTGGCCTGACGATCACCGTATGCCACTACCCTCCTGGCACTAGTAAGTGGAACAAGATCGAACATCGCCTGTTCTCCTTCATCGCTATGAACTGGGCGAGGCAAGCCCCTGGTCAGCCTGGCTGCAACCGTGAATCTCATTGCCGGAACGACCACTCAAGCCGGTCTCCGAGTACGCTCCGAGATCGACAAGCGACCCTACCCTAACGGGGTCAAGGTGACCGATGAACAGATGACCCAAATCGATCTCACTCCGCACGATTTCCACGGCGACTGGAACTACACGATCCGGCCAATGGCTCAACATTGAGATCGACCGTTTATTTATGGCTATATCCGGATCTCTCAACGAGATGAAGTGGGTGAAGGTGCCGTGGTTCCTGGCATGGGGGCGCGGTTAGAGTGTGCGGAACCTCTTCGGAATCTGCTCAGGGATGTTTATGTCTCCGACGGTAAGGAAGATCATATCGTTGAATGCGTCGAGTGTGCGGAATCCGCTGGCTCGGTTCTTGACGATTTGGACGATTCGGTTGAGGCCTTCGGCGATGGCGTTGGTAAGACGCGTGTTCACGAATGCGAGGACGCCGAAGAAGTGCTGTCGCAGGGTCCTGACGAACTTTCGCAGGGGTTCACGTCGACTTCTGAGTGCGGACGTCGTCCAGCATTTCAGGAAGCGTTCGGCAGCCCAGGGCGCTTTGTATTCCCAGAACTGCTCGAACTCGTCCTTGAGTCTCCAGGCTCTATAGATTCGGTAGTTCGCCTTCTCCAGTGCTTTGAGTGTCCGAGTATCCCCTCTGGAGCGTGTCGCTGAGTGCCGGTAGAGGAGCCATCGGAGGCCCTTCATGGCTTTGCGCTCATCCGGGGCAGCTTTACGCCACTGGTCCTTACGGACCTCGTCAACGGCGGCATTGAGAGCCTTGACGATGTGAAAGCGATCGAGGACCAGCTTGGCATTCGGACAGTGTTCCTGGATGGCTCCGATGTAAGCTTCGCTCATGTCGCAGCAGGCCCACTCGATCTTGGATCTCTGGTAGGGACTGAGAGCCTCTGTGAAGAACCGATCGATCGTTTTACGCGCCCTGCCGCGGCCAACCCACACCACGCAGGAGCGGTCCAGATCGTAAACGAGCGTGGCGTACCTGTGACGCTTGGCGTAGGAGATCTCGTCGATCCCGATGGTTTTGAGCCCTCGGATACGATGACCTTCACGAAGCCGCGTGATGGATCGGTGAAGGAGATCCGACAGCGTCGAGGCAGAGATGCGCAGTAACTCGGACGCCGCCTTCTGCGTCATGGTCTGGCAGTAGCGCAGCATGGCATACTCGAAGCGATACGTCACCCGAGAGAACCGCTCCGCCCACGGAATCTCCTCGACCACACGACCGTGGGTAGGACACCGAATCTCCCGAGGATGGTAGAGAAGCCAGACCCTCCACCCGCACACCGGAATGTCACGCCACCGACGCGGATGGGGCATTGTGCGGACGATTTTACCTCGACGGCCGCACTCCGGACAACAACAACCATTCTTATGTGGCTTTACGGCGATGACGAAGCAGCTTCTCCCCTCAAACCACCAGCTGACAACACGGAACCCCTTGAATCTCAGCAGTTTCGATAGTAATCTGCTCCCGGTCATAGGTCGCACCCCCTTCGCTTTGATTGTCCTACACACACAACCAAGCGTAGGGAACGATCTATGACCTTGTCATTCTATAGTTTCACCGTTGAGAAACCCGGATAGAGCCTTATTTATGGCCAGCTGATCGAAGGTCTGAACCCGGCTCGATCCGATATCCACACGGAAGGCTTGCTTCATGTTGGCCACGATCAGGTAGTCATCGCTGGTCTCGACGAGGTGGCGGATGCGGGTTCGCTGGAGGGGTGTGTCGTAGGATTCGTAGATCCGCCAACGACCGTCGTTGTAGGCGTGGAGCGTGCCTTTGTGGCCGCCGATCCAGATAGTGCCGGACTCCGTGCGAAGAATAGAGGTGTTGAGGTTGGTTCCTCCGATCGCTTCCAGATCGTGCTGCAACCAGTCCCCGTCGAGGTATTGCCCGACCTGTCTCTCAGTATTGCTGTTGATGACCAGTCGGCGCCCTCTTGAAACTGAGGTTCTTTTCCGGCCGGAAGTCCATCCGTTTCCGTAAATCGACGCCAGTCTCCGGATTCAGGCCTGTAGCGAAGGACGTCGCCGTCGATCGCGCCAATCCAGATGTCTCCGTCACTGCTCTCCACGACCGAGTGCAGCGCGAAGTCGAGATACGTGCCCTGTACTGAATCCAGTCGCAGGGTCAGACGAGCGGTGTCAGGAGAAGCCGATCTCAGAATTTTCAAGTCGAGTTCGTCACCGGGTTTGCCGATGATCCGGGTGGCAACGTCTCCGGGACGTCCGTCGACGGTCAGGATGCGGTCACCGACGACGATTCCCGCATCCTGGGAAGAGCTGCCTGGGGCCACTTGAAAGACCCACGCGGAGCGCGTCTGGAGTCCGATGCCGTCACTCCAGTTGCGGGTCGGGATGAGCGCGGGATCGATCGCCTCCAAGACTATACCGGCGTCGGGTGCCACCTGCCGGATGAAGGTGGTCAGGCCGGCTGACGTGTAAAGCCTGGGGGACATCTCCATCGATCCGTCGACAAAGAGCAGTCCCAGATTCGTGGCCGCCCAGATGCCCCCACCGGCGTCGACTTCGATGCTGTAAACATCCCACTGCAGATCGTTCATCCTCGGCAGCAGGCGGTGTCCACGGTCCTTTTCGATCCAGTAGATACCGTCGGTTGTCCCGACCAGGACACGACCGTCGTGCCCGAGCGCCAGCGTCTGTGGGAGGGGGCCCTTTTCCGCTTCGAGAACGTGCTTGTCCCATAGCCGACCGTCGTAGTGATAGAGCCCGTCTCGGGTCGCGAACCAAAAGTCATCCTCGCCCCGTTCGAGGATGTCGAGCAAGCCAAGACCCTTGAGTTCGGGCAAGGCGTGCCAGCGCCACGATTCGAGGATGGGATCGGGAGTGATTGGAACGTAGGTCGACGCGGATTGAGCGGCACCACCGATGCCAAGAAGGCAAAGCAGGCAAGCCAGCGGTCTGATCAGCCTTCTGGAGGTTGCACGAATATTCATCCTGATCGCGTGTATTCTAGCCACCAAGTGAGTGGGAGATCCTTCTTCAAACCGACGCTATCTCGTTTGAATTGAAGAAGATAGAGTGTCCGGAGGGGTTGTGTCAACACGTCGTGCCGATTGGGATCGCCCACCCGAGAAGGTGGAGGGAATCCGTCGTCGAACGTGGGATATCCCATTTTTCATCGTGCTTCGGCCCATTTGGCAAACGCTTTAGTCAGTGTGGGTTAGGCGTGGACCCTCCGTTGGAGGATTTCATCCGCGGATCAGGTGACATTCCGCGAGGAGTCTGAAGGAGGAAATGCGATGGAAGGTCAGGTAGTTCGCGTCGTGGCCGGTGTGAGCGCCGCCCACCCCATCGTCATAGGCCGTTCTGGATAAGAAGATGATATCATCACCCTCGACGACCCAGTCGACGTATTGAAAAGCGTGATGGTCTGGTTCCTCGTGGTGGAGGAGCGTCGTTTCGACTTTCCATTCGCGAAGGTCGGGAGAGGTGGCGAGGACGAGGGTATTCCGCCTGGCGGTGGGGTCGGTCTGTTTGTTCCCGAGGGTCCAGTAGAGACCGGACGTCGAATCGAAGCGGATCGTGAATTTCACGCCCCCACCCGGTAGGTCGACCAGATCACGGGTCGGATCGTGAGAAAGGTCCGTGCCATCCTCGGAGACGTGCAAGATCGCGGCCTTGTCGCCGATGCCGACGTTCGCCCGGAGCACGTCGATGAGACGTCTGTCCGGTGTCACGACTACGTTCCCTTCGATCCATTGACCCCTGGACCAATGATGGTGGTAGGGATTCGCCCACGTCCAGCTCGAAGCGTCGAGGAGGTCGGCATCGGCGGCGGCCGAGGCAACGGTGGCAGTCCAGTGCGGCCGCTTGCCGCGTGATATTTCGAAAGCCCGCCAGACACGACCCGCGTGCTCGACGACGGGCACCGGGGCGCAGTGGTAACGGTCGATCGCCGAAAGAATGCCGCTCGTCGATCCCGTGGGGTCGGACCACGATGTCCCACCGTCGTCGGATCGCCGAATGACCGCATATCCGTATTCGCACGTCGTGCCGATCGTATAGAGGGCGCCTCGATGGAGAAAGAGAGAGGCCCACCACTGGCCGATGAAAGTGGTTACCTGGGTCCAGGTACGCCCGCGGTCCTCGGAGCGATAGACGACGTATTGGTCGAAGTTCGTCCCCGGTCCGAAGAAATCGTGGGAGGCAACGTAGGTGCCATCGTCGAGAATGACGAGACTTGGACTACCGATGTAGGCACGCGATTCGGCGGGCGAGTGAGCGACGACGTTCCCGGGAACGGATGAATGATCAGGGGACATTGAGGACATTAGGAAATTGTGAAATTAGGGAATTATGAAATTGTGGAACGATCGTTTAGGCAGCGGTCACAATGACAGATGGGAGATCGCAGCGGCGGCGAAGCTGAGGACGAGGAAGAACCCGCACACATCGGTTACGGTCGTGAGGATCGGCCCCGACGCGAGGGCAGGATCCATCTTCAGACCTCTGAGCGCGAGGGGCACAATGCCGCCCAGAAGGACGGCGATTAATGTGTTGAGTGCGAGTGCCCCTCCAACGACGAGACTCAGATAAAGGTTGTGCTGCCAGGCGAATGCGGCCAGACCGAGCAGCGCGCCGAGTGCAAAACCGTTGGCGACACCCACGATGCCTTCTTTCCACAGCACGCGAAAGAAATCGCGCGGAACCGTCGTGCCCAGCGCCAGTTCGCGGATGCTCACAGCCACCGCCTGGTTGCCCGAGCAGCCGCTCATATCGGAGATGATGGGTAGGAACACGGCGAGCACGATGACGGCCGACAGCGTGTCCTGATACAGGGCGATGACGCTGGCGGCAAGCAGGTTGAGCACGATGTTGATGCTCAGCCAGGACAGGCGTCGGGATGATCGTCGAACGAATCCCATCGACCGAAGCTCCTCGCCACCCACGATACCGGTCGATTCCAGGTAGGTCTCTTCGGCGTGTCTACTTTCCGCCCTGTGGGCGTCGCTGCGGAGGACGACGCCGACGAGCGTCTCGTTCTTGTCGACGACCGGTGCGCCAACGTAACTGTTCCGTTCGAAAAAGTCGTGCAGTTCTGTCAGGCCGGCGTCCGTCGGGACCGAAACGGGTTCCGACATCATCACCTGGATGAGCGACGTATCGGATGGGGCCAGGACGATGTCGTGTAGTCTCAGGACACCCGTCAGCCGGCCTTGGGCGTCGACCACGTAAGTGTACTGGACGTCGTAGTCGGCATAGCGATGGCGATTGCTTCTTAGGTTGGCCAGCACATTCTCGACAATGAGTTCCTGGTCGAACGCAAGATACTCCTTGATCATAATGCCGCCGGCCGTGTCTTCGTCGTAGGACAGGAGCTCTCGCGCGTCTTCGGCCTCCCGGGGAGACATCTGCTCGAGGATCGCGTTGGACGTTCCCGGATCGAGTTCACCCAACACATCGGCGGCTTCGTCGCTCGCCATCTCGTCTATGATCGCCGCCGCATCGTCCGATGGCAGATGTTCGATCATATCCGCGGCCTGAGCTTCGGGCACTTCTTCCATCACATCAGCGGCTTCCTCCGGCGGGAGCAGTTGGAGAAGACGCGTCTGCAGGGCCTGACTCATTCGGGCCATCACGCGAGCTGTGTCGGAAGGCGACAGCTCGTCCAGTGCCGTCTCGAGTGCGTCGGCATCTTCGTTTTCGATGTGCTCCGAGATGCCCTTCCAGGGCCGGTGTGTGACGTCAGGCTGTTGGTCGCTCATAGGTCATCCCGTTCGTATGTTTCCGGAATTGGGTGTCGAGAAATATACTGGTGAAGCCGAGCACGATCCGACAAATTAGCGATCGAACTTGCTGGGAAACGTTATCGAGACTGGTTTCGTGCTCGAGATCTTTTCTGTAGCCGCACTTCACCGGTTGTTCTGATTCTGTAGCTCTTCGTTTGATGGATAGCCAAATGACGATGGCAGAAGCGCTCGATGAGCTGGGAGTCACCGACGATCTTCTTAGCGAGAAGGAGAGATCGTTCCTGGATGAGCAGGGCTATCTGCCCCTGGAGGGGGCCCTGAGTACCGATCAGGTTCAGGAATTACGAAATCGTTTCGACGAGCTCGTTGAACTGGAAGGGGGCAACGCAGGCAAGGAGGTCCACCAGGAGGACGGGACCAACAGACTTGCGAACCTGGTCGACAAGGGCGAGATGTTCGAGATCTGCATCTCGCATCCCAGGGTTCTGGCGGCGATGCGGCACGTGCTGGGGACCGAATTCAAGCTCTCTTCTTTGAACGGCCGGGTAGCGCTGCCCGGGCGAGGTCTTCAGGGTTTGCACGCCGATTGGCGCGAAGGGGTTGAGCCCGGGAACTATTACGTGTGCAATTCGATTTGGCTGCTGAGCGACTTCACGGCGGAGAATGGCGCGACGCGACTCGTGCCGGGGTCGAATCGCAGCGGCCTGCACCCTCGCGATGTTTTGGAGGATCCGGAGGCGACCCATCCGGACGAACTCATTCTGACCGGGAAAGCGGGCAGCGTCGTCGTCTTCAATGCGCACACCTGGCACGGAGGAACGCTCAACAGGAGCGAAGAGGCTCGCTATGGACTGCACGGCTACTACACACGGATAGACCAGAAACAGCAGACGGATCAGCGGGCATCCCTCTCCGAGGAGACGGTGGGGCGGTTGAGGGAGCCTCTGCGGACGATTGTGGATGTTTGAAAGAGGCGGACCCACTGGTCGTGGGAAGGCTACGCTCCATTGTCGGATGACGGGGCGATCTGTTGTCGCAGGCTTCCGTGAGTCTGCCATCGAGCGGGTAGGTTTCTGAGGGTTCAGATGAACATCTGGCTGATTGGGAAAAGTGGCCCCGGGGCCACTTTTTAGGTGAATGAATACATCTATTTGTAAATATTTACTTTATGTGAAAACAGGAGAGGGGCGGTGAAGAGTGTCTGGCGTGATTGGCGGTGGGAGCAGGCCCGGTTGCAAACCGGAGAATGACGGACGACTTGGGCGATTCTGCGGGCCGGATTCGATACCGTCAGGCCGCCTGGGCGCGAAGGGCTTTTTCGATTTCTTCAACTATGCGATCGGTCCGGAAAGGTTTAGCCATAATGTTGTCGACGCCCAGTTCCATCAGTTGTTCGGTCACACCCATCGATACGTATCCGGAAATGATGATGGTAGGCACTTCGATCTGGCGCCGTCTCAGAATACGAAGAACTTCGATGCCCGATCCAACGCGGAGGTTGATGTCGAGGAGCATCAGGTCGATTTCGCCATCTTCGAGGATTTCTATGGCGTCTCGACCCCGTTCGGCTTCCACGGGGGTGTATCCAGCGGTCTCGATCACGCGCTGGAGGAGCCGTCGAACTTGCTCGTCGTCATCGACGACAAGGATGGACGGCGGCACATCGGAACGATCCGATGGAGCACTGTGGTTGCCGGATTCTCGCCCGAGTTGGAGGAGCAACGTTTCCATCCGCACGACTTTCCGGCGGACCTCGGCGAGCTCGGTCCTAATCGACTCGATGATCTTGGTCTTGTCTGCCACTCAAGCCCTCGTTTGCCCCCGACTCAAACGTATCACAAGAGTATTCACGCTTTAGCCTTTGGTCAAGAGGGTGTCGAAAAATCTGAAAACGCGATCCGAGATCGGAGAATATAGAATGAGGGGTCTTGCGTGAGAGCGAAGGGCGTTATTCTGTCTTTTGCCGGGATTCTGGCACTGAGCCCGGATAGTCTGCTGATCCGGATGATCGAGACGGATGCCTTTACGCTCGTTTTTTGGCGTGGGATACTGATGGCGGTCGGGCTGACCGTGGGGATCGGTGTTACCTATCGACAGAACACCTGGAAGGCCTTCAAGGCGATCGGATGGGTCGGGTGGGGCTCCGGTGTCGTTCTGGCGGCAGGGACGCTGATGTTCGTTCTGGCGATTCACCACACGACGGTGGCCAACGTGCTGATTATTCTGGGTGTGGCGCCGCTTTTGTCTGCGGTGTTGAGTCTGGTCTTTCTGAAAGAGAAGGTCGCGGGCAGGACTTGGGCGGCCATTGTCGTGGCGCTGGGGGCGATCTGGGTCGCGGTTTCGGGCAATGTTGCCGCGGGTGCGTGGATGGGAGACGGGTTTGCGTTGATCGCGGCGACGTTCGTGGCGTCCCACGTCGTGCTCGTCCGGTGGGCAAAAGCGTTGAATCTTGTCCCGAGTGTCGCGCTTGGGGGGCTGCTCGTCGCACTGACGGTGTTTCCGTTTTCGACCCCGGCAGACGTGACCTCGATGGATGCGGTCCTGCTCGGTGTGCTCGGCCTGATCGTCTTGCCGACGGCCTTCGGGTTTCTGATTCTGGCGCCACGGTATCTGCCCGCACCCGAAGTGGGTCTGATCAAGCTGTCGGAAATGGTGCTGGGGCCCCTGTGGGTCTGGATTGCGCTTGGAGAGGAACCGGGAAGGGCTGCCTTCGTCGGTGGAGGGGTGCTGGTCGCGACGCTGGTGGTGCATACGATCGCGGGGAATCGAGCTTCGAATCTTGAAAGGGAAGTGGGTGGCAGTCGCTGAAGCAAACAGCATCCCCGTGCGGAGCACTATTGCTCCGCACGGGGACGAGTGCAGCGTCTTACTTTTACAAAGAATACGTAATGCGTGTCACTCGCCCCTGGGCTCTGCCCAGAGCTCTGCCCGGGGGCTGTAGCGATGGTCTTTTGAAATGATTAGAAGTTGATGTTCAACGCCAGCCCGGTTCGATCACCGCTTTGAACCAGACCCAGCTCGAACCGGCGAGCCAGCGCTTTTTCGTTGTGCGCTTTCGCCGCGCTTTTTGCGTCGAAGATGTTCCAGACGTAGAGCCCCAGTCCGATCACACCGGAGGTGATGACGCCCGCTTTTCTCCCACCGCTCAGGCGGTCGAAGGCATCATCCTGGGATTCCCCGTTTTCCCAGCTCGCAATCTCATCGGCGCTCAGCAGTCCATCGTCGTTGCCCCCGTTGACGCCCCGATCGTAGTCCGACAGGTCGAGGTTCGCGGGCTCCGCGAGGGCTACGGCCGTGCCGAGGGCGCTAACCGTGCCAATGAAGAATAGGAGACCTCGCTTACGCTGTCCCGCGTAGACCTGACCGAGTCCCGGCAACGTCGCACTCATCAGACCCGCGATCATCGGGTCTTTGAACATCAGCGCCCCCGGCTGGGGGGCGACCGCGTTCTGGGATTGATCGAGACCCAGGGTCTGATCGAGGGTCCTGGCCTCGAGCGATCCCGTAGGAAGAAGAAGCGCGAATGAAAGAGCGGCGGTAAAAAGTCGTGTTCTCATCTGTTGCCTCCGGCAGTGTTTGGTTGAATCCTGCGTGGTCGGACCTCGACATTGCAAGTTGGGTGCCAGATGCGGAAAGCCGTCAACGACGCGGTTCTTGACGAATGGGGTGGTTTCGCTCTGAAGCGGGGCCAACACAGGTGTGAATTTTGGCAACACCGGCCGAAAAATAGAATCTCGAGCATCCAGGGTTGAACTCGGAGGGCTTTTGAAACCAAATCTTGTCTATATCCTGGCCGACGATATGGGATACGGCGATCTGTCATGTCTGAATCCGGAGTCGAAATTCCATACGCGGCATCTTGATCGACTGAGATCGGGTGGAATGGCTTTCACGGATGCCCACTCGACGTCGGCGGTGTGTACGCCGTCCCGCTATAGTCTTTTGACGGGCCGCTACAACTGGCGGTCGACGCTGAAGCACGGTGTGACGTGGGGGTATTCTGAGGCGTTGATCGAAGAGGGTCGGCTGACTGTGGGAGAGATGCTCCGCCAAATGGGGTATCGCACGGCGTGTTTTGGAAAGTGGCACCTCGGTTGGTCGTGGGGAAGGCGGCAGGGGGGCGCGGAAGCAGGGAGCAAGGGAGAAGTAGAGCAGAGCGAGGCAGCTCCGTCCGGAGGGGAGGATGTGGAATTTTCAAAGCCGATCTCAAATGGCCCGACCACCCGAGGTTTCGATCACTATTTCGGGATCGCGGCTTCATTGGATATGCCACCTTACGTGTATGTCGAAGACGACCGTCCTACGGCCGCGCCCGATCGTGTGACGAAGGACCAGGGAATGGCGTTCTGGCGGGAAGGGCCGACGGTGCCCGATTTCGTACACGAGGAAGTGCTTCCCACGCTGACCGACCGTGCGGTCGCGTACATCGAGAGCCACAAGACCGAGCCGTTCTTCCTGTATCTGCCGCTGCCCGCGCCTCATACGCCGATCTTGCCGACGCCGGCCTTTCGTGGAAAATCGGGTACGAACGCCTATGGCGACTTCTGTTTGCAGGTTGACGATACGGTCGGGCGGATTCTGGATTCGCTCGAGGCGAACGATCTGACCGATCAGACGATCGTCGTGTTCGCTGCAGACAACGGATGTTCGCCCCGCGCGGATTTCACGCACCTGGCGTCACTGGGTCATCGCCCGAGCTATCACTTTCGCGGACACAAGGCGGACATCTACGAAGGGGGACATCGCATCCCGCATCTCGTTCGATGGCCTGAAAAGATCCCGCCGGGATCGACGTATGACGAAACGGTCTGCCTCGTGGATCTGATGGCTACGATGGCGAAGATTCTGAACGTCGATCTCGAAGAGGATTCAGCCGAGGACAGCGTCAGTCTTCTTGGGGCGTGGCGTGGCGAAGCGATCGGCCCCTTGAGAGAAGCAACGGTTCATCATTCAGTGAACGGCTCGTTTTCCATACGACAGGGTCGTTGGAAGCTGGAATTGTGCCCGGGATCTGGCGGCTGGAGTTATCCGAAGCCGGGTGACGAGCCGGAGGGAGCGCCTTCGATCCAGCTCTACGACCTCGATGCAGACATCTCGGAACGGGTAAACGTCTGCGGTGACCACCCCGAGGTTGTCGAGGCACTCACCGCATTGCTGACGAGGTATGTGAAGGAGAGGGGAGGAGTACGCCCGGGATGCCGCGGGCGAATACGGGTCCGTTGCGGTGGCCGCAGCTGGAGTGGATGCGGGAGGACGACTAACAGTGGACGGTTGACGGTGCGGGCACGACGATGTCAGAAATCAGATTTGGGACGTCTGAGATCTGATTTCTTCAATCGGATCTCGGATATCGTTCTGCGAAAGGGGAGAAGGCCTACTACAGGAGGCTGCGGACTTTTTCTGTGAGGCCTTTGGGTTCGAAGGGTTTGGCGAGGAAGCCCTGGGCACCCCCCTGAATGGTCTTTTGAACGTTGTCTCTGGAGGGATCGGACGTGAAAATGAGGACTGGAATGTCGGCGGTATCGGGGTTCTGCTGGATGGATTCCAGCACTTCGAACCCCGTGGTGTGGGGCATTTCGACATCGAGGATGATCACATCGGGCGGATCGGCCAGGATCGATTCGAGACCCTCGCCGGGATCCTGGAATCCCCGTACTACGAATCCTCGAACCTGCAGGACGTGCTCGACGGCGGTCACCGCGTTCGCGTCATCGTCGATGACGACCACCTGCGCGGGCGGACCCTCTTCCTCTTCTTTGAGCAGCAACTCATTGAGCTGATCGGTCACCATTTCCTGGGTCACCGGCCGGACGAGGTAGCCATTCACAATGTCTTCGGCCTGTTCATCGACGTCAGGCACCTCGTCGACCAGGCCAAGGGCGAGAAGCTCCGGCTTGTGTTTTTTGATGGCTTCGACGAATTCCTTGCCTGCCTTCTTTCCGACATCGACGATGATCAGATGAATGGGGTTTTGCGCGATCGTTGCGGCGGCTTTGCGGGCCTCTGCCACGCCGGATGATCGGTAACCGGCGTTGTGGGCGTATTCCGTGAGCGCTTTTTGTGCGTAGACGTCGTCCATCACGACGAGGACGCTGAATGCGTTGGGGGTTGGAGGCATTAGAATTAGGAAATTAGGGAATTAGGAATTCAAGAGATCCTTTTGCCGGATGGATGAAACGGGCAAATTGCCTGTTAATATACGGCCGAATCGGAGTTTAAGATACTTAGACAAGACAGAGCTTGAGATGCAAGGTGAGAATAAAAAAAGGCGATCTTCGTCTGCGGGGGGGCTTCTTTCGTCTGGGATCAGGTTCAATCTGGGTGATCGAAGCGAAGTCACGGTCGCGGTGCTATATTGCGCGATCCACGAATCTGAGGAGGTCGATTGACGCGTGAACAGGTCGGATTGATTGGCGGAATCGCGGCTTTTGCGGTTCTGTGTATCGCTCCTGCGCCCGCTGGCTTGGGTGAGATGGGAATGCGGGCGGCAACCGTCACGTTGTTGATGGCGGTTTGGTGGATGACGGAAGCGATTCCGATTTCGGTGACTGCGCTCGTTCCGATGGCGATCTTTCCGCTGCTGGGCATTCTGGATGCCCGGACGACGGCGGTCAATTATGGCCACAATTATGTGCTGATGCTGCTGGCCGGTTTCTTCATCGCGAAGGCTTTCGAGGTTCACAATCTTCACAGACGCATCGCCCTGGTTCTCATCGCCCGGATCGGAACGAGTCGCCGACGCATTATGCTCAGTTTTATGGTCGCGACGGCATTGCTGTCGATGTGGATCGCCAATGTCGCCGTGACGTTGCTGATGTTGCCGATCGCCGTGGCGGTGATCGCGCGGGAAGAGGCCGCGGACCCGGAAGCGGCACGCGATGGGTCGGGGAGTCACTTCGGTTTGGCGCTGATGCTGGCGGTCGCCCACGCAGCGAGCATCGGGGGCACGGGATCGCTGGTGGGAACGCCGCCCAATATGGTTTTCGTCGGAATGGTGAAGACCCTCTACCCGAATGGGCCGGATATCAGCTTCTTCGAGTGGATGCAGATCGGAATCCCCTTCGTGATCCTGTTCCTGCCGATCACGTGGCTGTATCTGGCCTGGTTTCACGGCGTCGAGGGCACGTTTGCGGGTAGCGACGATGTGATCCGGACCGAGCTGTCCGGATTGGGGCGAATGAGCCAGGCGGAGCAGCGGGTGCTGACGGTGTTCGTGCTGACGGGGCTTGGATGGATCTTCCGTAAGGATCTCATTTTCGGCACTCTGCACATTCCAGGTTGGTCGACGCTGCTCGACGTCGTCGATCAAGTTCACGACTCGACGGTGGCGGTCTTCGCGGCTGTCATCCTTTTTCTCCTGCCGGCAGGCCGAACGGCCTCGGGCGAGCAGCGGAGGTTGATCACGTGGCAGGAAGCTCAGAGCGTTCCGTGGGGGGTCGTCTTGATCGTGGGGGGTGGCTACGCCATCGCGAAGAGCTTTGCGTCAACAGGTCTGGCGGACTGGCTTGGCATACAACTGGCCTTCATCGGGGTTTTGCCACTGGCCGTGATCATTCTCCTCGTCATTCTGTTTATGACGTTCATCACGGAAATCAATTCCAACACCGCAACGGCTAACATTTTTCTGCCCGTGCTCGCGACGATGGCCATTGCCGGGAAGATGCATCCCTTCCTGCTGATGATTCCGGCCACGTTCGCTTGCTCGTGCGCTTTTATGCTGCCGTCGGGTACGGGACCGAATGCGGTGATCTTCGGAAGTGGCCGCGTGACGATTCCCGAGATGTCGAAGACGGGGTTCTGGTTGAACCTGATGAGTGTCGTGGTGTTGTCCCTCGTGATGGTCCTGGTCGCCGTGCCCCTGTTGGGCGTGACGGGGAACGTTCCGACGTGGGCGAAGTGATCGAGAATCGAAGATCGAGAATCGAGAATTGGCCTGGTAGGCTGATTGTGTAAGGCGAGAGCGGGCCGATGACCAATGACTGGTGATCAGTGACAATTGACCAGAGAGGCTGACAACGGAGCAGGCGATGGATCAAGCGAGCATTGAAAAGCCGGACCTCGGGTATCGATACGAGTTTTCGGTGGATGAACTGGACGCGATGACGGCGTGTCTGGAGGCGCACGGGTTTGCGATCGTCAAGGATGTGTTGTCTGAGGACATTGTGGAGAGGCTGAAGGAGGGAGTGTGGGAAGGGACGGATCCGGATCGGACACTCAAGCGGGGTGAAAGCAGAACACGTCATGCCTGGGTCGAATCCGGTCCGAAGGCGTGGTTGCTGATGGAACACGAACCGTTCATGAGGATCCATCGCCACCTGATCGGAACGGAAGATCTGACGGTGCATCGGTCGGCAGCGATCATTCGGATGCCGGGCTCGCAACCTGTCGGGTGGCACACAGACTGGTGCGGGTTCGATGACGGGCCGCCGAAGAGTTCGGGAGACGTCCTGAATCGCGGGCTCTGGCCGTCGGGCAAGTGGTTTTACATCACGGGGTCGCGTCCGGTGCACGGTGGGCTGTGCGTGATCGAGGACTCGCACGTCGAGTGCTGGGAAGGGCCCCAGGGATTCAAGATGACGGAGGACAACAGGTCGTTTTACCCGGCGGATGAGGAAGAAAGCCGATATGCCGGGTTCGACATTCCTGGTCTGGTGCCGCTCTTTACGAATCCTGGCGATATGATCGTGTTCGCTCATCGGACGTACCACGGAGCATTCCCGAACACGCTGGATGAGGTCCGATTGTCCTGTGCGCTCGGTTTTCGAGACCGAAACCACGAGATCGATGTGCCGTGGGAGATTCCAGAGTCGGGGAAACGCTTCCTCGAGGAAATCCCGGATCACCTGAGGCGTTACACCGAAGGCTACACGAGCATCGACACGGGGTGGAAGGGATAGAAGCGGGGAACAAGGCGATATCAGATTGCCGAGTAGAGAGATCCGATATCTGATCTAGCCGGCTTCGCAGCATAGCGTGGGGCTTCAGCCCCACGTAACGTTGAAGGACGCAGGTGGCAATGGCCAACCCGAAGATCCAGAATTCCCACAGCGACTGATCGACTTTGCCATCGGAGGATGGGGTGACAAGGGCCGGGTCTGGTTGGATGCGTTGCCGGACATCTTGAGGCAGTGTCGGGACAAGTGGGGATTGACGCTGGGACCGGCGACGGAGGAGATCAAGGGCAATTACGTAGGCTACGCCGAGCTGCCGAATGGCGAGGAGGCGGTGGTTAAGGTAGGCGTGCCGCATCGTGACTTCAGCACGGAGATGGAAGCGCTCGCCATATACGATGGGCGTGGGATCAACAGACTGATCGACAAGGATGAAGATCTCAATGCGATGCTGCTGGGGATCTGCTCGAAGAAGGTGAAGGGGCAAGGCTGAGGTCCTACATATTCGACGATCTGGGAACCGAGTGGGAGTTCGTGCAGTATCTGACGGATGATCCGGATCTGATGAACGTCTACGAGCAGTGAGATGGGAGAATCTCGCAAGATGCGTGCGGGAGAGTCGTCCGAATACAGCTTGATCGAGCGCGTTCCTGATCCCAATCAGAAGGCAACGTGCGTCGAACACTTCAGGTTCATGATCTAGCGGGAACAGTTTCTTGGTTAATCTTTATCTAGTCAGGCACGCCAAATCGAGTTGGGCGGATCCCGGAATGGCCGATATCGATCGGCCGTTGAACAAACGGGGGAAGCGCGACGCGCCCGCTATGGGGCGTCGACTCAGGGCGCGCGGAGTAGAGCCCGATCTGATCGTGACGAGCCCGGCAAAACGGGCGCGGCGCACGACGATGGAAATCGCCAAGGCGATCGGCTATGACGGGGATGTGAGCGTGGCCGAGCCGATCTATGGCGGTGGCCCGGATGAGATCATACGTCTTGCCCGGTCGACCGACATCGCGATCACGTCTCTGATGATGGTCGGGCACAATCCGGACATGACGGACCTCGCGAATTCTCTGACGGATTTCTGCGTGGACAATGTGCCGACGTGCGCGATTTTCTGCGCTCGATTCGAATCCTGGGGATCCGTCGAGACTGGCGCCGGCCAGTTCGAGTTCTTCGATTATCCAAAGCTCGGCGACTGATTGCCCGAAGCCGCTGATTTGTATTCTTGAGCCGCTCTTTTCGAGGAGTGGCTCTTATCTTTTGGGTTCGGAGGGCCATCACTTTTGACTTGGCTCGTGTCCTTTCGGATCTTCTCGCGAGAGAAGCCGAGGGTCGACGAGGTCGACAGAGAAGGAGCGAGGATGAAATTCGTGATTCGCGCCGGAGGCATCGGAACACGTCTCTGGCCCTTTAGCAGACTGGAGAAGCCGAAACAGTTTCACGCCCTGGTCGGCGATCGGTCGATGCTCCAGACGGCGGTGGAGAGAGTCGATTCCATCGCACGGATCGATGACGTGTATGTCTCGACAGGCGCTGCGCTTGCCGAAGGTGTTCGCGAACAGCTGCCGAATCTCGCGGGTGAACATCTGATCGTCGAGCCTGCGCTGCGAAACACAGGGCCCGCGGTCGGGTTGGAATGCGTGCTCCTGGAATCGGCCTTTCCCGGGTGCACGGTCGCGAGTCTGGGCTCCGATCACCACATCGGGAAGCCGGGCGAGTTCTGCCGGCTTTTGACGGTGGCAGGGGCGACCGTCGAAGATCATCCGGACGAACTCGTGCTGATCGGTGTCAAGCCGACACGGCCCGAGACGGGCTACGGCTACATCCAAAAGGGCGAGGTTTTCCACGAAGCCGAGGGCGAACCCATCTATCGCGTGGGCACGTTCGAAGAGAAGCCCGACGCACCCACGGCCGAGTCGTATGTATCGTCGGGCGACTATCTGTGGAATGCCAATATGTTCGTCTGGCGCGCCGCTCGGGTACTGGAGTTGATCGAGGAGTTCGAGCCGGACTTGCACGCCGGTTTGATGGAGATCAGCGCCACCGTCGGGACGGATGCGGAGCAGCCGACGCTGGAACGCGTTTACCCAACGCTCACCGAGATCGCCGTCGACAACGCTGTTCTGGAACGTGCCGATCGTGTGGCGGTGGTCGAGGCGGACATCGATTGGAGCGATATCGGTAGCTGGGGCGCGCTCGCGGACGTGTTGCCGGTGGATGAGCACGGCAACCTCATCTCAGCCGATACCATCGCCCTCGATACGACGGGATCGACGGTCTACGCACCTGATGGGAAGCTGATCGCCCTGATCGGTGTAGACAACCTTTGTGTCGTCGACGCAGGTGACGCCCTGCTGATCGTGCCACGGGATGAGGTGCAGCGAGTGAGGGAAGTCGTGGACAGGCTTGGGGAGCGAGAAGGTGGGGAGAAGTACCTGTAGACGGTGGACGGTGGACGTGTTGACGGCTTCGCCCCTATCGCGGAAATCGTGGGCCCCTCGACTTCGCTCGGGATAAACTCCGGGTCGAACGGCGCTTCGCCCAATGCTAGGGCCCACAGCATTGCAGATGACAACGGTCAGAGGTCAGAAGAGATGAACGACAAACGGACGATGGCCAACGCATAACGCAGGAGATCGAACGATGCGATACAAAAGCTACATCCCTGCAATCGCACTTCTGTTGCTGACCAGTTCGGTCAACGGACAGGAGATCGTGACGACGCATGTGGCGGGAAGCATCCACGTGCTCTCTGGGCCCGGCGGCAACATCGGCGTTTCCGTTGGCCCGGATGGCGTGCTGATGGTCGACGACAAGTTCGCTCCGTTGGCAGGCAAGATTCTGGCGGCGATTCAGGAATTAGGGGGAACCGCACCGATCTTCGTACTGAACACCCACTACCACGGGGACCACACGGGCGGGAATCCCGAATTCGGGAGGGATGCAACGATCGTTTCACATACGAACGTACGTCATAGATTGATCGAACAACGGGAAGATGGAGAAGCGTTGCCGGCACACGCGTTGCCTGAAATCACGTTCGATCAGTCGCTGACAATCCACTTAAACGGTGAGGCCATCCGCGCCAGCCATTATCCGAATGCCCACACCGACGGCGATGCGGTGATCCACTTTACCGGTTCGAACGTGATCCACGCAGGTGACCTGTTCTTCTCGGGCATGTTCCCCTACATCGATCTCGACAGTGGGGGCACGCTGGACGGTTACCTCCAGGCGGTCGAAACCGTTTACGGACACGCCACGGATGGTGACAGAATCATCCCCGGACACGGCCCACTTTCAACGAAGAAAGATCTCGCGACTTATATCGGGATGCTGAAGGAGACGTCGGGATTGATTCGGGACAAGGTTGCGTCTGGGATGACGTTGGATCAGGCGAAGGCCGCCGGTCTGCCCGAGAAGTGGTCGTCGTGGTCCTGGCGTTTCATCTCGACGGATCGATGGATCGAAACGCTTTACAAAAGCCATAGTTCGGAAGGTAAGTGAATCGATGAAAGCATTGATGCTGCGTCATTCGGCCGGCTTCGAGCACTCGTATTTGCCCGATGCGGAGGTCGCGTTCAAGGGCTTGGCTCAGAAGCACGACTGGGAAATACGAACGACGCACAGGCTTGACAAGGTGACGCCCGAGGCGCTTGGGGACCTGGATCTGCTAATCTTTGCGACGACGGGCAACCTGGCTTTTACGGATGAGCAGAGGGAGTCGGTTCTGTCGTTCGTGAGGAACGGCAAAGGGTTTCTGGGTGTCCACAACGCCACGGATACGTGCTATGATTGGCCGGAGTACGCAGAGATGCTCGGGGGGTGGTTCAGCGGTCATCCGTGGCACCAGGAAGTGGGGGTCATCGTGGAGGACGGCGATCATCCGGCCACACGGATGCTGGGCGATCGATTCACGGTCGTGGACGAGATCTACACGTTCAAGAACTGGGATCGCGACAAGACACGGGTGTTGATGCGAATCGACAACGACACCGTCGATCTGGCAAAGGGGAATCGGGAAGATCACGACTATGCGATGGGGTGGTGCCACGCGTATGGGAAGGGGCGGGTGATGTATACTGCACTCGGCCATCCCGATGTTCTGTGGCATCAGGACTGGTTCCTGGATCACATCACGGGCTGCATCCGGTGGGCGATCGGTTTAGAGGATTGACGGAATGGCGTTTGAGGCCAACTACGACGAAGCCAATGTGCCCGATTACACATTACCGGATCCCCTCGTGTCGGACGATGTAAGCACGGTGGAAGGAGCCGAAGCGTGGGAAGGGCGCCGGAGAGAGATTTTAACTCTGTTCGAAACACACGTTTACGGACGGACCCCGAACGGTGCCATCGATGCGCGATATACCGTTCTCGAAGAAGGGAAAACAGCCGGAGGACGCTGTCTGCGCCGACAGGTCCGCGTGCATTTCACGTCGGACGATGCCCGTCCCTACATGGATCTCCTGATGTATCTACCGGTCGATCGAGAGACGACCTGTCCGATGTTTGTAGGTCTGAACTTTCAGGGGAATCATACCGTTCAGAACGATCCCGAGATCGTCATGTCGGACGAGTGGATGCGCGAGAAGGGGGATGGGGTCGTCGATCATCGCTCGACGGAAACTGCGCGTGGAACGTCATCGGGTCGCTGGGCGGTCGAGTCGATCGTCGCACGAGGATACGGGGTTGCCACGGTCTACTGCGGTGATCTGGATCCGGATCACGACGATGGCTACCAGAATGGAGTCCATCCCCTGTTTTATCATGAGGAGCAGACGAAGCCTGAGGCGGATGAGTGGGGGGCAATCGGGGCGTGGGCCTGGGGCCTGAGTCGCGCGCTCGACTACTTCGAGACGGATGATGATATCGATGCCTCGCGCGTTGCCGTGATGGGGCATTCGCGATTGGGGAAGACGGCGCTCTGGGCGGGCGCACGGGATGAGCGTTTTGCGATCGTGATTTCGAACGATTCTGGATGTGGGGGCGCTGCCCTTTCCCGGCGCCGGTTCGGCGAGACGGTCGGTCGCATCAACGATTCGTTCCCCCATTGGTTCTGCGACAATTTCCGTCAGTACAACGAGAATGAGGATGCCCTGCCGGTCGACCAGCACATGCTGATCGCCCTGGCCGCCCCACGCCCTGTCTACGTGACGAGTGCCGAGGATGATGGATGGGCGGATCCGAAGGGCGAGTTTCTGGCCGCCCGGTTCGCGGACCCCGTGTACCGCTTGCTCGGGACCGATGGGCTGGACGCCGAAACGATGCCCGGCATCCACGAACCGGTGATGAGTCGCATCGGCTATCACATTCGAGCCGGTGGACACGATGTGACGGTCTACGATTGGGAAAGATGGATGGACTTTGCCGATCGACATTTGACATAGAACATTGAACATTTCAGATAGAACATTGGACGGCGCTTTCGCCCGATAGGTTCGTGCGAATTTAGAAGCCGCGTGGACGAATGCGGGAACGCTGTGAGTTCTGACGCAGGCTGCGGCACCCCGTCGAACGGGGAAACATCGTCTGTTCGGGTGATTGCTTACATTTGTGGTGAAGTGCGTTGACGTTTCGATGACCTGACCGATGGAGGATTCATGGTTGAGCAGCTGGTTCATCAATTCGAGAAGGATGGATATGCAATCTGGGAGCGCGCGTTCGACGAAGACGAAACGGAAAGGATGCGGCGCGAAGCCGATGCAGTTCTCGAGCTGATCATCAATTCGTCGATCGCCAACGCCAGAAAGAGTGGGCGGCTCGACATTGTGGATGTGTCCGGATCGGGCTACCTGGTCAGGAAAATCCAGCCGATCAACGATCTGTCGCTCTACCTGGCGGAGATCTCTTCAGACGAGCGTTTGATTGCCCCGCTCCGTTCGATCATGCGTGACGAGCCCGTCCTAATGGAGGAAAAGCTGAATTACAAGCAACCGCTGGCGACGGATGTCGATGGTCTCGAGTGCGGCGACAGGGAGGACGATCGGTTTCCAATTCACAGCGACTGGGCCTACTACAAATCCCAGGATTATCCTCAGACGATCGTGTCGTCCGCCATCGTGTTCGATGACTGCAGACCGGACACGGGCCCCCTCCACATCTGGCCCGGGTCGCATCGCGAGGATTTACCGCACGAGCGAAATGATCTCGGACTCGAGGTCCTGCCAGGTCACATCGACCCGGAGGGTGGCATCGATGTGCTCGCTCCCGCAGGATCGGTGATGTTCTTCCACTCGCTGCTGATTCACAACTCGCGACCGAATGTGTCGGGCCGGCCGAGACGGATCATGATCTACAGCCATTATCCGAGGGTCGCTGACATGGGTCACGATGTTCGAAACGGCCCCAAACGTCTTGTCGAGTCTCCCTACGAATGGGAATACCAGCGAATGAAGACGGGCGGGGAGTTCGAAGATGTTTTCGCAGCGCCCGTGTTCGAGACGATTGGCACTTGAACCCGTCCTGACCCTTTGATGATCACCGAAGACCACTACAGGCAGTTCGACGAGCAGGGCTACCTCTTCGTCGAGGACATTCTCGACACCGACGTTCTGGTGCGAGCCCAAATGGCCGCGGACTCCGCTGAGGAGGCTACGCGCGAAGACTGGCTCGAGGTCAAGACGATCCGGATCGCATCCGCTACTACGGAAACGGACCGACGGCGCACGTGGTCGAGCCCATCATTTCCCACGACGACGTGTTTGTCGACATCCTCGAACATCCGGTGGCTACGCGTTTCGCCGAGCGGATGCAGGGCCCCGATGTGATGATGATCGACAACGCATACCACGTGAAGATTCCGAAGACGGACGCCCACACGAAGTGGCATCGGGATGCTCAGAAGTGGAATCACGACGTCGGCGCTTTCTCGCCAGAGGACCGATCGCGGTGGGAATCAAACCAGGCCTGCCACACACCTCATTTCAAGATCAAGATCTTTTATCTTCTGGATGATGTGGATGAGGCGACCGGCCCGTTCAGCGTCGTACCTGGTTCACACAGGTGGGAAGAGAATCCGCCGACGCTCGAAAAACTGGATGAAATGCCTGACCACGTGAAGATGACAGGCAAGGCGGGCTCGGCCGTGATATGGAACGGTCGCCTTTGGCATACGGCGCTCGACAATACGGATACGAAGGCGCGGCGGATGCTTCTGTTCAACTATGTCCACTTCGGGATGAAGCAATACGATATGTGTATTCCCCGTGGCGAATTCCGAAATCGACTGAATCGAGAGCGAGGTGATTGGTGCCGCCAACTGCTGGGCATCGAACGTGCACCTTTGAACTGAGCGTCGAGAATCGAGTATTTCGACGCGGTTTTACCCGTCAGACTCCGTGGGAGCCTGTCCTGAGCGTAGACGAGGGGTCGAGGTCCGGTGTGCTCGTGCCGTCCGTGGCTTGCAGGTACTGTGGGTCTTCACAGGAGTACCAGAATGTCATCCGAAGTGATTGCTGAATCCTGCCCAGACCAGCTGGCCGATTCCCATCGGGCAAACTTCGAAGCGTTCGGTTACGTTGCGTTCGAGAACGTGCTGTCCGAATCGGAAGTGCAGGCTGCAAGAGATGCGCTGTCGGAGATCACGTGTAGGCTCATGGAGATGGCACATAGGGGCGAAGCGGACGTGCGCAAGAACCCGAATGCAACGAAGAATTACGCCGGCATTCAGATTCGCAGACCGGACTCCGGGTTCGGAATCCACTTCGAGGAGGGTGTCGATCTTCTGTCGATACCGATCGAAGAGGCGGAACTGCACTTTCGGAAACTGCACGGCTACCATCAAGAGCACTCGACTTTTGTTGCGTTGACGCAACATCCGAGGATCAAGGGATTTATCGAGCAGATCCTGCGCGAGGAGGCCATCCTCAAGGCCGAGATGGCGCTCTCCAAACCGCCGTTCATCGGATCGGAGAAACCATGGCATCAGGACAACGCCTATTTCAACTGGCTTCCGCTGGAGAAAGTCGCGACGGCCTGGATCGCGTTGGACGATACGACGATCGAGAACGGATGCATGCACGTGCTTCCAGGAGGGCACAAGCTCGGCGCGCTGAAACACCATCATACAATTGACTGCGAGATCCTTGGCGACCGTATCGAGAAGGATCGGGCGGTTCCCGTAGAAATGGGGGCGGGGGGCGTGATCTATTTTTCGGCGATGCTTCCGCACCAAACGCCACCCAATCGGACAGCCGGTCGTCGTCGCGCTCTTCAGTTCCAGTATCGTGGTGTGTCCACGAAGGCGGTATCGAAAGAGGAATTCGGGAAGGTGTTTGCAGAGGCGGATGGGACACCAGCAAGCTGCGCCTTGGCCTACGAAGACGGGTAACTGAATACCGGTGGGACCGGTCGGAGCCTGCCCCGAGCTTAGTCGAGGGGGCCAGGAACCGCCGAGCACGAGGAAGCGTTCAGGCGGCTGAATCCGAATCCGGGCTCGGCCGCCAAACTTTTCTGACGCGATTGGGACAGGACTCCGCACCGGTCCTCGATCAAGCGTCTTGTCATTTCGACACGGTCCGCCGATGCGGAGATCGTGGCGATCGCGGATGTTACCTGTCAAACGAAGAAAGTCGCGAAGTGACAGCGGAGGAAGCGTCGGTGTCAAAGGTGAGATATGATCTGGGGATGTCCTGGCTTGAGCTGGAGGATGTATGGCTGTTGATGAGAGACCTCTCCTATGGTCTCAGGAAACTAGTGATTCATACAAGTGCCTGGTGATCGGTGAGAATCGGGCATATGTGCTCACGTTCGCCTCTGACATCGAGATATATGATCTGGTGGGTCATCCAGTGAATCGTGTCCGTCTCGACGGTCGGGATGTGGGCGATCTCAGGCTCGACGGGAATGGGATATGTTGGGTATCTGTCGGATCGAACCTTCTTGGTTTCGACGAAAATGGTCGCAGACTGGACAACATTAGAGTGACCTGTGACATCGATGAACGCATCCAGAGTTTCCTTTGGGTGGATGACACGGTCTTCGTGATGGTCGCAAGGGCGGAGATCGCAGAGACCGCCGATGCCCGTGTGGTTAGCCTGCAGCCTTCCGGTCAGGAAGTGTGGTCTTCGAACCTTGAAGCCGGCATACTATCGGGATACATCAAAAAGATCGACTTTACGCAGGGCGGCGTGATTCGGGAAGTCGAACCGTGGCGGCCGGAGTCCTGGTTGGGTGCCCACCACAGCGCTCTGTTGCTGTCGGGGGATCTGCTCCTGGCCAGCTGCCGCGATTCGACAGGCCTAGGACGCTCCTTCTGTCTGGCTCGAAGTGACGGGGTCGTCCGTTGGGTTACTGATCCTCATCCCCAGGGCCAGATACAGATCGTCGGCTCGAGGGAATTTCTGATCGGTGCACATGGCTACGGGGCGTTCGACACGTGGCTGTATGGTCCAGATGGTACGGTTCGAGAGCATTGGAAAAGCGCGGGCAAGGCCGTCGTCTCTCCTTCGGGTGACGTTCGACTCCTCGAATCGAGCAACAGGTCTGATCCCTACCGATTGGTAACGCTGGATCCTCAGGGCGGGACAACGTCTGGGCCAATGATTCCGAGGGGTGCTGCCCATCCAGTGGTCGACGTTGAAGGTACGGTGGCTATCTGGCACAACGGTCGGCTGGTTCTGGTCTACGAAGATGGCGATGTTGAGGTCGTCTTCTCGGACCCATCCCTGACGGACGCGTTTGGCGGCCGTGTTCTCTTGCCCACTGAGGGGCGTCTGGCAATGACAGTGGGCAATCGACTGCTGATGATCGAGACGAATCTTAGATCTATGGCAGACAGCCCCTGGCCGTGTGATCAGGCCAACCTTGCTGCCAATCCGGTTTACGGTTGATCTGAAATGCAGTTGTAACTGTCTGGTATTTATCAAACTTCCGAGCGTGGGCACACGTCTCTATCTCATCGTTTTAGATCGGATCTCAATGACCAACGGACCTGAACGGCTCTCGGAGCCCTCCCGATTGACCGACGGCGTCCGATCATCCACATAACGTAGAGATAAACTTCAGGCGCTCTATCACCCTTGAGGATGGTTTGGTCTGTGGGTGCAGTCGTTCAACGGCATCTGAATTGTCTGTGGTCTTGTGTCGCAGCTTAGCTCTGGTACTCCCAACACTTGTGAGGTGGTTGATGGACGCTGAAGATTACGACGTCGAGGCCGAAATGCTTCGCATGATGCAAGAGGAGGCCGGTGTTGAAGTGCCAGAACGCACTCCTTCCTCAGCGGATCCGGATCTGCCGCCCGAGATAGGCGTAGAAATGGCCGGCGTGGCCGAGTCAGTTGGACGATCGGGGGCATCGCTCTCTGCCGAAAGCGCCAGTGATTTAGCGAAGTGGCTGAGGGATCCAAGACCTGCGGTCCAAGTAGGTTCCCTGAAACTGCTTGAGGACTGGGCTGGTGGAATCGAAGACCCCGAACTCATCCTGGCCCTGGTGGCCCTACTCGATACTGAGGACACCGATGTCAGAAATAAGATTGGTGCTGTCTTGAGTGCCGTGGGTCCCGATCATCGGAAATCGGTAATAGAGCGTCTTCAGGAGTTGTTTTCGACGTCAACCGAATCACGAGTGGCTGGACTGAAGCTGATCGCGCGGATGGGTGCGGGGTGGAATGAGCTTTCGAATTTAGTGACGCTTTGCTTTAGGGACGAGAATGAAGCCGTTCGACGTGAGGCGGTTTTCGCTGCGAAGGAGTTTCGATCTGACGACGAGGATCTGCTGGATGGTTTGTGGGGTCTATTGGAAGATTCGACGCCGATAGTACGTTGCGGGGCAGTTTCGGCTCTTGCGAAGTTTGGGCAACGGACACCGGAGGTTCTGGCCTGTGTCAGTGATCTTCTGGTGTGCGAGGACATCGATGCAAGAGCCTCCGCACTGTTTGAAATCGACCTCCTTGGGGAAGATGCCGTGACTCAGGACATCCTGAAAGGGATTGAGACCTGTCTCGGGGACTCTGATCTGAGATGCATGGCGGCCGGCCAACTCGAGAGTCTCGGGCCCGGCGCGGCTACCAAGGAGATCCTGGATGCGGTAGTCTTCCTGATGCGGGAAGAGAGTCGGGTAGTTGGAACGTCCGGCGACACGGCAGCTACGGAATCATCTGAGATCACATGGATTTTGCTTCGCACGCTTAAAGCGTGGGGGGAACGTGCAGCTACAGGCGAGGTCCTGGAAGTTCTATCCGGTCTGTTGGCTAGCGATGCGAGCCTGGAAATAAAGGAAGGAGCCATTGGTGTTTGGAAGGCGTTCGGGCAAGCTGTATCCAGTCTTTCCCTACTAGTGCTCTTCGATTGCTTGCGGGGAGAAGATGATATGGTCGCGTTGGAGGCCGCGGAAGCGATCAAGGAACTCTTCCAGGCTGAAATAAGCGACGAGATTCTGGCACGAAGTGTAAACCTGCTGCGAGGCGGGGATACCGAAGTGCGCCGACGAGCCGTCTCTCTACTCGTCGAGTTGCCCGGGCCCAATCCGTCGTTGGCGACTCTGAATACGTTGGCAGACCTCCTTTCCCACGAAGACATCAATCGAAGTTCATCTGCTGCGTTTGTTTTGAAGAAGTGGGGCTCGGCAGCTGTGACGCAGGAAGTACTCGCGGGGCTGGGTGAGTTGCTGACGGGCGACTCACGGAGGAGATTGCTCGGCCTCAATTTGGTTGCTGCCCTCGGAGATGCTGCTCTCGATCGTCGGATCGTCGAACTGCTCTTCAGTTTGCTGGAAGATATACAAGATCCGGCATCGGGGAATCTGAAAGAGGGGGAGGGCCCTGGTGTACGAATGAGGTTAGAGGCGGATTCGGAAGCATGGTTGCTGCTCAAGTGCCTTTTTAAAGGCTATATCCGGATCTCTCAACGAGATGAAGTGGGTGAAGGTGCCGTGGTTCCTGGCATGGGGGCGCGGTTAGAGTGTGCGGAACCTCTTCGGAATCTGCTCAGGGATGTTTATGTCTCCGACGGTAAGGAAGATCATATCGTTGAATGCGTCGAGTGTGCGGAATCCGCTGGCTCGGTTCTTGACGATTTGGACGATTCGGTTGAGGCCTTCGGCGATGGCGTTGGTAAGACGCGTGTTCACGAATGCGAGGACGCCGAAGAAGTGCTGTCGCAGGGTCCTGACGAACTTTCGCAGGGGTTCAAGTCGACTTCTGAGTGCGGACGTCGTCCAGCATTTCAGGAAGCGTTCGGCAGCCCAGGGCGCTTTGTATTCCCAGAACTGCTCGAACTCGTCCTTGAGTCTCCAGGCTCTATAGATTCGGTAGTTCGCCTTCTCCAGTGCTTTGAGTGTCCGAGTATCCCCTCTGGAGCGTGTCGCTGAGTGCCGGTAGAGGAGCCATCGGAGGCCCTTCATGGCTTTGCGCTCATCCGGGGCAGCTTTACGCCACTGGTCCTTACGGACCTCGTCAACGGCGGCATTGAGAGCCTTGACGATGTGAAAGCGATCGAGGACCAGCTTGGCATTCGGACAGTGTTCCTGGATGGCTCCGATGTAAGCTTCGCTTATGTCGCAGCAGGCCCACTCGATCTTGGATCTCCGGTAGGGACTGAGAGCCTCTGTGAAGAACCGATCGATCGTTTTACGCGCCCTGCCGCGGCCAACCCACACCACGCAGGAGCGGTCCAGATCGTAAACGAGCGTGGCGTACCTGTGACGCTTGGCGTAGGAGATCTCGTCGATCCCGATGGTTTTGAGCCCTCGGATACGATGACCTTCACGAAGCCGCGTGATGGATCGGTGAAGGAGATCCGACAGCGTCGAGGCAGAGATGCGCAGTAACTCGGACGCCGCCTTCTGCGTCATGGTCTGGCAGTAGCGCAGCATGGCATACTCGAAGCGATACGTCACCCGAGAGAACCGCTCCGCCCACGGAATCTCCTCGACCACACGACCGTGGGTAGGACACCGAATCTCCCGAGGATGGTAGAGAAGCCAGACCCTCCACCCGCACACCGGAATGTCACGCCACCGACGCGGATGGGGCATTGTGCGGACGATTTTACCTCGACGGCCGCACTCCGGACAACAACAACCATTCTTATGTGGCTTTACGGCGATGACGAAGCAGCTTCTCCCCTCAAACCACCAGCTGACAACACGGAACCCCTTGAATCTCAGCAGTTTCGATAGTAATCTGCTCCCGGTCATAGGTCGCACCCCCTTCGCTTTGATTGTCCTACACACACAACCAAGCGTAGGGAACGATCTATGACCTTGTCATTCTATAGTTTCACCGTTGAGAAACCCGGATAGAGCCTTTTAAAATCTCACGATCAGGACGTCAAGCGTCGAGCGATCGGCCAGTTACCGAACCTTTTGATGGGCGACTTCGATGAACTGAGGTTCTTTGCAATGAGGGCTCTCCGGGAAACGGGAACTGAAGCCGTCACGGAGGAAGTGGCGGAGGGTCTGATCTACGTTTTGAGATATCCTCAAGAATTAGACACAAGAATGGAAGAGGGCGACTTGGATGAGAAGTCCAGGAAAGCCTTTCGATCTGCGTGCAGCAATGCTGACACAGCCATGACGACCATTCTTCAGATTGGTGTCCACGTTGTTACAGATGATCTCTTCGATGCCATCGTGGCCGGCGCCTGGATTCCCTCAGGTGAGATGGCGGATCCTTTTACGGCGCTTGTTTCGGCCACGGTTTCCGACAGACCTGAATTGCTTGCGAAGGTCGCCCCGTTGGTTCGAGATGGAGACGGGGTAACCAGGCACAGGGCGCTGGATGTCGTCACCAAGGTTGGCAAACCTGCCGCAACGGTCGAAGTCATTGAAAGCATTGTTGATGCGTTATCTTTGTATCCAGATGATCTCGTCTATGTACGACGGGCAGTTGACGCCTTGGGACAAGGTGCTGAGACACCATCTGTGATGAATGCACTCGTGGAAGCCGAATTGCGACTTGACAATCAATCCGACAGGCCATAGGCGCTCTATGGATCATCCCGATCTGGAAATTTCAGAAAGCCGTTGTGGAGATGCAGTGGTGCTTCACCTCAAGGGTACCGCGACGAAGGTTTCGGCGGCCGCATTCATCCTCGCCGCTTACGCGGCATTCTTGAGAGTGGTATGATCCGAATCGTTGTGGACATGCAAAAGCTCGAAGCGCACAGCAACCTTCTGACCGGCCTCCTTGTGCAGGTATCAGACAAGCTTCGAGGAAATTCGGGCGTTCTACTTGTCTGTGGTGGTTCGGATGATCTCTTGAAACAACTCGGTGAAGAGAAGGCCGACTATGCTATCCATAAACACGTGGAGGAAGCCCTAAGGAGCTTGGGGGCTGACACCACGGAGTTGCGATTGGTAGAGGAATCTGAGGAAAATCGAACCTGAGAGGGTTCCGCTGATGTATCTCATCTGAATCTATGTCGTGGTTGGGGAGGGCGAAAAGATGCGCGGGCCTCCCCGTTCACTGCGGTCAGAAGATGGCTGATTCATGGATATGGATCAGCCGTCTCTGCTGTTTGGCACGAAAATAGTAGAGATTCCACGAGAAGTAATCGTGATCGCGTCTTCTGGCCAGAACGCACCACTTCACTGCCTAGAGCGGAAATTTCCGCCGAAGAGATGACACCTGCTTTCCCACTTCCTCAATTCGACCTTGTGGTCCCTTCTCCTGATGAACTTCATCGCTCTGCTCGTCTATCTGTTCGGACGGGGCGGTCGGGGAGGTGGTGGGGGACGGCGACCCGGACGACCTGAATCGCCATCACCCCGCGGTGGCCGCACCAGATCCTTTCCCCGCCCTCGGTGGACATCCCTTCCCATTCGACCAGGCCGCTTCATACGAGACCGCCACCGGTCCCGTCGAGCTCGGAAGCATCCCAAGTCTTTTTGATCAATCCATACAATGAAGACGGCTGATTCACATCGAAGAATCAGCCGCATTCATCCCGCCAGCGTTTGCAGATCCCTTGCCACGCCCGCTCTCCGTGTCGCCCGCTCAGAATTGCATCGCCTACAAGCTTAGGACAAGAAGGGCAGACTCATTGGGCAATACTACCATCCATGTACAAAATGCCCTCCATCCGGGAACCAGATCGCATCGATCGCGCTGGAGACTGCGATCCCGAGGAGATAGCCGCAGATGGCGCCATAGGCGAAGGGGAGGGACCGTCGGTAGAGGCCTACGCCGCCGACTTTGAGCACCACGGTCTTCGCTATCCAGACGAGGAGCAAGCAATACGCGTAGCGACGCTCCGGGAAGGCGATCGCGATTGGGTGAAGCGGCCACCAGGAGAATCTCGCGCGGAGCAATGTGAGGAGCGCAGCTTCACCCGCCCCAAACAGCCAAACGCCCTGCTTCTGTGGATCGAAGACTTCGTTCTTCGTGCCTTCGATATAGGGTAGGTTGGCGACGAGTGCGTTGACGGCCCAGGGGACCAAACCCGCGTTGAGACCGCCGACGCGGTAACATCGGTCGATGCGGACGTAGGCGGCCAACCACCACCCGAATATGAGGGCGCCAGGCAAGATGAGCCAGATGGCGGGAACGCGCCTGAGATTCGGGCCAAGCATCTTGAAGTAATGTGGGATGGAGGGGATGCTCGCCGTTCTGATGGGGGCACCCAAAAATATGTTGCGCTGGATGAGGACCATCATGGCCTGTGAAGATGGCGTGAAATTGACCGATCCGCCGATTGCGAGGATGATGGAATGCCCCTTGCCGCCGGCCGGATTGAGGAAAGTAAAGCCGGTCGTCGCCGCATATTTCGAGATACCGAAGTAGCAAACAAAGAGGAAGATGAGCTGGAGCAGCGTTGCCCCGATCGTCAGACCGGTCGAGACGCACCAACCTGCGAGGATCAGGACGGAAGCGCCGAGTCCGAGCCAGGCGGTTCGGTAGGAAACGGGGACGCCGTCGTCTTTCTCTCCGTGTTGGGAGAAGGCTACGTTCAGCGTGTGCTTCAAGTGGTGACGCGAGACCCAAATTGACCAGCCGACGACGAGGAAGAGCGCGCCACTCGATTCCAGGGTCGCGATTTCGGGTGCTTTGGATGGCTGCCCCGCGAGACCGACTGTGAGGCCGGTGCGGTTGATGGCGCCGATCTTGAACGTGTTGATCAGATTGTAGAACCAGAAGCTGAACAGAATGTCCGTCGGGCAGAGGTAGGCGAGACCCATGAGGAGGGGCTGGATTCGGAAATTGAACGGGGGATAGTCCGGGCCGAGGGTGATCGGCGCCGCCTTGTCGAACAAAGTGTTGCGCGGCAGGTTGATCGCGAAGTAGCCGAGCATGTTCCAGGCGATGACGCCGAAGACACAGGTAAACCCCAACCAGAAAATTTTATTCTTGAAGACGTTCGGAATGCCATCCTTGTCTTCGTCCAGCATGTCGACCGGGAACGCCGACATGGGAAAGACAAGACGTTCCTGCTCGTCCCACTGGCGGAAAAACAACACGCTGCAAAAAAGGGAGGCCATGAAGGCCCCGAGGCATCCAACGAGCCACCAGAAGAGGGGGCGGAACCATTTGAACCACGGCATCTCGTCGCCCCGAGGCAACCCGGTGTAAAGCTGATGGATACTGGGATCTTTCGTGGGTTCGAGAAATAGGTACTTGGGCAGCACGGGAATGATGACATCACGAACCCGGTTTTCCGGGGAGGCATAGAAGTCGGGCGCAGGAATCAGACTGACAGAATGCATGCCCCAGCCAACGGCGGGCATGTTCCCTGAAACCCAGATCATGGCGAAAACAACGAGAATCTCGTGTTTGGTGAGTGCGGCTTTGGGGACCGTCAGGCGGAGGAGCGTGTTCAGGACGACCCATCCGACGAACGGAATGAGGACTGCAACGGGCAGGTAACTCTTGACGAGGTTCCTGGCGAAGTAGTCCATGTAGATGGTGCTGACCACCATCGTCACAACACCGCAAACGACAGCTCGCAGCGTGACGATGCGCTCTACTTGGGGTTGAGCGGCAGGGTAATCCTGGATGTGTTCGGCAGTTGCCATCGGTCTCCTATTTCAAGGTTTAGGAAATTACCGATCGGTGCCAAACAGCGCAATCTTATGCGTGAGATTCCCCTCTTACGTCAGAAGAAGGTGTGGTAGCGTGAACGATCTGAGCTTCCCTGATGATGGTGTGGGCCGGGGCGATGGTCCCGGTGTCCGTTGGGCGAAGCGGGAATCGCCGAAGGGATCATCGGCGCGATAAGGGATTTCGTCCAGACCCATCCTAATTCGAGACGTGAAGCGCGGTGGGGAATCTGGAGGTGGGGCTATCTTCTCCACCACGAGGGAGATTTCGACGAGACGTTGGATGTTGCCTCCCTCCGGAAGACCTGGCACGCGATGATCGTCGGAGCGGCTGTCCACCAGGGACGCATCCCGTCCATCGATCAGAAAATCGGTGATTGGGTGGACCTGCCGATGTCTCAGCGAGACGCAACCTGGCGCGATGTCATGACGCAGAGCGCCGGATTCGACTATCCCTATGACGGGTATCCCGCGTATAAACCGGGTGAAATGTGGACATACTCGGATCTTAACCTGGTGCACCTCTGCAACGCACTCGCCAGAGTCTACGGCAAAGCCGATTTCTACGATGCGTATGACGAAGTTGCCAGGATGGCTTACTTCGATGCGATCGGAATGGAAGGCTGGTCGACCCGCGTCGTGTTCGACGAGGCCAGCCAAATGGATGACGGTGTGCGTTTTGTGATCAGTCTCGATCACATGGGGCGTCTCGGTCTGTTCGCGCTGGCGCGTGGCTGCTGGAGGGGGAAGCGCATCCTGCCCGAGGGTTTTGTGGAACAGATGGAAACGAAGCAGACACACGGAATGGGTGTGAACTACGAAGGCCCCAACGACGGGATCAGCCACCTCAGGGCGTTCAGTGAAGCATTTCGTGAATGCCCGTACGGGTTCCTGACCTGGACGAATTCAGATGGTGACTATTTTCCAGGCGCCGATCGAAAGTGGGCGTGGGGCGCGGGAGCCGGGGGCACCTATATCGCCTGGAACGCCAACCTGGGAATCGTGTTTGCCGCAGCCGGCTTCGAGATGAATCCGGACGAAGACGGAATCCCTCACCGAATCGAACGGAATCTCCTGGAGCGATGACCTGCGCCCGCCTGTCAGGAGCCTGTCTCGAGCGAAGCGAGAGAACCCCGTAAGGTGCCTTCGGCCATCACCAGGGGTGAGAGATCTCAGCACGAAGAGCCACGCGAAGCCCCAAGACGTGAAACGCCACTCCTCGTGCCAAGTCCGGCGTGCAGAATCGCCTGTCGCTCAACAGGATAGGTCATGTTCCTGGTCGAATGACACTTGGGTCATCTTATTCTTATGCGGAGCACGATATGCAAGACCGACTCGTTCACGTCTACAAGGGCACCCCGGGCGACCATTGCGTCTGCGACCAGGCGCTTCGTCCCGTCAGCGAGGACGAATGGGTGATCGTCTTCATGACAGGAGGCGATCACGAGCCGCAGAAAGAGAACTACATCGCACTCTGTCGGACCACCGATGCTGGAGCCACTTGGAGCAAGCCGGAACCGGTGCTCGCGTATGAAGACCGAGGATGTCTGCTCTCCGAGGTGATCGTTCTGAACGGCGTGATGACGATCTTCGGTCATTCGCACGAAGGGCGGTTCGAGGATTGGCGCGTGTTCACGTTCGCGAGTAAGGATGGCGGCCGGACGTGGTCGGACCCCGTGCCCTTCGAGCCGCTCCCGCGCCGGACGTTCATCCGGAATCTCTACGTGGCCACGTGGGGAACGTGGTATCTACCTTTTCAGTCGTATGACGTTGCGGATGATCCGATGCCGTCCCACCTGGACGATGGGTCGTTCCAGCAAGGTGTGAACGGTGTGCTGATCAGCGAGGATGAGGGTGCCACGTGGACGAAATCGGCGATCGTGGGACCTCAGGCTGGATGGAATGAGGCAAATCTGGTCGAGATCGGTGATGGACGGCTGGTGATGTTGTGTCGTGCGGATGGAACGGGTCGGCTGTCACGGAGCGAATCGAAGGATCGAGGCAGGACGTGGTCAGCCTGGGCAGACACGGACATCCCCAATCCGGGAACGAAGTTCCGGCTTCACCGATTGAGCGATGGTAGAATCGTGCTGATCCACAACCCCAATGCCACGCTGCGCGTACGCAACCCGCTGGCGATGTGGATCTCGGACGACGATATGGTATCGTGGAATTACAAACGCACGATCACCGACTTCCCGGGTCAGCTTTCCTACCCCGACGGTTTCGTGACGGAAGACGAATCCTTCGTCCACTTCGCCTTCGACTACAACCGCCACGACCTCATCGCCGTCTCATCGCCGATACCACCGCGACGAGCGTGACCCGCCTGTCATCTCGAACCTCGCGTGGTGCCTTCGGCAATCACCAGGGGTGAGGGATCTCAACGCGTAAGTGTTTCGTAAAGACTGTCGGTAGAACCGTCATCAGTCGCGTACCAAAGTGTACTGCTGGCGATACTTGTCTCTTACCACAGTTGTCGCGCGGAGATTTCTCCACGGTTCGTTCGGCTCCGCGAACGAATTCGCATCGTATCCACGCCAGACCGTGTCGAAATGACACCCGGGTGATGACCGGCGCTCAGGGTCCAACGAGTTGCACGCCTGATTGAATCTGAGTAGACTCGTCCCTATGCGAGAATTCTGCGTATATATCCTCTCCAGCATTTCGAAGGTGCTCTACGTGGGTCTCACTAAGGGTTTGCCACGAAATAAGTGCTGCACTTTTCAAGGTAATGATCTTACGCTCGGAGTGTGGACGTCGAAACTCTCCGAACGAAGTATGAAGCCTTGGCTCCGGTGCTGACGGAACGCACGCGTCGTCTGTGGGCCGCCACGGAAGCCGAAGCGTTGGGTCACGGTGGGATCGCGATTGTGGCTCTGGCGACAGGAATGTCCAGAGAGCGGATCTTTCGTGGCATTCAGGAGTTGAGGTCGGACGAACCTTTGGACCCGGCTCGCATCCGGCGTCCAGGCGGCGGTCGTAAGCGGAAGGCCGACACGGACCCGACGCTGTGGCAGGACCTGAATGATCTGGTCGAGCCAACGACTGCGGGGTCGCCTGACGACAATCCTCTGAGATGGACATCGAAGAGCACTCGCAAACTGGCCGCCGAGTTGCAAGCGATGGGGCATTCGGTGAGCCCCAGGATCGTTGCCAATCTCCTGCACGAACACGATTACACGCTGCAGGCGAATCGGAAGACAAGGGAGGGATCTGCACACCCGGAGGGACGCTCAGTTCGTTTACCTCGATGATCGGATTAGCCAGCAGCAGCAGCAGGGCCTTCCCGTTATCTCGGTGGACACCAAGAAGAAAGAGTTGATCGGCGACTTCAAGAATCCTGGCCGAGAATGGCGACCCAAGGGAGACCCGGAGCGTGTGAAGGTACACGATTTCATAGTGCCTGCTCAGGGCAAGGCGATCCCTTATGGAGTGTATGATCTGAGCCGTGATGAAGGCTGGGTAAGTGTCGGTATCGATCACGACACGGCCAGCTTCGCCGTGAATGCGATCCGAAGTTGGTGGAAGAACATGGGACGGCCCGCCTACGGCACTTCGACGCATCTGCTAATCACGGCGGACGCAGGCGGCAGCAACGGTGCCAAGACGCGGCTGTGGAAGTGGGAGCTGCAGCGCTTTGCGAATCGCACTGGCCTGACGATCACCGTATGCCACTACCCTCCTGGCACTAGTAAGTGGAACAAGATCGAACATCGCCTGTTCTCCTTCATCGCTATGAACTGGGCGAGGCAAGCCCCTGGTCAGCCTGGCTGCAACCGTGAATCTCATTGCCGGAACGACCACTCAAGCCGGTCTCCGAGTACGCTCCGAGATCGACAAGCGACCCTACCCTAACGGGGTCAAGGTGACCGATGAACAGATGACCCAAATCGATCTCACTCCGCACGATTTCCACGGCGACTGGAACTACACGATCCGGCCAATGGCTCAACATTGAGATCGACCGTTTATTTATTCCGAACCCTTAGCGGATCTGAAGGTGATGATCGGAGAGGTTCAGCGGATCTTCGCCGAAGACCTGGAGCGCCCCCTGTTCGAACTGTCCGGGGTCGACGAAATTTCAGCGTCGACACAGGTCATCGACGACGAAGTCGAGGAGGAGGACACGGGAGGGACGGAGTCGGTGGAAGAGAAACAGTCAGCCTGAGGGCAACCGTACAGTCACCGTCGTACCATCTCTTTCGCTGGACTGAACATCGATCTCCCCACCGTGGGCGGTTGTGACCAGGTGGGCGTAGGATGTGCCCAGACCGGTCCCTCCCTGCTTCCCGTGGGTATTGAACTTTTCAAAAAACGAGGCGATCAGCTCGGCCGGAATCGGAGGTCCGCCGTTGTGGATCGCCACCGACGCTTCCTGCTCCTGGACCGACAGGGCAATACCGATCGTGGAATCGACCACCTCGTGCTCCACGATATGCTCGACAGCGTTCTTCGCCAGGTTGTGGTAAACCCCGAACAGCAGGTTGGCGTCTCCGAGAATCTTGACCGGCGGATCGGGCAGGGCCAACTCGATCTCCGCGCGCCCGCCAAAAGCCACACCCAGGTCGGCAGCCACTTTCTTGATCAGCTCGACCAGATCCATTTCCTGCCTTGTCACTTCGGTCGTGCCCGCCTCGATGTCCTGTAGCGCACGGAGGGTGTTGATCAGATCCGACATGTCTTCGGCGCTCTGGTGGATGTGGTCTGCCCACTTCTGTGGCTTTTCTTCCGTCATCTGCACCTTGAGTAAATGTGAGTAGCCCATGATCGTCGTGATGCGGTTGTTCAATTCGTGGCGCAGGAACGCTTCGTGTTCGCGTTTGATTCGGGCGTTTTCATCGAGGCTGTTCACGAGCGCGGTCTGGAGCAGGTAGAGGCTCAGGTGCGTCTTGACGCGCACGAGCAATTCGGTGCTGTTGAAAGGCTTAGTGACGTAGTCGACCGCCCCGACTTCGAAACCCTCGACGAGATCCTCGGTCTCCGTCCGGGCCGTCAGGAAAATCACGGGAATGTCCCGATACGCGGCGTCCGCTTTCAAACGACGACACACCTCGAAACCGTCCATTTCGGGCATCATCACATCGAGCAGAACGAGATGCGGTCGGGCGCGTTTCACGATCTCCAGCGCCTGTGGGCCGCTCGTCGCGACGTTGATCCTGTAGCCCTCCTTTTCGAGAACGGCATCCAGAATCTGGATGTTCCGGAGCGTGTCGTCCACAACCAGAATACGCAGGTCTTCGTTTGGTGACTGCGAGTTCATCGTTGCCGATTCGTGTCCTTGATACGCTTTAGGGGTCGACCAAGTATAGCTCGTCCTCGCCAGCGTGGCACTCGAAAACTGCCGGTTCCCGTCCGCCCCTTGCAACGACCAGATCCGATCCACGACCCCGTATCTCATCCCGTTGATCCTCTCCGCAGCCGCGCCGGACATCCTGGGTAACGCCATCACATTCAGGCATCCTACCCACTACGTCTGAATCGTACACGCAAAAGGCTCCAGCTATACTCGCGGAACCTTGACCATTCTGTCTATTTTCTGCCTCGACAATACGGCGAAGCCACCCTGGGGCCTGCCACCATCCGCCACCTTCGTCAGGGGTCACCACCTCTGTTGGTCGGATACGCGCGATAGCCCGACGTATCAAAAGGTGCCGTCGACACCGCCCACGGAACTCCCATCTCCGAAAACAGCTTGTCCTGTTTCGCTCCCTCGATGAGGAGGTCATCCATCCCATCGACGACCCGAAAACAATCGCCGTCGCGGTCCACACGCTCCACGGCTGTATCGGGGATCGTATGAATCTCGGAGCAGCTCTCGTGAGCGGCGTCAATGCACAAGGTCTGGGCACGGGCGATCTCGAGCGTTGACCAGGCAACCCCACCTTCTCTGAGAACTGCAATCATGTTGAGGAAGGACCGAGTGCACAGCGGGGGTGTCGCATCGTCTTCGAGTATCTCCGTCGAGCCGCTATGGTATGCGATCTCCGCGCGGCCGGGGCTCCAACACACCGAGGCCTTCTCGCATTGCATCTCCATCACAGGGCCGAAGAGTTCGTCAGTGACGTGGGACATCGCGATGTGAACGGCCACGCCATTCTCCGTCGTTGCTCGCAGGGAGGCCGTATCCAGACTCTCGATATCTCTGGCGCGATAAAGTTCAGCCTGCACCGTCCTCACATCTACCGCCGTCGTCATCGTTCACCGCAAACGTAGAGGACGTTCATCACGTGGTGCGAAATCGCGTTGTTGATCGGACTGTCGAGCACCCAGAACCCGTCCAACTGAACCCGTCCCGCCCACCCGTTCCTGGCGTAGTAGGCATCACCCCTCGGCCACCCGGCACGAACACGGATGGTCGCGATGCGTCCGAGCCTTCCGTCGATGGCTCGCGTCTTCAGAGCCCGGATGGTCTCGCTGTAAAGAAACTGGTAGCCGACGATGACGGCCCTGGAGGTTCGGTCCCGCGCTTCGATCAGCCGATCGGCCTCCTGTACGACTGACGTGAGCGGTTTCTCGACAATGACGTCGAACCCCGCCTCCACACTCGCGACACTCAGCGGAACGTGATCGTGGATCCCGACCGGCAGCGTGACGACGTCAACGTCGCCCGCGTCCAGTAGGGCCGGCACATCATCGAAAATGCGGACCCCACGCTCACGAAAGTCGGCCAGGGTCTTGCCGTGGATTTCCGGATCGATACAGACGACCGCATCCAGCACCCCGACACCCAATGCCTCTACATCGGCCACTGCCTCGAGGTGCGACGCCCCGAACCCCCCCAAACCAACCACGGCAAACTTCACGGGTTCAACAGACACGACTCCCCCCAGTCAGCTTCTCCCTCGCCCCCCGGCATAGAACGAAGCCGCTATTCTGCCATCTGTCACCTGACAATGGGGCGAAGCCGTCTGTTCTTTCGTTGGTCACTGGTCAGTTGTCACTGGTCAACGGTCACTTCTCCCACCATCCCAGAACTTGCCCCGAACGCGTGAGGGGTCTAAGTAAGACTATCCCACCCCACCTCCTCCTGCCCGTCCTTCTTCTTCAACCTGAAACGAGCGCCCTTGATGTCGGCCGTCAATACCGTCTCGGCGTTCCCCACGCGAACACGGACCTTGTGAAAGGCCGTATTGGACACGTCGAGGTGGACCGTGGCCGCTTTCGACCTGATCTGTTCCGCGAGGGCCTTCACGCTTTCTTTGCTCGTCTCGATCGTGTCCGCGAATCCAGTGGCCTCCGCCACTTTGTCCTCGATCGCTTCAGCTCGCCGAGGATTGCGTTCCACCAGAGCTTTGACTTCCTCCGCTGCGAGAGACGACAATCCCAGAGCACCCAGAAGCTTTGCCATCGACGCCTCGGCCTGCTGGATCTCCTTTCGAAGAGCGTCGACCTCTTCGAACATCTTCGGAACCGCACCCAATGCGATCAGCGTGGTCTCCGTCCCCACAGCACCGACGTTGTTCGACACGACCTCATCGAGGGCCCAGACCTCACCTCCGAAGATGCCGCCGCTGTCCCCACTCGCTTCGACCGCCACGCGTGTCTGTGAGCGAACATCGGCCGCACGGATATAGCTCTCGGCGATCAGCTCCCCTTCCGCCTCCACGAGCGCCTCCTGAATGAAGCGCGCCCGGATATCCCCACCCGCCGTTACGTGCGTCTTCTCACCCTGAATACCTTGCTTGACGGTCAGATTGCCCTCGCAGTGAACCTCCGCACCATTCTCGACGCTCTCCATCACCACGACGTCTCCCGTCGCCTCGACCTTGAACCCACTCACGACAGAGCCCTTGACCTCCACGTTCCCTTCGAAATTGATGTTGCCCGTCTCGTAGTCGACGTTGCCGGAGACCTGCGCGATCTCCCGGACGGAAACCGTATGCGTCAACTGCGTCGACGACTCCACGGTCTGAACGTTCGCTCCACCGTTGATCTCCGCGAACAGCTGCACTTCGGCACCTTCGCCCGTCGCACGGACCTTATCCCCCGCCACCAGCTCGACCGTCACCGGTTCCCTGACCGGCAGTTCGTCGCCACGAACGGTTGTCCCCGGCGTTCCCGGCACGGGTGGCTTCGACTCGCCCAAGAGCGCCTCGGCGGCGACGGACGGAAACTCGGACCTCTCTCGCAAATCGATCGATCCGTCATCCTGAACGGCTCCCGACAGCGACTCGTGAGCAAAATGAAAGATGGCGGTGCCATCCACCGGTTCGACGGGCTCGGTCGCGAAGGCCACGGGTATCAACGCCTTCGATCCCATTCGGTCGAGCACCGTATCGACGCGGGTCCCGTCGATTCCGTGTTCGACACCTCCCGCTTCGAGCATCCCGATCACATCCTCCTTCGTTGGAGTCGCAGACCCGTCCGCCAGGGACACGCAGAAAACGGCAGCCATCGCGGCCTCAGCGGGAATCCAGACGGGAGCGACGACACACAACCGGCCGTCGAACGTTCCGGCGTAGCCCGCGTGCTCCGCGCGATATTCCTCATTAGCAAGCTTCACACCGCGACCCGGTTCGAACTGGGGTGGCAACCCCGCCTCATCGATTTTGGTCAAGGTCTTACCCGTTACCGTCATCCCCGGTTTGACTTCACCGATCACGCGCTTCGCGAGCAAATCGCCCGCAGCAACAACGAACGCCGAGAACGATCCGCGTGCAGCTTCCATCACGTCTTCCTTGGCCTCGCACGCCAGGAGCTTCACGACGGATGCCAGGGACTCGAGCTTCACATCTTCGCGCAGACGGGGACAGATCTCGAGCGCCGGTGGTTTCTCCGGAATCGGGGGCTCACCGGCTGCGACCACCAGATTCTCCGCAGCCTTCCCGCCCTCCTTGGCCTCTGAAATCGCGGTGAAAATGGCGCTGCTCTGAAGACCATCCACGACCCCGTGCGACTTCAACAGCTCAACGATGGCTTCGACCTCGTCGTTGGCACTGATCGAGGAGATCGTCGCTTCCAGCTCGTTTTCAGATATGGTAACCGTACCTGCCATCCACGATCCTTAAGAACTTCTGACAACGACAACTGGCTTCTCTCTCAACCCAGGCCCTGCCTCAACTCATCCAGATGGCCCTGGAGCACCTGTGTGCCGTACCCGATCGCGCTGCCCACATTCATAAAGCGATAACCCCATCCCAGCTTCTCCTTGATCTCCTCGACATCGCCGAGCGTCGTCCCCGCGGCAATACCCGTGCCCTCCAGGCGCTCTGGTACCGCCTTCATAATGTCCTGCACTTCTTTCGAACCCGTATTGGTGATCGTCCCCACCGAGGCGGACAGATCTAACGGGCCGACCAGCAGCACGTCGATACCGGGCACCTGCTTGATGTCGTCCAGGTTGTCGTAAGCTTCCTGGCTTTCGACCTGAAGCACGAGTACCGTTTCCTCGTTCGCGGTTTTGATGACGTTGTTCCAGTCTTCACCTGCCAGGATGGGCCACGACGGTGAAATCCCCCGCTGGCCTAACGGAGGATACCTCGCATATTGCACCGCCCGTTCGGCTTCTTCCCGCGTGTTCACTTGAGGGACCATCACCGCCACGGCCCCTACGTCGTAGGCCTTCTTGATCAGCGCCGGATCGTTCCACGCCACGCGAATCATCGGCGCTACGCCCTTCTGCCGTGCCATCACGGGGATCGTGCCGAGCGCTTCCGTGCCGAACGGTGCGTGCTCCGTGTCGATCCATATGAAATCCGGCTGGGTCGGCATCACAGCCGCTGCGATCTGTGGCAAAGGGGCGGGAAGAGACGTACCGAGTATCGTCTCGCCGGCCTGAAGTCTCGATTTCATCGGATTCGGGTACATAAAGTCTCCTGAGGATGGGTTGTCTGGACAAGACCGAATATACAACCACCACCTCGACGAAACACCATCCTCACGGCACGCTGCGGGGACTGTTCGAACCTGGGGGCAGGTCAGCGGCTGACCGAAACGTTCGACGGATCTGCGCCACTTCGTAGCGGGGTGGTGATGACCTTCATAGCAGGTGGCCGAGACGAGCCTGCCGAAGGAAGCCGCACTCATTTCGCTTTGCTAACATCATCATATATAGCCATTTAAGGAATTTGGGTACGGAATTTGCGCTCGCACCAATGGCTTCGCCTTTTCACAGGCCCAATCGCACGACTCACGGCTGTGTCAGTCGTCCGGGGGATACTACGAGCGATTGACAAAGGAGCATGTGCTCACTTGTCTATGGAAATCCTTTCCCGATCGACGTTCTCAGTGAACCACCCACCCGACCTGATTATGAAGCGAGTTCGACATTCGAAGACAAAAAGGTCCGCTGGGTGGGTCCTCGCCCTCGGTGTTCTAACGTGGTTTCTGGTCTCTAGCACACCTGCGCGAAGCCAGGAAGGCTACGTCGTCCGGACGGATGGTCGGCTGCTGTTCATCGACACGGCCGGGAACGGGCAGCCAACGGTCGGCAACACGTTGCGGCTTCTGGCCACAAATGGGAGCGAGGAACAGGCGATGGGCATCGCGAGGATCGTCAGCGGATCTGGACGATTCGTTCGCGCCGAAGTCGTCGAATTCGCGCCGGGGGTGACGGAAGGGACGCTCGTCAGCGCTGCCCGCGCGGGTGATCTGCGTGTCGCCGTATCCGGTACGGCAGCCACCGATGGCCAGGCGAACGATGATCCGACAGAGCCGATGCTCCAGAGCGCCTTCGGGTCGATGGAGGGTCGAGTGCGCCAGGTCGTAGACCAGCTGGTCTACGTCGAGGGCATGAAGGACTCGGTCCCGCTCTGGAGTACGTTGTCCGCTGCGAGCGGAAACGCCCAAGGGGAATCCTTCGAGGTGATCAAGGAACTGGGGGACCTGCTCGTCGCACACAACGTCTCACCAACAGGCTCACATCCACAGCAGGAAGACCGATTGATCGGCGTCGCTCGCGGAGACGGCAACCCACGTCGATCCCGTCGAACCGTTTACGCGACCCGCGTCGACGAGGGGCCGGACCTCGACGGCAGGCTCGACGATCCCGTCTGGGGCCAGGCACGGCCGATTCGGGGATTCGTGCAAAGGGAGCCGGATTACTGGATGCCGGGTACGGACCCCACCGAAGCTCGAGTCCTCTACGACGAAGACAACCTCTACATCGGTTTCGAATGCGCCTCGGAGACGCCCGAACGCATCGTTGCCAACAACATGCGTCGGGACGAGATCCTGTCCGGGGACGACCATATTTCGGTTCTGCTCGACACTTACAACGACCGCCAGAACGGATTCTTCTTTTTCGTCAACCCGCACGGCACACAGCGTGATCTGCTCCTCTCGAACGAAGGCCGGACCAGCAACGACAGCTGGGACGCCAACTGGAAATCCAAGACGCATCGCCACGAAGGGGGTTGGTCCGTCGAAATGCAGATCCCATTCGATCAGCTGCGATTCAAGGAGGGGGCCACCACCTGGGGCCTCAATCTCGGCCGGGGCGTGTCCGCGAAGAACGAGGAGGTCGCTCTCGTGGTCGGGACACAATCATCCAGCGGACGCGCCCGCTACTGGACTTCTGACATTGCCGAGTTGAGAGGGATGGAAGGTGTTCGTTCCAAGCGCCTGCTGCAGATCAAACCTTACATCCTGCCAAGCAGCTCCAGGGATCGACTCGCGATCGATCCTGAGCAGAAGCAGACATTCGAGTCGGGCGCCGACCTGCGTTACGGGATCACCTCTAACCTGACGCTCGACCTCTCCTACAACACCGACTTTGCCCAGGTCGAGGGCGATCAGGAGCAGGTCAACCTGACGCAGTTCAGTCTCTTCTTTCCCGAAAAGCGCGAGTTCTTCCTCGAAGGAGCGAACGTTTTTAGCTTCGGAGAGGCAGCTGTAACGCGTGGCAGTGACGCACGCCCCCCGACACTCCTGTTCAACAGCCGACGTATCGGGCTGGAAGACAAGAGACTGGTACCGATCGTCCTTGGATCGAAGATCGCCGGTAAGGTGGGCCGCACCAGTCTGGGAGTCATGAATGCCCTCACGGACAACACCACGTTTCAGGACGTCGATGGGCAGATCACTGTGCCCAGGAGTAACTTCAGCGTCGTGAGGATGCGACAAGACCTGTTGGCCCGGTCCAACGTGGGTTTCATCTTCGTGAACAAGCAAACCAGCATACCCGATTCGGGCTGGGACAGCTACAACCGCGCCGGCGGCCTTGACTTCAGCTATTCCCCCACCAGGTCCTTGAACTTCAAGGGTTTTGCCGCCCGAACCTGGGACTCGGAACTGAATCCCGGGAACGCTTTTTGGGCGCGCGCAGACTACCGCGGATCTCTCGCGGATTGGCGCGCCATCTTTCTGGACGTCGATGACTTCTTCGAACCGGAAGTCGGATTCGTGAACCGCCGGGGGGATCTCGATGGATTCCGACGATATGAAAGTCGCTATGGCATCGAACCTCGTATCCGGACCTGGGGAATCTACTCGGCCCGGTTCCGCCTAGGATCGAAGATCTTTACCGATCGGCAGAACGACCTGAAGAACGCAGAAACCACCTTCGAGATAAGCCTCGAGAACTTCCAAAGCGACGACTTCGACCTCGAAGTGGTCTGGGAGCGAGACGAAGTCGTCGAACCGTTCGAACCGTCGGACCGTCGTCCGGATGTTGTCATTCCCGCCGGCACCTACGATTTCGTGTCCACCAAAGCGGGTGTCCGAACGAGCCGGAATCGAAAGCTGCAAGGCCAGGTCGATTTCGAGGCAGGGAGCTTCTACACCGGCGACAAGTACACCCTCACAGTTCGAAGCGCGATCAAGCCCTCGGGACGGTTCAACGTGGAAACCGAATACGAAACCAACTGGCTCAGGATGCCCGAAGGAAACGTGAATGTACAGCTCGTCAACGCGCGACTGATCTACTCCTTCACAACCGACTTCTTCGTCAAGCTCTTCACCCAATGGAACAACGAAGACGAGCTCGCCAGCTTCAACTTCCTCGTCAACTATCGCTACCGCCCCGGCAGCGACATCTTTCTCGTCTACGACCAGGCATTCGGGACGATCGGTGGCTTCGAAGAACGCAATCGCGCTTTGTTGCTCAAACTTTCCTACCTCCTCGGGATCTGAGCCGTCCTCCATCTTACGGTTTACAAAGAAGATAGGTTCTGTTTTAACACTTCCCGCCAGAACGGTGGTAGACCACCCACCCGATAGGTCTCCAAATCCATTTCAAGAGCCACAATCGTAGTGGAATGACGCGTTTTTCTTTCCGCCCACCGTCCAGAGCCTGCCTGAACCTGCGGAGGCCTGCTTCGAGCCTAGCGAAAAGAGCGAAGCGAGAAGAGCGCAGTCGAGGGGTCCACCGCCTGTCTGCCGTAGCTTCGGCGATGGGGGCAAAGCCGTCTCCACTGCCAACCGCCCACCGCCGAAAGCCGACAGCCAAACGGGCAAAGCCCTTTACAGGGTCCACCGTATACCGTCCTCTGTCCACCATCATCTGTCTACTGATTCTTCTCAGCTCCGCCGCATCCGCCCAGGACCTCGAGGAACTCCTATCGACCCCCCTGTCGGAACTCATGAAGGTAGACGTGTCGCTCGCCTCGGGAATCGAAGAGAGCATCTTCGAAGCACCCGCGGCACTGGTTGTTATAGGCTATATCCGGATCTCTCAACGAGATGAGTGGGTGAAGGTGCCGTGGTTCCTGGCATGGGGGCGCGGTTAGAGTGTGCGGAACCTCTTCGGAATCTGCTCAGGGATGTTTATGTCTCCGACGGTAAGGAAGATCATATCGTTGAATGCGTCGAGTGTGCGGAATCCGCTGGCTCGGTTCTTGACGATTTGGACGATTCGGTTGAGGCCTTCGGCGATGGCGTTGGTAAGACGCGTGTTCACGAATGCGAGGACGCCGAAGAAGTGCTGTCGCAGGGTCCTGACGAACTTTCGCAGGGGTTCAAGTCGACTTCTGAGTGCGGACGTCGTCCAGCATTTCAGGAAGCGTTCGGCAGCCCAGGGCGCTTTGTATTCCCAGAACTGCTCGAACTCGTCCTTGAGTCTCCAGGCTCTATAGATTCGGTAGTTCGCCTTCTCCAGTGCTTTGAGTGTCCGAGTATCCCCTCTGGAGCGTGTCGCTGAGTGCCGGTAGAGGAGCCATCGGAGGCCCTTCATGGCTTTGCGCTCATCCGGGGCAGCTTTACGCCACTGGTCCTTACGGACCTCGTCAACGGCGGCATTGAGAGCCTTGACGATGTGAAAGCGATCGAGGACCAGCTTGGCATTCGGACAGTGTTCCTGGATGGCTCCGATGTAAGCTTCGCTCATGTCGCAGCAGGCCCACTCGATCTTGGATCTCCGGTAGGGACTGAGAGCCTCTGTGAAGAACCGATCGATCGTTTTACGCGCCCTGCCGCGGCCAACCCACACCACGCAGGAGCGGTCCAGATCGTAAACGAGCGTGGCGTACCTGTGACGCTTGGCGTAGGAGATCTCGTCGATCCCGATGGTTTTGAGCCCTCGGATACGATGACCTTCACGAAGCCGCGTGATGGATCGGTGAAGGAGATCCGACAGCGTCGAGGCAGAGATGCGCAGTAACTCGGACGCCGCCTTCTGCGTCATGGTCTGGCAGTAGCGCAACCGCTCCGCCCACGGAATCTCCTCGACCACACGACCGTGGGTAGGACACCGAATCTCCCGAGGATGGTAGAGAAGCCAGACCCTCCACCCGCACACCGGAATGTCACGCCACCGACGCGGATGGGGCATTGTGCGGACGATTTTACCTCGACGGCCGCACTCCGGACAACAACAACCATTCTTATGGGGCTTTACGGCGATGACGAAGCAGCTTCTCCCCTCAAACCACCAGCTGACAACACGGAACCCCTTGAATCTCAGCAGTTCCGATAGTAATCTGCTCCCGGTCATAGGTCGCACCCCCTTCGCTTTGATTGTCCTACACACACAACCAAGCGTAGGGAACGATCTATGACCTTGTCATTCTATAGTTTCACCGTTGAGAAACCCGGATAGAGCCTTGTTATAACCGCACAGGACATCCGACAGCGAGGTTACACGAACCTGGCCGAAATCATCGTCGACCTCCCGGGTTTCGACACGATCCTCGCCAACGGGATCCCCTATCTCTACGCCTACCAGCGAGGCTACCGCCATCCTTCGACGCAACGCACGCTCCTGATGATCAACAATCAGGTAGACAACCATCTCTGGACGCACCAGGCAGTGTTCAGTCGCAGATACCCCTTGTCGAGTATCAAGCGAGTCGAAGTCCTCTACGGACCCGCTTCGGCCATTTACGGACCGAATGCCTTCCTCGGAATCGTCAACATCGTCACGTACGACGGAACCGAGTCTGATCAAGATGGCAATCGAGCCCATGTCGGTATTCACGGGGGCAGCTACAACACGGGAAGTGTCGACGCGGCATTGCGAGGAAGAATTGGCGAAGTCGCCTACCACGTGTCGGGTCGCGTGTTCAGAAGCGACGAGCCGAATCTCTCCAACCGATTCGGATTCATCAGCCCAAACCTCTACGGGGATCGGCAGACCTGGGGCCCCATTCTCGATCACGAACATCGAAACCGAAATTTCGGAACCTACCACGATCCGTCGGACGACAACGGAGTAATCGGAAGTGTGAGCTATCGCGGTGTCAAACTTGGGTTCGTGCGATGGGTGCGGAAGGAGGGCTATGGACCTCAGTACGCCGCGGATCGGGTTCAGAACAACGTTTTTTGGAATACATCGGGTTCGAATGTCTACGCAGAGTCCGAGCGACAGGTCACTGACCCCATAAAGAGCAAGTCCCTCCTCTCTTTTCGAAAAAGCCGGACGTGGGGTGGTTGGCCCGAAGCGTTGCCGGACTGGCGCGCCGGTAACGAGGGGGACTCCTTCATCAGCCTGACGCAATGGAACTCGATCAGTAACAGCTGGCTGTTCAAACAGCAGTTCGAGGCCAACGTCGGTCCCCACGTCCTGACGGGTGGGTTCAAATTCGAGCGGAAGGAACTCACCAAGGCCTACGACATCCCAGGGTATTGGAACGCCTTTAGTTCCACCGTGGCATCGAACGATCCGGGGCCTCACGGCTTCGGCGCCGGAATCGGACACAGCAGCGATGCCAACTACCTCATCCCTGCGCCACCGAACCCGAACATGCCACCCAACAACCTGGCTATTACGGAGGATATCGGTGGCTTCGTTCAGGGAATCTGGGTAAGGGACCCCTTCCGGTTCAACGCGGGAGTCAGGATCGACCACAACTCCCTCTACGGGCGGTCAATCAATCCGAGGATCTCCTCGATCTACAGATTCTCCAAGCGAAGCGCGTTCAAAGTCCTCTATGGGGAGGCTTTTCAGGAGCCCGCGCCCATCCTGCTGTGGGGTGGATGGAACGGCAGGCTCGCAAACCCCGACCTCAAGCCCGAAGAAGTCCGGAACATCGAAGCCATCGGGATGGTGCAGACCGAGCACTCGTTTCACGACGTCTCCCTCTTTTTCTCGCACTACGACAACGTCATTAAAGAAGAAGCGGAAAACGCCGGAAGTCGTGACATATGGGGAATCGAATACCGCGCTCGATACGCCATCCCGAATTTCGTCCAGAATGCAACAGACATATCCGGCTTCTTCAACTACACCTATACCAGCGTCACGAGCAGCATCCACTTCGACCACGCCGCTGGCGATTGGGTCGTCGGTGACACGGACCTAGGCGACATCGCGCCCCACAAGATCAACGTCGGCGTCAACCTCCCCCTGTCCTCGGGTCTGAACCTACGCGGGAACCTCGTAGAGAGACGCGAACTCTATTCCCAGAATCCACTAAGGAATCAGGGCAAGACGATCGATCCCTATCTGGTCGCTCACGGTGCGCTCAGCTACACCTACGGCCCCTTTTGGCTTACCCTCAAGATTTCGAATCTGTTCGACCACGACTATTTCCATCCGGGGGTCGAACAGGCAGACAGCGGGGACGTTTTCTCCGGCAGAAGCTTGGGATTCAGAAACTCCCTCATCCCTCAGCCCGGTCGCGCTTTCGTCTTCCGATTCGCCATCGAGTACTGAGGATCTCTTGCCCTGGCGTAACAACCATCCGGCCCTGAGCTGGTTTCGACTTCACATCCTCTTCGTGTCCTGCACAGTCATTGCGCTTGGCGGCATCCTGCCCGGTGCCAGCCACGGACAAGAAGACCCTGGCGACCGTCTGTCACAGTTCAAAGCGGCCTTCATCTATCATTTTATCGACTACATCCAGTGGCCCGAGTCCCTCCAGGACAGCGTGTTCACGATCGGGATCCTCGGGAACACCGAAATCGAAACGACACTTCGCGAAATATCGAGAAAACGCAAGGTGTCTGGTCGAAACCTCAAAATCATGGTATTCGACGAAATCGAGCACGCGACGATGTGCCATCTACTCTTTATCTCCAATGAATACGCCGGTCAAATCGAGAAAATCCAGGATCAGCTCGAGAACTCGAACATCTTGACTGTTTCGGACACACCCGGGCTTGCCGAGGAGGGTGTGGCCATCAACTTTGCCCTGGTCGACGACAGACTCAAGTTCGAGATCAACAGGCAACGCCTCGAACAGGCACGGCTCCAGGCAAGCGCCCAGCTTCTTAAGCTCGCGATTCTGGTCGACGAACCACGTGTGAAGTAAGCGTACGCTGAGAATAGCTCGGAGTGATTCAGCCGGGATACAGAATGACGATCAGAAAAAAACTCATCACGATTCAGTTCTTCACAGCCTTCGCGGTGCTTGTCCTGGCCAGCGCGGTGTTCGTTCAGCAGGAAGTCGGACTGTTTCGATCGAACCTCGTGAAGCAGATCTCCTCGACGGCCGCACTGATTGGCGAGAACAGTGTCTCCACGCTGCTCTTCATGGATGACCGGGCTGCTGAACAGCTCCTGATGTCCCTGAGCGTCGAGGCCAACATCACCAACGCCTGTGTTTACGACGCCAACGGAGCCGTCTTCGCCTCCTACAGCAGGGAGGAACACAGAAGTTTTCCCTTGCCTCCCGTCGGCCACGACCACGCTTTCAATGATGGTTTCCTCGAGCTCTTCCACCCCATCGAGCGAAACGGCGAAAGGATCGGTACGATCCTGCTGCGAGCCGATCTGTCTCAGCTTGCGGAGAACATCGAGGAGTACATCGAAAACGCGATCCTCGTCCTGATCGTTGGACTGTTCTTCTCGATGGGCCTCGCCGTCGTCCTGCAAAAGACGATTTCGGCCCCCATCCTCGACCTGGTCACCACGACTCGGAACGTTTCCGAGACGGCCGATTACTCACAGCGCGTTACGCCACGCAGCAGCGATGAACTGGGCGTGTTGTCTTCGGCGTTCAACGAAATGCTCGAGCTGATACAAAGACGCGACGTGTCCCTGCAGGAAGCGCGGGACACGCTGGAGCACCGCGTTGAAGAACGGACCATCGAACTTCGGGAAGCGACGGTCCGTCTGGAAGACGCACTCGAATCCGAGCAACAGGCCCGCACCTCGGCCGAAGAAGCCAGACAGACTGCGGAAGCGGCCAACAGGACGAAGAGCATCTTTCTCGCAAACATGAGTCACGAAATACGAACACCCATGAACGCCATCTTGGGCTATGCCCAGCTCCTCAAGCAAGATGAAGAGCTCTCCGATAAGCATCAGAGGGCGATTCGAACCATCCAGAGCAGCGGCGAGCACCTCCTCGGCCTCATCAACAACGTGCTCGACATTTCGAAAATCGAGGCGGGAAGGGAATCCCTCAACCCGACCTACTTCGACCTGTTGGACCTTGCTCAGACCCTCGGTGCGATGTTCGAGATCCGGTGCGCGGAAAAAGACCTCACGTGGAAGCTGACACGCGACGGACTGCCCGGGCACGCCGTCAGGGGAGACGAAAACAAGCTGAGACAGGTCCTAATCAACTTGCTTGCAAACGGCGTCAAGTTCACGGACTCCGGATCCGTTTCGCTCGTTATCGAAAGTCTGGGCGACGATCGTTATCGATTCGCCGTCGACGACACAGGATCCGGAATCGAACACCAGGAACTGGCCAAAGTCCTCCAGCCCTTCCAACAGTCACAGGAAGGAATGGACCAGGGAGGTACAGGACTCGGCCTAGCGATCGCCGATCACCACGTCAAGATGATGGGTGGACAACTCGCACTCGAGTCTAAATCGGGACCGGGCACTCGCTTCGAATTCACCCTTCTCTTACCATCGGCCACCGGCGAGCACGTAGGGCGCCCATCCGTCGAAGGAGACTGGTCCGCGGTCGAGCGTTTGTCCGAATCGCAAACCGTCACGGCACTCGTTGTCGACGACGTCGAGACGAACAGGGACATCCTGACCCAGATGCTGGACAACATCGGAGTCACGGTCCAGACCGCGAGCAGCGGATTCGAAGCGATCGATATAGTTCGTCAGTCCAAGCCAGACATCATTTTCCTCGACATTCGAATGCCCGAAATGGATGGTGAGGAGACGTTGAGACGTCTGATGGAGGAACACGGGGAGGGCACGCTAAAATGTGTGGCCGTCACGGCTTCAGTCTTCGTGCATCAACGAAAACGGTTCATGCAGATCGGGTTCGATGAATTCATCGACAAGCCGCTGCGGGCGGAGCAGGTTTACGCCGCCCTGTCCGACCTGTTGGGCGTTCGCTTCGAATTCACGCAAGAGAAAGAAGTCGAAGCCTCACAAGAGGATTGGACCAGCCTCGAGCTGCCCCGGCCCATTCGTGAAGATCTCCTATCGGCCGCCGCCGATCACAGCATCACCGATCTGAGGCGCAGTATCGATCTCCTGTTCGACATGGGCAATCGAGAGCGTCAACTCGCCGACCATCTTCGCACGCTCGCCGACCGATATGACCTCGGCGCAATCAGCTCGATCCTCGAAGAAGTGGGTCAGCAATGAGATGGAAGAGCTGACTTTGACAGACCGTGCCAAACCCGAATCTTCGACGCCGGCTGGTCAGACTCGTTGACGTCGATCAAACAGAAAGGGCCCTCATTGTCCGCCACAATGAGGGCCCGCAATCACCCACATACTCGATACTCGATCATCAATCTTCAATGTAATGGGCCGCCCAGGGGACTCGAACCCCCGACCTATGGATTACAAATCCATTGCTCTACCAGCTGAGCTAGGGCGGCACAGGGCCAGAAATCCCTTACTGGGCCTGGTTTGCGTCTGTCTCTGTGAGTCTATCCCGTCTACGTCTCCCGCCTGAGTGTCCATATTGTGACTACGAGAGTGTGATTTCACGCGATGATAGGGCTGGCAGTGGCTCCTCGTCAAACGGAACTCTTGACAGGAGCAAATCGCCGGGCCCTATTGTGCCCTATAGGGTCGGGGTTCAGCGTGGACATCTCACCGGGAGATTGTAGATGAAATATGCTTGCGCAGTAATCGCAGTTATCGCGCTTTCGGCCTTTGGCTGTGGAGGCGACCGAATCACAGACAACGGGCTCGTCACCGGGAGTGGTTCAGCGTCCCCGGGGGTGGCTTCGATTGAATCTGCCCTGGCAACAAAGCCGGCCGGCAAAATCGACGTCTGCCACAAGACCGACGAGCTGGATGGCGATGGGAATCCCGTATATCAGAAAATAAATGTGTCAATGAATGGGTGGCTCAATGGTCACCAGAAGCACGGGGATGAACTACCGGGTGGGGAGGTGTTGGACGAAAACTGCGAGCCAGCCGGCATACTTATCCCCGATAGCTTCAACCTATTATATCAATTCAACCCAGACTACGAGGAAGACTCTCCCCCTCCCATTGTCTTCGACCCGGCCGAAAGTTTCACATTTGGGCCCGGTAGCATCAGCATCGACCAAAATAAGGACGTCGGGTCGCACCCAGACCCGCCGGCGGCTCACCCATATCTCGAATCGAGAATGGACCTGATAGCTGCTGAGTCGATAGACTTGAACACCCAAGACTTCACTGCAAGGGTCACATTCGAGAATTTCAATACCATGCCAGAGGGCGCGGAGTTGCAGTTCGATTTAGCTTGGACAGACGAGTCCAGCGTCCCGGAGAAGGCCGCCATCGAGATGGTAAAATGCTGCACGTCTGGTCCCGGCGTCCTAGGGACTTGGTTTGAACCCACACGCCCTGGCGGCCTCGACGTGGACCTATTTGTCGAATCAGGCACTTTCGTTATAGAGAAGTCTGGCAGTGATGTTACGCTGTCCATGGAAGGCGTTGGAGAGCATACCTACTTTGGAGTAGTTGGTGGGGATATAGCCCTCTTGAGCTTCGCTCTAATTACTCCGGGCGAAGGGCTCATTGAAGGGCACGTTGACGTAACAAACTACGAGTTCACGGTGACAGAACCAGGTGGCGGCTCAGGAGGCACCGGCGGCGGCAGCCTCTAAGCACTTTTCTATACCTCTATAGATTAAGGCCCCCGCCGGCATACGCTGGCGGGGGCCTTAATTGGCTCAGGAGAGAGATGGTACTACTTCAGTAGCAGCATCCCTTTCGTGTCTACAAGACCCTTGCTAAGCAGACCGGTCGAGATAGCAGCCAAGGTGCTGAGTCTTCACACAACTTGTGTCCGAGCTTTGTGGTTCTTATCGTGCTTCATCTTCGCTTGCTGATTTTTCTTCTTCGCCTGCTGTTTCAGCTTCCTTTCCTTATCCTTCTTGCCTTTGTCACCCATTTCTTGACCCCTTTCGTGCGCCGAAGGTTTGACCTCTGTTTCGATTCGCCATCATCAGCAGCCACGACTATAGAGAGTATAAACAGAATCAACCCGTTAAAAGCTGTCGCATTCGTACCTGCGATTAGTGGCAGACTTGCTCTTGGTTCAGGTCTCCAGGCGAGAAATGTGAATATGAACTATACGCCACTGACTTCCCTGCTTCAACCAAATCAGCGAGGCACGGAAAGTGCCCTGGAGCAATGTCCCGTTTGAATATGTAGTCGGCCCAGTCGTGTAGTACGTGGCAACGGACGTTTCACCGTGGACCTTTACATCCAGGTGATGGATTCTGAGGTCGTAATTGAGCCCGGCGTCAAATGAAGCCTGCAGTCGAGCTTTTCTGCTTTCCTGAGTCGTGTTGCCCTGTGACCTCAGAAGCCTTCCGTGTCTGGGAAAGGTACTGCCCGGCGATGTGAACTTGCTGACGCCTGCAGCATCGCCGCTGTTGAGTGCGTCATAAAAGGCTTCTACCGCAGATTTGACGTCATCCGCGTCATCGGCTTTGGCTGTGACAGGCAGGAAGATACCGACAACCAGTAGCGTGAATGTGTAGGCTAAACGTTTCACTACTTACCTCCCTAAGTACTCCTGTTCTCAAATACGGTGACGTATTCTAAGCAGACTTTGCCAAGGGCGTATCGTAGAACCTGAGTTTGTCGATCATCTCCGCGAGATCTGTTCGTGTGAACTTCCATTTGAAGGGTGTGGCGATACGTCCGTAGCGTTCCTGAAAACCGAGGATTCTTGCCTCAAGCTCTTCGAGCGATGCAAATTCGATAGGTGTCAGAGCCTTGCGTTTGAGGATCGAGAAGTAGATCTCGATCTGATTGAGCCAGCTTGCGTGGATCGGAAGGTGAACGGGGTGGATGTTTGGCCACTTCCCCTGGATACGGTCGATGCATGTTTGCCCTCGGTGCGAGGAGCCATTATCCACGATGAGGTAGACTTTCTTTGCCGAGCAATAGGGTTTCCGGCTCATGATCAGGCTCAGGAGCCGGTTGAAGGGCTCGATACCCGAAGAAGACTCACAGAGACCGAAGATTCGACCATTGTGCACGTCGAGAGCAGCCAGATAGGCCAGGGCTCCTTTCCGCTCGTATTCGTGTTTCAACGCGTGCCGCTCTGTTCGAGGCTGGCGGTAGGGTAACGTGCTTGCGAGCTCGTGCTTGAATACTGGTCTTTTCGTCGGCAGAAAGTACATACCTGAATTATGCATAAAAAAGGTAGTCCCCTTGTACAAGTGTTTGTTTTTCCCTACATTAGGGCTGACACATCAAAACAACACTTGGAAGGAACTACCGTGATAGAACCTAGTCAGGTAGACCAACGCGCCGGGGCGGGTCTTGAGGCTCATTCCGTGAAACTCGAAGGCCGTCAGGTGCACATCTGAAGAAATGGCGACACTCGAAACGCCTTCATAGTGCTGGTCGGCAATCACTGAGTGGATAAGGACCTTTGGAGGTGAGGGGACGGGCGAGTGATAGCGCACCGTCCCACCACCGAGGCTGGGGAACCAGAAGTATCCCTTCCGGTCCTGAAAGATGGTGAACACTGATTGACCGTGGAGGCCATCGTGGTGAGTGAGCGTCTGAAACACCTGGCCATCGAAGCGGCTTACAACGCCGCCGTCGGTGCCAAACCAGATGTGTCCCTGCCGATCCAGTAAACTGGTCAAAACATCATCGTGGGCCAACCCATCCTCTGTAGTGAACGAGGTAAATGCGTTTCCGTCATACCGACTTACACCAGCTCTCCTGGTAGAAAACCAGAGATTGCCACCCAGATCCTCCAGGATCGAACTCACGTGATTGCCCGTCAAACCATCGGCTGTTGTTAGGGTGGTAAATGTTTTCCCGTCATACCGACTCACACCTGCACCGGTTCCAAACCAGAGGTCGCCACCCCGATCCTGAAGTATCACGTGAGTACCCCAGAAATAATCGGCAGCCAGACCATCAGCTGTCGTAAACGCCACAAAGGTCTTCCCATCATATCGGAATACCCCGTCTCCCGTGGTTGCAAACCAGAGATTGCCACCCCGATCCTGGAGGGACCCAATCACCCAGTCTCCGGCCAAACCGTCTGCCGTCGTGAAATTGACGAAGGTTTTTCCATCATATCGGGTCACACCGCTCCCCTGGCTACTGAACCAAAGGTTGCCATCCCGATCCTGCAAAAGCCCGCCCACCTGACCACTACCAGGCAGTCCGTCTGCTGCCCCGAACGAAGTAAAGATCTTCCCATCATATCGAGTCACACCTTCGCCCCAGGTTCCAAACCAAAGATTCCCATCCCAGTCTTGAATAACGTTCAGTCCGTTAGACGGCAATCCATCTTCTGTGGTGAATGTGCGTAAACGACTGTCCATCATACCGGCTTACACCACTGCCGGTGCTGAACCAGAGAGGTCCCTCCTGGTCTTGCAGGATGTCGTAGACTCGATTGTCCGCCAATCCATTCAGGGTGGAAAAGGTTACGAAACGCTGCCCATCTAATAGGCTCACACCTCCACGATAGGTGCCGACCCAGAGCCCGCCTTCTCGATCCTGATAAATCGAGAGCACAGTTTTGCTCCCCAGCCCATCGTCTGTGCTAAAAGCCCTGAATGTTCGCCCATCATATCGTACCACCCCATTTGCCTCAGTACCGAACCAGAGGTTCCCATCTCGATCCTGTATGATGACGTTGACGCGACTATCAGCCAACAGGGTGTGAGGAGCGAAAGAACGAAAGGTCTTCCCATCCAACCTGTTCACACCCCCTCGCGTGCCAAACAAGAGGTCGCCGTTCCGATCCTGAAATACTGAGAACACGTCATTGTCCGAAAGTCCGTCTTCAGTGGTAAACGTCTCCCACGACTGACCGTCATACCTGCTCACCCCGTCACTTGTCCCAAACCAGAGGTTCCCGTCCCGGTCCTGGAAGGCTGAATTGACAATATCCGACGCCAGGCCATCCTTGGCAGTGAAGTTTACAAATGCTTCCCCATCACAACGGCTCACACCGCCTGGGGTGCAAACCCAGATGTTTCCGTCCCGGTCCTGCAAGAATGCTCGAACGCTATTGTTTACCAGTCCGTCGCGGGTGGTAAGCGACTCGAACCTTTGCCCATCATATCGGCTCAACCCACTGCCGCTTGTCCCAAACCACAGATTGCCTTTCCGGTCTTGTAAGAGCCCCCGCAGATCCAGACCTGCAAGTCCATCCGTCACATCGTATGTGCGCCAATGTCCGCGTCCTGGCCCTGCGGTTACCATCGTACCAGGGCCAGCCGTCGTAGCCGTACCCGACCCCGCAGGTGTCGCATAGTGCTCGAACGCGAATCGAGTTGGCGATAACGGCCCCACCGATGTTGCGCCGAGATTGTCCAGTGCAACAATCAACGTCGCATCCTGAGCGAGTACATTCCGCATCGGGAGAACCTCGGTGGGCGAGTCGAACTCGAACAACCGGCTGAACACGCTGTCCACCGTAGCCCGAGCAGGTTGGGCAGATTCCACCAGCCCGTGCCCCTTCAGGATGGGCAGCAGCTTCTGTTGGTAGGCCGTCGCGAACTCGTCCATCCGTTCGGGCGGCACCCAAAAAGACAGCCGTGCGAGCGTCGGCTCGGCGGCCCAGGACGGGCCTGAGGTCAGCAGCAGGCAGAGGATGGTGGCATAGGTGCGCATCGCAACCCAAGATGCGACGGCGAGGAACGGCGGGCAAGCGTGGCTGATGGAGGGGATTACGGGAACTGCAAAAAGCCTGACCATAGGAGGAACAGGATGGCGGGGTTATGAATCAGTTCAAGATACTACTCTCCCAAAGTGCTTCCGGAGGATGCTGTAAGTGCTTGTAAAATCGTTCTTCGATCTCACCGAGATCAAGATACACGCAGTATATTGCTGTTCGTGACGCGCCCACACTCACTACCCGACACAGGCCCCCGTTCCGCGTCGTCTACGAGGGCGCGTCGTCCGGTGGTCCCCGCGAACCAAAGTCTCTTTCTTGACGCTCGCAATCCCGTTGCGGTTATGTTTGTGGTGTGTCCGGCGAAATGAAACCAGGGAACGAGCACCCAGCAAAGGTCCAATCAATGTTGAGCGCGCAACAGATCAGCCACTTCGAAACCTTCGGCTTCTTGTGCCTGAAAGACCTGTTTACGCCTGCGGAGATGGTCGCGATGACGAGCGAGGCCGAAGAGTTGCTCGAGGCGAATCCGGGCAGTAGGAGCGGTCCCAGTCATCAAGCCGTGTCACCCTTCGTCGAGATGGGCCCCGGGTTGGCTCGTTTGCCCGAAGACGACCGTATCTACAGGCCGATCGAGCAGCTGCTCGGGGAAGGATTTGTCTGGGGCAATTCGGAAGGGGTATCGGGCAGCTTCAACGAGACCAACGACCACCAGTGGCACTGCGACCGAGCCGGGCAGATCGACCTGCAGTACACGCGCATCAAGATCATGATTTATCTGCAGTCCATGCGCAAAGACGCCGGCGCTCTGCGCGTCATTCCCGGCTCGCATCACGCGCCCTTTCATCGGCAACTGTTAGCGCTTCAGTCACAGGAACACGGGAGCAGCCCTTCCGCATTCGGCGTCGAGGGCTCCGAGCTGTGCAGCTGTCCCCTGGAGGTAGACCCGGGCGACATCGTGGTGTTCAACCACTACCTGTTCCACGCGGTGTACGGGAAGCAGAGCGTACGCCGTTACATCGCCTTGAAGTTCGCTGCCAAGCCCGAGACCGAAACGCACTACGAGGCGCTGATACCGCACGGGCAGGATGCTTCGCAACTGCACCATAACTACCGCCACAGCGAGAGGCCGCGCGTTGTGAAAATGGTGAGCGGGTTGTTGGAATGGGAAAAGAAGCTGGGATAAGGGAGGCGATTCCGCGGGCGCTACGACCCAGCTGGCGACAAACTCCTCGAAGCCGAAACCCAGCGCCATCTCCTCGATGAGGAGGCTGCTCGGCGTGAGTGCAGCCCTCCTCAAGCACTTCTTGTGGCCCTGGCACGATGCGATCCCGACTTGCGGCATTGGGCGCCAACACACCATGATAACGAACAAGGTTCAGACGAGGCGGAGGAACAAGAGCGGCGAGCTTCTCGATCAGTTCCAGCGGTGAGAGCACGAGGTGCGTGGTCCCGCTTGACGGCTCGCAGCGAGCGCCGAAGCTTTCTCTCGCAGATGCGACACTTATGAGGTCAACTGATGAGCACATCACTGACTGCTGACCAGAAGCAGTCCTGGGCAGATGACGGGTTTCTGATCCTGCGCGACACGTTCGCCGAGGCGGAGCTCGAGCGAGTCGCACGGGGCGTCCTACGAGCGGTGAAGAGCGGAAACTGCCTCAACGGCGACAAGCCGTACCCGACGCCGGCCACGCAGTACACCGTCGAGGGCCAGTACCAGGACGACCCCGACCTGCTGTTCATCGCCGAGCACCCGGCGGTGCTCGGTCCGGTCGAAGAGCTGCTCGGAGGACCGGCCTGTCTGTCGGCGTTCATTTCGTACCTGAAGACGCCGGGCGCCGCCGGCACCGGGGGCGATTACCAGGGCAGTCATCCGACGGGGCACTGCGACTACAAGACATATCAGCAGGCGGGCTCATCGCTCAACTGGCTGTTTGCCATCATCCCGCTGGTCGATCTCGACGAAGAGACGGGGCCCTTGCTCCTGTCGCCCGGCTCGCACAAGGAGTCCCGGGTCGTTCCGGTCAACGAGCGGGTCAGCCGCGTCGAGAGGGCGAGCGCTTCCGACATCGCACCGCTGGTAGATGCCGAGCTGCGCCGCGGAGACCTGCTGTTCATGAGCATGTTCACGTGGCACGAGGGCCGGCCGAATGGCTCCAATCACGACCGCTTCGGGATCTACAACAAGTACCGGGCGCTCGACGCGCCGCCGGGCTGCGGGCCGCAGCTGTTCAGCGAGCGGTCCTACGACACGCTGAGCGAGGAGGGAAAGCGGCTGGTGCCGCATCACAGCGATCTGCCGTTTGCCGAGGCACGGTTGATCGTCGAGCACGACGGGAAGGTCCTGCTGACAGCCGGTGACCGCGGCGGCTGGCAGCTGCCGGGCGCGCCGGCGTCGATCGACAATCCAGCGGGGCAATCGGTGACGGCCAAGCTGATCGGACAGCTGGAGGTTGCGTTGCTGGATTCGCTGGGGGCGGAGATTCCGTGGATGACGTTCGTGGCAGACTACTTCGACGCGAACGGTGTGTGGAGGGTGTTTGCGTATTCGGATGACGAGGGGGCGAGTGTGGAGGCAGTGTCCGGTCCGGGGTTTCGGTGGGTGGACAGCATGGGAATCAGCACGCTGGTCGAAGCCGAGGAGCTCGGCCGCGACGACGCCGAAGCGATACGACTGTGGTCGGGCGAGCCGTCTGCGGGGAACTGGGGAATCCGCTGAGCGGGCGAAGAGCGTGGCGGGGGCGCTAGGTTGAAGATTGCCATCAATTTCGTATTGCCACAGATTCACGCCGTTCCAGCGATTTGTGCGACTCATCGACTTCACTGCCCACAGGAGTCCCGCGAACTTCTCTCATTCCCCTGAGAACGGTGTCAACACCCCCGTCCGGGGTTTCGGTGGGTGGACAGCATGGGAATCAGCACGCTGGTCGAAGCCGAGGAGCTCGGCCGCGACGACGCCGACGCGCTTTATTTGGATCGGTTCAAGCTCTTTGCGGGCCTCCTTAAGTTTCTTGAATCTCGCGATTCCAGCTTCGATCGTGGCGCGGTCCAAACCGAGATCATCGAAGACTGACATGTTTCCCCCGTCCGAGGAGTGAATGAGGGCCGGCCAGCGGAACGGCGCCGGACGAAGGAGCTACTTCTCCGGCCCTCAAAATCAAGTTTCGATGGATACTTTTTGGATAATTGTCTTAGAACACAAAAAGGCTCCAGCGAGGGAGCCTTTTTAAAGGCTATATCCGGATCTCTCAACGAGATGAAGTGGGTGAAGGTGCCGTGGTTCCTGGCATGGGGGCGCGGTTAGCGTGTGCGGAACCTCTTCGGAATCTGCTCAGGGATGTTTATGTCTCCGACGGTAAGGAAGATCATATCGTTGAATGCGTCGAGTGTGCGGAATCCGCTGGCTCGGTTCTTGACGATTTGGACGATTCGGTTGAGGCCTTCGGCGATGGCGTTGGTAAGACGCGTGTTCACGAATGCGAGGACGCCGAAGAAGTGCTGTCGCAGGGTCCTGACGAACTTTCGCAGGGGTTCAAGTCGACTTCTGAGTGCGGACGTCGTCCAGCATTTCAGGAAGCGTTCGGCAGCCCAGGGCGCTTTGTATTCCCAGAACTGCTCGAACTCGTCCTTGAGTCTCCAGGCTCTATAGATTCGGTAGTTCGCCTTCTCCAGTGCTTTGAGTGTCCGAGTATCCCCTCTGGAGCGTGTCGCTGAGTGCCGGTAGAGGAGCCATCGGAGGCCCTTCATGGCTTTGCGCTCATCCGGGGCAGCTTTACGCCACTGGTCCTTACGGACCTCGTCAACGGCGGCATTGAGAGCCTTGACGATGTGAAAGCGATCGAGGACCAGCTTGGCATTCGGACAGTGTTCCTGGATGGCTCCGATGTAAGCTTCGCTCATGTCGCAGCAGGCCCACTCGATCTTGGATCTCCGGTAGGGACTGAGAGCCTCTGTGAAGAACCGATCGATCGTTTTACGCGCCCTGCCGCGGCCAACCCACACCACGCAGGAGCGGTCCAGATCGTAAACGAGCGTGGCGTACCTGTGACGCTTGGCGTAGGAGATCTCGTCGATCCCGATGGTTTTGAGCCCTCGGATACGATGACCTTCACGAAGCCGCGTGATGGATCGGTGAAGGAGATCCGACAGCGTCGAGGCAGAGATGCGCAGTAACTCGGACGCCGCCTTCTGCGTCATGGTCTGGCAGTAGCGCAGCATGGCATACTCGAAGCGATACGTCACCCGAGAGAACCGCTCCGCCCACGGAATCTCCTCGACCACACGACCGTGGGTAGGACACCGAATCTCCCGAGGATGGTAGAGAAGCCAGACCCTCCACCCGCACACCGGAATGTCACGCCACCGACGCGGATGGGGCATTGTGCGGACGATTTTACCTCGACGGCCGCACTCCGGACAACAACAACCATTCTTATGGGGCTTTACGGCGATGACGAAGCAGCTTCTCCCCTCAAACCACCAGCTGACAACACGGAACCCCTTGAATCTCAGCAGTTCCGATAGTAATCTGCTCCCGGTCATAGGTCGCACCCCCTTCGCTTTGATTGTCCTACACACACAACCAAGCGTAGGGAACGATCTATGACCTTGTCATTCTATAGTTTCACCGTTGAGAAACCCGGATAGAGCCATGTTTATGTCTCCGACGGTAAGGAAGATCATATCGTAATGCGTCGAGTGTGCGGAATCCGCTGGCTCGGTTCTTGACGATTTGGACGATTCGGTTGAGGCCTTCGGCGATGGCGTTGGTAAGACGCGTGTTCACGAATGCGAGGACGCCGAAGAAGTGCTGTCGCAGGGTCCTGACGAACTTTCGCAGGGGTTCAAGTCGACTTCTGAGTGCGGACGTCGTCCAGCATTTCAGGAAGCGTTCGGCAGCCCAGGGCGCTTTGTATTCCCAGAACTGCTCGAACTCGTCCTTGAGTCTCCAGGCTCTATAGATTCGGTAGTTCGCCTTCTCCAGTGCTTTGAGTGTCCGAGTATCCCCTCTGGAGCGTGTCGCTGAGTGCCGGTAGAGGAGCCATCGGAGGCCCTTCATGGCTTTGCGCTCATCCGGGGCAGCTTTACGCCACTGGTCCTTACGGACCTCGTCAACGGCGGCATTGAGAGCCTTGACGATGTGAAAGCGATCGAGGACCAGCTTGGCATTCGGACAGTGTTCCTGGATGGCTCCGATGTAAGCTTCAAGCTTCGCTCATGTCGCAGCAGGCCCACTCGATCTTGGATCTCCGGTAGGGACTGAGAGCCTCTGTGAAGAACCGATCGATCGTTTTACGCGCCCTGCCGCGGCCAACCCACACCACGCAGGAGCGGTCCAGATCGTAAACGAGCGTGGCGTACCTGTGACGCTTGGCGTAGGAGATCTCGTCGATCCCGATGGTTTTGAGCCCTCGGATACGATGACCTTCACGAAGCCGCGTGATGGATCGGTGAAGGAGATCCGACAGCGTCGAGGCAGAGATGCGCAGCAACTCGGACGCCGCCTTCTGCGTCATGGTCTGGCAGTAGCGCAGCATGGCATACTCGAAGCGATACGTCACCCGAGAGAACCGCTCCGCCCACGGAATCTCCTCGACCACACGACCGTGGGTAGGACACCGAATCTCCCGAGGATGGTAGAGAAGCCAGACCCTCCACCCGCACACCGGAATGTCACGCCACCGACGCGGATGGGGCATTGTGCGGACGATTTTACCTCGACAGCCGCACTCCGGACAACAACAACCATTCTTATGGGGCTTTACGGCGATGACGAAACAGCTTCTCCCCTCAAACCACCAGCTGACAACACGGAACCCCTTGAATCTCAGCAGTTTCGATAGTAATCTGCTCCCGGTCATAGGTCGCACCCCCTTCGCTTTGATTGTCCTACACACACAACCAAGCGTAGGGAACGATCTATGACCTTGTCATTCTATAGTTTCACCGTTGAGAAACCCGGATAGAGCCTTGTTAAATCGTTGTTTATACGAAAGTAGTATGGGGCCGCCCAGGGGACTCGAACCCCCGACCTATGGATTACAAATCCATTGCTCTACCAGCTGAGCTAGGGCGGCACAGGGCCAGAAATTACCAAACCGCTCGGACGCCAGCAATCGATTTCCCGCTTATCGCTCCTTAATCTTCGATCTTCGAATCTCGATGATCAATAAAAATGCGCCGTCCCGGGGAAAAGACGGCGCTTGGAGGAGTCACGGTGACCAGGGAGGGTTTGGCCACGTGGGGTAGATTCTATTATGAAATTAAGCAATTAGGGAATCATGGAATTCCTGGGTCAGGGACGGGAGCAACGACGCTTCTCAATTCCCTAATTCCCTAATGGTTTTCTCAGGCTTGCTGCTCGAAGGTCCCTTGCTCAGGCCAACGGGACGGCTCGGACTTGAAAATCCAGCCGACCAAAGCGAAAACAAGGATCGCCAACCCACCGATGATCGCGAAAGGTCTCATCATAAGCCTCGACGGTGTGATCGCTGGGGGATGAGGGATCGAATCTTGCGATTCAGTTTCCCGAGGCTGAAGGGCTTCTCAATATTCTGAAGCACCAGGTCGTATTCGGTTCCAGAATCCTTGCCGGGCGAAGGAGCCGTGGTAACCTCGAAGCCTTCGCCGGTCAGGCGGTTCTCCAGGAAATCCCGGAGCATCACGTCGTCGTCCACGACCAATACGCGAGCCTTTGACATCGTCTCCTCCTGACCGAAACGGTTGACTACGAGCTTGCACAGACATAGTGCAAAGCCCGTACCAGCAGCGCCTTTGCCGATCGGAAGAGACAGCCCGTTGATTCGTATGGACTTACGAAAAGTGTGTCCGGGATCACACCTCGCGAAAAGTGAGAAATGCGCCACGCAAACAGCAAAACCTGTCACATAACTATAGGCAAATTCGAGGTCCGATCTGGCCTCATCGATTGGACCCTGCAGCCCCGAGTATAGTTTCGGCCCAAACAATAAGCGGCGATCCTCTCGGACCGCCGCTGGGGTGATCAATAGCCGACACGAACGATCTCGCCCTCAATTGCTCTCGGAGACCACGATCCTCTCTGGAGTCGCAGAGTACGCCACGCGCTCCCTGGTGCCCTCGTCGATGGATCCCAACACGGCATCCCCCAGGCCACGTCCATTTACACGAACAGCGGTGCGGCGGTAACCTCGCGCGAAATCCGCGAAGTCCACATCTCTGGTCATATCAGCCCGCCAATCAGATCCGTGTCACATCTTCGGAGAAGCTTTTATCCGATCCTCAGGACAGGGCCGCCATGACTTCGCGGTCGGCCTTCGTCATATCCTCCGCCAGCCGCGTGCTCGTAGAGCGCAGCTTTTGACAGAGCGATCGCATCATGTTGCGATAGACCTTTCGCTCCAGGTCGATGTCCTTCTTCAACAGCGAATCAAGACGCAGCTTCAGGATCTCGAGGAGCACGACATCCTGAATCGCCTTCATGCTGGCCGATCGTGACAGCCCCGTCACCAAACCCATCTCGCCCAAGATGTCGACCCTGTCGATCACCGTCAGCTCAAAATCACCACTCAGGATCGAGAGCTTGCCTGCGAGCAGAATCCAAAGGGCGTTGCTGTTGTCGCCCGCCTTGCACAGGAACTGCCCCGCATCCAAGGAGCGAATCTTGCCGGACTGCAGCAGCCGGTCAATCTGGGAGGCCGACAGGTCGTCCATGAACGGGATTTTCGATGCAATCTTGAGTCTGTGGGATACCTGGGCAGGACTCAGCATGGTGTCCGCTCCTTTGGTGAACCCTCAACGCGACGAGAGTCGTGTCTCCAGTACTCGCTCGAGTCGCGCCAGCCGCGCTTCCATGGCTTCGAGCTTCCGCTTCTGGTCGTCGATGATCGTCTGCTGCTCCTGAACGCCTCTGATCAGAACGGGCATCAGGTCACTGTTGTTCATGCCCAGCATCTTCTGCTCGTCATCTCCTTCGACCACCGCCTCCCGGATGATCTCTCGAACCTCCTGCGCGACGAGCCCCAACTTTCTGCCTTGCGACGGCTGATCGCCAGGTGAAGCTTATCGGCCTCAGCTTCAACAATTCACCGGGGCCATAGACCTGATTGTCATACGAACTCGCTGCCGTATTCGTGCGTCCACCCCCAACGAAGGAATACTGACACTCTCTTAGTACTCCTGTTCGCAAATACGGTGACGTATTCTAAGCAGACTTTGCCAAGGGCGTATCGTAGAACCTGAGTTTGTCGATCATCTCCGCGAGATCTGTTCGTGTGAACTTCCATTTGAAGGGTGTGGCGATACGTCCGTAGCGTTCCTGAAAACCGAGGATTCTTGCCTCAAGCTCTTCGAGCGATGCAAATTCGATAGGTGTCAGAGCCTTGCGTTTGAGGATCGAGAAGTAGATCTCGATCTGATTGAGCCAGCTTGCGTGGATCGGAAGGTGAACGGGGTGGATGTTTGGCCACTTCCCCTGGATACGGTCGATGCATGTTTGCCCTCGGTGCGAGGAGCCATTATCCACGATGAGGTAGACTTTCTTTGCCGAGCAATAGGGTTTCCGGCTCATGATCAGGCTCAGGAGCCGGTTGAAGGGCTCGATACCCGAAGAAGACTCACAGAGACCGAAGATTCGACCATTGTGCACGTCGAGAGCAGCCAGATAGGCCAGGGCTCCTTTCCGCTCGTATTCGTGTTTCAACGCGTGCCGCTCTGTTCGAGGCTGGCGGTAGGGTAACGTGCTTGCGAGCTCGTGCTTGAATACTGGTCTTTTCGTCGGCAGAAAGTACATATTCCCTCGGCCCTAAAGGCTTTCCTTGCCATTGGCGGTGATACAGATCAAGGACTCTACCTGCTTTGGTTTGGAAGTCCGGGTCCCGTGGGAAAATCCAGGAGCGATGATACCAAGGACGAATCGCGTCCTCGTTCAACCAGCGCCAGACAGTGGCGCCGCTGATCTTGGCAACGAAGCCCCTTTGCACTGCCTCGGCGGCAATCTCGGAACAGCTGAACCGCGAGAGCGGTATCCCGCTCTCGCTCGGTAGTTCACACGCCAGCGCCTTGATCTGAACGACCACCTGAGGGGGGAAAACCGGGCGGGCGCCCGGGACGAGATCTATCTTCGAGTCCCGAAAGACGCTCTTCGAAAAAGCGCTTACGCCATTTGCTTACGATCGGACGCGGGACATCCAACCGTTGGGCGATAATCTTGTTGGATAATCCCTCGGCGGCGAGAAGCACGATTTTCGATCGGATCACTTGATAATACGGTAACGTATATTGTCCAGCCATTCGCTCGAGGTCGACCTGTTCCTTCTCAGACAGTAGCACCACATAAGGCGAACGTCTTGGCATTGTTCTCCTCCTTTTGAAGGAGAACATAAGCTACAAATAATGTTCAGGACATACGTAATAATATTTATGAAACCATGCACTAAGTATTGGCCGTCGCTATTTGGACCACGCTACCCGCTGCTACTACTACCGTATCTTTTGGCCACACGGGTTCTCTGGCCTTCTATTGGAGGGGTCCAGACAATTTCCGCACTGTCTTGGTTTACTTCGGTGCAAACACAGAAACGCCGCTGAACCCAATTCCAACGGCGTTGGTCACAACTTGCTTTATGGGTCCGGTACTGGACGGACCTCCCCAGTGACCACGTCAGGATCCGATAAGACCGGACGCCAAACGGCGGGCCCAACCCCGACGCTGTCACAGACCTGCAATTCGATCTGGATGCCCCCCCCATCAGGTTAGCTGAGATGTTTAGCGTAGCCTACTCATCCCCAAAATTGCCATTTCACCCCAGAACTTCGCGAGGTACAACACAATTTCGGCACACTGTAAATAAAATGGCCCCAACCGGAAATGGTTGCGGCCCGTGGGTTGCCCGATAACCGCGCCTAGCGACTCGTCTTCAACCCCACGTCTCGTTCGTGCCGCGCAATGGCCAGCTGCACGAGACGATCAATCAATTCTGAATAGGACACCCCACTCGCCTCGAACAGCTTGGGGTACATGCTGATTCGCGTAAAGCCTGGGATCGTGTTGATCTCGTTCAGGACGAGATGATTGTCTGGTGTCAGAAAGAGATCTACCCGTGCCATGCCCTCGCAGCAGAGCACCTGGAAGGTTTCGATCGCGAGGTCCTTTGCCTGCTGCGTGATCTCTTCTGGAAGACCGGCCGGAATGACCAGAGCGGCCCCGTTTTCGTCGATGTACTTGGCTTCATATGAGTAGAAGTCGTGGTGAGGAATGACTTCGCCCACGACAGAAACGATCGGGGATTCGTTCCCCAGGACCGCGCACTCGATTTCCCTCCCTGCCACGTTCGCTTCCACGATAACCTTGGTGTCATACTTCAAGGCCTCGTCCATCGCAGCCTGGTATTCTTCGGCGTCGGCCACCTTGCTGATCCCGACCGAAGATCCCATATTCGCCGGCTTCACGAACATTGGAACGCCCAATGCCTCCGCCAACGATTCGAACGTCACCCGGTCTCGAGCGTGTGCGTGAACACAGCGGAAGTCCCCGATCGGAATCCCCGCATCCCGCAGCAATCGCTTCATCACATCCTTGTCCAGCCCGACAGCGGACCCCAGCACGCCGCCTCCCACGAATGGAACGTCGAATAGTTTGAGCATGCCCTGGACCGTACCGTCTTCTCCATACGGCCCGTGTAGAATCGGAAAAACCACATCGACCGTTCCCAGATGCTCGTTGTTCGACGTTTTCACCAGTTCGCCGCCACCCGATTCCGAAACCAGCGTCACACGCTGCTCTTCATTCCCCTCGAAGGACGGCAGGTCTCCATCGCCCGATGCCAACAGGGGCAGAGCCCCTTCATTCAAGGACCACTGCCCCCTCTTGTCGATTCCGATCAGCACGACCTCGTACTTGTCCTTGTCGAGCGCATCCACAATGTTCCGCGCCGACTGGACCGAGATCTCGTGCTCTGCCGACCGACCCCCGAACAGAATGCCTAATCTGATCTTCTTACCCATCGATTTCCTTCATAGATGCTGAGCGGGTGACGGGGAAGGAGAGAACGGGTGAAGTCATAGCGGCGAAGCCGTCTATTCGTCTACTGTCCACCGACTACCAGTTCGCGGCCGGGAGGCCGCTCCCACCGCAAACGATGATTCATTGTCACGCCCGCTGTGCCGTTCGCCCCGTCTCCCGTTCTGCTCTTCTGTCCCCTGTCATCTGTCATCTACTTTGGTCAATGGTCATTGGTCACCTGTCACTGGTCAATCTCAAGCAGCACTCTGCTCTTCCCCATCCCCTCCACGATCGTCATCGCGCGCCCTCCGCCACCGCTTCCACCCGTAGTATCCGCCAATGAGCACCACCGCGAGACCGATCACCACTTGATTGTAAGTCTTTAGTACTTTGATGACGAGTTGCCAGTTCTCACCGACTTTCAGCCCGAAGAAAACCAGCAGACTGTTCCACAGGAAAGTTCCAAGTGTGACATAGGCCACCATTCGAACGGGATGCATTCGAATAATGCCGGCCACGATACCGACGAAGGCCCGAACCGTCGGTAGAAAGCGATTGAAGATGACGATCCGAACACCATACCGCTCGAACCACACCTCGGCCGTTTCCAACTTCGATTCATCGAAGAATCGTGCTTCGACACGAAGGAAGAAATCTCGACCTTTGGCGTAGGCCAGCGCGTAGACCACGAGACATCCGACCGCGCTCCCGACCCACATGACTACGTAGGCCGGCAGAACCTTGATCACGCCCATCCCCGCGAGATACGCGCCGAAAACGATCAGAGTATCACCCGGAATCGGCGGAACGATGTTCTCCAAGAACGCGCCGAGGAACAGGAAGAAATAAATCCAGTTCGGCGGCGCCGCATTCAGATACACCAGAAACGCATCCCACTGTTGTGAAAAAAACTCCATTAATCATTTAAGAATGAAGATAGAACATTGAAAATGTCCGACCCTCAATGTTCTATCTTCCATGTTCGTTTACCATCGCCACCGCCTGAGCCGCAACCCCTTCCTCGCGCCCTACGAACCCGAGCGTCTCCGTCGTCGTCGCTTTAACCGACACCTTTGAACGCTCCACGCCGAGTGCCCTGCCGATGTTGGCTTCCATCTGGGGAATGTGTGGCGCCAGTTTGGGCTGTTCAGCCATCACCGTCGCGTCGATGTTAACGATCGACGCCTTTCGTTCCCGAAGCACATCGGCCGTTCGCTCGAGCAGGACGATGCTGGAAATGTCCTTGTAGCGCTCGTCCGTATCTGGAAAATGGCGACCGATGTCACCCGCCCCAATCGCGCCGAGCAACGCGTCAATCACCACGTGAATCAGGACGTCCGCATCGGAATGCCCGAGCAGACCCCGATCGAACGGGACTTCGACCCCTCCGAGCACGAGCGGTCGCCCCTCCACCAGCCGGTGGACGTCGTACCCCATGCCGATCCGTTGAGTGGCCGTCTGACCTTCCCTTCTGCGTAGAATCGCTTCGACGCGCTCGAGATCCTCCGGCACGGTCACCTTGATGTTTTCGGACGACCCCTCCAGAACTGCGACTGGACGGCCGATCCGCTCGACCAAAACCGCATCATCGGTCCCGACGAAGCCGTCACGAGCGGCTCGAGCCTGGGCCTCCCGAAGGAGCGACACACGAAAAGCCTGAGGGGTCTGAACCGCCCGGAGCGTCGCTCGATCCAGCGTTTCCTCCACACGATCTTCGGCGATTCGCTTAACTGTGTCCGTCAACTTCATTCCAACAACCGCCGCGCCCGAATCGTGAGCAGCATCGATCACGCGCTCGATGTCTTCGGGTTCAACCAGCGGACGGGCGCCGTCGTGAACGGCAACCAGATCGACGTCGTCGGGCAACGCGTGAAGACCGCATCGGACCGAATCCTGGCGCTCGGCACCGCCCGGCACGATGTCTTTCATTTTACGACATCCCATCTGACGCGACAAGGCTTCGCAGGCATCCAGGCGATCGGCCGGGCCGACCACGATGATGCCGTCCACAGCGTCGCTCGCCTCGAATGCCTCCAGCGCGTAGGCCAGTATCGGCCGTCCCGCCAATTCGAGAAACTGTTTTGGTTCTTCGCCCCCCATCCGGCTCCCCGATCCCCCGGCGAGGATAATGGCGTAACAGATCATCGTGTGTCCAGCTCTCGATGAACGAGTTGGGCCAGCGTGTCACGTGCCGCCGCCACTTTCTCGTAGGCTGCCACATTTTGCGTGGCGAGCTGACCGTATCCGATCACGACATTTCGAAACCGCGAAGAGCTAACCACGTCCGCGGGCTCCCACTTCTGGGTAACGAAATCCAGATGATCGACAAAGAGCGGAATGATGTAGTCGTTCAGAAAATCGTTCGAGACCCGCACGGCCAGTTCCGTTCTGTCGAGCAGTTGGTAGTAGGTGACCACGTGTTCTCTGAGGGCGTAGCTCGTGATGACGCCGAGGTTCCCGCTGCTCGAAATGGAAACATACGTGCTTCTGTTCCGTGGCAGTTGTGCGATCGTCATCGCACCGGAAAGCAGAGCCGTCACCGTGTCTGGATGGACGGACGCCCCTTCTGCGAGCATGCCCCCCAGACGGATGGCGTCCTCCCTGACACGATCGGTCACGGCGAGCAGGGAATCGATATCGTGCTTGTCCCGTTCCAGATCAGCACTGAAGCTCACCAGATAGTTCCGCTCGAGCTCCACCCGTTTCTGGTCGTCCCGCCAGCTGTCCAGCATGAACGCCAGCGTCACCCCGACGAAGACCACGGCTAACTCCACGCCGTGCCGTTTCCAATCCACCCTACTCAAGTTGGATGCCCATAGCTAAATGTCCTCGCTCGAACGCGGTCAGAATCTATTGCAGAACGTGGACCCCTTAAAATCCTCGCTTGCCCACAGGATGGCGCCGAGGGGAAGGCGACAGGCGGCTCCGGTATTCCTTCCACCTCACTACGGTGGCTAGTCCGCCAGTGCAAAAGCTTTAGAGCTTCTTCTGTGAAGAGACCAGATATCGGCGGACAACAAGGGAGCGGGGTGGAGCACATCGGCTACTCGATGTTCGTCCTTGCCACTGCATAAACTGCCGGCCGAGGCCACCAGCCGCCGCGGCGCCTGAGCGGGACTTTTCTGCCACTCTTTTGGTCGCAAAAGAGTGGAGCACGAATTGGTAATGCATACAAGGATTGGGCGGACCAGAATGTCCCCGCATGGATGCGAAGTCGTTGTCACAAATCATCTCAGACAATCAACATCGCATCCCCATAACTATAGAACCGATAATCTTCGGCAATGGCCGACTGGTATGCCTCCAGGATGAACTCCTGCCCCGCAAACGCCGACACGAGCATCAGCAGAGTCGATCGAGGCAGATGGAAATTCGTAATCAACGCATCCACCATCTGGAAACAATAGGGCGGGTAGATGAAAATATCCGTCCAACCGGTATCGTGCGTCACGACGCGATCAGCCGCGTTCGCTTCAAGAACCCGAACCGATGTGGTCCCGACTGCGACGATCCGTCCACCGCGTCGGCACGTCGAATTGACGGACCCTGCCGCTGCTTCGTCTAATTCGTAGTACTCGCTGTGCATCCGGTGTTGCGTCGGATCGTCGGACTCTATCGGTCTGAACGTCCCCGGGCCCACGTGCAGTAAAACGCGAGCGATGTCGACTCCCATTGCCTCGATTTTTCCCAGCATGTCATGTGTGAAATGCAGTCCAGCTGTCGGCGCCGCAACGGCGCCCGGCTCCTTCGCATAGACCGTCTGATAGCGCTCCGAATCCGCATCATCCGCCTCGCGCTGGATGTAAGGCGGCAGCGGTGTCCGGCCGTGCGAAGCCATGAGCGCCTCGGCGTCTCTGTCGAACGTCACACGCCGATGACCGTCGGGCAAGACCTCCACGACGGTGACGACGCCATCGCTGCCATCGAACGCGATTTCGACGCCTGGCCGCAGCCGGCGACCCGGTCTCGCGAGCGCCTCCCACGACCCGTCTTCAAACGGACGGACGAGCAGCAGCTCGACGGCCCCCCCTGTTTCGCGACGTCGACCGAACAGACGGACCGGACCTACACGCGTCTCATTGATGACGAGACAGTCTTGGGCTTTCAGCAAATCGGGAAGATCTGAAAAGGTATGGTGGGAAATCGATTGGAGCGCTCGATCCAGAACCATCAACCGTGACGCGTCCCGCTTCGCCACCGGATGCTGCGCGATCATGGATGGGGGCAGGTCGTAATCGAAATCCGAGAGCTTCAACCGGTTACACTTTCAGCGCGCCCGCTCTGTAGCAGAAGCGCAGAGCCACGCCTGCTCGCTGGGTCGCCTGCTCGACTGTAGATTTCGGGAAAGCAAAGGTGTCTGGGTTCTGCCCCGATCGATATCGGCCAGGAGATAGCCGATCGACATCATCGTCGATTGAGGAAGGTGAGAATCAGCGTCGCAATCACACTGATCACGACGCACGTTACGATCGGAAAGTAGATGGAGTAGCCCTTCCCCTTGACGTGAATATCACCTGGCAACTTTCCGAGGAACGGAATCCGATCTCCGTACATCACGACCAACCCTGCGAAGAACAGGACAACCCCGGCAATCATCAGGCTCTTGCCCATCAGCCAACCCCGTGAGCGGTCCACGAAATTCTCAATTTCCTAATTTTCATTTTCAATGTCCTACCTCCCCATCCATCCCCCATCCACCACGAGCACGTGCCCGGTCACGTAGTTTGACGCATCGGAAGCCAGGAAGACAGCCGCACCTTTCATGTCCTCCGGCAGTCCCCATCGATCGGCCGGAATCCGCTCCAAGATCTGCCGGGACCGAGTTTCGTCGTTCTGAAGCGCCTCCGTCAGATCCGTCGCGAAGTAGCCCGGAGCGATCGCGTTGGCCTGGATGTTGTACTTCGCCCAGTCGTTCGCCAGAGCCTTGATCAGCTGTCCCACCGCGCCCTTGCTCGCTGCATAAGCCGGCACGGTGATCCCCCCCTGGAAGGTCAGCAACGAAGCCGTCGCGATCACCTTCCCCCGGTTCTGATCGATCATCAACTTGCCCGCTTCTTGGGCGCAGAACCAAACCGCATTCAGGTTGACGTCGATCACCCTGCGCCATTCTTCCTCGGGAAAATCCTCGGCCGGCGATCGATGCGTCGTTCCGGCATTCGCCACCAGAATGTCGATCGACCCCGTCACATCCTTCGCTTTAGCCACCATATCCCGAATCGTCGACGCATCCCCCACATCCGCTGGAATCGCCTCACACGTCCTCCCCATCGCTCGAATCGTATCCCGAACCGGCTCCAACCGCTCCGCCGAACGACTCACCACTACCACATCCGCCCCCGCCTCCGCCAACCCTTCCGCCATCCCCCGCCCGAGTCCCGCGCTGGCTCCCGTAACAAGAGCCGTCTTCCCTTCCAAACTGAACGCATCAAGAATGTTCATTGCCGCCCTTCTCTTTGGTCACTGGTCAATGTCACTTGTCAATGGTCAATCGGTTCGCAGCCGAGAGGCTGCTCCCACCGGCATTGGGGGCGAAACCCGTCGTTCCCGTCCACTGTCCACCGTCCTCCGTCTACGTCTACGTCTTTCCCGTCCACCGTCCACCAAAATGCGTTTCCCAACAGGTACGCCGTAGCGATACGATTAACTCTGGCAATCAATCATAACTTTCATAACGTCCCCGCCATTCTTCATCTGCTCGAACCCCCACCCGATCTCTTCCATGGGTGTGACCTTGGAAACGATCTTGTCGACGTCGACGTGGCCCGCCTCTGCGATGCGGATCGCCCGCTCGAAATCGATCGGCTCGTAGACACGACAACCCGTCAGGTGGAGCTCCCGAGCGAAGAACTGCTGGAGGTTCACGGGAACGGGGTCCGCGTGGACACCGACGAGCGCGATCGTACCGCGTACCCTCACGATCTCGGTCATCATCGCTGCGCCGGCCGGATGGCCGCTCACTTCGAAAACGAGATCGGCCGCCGCCCCGTTCGTCCAGTCCTCCACGAAAGCGACCAGATCCGTTTCGGTCGGATTGACCGTCGTAAACCCACACGACTCCGCGACCCCGATCCGGAACGGATTCACCTCGCTGATCACGACATCCGCACCGTCCAGACGGGCCGCAATGGCCACGAGCAAACCGATGGGGCCGCCCCCGATGACCACGGCACGATCACCGACTTCGACCTGTGCCCGCCGCACGTCGTGAACCGCTACGGCCAGGGGCTCGATCAGGGCGCCGGCGACATCATCCAGCGTATCGGGCACCTTGTGAAGTCGATCCACCGGCACATTCCAGTAGTTGGCGAACGCGCCCGTGCTGTCCACCCCCATGAAATTGAGATTCTGACAGACGTGGGTGTGTCCTCGTCGGCAGGCCGCACACGCCCCGCAGAAAACCGTCGGTTCGACGACGACCCTGTCGCCGACCGTGACAAGGTCCTGATCGGGTGCTTCCACAATCGCCCCGACCATCTCGTGACCCAGGACGCGCGGCGGCGTCACCCGGTGCGCCATGTCTCCGAGATAGACGTGGAGATCCGTCCCACACAGCCCCGCCCGCGCCACCTCAATCGTGACTTCGTTTTCGCCCCTGGGAGGACGCTCGATTTCCCGAACTTCCATCCGCTCCACACCCGTATACACACACGCCTTCACGAAGACCCCTTTCCCCACGTTAAATCCGTAAAAACAGGACGATACCGACGCTTGAATTGGCCACGTCCGTATCATATTATTGGTCAAATGGCCCGACTCCGGCTATGATAGAGGGCATAGCACCCTTTGTCAACGTGGCGACCTCAAACGCACGAGCCTTCGCTCGTCACACGCCCTCAGCCTTCGCATCGGTCCCACATTTCTCCAATCCCCGCCGCCGTCGTTCAGGCGCTGGGTTTTTCGGCTCACGGACAACGGATCACGGACAGTGCCCTTGTCTCTCCTAACCACATTCGCCTCCATCGACATCGAAACGACCGGGCTCAACCCTCGGTCCGACGAAATCATCGAAATCGGCGCCGTCAGGGTGCGCGATGGCGAAGTCGTCGATCGATTCCACACCTACGTGAAACCGACCGGCCGGGTACCCGAAGACATCGTACGCCTGTTGGACGTCACACCCGATCTCCTGGCCAAGGCGCCTCCACGTGCCAAGGCGCTCGACGAGCTGATCGCGTTCGTCGACGGCCACCCTCTCATCGCTTACGGGGGTCGATTCGAATCCCGGTTCCTCGACGCTGCCCATCCACGCCTCGTCGAAAACGGCGTTCACGGCCTCAGAGATCTGGCTCGGGCCCTGCTTCCCACACTCAACGACCACAAAGCCGACACCCTTGCCTCTTTCTTCGAGACCGAATCCGAGGACGGGTTGAAATCGCGTCGGGAAGCCTCGGAGCTCGCGGGAATCTATCTCAGCCTCGTCGACCTCCTGCGCGGACTCCCGTTGAACATCAAGCAACAGATGCTGCGGCTCTTGACTGGAACGGGCTCAGACCTGCTTCCCATCCTGGTCGAAATAGGTAACGAGTCTGCGTCCGAAAACGCGCCGCTGCCCGGAATGGCGACCGACGCCGATGCTCGACCGACCGACGCCCGTCTCTTCAACCTGGGGGGCGAGCAACCATCGGAAGACAAAGCCTCGAGCCAACCCATCGATCTCGGATCCATCGAAGCCTGCTTCAAACCAGGCGGGTTGCTCGATGAGAAGACGGATGGCTACGAGCATCGTGAACAGCAGGTCGAAATGGCCGCCGCGGTCGGGTCCGCGTTCAACGGCAGTCAGATCCTGGCCGTCGAAGCCGGGACGGGGGTCGGAAAATCACTCGCCTACCTCATTCCGGCCATCCAATACGCCGTCCAGAACAATGCCCGCGTCGTCGTTTCTACGAACACGAAGAACCTGCAGGAACAGCTCTTCTACAAAGACCTTCCTTCCCTCGCCCAGACACTCGAGGAAGCTTTCCAGTACGCGCTGCTGAAGGGAAGGGCTAACTACATCTGCCTGAACAGATGGTCGGCGGCGCTCGCCAACGCCGAGGCCGTCTTCACGAACGACGAGCGTATCGCCGCGATGCACCTCCTGCTGTGGGCGTCCACCACTCGAACGGGCGACATCGCAGAGCACGGCGGGTTCGATCTGTCCCGGTCGGGCGGGCTGTGGAACAAAGTCTGCAGCGACAGCGGGTTCTGCCGCAGCCAGAAGTGCCGGACGAACGGACGGTGCTTCGCCAACAACATTCGGAAATCCGCCCAGAAGGCGCACATCGTCGTCGTTAACCACTCCCTTTTGTTCTCCGACCTGTCGACCGAAAACGGCATTCTCGGCGAATACGAACACCTGATCATCGACGAGGCGCACAATGTCGAAAAAGTCGCTTCGCAATACCTGGGCCGTGAACTCACCATCTGGCGAGTCAAGAATCTGTGCGATCAGCTCCGCAGCCCCGGTTTCTCGAGCGCGGGGACGCTACCGGGGCTAAAGCACTGGATCAAGGTTGGAGAGCTCAAGCCCACCGAGCTCAAGGGCTTCGAATCGGGCATCGCCTCCGCCGAAGCAGCTGTCGAGGACCTTTGGCTCCACACTCAAACTTTTTTCCAGGACCTCACCGATCGATCCCGAGAGCGCGTGGGCGGAAAGCGAAATGCCTACGTCGAAAAACTGCGCTACAAGGCCGATGACGCACTGTTCCAGGATCTCATGGAGACGCTGACGCCGTTTGCCGACGCGAGCAAGCAGGCAGGAGATCGCCTCCAGCAAATCTCGACCTGGATGAAAGACCTCAAAGACGATGCATTCCCGAATCAGGAAGACCTCAAGAACGAGCTCGACGCGAGAATCACCGATTGCGTCGAGCTCCTGAGCGACATCGAGCACCTGACCGACCCGGAATACGAAGGGACTGTCTATTGGATGGAGCTGCCTTCCCGCGAAGGCAGTGCCGACACTCGACTTCAATCCGCCCCGCTCAGGATCGCCGAGCATCTCGAGGAACTGCTCTACGAGCGAATGCAGACCATCGTCTACACGTCTGCCACGCTCGGCATTCGAGGTCGTCTCGTTTACTTCCTCCGACGCGTCGGTCTCGAGGGCGCCGACGAGGATCGCGTCCAGAGCCTCTGCCTGGGGTCACCATTCGACTACGAAACCCAGGCGCTGGTCTGCGCGCCCCAGTTCGTACCCGTACCCAAGGATCCTGCGTTCCAGGACGCGGTCGACGACCTGATTCGCGACGTGGCCGTCAACGCTCGACGCGGCACCCTCGGGCTCTACACATCCTACAGCATGCTCAACAAGACCTATCACGCCGTGAAGCTCGAGCTGCAGTCGCACGGGGTGACCCTCCTCGGCCAGGGCATCGACGGCCCACGGGCTCAGATCACAGAGCGGTTTCGCGAGCATCGGCCGGCCGTCCTTTTGGGCACGGACAGCTTCTGGGAAGGCGTCGATCTTCCGGGTGAGGTCCTCGAAATTCTGGCTATCGTAAGGCTGCCTTTCGCCGTCCCCACCGACCCGCTCGTCGAAGCCCAGATGGAGGAGTTGCAGAAGCAGGGGAAGGATCCGTTCATCCACTACTCCGTTCCGGAAGCGATCCTCAAATTTCGCCAGGGTTTCGGTCGCCTGATTCGAAACGCTTCCGACAGAGGCATCGTCCTCGTACTCGACAGCCGGGTCCTGTCAACGCGATACGGCAAAGCCTTCCTGGAGTCCCTGCCCGCCCCCACAAGGACCTTCGCCTCGCAGACCGAACTGATCGATGCCGTTCGATCCTTCTTCCCCGATCAGGAGGCAACCCCGGTAGACCCGATCGTAGAGCGCAAGGCGTCGTGAACCCCGAAGGCATCAGACAGGTCCGTGACCCGCTCAAAAGACTGCTCGCGCGGGTGCCCCAGACCGACCATCCCACGGTCGGGCAGGCCTACCACCTCGCGTTCGCCAGCCACGAGGGCCAGCATCGCGACACGGGCCAGCCGTTCATCATCCACCCGATCGCAGTCGCCCTCCTGCTCGCATCCGAAATGGGATTCTCTCACGACTCGGAGATGGTAACCGCCGCGCTACTGCACGACGCGGTCGAAGACTCGGCGCTCGACATCGGCGACATCGCGCCCACCTTCGGAGAGGCCGTGGCCACCCTTGTTCGAGGCGTCACCAAGGTGGAAGCGAGCCACGCCAGAAACCGTACGACGCGCAGAGTCGCTACGCTTCAAAAGCTGTTCGCCGCCGCTCGCGAAGACCCGCGCGTCCTCATCCTCAAATTGGCCGATCGTGTACACAACATGCGTAGCATCGAGGGCATCGAAGATCCGAGCCGCCGCGCGCGCATTGCACGGGAAACCGTCGAACTCTACGCTCCAATTTCACATCTCCTCGGCATGGGACGCACCACGCGGGAGCTTCAGAACGCGAGCTTCGGCTGTCTCGAGCCCGAAACCTTCGCCGATATGTCCGCCCAACTCGATCTTGGACCTCCGAAATCTTTCTGCGACTTTTCCGAGGCCGTCACAGAGCTGCTCCGGCAGCAGGACATTCGTTCAAGAACTCGAATCCAGACCAAGAGTCTGACGAGCATCCACGGCAAAATGGTCGCGGCCCAGGCTCCGCTGGCCAACATCTACGACCGGTACGCGATTGAGGTGGTCGTGTCGAGTCGCGATGCCTGCTATCGCAGCCTGGGCACAATCCACGGCCACTTCGCTCCCGTCATGGAGCGGGTGAAGGATTTCATCGCCCTGCCCAAAAGGAACAGATACCAGGCCCTGCACACGACGGTGCTGCACGGCGGACATCGCTATGAGGTCCACATCCAGACCCCCGCCATGCACCGCATGGGGGAACTCGGCGTCGCCGTTCTCAAGGGCGATCGAATCCTGGAAGCCAGCCGACGTCGATGGCTCGAGGAATTGTCCGACTGGCACGATCACGACGTACCCTCGCATCACCTTCTGGATGAGCTGCATCGCATCCTGTTCGTCAAGGAAATCGTCACCTTTACGCCCGAGGGCGACGCGATCGTCCTGCCCGAAGGGGCATCCGTGCTCGATTTCGCGTTCGCCGTTCACACGGATCTGGGCACGCACTGCCACGCTGCGTCCGTGAACGGGAAACCGACCTCGCCTTTTTCTGTCCTGTCCTGGGGCGACACCGTTCACGTGGAGACGAATGAGACCAAGCGTCCACGCCAGCACTGGCTGCGCCACATCAAATCCTATCGCGCCCGCCGCTTCGTCAAACATTACCTCCACAAGACCGAAGGCAAAGTCGACGGATTCAAGAAGGATCCGGTCGGAAAGTAAGCAGCGGTACGACCTGGAAGCGGATTGGGTATATTGAGCACCCGGGTCGGTTCAAACTCTAATGCAACGCCGACCCGGACGTCGATTTCGGAATGAGGTCGGATACGGGAGTACGCATGTCCATCGCGGCAAAACACTGCAAACTCGTCTTACTTCTGATGCTCGTGACCTGCACGTCTCCGCAAGATGGCACCCGTCGGTTCCTCAGCGTCGGTACCGCTCCGCCAGGCGGCGCGTTCTTCGTAGTCGGCGGAGCCATCGCAGCCGTCGTCGATGAAAACCAGGCGGAAGGCTGGCAGGTTTCTGCAGAAGCGACCAAGGGCACTCAGGAAAACATTCGTCGGCTCACGTCCGGAGAACTCGATCTGGCGCTCGCGAATGCGGCAATCTCCTACTTCGCAATCCGAGGAGAAGGTGCCTTCGAGTCGAAGCAGAACATCAGAGCCGTCATGACCCTGGCCCCCAACGTCGCGCTCTTCATCACACCCGCCTCCTCCGGCGTCGAACGAATCGCCGACTTGAGGGGCAAGCGTGTCGTCGTGGGCCCCGCCGGCGCCGGATTCGAGCATTTCCTGGAGCCCATCCTGAGCGCGCACGGATTGGACTACTGGGATTTCACCCCCCTGCACGCGACACAGGCCGGCGCGGTCGACATGCTGTCCGATGGATCGGCGGCCGCTGCCTTCCTCGGAGGTGCCGTCCCCACGGCATCGATCACCCAGGCGACGGCGTCTCAAGACATTCACTTCATCCCGTTCGATCAAGAGTCCCGCAAGGGACTTTTGGATCAGTATCCCTTCTTCGGCCCCGCGACGATCAAAACGAACACTTACCGCGGCCAGACCCAACCCTACGAGGGCATGAACGTCGGGAACATGCACCTCATCGTTCGCGCCGACCTCGACGACGAAACGGTCTACACGTTCACGAAGACGCTCTACGAATACCGTGAGGAAGTCGTCAAGAAGCATCCCGCCGGGCGCGCCATCAACCCGAAGAACATCGTCAGGGACACCGGCACGCCCTTTCATCCCGGAGCCATCCGCTACTTCCGGGAAATCGGTATCTGGCCGGGGTCAGGATCCTGATTCCTTGAACACTGAATGACCAGACCGACCCCGTCTCTCCAGAGCATCCTCGCCGTCATCCTGACGGCATTCGTCCTCACCCAGGTCAACTACCCGACGCTCGGTCCCCAGTCTCAGCTCGCGATCTTCGCGGGGCTGGGCCTGCTCCTCGTTTTCCTGCGAGGGGAGCACACGGCCGCCCGCATCGTCCTCGTCGCGGCCACACTCTTCTGTTTCGGATACGTCCTGGTTCAAGGTGAACCACTCTTCGACCGGTTCTGGGCAGGAGGCCAGCACCTGGGGAATCGCGCGGGTGCCGAAACGGTTTTCGATCACGCCGTAGGTCTGGTGGGTCTTCTACTCATTCTCGAAGCCACGCGTCGGGCCATCGGCTTCACGTTGCCGATTCTCGCTCTCGCCTTCGTTCTCTACGCCCATCTTGGGACGTGGATGCCCGACTTTCTGTTTCCCCACCGTGGCTACGGATGGGAACGGATCGTCAGTCAGACCTACCTGCACTCCCAGGGTGTCTTCGGCATCGCCCTCCGCGTGATGTTCACCTACGTCTTCCTGTTCGTCCTGTTCGGCGCGCTTCTCGAGAGGACGAAAGCCACGGACTTCATCATTGAATTCTCGACACGCCTGTTCAGATCGAGCAGGGGGGCGCCCGCCAAAGTAGCCGTGCTCAGCAGCGGAATGATGGGGTCACTGTCCGGGAGCGCCGTAGCCAACACGGCAACAACGGGCACCTTCACGATTCCACTCATGCGCGCTGCCGGCTTCAGTCCGACGGTGGCGGCCGGCATCGAAGCGGCTGCGAGCTCGGGCGGTGCCCTGGTGCCTCCAATCATGGGGGCCGGGGCGTACATGATGCTCGAGATTGTCGATCCCCCCGTCACGTATCTCCAGATTATCCAGGCCGCCCTCATCCCTGCCCTTCTCTACTACGCCGTTCTCCTGCTGATCGTTCACTTGCAGAGCGCCTCGAACGGAGAGAGTGATCCGGCGTCGCACGATGACGAACCAAAGGCTCCAGCCAGTGCGGGTGTCGTGTTTCTGTCCGCCTTCGCATCGCTCATCGGCCTGTTGATCGCAGGATACACGCCTTTTCGAGCCGTCAGCGTCGGCCTCGTCGTGATCGTCATCGTCGGCGCGATCGACCGACGAACCCGTCTTGACCCCACTGACCTGCTCGAGGCTTGCCGAAGGACCGCAACGGCCGGAATCCCGCTCATCGCGGCGGCCGCTTGCGTGGGCATCATCATCGGCGTCGTCACGCTCACCGGAATCGGCAGCCGCCTTCCGGGTGTCCTCCTCTCCCTGGCTCGAGAAAGCCTGATCCTCGCGCTCATCCTGCTCATGGTCTCCACCATCATTCTGGGTATGGGCCTCCCCTCGGCCGTGTGCTACCTGCTCATGGCGACCCTCGTCGGACCCGTCCTCGGCGAACTCGGTGTCGTCCCTCTGGCTGCCCATCTCTTCATCTTCTATTTCGGAATGATGTCGATGGTGACGCCCCCCGTCGCACTGGCCGCCTACACCGCGAGTGCCATCGCCGGATCCGGCATCATGGCCTCCGCGGTGGCCGCGTTTCGCTACGCCCTCGTCGGGTTCGCGTTGCCCTATTGCTTCGTCCTTCGCCCCGACCTGCTGCTCTTGCCCGACGGAAACGGACTCGCCGCCACGCTCTCCGCCGTCGGCATCACCGCCCTCGGTCTGATTCCCCTCGCCCAGTCCGTCACAGGAAGGTTGATCGCCCCTCACAACGCCGGCGAGCGCATCCTGCTCCTGCTCAGCGCCTTCTGCATCCTCCTGCTCGGCCCAGCCGTGGATTCATACGGGCCGGTCATGGCAGGCGTTGTGATGACTGCCATCCTGGTCGTGCTAAACATCAGACGAGCGCGGATAAGCAGGACTGAATGAGGGTCTCGCGGGCTGGAGAGCCTATTGACGAGCTTGCCCTCACCCAACCCCAAGCACATATTCGGCACCGTCTTATCTTTGTCATCGCTTTCAGCACCTACGAGGTCCCGATCCATGAGCATCAACGTAAAAGACAACGTCGCCCACATCCGCGAGCACGGCTACGAAATCCTCCCCAACGTCATTCCAGCCGACAGAGTCGCCGACATTCGGGACGAGGTCGTCGGCATTCAGCTCGCCCGGAACGCCGAAAATGAAGCCCGCCAGGCTGCGACTCGATCCCGGGGACACCGCATCGGCGCACAGGGAGTCGGCGTCCACAAGCAGGTCATCAACGACACGCAGAGCTTCGCGTCCTACCTCGCCGACGACAGAATCATGGCTATCGCCGATGCCTTCTTCGGCGAATACGTGAGAATCTCGTGCACGGACGTCGTCGTCAACCACCCCGGCAACGAGCGAGGTTACTGGCACTCCGACTGGCCCTACAACCAGACGAATGCCTCCCACATTCGGGCTCCCTACCCGCCGGTCATGGTCCATATGTCCACGATCTGGATGCTCACCGATTTCAGCGCCCGAAACGGCGGCACGTTCCTTCGCCCCGGTAGCCATCACCAACAGGTTAACCCGTCTATGGGCGAAATCGATGGCTTCGACCCCGATGGCCCCGCCGTTGACGAAGTGCAGGCGGAAGGAAAAGCCGGCTCGGTTCTCATCTACGACAGCCGACTGTGGCACGCCGTCGCACCCAACGAGAGTGAAGAAGACCGGGTCGCCCTCATCATCCGCTACGCCCCGTGGTGGCTCAACCTCAACCCCTCGATGATCGGGGCTCCCGAACACACGCAGATGGTCGTCGAGACCGGTGGCAAGAACTACGAATCGGTACCCATCCAGAAAAATGCTTTCGACAACCTGCCCGACAACATCAAGTCCCTCTATCGCCACTTCGTCGCTTAACAAGCGACCCTTCGGCTGGTTCAAGATCACCCACGTTCTGTTGTTCGTAGCGATCGTGCTCCTTTCATCGTGTCGTGGGGATGACGCCGAAAGCGTACCTCATCAGATCACGGTGGTCGAGCGTGTCCGCACGGACTGGGAGCACGAGAAGCAACGCCTCCAGACCATGCGCGACAGCCTCGAAGCGAAGGTCGCCGTGAACATCGAGATCGGTATGACATCCGACCGGGCACGCGCTCTGGAAAACGCCCTCATCCAGAGCCAGGAAGCGCTCGTCAAGGCCAGCAAGCTGCACTACGAGGCCCAATCCGAAGTCCTGAAGCAGATGCAGGGGTTGTAGCACGATCAGTAACAGGCCGGTTGACGTTTCGTGACGATCGGCCGTCCACGTCTCGATCGAAGATCGCCGGAAGCTGATATTCAGGCACGGGCACGGTCTTTGCCTTCCGAAACACCGAACACCGCCCGCCGTAGCCCGAAAAGGCGGCTGTGTCGAAGAAAACGGGAGCGCCGGCACCGATCACGGAACGGCTGCGCCTCTCTTCCTGTTCGGTCCCGAGGTCAAGGGGGGCATCCTCGGCGGCGACCCCAGTTTCGGGAGTACCGACAGCCGCGGCGACTTCTATCACACCTACGACTTTCGCCAGGTCTCATGCTTCCCTGCTCAGGTCCTGGTTCGAAGTGTCATCCAACGTCATCGCGTCCGCCCTTCCCGGCCAATCCGCCTTCGTCCCACTCGTCAACGAAGCCCCGGAGCTCGAAGCGGTCGACTTCAATGGCGACGGCCGCGTCGACTTTTCAGACTTCCTGTCCTTCGCGCGAGGCTTTGGAGACAACGACCCTGCGTTCGACCTCGACGGCGACGGACAGACGGCGTTCAACGATTTCATCGCTTTCGCCAAAGGCTACGGCAAGCATCGGTAGGGTTTGAGGTGGGTGGGTGGCGAGTTACTCGCCCCGCCACGTCGGAAACAGCTGGTGGGGTAGTCCAAAGAGATTCAGGATACGTCCCGCAATGAAGTCGGCCAGATCGTCGAACGTCGCCGGCTCCTGGTAAAAAGCGGGCGAGGCGGGGAGGATAATGGCACCCGCCTCCGCAGCAGAAACCTGATTGCGAAGCTGGATCAGATTCATCGGCGTCTCGCGTGTCACGAGCACGAGACGACGATGCTCTTTGAGCGTCACGTCAGCCGCTCGCTCGATCAGATTGCTGGAGGCGCCATTGGCAACACCCGCCAGGTAGCGCATCGAGCACGGCACGATCACCGTGCCCAGGGAATCGACCGACCCGCTCGAGATCGGGGCAGCGAAATCGCTCGACTGATGGAGCTGGACCGTGCCGACGGGCGCGTCATCCTCGAACAAGGATCCCAGATAATCGACGAAGTCCGTCCGTTTGCCGTCAAAACCGGCTTCGTCCCTCAGCAGCATCCAACCCGTCTCCGACACGATCAGGTCCACGCGCAGATCGGCCATCAGCAGGGCGCGAAGCGTCCTGACGGCATAGATCGCGCCGCTGGCGCCCGTAACGCCGACAGTCAAACGTTTCACGATTCGACCCTCACAGCAGGACATCTCCCAGAGTGAAAGCGAAATAGACGCAACTGATGATCGCGTTCAGATTCATGAAGGCCATCGCCGTCTTCGACAGATCCTCCGGACCCACGAGTCGATGCTCGTAAACCAGCAACCCCCCGATCCCAAACACCCCGATGAAGTAGATCGGCCCCAGACCGAACGCGCGACCGACTGCGAGCATCAATCCGAATGCGACAACGTGCAGAAGGCGAGAGACCCACAATGCTCGTCTGACACCGAAGCGTTGTGGGATGGAGTGAACACCGAACGAGCGGTCGAAGGTTTCGTCCTGCGTGGCATAGATGATGTCGAACCCCGCGACCCAGAACAGTACCGCCCCACCCAGGAGCAGGATCCTGGGTGACAGAGAACCCGTGACCGCGATCCAGGCCCCGATCGGAGCAACAGACAGAGCAAGGCCCAGAAACAGCTGCGTCCCCCACGTGAATCGCTTCGTGTAGGAATAGAAGAACACGATAAGCAGGGCCACGGGTGACAGTGCGAAGCAGAGCGGGTTGAGCCGATAGGATGCCACGACGAGAACGATCGATGAGATCGCCACCAGAACCTTGACCGCAGCCGGAGATATGACACCGGTCGGAAGCTCTCGCCCCGCGGTGCGGGGGTTTTCGGCATCGATCCGACGATCGACGAGCCGGTTGAACCCCATGGCGGCGCTCCGGGCCCCCACCATCGCCACGGCAATCCAGAAGACGACCCTCGGAGTGATCGACGTGTCGAGCGCCGCGAGCGCCACCGCGCTGAACGCAAACGGAAGCGCGAAGATGCTGTGGGAAAACTTGATCATTCTCCCGTATGCAATCACCCGATCGAGCATAAACCCTCGGTCATCGAGCTCGAATGTGATCGATGTTTCTGACGACTGACGACTCGCCGCTGACAACTGTCCTATCCCGTCTCAGGCATGAACGTCGGCATCACCACGCCATCGGGTTCCGTCCATCTGCCCCGACACTGGGCGACGTGCAACTCGCAATTTCTCGCCCCCCACCCGTAGAGTGTTTCAACGAGCGATTCGCACGCGGCTGGCACCAGAAACACAGGCGTGCCTCCGCGTTCGACGTGCAATTGATCGGCGATCAGATCCTCGGCAGCCTCCGGCGTCCGCATCACACCCGGGCCGAGGAGACACGAACCTGAATGATCGATCGAAGCCAGCACACCGTCTATACCCTCGTTCCCGTCAACGACGGCCACCCGCCATCCGTGATCGTCTGTCAGAAAGTAACGCCAGTCGCGTTCTCGCCGAATACCGCTCACAGCCGATTCCAGAGCGACGATGCCCGGCACGTCATCCAGGGATGCGAGACGCACAGAACCCGGCCGAGGAATCGCCTCGACATCCTCGATCAGCATATCCTGAAAGAGCGCGCGCGGAACGAAGCCGGCGCGCGTGTAGAGCGAATAGGAGTCCAGATTCAGCGCGCTCGACACGAGTCGGAGTGGCTTGCCGATATCATCCGCTCGTTGGCAAATCGACTGCAGCAATGCGCTGGCGACACCGCCCCCGAAGTAGCTGGGATGGACATTCATGATCCCGAGAGACAAATGCGTCGCGCGCGATGGTAAAAACACGACCCGACAAGACCGCCGGTCTCCGCGTGGACAGCCACGAGGCTGCACCCCGGGTCAAGCGCCTCATAGACTTCGAAGAAGAGCGTCGTCGTCGACGGGGGCGGCCCGGAGAAGATCGTTCCCATGCCATGCGTGGCATACCAGTGATTCGTTGAAGCGTGGATCAGATCGGCCAGTTCAGCAGCATCCGATTCGGTCGCTGGCCGGATGTCGAGAGGAAGGGTCAAGTCACACAGCTGTAGGCGCCGACCCGACGGACGCCTCGTGGGTCTCGTCAATCAGGTTCAACGCCTCCTTTACGTTCACCCAGGAGACTTCGTGCGGGAGGCGATTCAACCTTGCCGCCAGGGCCGAAGTCGCACCCGCGGCCTGCCCCATGGCGACTGCGTTGCCGGTTACGCGATAGCTGGAGTGCGCGATAAAGTCGCCGCTGATGCAGCGCCCGGCCATCATAAGTCCGTCCACGTCGCGGGCGATCAAGGCCCGCAGAGGGATGTCGTAGGGTTGAGACCGATGTGGCTTTTCCTCCACGATCTTCGTCCGGTTCGGATCCGTCGAGTGAACGTCGATCCCCATCGTCACTCGACAGACCGCATCCTCGAACCGTGCTCCTTGCAATAGATCCTGCGCGGTGACCTCGTATCGTCCGTGGATACGGCGCCCCTCTCGCACCCCGATCTGAGCACCCGTCGTAACCACGCGGACGTCCTTCCACTCCCCTCCGAGTCTGCGCAGTGCGGCGACTTGATCGTGGATCTCACGACGCCCGCGGATCGTCGCCGCCGTCAGCGCCTCCGCATCGTTGCACTTGGTGTCGTACTGGTGGTTGGCCATCATCGCGAACAGGTCGTCACGGACTCGGAAGAGCGTCGGGTGACCGTAAGAGGGTGGCACGCCCGCTTCTTCCATAAGCTTAGCGAGCCGTTGCTTCGGTTCTCGCAACGACCCACCCACGTAAGCTTCGACGTCTTCGAACCGAAGGCCGGTCACCAGTGCCATCAGACTCATGGGCTGTACGGCTCCGGTCTCGGGATGCCCCATGTCGAACCCACAGCCCGCCACGAACCCGAGATCGCCGTCCCCCGTCGTGTCTACGAAGACATCTGCTGCCCAGGCTTCGCGGCCAGCCTTCGACTCGGTCATCACGACGGACAATCGATTGTCCGAAGCGCGCGCCGCAGCCACGACACGCGTGTGAAGACGTACGTCCACGTTCGCTTCCCCGCACATCTCCTCCAGCAGCAGCTTCATCTCCTCCACATCGTATGCGTAGTTCTTTCCCCCTTCGACCCGTGCCCGTCGCGCCTCCCGCTCATCCAACCGTCTCGTCAGCTCGGCCATGATGCCCGGTTTGTTCGCCGAGTCGATGATCCAGCTCAGCGCACCCGTCGTCCAGACCCCACCCAGAGCACCGTGCAACTCGATCAGTCGTGTCCGGGCACCAGTACGGGCAGCAGCCAGCGCCGCAGCAATCCCCGCAGGTCCGCCTCCGCAAACGACCACATCGGTCTCTTCGACAACCGGTATGTACCGCGCCGCTTCTCTATGAATCACGCGCCACTCTCACGAAAAGCATTTCCGTGGTCCCGTAGCCGGACTCGTTGCTCCTGAACACTGAACACCGTGGCCCCCGGGGGCCGCTTATCTCCGCACGAACTTCTGCAACCGGGCGTCGGCCTGAACCTCCGACACGTAGATCGACTTGTCCGAATCCAACCAGATACCGTGGGGGCACTTGACGAACTCACCGGGCTTCGTACTCTCCACACCACCGCCCCACTCCGTGATCTTCTCGCCGTCGAGCGTCCAGATGCTCAGACGCTGATCGAGTTCGGCTATGTAAACGACCTCATCGTCGATGTAGATCGTGTCGGGCTGATGCAGGCCGGTCCATTCGTGAAGGAAATTCCCGTCCGTGTCGAAAAACTGAATCCGGTTGTTGGAACGGTCGGCCACGAGGAGTCGATCGTGCTTGTCCACGCGCACACAGTGGGGAAGGTCGAACTCACCCGGTCCGGTCCCCGGTGTCCCCCAGGATTTGAGCAGTTCGCCGTCGCCCGTGTATTTGTGTACCCGTGCGTTTCCGTATCCGTCGGTCAGATACATCGTCCCCGCAGAATCGAAAGCCACGTCCGTCGGCAGGTTGAAAGGCTCTCCCTCCGCGCCGGCCTGATCGGGCGTCCCCAAGGTCATTAACAGTTCACCGTCGCAGGTGAACTTTCGCATGCAGTGGGTTTCACGCTCAACACAGAAGACGTTGTCATCCCCGTCGATGTAGATCCCGTGGGCATCCTTCAAGACATCGTCACCCCACGATTTCACAAAATTCCCATCCTTGTCGAACACGACCATGGGGTGGTCGCTCCGGCTGTAAACGTATATCAGATCGTTCGAGTCTACGGCTACGGCCGGAATCCAGCCGAATGCCCACCCATCAGGAAGGGTCCACCAATCTTCGACCACGTCATACGTGAAATCACCCGATCCGTAAGTCATCGTTGCCTCCTCTTGTCGCGGAATGCCATCCTGCCTGTCGTCCCGGCCAATATACACCCGAGGATCAACCCACGCTACCGGGCACAAAAAAACCCACCCTCGATGGGTGGGTGTGCGGTTAGACACAGGTTGGTGAGGTTTAACCAGCGGCTTCGGCTTCGCTCTCGACTTCCTCGGTTCGACCGTTGGTCGAGCGGCCCGTGCTCTCCAGGGACCCATCCTGCGCCATTTCGATCAGCTTTTGCTGAACAGCCTCGATGACTTCCTCGCTGTTGTTCTTCTTGTCCAGATCGATCAACTGCTTGATCGCATTGGTTACACGTTTGAAATGGGAATCTCTTCGAGCAGTCGGCCCGCCAAGCGCTTCCATGACCACGCGCTCGAGGGTCAGTTCCAGCTCCTTCTGCTTGCGTTGCTCCTGATTGGCCGTCGAGATCTGAATCTGTTCGAAATTCTGCTTTAGATTGGCGAAACGCGTCTTGAGCTGACTCAGACGGTGTTTGGCCACGCCCTCGGCCTTCACGGCAATCACATACTTGCGCCGAGAGGTATCCAGATCTTCCTGGATATCCTGGATTCGCTTGGTGTTGTTCCGGTACTCCACGTCCTGCGCACGCACTTCAAGGACGGTCAGCATCTTCACGATAATGAGAAGCGCGAGGAAGCTGAGTGTGATGATTCCCCAGAACATAGGGCCCCGGTCCTACGGGTTAAATGAACGATCGAATGAAGACGTAAGGTAATGATAAGGGGATCCAGCCGCCAGGTCAATAACGAACGCCACAACCAATTGTCCCACAGTTAGTTATACCCATCTGTACGTCGATCGCCACGAACGGTCTCGCCGGACGTATTTAGGGAATTTTGTGCGGATTCAGGAACTAGGCGACCGTGCGGCCAAACAGTTCCGCGAAGAGAAGGAAGTCCGCAAACCAGATCAGACCGTCCACATCCAGGTCGAAACGCGGTTCGAAACCCGCTTCTCCTTCCTCGGATCCAAAGCTGGCCGCGAAAAGCACAAAGTCGGAGAAGCCGACGAGAAGATCGCCGTCGAAATCCGCCTGGGCGATCTGATCGGACCGAAACGGCTCGACGAACGGACGCACCCGAATACCGATGCCTCGAGGCCCGTCGCCGACTCTGTAGCTCCGAATCATCCTCAGCGTCTCGGCATCGATCACGACGAGATCGTTCGTATCCTGATTCGTCACGTAGATCCATTCGCCGTCGCGCGAAACCGTGAGGCCGCGTGTGTTCTGCCCCGACGACAGCGCGGAGACGGTTTGAACGACCTCCCCCCGAGTCGGGTCGATGACGAGGAGATCGTCATTGTCGTGGTCGGTCGCGTAGATGACCGCCCGTGTCGGCGAAACGGCGATCCTGAACACGCCCCCGGGCGTCGAGATCGTCTGGACCTGCTGCCCGCGAGAGAGGTCGATGACGCCGACCCCACCGTCGAAACCCGTCACGTAGAGCGTCTGTCCGTCCGTCGACAGCGCCAGTGATCGAGGGCTGGCGAGCACCTGAATCGTATCCGTGACTCGGGCGGACTCGGTGTCGATCACGAGCACCTGGTTCCCATCGATGTCGGTGACGTAGATGGTTTCCCCGTCGGGCTGGACAGCGATCCCGAACGGACCCCCGACGACCGTCGTCAGATTGATACGGCGAGTCTCCCTGAGGGACGCCACGTCGATGATCGAGAGGCTTCTCGCATCGGAATTCGTCACGAACACACGCGTCCCCGCTTGGTCGATTGCCATATCCAGGGGCGAGAACCCCACGTCGATCTGGGCCAGCACCCTGTGCGTCGAAGTTTGGATGGCCGTGACGCTGCGTGCCGACTGAGCGGGATTCCCCGTATTGGCCACGAACAACGTGCCCTCGTCAGGAGTCACGACCACGGAGTGGGGTGTGTCGCCCGTCGGTATCCGTGCCACTTCCTTTCCCGTGCCGGTATCGAGGACCGACACCAGACCCGACCCCGATTGAACCACGTACAAAACGGGCTCACCCGACATCGACAAAACCTTGAACGTGAGGGGCCCCTCCTCGACCGGAGGAAACGAGCTGACGTTGCCCACCCCGTCTCTCGCCCCCACGCGATACTCGACGACGACACCGGGCGACTGTCCCGGGATATGACCTTCCCACACATCCCCGCCGACCGAGCGCAGGGTGTTCGACAGGAAGGACCCGCTCTCGCCAACCCGGTATTCCACCTCCGCCGACGTAATCCCGTCTTCGTCGGTCACCTTCATCTGAACGAGATACGGACCCAGGACGTCGGGTGTATTTCGCGGGAGGGACACTTCGACGATGAACGGAAAACCGGGAATGGCCAGCCCGACCGAGAAGTCGATGCCCGCGGCGACCCTTCCCGCATCGACACGCACGAGGCGTGAGGCGTCCCGGGTCGTGACGTTGTCGTAGAACTCCTTCGGAAAGCCCTGCTCCAGATTCCTGAAGATGCCCCCGATGTTCTCTTCGGACACCGTTCCGCTGACCGGTTCGATACCAATGTGGTAGTCACCGGGTGGCAAGCCCCGAATCTCATACCGTCCGTCGCCGTCAGATCCCTTGTCGTCACCCGCTGATCCCGAGAGGGAGCTCGCCACGAATCGACCTGTCACGCTGCTGTAGGCGATGACGTGGACGCCGAACGCACCCCCTCCGTTTGGTTTCGCAACCTGCCCCGTCACGGTTCCCGTCTGGCTGGCGTTCACACCTGGATAGAGATGCGTGATTCCCGCGATGTCGTCAGGCGCCAATGACCGCCCTGCGGCCTCGGGCGATGCGAACGGGTGCATCGTCGGACGTTCCGATGCCGAACCGGACAGCGGTGTGTGGTCCAGCCCGATGAGATGACCGATTTCGTGCGTCATCGTATCCTGGAGATCGACCACGCCCCCTCTCGTGTTCGGCGCCGAAGAAACGGAAAAATTGAAATCGCGACCGTTGAACGTGATGTCGGTGTCGATGATGTTGCCAAAACGATCCCAGTTGATCGTCGTGATCGCAATGACCCCCGAGCCACGCGGTGCGCCGATGTCGAACGCTGTCGGATCGAACACGATCACGTTGCGACGATCCGTACTCGACTTGACAAAGGACCCTGTTCCGTCGTCCACGAACCGAAGATCGGACGAACCCACATTCTCCCAGGCCGAAAAACCGTTGCGCACGATGCGCAGGACGTCCTGGCTGTCGAAGGGAAAGCTGTTCACGTTCACCGCGAACGAAATCCCCTCCTGCACATCGGCGGAGGACCAACGGATCGTCACGATCCGCCCGAATTCATTGAAATCTATCTGCGGGACGTAGGCGTTGCCTGGGAGGGGCTGCCAGAACAGGAAGGTGAGAATCGACAGAACGAGATTCATTCGGATGGGGGTCCCGCTAACGTGAATCAGTCGGCCTGGAGGCGGACTGGGTCAGGGTGCCGAGGGTCGACCTGCCAGACCTCCTCGTGTCCGTCACCGTCGAGGTCGGCCGATGCGCGAACCGCGTAGCTATCGTCCTCGGTCGTGACGTCGTAACGGAAACGCCCGGGGACGTCCGTCCACTTCAGTACTTCACTCGTATTTGCACGACGAGACGAAAGATAGGTTCCAAACATCGCGTGGTGACTCTGTTGCAACTTGTAAATGCCCGCCAGAATCACGTGGGCCCTCGCCCTCTCCTTTTCATCGGAAGTCCGTGTCGTGAACTTCACCACCAACAGACTGCAGATCGCCAGAATAAGGACAGCGATCAGCCGCAGCTGCCGGTAGACGCTACGTCCTTCAACGCTATCCATCAGTGGGCTCTCCGTCGACTTCCACGATCATCGTGCGCAAAACCCGATCGATCGTCGATTCCCATCGCGGCGGCACTTCTACCGTGTCGGCATCGACGGCAACCGGTTCTGCGGGTCTGAATGGCGACACGCGTCCAGCATCCCACTCACCGTCGTCGTTGGGGTCGCCGAAGACCTCGACGACGTATCGTCCCGTCCGCAGACGTTCGATCGCAAACGTCGTGTCGCCGGGGGCTACCCGCACGGCTCGTGCGTAATCGACGTCACCCGGCACCCGGACCGTCACGACCGTCGCGTAGGGAGCCGGCGCCAGACGCCCGGTAAGCGAGCCCTCGAGCGCGTCAGCCGTCGTCGTAAAGCGAACACGCACCGACTCGGCAGTCGAATTGCCACCGGCGTCCACCAAGCTCTCCGCCGTCTCCAGAAAATGCGCCCCCGACGACCAGGCGGCGTACGGCTCGAACGCGAGCACGTTCGGGGCCGTCCAATCATAGGTTCCGCTCAGGACGCCCGTCGAGTCACCCTGATCGGACATCTCCACCCAAAGCCCTGTTCGTGTCACGGGATCCATCGCTTCGTCGAACACGATCGTGACCGGGGCCGTCGCTGGAACATCCGTGCTGCCGTCGGGCGGCGAAACGGACACAACGGCAGGAGCCCGCGTGTCCGGTCGGCCATCTCCCTTGACGGTGACCGACGAAGGCGGCCCCGTGTTCCCCCGCGCATCCGTGAAACCTTTGGCAAGAACCTCGTAGTTCGCCCCCTCCGTCTGCGGCGACGTCAGAACCCAGACCGCTGTGCTGTCACCCGGATCGACGTGGGAGAGGTGCACGGTCAGTCCCTCGATCTCGACCGTTCCCAACGTGGCCACATCCTCATCGAAGCGAAGCCTCACGTGTGTCTGGTCGCTCGTCCTTCCCGCGATCAGTCGCGAACCCGTCGTGTCACGCACGACCGCGCGTATGGCACCGATGACCGTGCTCGATCCGTCGGTCGGCAGTTCGACCGTCGTGGGAGGCAGACCGAGCGCGTCTGTTCCTGCCGTGTAGGTTCGATCCCGATCGACGTCGGAAAAGACGAACACGCGGAACGAGCCACGACCCAGTCCGGGAAAACGGAAGCTGCCCTCCGTCCCTGCCTGGGTCACATAGCTTGGAATGTCCAGCCCGGGATCGGGGTCGCGATCTCCCACATCGTAGGCCCAGACGAAATGCGCATCCCCCGACTCGAGCCGAATCGTCCCTCTGATCTCGCCGTGGCTGATACGGTCACCGGTCGAAAACGCGAAATCGTAGGACGACGACATCCTGTTCCGAGCCTCGTCCGCGCTCTCTGCTCCAATGCTCACACGATAGGTCCGATCGGGTCTCAGAGCCGTCGGCATCCGAATCACCAGCCGGCGACCTTTCCACTTCAGTTCTGGATCGGATTCAGCCCGAGGCGACACGAACACCGAACGTTCCACGCTGCGACGATCCATGTGCTCACTGAACGTGACTTCGATCGGTGTGTCGACTGCCACGCCGACGGCCTGCTCGGCAGGGACGGTCGCTACCACGCGGGGCGGAATCCGGTCGGGCGGTCCCCCGGGCGGCGGCGCCTGGTTGGCGCACCCGGAAAACAAAACAAGCGCGGCTACCGCCGCGCTTCTCGATCGTGCGTCGTTCATAGGAATCTTCAAGCCCGAGGGTGCGCCTGACGATACGCTTGCTTCAACCGCTCGACGCTCACGTGGGTATAGACCTGTGTCGTCGACAGACTCGCGTGTCCCAACATTTCCTTGACCGCGTTTAGATCGGCGCCCGCATCGAGGAGATGGGTCGCGAACGTATGGCGAAGAGCGTGGGGCCCGAGACGCCGGCCTGTCGTACGGGAGAGGTGTCTCACGACCCGATCCTGAGCCCCGCTTGGGCTGAGCGGGCGACCCGTCCGTGTCAAAAAGACGCAGGAGGCGGCAGCGGGTGTGGACGAGACCCGCAAACCAAGGTAGTGCCGAATGGCCGTCACGGCTTCACGCCCGATCGGAACGATTCGCTCTTTGTCGCCCTTCCCCACGACACGAACCAACCCCGTGTCCAGATCGATCCTTTCGAGCGTCAGGCCCACCAGCTCTCGCAACCGCAGACCCGCCCCGTAGAGCAGTTCCAGCATGGCCCGATCTCTGGCACCCAGCGCGTCGGACGTGTCGATCCCCTCGATGGCCGCACGCGCTTCCTCCAGGTTCAAATGCGAGGGAAGACGCTTTTCGAGCTTGGGGGGAGAAACCTGCAGCGCGGGGTTGCGATCGATGTCTCCCACCTCGCAGAGGTGAGACAAAAAAGTACGAATCGCCGCCAGCTTCCTGGCGATCGACCCGCGACTGAATCCTTCCTCGCTCAGGTAGCCCAAAAAAGCGCGAATGTCGTTTCGACTCAGATCGTTCCAGCTCTTGTCGGGAATCCGAACCTCGAGATAGGCCCCAAATTGTGACAGATCGGTGCCGTAGGCTCGGCACGTATGTTCGGACAGACGCCGCTCGCGATTCAGAAAATCGAGAAACCCCGCCGCGGCGTCTTCCACGCGCTCGGCAGCCGCGTCGCTGTGGTGGGAATCTCTCCGGCTCAGGTCGCTGCCTTTCTCCGGCCCCGACGGCGTGTTGGCCCGTTTTCTTCCATCAGCTGCTCACAGGCCTCGAGATCCAGCGTAGACGGATCGGTCCCCTTCGGGATCCGGTAGTTCTCTCCATCCTTCTTGATGTAAGGACCGTAGCGGCCGTTCAACACCTGAACGTCCCCAAAGTCTTTGATCACGTTCTTCGTCTTGTTCTCACGACCCTCCTTGATGAGCTGAATCGCTTCCTCCAACTCGACGGCCGTCGGATCTCGTTCTTCCAGAGAGAAATATTCGCGTCCGATTCGGACATAGTAGCCGTATCGCCCGTGATTCACGAGCACCTCTTCCCCGTCCAGCTCACCGAGCGTCCGCGGAAAGTCGAAGTAGCCGAGGGCTTCATCCAGTTCAACTTCGTAGATGTTCTTGTCGTTCGGGACCGACGCGAACAGGGGCTTCTCTTCGTCTTCGCGAGTCCCGATCTGAACCATCGGTCCGAATTTCCCCAATCGTACACTCACGGGTCTGCCGGTCTTCGGATCGTCGCCGAGTACGCGAACCGTCCGTGCGGTCGTGGGGTCGACGTTCTTGTCTTTATCGACGACCGTACCCACGAAGGGCGGATAGAACTCGCGCATCATCTCCTGCCAACTCTGAACTCCCTTCGCGATCTCGTCGAACTCGTCTTCGATCTTGATCGTGAAACCGACGTCGACGATATCCGCAAAGTGCTCGACCAGAAAGTCGTTGACCACCTCCCCCGTCGCGGTCGGCCGCAGTTTGCGGTCCCTCGTTCGCTCGACGTATCCGCGATCCTGAATCGTCGAAATGATCGGGGCGTACGTCGACGGCCGGCCGATCCCTTCCGACTCGAGTTTCTTCACGAGAGAAGCTTCGGTATACCGGGGCGGAGGCTTCGTGAAATTCTGATCGAGCGTGAGATCCGCCAGGTCCAGAGTCTGCCCTTCCTCAACTTTTGGCAGAATCACGTCCTGGTCCTCCAGAGCCGCCTCTGGATCGTCCGAACCCTCCGTGTAGGCCTTCAGGAAACCCGGAAAGAGGATCCGTTGCCCCTTCGTTTCGAACAGGAGCTCCTTGTCTTTCCCCGCCTCGATCTTGAGCGTCGTATGCAGGATTCGGGCTTCTTCCATCTGCGTCGCGAGCGTTCGCTTCCAGACCAGGTCGTAGAGCTTGAAAAGCTGGGAGGACAGGTGGGGCTTCACGTCGCTCGGCTTGACGGACAGGTTGGCGGGTCGGATCGCTTCGTGGGCCTCCTGGGCGCCGCGTGCCGTGGTCTTGAAGGTCCGCGGCTGGTCCACGGCATACTCTTTTCCGTATTCCTGGACGATCACCTCACGTGCCTGTGACAGCGCTTCGTTCGACAGATTGACCGAGTCGGTCCTCATATAAGTAATGAGACCCCCCTCGTAGCCGGGAATTTCGAAATTGCCCTCGTAGAGCTGCTGCGCCACACGCATTGTCTGCCCGACCGAAAACGACAGCTTGCGCGACGCTTCCTGCTGGAGCGTCGACGTGATGAACGGCGCGACGGGCTTCCGGCGACCCTCGCGCTCGGCGACCTCATTCACCACGAACGTTCCCGCGCGTGCACTCGTCTCGATGGCCCGTGCTTCGGTCTCGTTCGGGACCTTCTGCTGCTTTCCGCCGATTCGCGACAGCTCGGACTCGAACGCCGGCGACGCGAAAGCGGCCTTGATTTTCCAAAATTCATCCGGCTTGAACGCGCGAATCTCGCGCTCTCGCTCCACCAGGATTCGCACGGCCACACTCTGGACCCGACCGGCCGACAGACCCCCCTTGATCTTTCGCCACAGCAGCGGCGACAGTTTGTAGCCAACCGCCCGGTCGATCAAACGTCGTGCCTGTTGGGCATCGACCAGCGATTGATCCACGTCGCGCGGGTTAGCGAGTGCCTCCTCGATCGCGCGCTTTGTGATCTCGTGGAAAACGATCCGCCGAATCGGATTCTTCTCGATCTTGAGCGCCGAGATCAGGTGCCAAGAAATCGACTCACCCTCGCGGTCTTCGTCCGTCGCCAGATAGACCGTCGTGTCCTTGTCGATCTCCTTTTTCAGCTCGCGGATTACCTTCCGCTTCTCATCGGGCACTTCGTAGTTGGGGACGAAATCCTCATCAGGATCGAAGCCGAGCTCGCGAGCAGGCAGGTCGCGGATGTGCCCCATCGACGCGACCACTTTGTATTCCTTGCCCACGAAATTCGTGATCGTTCGAGCTTTAGCTGGAGATTCCACGATGATCAGATTTTTCGCCATACCCTTCCTTCTGCTCCAGTCAAGGGGTGGAGCACACCAATGGGTTCGGATGTCCTTCGGCCAGACTCGGGGTCGCCGGACGAACAATTGGCACACATCCGGCGCGAAACCACGGGGAGAAATCCGTGGTAAAGTGTAAAAATCCGGGTAGGGGCCCGATTCGGTGCAAACATAAGAGCGCCCCCCGAAGATGTCAAGGTAGCGGTCGATTTGGGGCTACGGCTGCACTTTCGCGACTCCGCTTCTCTCCACCCACGATCCACAGCTCCGCGGCCATGAACAACAGGGCAACGAGCAAGAACGACTGCCAGAGTTCGCGCCCCCGTCGTCGCGCCGTCACCACCGCTTCGAGCCCCGCATCGGCGTCGACGTCCACGACTTCGGCCCCGCGGAGCATCCGATCGATCGATTTCGATCCGATCGGACTCAAGTCGGACTCTTCTGAAGGCACGTTGACCGCCAGTCGATCGACGCGGCGACCCCGGGCCCGAATCTCGTAAAGCCCCGGCAGGGCCAGCGTTCCGAGGTCCCACACACGTCTCGATCCCCTTTCCTCGGTCCAGATCGTCCGCATCGTGCCGTCCGGCGCGTGCAGCTGGCCCTCCCGGTCGTCGAGATCCGTCACATACCGGGTAACCTGACTTCCAACGACATAGTCGGATCGACCGAACGCTCCAGAAGCGAGAAACCGGGTGACGCGATGCACGAGAGGAACGAACAGACCCGACACCGCCAGGTCGCTCCAATCGGGATCGGTGTTCGAGGTCAGGACCAGCACGCGCCCGTGACCCATCGTCGACTGCAGCAGGGCGGCCCCCCCGTCCGTGAACGATAGAAGCGTCTCGACACCCGGCTGTGGTTCCACGCGATACTTCACGTGGAAAGCGGGGCTTCTGAACGTCTCCGGATCCACGAGATCGCGAAACAGAACGTGACCGTCTCCGGGTGGCCTCAGCCGAGCGTGCGTCTCTCCTCCCGGTCTTCCCTCCACACCGACCAGACGGCACGGGGCCAGTCGGGGAAGTACACGCTCGTTGTAGACACGGGTGTCGACGTGACGACCGAGGAACAGCCATAGACCCCCGCCACCTTCGACGTGACGAGCGAGCAGGTCGACCTGCGAGCGAGCGAGTGTCTCCGCCCACAGCACGACCACATCGGTTTCGGCCACGTCTTCGACCGTCAACGCGTCCACGTCGACGGCGTGAACAGAAACCGCCTCCCCCTCCGACACCAGGGCCTGCTCCACGAAATACCGATCGTCTCTGGACCCGGCAAGCGTGACCCGCACACGCGACGGAACGTGCACGACCGATCGGCGCACGTCGTCGTCCGGCAGATCGTCCGAGTCTTCGAGCTCGACTCGAACGATGACATCACCTCCCGCCTCCGGCGTGAATGGAACGTCCACCGCGAGCGCTCCCGGAGCCACCGACACGACACGCCGAGCAATCCTTCGCCCGTTCGCACTCACATCGATCCCAACCTCCGAACGTGGCGTCGATCCGTGGTTGGCCAGAGCAAGGGTCAGGGACGACCGAAGCCCGACGCCCAGCACACCCCCCGCAGGCCGAACGTCCTGGATGGAGACGTTCTCGGACGGGGTGCTCACCAGCCGAATCGCGTAAACGATCGATTCGGAAAACCCCGCGATCGAGTCGGGCACGGATTGCCACCCCGATGCGGCGAAATCCGACAGAATGTAAACCTCACGGTTCAAATGGTCGGATCGGGCAAGGAGCGATTGCGCCATCTCGATCGCCGGGAGAAGATCGGTCCCCCTGTATCCTGCGGACAGGTCCCGCGTGGCCAGCCGAAATCCGGTAACGGATCCGGCGCCCACACGTTCTGCTCGATCGTCGAACGCGATGATGTGCACATCGTCCTGCGATTCGAACAAGGGAAGGAGCTCCTCCAGACGCTCACGGGCCGTCGAAAACACACCCACGTGACGCACGCTCAAAGACCGGTCGACCAGCACGACCGCAGCCGTGTGTGTGCCTCCACCCCCCGGTGCGCCACGGAGTGTCGGACGTGCGAAGGCCAGGGCCAGAAAAGCAATCAACAACGTGCGGAGCAGAAGAAGCAGCCACTGCTTCAATCGCACGCGGCGCATGCGGTCGTGCTGAAGCGACTGGATCAGGGCCACGTTGCTGAACGGGACCGTCGCCGCCCGACGTCGGTTGAGCAGGTGGATGACGATCGGAGCCAGCGCGACCCAGAGCCCGTGCAGCAAGGCAGGATTTGCGAAACTGAGTCCGAACACGGTTCAGCCCTCACCCTCTCCTGAGTATCTCGAGTCGCCCCACGGTTCCGGTATGGCAAAAAAAAGGCTCTATCCGGGTTTCTCAACGGTGAAACTATAGAATGATAAGGTCATAGATCGTTCCCTACGCTTGGTTGTGTGTGTAGGACAATCAAAGCGAAGGGGGTGCGACCTATGACCGGGAGCAGATTACTATCGAAACTGCTGAGATTCAAGGGGTTCCGTGTTGTCAGCTGGTGGTTTGAGGGGAGAAGCTGTTTCGTCATCGCCGTAAAGCCACATAAGAATGGTTGTTGTTGTCTGGAGTGCGGCCGTCGAGGTAAAATCGTCCGCACAATGCCCCATCCGCGTCGGTGGCGTGACATTCCGGTGTGCGGGTGGAGGGTCTGGCTTCTCTACCATCCTCGGGAGATTCGGTGTCCTACCCACGGTCGTGTGGTCGAGGAGATTCCGTGGGCGGAGCGGTTCTCTCGGGTGACGTATCGCTTCGAGTATGCCATGCTGCGCTACTGCCAGACCATGACGCAGAAGGCGGCGTCCGAGTTGCTGCGCATCTCTGCCTCGACGCTGTCGGATCTCCTTCACCGATCCATCACGCGGCTTCGTGAAGGTCATCGTATCCGAGGGCTCAAAACCATCGGGATCGACGAGATCTCCTACGCCAAGCGTCACAGGTACGCCACGCTCGTTTACGATCTGGACCGCTTCTGCGTGGTGTGGGTTGGCCGCGGCAGGGCGCGTAAAACGATCGATCGGTTCTTCACAGAGGCTCTCAGTCCCTACCAGAGATCCAAGATCGAGTGGGCCTGCTGCGACATGAGCGAAGCTTACATCGGAGCCATCCAGGAACACTGTCCGAATGCCAAGCTGGTCCTCGATCGCTTTCACATCGTCAAGGCTCTCAATGCCGCCGTTGACGAGGTCCGTAAGGACCAGTGGCGTAAAGCTGCCCCGGATGAGCGCAAAGCCATGAAGGGCCTCCGATGGCTCCTCTACCGGCACTCAGCGACACGCTCCAGAGGGGATACTCGGACACTCAAAGCACTGGAGAAGGCGAACTACCGAATCTATAGAGCCTGGAGACTCAAGGACGAGTTCGAGCAGTTCTGGGAATACAAAGCGCCCTGGGCTGCCGAACGCTTCCTGAAATGCTGGACGACGTCCGCACTCAGAAGTCGACTTGAACCCCTGCGAAAGTTCGTCAGGACCCTGCGACAGCACTTCTTCGGCGTCCTCGCATTCGTGAACACGCGTCTTACCAACGCCATCGCCGAAGGCCTCAACCGAATCGTCCAAATCGTCAAGAACCGAGCCAGCGGATTCCGCACACTCGACGCATTCAACGATATGATCTTCCTTACCGTCGGAGACATAAACATCCCTGAGCAGATTCCGAAGAGGTTCCGCACACGCTAACCGCGCCCCCATGCCAGGAACCACGGCACCTTCACCCACTTCAGCTCGTTGAGAGATCCGGATATAGCCAAAAAAAACTGCTCACGACCGTTCGCGAGCAGACCCTGTGAGTGCGGCGCCGGCAACTTCAATGACGCTTTTCTTCTTCCTCCAGGATCCTGATGGCCGTGTCCCTGTCCGATGCGCCAATCAATTCCTGTCGAAACGCCTCGCCCTTCAACAACCTGGAAATACGGGCAAGCGCCTTAATGTGGGGACCCGACACGTCCATCGGTGAGACGAGGAGAAAAAAAATGAACGTCGGTTTTCCGTCCAGGGCATCGAAATCAACGCCATCACCTTTGATTCCGAGCACGCCGCCGAGTTCCTTCACGAATTCGGACTTCCCGTGGGGAATCGCGATCCCGTGGCCGATGCCAGTGCTCATGATCTCTTCCCGCTGCAGAACGGCCTCGAGCACCTTGTCCCGATCGATGATCTTGTCACCCACTTCGAGAACGTCGACAAGCTCTTCGAGGATCTCCCCCTTTGTCAGCCCGTCCAAGCCGACGACGACCGACTTTCCCGACAGGATTTCCATCAACCTCATCCGTTCCTCCGAACGGGAGAACAGGCGGAACTACCTGTTTCGCATTAACTTATCTCACGTTTCTCGAAACGTAGAGGTGGTCACGGGCCAAGTCAAGGAAAAACAGGATCCGAACCACCCCGCGCCTCGACGTGTCGCCGAGTCGGCGACCGAGTGTTGCATCCCAACCGCAACACTTATATATGTCCTATGCCCGACACGAAGTTGAATCTTCAATGTCCGTGGGCCGGCCAGTATACTCGGCGCTTCAGCGGGCGTCAAGCCGCAAGCCGGATCTCTGGGCGCACTCGGGCGTTCTTGTTTTGTCAATCCCACCCGAACCGAGAGGAATCCATTGTCCCGATCGTTCTTCGTCCTCAGCCTCGTCATCGTGACGAGTCTCTTCTCGAGCGCGACAGCCGTTTCCCAAGACCTCGATGCCCGCATCGACTCGATCTTCCTCGGGTCGACGCACGACCTGGAGGGCGCGGCGGTCGCCTTGTTGGCCCTTCGCCCCGAAACGACGGACACCGGCCGCATCGACGCGTTCCGTGGCGCCCTGTATCTCCGTGCAGGATCGACGGACAGCGCCCTGGCTGCTCTTACTCGAGCCATTGCCGCACGACCCGACCTCGCAGGACCCCCCTTAGGCCTAGGACGTGTCCATCTCGAGCTCCGCAAGAAACCCAAAGAAGCCATTCCTTATTTCCTCAGAGCGCTCGAAATCGACTCGACCTACGCAACCGCCCACAGCCTGCTGGCGATCGCCTACCGGGAGACGGACCGCACGCGGGAAGCCCGTCGCGCTGCCGACCGGGCCATCATGCTCGACGCCCGTCTGGCAGAGCCCTACCGGATCCTGGCAGAGATCTACGTAGAGGACGGCAATACGGACCCCGCGGGCCTGTTCTTCAAACGATACCTCGATCGGAACCCCGGAGACCAGGATGGGGCCTACGCCTTCGCCCTCAGTCTCTTCGAATCGGGCGCCTACGATGCGTTGACCGAGATCGCCTCACGCCTCACGGAACCCCGGTCGCTCCCATTACTCGGGTTCGCCCTCGTCAAGATGGGAGATCACGAGGCCGCTCTCGAGGCCTACCAGGACTACATCGCCACACTCGACCCCGAGGACCGAGCGCTCTACGAAGACATCGCCCTGGTCGGCAACAGACCCGAAATCCGGGCGTGGAGAAGCGTGCCCCCGAGCAAACGGGAAGCGTTCCTGAATCGATTCTGGATGGTGCGCGATGCCTTCAAGACGTCCGGTGGAGCGTTCCGTCGCGCCGAGCATTACCGCCGCGTCTGGGTCGCCATCACCAAATACGGGAAGCGGAAGCGCCCGTGGGATCGTCGGGGTGAAATCTACATCCGCTTCGGAGAGCCCGACTGGCAATCCAGTTCACGCAACCTGAATGCGATCGTGTCGCCCGCAGCCCAACGCGTACAGGAGCGGTTGGCGCACCAGCTCTACGGAGATCAGGGCATGGACTTCTCGTTCGTGGGTCCCGTCTACCCGATCAAGAGCCAGCAGGACATCGGACGGTCGCTCGCCGACGACGCCCTCCCGGGGGGCGAACTCCTCATGCTCGACAGTTACAAGCCCGTCACGTCGGGCCACGACTGGTCGGCCATACCGTGGGAGGTTTGGGTTTACACGGGAGTGGGCGATCGTGGCGTCGAGATCGCGTTCACCGACGACTTTCTCTCCGGCCACTATGATTACGCACCCATCCCTATGCTGTCATCAGAAGACATGGACCGCATCGGTGCCCGATCGGTCGGATCTCCCGTCAGGCTCCTCAGCCTGCTGACGGAAACGGCCCCCTCCACACGCGTTCAGGACGCAATCATCCGCACACCCGAAAAATACGACCTCTCTTTCCTCACCCCCCTCGAATTTCGATACGAGGCCGTATCGTTTCGAGGAGACTCGAGCAAAACCGAGCTCCAGGTCAGCGTCGGTCTTCCCATCGACGAAGTGGCGCTGCCCACCGATCAGGACACATCCGTCGTCGTGGAGCGTCGCATCGTCCTCCTGAAGAATCTGGACGAAGTGCACCATGCCGTGGACTACCTGGGCATCGGCATCAGCGATGAAACGAGAGGTCGAGGTATGCTGGCAGTCGACCTGCACAAAGTCCAGGTCCGACCCGGTCACTACGAACTGCGTGTCCAGGCCCAGCGAACTAACACGAACCGCGTCGAGGTCTACCCTCAAGGCCTGGACCTCAGGGACTACTGGGTAGACAGCCTGATCATGAGTGACCTGCATATCGCCCAACAGGTCGTCGAGTCGAATCCCGATGCGACATCCAAATGGACCCGGAACGGATTCGATATTCTTCCCGCGCCGACGCGTCAGTTTCGGAAGGGGCAGCCCCTCTTCGTCTACTACGAAATCTACAATCTGACACGGGACGAGTTCGGTCAGACGCGTTTTCAGCTATCCTACGAGGTGGAGGCTCAGACCTCGGAAGGCAAAATTAAAATTCCGTTTCTGGCCAAGCTGAGGAAGGAGACGGGTGAAACGGTGGGGTTCGAATTCGAGCAGACAGGAACGGAAGAAACAGAAAACGACTTTCTCGAGATTCAACTCGCCGATGCCAAACCTGGACAGTACGAAGTCAGAATGAAAATCCAAGATCTGAACGCCGGAACCGAAACGACCCGGCAATCCGACTTCGCCATCATTCCTTGAGTGGGTAGGGGCGGCAACTAGACGCTTTCGTAGTGTCCTCGTGCAGAGCACGAGGACGAGCGCAGCGCTTTACATTTTTATAAAAAACAAGCGTAACGCTCGTCCCGGAGCCTGTCCTGAGCGTAGTCGAAGGGCTGTGCACAGGGACGTCCATATGTATCTAGAAAAGCTAAACTTAATACTCGCTACTGCACCTTCATCACGGTCGTATCCGCAACGCGATCGTGTGGCGCCCGACCGTCGGGGTCGCGCCGCGTTGCCCGGGCGAGCAGCAGGAGCACACCGAGAGCAATGAGCGGAATCGTGGCAAGCAGTGGATGGGGATCGGGCAGAGGCATCGGGGAAGCCATCGAGGCGTCTTGCAGCGTCGTCGGAACGGGGAGCAGCAGCGTCACCAGTATCAACGGCACGAAGATCGGTGACCACTTGAGTACGGACCGGACCAGTGCCTGGCGCTGGTTCAATCCCGTCCCATCCAGACTCATCACACGCAATGAAGTCATCGTCTTCCCCGGCGTCTGCCCGCGCCCGCCTAAAAAGACCGTGGAATAGACGACCGCTATCCCGAACTCGATGACCCTGAGCAGCGTCGGCGATGGCGTCACTTCCCTCAGAGCCAGTGCGATTGGAATCATCGCCAGTTCCAGCATCACCAGATCGATCAGCACCGAACCGGCTCGTCGCCCAAGACCGGGCACTTCTTCACGCATCAGCACGTTCTACCCTCGTTCACGAATTCTCCGCACCGATCGCTCGAGCCAACACCGGCTCGTGCCGTGTCCCTTTCCCTTTACGTGCATCGTGGCACCGGGTATAGTAACCGCTCGCAAGGGTCGGCACGCCATCGAGTTCGGGAGGTGATCGGTGAGAATCGTTCAGTATCGAGAAAGCGGATCGGATCGTGTGGGAATCGTCGACGGCGACACCCTGATCGACCTGACAGCCGGTCCCCTCGGTCCGACTTCGATTCACGACATCTACTACCGATTCGGTGGATCTGACCGCGGCTTTCTCGCGGCTGCGATCGATCTTGCCGACGCGGGAGCTTCCCTCTCGCTCGGCAACCTGCTCGATGGAAAGGACGGGAACCGTCATCTGCGCCCGAGCGTCACGGCCCCATCCGGACAAAAGCATCTGCTCCGCATATGGCTCGCCGGTGTGACGCACGAAGACAGTGCCAAGCTGCGCGAGCTCGAGGCCCAACAGCATACGGGCCAGGCGATCAACGTTTACGACCAGAAATATCGCGAGTGCGCTAAAGGCGGTATTCCAGAACTGTTCGCGAAGACCGACCCGGACAGTTGCGTCGCCCACGGGCAGACCGTGTCTCGTCCGAACACCACCATCCGTCTCGTGCCCGAAACCGAGCTGGCCAGCGTTTACGCTCTGCGCGCCGACGGTCAGATCGAGCGATTGGGATTCACCGGGGGGAACGACTACACCGACAACGGAATCGAAGCGGCCAATCCGCTGAACCTACCGCAGGCCAAGAACTGGTCGGGTGGATGCGCGAGCCTCGGACCGGTTCTCGTCACCGACGACGCCTTCGACCCCAGCGACGTTTCCGTCTTCTGCGACGTCATTCGGGCAGGGGCGAAAGTCGCGGGCAAATCAGGCCATACGGGCAGTTCCAACCTCAACATGCCCGACGGTCTTTTCCATCTCGAGCGTTCCCTATTCGAACGGGTGCCCCTCGAACCCGACGAGTTACAGGTGCTCTACTGGGGAACACCCATCGTTTTCTCCGACAGCGATCTGGCCGACGGTCTCGTTGACGGCGACGTCGTTAAGATGACTTTCTCCGGAATCGGCGAACTCGAGAACACCGTAAAAGCCTGGACGCCACCGGGTCAGCTGGAGAACCTTTCCGCTTGACCGGCACTTGAGGAGGACACTGTTCCCGGGTCGTCACCCCCACCCACCATTCAAGCATTTCCCGAGCCGATCCTCGAAAGCAGGACTCACGACCTAAACCGTCACGTTACAGGACCCGGTCGTGTCCCCAAGGGTCTGCCCGCACGATCTGGTACTCCCGCTCTTCCCCTTCATCGGGAATCTCGTGAACGGTCGCGGGGTCGAAGGAGGCGCCCGCCACTTTCAGAAGGTCTTTAATCTCGGGGTGTTGGGCGCCGATTCCGTCGATTCTGAGCGCATCGCCATTGATGTCGAAAGCGACGACGTGGCTCGCACCCACGCGAATTCGCCTCAAAGCCTTGAGTTCGTAGCGTTCCACCTTGAACAGCCGGAGGGCTTCCTGCACGTCCGATGCGGTGTGAGTGTTTTCTGACATGCCGAGAATATAGGACCGATACCTCAGCGTCGAAAGACCCGTTGTCCTACACCTTGACGGACGGATGACTACACTTTTTTGCCAAATTCGATCGCCAGGGGCAGCCCCGAAACCCCCTTTATTCGAGGATCTTCTGATGTTACAGACGTTTTGTCACGGATAAAAATGATAGGATTGCCCTTGCTATCACCTCCAGATGCCCCTACCTTTAGTGAGCTAAATGAAGTTTTTCGTATAAGCTGTTCTTAACAATTTTCCGTGATCCAACGGAGTGACTCATAACCGCGGGAGAAGGATTCGTATGGCCGAGACTGCCCAAGCGACCATTACCGAGGCCCCGGCTGCATTTCCTTACCCAGGGATTCCCAATGTAGGAGATGGCGGCGATGCCGTCATCTGGGTCGAGAAGAACATCAGCCAGGCAGCCTGCTCTTTCCCCATCACTTCATCTTCCATTCTGGGTGAAAAATACGCGGCGTTTGTAGCCAACGGACAGAAGAACCTCTGGGGGGACACCCTGATTTTCCTCGAGCCTGAGTCCGAGCACAGCTCGGCCTCCGCTTCGGAGGGATTCGCTGTCGCGGGTGGCCGGGTTACGAACTTCACATCGGGTCAGGGCCTCGTGCTCATGAAGGAGGTGCTCTACACGATCTCCGGAAAGCGCCTGCCCACCGTCTTCCACATCGGCGCTCGTGCCCTCACCTCCCAGTCGCTCAACGTGCACGCCGGCCACGACGACGTCATGGCCGTCGCCGACTGCGGATGGGGCATGCTCTTCGCTCGGAACACGCAGGAAGCGATGGACCTATCCCTTATCTGCCGCCGTGCTGCCGAGGACTCGCAAACCCCGTTCATGAACGTTCAGGACGGGTTCCTCACGACGCACACGGTCCAGAACGTCTTCGCCATCGAACCCGACATGATGAAGGACTACGTCGGGAAGCCGGAGGACAAGATCCGGAACCTCATGGACCCGGAGACCTCCATCATGAGTGGCGTCGTCCAGAACCAGGACAGCTACATGAAGGGGAAGATCGCGCAGCGCTACTTCTACGACGTCCTTCCCGACATCCTCGACACCGCCTTCGACGAATTCTACGACCTCACGGGCCGTAAGTACGGTCAGATCGACTGCTATCGGACCGAGGATGCCGACTTCATCCTCGTCGGCATGGGCAGCATGCTCGAAACGGCTCTCGTCGCCGTCGACCATCTCCGCGACAACGAAGGTCTCCGGGTCGGCGCCCTCCACGTCACCTCGTTCCGCCCGTTCCCGGCCAAGCAGCTGATCGAAGCCACGAAGCACGCGAAGGCCATCTCCGTGATCGAGCGGATGGACAACCCGCTTGCCCAATCGAACCCGCTCACGGCCGAGCTCAAGGCTGCCTATGCCGACGCCATGGTCGGCATCGAGGGCTACCCGACGATCGACCGGATTCCGATCATTCAGTCCGGGGTCGCCGGCCTCGGTAGCCGCGACGTGCGATCCGGCGACTTCATCGCCACCGTCCGAAACATGATGGCCAACGGCACGTCCCGTGCCTTCTACTCCCTCGGCATCGACCACGAAACGGCGCTAGAGCGGGAAGAGGACCCCGACGTTCGGCCCGCCGGCGAATACGCCATGCGCGGCCACTCCATCGGCGGCTACGGCTCCGTCACGACGAACAAGGTCATCGCCACACTCCTGGCCAACCTTGGGCTCGACGTGCAGGCCTATCCCAAGTACGGGTCGGAAAAGAAGGGCCTACCCACGACTTACTACCTGACGGCGGCGAACGAGCCGATCCGCACGCACTCCGAGTTGGAACGCGTGCACTTCGTGCCCGTCAACGACATCAACGCCTTCAACACGTCCAACCCTCTGGCCGGCATGGTCGACGGCGGGATGGTCTTCGTCCAGAGCAACCAGCCGAACGCCGAAGAAGTGTGGACGCGCGTCCCCAATTGGGCGAAGAAGATGGTGCGGACCCGCGACATCAAGGTTCTCGCCCTCAACGCCGTCCGCATCGCCCGCGAAGAGGCCCCGACGCCCGACCTCGAGCAGCGCTTCCAGGGCATCGTCCTCCTCGGCATCTTCCTCCGTCACACCCCCTTCCAGCAAGACCTGGAGCTGAGTGACGAGGAGCTGTTCGTGAAAGTCGAAGAGGCCGTCCGCAAGTACTGGGGCAGCAAGGGCGAAGACGTCGTCGAGTCGAACCTCAGGGCGATCCGTCGCGGCTACGATGAAGTCTTCGAGGTCCCCCGCGACCTGGTCGAAAGCACGATCGACCAGGAGACAGACGAGCTCCCGGCCGGCATGATCTCCCTCGGCTGCTGATCCACCCCTTTTTTGGAGAAATCAATGGCAACGACTTCACCCAACCTCGACGAACTGATCGACATCGAAGACTTCAACGAACGCATCGTGCGGGCCTACAACACCGGATCGGCCGAAAAGGGGCTGCCCGCCGACGTCACCGTCGCCCGAAGTCTGATGGCCCCGGGCAGTGGCGCCCTCCGCGACTTCAGCTACATCGCGCCCGAAATCCCAGAGTTCATAGTGGAGAATTGTGTCGGGTGCATGGACTGCGTGACCGAATGCCCCGACACGGCCATCCTCGGCAAGATCGCCACAAAGGATCAGCTCGAGGAAACCCTCGCCAAAACTCAGGATCCCGACACGCGTGAGTTCCTCCGCAACCAGTTCGTCGAAACGACCAAGTATCACAAGAACTTCGAGAAAAAGGGCAAGGAAGGCGCCTACTTCGGCATCTTTATCGATCCCACGAAGTGCAAAGGCTGCGCCGAGTGTGTCGAAGTCTGCGCCGACAAAGACGCCCTCAAGATGATCGACAAGACCGAAGAGAACCTCGAAGAGTTCCGCAACGCGTGGCAGTTCTACAACGACCTGCCCGAATCGCCGAAAGAATATCTCATCGAAAAGTCCGTGCAGGACATGATGCTCACCGACCGCTCGCTCCTCTACGTGGGCGGCGCCGGTTCCTGCATGGGATGCGGAGAAGCGACCGCCATCCGCATGATGCTCGCCGCCACCGGCTTCACCTACGGGGATGACAGCATCGGCATGGTCGCCTCGACCGGCTGCAACACCGTCTACACCTCCACGTACCCCTACAACCCCTACACGATCCCCTGGACCAACTCGCTGTTCGAGAACGGCCCGACCGACGCCATGGGCGTCCGCGCCCGCTGGGATCAGATGGGATGGGAAGACAAGAAGCTGTGGGTTCTCGGCGGCGACGGCGCCATGCTCGACATCGGCTTCCAGGCGCTCTCACGCATGCTCATGTCCGGCATGGACATCAACGTCCTCGTCCTCGACACCCAGGTCTACTCGAACACGGGCGGACAGGCCTCGACTTCATCTTACATGGGCCAGAACACGAAGATGTCCGTCCACGGCTCGGCGATCCCAGGCAAGACGGAGCGTCGGAAAGAGTTGGGGAACATCTGTATGATGCACCCCGACGTGTTCGTCGCGCAGACCATCTGCACGCTGCCCAACCACTTCTACAAAGCCATCATGGCCGCCAACGAGTACCCCGGCCCGGCCGTCATCAACGTCTTCACCACCTGCCAGCCCGAGCACGGCGTGGCCGACCACATGGCCGGCCACCAGGCCAAGCTGGCGATGGAATCGCGCGCTTTCCCGATCTTCATCTACGACCCGCGCGAAGGCGAGCGCATCAAAGAGCGCCTCTCGCTCAGAGGCAACCCGGCCGTCAACGACGACTGGTACAAGGTTCGGAAGACGAACGAGCTCGTCGACTTCGTCGCTTTCGCCCGCACCGAAGGTCGCTTCTCCAAGCACTTCGACGCGGACGGCAACCCGAGCGAAACGCTCCTCGCCGCGCAGGATGATCGGCTTCAGAACTGGCGGACCTTGCAGGAGATGGCTGGAATTATCTAGCAAGAGTGGTCCAGTACCTCGAAGAGCCCCGGGTGCGATTTCGCACTCGGGGCTCTTTCCTTTCTGTCAAGCCGAACTCACTGGATGCTGTCGCGCGGCCTGTCCGTTCCCGATGGTACGTAGACTTAGTGCATGGTATAATAAATATTATTACGTATGTCCTGAACATTATTTGTAGCTTATGTTCTCCTTCAAAAGGAGGAGAACAATGCCAAGACGTTCGCCTTATGTGGTGCTACTGTCTGAGAAGGAACGGGTCGACCTCGAGCGAATGGCTGGACAATATACGTTACCGTATTATCAAGTGATCCGATCGAAAATCGTGCTTCTCGCCGCCGAGGGATTATCCAACAAGATTATCGCCCAACGGTTGGATGTCCCGCGTCCGATCGTAAGCAAATGGCGTAAGCGCTTTTTCGAAGAGCGTCTTTCGGGACTCGAAGATAGATCTCGTCCCGGGCGCCCGCCCGGTTTTCCCCCCTCAGGTGGTCGTTCAGATCAAGGCGCTGGCGTGTGAACTACCGAGCGAGAGCGGGATACCGCTCTCGCGGTTCAGCTGTTCCGAGATTGCCGCCGAGGCAGTGCAAAGGGGCTTCGTTGCCAAGATCAGCGGCGCCACTGTCTGGCGCTGGTTGAACGAGGACGCGATTCGTCCTTGGTATCATCGCTCCTGGATTTTCCCACGGGACCCGGACTTCCAAACCAAAGCAGGTAGAGTCCTTGATCTGTATCACCGCCAATGGCAAGGAAAGCCTTTAGGGCCGAGGGAATATGTACTTTCTGCCGACGAAAAGACCAGTATTCAAGCACGAGCTCGCAAGCACGTTACCCTACCGCCAGCCTCGAACAGAGCGGCACGCGTTGAAACACGAATACGAGCGGAAAGGAGCCCTGGCCTATCTGGCTGCTCTCGACGTGCACAATGGTCGAATCTTCGGTCTCTGTGAGTCTTCTTCGGGTATCGAGCCCTTCAACCGGCTCCTGAGCCTGATCATGAGCCGGAAACCCTATTGCTCGGCAAAGAAAGTCTACCTCATCGTGGATAATGGCTCCTCGCACCGAGGGCAAACATGCATCGACCGTATCCAGGGGAAGTGGCCAAACATCCACCCCGTTCACCTTCCGATCCACGCAAGCTGGCTCAATCAGATCGAGATCTACTTCTCGATCCTCAAACGCAAGGCTCTGACACCTATCGAATTTGCATCGCTCGAAGAGCTTGAGGCAAGAATCCTCGGTTTTCAGGAACGCTACGGACGTATCGCCACACCCTTCAAATGGAAGTTCACACGAACAGATCTCGCGGAGATGATCGACAAACTCAGGTTCTACGATACGCCCTTGGCAAAGTCTGCTTAGAATACGTCACCGTATTTGAGAACAGGAGTACTAAGGCACTCCCTTATTCTTCCTATCCGCAGCGGTTCAGACTACGACATAGACAAGGAGAGACTTCTCTATGATGACCGATGAAGAGCGCTATCTCTTCGATCTACAGGGCTACGTTGTGATCGACGATGTGCTCAAGCCCGACGAGTTGAGCGACCTCAATCACATGCTCGATGAGTACGACCTCTGGGACGAACCCGCAGAGCAGGATCGTTTCTTCGACTTTTGGAAGAACGGCGACCGCCAGATGTCGGCCGGGCCTCTACACCGTTTTGCCAAGCCATTTCGGCAACTGGTCGGCCACCCTCGCATCGTCCCGTATCTCGCCGACCTTCTTGGTAACCAGCTCCGTTACGACCACGGTCACGCAATGCTCATGAAAAAAGGCGGAGGGCCTTTTGAGCTGCACGGTGGTGCGGTTCCGTGGCAACCCGGGATCCGCTATGAGGTCGCCGACGGACAGATTCACTCCGAACTCCTGGTCGTCGAGTACGCGTTGTGCGATGTCGGCGAGACGGACGGGGGTCTCTGCGTGTTGCCGGGTAGCCACAAGAGCAATTTCGCCTGCCCGTCGAGTTTCGTTTCCCTTGAGAAAATGGGGCCATGGCTTCAGCACGTGCCACAGAAAGCGGGTTCGGCGGTTATTTTCACCGAAGCACTCACGCACGGTACGCTGCCGTGGGCGGCAGATCATGAGCGTCGTGCGCTCTTTTACCGCTACACCCCGGGTCACATGGCGTTCGTGGGGCGCTATCGGGAAGACAAACTCGAGGAACCCGATGGCGGTTACCCTCGACCCTCACACAGCGCTGAAGATGATTGGACCTCCGAAGAACGGCGCATCCTCGAGGCCCCGTACCTCTGGAATCGTGCCGACTCTTTTCCGAGAAGCTGACCTTAGCTGCGCCAAGGATAGGTTAACTGCTAACGCGATTCGGGAGTGGCGGGCTGACTGTTTTATCGGCTGACCTCCGCCAGGGGCCTTTCCACTATGAAGTTCTTTCCCTTATACACTTGGGCACTCTTCCGCTCTCAGCGGATAGCCCCTTTTCTGATCACTAAAGGAACGGCTTTACATGCCCACACCCGGTGAACCCATCGCCATTCAGTCTACCCGCCAGCTGTTTGTTGACGACCTCCTCATCGAGCAGCTGGACAACCTGTACCTCAAGCAGCACGAACCCACTCGCAGGAATTCCGTACTCACCCTCGACAAACCGTGGGAAGGGAATACCAGCTGGTGTCCGGTCATCCTAAGGACAGACGACAAATACCAGATGTGGTACCGCGCTCAGGGTCCGCAGAAGAAGGTCGGCGACTATGGCCCCACCTTCACCGCCTACGCAGAAAGCCAGGACGGAATCACGTGGCACCGGCCGAACCTGGGCCTGTTTGAATTCGAAGGCTCCAAAGACAACAACGTCTGCATCGACAACCCCAACACCAAAAACGTCTCCGTCTTCATCGACGCCCGCCCGGGTGTGCCCGACACCGAACGTTACAAAGCCCTGGGTCGTTGGACGAGCGGCTCTCCTTCCCGTATCTACGGCCTGGTCTCTCCCGACGGCATCCACTGGCAAGACGCGCACGACGGGCCTCTCATCGTTGCCTCCGAAGAAGATCCTCACTTCGACAGTCCGTTGAGTGCCTTCTGGGATGCGCCCAACAATCGCTATGTACTCTACATCCGCGGCCACCATCCCGACGGTCAGGAACCCCGCATCCGGGCCATACGCAGGACGACCTCGGAAGACTTCATCCACTGGGATCCCTGGCAGTACATCACGATCGACGGCAGCGCGCGATACCCCCATCACCTCTACACCAATGCCGGTCACCCCTACGAACACGCGCCCTTCTACCTGATGTTTCCCAAACGCTTCCTGCCCGACCGCACGCCCGAGGGCTGGGGACACGACGGCCTTTCCGACATTCTCTTCCTGGCCAGCAGAGATGGCCTCAACTACACCCAACCCTGTCCCGAAGCCTATTTGCGGCCCGGCCTGGACCCGCACAATTGGCACGAACGATCCATCTTTATCGTCCCGCAGGTGCTCACCACCGGGCCGGGCGAGCTCTCCTTCTACTCCGTTCAGAATTACCGCACCGACCACAATCACATTCGACGATTCACCCTCCGCCAGGATGGATTCACCTCCATCCACGCCACCGCAACACCCGGCACCCTCATCACCCACCCTTTCACCTTTGAAGGCAATCGTCTTCAGATCAACTTTTCCACCAGTGCCGCGGGATCCATCCGAATGGCCTTGCTCGATGCGTCCGGAGCCTCGATTCCGGGTCTCTCCGTCACCCCGCCGACTTATGGCGACAGCATCGACCACACCGTTGATTGGAATGGAAACCCCGACGTCGGTTCTCTGTCCGGACATCCCATCCGTTTGCAGTGTGAACTGCAGGAAGCAGACCTCTACAGTTTTCGATTTTCAACGGAACCCTGATCCTCACCGGTGAATCAAACCATGCCAAAAATCGTCGCCGACCTGCCTTCGACTTCCCAGCCGAACTGGGCGCTCTGGGAGCGCCATCTGTTCGACGCCATAAATGAGTCCGTCTACCCCTTTCTCGACCACTTCACCCGCGAGGACGGCGAGTTCATCTGGGACGACGCCTGGGGCGGTGGGAGCCACGACGACTATTACGAGCCCTTCTTCAACTGGCCGACGGTCTACCTGATGGGCGGTGCCGAACACCTGCTATCGCAGGCCCACCGCCAGTGGAACGCCGTCACCCGCCAACTGACTCGAATGGGCACCGTCTACAAGGAATACGGCATGGACGCCGACAACATGCACCAGTCGGAGTCCGACATCGCGTTTTACAACCTCTGCACGGCCGACCCGCGGAATCCCGTCAGTGTGACGCGCGCCCGCCGGTTCGCCGGGTTTTACTTGAATGAAGATCCCGAGGCCATCAACTGGGACCCCGAGCTCAAGATCGTCTTCAACGGCCACCACGGCAGCAAGGGGCCGCATTACCGTCCGATGGAGGAGCGCGAGCACGCCAGCTACGCCCCTCTTGGCGGCACGATGGAGCGCTACAGCCTGCCGTTTTTCGACATCCCCGGCATCGAGAGCGTGCAGGACCTCGCCGACCCGGCCAAAGCCAAAGCGATGGGCCAGGCCCTGTTCGACCGCTGGTACAAGGGAGACACCCCGACCAACCTGGGGCTCACTTCGCTGATGACCAACGCCTTCCTGCTGACCGGCGACGAGAAGTACCGCGACTGGGTGGTCGAGTATACGGACGTCTGGCATCAACGGGCCCGCGACAACGGCGGCCTGCTGCCCGACCAGGTCGGGCACAGCGGCAAGGTCGGAGAGTACCTCGATGGCAAGTGGTATGGCGGCGTGCTGGGATGGACTTTCCCTCACGGCTTCCTGACCATGCAGTTTGCTATCCTCGACGCCGTCGCCAACGCCCTGCTGCTCACCCGCGACACCGACTACCTCGACCTCGCGCGCACCCAGCAGGAGCGCATCCTCGATCTTGGGGAGATGCGCGAAGTCACCCCCGAGCAGATGAGCGTCAGCGAGCGTTGGACCGATCAATTCGCGGCCCTGGAGCCGGGACAGAAGACTTTCCTCGTCCCCTACCGCTACGGCGACGCCGGCTGGTTCGACTGGCAGCCCATGAGCTCGGTCTATCCCGTGAGCCTGTGGTACCTGTCGATGGACGACCGCGACTGGCAGAGCGTCGAACGAGTGCGCGAAGGCGACATCCACGACTGGAACTCGGTCTTCCCGTTCCACAACAAAGAGGACTCCGCCCACGAGCAGCCCTGGGTGCGTTACCTTGCCGGCGACAACCCCGACTTCCCCGAGCGCATGCTGCACGCCACCCATCAGATCGTCAACCGCCGCAACGCCCTCGTCCGCGAAGACCAGGACGTCGGCACCCGACACCACATCCACCAGTGGCAGTGGGGCAACCCTGTGTCGTCAGAGGCGCTGATTCAGCTGACCTTGGGAGGCCCACAGCCGATTTACAACGGCGGTCTGTTGCACACCCGGCTGAAGTACTACGACGTGCAGCGGAAGCGACCCGGTCTACCGGAAGATGTGGGCGCCTTGGTAGAAAAGCTGGAAGCGAATCGCACGGTTGTGCGGCTGGTGAACCTGAACACCAATCAGCCGCGGGAGCTGGTATTGCAGGCGGGGGCGTTCGGCGAGCACAGGTTTAGTAGCGCGAGGTATGCCGGCCGCACCAGCGAGTGGCCCGGACATCTTGGGGGGTATGCGGGAACCTACGCGCCGCCACCGATCACTTCAAAGGAGCGTATGATCGACGTCGACGGGACCCACCTGACCATCGAGTTACCCCCGGGAATGGAGATCTGCCTGGACCTGGAAACGCAGCGGTACGCGAACGAACCTTCGTATCACAATGGGCCTTTTTGAAATGTCTACGCCCACAGTCACCCTCTATGGCGGCAAAGGAGCCGATGTCTCACGATTCTCAACCTCCTGGAAGATCGGGCTTCCCATTCGCGGAGGTCGGGAGAAGAAGACCTCAAGGATGTCGACCCACCAACCCCTGGGACGCAGGTTCGATTCCGTCAAGGCAGATAATCGCGAAAATCGGCCAGAACGTCGTCGTCGTGGCGGTAGGGAAGCGGCTTGGGCGTGAGCCACTCGATGACGGGGTGTTTGATCGAGTGGGCGAAGAAGTGGTTGCCTGTCGGGTTGTAGTGCCCGACGTGGTAACGTTTGAAGTAGTCATCCACCGACAGATCGAAGCACGTGTAGTCCTCGACGTGAACCAGATTCATGTCGAAGTGGCGGATCTGCTCGTCCCGTAGATAATCGACAATGGGTTGGTCGTAGCGCTCGCCGTCGGCGATGAGCTGCCGGGCAGCCGTCAGGCAGTAGAGGGCGATCATCAACTTCTTGTTCCGTCCCTCGATAAATTGGCGGGTGCGCTCGATGATGTAGCGGGTGGCGGCAAAGCCGTAGGCGTTGTAGAGAGGGCGGACCCACCGAGCTTCTCCGTCGGGATCATCCGGAACGTCGGGAGAAACGCCGAGGACCTCCGCCAGGGGACGCAACGGCTCCTGATCGATGTCCCGGACGCTGGGGGTCGATTCGCTGCAGTAAAGCCTCATCTGCAGCATGAGATCATCCTTCAGGGCCTCGTACATGAAATCGGGATCGGTCATGTTGTAGAGGGATTCGGGGGTCGGCAGCAGCGCTTCCTTTTCGACGAGGCAGCCCTGCTCCAGGTCCATTTCCACGTGTGCCCAGAACGTGCCTTCGAAGTTGACGGGGTCAGCAGGATTGTCGACGGAGTAGCTGGCCCGGCGGCAGCGAAAGCAGCTCCGGTTGTGGTCGTCGCCATAGATGAAGAGGATGACGTACTCGGCGCCCTCGTCGCTGGCCTCGGCGCGGAGCATCCGGCGATAGGCCTGGTAAACGCCGAAGCCGCCGACGCCGTAGTTGCCCACAGGCTCGCCGAGGTGGGCGGCCAGGACCTCCTGCCAGGTCTCCTGGTCGTTGACCTGGGCGCATTGCGTATAGCTGTTGCCGTAGGTGTTGATGCGTCGGGGCCGGTCGCCGTAGAGGATTCCGTTGCGGCGGCCGTTCTGTTGCGTGGTGAGGATGGTCGAGCTGCCGTCGACGCCCTCTTTACGCGGGTAGTTGCAGAGGATGTACCCGACCTCCGGATCGAACTGGTAGACCGACAGCTTGTCGGGGTCGAGAAAGTGATCGATCTCTTCTCGCGAACAGGCCCTGGCCCGAATGTGCTGCTCGTAGTCTGTCATGTCGTCTTTCCACGCGTCATGAGCCGGCGAGTTGAAAGGTGGATCGAAATCTGGCTCGGGTAATGGCACTGGTTCAGGCGTCCACCCTCCGCAGTAGCGCTGCTACGGCCTGCCCGCCGAAGCTGCGTGCTCGTCCGCCGAAGCTTTAGCGAAAGTGGGAGGACCGGTGGCGGAGGGTGCGGCAGCCTGTTTGCCAGATACTGGTCAGGAGCCCTGTCGATGTCCTGATACAGCCGTGAATCCAGGCATCGGCGTATATTTTGACACCTTTCCAGCGACTGGGCAGATTGTGGATAATTGGCAGACTGCAATCCTGAGAACTCGGCTTGCTTCGGGAGATATACTGCATAACAGGCTCTGGAAGTCCAGTGCTGCGGGGACAGTGGTCTGGGAGAGAATCGACTGCAGCGCTTGGAGTCGATAGATACACTGACGGGCGCTGCCGTGTCGTGTTTGATAGACTGAACTCTCTAATTGGAAGTTGGCGCATGGCGGAGACTTTGATCCGTTCGCAGACAAGCGAACTACCAGGAAAGCGAATACGCGATGAATACCAAGAACACCGACGCATATCCCTTCGACATTAGTCCGCCGAGCCCACCAAACGACGGCATACTTTTCGTGGATCACTCGAAGGCGGGGCGCAGTGGGCATTTGGGGCATGCCTTGTCGAACACGCGCCAGGGAAGATACTGGCCTTCTACCCAAACTGCTCGGATGTGAACGACGGCCATACCGGAGACGGGTGGATGGAATACAAGCGCTCCGAGGACAGCGGTCGCACTTGGAGCAAACCAGCTCCGCTCGATTACTCCAAGCGGGTGTACGAAGCCGGCACGGACCGCTCCGTGATGTGCGAGAAGGCGGTATGCACGAACGATGGCGACATTCTTCTGGTTTGCCTGGAGTGCGGGAACATCGTGGTGAAGAACTTCAGCAGCTGGCAGCCGCTGGCGGTACCGACCGTCCTGCGCAGCTCGGACGGCGGCAGCACCTGGGAGGACGCGAAGCCCGTGGGCGACGAGCCCGGGCGTATCTGGGATGTCCTGTATCACCAAGGCGTCGTCTACGTGTTCGAGCTATGTAACGACAGCAGCATAGCCTGGTACGGCAATCTTCCTGAGCACCATTATTCTCTCTACGTCAGCGAGGACCAGGGCTCTACTTTTTGCCGTCGCAGCGTGCTGCCGTTCGAGTTCATGCAACGCGGATATGGCGCACTGGCGTTTCTTCCGGACACCGGACTGATCGCCTATGTCTATAACCAGACCGATGAGAAGAACCTCGACTATGGGTTCGCGAATAAATAAACGGTCGATCTCAATGTTGAGCCATTGGCCGGATCGTGTAGTTCCAGTCGCCGTGGAAATCGTGCGGAGTGAGATCGATTTGGGTCATCTGTTCATCGGTCACCTTGACCCCGTTAGGGTAGGGTCGCTTGTCGATCTCGGAGCGTACTCGGAGACCGGCTTGAGTGGTCGTTCCGGCAATGAGATTCACGGTTGCAGCCAGGCTGACCAGGGGCTTGCCTTGCCAGTTCATAGCGATGAAGGAGAACAGGCGATGTTCGATCTTGTTCCACTTACTAGTGCCAGGAGGGTAGTGGCATACGGTGATCGTCAGGCCAGTGCGATTCGCAAAGCGCTGCAGCTCCCACTTCCACAGCCGCGTCTTGGCGCCGTTGCTGCCGCCTGCGTCCGCCGTGATTAGCAGATGCGTCGAAGTGCCGTAGGCGGGCCGTCCCATGTTCTTCCACCAACTTCGGATCGCATTCACGGCGAAGCTGGCCGTGTCGTGATCGATACCGACACTTACCCAGCCTTCATCACGGCTCAGATCATACACTCCATAAGGGATCGCCTTGCCCTGAGCAGGCACTATGAAATCGTGTACCTTCACACGCTCCGGGTCTCCCTTGGGTCGCCATTCTCGGCCAGGATTCTTGAAGTCGCCGATCAACTCTTTCTTCTTGGTGTCCACCGAGATAACGGGAAGGCCCTGCTGCTGCTGCTGGCTAATCCGATCATCGAGGTAAACGAACTGAGCGTCCCGATCCGGGTGTGCAGATCCCTCCCTTGTCTTCCGATTCGCCTGCAGCGTGTAATCGTGTTCGTGCAGGAGATTGGCAACGATCCTGGGGCTCACCGAATGCCCCATCGCTTGCAACTCGGCGGCCAGTTTGCGAGTGCTCTTCGATGTCCATCTCAGAGGATTGTCGTCAGGCGACCCCGCAGTCGTTGGCTCGACCAGATCATTCAGGTCCTGCCACAGCGTCGGGTCCGTGTCGGCCTTCCGCTTACGACCGCCGCCTGGACGCCGGATGCGAGCCGGGTTCAAAGGTTCGTCCGACCTCAACTCCTGAATGCCACGAAAGATCCGCTCTCTGGACATTCCTGTCGCCAGAGCCACAATCGCGATCCCACCGTGACCCAACGCTTCGGCTTCCGTGGCGGCCCACAGACGACGCGTGCGTTCCGTCAGCACCGGAGCCAAGGCTTCATACTTCGTTCGGAGAGTTTCGACGTCCACACTCCGAGCGTAAGATCATTACCTTGAAAAGTGCAGCACTTATTTCGTGGCAAACCCTATGTGATCAGCCGTGATGCCGGACAGACTTGGGGTAAGTCGCAAACGGCGTTTTTTGCCAAACAGATCCGCAATCCGCAGATGGCCGCGTTCAAGGACGGCTTCGTGATGCACGGGCGTAGCGGCAGCAAGGGAGAAGACGAAATTAAAGGGCTATATCCGGATCTCTCAACGAGCTGAAGTGGGTGAAGGTGCCGTGGTTCCTGGCATGGGGGCGCGGTTAGCGTGTGCGGAACCTCTTCGGAATCTGCTCAGGGATGTTTATGTCTCCGACGGTAAGGAAGATCATATCGTTGAATGCGTCGAGTGTGCGGAATCCGCTGGCTCGGTTCTTGACGATTTGGACGATTCGGTTGAGGCCTTCGGCGATGGCGTTGGTAAGACGCGTGTTCACGAATGCGAGGACGCCGAAGAAGTGCTGTCGCAGGGTCCTGACGAACTTTCGCAGGGGTTCAAGTCGACTTCTGAGTGCGGACGTCGTCCAGCATTTCAGGAAGCGTTCGGCAGCCCAGGGCGCTTTGTATTCCCAGAACTGCTCGAACTCGTCCTTGAGTCTCCAGGCTCTATAGATTCGGTAGTTCGCCTTCTCCAGTGCTTTGAGTGTCCGAGTATCCCCTCTGGAGCGTGTCGCTGAGTGCCGGTAGAGGAGCCATCGGAGGCCCTTCATGGCTTTGCGCTCATCCGGGGCAGCTTCACGCCACTGGTCCTTACGGACCTCGTCAACGGCGGCATTGAGAGCCTTGACGATGTGAAAGCGATCGAGGACCAGCTTGGCATTCGGACAGTGTTCCTGGATGGCTCCGATGTAAGCTTCGCTCATGTCGCAGCAGGCCCACTCGATCTTGGATCTCCGGTAGGGACTGAGAGCCTCTGTGAAGAACCGATCGATCGTTTTACGCGCCCTGCCGCGGCCAACCCACACCACGCAGGAGCGGTCCAGATCGTAAACGAGCGTGGCGTACCTGTGACGCTTGGCGTAGGAGATCTCGTCGATCCCGATGGTTTTGAGCCCTCGGATACGATGACCTTCACGAAGCCGCGTGATGGATCGGTGAAGGAGATCCGACAGCGTCGAGGCAGAGATGCGCAGTAACTCGGACGCCGCCTTCTGCGTCATGGTCTGGCAGTAGCGCAGCATGGCATACTCGAAGCGATACGTCACCCGAGAGAACCGCTCCGCCCACGGAATCTCCTCGACCACACGACCGTGGGTAGGACACCGAATCTCCCGAGGATGGTAGAGAAGCCAGACCCTCCACCCGCACACCGGAATGTCACGCCACCGACGCGGATGGGGCATTGTGCGGACGATTTTACCTCGACGGCCGCACTCCGGACAACAACAACCATTCTTATGTGGCTTTACGGCGATGACGAAGCAGCTTCTCCCCTCAAACCACCAGCTGACAACACGGAACCCCTTGAATCTCAGCAGTTTCGATAGTAATCTGCTCCCGGTCATAGGTCGCACCCCCTTCGCTTTGATTGTCCTACACACACAACCAAGCGTAGGGAACGATCTATGACCTTGTCATTCTATAGTTTCACCGTTGAGAAACCCGGATAGAGCCAATTAAAGGGCACTTCGTTCTCTACGCCTCGCAGGACGGCATCCACTGGGATGAAGGGCGGTACCTTCAGATGCGGACGGCGGGCGCCGGAGCGTACTCAAACAACGTGCTTGTCCACGACCCGGACGGGCGGGTGCCCGAGCGACTGTTGATTCAGGCATCTCACGCATACGAGAAGCACAAAACCAACATTTACCACTGGTGGCTCACGTGAACTGTGTCAAACGTGCGCCTGAGCCGCAGAGCGTTCTGCAGATTAATCGTTGACTGTAACTTCGGCACCGAGAATGAAGGACTCGACCTGGTACCAGCAAAGCTCACGGTCGACCGAGCGTGCCGCCCGCGGTGGTTCCGCCAGGAAGGGCGAACTCGAAAGAGACGGGGCCCGTCGTCGGCTCGGCGGTGATCTGGCGCGGTGCGGGAGTCTCCGCCCCTTCCGGCAGCAGGAGGTAGCGCGCCCCAGGCGTTGTATCGAAGAGCAGGATGTCGCCGACGAGGCGCTGCGACGATCCATCTCCGTCCCGAACCTGGCACGGTGTGCCCCACGGATTCCGCACGCGGCACGGCTCGCCCAGCCTCGATTCGATTTCGACGAACTCGAGGCGGCCGCTCTGGATTGAGGCGCTGACGAGAAAACCGCCGCGGACAAGAAGGCGAAGCGCCGCGTTCCACGCCTGCGGCCAGGCTGGAAACAGGCGGATCACCTCCGGCTCTCCGGGACTGGCGGACACGCTCTGGACCAGGGCCTCGTTGAGCGCCATGCTAATGCAGCCCAGATGTTCGATGGATGGATCGGTGACCCCTTCGAACTGACTGAATCCATTCGGCAGGGGGCCGCCTTCCTGATTGAACGTCGCATAGTAGGCTGCCAGCATGGCCGGCAGCTCCTTGCCGCGTCCCAGTCTCGATCCCATGATCGGTGTGCGGCCGGCGCTCGTGAGGCCCCACATCCGTCCGGCGACGAGATCGGCGCGGAGCGAGTTGAGCTCAGCAAGGGCGCGGACGATGTGCTCAGTTTCGGGGTCGCTCGACTCGAGGGTCCAGATCTCGAACGGAAAAACGCCAAAGAGGCTCTCTTCGTGGGGGCGGTCTTTTTCCGGCTCTATCCGGGTTTCTCAACGGTGAAACTATAGAATGACAAGGTCATAGATCGTTCCCTACGCTTGGTTGTGTGTGTAGGACAATCAAAGCGAAGGGGGTGCGACCTATGACCGGGAGCAGATTACTATCGAAACTGCTGAGATTCAAGGGGTTCCGTGTTGTCAGCTGGTGGTTTGAGGGGAGAAGCTGTTTCGTCATCGCCGTAAAGCCACATAAGAATGGTTGTTGTTGTCCGGAGTGCGGCCGTCGAGGTAAAATCGTCCGCACAATGCCCCATCCGCGTCGGTGGCGTGACATTCCGGTGTGCGGGTGGAGGGTCTGGCTTCTCTACCATCCTCGGGAGATTCGGTGTCCTACCCACGGTCGTGTGGTCGAGGAGATTCCGTGGGCGGAGCGGTTCTCTCGGGTGACGTATCGCTTCGAGTATGCCATGCTGCGCTACTGCCAGACCATGACGCAGAAGGCGGCGTCCGAGTTACTGCGCATCTCTGCCTCGACGCTGTCGGATCTCCTTCACCGATCCATCACGCGGCTTCGTGAAGGTCATCGTATCCGAGGGCTCAAAACCATCGGGATCGACGAGATCTCCTACGCCAAGCGTCACAGGTACGCCACGCTCGTTTACGATCTGGACCGCTCCTGCGTGGTGTGGGTTGGCCGCGGCAGGGCGCGTAAAACGATCGATCGGTTCTTCACAGAGGCTCTCAGTCCCTACCGGAGATCCAAGATCGAGTGGGCCTGCTGCGACATGAGCGAAGCTTACATCGGAGCCATCCAGGAACACTGTCCGAATGCCAAGCTGGTCCTCGATCGCTTTCACATCGTCAAGGCTCTCAATGCCGCCGTTGACGAGGTCCGTAAGGACCAGTGGCGTAAAGCTGCCCCGGATGAGCGCAAAGCCATGAAGGGCCTCCGATGGCTCCTCTACCGGCACTCAGCGACACGCTCCAGAGGGGATACTCGGACACTCAAAGCACTGGAGAAGGCGAACTACCGAATCTATAGAGCCTGGAGACTCAAGGACGAGTTCGAGCAGTTCTGGGAATACAAAGCGCCCTGGGCTGCCGAACGCTTCCTGAAATGCTGGACGACGTCCGCACTCAGAAGTCGACTTGAACCCCTGCGAAAGTTCGTCAGGACCCTGCGACAGCACTTCTTCGGCGTCCTCGCATTCGTGAACACGCGTCTTACCAACGCCATCGCCGAAGGCCTCAACCGAATCGTCCAAATCGTCAAGAACCGAGCCAGCGGATTCCGCACACTCGACGCATTCAACGATATGATCTTCCTTACCGTCGGAGACATAAACATCCCTGAGCAGATTCCGAAGAGGTTCCGCACACTCTAACCGCGCCCCCATGCCAGGAACCACGGCACCTTCACCCACTTCATCTCGTTGAGAGATCCGGATATAGCCTTTTTTCCTTGGATGACCGATGGCGCCAACGTGACCAAGGGACCAGAGATCCGGCGCCACAGCATTGTGACTCTCCGGGTCACTCCCCATCGGATAGGGCGCCAGGTTGTCGAGAAACTCCGCCCATGCAGCTCGGAGGTCGGCATCAACATCCAGAATCTCAGCTGCCTTGATAGCCAATGGGGCGGTGCCGCGAATGGCCGTCAAATCCAGGAGCCCGTCGTCAGTTCCCCAGCTTCCTTCGAACTGATTCAGACCGTAGAGATGGTAAGTGCCATCTTCCTCTTTCCTGGCCAACCCCCGGTAGAATTCCAGCGTCTCGCGCAACAGTGGATACGCACGAGATCGCAACCATTGCCGATCACCCGTGTAGCGATACCGCCACCAGGCATGTTTTGCAATCTTGCATCCAGACGTGGCGATATGGCTGACCCATGAATACCGACCGACAGCCTGCTGGGGGAACCCCTTGCGATCCTCGAAGCGACTCGTATCCAGAGCGAGCAGACCGCCGTCGAAGGTGCCATAGGTCGCCGCTTTGGGAGACAGCTCGGAGCTCGGTTTCCTCCCCAGCCAGACATCCCGGTATTCGGCCGCGACATCGTCGGGCAAGACGACCGGACCATCGAACTGTCCGCTTTCGAGGATATACGCTCCGGGAGCCCCCGTCCGCTGCTCACCTGCACGCACGGCATTCGGCAACTGGTTCACATACATGTTGAAAAAGGGGTTGGTCAGCTCGACGGCATCAGCGGCATGCAGTGGGTAGTAGGATATCTGCGTTGTCCAGACCCAGAACTGCGAACCCCAATACGTCGTGTCGCCTTCGGTGAGAAAGAGCGAGCCATTCCACTTGGCTGGCAAGCGGCCGCGCGAACTGCTGGCCATGTAGTAGAGCTGCAGAGTGCGCACGCACTGCATGAAATCCGCCACGCCGTCATCACTCGTCAGGTGGACGAAGGTTCGCGACCAGAGCTCGGCCCACCAGGATGCGTGGGCGGCCCGGAGATCGGTGTAGGTCTGACTCACAGCTTCGTTCAGCAATACTCCCGTCGTAGCCAGCAGGTCATCATCGGCATCCCACGAGGCGGCGCTCGATACCAGAATCAGGCGCTTTCCGGACACAGCGGAAATGCTCATGCTCTGGCATCTGTCCGAGCGCGAGATGTCTACTGTCCCCTCACCGACAATCTGAGCCGCCACCGCCGAACCGCAGTAGTATTCCGCCTCGGTGAATTGCTGAACAACCGCCGCCGCTCCCTGCAGGTCGTTGAACGCATAGCTCGCGGTGTGATCCCCATTGACGACGATGGGGTCGCGCCACATCGACAGATCAACCCGCAACGCCTGCGGCTCGGGTCGGCAGTCGTCGATCTCCAGGACCAGAACGTCACGCCCGGATGCCACAAAACAACGGACCACGACGTTGTCTCCCTCGATGACTTCCTCCGCCTCATAGAGCGACAGATGCTGGGTGAAGCCATCCCGGTCGCGGAAGACGTCGCCACCCACATCAAGGCGTATCTTCGCGCATCCACCCCAGTAGTCGGCTGGTCCTGCTTTACTCCCTTTGTGATTCCCGTTGACGGAAAAGACATCATTGCGGTTGATCCGCATGCACACTGCATCGGGGGTCGTCCAGACCATCGTGCCCATCCGACCGTTGCCAATGGGATGGCCCTGGCGACCGTGTTCGACCGGCTGCCGGTAGATGAGGTCTGCCCGGGAGACGAGAGCAGGATGATCTGGGAGCAGCAATGGTTGAGGATTCATGTCGTCCGATGCGAGCGAGGGTGACACAGAAGATGTGAAAATTGAAAATAGAACACGTGGGGAATTGAAAGGCGGTCGGTTAGCCGACTCAATTATCTATTCTCACATATTCTATCTTCAATGTTATCTGGCTTCCGGCCACCTCGGGATAGGCGGCCGCGGCTCGTCGTGCTCCAGCTGCTCGTCCCACATGCTCACCCATTGCGCGTAGTTGAGCTCCCGCTCCGGGTTGCTGCGGCTGCGTACCATGAACCCTTCCAGATACGGATGTCCGCTCGGCTGGGCCGGGTCCTGGTAACGTAGATCGATGCTCCAGCGCACCCGCTCGGACGCGTGCGGTCCGCTGACGTGGCACGCCAACACGTGAAACAGCAGAATGCCGCCGGGCTCGACGGGCAGGACGACGGGTTCGCCAGGGGGCAGCTCTTCTGCTGGGATTTTGTAGGAGTTCGTCGTGACGTGGGTGCGCACGCCGTATTTGTGACTGCCCGGAATGACCGATAGGCAGCCGTTCTCGACGTCCGCCGAGCTCAGTGGGACCCACACCGTAATCAACAGCGTGTCGTCCACTTCGGGCCGCAGGACGCCGGCATCCTGATGCCAGGGCGAACCGTGCGTCGGTTTCCAGCGTGGGTTCGTATCCAGGTAGTTGCGCATGCGCGGCCTAACCACCTGGGTCGGGTGGCACATGATCTCGGGGCCGAGCAGCGGCTCCAGGATGTCGAGAATCTTCGGGTTTCGAATCAGGTTGAAGATCGCCGCGCCCTTCGTCTGCATCGGACTGAGCGGGCCAACGACGTCGGGGTATTGATCCGCCAGTCGGGCGATGCGGCGTTCGAACGGCTCGGTTTCGTACAACGAGCTGAGCCTGCCTTCCCGAAACAGCTCACGCGCCCGCTTGTCGATGATCGTCTCGAACTCCCAGATGACAGGATTCAGGTCTTCGAGCGCCAGCGCGTCCTCCACCTTCAGGAACCCGTCTTCGTGGAAGCGGTCGATCTGCGATTGCGTGAGACTCATGTCGGTTCTCTACGAAAACGGGAAGGCCGGTCGGCACGGCACAATTGCCCAATTCCCTATTTCCCTAATTGTCTTCCTCGAACCAGTAGGAATAGATCGAAGCGTCCTTCGCTTTGAGGCGCAACCGCGCCGGGCGGTGAGTCGAAGCTGCCAGATCGCCGCGCTTCCATTGCACCGGGTAACGCGGGCGATCCCCGGTGATCGGCTCCGATTCGGCAACGACATCCCCGGATTCATCCAGCACCTCCAGCTCAACGGATCCGCCAGCCGCGTCGACATTCGCAAACAACCACGGCGTCGGCAGCAGGAACGGCGCGGTCAACACCGAACCTCCGCCAGCCCCGCCATCCAGAGAGATGAATCCGTCTCGACGCAATACAGCCAGGCAGACGGCGCTACGCCTCGGATCGGCGTCCGAGGGCGTGGTGCGGTACTTCGAGCCGGTGTAGTAGAACCACAACTCGTCCCCTCTGTGAATCGCCGTCGAAGGCGGCATGATCCCGTTCAGGTCATATGCCCCCGATTCGATCGTCGAGGGCCCGATAAACGGCTCCCGCTCGCCCAGCCGGGTCCAGGCGCGCAGGTCGCGACTGCAGGTCAGCTGCACGCGGTGGAAACCGTCCGAGTTCTCGTTCCGGTCTCCCGTGTGATGGAAGAAGGCAGGAAGGCCGATGTACAAACCCTCGTACCTGAAGACCCCCATGTTGTAAACGTCGACGAAGTACTCCGCGGGGACATTGTGGAGAGGGTGAACCAGTGAAGGGTCGTCGTAGCGCGCAGCGATCACCTTGCGGTTCAACGTCTGGTCTTCTTCATCGGCGTGAAACACCAGCTCCGGATCGCTCCACTCCACAAAATCCTTGCTCGTCGCCAGGGAGATCGAGCGTCCGTACGGACCCATCTCCCCCACCTTGAGCGTGGCGATGTAAATCCCCGCCTCTTCGTCCTTACTGAGGTTGGCCTCGTCGGCGGAAGGCAGCCCCGGGCGATCCAGCGTGCGCCAGTGGATCCCATCGGCACTGACCACCAGGTCCTGGGTCTGGAAACGACCCCTGCCTTCGAATCGCTCCTCGGCCGGGGCGCCGGGGCGCTCGCTGACCTGGATGACCCAGCTCATCTGGTACTGACGCGGGTTGTTCAGTACGTGGCCTCGGGGATAGGCCAGGCGCCACGGATTGTGGAGGATCTTCCAGTGGTCGGCGATCGGGCTCACGACCCGTTCGGACGATCCGCGCAGCTTGAGGCTCTTGTAGCGCTGCGACGCATCCGGTGCCGTCGGATCAAAGACGACGAGCTCCCCGCAGGGCCCTGCCACCAGGCTGTTGTCCAGTGACCCCTTATGCTCGCGCACCCGCAGCACCGGGCGCTCCCAGTCGAGGCCGTCGGGGCTCTCGGCCAGCCCGATGCCTCCCTCGCACATCATCCAGAGCTTGTAGCGACGCGTCTCGGGATCCCACGCGGGCGCACAGCGGATCTGGATACTCCCCTCGCCCTCTCCCGGTTCGATCACCGCACCTCTCTTTTCGGGCTGATGCAAGGTGTGTCGGAGATCGCGTATTTCCTCGATCCCGTGATCGTCCAGGAAGAGCTGACGCTCGCCGACTGCAACGCGAAATACCGTGTCCGTCACGCTCGACCCGCCCGGCATCATCTATCCCTTCCCAGCACGTGCAACGTTTCCCCGAAAAGCGGCTCCTCGCTATCCACCAATGCTCCGGATGTCGGACCTTCTTCGCCCAGCCGGAACATCGCCCGCGTCGCCCGATCGATCTCGATGTCGCTCACAAGCAGTTCCTCCCGACTCAGCTCCGTCTGAGCGTGGATGCGTCCGTCCGGCGCGACGATCAGGCTGCGGCTATTCTGATGCGGCAGGCAGGCGTTGCACGACGCGAACCAGACGGTGTTCTCCGCGGCACGGGTGACGATCATGGCGTGGTGGATCGGGATCTTCCAGTCGTTCGGACGGGTCGTGTTGTTCTGCGGGTGAAAAACGACCTGCGCGCCTCGACGGACGCATTCGGCCGTCGTCTCAGCGAAGCGAAGCGCCTCGAAACAGATGACCACGCCTACGGTGATTCCGAAGAGATTGAACGTATGCTGCTCGGTGCCCGGCGCATAGGCCAGCGCGTCCGGCGGCGTCAGCATCGTCTTGTGATGCACGCCAAGAACATCCCCGTCCTCGCCGATCACCAATGCGGTATTGAACGGCTTGCCGGTATCGGACTCCATCTCGGTGCCGAGGATGCAGGCCATGCCGTGCTTCGCGCAACGTTCCGCTACCTCTGCGTGCACTTCCTCGAGCCAATCGACCGGGACGGGTGCGTCGACAGGGGATATGTCTACGCGGTAGCCCACGGTCTGTGCTTCGGGAAAGCAGAGGATCTGAATGTCCTGCGCCGCCGCGTTGTCGAATGCGTCCAGGATCGCGCGGCGATTGTCGTGTCGATCGGGGGTCTGGCGCGTCTGTGCAAGACCTATGCGGAGTTGACTCATACCATACCTCCAGGGAGCTACGAGAGCCGCTCGAATGCGCTTCAAGAGATTGGACCACGAGAACCTGCTCGAACTCCTCTCGCAAGTGCGGTAGCGACAAACCGCGGACGGCTCCTGAGTGTCCTGTTTCGAAACAGATACTGTAGTTGCAGATCAGATAAGCGGCGGTCAGTTCGAGCCTTTCGTCTACGCTCAAGACAGGCTCCGTCGAGAACCCGCCCCTAGCCTTTACACGTGGAACGACTTCTCGGCGGAGTTTATCCCGAGCACCTCGACTCCGCTCAGCACAGGCTTCGTCGAGGGGCTCGAAGTGACGTTGCGACTTTCTGAATCTGCAAGGCGGCTTACGTAACGGGGCCCACTATATCACGAGGGGTTCCGGCGTCTTGAGGACGAAGAACTTGCGGATCGCCTTCTTGACGTTCCAGTGGGCCTTCAGACCCAGCGGGAAGTGGGCCACATCTCCGGGACCGACGTCGTAGCTCTTGCCGCCCTCGTCGGTGATCGTGACCTCGCCCTCGAAGACGTAGACGAACTCGTCCCAGGTGTAAGCCCAGTCGAACTCACCCGGCTCGCAGGTCCAGATTCCGCTCGATAGGGTCTTGTCGGCCGACTGGTTGAGGACGGCGCCGCGAGCGGCCGGATTGCCGGCGGTGATCGACTCGGCGTCGATGGGCATGTCGGGGAGGGGACCAGATGGTTCGCTGGCGGTGACCATTGAAAGGAGGTCGGTCTGAGTCATGGTGGGCTCTCCGTGGAGGAAGTGTGGGGGGTTTTCCCTAAAGCCTGATGCCGCGGCGATTGACCGTCAATCACCAGGTGTCGGCTCGTCGGTGCAGTCCATCACGACGGGATGAGCGTCGGCGTGGCTACGGCGACATTGCGGTCCTTTAGTTGCTCGGCGACGTGCTGATAACAGTCCTCGACCCTGTCAAAGGGCGAGTCGGGATGGGCTTCGAGGCTGAATTGGAGATCATTCGGACCGAAGCCCACATAGTCGATGCCGGGCTTCGCAATATTAGCCACGTTCAGAACCGCATCGACGCATTCAATCTGTATACCCAGAACGCCGGTCTTGTTCCACCGGGCCGCGTATTCCAGGCGACTGACCTGGTTGTCGTGCGCGCGCACGCCTCGCCTGGCTGCACCTCCCCAACTGCGTCGCCCGACCTGTGGATAGTAGAAAAACCTGATGGCTTCCTCCGCCACCTCTTCAGACTCGACTTCCGGAACCATGATCGCCGAGACGCCCAGGTCCAGGTAGCGACCGATCAGGTAGGTATGTCGCGTGTGTGGAATCCTGAACAGAACCGGCAGGCCCAGGTCCTCGGCAGTTCCGGTAAAGGCAGCAAGCTAGCTTTCGTTGAAAGCGGTGTGCTGACCGTCGACATAGACTAAAACTAAATCGTAGTCGCCGTCGCCGACCGCTTCACCTTCAACTGATCGCTGTCGAGGTTGACATCGACCTGGAGGCTGGAGTACATCTGGCCGTCTTGTATGCGTTGTTTCAGCGTGTCATCGGGGAACATGGGTCGGTCCTCAATTGATGAAGGGGAAACTACATTTCGGTACGGCGCTCGTGGGATAGGAAGAATAAACGGCGGTCTCTCGTTCCCAGGCAAGGGAATCTGGCTCGGGTAATGACGCAGGTCCAGGCGTCCACTCTCCGCAGAAGCACGATGTTCCAAAAAAGCGCGTCTTGACTGTGCAGCCGGTCGGTCCCTTGTTTCCTGATGTACCTCGCGGCTGCGGCGCTTCTACCCAGCTCATCTCCTGACCCTCTGCGGCCTCCGCGCTCTTTGCGGTTAAAGGGTTAGCTTTGGCCGAAGGTTAGCGCTGTGACCCTACGCGCATTCCTGATCGGTCTCACCCTCTCGATCTTCGCGGCCATCTGGCCGGCCTGGTCGAGCTACATCATCGACTCCTCGCGTGCAGACCATGCCCATCTCTCCGCTGCGATCCTGATCCCCTTCCTCGTCCTGCTCCTGATCAATGCCCCCTTGTCCAAGAAGGGACGCGGTCTCACCGGGTCGGAGCTGATTCTGATCGTCATGATGGGGATGGTCGCCTCCCTCGCGCAGGGCGAGTGGATCGCGGGCTACTTCCTCGGCATCATCACCGCCGTTAGCTACTTCGCGTCTCCCGAAAACGGTTGGGAAGACACCCTCCTCACGCGCATTCCCGAGTGGGCCGTCGTGGGCGACCGGGCGGTCACATCGGCCTTCTACCAGGGCTTGCCCACCGGCGACCCTTTTCGGTGGGAAGCCTGGCTGATCCCGCTCCTCTGGTGGGGCGCGTTCTTTCTCGCCTTTTTCCTCGCCAACCTCTGCATCGTGACCGTCTTCCGGCGCCAGTGGATGGACCACGAACGCCTCCCCTTCCCCGTTGCCGCCGGGCTCCTCGAACTCACGGGCGAAGGCGACGTGCGCGGCACGTTGACGACCCTGATGCGTAATCGCCTGTTCCAGACCGGCGCCATCATCGTCTTTCTCATCTTCATCTGGGACCCCATCTCCTGGTTCTTCCAGTGGATGCCCGAGTTCCGGCCCCAGCTCGACCGGCCGGTTCAGATCGCGCGCGGGTTCCCCGTCCTACGCTGGTCCCCGAACCCCATGACCATCGCCTTCGCCTGGTTCACCAAGTCCGAAGTCCTCCTCAGCCTGTGGCTCTTTCACCTCCTCACCATCCTGGAGGCGGGCATCGTGACGCGCTTCGTCATGGAGATGGGCGCGCCCGAAGCCTACACCTCCTACCATCCTGCCGTCGGCTGGCAGAGCTTCGGAAGCCTCATCGTCTTCGTCGGCTGGGGAATCTGGGTGGCCAGGGATCATCTGACCGCCGTCGGTCGGAAGGCCTTCGTCGGCGATAACGCCGTCGACGATACGGAAGAGCTCATGTCCTACCGGACCGCCGTCTTCTGCTTCCTCGGCTGCGGTCTGTTCTGCGGCGTGTTCTTCTGGCGCCTCGGTATGACCGCCGCCACCCTCGTCGCGTTCTGGGGCGCGTGCCTCGTGCTCTACATCGGGTTCGCCCGCATCATCGTCGAAACGGGCCTCATCTTCCTGCGCACGCCCCTCACGGCGCAGGGTTTCGTCTGGCAATTGTTCGGAGGCAGCGCCATCGGCCCCGTCGGCGCCACAGCCCTCGGCCTGTCCTACACCTTCTTCTGCGACGGCAAGACCACGGGCGTCACCACCCTCGCCCACATCCCGCGCCTCGGCCTCGCCGTCGAGCGCGCCGGACGCAGCCTCGTCCCCGCCGCCGTCGGCGTGGCCTACGCCGCCGGCCTGGTCGGCGTCCTTAGCTACATCCTGTATCACGGGAACTACGGCGTCGGCAGCTACAACTTCGGCAGCGTCAGCTTCAACGGCTCCACCGACGGCGCCGTCGGCCTGTGGGGCGGCATCGCCGGACGGATCCGCAGCGGCGACCCGGCCGTCGGCTGGTCGCGATTGCTCTTCCTCGGCATCGGCGCGACCGTCACCGCCGGAATCTACGCGATCCGCTACCGGTTTCCAGGGCTAGCCCTCCACCCCATCGGCCTCGCCATCTGCGGCGCCAGCCCCCTCCGCAGCAGCGCCTGCAACATCTTCTTCGTCTGGATCGTCAAAGGCCTCGTCTTCCGCTTCGGCGGCCTCGACCGCTACCACAAATTGACCCCCTTCTTCATGGGCATCTTCATCGGCTACCTCGCCGCCATCGCCGCCGCCACTGCCGTGGATGCCATCTGGTTTCCTGGGCAGGGGCATAAGATCCACGACTGGTAGAAATGAAGACTACGAAACGAGGCTTCAGCCGGGTTTCAATTCCCACATATTCTATCTTCCATCTTAAATGACTCAGATCCACTGGCACTTCCCTTCCACCGAACCCATCATCCGTCCCGGCCAGCTGCACGGTGAGCTGGACGCTCGGAGGGCGGGCGCAGCACACGTCCTCGAGGTCGCTGACGACTACTGGATGTACTACTGGGGCACTGGTTCGGACGGGTTCAACCGTATCCTCCTCGCGACTGCAAGTGTCGACCGGCCGACGGATTGGCAGGCACAAGGGGTCGTTCTCGAGCGACAGCCGGACGCCCCGTACAACGCCGTCGGTCCGAGCTTCCCCTGGGTTGTCCCCCGGGAAGATGCGCCCTGGCTGATGGTCTTTTGCGGATGGGGAGAGCCACGCCCCGACGGGAAGCTTCCAAACACGACCGGTGTTGCGTTCAGCCAAGACGGTGGATTGTCATTTCAGCCCGCGCTGAACCATCCTGCGCTGACCCTGGACCGTGAATACGACCGCGAAGGCACGGGGAGCGTGTGTGTCATCGACGACGCCGGCACGCTCCGGATGTACTACACGTCCCTCGGCGCGTATTTCCAGAAACCTGAAGGCGTGAAGACAGGCCACGGCGACACCATTCCCAGGATTGGAGTCGCCTATGCCGAATCCGACGACGGTCTCGCGTGGGAAAAGCCCCTGGATCGTCTGCTTGTCGAGCCAAGGGGACACGCCACAGTGCCATACGAGTATATCTGCTCGAAGCCCTTCATCATGCAGGAGTCGGATGGATACCGGATGTGGGTCCACACGTTCGGGACGGCCTACCGCGTTCGGAGCCTGACAAGCAGCGACGGATTCGAATGGACCTGGGCCGAGAGCGGTCCGGAAGGCGAGTTCGGTACCGGGCTCGAGGGAGCTTTCGACGACCGGCAGCGCTGTTACGTCTCGATCGTGAAGCACGAGGACGAATACCGATGCTGGTTCACGGGCAACGGCTTCGGCCAGACCGGCATGGGATATGCGGCCGGGACGGACAACCAGAGTTAGGCCGCGATGGGGATTAGATCATTCGCCCCCGCCACCTTCATCGATACTGCACCTGTACCTCGAGTTTCTCGATTGAGATCTCGTCTCGGGTCTCCCGCGGTCGCTCCGTGACTCGAAGTCCAACCAGATTGCTACCCACGGCGAACTGGTCTGGCTGGGCCGTGAACACCAGCCACCCCTGGTCCACGGTCGGGCGGCCAAGCAGCGCGTTGTTGAGCCTCAGCTCGATCCGGTCTTCGATCCCTTTGCCGAGCGGCGCGTTGTAGAGGGTGTCCTTCCCCCGCCAGATTCTGATGGCAGCCCGTTCAATCCTCTCATCCTCAGGCAGATTCTGAGTGGCGGGGTCCGAGAGCAGCACACCGAGGGTGATGGACCTGATCCGGTCGGCATCGCTCGCTACGTCGTCGCCCACGTAGACGGTCAACAGCGTGTCCGCCTTGCCGTCGTTGGCCAACCCGACCGGCAGCGGCGCAAACATGTTGGTGTTGACATACTTCCACCTCGGTGTGGTCCAGTCCTCGGGGACCGGGACACCGGGGCCGTGCCCTCCACCACCCCGGCGCATGACCACGAAGGTCTTGTCCTTACGTTCCAGTGTTTGTGGACGGCCGATCTCTCGATAAAGCTGGCGGTGCGAAGGCCCGGGTGCGGGATAGTGCGGCGCGCCCGCGAGACCAATCCGGAGCGCGTCCTCGTGGAGTGCGTAGTTCCAGTTGAAGGTGTACGCCCCGTCCACACCCTGGCGCCACCAGCTTGCGAACACGCCGCGCAACACCTCGATGGGCGGCCAGTTGTAACCGTCTGAGGTGTGATGGTCATCCAGACACGGAAAGAGCTTGATGTTCTTGCCCTCAGTGATCCGGCGGAAGGCCGCGACGTCCACGTCGAATGATCGGCACCCCATGACGAAGATATCCAGCAGCTCCTCCCGAGCCAACGTCTCTACATCCAGGCCGTCAAAGTGGCATCCTTCCAAGTTCTCAGGCACACGAGCAGCCAGCAAAAACGGACGGCCACGTTTCTCCTCGACCTCCAGTGTCATCGACCTGACCGCACGCATGAAATCGGTGAGCTTCTCCCGGTTCTCCCACTGGTGCCCCGGTTCCAGGACAGGGCAACCCCTCGCGTAGTCCAGTTCCAGCCCGTCGAAGTCGTAGTCCTCCGCCACCTCCCGCAGAATGCTCAGCTTGTAGTCGCGCACGCCCTGGAACGCGAAGTTCCACATGCCCACGGGTCTCCAGGGCGGGTAGATCTGCCACTCGGGGTGGGCTTCCTTCATCGCGATTTTGGCAACCGTCGCCAGGTCGTGGTCGCCCCCATTGATCCGGTAGGAATGGAAGACCTCCAGCCCGCGTTTCCTGGTCTCCTCCAGGAAGATCTTCATAATGTCGACACCCTCTTCCGCCCACTTCCTGTGTCCGGGGTGATCGAAGAGCTGCAAGACCTTGCTTGGATAGGGCACCTCGTGTCCTTCGCTCCAGTTCCACCAGATGCTGTCGATCTGGCTGTCTTCATCATCGGCGAACGTAAAGCTCAGCTTCACGAGTTGCTCTATCTCCACATCCGTAAAAGCCGGCTCTGCGTGCATCGCATCGAAGTTGACGACAACCCGCCGGCGTCGATTGACCGCGGCGATGTGCTGTTCAGACAGGTGCTGTTTCATCAGAAGTCTCCGTGATCCTCGGTTCACTCTCTACAGCGACCTAGATCGAGCTCAGGTCAATAGGTGTGTAAAAGAAATCAGGCGGCCATCTTCCCGGCTTCGACCTGCGGTCCGGTTGAGTGTTTCTGATCGTAGACTTGTTGTAGCAAGTGTGGCGCGGTGAGTTTCCTGAATCGGCTCTCTGCGACCTTGAGCGTACGCCAGATGAGAGCCGTGGCGTTCCTGACTTTCTTGAATCGCCTGGCGGCGTTTGTGCGAAGCCGAACGGAAGCAAAGGGGCTCTCGACGACGTTCGTGGTTCTCAGGTGTTTCCAGTGTTCCTTCGGGAAGTCGTAGAACGTGACCATCCGATCCCAGTCTCTTTCGAGCGTCTCCACGGCGGCAGGGAACTGTGAGCGATACCGTGCGGCAAAGCGTTTCCGGAGCTTCTCGGCCTCCTTTTTCGTGCCGGCATAGGGGATCTGGACGAGCAGTGCGCGGGCTTCAGCCTGTGCACGCTTGGCGACCTTGTCGAGCACGTTGAGGATCTTGTGGTTCCAGCACCGTTGTTGCCGGCTCTCTGGCCAGACCTGATCAACGGCCGCCCAGATGCCCATATTCCCGTCCGCGGCGATCAGGACAGGATGTTCGAGCCCGCGATCCCGGAGATCCCGTAGCACCGTGAGCCAGGATTCTGTAGACTCTCGATAACCGGGTTCTATCGCCAGGATCTCCTTGCTGCCGTCGCTCATCGCGCCGATCACGACCAGCAGACACGCCTTCTCGCGCTCGAGCCCGGCTTTGACGTAGATGCCATCAGCCCAGGCGTAGACCAGTTCGCGATTATCCAGACGCCTTTCTTTCCAGTCCTGGAAGTCGACCTCCCACTTCCCTCGAAGACGAGCGATCGAGGTCGGCGAAAGCGGCGCGCCATCACCGAGCAGCGCACGCAAAGACAACTCGAAGTCGCCCTGGGAGAGACCGTGGAGATAAAGGTCGGGAAGCAGATCTCCAATGGCCCTGGTTCTCCGGGCGAACAGGGGGAGGATGCGGCTTTCAAACCGCTCTTCCAGACCACGAACCCGGGGACGCCGGACCTTGATCGTTCCGCAGCTCGTCGAGAGACGCCGGGGCTTGCCGTAGCCGTTCCTGTAGCCCCTGGAGCTATCGACCTCGGCTCGGCGCTCATACCACGACCGGCCCAAGAACGCGGTCGCCTCCTCCTCCAGAATGGACTGGAACCGGCCCTGGATCTCTTCACGGATCCAATCGTCAACCGTCTCCCACGTCGGCATGGACTTCAATGGGGCTCTATGCGTATGTTCCTTCACGGCGATCCTCCTTCCCAACCGGGCCTCTCACCCGGTTTTGTGTGAATCAACTATCTCACGGGAAGGGTAGGGTCGCCCTTTCTCTTTTTCCACACCTTTTGATTATAGCTCCCTAGATCTCCCAGATCAGATGGTGCGCATCCAAACAACTCACGTAAATGTGGACCTCGTCAATATACACGCAGTGATTTCCTGGCTGAGTGTGAACTGAAGAGCTAAGCCGAACCCTGCGATGAGCTGGCTCGCGACCACGCGAAAAGCCCTTGTTTGACGCACCCCAACAAGCCTATCTACGCAGTTCTGTTCTCAACTCGAATCGGGTGCGCCACACGATCCCTCGACGGGCTCGCCTTCAGACGCCTGGAGTTGCGTAAGTGCAGACGAACAATGCAGACATAAGGTCATTGGTTCAAGACATCACGCAGCTGAGTCAATCAACCTTTCCGAATCGATGCGTTGCTGTCTATGTCATGGGCAGTCTGGCCAGAGGTGGTTTCAGCGAGGTCGCGAGCGACATTGATATAGGCCTCATCCTTGAAGGACCGTTGAATCCACAAGATGAGGCTGAAGTTGATCGGATCCTATCAAAGACGCTGAAACGAAACGCTACGGTTGCGAACAAGGTTTCAATATTCTGGGGCTCAATCGATTCGATCAATGGTGTTGTAGACGCCGGGCGCTATCCCCCATTCGACAGGTTGGACCTGATCGACCACGCGGTGCTCCTGGCAGGACGAGAGACAAGGAGTCGGCTGAAGCGTCCGTCGAAAAGAGAGCTTGTCACGTCCAGCGCAGAATTCGCGCTGAACACTCTGTACAACGATCAGGTTCTCGAAGAATTCCACAACTGCCAGCTTTTGGCTTCCCAGGGAACCGTAATGGTCACGAAGCGCGTACTCTTTCCTGCCCGGTTCATCTTTCTGGGGAAAACGGGCAAAATCGCGAGCAATGAAGCCTCCTACAGATACTACGTCGACCGTTTCTCCGGTCCGGACGCGGAACTGGTGCGTCAGACCTATCACTGGCGGATGAACGCGCTGCCCGACGAGCTGGACGACGTCGTCGATCGGCTGGAGCAAGGTCTCGCGCCTCTCTACTGTCGATTCATCGACATCTACGTAGAATGCCTGAATGGCTATGGGGAAGCAGACCTTTCACAGCAGCTTGGTCAGTGGAGAGAAAGAATCACAGGGCGATGATGCTAAGACACCTCACGAACTGAAATAGCAAGGAGATGAAGATGTATGCAAAGCGTTTGTCGGTGGTCGTGGCTATCCTAGCTCAGTTGACCGTGAATGCCGCTTCTGCACAGGAACAGGTTTGGAAAGCAGCCGATGGTGTTTACAGGTATGACTCCGGCGTCGGCTACTATTCGATGTTTGTGGTAACGGATGAAGGGGTCATTGCCGTTGAACCCATCAGTCCCAAGCATGCTCAGGGACTACTGGAAGCAATCGGAAGCACCACAGAAAAACCCGTTCGATATCTGCTGCACAGTCATAATCACTGGGATCACGCGAAAGGCGGACAACTCTTTCGTGATCAAGGAGCCACGATTGTGGCACACGTGGAAGCCTTCGAGTGGATGAAGGCCAACCCACATCCAGATCTGGCACTTCCCGATGAAGTTTGGGCTGGATCCCGGAAGGATATCATTCTAGGCGGAAGAACGATTGAACTACACCACACGGGAATGAGTCACGGACTCGGCATGACCGTGTTTCTGCTGCCTGAGGAACAAGTCGCCTACATCGCTGACATCGTGACACCCAATCGCGTGCTTTTTTCTATCGCGGATTTCAACATCAAAGAGTGGACACGAACGCTCACAGAAGTTGAAAAGATGAATTTCCAAACGGCGATCTACTCTCACTCGCACGCGAAGGAACCTTTCGGTACCAAGTCAGACGTGACTCAAACGCGTGAATTTATAGAAGAACTACAGGTCGCTATCGTGGAAGAATTCAAGAAAGGAACCTCGTTCTATCAGGTTCCGAATGCGGTTAAACTCCCCAAGTATGAACACTGGGACTTGTACAACGAATGGGGTGAGGTCCCTATCCTAGTTGAAACTTAAAGGGCTCCAAACTTACGTTGTGGGTAGACGTGTGAGAGCGTGTACCCGTAAGAAAGGAGCCCACGATGGAGAAGCTATTTGCAGGGGATGGCGAAGTCAAGGTTGGGTCAGACGTTATGGATTTGGAGACGCGTTTATCGGTGATCCGGGCGCTGATTCCGCTGGGTCTGGAGGCCGTTGCCGACGTGCTCCAGCAGGAGGTGGAGCAGCTCGCAGGCGTTCGGTATGCGCGTAAGGGTTCAGAGCAGTCGCATCGTCGATGGGGAAGCCAGAAAGGGTCCGTGTATCTGATAGACCAGAAGCTGCCGGTGGCCGTTCCCCGTGTGCGCGACGTCGAGTCCGATACGGAGGTTTCTCTGGCCGCATACCGGGGGATGCAGAGGCCCAGAGCGATGGATGAGAAGCTGCTGCTTCGTGTGCTCAAGGGAATCTCCTGTCGCAACTACAGAGCCTGTGCAGAGTCGGTACCCGAAGCGTTCGGAATTTCGGCATCCTCCGTCTCGCGACGGTTCATCAAAGCCACCGCGAAGAAGCTGAAGCAGTTCCAGGAACGACCGCTCGACGACTACGACTTGGTCGCCCTGTTCATCGACGGAAAGAGCTTTGCCGACGAAGAGATCGTGATCGCTCTGGGCGTCACGACGGACGGCCAGAAGATCCCCCTGGGCTTCGTCGAATCGGCGACGGAGAACGAACGGATCTGCCGTCAGCTGATCCAGGATCTCATCCGGAGAGGCCTGTGCTACGACCAGGGCCTTCTCGTTGTGCTGGACGGCTCAAAGGGACTCCGCAGTGCCGTCACCAAAGCCCTCAAAGGGGATGTGTGCGTGCATCGCTGTCAGTGGCACAAGCGCGAGAACGTCGTCAGCTACCTCCCGGAGGCAGAACGTCCAAGAGTTCGACGGAAACTTCAGAAAGCCTATGACTGCGACACCTACGAGGAGGCAAAGGCCGCACTCGAATCACTCAAACCCGAACTCAAGCTGATGAATCAGTCTGCCGTGGCAAGCCTCGAGGAAGGACTGGAGGAAACCCTGACCCTCCACCGGCTGGGGATGCTCCCGTTCTTGAAGCGAAGCTTCCGAACCACCAATTGCATCGAGGCGCTCAACAGCATGACCGGCAACCTGATACGGAAGGTCAACCGCTGGAACAACTCTCCTCAGCGACACAGATGGGTCGCGGCCGCACTCCTCGACATCGAACCACGCCTGCGACGCGTGAGCGGATACAAACACCTCCCGCTGCTCAGGCAAGCACTGAAAAACAACCTGAATCTCGGCGACAATCAAGATGCTCAGCAGAGAGCATGAATACCACGGAGCCCGATGAGTTTCAACTGACTATGGGACTTGACCCAAACCTGATCGAATCAGAAAGGAATTTACCGGGCAAAAGACGTACCGCCCGAGTCGAGCGACACATAAGTCATGACCTCCGGCAAAGCCGGAGGCTTGAAAACTTGTGAACCGCTCAAAGCGGTTGGAAACCAAGCGCCACCTAAAGGTGGCGATTACCTGAAAATGTTGAGCTGGTCGAGACGCCGGTCCTCCCGCTCCTGGTTCTGGATATACTCCCGAACCGTCTGTTCATCCTTGCCAACGGTGGAGACCCAGTAGCCTCTTGCCCAGAAATGCTGCCCGGTGAAGTTCGACCTAACCTACGTCCCAGATAGTTCCGAGCAATGTGAATCGCACTCTTTCCTTTGATGAACCCTACCGTCTGAGCTACTGAGTGCTTCGGCGGGATCGAAATCAACGTGTGCACATGGTCGGATCGCAGGTGACCCTCTTCCACACGGCATTCCTTCTGTGCGGCCAGATCCCGAATCACCTCGCCCAGATAGCGACGAATTTCACCATACAACACTTTTCTACGATACTTCCGAACCCAAACAACGTCATACTTGCACTCCCATACCGTGTGACGTAGACTCCTTACGTTGTTCATTAGAGAGCCTTCCTTCCGTGTGCTTTGAGCGGTCCACGGCAAGGGAGGCTCTTACATATTTCTGGAACTGTCAAACTCTGGGAGTCTCCCCGGCAGAGCCGGGGGCTTACCAAGGTTTAGTTATTGCTTAACAACGCGATGTCCAGAGAAAACAAAGCCACAATGGTGTGCGCTTCTTTTGGAGCAGCTGTGGAAATCCGCCATTCGATGCTTCATTCACGACACTGTCGTGCAAAAGGAAAGGGCCCGGAGAAACTCCGGGCCCTTCGAAACGCTTAATGACCGTCCGTTACTTGAGCAACAACATTTTCTGAACCATCCTGAATTCGCCTGCCGCCATCCGCACGAGATAGATCCCACTCGAAACGCCACGACCCACCTCGTCACGGCCATCCCACGAAATGCGGTGGAAGCCCGCTGAGATCCTCCCCTGTTTCAGGGTCCGGACCTGCTGGCCGAGCGTGTTGTAGACGATCATCGTCAGATTCGTGCTCTCCGGAATCTGGAAGCTGATCTGCGTTTCCGGGTTGAACGGATTCGGGAAATTGCGACTCATTCCGAACTCGGACGGTAGAACCCGGACTTCCTCCACCCTCAAACCGGCCAGTTGCGTGATCCCACCCACGCCGTCCGAAACGAAAACCTCGCTCACATCGACCGAAGTGGCGATCTCACGATCGGCGATACCGAACCGGAGCGTCAAGAGACTGGCCCCATCATCCACGTCACGCCGGATGTCGGACAGAAGCAGCCCCCCATCCGTCGTTGTCTGAAGGGCAACCTCCTCGCTCGAGAAAAGGGAGCTTCCGACCGTTCGAGCATCGAGCAGGGTCAGAGCCGAGGCATCGTAGTCCACCAGGAAGCTGTATCCCGACACCTGCTCAGCATTGACCAGTCCCAGGGCTACGACAATTTCATTGGCCTCCTCGCCTGGGCGCGATGTGACCTGAACCCGCGCCTCCTTGTTGAAGTCCGATCGCAAACCGAGCGGCTTGGTTAGCGCACGCTTGGCGGGCTGGCCGAACGCCGACGCGAATGTCACGAAATCCGGGAAGCCGATGTTCCCGTCCCCGTTCAAGTCGAACTTCGCGTCATACTCCGGATCGCCGAACGACTTGCCGAATACGTTCGCGAACTGTACAAAGTCCGAGAAACCGACCTTGCCGTCCCCATCGAAGTCGGGAGTATCTCCCACACCCCCGGAGGCCGAACCACCGATCTGTACAACCCCCCCACCGATCCCGACCGACAGCACGTCTTCATCGAAGGTGGCCGACACGATTTCGATCAGCGTGGATTCAGCGAAGCCATCGAGGACCTCGAACGTCGCCAGTCCCAGACTGCCCGAATCACCCGCAACCTGCCCGCCCAGAATGGCCACGTTGATTTCGATGATGCTCTCGGATTCTTCACGCGGCAAGGGCAGCCCAGCTGCCATCAGATCGGACGGTGTGAACTCCACGAAAGACAGAGCCCCGGGATCGTAACTGAGCTGCACCTGGAACCCGATGATGCCGTCTGCGCCCGACAGAGCGGCCACATCGACCACGACTTGATCGCCCGGTGCGAATTCGCCAGATAGAATCCGCTGCTCCTGGTCGCCCGTCGCCGTGTCCGTGTCGAGCACCACCGGACCGAGGGCTCCTTCACCCAGTCCAGGCGCTTCAACGGTGATCAGTTGAGAACTTGCGCCATCCGTGGAAATCGCTACCTGGATCGTTCCGCTCCCCTGCGCGGCCAGAACAACGCTCGCTTCACCGCTTGTCACGGTCAGTTCGACCGAAGACGCGTCATCCACCGTTGCGTCGCCATCGACAATCTCGAACGTGACGGTCGAAGCGTCGTCGTCCGCGAACGTTATCCCGTCCAGATCCGCGAGGGTGACCGAAATCGTCGTCTCACCGCCGCTCGCCGAAATCGATTCGGCGTCGACCGACGCGATAATCTGCTTCGTCACTCCTTCACCGTCCACCTGAGCCGACACGAAAGGCTGAACAATGGACGATCCGGTCGACGTCTCCTGAACGAGCTGCGAAACCGTGATGTCCGTGGTCCCGAAGAAACTCTTGTTCACTTCGAACCTGAACACACCCAGCAGACCGTCTCCCTGCGCGAGCTGTTCGTCCGTCGCACCCAGGATCACGACCGACCAGTTGAGGGAGCTCGCGTCCGGATTGGGAATGTCGAGTGCGAACCCGCCGTTCTGCTTGAGCAGGTTGAGCTCCTCTACCCCGTTGTCTTCGAGTACTTCGATGAATGACACAGCGGTTGGATCGAACTCGATGAGCAGATCGAACCCGAGCAGATTCTCCACCCCTTCCGCGTAAACAGAGAGGGTGACTTCCCCGCCGGGTTCGCCCTGGACGAAGTCGAGCATCTGATCGCCCACAGCCACATCCAGGTCGACACTGACCGGGCTGTCGACCACCACGGTCGGATCCTCGCTCGGCTCGGGCTCTTCAAACACGAGTGGCTCGAGCACCGACACGGCGATGCCGCTGATCGTTTCTCCACTGGCAACCGTCACGTCGTCGGGTGCTCCGTCTCCATTGGCGTCAAGGAACCCGCTTGCCCTGCCCGTGGACGTTTCGAGGTTCACGAACAGACGATAGGTGCCTGCCGGAACGCCCTGTATCTCGAACGTGCCGTCCGTTTCCACATGGCCCCTGCCAGCCTGCCTGCGATCGACGTCGCCCACGATGATTTCACCCTGGAGGATTTCGATCGCATCGACCTGCTTCGCTCTCGCAACAAGCTCCACCGTGCCCGACAGCGTGGCCGGTGTTTCGATCGCACCACCGGTCGAGAAGTTGACTACGACTGGGCGGCCGAGCGCCTGCCTGTTTATGCCGACGGCGCTCACGATGGCCAGGGTGTAGCTCGTTTGCGGCTCCAGCTCGACGGGAGCGAAGACCGTCAAGACCATCGTCGGAGAGAACCATATCCCTGAGTCGGCCGCCTGGTCGCAGTACGGCGGTAACGTCAATAAACCGTCCCGCCTGACGGATGGGCGTGTTGAACGTGATCGCGATTTCGTTCGATTCGGCCACATCGACATCGCCTTCGGCGGGGAACGTCTCGACCACCTCCAGCTGGGGACCGCGATCGCGAATCAGAAATTCGACTCTCCCGGACAAGCCCTGCAGCTCCGGAATGCGAACGACGATCTGGTGGCGTCCCGGTCTCAGGTTGTTCTTCACATCGCCGGAGAATGCCTCCACCGGCCGATCGCGGTCGAGCGAAACCTGGAAACCCGTCTCGAGTTCGGCGCCATCTGGATCGAATACCCGCACTTCCGCATCGTTCTCCACGCCCTGGCCATCGAAGTCCCCCACCGTCACCTGGACGTCGATCCGATCGAGCACCCGAATCACGAAAACGCGATCGGCCACACGGACCCCATCCATCACTTCACCGGCTAGGATCACGCGCTGGTCCACGAGCACTGTCAGATCGGCCGCCGCCGCGTCGTCCCCTCGGATAACCGCATCATCGGCCACGGTTACGGGTGGGCGTGGGGCGAACACGAGGAGGAATCCGGCATCGGTCGGCTCGATCGAAACGGCGTCGGCCGAGACGATCTGTTCATCCTCTTTGATTTCTCGGTTGCGATTGGGATCGTAGATCTGAAGCCCAATCACGCCGGTCCCGAACCGGTTGAACTTCACGAGCACGTCGAGACCCTGGGCATCTGCCAGCAGTGCCTTGAACTCTTCTCGTGGGACCCTTCGCCCTCGCGCATCCGCGAACTTGGCACGGGGATCGATCGGCTCGGGGGACCTCGGCAGGAGCGTCAGAACGCGCCCGTCGACAGACTCGACGCGAGCCTGAAGCTCGAACGGACGTCCGCTCAACAGTTGAACCGTCTCCACCACGTGCGTCGAACGCCTGCCCTGAGTCGCGATCGTGCCTGTGGCCGAAATCCTCGCGCCGGGTAACAGGTTCCTCGGCTCGGTCGGCTCGCCATCGGGTCCGATGAGAGTCGTGTTGCGCGTCAACTTCAACACGCGCTCGCTCTCGAGCGTAATTTCCAAACGGAAAGGATCGAAACGGGCGATTCGGCCCTCGATCGTGAACGACGCCGTCACGATGCCGTTGTTCTGAATCTGCACGCGGTCGGCGTTCACCGTCAGGTCCGCGATCGTTTCACCCAGGACGATGACCTGCATGCCTTCAGATCCTCGATCGTCAGGGCGCGAGAGACGCGTCCAGTGCCGCCTCGATCCGTGTTGCCACGACCCTGGTTACCTCGATCCTGATTGCCGCCCTGACTTCCACGGCCGCTGGAGTTTCCCTGTTTTCCGACCGGTTGGACGGACGTGTCGCTGAGTCGATCAACGTCGAAGATCGTCTGCTCGCCCGAAATGCCGAACGTCGTCTCTTCGTCCACCAGAATCGTCCAGACCTGCTCGGCCTCATCGGTCACTTCGAAGGACGAGTTTGCCACGTCGATGCTCGAAACCCTTCCGGCCACGGCCGGTTCGGGCTCAGGCTCAGGAATGCCGAGGGCGCGCCTCAGCTCGTTGAACATCAGGATGCCGTCGTCCCCGGCGATCTGCCCGAACCGTTGAAGCTCGCGCTCGGTGATGCGTGGTGAGAGGTCTTCGACCGTGACGCCCGTGATCTCGTCGCTTTCGAACCGCGTCAGCAGCTCTCGCAGGGCGTCCCCAAGACGGACCGGGGGTGGTGGTCGCATCGGCGAACCGAGGGAAATGTCCAAACCGACGATGCTTTCGCCTGACACGGTGATTGGAGCAGCCGATCCCGTCCCATCCGGGTCGTAGAAACCGACGAAGCGACCGTGTCCGTCGGGCACCCGGGCCGACAGCGAGGCTGCCACGAAGTAGGTTCCGTCAGGAACGAATCGCAGACTAAACGAAAGATCGTTCGCGGGCACAGCCACACGGACACCCTCGCGGACCGAGCGGTCCAGCCCCGGCTCGAGTGCCTCATCTTCCATCAACGGTGTGAGCTCGTCCGTAATCTGAGCGAGGGCCGTGATCTTCCCGGCAGCCTCGCTGTCCGACAGCTCATCCTCTAGGCTGAGTAGCACCTCCTCGGTTACGAGGACAACGAGGCCCCCCGTCGTTTCGGGCAGCATCACGCCCTCCGGGGTCGTCAACGCCCCTTCGACCGTCGGAGTCGGAAGATCGATCGTCCCGACGTAGAACGATTGATGGCGGTCTCCACCGAGCCGGGGTACGCCGACTGCGAGCTGGAGAGTCACGTTCTCCGGAATGTCGACCGTCGCCGTGAAGGACAGACCGTCGTCGCACGGTGAGATCGGCCGGTTCTTCCAGGAGCTCAGGCACAAACTGGACGTCCACGCCGATATCCGTCTCGCCCTGATCGTCGACCCGCATATTCAGGGGCCGGTTGAAGGTGAAAATGGCGGTATTCGGCCCTGGCGTGAGCGGCGGATTCGCCACGTCTTCCTCGATCGTCTGTCCCCCGATCGTGAGCGAAACGACGCGCAACGGCTCGGGCGCCCGCTCAAGGCGTGTGATGTTCGTGGCAATCGGCAGGGTTCCGTCTTCCAGTGGATCATCGGCCGTAATTTCCACTGCATCGTTCCGAACCAGATCGGCCAAAGCGAGCGTTGCGTCCTCTTCGACGATCGTCGTCGTATTCGTCACGAGGAAGCAACGTTCAGGCAGTTGCAAAAAGTCGGCCTCCCTGGCCAGCCCACCGAGACGGGCGATCAGGACGTTACGTCCTGGTCTCTGCTGATCGTTCGGCGTCAGCGCACGTATCCCCACGACCACACGTCCCTCTTCCCTATCCTCGATATCCAGCGCAACGGGGGTATCGCCCGAGAGCGCACCGCTCGGGAGGGCTTCCTGGAAGGCTACCCGGCGCCCATCCGGCAGGAGGATATCGAGACCGCCGCGGAAGCGGAACCGACGACCCGGAATGCAGATGACACCTTCGTCGATCAGAATGCGCGTGATTCGTCCGCGCGCGGGTCCATCGCCCTGCGCCCCGACCGTGATCGTCACGTCGACAATCTGGCCGCCGGAGACGATCACTGGATCGGGTTGGCCGTCGCCATCCTCGTCATAGACGTCTCCGACTCGACGATCGGGTGCAATCTCTTCGTTGTCGAAGTCCCCGGGACCTTCGCCCACCGCGACTTGCGCCACGAGCAGGTAGCTGCCGTCGCGAAGGAACGGAAACTCGAACGTGGAGTCCTCCGACAGCCGCGCACGACGCCGAATGAAGCGCTCGAGCGCGTCGTCACCGCCGTCACCAGCCAGGGCGTCGCGCGAATCGACAGAAAGCAGCAGTACACGGCCGCCCGCGATCTCTCCGAGCCCCTCAGTTGTCACGAGTCCCGTAGTGCCCCCGGACGGCGGCGTGCTTGTGCCCCCGCGGAAGATGGGACCGTCACCCACGCGGCCCGGGAAATCTGCGACGATGAGTTGGAATCGCGCATCCGCGCCCAATGCCAGCATCAGTGAAAGCGACAACCTGTCGTCAGCGAGGACGAGGTCGGTCGCTGCTTCGGCTACCTCAGCGGGAAAGAGCAAGACATTGAAGTTTTCAGAAAGGATGTCGTCGTTGCTGATCTGACCGTCGATCGGACCACCGACGACAATCGTGATCTCGTGTGAACCTGGCGCAAACGGCCCGTTGGCTCCGTCGGTCGACAGGGGCCCGCCGTCGAACAGCACGACGACTTCTCCAAGCGACACGACGGGCAAGGGATCCTCCGGTGGTGCGGAGGCTGAATGAACGACGTGGCACTGCCCGGGCTCGTTACCTGAATCGAGAAATCCCGTACGCCGTCTCCATCCGGGTCGCCCAGCTCTTGACCGTTGGTCACGCCGTCATTGTCAGAGTCAAGCGCGGCGAGATCGGGGCCCCAGAATTCTTCCCGACCGTTCGGTGTCACGCGATCCTAGACGTCCTGTCCGAACACGTTCCGGGGCGAACCACCACCGGTGGTGTGACAGGTATTGCATCCGTCCGGCGCGACCGGCAACAGGGCAGGTCGGAAACTCCGTCCCCAACTGTCGGCGGGCAGACCAATCGTGAAGGCAACCAGGAACCCCAAAACCCATCGCGAATGCTTCATCGAAATCCCTCCAGATCGTGCGGTTGATGCCCTGAGGAAAACCCGACGGAACACGTCCCAGAGCGTCCTTAACATAAGTTATTCCAAGAGCTTCTACTGTGATGGTCGTCACGAGAAGAACGGTTGCACCTTGCGTCGTTTGACCTCTTGGGCGAGCCTGTTTGCTCGCTAGCCGAAGGCCTCTACGAACAAAAGGAAATCGCTGAAACTGACCGCGCCGTCACGGTCCAGATCGAACCTCGCCTCGAATCCCGAGTCTCCCTCGGTGGAGCCGAATCCGAGTGCGAAGAGGACAAAATCGGCAAAGTCGACCTGGCCGTCATCCGTAAACGCGGCCACGAGCGTGGATCTGGAGCGGTTGCTGTTCGATGTGACACTCGGCGAAGCGGAAACCGTGCGTGACAGGTCGCACATCCGAACACCTGACCGTTCGGCACCTGGTCCACCCGATGGGGACGCGCCTCTGCCGAGTCCGGCAACACTGCGACCCACATCAGATGCAGCAGCATCGCGACGACACATCCACGCGTCTTCACACTAAAGCCAGGCTTGCGCAATTCCTACCTCGTACATATATACTCAGCCTCTGCGAAGTGACGCCCGGAGAGGCGTTTCTGCTGTAGTTAACAATCATTTAACATACGCGAAATGACCGGGAAACAGGCTGCAGGTATATTGGCTGGCGTTTTGCGGGATCGCGACCGCCGGGCGGCGACGGCTGCCCTTCCACAGTAGAAAGGAGTTCGTAATGGCGAAGACGCCTCAAGACGTGCTCAACATGGTCAAAGAGCACGACGTAAAGATCATCGACTTGCGATTTATGGACTTTCCAGGTTTGTGGCAGCACTTCTCCATGCGAGCCAGCGATTTGGAAGAAGATTCATTCGAAGATGGAATGGGGTTCGACGGGTCGAGCATCCGCGGATGGCAGGCCATCGACGAAAGCGACATGCTCGTCATCCCAGACCCTGAGACTGCGTTCATCGATCCGTTCCTCGAAAACTCAACGCTCGTGATGTTTTGCGACATCGCGGACCCCATTACCCGGAGCCGCTATACGCGCGACCCTCGCACGGTCGCAAAGAAGGCCGAAAATTACCTGAAATCGACCGGTATCGGCGATACGGCCTACTTCGGGCCCGAGGCCGAGTTCTTCGTCTTCGACGACATCCGGTTCGACCAGACCCCCAACGCCGGCTACTACTTCGTCGACTCCATCGAGGGACGCTGGAATACCGGCAGCCCCGAGAATCCCAACTTGGGCTACAAGCCCCGCTACAAGGAAGGCTACTTCCCGGTCCCGCCCACGGACACCCTCCAGGACATACGGTCGGAGATGATGCTCACGATGATCGACTGTGGGGTTGACGTCGAGCAACATCATCACGAGGTCGCGACCGGAGGGCAGTGCGAAATCGACATCCGATTCTGCCCACTCGTGAACTGCGCCGACAACCTCGTCCTCTACAAATACATCACCAAAAACGTGGCGCGGAAGTACGGCAAGACCGTGACGTTCATGCCCAAGCCTATCTTCGAAGACAACGGTAGTGGGATGCACGTCCATCAGAGCATCTGGACCGGTGACACGCCCCTGTTCGCGGGATCTGGCTACGCAGGTCTGAGCGAAGAAGCGCTCTACTACATCGGCGGCCTGCTCAAACACGCCCCGGCTCTGATCGCCATGACCAACCCGACCACCAACTCCTTCAAACGGCTGGTGCCGGGCTACGAGGCGCCGGTCAACCTCGCCTACTCCCAGCGCAACCGGAGTGCCGCGTGCCGCATCCCGATGTATTCGCCGAGCCCCAAAGCGAAGCGGGTCGAATTTCGCTGCCCCGACCCGTCGTGCAACCCCTACCTCGCCTTCTCGGCCATGCTCATGGCCGGACTCGACGGCATCCAGAACAAGATCGACCCGGGTGAGCCCCTCGACAAGAATCTCTACGACCTCGAGCCAGAAGAATTGGCTCGCGTACCACAGACTCCCGGGTCGTTGGACGAAGCGCTCGACGCCTTCGAGGCCGATCACGATTTCCTGCTCAAGGGCGACGTATTCACCGAGGATGTGATCGAAACCTGGATCGAATACAAACGCGAAAACGAGGTGGAGGCCGTCAACCTGCGCCCGCATCCATACGAATTCGCACTCTACTACGACATCTAAGAGTCTGGCATTTCCATAGGTTTCTACTAACAGGGGGTTATTGTCCGACCCCCTGTTTTATTTTCGAAAGCAAATTGTCCGGCTATGATCTCAGACAACGCGTTCTGAACTTTCATACCGATCGACGATAGGTCGTCGATTGCAAGCATTCGGAACCTAAACTACGACGAACCCCTCTCAGAGTTGAGAGAGGGGTTCGTTTTTGAGTGAGGGATGCGTCGTGAACCAAGTCGTGGCAATGTAGTTCCGCCCGACCTTGCCAAAGTCAGGTTCGCACGATGAAACAGACATACGCCTTGAACAGAAAAAGCCCTCTCCTGGCCTAAAAGGAGAGGGCTTTGACCAATCCGTACCACCCGGGAGCAGCCTCACTTCGACAGCGGGTCCACAGCCCGGCCATCACGCTGCCCCTCTGTTCGTAGTATCGCGCCCCGGAATCTTCAGTCTTTATCGCCTGGAATTGACAGGAATCAGAGAAAGACTCCTTCACATCTCAAAAACTCTGGCTATCCGAGAAAGTCTAAACAATCGCCGACCCTTCCAGCCAACCCGAGTCCAATTCGAACTTGGTTGCCTGCAACTCTCCGGGGCTCGCTTCACGGTTGCGGACCTCGCCACGCGTGCTGGTCTGTTCAACGGACCGGGAACTCGTCACTCGGCCCATGCGCAGACTGTACGATGCCTGATCTTCTTCGATCAGCGGCTGCTGTTCGGGTTGGCGATTGATAACAGGCTTGCGAAACTCAACGTCTACATCGGGTAGAATCGGCCCTCGAGTTCGCAGCCATGGGGTGAGGTCACCAACATCATCCACGAGCTCGTCGAGTCGCCGCTCACCTCGCTCCACACCGACCCTCTCCTTGTCGATGGTCCGAGCAAGCGAAAACAACCCCTGCAGATGCTGGATGGTCCCCATGAAAACCTTGCGACGGTTCGGGTTGACTTCGATCAGATGCTGATTTTCACGAACGAGTGTCGCCATGATGCCGGCGGCAAAGAATTCTTTTAGCGCGATATCGATCTCCGCCTCCGATTTATTTGGGAGTACGTCATAGAGCGGCTGAAGATCGATTTCGATCTGTTTGTTCGTCTGTTGAACAACCCAGTGCTGGACAACTTTGCCGATGCTGTAATCCAGCTTGAATCGTGTTTTGCCGATCTGTTTGGGAACCCGACGCTGGTCGATCGCGTATTGACGCTCATTGTATTCGTTGCTTTTCCGCAGACGCTGGAGATCCTGCCAGCAGGCCGCAAGCTCTCGCTTCTCCTTCTCAAAACTCCCAACCAACATCTTGGCACCGCTGATCTCGGCCCCCACCTCGATTCCTTCTGCAGCAGTCATGACCTCCGGCAAAGCCGGAGGCTTGAAAACTTGTGAACCGCTCAAAGCGGTTGGAAACCAAGCGCCACCTAAAGGTGGCGATTACCTGAAAATGTTGAGCTGGTCGAGACGCCGGTCCTCCCGCTCCTGGTTCTGGATATACTCCCGAACCGTCTGTTCATCCTTGCCAACGGTGGAGACCCAGTAGCCTCTTGCCCAGAAATGCTGCCCGGTGAAGTTCGACCTGCGTCCCAGATAGTTCCGAGCAATGTGAATCGCACTCTTTCCTTTGATGAACCCTACCGTCTGAGCTACTGAGTGCTTCGGCGGGATCGAAATCAGCGTGTGCACATGGTCGGATCGCAGGTGACCCTCTTCCACACGGCATTCCTTCTGTGCGGCCAGATCCCGAATCACCTCGCCCAGATAGCGACGAATTTCACCATACAACACTTTTCTACGATACTTCCGAACCCAAACAACGTCATACTTGCACTCCCAAACCGTGTGACGTAGACTCCTTACGTTGTTCATTAGAGAGCCTTCCTTCCGTGTGCTTTGAGCGGTCCACGGCAAGGGAGGCTCTTACATATTTCTGGAACTGTCAAACTCTGGGAGTCTCCCCGGCAGAGCCGGGGGCTTACCAAGGTTTAGTTAGGGTTCGCGAATAAAATAAACGGTCGATCTCAATGTTGAGCCATTGGCCGGATCGTGTAGTTCCAGTCGCCGTGGAAATCGTGCGGAGTGAGATCGATTTGGGTCATCTGTTCATCGGTCACCTTGACCCCGTTAGGGTAGGGTCGCTTGTCGATCTCGGAGCGTACTCGGAGACCGGCTTGAGTGGTCGTTCCGGCAATGAGATTCACGGTTGCAGCCAGGCTGACCAGGGGCTTGCCTTGCCAGTTCATAGCGATGAAGGAGAACAGGCGATGTTCGATCTTGTTCCACTTACTAGTGCCAGGAGGGTAGTGGCATACGGTGATCGTCAGGCCAGTGCGATTCGCAAAGCGCTGCAGCTCCCACTTCCACAGCCGCGTCTTGGCGCCGTTGCTGCCGCCTGCGTCCGCCGTGATTAGCAGATGCGTCGAAGTGCCGTAGGCGGGCCGTCCCATGTTCTTCCACCAACTTCGGATCGCATTCACGGCGAAGCTGGCCGTGTCGTGATCGATACCGACACTTACCCAGCCTTCATCACGGCTCAGATCATACACTCCATAAGGGATCGCCTTGCCCTGAGCAGGCACTATGAAATCGTGTACCTTCACACGCTCCGGGTCTCCCTTGGGTCGCCATTCTCGGCCAGGATTCTTGAAGTCGCCGATCAACTCTTTCTTCTTGGTGTCCACCGAGATAACGGGAAGGCCCTGCTGCTGCTGCTGGCTAATCCGATCATCGAGGTAAACGAACTGAGCGTCCCGATCCGGGTGTGCAGATCCCTCCCTTGTCTTCCGATTCGCCTGCAGCGTGTAATCGTGTTCGTGCAGGAGATTGGCAACGATCCTGGGGCTCACCGAATGCCCCATCGCTTGCAACTCGGCGGCCAGTTTGCGAGTGCTCTTCGATGTCCATCTCAGAGGATTGTCGTCAGGCGACCCCGCAGTCGTTGGCTCGACCAGATCATTCAGGTCCTGCCACAGCGTCGGGTCCGTGTCGGCCTTCCGCTTACGACCGCCGCCTGGACGCCGGATGCGAGCCGGGTCCAAAGGTTCGTCCGACCTCAACTCCTGAATGCCACGAAAGATCCGCTCTCTGGACATTCCTGTCGCCAGAGCCACAATCGCGATCCCACCGTGACCCAACGCTTCGGCTTCCGTGGCGGCCCACAGACGACGCGTGCGTTCCGTCAGCACCGGAGCCAAGGCTTCATACTTCGTTCGGAGAGTTTCGACGTCCACACTCCGAGCGTAAGATCATTACCTTGAAAAGTGCAGCACTTATTTCGTGGCAAACCCTTAAGACGCAACGCTTCGCTTCTCCCCCGATTCGGATTGTTCGCCCTCTCAGGTGCGCGTAGTGGACATCGCCATCAACAACAATGTCATCTTCTGCGACAATGTGGGACCTGTTCTTCACGCTTCCATTCACCCACCCCTGCACGATCACCGAGGCATCAGACCGAATACGGGTCCCGCTCTCTAGGTTTACTTCCAACCAGAAGACTGGTATCGGGTTTGTGAAACGAAACTCGAGATGGTTCGACATTCTGTGCCTCAAACCACCTTCCCAAGGAGAGAAGGCCTTTCTTCTCGAGTTCAATCTCAAAATCGCCGATACTCATGATCTCGCCGAGGGAGGAACCCTACCTATTTCCTCAAGGCCCTTTCGGGCACCGATGATCTTCTGAACTGAGTTGAGAACATGGCTAAATTGATCGTAACCTATTGGCTTCTCAATCAACACATCGGCACTCCCTGCATAGTCGGAATCGAGCTCCTGAGGTAAATGGGCGCTCACCACAGCGACAATAGCGTGGGGACAGAAATTCCTGAGCGGTGCAAGAATCTCAAGTCCTCCTTTTCCTGGCATGTTCAGGTCGACGGTTATTAGATCAAACGTCCGCTGCATGACTGCCAGGAGTGCGTCATCGCCATCGGAAGACTCTTCGACTTCCACATCACCCCATCGTTCCGCGCACTTGCGAAAGAATATGCGTGCAGCTGACTCATCATCAACGATCAGAACCCTCATTGTGCCAGTCTCCAGAAGGTGATAGCCCGGAGCTCAGGTCAATAGGTGTGTAAAAGAAATCAGGCGGCCATCTTCCCGGCTTCGACCTGCGGTTCGGTTGAGTGTTTCTGATCGTAGACTTGTTGTAGCAAGTGTGGCGCGGTGAGTTTCCTGAATCGGCTCTCTGCGACCTTGAGCGTACGCCAGATGAGAGTCGTGGCGTTCCTGACTTTCTTGAATCGCCTGGCGGCGTTTGTGCGAAGCCGAACGGAAGCAAAGGGGCTCTCGACGACGTTCGTGGTTCTCAGGTGTTTCCAGTGTTCCTTCGGGAAGTCGTAGAACGTGACCATCCGATCCCAGTCTCTTTCGAGCGTCTCCACGGCGGCAGGGAACTGTGAGCGATACCGTGCGGCAAAGCGTTTCCGGAGCTTCTCGGCCTCCTTTTTCGTGCCGGCATAGGGGATCTGGACGAGCAGTGCGCGGGCTTCAGCCTGTGCACGCTTGGCGACCTTGTCGAGCACGTTGAGGATCTTGTGGTTCCAGCACCGTTGTTGCCGGCTCTCTGGCCAGACCTGATCAACGGCCGCCCAGATGCCCATATTCCCGTCCGCGGCGATCAGGACAGGATGTTCGAGCCCGCGATCCCGGAGATCCCGTAGCACCGTGAGCCAGGATTCTGTAGACTCTCGATAACCGGGTTCTATCGCCAGGATCTCCTTGCTGCCGTCGCTCATCGCGCCGATCACGACCAGCAGACACGCCTTCTCGCGCTCGAGCCCGGCTTTGACGTAGATGCCATCAGCCCAGGCGTAGACCACGCGATTATCCAGACGCCTTTCTTTCCAGTCCTGGAAGTCGACCTCCCACTTCCCTCGAAGACGAGCGATCGAGGTCGGCGAAAGCGGCGCGCCATCACCGAGCAGCGCACGCAAAGACAACTCGAAGTCGCCCTGGGAGAGACCGTGGAGATAAAGGTCGGGAAGCAGATCTCCAATGGCCCTGGTTCTCCGGGCGAACAGGGGGAGGATGCGGCTTTCAAACCGCTCTTCCAGACCACGAACCCGGGGACGCCGGACCTTGATCGTTCCGCAGCTCGTCGAGAGACGCCGGGGCTTGCCGTAGCCGTTCCTGTAGCCCCTGGAGCTATCGACCTCGGCTCGGCGCTCATACCACGACCGGCCCAAGAACGCGGTCGCCTCCTCCTCCAGAATGGACTGGAACCGGCCCTGGATCTCTTCACGGATCCAATCGTCAACCGTCTCCCACGTCGGCATGGACTTCAATGGGGCTCTATGCGTATGTTCCTTCACGGCGATCCTCCTTCCCAACCGGGCCTCTCACCCGGTTTTGTGTGAATCAACTATCTCACGGGAAGGGTAGGGTCGCCCTTTCTCTTTTTCCACACCTTTTGATTATAGCTCGATAGCCCGGGTACTTTATCACAGACCACTAAGCTGAATTTATGCACGGTCCATGCGACAGGCAAGGTGTGGCCTGTGATCGTCACTGAAATCGTCGACCTGGAACAAAAGACTGAAAGGTGTGCTCCTCCAGTTCTGGCATCTTGACACCCTATGGTCGCTCCCCTAAACTGTGCTAGAACCCTCGGAGGATGCCCGCATGACCGAAGATCAGCTCCAGTCCCTCGTCTCAAGCCTGCGATCGATGTTCGATAAGATCGGACGAAAGGAGCCCATCGCCCAGGAACTCGTCGAGATCACCCGCCTCCAGGGCGAGATCCAGGCCACGGCGCCTCCACAGTTGGCCCACTTCCTGGAGCGTCGCAGCTACACAAAGGCGCTCGAGTTCCTCGAAGCCGGCGTCGTCACGGACGATCCCGATCGACCCGCCTGCGACGACGAACTCGACCACCCCTAAGTCCATCGATCGAGTCTCCGCCGCCACACCGGCAAGCCCCGTTACACACAAGTGACCAAGAGGAACACGCTATGATTCAATCGATCCGTGAGCGCGCCCTCAACCGCGAGCTCCTGACGGGGACGTTCATCAATCTGGGTTCCAGTTTGACCGCGGAGATGGCCGGAGTCGCCGGTTTCGATTGGCTGCTCGTCGACATCGAGCACGGCTCGGGCGACCAGGAGGCCCTCGGCCCCCAGCTCCAGGCGATCGGCGGCACGCCCGCGGCGCCGGTCGTTCGCATCGCCAACAATGACCCGCCCCGATTCAAGCGGGTGCTCGACCTCGGTGCGTCGGGCATTATGGTCCCCTACGTTAGCACGGTCGAAGAGGCCGAACAGGCCGTGGCTTCTATGCGATATCCACCCCGCGGTATCCGGGGCGTCGCCAAGCTGAACCGTGCCAGCGGGTTCGGTCAGGACTTCGACGAGTACTTCGGACGCTCCCACGAACTGCTTACGACGGTCGTCCAGATCGAAACCACCGATGCCCTCGCCAACATCGACGACATCGCCGCCATCGACGGCGTCGACGTGCTCTTCATCGGCCCCCTCGACCTCAGCGTGAACCTGGGCATTCCCGAGCAGTTCGACAATCCCAAGTTCCTCGAAGCACGCGACCGCGTGGTCAAGGCCGCGCAGAACGCGGGCAAAGCCGCGGGCATCCTCCTCCTGAACGACGCGCAGGTCGCCTCGACCGTCGAAGCTGGCTTCACGTTCATTGCGCTCGGCTCCGACGGGGGTCTGGTCGCCGCCGGGATGCGCAACCTGGCCGCGGCATTCGACGCCTATCGGTAGAGCGATGACATCGACGTCACGTTCGATTGGATGGTGAATATGCGCTTGCGAGCAAGGTTCGACGCCAAGGGGGTCTACGTCTTCGTCATGACCCCTTTCAAAACGACGACGAACGGACGTGGCCGCCACCACGTGGACCTGGCGGGCGTCGAGGGCAACGTCGCCTCTTTCTCGGCCGTGCGCGGAGAAAAAACGATGGTCCTTTGCGGAGGGTCGGGCGAAATCGACAGCCTGGCACCCGGCGAGATCGTCGATGTCGCGGCTGCGGCGGTTGCGGGTGCTGAGGAACGTTGCAAGGTGGTCTGTGGGGTACGAGGTCCGAATCCGATGGCCGTGCGAATCGCCCGAGCTGTCGAGGACGCGGGCGCCGATGCCCTCCTCATCATGCCGCACGAACCGATCGTCAAACGGGGTGACGCCGCCATCTGGGATCGCCACCGACGAATCGCTCGAGCCGTCGACCTCGGATTCCTCCCGTTTCGAGCACCCAAGCAGACACTCTCGATCGACCTGGTCAAACGGTTCGCCAAAATGCCGCAGGTCGTCGCCATCAAAGAGGAAAGCGGTGCCGTCGACTGGGTCCGCACGGGGTGCCACGTCACGAACAACGCCATCCCCTTCATCACCGGCGGTGGCGAAAACATGGTGCCGTATTACTACCTGGCCGGCGCGGTCGGTTTCACCACCGGGATGGCCAACCTCACGCTCCCACTCTCCATCCGGCTCCACAACGCCGCCCTCAACGGGCGATGGAAACAGGCCATGGCCCTTCGGGACGAATTCGAAGTGCTGACGACGATGCGCCAGGAACTCGGCAACGCCATGCTCAAGGCCGGTCTTGAAATGATGGGGCTTGCCGGGGGCCCCATAAGGGCAACGGGCCAACGGCTGGACCGCAAGGATCGTGCACGCGTTCGTAAGCTACTCAAGTCAAAGGGTATCCTGTAGGGACGGTTCGCGAACCGTCCCTACCCCGCAAAATCGTCCCGCGTCTGCCCATCGTGACAAAAGGGGTGACAACCGTCTGGCCATCACCCCCTCTATCTTCTTACTTCTTACTTCTTACTTCAATCCAAACACTTTTTCCGCATTCATCCGCGTAATCCGTTTTCTCGCATCTTCCCCGATATCCACACGTCTGATGTAGTCGATGATACCCACGTCCTGCTTGGACCGAAGTTTGTCCGTCGCGAACATCAATCGGTGTTTCCATCGCTTGAGGAAGGCGATTCCGAACTCCGGATCACGGGTAATCGCGTTGTAACCGGACCCCGCGGAAAGATCGGCGTAGAGGTTCTTGTATTTTTTGAACAGCGCGTCGAGCCTTCCCCCGGGCACGACAGGGCCTGTCGGATAACTGACTTTCCTCGGAACCTTGGCACTGACCTCACGCCAGAAGTACTGAGCGTGACCCACCCATTTCACGTGTCTGTAGGTGGCGATCATTTTCTCGAATCCCGGCAGTCCTGGCTTGTCGCGGTTGATCCACCAGTCGATGTGCATCACGATCGGCAGTTTCAGTCGGTCACACGCCTCGTAAACGCGTTGCTGCATCGGATCGTCCACGGGCAGGCCGCACAGGTTCTCGCCATAACCCACACAACCGTCATCCACGTAAGCCTTCAAAATCGGGTAGGGGTCGAACCTTCCAGGATATCGGTGTCTTGGATCGGCCGCACAGAGAGGAAGTAGCCTGTCGCGGTGACGGCGCGTCATCTTCAAGAGATCGCGCGTGGTGACCAGGTAGTCCAGCTCTTCCGGCACCTCGACCGCCATCACGACAGCCTTCTCGATACCGTGTCTATCCATCCATCGCAGCATCTTCGCCGGCGTCATGCCGGGATCCTCGTAGCGAAGTTGCCCCAGGTGGACGTGCGTATCGATCACGTCTATTTACCCCAGTGTTTTCGCAGATGGTCCATGATCTGGAGACAGACGCTCTGCACCGTTTCGTCGAAGTCGTTGTTTTCGTAGGATGGAATGCCGATCGCTTCCGATTGCTGGAGAATATGGGATTGGATCGCCATAATCTGCTCCAGATGCTTCAGGTATCGATGGCTCGGCCGGCCTTCGGCCTCTTCACCCCTCGCCGTATATCGCTCACGAAACAGAGCTTCGTCGGACAGAAACAGGTTCGCGTGAATGAAAATCGCCTTCTTCTCGAACTGTTCGAGTTGAAGCAGATCTGGAATCAGGTGTACGCCATCGATGACCAGACTCACGTTCTCCTGAATGGCCCTTTCGATCGCGCCCCTCACGCCGACGCAGACTCTCAACGCCTGCTCCCTGAAGCCCGCGACCACAGGGTCGGACTCCTCTTGGACGGCCGTAGCGGATTCCCAAGCTTGGTAGCTCGAAACGTGAAGCCCCGGCATCAAGTTGGGGGCGATCATCAGCCGCATCACTTGCCGGATGTCATCCGTCGAGGCCACACGAGAGATCTTGAGGCGGTTCGCGACAGCCACACCGATCGATGTCTTTCCGACTCCACTCGTCCCCCCAACAAGAATGACGAGCGGTTGCGCCCCACGGCGACGAAAACGATGCCAGACACGATAGCGATCGGCGTAGTCTGCTCCGTATTCTGATTTGAGGGATGCCGCGACGGCCTTTTGGATATTGGACCGGCTCACTGCATCGCGTTCTTCCGCCCGAAACCTTCCTAGAAGTCCTTCGGCAAGCGTGTAGGCTTCTTCTTCAGCCACCCCCGTGATGGCGATCGACTGTGCAAGACGTTCTCTGGAAAAAGGGCGAAAACCGTCCGCGTCTTCGACAACCACGTTTTGCGTTCGCGGCCGCCAGAACAAACAGTCGCCAATCGACCGGTCACCGTCCGTTTCGCCAACGTGTGTGTGGACGAGCTCCACCATCTTCTCGGCTGGAATCGTCTTGCGCTTCTGAATGTCGCTGCGGATCTTGTCAGCAACCGAATAGGCATCCTGGAAGCTGAGGCCCTGCTCCAGCAGGTAGTGGGTGAGCATGCCCCGCAGGAACGGAATCCGGCGCTTTCCATCCACGATGACAGCCATTGGTTATCCTTTCGCAAACGCAGGCAATCCCAATGCACAGTCGATTCGTCGTCATCCTTCTACTGATCGCAGGTCAAGCCTGGGGTGGTGACCAGCCGATCGTCATGACGGGCTCGATCGGAGGTGGTCTGTTTCTGCCTACTGGCGACGATGCCGACGTGGCCGATCTGAGCCTATCGATCGAACTCAACGGCTCCATCGCGGCAACTGGAAACTGGGGATTCGAAGCCGAGTTCATCTACGTCCCCATTCAGCTCGAGGACGCGACGCTCGCCACCCAAGCTCAGAGGAAGAGCAGCCAAATGACCGCCCTTACGGGGCTGCATTTCACCACCAGCCAGCCGGGACAGGGGCGACCGACGGCTGCGCTATCCCTCAGAGGTGGATTCTCCCGAGTCGCGACGGTCGCCAAAGCGTATGCACCCCAGGGCGGATGGATCGGTGGCACGATCGATCGCATCGAGAACCCGACAGCCAGCGGTTCATCTACCAGAACGACCGACGCAGCTCTCGCACTGTCTCCAAGAGTCGCCGTCCTTTTTCCCGTGTCGGGGATGACATCCGTCGAGCTCGGACTCGCACCCGTGTTCGTGTTCAACCGTGGTGCGGTCAGCACCCAGGTCCACTTTGGTCTACGCTTCTCTTTCTCAGCCCCCACGACTATGTAACGCGTCAACCCCGCCTGAAACACGATCTGCACTCGGTTCGCCTCTACCGCTATTCTGCCAGCGTATCGTTCCTCGAAACCAGATCCAGTGGATTAACGATCGACGAAGCCACGTTCGATGCGTGTGCGCTGATGCGCCTCAGGTAACGAGATGCCACGGCCAACGCCACCGCTTCACCGTTCGTATCGCGGTCTGAGACGACCTGTTCGAGCAGCGCATCGGTACGTCCCTTGATCTCTCTATGACGGGCCATGACCTGACAGGCTTGGTCTGTGTCCGAACGGCTGAACGCCTCGGCGGTCGATCGTAGGATGTCGGGCACTTCCTGTATCAACTCGCCAATGACCCGACCCGGGTCCGAATCCAGCTTCAGCCCTGGGGCAATGGCAGCGAGTTCCATGATACTCTTCGCATAATCTCCGATCCGCTCTACGTCGTGAACCACGGACAAGAGAGCAAGACTGGCCGACAGGTCCTGCTCTGGATTCAGCGTGAGATGTTCCAGGATCAGCCTTCTGATAAGCCGCTCGCTCGAATTGACACGGTCTTCGATCGACGTCACGTCGGGAGGCGGCGGAGCCTTTCCTGCCAGGCAGTCGCTAGCCGCAGACACGAGGCTGAGATCCTGCACGAGCATCTCGGACATTTCGTCGAACGCACGGTTAATCAGATGACTTTTCTTGGGGTCACTCGCGAAAAAGGACCACATCCCTTACCTCCACAACGTGATGACAAGTGCAGGACGGCGTAGAAGAGGACGACGATGTAGGTCATGGCGACCCACCGCCTGCGACTGGCGAGGTCGGCCAACCAATCGGCCAGCTTCAGCGGGATACGTCGAACGGGTTCGAACGGATAGATCAGGGTGATGCCGGCGATGTTGAACAGGAAATGGACCAGGGCGATCGTAACCGCCACGATATTCGCGGTCGACATGGCCGCGAGCAATGCTGTTACGGTCGTTCCGATGTTTGCACCCAGCGTATACGGAAAGATCTGCGCGACCGTGAGCAGGCCGGCCCCCACCAGCGGGATGACAACCGAGGTCGAAATCGAACTGCTTTGGACCAGCACGGTCATGATGACGCCAAACACCATCGACTTCCATACCGCCCCGAACAGATAGCTGTCCAGGTATGGTTCCGCCCGACTCACGACGACCCCCCTGGCCGATTTGACCAACTGGCGCAAAGCGAGAAACATCATGATCAGCGACACGAGCAACAGGAGCGTCGGTTCGTTGCCCGTCGCATTGCTTGTAGCCTTGACGAGCGGCGACACGGCGGCCTTCAACGGGTTGGCCAGCTTCATGCCTCCAACATCCTGGAACAGTGCCGCTCCCGAAGTGGCCAATCTCTGTAAAATACCGGAAGCCAGCTCGACAGGCAGCAGAACGGCGACCGCCATGAGGTTGAAAAAGTCGTGTACGGTTGCTCCCGCGATCGCCCTTCTGAATTCTGTGGGGCGTGTGATATGCCCCATAGAAACGAGCGTATTCGTCACACTGGTCCCGATGTTCGCCCCCATAACAATCGGGATCGCCGTCACCAGGTCCAATCCTCCTCCGGCTACGATCCCCACGACCAGCGAGGTGGTCGTGGATGAGCTTTGAACCAGCGTCGTCGCCAGGATACCCACGAATAGACCCAGCACGGGGTGGCTGGTCGCGTCGACGAGCTGAGTGGCGAAGGCCTTCCCATAGAGCTTGAAGGCGGCACCCATGATCCCTATGCTGGCCAGGAAAACGTAGAGGACCAGAAAAATGACGCAGACTTGAGCCCACGTGTAAATCGTTTCCTTGTTCAGACGACAGTCTCTCGGAAATCGCGGCCGTGTTCACCTCTTAAACCGACGGTCGGTCCCAAATGATACGACTGCCAGCCCCCTGCGGTCACGGGATAAAAAAAAATGGCTATATCCGGATCTCTCAACGAGATGAAGTGGGTGAAGGTGCCGTGGTTCCTGGCATGGGGGCGCGGTTAGAGTGTGCGGAACCTCTTCGGAATCTGCTCAGGGATGTTTATGTCTCCGACGGTAAGGAAGATCATATCGTTGAATGCGTCGAGTGTGCGGAATCCGCTGGCTCGGTTCTTGACGATTTGGACGATTCGGTTGAGGCCTTCGGCGATGGCGTTGGTAAGACGCGTGTTCACGAATGCGAGGACGCCGAAGAAGTGCTGTCGCAGGGTCCTGACGAACTTTCGCAGGGGTTCAAGTCGACTTCTGAGTGCGGACGTCGTCCAGCATTTCAGGAAGCGTTCGGCAGCCCAGGGCGCTTTGTATTCCCAGAACTGCTCGAACTCGTCCTTGAGTCTCCAGGCTCTATAGATTCGGTAGTTCGCCTTCTCCAGTGCTTTGAGTGTCCGAGTATCCCCTCTGGAGCGTGTCGCTGAGTGCCGGTAGAGGAGCCATCGGAGGCCCTTCATGGCTTTGCGCTCATCCGGGGCAGCTTTACGCCACTGGTCCTTACGGACCTCGTCAACGGCGGCATTGAGAGCCTTGACGATGTGAAAGCGATCGAGGACCAGCTTGGCATTCGGACAATATTCCTGGATGGCTCCGATGTAAGCTTCGCTCATGTCGCAGCAGGCCCACTCGATCTTGGATCTCCGGTAGGGACTGAGAGCCTCTGTGAAGAACCGATCGATCGTTTTACGCGCCCTGCCGCGGCCAACCCACACCACGCAGGAGCGGTCCAGATCGTAAACGAGCGTGGCGTACCTGTGACGCTTGGCGTAGGAGATCTCGTCGATCCCGATGGTTTTGAGCCCTCGGATACGATGACCTTCACGAAGCCGCGTGATGGATCGGTGAAGGAGATCCGACAGCGTCGAGGCAGAGATGCGCAGTAACTCGGACGCCGCCTTCTGCGTCATGGTCTGGCAGTAGCGCAGCATGGCATACTCGAAGCGATACGTCACCCGAGAGAACCGCTCCGCCCACGGAATCTCCTCGACCACACGACCGTGGGTAGGACACCGAATCTCCCGAGGATGGTAGAGAAGCCAGACCCTCCACCCGCACACCGGAATGTCACGCCACCGACGCGGATGGGGCATTGTGCGGACGATTTTACCTCGACGGCCGCACTCCGGACAACAACAACCATTCTTATGTGGCTTTACGGCGATGACGAAGCAGCTTCTCCCCTCAAACCACCAGCTGACAACACGGAACCCCTTGAATCTCAGCAGTTTCGATAGTAATCTGCTCCGGTCATAGGTCGCACCCCCTTCGCTTTGATTGTCCTACACACACAACCAAGCGTAGGGAACGATCTATGACCTTGTCATTCTATAGTTTCACCGTTGAGAAACCCGGATAGAGCCAAAAAAATGGCGAGGACTTTCGTCCTCGCCGTTCTCACATTTCTCCGTCGGTCCAGGTCAGCCGACGATGTTTTCCAGGATTCGGTTCGCCGTCTCGACTCAAGCGTTCGCCGAATCGTAGAAGTTGGAGGCAACACGTCGGCAGGCCTCCTCGATGCGCTCCAGCCGCACCTCGGGCACGTTCTCGATTTCTGAACGGGCTTGCCCCACCTGTCGGGCTTCCTGCCTGACCCCTTCGACGACGCCGGAGTCCAAAACCGCATCAGCGATCGCGCGGCGGACTTCGGGTCGGTCGTAAAAACCTTCGGCCACGCGCTGTTTGACGGCGTCTATACGAGCCTGTCGGACGTCGTTGACCGAATTCAGGTCGCTGGCCGATACGGACTGCGACCCCAGGGATTGCGCCGTCTTGGACAGTTCAACCACGTCACCGGCTTTGGGAGCCTGGCGACGCCGTTTTACTTCCTCACTTCGGCGTTCCTGAAGGTCGGGACCGCGTAATTCGTGGATAGCGTTTTCGATTCTCATAGTGGGCCTCTATCCCTTATATCGGCCTGTTCAACGGTTTCTTGAGGCTTTTTTAGGGCTCTATCCGGGTTTCTCAACGGTGAAACTATAGAATGACAAGGTCATAGATCGTTCCCTACGCTTGGTTGTGTGTGTAGGACAATCAAAGCGAAGGGGGTGCGACCTATGACCGGGAGCAGATTACTATCGAAACTGCTGAGATTCAAGGGGTTCCGTGTTGTCAGCTGGTGGTTTGAGGGGAGAAGCTGCTTCGTCATCGCCGTAAAGCCACATAAGAATGGTTGTTGTTGTCCGGAGTGCGGCCGTCGAGGTAAAATCGTCCGCACAATGCCCCATCTGCGTCGGTGGCGTGACATTCCGGTGTGCGGGTGGAGGGTCTGGCTTCTCTACCATCCTCGGGAGATTCGGTGTCCTACCCACGGTCGTGTGGTCGAGGAGATTCCGTGGGCGGAGCGGTTCTCTCGGGTGACGTATCGCTTCGAGTATGCCATGCTGCGCTACTGCCAGACCATGACGCAGAAGGCGGCGTCCGAGTTGCTGCGCATCTCTGCCTCGACGCTGTCGGATCTCCTTCACCGATCCATCACGCGGCTTCGTGAAGGTCATCGTATCCGAGGGCTCAAAACCATCGGGATCGACGAGATCTCCTACGCCAAGCGTCACAGGTACGCCACGCTCGTTTACGATCTGGACCGCTCCTGCGTGGGTGTGGGTTGGCCGCGGCAGGGCGCGTAAAACGATCGATCGGTTCTTCACAGAGGCTCTCAGTCCCTACCAGAGATCCAAGATCGAGTGGGCCTGCTGCGACATGAGCGAAGCTTACATCGGAGCCATCCAGGAATATTGTCCGAATGCCAAGCTGGTCCTCGATCGCTTTCACATCGTCAAGGCTCTCAATGCCGCCGTTGACGAGGTCCGTAAGGACCAGTGGCGTAAAGCTGCCCCGGATGAGCGCAAAGCCATGAAGGGCCTCCGATGGCTCCTCTACCGGCACTCAGCGACACGCTCCAGAGGGGATACTCGGACACTCAAAGCACTGGAGAAGGCGAACTACCGAATCTATAGAGCCTGGAGACTCAAGGACGAGTTCGAGCAGTTCTGGGAATACAAAGCGCCCTGGGCTGCCGAACGCTTCCTGAAATGCTGGACGACGTCCGCACTCAGAAGTCGACTTGAACCCCTGCGAAAGTTCGTCAGGACCCTGCGACAGCACTTCTTCGGCGTCCTCGCATTCGTGAACACGCGTCTTACCAACGCCATCGCCGAAGGCCTCAACCGAATCGTCCAAATCGTCAAGAACCGAGCCAGCGGATTCCGCATACTCGACGCATTCAACGATATGATCTTCCTTACCGTCGGAGACATAAACATCCCTGAGCAGATTCCGAAGAGGTTCCGCACACTCTAACCGCGCCCCCATGCCAGGAACCACGGCACCTTCACCCACTTCATCTCGTTGAGAGATCCGGATATAGCCTTTTTTAGTTGCCTGATCGATAAATTTTGACGGTGGCGCCCCGCCGTTCTTCCGCGGGCCATAGTAGGCGTGTGCCGCCTTGCCCTGCGTCTGCAGGCCGGCCATCTGTTTCCTCAGATCGCCCATCCGTTCCTGGAGCATCGCAGCGTTTCGGTCCTTCGTTTCCTGAATCTCCTCCACAGATGCCCGGACAGCGTCCACGACCGCTTCGACCTTCCGACGATCGGCGGGATCACGATCGAGACCCATGTTCCCCCAGCTCTGCCGGAGGGGGCGAATCGCGGCCTCTACATCGCGCGCCTTCCGCATCAGGTCACGCACTTCGGCCGTATCTGTGGCCAGCCCGGCGACATTCAAGGCCTCGATATGGACCGTCTGACGGCCGACCACGACTTTTAGCGCGTCGTAATGACGCCTCTGCGTCTCGAGCAGTTTGACGAGTTCTTTGCCGGTATCCATAGCGTTAACCCGTCACACTGACAGTGGCGACACGCGGCTCGGGAACTTGAACCAGACCGTCCGTCTTTTGAACGGCCTCTTCCCACGCCTCGTAGAGATTTTCAAGAATGACGACGATCTCGGTGATCGCATCCCGATCCATCTCGAGATTGGCCACGACCAGCCTCTTGTAGGCATACAGATAAATCTGCTGGAGCGAATGCGCGATTTCGCCGGCTCCGTGGTCGAGCGCCATGTTCAGCTCCATCAGAATGTCCTGAGCCTTGATGATCGCGTCGCCTTTGCCACCGAAGTCTTTCCGGTCCATCAGGTCGAGAGCCTTCTTGAGTGATTTGATCGCGCCCTGGTATAGGAGCAGGATCAGCTTTCCCGGCGAAGGGTGTTGTGCCTATCGTAGTTGAAACTTAGAGGGCTCCAAACTTACGTTGGGTAGACGTGTAGGAGCGTATACCCGTAAGAAAGGAGCCCAGATGGAGAAGCTATTTGTAGGCGATGGTGAAGTCAAGGTTGAGGGCGATGTCATCGATTTGGAGACGCGTTTGTCGGTGATCCAGGCGTTGATCCCGTTGGGTCTGGAGGCAGTGGCAGACCTCCTCCAGCAGGAGGTCGAGCAGCTCGCAGGCGTTCGGTATGCGCGCAAAGGTTCGGAGCAGGCGCATCGTCGGTGGGGAAGCCAGAAGGGATCCGTGTATCTGATGGACCAGAAGCTCCCGTTAGACGTTCCCCGGGTGCGCGACGTCGAGGCCGACGCAGAGGTTTCCCTGGCTGCATACCGGGCTCTACAGACGCCCAAGAAGACGGACGAGGGGCTGTTGCTTCGTGTTCTCAAGGGGATCTCGTGCCGCAACTACAAGGCCTGTGCCGAATCGGTTCCAGAAGCGTTTGGTATCTCAGCGTCCTCCGTCTCGCGGCGGTTCATCAAAGCCACCGCGAAGAAGCTGAAGCAGTTCCAGGAGCGTCCCCTCGACGACTACGGCTTCGTGACCCTGTTCATTGACGGAAAGAGCTTTGCCGACGAAGAGATCGTGATCGCTCTGGGGGTCACGATGGACGGCCAGAAGATCCCCCTGGGCTTCGTCGAATCGGCGACGGAGAACGAACGGATCTGCCGCCAGCTGATCCAGGACCTCATCCGGAGAGGCCTGTGCTACGACCAGGGCCTTCTCGTTGTGCTTGACGGCTCAAAGGGACTCCGCAGTGCTGTCACCAAAGCCCTCAAAGGGTATGTGCGCGTGCATCGCTGTCAGTGGCACAAGCGCGAGAATGTCGTCAGCTATCTCCCGGAGAGGGAACGTCCAAGAGTTCGACGGAAGCTCCAGAAAGCCTATGACTGCGACACCTACGAGGAGGCAAAGGCCGCACTCGAATCACTTAAACCCGAACTGAAGCTGATGAATCAGTCTGCCGTAACGAGCCTCGAGGAAGGCCTGGAGGAAACCCTGACCCTCCACCGGCTGGGTATGCTCCCATTCCTGAAACGAAGCTTCCGAACCACCAACTGCATCGAAGCCCTCAACAGCAGGACCGGCGAGCTCACTCGGAAGGTCAGACGCTGGAACAACTCTCCCCAGAGACACAGATGGGTGGCTGCCGCACTCCTCGACATCGAACCTCGCCTGCGACGCGTGAGCGGATACAAACATCTTCCCCTACTCAGGCAAGCACTGAACAAAGATCTGAATCTCGACAACGAACAGAATGCTCAAAAGAGAGCCTGACCAAACTACGGGGCCCGATGAGTTTTCAACTGACTATGGGACTTGACCGAGATATACGCCTACACAGATTGAGCGTCTGTTACAGGCGGAGTTTTGCATTGAGTGACTGTTCAGACCAAGAGCAGCTGGACCGACAACTACAGGACAGCGAAATGGCATTGACAGTTCTACACACTGCGGACTGGCATCTCGGGCGACGCTTCCCGTCGTTTCGGCCGGAACAAGAATTGCGTCTTACGCGGGCACGGCTAGAAGTTGTTGGACGCATCCTCGATCTCGCGCACAGCCGTAACGTCGATGCAGTTTTGGCTGCAGGAGACCTGTTCGATGAATCCTCACCACCCAAAGAATGGTGGGGCGGTCTCTTGAAGGAATTCCAGCGACGCGACTGGGCTCGCCCGGTAGTACTACTCCCCGGTAACCACGACCCCCTGATGGCGCGCTCTGTTTACCACCCAGACCACCCATTCCGTGCTGGGCTGCCAGAATACGTTCACGTCGTTGACGAAGAAGGCTTTACACTCGAGCTCGATGATCGTGCAGTCGTCATCGCGAACCCTTGCCGATCACACGCCGGACAAACCGACATTGCATCATCCCTGCCAGACCGCGAACCCAACGAGAGCCGTTTCAGAATCGGACTTGTCCATGGACAGACCTTCGACATCGAGGGCTATCAAACCAACTTTCCCATCGCTAGCGGTATCGCCGCAGAGCGAGGTCTCGATTACCTCGCAATCGGTGACACGCATGCCTTTCGGGATGTTGAGCCAGAGGCTACTGCCCCTACGATCTATCCTGGTGCGCCTGAGGCAACAAATTTCGGAGAGAACGAAACTGGCTCCGTGGCAATCGTATTCTTCCCGCTTGATCGGGCGCGGAGACCGATAGTTCGGCGGGAGCAAGTCGGAACTTGGGAATGGCGAGAAGTAATCTGCAGATCGATGTCGGATCTTCGTTCGCTCGCTGGGGCTAGCGACCTACGCAAGACAGTACTTCGACTTAAGCTCGAAATGGTGGTTCCGATGGAAGAATACGACGAGGCGGAACGCATCTTGATCGAGCTCCGCGGTTCCCTCGCTGCTAATCCACGGGTAGGGGTCCTGTCCGAGGATCGCAACGGGTTACATCTCGCCACGGACACGCCCATCGAGTTCGGTAAAGAGCTGCCAGCGGTACTTCAATCGACGATCTCGCGTCTGCAGGATAGAAGCGAATCTAATCCTAAGGTAGCTGAACGAGCTCTGCATCATCTGTACCGCCTAGTCAAGGAAGCAGCGAGTTAATGGCAATGTGGATCCAGAAAATCGAAGTCACTGATCTTGCTGGTATAGCCAGCGCGAGCATCGACCTCGGGCCGGGCTTGAACATCCTCCACGGGCCAAACGAGATCGGTAAGTCGAACATCGTGAAGGCGGTGCGTGCCTCACTGCTTCTGCCAGCGGGTTCAGTCGCAGCTGAATCGCTCCTCGATTGGAACACTGATGCGACGCCAAAGGTGTCTCTAACCTTTGAACAGGAGCCTCAACGCATTTGGCGCGTCCGGAAGAGCTATGGCAGCGGCCGCGATGCCTGGAGTTACCTCGAATTTTCCCGAGACGGACACGACTTCACACAGGACAAAAGGGGCCGGGAGGTCGACGGTGCCCTTCAGGAAATTCTTAGGTGGGGAGTAGAGACACCTGGGGGTCGGGGTCGACGCAGACGAGGTCTTCCAGAATCGTTCATAACCAAAGTCTTGATAGCCGATCAGAGCGACGTGGTAGCCATACTTGAGGTTGCCCGGACGAACGAGTTGCCCCTTCCCGGTGTCGACTCTGTGCGCGTCAGGAAAGCCCTCTTCGAGCGAGAGGGCACCTGGCCACGAGGAAGGCGGGTGGAGGGCCTGAACCCGATCGACTGGGGCAGACGGTTGGTCGCCGCTGAGCTGTACGCGCGGGAAGAGGACGTGGTCGGCATCGCGAGGGGGTTGGGGGTTGATGGGCCCGTCGTAAGGGACGACCTGGAGGTGATCTCGGTCTACCAGGTGCTCGCAGAGGGTGTTGGGCAAGCGCAGGCAGCACTCTCCCAGATAAGGAGGCGGTTTGAACGTCTCCAGGTGGCGGCTTTCGCCGACCTGCGTGAGGCCGGGAGCTTCCAGCTTCGGCGAAGAATCAGGACCGAAATCGGCCGTCGGGAGATGAGGCTCTGTAAGATGCTCCAGAAGGTCGGTTTCTATGGCCGGGTCACCGCCGGCTTACGCGTGGGCGAGCCCGTTGCTGACGAACGCGCGATGGATGCCGTGAAGCATCTGCCAGATGAGGGGGTGCCCTATGTGGACCGAGGCCACATCGCCGCGATCCACGAGTTGGTGAATGCGGTCGTCCACCCGAATCAACTGTCTCTGTTCGGCGCGGGCTCTGTGCAGGCCCTGAAGATCCTGCGTGAGGGGAGGGGCACGTGGTCCGCTGGGAGGAAGAAGGAAGGGTCGGGTGAGCACGCGGCCGTGTGGGCCAGGCGGCTGCTGGTCGGCACGCTCCTGGCCAAAGGAGGACGACATCTCCAGGTCGCAGAAGCTCTGGGCGTTGACAGATCGGTCGTCTACAATGATGCCAGGGCTCTTCGGGAACAGCAGCTCCTCTCACACGATACAGAACGGACAAAGCTGTTGCTCACGAAAAGCCTTCTTCGGATGGAGGCTCTGCAGCAGGCCGCGTTCCTGGAGTTGACGAACGAGGAGCCCGGATTTCAGCAGCAGCGGATCCGTGTCGAGATCACCGTTCGGGAGGTTGCCACGGCCAAGTTCATCCAGGCGCTCGGAATCTACGACGTGTTGACGAAGCACTTCGAGCGACAGCGACCTCGGCTGGAGGACCAGATACGCTGGGTGAAGGATCCCGGTTTTCTGGAAGAGATGAAGACGCATCTCGAGAATTTACGGGCGGCAAACAGCGGGAAGGGGGTCAGTTTGAAAGGACCAGCCAAACATCCAGGCAAGAAGAGCCACAGTCCTCGGGTTGAGTCACATCTGTGTCCATCGGTGTTCATCTGTGGTTCCTGCCCTCTTCCGCCCAGATACGATATCCGTGCGGCTCGCCGCCGTCAACGGGCGAGAACGTTGACTCCGGAGCGAACATTCGCCTACAATCGGACCGAACCCTTCACTCGAGGAATGCGTGCTTCGATTTCTTCTCCTGAGTCTTCTCCTGCTAACTCGCAATGCCGAAGCCGTCGATCTGACGATGGACGGTCTCGTCGGTGCCGTGTCCGTCGACGAGGGCGTCTGGCAACGCATCGATCTGCGGCCGCGTTTACGCTACAAAGCGCTCGAGGCGTCGATCGATCTGGAGCTGTTCATCGACGGGGAGGGCCGGATTCGGGATCGGGGTTGGGACTTCTCGAGCCGACGCAAAGGGCTCGAAAGCATCCTGCGAAAGATCCACTATGTGCGATACGGACGCCCCGAGGAGCGGGGGCGCCGGGTCTACTTCCGAGTAGTTGTCGATGACGTCGATCTGCAGCACCTCGTCGAGTCGACTGCACTTCAACGTGATCGTGCCGCCGCGTCCGGTGTGTTTGACCGCGTTGAGCATGAGATTGGAAATGACGCGATAGAACGGTGCCGCGGCGGGGCATTGGGCTACCGCCGCATGGCAGGCAGGGCACGACGGCGGCGAACGCTTCCTCTGGCGCGGCACGACCGACACGCTCACGCCTGGAAATGTGTCCACCATCGTCGTTGCCCAGCGGTGAAGTTTCCGGTCTGCGTCGCTGGTCGGGTCGTAGGAACCGTAGAAGTTCAAACCCTGATACTCGCCCGTCGCGGCAGCATCGACGACGGCGGCCGCGGCGTGCGACAGCACCGGCCCGAGTCTCTGACCAATCCGTGCGGAACGCTTCTTCGGCATCGCGCATGGAGAGCGTGTAGTTCCAGAAGTCCACAAACACGCGGACGCGGTGGCGTGAGCCATGGATCAGATCGTCACCGGGCATTCTCTGTCCGTACAAAAATACAGGGACGCACGAGTCGTCCCTGGGGTCGAGATTATCGGACCCGTATCTCCCTGTCTGGGCGTAGTCCGATGGGTTGTCTTAGGTGGCAATATAAGCCAGAACGGCCTGGGTTTGCAACCCGTTTCGCGGGGGTTTCTGGAACGTTTTTGGCGCATCGAGAGCCGGAGGTGCGGTACGCGGTCGCACCAAGTTCCCGGCCGAAATTATCCCTGCGGGCAGGCTCCGACACCCGCCAGCGGCCCTAAAGCGCTTTTCATCACCGTGTAGCGGTTGGGGTAACCGCTCAGTCGAACGTCGTGTTGGCATGCATCGGCACGCAAGATTGGAGGGATTCGCCGAGTCACGGGCCCGCGCGTGCGACACGTCGACTCCGCCGCGCACGGAGGCTGAACCCGAAGCCGATATACGGGGGACATCAAGATTCCCGTAGACCGGGGCTCAGATCTTGCGTCCTACCAGGAGAGTGTGTGGGCGATCCTGCCAGATACAGTCAGCCTGGAATTTGGCTTCGCGCATGGCCGCGAGTTCGTCGTCGACTGAAAAGTAGGTGTCCTCCGCCGACCACGCGGCGAAGTGCTCATAGGCGCGCTGTTCGTCAATGCCGTACGACACCAGGTGGGTGGCCCATCGACGGTACGACTGCTCGCGCGCCCCCGGGTGTGCGCTGATGGCCACGTCGGTGTTCACGAAGACGCCACCGGGGCGGAGCGCCCGGTAAATGCGTGTATACAGCGTGAGTTTGCGTGCCATGGTGGGAACGTGGTGCAGAGCCAGGGCCGTAGCCACGGCGTCACACGTGGGGAGTGGCGCCTCGAACGACCGCCGGCGGACACGAGCGCGGGTCCCAAATCGCTTGAGCCGAAGGCGCGCCTGGGCCAGCATCTCCGGATCGATGTCGATGGCTTCAACGGCACCGACGCGTTCTTGGACCAGCATCGCTTCAGCCAAGGCGCCCGTTCCCGCGCCGAGGTCAAGCACCAGGGTTGGGCGAACACCAGCGATTTCGTTGGCAGCCCTCGCCAAGCCTTCTTCGTAGCCTGGGATGAACGTGCGGATGGTCTCGTCGTAGGCATCAATCTCAAGGCGAAGATGATGGCGGACGGAGTGGCTCATCAGCTGATCGTAGGTCAATGGTTCATAGACGCTCACGTGCGGAGCTTCGACAGCGGTTACGCAGTCACCACAGCATCATGAAAAACGCACTAGACGTGGCCATGCGAAAGGCCTGAGCGCCTCTCCCCCAGAATCGTCGATTCTTGGCCCCGGCGGGGGGCCGACGTTGCACTCCGGCCATCCCGCCTTTGGGGTCGCTCAGGATCAATGGTTCCCTCCGTGAAGGGGTAAAACCTTAGTCGGAAAAATGATTGACGATCTCCCATATTTACCTTGGTGTAGTCACGCGCGATGATACCGATACCGGCAGGATCTCGAGGGCGATCCTCACCCAGGAAGGTTCTATTCAATACTTCCACCAATTCAGTCATAAAACTTGTTGATAAATAATACTTTGCGTCCACACAGGAAGGGCGTTCCCCACATTTTCACCACCATTCCTGAACTGAAGTGCCAGGTTGTTTTGCCTTGCCGAGCGTATGGACTTCGCTACCGTTCGCCCTTGGACCTCGCCGTCGCCCTCGGCACCCCCCCCAGTGCTGGGGAGAGATATAATAGCCGAGGGAGGGGGGCTCATATTTAGGCGCCTCCGTCCGTTCCATCACCCCCGGCGCATCCCTTCCCACCGCATCGTGGTCCAGCCGCGGCTCCATCACCCATTCTTCCGGATGCGCCGCCCTGTAGGCATCGATACCGTCATTGACCCGGGCGACCTCCTCTGGCGACAGCGCCCCGTGCACCACGACGTAGCCGTTTTCCTTGAAGTGATCGAGGTATTCGTCCATCGCATATCGTGTTGCTGCCATATGGGCTCCATGGGTCGGGTTTATGGAACACGCGTAGTGACGGGTCAACGCAACCAAGATGCGATGACCAGGAATGGCGGGCAAACGCGGCTGATGGAGGGGATTAATTCAAGTAGAAAGTAATAAGTCACGGCAAAGCCGGAGGCTTGAAAACTTGTGAACCGCTCAAAGCGGTTGGAAACCAAGCGCCACCTAAAGGTGGCGATTACCTGAAAATGTTGAGCTGGTCGAGACGCCGGTCCTCCCGCTCCTGGTTCTGGATATACTCCCGAACCGTCTGTTCATCCTTGCCAACGGTGGAGACCCAGTAGCCTCTTGCCCAGAAATGCTGCCCGGTGAAGTTCGACCTGCGTCCCAGATAGTTCCGAGCAATGTGAATCGCACTCTTTCCTTTGATGAACCCTACGGTGTTGTGCCTATCGTAGTTGAAACTTAGAGGGCTCCAAACTTACGTTGGGTAGACGTGTAGGGAGCGTATACCCGTAAGAGTTGATCCCGTTGGGTCTGGAGGCAGTGGCAGACCTCCTCCAGCAGGAGGTCGAGCAGCTCGCAGGCGTTCGGTATGCGCGCAAAGGTTCGGAGCAGGCGCATCGTCGGTGGGGAAGCCAGAAGGGATCCGTGTATCTGATGGACCAGAAGCTCCCGTTAGACGTTCCCCGGGTGCGCGACGTCGAGGCCGACGCAGAGGTTTCCCTGGCTGCATACCGGGCTCTACAGACGCCCAAGAAGACGGACGAGGGGCTGTTGCTTCGTGTTCTCAAGGGGATCTCGTGCCGCAACTACAAGGCCTGTGCCGAATCGGTTCCAGAAGCGTTTGGTATCTCAGCGTCCTCCGTCTCGCGGCGGTTCATCAAAGCCACCGCGAAGAAGCTGAAGCAGTTCCAGGAGCGTCCCCTCGACGACTACGGCTTCGTGACCCTCTTCATTGACGGAAAGAGCTTTGCCGACGAAGAGATCGTGATCGCTCTGGGGGTCACGATGGACGGCCAGAAGATCCCCCTGGGCTTCGTCGAATCGGCGACGGAGAACGAACGGATCTGCCGCCAGCTGATCCAAGACCTCATCCGGAGAGGCCTGTGCTACGACCAGGGCCTTCTCGTTGTGCTTGACGGCTCAAAGGGGCTCCGCAGTGCTGTCACCAAAGCCCTCAAAGGGTATGTGCGCGTTCATCGCTGTCAGTGGCACAAGCGCGAGAATGTCGTCAGCTATCTCCCGGAGAGGGAACGTCCAAGAGTTCGACGGAAGCTCCAGAAAGCCTATGACTGCGACACCTACGAGGAGGCAAAGGCCGCACTCGAATCACTTAAACCCGAACTGAAGCTGATGAATCAGTCTGCCGTAACGAGCCTCGAGGAAGGCCTGGAGGAAACCCTGACCCTCCACCGGCTGGGTATGCTCCCATTCCTGAAACGAAGCTTCCGAACCACCAACTGCATCGAAGCCCTCAACAGCAGGACCGGCGAGCTCACTCGGAAGGTCAGACGCTGGAACAACTCTCCCCAGAGACACAGATGGGTGGCTGCCGCACTCCTCGACATCGAACCTCGCCTGCGACGCGTGAGCGGATACAAACATCTTCCCCTACTCAGGCAAGCACTGAACAAAGATCTGAATCTCGACAACGAACAGAATGCTCAAAAGAGAGCCTGACCAAACTACGGGGCCCGATGAGTTTCAACTGACTATGGGACTTGACCGTCCGCGCTTGATCGAGTCGAGAACTGCCTCGGCCTTTTCGAAGTGTCCAAGTTCTCGTCTTCTCTCGTCTAAGAGAGCCAGTAGCGAATCAGGAGCATAGGCTCGGTCTCTGCCCTCCCAAGCATCGTTCTCAATCGTAACGATACCGCTAAGTAAAGGTCTCTTGCGCGGATCGGATACGTAAACTTGGTAGGCCTTCCAGTCCTCGTTATCCGCTGTATACATGTGGATCGTTGAGCGAAGTCGGACCTCCGCATTGTATTCGTTCTTCACGTCGAATTCGGTGCTCACGGTATAGTACCGAAGATATCTACCTGTCGCTTCTTCAATCACGGCCATTGAGTCGGCCTTAATGGATGATCCGTCATACCACGGGTAGTTCACGGTCTGAAACAGGTAGTTCGTGTTTGAGCCCTTGAGTGCCTGTTTCGTGAACTTCTCCGCCATTGACCACGCAACGACCTTGTCTGTCTCTGGTAGGACCGAGGCAGCCCATAACTCGTTCAGATGACCGAGCGGATGTTCGGCGTGAGCAGCTTCCTCAACCCACTTAAGTTCCATAGGCAGGGCTGCCAGCGAGTCCTGACGAGCCGCCTCAACCTCCGCCTTCAGTCTCTCGGCTTTCTGTTCATCGGTCTCCGGGGCCACAATCAAGCCTAAAATGATGAATACGAGGAAGATCAATGCTCCTCTTAGGAAGGCTTGTCCCCTCTCCTCAGCTCTGTAGATCGAAGGCTTGATGATTGCGACGATGGTTACAAGAACAGATAACAGCGCCAGTGATAGGAATATGCCGAACATCGTAGTTCCCTCCTTCTAAGACCCATGTCCCGAGACTTGGGCCCGGTTGACCATCCAGATCATAGTCTGTGGATCAGGAAGGCTCCAGATTAGGCGCGTCTTCCATTCTGTGGGTCAGGGCCTACTGGCGTCAGTTGGTTCCTGGAACAGAAATGCCGAGCGCCACGGAACCCGTGACACTCGGCATGCTTTTTCAAGGCTCTATCCGGGTTTCTCAACGGTGAAACTATAGAATGACAAGGTCATAGATCGTTCCCTACGCTTGGTTGTGTGTGTAGGACAATCAAAGCGAAGGGGGTGCGACCTATGACCGGGAGCAGATTACTATCGGAACTGCTGAGATTCAAGGGGTTCCGTGTTGTCAGCTGGTGGTTTGAGGGGAGAAGCTGCTTCGTCATCGCCGTAAAGCCCCATAAGAATGGTTGTTGTTGTCCGGAGTGCGGCCGTCGAGGTAAAATCGTCCGCACAATGCCCCATCCGCGTCGGTGGCGTGACATTCCGGTGTGCGGGTGGAGGGTCTGGCTTCTCTACCATCCTCGGGAGATTCGGTGTCCTACCCACGGTCGTGTGGTCGAGGAGATTCCGTGGGCGGAGCGGTTCTCTCGGGTGACGTATCGCTTCGAGTATGCCATGCTGCGCTACTGCCAGACCATGACGCAGAAGGCGGCGTCCGAGTTACTGCGCATCTCTGCCTCGACGCTGTCGGATCTCCTTCACCGATCCATCACGCGGCTTCGTGAAGGTCATCGTATCCGAGGGCTCAAAACCATCGGGATCGACGAGATCTCCTACGCCAAGCGTCACAGGTACGCCACGCTCGTTTACGATCTGGACCGCTCCTGCGTGGTGTGGGTTGGCCGCGGCAGGGCGCGTAAAACGATCGATCGGTTCTTCACAGAGGCTCTCAGTCCCTACCAGAGATCCAAGATCGAGTGGGCCTGCTGCGACATGAGCGAAGCTTACATCGGAGCCATCCAGGAACACTGTCCGAATGCCAAGCTGGTCCTCGATCGCTTTCACATCGTCAAGGCTCTCAATGCCGCCGTTGACGAGGTCCGTAAGGACCAGTGGCGTAAAGCTGCCCCGGATGAGCGCAAAGCCATGAAGGGCCTCCGATGGCTCCTCTACCGGCACTCAGCGACACGCTCCAGAGGGGATACTCGGACACTCAAAGCACTGGAGAAGGCGAACTACCGAATCTATAGAGCCTGGAGACTCAAGGACGAGTTCGAGCAGTTCTGGGAATACAAAGCGCCCTGGGCTGCCGAACGCTTCCTGAAATGCTGGACGACGTCCGCACTCAGAAGTCGACGTGAACCCCTGCGAAAGTTCGTCAGGACCCTGCGACAGCACTTCTTCGGCGTCCTCGCATTCGTGAACACGCGTCTTACCAACGCCATCGCCGAAGGCCTCAACCGAATCGTCCAAATCGTCAAGAACCGAGCCAGCGGATTCCGCACACTCGACGCATTCAACGATATGATCTTCCTTACCGTCGGAGACATAAACATCCCTGAGCAGATTCCGAAGAGGTTCCGCACACGCTAACCGCGCCCCCATGCCAGGAACCACGGCACCTTCACCCACTTCAGCTCGTTGAGAGATCCGGATATAGCCTTTTTCAGGCTCTATCCGGGTTTCTCAACGGTGAAACTATAGAATGACAAGGTCATAGATCGTTCCCTACGCTTGGTTGTGTGTGTAGGACAATCAAAGCGAAGGGGGTGCGACCTATGACCGGGAGCAGATTACTATCGAAACTGCTGAGATTCAAGGGGTTCCGTGTTGTCAGCTGGTGGTTTGAGGGGAGAAGCTGCTTCGTCATCGCCGTAAAGCCACATAAGAATGGTTGTTGTTGTCCGGAGTGCGGCCGTCGAGGTAAAATCGTCCGCACAATGCCCCATCCGCGTCGGTGGCGTGACATTCCGGTGTGCGGGTGGAGGGTCTGGCTTCTCTACCATCCTCGGGAGATTCGGTGTCCTACCCACGGTCGTGTGGTCGAGGAGATTCCGTGGGCGGAGCGGTTCTCTCGGGTGACGTATCGCTTCGAGTATGCCATGCTGCGCTACTGCCAGACCATGACGCAGAAGGCGGCGTCCGAGTTACTGCGCATCTCTGCCTCGACGCTGTCGGATCTCCTTCACCGATCCATCACGCGGCTTCGTGAAGGTCATCGTATCCGAGGGCTCAAAACCATCGGGATCGACGAGATCTCCTACGCCAAGCGTCACAGGTACGCCACGCTCGTTTACGATCTGGACCGCTCCTGCGTGGTGTGGGTTGGCCGCGGCAGGGCGCGTAAAACGATCGATCGGTTCTTCACAGAGGCTCTCAGTCCCTACCAGAGATCCAAGATCGAGTGGGCCTGCTGCGACATGAGCGAAGCTTACATCGGAGCCATCCAGGAACACTGTCCGAATGCCAAGCTGGTCCTCGATCGCTTTCACATCGTCAAGGCTCTCAATGCCGCCGTTGACGAGGTCCGTAAGGACCAGTGGCGTAAAGCTGCCCCGGATGAGCGCAAAGCCATGAAGGGCCTCCGATGGCTCCTCTACCGGCACTCAGCGACACGCTCCAGAGGGGATACTCGGACACTCAAAGCACTGGAGAAGGCGAACTACCGAATCTATAGAGCCTGGAGACTCAAGGACGAGTTCGAGCAGTTCTGGGAATACAAAGCGCCCTGGGCTGCCGAACGCTTCCTGAAATGCTGGACGACGTCCGCACTCAGAAGTCGACGTGAACCCCTGCGAAAGTTCGTCAGGACCCTGCGACAGCACTTCTTCGGCGTCCTCGCATTCGTGAACACGCGTCTTACCAACGCCATCGCCGAAGGCCTCAACCGAATCGTCCAAATCGTCAAGAACCGAGCCAGCGGATTCCGCACACTCGACGCATTCAACGATATGATCTTCCTTACCGTCGGAGACATAAACATCCCTGAGCAGATTCCGAAGAGGTTCCGCACACGCTAACCGCGCCCCCATGCCAGGAACCACGGCACCTTCACCCACTTCATCTCGTTGAGAGATCCGGATATAGCCCTTTTTCAAGGCCGGTCGAACACCACAGGCTGCGCACCCATACCAGATCGTATGAGGTCCGGGCCTTTCGGTAACCGGAACCATAGCACTCGACCGGCTGGATGCAGTCCACCCTGTTCGGGTCTGGAATACATTCCAGCCGATCGATCTGGTAATGAGTCGCAGTGTAAGAATACGCGAGGATATGTCCGGGGACAAGTAGAGGAGGATCAGGTGCGATGTCGGTGATCTCGTGGAGCGAACGGGGCGATTAACGTTTCATTTATGCTCCTTTGGAAGAGTCAGGCCAAAGCGTACTCGTCAGGAACGTGCCCAGGACTCACATTTTGAAAATTGAGATAGTGAGATATGGGAGGTATTGTGTGGTGGGCGCCTGGTCAATGTCGACGCACTCTTGGCCTCAAGGCCATTCATAGCGATAAAAGAGGAAATGCATGCCGAACCTGAATCAGATTCTGAGAGAAGAGATCGTTCGTTTAGCGAAGCGTGAGATCAACCAACAGGTCAAGCCTCTGAAGGGCCAGCTTGTAGAATTGAGGAAAACTGTCCGGGAGCAACGTCACAGAATCGACCAGCTCCAAAGAGAGGGGGAGGTCCCTATCCTAGGAGCCTGTCGGAGTACCCAGCCGGAGGAAGATTTCGTATTGTAGAAGTGCGATCAAGGTTCCGACTCTGAATTGGAGGTTTCCGTTGAGCACTTCTACTCGGTTTCGTGTCTACAATCCGGCTCAGTTGATGTTGCTGCCTCCGGATCTCCGGAGTTGGCTTCCCAAGGGTCATCCGACCTACTTCATTCTGGATATCGTCGGACAACTTGATTTGTCCGCGATCTACGAGACCTACGATGGGTCTCAAGGTGGCCAGCCACCGTATGATCCCCGGATGATGGTGAGCCTACTGCTGTATGGTTACTGTGAAGGCATCAGGAGTTCCCGCAAGATCGAGCGTGCGACCTATGACTCGGTTGCTTTCCGTGTGCTCAGCCTGGATCAGCATCCTGATCACGACACGATATCGACCTTTCGTCAACGGCATCTGGATGCCCTCTCAGGTCTGTTCAGGCAAGTGCTGTGTCTCTGCGTGAAGGCAGGTCTGGTGAAGCTGGGACACGTGGCGTTGGATGGCACGAAAGTCAAAGCAAATGCCTCAAAACACAAAGCGATGAGCTACGGCCGGATGAAGAAGAAAGAAGCCGAGATCGAGGCCGAAGTGCGCAGACTCTTGACCGAGGCCGAAGCCACTGACGCGGCCGAAGACGAACTCTACGGAAAGGACAACCGCGGCGACGAGTTGCCCGAGGAGTTGCAGCACCGGGAGACTCGACTCAAAGTAATCCGCGACGCAATAGCCGAGATCGAAGCCGAAGCGGAGGCTGAGTTTCCTGAGAAGCAGGCAGCGTATGAAGAGAAGGTAAAGGCCCGGGAGCGCCGCGGCGGTCGTGGACGTAAGCCCAAGCCTCCATCGAAAGAGCCCGACTGAAAGGAACAACTGAACTTCACCGATCCCGACTCACGGATCATGGTCTCAGGGGGCCAATTCCTTCAAGCCTACAACTGCCAAGCTGCTGTGGATGACAAGGCCCAGATTGTCGTTGCTGCCGACGTCACCCAAGAAGCTGATGACAAGAACCAGATGACACCTATGGTCAACCAGATCAGAGCGAATATGGGCGGCACGACACCCAAGCACCTCACTGCCGACACCGGATACTTCAACCAAAGTCAGGTCGATCAGGTTCAATCAGATGGCGTCGACCTCTATGTGGCGACGACAAAACAAAAACATGGAACGCCCATCGCGACCTGCCCCAGGGGACGGATCCCCAAGGGCGCAACGACGAAAGACAAAATGGCGAGAAAGCTTCTCACACAGAAAGGTCGCTGCACCTACTGGAAAAGAAAACAGATCATCGAACCCGTGTTTGGACAGATCAAATCCGTTCGGAACTTCACCCGATTCTCATTCCGCCGAATCCACAAAGTCATCAGAGAATGGAACCTGATCTGTCTCACACACAACCTTCTGAAACTCTATCGACTCTCATTGGCTACCTGATCCCGAAGAGGAACTCGGCTCAAGGAAAAAACGAAGGTAACCGGTCGCTGACAGACTCAGCTGGACTTAATCTCAACGAGCTTCCGGGTGTAACCCGACAGGCTCCTAGTTGAAACTTAAAGGGCTCCAAACTTACGTTGTGGGTAGACGTGTGAGAGCGTGTACCCGTAAGAAAGGAGCCCACGATGGAGAAGCTATTTGCAGGGGATGGCGAAGTCAAGGTTGGGTCAGACGTTATGGATTTGGAGACGCGTTTATCGGTGATCCGGGCGCTGATTCCGCTGGGTCTGGAGGCCGTTGCCGACGTGCTCCAGCAGGAGGTGGAGCAGCTCGCAGGCGTTCGGTATGCGCGTAAGGGTTCAGAGCAGTCGCATCGTCGATGGGGAAGCCAGAAAGGGTCCGTGTATCTGATGGACCAGAAGCTGCCGGTGGCCGTTCCCCGTGTGCGCGACGTCGAGTCCGATACGGAGGTTTCTCTGGCCGCATACCGGGGGATGCAGAGGCCCAGAGCGATGGATGAGAAGCTGCTGCTTCGTGTGCTCAAGGGAATCTCCTGTCGCAACTACAGAGCCTGTGCAGAGTCGGTACCCGAAGCGTTCGGAATTTCGGCATCCTCCGTCTCGCGACGGTTCATCAAAGCCACCGCAAAGAAGCTGAAGCAGTTCCAGGAACGACCGCTCGACGACTACGACTTGGTCGCCCTGTTCATCGACGGAAAGAGCTTTGCCGACGAAGAGATCGTGATCGCTCTGGGCGTCACGACGGACGGCCAGAAGATCCCCCTGGGCTTCGTCGAATCGGCGACGGAGAACGAACGGATCTGCCGTCAGCTGATCCAGGATCTCATCCGGAGAGGCCTGTGCTACGACCAGGGCCTTCTCGTTGTGCTGGACGGCTCAAAGGGACTCCGCAGTGCCGTCACCAAAGCCCTCAAAGGGGATGTGTGCGTGCATCGCTGTCAGTGGCACAAGCGCGAGAACGTCGTCAGCTACCTCCCGGAGGCAGAACGTCCAAGAGTTCGACGGAAACTTCAGAAAGCCTATGACTGCGACACCTACGAGGAGGCAAAGGCCGCACTCGAATCACTCAAACCCGAACTCAAGCTGATGAATCAGTCTGCCGTGGCAAGCCTCGAGGAAGGACTGGAGGAAACCCTGACCCTCCACCGGCTGGGGATGCTCCCGTTCTTGAAGCGAAGCTTCCGAACCACCAATTGCATCGAGGCGCTCAACAGCATGACCGGCAACCTGATACGGAAGGTCAACCGCTGGAACAACTCTCCTCAGCGACACAGATGGGTCGCGGCCGCACTCCTCGACATCGAACCACGCCTGCGACGCGTGAGCGGATACAAACACCTCCCGCTGCTCAGGCAAGCACTGAAAAACAACCTGAATCTCGGCGACAATCAAGATGCTCGGCAGAGAGCATGAATACCACGGAGCCCGATGAGTTTCAACTGACTATGGGACTTGACCACTCGATATCCTCCGGCGAAAAGGCATCTATCTCCTCACTGAGGAGAGCGAGCGTTCCAGATGCGTGAGGCACATCGAGGATTGTTCGGATGTCACCAAAGCGTCGCTGAATAGCCTGCAAGTCCTTCTGTTCGATGCCGCCTCCGCTGGCCAGAACATCCGCACGATAGGTTGTTTCGCCCGTTTTCCACATTCTATGGACATTCGAGATGGCTCCCCGCAAGACATTGACCTGGCCTTGAGCATCGACCACATAGCTTTCGAAGGTCTTGCTTCCCTCATCGAGCAGTCTGTGGATGGCAAGGCCGCGATGTGCGATATCCAGCCTGTTTAGTTCCTCGTTGCAGGCAACGACAACGTCGTGAAGGTCCGAAGGCCGCTTCATCGCCATAATCGCCCGCGTGATTCTCGCCAGCGCCGATTGCTTGGACACCTGGGATTCGAGATCCGCTTCCGTCTCTTTGAGGCGTGTGATGTCGTGGGCGGCACAATAAGCGACACCCGCCTGGAGATCGGGTACCCCCGTCCAGGCCAGCCAGCGGTAAATCCCCGTCTTTTACGAGACACCGGTTCTCGAAGTAAAAAGTGGTCTTGCCCTTCCGGAGCCGGGCGAATTCACGGACGGAGCTGCGACGGTCGTCTGGGTGGACGATGTCGACGTAACGCATGCCGGCGAGTTCGTGATTCTCGAAACCCAGGATGCGCGAGAAAGCCGGGTTAACCCGGATGAAGTTTCCCTCGAGTCCGGCGATGGCGAGCAGGCCGATGGAGAGTCCGAAAAGGTGCTCGAGTTCGCGCTCCGCCCTTAGGCGGCCGACCATGGCCGACGTCCACTGTCCAACGAGCCGGATGAATTCGACCTCGCTCTCGTTGAATTCGCTGTCACGTTCTCCCTTGCTGAAGAAGCTGAGCGTTCCGAACAGTCTACCCTCAATCCAGATGGGTACGCCGATGAAAGATTCGAAGCCGTGTCGTTCGAAGGATTTATGGCACGCCCACTCGGATCCGGTCGCTCGATCTATTGCAACGATGTCTTCAGTGCGGACCACGGCCTCGCAGTAAGTTTCATCGAGTTCCCACTCCGAACGAACCGATTCGTAGTTGGGGGCGTGGATGTGGGTAATTCTGAGCGTCGACCCTTCGACGCTCGCAACGATTCCGACCTCGGAGGAGAGGAGCGTGCAACCCATCTTGAGCGTTTCGACGATTTGGCTTTCGATATCCCACTGATCGTTCGAGGCGATTTCGTAGAGTCCCCGGATGAATCGGCTTGATGCCTCGGCCTGGTCTCTGGAGGTCTGGAGATCTCTGACGAGGTGGCCGTGCTCGAGCGCGACGCCCACGTGTCGAAAGAACAGATCCATCGATTCGATGCGCTCGAAAATCACCTGTTTCTTGGAAAGGGGACCTCCTGTTGCGACGACGGCGTGCGTACGTCCGGCGTGTCTGATCGGAAGGAAGAAGGACACGCTTCCGAGGGTTTCCTCGGGATCGACGACCGTCCTGTCGAAGCGGTCGTCCCACCCTTCGATAATCTGTCGCACCCCCGTTCGGGCGACCTCGGCAGCGATGCTGACGTCGTCCAGGGGATAGGTCAATCCGATGAGGTTGCTTCTTGTCTCGCGATCGAGGGTATCCTCTTCACTCCGCTGGATCGTGGCTACCACTCTCACGTGTTGCTCTTCGTGATCGACGAGGGCTACTGTCACATTGTCGAGGATGCCGAACTCTACGATCTGTTGGGACAACGAGTGGACGATGTCGTTCAAGTCGAGTGTCGAGGTGACCGAGTCCGTAATCGTCTGGATCGCCTGCAGCAGACGGTCGCGTTCGTCCAGGGCGACGGATGTCTCCCGCTGATAAGCGGACTGATGTCTCAGCTCACGCGATTGCCGAAGGTAAAGCCGGGCGATCCGATCGTGCCGTGCACCAGCGAGGTAGGCAAAAAACCCGAGGAGAATCGGGGCGGTATCGATGATGAGGTGGAGCGGCTGCGTCGAATAGATGAAGTAGAACGTGGAGAGGGACATGGACAGGCCCCTTCCGCTCTCGTCGATGATGAGAGCGACGAGGGGGAAGATCAATCCAAATCCAACGCCCAGGAGCGTATAGTTCCGGGCGTGATTCGTGGCGGTGGGGTCGGGATCGGTCATGGCTGAAGCACGTCGGAAAATATACGATACAGAACCGTGCCGACGAGCGTGATAGTCAAAATAAGTCATGACCTCCGGCAAAGCCGGAGGCTTGAAAACTTGTGAACCGCTCAAAGCGGTTGGAAACCAAGCGCCACCTAAAGGTGGCGATTACCTGAAAATGTTGAGCTGGTCGAGACGCCGGTCCTCCCGCTCCTGGTTCTGGATATACTCCCGAACCGTCTGTTCATCCTTGCCAACGGTGGAGACCCAGTAGCCTCTTGCCCAGAAATGCTGCCCGGTGAAGTTCGACCTGCGTCCCAGATAGTTCCGAGCAATGTGAATCGCACTCTTTCCTTTGATGAACCCTACCGTCTGAGCTACTGAGTGCTTCGGCGGGATCGAAATCAGCATGTGCACATGGTCGGATCGCAGGTGACCCTCTTCCACACGGCATTCCTTCTGTGCGGCCAGATCCCGAATCACCTCGCCCAGATAGCGACGAATTTCACCATACAACACTTTTCTACGATACTTCCGAACCCAAACAACGTCATACTTGCACTCCCATACCGTGTGACGTAGACTCCTTACGTTGTTCATTAGAGAGCCTTCCTTCCGTGTGCTTTGAAGCGGTCCACGGCAAGGGAGGCTCTTACATATTTCTGGAACTGTCAAACTCTGGGAGTCTCCCCGGCAGAGCCGGGGGCTTACCAAGGTTTAGTTAGTGTCCGCTAAAAGGTTAGCGAACGGTCGACGCTCGATCAGAGGAGCTCCACGTCCTCCGCGTCGACCGGAATAGGGAGCGTGTCCGGGTGTTTGGGCTCTACTGCGCGGCCCCACGCTTCAACCAGCCGCAGGTCGCGATCGCGCTCACCGATTCGGCGCAGGACATCGTCCGGATCCCATCCGTCGTAGATCCTTTGCAGCAGCGCGTGTCTAACGTCAGCCGATGCGGGGTCTCGCCCGAGATCGTGGAGCTCGCCCGGGTCCTCCTCGAGGTTGAACAGAGCGGGCGGTGTCGTGTCGTTGTATTTGTAGAGCTTCCAGGGGCCGCGGCGCACCATGCGGGATGGTATCCCCTCTCTGCCCACGTGTTCGCTGAACGTCTCTCCCTCGACCTCGGTTCGGGGATTCGTGAGCGATGGAAGGATCGATCGTCCGTCAACGGCCGGCATCGGATCGCCGCCGACGAGGTCCAGAAGGGTTGGGCCCACGTCCATCAGGTTGCTGATCGTGCCTGATCGCGAGCCCTCGGGAAGGGTGCCGGGAAGGCTCGCAATGAACGGGACACCGACAGAGCCCTCATAGTAGTTGCTCTTCCACCAACATCCGTGTTCCCCCGCCATCTCGCCGTGGTCACTGCAGTAGATGACGAGGGTGTGGTCGCTCAGACCCGCGGCGTTTAACGCGGAGAGGATCTCACCCGCCTTTCCGTCAAAATATTCGCACAGACCGAAGTAAGCGGCGCGCGCCACACGGATGCGCTCTTCGTCCAGCGGAGGATAGAGGCCTCGCAGCTGTTTGAACTTCGTGATGGCCGGTGGCTCGCCCGCACGTTCTCGCTCGTCCGGCTGTGGAACATCCACGCGGTCGTAGTAGTAGTCGAAGAGGTCGTTCGGTGCCGCGAAAGGGCAGTGGGGGAGGATAAAACCGGCGAGGGCGGCAAACGGTCGATCGCCCGGTTCGCCCCCTTATCCTGGAGAAACGAGCAAGTCGCCTCAGTCACCGCGTCGTCGAAGGCCTGATAGGTGGTGCGACCCCGGCCGGCGACTTCGACCGACCGTCTGTCCTGGCCGGCAGTGCCCGAGAGCTTGTCGAGGAGCACACCACCCTGACGACTGGCCCCCGGGTGCCGGGCCCCGTATTCCCCGAGAGGCCGACGCTCGAACCCGTGACGCTGGTCGGGGCCGAGGAAATGCATCCGGCCGATCAGGGATGTTTCATAGCCGGAGGCGCCGAGCGCGTGTGCCCACGTGGGAATGTCCGACCGCAGTACGTGGTTGTTGTTCCAGACCTCGTTGGTGGACGGACGACGGCCGGTCATGAATGACATTCGGCTCGGGACACAGACGGGCGAGGCGCAGTAGGCGTTGTCGAGGGTGACGCCTCTTGCCGCCAAGGCATCTAGGTTCGGTGTGCGCACGACCTTGTCGTCGTAGCAGCCGAGGTGATACTTGCTGTGTTGATCCGTCATGAGGATGAGGATGTTCGGAGAAGGCATTCGGGATTCCAGTGGAGAATGACCAGTGACCATTGACAGGTGACAAGAGTAGAGACTCAACTGCGCCGCTACGCGGCCTCGTCGGGCGGCTTCGCCTCGTCAGATGACGGAAGACGGAGGGCAGATTCCCACAGCCTTACCTCAGTGGTGAGAATGAGGTCGGCTCCAAAATTTCGGAGATGACTTCCTCGACGATGGGTCCGTTGGCTTCGGTTTTCTCTCTCGCCGCGACCCAATCGGGATCCGCGCGAAATGCCTCCCACTGTGCGTTCATCTGAGATTCGTCGGCGTACTCGCAGATGTAGACGAGTTCGTTGGCATCCCGCTTGGTCCAGAAGCCGACGACCTTGATGCCGTGTCGATCGAACAGGCCGAATGTGATGTTTTCGAAACGACCGAGGATGTCAGGCATGCGGCCGTCGGGCACGCGGTAGGTTCTGAGTTCGTGGATCATTGAAAGACTCCTTTTGGAACCACAGATGGACACTGATGGACACTGATAGGAAGTACCCCACGACTGTTGCCCTACCGGGAAGGTAGATCGACGTAGGTCGCGACTTGAAACTGCAAGTGAACCGGATAGAACGTTGCCGGGATTCCGTTTTCAATGTGTGCCATTTGCGATGGCTTTTTGAACTCAACGGGTGGCGATGAGGCGGTCTCGGAAAACAGCGTATCGGGAGGCCCAGCGTTTTCGCATAGGATCCCAGGCGTCGCCGTGGGGTGGGTGGAGCGCGATTTCATGGCAGAAACGGATCATGTTGCGGGCGTCGTTACGGGAGATGTATTCGGGTGCGGGCCATCGCTTCCCCTGGTTGTGGTAATTTCCGAGGGGGAATGCGAGAGCACCGACGCGGTAACCGTGGAGCACATAGACGCTGGCTTCGCAGACGCCGCCCGACATGAGCTGGCGCTGATAGGCAAAGCGTCGGTCTCTATGCGAGATGTCCTGCGCCAAGTCGTGGAGCGAGTGCTCAATCGTGGGATCGAATACGCTGAGACGGTCGCCCACCCGAATGACGGGTCCGCTGCCGATGACGGCTCCCGGTAGGGCTCTGCTGGCTTCGAGGACGATCAGGGGCACGCGTTTGGGCAGCGTTCGAGCCTCGACTAATCCGCCCGCGCCGACGAGCCCGATTTCCTCCGCCCGCGTGAAAACAGCCCACAGATCGGCTTTTGCCTTTTCTGTTACGAGCTCGTCTATCGCGGCCAGGATTGCGGCGCAGCCTGCGAGGTTGTCGGCCGCCTTCGTTGTGATGCGGTCGCGGTCCACCTCGAATGGGGTGAGGTTCCAGTAGCCGTAGGCACCTTCTACATCAGCGATCTTCCGCCTGGCGGTGATCTCGAACCCACGATCCTTCCCGACAGGGGATGACGCGCGTCCCTGGACCGGTCCATCGTTTGTCTGGACGATGACACGACCGCCGGGGAAGTGGTCAGGGTCGTGGCCGCCGAGCCACTCTGCTTCGAGTTCTCTTCCATCGCCGCCCGTGACTGTGAAGCCGGGATGATCCGTGTGCGCGGTCAGTGCGACCGGGCTTGTTTTCCTTCGTTGATACCGAATGACGAGGTTACCGAATCGATCTTCCTTGATCGGAAGACCCAGGCGCCTGGCAAAGTCGCGGACATAGGCTGCGACTCGGTGTTCGTGCAAGGGCGCCGTCGGGAGCGACAGCACGTCGGAAAAGATTTTGAGATGCTTTCGGTTCACACGTGTTCCTGGAGGAAGGCGATGACACGATGCCACGCCGCGACGACCTGGGGATCGTCTTCTGCCCATTCGAAGCCGTGGCCGCCTCCGGCGATGGTGATGAGTTCGTGCGGGATGTCGCGACCTCTCAGGGCCCCCGACATCTGGACGGACTGTTCGTAGGGGACATCCGTGTCATTGTCGCCGTGGAGCATCATCGTCGGAGGATAGTTAGGCGCCACGTTTCGCTCGGGGCAGTAGAAGGCCGCGTCGGTCAACGGGTTATGACCCCCGACGTGCAGCGGCCAGAGGCCCTGCTGCCGACAGTAGAGATAGAATTTCGTCGGGCCTTCACGTTCGTCGGCGTTCGTGACCGGCGGGCCCGCTACCAACGCGAAGGCATCGGATTCGGACACGAGGGGTTGCGTGTTGCGGTAGAAGACATCGGGCTTTGCGTACCAGTCCCCGATGAGGTCCCCATAACCGTAGAATGCGACGATGGCGTTGGGCGGCGCGTCGAAGGTGCCGGTCATGAGCGACAAATACCCGCCGGCAGAGTGACCGACCACGCCCATTCGCGTCGGATCGACGTCCGTCACCTCCCGACCGTTTGCCCGAACCCACGCGAGCGCATCCCGCACGTCCTCGATGATCTCGGGGAGCTTCGTCTCAGGTGCGAGCCGGTAGTCGATCGAAAAAACCGTATAGCCCGCGTCGAGATAGTGGGTAAGACGGGCTGGCTGCACTGCCCGCGATCCCCCGATCAGGGCGCCGCCGTGGATCCACACGATGACGTGACCGTTAGGCTCGTTCGGCCGATGGACGTCGAGGTGGATGTCGCAATCTGATGTGCGTTTATAGATCAGAGATTCCGGCATAAGAGCGTTCCACCGATGGACACGGATGAACACGGATGGGGAGGTACCAGGATGCCTGGTGGCCCTATCGGGAACAAGATCTGTGGTCGCCTGAAGACCTCAGTCACACGAGATGGATAATGATCGTACACGCATTCGAAGCTGATGTACCACCGAAATTCGTGCTCTCCATCTACTCTCATCCAATTGTGTTCTTCGCGCCTTCGTGTTCCGGTTATCCGTTCTTGGAGTCTTGGTGCCTTGGTGGTTCAGCCTGAGGTTTACCCAATGCCCGATCACCCGAATGTCCTTCTAGTCTGCACCGATCACTGGCCCGGATCGCTCCTCGGAATCGCCGGTCATCCGACGATCCAGACACCGACGCTCGACCAGCTCGCGAGGAACGGATGCCGCTTCCCACGGGCCTACAGCGAATGTCCTGTCTGCATCCCCGCTCGCCGCACGCTGATGACGGGCACGACGCCACGCACCCACGGTGATCGCGATTTCAACGAAACGCTTCGGATGCCCGACATCCCCACGCTCGCTCAGACGTTTCGAGACTCCGGTTACCAGGCCTTCGCGTCGGGTAAGCTGCACGTCTATCCCCAGCGTGATCGCATCGGGTTCGACGACGTCGTGCTCCACGAGGAGGGCCGCGCCCAGTTCGACGCCGTCGACGACTACGAACTGTTCCTGGGCGATCAAGGTTACGCCGGCAAGATGTTCGCCCACGGCATGAACAACAACGACTACCTCAATCGGCCGTGGCATCTGCCCGAACACTGTCACATCACAAATTGGACCACGCAACAGATGGCGCGACTGATCCAACGTCGCGATCCGTCCAAACCCGGCTTCTACTATCTGTCCTATTGCCACCCTCACCCGCCCCTCATACCCCTCCCCTGCTACGTCGATATGTATCGAGACCTCGAGCCTGACGTGCCCTACATCGGATCCTGGGCGCAGAACCTCGATACGCTGCCCTTCGCGCTCCAAACGCGCAGAAACTCCTGGGACGCCTTCACAGACGAACAGATCCGATCCGCTCGGCGGGCGTTCTACGCGATGTGCACGCACATCGGATCACCAACTGAGAATCGTCCTGGGCACGCTGCGAGAGGAGCGATTGCTCGACAACACGATCGTCTGCTTCACGTCCGACCACGGAGATATGCTCGGCAACCACCACCAGTGGGCAAAGCGTCTCTTCTACGAGAACTCGGCTCAGGTCCCGATGATCCTCGTCGGAGCAGCCGATGACGATCGCGTCGGTCATCATCGAGTCGACGATCGTCTCGTCGGCTGGCAGGACGTGATGCCGACACTCCTGACCTCGCCGGCGTCGACATCCCGGACACCGTCGAAGGCATCTCGATGGTCGGCGACAGCACGCGTTCCTATCTCTACGGAGAGGTCGGCAACGGCGCGAACGCCACCCGGATGATGCACGACGGACGTCACAAACTCATCTACTACCCCGTCGGCAACCGCGCACATCTGTTCGATCTCGAAAAGGATCCGGACGAAATGGAAGACCTGATCGGTCAGCCCGCCTATTCAGCCGTGGAAACCGACCTGAGGGACAAGTTGGCGAAGCAATTCTACGGGGGAGATGAAGCGTGGGTGAAGGACGGACAATACATTGGATTGCCCGATAGAACATACGAGCCCGGCCCAAACCGGGGCCTCACCGGCCAGCGCGGAAGTCACTGGCCCGTACCGCCGCAGACTGGGGGAGGCGGCGTGTTGTCATTGACGTGACGTGCGACGAACGTGTTCCGCATTGGGCGTAGGGACAGTTCACGAACCGTCCCTACGCTTTTGTTGCCTTCGTCATAGGGGGTACTTCGCGCCTTCTTGTTCCATCCCACCGCAACGATCTACCACGATCTCGTTCCCGATAGGGCCTGCATCGCCTCGGCCCACCCTCAACCCTCCGTGTTCTCCGTGGCTGCCTTTGCCTTTACAATCCCAACTCCCACAACACACACGCAACGGCGAACGCGATGTAGACGAACGACGCCACGGCCATAACCACCGTGCAGATGGGACCGGGCTTGGCCGACTTTGGCAAATATCGGTGGTTACAGAACAGCAGGAGCGGAACGTAAATCGCCATCGCGAATCCGCCGATGTAGGCTGCGTTGAACAGGAAACCCAACTCGCTGACACCTGCGTTTTCCATCACGTACGTAATCACGCAACCAATGACCATCCACGAGGCGGCGATCAGCACGTACCACCAACTCGTCGACCGTCCTCGCGCGGCGCTGAAATTCGTGTAGAGGATGTCAGCGATCGAACGGGAGACCCCGTCGATCAGGGCGAGCTGCGTGCCGAATAACGTCGCGAGGCCAACCAGAAGGAAGATCGACCGCCCCGTCGGTCCCCACACCTCGCCCAGGATCTGCGCCTCGTCCCAGATCAGGGTTCCGCGCTCCGGCACGATCCCCTGTGGGTGCAGCACGGCCAGCGCGCCGAAAATGAACAGCATAATCGTCACCGTATTCAGCACCCAGAAGAACAGCATCTGGTCCTTCTTGATATAATCCCACCACGCCTGAAACCGAGCGGCGTTCTCTTCCGTTTCCTCGTAGCGGAATCCCGTCGACGGAATCGCCTCTGCCCTTGCTCTCAAAGGGTTCTGCATCGTCGGCACGTGTGCGCCCATTCCAATGTGCTTGTCGCGAAGGTAGAACGTGTAAAAGAGGTTGGCCGTGCCACCCGCCCCGGCGAACACAATCGCGATGAACAGCTGTTTCACGGTTACGCCAGGGTCACGATACCCCACGTTCGCCACACCCCTGAACAGCTCGCTCCACGTATCCGCCGTTCCGACCGCGAACGCCACGACGATCAGACCAACGGTCACAATCAGCACGAGCAGCTCGACCGACTTCTCGACCGAATTGTAAATCAGCTTGGGTCCGAACAGCAGCAGCGCGCATCCGACGAACGAGATGATCGTCCAGAACGTGTCCGACCCGAATCCATCCGGACCCAACAGGAGCGCCTTCAACGCCAACCCACTCGCGCGCCCCCATCCCGGCGCGATCCACGAGAAGATCGTCAACAGAATGAAAATCGGCGCGAATCCCCGCCAGACTCGAGCGAATCCCGTAAAGACCGTCTCTCCTGTCGCAATCGTCCAGCGTCCCACCTCGAAATTGATCCACATCTGCAGGAAAACCCCGAGCACAGCCGCCCACACCATATCCGCACCGAACTCGGCAACGAGGCGAGGCCAGATGATGATCTCGCCAGCCCCGATCGACAGTCCGACCAGGATGGCGCCAGGTCCCGCCATCTGCCAGAACCCGAGCTGTCGTTCCGGCATCTCCCGCTGTTGAAACTCTACGAGCGGCTCGAACAAAGCCATTCATCCCTCCCGTGTTTTTCCCTGAGTCCGATCATACGCCGAGTGAGCCTGGAACGTGCCTCATCGAACCTTCTTCTAGTGCTCTCAGTGACCTCAGTGGCTGCTCTTCTTGGCTCTACAACCTTAGCAACTTCGCCGCTTTCCGCGAAAGCGACAGATACGTCGTCAACTTTCCCCCGAACACGTGGAGCAAACGCGCACCATCTCACTCGTGCAAGTCCAATTCATACTCTCTAGAAAGATCGGTCGGATCCTCACGACTCGAAACCAACGCCCGAATCCCGATCGTCACGTCCTTCACGCGGGACGGTTTCAACGCAGACCGGGGACGCAAATAGGAGTTCACCGCGTCAATGAGGGTGTCCACATCGGCATCGGTGACCGTCACATCATCCGACGGCACAGACTCTTCGCGCTCCGTCGTTCCGATCATCGTCTGTCCGTTATCACGCTCGGGTATGACGAAGAATATGCGTCGTGTCGCCGTCTGCAGGAACAGCGGATGGGGCGTGAGCAGACCGTCGAAGAACAGGTGGATACCACTCACTTTCCGAATGCCACATCGTGCCGGCAGATCGTGGGCCGCATTCACCTCGTCGATCCAGGGACCGGTCGCATTGACGACCACCGGTGCTTCGAACTCACCCATCGACGTTCGTAGAGTCACCGAAGTCCGACCCCATTCGATCGAGTCGATGCGGGTCTCTTCCCGAATCTCGCACCCCAACTCTCGGGCATCCTCAGCGACGCGGCAAGTCAGACCGAGATCGTCCGTCTTTCCGTCGAAGTACCGGAAGACGGCTGTCAGTCGATCCGTGCGAATAGCTGGGAAGGTGGCTGCAAATTCACGAGGCGTGACGCGTGACCGCTGCCCGAAGGGCTGCCCCCCGAGCCAATCGTAGAGGCGAACACCGGCCCCGATCATCCAGGTCGAACGAGGGCTGTCTTCGTAGACGGGAAAGTAGAACGGTTCGAGACGAACCAGATTCGGATACGTACGGAGGAGCTCGGCTCGATCCTGCAAGGCCTCCCGAACGAGCCGAAAACGAAACTGTTCGAGGTATCGCAACCCACCGTGAATCAGACGTGAAGACCTGGAGGACGTCCCCCCACCCACCGTCCCCTTATCGACGATCGCAACGCGATGGCCCCGTCTGCACAACTCGAGCGCGATGCCGCATCCGTTGATGCCTGCGCCGATGATGACGACATCGTACATCAGGCAGGAGGCAGGAGGCAGGAGGCAGGAGGCAGGAGGCAGGAGGCAGGAGGCAGGAGGCAGGAGGCAGGAGGCAGGAGGCAGGAGGCAGGAGGCAGGAGGCAGGAGGCAGGAGGCAGGAGGCAGGAGGTGGCACTATGCGCTCTGCGCCCGCGCGTCTCTCAAAGGCCCTTCTCCCTTCTGCCTGCTCCCTTCTCACTTCAGAAAGCTCGGCATTCGCTCGTTCTGAAGGATCTGATCGATCGTCTGTCTTTCGCGGACGAGCTCGTGCGTTCGGTCGCGCGCGATCATCACCTCGGCTGCTTCCGGAAACGAATTGTAGTTCTTCGTCGACTGCCCGGAGCAATACGCACCGGCTCCTCCAATCACGACCGCGTCACCAATATGGGTCTCTGTCAGGAGACGCGGGGCCAGCGCTTCCGGATCGTCCGGCGCCGGCGTCAGGACATCTCCACTCTCACAGCAATGGCCCGCCACGATGTATTCGATCATCCGGCGCGGTTCGTCATCGCCCGGCACGACCTCGATCGGATGTTGTGATCCATACATACTCGGTCGCACGATCTCCGTCATCCCGCCGTCGATCTTGATGAAGCGATAGCCCTCGTCGCCCGTGTCGACAACATCGATCGCCGTGCAGACGACCGCACCCGCGTTCGCGACCAGATACGTGCCGGGTTCGACCTCCAGCTGCAGTTCTTTGCCCGTCTTCGCAGCCGACGTGCGAAAGGCTTCCACGATGTGTAGACCGATCTTTTGCAGGTCCGTCGTCACTTCCCCCTTTACCCGTGCCACCTTGTAGCCGCCCCCCAGACTCAACACCGTCGCATCGGGCAAACGCGAACAGATCTCGAGCGACATCAGCGCCACGCGTTCCCACACCTCCGGATCGGTTCCAGAGCCGATATGCGTGTGCATCCGGCGGACGGCCAAGCCATAGCGGTTCGCCACTTCGAGCGCCTTATCCAGGTAGGCGTGCCAGATCCCGAAGCTCGCGCCCGGCCCTCCGACATTCGTTCGATTGGAATGACCCGATCCCAGTCCCGGGTTCACGCGAATCGAAAGCTCCGTGTTCGGCGCGACCTTCCCGTACGCATCGATCTGCGCGATCGAACACGCGTTGAACAGCACGCCCTGGTCGAACAGCGACGTCGCATTGTGCGGAAACTCCTGTGCCGTGATCAGGATATGTGGACCCGGAACGCCCGCCCGGAGGGCCCGTTCGGCCTCGTAACCGCTGCTCGCGTCGATGTGGAGACCCCGGTCGGACAGGATGCGAATTACGGCAGCGGACGGAAGCGCCTTCATCGCATAGCGCGCCGTCAACCCGAACGCGTTCGGAAACGCCATCACTTGATCGGCCTGTGTCTCCAGCGTCTTTTGGTCGTATACATAGACAGGTGTCCCGTACGTGACCTGAATCTCTTTGACCAGAGTCTCATCCAGGAACGGAATCAGTTGCATCTTACAACCCCCAGGAACCAAAACCTTTCAACGCAGAAAACGCGGAGACCGCAGAGAAGACCTATATTTGGACGGCAGCAGAGACGAACCGGGAAGAACGTCGAACGCGGATGTTCCACCCAGCCAAGATGTCTTCCTCGGACTTCTCCCGCCGAAAACCTCTGCGTCCCCTGCGTTGTATGCTTTTTCTCTTTCGAACCGGTCGCGAAGATAAGCAATCGCACAAAAAGCCACAAAGAAACAGTGGCTTAAGTCATCTCAATAGAGGGGTCTGTGAGTCAGGATGTTTCGCAATTTGTCGCCGCGGTCCAGAGGATACCCCTTTTCAAGGGCCTCAATCCGACTCAGGCGATATCCGTCCTCAAAGTTTGTGATCGGAAATCGATCGATGCCGGGACGGTCCTCTGTCGGTACGGGGATCGGAGCGAGCAGATGTACATCCTGCTCTCGGGCGCCCTGTCGATTCGAACAGAAGACGGAACTCAAATCGCGAAGATCGATCCGATCGCGCCCGTCGGCGAAATGGGCATCTTCACGGAGGAGCCACGCTCCGCGACCGTCGTCGCGACTGAGGCGGCCAGTCTCTTCGTCCTTGGCAAGTACAAGCTTCAGGGTGTGATGCGACAAAACAATGAGGTCGAAGTCAACATCTCCCGAAACGTCATCGCTACGCTCGCTCAGCGCATCCGCGATGCCAATCAGGAGCTGAACTACTTGCGTGGTGTCATTGCCGATCAGGGCGGTGGGGAGGTGGCGATGCCGGAGGAGGACTGAACCGCTTCATTGACCGGTGACCAGTGACAAATGACAAAAGCCCCGCCGCGACAGCGATCGGGGCTCTCTTATTGGTGACGATGTGTATTATGTGCCCGCTCGCCTCGATTCCAGATACGTCTGCTGGATCACCTGCGCATCCTTGCTCGCTCGATGCCGCTTGGCGTCCATCTCGATCACCACACGCGCCTTGGTCTCGTGCCAGAGCTCCATCTGTCGACTTGAAAGAATCATCTCGAGCGTGCTGAACCGGAATTGCTGCGTCACTCCCGCCTCCCAGAACAAAGCAGATAGCCAGGGTTTGTCCACCTCCCACCCGTCGCTGTAGGCCACTTTCCCTTCCAGCAGATTATTCAGAGCCGTCGCGACCTCCTCGATCGGTTGCCCGTAGGTTTCCAAGATGTCCCTCGCGATTCGGTGGGCCTTCTCCGCTTCATCGTCCCAATAGATCCAGTGCGCTGGAGGGCTGATCAGAGTGCAGAACGTCGACCCATCGGCCAGCGCCACGCCGATCTCGATCGGATAGCCCATCGACGCGAACCCTGACGCCTCGGTATCAATGATGATCGGTGTTTTCTGTTCTTTCAAATCGACAGCCATCAAACACAGTCTTCGGATAAACTTCGGGTCGATCGATTCGTGCTACTGCCTCGCTTTGCGCGTGACTTACATCATTGTTTTGAACATCACGCGGTGGTGATGACGGTACACAGACCCAGCCGTAATCTGTAAGATGTGCACCCGCACCCTTGGAAACAAACTCGCCAATCAGTATTAAACGGTCGCAGGGTCGAACATCCGGAGAAGACTGGCCGCGAACGGATACTCAGCCCCACCCACCAGCGAGGTCATGATACTACTGTAGAGACACCTCCTCGCAATCACTTCGGGCTCCCGAGAAGACGGCCACCACTTCCTTTCACCAAGATCCTCGTGCTTCACGTAGACACTGCTCAGGCCGATCCAGGCGCCACCTGGCGTCGGGTAATCATCTCCCTTGACCACAATCCTGGTGAACGTGCACGGCAGCCTCTTCTCTTTCCAAGCAGCGGGATAGTCACTCTCCGTTTCCAGCGTTAGTCCGAGCGTGCCCCGCCATCCAGGATCTTCCCGGATACTGTGCCTCTCGATCCGCCTAACTGAGGCCGTGGTGCAGCCTACAGTCTGGCTCAGAAGCGCGACCACGACCAGCACAATTGTGCTCCGCATGTACGAATGCATCGCCATCCTCCCGTTGTCAGAATGAGAGCGAAGCTGACAGGGCGACCCCACCGTGATACTGTGGGATTAACCCGACATTCAGACGATCCACTTCGACCTCTTGCCAGCGGTCAGATCGCCCGGTGACGTAGCCGAAAACGAGTCCCATCGTTCCCATAATGAGACCGATCTGTGGAGCCTTGGGCCCCCTATTTCGGGAATAGGGCACCTGAAGGCAATGTCTTTTTCGCTGTTGAAATTGGACAGCGGCATGTGATGGTTTCAGGCGGCTGCAGCGCGTCCTTCAACGTTCCCGTCGAGGGCGGCATCGTGCGTCTGAAGGGCGACCACAAGCTTGGTCATCTGGCGGTAGCCCTTGAGTCGCCGGAAGCCCCGTTCGGCTTCCAAGGCACCGGCGGCGCTCCAGCGCAGGATCATGCGGCCGCTCTTCCATCGCTTGACGCGGCCTGAGAGTTGGCGCAACTGTCCGATCAGGTTTTCGATGACGTTCGTGCTCGAAAGGGTGCGCTCCAGGGAAGATCCACCGAGGCCCAGGCGTTTGACCGTCAGCAGATCCTCGAGCCCTTCGCGGAGCGAGGCGGCCGCACCGGGGTGCTGCTCGTCCAGGCTCCTCGCCAGATTCTTCAGCATACGCTCGGCTAGTTCAGGATCTTCGGCTTTGAACGCGTCTTTCAGGGCGCGCTTCACCGACCCCCGCTTGCCCTCCGGCAGCGCGTCCAACACGTTCCGCTTCTTATGCTCCTGGCATCGCTGGATGAGCGCGCGTCTTCCGAGGACCGACCGCACAGCCCTGTAAAGGGCCTTGCCGCCGTCGATCACCACGAGGATAGCCCGGTCGGTGGGGAGGCCCCGCTCTACAAGGTCCTCCAGCAGGGCCGTGCAGGTGGCCTTGTTCTCCGTCGCCCCTTCCCAGAGTCCGAGCACGTGCTTCTGGCCTTGGCCGTCAATGCCCACCCCCGCCACAATGACGTGATCGCCGGCATAGTGGACGCCGTCGAGCATCAGCACTTTCAGGCCCAGCTCGGACAGATCGCGCTCCATCAGCGTGGCCAGTTTCCTGGCTGTCCCACGGACGAACCGGCCACTTACCGCGCTCCGACTGGTTCCACGGCCCACAAGGACCTCAGGCACCTCCTCCAGAGAGCGCCGGTACTTGCGCGTCGACACCCCGACCAGCATCTGTTCGATCGCACGCGCCTCAAGCGGGTCCCTGGCCGACCACGATTCCCAGCTCGGCAGCGACACCTCTTCCCCCGAGGTCGTCCGCACCCGAGGCCGCTTCACCTTGACCAGCCGCCCACCCAGTACCAGGGAGCTGGGCACATGCCCGCCCCGGTGAGCCTGTCGCTCTTCCGTGTGCCGATAACGAGGCCCGCACACCTGCGTCCGCTCCGACTCAAGCACCCGGGTATTTCGGAGGCTCGTTTAGTTGAGTCCAGCCATCAAAGGCCGGGCTTCCCGTTGATCGTAGTGGTGCTGTTCAAACTCGCGTGGCGGGATGTCTCCGATCGGTTTGAGCAACCGCTTGTGTGTTGAACCAGTCGACTGACCTGCCCCCCTGGATTGTTCCCATTCCTAAAGTTAGGATATCGGAACATAGAAAGGGGGCCGAATGGCCAGGAAAGAAAAGGGAATTATATACAATTGTAAACAGAATCGGCCCCCCGGGTTTTGCGCCAGGGGGCCGATTCTGCGAAGGCGGGGCCTACCTACGGTACTGCAACTCTGCCCTGGAAGTGAGTGAATCGGCTTGACGGTGCTGTGGCCAGTGATCCACATTTCGGGCAATCCGGCTGCCCGTCCGGCCATCGCTGCTCGATCTGATCGCCTGAATGAAACCCAACTGGAAAACCGGACCATTTGGACAGGTGACAACCTCGACGTTATGCGCGGCATGAATAGCGAGTGCGTCGATCTGGTCTACCTCGACCCGCCGTTCAATAGCAACCGCACCTATGCTGCGCCTGTAGGGAGCAAGGCGGCAGGGGCCGCCTTCAAGGACTCCTGGACCTTGAGCGATCTCGATGAAGCATGGCACGGTGAGCTGGCGGAGCAAGAGCCGCTCTCAAGCGTCAGAATGAACGAATAGCCCAATCGGAGAGAATATGAAAAAGCAACGTAAGAAGCGTGGCCGGCCTGAACGCATAATGAAATTCGAGGGTACCCCGGAGGAGCTAGCCAAGGCACTGTTTGCCCGAGCACGTCCAGCGGACCCTGAGCAACAACCAGAGAAACGCCAGCAAGACCGGTAAGTCCAACCCTGTTTACAATTGTATATAATTCCCAAAGAAAATGGCCTTGGCCCGAATCCTGTTTGCGACGTCAGGAGTGCCAGGCAGACTGCGAACGTTGAGTCTGTATCTCGCTCCGATTGATGTAAGGGTCTGCCTGACCCGTAGCTCTGCTGAGGTACCGCTTTGCCGAACCCTTTTCATCAGGGCTGACCGGGTTTCGGTGGTCTCCCAAGCAGTGGCTACCATTTCTCCGCTCGCAGCAAGCATCATGTGACTTCTCTCGGCAACGAGCAGAATGCTCGACAGAGAGCATGAACAATCAACGGAGCCCGATGAGTTTCACTGACAATGGGACTTGACCCTGGTGTTGTCATGCTTGCTCAGAACTTTGGGCTTGAGGGATTACCAGATTCGCCAGACACAGTGACAGTTCGCATCGCCATCTACTCGTAAGCCTCCCGCATGACCTTCCCTTCCTTCGCGTAGAGAAACTCGATCTAAAAAGCCCGATCTTTTTAAATCCGACTTGAAGTCAGTTTTTTGACGATCGTCCGTCTATGGTCTTTACACGCCGTTTTCTTAAAATTTAGACGATTGTGAGCCGAAGAGTCGCGTGGAAGTGGTGGGCAATCGTGATCAGAGAAGTGATACTGGATTTGCTGATCCTCTACCCACTCAGATGCCATAGGCCCCTAATTCGGAACGATTTCATCAAATCCGCCCCAGAGCCCCGGCAGAAAAAGATCGTCCAAATTTAATCGAGTTTCTCATTCCCCAAGGAAGGGAGAGCTACTCGGAGGGGTCAATCAAGAGGGTTCCGGGACAGATACAACCACAGGTGGATCATCGAACGTCACGGCTACAAGACGCCCGAACAGGCTAGAAACGCACTCACGGCGACTCGAAAGGCCGCCTCCATTCGCGAGAATGCGCCAACGAAGCAAGGATGCGTCGCAACGACCACCAACCGGCCATCTGAATGGAGCACGCGCTCCGCTTCGGTGAAAAACGGACCGACATCGTCTAAATCGGTCACGGTGAGCACCGATACGCACCGATCGAACAGACCTGAGGGAAGCGGTAAGAAACCTACGCCACCCTGGATGACGTGTGGCGATCGCCGATAGGCAAGTCGGAGCTGGTTTCGCGACAGATCGACCCCGATTACCGACCAGCCCAGGTCGTTGAGCGTCTTCAGATGAACGCCTGTTCCACAACCGGCATCAAGGCAATAGCCGTTACCATTTCCGACAAGCCTGCGCACGTGTCCAGCCATTGGCTCGTAGAGAGGCCCACCGAGGTATTCGTCATACCACTCAGCCCAACGGTCATACAGGGCCTTCACAGGGGACCTCCAGGGGGCGTTCGATGGAGTTGGTGACTGAAGGATGAATCAAGGTCCGCGATCTGCTCCATCAGGTCTTCGAGATCTGTGGCTTCACCCCTCGGCCAGTCTGAGCGGCGACATGCAGAGCTGCTGGGTGGAACGATCGGCGTGGAGAGCCAGGTGGGCAAGGGCAGCACGTTTACGGTGCGGGTGCCGGTGGCATACGAAGACTGATCCTCACATCTGGCCGCTGACGCGCTCAGATCCCACGTAGCCATAGGCAAACGACACGAACACATCTTTCCCTGCCCTGGATTCATTCAGACGCAGACGCCTGAGAACCCCCACGAAGGTCCCACCTGAGAGCCCCCGCTGGCATACGCTGGCGGGGGCTTCCTTTTCTTGTGAAGCTCTCTTTAGCGACGTTGCTCAAACGAGGGCCTACGCCACCATTGACGCAAGCCCTTGAAGTCAAGGATTACTTCATTCCTCCCAAAATTTTTCGATCACGCCCGACGCCCAATCACGCCCGCCGAGTCCGAATGCGAGAGATAACGCCAAACAGACGGCTCCGAACAGGACAAGAATCAGGTTGGCTATAATTTCTTCACCGATATTCATCTGCGTCAAAGCGATGGAGACGACAAAGATGACAATCGCGTATTGTGTGATGTTACCCATCGTGTCGGCATTCTGTATGCCAACGTTCCTGGAATAGGTGACAACAATCTGTCTGGTGAAGTTGGCAAGGAAGAGGCCAAGGATGAGCACAAAAATAGACACGATGATGTTCGGTATGAACAGGATAACCTGGTTAAACAGTTCAGACGCCACACGCAAACCCAGGCTGTTGAATGCAGCCACAATAACGATCAGCATCGTAAGCCAGTAAAAGAGGGTTCCAATAATTTCAATGGCCGACTGCTTGATCCCCCCTTCGCTCAAGAACTGATCGATCTTGGCCTTTTCGGTTAGCACGTGCAGACGTACAACAGCGAGTAATCTCACGGAAACTGCACGGATTATCTTGGCGGCAATCCACCCGAAGATCAGAATCAAGACACATCCGATTAGCTTGGGTAGAAAAGCAGATAACTGTGTGAAAAATGTCTGGTATGATTGCACGAGTGCATCTGTTATCGCTTTCATGCCTATTCCTCCTCATGTAATTGCTGGCGTTGGGACCGGTTGTGTGCACTTAAATTGGCATTATGTAGCCGGCGGAGTTCCTAAACTGGCCAGCGTCGTCGTTCTTAGTCTTAGGCGATGATATGCAATCTGAAATTAATAGTTAAGTGGCTTTAAGCAAACCAATACTAAGGAGAAATGCCATGCAGGATATGATGGGTGACGTGCCGATGCATTTTGGGCTCTTTGGAGGAGGTCGAGTCAAGAGGTGTGTAAATAGATCAGGCGGCCAGCTTCTTCCCGGAGTCGATTGTGGTCATAGTTTGGTTGTGCTGTGCATAAACAACGTGTAACAGATGGGGTGCATTGAGTCGCCGGAAGCGTTTCTCGGCGACCATCAGTGTTCGCCAGATGAGAGCGCTTGCCGCGACGACCTTCTTGTAGCGTTTGGCGGCGTTGGTTCGTAACCGCACGGATGCAAAGGGGCTCTCGACGATGTTGGTCGTTCTCAGGTGGCGCGGCGGCGGGGGCATCGATCCGAGCGATTGCTCGCGAGCTGGATCTTGATCGCAAGACGGTGCGGCGGTGCCTGCGGCGGAGGTGGGCCACTCGGCGCGGGTGTTGTTCCAGGAGCTGCCGGCGGCGGTACGAAGGCAGCTACGAAACGGTGAAGCGGTTTGTGCGTCCGGTCGTGGTGGTGGGGCGGTGGAGGAGTACGAGCGGCTGAAGTGTTTTAAGACAGGCCACGTCGATAGCCGCCCAAGCAATGTCGTGATGGTGATGTCGCCTGGGCGGTTGTCCTTCACGGCGTGGATTATGATGTTCTCCTGAAGCACGGCGTCGTCCTTGAAGGCACGGTCTCGTTTCTCAAAAACGTGAATGTGGCGAAGGCTCATCATCGAGAAGAACTGTTCCCGGAACGGCTTGAAGTAGGGGCCGTTGCAGAATGAACGGGGGACAATGGCGACCATCTCGCCTCCGGGCCGTATACGGCGGGCGGCAAGGAACATGAATCCGGTGTAGAGGTTGGATAAATTGTAAATTGTGGAACGCGTTACACCCATATTCCAACGCCATTTTTTTCGTGTTCTGGCCCGAGATCTCAAGCCTGGCGCAACACATGGGCGCACTCGATGTGCTTTCGGTGAGTGTCATGGCCCCTCTTTTTGCGTCATTCTAACAGCGGGTGCTTTTCGATGCCAAAATATAGGGCTATATCCGGATCTCTCAACGAGATGAAGTGGGTGAAGGTGCCGTGGTTCCTGGCATGGGGGCGCGGTTAGAGTGTGCGGAACCTCTTCGGAATCTGCTCAGGGATGTTTATGTCTCCGACGGTAAGGAAGATCATATCGTTGAATGCGTCGAGTGTGCGGAATCCGCTGGCTCGGTTCTTGACGATTTGGACGATTCGGTTGAGGCCTTCGGCGATGGCGTTGGTAAGACGCGTGTTCACGAATGCGAGGACGCCGAAGAAGTGCTGTCGCAGGGTCCTGACGAACTTTCGCAGGGGTTCAAGTCGACTTCTGAGTGCGGACGTCGTCCAGCATTTCAGGAAGCGTTCGGCAGCCCAGGGCGCTTTGTATTCCCAGAACTGCTCGAACTCGTCCTTGAGTCTCCAGGCTCTATAGATTCGGTAGTTCGCCTTCTCCAGTGCTTCGAGTGTCCGAGTATCCCCTCTGGAGCGTGTCGCTGAGTGCCGGTAGAGGAGCCATCGGAGGCCCTTCATGGCTTTGCGCTCATCCGGGGCAGCTTTACGCCACTGGTCCTTACGGACCTCGTCAACGGCGGCATTGAGAGCCTTGACGATGTGAAAGCGATCGAGGACCAGCTTGGCATTCGGACAGTGTTCCTGGATGGCTCCGATGTAAGCTTCGCTCATGTCGCAGCAGGCCCACTCGATCTTGGATCTCCGGTAGGGACTGAGAGCCTCTGTGAAGAACCGATCGATCGTTTTACGCGCCCTGCCGCGGCCAACCCACACCACGCAGGAGCGGTCCAGATCGTAAACGAGCGTGGCGTACCTGTGACGCTTGGCGTAGGAGATCTCGTCGATCCCGATGGTTTTGAGCCCTCGGATACGATGACCTTCACGAAGCCGCGTGATGGATCGGTGAAGGAGATCCGACAGCGTCGAGGCAGAGATGCGCAGTAACTCGGACGCCGCCTTCTGCGTCATGGTCTGGCAGTAGCGCAGCATGGCATACTCGAAGCGATACGTCACCCGAGAGAACCGCTCCGCCCACGGAATCTCCTCGACCACACGACCGTGGGTAGGACACCGAATCTCCCGAGGATGGTAGAGAAGCCAGACCCTCCACCCGCACACCGGAATGTCACGCCACCGACGCGGATGGGGCATTGTGCGGACGATTTTACCTCGACGGCCGCACTCCGGACAACAACAACCATTCTTATGTGGCTTTACGGCGATGACGAAACAGCTTCTCCCCTCAAACCACCAGCTGACAACACGGAACCCCTTGAATCTCAGCAGTTTCGATAGTAATCTGCTCCCGGTCATAGGTCGCACCCCCTTCGCTTTGATTGTCCTACACACACAACCAAGCGTAGGGAACGATCTATGACCTTGTCATTCTATAGTTTCACCGTTGAGAAACCCGGATAGAGCCCAAAATATAGGCCCTTTGCCACTGGTGGACTAGGATCCAGCGTTTTGGAATCAACTGGAATCGATTTATTGTCTGTCGAAATTAATTGTTGACAGCACCGATATCCGAACACCTCGTGGCGCGATCGGAGGTTCGGGGAGTGAGAAACGGTTTGCGTCTTCCGTTAGAGTACTCTAAAAACGGGAGGCCCCGCGACATGAGCGACACCGGCTTCGACGGACCAGGAATGCGTGCGTAACTACTGCACCGAACCAGAACCAGAGATCTACGTGAGCCATGCAGGAATGGAAAGTAAAGGTCAGATCGGGTATCGCTATTGCTCCCAGAACAAACTGATTGCCTTCACCCAAGTATCGGTACCGAATCATGTCTCTGTTCGGATGTGCAGCTATACTATAGAATTTGTATAGGCTCTTCATAGCTGCTTCGGATTCTCCCATAGGATGTTCGGACAGCTTCCTCCTCACCGTTGAATTGCTGATCTGATGGCCTGATTCCCACTTCTGCACAGTTGGGTCGTCCAGGAAACATAGAACCATCAGTGAGAGGGTCTCGTATGCCCTCCTGCTTAAGGGATAGGCCAGATGCAGCATTCCCCCGAGGACTTGTTCCCGTGCAGAGCAAAGGAAATCGAACACATCAGCCATCTGATCCCTCAGAGCGGCGTCTTGCTTCGACTTGGGAGTTACATTACCCAGTATCAGCGTGGCGTGACAAATCAACTGACCGTATGAGTCGGTCAAATCAGGATATGGCCCGAGAATCTTGACTATCTCTCGGTGTCGAGTCTCTAAGTACCTCTCCAGGTTGTGGTACTCCTCCGCTGCGGCACGTAGCAGACTCTTCATTTCATTACCCTCTGAGGGTTGTGTTCCAGCTGTGAGGTAGAGGGCGTTCGACTTCTACTCCCCGCCGAGTTGGTGAACGTCAAACCCGTCACTGCCGTCTGTGCCCAAGGTATTACCGCCAACCCCTCCCAACCAACGTTCTAAATGTCCACCTCCACCCCCACTTGCGCCGAAGTTGTTGACTTGTCCTCCGGTACCATCGGCGCCATGGATTGAGAATTCCCCAACCCCGCCACCCAGACCCGCAGTCCCTGTGGCCCCGCTCTCGTGAAGTGCTGGTGGACGTGCTGTATCGGAGCCCCGCCCTCGAGAGAAGCCCCACCCCACCGCTTTTGGGTTCCGCCGCGGCCGATCAAGCTGTCCCGGTTGACATACATATTCTCGCAAACTCTCATATAGGACAGCGGAATTTCGATCGCCTCGCCCGAGTCGTTGACCCCCGAGCGGAGGTTATAGATCCCGCCGCTCGGGATAGTCAAAAGCCGGGGCTGGGCTTGCAGGCGTCGTCGGTGCATTATCGTCGAAGGTAGAAGGGGATGATGGTCACCGTGGCCGCGGTCGAATCGAGGGGACCTGCAGACGACACAAGCCGTATGCGGGTCCGGGGCAGCCAATTTTTCAAGATTCCGCTGATTTCCTCTGCGATAAGGGTGTCCGGGAGCGTCCCGGAACGGACGATCGTGTCGATAGTGTCTGTGGTGATCCACCGCCAGCCGTCCCATCCCTGGTCGGCCACGACAACCAGGTTCGTCGAGTCGTTACGACCCTCGAACTTCCCGATGTAGGCCAGGGAGTCAAAAGCCCCGGTGATGAGTTTGACGGAAACCGTGTCGGCCCCCACCAGAAACGTCGAATCGGCAACCTCGAACGGGTCCCAGCCCAGAGGTGGGAGGTTGGTGAAGTTGATGCCCACCTGGCCGAATGCCGAAGCTGAAAAGATCGCGATGATGAAAGCTACAACCTTCACCAAGTTACCTCCGTCCGTAGTCAGAGTATCCCGGCGACACCACCACCTGATTTCCGCGCTGGAACGCCGGTGATGGCGACATCTGGCCCGACGCCTGCCCGAGGTAGGGCCGCGACTTTTCCCTCATCTGGTCGAGGCCATCGTGGAAGATCGCCCGTGCGTTGACGTAGTTGCCGTTGCGGGACAATCGGAAGGCGTGGTAGGTGATCCCGTCGACGATCACCTGATGGTACTGCCGGGGCACCGCGTCGATCTCGTCGTCCCAGTTGTCGTCATCGGCAGTATCTGAGGGATTGTTCTTGGGGGTGTGCAGCTCCCGGTAGGCGGTTCCCCAGATGTAGGGGTTTTCCGCGATGTAGTCTTGCGAGGGCGTGTGGTAGACGGCGATTTTCGCCCCGCTCCACGTCCACTGATAGACCGATCCCTCATCTGCGGTATGGGTCCAGTTCGTGTCGTAATAGCTGACATACTCCTTGGACACGAACGGCAGCGAGAGCTCGTTGTTCGTCCTGAAGGTCTTCACATCGTAGCTGGCAAGCTGGATATACTCACCGGACGTGTCCCGGGTGACGGGGTTCCACGCACGCGAAGGGGCATCGTAGAGCCTGATACCGGCCTGTAGGGCGATCTCGACTTCGGTAAACCACCACACCCCGCCGCGCCAGGCCGAGGCTTCGCGCATCGTGGCCTGAGTGGCCCGCCTGAGAAGGGCCAGGTCGTTGGTCTCAGAGACGGATTTGTGCGCAGGATCAGCTGCGTCTATGTACGCCTCGGCGTAGGTCATACGCCCTCGAGTTCGAGCCAAGCCTCCACGTCCACCTTCTTGATGAGGCCGTTTTCGCCAGACCCGTCGATGTCTTCGGGGTCGATGCCGTTTTCCTCCATCAGCTGCTGTGCGTAGATTGCTCAGTGAGGCAAATTCCGTTTCGGCCACTGTGCCCACGGTTACGCTCCCGGGAGGCTGTGGAAAACTGCCGGCGGGGGCGCTTCGGCTCAGCCTCATCGAGCCACGATACGAGTAGATGGCGAATGCGGTCAGGAGGGAGGGAGGACCTCAGGGCGCTCAAGGAGGACCCTACTACCTGTGACCCCGAGCCCTCTGCCCTGTTCACGACTCCATATGCCCAATGGGGCCCGCTCTCCTTGATGCGTCCGAAATCGGAAGAGCTCTCCCAGATTAGGCCACGATCTGGTTCATCATCCCATCGACCAGATTCGCCAGTTCGGCAAGTTGGTCTTTGGCCTTCAACAACTCAGCAATAGCTTCGCTCATAGTCGTCCCCTCTCTCGTATTGGGCTCTGGGATTCCCCAGGGCCGGCTTGCCCTTTCAACAGCCCGAGGGACACATCCCACCGGGCCGAGAATGTTGGGGCACACCTCCTCATCCAGCATCGCCCTCGGCTCTTGCAAGCTCCAAAACCGCCGTCGCCTGAGAGTCCCCGCGGCCCTGTCGTGTCCGGTTCATCCGTCGATAAGCCAGCCAGCACCCGGGCTGCTCCGGGTCTCCGATGCAAAGGACAACGTCAAGAGGGACAACATCCAGGTGCACAAACTCCTCTTCAGCTGCTTCCAGCCGTTCAATGCCTACAGGCGCGGCACTGGGCGTACCTGTTTGGCCACCGTCTTCCGGTAGGCGCAGCATCTCCAATAGCTCAGTTCTGTGGGTGCGAATGGCGGACAGCAATTCCGGTGGGACAGCTTGCATCGAACGGAAACGTAGGCTGTCGCCAACAGCCTGCAGTTCAATGCCCCGCCTGCGAACCTCTGAGAGGATTTGCAAAGATGTCATGGTCATACCTCCGTCCAGCCATCTTCATTCACTTCCGTCTCAGATGGGCGGTTTGCAAGTGGTAGGACCGGTAGGAGGCAGTCCTGGTGCGGTTTTTGGGCGTTTTCGCAACTGGTAGGATTGCGAGCGCCTACCGCTTGCGAATCTGGCTGAAACGCAGTCCTGACGCGGGTCCTACCGGACCTACCACTTGGGGCCGGGGGTCCCTCGGAAAAAGCCCCGGTGGGAGGGTCAGGAACTAGGTAGCGCGTCCAGGCGTCTACGAAGTCATCGCGATTGTAGCCCCGTGTCTTCGCCCCATCGATCCAAAGCTGTTGGGGTCGAACGCTGAAAGGCCCTAACAGCCGGGCAAGGCCGCGCTGCGTAAGGGGCTTCCCGCCGCGCCACTCTGGCCACGGCCGTTCCTCCATCTGAATGAGCCCTTCGACGATCTTGGCCGATGTCAGGCGGTCGACCTCTTGCTCGTCGAACACACGCTTCAGATCTCCCAGCAGTAGCGTACCGGTCGCGCCATCCTCCTCCGGCGCCCCCGACAGTACCACGGCAGCCCTACGAGCCTCTTCCGGCCAATCTGCGCCGACGCAGTCGGCGATCGCCAACAGGGGCCGCCAGTTGTCGGAAGCTCGGTCGTCCAGGGAACTCGGCACGTCCGGGTCCGCGCCTTGCAGCGGACCCATATTGTCCGCCGCCCAGCGTGCCGCTTTGCTACGCAGGTCCTCCAGATTCAGCTTATCCAGGCGAAGGCGTTCAGCGCGCTCCCCACGTCCCTGGCGACGCATCGGTACGACGATGGACCTGTCAGCGAGCGTGTCAGGCAACTGCCCTATCAGGGCCAGGACCTTCGGGCACCAAGTGGAGAAGGCGCGCGCCTCGTGGTCGTCGCCGTCACACCTGACGACGTAGGCCATCGCACGCGTATGACCCGAGTTGAGAATGCCGCGCAACTCCTCGTGCTCCTTGAGAAAGCTATCGGCCTCATCAATCAGAAGCGTGGGATTACAAGTGTCGACCGTCCGGAAAAGAGCAGCAGCCGTGATGTTTGACGCCGGTAGCGGTCGCGGCACCAAGCCGCTGACCAACATCATCAGCGTGCTTTTGCCACATCTTTTCGTCGGTGAGGTGATGGAGAGGAGTGGCGACACGACACTTATATCATGGGCGTGAGCAAACAACACCCAGAGGGCGATCGCCGTCGCCGCACCTTCGGGGAGCACCACGTAGCGAACAATCGTGCGGGCCACCTCATCTATCAAGTCAGCACCGTCCACGGGGCCGTCCCACGGCTCGGGGTCGGTGAGCAGAAGACGTTGTCCCTGCCCATTGTCCTCACCGTCGCTCGTCCGGGCGCGGAGCGCCGCATCGACCATCCTCGCCGACGCTGTTATCCCCGCCTCCTTGAGGCGGTTTACAGCTTCCTCCCGCACCCCAGCGCGCAGCAGGTCGTCTGCCCTGGTTTTCTTGAGCACGTGCACCAGTTGCCGAAGGGCATCCGTCGCGGCGTCCACTCCCTTTAGGTTAGCGGTTACGCCTGCCGCATCCAACAGACCGGCCGGCGTAACTGGCTCCGACCGGGAAACAGCTTCGGCCCGCTCGATGCATATCTTTACCGCCTCAAGCCCTGACTGCTGCGCCAGGTCATTGAAGTCGCTTGCGCCTACCTGCCAATCGTCTCCGAAGTCCGGGACGGCAAGCGGCCCATCAACCTCTCGAGCCGCTTCTTGTGCTGCCGTCATTCCAGGATTGCTGCCGTCCTTCTTGGTATCGTCGTCAGCGCAAATGATTAGTTGCAGGTCGGGATACTTCGCTCGCAGCAGCCGCGCTACCAACGGCAAACCACTAGCGCTGAAGGCCACCGCCACGGCGTGGCCTGTGGCTTCGTAAATAGTGGCGGCCGTGGCGAAGCCTTCCGCGAGGCACAGGATGCCGTCCGGCTGTCCGATCGGGAAGTAGCAGCCCCTCACACGCCCTCCGGTCAGGAACTTCTTTTTCCCTGCCGCCAGGATGAATTGCAGGCTATGGAGTTCTGCCCCCTCAAACATCGGGACGACCAGTCTCCCATCACCCAGCACACGCAACCCGTGCGCCTTCACGCCCTTTCTGACCAGGTAGGGATGATCGTCGGTCGCCGGTTCGGAGGTTCGCCATATCTCTACTGCGTTCTTCTGGGCCTCTGCCTTGCACTTTGCGTACTCGGCCTGACGCACGCGTTTTATTGACGCCTTTCGCTCTCGGTGCACGGTCTGCTCACGCGGGGATAACTTGCGGTCACCTTTCACTCGCCAGGTCTGAGAGATCCCGCCGCGCCAGCAGCCGAAACTTCCTACAGAAAACTCGTCGCCGAAGAGGACATACCATCCGGCGTCATCGCGAGGCTGGCCGTTGCTGGAAAAGCGATGCAGTCTTCCGTCCGGCTCAATGCTCTCCGGCGGGGTCAGCCCAGCATCGCGGATCGCTGTCCGGAATTGCGCGATAGCTTCGTCAGTGTCTGTTCTCAAGGATCCACCGCCACGCAGATAAGGGGACGGAAAGTGAGGAATTGTGGTCTCCTCTTCCCTTCCGGTCGTCGCCGGGACAGGCGTCCACAATGAATGTTTCTGACGTACGGACGTTTGATCAGAAATATCCAGGCAGTGCGACGCCGGTTCCGTAGATCACCGGATTCCAAGTCCTTTGAGGTTCATGACGTGAGTTTGGACGAACTCAGGCCGCGACGGGTTTGACCAAGTTCTTTTCGACGAATGCCTCGAGGTCGGCCAGACGAAACCGAACAGACCTACCGATTTTCACGTGAGGCACGCGCCGGCGACTCACCCAACACCGGAGCGTATTCTCCGTGCACTGGAGATACTCGGCGGCTTCCGCGGGCTTCAGCAGGCGATCTCCAACAACTTTCACACTCATCTTGATCTCCTCTGGCTTTAGGCTGTATCTTGGGGGTGTACCTACTGGTGCGATCCGGTAGTGTGCTCCGGCCCCTGGTCGTCTTGATCACGATCGGGGGTCTTTCTCTACCCATCTATGCGTGAATATACGAACTAGTCCAACTTCTCATAAAACCCGTGAACATCTCACTTTCTCGCAAAGGGGGCATGTTCACGGGTTCCGAGAACGCCACTTCCGAAGTGTGTCGACATCTATCCCGATTCCGCAAAGAGTCAGCAATTCACAAGCGTCCTTGCGGGTCCCATAGTAAGATCCCCGTCCAAGCTCAAAGGCATCCGCGATGCCCTGGCAAGCACGATACACGTCCTGAGGCAAGTAGGATATCTGCCTCGGTCGATCACCGAACACCCTTTCAGCCCATTCTTTGTGCTCTGCGCGGAGACGTCCCAACTCTAGTTCTATACTGTCCTCGAGCTCCTGGAGGGGTCTTCTCAGTCCGAGTTCCTGGATCTTCTCTCCTACAACATTCCAGAGTCGCAGGCTCTCATCGCCTGCATCAATCGCTCCAAGGAAATCGTTCAGCACGTGGCCGGGCGACACGAATCGGATTATCCGGTGGATGGCCGCCGTGAGTTCAGTCGCCCGCTCGATGGCGACCGCAAGCCCAGCTTCCTCGGCCTCCCTCATTGCCTGCATGGATTCCCTACCGACATACGCTGTCCAAGCGTTGCTGCAGAGAAAGAAGATACCGGCCACGGGCACTTGGCCAACTCCGCTGTGCTTCTTGGAAAGGCGGGTGAGTGTCTCAACGATCTCGGATACCTGCTGAGGGGATCCGTAGGCGATGGCCTGCTCGCTGACGAAGAGGACGAGCGTTCTGAGAGTAAAGTAGACGTTCACTCGCAGAAACTCCGGGCACAGACAGCGCTGATACAGGTCAACATCATCCTCGTCAAGATCAGCAAACAGCTCCTCGGTGAACGGCACGTCCGTCCAAAGCGGCGAGGGCTCGATGCTCGACCGACGAAACTTCTCCAAACCTGAGAGGATATCCTCTCTCAACTGGTTGCAATCTGCGGGCGCGCCAGGTGTTGGCTGAGAGATGAGCTCACGGTTGTGCCGATTCCAGTCTTCCGCAGGTAGCATCGCTTTTCCCTCCCGTCTGAGGGTTTACGAGGGCCGCCGGCGAGACGGAGCCGTGCGGGGGAGCTACCCCCTACGGCCCTCTGAAAACTGGGGTTTTCGTGTAGGCTCGTGGACACTTCTATGGACACTGAACTTTACTGCCAAATACGAAAGGCCTCCTCAAAGCGGGGAGCCCTTCCGTAAATACCTGTCCTGGGTATGGTGTTTATATTGGTGCGAAAGGGGGGATTCGAACCCCCACGGCCTCTCGGCCACCAGATCCTAAATCTGGCGTGTCTGCCAGTTCCACCACTTTCGCACGTTCAATGAAAGTAGTCCGCCACCCCCCGCTTGGCAAGCCACCACGTCCGGTGTCGGGCCCTATCACCGTCCTCCCCGATGGGCCCAGATGTCAGGGTCTACCCACCTCTCCGTGCTCTCAGTGTTCTCAGTGGCTGCCTTTTTTGTTGTACAGCAGAACGCCCCCGTTCTCAAGGAACAGGGGCGTCTCGCTTCAAGGATGAAGGTGGGTCAGATTCGATTCTGTCCGGCGAGCTCGAGTCCGACCTTGTTGAGGGCGTTCGGACGAATGCGTCGCGCCTTGAGAATGCGCGTCAGAGAGTGCAGATACGACCGCACTTTCGGGTCCGTATGAACCCTCTTCTGGAGCTGCCAATAGAGCTCCGCCAGTTCTCTGTCTTTTGCACCCATTGTGCGCTCCTTTCGTCCACGAATGTCCTGCTTTTTCGACCTTCTATCTAGTCTAATCGGCACGTCTGAAATTTCCTTTAGCGATGATTTGCAGGGTCTCCCACTCATCCAGAAGGGCCAGACTGACCCAGATCAAGAAGCCGAACCCGAGCGCTACAGCGATGAGGAGAAGCGGTATAGTCCAGATCAAGGGAAACGCCTACTGTTAGGGAGATTCGGGGGGATTTCGAGGGCAATACGTCACCCGGCCAGTCTATCGCAAGCCGGATGCCAGATTCGGATTGATCTTGGAAATATATGTTTTTACAGCACTTGACCTATCCACTGGTTCGATCTCTCGACCCAGAAGCGGAAATTTGTTCCCCTCATAGATCGAGTGGGCACGAAAAAGGCCCGGTCAAGAGACCGGGCACCCATAAAAAAAGCCCGGTCCGAAGACCGGGCTGAATCAGGAGATCAGGGTCGCAATCAGATAGTAAAGGTCAACGTAAACGTTGTACCCACGCCGGGCTCGGTTTCCACGTCGATCACGCCGCCGTGGTTCTCGACGATCCGTCGGCAGACGGGCAGGCCGAACCCGTGACCCGTATCCTTCGTCGTGAACCCAGTCTCGAAGATCCGGGCGACCACCTCGTCGGGCATACCCGGTCCGGTGTCCCGAACCGCGACAACCAGCCGACCGTCATCGTCGAGTAGGGTCCCCACCGCCACAATCCCCGCCCCCATCGCGTCGGCCGCGTTCGCAAACAAATTGAGCAACACCTGCTGGATCTGACCCGGATCGGCCTCGATCAACGGCACGCCCTTACCGAGATCGAGTTCGAACTCGACCTGCCTGAAACGTTGCTGCCCCTGTATGAAGCCGATCAGTTTCTCGATCAACAGGTTCACGTGGGACGGCTCTTTCTGCAGCTTAAGCTGGCCGAGCTCCATCAGACCCGACGCGAATTTTTCGACGCGCTCCAGCTGCTCGGCGATGATCCCGATGCTGCGCTTCCCTTTTTCGCTCTGCTGGATATCGGGGTTGATGCCGAGCAAGTCGACGTGACCGATCAGAACAGTTAAAAAGTTGCGCAGCTCGTGTCCGATTTCGGCCGACATCTGACCCGTCATAGCCAGCTTTTCCGACTGGATCAGCCGGGTTTCGAGCGCTTTGGACTCCATGACGTTGCGGATCCCGACGGAGGCTCCGGCCTCTCCGTTCGGGGCTACGGTCAGTTCGAAGTAGTCCGTCGCGCCCTCGTCGCTCTCGTATTCCAGGTTCATCCTGGCGAGGTCTTCGGCGCGAATGATCGATGTCAGGTTCTGGCGTACCCCCTCGCCGAGCCGTGGCACGACCTCGAAAAGATCCGAACCGGATTGGGCGCTCGCCGGGATCAACGGTGTTCGGTCCGTAATCTGACGATGCTTAAGAATCCGGAAAACATTGTCGATCAGGAGTACGGAGTCGTAGGCGCTTTCGATCACCGCCTCGTCGAGTCTCCGAAGCCGACCCGACGTGATGACCGCGAGGTTCTTCAGAATCGCACGATGGACTTCGCCGTGTGCCGTGAAAAACGCGTCGAGAGTGTCGGCCTCGAACGCCAGTACCTCGGCCGATCCCCGGGACCGGACGGTTGCGCTCCGGGGCCCGTGGTCGACGAGCGCCAGTTCCCCGAAGCACTCGCCCGCACCCAGGACGGTCAGCACTTCGGCCTTGCCCTCGATCGTGGCCTTTTCGATGAGCACTTCGCCCTGGGAAATGACGAAGATGCCTTCTCCGGGGTCGCCCTCGTTGATAATGGCTTCGCCATCCACGCAGGGACGGACGGTCGCACTCCGCAACAATGCGGTGCGATCATCATCGCTGAGGTTTTCGAAAAGCGGAATCGTGAGGGAGTCGATCACGCCTCCTCCTGTCCCGGCTGCCCCTGACCGCGACGGTGAGTTCATCTGGAACGATCATTGCGAGTCGTGCATACCTAAGTGCATGGTTTCATAAACATTATTACGTATGTCCTGAACATTATTTGTAGCTTATGTTCTCCTTCAAAAGGAGGAGAACAATGCCAAGACGTTCGCCTTATGTGGTGCTACTGTCTGAGAAGGAACAGGTCGACCTCGAGCGAATGGCTGGACAATATACGTTACCGTATTATCAAGTGATCCGATCGAAAATCGTGCTTCTCGCCGCCGAGGGATTATCCAACAAGATTATCGCCCAACGGTTGGATGTCCCGCGTCCGATCGTAAGCAAATGGCGTAAGCGCTTTTTCGAAGAGCGTCTTTCGGGACTCGAAGATAGATCTCGTCCCGGGCGCCCGCCCGGTTTTCCCCCCTCAGGTGGTCGTTCAGATCAAGGCGCTGGCGTGTGAACTACCGAGCGAGAGCGGGATACCGCTCTCGCGGTTCAGCTGTTCCGAGATTGCCGCCGAGGCAGTGCAAAGGGGCTTCGTTGCCAAGATCAGCGGCGCCACTGTCTGGCGCTGGTTGAACGAGGACGCGATTCGTCCTTGGTATCATCGCTCCTGGATTTTCCCACGGGACCCGGACTTCCAAACCAAAGCAGGTAGAGTCCTTGATCTGTATCACCGCCAATGGCAAGGAAAGCCTTTAGGGCCGAGGGAATATGTACTTTCTGCCGACGAAAAGACCAGTATTCAAGCACGAGCTCGCAAGCACGTTACCCTACCGCCAGCCTCGAACAGAGCGGCACGCGTTGAAACACGAATACGAGCGGAAAGGAGCCCTGGCCTATCTGGCTGCTCTCGACGTGCACAATGGTCGAATCTTCGGTCTCTGTGAGTCTTCTTCGGGTATCGAGCCCTTCAACCGGCTCCTGAGCCTGATCATGAGCCGGAAACCCTATTGCTCGGCAAAGAAAGTCTACCTCATCGTGGATAATGGCTCCTCGCACCGAGGGCAAACATGCATCGACCGTATCCAGGGGAAGTGGCCAAACATCCACCCCGTTCACCTTCCGATCCACGCAAGCTGGCTCAATCAGATCGAGATCTACTTCTCGATCCTCAAACGCAAGGCTCTGACACCTATCGAATTTGCATCGCTCGAAGAGCTTGAGGCAAGAATCCTCGGTTTTCAGGAACGCTACGGACGTATCGCCACACCCTTCAAATGGAAGTTCACACGAACAGATCTCGCGGAGATGATCGACAAACTCAGGTTCTACGATACGCCCTTGGCAAAGTCTGCTTAGAATACGTCACCGTATTTGAGAACAGGAGTACTAAGTTTATGGCTTACAAGACCGAATTTCAAGAATGAGCCACCTGATTCGCGATTTTCGAACGAAAGATTGACCTGCAGGACCGAAATAGGACCATGAGCCACAGAATCCTACGAAATCTCGCCCTGGTGTTGGCCCTGATCGTGGCGTGGCCGGCGACCGGAACCTGCCAGCACAGACAGAATCGCGACGCGGCAGAACGGCCAAAAGTGACTTCGAAGCCCGGGGCGGTGGCATTCCGCGCAGACCGGGCCTTCGAGGATGCCCGCGCCGACGTCGTCACCCTCGAAGGAAACGTCGTCGTCAACTACGCTGACGTCGAAATCCGCGCGGCCCGGGTGATCTTCGACCGAGGTGAACGAACGCTGACGGCAGAGGCGCTCGTCGACGAGACGGGTAGATTGTCCGAACGTCCCGATTTTTCCAGGGGCGGGGGTCAGGAACGATTCTCCGGATCACGGCTAGTCTACCACCTGGATTCGGGCAGGGGGCGAGTGTGGGACGGCCAGGCCGTCAGTCAGAGCAAATACTACATCAAAGGCGCGCACGCCATCCTCGACTCGACGAGGAACGTGCACCTTCGCGACATCTCTCTCACCACCTGCGAGGAAGACCACGAACACTATCGCTTCCTCGTCGACCGTCTCAAGATTGTCGAGAACGACAAGGGAGTCGCCAGGAACGTCACCTTCGAACTCGGACCCGTACCGATCGCCTGGTTTCCCTTCTACGTCTTCCCACTTCGGCAAGGTCGAAGTTCGGGCGTCCTCACACCGAGCGTGGGGTCCAACAGTCGAGACGGAATCACCGTCAACAACCTCGGCTACTACTACGCACCCAGTGAGTACTGGGATGCCACCGCTCGAACGAACGTCCGCGAAACGGGCGGCATCCTCCTCGACGGTCTGTTCAACTACAACGTTCGCAGACGGATGAACGGACGCGTGTTCTTCCAGTTCGAAAACTTCAACACCGGAACCGAGACATCCACACGCAGCTGGCGGCTCGACCTGAACCACTGGCAGCGACTCTCGCCGACCTCGAACCTCCGGGCAACGGGAAACTTCACGAACAGCCGCTCCTTCGACCAGCGCAACGCCGAAGACCTCTACACCTTCCTCAACTCGCAGCTCAGATCATCCTTCTCGATCGACAAGGACTGGCGCGACGCGGGGCGCAGCGTCGACCTGAGTATGACCTACTTCCGAGACCTGGTCGATCGGGAGAACAACTTCCAGGGCTTCCCGCGTCTGACGTTCCGTCAGGGCCGTCGACGCGTCTTCGGGTCCAACGATCGCGCGTCGCGCTCGCGCCGCGGTGGACCCTGGTACCGCGCCTTCTACTACAGCCTGTCTGGCGATGTCGACAACCGGTTCGCACGCGCACCCGATCAGGACGATGAGCCTCAGAACCTCACCTTCGGAGGTCGCCTCAGCGTGAACAGCCAGCATCGACCGTTCGGCTGGGTCGAGCTGACCCCTAACTTCACGACCTCTCAACGCCTTTCTCGAAACAACACGGGCGCGCCCACACGGAACGAAACCTACACGGGCGGCATCACCACCGGCACGACCCTCTACGGGATATTCAACGTTCGTGCCGGCCGTCTGCGGGGCATCCGCCACCGATTCCAGCCGAGGATCGGGTTACGATATGCGCAGAACGCCACCGTATCCGGCGGGACGTTCGGCTTTGGCGGCACACGGATGGCGGGCGACGCACGACGCTCTGCGACCGTCAGCATCTCCAACAGCTTCGACGTCAAAACGGCAAACGAAGACGGCGAGGAACGACGATTCACGCTCGTCACCGCGAACATCCGCACGGCCCTCGACTTCGACTCGCCCTCGCGGCGGCGCGTGCAGCCGGTTCGTACCACCGTCTCCGTCAAACCTGACCGCCGCATCGATCTCCGGGTGAACATGACGCACGAGCTTTACAACCAGGGCGACACCTGGAAACCGTTTTCGCCCCTGCTTAGAAACCTCTCGGCCACGACGAGTCTGTCCTTCACGGGTACGCGCGCCGACACGGCTCGAAGTCGTAGACGCGAAGACGAACGTCTGTCTGATCCGTCAGATTTCGCCCTGGACCGGTTCAGTCAGGATCGTTACGGCCAGGACCCGTCCGAATTCGGATACGAGCGCAACCTGAATCGCGACATCGATCGAGCAGGCCCGTGGCGGGTCTCCGTGGGCCACCAGTTCGAGTTCCGAAGAACGGGAACGACCACATCCCACACGTCCTGGTTTCGGTCAGCCCTGGCCTTCAGCCCTCACAGGGACTGGCGTGTCGACTACTCAATCCGTCTCGACCTCGTCAATCCCGACGTCACGAACCAGGAAATTTCCATCTACAGGGACCTTCATTGCTTCGAAGCTCAGGCTCGAATCGTTCCCAATGGGTTCGCACGCGGCGCCGCGTTCAAGGTCAACATCAAGCAATTCCCCCAGTTCGGTTTCTCCACCAAACGAGGCAACGTTTACGGCCTCTGAAAACCGAATCCCAACCTCCGATTGCCGATCTCCGAGTTGAGAGCCGTTGGAGCAGCTCTCCCGCATCCGTTCTCCTTTTACGTTGGCACTTCTGCCTTTCGCCCGCACAAGCGGGCGCAACCCCCTTGCAAACCCTCTCCCATTCGATTAGATTCCAACGGTCTTGTCGAGCTATTTATATAAATTACTGTAAGTTACGAGAGACATTGGACTTCGGTGCGGGCTCTGATTCAACGAGTCACTGAGGCGGGAGTCTCCGCTGAGGGGAAGGGCGAAAACCGGATCGGCCCTGGCCTCGTCATCCTGCTCGGCGTCGCCGCGTCCGACACGCCGGAGGATCTGGAATACCTTGTCGACAAGGTCACGAACCTCAGAATCTTCAACGACGACGAAGGCAAGATGAACCGATCGGTGCTCGACATCGGAGGCGAGGCCCTCGTCATCAGCCAGTTCACACTCTACTCCGACACGCGCCGGGGCAGGCGTCCGGGTTTCACCGACGCGGCGTCACCCGACTCGGCCGAGCCGCTCTACGAAGCCTTCGCTGACGCCGTCGAACAGAAGGGTGTTCCTGTCGAGCGTGGGTGGTTCGGGGCTCACATGCGGGTCGACATTCAGAACGACGGTCCCGTGACATTGATGATCGAATCTCCTGCGCGGGAGATCTCGTGAATCCGCTCGTCCTCGCATCCGCGTCGCCTCGGCGAGCAGAGCTCGTACGCCTGTTGGGGTTTGAGTTCGAAATCGACCCCAGCGATGCCGCCGAAGAGACCGTCGCCACGTCCCCCGAAGCGACGGTCGTCCACCTTGCGGAGCGCAAGGCACGCCGTGTCGCGCAGCGTCGTCCCGACCACGTCGTCATTGGGGCCGATACCGTCGTCGCACTCGACGGCATCATCCTCGGAAAGCCTGAGGGCCGAAAGGCGGCCGTCGAGTCGATCCGTGCCCTGTCGGGCCGCACGCACGACGTCCATACGGGGCTTTCTGTCGTTCTGGGCGCATCCGATCGGTCGACGGCCGGCGTCACGACGACGCGCGTGACCTTCCGAACGCTCGACGAGGCCGAAATCCAGGCCTACGTCGACACCGACGAGCCCTACGACAAAGCGGGCGCCTATGGTATTCAGGGACGCGCCGCCGTCTTCGTCGAGCAGATCGACGGTTGCTACTACAACGTCGTCGGCCTGCCCGTGGCCGACCTCTACCGCATGCTCCGACCGTACCAGGACCATCTCCGGGTCGACGATTCCCCTACCGGCGATGTCGTCGCCGCACTCCGAGAGGCCTGACGTGGAAGACGTCGCTCACGAACTCCGAACCCGACGTGAGTCCCTCGGCCTGTCCGTTCACGACCTGTTCAGTCGAACACGGATCAACGCCGAATTCATCACGGCGCTCGAGGCGGGTGACTTTCACGTCTTGCCCGAAGCCTACATCCGCATGTTCCTCCGCAAGGTCGCCCAGGAGGTGGGTGCGGATCCTGACGAAGTCATCGTGGCCTACGACAGAGCCACGCTGCGCAAGGCCCGCGAAGATGACGTGTCCGCCACGGCTGCACGACGGGACACCGGGTCACGGTGGGTCGTCGTCGGCGCCTCGAGCCTGATGTTGATTGGCTTGGTCGGACTCATCCTGCTCAACCAGGACCCGACCGCGGACCTGGCCACGTCACCCGACGAGAACCGACCCGTAGAAGCGGCCGTCCCGGGCAATCAGGTGACGTCGGTCTCGCAACCAGAGCATATGCCTGTCTCCGCAGGCTCGGCGAGCGAGTCTACTGCCTCCACAGCCAGACCGTCGGCCACGGCTTCTCCACTCACCCGGTCCGAACGAGACGTCTCCCGGGCCACGCCAACACCCTCCTCCGATGCGCCACCTGCCGGCGATCGAACCGTCACCACCCGTGAACGGGTCGTCGCGGCCTACTCGCTGACCCCACAGACCTACGGTCTACCGGGCGCACCCAGAATCACGCTCTCCGCCATCGGTCTCGGCACGTCCACCATCGCCGTCAGGGCGGACGGCGAGCCGCTCTTCGCCGGACTCGTCGCGTCCGGTCGTCGTCTCACCTGGGAGGCCGAAGAGCGTTTCCTCGTCGAGGTCGATCGGGGGAGTGACGTTCGTCTGGATTTGCTCGGGAAGACACTCGCCACCGAAGGCGCACTCGCCGAGGAAGGACGAAAGGTTCGTCTGTTCATTTCCCGCGCCAGCATCTGGGTCGAAGAGATCGAGCCCTCCCGACCCTGATGTCAGGCCCGTTCGCAGATATCGTACCGTTGGGTGCCCGCATCGACCGGGCGATGACCTACCAGGTTCCCGAAGATCTGCGCGATCCCCCTCCAGACCGGCCTGCCATTACCGTGGGCAGTCGCGTCCTCGTTCCCCTCGGGCCGCGCTGGGCGACCGGCATCGTCGTCGGGTTTCAGGACACCACCGACATCGTCAACGTTCGGTCTGTGGCGATGTGCCTCGATCCGTATCCCGTCCTGACTGCCGAACTTCTCTCGACGTGCCGCTGGGTCGCTAGCTACTATCTCTGCACCCTCGCAGAAGTTCTCACCGCCGCCCTCCCCGCTGGCATCCATACCCAGAGTGACCAGCGCATCTCGATCGCCGCATCCCCTCGTCCCAATGGCGAGTTGACGCATCGCCAGAGCGACGTGATAGCCACCCTCGAGGAGGCGGGCGACCTGAACCTGCGTCAACTCGAGCGCCGGCTCGGACGCGGCACACGCCGGATCGTCAACGACCTCGTCCGCAGGGGAATCCTCGAAGCGCGTCAGGCCATGGTCGACCCGCGTGTTCGTGTCAGCACAGAGCGGATCGCGCGACTCCTCCCGACGGACCCTAACTGGGCAGTCGCGGAGCTCCCCACCCTCAGAAAGCGGGCGCCCAAACAGGCAGCCTGTCTCGACTACCTGCTCGACCAGGGCGGGGCGGCCACGGCCAAAGAGCTGGGTGAAGTCGGCGTCGATGGCGCAGTCCTGCGCCGGCTGGCAGACCGTCATCTCGTCGAACTTCAGGAACGGGAAGTGGTCCGCGATCCCTACGCCGAAGTCCCGGCCGAGCCGCCCGAATCGCTCGATCCCACGGGAGACCAGCAGGACGCCCTCGACAGGATCCTTCCCGACGTAGCAGCCCGGCGGTTCAGCGTCCACCTCGTCCACGGCGTCACCGGCAGCGGAAAGACGCTCGTTTACATCGAAGCGGTCGCCGCCGCTCTCGAAAAACAGAGAGGCGCCATCGTCCTCATTCCCGAAATCGCGCTCACGCCGCAGACGGTCCGGCGGTTCAGGGCTCGATTCGGCGACCGGGTCGCCGTCTTGCACAGCGCCCTGTCCGCGGGCGAGCGTTACGATGCGTGGCGTCAGGTGCGGGAGGGTCGTCGACAGGTCGTCGTCGGAGCCCGGTCGGCCGTGTTCGCACCCGTCGCCAACCTGGGCCTCATCGTCGTCGACGAAGAGCACGATGGGTCCTACAAACAGGAGAGCCCCGCGCCTCGCTACAGCGCCCGCGACGTCGCCGTCATACGGGGTCAACAGGAGGCTTTCCCCGTCGTGCTCGGATCGGCCACGCCGTCCCTCGAATCTTACCACAACGCCACGACGGGCAAATTCGACCTGATCGAGCTGCCTGCCCGCATCGACGCCCGACCGCTTCCGGAGGTCCGACTCATCGACATGAGGAACGAAGGCGGCGATCTCTTCTCGACCGCCCTCCGAACGGGTATCCGTGATCGATTGGTCAGGAGCGAGCGAATCATCCTGCTTCAGAACCGCCGCGGTTACGCCCCGTTCATCCAATGCACCGACTGTGGCACGGCCCTCGAATGTATCTCGTGTCAGGTTACGCTCACTTACCACGCGCCCAAAGGATCGTCCGCCGGCCACATGGTTTGTCACTACTGCGGCCGAACCGAGCCGCGATCGCCGACCTGCGTCACCTGCGGATCGACCAGCCTCAAACTATTCGGATCGGGAACGCAACGCGTCGAAGAAGCCCTGGCCGAGCGGTTCACCGACGCCCGGGTCCTGCGGATGGACGTCGACTCCACGTCACAGAAAGGCGCCCACGAGCGCATCCTCGACGCGTTCGGCCGGGGTGAAGCCGACATTCTTCTCGGCACGCAAATGGTCGCCAAGGGCCTGGACTTCGCCGGCGTCACGCTCGTGGGCGTCATCTCCGCCGACACCGGACTCGGACTCCCCGACTTCCGAGCGGGCGAACGGACTTTCCAGCTGCTCACGCAGGTCGCGGGCAGGGCCGGCAGGGGTGACCTCCCCGGCGAAGTCGTCATCCAGACCTACCGCCCCGACGAGGACCCGCTTCTCTGTGCTCGTACGCACGACTATGCGAGTTACTCCACCGCCGAACTCAGATCCCGCGAAGACCTCGGCTACCCGCCCTACGGTCGAATGACCCTGTTCCTGTTCCGTGGCGCCGATGAACCGAACGTCGCGCAGGCCGCCGGCGAATGTGCCGAAACACTCCGAGCGGGAGACCCGTCGATCGACGTGCTCGGGCCCGTGCCCGCTCCACTCGCCCGCATCCAGCGCCGGTACCGGTGGCAAGTCATCGCCAAGTCCGATTCCGCCCGGCGTCTGAACCACGCCGCCCGCCGCGTGCTCGACACGCACAGACGCCGGTCCGTCGCCCTGAGCGTCGACGTCGATCCGGTTTCGATGCTGTGAACTTTGCCCCGATCCGATCCCTCGCCCGGCACACGGCGGTCTACAGCGTCGGCGACTTCCTCGGTCGCGCCGTGGCCATCATTCTCCTGCCGCTCTACGTTCGCAGGCTGACACCCGAAGACAACGGCATCATCACCCTCAGCTTCGCCTTCGTCGGCTTCTGCGCCGTATTCTATTCGCTCGGCCTGAATCAGGCGCTCATCCGTTTCCTGTCTGGAGATCGCGAACACGAATCACAGGTCGTTCGCCGCTTCAGCACGGCTTTCGTCACCCTTTTCGTCCTCGGAACCACGGTATCGGGGCTGACGTGGATCTACGCGTTTCCGATCGCGGCCGGCGTCCTGGGCTCGGGTTCGAACGCCGACATCGTCCGAGCCCTGGCCATCGTCGTCTTTCTCGACACCCTCAGCGAACCTCTGTTCAGTCTGTGTCGTGCCCGCCAGCAGAGCACGCGATTCGCCCTCACCCGGTTGTGTCAGCACACGCTGCAGATCCTCCTGATCGTCTACCTCATCCTCGTGCGGGACTCGGGCGTGCGAGGGGTTTTCACCGCCAACGTCATCAGTTCCACCTTTGCCCTTCTCGCGATGGTGCCGGTAGGGTTCGGTGTCATCCGACCCGTGTTCGACCCTCGCCTGCTCAGAGAGCTTCTCGGGTTCGGTGTGCCGTTCGTGCCATCGGCCCTCGCCATTCTGGTCATCAGTCTCTCGGACCGATTTCTGATCGAGCACTTGCTGGGTCTGGCCGCCCTCGGGGTCTATGGCGTTACCTACAAATTCAGCATTCCGGCCCTCCTCATCGTCCGAGCATTCAGATCGGCGTGGGCTCCGGGCGTCCTGGCCGTCGACAACCCCGAAGAGGCACGCGTCGTCTGCGCGCGCGTCACCACCTACTTCGTCACCGCCGCCAGCCTGATGCTCCTGTTCGTGACGGGATTCAGCCGCGACCTGATCACGCTCGTCGGTGGTGACCGAGCCGCCGACTACCTTTCCGGTCACGTTGTCATTCCCGTGGTCACCCTCGGCCACCTGCTCTACGGGGTCTACGTCATCCTCACCGCGGGGGTCTATGCCGAGGGCCGAGCCCGGATGCTGCCAGGAATCGTCATCGCCGGCGCCATCGTCAACGTGAGTATCAATCTTCTGATGATCCCGCGAATCGGTTATATTGCAGCCGCGTGGAGCAGTGTGGCGGCCAACGGATTGATGGTCCTCCTCCTCCACGCCCGTACGCGTGCTTTTTACCCGGTTCCCTACGAGTACGGCCGGATCGCCAAGGTCGTGCTCACCACGGTCGTCGTCACCATAGCGCTCGGCCGATGGTCGGAGGACACGACAGCCGCCGGAGCCGCCGCTCGGGCAATCGCGCTCCTGGCCTACCCGTTGATCCTCTGGGGCTGGAACTTTCTGCGGCCGGGCGAATGGTGGGACCTGCGCTCGCTCGGGCGGGCGTCCACCAACAAACAGAACGAGCTCGGACCATCGTGAAAAAGAAACTTCGACAGGTCAGAGGTAAAATCAGACGCTACGTGCTCGTGCGCTTCCGTCCGGGCTACGTCCACCAGCAGGTGGGTCGGCGACAGGGCGAGTGCAACCAGTGCGGCAACTGTTGTGAGATTCTTTTCAAGTGCCCCTTCCTGGTTCGAGAAAAAGACGGAGCTGCCATCTGCAGCATCTACGACGACCGACCCGGTCAGTGCGCGGCGTTCCCGATCGACGAAGGGTGCCTGTCCGACGTCGACTTCGACTGCACGTTCGACTTCGCCGACCCGCTCATCGGGATCGAAGAACCGGTCGAAGCCAAAAGCTTCGACCCCCCGGCCGAACCGGAACTCCTCCTTCCTGCCGAACGTCTCAAACAGAGGGCGCTCCCTGCCCTTGTCTTCAGCTACCTTCTCGGCCGACTCCGATAGACACTGCTCATGGGGTTCCTCCTGCTTCTGGCACTCGTGTTGGGTCCGCTACACGCGTCCCCCGACACCGACAAGCTCGTCATCGCCCGAATTCGATATTCGGGCGGTGGAGACTGGTACAACGGCCCGACCGAGATCCCCAACCTGCTGGCCTACGCGGAAGCGCACACGACCCTGCGCACGGCCGGCGTCGAGGCACGCGTCGATATCGGAGACGACGCCCTCTTCGCCTATCCCATCGCCTACCTCACGGGCCACGGCAACATTCGGCTAAGCGAAGAGGAAGTAAGACGGCTCCGAACCTACCTGGAGAACGGCGGCTTCCTGCTGGCAAACGACGACTATGGCCTGGACAAAGCCTTTCGACGGGAAATGGCGCGTGTGTTTCCCGACAAAGACATGGTCGAACTGCCACCCGATTTCGGCATCTTTCACACGCCCTACTCGTTTCCGGAGGGTCTCCCCAAAATCCACGAGCACGACAACGCCCGTCCGCAGGCTTTCGGCATCTTTCACGGCGGCCGGCTCGTCGTCTTCTACGCCTTCGAGAGTGACATCGGTGACGGGTGGGACGACGCCGACGTTCACGACGACACACCCGAAAAACGCGAATCCGCGTTGAAAATGGGAACGAACATCCTTGTCTGGGCTCTCACACACTGATCGCACGACGGTGTCCAGCGACTACGGGGACCTGACCGATCGGCTCCAACGGCTGAGCCGAAGAGAGACGGCATTCCGCGCTCTGCGTGGTGTTGGCCTCCTCCTCGCAGCACTCTTGCCCACATTGTGCGCGCTCGCCCTGCTCGAATCTGTCCTCTACCTGGCTCCGACGGTCAAACTCGCGGCAACGGGACTTCTGCTGCTCGCTCTGGCCGTCGGATTCGGATGGCTCGTGGCCGGCCCCCTTCTGCGCCCACAATCGACCTGGTCGATCGCCCGACACGTCGAAGCGCACTATGGTGGACTGCAACAGGGACTCTCCAACGCCGTTCAGCTGGGCGACGCACCTGAACAGGCGACCTCCCGGACGCTCGCCGCTGCCGCCGTCCAGGCAGGCGTCGCCAGGGCCCGGACCCTCGACCTGAACGCGGCCGTCCATCCCGGACCCCTACTGTCGGCCTGGCGCGGATGCATCATCTCCGCGGTTCTGTGTGCCGTCGTCGCCTTTCCCTTCGGTTCGCGAATGAGAGATGCCGCGCACCGTCTTCTGTCTCCCGCGACCGCCTATGCTCGACCCGCCCTCACGCACCTGAGCATCGAACCCGGTCATGCCGAAAGGGTTTCGGGTGATGAAATAAGCCTCGGGGTTCGAATCGAGGGGCTCGTTCCGACGGTGGCCCGTCTCGACATCCGCGAAGCGACCGCCCGGGACTGGGTCGCACACCGGCTTCCGGTCAAACACGGGGTCGTCACGAAAACCCTCGACCTCCGTCAGTCGCTCGACTACCGTTGGTCCGCCTACGACGCGACATCTCCGACCTACCGCGTGACCGTGCATCCACGACCCGTCGTCACCCACACGCGCGTCGACTACCTTTACCCCCCACACACGCGGCTTCCCCCCCGCGTCGACGAAGACGGGGGCGACATCATCGCACCCACGGGAACCCGCGTGACCCTCACGGCCGAGTCGACCCGACCCCTCAGCCGGGGGTGGCTCAACCTCGAAAACGGGGATCCCGTGGAAGGGTCGGCCGCGGACACACGCGTCGTATTCGACTTCCCGGTCACGTCCGACGGACGTTTCACGATCGGTCTGACCGACACCGCCAACATCGACAACGCCGATCCAGTAAGCCGACGCATCCTCGCCGTCGCCGACGAGCCTCCCGAAGTGGCCGTCCTGAGACCCGGATCCGACGGCGAGCTCGGCGATGCCATGCGCGTTCTCCTCCTGTTCGAGGCCATCGACGACTACGGTCTGGATCTTGCAGAAGTACGCTTTCGCCTGAACGACACGAAGGACACCCACACGCTCCCGGTCGTTCTCGACTCGGCTGGGGCCCGCCAACTCACACAGGACGCCACCTGGGACCTCTCGTCGGCCGATCTGCTGCCAGGCGATCACCTTACATATCACCTGCGCATCTACGACAACGATGTCATCACCGGACCCAAGTATGGGGACTCCCGCATCTACACCCTGCGCTTCCCGTCCCTGTTCGAGATTCAACGGGACGCACGGCGGCGGCACGACGAGGACTTGGCCCGGCTCGAGGCCGCACGCAACGCATCTTATCGGATGCGACAGCAGACGCAGGAGCTTCGACGTGAATGGCTCAAAAACGAGTCCCCCACGTGGGAAACACGCGCCGAAACCGAAGAAATCCTCGAACGCCAGGAGGACATCCAGCGGAGCATGGAAGAGTCGATGGCGCGCATCGAGGAAACTCAACAGCGCCTGGAACAGAGTGGACTGCTGTCCGACGAGACGATCCAGAAGCTGATGGAGGTGCGTGAGCTGATGGCAGGACTCGACACACCCGAGCTTCGATCCGCCATCCGCGAACTCCAGGAGGCAACACAGGAGACCGACAGCGAACAGATCGACCAGGCCATGGCGCGGTTGATCGAGCAGCAGGAAGATTTTCGAAAAGGCCTCGATCGGGCCATTGCCCTCTTGCGCGAAGTCCAGAACGACCAGTTCGTCGACGCTCTGACCCGACAGATCGAGGACCTGGCCGAACATCAGCGCCAGATTGCGGAGGAGGCCGCGGCCACGCCGGAGACAGCCCCTCTGGCCGAGCCACAGACGGCCGTCGAGCGAGAGGCCGATGCCTTCAGGGAGGGACTCGATGCCTCCCTCGACCAGCTCGACGAGTCGACGACGGAGGCCCTGGCCGAACTGGCCGAGCGCTTCGACCAGCACGCCGTCGTGCCCCGTGCCGGTCAGGCCGCTCGCGACCTGCGCGCACAACGCGTCACGCGCGCACGGCGAGCCACGGAATCGCTCAGAGACGACCTGGCCACGCTGGCCGAAAGGATGGCCGCGATCCGCGAATCCAGACTCGAGCGGCAGAAGGCCGACGTCTCCCGCGAGCTCGCAGGTCTGCTTCAGAACCTTCTCCACCTGTCCAGGAGGCAGGAACAGACGGCTGCAGCAGCGGCCGCGAAGACGGGGCAACGCGCGCTCGCGGAGAAGCAGGCTCGAGATCTTGCATCGGCCGCCCGACTGGCCGGCAGAATGCTCGAGGCATCGCACAAAACCTTCATCATTCCCCGATCGGCCGCGGCCGGGCTCGGGAACGCCCTTCAACAAATGGAAGAAGCGGTCAGTCACCTCCAACGGGGATCGGGGTCACGGGCCTCCAAGAGCGCGACCGAGGCGATGGGCGATCTCAACGCATCCGCGCTCGGTATTCAGAGTGCTTTGCAGGCCCTGCAGGACGCAAGCTCGGCAACCGGATTTCAAGAAATGCTCCAACAACTCCAGCAGGCCTCGAATCAGCAGACCCGTCTGAACGCCCAGACCCAGGGCTTGTTCGGCGCTCAGAAACGTCCGGGTGGAGCCAGCCCCGGTGATCTGGGTCGAATGGCGGCCGAACAGCAAGCCATTCAGCAGATGCTCGACGCGATCCGAAAACGTCTGGGGACACAGGAAGGGCGTGTGCTCGGAGACCTGGGCACGGTCTCGGGAGAAATGGAGGATGTGGCGAAAGACCTGGAACGAGGGGACCTGACACGGCACACGCTGGAGCGCCAGCGCCGCATCCTCTCCCGCCTCCTCGACGCTCAGCGCTCCGCGCGACAGCGTGGGTTCAGCCGTGCCCGAGAAGCACGCGGCGGCGGCGTCTTCGTCTATCGCGGGCCGAACGCGTTACCCGAACATTTGGGTGAAGGGGTGAACCCCTTGCGTACCAGGCTGCGTGATGCCCTCAGTGAGGGCTACCCCGACGGCTACCAGCCCCTCATCCGGCGTTACTTCGGACGGCTCATCGACGAGGCCCAGCGCGAAAAAGGGGCGGAAAAGTGACGCGCTACTTCTTCTCGCTCATCCTGACCCTCTCGCCCTTCTTCGTGAACACCGTCGGTGCTCAAAACCTCGAAGAACTCCGCATCCGAATGCGTCAGGCCCTCGAGCACGAGCGCGCGGGGAATCACGATGCCGCGGCCGCCCTGTATCGAGCCCTTCTCGAGCTGCATCCGGGGCGCGCCGATCTGAGCTACCGACTGGCGGCCAGTTATAAAAAGATGGGTCGCCACGACGATGCCCTCGCCGCACTCGACGACCGGCTCGCTCGAGCGCCCACCGACGCGCGCGCCCGAATCCATCGTGCCGATATCCTCATCTCCCTCGGTCGAAAGAGCGAAGCCCTTCTCGCCATCGACGAAGCCTTGAGCACTGCGCGAAGCCCCGGCCTGTTCGTCACCGTCGCAGAGACCTACCGAAAGCAGGGCCTCGACGACCTCGCCGAACGGGCCTACCGCGCAGCGCGTGTCGCACTCGAGGACAGCACCTTGTTTCAACGAGAAATCGCCGAGGTTGCGCTCGCTCAAGGCGACCATCTCACCTCCGTCACCGAATATGTCCGATTCGCTGCCGCAAAACCCCAATACATCCCCCTCGTCGAATTGCAACTCCGTGACATCGCGACCGAGGCGGACGACCCCGGTCGGATCGCCTTCTTCCTGACGGACCGCATTCGAAGAGATCCCGACGCGCACCGCATCCGACTCTACGTGGCCTTCGCGCAGGCTGCCGGCCTCGCGAAGGATGCGATCGACCTCCTGACGTCGCTCCCCGAAGGGGCGCCGGTCGCCGGCAGCCTCCTCGCCCTCGGCCGCCACAGCCTCGAAACGCGTGTCTACGACATCGCTGCTGCAGCCTTCGATTCCCTCGAAGAGAGAACGACGAACGATGGCATTCGGACTCAGGCCCGGCTCGGACGCGCCCGGGCGCTCGAGGGTCTCGACCTCGACGATGAAGCGTCGGCGCTCTACCGATCCGTCTCCGAAGCGCGTCGTCGCACGCGGTTCAGCGATGAAGCCGCCTATCGCCTGTCTCATCTGCTGACCCGACACGGCAACGTCGATTCGGCTAGGAACGTGCTCGAACGAATGCTCCTCCCCGCCCGGCACGGAAAGTGGCGCCCCCTCGCTCTGTTCGACCTGGCCGACCTGCACGTCGCCGCAGGACGCTACCCTCAGGCGGAACGGGTCCTCTCCACGGTGGCGTCGGAAGAACGAGGCAAGGAAGGGTCGGCGACGGCTGCCTTCAAGCGCGCAGAAATCGACTTCATGCGCCTTCGCTTCGCCAAGGCGGGCGAACGCCTCCGTATGGTGACCGGGGGAACCAAATCCTTCGGGGCCGTCAACGACGCCATCGCACTGGCCCACGTCCTACACGTCGGCTCCTCGCGGGACTCGATCGGGCTTCGTGCCCTGGCCGAAGGCCTCCGAGCAGAGCGGTCAGGCCAGCTTCGCGAGGCTCTGTCGATCCTCCAGAAGGTTACCACGGCTGGGGGCCCGCTGGGCGATCACAACGTCAAGCGACAGATCGGCCTCCTCCAGCGTCTCCAACGGTCCGATGCCGTCGTCAGGGCGTGCGAGCAGCTCGCCGAAGACTTCCCCTGGAGCCCCTTCGGACCCTGGGCCCTCCTCACCGTGGGCGACGTGTATCGCACCTGGCCCGGACACACCGAAGAGGCGGTCGCGGCCTACGAGCGCGTGCTCGTCCTCTACGGTCAGAGCATCGAAGCCGACGAGGCACGCGCCCGACTCAAGAGCCTTCGCCATCCCACGCCACCCGAGGGCCAGCCGGGATGAAACGTCTGTGGACCGCGCTCTCGATCATCGTACTCGCCTCACCGGCTCCTGCACAGAAGCTGCTGATCCCCATGGACCTCGACCAGACCGACCACCTCAAGGCCTATGGTGTGGCGTTCTGGGCGCTCGAACAGGGCATCGTCGTCGAATGGCTGCTCAACTTCCGGGGAGGCTCTTTCCTCACCGATGCGTCGGAAGCGCTCGTGCGCGAATCCCGGTTGCGCGACGTCTCCTTTCACATCTTGTCCGCCGGCCAGGTGGCCCGAATCTACGGGACGATCGAGAACGAAAACATGGACCGCGTCCGTTTGGAAAAGGCGCCCCGCATAGCTGTCTACACACCCCCGAACAAGCAGCCCTGGGACGATGCCGTCACTCTGGCGCTCTCCTACGCCGAAATCCGATACGATACGCTCTGGGACGAGGAAGTGTTGAGGGGCGGGCTCGAGGCCTACGACTGGCTCCATCTACATCACGAAGATTTCACCGGCCAATACGGCAAGTTCTACCGAAGCCACGGACGCCAGCAATGGTATCGGCAGCAACAGCGCGCCTTCGAAGAGATGGCCCGTCGGCTCGGCTTTTCAAAAGTTTCGACACAGAAAAGCGCGGTCACCGAGGCCATCGCCGGCTACGTCAGCGATGGTGGCTTTCTGTTCGCCATGTGCTCTGCCACCGATACTTTCGACATTTCCCGCGCGGCGTGGAACCTCGACATCGTCGACACCATCTACGACGGCGATCCCGTCGAGCCGACCGCCCCCGACCAGCTGAATTTTGAGACGACCTTCGCTTTTCAGGACTTCACCCTCGTGAGCGACCCGATGGAGTACGAATACTCCGACATCGACATCTCACCCACCGAGGAGGGTCGGCCCAGGGGGGCGGAAGCCGATGCGTTCACGCTCTTCGAATTCTCCGCCAAATACGATCCTGTTCCGACCATGCTCACCCAGTGTCACATCCCCGTGGTTCGAGGGTTCCTCGGTCAGACCACGGCCTTCCGCCGGTCGCTCATCAAACCGTCCATCACGATACTGGGCGAGATCACCGGAACGGCCAAGGTGAAGTATATTCACGGAAACATCGGCAACGGCACTTTCACCTTCTACGCCGGACACGACCCCGAGGACTACCAGCATCTCGTCGGAGACCCTCCGACGCAGCTGTCGCTCAATCGGAACTCGCCGGGCTACCGTCTGATCCTGAACAACATCCTGTTCCCGGCTGCCAAGAAGCAGAAACGGAAGACGTAAGACGCATCACGAGGACCCCATGCCAGAGAACGATGGAAAAGACCTTGAAGCAGTCGAGAAACTGAAACAGGCCTACACCGATCTGACCGGACAGGTGGGCCGCGTCATCATCGGCCAGCGAGACATCGTCGATCAGATGCTCATCGCGATGCTGTGCTCCGGTCACGCCTTGCTCGTGGGGGTTCCGGGTCTCGCCAAGACCCTCCTCGTCAGCACCCTCGCGAGGGCCCTCGACCTCACCTTCAACCGGATCCAATTCACACCCGACCTGATGCCATCCGACATCACCGGCACCGACGTGCTCGAAGAAGACCAGACGACCGGGCACAAACAGTTTCGGTTCGTTCGCGGGCCTGTCTTCGCCAACGTCGTCCTCGCCGACGAGATCAACCGTACGCCGCCCAAAACGCAGGCCGCCCTGCTACAGGCGATGCAGGAGCACGAAGTCACGGCCGGCGGTGAGACGCTGCGGCTGGGCGAACCCTTCTTCGTCCTCGCCACGCAGAACCCGATCGAGCAGGAAGGGACCTACCCGCTCCCCGAAGCACAGCTGGATCGGTTCATGTTCAACCTCTGGATCGACTACCCGAGCGAGCAGGAGGAAAGGGACATCGTCAGAACGACGACGGGCGACGAACAGACCGACATTCGACCCGTCCTCGACGCCGGAGGTATTGTCGAACTCCAACACCTGGTCCGTCGCGTCCCGGCGGCCGATCAGGTCATCGACTACGCCGTATCGCTCGTACGCCGAACACGCCCCGATCACGCGCCCGACGACATCGCCGGCCTCGTCAGCTGGGGCGCAGGGCCACGCGCGTCCCAATGCTTGATCCTCGGCGCGAAGGCGCGCGCCCTCCTCGAGGGCCGCTATACCCCCTCGCTCGACGACGTCAGACAGATCGCCATCTCGGTCCTCCGTCACCGCATCGTCACCAACTTCAACGCCGAGGCGGAAGGCGTCACACCCGTCGATCTCGTCAAACGTCTCCTCGACACGGATCCCGGGTAGGACCCTCCATGTCCACAGCCTCCGACTACCTCGACCCCACCGTCGTCTCGCGACTTTCGCGTCTGGACTTGATCGCCCGGCTCGTCGTCGAGGGGTTCATCACTGGTCTCCACCAGAGTCCTTACCACGGGTTCAGCGTCGAATTCTCCGAGTATCGACCCTACATGCCGGGCGACGCCCTTCGCGACCTGGACTGGAAGGTCTACGGAAAGACCGACCGCCTCTACATCAAGCGCTACGAGGAGGAGACCAACCTCAAGGCCCACCTCCTGCTCGACGCCAGCGGCTCCATGGCCTACGGATCGGGTGAGACGAACAAATACCGGTACGCGGCCCATCTCTCCGCCGCCCTCGCCTACCTGATGATCAAGCAGCGTGACGCCGTCGGCGTGGCCGCCTTCGACGAAGGGATTCGAGCATTCGTCCCCCCGCGCTCGGCGGGGAGCCACCTCAACAGCGTGCTCCGCGCCATTTCGTCCACGAGCCCAGACGGGGCGGACACCGATCTCTCCTCGACCTTCCACGAGCTGGCCGAGCGACTCAAGCGACGCGGTCTGATCGTCGTCCTGTCCGACCTCCTCGACGACCCCGAGCGCGTACTCAACGGGCTCAAACACTTTCGTCACCGAAAGCACGAGGTGATCGTCTTCCACATCCTCGACCCCCGTGAACGGGACTTGAACTTCGATCGCGAAACCGTCTTCGTCGACCTCGAATCGGGAACGCGCGTGTCGACCGAACCCTGGCAGATCGCAAACGAGTATCGAACACACATCGACGACCTGACGGAACGCTATCGAAGAGAATGCCGCGAACACGCGATCGACTACGTCCTCCTCGACACCGCAACGCCCTTCGACACTGCCCTGTTCGGATACCTTGCGAAGCGCAAACGGCTTATGTAAATGTTCGTTTGCTCATCGCCCCGGTTTAGGCTGTTCTTGCAATCACTCTCAGAGGCAGAGTACGCGAGCCCCGAAGATTCTGAACGACAGAATCGGGAATTCTTGGCATTCAGGACACCTCACGCCATTGGCACGGGAACCGACGAATGAGACGCAGCAAAGTTCTTTCTAAACTCCGCGACGGTCGACTCGCTCGGATTTGTGGGCTGGGACATTACCTGCCCTTCTTCATCCGACACGCCGCACACTACCGCTACGACGGAATCTGGTTGGACCTCGAGCACAGGGCGATGGACACGCGCGAAGTGCAGTCCCTGCTCGCCTTCTGCCTTGCCAGCGATATCGATTGCATGGTCCGTCCGCCCACGCTCCAGCGGACACGGCTGTATCGCTACCTCGAGGATGGTGCGAGCGGGTTCATGATTCCGTTCGTCTCGACGGCCGACATCGCCCGTCAAGTCGTGCACACGGTCAAGTACCCGCCCGAAGGCAACCGGGGGTTCGACGGCGCCGGACTCGACACCAGCTTCGCGCTCGACACGTGGATCCCCGACAGCACCTATATCGAAGATGCGAACCGGGAGACCTTCATCGTCGCCCAGATCGAAACACCCGAGGCCGTCGCTAATGCGCCCGAAATCGCAGCCGTCCCCGGGATCGATCTGCTGTTTGTCGGCCCCGGCGATCTGGGTCTTCGGTTATCGGCCGATCCGTCGATCAAAATGACACTCGACGAAGCCGTGGAAAAAGTCGCCGAAGCGGCGAGCGGAGAGGGTAAAGCGTGGGGGCGTACGGCGGGAAGTGTGGAGGAGATCGCGAAGTACAGGGCAATGGGAGCGCAGATGGTCCCCTGGGGAGGCGACTTCGCGCTGATGAAGGTGCTCGAAACCTGCAGCACCGAACTGGATGACGTGCTGAACGAAGGCTGATCCGTCCGCTACAGGCTGCTCAGGTCCCGACGCAGGTCGTCCGACAGCCCGGCCGCCTCGGCTTCGAAAGCCTGATCGATGTGCGACGTGCTCCGCGCACCCACGAGGACGGAACTGATACCGGGTTGTCCAATGACCCACGCAAGCGCGAGCTGAATCATCGAACGCCCTGTGCGTTCGGAGATCGCGCCAAGCTTTTCGATACGATCGAAGTTCTCATCGCTGAAATAGATGTCTTGGTGGTCCGGAATGATATCGAACCGAGCGCCCGCCGGAATCTCACCGTCTTTCCGATACTTCCCCGTCAAGAAACCGGCGCCCAGCGGACTGTAGGAAATCACGCCGATATCCTGATCCGCGCAAATCGGCAGCAGGTCTTGCTCGATCTCCCGTGTAACCAGGTTGTAGTTGGGTTGCACAGACTCCAGTCGTGCCCACCCATTCGTCTTACACGTCTCGAGCGCCTGGTCAAGCTGGGGACCTTCGTAGTTGCTGCATCCCACGTATCGCGTCTTCCCCTGTTCCACGAGCCGATTGAGCGCACCCATCGTCTCCTCGACCGGCACGTCGTCCGACCAGTTGTGGGCCTGAAACAGATCGACCGTTTCGGCGCCCAGCCGTTGAAGACTCTCCTCCACCGATGAAGTGACCTTGTCCGCTGTCAGCTCTCCGGCAACTTTCGTGGCGAGCACGATCCGGTCCCGCGTCCCTCGATCGCCGATCCACGCACCCAGAACCTCCTCCGACCGACCGGCCGCGTAGGCCTCCGCCGTGTCGAACAGCGTGATCCCCTTCTCCAACGCGTGATCCATGACCTCGAAGGCCGTCTCTTCATCGATCTCGCGCCCGAAGGTCACGCATCCCATCCCGATCGAGCTGACCTCCAGGTCTGTTCGCCCCAACGTTCGGTATTCCATTCCACCTCCTGTATCGACTGATCACCCTATCGCCGCGTGCCCATAGATGCCAAGGTCGTTCCTGGCCGTCAACTCAAAATGGCGTGCGATTGCCAATTTTGGTCACGGGTCAGTCGTCACTGGTCAATGGTCACTACTAAGTGCATGGTTTAATAAATATTATTACGTATGTCCTGAACATTATTTGTAGCTTATGTTCTCCTTCAAAAGGAGGAGAACAATGCCAAGACGTTCGCCTTATGTGGTGCTACTGTCTGAGAAGGAACAGGTCGACCTCGAGCGAATGGCTGGACAATATACGTTACCGTATTATCAAGTGATCCGATCGAAAATCGTGCTTCTCGCCGCCGAGGGATTATCCAACAAGATTATCGCCCAACGGTTGGATGTCCCGCGTCCGATCGTAAGCAAATGGCGTAAGCGCTTTTTCGAAGAGCGTCTTTCGGGACTCGAAGATAGATCTCGTCCCGGGCGCCCGCCCGGTTTTCCCCCCTCAGGTGGTCGTTCAGATCAAGGCGCTGGCGTGTGAACTACCGAGCGAGAGCGGGATACCGCTCTCGCGGTTCAGCTGTTCCGAGATTGCCGCCGAGGCAGTGCAAAGGGGCTTCGTTGCCAAGATCAGCGGCGCCACTGTCTGGCGCTGGTTGAACGAGGACGCGATTCGTCCTTGGTATCATCGCTCCTGGATTTTCCCACGGGACCCGGACTTCCAAACCAAAGCAGGTAGAGTCCTTGATCTGTATCACCGCCAATGGCAAGGAAAGCCTTTAGGGCCGAGGGAATATGTACTTTCTGCCGACGAAAAGACCAGTATTCAAGCACGAGCTCGCAAGCACGTTACCCTACCGCCAGCCTCGAACAGAGCGGCACGCGTTGAAACACGAATACGAGCGGAAAGGAGCCCTGGCCTATCTGGCTGCTCTCGACGTGCACAATGGTCGAATCTTCGGTCTCTGTGAGTCTTCTTCGGGTATCGAGCCCTTCAACCGGCTCCTGAGCCTGATCATGAGCCGGAAACCCTATTGCTCGGCAAAGAAAGTCTACCTCATCGTGGATAATGGCTCCTCGCACCGAGGGCAAACATGCATCGACCGTATCCAGGGGAAGTGGCCAAACATCCACCCCGTTCACCTTCCGATCCACGCAAGCTGGCTCAATCAGATCGAGATCTACTTCTCGATCCTCAAACGCAAGGCTCTGACACCTATCGAATTTGCATCGCTCGAAGAGCTTGAGGCAAGAATCCTCGGTTTTCAGGAACGCTACGGACGTATCGCCACACCCTTCAAATGGAAGTTCACACGAACAGATCTCGCGGAGATGATCGACAAACTCAGGTTCTACGATACGCCCTTGGCAAAGTCTGCTTAGAATACGTCACCGTATTTGAGAACAGGAGTACTAAGGTCATCGCCGGTACATAGAAATCCGGAGGGGAACAGCTCCCTCCGGATCGATGTCGGTTTCCTTTTTTCTGACTCAGGCGGATCGACGCAGCGGCTCAAATGCGAAATTCGGGTCCAGCTCCGCCAGCCCCGACGCAAGCTCGTTCACACGCTCGCGATTGGCATCGCTCCGGCACGCCAGCCAGACGTTGTAGGCATCCAGGAACCAATCTCGTCCCGCCTTGACCAGTCCGGGCCGCCCCCCCTCGTGGACTTCGCGCTGAAGATGGAAAACCTCGCCCTTCGTCAGTCGTTTCATCAGACCCAGATGATCGATTCGTAGCCGCGTCAGAATCCGCACATACGTATCGAATCCCCCTGCGAGTTTCCCGGCACCTCGGACACGGCTGGGCGCCTTCCGAGCCGATCGATCAGATGTGATGCGAATCGGTAATAGACGGGACCCCGCTCACTCAGCCGTCTGATCGATCCGTCGGCTCCACGCCCACCCTCACAAGGCGCCCGGTCGAACAAACTGACCGAGAGCAGTGCGTAGTCTGCGTTGGCGCGGTAAACGCGATACCGGCGTCGAGCGTCATCCGTCTCAACGTGCTCGACGACATCAGAATCGTAGCTGGAAACGACGGATCCGTGCGTATTCTGGAAGGATAGATCCAAAAAATCGTGTAACAGACTCGACAGGTAGACGTTGACATCTTCGTCGTCTTCCGTTTCCAGACCCGTGGCCAGGCGCGACTTCAGCAGCGCATCGAGCAGGAAGAACAGGGACTCCTCGCGCTCGTCACCTCCAATGATCTGGTAAGGAAAGCTTCGCACAACGACCCCCTTGGTGTAACCCGACTAATTTAGAATGCTCCCGGCTCTTATACTCTATATCGGCAGCATTTGACAACCTTCGACCTTTCTTTATGACGGATCAATACTGATGAGCCCACTTGATTCATTTTAGTAGCACTCGACGTGGATGACTGCCACGCACGAAAAAACGGACACGAGATCCTCGCATCCGTCTTTACGGCCAAAACAATGTCAGGTCAGGCCTGGAGTAACCTACAATCCGCCCCCCGTCGATACTCCGTCCCCGAACAAATTCACGCTGCGTCCCCTCAGGCTGCTCAGAAACTCTTCGAACCGAATCAAGTGCTGATTGCCTTGGATGATCGGGTCGTTGAGCGCATTCGTCGGAACGACACCGGGGTTGTTCACAGCCGACAGGAACACCGTGAAAGCGGTTTCGTAGTCAGCCAGAGCACCTTCGTATTCGTCCACGTGAGCCTGCAACAACGTCGGATGATCGGGACGCAACCCCATCGCCTTGGTCTGCATCTCGTCCAGGCGTCTCATCAAGTTGCGGGTAAACTCAGTAATCCAGTACGTCGACACGACACCCGAATTGAGGTCCCTCGTGATCGAAGAGAACTCGGCCACCAGGAGCAAAACGTCGACGGATGCGGCCTCCATCGTTGTCAGGTAATCGTTGAATTCGTTCAGCGTCAGAAAATTGAAGGACGATCCGGTCGGCGAAGAGTCGTCGATCATCTCGGTCTCTCCCCCACACCCCACACTCATCAGGCACACGAACAGGAAGGCCAGCTTTTTCACGCTTCTTCCCTCAAAACCGATTCGAAAAGAGATCCCGCTAGTCGCTATGCGACCTCCAGCGATCGACGTTGTAGTCCGACCTATCCAGAACTCAGCCCTCCGCATCCCTTTCGATCACGGGTGCGACCCACACTTCGAGCCCGGACCGTGATGCGATCGTATCTCGTGTCGACCGCGCCACTTCTACGAGTGGACCCAGTCGAACACCGCGATGCGACGGTCGAAACCCATCCAGCTTCTCCAAACCCCGGCTCAACAGGTGTTCGGCTCCAGGATAGTTTTCGCACGTCAGGTGGTAGTAGCCGATCGCCAGCTGAATCAAACCCTGGAAGAACAGCCGCTCCTGGCCGCGGACATCCATCCAGACGTCCTCGAGCGTGTCGTGTGCCTCGAAGAAAGCCTCGTCGTTGAACTCGTCGATGCCCTGATCGAGACGTGCCTGGATGTCGGCTTCGCTCAAGGCTGCGTCGACCATTGCGACAGTCGAAGCGCGATCTGGCTGCTCGCAGCAGAATCGGTCACCGTCGGCCGCAGGTCTTCCAAAAGCTCGACAGCGCCTGCCACATTCCCACCGTTAGCCCGGGCATCGGCCAACCCGAGTGCCGCCTGCACCGTCGGCTTGATCCCGTAGGCCGACTCGAACGCACGTGCCGCGATGTCCAGGCCTTGGCACGCAGCGCGTGGCGTCCCAACTCCTGAGGCGCAAGGAGTTGGTGCCCACCCGGCCCTCCGCGACGGCAAGATGCGTGTGGGCGATCGTAGTATCTCCTGTGGCAACGAAAAAGTCACTCGCTTCCAAACGCGTCAGAACGTCCGACGGCGCCAGCTCGATCGCCCGATGATACATCTCCCTTGCCCGATCGACCTCGCCCGTGTGAAATGTCGACAGCGCGAAGTCTCTCAAGATCGGCCCTATCTTGGGCGCCAGCTCGACTGCGCGACGCAGCGAAGGAAGCGCCTGATCGTGGCGGCCCAGCTCCTGCGCGTAGACACCGATCGCGTGATGGCTCCACGGATTGTCCGGATGAAAAGAGAGCCCCTCGATACGCGACCGAAGGGCCCCTTCCAGGTCCCCGACGCCCTTGCGGGCCTCGCCCTCGATCTCGAAGTAGCGCGCATCGACGATGCCCGCTCGCTTCGCGGCCTCGATCCACGCGAGCGACTCCTGCGCCCTGCCCACTCTCATATAAACGTCTGCCATGAAATAGTAACGGTAGGATCGCGTGGCATCGACCACCGTCGGCAGCGACACCAGGCAAAGGATCGCCAGTCCGTACGGAACAAGCCGCCCTAGGACACCCTTCTCTTCATCGCCGGGCACGAAACGTCGCCAGGTGGCGGCGATCACCCCTAAATAGAGCGGAACGATCGCCGCCGTCGTCGCCCGCTCCTTCGGAAAGCTGAAGAACGCGTGCCCGGCCAGGGCCACGATCCCGACCATCATCCCGAGCAGGATCGCGCCTTCGTGCGGGTCATCGAGCTCCAGCAGACATTTCGCACCGAAGTAGAGACCGCTCACGAGGACCCACGCCGCGATCAACCCACCCACGATGCCCAGTTCGGACACGACCCACAGGTAATCGTTGTGGGGCCGGAAGAACATCCCTCCACCGGAAACCAGGTCCTCACCCACGTAGCGCGGAAACACCAGATCCCAGTTTCCGACGCCGACACCGAGCGCCGGGTGATCCTTGATGAGATCGAGCGAATGCATCCACGTTCCAAGTCGTCCGCTGTGACGTCCCTCGACGATGGACATCGCAGCGGCGCCGATCCCTGTCTTGGCCGCAGTGGCCATCTGCCGGCCGGCCATCTCGCCGATCGGCGGAAGAGACGCTCCGACGAACACGATGACCGCGACCGTCGCATACAGCGCCTTCCGAGGCTGCGATGGACGTGGCAATGACCAGCGTCTTCGGGTCCGGGTGACGAACCAGAAAACGCTCGCCGCGATCAGGCCCACAAAGAGACCCACCCACGCTCCTCGTGTTCGCGTGTAGAGGAGGAAGAGCACGCCCAGACTCGTCGCCGCGGTCCACAACGAAGCCTCGCGGTCCGAGTTCGTGGACACGAGTCGAGCCCCCGCGACCGGCAAGACCGAAATCACATACATCGCCGCGAAGTTCCGATACCAGAACGTCGCGCTCGGGTAGCCCGCGGATCGTACTTCCGTCATCTGGAAACCCAGATACTGGCCGATCCCGACGATCGAAACGAGGCCCACGTGACAGCGAGTGCAGTCGTCCACGGGATCAAAAAACCCCGTTGATAGGTCCTCGCCACGGCCGCGTAGAGCGTCACTGCCAGCAGAACGCGAATGACCTCCAAGCCGCTCTTCATTGGGTTGACCGCCTGGGTCCACGACACGGCGACCCACGCCAGCAGAATCAGGATCGGCACGTCCAGCGCGTAGCGGGCCCATCGCTTCTCTCCCAGACACCACCCTAGGCAGAACCGCAACACGATGGCGTGGAGAACGACCAGCTTTTCCCAAATGGCCGTGTCGTGCGCCCCCTCGTTGAAGGCCAGCGGCACTGCGACGACGAGGTAGATACCCGACAGCAGAATCAGGCGGTCGCGACGATCTTCGGGAAGCCACGCGAACACGAACTAACGTCCCTCATCGAGGAAGGCCCGGCTCCGGCGAACATAGCTCTCGGCCCCTCTCCTAAGCCGAGCGGCGTCTTCCACCGTCATTTCACGTCGTACCTTGGCGGGCACGCCTGCGACGAGTGCTCTTGGCGGCACCTCGAATCCTTCCAGCACCAGCGCGTTCGCAGCCACCAGGGCGCCGTCTCCCACCACAGCCCCGTTCAACAGCGCCCATCCCGATGACCACACCGTTACCTACCCGGCAGCCGTGCAGGATGGCATTGTGCCCGATCGTGCTCCACTCGCCGACGGAACACGGGAATCCCGGATCGGTGTGACACACGGCACCGTCCTGGAAATTCGAGTGCGCACCGATCACGATCGGCTCGTTGTCGCCGCGCAACACGGCGTTGAACCAGACGCTGGATTTCGCAGAGCGACACATCACCGATGATCACCGCCCCGTCAGCGACGAATGCCGACGCATCGATCGCCGGTGTCTTTCCACCAAAACTCAAGACCTTCACGGAACCTCCTGACATTCAGTCGCGCACCGACGGACTACCGCAACCTCTTCGATCGCAAGGAAGATAGAAGCCAGGAGCCCCCAGGGGAACGGATTTCACCCTGGATCAGCCGCGACCGTTCTTCTGCTCGCAACCTGCTCGCCCGAGATCCCTCAGTGATCTCAGTGAACTCCGTGGCTGTTTTGGTTTCGGGGCCCGCGCCGCCGAACTCAGTCGATCGTCATCTTCATCCTGGTAGGACTGAAGCAACGGAACGATGTCGTGCGTGGGGCTGTAGATTCTGGCGTAGTCGAGTGCGGTTCGCTTTTCCGAATCGAGTTTGAACGGAGACGCGCCCGACTCGATCAGAACCCGGGCGGTTTCGACATTGGCGAACGCTGCGGCCAGCATGAGAGGCGTCCGACCATAGGCACCCGCACCATCCACTCCCTCACCACGACCGAGGACCGCCGCCATCAGATCCCGATCGCCGAACGCGGCGGCTTCGAACAATGAAACATCCTCGGCCCGAACGACCCGCCGTGCGAGTTCTGACACCGACCCATCGGCGAACCTCAGTCGAAACGAATACCGCCCGGACTCGACCGACGTCCCGTTTTCCGTCTTTCCATCCCACTGAAGCGAGAACGTGGGCGGAACGAACGGACCTTTCACCTCCCGCTCGAACACAATGAGGCCAGAGATTCGAACGACCGCGAACACGGCATCCGCCGCTGGAAACCCGATGGAAAACGGCAAGGGCGACAGACCACGCTCCGGCTTCAGGAAGGCGATGCGCCCCAACAGCATGCCCCGGAGCCTCAGTCGAATCATCGTATTCCGCGTCAGGTCCGTCGTCGGATCGCCCGTGGTCCGCTGAACGAGCGGGTCTGCACCAGCGGACAGCAGAAGGTCCACGATTTCGGCGTTATCCTGTTCGACCGCCATGTGCAACGGGGTGAAACGGTCCGCTCGTGTCGGATTGGGTGACGTCCCGGCTTCCAGCAAGACCCTGACCGCAACCACGTGTCCCCGCCGGATCGCCACGGTCAACGGAGACACACCGAATCGATCCACGGGATCGAGTTGAGCACCCGCCTCAGCCAGGAACGACAGCACCTCGATCCTTCCCGCAGACGCGGCGTGCCAGATCGCGGTCCGTCCCTTCAAATCCCGCTCGTCAAGGTCACCGCCGCCGGCAATCGCCTCCACGACCTGGCTCAACCGACCCTCCGACGCAGCCGTGTGCAGATTCGTCTTCGACCAGGCGACGCCCGAGGAGAGGATCCCAAAAAACAGACCGCCCACCTGAAGCACCAGGTGGGCGGCGTGGATCATCACGCGACGGTCGATCATCTGTCGTCCTCGTCTTGGCGGTTGGAACCACCCTTTCTTTCGGGCGGATCGAGCGGAATCACTCGCGCGCTCCTTCCCTGTCCCGCCCCCGTGACGAAACCCGTAATGAGACCAGCGATCCCGAAAATCGTCGTCCCCAGAAGTACGTTCGACCCGATATCCCCGCCCCCCTGCCAGGAGATCAGGGCGCCGATCAGTGCCCCGGTAAAGGCACCCCCAATGCCTGACCGCACGGCGCGGCGTGCGGCGGTCGAGCTCTTGCTCCCCGATGTGCGGATGCTCTCGATGTTCTCGACCGGGATCCGTAGCGTGTCGAACCCCTGCTGGAGCACAATCTGACCGTCGTCGAACGCCGGAACCAGCTCCCCATCGAGCTCCCGCCCGTCTCGCAGGACGAGACCGCCATCGATGCGTCGCGCCAGAACGAACCGTGGGAAAGAAGTCTCGAACGAGATCTCCTCCTCCGTGACCTTTGGGTATTCTTCGTCGTCCTCAATCTTCGATCGCTTCTCGATCTTGTAGTTCCGTCGCCGGATGTCGATGAAGTTCTCGACGTACTCACGCGCTTTACGCAGGTCGTCTTCGGGCACCCGAACAACACGGTGTCGCACCTCGCCCCCCGACTCGAATTCGATACGAACGCCGTATCGGCCCTCCCCGCGGGTCATGAACACCGCGTTCCGGAACCCCGGTACCGAAGTCGCCAGAAAGCGAACGCCGGCCAACCGATTGAACTCCGATGGACCCTGAAACATCGAGAAGCGGACACCCTCGTCGAGGTCGATCTCCCGACCGACGACAGGGCTCAAAACCACCACTCGACCCGTTACCGTTCGAGTGTCGACGATCGACCAGCCGCCCTCCTCGCGTTCGACGACCGCTCGGTCGATCGCGCCTTCCATCTCGTCGAATCCTCGATCTTCTTCGCCCCGATCTCGACGTTCGTACTGGGCAGAAACGGCCGACGGCAAAATCGTCGTCAACAGCATTGCGGCAGAAAGGGAGGCCGATATGATTCTGTAGAGTCTGTTCATAGGATCATTCCTGGGCTCGTTGTGCGCTGCTCTTTGGCAGACGCCTTGCATCTTGCCCAGTTTCAATAAACTCGCTCAACCTGTGGTTCCGCCCAGGTGGCCGCACAGTCCGTCGATGAAGTAGGGTCGGAAGCGACGGAATCGGAACCTCCGTTTGAACAGACCCGGCTCGGCTCGGGCGGTGCCCACCACGGGGATGTATTGAAGCAGCCGGTAGGACCAGCCCGTTGGAAACCCCGTAATCCGCTGTTTCACCCGATGCTCGAGCGATTCAGCATCTTCCTCGACCTTCAGGGCTTCGTCCAGCGCAAAAAAGGTGTGCCCATCGTTCAGAACCGAGGCATCGTTCGCGAACGCGGTCATCTCGTCGGACAGGACGGTTGACGACGGAACGGCCAGCCCCGTCACGAAGTTTACATCGTCCGTCACGCAGACATCCGAAATCAAGGTCCGAACCCTGTTCCGCAATCCTCCGTAGTCGTCGAGTAGGCTCGTCCTGCGCGGATTGACACCCACGTAGAGCATACCGTTTCGGTTGTATCGGGCACACTCCGACACGAAATCGTCTTCGTTGTCGAACAGACCCAGACCGATCACCTGGTCACGATCGGAAGCCAGCAGCGCGGTGACGCCACGCTCTTCTGTATGCTGCAACAGGTCGTACTGTCGGCGAACATCCCGTTCGCGGAACCACCTCATACAGAACGACCCCTATGACCCCGATTCATCCATACGGCGACGAGCCGCCTCGATCTGTTTTGACAGCGCCGCTCTGCCGGTCCCACCGGACACCGTTCGCGCATTCGTGCTCCGCTCGGGCGACAGCACATCGAATACGTCCTCCTCAAACAGAGCCGATTCGGCACGCAAGGCCTCGAGCGTCAGGTCGTCGAGTCGCTTGCCCTGGTCGAGCGCCTTCCGAGAGAGTTGCCCCACAATGTGGTGGCAATCCCGGAACGGCAGACCCTTGTGCGAGAGATAGTCGGCCAGATCCGTGGCCAGAATGGCGCCATCCATACCCGACCCCATTCGATCGACGTTGACCCGCAGCGTCGACCACGCCCCTGTGAAAACTTCGAGTGACATCCACAGCGTGTCGACACTGTCGAATAAAGGCTCTTTGTCTTCCTGCATATCCTTCGAATAGGTCAACGGCACACCCTTCATCACCGTCAGCAGCGCGGTCAAGTTTCCGTAGACACGGCCTGTCTTCCCGCGAACGAGCTCCAGGGAATCGGGGTTCTTCTTTTGCGGCATCATACTGGATCCGGTCGAGTAGGCATCGTCCAGCTCGACGAACCCGAACTCGGAACTACTCCATAGAATCAGATCTTCACAAAACCGGCTCAAGTGCATCATCGTGATCGCCGACGCCGACAAAAACTCGAGCAGCGCATCCCGATCGCTCACGGCGTCAATACTGTTCTCAGTCACACCGGCGAACCCCAAGTCCAGCGCCATCTGTTCGCGGTCGACGGGATAGGCCGACCCCGCCAGAGCACCCGACCCGAGGGGGCTCTCATCGGCACGCGCCCAGCCATCCTCGAATCGCCCTCGATCCCGATCCAGCATCCAGAACAGCGCCAACGCCCAGTGAGCCAACCGAATCGGCTGAGCCTGCTGAACGTGCGTATAGCCCGGCAAGATCGTGTCCAGATGCTGTTCGGCCGTCGCGACCACCGCCGCCTGTAGAGCTTCCAACCGTTCGACCGTCCCCTCAACCGCCTCCCGGAGGTAAAGTCGTTCGTCCAGCGCCACCTGATCGTTGCGGCTTCGCCCTGAATGGATCTTACCCCCGACGGGACCGATGAGTTCTATCAATCGTTTTTCGACCGCCATATGGATGTCTTCCAGATCGTCCGTCAGCGGGAATTCGTCTCGCTCGATCTCCTTCTCCACACGATCCAGCCCCGAGAGAATCTGTGTCATCTCATCCTCGGTCAGATGGTCGATCGCGGCCAACGCCCGGGCCTGGACACGGCTACCCTCGATGTCGACACGGTAGAGCCGTCGATCGAACCCGATCGAAGCGTTGAACCGCTCCATCAGCTTTTCGGTCGTCTTTTCGAACCGCCCCGACCAGGGCTTGTCCCTTTTGTCGGTCACTTCCTCACCGTTGAAATCGAGTATCGAGAACGAAGAACCACAGATCGATCAACGCCGAACCGAAACTCCACGTCTATCTACTCTGTCATCCGTGTCCGCTCTGCAAAAAGGCGAAGCCATCACATCCGCCTACCGCCCATCCTGAGTAGCCTGCGCAGCAGGCGTAGCGAAGGGCCGACCGTCCACGGTCCCGAGCGACAGAGTCGCGAGGAGGATCAACTGTCCAATCTCTCCAGCAACGATCGCTCGATCTGTCCAGCCGAGTGATCCGCCTTCGCCCCCACACTCAGGACATTCAGGAACCCTTCGGAATCCCGATGATCGTAATCCCCGACCGCTTCCATCGAAGCGGTCTCTTCCGAGTAGAGGGAGTGGGGCACATCGTTCGACGACTGGAACGTCACCGTCCCCTTGTAGAGCGCCACCGTCACGGTGCCGGTCAGCAGGGCAGAAACGGGGGCCAGTGCAGACCGCATCATCTGAGACCCCAGGTCGTAGAAATATCCCTGGTAGATCTGTTCGGCAATCGCCTGCGACACGGTTTCGTAAAACCTTCTCGCCCTGCGATCCACGATCTGTTGAAGCAGAAATTCGTAACAGACCCCGAGCAAACTCAGTCCCGGGCTCTCGTAGACGCCTCTCGATTTGATTCCCACGAACCGGTTCTCGACGGTGTGGATCCCGATGCCGATCCCGTTTCGGCCTCCGCTCTCATTGGCCTTCAAGAGAGCGTCCAGCGCCTCCACACGCTCGTCGTTGATCTCAACCGGCCAACCTTGTTCCAGCCTCACGCGAAATGACTCTGCACGGTCCGGTGCTTTCGCGGGAAAAACTCCCATTCCCGGCTCGATGAAGTCGGCCGCCACTTCCAGGGACTCGAGCTTCCCGGCCTCGTGCGTCAGTCCGAGCAAGTTGGCGTCGGTCGAATAGGGCTTGTCCTGAGTCGCCGTAATCGGAATCCCGCGCGCCTGGCAATACGCGATCATCTCGCGTCGTCCCCCGAAGTGCTCCAGAAAGGCCTCGTCCCGCCACGGCGCGTAGACCGTCACCTGGGGATCGAGCATATTTGCAACCAGCTGGAACCGGACCTGGTCGTTCCCACGGCCAGTCGCCCCGTGGGCAAGGACGTCGATCCCTCGTGCCTTCATTTCCCGGACGAGCCCGTGTGTCGTCACGTGCCGTGCAATCCCCGTCGTGTTCCAGTAGCCTCCCTCATACCGGGCGTTGGCCTGGAGCATCATCACCGCCGTCTCCGCCAGCTCCTGCTTGAGGTCGATCAACACGGCATCGGACGCCCCCGACGCTAGCATCCGTGTTCGGACATCTTCGATGTCCGTCTCGTCCGGCTGCCCGATGTCGCCGGTCAGGCTCACGACCGTCACATCGTTGTCGACGAGCCAGCGCGTCACTGTGCAGCTGTCCAAACCACCCGACGCAGCGAGCGCGATCGTCTTTCCCTTGAGCTCCGAAACAGTCATTGCCCTACGCCTTGTCGAGGAAGTCGCCGAACGCGCCGACTGCTTCATCGATGTGCGACTTTTCGACGACCAGAGGAGGCAGAAAACGCACGACGTCGGGGCCGGCCACACAGACGACCACACCCGTCTCCTCCCGGATGGCATTCATCGCGTCGGCGGCGCCGATATCGCTCAATACTGCACCCACGATCAGCCCACGGCCACGAATCTCTGTCATCTTGTCCTCGTGCCTGGCCTTGACCGCCTCCAGTTGCGACCTCAGATAATCACCGCTCTCCTTGACCCGCGCGATGAAACTCGGATCCGAGAGCGTCTTGAACACCTCGATCGCGATCGCGCAGGAAACCGGGTGGGCACCGAACGTCGCCGCGTGATCGCCCGGATCGACAGCATCGGCAACCTTCTGCGTCATCATCGTCGCCCCGATCGGGAAGCCCCCTGCCAACGGCTTGGCGAGGGTCATGATATCCGGTGTGACTCCATACTGTTCGTAACACCACAGCGTACCCGTCCGGCAAAGCCCGCACTGGATCTCGTCGAACACGAGCAACATCCCCATCTCGTCGCACAGCGCTCGGAGCCCTTTTAGGAACTCGGGGTCGGACGCGTTGATCCCGCCTTCTGCCTGCAGCGGCTCGACCAGCACGGCTGCTGTTTCTGCATCGACCAGCTTCTCGACAGATTCCAGGTCGTTCAGATCGGCGAACGAAATCCCCGGCAACATCGGCTCGAACCCCTGATGATACTTCGGCTGACCCGTCGATGAGATCGAACCATAAGTCCGGCCGTGGAACGATTGGTTCATCGCGACAAACTTGTGCTTTGGATTGTCGGAAAATGTCTTGAAGGCCCACTTCCGCGCGAACTTCAACGCCGCCTCCCACGACTCCGTCCCGCTGTTGCAGAAGAAGATGCGATCGGCGAAGGACGCCTCGCACAGAAGCTGCGCGAGCTGTGGCGCGGGAATCGTATGATACAGGTTTGAAACGTGAATCAGCTTCTCCGTCTGCGCGGCCGCTGCGTCGCTGATCAGCTTGTTCCCGTAGCCAAGCGCATTCACCGACAACCCACTCACGAAATCGAGATACTTGTTGCCCTCGGTGTCGAAAAGATGAACTCCGTCACCTTTCTCGAACACGAACTCCGGCCGACCATACGTTTGTAGGATGTACTTCTGTTCTAGGTCAATGATCTCCTGCGTCGTCATTCGCCAAGCCCTTTCGATGTGGTCATCGAGAATCGAGGATCGAATATTGGCTCCTTTGCGCTCGCCCCTCAGCCAGCCAAAGACCCGATTCTCGATATTCGATCCTCGATTATTGTATGATCTGTGTCCCAATGCCCTCGCGTGTGAATATTTCAAGCAGCAGCGAATGCGGTAGTCGTCCATCGATGATGTGCGTCTTCGTCACACCGCCTTTGACCGAGCTCTCTCCGGCAAGAACCTTCGGGATCATTCCGCCCTGAATAATCCCCTCTTGCAAAAGCTCATCGATGTCGTTCACGTGCAGGGTAGAAATCCGCGTTTCGGCATCGCTCGGGTCTCTGCAGATCCCGTTCACGTCCGTCAAAAACACCAACTTCTCCGCTTGTAGGGCACGGGCGATCTCACCTGCCGCCGTATCGGCGTTCACATTGTAGCTTCGCCCGTCAGGGCCCATTCCGATCGGCGTGATCACGGGAATCGTCAGCTCCTCGCACGCGTGCCGAATCGGCTCGGCATCGATCGTTTCGACATCTCCTACGAAGCCGATGTCGACCTGTTCGGTTTCGCCATCGACCACGGCCTTCGCGAAGTGCTGACGCACACGCATAATGCCCGCATCCTTGGCCGACATTCCCCTAGCGCTCCCACCGACCTCCTCAACACCCTCGACAATACGTCGATTGACGACACCGAACAGGGTTTCCTCCACCACGCGCATCGTCGTCTCATCCGTCACACGAAGACCGTTGACCCAGGTCGACTCGACACCTTCTTCCTCGAGCCGTCGGCTGATCTCCTTGCCGCCCCCGTGGACGACGACGGGGCGCATCCCCACGGTCTCCATAAACACCAGGTCGGCCATGATCGTGTCTGAACCGCCTTCATCGGGCTGAGTGCTCCCGCCGTACTTGACGACCACGATCTTGTCCCGGAACGACCGGATGTAGGGGAAGGCTTCGATCAGCGTCGCCGCCTTCTGGATGATCTGGTCCATCTTCTGTGCGCCCTCAGCTCTCGGGAACATCCTTGACGCGATACCAGTAGGGATACACGTCCCTGAATCCCATCGACTCGTAAAGAGTCAAGGCGGCGGGATTGTCCGCTTCGACCTGCAGGTAGGCCAACCGTGCGCTGCACCGGCGACCGGCCTCGATCAACGCGTGTGTCACTATGCGTCCGAGCCCACGCCGCCGGTAATCCGGATCCGTCACGATCCCGAATAGACCGACGTGATCGCCTTCGATCGCTGCCAGACCGGCCGCCACACGCCGTCCGTCCATCCGAATCGATGCGAACCGTTTCGTGACGCCGATCCGATCCAGCACAGCTCGCGTTTTGGCCAGTTCTGCGCCGTCAATCCGCTTGAGGCGACCATAGTCGGCCATCCACGATTCGCCCACGCGGTCCAGGATTTCGCCATCCCCGGGGTCGTTCTAAGGGTTCGGAATAAATAAACGGTCGATCTCAATGTTGAGCCATTGGCCGGATCGTGTAGTTCCAGTCGCCGTGGAAATCGTGCGGAGTGAGATCGATTTGGGTCATCTGTTCATCGGTCACCTTGACCCCGTTAGGGTAGGGTCGCTTGTCGATCTCGGAGCGTACTCGGAGACCGGCTTGAGTGGTCGTTCCGGCAATGAGATTAACGGTTGCAGCCAGGCTGACCAGGGGCTTGCCTCGCCCAGTTCATAGCGATGAAGGAGAACAGGCGATGTTCGATCTTGTTCCACTTACTAGTGCCAGGAGGGTAGTGGCATACGGTGATCGTCAGGCCAGTGCGATTCGCAAAGCGCTGCAGCTCCCACTTCCACAGCCGCGTCTTGGCGCCGTTGCTGCCGCCTGCGTCCGCCGTGATTAGCAGATGCGTCGAAGTGCCGTAGGCGGGCCGTCCCATGTTCTTCCACCAACTTCGGATCGCATTCACGGCGAAGCTGGCCGTGTCGTGATCGATACCGACACTTACCCAGCCTTCATCACGGCTCAGATCATACACTCCATAAGGGATCGCCTTGCCCTGAGCAGGCACTATGAAATCGTGTACCTTCACACGCTCCGGGTCTCCCTTGGGTCGCCATTCTCGGCCAGGATTCTTGAAGTCGCCGATCAACTCTTTCTTCTTGGTGTCCACCGAGATAACGGGAAGGCCCTGCTGCTGCTGCTGGCTAATCCGATCATCGAGGTAAACGAACTGAGCGTCCCGATCCGGGTGTGCAGATCCCTCCCTTGTCTTCCGATTCGCCTGCAGCGTGTAATCGTGTTCGTGCAGGAGATTGGCAACGATCCTGGGGCTCACCGAATGCCCCATCGCTTGCAACTCGGCGGCCAGTTTGCGAGTGCTCTTCGATGTCCATCTCAGAGGATTGTCGTCAGGCGACCCCGCAGTCGTTGGCTCGACCAGATCATTCAGGTCCTGCCACAGCGTCGGGTCCGTGTCGGCCTTCCGCTTACGACCGCCGCCTGGACGCCGGATGCGAGCCGGGTCCAAAGGTTCGTCCGACCTCAACTCCTGAATGCCACGAAAGATCCGCTCTCTGGACATTCCTGTCGCCAGAGCCACAATCGCGATCCCACCGTGACCCAACGCTTCGGCTTCCGTGGCGGCCCACAGACGACGCGTGCGTTCCGTCAGCACCGGAGCCAAGGCTTCATACTTCGTTCGGAGAGTTTCGACGTCCACACTCCGAGCGTAAGATCATTACCTTGAAAAGTGCAGCACTTATTTCGTGGCAAACCCTAAGCGCCGTTCAAGGTAAGCGTTTGGACTCGTGTTGTCGCGACTTTTTCATATTTCCGACGCGCCAGTAACGCGTCGAGACCGCCACGCTCCCCGATCGGTGTGATCTTGAAAACGGTGGGCAGTCCTTGAGTGATATAGGCCCTTTCGCATTGGGTGACCTTCCGATCAGATCCATCGTCCCGGGGTACAGCGGGTTCACCGAGTTCGCCCGCCGGGTATAGCCTTCCGACAGACCGACGACCCAGCCATCCAGGAAAATTCGAGAGAGCGCAGGCCACGCGTTCATACTCCGCTCTTTTTTTGGACTCCCTCTCGAGCTCGGCCAGGTCCGAGACGGTCTGGACTTTTCCCAAATTCGGTCAGGGACATACCTCCTACCCTATCAATCAATTCCGAACTCGACCCCCGAATCGACGATACGGGGGTCGAGTTCGGAACGATTGACGTGAACGTCACGTCGTACGATAGACGGGGTCGATCCCGCGAAGACGATCGAACCCCACCATCAGATTCATGTTTTCCACACTCTGGCTCGCCGCACCCTTCCCCAGGTTGTCTTCCAAGGCATTGATGTAGGCGAAACCCTCGTCCACGCGTGGTTTGATCACCAGCTTGTGCGTGCCGACGACGTCTCGCGTTCCCCACGCGTGATAGCCAGTGTCTTCGACGACTTCGACGAGGTCCGCAGCCTCATAGGCATCGCTCAACGCGGCGATCAGCCGTCGCGTCGCGTCGTGGTCCGACAGGCCTTTAAGCTCGTCGCTCAACTCGACACGAATGTTTGCGTTGATACCCGCGAAGACCGACTTCAGCACGATCGGTGTGAAATTGATACGCATTCCCGTGTAGACTTCCATCTCCGGCACATGCTTGTGTCGACGACCGTAGTTGTACGTCACTTCGTTCGGTGTCTCCTCCACTTCCGCCCGCGTACCTGAGTTCCCAGAAGTGGCGACCACCGTCGCATCACCTGCGATCAGATCCTTCAAAGGTCTCAGAGAGAGGATAACGCTCGTCGGATAGCATCCGGGGTTGCCGACGACTCGCGCTTCCGCGATCTCTTCGGCGAACAGAGCGGGCATCCCGTAAACCGCTTCTTTCAGCAGTTCCGGACACGTGTGCGTCATTCCGTAGCCCGCCTCGAACAGATCCTGGGGCAGGCGGAAGGCCCCGCTCATATCGATGACGCGCGGCCCTCTGTTCACGATGTCGGGGGCGAACGCCATCGACTCCGGATCCTTCGTCGCAAGGAACGCGACCGCACACGCATCCAGATCGCCCTCTTTCCGACGCGAATTCTGCCGGTAGCCGATTTGGACGACGTCGTGCTCGGTCAGAATCCTCTCGATCTCCTGCCCGACCATTCCCGTGTCGCCATAGAGCGCGACGTCGATCATCCGTACCTCACTGTCTGGATGCGCGCGATCCGATCGGAAACGTCTGTCAGTGCTTCATCGGATCGACACAGAATAAAAATCGTGTTCTCACCCGCCAACGTGCCCACGACGTCGGGCCACGCCACCTGATCGATCGCCTCACAGACGCCCTGGGCGTGGCCCGTCAAGGTCTTGAGCACGAGCGTGTGCCCCGCCCCGTCGACCTCGATCACAAAGTCGGTCAGCTCGCGGTGCAGCAGCACCTCGCCCTCGAGCCGTATCGGCCCATTGGCCGGAACCGCATACCGGAAGCCACCTGGAACCGGCACCTTTCCGATACCGAGTTCCTTGAGGTCCTTGGACAACGTCGATTGCGTCGTTGAAACACCGGCCGACGCCAGAACCTTGATCAAGGCATCTTGCGTCCCCACATCGTCTTCGCGGACGGCGTCCAGAATCCTCTCCTGTCGAAATCTCTTGTCGGGCATAAGTCCTCGCCCCCAACAATAGGTAGAATATATTCTATTATCAAGCATAAATATTCTATCCCGCGCCGATTTAGCCTGGAAATAGCGTCCTATACCTCTATTTCGCCCATTTCAACGGGTTTTCACGAATGTATTTTCGAATACAGTCGAGATCATCAGCGTCGCGGATGATGTGTTCGTAGTAATTGCGTTGCCAGACGGCTTTGCCCGCCGACGCGTAATCGGACCCCTTCAATCGAATCGATCGACGGTGGTGTTGATCCGGGATGTAGACGTGTCATCGACCCGAACATTGTCAGGATTGACAGGCGGCGGGAGGATGTTGCGCAGACTACGCAGGGTTCTTCACATACAGATCCAGCCAGCGCGTCATCTCATACAGCATATGGAGAATCGATTCTCTGGCGCGGTAGCCGTGGCTCTCGTGGGGCAACATAACAAGGCGAGTGATCGCGCCGTGTCCCTTCAGCGCGTTGAAGAAGCGTTCGCTCTGCATCGGGAACGTCCCGGCATTGTTGTCGGCTTCCCCGTGCAGCAACAGCAGCGGCGCTTTGATTCGGTCAGCGTGCATGAAAGGCGACATCGTCGTGTAAACCTCCGGCGCTTGCCAGATCGTTCGCTCCTCTGCCTGGAACCCGAAGGGTGTCAGCGTTCGATTGTAAGCGCCGCTCCTCGCGATGCCCGCCTTGAAAAAGTCCGTATGCGCGAGCAGGTTCGCCGTCATGAATCCACCGTAGGAGTGTCCGCCCGCAGCGACCTTGTCACGGTCCGCCACACCCCGATCCACGACCTCGTCGGTCGCCGCCTTAGCGCTCGCGACCAGCTGTTCCACATACGTATCGTTCGCCTCCTCATCCCCCTCTCCCACGATCGGCATCGTCGGGCCATCCAGCACGGCATACCCCTGGGTCAACAGATAGAGGGGTGAGTGCGGGCTGATCCGGACGAATCGATCGGGCGAGTCCTTCACCTGCCCCGCTGCATCCGCGCTCTTGAACTCGCGTGGATAGGCCCAGAGGATCGTCGGTAGCGGTCCGTCTGCCGTCGTGTAGCCGGGGGGCGTGTGCAACGTGGCGGTCAGCCCAACGCCATCTTCCCGCTCGTAACGGATCAGCTCCTTCGTCGCGTTCGTGATAGCCGGATAGGGATGCGGGAAATCGGTGATCTCCGACAGCGCGTCATCGCGGAGATCTCGAAGGAAAAAATTCGTCGGTTCATCGACCGATTCCCGACTGACCAGAACCACGGGCCCGGTCTCATCCACGATCTGGATCGGTCGCTCAAACACGGGGCGTTCACACTGCATCATTCGTTCAGACTGATGCGATCCGAGATCGAACCGGTCGAGAAAGGGACGATCCCCCTCCGGTGACGCTCCGTCTCCAGCCAGATACAGCGTCTCCCCGTTCGCCCAGAGAAGCCGCGTGCCCGTCGCCGACGACCGATGCAACGGGGACCCGGGATCGCCGTATCGATCTTCGTAGGAACGATCGAACACGAGCTCTGGATCCTGACGGGTGTCGCCCGGCCTGAAGCGCCAGACTCTGACCCGACGGTCCTTCCACCATCGTTCGCGACCCAGCGCAAGGTCCTCTCGGCCCCAGTTGAAATCCATCTGCCGCAACCCGAATCGCATCAACTCGTGGGCGTCCTCCTCGAACGGCGCCCGTATTCCGTAGGAGATGTCTCTGACCTCTGCCTCGGTCGCAGGATCGCCGCCATCCTGAGCCTCCACCCACACGACTTCGGCAGCCGCGTCACCGCGCCACTCGTGTGATCGAGGTCCGACAGGAACAGCATCGAATGCGATCGGAACCTCTTCAGCCAGCGGAAGATCTGCGATCGTCCGAACAGGATCCCCCTTGGCAGTCAGAATCTCGATCGTCTCGGGAAAACGGTAGTAGGGAACGAGGTAGGAATAAGGTCGATTGATCGACTCGACGAGGATGTAGGCCCCATCGGGAGAGGGCGTCGCCCGGAGGATGATCTTGGGTTCGCCCAAACGGTCGATACGTCCGTCGACGGAAACCACAGCCAGCTGCGACGTCGCGTAGTAGTCGAACCAGGCCGCATCGGTTTCGTTTTTCAACAGATCCTGGTAAGTGCGGGACGGCGCCGTCCGTCCGTCGTTGTCCTGAACGACGGGGCCTGACGGTACGTTCGAGGCCGCCGTCGGTGGGGACCGCTTTTCGGGAATCAGACGCACGATCAGCGCCTGGCTATCCGACCGCCACTGGAAAGCCAACCCGAACACCCCGTTCAACACCGCATCGGTCAATCGTCGGGCCCGTCCGTCGGCCACGGCAGCGGTCCACAACGAGAGACCCCCTTCCTCACGCAACGTGAACGCGATGCGAGATCCATCAGGCGAAAAATGGGTCTGCCCCAGCCCGGCCCCTTGTGGCATCCCTACCACGATCGTGTCCGATCGGTTCCTCAGATCGCGGAGCGCGTAACCGGTGAAATAGTCCACACGGCTCGGACCGTTCGTGGCCGGATCGATCCTAAGACCCGCCAGACGGGCCTCGTCGCGCGACACATCCTCGATCGTGGGCAGGCTCGGACGACGCATCAGAGCCATGACCGTTCGAGTCGGATCGAGCGCGAGGTAAGGCGTCGGCTCGGCATCGACCAGGTCGACGATCGCCTTCGGTGGCAACTGGTAGGTCGGATTCTCCCGCATTCGAATCAGGCCAGTGAGTGGTCGATGCCCAGTTTGATCCCCTCTTCCGGATTCGTGTTCATCTGCATATAGGCGGTCGCGGCCTGTCGCATCGGAACGATCGGATCCACGAGCCCCTCCACACGTAGCTTGCCTTCGACGAGGAGATTCAGCGCCTCGTCCACCATCCGTTCTGCCGACCAACCATAATCCGGCGCCGGTTCGCCGTCGGACCTGCTCGCGACGATTCGGATACGGTTCCGATGCCATTCACCCGAGAAGTAGAGACCGTCCATCGCGCCGACGTAATAAGCCGTCGAAACGACCGTCCCCTGATACCTCGTCGCGCGCAAAGCGTCGTTCAGCGCACGGGCCGAGCCACTTCCCTCGACACCGAGCCCGCCTGTCGCCTGCTTGATCGTCAGACCGACGTCCGTCTGTGTCGGGTCGAGCACGAGGTCCGCGCCGTGACGGTCCGCGCATTTCCGTCGCTTTTCGATCGGGTCGATCGCGGCCACCCATCGTGCTCCCGCTGCGCGCGCAACCTGCACCTGCATCTGCCCGATCGCGCCCAATCCGAACACCGCGACACGATCTCCGACACGAACGCCGCCGTCGCGAATGCCCCCGACCGCCACCCCGGCGGGATCCGAGTAAACGAGTGCCTGCGGTGATACGCCCTCCGGGGCCATCTCGAACTGCGCGGCCTTCGACGTATGTGAGTCGCGGACCTTCGCGTGTGCGAAGACCCGGTCGCCTTCCCTGAACGTCTCCACGCCGCTGCCCACTTCCACGACTTCGCCGTAGACCATATTCCCCAACGAAAACGGAAAGCTGCCTCTTCCCTCTTCCCCGCGTACGTGGAGTCGAAGATCCCAATCCCATCGGTCCGTCGCGTCGCTCGATTTCGACTGAAACCGCCTGAACTCGGTGCCGTGCTTGACCGCGCTGAAAAGACTTCGAACGTGGATCTCGCCCTCATCGGGTGACCTCTCTTCGACCTCGCCCACGATCGCACTCCCAGGGCTGTCCGCAAGTAACTCGAGTGCCATTTCTCCTCCTCCACTCCGTTGGTCTGCCAGCGGTGCAATCATCCAGCGGCTTCAGAAACCGCCTTCAGCTCGTGCAGAAACGCCACAACCTCCCCCCAAGCCGCTTCGCAAGCGTCTCTCCGGTAGCCTTCCGGACGAGAATCATCGCAGAAGGAATGCGGCGCGTCAGGGTAAACGTGCAGGTTGTTCGCGATGCCGGCTTCGTTGCACGCCATCTCGAGCGCCTCGACTTCAGAGACCGGGATCAGATGATCGATACCACCGAACAACCCCAAGATCGGGCCCTTCATATCCGGGGCCGTGCCCAGCTCCTCGTCGCGGAGGATACCGTGCCAGACCACAACGCCCGCGATGTCCGCGACTCGACTGGCACCCCTCAGCACCATCGTCCCACCCCAGCAATATCCCCACAGCAATACCCTGTCCCCATCGACGTCATCACGCGACCGCAACAACCGGACACCTTCAGACAAGTCCTCCATACACTGATCGACGGTCACTGCCTGCACGAAGGGTCGACACTTTTCTCGCGCTTCCGGGTCTGTCACAGGATCGAACGCGTCGGTCCCCCTCAAGACGTGAAGGTAGAGCGCGACCACACCGTGACGGGCAAGACGCCGAGCCTGATCTCTGGCCAGGTCGCGAAGGCCGAACACGTCGTGCAACATCACCGCTGCGGGATAGCGGCCAGGCGCGGTTGGAAAAGCGCAGAAAGCGGGTTGGCCATTTACCGTAACGTCGGATTCCGTGATCTCGATTCCTACGGCCATCGTTGACCTCCTGTAGACTTCACTGATCCGTAACTTCCCACGAAATCGCGAACCCCGTGGTCGATTCGAACGAGGCAGACAACGATGCCCTTTCGCTCGCAGGGGGTTCGTGGATCACCTGCACCACAACCCGGGATTCGCCCGTATGAATCTGGGGTACGCCTCGCACGCCCCAGCCGTCCGGCGTCGCACGCCGAGCTTCGGCTCCGATCTGTTCCTGGTTGGCCGAAGGCCTAACCCGGATTTCGTAGCCGATCTCGCCCTGAACCTCATCGAGCAGGTCACGATACCGCTCACCGACCTCCCGGCTGATGAAGGCGGCCTCAATATAGGGTGATCCATCTCCAGACTTAAGTCCCACGCGATACGGCTGGTGGGGCAGTCCACCGAACCGTTCCCTGATCACGCCGTACGCACGATTGATCTCCATAGCCCCTGAGGGCGCCTTCGCCGGTCGGCCTCCCTGCGTCGACACCGGATCGACCAGCGACAGACGGAATCCGGTGGTCCTCTCGAAGGCCTCGGATGCGGTGTTCGCCGAATCGGGGAACGCGGCTCTCGCATCGACCGTCAGATCGACGGCCACAACGACTTCCTTCGAGTCGAGTCGAAGAGCGGGTGCTTTTCGCGCCGTCACGCCAACCGGCAACACACGATAGGCCTCTTCGAAAAGACGGCCCTGGTGAGGCGTGCTCCGCACACGAATCTGCCATCCCGTTTCTTCTTCCACCCGGGCCAGAGCCTCGGCATACGTCTCCAGAAACGAATCCGGGAAGTGGACGGCCAGCTCGTAGACCCCCTGATCGACGTGGGCACTACACCGAATTAGTCCCGCCTGGTCGGGAAAAGAGCTCACGATGCGCTCTCGAGCCTGGTTCATTTCCATCCGGCCGTCCGATGACGGCGATGGTTGCTGGGCAAACCGAAAGAGAAAAGGACGTCGAGAATCAGGAACGAACGCGTGCTGCCCCTCCTTCAAGACCGACCCGACGGCGTGAACATCCTCTTCGTTCAGCGAGGATCCGAACCAGACCTCTGCCAATTCCTGAACTCGGAAGGGTTCGCGTCCACCCGTCTCTTCCAGATATGCACGAATCTCGACCACGTTTTCCAGGGCCAACGGTCGACCGCCCGCAATGCCCTGCCGCGGCACACGCCGGCCGTAACCCCGCGATCGTCCCTCCCGCGTTTCGACCTCGTAGGCCAGCCCATTGTCCGGCAGAACGACGCCGTCCCGAACCGCCGCGTCGATCTGCGACGCAAGCGCGTTCCTCGCCTCAGAATCACCGTGAACCAGGTAGACGGACGCGGGCCCCAGCCGCCTGGCCAGGGCCGTCAACTCTCCCGCGTCGGCGTGAGCGGACAGCGAATACGTTTCAACCTTGCAGGCCACCGGCGTCCGTGTTCCGTTCAGCACCAGCTCACGATCGCCGTCCGTCGACGCCAGGTCCAACAGCGCTCGTCCGGGCGACTCTTCGTCCTGATAGCCCGTGATCGCGATCAGGTTGTCCGGGTCCTCGACCATTCGCTCGGCATAGTAACTGGACGCCCCTCCGATCAGCATTCCCGAACTCGCGACCACACAACAGGGCGGCCCTGCGAGTATTTTCTCACGATCGCCTGAAGACGAAACCGCCCCCACCCACTCGCCGTAGAATGGATCGTCCCCCCGCGCGACCTGTCGTCGAATCGCGGGTGACAGATCATCCTGGAAGGCCGCGTAGACGGCGTTGACAGAACGGACCATTCCGTCGACGAACACGGGAAAGGACGGGATCTCCCCCCGCCGCATTGCCCGTGAAAGGATTAGGATCACCTCCTGCGCGCGACCGACCGCGAACGCTGGAATCAGCACCTTCCCACCGTCCTCAACCACGGCTGCCACGCGTGTGGCGAGCGAGGCCTCCTGCTGGACTCGATCGGCGTGCTGGCGATTTCCGTAGGTCGACTCCATCACGACCACATCCGGCCGACAGTGAGGGATGACCATACCCGGGATCGTGCGCTGGTTGGCCACCGACACATCTCCCGTCATCAACACGCTTTCCTTCTGGCCTTCGATGAAGATGCTTCCCGCACCCAGAATGTGTCCGGACGGGATCCAGGTCGCCGAGAGACCCCCGCTACAGATTGGGACCGTCGTCAGCCACGACACGTCCCTCATCCTTGCGAGCGCGCCATCTGCCGCCTCCGCCGGGTAGAGTGGCAGCTCACCCTCTGCCTGTTCGCGCAGCCCCATAATCTTCACGGCATCCGAGAGCAGCACCCTCGTGATCGCTTTCGTCGCCGCGGTACAGCGAATGGCTGCGCCGCCCGGGCGCGCGCCCGCCACAACCGGGAGCGCGCCCGTGTGATCGGTGTGCGCGTGCGTGACGAGAACCTCCTCGGGTGGCCCCACCTCATCGAGGATCGAAAGGTTGGGAAGGTGTTCACCCGAGCGAGCGCCCATACGAATGCCCGCATCGACGAGCACGCGATGACCCTCCATCTCGATCAGTGTACACGACGCCCCGACTTCATTCGCCCCACCGAGAAAGTGTAACTTCATCGATAACCTCGTTTAAGGTCTGTCGCACATACCTTCGCCAACCTGCCAGCGTCGACCGTCTCCCTGGTCATCTCGTGGTCGTTCTTTCGTGTATTTCGTGGTTAGGGTTCGCGAATAAATAAGGCTCTATCCGGGTTTCTCAACGGTGAAACTATAGAATGACAAGGTCATAGATCGTTCCCTACGCTTGGTTGTGTGTGTAGGACAATCAAAGCGAAGGGGGTGCGACCTATGACCGGGAGCAGATTACTATCGAAACTGCTGAGATTCAAGGGGTTCCGTGTTGTCAGCTGGTGGTTTGAGGGGAGAAGCTGTTTCGTCATCGCCGTAAAGCCACATAAGAATGGTTGTTGTTGTCCGGAGTGCGGCCGTCGAGGTAAAATCGTCCGCACAATGCCCCATCCGCGTCGGTGGCGTGACATTCCGGTGTGCGGGTGGAGGGTCTGGCTTCTCTACCATCCTCGGGAGATTCGGTGTCCTACCCACGGTCGTGTGGTCGAGGAGATTCCGTGGGCGGAGCGGTTCTCTCGGGTGACGTATCGCTTCGAGTATGCCATGCTGCGCTACTGCCAGACCATGACGCAGAAGGCGGCGTCCGAGTTGCTGCGCATCTCTGCCTCGACGCTGTCGGATCTCCTTCACCGATCCATCACGCGGCTTCGTGAAGGTCATCGTATCCGAGGGCTCAAAACCATCGGGATCGACGAGATCTCCTACGCCAAGCGTCACAGGTACGCCACGCTCGTTTACGATCTGGACCGCTCCTGCGTGGTGTGGGTTGGCCGCGGCAGGGCGCGTAAAACGATCGATCGGTTCTTCACAGAGGCTCTCAGTCCCTACCAGAGATCCAAGATCGAGTGGGCCTGCTGCGACATGAGCGAAGCTTACATCGGAGCCATCCAGGAACACTGTCCGAATGCCAAGCTGGTCCTCGATCGCTTTCACATCGTCAAGGCTCTCAATGCCGCCGTTGACGAGGTCCGTAAGGACCAGTGGCGTAAAGCTGCCCCGGATGAGCGCAAAGCCATGAAGGGCCTCCGATGGCTCCTCTACCGGCACTCAGCGACACGCTCCAGAGGGGATACTCGGACACTCAAAGCACTGGAGAAGGCGAACTACCGAATCTATAGAGCCTGGAGACTCAAGGACGAGTTCGAGCAGTTCTGGGAATACAAAGCGCCCTGGGCTGCCGAACGCTTCCTGAAATGCTGGACGACGTCCGCACTCAGAAGTCGACGTGAACCCCTGCGAAAGTTCGTCAGGACCCTGCGACAGCACTTCTTCGGCGTCCTCGCATTCGTGAACACGCGTCTTACCAACGCCATCGCCGAAGGCCTCAACCGAATCGTCCAAATCGTCAAGAACCGAGCCAGCGGATTCCGCACACTCGACGCATTCAACGATATGATCTTCCTTACCGTCGGAGACATAAACATCCCTGAGCAGATTCCGAAGAGGTTCCGCACACGCTAACCGCGCCCCCATGCCAGGAACCACGGCACCTTCACCCACTTCATCTCGTTGAGAGATCCAGATATAGCCATAAATAAACGGTCGATCTCAATGTTGAGCCATTGGCCGGATCGTGTAGTTCCAGTCGCCGTGGAAATCGTGCGGAGTGAGATCGATTTGGGTCATCTGTTCATCGGTCACCTTGACCCCGTTAGGGTAGGGTCGCTTGTCGATCTCGGAGCGTACTCGGAGACCGGCTTGAGTGGTCGTTCCGGCAATGAGATTAACGGTTGCAGCCAGGCTGACCAGGGGCTTGCCTCGCCCAGTTCATAGCGATGAAGGAGAACAGGCGATGTTCGATCTTGTTCCACTTACTAGTGCCAGGAGGGTAGTGGCATACGGTGATCGTCAGGCCAGTGCGATTCGCAAAGCGCTGCAGCTCCCACTTCCACAGCCGCGTCTTGGCGCCGTTGCTGCCGCCTGCGTCCGCCGTGATTAGCAGATGCGTCGAAGTGCCGTAGGCGGGCCGTCCCATGTTCTTCCACCAACTTCGGATCGCATTCACGGCGAAGCTGGCCGTGTCGTGATCGATACCGACACTTACCCAGCCTTCATCACGGCTCAGATCATACACTCCATAAGGGATCGCCTTGCCCTGAGCAGGCACTATGAAATCGTGTACCTTCACACGCTCCGGGTCTCCCTTGGGTCGCCATTCTCGGCCAGGATTCTTGAAGTCGCCGATCAACTCTTTCTTCTTGGTGTCCACCGAGATAACGGGAAGGCCCTGCTGCTGCTGCTGGCTAATCCGATCATCGAGGTAAACGAACTGAGCGTCCCGATCCGGGTGTGCAGATCCCTCCCTTGTCTTCCGATTCGCCTGCAGCGTGTAATCGTGTTCGTGCAGGAGATTGGCAACGATCCTGGGGCTCACCGAATGCCCCATCGCTTGCAACTCGGCGGCCAGTTTGCGAGTGCTCTTCGATGTCCATCTCAGAGGATTGTCGTCAGGCGACCCCGCAGTCGTTGGCTCGACCAGATCATTCAGGTCCTGCCACAGCGTCGGGTCCGTGTCGGCCTTCCGCTTACGACCGCCGCCTGGACGCCGGATGCGAGCCGGGTCCAAAGGTTCGTCCGACCTCAACTCCTGAATGCCACGAAAGATCCGCTCTCTGGACATTCCTGTCGCCAGAGCCACAATCGCGATCCCACCGTGACCCAACGCTTCGGCTTCCGTGGCGGCCCACAGACGACGCGTGCGTTCCGTCAGCACCGGAGCCAAGGCTTCATACTTCGTTCGGAGAGTTTCGACGTCCACACTCCGAGCGTAAGATCATTACCTTGAAAAGTGCAGCACTTATTTCGTGGCAAACCCTTAGTGTTCTTTAGCGTCACCCCAGCCGGCGTCGAGAGGTGCCTGTTGTGCACATCTCCACGCCCGTTGGGACGTCACGTTTTCGAAAATTACGGTATTGCGTCCGCGAGCGCCAGGGCGCTTGACGGTGGTTCGGCGGTGACGCTAATTGCAGTCGACACACGTGCCACTTGTCCGAAAGGAGGAGGACGTGCTCATCTCTACGAAAACAGAAGTCTACAGGAAGAACGGTAGCGAGCCCGAATCGATTCTCTCGGGCGAGTCAGTCGCCCTCATCGAGGACGCCGAAGGGCCCGTCGCCATCACCAACTCGGGACGCATCGTCTCTGAAAGTCAGGAAATCGAGACCCACATCGATGAGTCCATCGAGTGCGCCACGCGCCTCGGTTCAGACATCCTGATCGGCACAGAGGGTCCCCACGTCTATCGTCACGTCGAAACCACAACCCGGGTCACAGCTTTCGACGAACTCGACTGTCGTGACACGTTCCACACACCCTGGGGTGGCCCCGCTGCCGTGCGCAGCTTCGCCTCCACCGACGACGGTCATCTCTACGCCGACATACACGTGGGCAGCATTATGCGATCCCCCGATGCCGGCGCTTCGTGGGGACCGGTCACCCTCGACCTGAACGAAGACGTCCACCAGGTGGCCACCACGCCTGCCGCTCCAGATCGCCTCTACGCAAACACGGCCGATGCCGTCTACGTCAGCGATGACCGGGGGGCCTCGTGGACGCACCGGGCCGACGGCTTCCCCTACCGCTACGGTCGAGCCGTGGTCGCCCATCCGAACGACCCGGATTGCGTCCTCGCCAGCGTCAGCCGCGGACCTCACGGAAACCCCGCCGGCCAGCTGTATCGTTCGGACGATGCGGGAAGGACGTGGGACCACGTGACGGGCGGCTATCCAGACACCGTCGACCACAACATCGACACGTTTCAGGTCGCTTTCTCGAGCGACGGAAGGGCCTGGGCGACGACGGGCGACGCCCTCCACGTCAGCGAAGACCGTGGTCGAACGTGGAAGGTCGCCTGGAACGCACCCGCCGACATCACGATGATCGCCTGCGCGTGACCGACGCCGTTCCGGGCACTCTCCAAACACATCTCCGAATGGGCCTCGATGTTGCGGATCCCGCCCTCCGTGATCTCCGTGCCCTCCGTGGTTAATCAATTTGAGGATTTTCATATGCATCACGAATTCACACCGGACCACTACCACACCACGATCGGCTGGCACGAACCCGTCCTGACAATCCAGGACGGCGACACCGTCTCGACAACCACCGTCGACGCAGGAGGCAAGGACAAGGCAGGTGAGAGTGTTACCGAGGGCGGCAATCCACAGACCGGTCCCTTCTACGTCGACGGCGCCGAACCCGGAAACATTCTGGCCGTCACCTTCGACCACCTGATGCCGAACCGCGAGTACGGCCACACTTCCGGCCGTGTCGCCGCCAACGTCCTCGACCCCGACTACGTTCCCCAATTCGACGACGACGCCAGCCGGTTCATCTGGAAAATCGACTTCGAGAACCACACCGCGAGCCCCGTCGAATTCACGAGTGACCGCGACGCCACACGCCTCGGCGAAGGGAACCCTGTCGAAGGCCTGCTCGCCAACCTCACGCTTCCGCTCAGACCTCACTCAGGCTGCTTCGGCGTTGCCCCTGCCCGACGCCAGCACATCTCCTGCGCCACGTCCGCCAACCACGGCGGCAATATGGATTACAAACGGTTCAACACGGGCGTCACCGTTTACTTCCCGGTGGCCGCAGAAGGCGCCCTCTTCCACGTCGGCGACGGTCACGCCCTCCAGGGAGACGGCGAAATCGTCGGCACGGGAATCGAAATCTCCTTCGACGTCACCTTCACCCTACGCGTCATCAAAGGACGATCGATCGTGTGGCCGCGGGCGGAAAACGACACCCACATTATGGCCGTCGGCAACGCCCGCCCGCTCGATCAATGCGTCGAACACGCATCGACCGAAATGATCCGGTTTCTCGAAGAGGAATACGGCCTGTCGACACGGGAGGCCCACCTGCTGATGGGCGAAGCGGTCGAATACGATATGGGCAATATGTTCGACCCTGCCTACACGATGGTTTGCAAGATCCCGAAGGATGTTCTGGAAGGGATGGGTGCAAAGCGACGATCGTAAGGCTTTCCCACTACAAACGAACACGGCGGAGTGGAGCACACCCACGTCGCCGTGTTTTTATCAGAACCATCGCCTCGTAGGGACGGTTCGCGAATCGTCCCTACGGTGTCATCACACTCGACCGTAACGCGTCGGCACACGCTGCTACCTTCCCCACAGCTTTTCCCTCCTCGTCCGCAATCCTCTGCAACAGGGCGACCTTCTCATCCTTGTCCATCTCCTTGTCGCTCACCTTGCTCAGATCCTCGGCGATCGACGCGTAGCGCTTGGCGAGGTCCTTCGCCTCTTCGGCCAGATCCACAAAGTCGATCGCGATCTCTTCAAAATACTGTGACGCCATCGAACGGCACTCCGTCCAAACGATCCCGTTCCACCAGTTTCCGTGGCTGGATCCGTGACCCGCCTCGACGGCCTCGATGAATCTGGAGTAGGCTCCAAATCCCATCCCGTAGGGCTCGTGTGTGTGGCTCGTCGGGTTTGCGAACAGATCGATTGCGTAGTCCAGACTTGCGAGGATGACCTCTCGCCTGTCGATAGAATCACACCGATCGAAGGTGTAGAAATTCACGTGACACTTGTCCCCGAATTCGTCCCAGGACCCGAACGTCAGGTATTTGGGTGGGAAATCCATTTTCGCCGCCCAAGGCTGCGCGGTAGCGAACTCCGTTTCATAGTAGCCAGTGATCAACTGGTTTTCCAGGTTGAGCAGCGAACAGGGCAGACCCCGATCGACACTCATAATCAGCGTGGACTCGATCTTCTCACGCTCCTTCGCTGAGGACTCCGGCCCGAAAAACCCTCGATCGACCATCTCGATGCCCAGATTCTTCAAAAGCGCGTGGAACCGCTCTCGATTCCAGCAGTAGGGACCACTCGGACACAGCTCCTCGTGGATGTTGATGACGAACGCGTGTCCTGTCGCACCGAACAGCATCGCGTCGCTCACATCGATCTCGAAAAAATCGGCCACCCCACGAACGACACCCAGCAGCGTCGTGTTGAACGGCGCCTGTTCCAGCCCCTCGATTCGCATAGTAAGTTCCCTTGCCTGTATGGGCGCATTGCAACACGCCCATACCTCGATCATCCATCCTCGTAAACAACCGCGATCATCCGCTTCGGACCGTGTGCGCCCAAGGTCATCTTGAACTCGATGTCTGCCGTCTTGCTCGGTCCACTGATCACCGTCACATTCGTCTCGATCGTGCCCCTCCTGTCAACCGACCAGGTAAACAGGTCGGTCGTCAATTTCGAAGTGGGGACCATCGCGATGTGCACGGGCGGAAGCAACGTCGCCAGACGGCTCCTCCCCTTTCCACTCTCGACGATCACGCTTCCCGTCTCCACCAGGGCTGACTGAACACCGCTGATCCCCACATCTGCGCGCTCGCATTCCGATCGGAGATCGCCGTTCGACGCACCGACGACGTAACACGATCGATCGGGCCAGCGAGTGGCGATGTCCATCTCCTCCAACGGCGGCTCGTCGTTGGCCACGACCCGGCTCGCCTCGATTTCGTCCAGCAGCCCATCGACAATGACCCACGCATCTGCCAACGTACCGGCCCTGTGTACTTCACCCTTGAGTTTGACCAGCGACTCACTGAACCGGACAACCGGATCGTCGAAGGTTCTTCCTGTGGGCCACGGACCGGGCTTCTCGACCTGACGGGCGGATCGTCTGAGCTTTTCAAGAATGGCGTCACGACTGCTCATCATCGTACTCCAACTCGTCCGTCCAGATCTCGCGAAACGATCGCGACGCCAGGCTGGTCAGCCGACGTCCTCTCGCGGGATCCATAAAGGCGGGCACCCGCAGGACGCCATCCTCGACGAACGGTGTCTGCGCTTTGCGCATTAAACCCGTCATTCTGCGGTATCGATCGACGTCCATCAGCATCCAGGCAGCGGATTCTTCAGCCCGGCGCGTCGTCCAGGGCACGAGACCATCGTCGACGGCGTCGTTCCTCAGCTCCACCAGCATCCGCGGCAAGTCGATGCGTGCCGGACAGACATCCCGACAGGCGCCGCACAACGAGCTCGCCTGGGGCAGAGCAGGATACTGCTTCTGACCCATCAGCAGCGGCGTCACCACGGCCCCGATCGGTCCGCTGTAAGGGCTGCGATAGGTGTGCCCGCCGACCTCCCGGTAGACCGGACAGATGTTCAGACACGCGCCACATCGAACACACTGCAACACTTCCTCGTACTTCCCGCCGATCAAGTCGCTCCGACCGTTGTCCAACAGGACGATGTGAACCTCGTCGGGTCCATCCTCGTCGGGCTCCTTCCTGGGTCCCGTAACCACAGTCGTGTAGACCGACAACGGCTGACCGGTCGAGCTCCTGGCGAGAAGCTGTAGCCAAACTACTGCGTCGTCCCACGTCGGCGCCACCTTTTCGATTCCCACGACGGCAACGTGGACGGGGGATGCGCTCGAAACGAGCCGGCCGTTCCCTTCGTTCGTCACGAGAACCAAACTTCCGGTCTCGCTCACCAGAATGTTGCCTCCCGTGATCCCCATTCCCGCCGACATAAAGCGAGATCGCAGAAGACGGCGCGATGCAGCCACCAGATCCTCGATTTCCGCCGAAGCGAGCGACTCACCCGAGGCTTCCTCGATTAGGGCGACGATCTCATCCCGGCGCTTGTGAATCGCGGGCGCGATGATGTGAAACGGAGGGTCCCCCGCCAGCTGAATGATCCACTCGCCCAGATCGGTCTCGACGGACTGGATCCCGGCTGCCTCGAGAGCTTCGCCAAGATGGATTTCTTCGGACACCATCGACTTCCCTTTGGTCGCCAGCGTCACGTCGTGGTCCTTGGCGATCCTCAACACCGTCTCGCGGGCTTCCGCGTCATCCGATGCCCAGTGCACGTGCGCGCCGGCCGCTGTTGCATTCGCCTCGAACGTCTCCAGATGATCGGCCAGGTTTGCGAGCGTCGCCGACCGGATCGCCTTGAAGTGATCGCGCAACCGTTCCGAATCGGGCAGCTCCTCGAGTGCGCCCTCGCGACCACGCCAGAAATTGCCCGTCGCCGTGTCGATCGCCGTCTGCAGACGATCGTCACCGATCGCCTCGTCCGCCATCGTCAGAAACTGTTTCATCGACGCCGTCATCGACTCAGCTCCTCCAACAGAACGGCCAGGTGCCGGACACGCGGACCCTCCCCGTCCACGAGACCGTCGATCTGCATCAGACAACCAGGGTCGATCGACACCAGTACGTCGACTTCCGTATCCACCGCCTGCCGCAGCTTGTCACGCGTCATCGCGTTCGACACCTCCGCCATCTTGATCGAGAACAGTCCTCCGAATCCGCAGCAGCGATCCGACTCCTCCATTTCCACCACACGGCATCCCGCCGACTCCAACAACTGACGTGCCTCGCCACCCAACCCGAGCAATCGATTCGCGTGACAGGAGTCGTGATATGTCACCGTGGGTGCCGGCAATGCGGTCGCCGGGGACCAGCCGTGCTGCACCAGAAACCGACTCAACTCGAACGTCTTTGCGGCCAGAGCTTCGGCGCGCGGTAGCCAGGCGGAATCCTCCTCGAACAGATGCACATACTCCGCCTCCACCATCGCCGTACACGACCCGCTCGGAAGGACCACAGCGTCATAGGGTTCGAAGATTTCGATCGTTCGACGCGCCAGATCGATCGCCTGCTGCCGGAATCCGCTGTTGAAAAAGGGCTGTCCGCAGCACGTCTGCGCTTCGGGGAAGTCAACCTTGCACCCCGCCCGCCGCAACAGTTTGACTGTGGCGACTCCAATCTCTGGTGACATCTGATCGACCAGACACGAAACGAACAGAGCGACCCGTCTGTGACTCACGCCTCCTCCAATCCTACGTCAACAGCCCGCGACCCCTGACCGGTCGCTCGAACCCCAGCGTATGATACCAGTTCGTTCGCATCGAATCCATCTCCCCGTTGCAGAGACCGGGCAAGTGGCGTGAGTCCTCGGGGCATTTTCTGTATCTCGCTACGTCTCATTCCGTTACATTGAATCCGCGATGAACGACGCACAGAAAAAACGCCTCGCCGAGATCGATCTACGACACGTCTGGCATCCGTTCACACAGATGCAGGACTACGTGTCCGGAGATCCGATCATCATCGACCACGCCGAAGGGCCCTACCTCTACGACACCGAAGGCCGTCAATACCTCGACGCCTATTCATCTCTCTGGTGCAATGTTCACGGGCACCGTGTTCGCGAAATCGATGCGGCGATCCGGCAGCAGCTCGATCGCATCGCCCACGCAACGCTACTTGGATCCTCGAACATCCCTGCAGTCGAACTCGCCGAAAAGCTCGTCGCCATCACGCCCCAGGGTCTCGACCACGTCTTCTATTCCGACAGCGGCGCAACAGCCGTCGAGGTCGCGCTCAAAATGGCCTTTCAGTACTGGCAGCAACGTGATGAACCCAGACCGGAAAAACGCCAGTTCCTCCACCTCACCCACAGCTACCACGGCGACACGATTGGTGCCGTGAGTGTTGGCGGCATCGACCTCTTCCATCAGATCTACGGACCGCTCCTGTTCGAACACGTGCCCGTCGCGGCCCCACACCCTTACCGGTGTAGCTTCTGCGAGTCCGAGCCCGCGTGCAACCGTGGATGTCTCCGGGCTTTGGAAGAAGCGCTCGGTCACCACGCGGACCGGATCGCTGCCTTCATCATCGAGCCCCTCATTCAGTGCGCCGGCGGAATGCTCGTCCATCCCGAAGGTTACCTGCGCGATGCCATCGAACTGTGCCACAATCACGACGTTCTCGTCATCCTCGACGAAGTCGCCACCGGATTCGGACGAACGGGCAAGATGTTCGCCTGTCAGCGCGAAAACGTCACACCCGACCTGATGTGTCTCGGAAAGGGCCTCACGGGAGGCTATCTCCCGATCGCGGCCACTTTAGCGACCGATGAAATCTACACCGCCTTCCTGGGTGACTATACAGAGGCGAAGACCTTCTTTCACGGGCACACCTACACGGGCAATCCCCTCGGCTGCGCGGCGGCCCTCGCGTCGATCGACCTGTTCGAGAGGCAGAACGTCGTCGAGAATCTCCAGCCCAAGATCCACCACCTGGCGAAAAGCCTCGAGCGATTCGGCAGCCGTCCGCACGTAGGCGACGTTCGTCAGTGCGGTCTCATCGCCGCCATCGAACTCGTCGCCAATTCGGATTCACGCCGTCCCTACCCGTTTCAGGATCGTGTCGGTCATCGCGTCTGCGACCGCTGTCGCAAACGTGGCGTCCTGCTCCGCCCCCTCGTCGACACCATCGTGATATTTCCACCCCTCTGTGTGACGACCGACCAGCTCGACCACATCCTCGACGTCGTTCACGACGCCATTGTCGAAGTCACGGAGCGTGACGGAGAGTAAGTCTCTATCTCAATGGTGGGCTCACCTTCGATATGCGAATAAATCGGCTTTCGTCAGGTAGATCACTGGGATTCCATCGAAATCGCTACTCAGGACGAGCGGTTTGTCTTGACGCATCCGGTGCCCACCGTTCACCCTGAGTAGGGGTATCGGAAGACCGCCTAGCAGGAGCATGCTGCTCTGAACAACAATCCCCATATCGAAGGGCGAACGGTTGACAAAGGCCTCTTCATTACGGGCACAGACACCGACGTCGGGAAAACTTTCGTCGGAGCCGCCATCGCCGAGGCCGCCCGGCTTCGAGGAATCGACCTGGGCGTGATGAAACCGGTCTCGGCCGGAGGGCGCGAGGATGTGCGCTGTCTCAAGCACGCTGCAAGAGTGGACGACCCCGATGACCTCATCAACCCGGTCTCTCTCGCGAATCCCCTGTCTCCGGACATCGCCGCCGACCTCGAGAACGTATGCATCGACGTCGATTCCATCTACTCGAGCTTCGAGGAACTATCGAAGCTGCACGAACGGATCCTCGTGGAAGGCGCCGGAGGGATCCTGGTTCCCATCACCGACACCGTTTCGATGGTCGACCTGGCAGCTCGGTTTTCACTGCCCATCCTCATCGTCGCGAGGGCTGCACTTGGAACGATCAATCAGACGCGGATGACCATCGAGGCGCTGCTCCATCGCAACCTTCCCGTCCTCGGTGTGGTCTACAACCAGACAATGGAGGGGGCACCCACACTGTCCGCACAGAAAAGCCCCGCCTCCGTCGAGCGTCATACTGGCGTCCCCACGCTCGGTCGTCTCCCCTATGCCTCACACCTGACCGCCCCGGGCGAGGGCACCCGTGGCGCCTTCGCCGAAGACCACCTCGACCTGACGACCATCCTCGGATCCTGACGTGGCGATCCATCGTCTCTACGCCGTTACCTTCAAGGGCCTCGGAGAGATCGCACGACGCGAGCTTCGCCGCGAGCTCGGCGCCGAGCACTTTGTGTATCGACAGATCCGGGACACCGACCTCGTCTCGTTCGCGACAGACGCGGCACACATCGGCCTGGCCGGGCTGCTCACCGTCGAGGATGTCTATTTCGAGCTCGACGTCTTTCCGATTACGGGCGACAAGAAGGATCTAGACGACTTCAGACGCCGTGGCGAGAGCTGGCCATTCGAGGATGGCATCACCACCAAGCGTCACGTCACCCCCAGAACGCGGAAAGGCGCGGTAAGCTACCGCGTGATCGTTCAGGCCGAAGACGCCGAGTGGCGCCGATACCGGCGCGAGGCCCTCGCCGCCCACGTCTCCGGCATCATCGGCCAACGCTACCGCAAGTGGTACGCCGTGAAAGACGGAGGAGACATCGAAATCTGGATCCAGATCGCCGACCGTGAGGCCGTCGTCGGTCTGCGATTGACGGACTGGACGATGCGCCATCGTACAGATAAAATCGCGAATCTGCCGGGCTCCCTTCGACCCACGGCCGCGGCGGCAATGATCGCGCTTGCCAAACCGACGGACGACGACATCTTTCTCGATCCAATGTGCGGGGCGGGAACCCTCCTCCTCGAACGAGCTCGCGCCGGGCGATTTCGCGAGCTGTACGGTGGCGACATCCGCCCCGAGGCCATCGCGGCGACGTACGAGAACCTCGGCGATCGCCACAAGCCGTGGACGGTACGTGAATGGAACGCGGCAAGCCTGCCGCTCGACGCCGGATCCGTCACCCAGATCGCGACCAATCCGCCGTGGGGCCACCAGATCGGACGGCACGCGGAACTCAACGACCTCTACGACGGCGCGCTAAATGAATTCGACCGCGTCCTCGCTCAAGGTAGTCGCGCCGTCATCCTCACGAATGAGTGGGAAATGTTCAAACGCATCCTCGAATCCCGAACCACCCTCATCCCGATCCAGCAGATTCGCGGCATCCACATCCTGGGCCGCCGCGCCGACGTTTTCGTATTACTGAAAACCTAAGCCTACCACGGAGGGCACGGAGATCACGGAGAGAAACGCGTAGAAGATGAAGAGGAGCGAGTCGAATCCCCGGGTTCCGCCTAGCTCCAGGACCCGCACCGTGTCCTCGTTCATCCCCTCCGTGTCCTCCGCGTTCTCTGTGGTCAATGTTTTTCAGGAGGAGGAGGCAATGTCAAAAATCTCACAGCAGGTGGGAACGAAGCTGCTCTTCGAGAACGACCGTGTTCGCGTTTGGGACCTGGCGCTCGCGCCGGGCGAGTCGACGGGCGTGCATCGACACGCGAGCGACTACTTCTTCGTGACGATCGGCGGTGGCTTGCTGCAGGGCGCCGATGAGGACGGGAAGAAGGGGGATCCGCGGGAAATGGGAGACGGCGAGGTCCATTGGCGCAGCCTCGAGGGTCAGGACGCGATCCACGAAGCCATCAACATCGGTGACGAGCCCTGGCGGAACATCGTCGTCGAAATGTTGAAATAGTCCGGTCCCTGCAATCGATGATCGTGGCGTAATCTCCTAAAAGTGGCCCCGGGGCCACTTTCTCACGTATTTAACGTAAACTATTGTATTAATACAGTTTATGGTCGCCTCGTGACATATGCTATGAACGACAACCGGCCCGCCCAACCCAATTGCTAAATTTCCTAATGTCGTGATTTCCTAATCCCGAGGGCCTTCTCGAATGTCAATTATTTTGGGCCCCTCGGGTATGTAATCATCCCGCTTCAGCTCATCCATCGATTGCAGCCGCTGGGTTACTTCCGCAATCCGTTTGACTTCACGCTCGACGGTCTGGAGTCGCTCCCGCGTCCTGTCGTCCAACTTGCCGGGCGCCATCAGCAGAACCTGCGCGATCGCCAGAATCGTCGTCAACGGATTGTTGATTTCGTGGTTCACCGTGATGGCCGTCTCCCGGACCGCCTCGAGCCGCCCGGCAACCACCTCCGTCGCGTGCAACTCCTCCTCCAGCCGCACTCGTTCTGTCACATCCTCCGAAACCTGGATCGCCCCGACCACCTTCCCCACCACGTCCCGTAGTGGAGTAATCGCGATCGAAAGGACGAGCTCACCCTCATCCGTCTGAAAACGCGTGTGGGGATGCTCGACCATTTCACCCTTCTCCACCACCCTCGCCGTGATTTCGTCCCACGCGTGTGCTTCATCCGTCAGCAGTTCCGACACGGGCGTACCGATCGATTCCACCCAGCAGATGAACACGCCTAGGCGGTGGAGGAATCGCTCCTGGGCGCGGTTCATCGTTGTGATCCGCATCTCGTCGTTCAGGACGATCACACCCAGCTGAACGTTGTTGAGAATGTCTTCCAAAAAACGACGCGCTGTCTCTCGTGTCTCTTCGAAGCGCACCTGGCGCGTCACGTCCTCCATCACGACACCGATACCGGCGCCGTCGGCCAACCGCGAGGCTCGAACCGAGTAGATCCGATCTTCCCGTTCCCATTGGAAGTCGGTCTCGGCGCCGGCGCGATGCAGGTCACTCGCGGCGGCTCTCAGGAGATCCAGAAATCCGGCCTGCTCGAGCGCCTCCGACAGACCCGAAAGACGATCGGCAACGTCGTCGTTTCTTCGAAGACGGATGCCGAAAACCGAAAACCCCTTCCGGCTGCCGGAAAGGGGCTTCAGCGCGTCGTCGAAAACGAGAAACGCAGTGGGTAGCTGGGTCAGATCCATAAAATAGGACGATATCAGAGATCCGATTGATGATCTCCGATATCAGAAAGGTGATAAGGGACTGCGTAAGATACCGATGCCACTTTCGGATTGAGCTCAGGTCAATAGGTGTGTAAAAGAAATCAGGCGGCCATCTTCCCGGCTTCGACCTGCGGTCCGGTTGAGTGTTTCTGATCGTAGACTTGTTGTAGCAAGTGTGGCGCGGTGAGTTTCCTGAATCGGCTCTCTGCGACCTTGAGCGTACGCCAGATGAGAGTCGTGGCGTTCCTGACTTTCTTGAATCGCCTGGCGGCGTTTGTGCGAAGCCGAACGGAAGCAAAGGGGCTCTCGACGACGTTCGTGGTTCTCAGGTGTTTCCAGTGTTCCTTCGGGAAGTCGTAGAACGTGACCATCCGATCCCAGTCTCTTTCGAGCGTCTCCACGGCGGCAGGGAACTGTGAGCGATACCGTGCGGCAAAGCGTTTCCGGAGCTTCTCGGCCTCCTTTTTCGTGCCGGCATAGGGGATCTGGACGAGCAGTGCGCGGGCTTCAGCCTGTGCACGCTTGGCGACCTTGTCGAGCACGTTGAGGATCTTGTGGTTCCAGCACCGTTGTTGCCGGCTCTCTGGCCAGACCTGATCAACGGCCGCCCAGATGCCCATATTCCCGTCCGCGGCGATCAGGACAGGATGTTCGAGCCCGCGATCCCGGAGATCCCGGAGCACCGTGAGCCAGGATTCTGTAGACTCTCGATAACCGGGTTCTATCGCCAGGATCTCCTTGCTGCCGTCGCTCATCGCGCCGATCACGACCAGCAGACACGCCTTCTCGCGCTCGAGCCCGGCTTTGACGTAGATGCCATCAGCCCAGGCGTAGACCAGTTCGCGATTATCCAGACGCCTTTCTTTCCAGTCCTGGAAGTCGACCTCCCACTTCCCTCGAAGACGAGCGATCGAGGTCGGCGAAAGCGGCGCGCCATCACCGAGCAGCGCACGCAAAGACAACTCGAAGTCGCCCTGGGAGAGACCGTGGAGATAAAGGTCGGGAAGCAGATCTCCAATGGCCCTGGTTCTCCGGGCGAACAGGGGGAGGATGCGGCTTTCAAACCGCTCTTCCAGACCACGAACCCGGGGACGCCGGACCTTGATCGTTCCGCAGCTCGTCGAGAGACGCCGGGGCTTGCCGTAGCCGTTCCTGTAGCCCCTGGAGCTATCGACCTCGGCTCGGCGCTCATACCACGACCGGCCCAAGAACGCGGTCGCCTCCTCCTCCAGAATGGACTGGAACCGGCCCTGGATCTCTTCACGGATCCAATCGTCAACCGTCTCCCACGTCGGCATGGACTTCAATGGGACTCTATGCGTATGTTCCTTCACGGCGATCCTCCTTCCCAACCGGGCCTCTCACCCGGTTTTGTGTGAATCAACTATCTCACGGGAAGGGTAGGGTCGCCCTTTCTCTTTTTCCACACCTTTTGATTATAGCTCTTCGGATTTCATAAATCGGATATCGGCAATCTGATATCGTATCAACGCATCACGTCCTTCATCTCGTCCTGCATCATATCTGTAATCTCGCCCAAATCTTCGATCCCGAGCTGAAGCGTTTCCATCGCCTCCCTCGACATCGTGGGGATGCCGTTGTCGCCCCCCGACGCGAACCCCTCGGCGCGCACGAGTATGTCGGCGATGTGGACGACCGCCGTGCGATCGGCGTGAGCGCGGGAGGGATGAAAGTTGTGATGGAACATAATGGGATTGACCAGCTGGCTCGGGAGCATCCATTTGTCGAGCAGCCAGGCGCCGATGCTCGCGTGACTGACGCCCAACACCGCCTCCTCCGCCTCGTAAAAAAGCGCGTCTTCCCCCTCGATCTTCTCGACCACCTGCTCGAACTCCTCTGGCAGGTGCTCCTCGATGACCACTTTACCCAGATCGTGAAGCAGACCGGTCACGCTGACTTCTTCCGGATCGTCCATATCGATGAACCTGGCGATGATCCCACACGTCCTGGCGCAAGCGAGCGAATGTTGCCACAGCCCTGCCATCGATCTTGACATCATATCCAGCACCGAAGTCGACAGGACCAGCGTTTTCACCACGCCGAAGCCCAGCAACACCATCGCGTGGGGAATCGTGCCGATCGGTTGCGAGAAGCCGTAGAAGCCTGAATTCACGAGTTTCAGCACCTTCGCCGACAGCACCTGGTCGTTTTCGATCTGCCTCCCCACCTCGTTGGCCGTCGTTTCCGGGTTGTCGAGCATCTTGGTGATACGCACCACGATACCCGGCAGCGTCGGCAAAGACTGGATCTTTTCAACGAGTCGTCTGAGTTCGCCTGCTTCCACTACGATTCCCCATCCGCAAAACGTGCGTCGAGATGTTCCCGCGCCTTTTCCTTGATCGCCATCATCGTCGCGTTCTCCTCGTGACCGCTGACCGATCTTCCAGTTCCTCGATCAGCTCTTCGTATGTCTTCGGAGGAGGTGCGTCAGGATCGTCCCCTTCCACGACGACCTCGGTGACGTTCATGTTCCTCAGGCGATCGATCACCTTGGACGAAAGAGCCGCACCCTTCGGCAGGATGACCATTCCCCGGTCGTTCACGACGGGTTCGGCAATGACATCACCATCCTGGGTTATCGGAGAGGGTAAGGTTCTCATCGATTCGTCTCGCACCGCATCTGCCGAAGCGCTACGCCGGCTGATCTGAGAAACCCTCGGACATCACGGCCGAGGGCTCATTCTGCAAGATGGGATCGGTTCAGTGTTTCCCTCAGGCGGGACTGCGCCCAGTCGACCGTCGATCGATAAAAACTGTTGAACCCGCCCCACGTCCACCGCACGAGGCGCTCACGACCCGACGCCTCCCTCAGAACGGCCCTGCGTGCTTCATCCAGACCATCCTGTTCGGTGCCCATCTTGATCAGTTCACGATCGTAGCTGAACGTCACCATTTCCTTTGCGTGCTCATCCAACTTGCCCGGTTCATCCAGTTCCGTGTGGGAACAGATCGCGCATCGTTCGTTTCGAAGAAACTGGTGGACCCACGCATCAGGGACGTCGCCCCGATACGCCGAACCCGTCTGCTCCACGTTCTCCCGGCTCAGTACGCCATACGTGCGGCACGCCAGGGGACGTACCGGGTGAATCGTGCACCCGCCCTCCGTCGACAGAAACGGACACCTGAGAGGACGCTCCTCTTTGAAAGAGAGAAGACGCGATTGCTCCTCGGGTGGAAAATGTCGTCTGACGTAATCGACGATATTCAGGTATTCGGTGGTATACAGCGGATACATCGTCGCCCAGTCTTCGGCCGCCTCTTCGGGCGTCAGCCGACAGCATTGTCCAAGATCGTCGCACGCGCACGTCACACTCGGGACCTTGGCGTAGAGGGCCTTGAGTCGGTCGCGTAACTCATCGCTCAGCGCGACGGCGCCGGCCGATTCGATCTGGACGACCTCGCTCACGATCGTGTGCGACCAGACCGACGAGGCCTGGGAGGGTCGATGTTGTAGAAAGCGTCGAGACCCGGGTAGATCGCCGAGTCTCCCAGGTCCTCTTCGATCCGAAGAAGTTGATTGTATTTGGCGATGCGATCCGATCGCGACGCCGACCCCGTTTTGATCTGCCCCGCGTTCGTTCCGACGGCGATGTCGGCAATCGTCGTGTCTTCCGTTTCTCCAGAACGGTGCGAAATCACGGCCGTATATCCCGCGCGTTTCGCCGTCTCGATCGCATCGAGCGTCTCGGTCAGCGTGCCGATCTGGTTGACTTTCACCAGGATGGAGTTCCCGACTTTCTCTGCAATGCCCCGCTTCAGCCGCTCCGTGTTCGTCACGAACAGATCGTCGCCCACGAGCTGAACGGACTGTCCCAGTTTTGATGTCAGCTGAGCCCAGCCCTTCCAGTCGTTCTCGTCCAGCCCGTCCTCGATCGACACGATCGGATACCGACTCGTCCAGTCGGACCAGAACTCGACCATTTTCGCCGAACTCAGTTTCGAACCATCCGACTTTTTGAAAACGTATTGACGACCGTTGTAGAACTCGCTCGTCGCAGGGTCGAGTGCCAACAACACGTCGCCACCCAGCCTGTATCCCGCATTCCTGATCGCCTGGGCGATCACCTCCAGGGCCTCTTCGTTCGATCCCAGACTGGGCGCGAATCCGCCTTCGTCCCCCACACCTGTGCTGTAACCCGCTTTCTTGAGGACGTCTCGTAACGCGTGGAAGATCTCCGCTCCCGTCTGCAGCGCCCTAGCGAACGTCTTAGCCCCCACGGGCATTACCATAAACTCCTGCAGATCGACGCTGCTGTCAGCGTGTGCCCCACCGTTCAAGATGTTCATCATCGGAACCGGCAGCTGGCACGCCGACGCGCCGCCGATATAGCGATAGAGCGGCACGTCGAGCGCGATCGCCGCCGCTTTGGCTGCCGCCAGTGACACGCCAAGAATGCCGTTTGCCCCGAGCTTCCCCTTGTTCTTCGTCCCATCCAGCGAAAGCATCTGCGTGTCGACGCCGATCTGATCGGAAGGGTCCATTCCGACGACGGCCGGTGCAATCTTCGTGTTGACGTTCGCGACTGCTTTCGTCACACCCTTGCCCAGATACCGTTTTGCGTTCCCATCCCGCATCTCGACAGCCTCGTGCTCGCCCGTCGAGGCGCCAGACGGAACGGCCGCACGACCCGTCACGCCACTCGTCAGCCGAACCTCGACCTCCACCGTCGGGTTGCCGCGCGAATCCAGAATCTCCCGCGCGTGGACATTCTCGATACGTGTCACTGCCACAGCCGCCTCCTCTTGGTGCACACATCGAATGGGGCGCTCGTCACGAAAAACTGTTCGCTCTTTTGCGACGCCACACGGACTCGACCGGGCGTTTTGACCCGTCGTCGCCCATCACAGACCGCCAAATATACGGGCCGGCCTGAACCCGGGCAAACCAGCGCAGTGTGATCGGTCAGGACAGGGTGGCCCGCAATCGTCGTAGATCGTCGACGACTCGAACGAGCCGGGAGGACATAATCTGAGACATTCGGTAGAGGATCTTGAATCCGCAGGTCGGGTTGGTCTCCATCAGGTCCATCAGATCCGGGCGGAAGAAACCGATCAACTCACTCGCTTCGGCAGCGACGATGTGAGTAGAACGTGGAGAATCGTCGAGAACCGCGAATTCTCCGAGCAGCTCACCGGCTTCCAGCGTGCCGATGACCATCATTTCGCTACCCGACTGGTGCACCACGTCGACACTGCCAGAGAGCACGACGAACAGACCGGACCGGGGAATCCACGCTCGGATGACCATCTCTCCCTTGACGAAGTTCCGACGATGGACGATTCGCTCGACTTCGCGTATCTCCGCAGCATTCAGCGTATCGAAAATCGGCATCCTGGCCAGAATGTCGAAAAGTTCGTTCTCCTTATCGACTCCGGGCTCGAAGGTGGAACCCCACTCGGGATCCGGCAAAATCGGCTTTTCCATCCGGTCAGACATCGCACTCATTGCATAATGAATTCGGTAAAGTAGACGCCCGTGATAATCCCGTTCCTCAGTTCTCCGTTGATCGCCTCTATCAGCTTCTCTTTGACCGGCAATCTCTCGGCGTCACGCATTTCGTCGATCGAGAAGCCCTCGAGCGTCCGAAGACACAGATCCCAGATCAGCGTGTGTTTGAGGATCAGCTCGTCGATGCCTGGTTGCCGATCGACTTCCAGTACCACGGTCGTCGAAACGAGATGACTACCCCTCGAGTCGAGGGGTAGTCATCTCCGCTAGCCTGAATCATGCATGAATTTGAGTTTAGGTTGTTTTGGAGTGATGTGATCACGCACAGGATTTGTTCTCGGCTTCTTCGGATGTCCAAGGTCCCGTAAGCGGTCTCTACGAGTCGCAAGAGTCACGATTTTCGTCCGGAACAGGTGTTGTTTTGCGACGTGTACATAGCTGTCCCCGGTATAGATCGGCGTTGTTACTGCGTGTTCGTTTCGAGCCTGGTGATGATTGACACCAAGACGTTTTTGAGTGGATACGATGTTGGAAAATGGAATCGGATTCTTCGTGCGCTTTCAATGACTCTCGCGCCGATTTTGAGGAAACGGTTCTGTATCGTGTTGACCTGAGGTTTGGTCCACGCGGTGCCCTTGAGTCCCTGTGATCGGAGTGCGTGAAGCAAGGCGTATGCAGCACTGTGTAGAAAGAGTCGGAACTGGTTGGCTTCAAACTTGTGGCACGATGTTCGATCGGATACGATCATAGATAAAGCCGTCTCGATTACTCTGTAAATTGGTCACGCGGTATCTTGGATTTGCTTCGCCGTTTGTGACTTCAGCCTTGTGAATGATCCGGCGAGGCTGCCGGTAGGTGCCAGCCTGATATGAGAAGGATGAGAACAAGCGAATCGTCTCCTTATGCTCGCTCAGACGTAGCGCTTGGTCCATCAGGTTTTGTCCAGCCGCTTTGAGCTTGGAGTTGGCGCCCTGGCCCAGAACGTAGTAGATACCGTTGTCTTCGCAGAAATCGTGCATCTCTGGTGAGCTGAACTTTGAGTCTGCGCGAACGATGATCTCCACGTTTGGCCAAGATCCGCGTAGGTGTTCCACCAAGCGCTTGAGAATAGAAACGACCTGTTTACCGTTCGTCGGATGCCCGGGTCTCAAGATCGTCGTAATGAGCTTGCCGCTTTGGCCTTCATAGATATGTAGCGGCATATAGCAGTGTTCATTGTAATACGCGTTGAAGAGTGAAAATTGTTGCGCACCGTGCGTTGGGTCATCCGTGTCGTCGATATCGAGAATGATGCTTGGGGGTGCCTGGTCATACGATGCGATGAACCCGTCTACAAAAGCCCGTGCGAGCCGATACAAATCCGAGCGTCGCACATCATTCTCAAGTCGTGTCATCGTTGATTGGCTCCCGAGATCAGGACCGGAAAGAGGAAGCCGATCGCAGGCAGCCTTGACGCCCGGATCGTGGCGCAAATCATCACAATCGACGGCATCTTCATAGCCGCAAGCGATCTGAAAAACACGCTGCTTCACAAGATCCAAAAGCGTGTGATCGATATAGCTTGGGTGACGACGATCTCGCAAAGCATCTACCATTCTGGCGATCAATCCCATCTGAGACTCAAGGGCGCGAAGCAACAGAACTCCACCGTCACTCCTGACGGCGCCACCGGCAAAATCAGCCTCAACTACCTTGCCCGAAATGCTTGCGAATGGTAACCGGATCTGACTAGGTTCTATCACGGTAGTTCCTTCCAAGTGTTGTTTTGATGTGTCAGCCCTAATGTAGGGAAAAACAAACACTTGTACAAGGAGACTACCTTTTTTATGCATAATTCAGGCTAGCTGTTCGTAGAAAATCGGCGGGACGAACTTCTCCTCGGTCAGGACTTCGATCGGTGCCTCTTCCTCCACCATTTCGGGAGCGGGCACGGCCCAATCCAAGAGCAGGAAGGCACCCGCCGTCTCCAGAATCATAATGATGATGATCAACAGCAGATACCGATACGGCCCCGAAGCCGGTGGCTGCGCGATTTCCTGCTGTTCTTCTGCTTCTTCCTCTTCCGCCATACGCTCGAATCCCCGACCCGACGTTCGGAACAAAAACGCCGGTGTCTTCTCAGACTTTGCCCAAAGGTCCCCGCTCGAAGCGGGCCAGCTGCCGCGCCAGGTGTTCCATCAGTTCCGTCGACTCGGGCCCGAGCCCGATGGCATACCGGATCAGCTCCAGAGCCCTGTCCCGGTCACCCTTCTGATAATAAAGATCGGCCAGCGTGTCGATATACTGCGGCGTATCGGGACGGATCTGGAGTGAACGGCGCGAAAGCCGGATCGCCTTGTCCAGATTTCGACCCATCGTAGCATAGACCCACGCCAGATTGTTCAGACTGCTGTCGTCGCGAGGATCGATCTCCAGCGCCTTCGCGTAAGCCTCGATCGCCGCGGCGTTGTCCTTCCCCTCATAGTGAGCCGTTCCAAGAGAAGACCACCCATTCGGGTTTTGGGGATCCAGTTGGGTGGCACGCTCGAAAGCGGCGACCGCTCCGTCGTAGTCACGAAGCTGAACCCGCAGATGGCCCAGTCGGAAGTGAATCCAGGCCTCGTCATCGTGAGTCTCTACGAGCCGCTCGAGCAGAGCCAGCGCTTCGTCCAGACGATCCTGGGCAACGTAGACATCGATGAGTTGCTCGGACAGAGGACCGTGGTCGGGGACGATTTTGGCCGCACGCTCCAACCACCCGAGTGCCGAGTCGTGCTGTTCCTGAGCACGAGCCGTAAAAATCAACCCCTCGAACGCATCCAGGTAGGCGGGCTCCACCTCGAGCGCCCGAACGTAAAGCTCGGTCGCCCGGTCGAATTCACGTCGTCGGAAGAAGGCGTTGCCGACCGTCTGCAGCACATAGGCATCCTCCGGCGACGCAAGGAGAGCGGATTCGTAGGCCCGCAGAGCGCGATCCGGATAACCATTTTCTTCGTACTCGTGCGCCAGGTGGATCGCTCGATACGCCTCGCGTCGAGCGCAGGAAGATCCGAGCAGAGCGGCGAGTACCGTGATGATCAGAAGATGACGCATAAGATCCGGGAGAAAGCACAACTACCTGAAAATTCCGAAGGTTACAGAAGTATAGATCCCGCTACTGGCCGTGTCAACGCGGCGGGCACACCCGGTGGCGATGACGCTGCTTCCCTGGGCCCGTTCGAGGATTCGGAAACCTGAGGAAATGCCCACCGACGCCGCTCGACAGATGCAATCAACTTGACGTCGTAGAGGCAATTCGTTTCCTATGGTCCCCGGTCTCCATCTCGACGTCTCAACGACGTGCCAGCAGCGTCCGGGCGTCACGCCCGGATCTCAACGTGCGACTGAAAGGACAAGATGAAAGCGTTCCACGCGCTGGTCTTGAGCGCCCTCCTGACCGCTTGCGGTGACGGCTCCGGCTCTAGATCCCTCATCATTGCGACAGCCACCCCCGGGGGAACCTACTACCCGGTCGGCGTCGCGATCGGCACCCTCCTGACCGAAAAGCTGCAGGGCGAGGTCTCCGCCTCGGCCATCAACTCGGCGGGTTCGGGCGAGAACGTTCAGATGCTCGTCAACGACGAGGCTCAACTCGCCATCCTGCAGGGCCTCTACGGGGCGATGGCCTACAGTGGCACGGGAAACTTCGACACGGCGCACCGTAACCTCCGTTCCATCACCACCCTCTGGCAGAACGTCGAGCACTTCGTCATCGCACAGGACTACGCCAGGACTGGCACGCTCGAAGACCTCAAGTCACTGCGATCTGCCTTTTCCACCGGAAAGCGGGGTAGCGGAACCGAAGGGTCCACCCGCGTCATCTTCGGCGCTCTAGGGATCCTGCCCGGCACGCATTTCACACCCGAACACCTGGGTTACAGCCCGTCCGCCCAGGCAATGATGGATGGCCGGATTGCGGGTGCCTCGCTCGCGGCAGGCCCCCCCGTGGCCGCAGTGACGCAAGTCTTCGCCCAAAAGGGAGCCGATGGCGTCGTCATACTCGACGTTACGGACAGTCAGCTCGCGCGAATTCGTGACGTCTATCCTGTTTACACGCGTCATATTCTGAAGGCAAGCACCTACCCGGGGCAGACGGATGATGTCAGGACGATGGCGCAGCCCAATTTCCTCGCCTGTCGTGCCGACCTACCAGACGAGATCGTGTATCAACTGACGCGCACACTCTACGAAAACCTGTCCTACCTGCAAAACATCCACAAGGCCACGGTCGGGATCTCACTCACCCGCGCAGTCGATGGACTTGCCGTCCCCCTGCATCCGGGCGCCCTGCGCTATTACCGCGAGCAGCAACTCGACATCCCCGACGCCTTGATCGCCCCCTGATGGCCGAAACCGATCCGGTCTCACCGTCCGACGAGGACATCGGCGGCGAGGTCATCGCCACGCGCCGAACCCTTACCGGCCTTCCGGCGCGCACCGTCACCGTCGTCGCCATTCTGGTATCGCTTTTCCACGTCTGGTCGAACACGATCGGCGTGTTACCCGAGCTCCATCGGAATGCCTTTCACTTCGCCGGGCTCCTGTTCCTCGGTTTCCTGCTTTACCCGCCATCGTCCCGTGTGCGGACGCTCGTGGTCGATTCCGCCCTGGCCGTTTTCAGCGTCGGAATCGCCCTCTATCTGATCCTGTTCGAAGAGGCCCTGCACGCGCGCAACCAGGTTCCCGTCTGGCAAGACCTCGTCGCGGCCGCTTTCGCCGTCCTCCTCGTCCTCGAAATCACGCGTCGAACAACGGGTTGGTTCATCCCGACGCTCGCCGTCGTCTTCCTCACCTACGCCTTGCTCTGGGGACGCTGGATTGTCGGAACCTGGCACTTTCCCGGCGTGACGGTCAGCCGAATGCTCTATCGAATGTACTTCGCGCCCGACGGCATCTTCGGCACCATTGCGACGGTCTCGTCCACCTTCGTCGCCCTGTTCGTCCTCTTCGGCGCGTTCCTGCTCCGTTCCGGGGCCGGCGACTTCATTATGAAGTTTGCGCTCGCGCTCCTCGGCCGAACCGTCGGCGGACCCGCCAAAATGGCCGTCTGCGCGAGCGGGCTCCTCGGCTCCATTTCCGGCAGCGCCGTCGCCAACACCGTCGGCTCGGGGTCCCTGACCATCCCGATGATGAAACGGACCGGCTTCCGCCCCACCTTCGCGGCGGCCGTCGAAGCCGCGGCGTCCACGGGTGGGCAGCTGATGCCTCCGATTATGGGCGCGGGTGCCTTCATCATGAGCCAGTGGACGCAAATCCCTTACCTCACGATCGTCGCCGTTTCGATCGTGCCCGCGCTGATGTACTTCATCAGTGTCACCTTCTTCGTCCACCTCCGCGCCCGAAAGCGACAGATCCTCCCCCTCGGCGCCGATGAGGTCACGCCCCTCTCCATCGTCCTGAAGGAAGGGTGGCACTTCCTGATTCCGATCGCCGTGCTCGTCGGTCTCCTCGTCGAAGGCTTCACACCGACCTACGCCGCGGCCGCAGGTTGTCTGACGATCGTTCTCGCCAGCTGGCTCAATCGCGAAACGAGAATGGGAGTAACCGACATCCTCGCCGCCCTCGAGCTCGGCGCGCTCAACCTCGTCTCGACCGGCGTCATCCTTCTCTGTGCGGGCATCATCGTAGGGGTGGTTCTGCTCGTCGGTATCGGCATCAAGTTCTCGCTCCTCATCGGCGCCCTCGCCGGCAACCACCTCATCCTCGCCATCGCTCTGATCGCCGTCGCCTCTCTCATCCTGGGAATGGGGCTGCCCGTCACTGCGAGCTACATCGTCCTGGCCGTTCTCGCCGCCCCTGCGCTGACCTCACTGGGTGTGAGCATCATCGCCGCCCACCTGCTCATCTTCTGGTACTCGCAGGACGCGAACGTCACGCCCCCCGTCTGCCTCGCCGCCTATTCGGCCGCCGGCATCGCGGGCAGCCATCCCGTTCGCACGGGCCTCGAGTCCTGGAAAATCGCCAAAGGGCTCTACATCATCCCCCTGCTCTTCTGTTACACACCCCTGCTGTTCGAAGACGACCCCCTGTGGGCCATCGAAACAGCGATATCCGGAACCTTCGGGCTCCTCGCATTCGCCATCACGTTCGAGGGCTTCCATCTTCGACTGCTGTCGGCCCCGTTTCGTGCCAGCTTTGCTGTCGTTGCGCTCCTCCTCCTCTGGCCCTACCCCTGGCTCCATCTCGCCGGTTGGATCGCCTTCGGCGCGCTCACCCTCGTTCAACGGGTTTCGCACCGCGCATCGACGATGTAGGTCAGTCTTTGGGGAATCCAACAGGAGTCATATCTTTGACCCTTGCCTGATCTCATATGCTCGTAGGACCACCAATGGATTCTGTAAAAGACACCATCTTCGAAATGGGCACCTCCAACCTTCGCTTCGGCATCGGTGCCACGGCCGAAGTCGGAATGGACCTGAGCGATCTCGGTGCAAAACGCGTGATGCTCCTGACCGATCCGAACATCGCCGACCTCCAGCCTGTCGACACCGTCAAACGCGCTCTGGCCGACGAAGGGCTCGACGTGGTCCTCTACGACCGAGTGAGAGTCGAACCGACTGATCTTTCTTTCAATGAAGCCATCGACTTCGCGAAAGAAACGAGGCCCGATGCCTTCGTCGCCGTCGGTGGCGGCTCGGTGATGGACACGGCCAAGGCCGCGAACCTCTACTATTGCTACCCCGACGATTTCCTCGCCTACATCAACGCGCCCATCGGGCAGGGCAAACCGTGCCCGGGTCCCGTCAAACCGCTCATCGCCATCCCCACGACCGCCGGAACGGGCAGCGAGACGACCGGCGTCGCCATCTGCGATCTCACCGAACTCCACGCAAAAACCGGGATCGCTCATCGACGCCTGAAACCGACACTCGGCATCGTGGACCCGAACAATACCCGGACGATGCCCGCATCGGTAGCCGCGGGGTCCGGACTGGACGTCCTTTGCCACGCACTCGAATCCTACACCGCCATCCCCTATGACCAACGGCCCAAACCCGAGCGTCCCCTTCTACGACCCGCCTACCAGGGCAGCAATCCGATCAGCGACATCTGGGCACTCGAGGCAACACGAATGGTATCAGCCTATCTCGTCCGGGCCGTCCAGGATCCGGACGATGACGAAGCGCGCGGGCAGATGGCGCTCGCCGCCAGTATGGCCGGAATGGGCTTTGGCAACGCGGGCGTCCATCTCTGCCACGGGATGTCCTACCCCGTTTCGGGAATGGTTCGGGAATTCATCCCCGACGGATTCGTCTCCGACCACGCCATCATCCCCCACGGCTTATCCGTGACGCTCCACGCCCCCGCCGTGTTCGAATTTACCGCATCCGCAAACCCCGACCGTCACCTCAAAGCCGCGGAAGTAATGGGTGCCGACATTGCCAACATCGCCCTAGAGGATGCCGGCGACGTCCTGGCAGAGCAGATCGTCAGCCTGATGAAAAAGCTCGAACTCCCCAACGGTCTGTCGTCCGTCGGCTTCACGAACGATGACATTCCCGCTCTCGTGGAAGGCACGCTCCCCCAGCACCGTGTCACCAAACTTTCGCCCATTCCCGCTGGCGAAACAGAGCTCACGACGTTGTTCGAGAACTCGATGACCCTTTGGTGACAAACGGACCTGAATGTCCAACACCGAACGTCCAACTCCGAATGTCGAGCTGGTTCCGCGTTCGACATTGGGCGTTCGATGTTCGACGTTCGTCCCTCCCCCAGTTTGCGTCACTCCCCGACCCACCGTATCCTACGCCGCAACTTGAATGGTTTCCTTCGCGTTTTCGTGACTTCGTGTTGTCTGTCCTGGGGGAACTGCTTTGGACGCGAAGCTGTATTGGCTGTTCGGTTTCGTCGGGCTCTACTGGGCCTACTGTCTCTTCTGGGGCATCAAGGGTGCCATCCGCTCCAAGACGTCCGCTGATTACTTCGTCGCCGGGCGCAGCATCGGTATCTGGGTCTTCGTCCTCGCCGCCACTGCGACCAGCTTCAGCGGATGGACGTTCGTAGGGCACCCCGGCTTGATCCTGAATGAGGGGTTACCCTACGCGTTCGCGTCCTTCTACGCACTCACCATTCCCTTTACGGGTGTCCTTTTCCTCCGTCGTCAATGGGTGCTCGGTCGCGCTTTCAACTACATCACCCCCGGGGAGATGTATACCGATTACTATGGCGGGAACGCGATGCGCCTCCTCACCGTTCTCGTCGCTTTCCTCTTCAGCGTGCCCTACCTCGGCGTCCAGCTCAGAGCGTCCGGCGATCTGTTCCACGTGCTCACCGACGGCCTGATCGGAATCGAAATCGGCATGTTTGCCCTATCCGCCATCGTCGTGATCTACGTCGCATCCGGCGGTCTCCGATCTGTCGCTTACGTCGACTGCGTGCAATGCATCCTCCTCGCGCTGGGCATCGTCGTTCTCGGAGGCATCGCCATTTCCTACATCGGCGGCTGGTCCGAGTTTACGAGCGGGCTCGCTGCGCTCGTCACCCAGGACCTCGCGAGCGGCACAAAAATCACGCCCGCCGGTCATTCGGGAACGGTAGCCCTCCCCGGAGCCATTCAATGGGTCTCCGCCAACACGCAAGCTGTTGGAAGCTCCTGGACGGGCGTGATGTGCCTCACCTATATGTTCGCGTTGATGGGCATCCAATCGTCACCCGCGTTCAGTATGTGGACCTTCTCGAACAGAACGTGCGAGTCGTTTCGCTGGCAGCAGGTCGTCGCCTCCTCTCTCATCATCGGGATCATCCTGTTCACCTTCACCATCTTCCAGGGCCTCGGTGGCAACGTACTCGAAGCCAAGGGCATCCTCAGTGATGTCACCGACAAGAACCTCGTGCCACAGCTCATCAATCTCCTCGCCGACACCGCGCCGTGGCTCGTCGCCCTCCTCGCCGTATGTGCACTCGCCGCGATGCAGAGCACGGGTGCCGCGTATATGTCCACGTTCAGCGGGATGGTCACACGCGACATCTACAAGAGCTACATCGCACCCGACGCCACCGACGACGTCCAGAAAATGTGCGGCCGCATCTTCGTCATCGTCGTCGCCGTCGCCGCCCTCTTCGTCGCCGCGCGGTTCACCGGCGCCATCGTGATGCTCGGTGGCCTCGCCGTCGCCTACGGCTTCCAGATGTGGCCGGCGCTGATGGGCATCAGCTTCTTCCAGCAGTTCACCCGAAAAGGCATCGTCTGGGGTCTCGTCGTCGGACTCGTCGCGGTGACGTTGACCGACCGCCCGGTCGCCATCATTCCCGACATTCTCAACGCTTTCATCCCGAACTTTCTCGACCTCGAGTTCGGCGCGCTGCCCTGGGGACGCTATCCCCTCACGATTCACAGTGCGGGCTGGGGCATCTTGTTCAACCTTCTCGTCACGATCATCGTCTCCTTTGCAGGGAGCCAGACTGACGAGGAGAGGGATCACCGAAGAAAGCGCCACGCCTTCCTCCAGGCGGTATCCGGAATCACGGAAGAGAAGAAGAAACACGTACCCCTCGCCTGGGCGCTCACCCTTGTCTGGTTCCTCGCCGGATTCGGACCCTTCGCCGTCATCGGCAACACCCTCTTTTCGAACCCCAACGTGCCGTCCTCCTGGGGACCCTTCGGCCTGCCATCGCTCTGGGTCTGGCAACTCCTCTTCCTTGCGTTCGGCATTTTCGTAATGTGGTTTCTCGCCTTCCATATCGGCCTATCCAAACCCGTCGCTCCCGAAGAAGTCGAGCGATTGCACGACGAACATTTCGGCTCCGACGCCGTCGCCTCCGCCGACTGATCCACCTCCTGTCGCGAAACAAAAACGGGCCCGCGCTTCAGTCAGAAGCCGGGCCCATTTCAATTGCCGAATTGCTTAATCTCCTCGGTCCCTAATTTCCCAATGCGTCTTCGAATCACACCCCAAACCCCGGCCGATCCGACACAGTCACCTCCCCATCGACAATCTCCGGCCCCCCTTTTACCCACTTCATCCAAGGACGGCCCGACTCGGCAAACGCAGGGTCGCCGAGCGCTCCGGTCGCGTGAATCGACCACGCTTCGCCTCCGCGGTGCGGACAGACGATCGCATCCGTTCCTTCCGCCATCCTGTAAACTTTCAGCAACTCCGTCATCCCGCCACACCAGCAGACATCTGGCTGGACGAACGCGTGCAGGCGCTCTTCGATGATCACTTCGAATGCCTTCGCCGTGTACTCGTGTTCGCCGCTCGCGATCGGAATCGGACACGCATCCCGCAGTTTCACGTAGCCTTCCAGGTCGCCGGGGGGCAGCGGTTCTTCCAGCCAGTAGAGATCGTAAGGTTCGAGCGCCTCGGCCGTTCTTAATGTCGTATCCACATCGAACGTCATACTGGCTTCGCCCATCAATCGAAACTCTGGTCCCACCGCTTCCCTCACACGACTGAACCGCTTGGCGACGTCACGCTCGTCCTGACCGGGCAAAGGCTTCACACTCATTTTGATAGCCGTAAAGCCCTGTGTACCCGATTCGACGATCGCATCCGGGCTGAATCCCGTTTTATATGCGCGGATGGGCGTTCCTGCTTCCCCGCCAAGCACAGCGACCAGCGGCCTGTCCTCACGCTTCGCCCGAAGATCCCACAAAGCGAGATCGATCCCGCTGATCGCCATCACCACGATCCCCTTCTGTCCGAATTGCAGCGTCCCCCGGTACATCTCCTCCCACAGGTTTTCCACCTGTGACGCGTCCGCCCCCACGAGAATGCTGCTCAATGCGGTTTCGATCACGTGGATGCCCGCCTGCCCACCACCCCCGACGCCATAGCCCGTCAGACCATCGTCTGTTTCAACGATGACCAGAATCTGCCCGAGCCAGGTTTTCCAACCCGGCGGGACCGTGTCCTTATGTGGTTGAACCGCGCGTACAGAGGTGATTTTCATCGCCATCTTGTACCGATTTTTCTACCGCATCCAGACGAGGGATCGTCGCTCATCGAATCGACGAATGCCCGCCTGTCTCGCGACTTCGTATGCATCAGCGAGTTCTTCCGGTCGAATCTTCCGATTGATCTCCGGATACTTCTCCTCGTTCACCCGAGCAGTCGGATAGTACTGGGCCATCACATTCACATACGTGTCTTCGGAGATCTCCTCCGCAAGAAACCGCATAATCTCTCTCGCATCGTCGATACCGTCAGGCATCACCAGGTGACGGATCAGCAATCCCCTCGTCGCCAGCCCCCGATCGTCAACGCTCAGGTCGCCCACCTGACGGTGCATTTCACGAATCGCTTCCCGGGTCGCTCGAGCGTAATCCGGAGTCTTCACATATCGTTTGGACGCATCGTCGAACCAGTACTTGAAATCGGGCATATAGATGTCGACGATCCCATCCATCTGGCTCAGACTTTCCATCGAATCGTAACCGCTCGTGTTGTAGACGATCGGCAATCTCAGGCCGTCTTCGATCGCGAAAGGCAGGGACTCCAGGATCTGTGGGACCACGTGCTCCGGCGTCACCCAGTTGATGTTGTGACACCCCATCTCCTGCAGCTCCAGCATCATATCCGCGAGGCGACGCGGTGTCACCTCCTCGCCAGCTTCAGCCTGGCTGATCTCGTGATTCTGGCAGAAGACGCACCGCAGGTTGCACCACGCAAAGAAGATCGTCCCGCTCCCGTTCCACCCGCGAAGACAATCCTCCTCTCCGAAGTGGGCAAAATGACTCGAAACGCGTGCGTAGCGCCCCGTCCGACAGACCTTCGTCTCGTCTTTCAGCCGATTGATGTCACAATTCCACGGACAAACCCGACAGGATTCGAGACTCGCCACCGCCTCGTCGATGCGACGCTGCAGCTCTCCCGTTTCGTGGAGTGAAACGTAATTGGGTCTGTTGGCTGTGTGCGACATACCGATCCTGGTACGTGAAAGGATTGACCTAGCGAAATGAATGTCACCCCGGTACGCTTCTTAGCCGGGGCCCATTTTGACTTTCGCGAAGATCAAGATGGATCCCGGCTCAAAACACCGCCGGGATGACGATTCTCTCCCGTGGAAAGTCTACGGACATTGCGAAGTATCTAGACAAGCTTTACGTAACATCTTGTCCGTCACACTAATGTAAGTCCTCTTCCTCGAACCACACGCCAAACCCCGGCCGCTCAGTGACGCTCACTTCCCCATCCCCAATCTCAGGCGTTCCTTTCACCCACGTCATCCACGGCCGTCCTGACTCGGCGAACGGTGGATTCCCGAGCGCCCCGATCGCGTGGATCGACCACGCCTCAGCACCTCGATGCGGACAAACCACGACGTCCGTGCCCTCGGCCATCTTGTAAATCTTCAACAATTCCGTCATTCCCCCGCACCAGCTGACGTCAGGTTGCACGAACGCGTGAAGCTTCTCCTCGATGATCACCTCGAACGCCTTCGCTGTATACTCGTGTTCGCCGCTCGCGATCGGAATCGCACACTCGTCACGCAGCCGAGCGTATCCCTCAAAGTCGTCTGGCTGCAGTGGCTCCTCCAGCCAATACAAATCGTAGGGTGCCAGTTGCTCCGCGACTCGTAACGTTGTGTCTGCGTCCATCTTCATACCGGCATCGCCCATCAACCGAATGTCAGGACCCAGTGTCTCTCTCACCCGCTTGATGTCCCCGACGACGTCGCCCAGATCCTCGCCGGGCAAAACGCCGGCGTGGAACTTGAGGGCGCTGAAGCCCTGAGCACCCGTATCGATCACTTCATCCGATGAAAATCCGGTCTTGTATGCCCGGATCGGCTTCCCGGCTTCGCCTCCAAGCACTTCGACCAGCGCCTTCTCCTCGCGCTTTGCTCGCAGATCCCAAAGGGCCAGATCGACGCCGCTGATCGCCATCACCGCGATTCCCTTCCGCCCGAACGCCAGCGTGGACCGATACATCTCGTCCCACAGATCTTCGACCCGTGTGGCGTCGGCCCCCAACAGGGTCCTGCTCAACACCTCGTCGATCACGTGGATTCCCGCCTTGCCGCCACCGCCCACACCATATCCCGTGAGACCATCCTCGGTTTCGATCACGACGAGAATCTGCCCGACCCAGGTGCGCCAGTCGTCGGGTGAATAGTCCGTTCCAGGCTGAAGCGCACGAATGGACGTGATTTTCATACGTATTCCGTCGAAGAATGGGAGCAGCGCGAGAATGATAGAGGGATACAGCCTACGGTCGGTCCCCGAAACTCCTGAAAGAGTGACGCCTGGAGAATAGTACCTCATCCGCTCCAGAACGGTCTGTGTCAGGTCCAGTCCCATCTTCTGCGCACCCCAGTCGAGCAGGCCGTCCTCGGTCGCCAACGTCGACCGGGTGTCGAAAACAGACAACTCGTCAGAAGGCAGGCGTCTGATCTTCCCATCCTTCTCGTAGCGCAGATTGTTTTTGCGGACGCCTTTGAAGTTGTTCCAATCGACAAAGTCGACCTCGTCCTCGTCCGCCGCCCTGACCGAACCTTCCCAGATCACGGTTCCGGACGACGTATTCACAAGCTGGCACGTCATCACGCATTCCATTTTCGATTCCGCGTTCACACGGTGGTAGGTGAAGTGTCGATCCTTCACCTCGCGTTTCTTCTTCTTTCCATCAGCATCCGTGTACTCCTCTTTCTTGACCGTAAAAGCCTTCTTCTCCTCGCTCTCCCGTGAGTAGAGCGTGTAGGCCGTCGTCAGCTCCCCGAAAAGCAGGACATCCACACCGTTACTCCGGCACGCCTCGATCACCTGGTCCCGATGGGCGAGGCGGGCGTTTGCCCCAGCCCTTTCGATCAAACGATGGACTTCGTCCTTACCGACGAGTTCGACGTAAGGCGGCTTGGCCTTCTCGATCCCTTCGAGCAGATGACTGTAGAGCAATCGTTGCACCCTATCTGCTCTATCGGGCTTGTTGAACACATTCGTCCTTCCCGCTCGACGAATCGCGTGGGCCCAGCGACCCAGACGTCCGGTCTCTTCCCCCGCCGTCGGCTTGAACTGCTCTCGAATCCTCTCCGACGAGAGCACAAAAAGACCCACCCTGTAGGTCGCCTCCTCCAGGGCTCTTTGCCGCTTGCCAGCGGCGTCCTTGTAGTTCGGAACCTTTTCGATCGCTCGATCGAACGCCCAATAAGCGCGAATGGCATCGCCACCATCGAGGTGCGTCGTCGCTTCCACGTAAGCCGCCTCTGCCATCGAGAGGTTCCACTGATACCGGGCCCTGTCTCGGTTTGCAGCAGCGTCTTGGAAGTCGGCAACGAACGAAAGAGCCGATTCGAAAGCGTGCGTGGCCGTCGCGTAGTCCTGTCCTTCGAAGGCCACAGCACCTCTGCCATAGGCCAGTTCAGCCTCCTTTTCGAGCTCTCCCCGCACCAGGAACCGATCGATGGCAGGAATGGCGTTCACCATCACCCGTCCGACCGCCCGGCCTGCATAACCCGTTTCCAGACCACTCGGAATTCGATCCTCCGTCGCGTCGTCCAGCCTCCAGTAGCCGATCAAACCTGGCTCGTTCCCACGCAGTCTCCGGCCCTTTCCACGCACCACGTCATCGAGCGACAAACGAGGTCCCAGACGCGAAGTTCGGCCATCTGACCCTTAAATAGCTTGTCCTTCGGCCAGTTGGATTTCCCCACGTAGTTGTGCCCTCCGGCCGCTGCACTCGGCCCTCCTTCATACGGGTCAGATCCCACGACCTCGCCGTCGACGTAAAACGCCATTCCGCTTCGACCGAAGACCATCGCCAGGTGGTGCCAAACACCCTTGCGGACGCGCTTCTTAGTCTGGATTCGATGCCGTTTCCCACGCTCATCCCAAATCGCGAAGTTGATCGTGTTCTTCTTCTTTTCGTTCTGTAGGACGAAGGCGTTGCTCTCGTGCCCAAAATCGATGACACGCGACCAATTCTGGAACTTCTCCCACTTGACCCAGACCTCGATCGTGCCCTCGTCCAACGTGTCGAACAGATTCTGGGGCAGTTCGATGTACGTACTTTCTCCGTCGAACGAGAGAACGTTCATCAGCAGGGGTTCTTGGCCCCACGCAACTCCCTGCCACGTCGCGGAAAGGAGGAGGCTGAGCACAGCGATATGGAATCTTTTCATCGTTTCTCGTTTGGTCCACCACTCATCGGGGTCGCATCCTCAGGTTCGGCAAGGTAGTGTCGCCCAGAATGACTGTCAACGCATCGAGCCTGTAGAGGGCCTCGGGGCTCGGACTGTTCACAACAGACCGTTCACGGTTCCCGGGTTGACAACGGTTCCTGACGAGCGATTCATATAGAGACCCGGAGACCGGCATGTCTGAATACATTGAGCCCATTCGACAAGAAATACACGAACGTCTTAACGAATCGGGAATACCGTCTCTTTCGCTCGCGGTCTCGAAGGATGGCGAATTCCTGTGGGAAGAAGGTTTCGGTTGGGCGAGCCGCGAGCGACGTCTCGCCGCCGATCCCCACGTGATGTATTCCCTCGCCTCGATCAGCAAACCGATCACGGCAACGGCGTTGATGATCCTCGTGGAGCGAGGGGAGATCGACCTCGACGCGCCCATCAACGAATACCTCGGCGACGCCAAGGTTCAGGGTCATATCGGCGCGTCGCCCGATGGCCACGGTGACTTTCCAGGACCGGTCGAAGCGGCTCGGGGTGCCACCGTTCGAAGGGTCGCGAATCATACATCCGGTCTGCCGACTCATTGCCACTTCTTCTACGAAGACGAGGGTCTCTCACCCCCCCATCGTGATCTGTCGATCCTGAAATACGGCCATCTTGTCTCCGCACCCGGTGAGCGGTATCAGTACGCTAACTTCGGTTTCGGTCTCCTCGACTACATCATCGAGCGTGTCTCGGGGACCGATTATGCGACCTTCCTCAAGAAGGAAGTGCTCGACCCACTCGGACTAACCCGCGCCTCCGTCGACATCGGACCGGGGCTCAGCCCGTTCACCGCGGAACGATACGACAAAAACGGGACCCCTATTCCTTTCTATGGCTTTGATCACCCGGGTGCGAGCGCGGTCTACTGCAGCGCCCACGACCTCCTGCGCTTCGGGATGTTTCACCTCAAAACCCATCTCGACGATCAACACCCCATCCTCTCCGACCCTGCCATTGAATCGATGCAGCAGCCCACCGCCCAAATCTCACCAGGCGTTGGTTACGGGATCGGGTGGCGCATCGACGAAGACCAGAACGGCTATCGTACGGTCGGGCACGACGGCAACATGGGAGGCGTCCGAACGCGGCTCGCACTCGTCCCTTCAGCAAACGTAGCCGTCGCCGTGCTGTGCAACACAACCGATGAGCTCCCGATTGAAGTCGCCCATCTGATCCTCCGCACCGTCTTGCCCAACTATTCCGACGCCGAGTCCCCCGTCGTGGACAACGACCAGATCGAACGCGAGCCCGTTGCGTCTCACCCGGCCCTCGTCGGCCACTGGCGTGGTGCCATCCATACCGACATCGGGGAGATCCCCCTCACACTCACGATCGGCGAGGGCGTTGCGATCGAAGTGCAGGTTGACGATCAGCCAATCACCTGTATGAGTGACACGGCGTTCGAAGACGATCGCCTGCGGGGCCGGATCGGCGGAGATCTTCGAACCGAAGACGCATCCAGAAAACCCCACGATTTGCATTTCGACCTGGCGCTGCGCTGGAATGTTCTCAACGGGTCTGTCACGGTGCAATCCCGCCCGGGCCCTCGTCCGGGAAATACCCTGAGTTACTGGTGTGAGCTGGCACGCACCTGAAAAACGGATGTCCAATCCGGAGATGGGGGAACGAGCTTCTCCCTGACATTGCCCTCCGTTCCGCAGCCGGAGGATTCGGTTCTGAACCTGGCCTAATCGCCATTTCTGGGTGAATCAGGCGCAACTTCCTGACTAGTATGCGGTTACTTGGCCTTCTGGTGAAAAAAGGTTTGACAGTGGACGCCTTGCTGGTATTCTTAGTCCTTGATGCCGGGCTTGAAATGACCTACGGAGCTGCTCAATGGCTGTAGACATTCGGAAGCGAATTCGGGATCTGCGTAAAGCGAGGGGGATGTCTGCGAAGGACGTCTCGGAAAGGATGGGTATCTCCCGTCCCTTTTACACGCAACTCGAGGGGGGAACGCGGAGACTTTCCGTTCAGTATCTCGAGGGGATTGCACGTGCTCTCAGCACCACCGTCGCCGAACTGTATCGCGACGACTCGGCCGCCGGGCCACGCCACAGCCCCCAGCTGGCAGAAAAGCTGAGGCCCTACCTCGGGTCGCGGTCCGAATCGGTCGCGGAGAATTTGAAGGAATTCGCCGACGCTCGAAACACGCTGCGCCAATCCCTCAAGGACGGAACCAACGGAAAGCGCTGATCCTGCTCCACCGCACACAAGAGGCCGGTTCGACTAAGTCGACCGGCCTTTTTCATTCTACACGTGAGACCTCCCTACAAGACCAGGAGTATCCCCTCGGCCGAACAGCCCGTCGCTTTCTCGATTCCTCTACAGTAGTGCGCGACCTGAGCAGTGTAGTCCGTGTGTCGATCGCCGATGACAGCATCGGTCTTGAAATCCACCACGACCCACGTCCCCGATCCGTCGTCGAAATACGCCAGATCCACATACCCTTCGACCACCTCACGATCGTCTTCGAGGTAGTATACAGGGGCTTCCCGGCGTATCTCACTCGATGTCATTGCACGCCGAACGACGGGATGTCTCAATGCCGTCGTCACAACGTCAGCGGCCGACGTGTTTTCTTCCGCCGTCGACCCGAACTGGCGGCCGTGTGCGTGGATGGACTGACGCACACTTTCCTCGTCTGCGTCGAGTGGCACCACAGCGAGGGCTGCGTGGACGAGGGCGCCAAACCGCTTCCCCGACGGTCTGACCGACCGATCCACGGTCAGACGCTCGACGCGGATTTCATCGTCCCGGGCGGTCGCCTCCGCTCGCTCGGTAACCCGACTTATCGTCATCGCAGGTCTCCGGCTCCGTTCGATCGTCCGGTCTCTGGCCGCGCGCCAGTTCGCGTAGTCGTCGCCGCTCGTCGGGATCCGTTCGGCATCGGGCGTTTCCAAGATCTTCTGATGCCTCAACCCCGCGCGAGGCATCCGGTCGAGATCCAGAACGTTCGGGTCCCACCAGACGACGGCATGACCCCCGAGGGCCGGCCGATGCAGACCGGGTGTCACGGACGTCGCGTCCTCCAACGAGGGGTGTCTGGGTCTCGAACGGACACTGTCTTCACCGAAGTCGGGACACGCCGGTGCCCTCTCGGCCTGGCGCTTCCGGTCGGCCTGTGGATACACGATTGGATTCAGGACCTCCAGCCATCCCGTCATCTCATCATCACCCACGGTCGGCACCACAAGCAGGTCGCGTGTCCGCGTCGCGGCGACGTACGCCACGCGAATCGCCTCCGCCTCGTCCCTTTCCCGCTCCACGTCTGCGTGGTCGAGAAGATCCCGGGGTGCCGCTCCGCAAAGCCTCTCCGCCCAAAGCCCTCGCTCACTGTCGGAATACCGCGACGGTTCTCGGGTCGCCCGACACATCGGATCACCCAGAATCACCACGGGGAATTCGAGTCCTTTGGCCTTGTGAGCGGTCATGATCCGGACACCCTCTGTGCCTTCCTCCACGAGCGCCGCTTCCTCGGCAAGACCTCGCTCCGCTTCGTCCTCCAGCAGCTCCACGAAGGACCTGAACGAGGATGCACCGCGTCGCTCGAACCGGTGCGCCCGCTCGATCAGTCGCATCGTGTTCGCCAGTGCCTGGTCGCCGGCGGCTCCAATGGCGATGCCGGCGTGGGCACGAACCGCTCGCAGCAACAGACTGATCGTGTGGGAAATCGGGCGACGATTTCGCGACCCGTGAAGCCGGCCGAGGATGGCTAACGCCTCGACGACGTCGTGTAGCGAATCGTCGAAATCCCCGAGTGCGTAAGACCGGAGGGGGTGGAGCGACCCCTTCGCGGCGTGGCGGAAAGCCAGCAACACGTCGTCGCCGAACCCGAAAAGGGGGCCGCGCAGAGTCGCGTAAACCCGAAGCGTATCGTCGGGCCTCTCGATCGCCGACAACCCATTGCGCAGCGCAAGAATTTCTTCTCGTTCGTGAAAGGAACGTCCGCCGACGAGCACGTGCGAGAGACGGCGGGCCTCCAGCGCCCGAACGTAGGGACGCGTCACATCCTGGAAAAAACTCTGGAAGCGCCGAAACAGGACACACACGTCACTCGCAACGACCGGACGCCTCGACTCCCCTTCCCCGACCGTCCATCCCGACTCCCGGACCAGCCATTCGACGAACGCTCCCACCGCGTCCGGATAGGACGCGGCAACCGCATTCATCGTCAGGCGCCCGAAATGACTGTAAGGCCGCGGCACCGGAAGGGCGACGACCGTCGGCTGATCTTCAACCTTTTCGCGAAACGGTTCGAGCGCCACGTAATCGGCTTGATGACCATCCTCCGCCCCCCTCATATGAGGCGCGAACGCTGCGTTCACGGCGTCCTGGATCGAAGGCACGCTCCGAAAGCTCGTCCTCAGATAGACGACCTCGGCACCGGCTTCCACCAGTTGACGTTTCGTCCGTTCGTAGAGCGAAACATCTGCCCGTCGAAACCGGTAGATCGATTGCTTCGGGTCGCCGACCAAAAACAGCTTCCCGGGTACCGGCTTTACGCGACTCGGGTCTGGTTCCTCCCGATCCGCTGCCGAGAGGAGCAACAGGATCTCGGCCTGGAGCGGATCCGTATCCTGGAATTCGTCCACAAAAAAGTGCGTGAACCGGGTCTGAAGATCCGCACGAACATCCACGTCCGACACAACCAGGTCCCGCGTTCGAACGAGCAGGTCGAGGAAGTCGAGCCGACCTTCCCGCAACTTCAACGCCTCGTAGGCCTCGACCACTGGACGCAGCTCCGCGTGCAACGACGCGGCGAGGTCGGCTTCCGCTTCGGACCTGAACGCGTCGATTTCAGCCTTCGCCCGATCCCTGAGCGCCAACGCGTCGGCCATCGACGTCTCCCTGGCGAACACGTCCCCGTGTCCCCGGTACCCCCACCCGCGAGCACGCGCCAGATCGTTCATCGAAGCCTCGATTCCATCGTAGTCACGATCCCCCGTCGCCCGTTCACGGACCTCGATCTCTTCGACGAACCGGGCCACATCGTTAAAATGACGGGTCAGATAAGCCTGCGGTCGGTAGGCGCCGGAGGCGACGGCGGCCATCTCCTCCAGCCTGTCGACCACACCATCGAGCGCGGCATCCCGATCGAACGGGACCGTCTTCCAGCTGGCCGGAAAGTCCCGGTGCTCACACAGTGTGGCGACCGCCGCCCTCAGCGAGCCGGAGGGGGCCTCGCCCGCCCGAAAGGGTCTTCGACGGAGAGCACGGCGAACACCCGGAGGCGGATCGTCGAGGATCTGCTGGAACCAGTCGTCGAACGCTCGGTCCTGAAGCCCACGCGCCGTGTCCTCGGGCGCGACTTCGAACGCCGGATCGATGCCCGCCTCGATCGGATACTCGCGCAGTACGTCTCCGCAGAACCCGTGGATCGTCCCGATGTGGGCAACCTCGAGCTGTTCGAGCGCGGCGGCGAAGCGATCTCGCGCCAAGGTATCTGAGTCATCCTCGTTCCTGCACCGTTCGATCTCTTCACGCAGCCTCAGCTTCAGCTCCCCGGCGGCGGCTTCCGTGAACGTCACGGCCACCATCCCTTCCAGCTGGGCTCGTCCCGACCGCACCAGAGCGATCATACGGTTCACCAATTCGGTCGTTTTGCCCGTTCCGGCCGCCGCTTCGACAAACAGGGTGGTGTCCAGATCTTCCGCGATGCGTTCACGCGTATCGGCATCGACGAGCGGTGCATCGGAATCGACGGCCCGTTCTCGCAGATCGGTCACGTCAGGCTCCTCAACCAGGTCAGACTCGGGATGTCAGGCTTGTTGCTCGTGCGTCCTTCCTCACCGTATCCGCAGATTACCTGAAAGTCACAGTATCGGCACCCTTCCTGCTTCGGCGCCGAAGGCAGCTGCCCGCGCCCGACCGCGCTGTCGATCGTTTCTGCCACCCGGCGTGCGATCTCCCTCGCACCATCGTCTAAACCGAACCCTCGTTCGGTGAAGCCCCCCGTCGACGTCGCGTAGTAGAGACGGGCATCCACACGGGGCGTCTCCGGAAGCAGATGCGTCAGACTCAGACCGTAGAGCAGCGCCTGAAGCGACTCGCCCCCGGCCACGATCGCGCCGTCTGGCACCCGAACAGACCCCGTCTTGTGATCGGTCACCCGCAGGCTGCCATCCCCTTTCCTTTCCACCAGGTCGATGCACCCCCGCAGTCGAAAACCCTCCTTCAACTCCACCGCGTCACGAGACGAATCCGGATCCGCGCGTTCACGCTCCGACAGACCGAAGGACAGTTCGAATCGCCAGGGCACGTATCCTGACTCATCCTGACTCATACGCAGGAGCCACTCGCGAAGGTCTGCGTAAATCGCATCCACGCCGTCCGCCCAGACACGCGCGATCGCCGGGGCCAATCGGTCACGATACTCGGCCCCGACGCGAGTAACCGCTCTTTCGAGCACCGTATAAGCCAACGTCAGATTGAGGGGAGTCACCGGAAGCAACCTTTCGTCCCGCAAAGCCGTCAACGTCGCGTATTGAACGTCGTGGACGAGCGACCCCCGCTGCAACGGGTCCATCTGCTCGATCGCTTCGACCTCCTCACGCGGGGACAATCGTTGCACGCCGTGCAGGAAAAATCGATACGGACAGGTCGCGAAATGCTGCAGCGCGGTCGGCGAGTAGGGGCGGGCCGACAGACGGTGAGCCTCGATCGCATCCCGGTCCAGACGCTTTCGAATCATCAGACCGTCTGCCCCCGTCCAACCGTTCGCGTGACGCATCCAGCGCCACCGGAGCGAGCGAGCCAGATGCACGTTCTCCGACAACAGAAACTGCCCCGCGCCACGCGCTTCGTCTTCCGGCAGGTCCAGCAACGACTCGAGAACGGCGAGATCGTACTCCGCCGCGTCGACAGCATCCTCACGATCCCTCGGCGCCGGCCATCCGGGGCGCGTTGACCGACCGGCCTGTGCCCGACCTTCCAGCTCGGTCACCGTCGGCAGGGTTCCCGTCGCTGCCCGGAACACCTCCAGAGCGTAGAAGGACGAAACGCGTCGCCGCGCGTGCTCCAGATCTACTCGCGGAAAGGACACCGTCAAATGTTGGGAGGCAGCCCCCACACCCAGTCTCAGTGCCAGTCGCTCGTCCAAGACGCGATCACGATTCGTACGCAATCGATCCGACAGCACCTTCCGGGCCCGGTCCGACAGAATCGGGTCCTGAACGATCTTACCGGGGAAAACCCGCTCGGCGAAACCTGGCAGAAACACTTCTCTGAACGACCGTCCCCGTGCCGCGTCGATCGGCCCCACGTAGACCTGCCCGTATCGCGAGCCCTCGGAAGGAAGGGTCAACGCCTGCAGGTGCGGGGCCAGAACACGGCACACCTCGTCGATCGAGACCGGACCGACATCACGCATAGGCGCAAGCTCGCCCAGAACGCTCAGGATGCGATCCGGATCTCGAACCGCCCGTGTCGCCAACCCCGAAAGACGATCGATCCACCCTCCCCACGCGGCAGGCCCCCGGCACCCGTCCAGATCTCTCAGCAACGGAAGTGCGAACGCCCTGAGACCTCGCAGATGATCAATCTCCTGCTCCAGCCGTGCCTGTGCGCCCTCGGACAGATCGTCCCGCGTTTCCAGCTTCATGTCGAGCGAAGCCGCCAGGCCATCCAGCCGCCGCTCCCAGCGATCCAGCCCGCCGATGACCGCAGCCTCGACCAGAAGCCGTTCCCAGCGGTGCGGAGCACGCAGGGTCCCTGCAGCAACGGGGGCATTCTCTTCCGCCGTCTGCCTGGCGGCCGAAAAAAGATCGAGCTGCGATCCGGCTTCGGTTTCATCAGGTCCCTGCAACAGCTCATCGTCCGATGGGCGCCATCGCGCTTCAGCTGGATCGGCCTGTCGGGGTGCCCCATCCGGAGCGGCGTCGGGCACCTGCCCGAGCGATAGATACTCGGCGAACCGCCGCGCCGAGAGCCCCTCGGCCGCACAGTAGAGAAGACTCATCAGCGCACGACCGGATGGATCCGGTCGCGTCACCCCCTGTGCGAAATAGGCCGGGATGCCAGCTCGGTCGAAAGCCTCCTCCAGGTGAGGGCGGTAGGCGTGAGGGGCGTGCAGAAGCACGGCCACTTCATCGAACCGGACACCTTCCCGGCACGTACGCAGAATGCGTCTTGCGATCTCCACGCACTCGAGGTGTTCGCCCGCCTCCGCGAAAACCGCCAGATCGGCCATGTCTCCATTTTCCTCGATCGGAGACGTGTCCCCGAACAGGGCTCCCTGGAAACGCTCTAGCGCGTGCGCTCCTGGTAACGTCTCGACACCTGCATCCGGCAGACGCGTCGCGTCGAGCGCTCTGACCGTCCGATCATCCCCTTCCGGCACCGTGGCCAGCCACGAACCCGATCGATGGAGCAGAGCCCCACAGAAGTCGGCCTCACGCTTGGACAAGAGCCTCACGTCCAGCAAAAGGATCGGAAGACCGACCAACGAATGGCTGAACCCGTCGTCCTCCAGCGCCGAGCTTGCTTGCGTCAAAACCGACGCGACATCCGTCAACCCGGCGTCGGACAACGCGTCGTCATAGGCCAGAGTCAGATCGGCCAGCGCCTCGCAGCGAGGCTCGATGTCACGGTGCTCCAGTTCCGCCATCCTCAATTCCGCGACCGTCTCACCCGCCGCCGTCGCGAATCCAGGCGCATTCGCCACAGGCGCGAATCGCCCCAGTCGACCCTCTCCACGCAGCCGATCGACCGCGCGTGTCAGTACCGCTCGACCCGTCAGACCCGTCGCCAGCGTTCCAAGAACACTCGGACCGGCCAGTGCAGTCGCCGCCTGCCACAACGTCATCCGATACCAACCGAACACACCTCCAACATCTCCCACCACGGCTCGAATCAGATCGTCCGCACCACCCGGGCGAGCGGACAGAATCAGACACGGCTCGGAAGAACTTCGATCCGAAAGCCAGGATCGAGCTCGTTCCAGCCGACGTTTTGATGAAGGTGAGACGAAGAGAGACATTTCACATCCCGTATTAGGGAATTATGAAATTGATGGTCACAGCCCGGATCTGGAACCAATTTCATAATTCCCTATTTTCACAATTTCCTAATGCGCCGTACTCGGGGAACATTATCACGGCGCCACCGCCTGTCAAGCTTCGCCGGCCATTCGTCACCCTTTCCGGCTCAGGCGTCCCGCCTTATCTTGCGCCATCCAACATACATCACAAGGGAGATGACGTGACTGATCGGCCGAACATCCTCTTCGCGTTTAGCCAGCGCGTTCGGGACGACTACCTGCTCGAGCAAACCCTTTCCAGGTTGGAAGCATTGGCCACGTGGGATTGGTTCGCGTGTGAAGGCGGTGGAATCTACGACAACAGCGACAACGACGAGGACGCAGCGACACTTCGCGAACGACTGACGGGCGTCGATGCCCTCATCATCTGCAACGGCGCCCCAATGGTCGACGCGTCCGTCCTCGAAGGGGCAGATAGGCTGCGCCTCATCGGAGAACTCGAGGGGGACCGCTTCAACAGTCGCATCGACGTCGACGCGGCGTGGGAACGAGACATCCGCGTCGTCGACACCACGAATGGCTCCTCCTATCCGGTTTCAGAATGGGCAATGGCCATGATCCTCGTCGCCTGCCGCAACGGCGTCACACAGTTCGACCGCATGCGTGCCGGCAAACCGAGGGACCGCGACCTATACCCGTTCGCCGGCACCCTCGTCGGCAAGAAAGTCGGTCTCATAGGCTGCGGTCACATGGGTCGGCGCCTGATGAAGTACCTCAGGCCGTTCGAAGTCGACATCTACGTCCACGACCCTTACATCCCCCGTGAGTTGCCCGAGGCGCTCGGATTCACCCTCACATCGTTGGACAACATCATGGGGCGTTGTGACGTCGTCGTGTGCGTCGCGCCGCTCACGCCCGGCACGCGCGGCATGATCGGGGAGCGGGAGCTCAACCTGCTTCAGCCGAACTCGGTCTTCGTGAACGTCTCGCGCGGCCCCATCGTCGATTCGGACGCCCTCGTCGCGCGCCTGAAGAAGGGCGACATCAGCGCCGGCCTCGAAGTCTTCGACCCCGACCCTCCCCCGCCCGACCACGAAGTCCTGACACTACCCAACGTCTTCATGACACCCCACAGCTCGTCAGGCGGCGTGAGCCGGGGCGCGTTCTTCGAGCTTATGGTCGACGAGATGGAACGCTTCTTCGCCGGCCACGAAACCTGGTTCGACATCACAGCCAATACGGTTGCCAACCGCAAGGGTGCGTGAAAAGCAGCCACTGAGCACACAGAGGATACTGAGAAATACATCGAGACAACGCCGCATTGAGAACGCCCTTAGCCTGCGGTGCCGAAGAGTTCTGACGTAGATGGAATCGGTCAGTGGTCAATAGTCACCTGTCACTGGTCAATCGCTCCCCTCATCCGGACCTTCGCGTCTTCGTGTTAGCCTTCGCAGCGAGAGGATCTGGTAATGAACTACCGACCATTCGGACAAACGGGAATGGACGTTTCCGCCATTGGGTTCGGCTGTTGGGAGCTGGGCGGAAACTACGGCGATTTCGACGACACGGAAGTGGTCGGGGCTATACACAAGGCACTCGACGTCGGGATCAACTGTTACGACACTGCCCAGGGTTATGGTTTCGGACGATCCGAGGAACTGCTGGCCAAGGGGTTGGGTGACCGACGCAAGGACATCATTCTCGTTACGAAGTGGGGCATCCGGTACAACGATGCGATCACTGAGAAGGGGCGAGACAGTCGCGCACCTCGATGCAAGCTGTCAATCGAGACGAGCCTGAAGCATCTGAACACCGACTACATCGACGTTTACCTCATCCACTGGCCCGATCGCCGAATCCCGTTCGACGAGCCGATGCGGGCAATGGAGGACCTCGTCCAGGAGGGCAAGGTTCGTTTCTGCGGGGTATCAAACTTCAAATCGGACGAAATCGAATCATGTATGGAAGCGCGCCGAGTCGACGTCGGGCAGTACGGCTACCATATGTTCGATCGCCGGATGGAAGTCGACATCCTGCCGACCCACAAAAGGAACGGGATCGGTTTTATGGGCTATGGCTCGCTCGCCCACGGACTTCTTACAGGAGCATTCGACGAGAACACGACCTTCGGCGACAATGATTGGCGACGACGCGGCGGCGCGTTCAACATGAAGCTCTTCACGGAAGAGAACTTTTCCCGAAACCTCCGCGTCGTAGAAGACCTTAAAGGCATTGCGAATGACCTGGGCATCCAGATGGCCAACCTCGCCCTGGCCTGGGTTCTGGCCAATCCTGTTCTGAGCGTGGCGCTGGTCGGAGCCAGAAACGCGGGAGAAGTCGAAGCGAACCTTGCTGCTGTCGACGTCACATTCGATGATGACGCATTGCAGGCGATTGACGCGGTCTTCGATCGTCACGAGGTCGACACGAAACCCGATGTGTGGGTGGAGTCTTAGGAGGTCTTAGGATGGAGCTGGGGGAGCAGCCTCTGTTTCCTAGGGATGTTTGGTGTAGGCGCTGTGATCGCCCTGCCCGTCATTTACGGCATCCTTGGATATATTGGTGGTGTAATCGGTGCTGCCATCTACAACCTGGCGGCAGGCTGGGTTGGCGGCATCGAATTGCACCTCGAGTCGGGAGTCGCACAGGAAACTTGACCACAGGCGGAGGCCTACGATGTCTCACAGTCTGACCGAAGATCAGGTCCAACACTACAAGACCGAAGGCTACCTCGTCGTCCCCTCAGTCTTCACACGCACCGAGCTGGATGCGCTGGATCAAACGATCCGCGAGCTGACGCGCGACGCCATCGAATCCGGCCATCTTGACAAGGTCATGGAGCTCGAACCAGAGCCGCTCGACGGCGAGCAGGTCCCTCGCAGAATCTACAATCCGTACGAACAGCACGAAGCGTTCCGCAATCTCGCCACCGACGACCGCATCCTGGACCGCATCGCGTGTCTGATCGGTCCGGACATCGGCCTCCACCACAGCAAGCTGAACATGAAGCCGGCGAAGGTCGGTTCCGTCGTCGAGTGGCATCAGGACCTCGCCTACTTCCCCCACACGAACGACGATCTCGTGACCACGCTCATCTACCTGGACGACGCCACGGAAGAAAATGGATGTCTCCAGGTCCTACCCCGAAACCAGAATCGGTTCTTCGAACACCACTTGCCCGACGGAACCTTCGCCGGGAAAGTCACGGAGACGATCGACGATGGCCAGTACGGCGAGCCGGTTTCTCTTCCTGCGACGGCCGGCAGCGTCATCTTCATGCACTGCATCATGCCGCACAGCTCCCTGCCCAACCGCTCTGACACGCCGAGACGCACGCTCATCTTCGAGTATCGCGCGGGAGACGCCTTCCCGATCTACTTCGGGTCTTACATCGATCAGCTGGAAGCCCTCACGCACCAGCTCCGAGGGGAACCGGCCCGGTTCGCACGGTTCGGGGGGCCCAACCCCATGATCCCCGGCATCCCCGGGGACGCGCAGATAAAATCGCTCTACACGCTTCAGGAGGAGGCACGGCAAGCTGAACGGGTCGGCGACACTGGAGGATGAAGTTCCCGCACTAGGGTACTGGTTCCACCAGGCACCGAAGGGATTGAAGTCAGGGGCGGCTCGCAAGAGTCGCCCCCTTCATTTGTGACTCAGACGACTGATTCTTCACGCGCGGTGTTCCCGTCCATATCTTGGACTCTCCCCGTGGTAATACCGGGCAGGCCTTCGTGCTCGCCTGCCCAGAGTGACTCGACGCAAGTCGAATCGTACCGAGGGGCGGTTTCGTGTTCATCTTCTGATTCACAAGGAGAGCTCCCAATGCCAGAAGACAGACTCCACATCCTCATCTTCGGCGCCCACGCCGACGACTGCGACATCAAGGCCGGTGGGCTTGCCGCTCAGTATGCCGACCTCGGCCACCGCGTGAAGTTCGTCGCCCACACGAACGGGGCCACCGGTCATCACGAGATCGGCGGCATCGAACTCGCGCAGCGGCGCTACGAGGAAGCACAAGCTTCTGGCCGCGTCTTAGGGATCGAGTATGACGTGCTCGATAACCACACCGGCGAACTGGAACCGACCGTGCACTACCGAAAACAGGTGATCCGCATCATCCGAGATTTCGAACCCGACCTCGTGATGTCCCATCGGCCGTGGGATTACCATCCTGACCATCGCTATTCGGCCATGCTCGTCCAGGACGCCGCCTACATCGTGACCGTGCCGAACATGTGCCCGCTCACGCCCTTCCTGACCACGAATCCGATCATCATGTATCTGAGTGACACCTTCCAGAAGCCCATCCCGTTCGACCCCGACATCGTCGTCGACATCGACGACGTCATCGAGAAGAAGATCGACATGCTGCATTGCCACACGTCACAGATGTACGAGTGGCTGCCGTTCAACAGCGGAACGAGCGACGCCGTGCCCGAAGGCGATGCGGAGCGACGCGCCTGGATGGCCGAACGCCGTCTGGGTGCTTTTTCGGACATCGCGGACCGTTACCGGGATCGGCTCATCGATCTCTACGGAGAAGAACGCGGAAGCAATGTCCAGTACGCAGAAGCCTTCGAAGTGTGCGAATACGGTTCCTCACTCACCCCGGAACGCCAACGGGAGCTGTTCCCGTTCATCCCGGTAGGCCAGTGACAGTGCCCGCGAGAGCCAGTACCACGTGTATTGGTGATGGATTTGTCGGGCGAAGAAACTGATCTTGAAGCTTTGCCCATCTGTCAGTAATCCGAATCCACGGAGCGTCGATTCTTATGGCCAAAAGGAAGAAAAAATCCGCTGGCGACGTTGCCGGCACCAGCGATGTCCCCCGCACCTTCAAGACCACCACGACTGGCTTCAACTTCACACGCGTGGAGGCGATGGTGCCCATGCGCGACGGCATCGAGCTGTTCACGATCATCGCGATCCCGAAGGACGTGTCGCGAAAGATGCCGATCATCTTGTCGCGCACGCCCTACAGTGCCGCCAGCCGGGCGTCACGCAATGAAAGTCCCGACATCGCAATGGCCCTGCCCCCCGCCGACGAAGAGCTCGTACGAGACGGCTACATCCGGGCCTATCAGGACGTGCGGGGGCGCTTCCGCTCGAAGGGCAAGTACATCATGACGATGCCCTCGCGGGGCCCCTTCAACAGCGGCAAGGTCGACCAGACCACGGACGCGTGGGACACCGTCGATTGGCTTTTGAAAAACGTGGAGAACAACAACGGCCGTGTCGGCATCACCGGCGTCTCCTACGACGGGCTGCTCACCCTCCTGTCGCTCCTCGAGCCACACCCCGCCCTCAAGGCAGCCGTGCCCGTCAACGCGATGGTCGACTCCTGGATCGGCGACGACTTCTACCGTCACGGTGCCTACCGCACGGTCATGATGGAGTACGTCTACCGCCAGACCTCGAGCAAGAACGCCAGCCACAAGATCCCCTGGGGTTACCACGACCATTACTCGGCCGTCCTCGAGGCCGGGTCCATCGGTGAGCTCGGACGTCGACACGGACTGGACCGGCTTCCCGCGTGGAAACGGCTGATCGACCACCCCGCCTACGACGACTACTGGCAGGACCTGGCCGTCGATCGTCAGCTGGCCAGGGTCCCGCGTAAAGTACCTGTCCTCACCGTGCACAGTCTTTTCGATCAGGAGGATATTTACGGACCGCCAGCCAGCCACGCCGCGATGGCCAAACGCGATCGCAGCGGACGGAGAACCCACATGGCCATCGGTCCGTGGTGCCACGGTCAGAGCACGGGCGACGGCTCCTCCCTCGGCTCACTCAAGTGGGACGCCGACACCGCCTTACAGTACCGCAGGCGAATGGAGAAGCCGTTCTGGGACCACCATCTCAAGGGCAAAAGACCGGCCGAGGCGCTTCCGCCTGTCCTTGCCTTCGATACAGGTCGTCACGACTGGCGCGAGTTTAGCGCCTGGCCCCCGGAAAGTCTGAAACAGACCCGGCTCTACCTGCATCCCGCCGGCAGTATGTCTTTCAAACCGCCCCGCGCCGGCGATCCTTTCACCGAATACGTCTCGGATCCCGCCAAACCCGTGCCTTACCGCGTTCGTCCGATCCCGCCTATCGGCGGAAGCGGATCCACGTGGCGACGCTGGCTCGTCGACGATCAGCGTCCATTCGCCGATCGGACCGATGTGCTCACCTTCGTCAGCGAGGTGCTAACAGAGCCAATCACAGTTCGTGGCGAGATTTCAGCCACCCTTTTCGCCTCGACCACGGGGACAGACGCAGACTGGGTCGTCAAACTCATCGATCTCTTCCCGAACGAAGTGCCGTCCAAACCGGACCTCGGGGGATATCAATTCATGATCTCCGGCGACATCCTGCGCGGTCGCTACCGCGAAAGCTTCGATACCGCACGTCCGATTCCGCCGGAAGAGGTCCTCCCGTATCGCGTCCCGATGCCCCACGTGAACCACACCTTCCTGTCGGGTCATCGCATTCTCGTACAGATACAGAGCTCGTGGTTCCCTATCTACGACCGGAACCCGCAGACCTTCGTCAAAAACATTGCCTGGGCCAAAATGGGGGATTATCAAAAAGCGACGCAGCGGATTCATCACACGAGCGACGCAGCCAGCTACATCGAGCTACCGTTGCAGAAGTAGGAGGGACAGATGGCCACCGTCAGAATCGCCACCGCAGACGACGAGCCACGCATCATCGACACGATTGTGATCGCTTTTAAGGCTATATCCGGATCTCTCAACGAGCTGAAGTGGGTGAAGGTGCCGTGGTTCCTGGCATGGGGGCGCGGTTAGCGTGTGCGGAACCTCTTCGGAATCTGCTCAGGGATGTTTATGTCTCCGACGGTAAGGAAGATCATATCGTTGAATGCGTCGAGTGTGCGGAATCCGCTGGCTCGGTTCTTGACGATTTGGACGATTCGGTTGAGGCCTTCGGCGATGGCGTTGGTAAGACGCGTGTTCACGAATGCGAGGACGCCGAAGAAGTGCTGTCGCAGGGTCCTGACGAACTTTCGCAGGGGTTCACGTCGACTTCTGAGTGCGGACGTCGTCCAGCATTTCAGGAAGCGTTCGGCAGCCCAGGGCGCTTTGTATTCCCAGAACTGCTCGAACTCGTCCTTGAGTCTCCAGGCTCTATAGATTCGGTAGTTCGCCTTCTCCAGTGCTTTGAGTGTCCGAGTATCCCCTCTGGAGCGTGTCGCTGAGTGCCGGTAGAGGAGCCATCGGAGGCCCTTCATGGCTTTGCGCTCATCCGGGGCAGCTTTACGCCACTGGTCCTTACGGACCTCGTCAACGGCGGCATTGAGAGCCTTGACGATGTGAAAGCGATCGAGGACCAGCTTGGCATTCGGACAGTGTTCCTGGATGGCTCCGATGTAAGCTTCGCTCATGTCGCAGCAGGCCCACTCGATCTTGGATCTCTGGTAGGGACTGAGAGCCTCTGTGAAGAACCGATCGATCGTTTTACGCGCCCTGCCGCGGCCAACCCACACCACGCAGGAGCGGTCCAGATCGTAAACGAGCGTGGCGTACCTGTGACGCTTGGCGTAGGAGATCTCGTCGATCCCGATGGTTTTGAGCCCTCGGATACGATGACCTTCACGAAGCCGCGTGATGGATCGGTGAAGGAGATCCGACAGCGTCGAGGCAGAGATGCGCAGTAACTCGGACGCCGCCTTCTGCGTCATGGTCTGGCAGTAGCGCAGCATGGCATACTCGAAGCGATACGTCACCCGAGAGAACCGCTCCGCCCACGGAATCTCCTCGACCACACGACCGTGGGTAGGACACCGAATCTCCCGAGGATGGTAGAGAAGCCAGACCCTCCACCCGCACACCGGAATGTCACGCCACCGACGCGGATGGGGCATTGTGCGGACGATTTTACCTCGACGGCCGCACTCCGGACAACAACAACCATTCTTATGTGGCTTTACGGCGATGACGAAGCAGCTTCTCCCCTCAAACCACCAGCTGACAACACGGAACCCCTTGAATCTCAGCAGTTTCGATAGTAATCTGCTCCCGGTCATAGGTCGCACCCCCTTCGCTTTGATTGTCCTACACACACAACCAAGCGTAGGGAACGATCTATGACCTTGTCATTCTATAGTTTCACCGTTGAGAAACCCGGATAGAGCCAGAAAAAAACATCTTCAAGTACTCAGGGATCAGGTTCGAGCCGGAAACGTCGATTGGTTGACGCGCCGTGCCTGGAACCTCGTGTCCGTGCCGATCTCTTACCACGTGCAGCGCCCATTGAACGGCCCGATTTTTGGCGGTTTAGTCGTGACGTATCGATGCAACGAAACCTGCCCGATGTGTAATGTCTACAAAATGGGCGATAAGGACCGGGAGATGACGACGGCGCAGTGGATGGACGTCGTCGATCAGTTCGAGGAATTGAAGGTTGCGGGCATTTCCATTACGGGCGGGGAACCCCTGGTCCGCGAGGACATTCTGAAAATCGTCCGCCACATCAAATCGCGTAACATTCCCGTCAGCATGTCTACCAATGGTCTGTTGTTTCGGCGAAAAGGCCTGGCAGAAGCGTTGCTAGAGACCGGCATCGATTCCATCGCCATTTCATTGGACGGAGCCGATGCAGCGGAACACGATGAATCGCGCGGCCAGAAAGGTGCGTTCGAACGCACGATTGAAGCCATGGAGATCCTACTGAAGTCGCGCCAAGAGTTGGGCCTCGAAAACGAGGTCTTCGTGACCATGGCGACCGTGATCAATGCCCACAATTGGGAGAAGATGGAAAAACTCCTACAGCTGGCGCAGGATCTGGGCGTTGACAACGTGAGTCTGAACCCGATTCAGGACACCTATGTATTTGACCCCAACGGACGACCCGACGATCTGCTGTTCGAAATCGACAAGCCTGAGGTCACGGACATACCGGCCAGGCTGAAAGCGTTGAGTGAGCGCTATAAAATCCTGGACAGTTCGGATGAGTATCTCGATACCCTGACGGACTTTTTCCAGGGCAAGCCTTTGCCCGTGCGCTGTCACGCGCCGTATTTCGCGCTCTATGTAGACTGCTTCCAGGAAATCTTGCCGTGTGGGGGGTACTACTACGAGTGCCGCAAGGTCATGTCACTGGAAGGCCGGGATCTGAAGGAAATCTGGAACTCACTAGAATACCAGAAGGTCAGAGATGATCTTCGAGACTGCCGCTCGTGTTTCTACAGCTGCATGAGCGAGTTGAACTTGAACTATGCCAAGTTCCCCTGACATAGATTCCCTCGAAACCAGTACACTGCTAAGGTCGAAGGCGCTGGTTCTGAGCGAGCGGTTGCTCGGCCTGTGCGATCGAACGGGCACGGGGCAGACGGACGGGTGTTTCGATCGCTACTACTGGTGTTACAGGCTACACGATGTAGCCAACGCGCGCTTTCAGGAAGCCGTCCGATTCTTTGCCGTAGCGCTGCCCCAACTCAGGGTCAACGCCGAACCGGCATTGAGACAGCTCGTGTCCGATGCGGTGCGCTATTGGGCTTCTATTCGCAATCAAGACGGGTCGCTGAACGAAGTTTACCCGTATGAACGGTCGTTCTGTGCAACTGCCATGTCGACACAGGCAGTGGCGGATGCTTGGATCCGTCTGGACGGTCCGTGCGAGATCGATTTCCGCACAACAAGCGATTGGCTGATGCGAAACGACAACGTGGCAGTCGCGAATCAGATGGCTGGTGCTTGCCAGGCATTGGAGTGTATCGCCAACATCACCGGCGATGAAAAATACCGTGAAGGTGCGCGGGAAAAGTTCGAGAAGATCGTGAAACACCAGCTCGACAGCGGGTGCTATGGGGAATACGACGGGCCGGACGTCGGCTATGCGACGATCACTCTGTCGCTACTGGCCGGATATCATCGCCTTACAGGTTGTTCGAGTGTCATGGATTCCATGATGGCCTGTGCGGCCTATCTGGACCAGATCGTGGATGAGGACGGCTTGTACGATTGGTCAACGACTTCGCGTCGAACCCAGTTCCTCTATCCATTCGGCCTCGCCTATTTGGATTCGCCCGTTTTCGACAGACTGCTGAACGGACTAGAAAAGAACGTCGTCATCAATCCGTTGTGGATGGATGACAGATACTGTATTCCCCTTGGCACGGACTACCTTCTCGCCGCAGAATGGCTCGACAGGAAGGGGATCGCCCAGCGTGTTGATGACGCCGCTTAGATTGGCCGCATTCCGCATCTTGACGAGCACCCTTGGCCCGTTTCGCACCGGCAGCAGGTTGCTGCGTGCTATTCTCATGAAAGCCGTGCGGAGAAAGGGCACCATGACCTACGTCGCGCACGCCGACTTTCTTGACGTACGCTTGTTGATGCCCGACAACCGAGCCAATCCCCTCCACACACCCGAGCTACGGAAGTAATCTTCGAGCTAACCTTGCAGTTCGAAGGCTCTCCTCATTCCCGCAGCAACACGGATTGCGCCGCCTCTCCTGCAACACACCTCTACAGTTTCCGCTTTCCCGATCGAGTTCATCGGGCATAGGACGTTGGGTTCCGTATTGACGGAATGCCTGGCGGGGCTAGGTCGTAAACGAGCGACGGCCTCTGAATAGGCGTTGAAAAATCATGACGTGCACAACCGCGAGAACCGGAACGTAGTAACTGACGATGTACCAGTTCCCACCCATCTCGTAGGTCACCAGCTCGTTCGATGCGGCGAGCCTCGTCGCGTAGAGCCAGTCCAGGCTCATTAGAATGTTGACGACCCACGCGACTGCCGTTGCCGCAGGCCAGCGGAACCTGAGAAACAGAACAGCCACCAACGCCAGAACGGCCGAAGCGAGGTCACCGTAGGCGATCCTCGACATCGCCGCCATTGGAATCTCCGGGTCGAGCTGTCCTGGCGCAAAACCGCTCGACGGCAGATAACGAAGCGTGTGGACGAGGAAAAGCGGGACGAGCGCATCCTCTGTTGAACGCTTGTCGAGCGCCGGCGAGATATACCACTTCGAGATCAGGGCAAAGATGACCAACGAGAGCGTGAACTGCATTCCAAACAGTGAAAGCGGATCCATTGGACCATCCTCGTAAAAAGAAGACCAGGGTACGTGAGTGCCTCAGTCTGCGATGTTTGGCCAGTCGTGGTTTTCCGGGTCCAGCAGACGGCTCGGGGCGAAATATGCTTCCGGATAGTCGTCCGGCCCCTCCAACCCGAGCGTCTTCTGCACCACGTGTCGGGCACCGTTGAACGAAACCGCGGTCCCTGACCCACACATCCCCCCGATCACATACTGCCGATGATCATCGAGTACACCGACCACCGGAAACTCATCATCCGTGAACCCGGGCGTCCCGCTCCACTCGTGCGTGATATGAACTCGACTCCGGCCGAAGTGTCTCTGCAATTGCCCCAGTAAGAAGCCGGTGATGAATCGCGATGGGTTGATGCAATTAGCCCGACGCGCCGGTATCCGCGTATTATCCGACCCTACCATCACGCCTCCCCAGTGACGGCCGAACCAGCCCTGCATCCCACTCAACCCGATGTGCGGTTTCATTGTGCTCGGGCCACCATCTCCGAACGCGGCCTGCGTCTGTCTGGGATAGATGAACTCGCCATATCGCTCGTGCAGCGAAGCCGTGTGCGACTCGATCGCGTTAATCACCGATCGCGCCAGAACGACACCCCTATTGGTGTGGACGCGATAGTCGTCGCCGTCTCGCTCGACACCGGTCACACGCGTTCGCGTGAAGAGTCGGACATTCGGCCGTTCCATTGCCTTCTCCAACAGGCTCCACACCCACTTCGCCGGATGGAAAGAAGCTGCCCGCTTGGAAAATCCAGCCGGCGCATCCACGATCATCCCACCCGATTCGCGCACCTCCTCCGGCGCCATCGACGTCCAGTCTTCGAACCCGTGTGCGTATCCGGCTTCAACCGATTCTCTCAACGACGCCTGATCCGCCCTGGCTCTTGCCTGGATCCAACCCTCGCGCGCGTAATCGCAGTCGAACCCCTCTTCGCGAATCGTCTGTTCGATCAGATCGGCGTTCTTGTAGGCGCTACGTGTGTAGGCAGCCGCAAACTGCTCCGCCAGGTGGGTCCGACTGTCCGCATCCAGATCCGATCGGACCTTTTCCAGGTGGGGACGCACCGTGTCACGCACCATCGCAAAGTAGCGCCCCATCACCACGAGGCCTTCGTTCCGTCCGCTCGCGCCCCACGCGGGATCGTGCATTTCCAACACGGCGGCGGTTTCGGCATCGGCCTGTTTTGACCAATGATAAGCGCAGCCCGCTCCAGTCATCCCGGCGCCGATGATGACGGCGTCCACCGATTCGGGTAGCTCGGTCTGTGGATCTTTCTCCCACGGATGGTTTGCCAACCGGTTCCCCTCGGCAAGCCAGATCGGCGTCCGGGACACTTCTTTGTCGAACGTGACAGACGCCAGCGCACGAGGAATCTCTCCAAACATTTGACCCAGAGCCCATCCCCACATCCGAAGAACACGAACAGGCAAGACACGCCCGCCATAAAACGTGCTCATGAATGTCCCGGCCGCTCGAAAGTCGTGCCGACGCAGACAGAACAGTAAGCCAAGACCCACGCGTAATCGCTTCAGGATGCTGCAAGTTTCTGGGGACGACATTTCATAATCCTCCAAAGTCTGGCGGCGCGAAGCAATCGAACTATCCTCACATCCTCGACAAATCATCGACTCGGGGCGATACTATCGGACAAGACTCTGACAAACGAGGAGAGAAGATTGATCGTCGACGCTCACGCATACTGCTTCACACCAGCTGACACCCCGGCCGGACACGCGAGCTCAGCCGAACATCTCAACTGGTTGCAGACCGCGAATGCAGGCCATCACCAGCCCGCGATGCGGCTGTCGGATCGCTCGTCGGCCGACGCGGCGGCGCTCGCACCCGGTGGCTTTAACGACCTTGACGATCTACCCGACGTGGTGTTTCGCGCAGATCACGACCGCGGGCGCGTCGTCTGGACGATCGACGGCCAGGACTACACCAAATACTGGATGCCCCCCAACCTTCGCAATCTCGAATTCACCCCTCACAGCCTGATCGCCGAAATGGACTATGCCGGTGTCGATGTCGCGCTGTTACACACCGATCCCACGCTCGGCCGCGCGAGTGAATTTCAGGCCGAATGCGTGAGGGCCTACCCCGATCGACTTCGTTCGATGGCCCCGGTCGACGAGTGGCGCATTGTCGCAGAAACGGACGCCGTCATCGATAAACTGGCAGTCGCTATTCGGACGCACGGGTTACACGCCATCAAGTTCATTCCCGACCTGGCCTATCTCCACTGCAATGAGGCGTGGGACGACGGTCCGTATCGTCCGTTCTGGGAAGCCGCCGCGGCGTTCGATCTCCCCGTCTTCTTCACTCTCGGAACCAACCGCGCGAGCGATGCCAGCACGGCCGGTCACATCGAAGGCTACATCGAACAGCAACGGATCCTGATGCGCTGGATGGAACGGTATCCCGATACGCCCTGCGGCCTCACCCACGGCTTTCCCTATCGACTGATGCGCGAGAACGATCGCATCGTCATACCGGAAGCAGTGTGGGAACCCTTCACCCACACGAACTGTTACCTCGAGCTCTGCTTGCCCGTTCGCCTCGGCGATTGGTTCGACTACCCGTATCGCGAGTTGTGGCCGGTCGTGGAAGAAATGGTCGAGCGCGTCGGTCCGAATCGACTGATGTGGGGCACCGACATGCCGTTCCAGAACCGCTTCTGCACCTACCGGCAATCCCGCAGGTGGATCGAGAAGGATTGCGCATTCTTGAACGAGGACGCGCTTTCCGCCATCATGGGGGAAACGGCCGCCCGCGTGCTGAAACTCGACACGAAGTGAAGGGCCGAGAAACGACACGTACACATCCGGAGGAAAATCGATGGCTTCGCCCGAGACGCAGTTCAAGGGAACGGCCCCCTTCTTTTTCGTACGAAACCTAGTGGAATCGCTCGACTACTATCACAAGGTCCTCGGGTTCAACAAGCCGAAGCTCTGGGGCGATCCGCCCAGTTTCGCCATGCCGTCTCGCGACGGATTCATCTTTATGCTCAAGGAAGTCTTCGAAGGCGCCGCCGTCACCCCCAATGGCAACCAGGAAGAACACTGGGACGCCTACGTCTGGATCAACGATGCCGACGTGCTCTTTTCGGAGGTCAAAGCGAACGGCGCGCGAATCGAATACGCGCCTTGCATTCAGCGAGAGTACGATATGAAAGAGTTCGCGGTTCGCGATCCCGACGGCTACCTCATCGCGTTCGGTCAGCACTACGAATCGTGATCACGGCCAGTTTCCTCGTAGTCTGAAACTTCTGTCCGCCAATGCTCTACCAGGCCCTCGCCGATGCCGTCGTACTCCTGCATCTCACTTTCATCGTCTTCGTCGTTCTCGGTGGCGTGCTCGTTCTCCGATGGCGGTGGCTGCCGTGGGTTCACCTTCCTGCTGTCGTATGGGGCGGGATGCTCGAGTTTTTCGGATGGCTCTGTCCGCTCACGCCGCTGGAGAATGCGCTCCGACGCGCAGGCGGTTCGTCCGTCTACTCGGAGAGTTTTATCGGACACTACCTGTTGCCGATCATCTATCCGGCCGACCTAACGCGAAACGTCCAACTGTTCCTCGGATTCGCGCTGCTCCTAATCAACTTCGCCATTTACTCGGTCGCCTATCGGCGCCACAGATCATCGGAGACGTGAGCGCGTGGCCCTCCCACTGACCGAGCATCCACGGCCCGAACCTCAGACCTCGCGCATTCGGCCTGGTGCGCTCCTAACCGGTGCAACTTTTGTCGCGGTCATCGCTGTGATGACCCCCTACAACGAGATGCTCGTCAAAGGCAGTCGCCTCGGTCTGTCGAGCCTCACCCCCGCAGCCTTCTTTCTCTTCTTCGTCCTCGTCCTCTTCATCAACCCCTTCCTGCGCCGATCCTCGACATCCGCTGCCCTGAACAAGCCGGAACTCCTCGTCATCTTCGCCATGATGATGGTCGCGACGGCGATCCCCACGCGGGGTGTCACGGGTGTCATGCTGTCTATGATCAGCGGCCCTCATTACTACGCGACGGCCGAGAACCAATGGGCGGATCTCATCTTGCCCTACACGAAGGACTGGATCGTCGTGGGACCAAGCGATGGGCTGCGCCACCTTCTATGAGGGGGTACCGAGAGGCGAAGCCGCCATCTGGTCATCCTGGGTGAAGCCGCTTCTAGGCTGGCTCATCCTGCTGCTCGCCCTTTGGACCACCATCCTGTCTCTCATGGTCATCCTGCGTCGCCAATGGATGGAGCGCGAACGGCTGCCTTACCCCGTGATGCAGGTCCCACTCGCGATGGCTGAAGTGGACGATCGACGGATCCCGCCATTCTTCCGGTCGAAGGCAGTCTGGTCCGGGTTCGTCTTCCCCTTCCTGATCGGCTCGCTGGAGGCGTTGCACGTCTACTTTCCGACCTTTCCGCAGCTGTTCATCCAGGCCCCTCGCCTCGTCACCCTCCGGAACCGAGTCAATCTGCGACTCCGTCTCAATCCGCTGATGCTCGGATTCGCCTATCTCGTCAACACACGCCTCAGCTTCAGCCTGTGGGTCTTTTACCTGCTCCACGAGTTTGCACAGGGCGCGTGCGATATCCTCGGGATCTACAACAACGAGAAGCTCGGGCCCTGAACAGGTTCCGGGCAGGTCGACCCGATCTTCTCACACCAGAGCATGGGCGCAATGCTGGTTTTCGTGGGCTTCGGATTATGGACGGCACGAGACCACCTGCGAGACGTGTATCGCCGCGCGCGTGGGAACATCGACGATGGCCGAGAAATCGTACGTGATTGCACGGCCGTTCTGGGCCTACTGATCGGGTTCTCCATCCTGGTTGGATGGATGACGCGAGCCGGGCTGCCCATCTGGATCGCGTTCGCCGTCATCGTCAGTGCCCTGGTCATCTTCATGTCACTCACCCGCGCCATCGTTGACGGCGGGTTGGCAACGATCGTCCCCGCCATGATCCCCCTCGGATTCACGTTGTCGGCCTTCGGGACCGACGCCATCGGCACGGCCGGCCTTGTCGCCTTGTCATTCACTCTCGTGTGGGTCGGCGACCTCCTCTCCTTCATGATGGCGCCCGTTGCTCACGCGGTCCGCGTTGCCCACGACGAGGAGGTCCGTTCGCGAGGCCCGCACTTCGGGGCCTTGCTCGGCGCGATGGTCCTCAGTCTCGTCGTCTCGGTGACCGTCATGATCTCGCTCGGACACGCCTACGGCGCTGCCAACCTGCATCAGCAGTACTTCCAGGGCTTCGCCAAATACGCACCCGACCTTGCGTCACTCAAAATGCAAAACCCGACCCAGCCGAACACAGGTGGCTGGATGTGGACCGGTGTCGGCGCGGCCGTCATGGGGCTCCTTACGTTCGCGACGTATCGGTTCACCTGGTGGCCGCTCCATCCGCTGGGCTACATGGTCAGCCCCGCCTGGATCATGACCTCCCTTTGGTTTCCGTTCCTTGTCGCCTGGGCGCTCAAGTCCATCGTCATCCGCGCGGGTGGCCTGCGCGCCTACGATCGATCCAGGCCCATAGCCTATGGCGTCATCATCGGCCAGATTGTCGTCGCCGGCTTCTGGTTGATGATCGACATCGCAACAGGCACGACCGACAACCGAATCCGTGTTTATTGATCGTGCTACGTGCGCACGAGAGAGAACAACTTGTCGCAACCACTCCGATTCGCTACATTCAATACACATGGATTTCAAATTAATACACATTTTTAGGATAGCGAATGAGAACGAACATCGTGATCGACGACGATCTTATGACCAGAGCGATGAAAGCTACGGGGCTTAAGACCAAGCGGGCAGTTGTTGAGGAAGGCCTAAAAGCGTTGGTGAGAATTCAGGCCCAAGGTGACATCCGAAGGCTGAAAGGCAAAATCCAGTGGGAAGGCGACCTCGATGACATGAGAAAGAGTCGCTTTTGACCCTTGTCGATACGTCCGTCTGGATCGACTTCTTTCGAGGCACCGAAACCGCGCACACGCAATGGCTCGATGAAAACCTGCAAATCGAGCCCCTCGCGTCTTTGGATCTGATCGTTTGTGAATGCCTTCAGGGAGCCGCGTCAGATCGGGAAGCCAATCGGATCTATCGACAGCTGACCAAGCTAAGTATCTTCGAAACCGACCTCGCCACAGCCGTGAAGTCTGCGAGGAACTACAGGACACTTCGCGCGAGGGGATTAACGGTACGAAGCACGGTCGACTGTCTAATTGCGACGTTCTGCATTGACACGGGAATCGGCCTACTCCACTGCGATCGCTACTACTCCGCTTTCTCCACACATTTGGGACTCAAAATCATCAATCCGTAACGTCCACTGTCTACCGTCCACGAGGCTTGCATGTTCACCGGCGTCTACCCCATCCTCCCCACGCCCTTCAACGAAGACGAATCGCTCGACGCTGAAGCGTTCGCGAACATCATTCGCTTTATGGTCGATCTCGGCGTGGATGGCGTCACCATCCTCGGTGTGCTGGGCGAAGCGAACCGGATGGTCGACGCCGAGCGATCGAGACTGATAGAAACCGCAGTCGCAGCAGCAGATGATCGGATCCCCGTCGTCGTCGGCACGAGTCACAGCGGCACCCAGGCCACGATCGATCTGAGCCGGACCGCTCACGCCCTCGGAGCGAAGGGTGTCATGGTCACCCCCCACCGAGAGCCGACGCCAAATGCGCAACGCATCTACGAGCACTTCGCCCGCATTGCGGACGCCATTGAACTTCCCATCGTCCTCCAGGATCATCCGATCAGCACACAGGTTCACATGCCGCTCGACCTGGTCCTGCGAATGGTCGCCGAGATCGAGGCCGTCGCCTGCATCAAACAGGAAGCCGTTCCGTCTCCCGCGCGTGTCGCCGCTCTGATCGCCGGGATGACCACTCGGAGGCTGCCCATCCTCACAGGCCTCGGCGCCCTTTACGGCGGATACGAACTCGCCCGAGGGGCAGACGGATTCATGACCGGCTTCGCGTTCCCCGAGGTGCTGATGGCCATGGTCGCCGCCGCGAGAAACGACGATCACGGTCGAGTGATGGACATCTACACACGCTACCTTCCCCTCATCGTCTTCGAAGGCCAACCCGGCGTCGCCATCCGGAAGGACATCTTCCGCCAGCGCGGTCTTATGTCATCCAGTCGCGTTCGCCACCCCGGTGGCAGCATCGACGACGGGACACTCACGCAACTGGAAACCGCCCTCACTCGCACGTTCGACGGCAGGGACATCAAGCAACCCATCGTCGTCGACTGACGTGTCAGTCTATCGTATCTAGTCGTCCGACGAGCCCCCCTGCGAATTTTTGTCCTCCAAGTTAATTTTCCGATCGATCGGAAAAATCTGGCTCCCGGAGCCACCGGGGCTAAGAAAAAAGGCTATATCCGGATCTCTCAACGAGATGAAGTGGGTGAAGGTGCCGTGGTTCCTGGCATGGGGGGCGCGGTTAGAGTGTGCGGAACCTCTTCGGAATCTGCTCAGGGATGTTTATGTCTCCGACGGTAAGGAAGATCATATCGTTGAATGCGTCGAGTGTGCGGAATCCGCTGGCTCGGTTCTTGACGATTTGGACGATTCGGTTGAGGCCTTCGGCGATGGCGTTGGTAAGACGCGTGTTCACGAATGCGAGGACGCCGAAGAAGTGCTGTCGCAGGGTCCTGACGAACTTTCGCAGGGGTTCAAGTCGACTTCTGAGTGCGGACGTCGTCCAGCATTTCAGGAAGCGTTCGGCAGCCCAGGGCGCTTTGTATTCCCAGAACTGCTCGAACTCGTCCTTGAGTCTCCAGGCTCTATAGATTCGGTAGTTCGCCTTCTCCAGTGCTTTGAGTGTCCGAGTATCCCCTCTGGAGCGTGTCGCTGAGTGCCGGTAGAGGAGCCATCGGAGGCCCTTCATGGCTTTGCGCTCATCCGGGCAGCTTTACGCCACTGGTCCTTACGGACCTCGTCAACGGCGGCATTGAGAGCCTTGACGATGTGAAAGCGATCGAGGACCAGCTTGGCATTCGGACAGTGTTCCTGGATGGCTCCGATGTAAGCTTCGCTCATGTCGCAGCAGGCCCACTCGATCTTGGATCTCCGGTAGGGACTGAGAGCCTCTGTGAAGAACCGATCGATCGTTTTACGCGCCCTGCCGCGGCCAACCCACACCACGCAGGAGCGGTCCAGATCGTAAACGAGCGTGGCGTACCTGTGACGCTTGGCGTAGGAGATCTCGTCGATCCCGATGGTTTTGAGCCCTCGGATACGATGACCTTCACGAAGCCGCGTGATGGATCGGTGAAGGAGATCCGACAGCGTCGAGGCAGAGATGCGCAGTAACTCGGACGCCGCCTTCTGCGTCATGGTCTGGCAGTAGCGCAGCATGGCATACTCGAAGCGATACGTCACCCGAGAGAACCGCTCCGCCCACGGAATCTCCTCGACCACACGACCGTGGGTAGGACACCGAATCTCCCGAGGATGGTAGAGAAGCCAGACCCTCCACCCGCACACCGGAATGTCACGCCACCGACGCGGATGGGGCATTGTGCGGACGATTTTACCTCGACGGCCGCACTCCGGACAACAACAACCATTCTTATGTGGCTTTACGGCGATGACGAAACAGCTTCTCCCCTCAAACCACCAGCTGACAACACGGAACCCCTTGAATCTCAGCAGTTTCGATAGTAATCTGCTCCCGGTCATAGGTCGCACCCCCTTCGCTTTGATTGTCCTACACACACAACCAAGCGTAGGGAACGATCTATGACCTTGTCATTCTATAGTTTCACCGTTGAGAAACCCGGATAGAGCCCTTTTAAGCTACGATCCGGTACGAACAAGGGAAATTTTACCGGTTTTTGTGAATTGAAGGCTCCAGTAATGCCCTGTTCGACCTGGATAGCCTTTAGATGCCCACCTCTATGAACACTTCCCCCGGGCCGGAGAGAAAAATCTGACGGATATTTTTGCAAGCTCCGTCAGTTGAGAAAATCTGACGGATATTTTTTGTACCTCCATGTCATCCCCGAAAAAACATTCAGAGAGACGCGCAATCTATGCGTACGCATAAAATCCGCGTCAGGCTGCGCCCCTTGCGCCGGAGCGCACGTCGCCCTTTGGCCGGAACCGCACGTGATCTGACGGAAGGTTTATCGGCGCGGGGTGCTGCATCTGACGGGAGCTTTATGCCGCAGCGTATAATCCGCGTGAGAAATAGCCTGCGCAACATACAATCCGCGAGCGATTGGACGCTGGACGAAAATGGCGTAAGTGTAGTGTTCGACAGGGACTTACATAGAGCTTTCTTCGACTCCAAGATAGAGTTGAATCAGAGCCAGGTCGGGTGCTGTGGTTGTGCCGTCATACTTAGGATGAAAGAATCCCACGGCGTCCCCGCTTGAGGGATCGATTCTTAAAAAAAAGACATCTGAGGCTATTGAACCACGGCCCGACGAGCGAATAGCCACGAAAGCTGGATCCAGTCCAGTCTCTTTCGTGGCTATCATGATGAGGGAAGCACTAAGCGCAACGTGAAAGTTGGTAACGATCACGTCGTTCAAAACTGCGAATCCAGTACCGACGAAGATGATTTCGTCAACTGCCGTTGTTGTTGCTCCGAGCCAGTAGACTGTCGGAGACAGCTCGGCGACAACTTGATTCCAATCCTTGATCTCTGGTCGCTCTGCACCCCCGCCCAAAAGGACAGTCGATGGTCGCCGGAACGGGGATTCCCCCCTCCCCGAACTCTCCGGCAAGGATGACGAAATGCAGCAGGTGCTGCCCAGGAGCGTGGCAGTCGGGGAGGGATTCGTCATAGACAGCTACGGGGGGACGAGCCGGCAGCAGGACGTGGTTCTCTACGAGCGGGACCTCTGCCCGGTGTTCTCGGTCAACAGGACGCCGCAGACCACGTACTACCCTTGCGAAGGCGTGATCGCCGTGTGCGAGATCAAGAGCCGGCTGGACGGAGGCTCGCTCAAGGACGCGTTTGCCAAGATCTCATCCGCGAAGGCGTTACGGCGACATATGGTGCCCGATCGGATGCCGCATCCGACATCCGGGGAACCGATTCCGTTGAGACGGAACTACCTGTCTCCGCATCGGGATTCGATCATCGAATTGGGCGAAGATCGGCCCGCGGACCGAGAAATGCAGCAATTACTCGTGTTCGTGCTGGCGGGGGAGTCGCGACTGAGCCGCGAAACGCTGGTGAGGACCTGCGGCGTGCTCGCGGCAGGCATGGAAGAGGGCCTGGCACCGAACCTCATCGTGACGCTGGACGGACATGCCGTCAGGTGGGGCAAGGTGGCCAAGGCCGCGCGGGAGGAGGTACGCAAGGGCGCGAAAGGCACCTACGGGGTCGCGGTCCATCGGGATGGCCTTGAAGAGTGGCAGGAATCGTGGTCCGCGGCGACCGGGACGCATTTAGGCGGATCCGAACCGGACGAACCGTTCCGAATGTTCGTGCAGTGGATCCGGCGCGGCGTGGATTCGGGAAGGACCAGCGACATACGGTCGTTCGACCGCTACTTCGAGACAAAGTCCCAGGGGCGGTCGAAACTGTTCGCAATGCCGAAGTTCAAGCAGAACGAGCCCGATGATGACTACGTGCACATGGGCCTTTCCACGTGCGTCCGATCCTCATGCGAACGTCCGGTGGGCGAAGGCGATCTCCAGCCCACAGCGGTTGAACAGGATCGGCCAGAGCTGCGCCACCTGCTCCCCCTGGGTGATCGAATTGGTGGCCACGAATCCGATCCGGACCTCGGTCCCATACGCGTACTCTCCCGCCTTGATGAACCACGCGGTCACGTAGTCGAGCGTACCCCCGCTCCCTCCAAGGTCCGCGATCCTTCGCACCTGCGCGCGCTGAGTCTTGCTCTGGAACTTCGCGCCCCCGAAGGGTGGATTGCCGAAGACGAAGTCACAGTTTTCCGGTCTCAGCAGTTGGGACCAGATTTCCAGAGCGTCCCCATGGACGATGTGCGGCGAGGACGTGAGCGGAATGCGGGCATATCTCTGGCCGAACTCCAGGGGGGCGGTCCAACTAGTGGGAGGTCCTACACCGCCTCGAGTTGTTCGTACTCCGCTTCCGGAAGCTCAGGAGCCATGCCGGGTCCACACGACCCCAATCAGTCTGGGAATCCCCACCAGGAGGAGATACGGGATCAGGCCATAGAGCAGGACCCCCGGAGGGCCGAATAGCCCCCCCACGAGGCTCCCGGCGACCGCCACGGGGGTGGCCAGGAACGTCGCGCCCAGCAGCAGCGTGCGGAACCGACCGGTCGTGCCGCGGAGAAGGCGTTCCACCACCCAGCCAATGACCCAGCCCGTGACGAAGAACAGACCCAGCCCGATCCACATCAGCGGATTCACCAACTGCAGCAGGGCCGTGCTGTCTCCAAAGCGGTAGAGCGCGAGGAGGGTTTGCAGGGCCACCATGCCCGCCCCGCATCGCACTGGGATCCCCCAGGCGCGCCATCGGGCGCTCAAATCGTTCGCGTTGGAAGTCATGCTCGTACAGCGCTCCTTTGATTAGCGACAATTAGAACTCCCACCTGACGACAACCATAATTCCCGTTTTGCGGGGATGGCCATAGGCTATCTAACCCCTTGTTGTGATGGGAGGTTAGATGGTCACGGATGCACAGGTGAGGAGATTAATGTCGCTGATACCGAAGGAAAAGACACTCGCTGTCGCCGCCGCCAAGACCGGGATGGACGAGAAGACAGCGCGCAAGTATCGCAGGTCGGGTCGTCTTCCCAGCAGCATGAAGGCCGAGCACACCTGGCGGACCCGTCCGGACCCGTTCACCGAGGTTTGGCCGGAGGTTCGCGCACATCTGGAAGTGAACCCCGGGCTGGAAGCCAAGACGCTGTTCATCCATCTCCAGCGGACCTATCCGGGCCGCTTCCAGGACGGCCAGCTCCGGACACTGCAGCGCAGGGTCAAGACCTGGCGTGGACTGGAGGGACCCCCTCGCGAAGTGTTCTTCCCGCAGGTGCACAAGCCCGGCGATCTCAGTCAGTCCGACTTCACCGACTTCTCCCCGTTGGGTGTGACGATCTGCGGCCAGCCCTTCGAGCATCTCGTCTACCATTTCGTGCTGACGTACTCGAACTGGGAGAGCGCGACGATCTGCTTTTCGGAGAGCTTAGTACTCCTGTTCGCAAATACGGTGACGTATTCTAAGCAGACTTTGCCAAGGGCGTATCGTAGAACCTGAGTTTGTCGATCATCTCCGCGAGATCTGTTCGTGTGAACTTCCATTTGAAGGGTGTGGCGATACGTCCGTAGCGTTCCTGAAAACCGAGGATTCTTGCCTCAAGCTCTTCGAGCGATGCAAATTCGATAGGTGTCAGAGCCTTGCGTTTGAGGATCGAGAAGTAGATCTCGATCTGATTGAGCCAGCTTGCGTGGATCGGAAGGTGAACGGGGTGGATGTTTGGCCACTTCCCCTGGATACGGTCGATGCATGTTTGCCCTCGGTGCGAGGAGCCATTATCCACGATGAGGTAGACTTTCTTTGCCGAGCAATAGGGTTTCCGGCTCATGATCAGGCTCAGGAGCCGGTTGAAGGGCTCGATACCCGAAGAAGACTCACAGAGACCGAAGATTCGACCATTGTGCACGTCGAGAGCAGCCAGATAGGCCAGGGCTCCTTTCCGCTCGTATTCGTGTTTCAACGCGTGCCGCTCTGTTCGAGGCTGGCGGTAGGGTAACGTGCTTGCGAGCTCGTGCTTGAATACTGGTCTTTTCGTCGGCAGAAAGTACATATTCCCTCGGCCCTAAAGGCTTTCCTTGCCATTGGCGGTGATACAGATCAAGGACTCTACCTGCTTTGGTTTGGAAGTCCGGGTCCCGTGGGAAAATCCAGGAGCGATGATACCAAGGACGAATCGCGTCCTCGTTCAACCAGCGCCAGACAGTGGCGCCGCTGATCTTGGCAACGAAGCCCCTTTGCACTGCCTCGGCGGCAATCTCGGAACAGCTGAACCGCGAGAGCGGTATCCCGCTCTCGCTCGGTAGTTCACACGCCAGCGCCTTGATCTGAACGACCACCTGAGGGGGGAAAACCGGGCGGGCGCCCGGGACGAGATCTATCTTCGAGTCCCGAAAGACGCTCTTCGAAAAAGCGCTTACGCCATTTGCTTACGATCGGACGCGGGACATCCAACCGTTGGGCGATAATCTTGTTGGATAATCCCTCGGCGGCGAGAAGCACGATTTTCGATCGGATCACTTGATAATACGGTAACGTATATTGTCCAGCCATTCGCTCGAGGTCGACCCGTTCCTTCTCAGACAGTAGCACCACATAAGGCGAACGTCTTGGCATTGTTCTCCTCCTTTTGAAGGAGAACATAAGCTACAAATAATGTTCAGGACATACGTAATAATGTTTATGAAACCATGCACTTAGGCGCTCTCGGAAGGTCTTCAGAACGCGTTGTGGGAGCTCGGTGGCGTGCCCCGTGCACACCAGACCGACTGTCTTTCCGCGGCGATCCAGAAGATCGTCCATCCTGAGGACTTCACGCAGCGATACGGGGCACTCCTCCGTCACTACGGTCTCGAGGGCCGGAAGACACCAGCAAGTCCTCACGAGAACGGCGACGTGGAGCAGCGGCACTTTCGTTTCCGCGGCGCCGTCGATCAGACCCTGATGCTCCGTGGGCACCGCGACTTCGAGAATCGAGAAGCCTACGCGACCTTTCTCCGCCGGGTGCTGGAGCAGCTGAACGCAGGACGGAAGACACGCCTGTCTGAAGAACTTGCCGTTCTCCGCCGACTGCCGCAGCAGAAGCTCGACATCTGCAAGCGGCTGCGGGTCTCGGTCGGATCGTCCAGCACGATCCGGGTGGCCGCTCGGACCTACTCCGTGCACAGTCGGTTGGTCGGTGAGCACGTCGAGGTGAGGCTTTACGCTGAGCACATCGACGTCTACTACGCCCAGCGGCGCATAGAGCGACTACCCCGTCTCCGCGGCAAGAAGCGTCACCTCATCCAGTACGCAGCACGTTCTGAACTGGCTGATCCGCAAGCCGGGCGCGTTCGAGAACTACCGCTATCGGTCCGACCTGTATCCGACCAGCCGCTTCCGGAGGGCCTGCGACCTTCTCGAGGAGCAACATCCGCGTCGACGCGCCCACGTGTTGTATCTCCGCCTTCTGGAACTAGCTGTGCGAGAAGGCGAGGACAAGGTTGACCGGGCTCTGGACGTCTTCCTGCGCAGAGGCGCATCCATCCACCCGGATGCCGTCGGAGCGTCGTTGGGCTCGACGCAGGTATCCGCTACGCCCGCCGTGGACGTCGCTGAAGTGCGGCTGGACTGCTATGACCGTCTGCTGGAGACCGCCGGATGAAACGAACTCACGCGACCCAACTCCGCGACGGTCTCAAGACGCTTGGGTTGGCCACGATCCGCGAGTGTTACCGCGAGCAGGCTGACCTCGCCAGGAAAGAAGCCCTGCCCTACGAAGGCTACCTGCTCGAACTGATCAACCGGGAGTGCGAGACACGCGCCCACAATCGGATCCAGCGGCTGCTCCGGGAGTCTCGTCTCCCCCTGGAAAAGAACCTGGACACGTTCGACCGGACTCGGCTGCCCACAAAGGTGGACGGCCTAGTCGCCACGCTCCTGCAGGGCGACTTTCTCGATCGCTCCGAGAACGTACTGGCCTTCGGCAACCGGCCAGCACCTGATCCTGGAAGGACACCGGGGCCTGTTCACGCCCTGCAATATCCTGGTCCAGCAACTCCTTCTCGCCAAGCGGGATCTGGATCTCCCGCGGCTCCTCAAACGCTTCGACCATTTTGACGGCCTGATCCTCGACTGAGCTTTCCGTTGAAGCTTTCGATGTATCCGTTCTCCCAGGGGCTGCCCCGCTCGATGAAGAGTGTCTGGACGCCCAACCTGGCCTGGAGAGCCAGGATCGGACAGCCTTGGCCACGAACTCCGGGCCGTTGTCCGACCGGATATGTTTGGGGACGCCATGCTTTAGCATCAGCTGCGCCAGTGTTCGCAGCACATCCCGTGAAGTCTGCTTACGAGCGACCTCGATCGCCAGACACTCGCGGGTGTATTCATCCACAACCGTCAAGCACTTCAACGGCCTGCCTTCACGTGTCCTGTCGAACACGAAGTCGTAGGCCCAGACGTGGTTGCGATGCTCAGGTCGTAATCGGATGCAGGAGCCGTCGTTGAACCACAGACGTCCGCGTTTGGGCTGGCGAGCCGGCACTTTCAGTCCTTCCTGCCGCCAGATACGCTCCACACGCTTGTGGTTCACACGCCAGCCATCGGTTCTGAGGAGGGCCGTGATGCGGCGGTAGCCATACCGCCCATACTCGGTGGCCAGAGATACGACGTTCGCAGTCAGAACTCCTGCATCATCGGCTACCTTGGGCGTGTATCGCTGGGTACGGCGCACCTGACCCAGCACACGGCACGCCCGACGCTCGGAAACGGTCAGCACTTCACACACGTGAACAACCGCCTCCCGTCGCCGCGTCGGGCTCAGAAGTTTCCCCGGGACACCTCCTTGAGGATCGAGATATCCAGGGCCTGGTCGGCCACAAGACGTTTCAGACGCCCGTTCTCTTGCTCGAGCTCCTTGAGGCGACGCGCCTGATTGACCTCCATACCACCGTATTCCTTGCGCCACCGGTAGTAGGTTTGTTCGCTGATGCCAAGCTCACGCACGACTTCGGCGATCGTCTTTCCTTCAGAGGTCCGGATCTCAGCTTGACGGAGATGCCCGATGATCTGCTCTGCAGTGTAGCGCTTTCTGGCCATATGGCCCCCTTTCTATGTCCCATATCCTAACTTTAGGACTGGGAACAATCCAGGGGGGCAGGTCAGTAAGGGCCGACCGTCCTGTGTCTTGCGCCGCTTCCGATTCTTGCGATGCGGCGCGATCATCTCGACACCCTCGACCTTCAGTTCAGCGTCCAAAGGGGTCACTGTCGTACGCTTTGTCGCCAATCAGGTGCTCCGGCGTCGCCTCAATCATGTAGAACTCGAAGCTCAACTGCACCAACGTGACTTCATGATGGTTCGCCGCGTGAGTGCTGACCGAGAGCGGCAGTCCCTCCCGGTCCACGATCCCCATGATTTTCACGCCTTTTCCGCGCTTCGTCGGGCCGACCTCCGCGCCACCCCCCTTCGCCGACGAGAACATCGCGTCAATGAAACTCTCCGATTCGTCCAGGCCGCCCCGCTCGCGGAGCGTATTGGCCACATCCACCAGGATAATCGTACGCCAGCCAATTCTTCACGCGGTACTTCGTCTTGTACTTCGGGGATACCTTGGACTTCGTACGGGCTGCCATCAGCGAATCCCCCTCGAGTATCCATCCACAATGGAGACAGGATCGCCGGGCCCTTCGAGGATGTCAAGCCAAGAGCCATGCACCAACGCCGTGTAGCAGTAGTGTTCGCCCATCATGCGAACCCGACTGTCAAGAACGAAAAGCGCCGATTTCGGTCATTTCTTGGCAACAATATGGCACCCTGCTTCCGGGAAGAAAGAAGCCCCCGACCGAAGGCTGGGGGCCCGTTTCTTGGAACCATTCTGCCGCCCCTCACGGAATAAACCACCGTCATCTTCTTGCCCTGGGCGGGAAGCAAGTAGCCTGTACCAGGAGCACAGGAACGCGCCTCAAGCTTAATCTCGGGCCATAGGTAGAAAACCCGCTGAGCCTGCGCCCACACGTTTATGCTAGGGAATCTTTTGGGGAACATGAAGACCGTTATGCCCGATTCGCGCCACGCTCGTTGCTCTTTCCTTCCCTGGTCCGCAGTAACAACTATCCAGTCCCCCTCTTGAGATAGATCTCCAAGCCAAACCGGATCGCCAGGATCGAATGTGTATCGATCGAGTAAGTGTTCTATTACGTCCGCGTCCGGCCGTGTCGATTCAACAAGCCGAACCACGTGTGCTATGTTTTTTGAGGCTCTATCCGGGTTTCTCAACGGTGAAACTATAGAATGACAAGGTCATAGATCGTTCCCTACGCTTGGTTGTGTGTGTAGGACAATCAAAGCGAAGGGGGTGCGACCTATGACCGGGAGCAGATTACTATCGAAACTGCTGAGATTCAAGGGGTTCCGTGTTGTCAGCTGGTGGTTTGAGGGGAGAAGCTGTTTCGTCATCGCCGTAAAGCCACATAAGAATGGTTGTTGTTGTCCGGAGTGCGGCCGTCGAGGTAAAATCGTCCGCACAATGCCCCATCCGCGTCGGTGGCGTGACATTCCGGTGTGCGGGTGGAGGGTCTGGCTTCTCTACCATCCTCGGGAGATTCGGTGTCCTACCCACGGTCGTGTGGTCGAGGAGATTCCGTGGGCGGAGCGGTTCTCTCGGGTGACGTATCGCTTCGAGTATGCCATGCTGCGCTACTGCCAGACCATGACGCAGAAGGCGGCGTCCGAGTTACTGCGCATCTCTGCCTCGACGCTGTCGGATCTCCTTCACCGATCCATCACGCGGCTTCGTGAAGGTCATCGTATCCGAGGGCTCAAAACCATCGGGATCGACGAGATCTCCTACGCCAAGCGTCACAGGTACGCCACGCTCGTTTACGATCTGGACCGCTCCTGCGTGGTGTGGGTTGGCCGCGGCAGGGCGCGTAAAACGATCGATCGGTTCTTCACAGAGGCTCTCAGTCCCTACCAGAGATCCAAGATCGAGTGGGCCTGCTGCGACATGAGCGAAGCTTACATCGGAGCCATCCAGGAACACTGTCCGAATGCCAAGCTGGTCCTCGATCGCTTTCACATCGTCAAGGCTCTCAATGCCGCCGTTGACGAGGTCCGTAAGGACCAGTGGCGTAAAGCTGCCCGGATGAGCGCAAAGCCATGAAGGGCCTCCGATGGCTCCTCTACCGGCACTCAGCGACACGCTCCAGAGGGGATACTCGGACACTCAAAGCACTGGAGAAGGCGAACTACCGAATCTATAGAGCCTGGAGACTCAAGGACGAGTTCGAGCAGTTCTGGGAATACAAAGCGCCCTGGGCTGCCGAACGCTTCCTGAAATGCTGGACGACGTCCGCACTCAGAAGTCGACTTGAACCCCTGCGAAAGTTCGTCAGGACCCTGCGACAGCACTTCTTCGGCGTCCTCGCATTCGTGAACACGCGTCTTACCAACGCCATCGCCGAAGGCCTCAACCGAATCGTCCAAATCGTCAAGAACCGAGCCAGCGGATTCCGCACACTCGACGCATTCAACGATATGATCTTCCTTACCGTCGGAGACATAAACATCCCTGAGCAGATTCCGAAGAGGTTCCGCACACTCTAACCGCGCCCCCATGCCAGGAACCACGGCACCTTCACCCACTTCATCTCGTTGAGAGATCCGGATATAGCCTTTTTTGAGATAGCATGATCGAAGAAAAATCTCAAACAGCCGCCAGTTGTTCCTCGTACTCCACGGCTCGGGCCACAGCCGTCTCCGTGATCCCATACCAACGAGCTGTGACGATGTCAGACTGTTCTGCCTGGTAGGTCGCATTTATCACAGAAGTACGGATTCCCCACGGACTCACGACTGGCGCACCAAACGAGTGGGCTGGATCGATGAACACTGACCGTTTCTTGCCTAACGGCCACCAGCGATTGGGCTCATCTTCCTGGTACTCCAAGCCCTTGTGGAGATAGGGTCGTATCACCTTGCGAATCCCGTATTGATTCCTGATTAAATCCAACATCTTGGGATCGTCAGTATCGTCCTCTATCTGAGCGATGATCGTGTTGCCGTCGGTGAGAAAGCTCTTGGTGGAGAAAGGGTGACTCGATTGAATGATCTCCTGCGCCCTCTCCGCTGCTATCCGAATTGCCTGCAAGCTCACATCGTAGGACCGGAAAGCATCTATGAAACGAGCTTCGATGAGATCAGCGAAGCTTAGGATTTGCCACGAAATAAGTGCTGCACTTTTCAAGGTAATGATCTTACGCTCGGAGTGTGGACGTCGAAACTCTCCGAACGAAGTATGAAGCCTTGGCTCCGGTGCTGACGGAACGCACGCGTCGTCTGTGGGCCGCCACGGAAGCCGAAGCGTTGGGTCACGGTGGGATCGCGATTGTGGCTCTGGCGACAGGAATGTCCAGAGAGCGGATCTTTCGTGGCATTCAGGAGTTGAGGTCGGACGAACCTTTGGACCCGGCTCGCATCCGGCGTCCAGGCGGCGGTCGTAAGCGGAAGGCCGACACGGACCCGACGCTGTGGCAGGACCTGAATGATCTGGTCGAGCCAACGACTGCGGGGTCGCCTGACGACAATCCTCTGAGATGGACATCGAAGAGCACTCGCAAACTGGCCGCCGAGTTGCAAGCGATGGGGCATTCGGTGAGCCCCAGGATCGTTGCCAATCTCCTGCACGAACACGATTACACGCTGCAGGCGAATCGGAAGACAAGGGAGGGATCTGCACACCCGGATCGGGACGCTCAGTTCGTTTACCTCGATGATCGGATTAGCCAGCAGCAGCAGCAGGGCCTTCCCGTTATCTCGGTGGACACCAAGAAGAAAGAGTTGATCGGCGACTTCAAGAATCCTGGCCGAGAATGGCGACCCAAGGGAGACCCGGAGCGTGTGAAGGTACACGATTTCATAGTGCCTGCTCAGGGCAAGGCGATCCCTTATGGAGTGTATGATCTGAGCCGTGATGAAGGCTGGGTAAGTGTCGGTATCGATCACGACACGGCCAGCTTCGCCGTGAATGCGATCCGAAGTTGGTGGAAGAACATGGGACGGCCCGCCTACGGCACTTCGACGCATCTGCTAATCACGGCGGACGCAGGCGGCAGCAACGGCGCCAAGACGCGGCTGTGGAAGTGGGAGCTGCAGCGCTTTGCGAATCGCACTGGCCTGACGATCACCGTATGCCACTACCCTCCTGGCACTAGTAAGTGGAACAAGATCGAACATCGCCTGTTCTCCTTCATCGCTATGAACTGGCGAGGCAAGCCCCTGGTCAGCCTGGCTGCAACCGTGAATCTCATTGCCGGAACGACCACTCAAGCCGGTCTCCGAGTACGCTCCGAGATCGACAAGCGACCCTACCCTAACGGGGTCAAGGTGACCGATGAACAGATGACCCAAATCGATCTCACTCCGCACGATTTCCACGGCGACTGGAACTACACGATCCGGCCAATGGCTCAACATTGAGATCGACCGTTTATTTATTCGCGAACCCTTAGGGTCCACTCTCCATCTTCAGATTCATAGTCCAGAGCGAGAATAGGATCCATTCGTATTCTCTCCCTCTTGTATGTGTAGAAGTACCCTTTGCTCCACCGCGATATTCTCGCCAGAGAGATACGGTCAGGCGAGATGCCTCGGGGATCGTGTACATCCCCCGACCTATCAAACGAAATCGATCAGCAGCCATTGTGTCTGCCTCAGAGTAAAGTGTGCCCGCCAACACAAAGAGGGCCGGCCCAGATCATCCCCGCAGACAATCCTCGGTCCTGCCCCCATGTTCTTAGGCGTATGTTAAGTATCGGCAATTGAGACCGTCAAACACTTCTTTTCGATCAAAACACCTCGATCGCCCACTCCCGTGCGGATTATCCACGATTCGGGGTGCAATCGTGCACTTGGGGAGATCTCTCATGACGCCAGTGATGCGATAGTCCCGGACGTCATCATGGCCCTCCCCTGGGCGGCGTGAGTCTTGGCCGGAGACAGATCAAGCCGTAGTCGATCCAGAATTCCAAGTACGACCTGTACATAGGTGGGTCACCAACGGCTTATGTGCTCCGTCTCCGGTCCTTTATCTGCTCAAGAGCGACGAGAGCAGGCGCGTCGTCTACATCGTCTGGAACGATTATCTCGTCTGCTGGGTCGAGCGCCGCAAGATCGTAGTCGTTGACTCCAATCTGCCACGCCGGCCTGACGCTGATCTGCTTCTTGAGAATACGCCGGTCCTCCCGCTCCTGGTTCTGGATATACTCCCGAACCGTCTGTTCATCCTTGCCAACGGTGGAGACCCAGTAGCCTCTTGCCCAGAAATGCTGCCCGGTGAAGTTCGACCTGCGTCCCAGATAGTTCCGAGCAATGTGAATCGCACTCTTTCCTTTGATGAACCCTACCGTCTGAGCTACTGAGTGCTTCGGCGGGATCGAAATCAACGTGTGCACATGGTCGGATCGCAGGTGACCCTCTTCCACACGGCATTCCTTCTGTGCGGCCAGATCCCGAATCACCTCCCAGATAGCGACGAATTTCACCATACAACACTTTTCTACGATACTTCCGAACCCAAACAACGTCATACTTGCACTCCCATACCGTGTGACGTAGACTCCTTACGTTGTTCATTAGAGAGCCTTCCTTCCGTGTGCTTTGAGCGGTCCACGGCAAGGGAGGCTCTTACATATTTCTGGAACTGTCAAACTCTGGGAGTCTCCCCGGCAGAGCCGGGGGCTTACCAAGGTTTAGTCATGACCTCCGGCAAAGCCGGAGGCTTGAAAACTTGTGAACCGCTCAAAGCGGTTGGAAACCAAGCGCCACCTAAAGGTGGCGATTACCTGAAAATGTTGAGCTGGTCGAGACGCCGGTCCTCCCGCTCCTGGTTCTGGATATACTCCCGAACCGTCTGTTCATCCTTGCCAACGGTGGAGACCCAGTAGCCTCTTGCCCAGAAATGCTGCCCGGTGAAGTTCGACCTGCGTCCCAGATAGTTCCGAGCAATGTGAATCGCACTCTTTCCTTTGATGAACCCTACCGTCTGAGCTACTGAGTGCTTCGGCGGGATCGAAATCAGCGTGTGCACATGGTCGGATCGCAGGTGACCCTCTTCCACACGGCATTCCTTCTGTGCGGCCAGATCCCGAATCACCTCGCCCAGATAGCGACGAATTTCACCATACAACACTTTTCTACGATACTTCCGAACCCAAACAACGTCATACTTGCACTCCCATACCGTGTGATGTAGACTCCTTACGTTGTTCATTAGAGAGCCTTCCTTCCGTGTGCTTTGAGCGGTCCACGGCAAGGGAGGCTCTTACATATTTCTGGAACTGTCAAACTCTGGGAGTCTCCCCGGCAGAGCCGGGGGCTTACCAAGGTTTAGTTACACGCACGCCGTGTGATCGAAGGATCGAGTGGGTAGCTATCCACATTGGTGCCCACGAGGACTTTGTAGCTCAACGGTTGAGTCTTGTCCACTCCTGTGACAATGGAGAGGCGGAGTTTGTCCTCATGGTCCACCTCTCCGATTTGTTGGCGCAATCCCCTAAAGATGGCTTCAGCTGCCTCGGTGTTCGTGAACGCTAGCCTGAATTATGCATAAAAAAGGTAGTCTCCTTGTACAAGTGTTTGTTTTTCCCTACATTAGGGCTGACACATCAAAACAACACTTGGAAGGAACTACCGTGATAGAACCTAGTCAGATCCGGTTACCATTCGCAAGCATTTCGGGCAAGGTAGTTGAGGCTTATTTTGCCGGTGGCGCCGTCAGGAGTGACGGTGGAGTTCTGTTGCTTCGCGCCCTTGAGTCTCAGATGGGATTGATCGCCAGAATGGTAGATGCTTTGCGAGATCGTCGTCACCCAAGCTATATCGATCACACGCTTTTGGATCTTGTGAAGCAGCGTGTTTTTCAGATCGCTTGCGGCTATGAAGATGCCGTCGATTGTGATGATTTGCGCCACGATCCGGGCGTCAAGGCTGCCTGCGATCGGCTTCCTCTTTCCGGTCCTGATCTCGGGAGCCAATCAACGATGACACGACTTGAGAATGATGTGCGACGCTCGGATTTGTATCGGCTCGCACGGGCTTTTGTAGACGGGTTCATCGCATCGTATGACCAGGCACCCCCAAGCATCATTCTCGATATCGACGACACGGATGACCCAACGCACGGTGCGCAACAATTTTCACTCTTCAACGCGTATTACAATGAACACTGCTATATGCCGCTACATATCTATGAAGGCCAAAGCGGCAAGCTCATTACGACGATCTTGAGACCCGGGCATCCGACGAACGGTAAACAGGTCGTTTCTATTCTCAAGCGCTTGGTGGAACACCTACGCGGATCTTGGCCAAACGTGGAGATCATCGTTCGCGCAGACTCAAAGTTCAGCTCACCAGAGATGCACGATTTCTGCGAAGACAACGGTATCTACTACGTTCTGGGCCAGGGCGCCAACTCCAAGCTCAAAGCGGCTGGACAAAACCTGATGGACCAAGCGCTACGTCTGAGCGAGCATAAGGAGACGATTCGCTTGTTCTCATCCTTCTCATATCAGGCTGGCACCTACCGGCAGCCTCGCCGGATCATTCACAAGGCTGAAGTCACAAACGGCGAAGCAAATCCAAGATACCGCGTGACCAATTTACAGAGTAATCGAGACGGCTTTATCTATGATCGTATCTACTGCGCAAGGGGACGCACGGAAGGCTTCATCAAGGACCACAAAACATTCCTTCACTCCGATCGAACATCGTGCCACAAGTTTGAAGCCAACCAGTTCCGACTCTTTCTACACAGTGCTGCATACGCCTTGCTTCACGCACTCCGATCACAGGGACTCAAGGGCACCGCGTGGACCAAACCTCAGGTCAACACGATACAGAACCGTTTCCTCAAAATCGGCGCGAGAGTCATTGAAAGCGCACGAAGAATCCGATTCCATTTTCCAACATCGTATCCACTCAAAAACGTCTTGGTGTCAATCATCACCAGGCTCGAAACGAACACGCAGTAACAACGCCGATCTATACCGGGGACAGCTATGTACACGTCGCAAAACAACACCTGTTCCGGACGAAAATCGTGACTCTTGCGACTCGTAGAGACCGCTTACGGGACCTTGGACATCCGAAGAAGCCGAGAACAAATCCTGTGCGTGATCACATCACTCCAAAACAACCTAAACTCAAATTCATGCATGATTCAGGCTAGTGCCAGTCCCGGTGTGACTCCAGGGTCAGGCGACCACAGATAATAGGTTGCCTTCCACCCAGCCTTATCCCAGAGCCGTATATCGATGAGTGAGAGGACACGCATGTGTTTGTGTTTGAGGCTGTCAACCCCGAAGAGCTCCGGGGGCGGGTCTCCCTGTCCGGCTCGAATAGTTCGGTCAGCCGCTTTCTCTTTGGACTTCTTCAGTCGGGCATCCCAGGCTACATCGCGTTGGAGGGGATACCGGTCCGGCCCTCCCACCTGATCCCAATCGGAGAGTGTCATCTTTCGCTTCTCTCCGAGGATGTTGGCAAGAGCTACCGGTGCGCCCGAAAGTGAGAGGGCCCTCTCCACACCAGCCTCGTCCCGAGCAAAACGCTCGAAGTATTTCTCAGGCTCAGGAATGATCGCGATGTGAGCGACCAGGCTTGCGAGAAATTCTAGGAGCCACTTCTGGAACGCTTCGTTATCCTTCGGTGGTGAGAGGCGGAGTGGTGTCGGATGCAGGACCTCGAAGTGGGGGTCCTCGTAAGGGCCCGAGAGCTTGAACTCAGGTATCTGGGCAGAGAAAGCCGAGCTTTTTATCTTGACCACGAGTTCAGGCTTGTGTGGGATGATCCTGTCCGCGGGAGCCGTCGCAAGGAAGGCCTCAAGGGACCCAAGGATGACCTCAGCCAGCTGGATTGAGCTCGGGTCGTTTCGTGATTCAATGATCACCTCGCAGCCGAGAACGTACGATCGGAACGAAAGGGACGACTCGTTGTGGAACTCGGGCTTGTCCGGGAGATCGCTCCTCGCTGGCTGTTGAGTCCATTCTTGGAAGAACCCCTCAACATCAGAATCTGCTTCTTCGGCAGGGATTGCACCCTCTGCGCGGAGGTGGTCTTCATGGCCGAGGGCATAGAGAGTCGCCATCCACGAGTAGATGAGACCCAGATGATCCAGTGATGATGGAAGTGCATCGAGCCATTTGAGCTCCCAGTGATCTGTCTCGGGCAGGAGTATCCCGAGGATTATATCCTGGGTCTGCCGCTCTTTAACGAATCCGGCCTTCCGCTCGTCATCAAGACTCGCGCAGCTAGGAGGCCCGCGAGTTCCATCCATTCGAGGACCGACGGAACCCTTCCGAGCTGTAGCTCAAGCCAGATCAGTTTCTGGACGCACAAGAGAGCAAGGGGGGTAACCGTGCCGTGCTCCCAGTGCTCTGCTAGCGCCTGATTCGCGGCGAGGATGAGGTTTGCTCGCGCTGCCCAGAGCAGCCCTGCTCGCTCGTAGGCCTGCCCGCATCCTCCCAGGACAGTGATGAACTCGGAGCGGTACTCGTGGAGAGCCAAGAGCGGCTGAGCGCACCCAAAGAGCCGAATTGCATCGTAAGCCTTATCAGCCTGGAGTTTTTGGTGGCCTCGCGTAAGGAGTGCTAATCCAACTGTACCGCGGCTTGCCCTGCGTTCGGCGAGTTCCACAGCGCTCTCAAAGAGAGCATCGTAGGCTTCGTTCTCCCCAAGGTTCTCCCCGAACACGTGGACTAGCTCGATCAGAGGTTCAACACGATATGAGGCCAAATTCTCTGATTCCTGCAGGACTTCCTGCAGACCGGCCAGAATCTGATCAATGTCTCTACCTTCACTTGCAGCCCCTTCGAGGTCCACCAGGAGGAGGTCGGTTCTTGCTTGCAGGGCACTATTGGGACGCGAGGAGTCGCTGGCGAGCCGTTGAAGCTCTTTGCGCAGACGAGTCGTTCGTGCACCATGGTCTGCGGTATCTTCCGTCAGCTTTCCTGCCCTGACAGAAGTGGTGAGGATCTGCCATACGTTGGTCAGCAATTGCAGATCGGCCGCTTGCGTGCTGTTGATAGCGAAGCACTCTACATCAGAGTAAGACTGGTTGAGCAGGTCATAATCTTCATACCACCAGAAGGCTGTCCAGGCCACTGCGTATGCGACACGAAGTCGCTGTTGATCATGCCAACTTCTTGGGCGACAATCTCGGCTCTCGAAAGCCTTCCGTCTATCTCAGTGCGAGATCGTTCAAGACCTCGTGCAAGAACGGCACTTCTGAGGCAGTCCTCCGCTAGTTGGTATCTCACTCCTTGATACCGCGCCGGGTCGGAGATCTGTTGATCGAGTTCGGTGAGTTCGCGTTCTCGCTGTGCATCGTGACCACCTAGGCTCTTCTGCGAGACTTCATCGTAGTCGGTAAGGCCCAGTGTTTGGATGGCGAGATCGAGCAAATCACCGTCATAGACGGCATCCAAGAGCCAAGTTCTGTTGATGATCCGGACCGGGATGCTATGCATCGCTGTTAGCATCCTCAGTAGTTGCCCGTGCCTTGTCCCGCACGTACTGGTTTGTGATGAAGTAAGCCAGGACGTAGCTGCGGTTGGTCGCGGCGATCTTTTCCACATCCTGCTCGACTTTCGGCTTCCACCGTTTCTTCGCGCTGAATGCAAAGGCCCATCGTTCTTGGCCCGCTTCCCGGCCAATCCCTTCGTACCACCGGAGTGAGATCTCATCCGCCACTGGATAGGTTTCGCTGTCAACCTGACTGTCACCGCCGCCGACAGGACCTGTTTGCGGAAGGAGGTTTGGACAAAGCTGAATCGCCCCGGGTATTTCGGAGGCTCGTTTAGTTGAGTCCAGCCATCAAAGGCCGGGCTTCCCGTTGATCGTAGTGGTGCTGTTCAAACTCGCGTGGCGGGATGTCTCCGATCGGTTTGAGCAGCCGCTTGTTGTTGAACCAGTCGACCCATTCGAGGGTGGCGAACTCGACGTGTTCGAGGTTCCGCCAGGGTCCTCGTCGACGGATGACTTCGGTCTTGAAGAGACCGATGATGGTCTCAGCCAGGGCGTTGTCGTAGGAGTCGCCGACGCTCCCGACAGACGGCTCGATGCCGGCTTCGCCCAGACGTTCGGTATAGCGGATCGAGAGGTACGCCGTGGTCGCTGTGGTGTACGAGCCCTCCGTTCTCCGGACGAGCGTGCAGGGCCTGCTCCAGGGCATCCAGCGCCAGGTCGCTGCGGAGGGTGCTCGAGACGCGCCATCCCACGATCATTCGTGAGAAGGCGTCGATGACGAACGCGACGTAGACGTAGCCCGTCCAGCTCGCGACATATGTCAGGTCAGCGACCCACAGCCGGTTCGGCTGCCTGGCCGTGAAGTCGCGGTCCACCAGATCAGGCGGTCTATGGGTGCCATCGGCGACCGTCGTGACCTTGAAACGCCTGCCCCGTCTGGCGCCCTCAAGCCCCATCTGGCGCATCAAGCGCTCGATCGTGCACCGTGCGACGGGACGCCCTTCGCGATTGAGCTGTCGCCAGACCTTGTAGGCGCCGTAGACCTGGAAGTTCTCGTCCCAGACGCGCTGGATCTCCGCGCACAGCATCGCGTCACGGCGAACACGGGGCGGCAGACGGCCAGGATCGGCCTGCCGAGCCTTCTGCTCATAGTAAGTGGACGGAGCGATCGACAAGACTTTGCAGATCGGCTCGACCCCGTAGTCGTCTCGCTGCTCGTCGACGAAGTCCACCATCACTTCCCTCGGCGGTCGAGCTCCGCCTGTGCGAAATACGCTGACGCCTTGCGGAGGATCTCGTTGGCACGTCGCAACTCCCGGTTCTCGCGCTCCAGGGCCTTGAGTTGCGCACGTTCGTCGCTGGTCACGCCCTCCCGGCGCCCTGTGTCCACCTCGGTCCTACGCACCCACTTGCGGAGCGTCTCTGGCGTACACCCGATCTTGCCCGCGATCGAACAGATGGCCGACCACTCGGAGTCGTAATCATTCGAGTGCTCGATACCATCCGGACTGCCCGTTCGCGAACCTCTGCAGAATACCTTCTGGAAGTTGTCATGACTCTATCCTCTCAAGAAATAGAGTCTCCGGCAAGTCCGGGGTGATTCAGCAGCACGTGATTAGCGACAATTAGAACTCCCACCTGACGACAACCATAATTCCCGTTTTGCGGGGATGGCCGTAGGCTATCTAACCCCTTGTTGTGATGGGAGGTTAGATGGTCACGGATGCACAGGTGCGAGACACGCGCCCACAATCGGATCCAGCGGCTGCTCCGGGAGTCTCGTCTCCCCCTGGAAAAGAACCTGGACACGTTCGACCGGACTCGGCTGCCCACAAAGGTGGACGGCCGGTTACTGGGCTGGCCTACGATAATCCAACGGGAATTCTAATTGTCGCCGGCGGGAAGAATGGTTGACGCCGGACATTCGCTACTCTTTTTGGGAAAGAGGAGGGTGCCGGACATAGTCAAAATCCTCCGAGTTCACAATACGATGCAGACTTCTTGTTCGTGCCGTGGGCCAGAATCCCGCGTTGCTACGTCTTGACCGATACCTGACTTAGTAGTACATGTCAAGTATATTGAAGAGTATCTATGGGCAGATCTACTTGCATTTTTCGACGGCCCGATTCCCCCGTATTTCGCCACAGGGCACGGAAGAGACTAGCCAAGTTGTCAGCTTCGGTGAGAATAAGATTCTCTGCAAGCTTTCCTTTGCCTCGCAACGCACATTGCCAGAAAACCATGACCCTTGTCAATGATCGCCCTAATGAGGCCAGTCATGATCGGCCTAATGGAGCCCCTTAGAAGTGGCGATTTCAGGGTCTCGGACGGGGTGTGTATTTAGGGTTTTCGATCCTCCTTTCCAAGCGTCTTTTTGGGTGTTTTGGGTAGTGGTTTTGGCGTACGGTAGCTTTCTCCGGAGCTATAATCAAAAGGTGTGGAAAAAGAGAAAGGGCGACCCTACCCTTCCCGTGAGATAGTTGATTCACACAAAACCGGGTGAGAGGCCCGGTTGGGAAGGAGGATCGCCGTGAAGGAACATACGCATAGAGCCCCATTGAAGTCCATGCCGACGTGGGAGACGGTTGACGATTGGATCCGTGAAGAGATCCAGGGCCGGTTCCAGTCCATTCTGGAGGAGGAGGCGACCGCGTTCTTGGGCCGGTCGTGGTATGAGCGCCGAGCCGAGGTCGATAGCTCCAGGGGCTACAGGAACGGCTACGGCAAGCCCCGGCGTCTCTCGACGAGCTGCGGAACGATCAAGGTCCGGCGTCCCCGGGTTCGTGGTCTGGAAGAGCGGTTTGAAAGCCGCATCCTCCCCCTGTTCGCCCGGAGAACCAGGGCCATTGGAGATCTGCTTCCCGACCTTTATCTCCACGGTCTCTCCCAGGGCGACTTCGAGTTGTCTTTGCGTGCGCTGCTCGGTGATGGCGCGCCGCTTTCGCCGACCTCGATCGCTCGTCTTCGAGGGAAGTGGGAGGTCGACTTCCAGGACTGGAAAGAAAGGCGTCTGGATAATCGCGAACTGGTCTACGCCTGGGCTGATGGCATCTACGTCAAAGCCGGGCTCGAGCGCGAGAAGGCGTGTCTGCTGGTCGTGATCGGCGCGATGAGCGACGGCAGCAAGGAGATCCTGGCGATAGAACCCGGTTATCGAGAGTCTACAGAATCCTGGCTCACGGTGCTCCGGGATCTCCGGGATCGCGGGCTCGAACATCCTGTCCTGATCGCCGCGGACGGGAATATGGGCATCTGGGCGGCCGTTGATCAGGTCTGGCCAGAGAGCCGGCAACAACGGTGCTGGAACCACAAGATCCTCAACGTGCTCGACAAGGTCGCCAAGCGTGCACAGGCTGAAGCCCGCGCACTGCTCGTCCAGATCCCCTATGCCGGCACGAAAAAGGAGGCCGAGAAGCTCCGGAAACGCTTTGCCGCACGGTATCGCTCACAGTTCCCTGCCGCCGTGGAGACGCTCGAAAGAGACTGGGATCGGATGGTCACGTTCTACGACTTCCCGAAGGAACACTGGAAACACCTGAGAACCACGAACGTCGTCGAGAGCCCCTTTGCTTCCGTTCGGCTTCGCACAAACGCCGCCAGGCGATTCAAGAAAGTCAGGAACGCCACGACTCTCATCTGGCGTACGCTCAAGGTCGCAGAGAGCCGATTCAGGAAACTCACCGCGCCACACTTGCTACAACAAGTCTACGATCAGAAACACTCAACCGGACCGCAGGTCGAAGCCGGGAAGATGGCCGCCTGATTTCTTTTACACACCTATTGACCTGAGCTCATGAACGCAAGACCAACCCTCAACCCATCCCACGACATCGAACTCCAGGAATGGCTCGAGTCCATCGAGTCGTTGCTGCGGACGTCAGGGCCCGATCGCGCCAAGGTCGTATTCCGGGCACTCAGAGACTATCTCTCCGACGAAGACGTCATCGTCGAAGACGCCACGCTCAACACCCACTACAGAAACACCGTCCCCCTCGAACACGAGCCAGCCTACCCGGGCGAGATCGAACTCGAAGAGCGCATCGAGCAGATCCTCCGCTGGAACGCGATGGCGATCGTGCTTCGTGCCTACGATAGCGACACGAACGTCGGCGGACACATTGGAACCTACGCGTCGGCCGCAACCATGATGGAAGTCGGTCTCAACCACTTCTTCCGAAACCGCACCGATGACTACGGCGGCGATCTCGTCAGCATCCAGGCACACGCGTCGCCAGGCATCTACGCCCGAGCCTATCTCGAGGGCCGCCTCAGCGAAAGGCAACTCGACAACTTCCGTCGCGAGCTGCAGCCCGACGGCGGTCTCTCCTCTTACCCGCACCCCAAGCGTATGCCGGCGTTCTGGCAATCGCCCTGTTCATCGATGGGTCTGTCCACCCCGAGCTCGATTTACCAGGCCCGCTTTGCGCGATACCTTGAAAACCGCGGACTCAAACCCCGCAACGGGGGCAAAGTCTGGTCCTTCATCGGCGACGGTGAATCGGACGAACCCGAAGTGTTGGGAACGATCAACATCGCCGCCCGAGAGCATCTGGATAACCTGATCTTCGTCGTAAACTGCAACCTCCAGCGCCTCGATGGACCCGTTCGAGGAAACGGGAAGATCATCCAGGAGCTCGAACGCAGCTTCCGAGGCGCCGGCTGGAACGTCATCAAAGTCATCTGGAGCGGCGAGTGGGATAAGCTCTTCCTGATCGATCACGAAGGCGTCCTGCAGGAGCGGATGGAACAGGCCGTCGACGGAGACTATCAGATGTACTCCGTCTCGAGCGGCAAGGACGTTCGCGAACACTGGGTGCGCGACAACTCCAAGCTGGCCGAGATTATGCAGGTGCTCACGGACGAGGAAATCCGGTGCATTCGACGGGGCGGGCACGACCATCGAAAGATTCACGCCGCCTTCAAGAGGGCCGTCGAGACCGAAAACGGTCCCACGGTCATCCTGATCAAGACCATCAAGGGCTACGGCATGCAGGGCCACGAAGGGTCCAACGCCGTACACCAGAAGAAAACTCTCAGTGCCGAAGAGCGGATCGAAACGTGCAATCGGCTCGGTATTCCCCTCGACGACGAAGCCGCAATCCGCGCCGACTACTATCGGCCACCGGATGACAGCGCTGAAATGCGCTACCTCAAGGAACGTCGTGAAATCCTGGGCGGTCCATGGCCCACGCGAACCGTTAGCGCCCAAGTGCTTCCCACGCCGGATCTCGAGTTCTTCAAGACGTTGATCGAAGGAAGTGGGGACCGTGAGTTCTCCACAACGATGGCCTTCGTCCGTCTGCTCGGCCGTCTGCTCGAACATCCTGATCTCGGTCGCTACATCGTCCCGATCGTCCCGGACGAAGCACGAACGTTCGGAATGGAAGCCCTCTTCGGCCGTGCCGGTATCTACTCATCCGAGGGGCAGAAGTATAAACCTGTAGACAGTGCGACACTCATCCCCTACAGAGAAGCACAGGACGGCCAGATCCTGCAGGAAGGCATCTGCGAAGCCGGCGCAATGGCCTCCTTCCTGGCGGCCGGCACCGCCTACACGGTGCACGCCGTTCCGACCATCCCCTTTTACGTCTTCTACTCGATCTTCGGCTTCCAGCGTGTCGGAGATATGATCTGGAACTGTGGCGACATGCTCTGTCGAGGCTTCCTGTTGGGGGGCACATCGGGTCGCACCACCCTCAACGGCGAAGGCCTTCAGCATCAGGATGGTCACTCTCAGGTCGTGGCCGCTACCGTACCCAACCTCCTGAGCTACGACCCCGCGTTCGCCTATGAACTCGCTGTCATCATCCGCGACGGGATACGCCGGATGTACACGGAACAGGAAGACATCTTCTACTACATCACGATCCACAACGAGAACCTGCGCATGCCCCCGATGCCCGAATCTGCATCTGACGGGATCGTCAAGGGGATGTATTGCTACGAACGATCCGAAGTTGAAAGCGGCGACGGACGCAAAGCGCATCTCTTCGGTAGTGGAGCCATCATGACGGAAGTGCTTCGTGCCCGCGAAATCCTCAAGCAGAGAGGCGTAGCCGCCGACGTCTGGAGCGTGACAAGTTATAACGAGCTCAACCGTGAGGCGTTGAGGGTCGAGCGGAAGAGCCTGTTGAACCACGCATCCGACCGGCCCATCCCATACGTCCAACAGCTTCTAGGAAAAGAAAAGGGCGTCTTCGTCGCCGCGTCAGATTATATGAAAGCACTACCGCTCAGCATCGCACGATGGATCCCCGGACCCTACGTCGTGCTCGGCACCGATGGCTACGGCCTCAGCGAATCCCGATCCGCCTTGCGCGATCACTTCGAAGTCAGCGCCGAATACATCGCCTACGCGGCACTTGCGGCTCTAGAGGAAGAGGGCGCGGTCACCTCCGGCGAACTTGAAAAAGCCGCAAAAGAGCTCAAAATCGACCGCGAAAAACCCGACCCGGCCGTGTAGTTCTTCGGGTCTTCATGTCTTCTTGTTGGTGGTTCGGCTTTTCTAGGAGATTAGTAATGGCAAAAACGAGTGGCGGAAAGGCATCCGGAGCCGGACTACGGGGCCAATCGGCGGGAACAACAGCGATCGCAACCGTCGGTAAGGAGGGCGTTGGACTGACCTATCGTGGTTATTCGATCGAGGCGTTGGCCGAACACGCCCAGTTCGAGGAGGTCGCCTATCTCCTGATGTATGGCGAACTCCCGACAGCGGCCGAACTGAGAGACTACCACGACCAGCTTCGCGGTTCTCGAGGACTACCCTCGGAACTGCGTGACGTCCTCGAACGGATTCCCAAAGACGCACATCCGATGGACGTGATGAGGACAGGCTGCGCGATGCTTGGAACCCTCGAACCGGAAACCGACCTCGATCAGCAGCATCGTGTTGCCGACCGATTGCTCGCCGTCTTCTCGTCCATCATCTGCTACTGGTATCGATTCAGCCACGACGGTGTCAGGATCGACACGGAGACGGACGACGGATCGATCGCTGCTCACTTTCTGCATCTCCTACACGGCACGAAACCGTCAGAACTGCACGTGCAGGCATTGAACGGCTCTCTCATCCTCTATTCCGAGCACGAGTACAATGCCTCGACGTTCACCTGTCGCGTCTGCGCATCGACCCTGTCGGACTTTTACTCGGCTGTAACCGGGGGAATCGGAACGCTCCGCGGGCCGCTACACGGTGGCGCCAACGAAGCTGCGATGGCCTTGATCGAGCAATACGACACTCCCGCCGAAGCACGCGCCGCCGTGCTCGACATGCTCGCGAGGAAAGTCCTGATCATGGGATTCGGCCACGCCGTCTACAGGGAAAGAGATCCCCGAAACGACATCATCAAAGCGTGGTCAAAACGATTGAGCGAGGGGACCGGCGACACCAAGCTCTACGATGTATCAGCCGAAATCGAAAGTGTGATGAAAGAAGAGAAGAACTTGTTCGCGAACCTCGATTTCTTCAGCGCATCCGCCTATCACGTCATGGGAATCCCCACAAGCCTGTTCACCCCTATCTTCGTCGTCTCTCGCATCACGGGATGGGCTGCTCATATCATGGAACAGCGGGCCAACAATGTACTGATCCGTCCCAATGCCGACTACGAGGGCCCTTCCAATCGAGAATGGGTGCCCATCGAGGACCGAGAATAGACCTTTGCAGTGGCTGGCGGTGGTCGACGCCGTAGCCTCCGCGAGGGCGGGTCAACGGTCACCAGCAAGCCACGTTCCTCACAACATCATCTCCGATTTGGCCCAACGACAAGTACCGATAACTCCCATTATCGGTACCTGAGGTGTAGCAACATTAATCCGTTGTCAGTTGGCTCGTAGCGCGGCCACGGGGGGAGGCAGTGCTGCCGTACGGCTGTCGTCGACGGAACCCGACGATGTGCACAGCTTGTTCTCACTTTCCGCTTTCTTAGGTTGATACCTCTCCAGCCGACCCTGGTTGTGGGAGTCATGATTCCGATTATCCGGCACCACCGCAGCAGGGGAATCCTCGCGGGGCAGAGCCAGACACCGTAATTCGAAGCGCCGGCGTTCAACACTCGTGCAATCAATGCTCATCCATCGAGGGGGGCGCTTTCTATTCGAGCAGCTCTTCGAATGTTCGTCGGAGGTCGTCCTTAACCCAGGGCTTGGGTATGGTGGCGTCAGCCCCAGCCTCTAGTGCCTCCTCGAGGAAGGTTGTGTTTCCCGCCGTGGCGACGATTGGGATTTCGTTTCCTGCGGTGCGGATCCGCTCGATTAAGTCGAGTCCCGAGTCCCCTTGTAGAAACATGTCTGTGAAGACCAGGTCGCAATGCCCGATACGCTCAAAAGCCGTACCTCGTACCCCAACATTTGGGCGACCGTAATGCCCACCTCGGCTACCTCTGGCTCGTCTTCACGATCATAATGACCGACTTCCGATCGCGGTGCAGCATCCTGGGCCACCTGATTCAAGCCCCGACAGGTGAAAGCCCCCGACACAAAAGAATAGAGGGACACACATCTCCGGGTCCCTACGACAGCCCCGGAGTTGTCCGTGCCCCTTGATGTTTGCATAACGCTACACACGATGTGCCGCACAATCAACCCTTGCCGCTACTACAACACAAAATCAGAGAAGGTGTGTCTGTCCCGCCAAACACGATTTCATCAACTTCTCCTCTCCGCCTCATCCACCTTGAACGTGCCTCCTGCGTGTTGTCGTAACGTCCTCGACATCTCCACTGTAGGCCTCCAGTTCTCTTGACCGAAATCAAAGACTCTTCGGTGGGAGCGCAGCTACGTCCTGTCAGCCGAGCGATCAGTTGCCATATCCGAAGATCGAGCCCCGTTGTGAATTGTCACACCTGTTGTCCGAGAGAAACAATCGTTGAGTTTTTGCGACACCGAATCGGTTCTCCAGCGAACGTCTCGTGTGATCGAATCTCATCAATTTTTTGCGACTCGCCATCGGGCACTAGTCTCGTGTGCACTATCCACCATCGTAGATGCCACGATGAGAAACCCTCGACAGCAATAGAAAAGCAAGGATTGGGAGTAGCCTTTGATGCCGGGCCGGGATCAATGGAAACGGACCTGCTTACGCATCGCTTCGTCTACTTGACGAGCCTTCGTGTCCAACCATCGGCACGCTTTGTGCAGACCACCCGCATTCGGCCGGCTGCTACTTGACTTCACTACGCGATCTGTTGTTGCAGGTTGTCGAAAACAGTTCACTCCGATCCAACAATCCCACGAATCGATACCACCTCTTGGGGCGAGGAGTGATTCTTACCCGCATCAGTCGAGTGCGCTCCTTCTGCAGACGATCGCGTGTCTTTGTCCTCGTGCAGGAGCGCCCAACCAGGATCGATGACGACCAGTTGCAATCAGAGTTCGAATACGGACGACGGATCCATTGGCGAAACCAGTCACCGGGCGGCTGATCGACATCGGGAACGACACCGTAACCCTCGATCGCATTCTGGGAAGAACGCGACTCACGATGAAAAGACCAGACGGAAGATCGAGATCAGTACGGGCACGCAGTACACCTTCCGGCATGTGGGATACGGACTGATCGCAGGCTTTGCGGCGGGAGCATTATTCGGTGCAACCAACCCATTGACTGACGGTCAATGGTCTCGGGGCGAGCAAGTAAGACGACTGGGTTTGTCGGGTTTGGGCGTAGGACTGTCCGTAGAGCTGCTTCTGACTCTTGCGACTAAGTCTCGAACTTGGGTGGTAAGAATGGATTGATCACCTCGGCGCATCACGAGGGTCCTGCGCAAGCGGTCGCAGAGTCCCGCAAGATCGCGCAGGACGGTGAACCCGTCATAATCGGCGAAAGGCAGGAAAACGCTGGGGTCCATCGGTGGCACATCCCTTGCCATCCCAAAGGTGCCACCGGTGAGCACCCTCGTCCTTCATAGGAAATCGCGAATAAGGGAGGAAGTCATGGTTGGAACAGTGACGCATCAATTGGGTAGGCTGTTGCTTGTCATTCTCGTAGGTGTTGCGTGCGGTGATCAAAAGACGACGTCCTTTCTCACAGGTCCGGACGTTTCCCAGCAGGCTGCGACGCGGCCGGTTGTCTTTTCGGCCCAGGTCACGCTTCAGCTCCTGGCAGAATTCGGAAGTCCCGTCCCAAATGCCGAAGTGACCATCACTCGATCGGTTGGTGGAAGCACACCCAGTATTCAGTGGTCGGCCACGACGGACGCGAACGGTGAAGCACAGATCACGATTAGCGTTTCATCCCAACGCTACCGCAGCCGTGGCGCCGCCGGCTACTACGCGGCCAGTGCCACCGACGCAAGCGGGACACTTCTGGGGCGTTGGGGCAGCCTGCCCATCAACACTGACGGGGAGAACGCCTTCACCCTGCAGATCGGCGGAAGCGCGATCGTACATCCGCGAGGTCCCATTCTCAAGGTCATGACGCGAAACCTCTACCTCGGCGCCGACATCAACCGTGTCATCCTCGCCGAGGATCCGCTACAAATACCAGCCCTCGTCGCTCAGACGTGGGGCGTCGTCCAGGCCACGAATTTCGCCGAGCGGGCGGAGGCCATCGCCGATGAAATTGAATCGACCAAGCCACATCTCATCGGGCTTCAGGAAGTCTCCCTGTTCCGCATGCAGGACCCGGGCGATTTCGTAGTCGGTGGTCAAACGCTGCCGACGGAAGTGGTTCTCGATTTCTTGCAGATCCTGCTGGATGCGCTCGAGAGTCGAGGCCTGAACTACGAGGCCGTCGCCATAGCCGAAGGTATCGACATCGAGCTCCCGTTGGCGAAGAGTGCCACCGAATTCGCCGACATCCGATTGACGGACCGCGAAGTTATTCTCGCGCGTTCTGGTGTCGCCGTCGCCGATGTGGTGGAGGCTCAATTCCAGGTGGCCGTACCCATCGAAGTCGGTGGCGTACCGACGTCGATCCCTCGCGCCTACGCATCGGTGCAAGCCACCGTCGCCGGTCGGGATTTCCGATTCATCACCACGCATCTCGAAACCGGTGCAGCCGAACCCATCCAGGCTTTTCAGGCACAGGAGCTTGTAGGGCTGATAGCCGCCGAAATCCTGCCGGTCCTTCTCGTTGGCGACTTCAATTCCGACGCCAACGGAACAACAACCGCTACGTATGGCGATATCCTGATCCCGGGAGGTCTGGCTGAGGCCTGGTCGAGCGTAAACCCAAACCAGCCGGGCTTCACCGGATCGCAAGCTGAAGACCTTACGGGCGCCTCGGCACTCAACCGAAGGATCGATATGGTCTTCACACGCTCCTCCGACGATATCGTCCCCCTTCGGTCGATTGTTCTCGGCGATGAGGAAGCCGATCGCACACCATCAGGTATGTGGCCCTCGGACCACGCGGGCGTCAGCACATCGCTCCGTTTGCCGACCATCCACTCTTTCTGATACAAAAGGCGGGGCGCTCCAATAGGAGGCCCCGCCTTCTTGTCTCCTGCGATTCACCATCCGACGCAGATTCAGTCTGTGTCGCGGAACACGGGATGTGGAGATGACTCTACTGCGAATCTTGATAGCTGCGTGTCTGCTGGTTCAATCCGCCTGCGCTCTTGCCCCCAGGTCACGTCCGAAAGGTATACCCACTCTTACGCCTGGGACGAAGGTCAGGGTAAAGACCGCAACAGGCATACAGACAAGCACGGGCACACACTCGAGTTTCGAGGGGAAGGTCGTTGCTCTGGGTGCGGACACCCTGACAATCCGTGCGAAATTCTCCGATGACAGCCGCCGGCGTTCCCGCAACGACTCGGAGCGTCTCCTTGCCAGGAACCGACCAGCGGAAGTCGTTCGGGTGCCGCTTTCCACAGTGGAATCCCTGAGTCTTAGGAACGGGAGCCTCGCAGGCCCGGGGTTCATGTGGGGGGCCGGGATTGGCGCGCTGGCCGGGGCAATTGGCATCGCCACCTCCTCAGATGAAAGACGTGACGTCTCTCACGAATCTCAGTTCATCGCTTTGCCAAACCTCTCGGAAAGAGAGGTGTCCGCAATGCTTCTTCCCGTGGCTGTCCTTACAGGTGGCCTCTACGGGGCGATAATCGGCCGATTCATTCCCGACTGGAAGACGGCGCCCTTGGAGGTCTTGGCGCAACCGGGATCGGTGGGCATGAGATTGGCTTTCGGTTTCTGACTTCGATAACTACGCACACTAACGGAGAGCTCGATGACACTCGAACAACGTGTGGACGCGCTCCAACGGCGCGAGACACTACGTTCGCGCTGCTAATGCCGTGTACTCCGATGGGAGCCTGCACCCAAACAGGCGGGCCCGTCTTCCAGGACGCTGACAATGGCGTGTCCGGATCAAGCTTTGCCAGCAAGTCGGTCCTCTCACAGGAGGATCTCCGGGTGCGGCCGGATTGTTCGTTAAGATCCACGAACGGATGGAGTCGATGCGAGCGCTTCTTATTGTGTGGCTTGCGATCTGGTTGGCCGCCGGCTGCGCGACGATGAAACCGGTCGGGCAGAACGCAGAAACAGTTCGGGCCAAGCTTCGATCGGGCAATGTGAAGCCGAACGACATCCTCCAGGTCATCACACTGGACGGTGGAACAGCGAAGATCAAAGTTACTGCCATCGATTCACAATATATCGTCGGTCGGACGATATTTCAGACGACCTATCTTGTGTCATCTACTCCCGCCAATGAGGTGCGGAACCCGCGAAAGAAGCGAACAGAATACGGCGCAAAAGTCGTAATCGAGATCGATCAGATCATCAGAGCGGAACTCAGACACGCGAACTCCGGCAGATCAGCCCTGCTCGCGTGCTGCGTGACGATTATCGGCTTTATTCTCTACCTGGCCTCAATCGATCAGTCAACGTGAGATCATCCAGGTACGCGATGAGGAAGGTCCTTCTGGGTTGGCTCTCTGTCTGGTGTGCGGCCTCGGGATGTACATCGATGCGACAGCTTGGCCCGAACGCCTCGTCGGTTCGCGAGGAGATCAGGAGGGGTAACGTCGAGGCAGGCGACAAGATCGATGTACTCACGACCGCAGGCGTGACCTACAAGATCACGGTCATCGCCGTCGACTCCACACACATCAAGGGAAAGGCGAGGAAGTTTCGGGGTGGCGGCGAAAGGGTCCGCGAGAATCCGATCGTGATACCGATCGACGAAGTCGTACGAGCAAAGAAAAGGATGGTCAGCAAAGCCAGGACAGGGAGCTTACTCGCAAGCCCTGTGTTGGCCTTTGCGGTTCTCATTTTGATTCTGGCGGCAACCTGGGATCCTGAAGGTGGTTCCTTGATCCATGATCGCGCCGAGCAGCCTTAACAGGACACACACGACGGCCTGCGTGTCCTTCTGTGAATTCCGACCATACGCTGCACATCTCCTGCTGGCTAATCTTAGAGGTAGTGCCCATAGGCGTTACCCCAATGGTCCGTTATCGGTAACAGGCAATCCACTCGCTCAATCACCTCCAGCAGCTCCGTAATCCCTTCCATCACCCACGCCTGCCCGCCCGACCTGTCCGCCGTAGCGTTCACGCGGAGGTGGAAGCTTGTGCCCTATCGAGCGGAGGAGGGCTTGCCCGCCGTTCCCCGCCGCCTGCCCGCCGTAGCTCGCGCTTGTCCGAGCGAAGGGCGGGTCGCATCTTGGGTTGCGATGCGCACTTATGCCACCATCCTCTGCTTGCTGTTGACAGTCCCGGTCTACGCCGTGGACACGCTCACCGTCGCGCCTCAGCCCGAGCCGTATTCAGAGCCCTGGCGATGGACCGAGTTCAATCTGCCAGGTCCGGTTCACGACGTTTTTGAAGACCGCGAAGGCAATATGTGGTTCGCGACCGGCATTGGAGCCCTGCGTTACGACGGAATCTCCTTCCAGACCTACACAACCGAGGATGGTCTCGGTTCGGATAACGTAAGGACAGTTACCCAGACGCCAGACGGCGCACTGTGGTTCGGTACACTCGGAGGCATCACTCGGATGCTGGCCGACAGCGTCCGGACCTACACTGTGAAGGACGGTCTTGCGAGCGATACCTTCTGGTGGCGAAGTCTCAAACCATCGGGAGATAGGGGTCTGTGGGCAGGATTCACGCTCGCTCTGGGGGGGTCCGGAGGCTTGAGCCGATTCGACGGCCGCAAATGGTCTGTTGTCGAGACCCCGACGGATTCGCTTGATGTGATGTCTTTGACCGAGGAGGCCGACGGGACTCTGTGGATTGCTTCGAAGGGGAATTATAACCAATCGTAACCAAACCCTTTCTGCTAAGTGGCCCGCTTCTTTTCCTCACGTTCCTGCACAAACTTCCAATCTTCCCGTTTCCGTGGCGGCGTCTTGATGAACGCTTTCATGATGTTTTCGGGGGTGTCGGGGATCGGCTCCGGCATCAGATGCTTCGGCGGTCGGCCGCGCGGGCGCTTCTGCTTTTCGTCATTCATGGTTCTACTCCTTCGCATCGCACAATTAGTTGGATTTTACGTTTTGCCCGTTTTATAATGAAGATTATGAACAAACCCAACTGGGGGAAAACATAATGCGATCATACCGAGTTGCTGAATAAGCCGGGGTGTATCTTTTTCAATTGGCTCTCGACTTCATTGAATGCGTTGATCGCTTCCTTGTAATCGGCGATGAATTTCTGCAACTCCGCAAAGCTTGGATATTCTATATGCGTTGTGGGGGGATCAGGGCTTATTACCACCAATCCACCGGATGGCTGATCGATGGTCAGGGAATCGTTGTCTGCCCTGGTCATCATGATAGAATCGCTCCCCTCTAACAGCTCCTGTGTTTTCCGCAAAGCGGAGACCAGCTTCTTCCGCTTTTCCTCGACGCAGACCACATGGCGTTGCTGCTCTTGGTGTTGAATCACCAAGAGCCCAATGACTTTATATTGTTCGTCGTTACTCATTTTTCACCTCCGCACACCGAGTTTCTTGTTTTCGGCCTTTGCTTTGAGCGGTGTAGTCACAAGCGCCCGCATGATATCTTCTGGGGTGTCCAGTATCCTATCGGGCATTGGCTTTCTTTCTTAGGGTCCAGAATATGATCTCATATGGGATCATATCGGCAGCCTGCCATCCTGCCGGGCTGTTTATGCAAAGCAACCCCATATTGAAAGTCTTGTAGCGATAGAGGTATGCATGCAGAGTTACCACGACCTTATCGAGTTATTCGCGAAATATCCAAATGGTGCACACGTCAAGGATCTGGCAAAAGAAATGGGATTGTCGACAAACCAAGTGCGCGGTCGAATCGGTAGTGCCCGCGCGAAGGGAAAGAACATCCAAAATGTATCACGTAACACATTTCAGTTAAAGACTGGAAAATATCGAAGCCGACGCCAATCCCCTTAAGCCCTTATCTACGCGCATTCCCATAAATCTTCCCTGTCAGACTTGACAGTAGATGAATCGTCCATAATTAACCTCCACAGAAAGAACTCAAATGGCTGACGAAAAAAACAACGACGAAAAACAGAATGAACCACCGCCTGCGCCTGCGCCTGCGCCTGCGCCTGCGCCCACGCCATCGCCGACGCCTCCGCCGCCAGAACAAGTCAAGAAAGGTTTCGGTTAGCGAAGTGTAAGAGAAAGCACGCGATATTTAACACAACAGAGAGCACTATACATCGATAGCACCACTCGGCGAGGCTTGCTTTCCGTCTAACGATGGAGCGGTTATGGCTTACTTGTTTCTTCAGACCATCGAACCTTCCACGTTCAAACAGTTCATTAGTTTTTTGGTCGGCCTCCGCTTCACCTTCAAAACACTTTTTTAGTTCTTGATACCAGAGATCCATTTTCTCTATGCTTTCGGTCTCATGGTAGCGTGGCCAGAGAATACTCAGTGCCAGAACTCCGCCCACACTAAGAACTATTGCAGAAAGAGTTTGGGAAAATAATACAACTGCGTGTGCAGTGTCGAGGTTAAGAAAATAAGCGGTTTGTGCAGACAGAAACGTGATCAGAATCAATGAAACGCTTGCTTTGACGTCGAGTGTGTCCGATAAGCCGAAAAAGAGTTTGTCTTTTTCCTCAATTCCATGAATAAGTTGAGTCATTGGCTTCATTTTCTGACCTCCATAAAGGTGTCGAACGTGCGCTTTGGGGTCGCTCACGCCGTAAGCTCCCGGTAACGAAGCCGCTTGCCTTCGAGACCACGGATGATAGCCCGCATCTGGTGGACGGTATCGAGCAGTCGGATGTTGTGACGCCCGCTGAACTCGTTGACGTAGCGCTGTAAGTGCTTGGGGCTCATACGATGGTAGGTGCCGTGATAGCCACGCTTGAGGAGTGCCCAGAAACTCTCCACGCCGTTCGTGTGCGCTTGGCCATTCACATACTCGGACACAGAGTGCTTGACTGTCTCGTGATTCGCCAGCCCTTTGTAGCCCGCCGATTCGTCCGTGTAGACCTTCGCACCCTCCACAACATTGTTCTGCACAAAGCCTTGCAGCGTCAGTCTGTCGGTCGATTCAACCAAACGGGCGGCCACCTTGCCGGTTGCCCGATCCTTCATTCCGACGATGGCCGTCTTCCCGCTCGGACCCCGGCCCAGATTGGCCCGCATGTTCATATGCTTGTTCTTTTCAACCCCACCGATGTAGCACTCATCGGCTTCCACCGGCCCGTTGAACTGCGCTTTGCGATCATCCCACGTCTCCCGTAGCCGGTGCGCCAGAAACCATGCGGCTTTCTGTGAAATATCAAGATCGCGGTGCAGCTTCATGGACGCTTGGCCCTTTAGGCCCGTAGCCAGCAGGTAGACGGCGATCGCCCACACCTGATAACCCAGGTTGCTCCCCGCCATCGCGGTGCCCGTCTTTACACTGAAGAAATTCCGACACTCGCGGCACCGGTAGGGCTGGCTCGGATGCTTCGCGCCGGTTTGAACGTTGACACCCCCGCAATGCGGACAAGCGGGTTCGCCGTCCCAACGGCATTGTGCAATCCATTCCTCTGCCGATGTATTGTCGGGGAACATCTGCATGACCTCCAACAGCGAAAGTCCCTTCCTGAAGTGCTTGCCTGGTCCTGACTTGGCCATCGTATCCCCCTTGATTTGTGGTTGATTTATATACTAATAGTAACCACAGGGAATACGAAAGTCAAGCGTTTTGGTTACGATTAGTTATAATTCCCCTTCGAAGGGGCAGGGACTGCTCCGCTACCGTGGCGGCGAATGGTCGGTGTTCGGTCCGGAGCAGGGCCTTCCTGGTCTCGTCTACGTCGAGGTCGTTCAAACGTCAGATGGGTCGGTTTGGGCCACATCCTGGGACGTGCCGGCCATCGTTCGGTATAAGGATGATGGATGGACCGTATACCGGTCTGCGGATGGTCTCGCCGATGTGAAGCACCTCTCCGTCTGGGAGACGCCGGACAGACGAATCTTGTCGGTCAGCACGAACGGCGACATTGTGACCTTTACTGGCGAGGGCTGGCGGGTTGTGGATTCTGCCCTAAAGCCAAGCGGGGCCCTCTACGCCCGCTTAAGCCGCAGCGGCTCGTTGTGGCTATCTCCCTACCAACGCCCTCACGCATACCGGATTCGGGTTCGGGAGCACTTCCGCACGCGATTTGATGTAGGTCGTGCGCTTGGGGGTGGTCATCGCGCACCGGACGGCTCCACATGGTTCGTGACCGACGACGGTCCAGTTCGCTACGACGGCAAGAACTGGGTGCTCTACGGACCCACGGAAGGACTGCTCGACCCCCCCTACGGGGCTATGACAGCCACCGACGACGGCTCAGTGTGGTTCCTCGGGGCTCAATCAAGAGGATGGTGTAGGCACGTGGCAGGTCGGTGGGAGACCCACACAGCATCTGACATGGGTCTCCAGCGCCTGTCGATTGGCTCAAGTAGTGCTATCAGAGGCAGTTTGGGTCTGACTTATCACCCCACTGACAGCACCTTCTGGGTGGCCGGCAGCAGGGACGGAAAGGCAGCGGTCAGCCGTTACGATGGACAGTCCTGGCAGGTTCTGGACCCTGGCGTTGATGCCGAGCGACTCCATTCTCCTTTCGTTGTAGCCAGCGGAGACATCTGGTTCGGCACCAATGTCTGGCCCGGGCTGGAAAGGGCCTGGTCGGCGATGGTGTGATGCATTTCGACCCTTCGGCAGACTCAGGGCAGACTCCCTGGACCCATTACACCACGGATGATGGCCTCCTCCACAATCGGATCTACGGCTTCGGTCAGTCATCCGACGGCACTATCTGGGCCGGCACGCTCAACGGCATGAGCTGGTTCACCGGCACCGCCTGGTCGAGCTACGAGGAAGGATTTCCGGGCAATAAGGCAAGGGGATTTCAGGTAGTCGGTTCGGATCTGTGGTGCACGTACGTGGGTGCTGGCGGCCTGGGTGTCTCGCGATACAGGTCGTATGCCGGTTCAGGTCAGGCAGCTTGGCGAACCTACAGGATGCGTGATGGTCTGGCCAGCGAAACCTCGCGGGAGGTCCTTCCCGACGCGGACGGCACGGTCTGGGTCGCCACTGACAACGGCATCAGCCACTTCGACCCCCAAACAGAACTTTGGGAGAGTCATGACCTCCGGCAAAGCCGGAGGCTTGAAAACTTGTGAACCGCTCAAAGCGGTTGGAAACCAAGCGCCACCTAAAGGTGGCGATTACCTGAAAATGTTGAGCTGGTCGAGACGCCGGTCCTCCCGCTCCTGGTTCTGGATATACTCCCGAACCGTCTGTTCATCCTTGCCAACGGTGGAGACCCAGTAGCCTCTTGCCCAGAAATGCTGCCCGGTGAAGTTCGACCTGCGTCCCAGATAGTTCCGAGCAATGTGAATCGCACTCTTTCCTTTGATGAACCCTACCGTCTGAGCTACTGAGTGCTTCGGCGGGATCGAAATCAGCGTGTGCACATGGTCGGATCGCAGGTGACCCTCTTCCACACGGCATTCCTTCTGTGCGGCCAGATCCCGAATCACCTCGCCCAGATAGCGACGAATTTCACCATACAACACTTTTCTACGATACTTCCGAACCCAAACAACGTCATACTTGCACTCCCATACGAGCTATAATCAAAAGGTGTGGAAAAAGAGAAAGGGCGACCCTACCCTTCCCGTGAGATAGTTGATTCACACAAAACCGGGTGAGAGGCCCGGTTGGGAAGGAGGATCGCCGTGAAGGAACATACGCATAGAGCCCCATTGAAGTCCATGCCGACGTGGGAGACGGTTGACGATTGGATCCGTGAAGAGATCCAGGGCCGGTTCCAGTCCATTCTGGAGGAGGAGGCGACCGCGTTCTTGGGCCGGTCGTGGTATGAGCGCCGAGCCGAGGTCGATAGCTCCAGGGGCTACAGGAACGGCTACGGCAAGCCCCGGCGTCTCTCGACGAGCTGCGGAACGATCAAGGTCCGGCGTCCCCGGGTTCGTGGTCTGGAAGAGCGGTTTGAAAGCCGCATCCTCCCCCTGTTCGCCCGGAGAACCAGGGCCATTGGAGATCTGCTTCCCGACCTTTATCTCCACGGTCTCTCCCAGGGCGACTTCGAGTTGTCTTTGCGTGCGCTGCTCGGTGATGGCGCGCCGCTTTCGCCGACCTCGATCGCTCGTCTTCGAGGGAAGTGGGAGGTCGACTTCCAGGACTGGAAAGAAAGGCGTCTGGATAATCGCGAACTGGTCTACGCCTGGGCTGATGGCATCTACGTCAAAGCCGGGCTCGAGCGCGAGAAGGCGTGTCTGCTGGTCGTGATCGGCGCGATGAGCGACGGCAGCAAGGAGATCCTGGCGATAGAACCCGGTTATCGAGAGTCTACAGAATCCTGGCTCACGGTGCTCCGGGATCTCCGGGATCGCGGGCTCGAACATCCTGTCCTGATCGCCGCGGACGGGAATATGGGCATCTGGGCGGCCGTTGATCAGGTCTGGCCAGAGAGCCGGCAACAACGGTGCTGGAACCACAAGATCCTCAACGTGCTCGACAAGGTCGCCAAGCGTGCACAGGCTGAAGCCCGCGCACTGCTCGTCCAGATCCCCTATGCCGGCACGAAAAAGGAGGCCGAGAAGCTCCGGAAACGCTTTGCCGCACGGTATCGCTCACAGTTCCCTGCCGCCGTGGAGACGCTCGAAAGAAACTGGGATCGGATGGTCACGTTCTACGACTTCCCGAAGGAACACTGGAAACACCTGAGAACCACGAACGTCGTCGAGAGCCCCTTTGCTTCCGTTCGGCTTCGCACAAACGCCGCCAGGCGATTCAAGAAAGTCAGGAACGCCACGGCTCTCATCTGGCGTACGCTCAAGGTCGCAGAGAGCCGATTCAGGAAACTCACCGCGCCACACTTGCTACAACAAGTCTACGATCAGAAACACTCAACCGGACCGCAGGTCGAAGCCGGGAAGATGGCCGCCTGATTTCTTTTACACACCTATTGACCTGAGCTCGAGAGCCTTCCTTCCGTGTGCTTTGAGCGGTCCACGGCAAGGGAGGCTCTTACATATTTCTGGAACTGTCAAACTCTGGGAGTCTCCCCGGCAGAGCCGGGGGCTTACCAAGGTTTAGTTAGCACGTAGTCCTCCAGGACGGTTTCCCAACCTGCGTCGTCTGGCACAGGTGCAACTCTGTCGCACTCTGGTGATACGGTGGTACTAGACCGACAGAAACCGATCCGCTTCCTGATCCTGCCATTGGAGCTGTAGATCGTTGGTTTCGTGAGGTTTGAATTCACGGGAGACCGTCTCGAGGGGACTACCGAGGATATCGATCCGGTCGAGGTCTGTGATGCCTATTCCCAGATCGTGTGCGTAGGAGAGCAGCCCCAATCCCATCGGCTCGAAGCCCATCGCTTTCGCGAGTACCGCATCCACAGCGAAGGGATCCGAGCTTGCACCAGCCACGCCGAGTGGGATCTAGTCCGTACCGCCGGGACCGTTGCCCTGCAAACCGACCGTTCCATCTATCACGCCGATATCCGGTGTGAGATAGCGTGCGAGGCGAATCAGGTTGATGTTCAGGCACCGAGCCTCGTCCGTTGTGTCGAAATCGCCTTCTCCAGGATTTCCGTGCATCTTACTCCGATCCTGTTTCCGGATCGTTCCCATGATCATGTTCTTCACGGCAAGCGTCACGCAGCAAACGTTGTGGGTCTTGGCGACCGCTACAGAGATGGTGCAAGGACAGTCGAGAACGGTTCGTGGCACGTGAACGGTGTAGCTTGACCGGTCTTTCAGAAAGATGTCGACCGTTTCCCACGATGTCTCGAGGTTGAGGTCGACCAGCTCGATCGGGGCGTCATACTCCTCCACCAGCTTCCCGTAGCCAAAGTTGTCGAACGCTTCCCCAGATCGATCCTCGTTTCCGCCTTCGGCAACCAGGATTCTCTCTGGGCGGTCAGGACAGGACATCAGGAAATCGATGGCACCCCTGATCGCGTCCACGTGTGTGCTCGCCAGCTGATTCTTGCTCGTCAGGAAATTGGGTTTGAGCATCACCTCGTGGCGAAGCTTGGGAGATAAGTCTGCCCGTACGAGATCCATTGCCCGGAAACGTTCTCGCGTCGATCCGTACCTTTCGCCAGGCCTACGCTCTGTCGGTCCATCGTAAAGTCCTCGTGTCGTCGTGGGACAGCTGTCCTAAAACTTGCCGAGATTCATACGTTGGAATCACGTTGTCGGACGATTACGCGAGTGCTTCCTCCACTGCCGACAGAAGCGCCTTCGGCTGGAACGGTTTCTCCAGGAAGCGATATGCCTTGAGCTGTTCTGCCTGTTGGCGTGTTTCCTGCCTGTCATCGCCGGTGATCAGGATGGTCCTCGGTGTCTCTTCCCCTCCAGCTTCCAGGGCTTCCAATACCTGGAGACCCGTTTCCCCCGACATCCATACGTCCAACAGGACGAGATCGGACGAACCGCCCCGTATTCGACTGAACGCAGTCGGTCCGTCCGAGGCTGTCTCGACCTCGTAGCCAGCACGTTCCAGCATCTCGGAAATCATCTCCCGAATGGGTTCTTCATCTTCAGCTACCAGCACTCTCTTGCTCATCTCCACAGTCCTTTCTACACCGTGCTTGAGCCACCTGATTCTGTTCCCGACCGTGTATTCCACCACATGATACAAAACTGACCGAAAGTCGTCTGACGCAACTTGATGCGTCAGCATACGCTCGCCAATGTGCCCGGTCTAACTGTACGGTCTGTGTCTCATGCGTTCCAGCCTCTAGTCCGTTCGGTCAGTTCCAACAGGGGGTCGATCATTGCCCTAATTCGCGGACGGTCGCTGTTCAGAAGCGCATCATCCGGCTGGTAGATACGGCCCCTCTTGTTGTAACGCATCAGCGAGGCGATCTGCTCGTCCGTCTCGGGCCACGCGACAAACCTGAGTTTGAGGTAGCGTCGACCGGGTTGGGCGCCGTAGACCCCGTGATAGATCTTCTGATGAAAAAAGACGATGTCGCCCGGGTCAGACTCCAGCACGTGGCAGGGCATATCCGGTCCGCTCAGCCCATAGGTCGTCAGGGTGCTGTCCGGTTTCTGGGCGTTGATGGGGAAGAGGGCGTCGTGCAGCGGAGGGCGGTGAGAACCGGGGATCACGCGAAGGCAGCCCGTATCCGCCCTGACAGGATCTAGGTAGAGGTGGAAGCTGTACGTGGTGGCGTGGGGCTCGTTGGGACGGTCTGTATGCCAGCCGTGCTCAGAGCGGACGGTCACATTGCCCTCGGACCCGTTCCACAGAAACCGTGGCCCGAGCAGTGCCTCGACCGTGCACCATATTCGGTCGTGCTCGAGGAACCGGATCAGGGCGGGGCTTTTCTCCATGAACTCCTGGATGTGCTGGCCCTCCTCACCGAAGGGCCGTCCGTCCCGGTGCTCCTCAAATAGCTTGTCTGCTTCACGAGTGAAGGTCTCCGTTTCCCTCGTGGAGAACTGCTTGGGCAGGCGGATGAACCCGAACGTATCGAAGTATGTTTTCTGCTCTGGTGTGATCATCGGATGTCCATCTGTGCTGTGTGATCCACTAACCCGCACCAGACCCGGTCTCCGCTATCTCCGGGCAGGTAGGCCCATTCTAGTGGGCTGTAACGGAGGTCATACCGTCCTTTTTTGGCATCGTTCCTCGCGGCGTCAGTTCGAGCGCGAGTCGAGAACACACGCCCATTACGATGGGCGAACAGGGACTTCTCGACTCCGCTCGAAGTGACCCTGCCTCTGTCCATTCTGCAGGGAGACTTACCTGACAGGCCACTAGTCATCCTATCCGCCTCCGGAATCATTGGCTGAAGATCAGGTTTCGCTGTCAAGCCTGGGGCGGGTGTTCCGCGACCTTTTCCTCGATAACGTCGCACCCCAGCCCCGGGCGATCCGACATTTCAATGTAACCGTCGACGATTACAGTGGGATGCGTGACAATCTCGTTGCGCCAGGGCATGTCGTCTTGCTCGTACTCGAGGATTTTAAAGTTCTCGAGCGTGGCACACAGATGCGCGGCCTGCCATCCGGCGAGGCAGCCGTGGGAATTGTGGGGCGCGAACATGATGTCGTAGGTGTTCGCGTAATCGGCGACCTTCTTGCCCATGGTGATTCCATTCCAGACCGTGTCGGGCATGACGTAGTCGAAGGCGTGGTTTTCAAAGAAGGCTTTGAAGCCCTGCTTACGATAGAAGCTCTCGCCGATGCAGATGGGTGTGGACGTGGACTCCCTGACGGACCTGAGGGCAACAGGATCGAGCGTTTCCGCCTCGAGCCAGAGCATGTTGAACGGCTCGAGCACCTTGGCGAGCTTGCGGATGCCTACCAGCTTGTAGGAGAATGCAACGTCCAAGGCGATGCTGCATCCGGGGCCCAACGCTTCCTGCCAGGTACCGATATACTGCACGACGCCGTCCAGCGTGCCCGGTGAAATGTCGCCGCCGCTATCATCGGGCGTGCGGGGGTAGTTCACCTTGATGTCGCGGAACCCGAGACTTCGGACATAGTCGGCGCAGGCGGGGATGTCGGCGAGGGATCGGACAGGGGGTGCATCCGGATTCCGGGGTTCCGGACGGCCGCAGTGGGTGTAGTAGCAGCGAATCCGCTCGTTGACCAGACCCCCGAAGAGGTCGTAGACGGGGACGCCGAGGGCTTTGCCCTTGATGTCAAGAAGGGCAGCGTCAATGGCCGAAATGGCCTGGTGTGCGACGCCGCCAATCTGTCGTTGGGTGGTGCGGTAGAGATCCAGTTGGATGCACTCGATCTGGAATGGATTCCTGCCGACGACAAGGGAGCCTATGTGTTCGATCGCGGGCTTGAGCATCGGGTCCGACCGCATGCAATTGCACTCCGCCCAGCCCGTGTGACCGGCGTCGGTCTGGACCTTCACGAAGTTCAACGTGCGAGTACCCCCTTCGCACTGCAGAACGTCGACCGATGTCACTTTCATTCTGACCTCACCGAACTGGAGACCGGGTTCCAAAACGAAATGAGGGACCCGTTTCTTCTATCTACCCGCTCGATCCCCGTTGCATCGCAGGGAGTGGCTCAGATAGACTCTTGATATTCTACCGGCACCCGCACCGTAAACGTGCTGCCCTTGCCTGCCTCGCTCTTCACGTCAACGGACCCGCCCCAGCTGATTTCTCGGGTGCGTTGCTTGATGAGAAACGAAGCGAGACCGAAGAGTCCCCGACAGGTGACGAAAAGGGCCAGAAAAGACGGGCTCCGGCCCCTGAGAGTTGCCTGACTAACACCTTAGCTACCGCATCCTCCGGGCTATGAGCGCCCGTGCAACACCAGGGCCCATGCGAGGCAACCGAACGCGACCGTCGAGGCCACAACTCGGAAGAGGTTCCAGCCCACCTGCCCTCGGTGCGAGGAGCCATTATCCACGATGAGGTAGACTTTCTTTGCCGAGCAATAGGGTTTCCTGCTCATGATCAGGCTCAGGAGCCGGTTGAAGGGCTCGATACCCGAAGAAGACTCACAGAGACCGAAGATTCGACCATTGTGCACGTCGAGAGCAGCCAGATAGGCCAGGGCTCCTTTCCGCTCGTATTCGTGTTTCAACGCGTGCCGCTCTGTTCGAGGCTGGCGGTAGGGTAACGTGCTTGCGAGCTCGTGCTTGAATACTGGTCTTTTCGTCGGCAGAAAGTACATATTCCCTCGGCCCTAAAGGCTTTCCTTGCCATTGGCGGTGATACAGATCAAGGACTCTACCTGCTTTGGTTTGGAAGTCCGGGTCCCGTGGGAAAATCCAGGAGCGATGATACCAAGGACGAATCGCGTCCTCGTTCAACCAGCGCCAGACAGTGGCGCCGCTGATCTTGGCAACGAAGCCCCTTTGCACTGCCTCGGCGGCAATCTCGGAACAGCTGAACCGCGAGAGCGGTATCCCGCTCTCGCTCGGTAGTTCACACGCCAGCGCCTTGATCTGAACGACCACCTGAGGGGGGAAAACCGGGCGGGCGCCCGGGACGAGATCTATCTTCGAGTCCCGAAAGACGCTCTTCGAAAAAGCGCTTACGCCATTTGCTTACGATCGGACGCGGGACATCCAACCGTTGGGCGATAATCTTGTTGGATAATCCCTCGGCGGCGAGAAGCACGATTTTCGATCGGATCACTTGATAATACGGTAACGTATATTGTCCAGCCATTCGCTCGAGGTCGACCCGTTCCTTCTCAGACAGTAGCACCACATAAGGCGAACGTCTTGGCATTGTTCTCCTCCTTTTGAAGGAGAACATAAGCTACAAATAATGTTCAGAACATACGTAATAATATTTATGAAACCAACCACTAGTGTCGTGTCCCGCGAATAAGTTTTAGAAGTCTGTTGAGTTTGTCGAGGATCGAGTCAGCGGTTGCCGTCCACACGAAAGGCTTTGAGTTCTGATTGTATTGGTCTGTGAACTTCTGGATGCAGGTGATCAGATCCTTGACGTTCCGAAAGGTTCCTCGTCGGATTGCTCTTTGTGTGATG